>NZ_BKCG01000028.1 GCF_008974325.1 Patiriisocius marinus | reverse complement strand
CGTTGTCTTTAATGCTGAAAAAAATGTTAACCATCAAAATACAGGGAAATAACTTTTCAAATCTTGCTGATTTTTTTGATGAAGTCGAGCGAAAAATGACGAAAGGATTGGATTGGAAAATTGGGCAGAATTTAAATGCGTTTAATGATGTATTGCGTGGAGGATTTGGCATTCACGATTGTGATGAAGATTATAAATTGATTTGGGAAAACAGCCAAAAGAGTAAATCTGAATTACAAGAGTTTACTACAATTATTGAGATGATAAACGAAAATGAATGTGCAAAACTCGAATTGAGATAAATGATAATTCGTCCAAATAAAATATTACTGATTAAAAAGAATTTTATAGAATTCTCATTCGATGACGATATTGAAAATGACGTAGAAACAATTCCTGATTTTAAAAAATTCCAAACGCTAAATTCAGCGGAGCAATATTATCTTGCGGACAATTATAATTGGGATGACGGAACAATTGTTTTGGATTGGATAATTGATAGTCCAAAATGCGACAAAGGAACTGCTTGTATGATTTTTTGGCGTGCGGAACCAGATTATTATTACAATTACACCGCAGAAACTATTGAAGATTATCAAGCGGATGTTTGGCATCTACTTCAAAAAATTGTTGAGAGATTTAAGAAAGACGATTTTAAATCGAGTAAATTTAAGTTTATTCCAGCCAACGAAGGTTATAAAACTGATTGGAAAATCAAGTTAGATGTTTGGAAATTTCCAACTGAATTGAATAACGGAATTAAAGGCAAAAAACCGTTCGGATTTGGATTGTAAAAAAGCAAAACTTACGGAAAGCACTAAAGACAACAGTGTATAAAAAACATAGGGCATTTTTATGGCTTAACCGAAAGTTCTGTGCATATTAATAAAGTCCGCTAAATATAAAATTTGGCGTTTATAATAAAAAAGATAAAAGCAAAATATTTATATTTAGCTAAGTAATAAACCGAAACGATAGTGCTTATTAACTGCCCTACGTTTCTTATACGTTAACGTT
>NZ_BKCG01000027.1 GCF_008974325.1 Patiriisocius marinus | reverse complement strand
CAACGGTTTTGTATATGAAAAGTAGTGCGAAAA
Source organism: Patiriisocius marinus (assembly GCF_008974325.1). Lineage (GTDB taxonomy): Bacteria > Bacteroidota > Bacteroidia > Flavobacteriales > Flavobacteriaceae > Patiriisocius > Patiriisocius marinus. The sequence continues at coordinate 1,218 of NZ_BKCG01000027.1, read as the reverse complement.
AAACGCGATTGCCATTCGGTTGAGCACGAGCCTAATTTTTTAATTTTCTTGTTACCTTTTTTTTAATAAGCCAAATTAAAAAATTTGGCGACCTCGAAAAAGTTCCCAAGCCTTTGTGTTTGCAAGGACTTGCGCTATTTTTTATATGCGTTGTTGTGGTAAGTAATTCTGCGCAATTAATTAAACAAAGTCAGAGGGAAAATATATCTCTGACTTTGATAATTTCAATTTGACTTAATAGTTTTCGTTTTGGTGATTTTGTCTTGTAATGAGGTTCCATTAGTAAAAAATAAAATTGCCGCAACTGGAAAAATAACTAAACTTATAATCTTTAATATAGTTCTTAAAAATTTATTATAATTTAATTTATTTTTTTGTTTTGAAACAACAGTTATTTTAGTTAAAATTTTACCTAAAGTATTGCCATTATTTGTAAAATCAAATATTAAAAAATAAAACAAATAAAAAACAAATAGAAAACTATAACCGTAAACTACATTTGTTGTGGATATGTTTTCAACCCCTAATTCTATATTTAAAATTAAAAAGTTAGATGCGATACTATATAAAACACTGATTATTACCAAATCTATTAAGAGAGCAAAAAGTCTATAATTATTAATTTGATTCATATTCTAAATTTACGGTATTATCTCCATTAATGTAGTATCTTTTTGTTTTTATCTTAACTACATAATCATTGAATTGCGCATTAGTACTAGAAACAACATCAATATAATTATTTCCAATTGCAGCTTTACCAAGATTTAAGTTAGAAACATCTAAATGTATCGTTTTGTCATCAGTATTATTTGATGACCTTTGGATTTCCCAGCAAGCAGGAAGTGGAGTCGCACAACAGCAACAAATTGTTACTGTTGTTTCTATAAATGCAATGCCAATGTTTATACCAACAGTAACAGTTCGGCATCCGACATTATCATTTGATATTATTGGTTTAGATATTGTTTCATAATTATTCAAATTTGGTGTGATTGAAGCAGCATTACTTAAATTTGTTGATATTAGAATCGTAATTATTAAGCTCGTTTTAAATAATATTAAGATATTTTTCATTTTGTATAAATTTTAAATTTCCTACTCTTTTGATTTTCGGTCAACTCGTATACTTTTTAAAGTCTTAGCATCTTTCACATTTGACTATTTGGGAGGTCAACCCATTTCTTAACCGTTGTTTTTTTTATTTACCACAACGGA
>NZ_BKCG01000026.1 GCF_008974325.1 Patiriisocius marinus | reverse complement strand
TCACAAACGCTGGATCTAATACTGCATTATCATCTGTAACTAATACATCTGTTAATGTTGTATTTCCTGTATTTGTAACTGTAATAGTATACGTGATTACATCTCCTTCCATTCCTGTTCCTGAAACCGAAGCTTGACTCTTAGTTACTGTAAGATCTCCTGCTTGATCAATAGGTGTTACCGTTGGATCATCTGTTGGATCATCATTTATTGAACCGTCTCCATTTGGTGTCTCTGTATCTTCATTATTTGGAATTGGATTTCCATCTGAGTCTGTATCTGTATCTGATGTATCAGTTACAGGACCTTCTGGACTTGTTCCTGCCGCCACTGCACTGTTTTCTACAAATCCTGCATTGATATCATCTAATGTGATAATATGTGTTGCATCTACAGTTACCACTGCTCCTGGTAACATTTCTGGAATTGGATTCACAAACGCTGGATCTAATACTGCATTATCATCTGTAACTAATACATCTGTTAATGTTGTATTTCCTGTGTTCTCTACTGTAATTGTATACGTGATTACATCTCCTTCCATTCCTGTTCCTGAAACCGAAACCTGACTCTTAGTTACTGTAAGATCTCCAACTTGTCCAATAGTAGTTACTGTTGGGTCATCTGTTGGATCACTGTTCGTTGAACCGTCTCCATTCGGTGTCTCTGTATCTTCATTATTTGGAATGGTATTTCCTGAAGGATCTGTATCTGTATCTGACGTATCAGTTACAGGACCTTCTGGACTTGTTCCTGCTGCTACTGCACTGTTTTCTACAAATCCTGTATTGACATCATCTAATGTGATAATATGTGTTGCTTCTACAGTTACCACTGCTCCTGGTAACATTTCTGGAATTGGATTCACAAACGCTGGATCTAATACTGCATTATCATCTGTAACTAATACATCTGTTAATGTTGTATTTCCTGTGTTCTCTACTGTAATAGTATACGTGATTACATCTCCTTCAGTACCAATGCCAGAAACCGAAGCTTGACTCTTAGTTACTGTAAGATCTCCCGCTTGATCAATAGGTGTTACCGTTGGATCATCTGTTGGATCACTGTTCGTTGAACCGTCTCCATTTGGCGTTTCTGTATCCTCATTGTCAGCAATTGGATTTCCATCTGTGTCTGTATCTGTATCTGATGTATCAGTTACAGGACCTTCTGGACTTGTTCCTGCTGCTACTGCACTGTTTTCTACAAATCCTGCATTGATATCATCTAATGTGATAATATGTGTTGCTTCTACAGTTACCACTGCTCCTGGTAATATTTCTGGAATTGGATTCACAAACGTTGGATCTAATACTGCATTATCATCTGTAACTAATACATCTGTTAATGTTGTATTTCCTGTGTTCTCTACTGTAATAGTATACGTGATTACATCTCCTTCCATTCCTGTTCCTGAAACTGAAACCTGAGTCTTAGTTA
>NZ_BKCG01000025.1 GCF_008974325.1 Patiriisocius marinus | reverse complement strand
GTCCGCTAAATATAAAATTTGGCGTTTATAATAAAAAAGATAAAAGCAAAATATTTATATTTAGCTAAGTAATAAACCGAAACGATAGTGCTTATTAACTGCCCTACGTTTCTTATACGTTAACGTTACCCACAATTAAAAAAAATGAAGTACATCCAATTAACTTTAGTATTTTCTATCATATTTTTTGGATGTAATTCTTCAAAAAAGAGTATTCAGAACTCACCAAAATCAAATTACGATATTGAATTTATCGATTATTTATTTAAAGATTATGTTGGGAATAGACCAAGTGCAAGTGTCATTGTAATCAAAGACAATCAAATTGATTTTACAAAAAATTATGGTTTTGCTGATCTAGAGAACAACAAACTCGCTACATCTAAAACCAACTATCGAATTGCTTCTGTTACCAAACAGTTTACAGCAATGGCAATAATGATTTTAGTAAATCAAGACAAACTAGCTTACGAAACAACTCTTACCGAAATTTTTCCCGAATTCCCTGAATATGGAAAAGACATTACTATAAGACAACTCTTAACACATCGCTCAGGATTAGTAAAATACAATCGTTTTATTAAGAAAAACCAAACTGAACAAATGTTAGATAAGGACGTTTTAGATGGACTTTTAAAAACTGACAGTACATATTTTCAACCTAACACAAAATATGCTTATAGCAATACTGGCTATGCAGTATTAGCCCAAGTGATTGAAAAAATAACAGGAATATCATTTTCAGATTTTATGGAAAAAGAAATATTCCTTCCATTAGGAATGACAAATTCCACTATTCTTGTAAAAAACAGAGAAATTAAAAATAGAGCCTTCGGTTACATAGTAAAGGACACTTCAATTATTGCCAAAGACCAAAGTTTAACAAGTGCAATTCAAGGAGATGGAGGTGTTTACACTTCTATTTTAGATTATTACAAATGGGACAAAGCATTGTATTCAGATAAATTGATACCACAGGCTAAATTAGATGAGGCATTTTATAATTACAATGAAAAAGGAAAATCCACTGAAGATGGTTATGGATATGGTTGGATTGTTAATTATTTTAATGGAACAAAAATATTACAACACGGAGGTTCTTCTACTGGGTTTGGTAGTCACGTGATACGAATACCAAGCGAAAATATTTCTGTTGCAATTTTTACCAACAGGAACAAAAGAGGTCAAGAATTGCCCAATAGAGCAAAAGCCTTACTTAGTCATTTCACTAACGGGAAATTTCAAATGCCATTTGAAATTATTTTAGAAAAAGAAATTGACCTTAATGGAATAGATAGAGGAATAGATTTATATAACAAGATTAAAAGAGACACCGTAAACTATTCTGTGTCTAAAGGCGGACTTTTTAATTTTGGAATAAGCTATATCAATGCTAACAAAAACAATGATGCTTTAAAATTATTTTCGGTTCTACAAAGTGATTATCCAGACTATTTTGGTGGATATTATGGAAGTGCGGTAATTTACCAGCAAGAAAAAAACTCTAAAAAAGCAATTGAATATTACAAAAAAACAATATCACACAGTACCGAAAAAGAAAAATGGGCAGCAGACCATTCACAGAAAATGATTAATGAACTTTCGGAATAAAAACTGTGGGTAACAATGTGTATAATTCATTGCTAGTTATAGCCTACTTACGAAAGTCCTCGCGAATTTTCTGTTTAATTTTTATTTACTAAATTAGTGGCTCAAACACGCAACGAAATCATACACTAGACCGTTACCACACATTTGAAATGAACATCGTAGGAACAAATATAAATTTTATTTTACTCGAAATTATTGACGAGCAAAACAGCAGTGATTTAAAATTAGTTCTTTCAAATATGGAAAGTTATCCAAGAA
>NZ_BKCG01000024.1 GCF_008974325.1 Patiriisocius marinus | reverse complement strand
ACCAAGAAGAAAATGTAACAAAAGAGTTACGAGGACACTTCTCACTAAAACGCTAGTTCATTAAAGACTATGTATAAAACAAAAAGCACCTTTCGGTTACATACTGAAAGGTGCTTTTTTAGTATAGAAATTTCACAATAATCTAATAAAGTTAAAATTATTATAAAAATGTCGTATTTTGTAATGTAAAATCATTTGCTATGAAAAATCATCTTTGGCTATTGCTATTTAGTCTCTTTTCAATAATGTTATCTGCACAGACAGAGCCTATTACACTTTTTGAACAATTTAATGGACAACTAGATTTTACAGGTTTTGGGAATACACTAAACCCACAGGAAAATAATGCAGGTGGAACTTTTGATATTTTGAATGAAAGTAGTGCAGAATTAAACCTTGCTCCAGGGCAAACATTAGTTGCTGCTTATTTATATTGGGCTGGATCTGGATCTGGAGATTTCTTTGTAGATTTAAACGGTACACCAGTTTTTGCAACTAGAACATTTTCAGCTCAATTAAATACAACGCAATTTGCATTTGGAGCATTTGCAGATGTAACGCCTATTGTACAAACTTCAGGAAATGGCACCTATACTTTTTCAGATTTTGATATTAATGCCGAAGCAGCTAATTATGGATCGTTGAAATTTGCAGGTTGGTCTGTGGTTGTTGTTTATGAAGATCTTACCTTAACTCAAAATCAAGTTTCTATCTTCGATGGTTTTGATTTTGTAGCAGCAGATAATCCTGAGATTAATTTTACTTTAGACAATTTAGATATTGCGAGCCCAATTCTTTCAAAAGTTAGTTTTTTAGCTTGGGAAGGTGATGCTGTAACAGCTCCAGTAAATGAAACATTAAGTGTGAATGGAACACTTCTTTCAAATGCACAGAATCCTGCAGATAATGCATTCAATGGAACAAATAGTTACGATGGAAATAACGATCAGTTTAATATGGATTTAGATGTTTATGCTTTGGATGCATTAGTTGCCCCAGGTGATACTTCAATTGATATTCAACTTACATCAGGGCTTGATTTAGTTATTGTTCATAATGTAGTTACAAATGTAAATTCTGAAATTCCCGATGCGACCATAGTAATTGATGATATAGGGGTGTTGTGTTCAAATAATAATATAGATGTTGATTATACAGTTTTTAATATTGAAAGTACTGAAGAATTGCCAGCAGGAATGCCAATTGCATTTTATGCAGATGGCGTGTTGGTTGGACAAGCATTAACAACAGGAATAATCCCTATTGGTGGCTCTGAAAGTGGAACAGTAACTTTAAATTTTCCTCCAGGAGGTGCTACTCCTGTGGTTTTTACTCTAACAGCTGTTGTGGATGATGATGGTACAGGTGTAGGTATTGTAAGTGAGAACAACGAAGATAATAATACATTTGATTTGTTAGTTGATTTATCATTACAAGGTTTAAATATTGGTCCAGATTTAACACCTTGTTTGAATGACATAGTAACAATCGGGCAAGAATTAGGGCCTACATTTACATATCAATGGTTCTTTAATGGAGCTGCATTGCCAGGAGGGACAGGTCCATTTTATAATCCTACATTATCTGGTACTTATACTTTAAATGCATTTGAAGGAATTTGTTTTGTATCTGGTGATGTGGAAGTGACTTTTCAGCCATTACCTGTTGCAGTGACACCAGACGATTTAAGAGCTTGTGATGAGCTTCCTAACGATGGTTTTGCAACTTTTGATTTGACAGTCCGCGACGCTCAAATTGCAAATGGACAACCTGGTACAGTTACATACCATATCTCACAAGCTGCTGCATTAACAGGTGCTTTTCCGTTTATGGACCCTACAATGTATATAAATACGGTAGCCTCTTTTCAAACTGTTTATGCTCGTTTTGAGGATTCTAATGGGTGTAGAGCAGTAGTCCCATTAAACTTAGTAGTTGACGACAGCCCTGCGATCACCGATCCAATTAGCGATTATTTTTTATGTGATTTAGATGGCGACGGATTAGAGACCTTTGATTTAACAAGCAAGGATGCTGAAATTTTAAACACATTAGTAGATGTTAC
>NZ_BKCG01000023.1 GCF_008974325.1 Patiriisocius marinus | reverse complement strand
AAGTAAATGCAGAAAACGCCTTTTTACCGTATCCATCAAATTACACGAACACTACCAATCCAGAAGATGTTTGGGTACGCGTAGAGAACAGTGCAACGGGATGCTATGGTGTCTTTATGAGTCAGTTGGTTGTAATACCACGTCCAACAATAGTAACTCCAGACGATTTGATTTACTGTGATGAGGACAATGATGGCTTCGGAAGTTTTATTTTAACAGATGCAGATGAGCAAGTAGTCAGTGGTGATCCAGCGGGGAACTACCAAGTAAGCTACCACGTTACTTTAGCCGATGCTATAAATAATGTATTACCATTAGCAAGTCCTTATGATAACGAAGTGCCATTTGATCAAATAATCTATATTCGATTAACCGATCTAGCAACAGGCTGTTACAATACAACAACCGTTCATTTATTAGTAGAAGAAAGCCCACAGATTATGGATCCAGACGATCTAGTGATTTGTGACGATGATGGCGATGGAATGGCAACATTTAATCTTACCGATGTAGAGCCACAAATGTTGATGGGTCTAACAGGTGGACCATACGTAGTGACGTATTTTACAGATATGGCAATGACAGCGCCTATCGCAAACCCAACAGCATTTATCAATACGGTTAACCCACAAGATATTTACATTACGGTGCGTGATGTGAACAATGATTGCGAAAGTGAAACGATCGTAACATTACGTGTTGAAATCCCACCAGCACTAGTAGCACCAACGCCATTAGAGTTATGTGATGAGACTGACATACTAGGGCCAGATGATGGCATAGAGGTATTCGATTTAACAAGTAAGATTGCAGAAATCACAGCAGGAGATACCGGGATCCAGATCAGTTTCTTTGAAACCCTTGCAGATATGCAAGCCAACACAGGAGCGATCAACCCAGCGAATGCTTATCAAAACATCACACCATCCGTACAGACTATTTACATTCGCGCAGCCGATGTCAACAGTAGCTGTATTATCGATGACGGATCTATCACCCTAGACCTTATTGTCAACCCATTACCATCACCAGTAACACCAACACCGTTAGAGGAGTGTGATATTGATAATGATGGTTTTACAGACTTTACTTTAACTGATAAGGATATTGAGATTATAGGCGGAGAACCAGGTGTAGGTATTACCTACCACGAAACAGCACTAGATGCTGAGAATGGCACCTTTGCATTAACAAGTCCTTATAGTAACATTGTATCAGGCGGTCAGATTATTTACGCTAGAGCCACATTTATAGGCCCAGCGCCAGCCCCTGCTACAGGATGTTACCGAGTAGTTGAATTAGAATTAATCGTGAATCCAACCCCAGAAATCCCAGTAGACTTAGATGATATTCTAGCCTGTGACCCGGAGATGGATGGCATTGAGATATTCGATTTAACAGAAAACGAAACAGTAATCTACGGAACCCAAGACCCTGCTGATTTTACTATTAGCTACTACACGAGTTTGTTAAATGCTGAAGCAGGAACACCAGCGATTGCAACACCAACAATGTTTACTAATACGGTGAACCCACAAGAGATTTGGGTACGCTTAGAAGACGGAGATACACAGTGCTACAAGATTGCTAGTTTTATGATTGAAGCCGTTCCAGGACCAGTGGTTATCCAGCCAGATCCATTTAATATGTGTGATGACCTAGGAGCACCAAACGACGGAGTGACAACATTCGATTTAACAACACAAGATGATATCATCACGGGAGGAGCGCCAGGAGTTGGAGTTCAGTACTTCGAAACGCTAGTTGATGCAGAAGACAATACCAATGCCATCAACCCAGCAACAGCTTATGAGAACACGTCAAACCCACAAGTGTTATTTGTACGTGTAACTGATGGAAACAGCTTATGTGCAGATACTACAGTGACATTAACGCTACGAGTACTTCCAAACCCGGCACCAGAACAACCAGACCCAATAGCACTCTGTGATATTGATGGTGATGGCGAAGAAATTTTCGATTTAACAATAAGAGCTGCACAGATATTAGATGGTGAGAATTATGGATTAGGTTACTATGAAACAGCAGCAGCTGCGGAGTTAGGAGATC
>NZ_BKCG01000022.1 GCF_008974325.1 Patiriisocius marinus | reverse complement strand
GATGGAGTGCAGCATTAAGTGCAATGGCAGGTTTTCAATTATCTGATGAGCTTATGTTAGGTATTGCATACGATAGAGAAACAACAGCGTTGAATCAATTTAATTCAGGTTCTTACGAGATATTTTTAAGGTACGAATTATTCAAAAAAGAGGAGCGAATGATTTCGCCTAGATTCTTCTAAAACCAACTTTAAAAAGCAACAATATGAAATATATATTACACTTAATTACTGCAGCTTGTTTTTTAATTGCTATGCCTAGTTCTTTCGCTCAAGGGAAAAAACTAGAGAAGGCAAATAATAACTTTGATAACTATGCTTTTATAGATGCACGAAAAGCCTATTTAGAAGTAGCTGAAGATGGTTTTTTATCTGAAGAACTTTTAATGCGCCTTGGTGATTCTTATTATTTTACTGCAGATTACGTTAACGCAGCAAAATGGTACGGTTCATTATACGACTTTACGGATCAGCCAAAACCTGAATACTTATTTAGATACGCGCAAGCTTTAAAAAGTAGTGGGCAGTATAAGGCATCAGATAAAATTATGGAGAAGTTTAATACATTAAGTAATGTAGATAAAAGAGCTTCGTTATTTGTTAATGAACGTAATTATTTAAAAGAAATAGAAGCTCAATCAGGAAGATTTAAATTACTTCCAGTAACATTTAATTCTAAGTTATCTGATTTTGCTCCTGCATTCTATGCAGGTAGTTTAGTATTTGCATCTAACAGGTTAGAAGGTAGAAATACTCCAAATAGAATTCACGAATGGAATAATCAACCTTTTCTAGATATCTATCAATTACCATTAGATAATTCAGAAGATAAAGACGTTAAGAAGCTTAATTCAAAAGTAAACACAAAGTATCACGAATCTACAGCAGTTTTTACTAGAAATGGTCAAACTATGTACTTTACAAGAAATAATTTTACTAATAAAAAGTACAAAGAAGATACAGATGGTACTAATAGATTAAAAATGTACAAAGGTGTAATTAACGAAGATGGTGAATGGAAAATTACAGAAATACCTTTTAATAGTGATGAATATTCAGTAGCGCATCCAGCTTTGAGTAAGGATGAAAAAACCTTGTATTTTGCTAGTGATATGCCAGGGGGTAAAGGTATGTCAGATTTATACAAAGTTTCGATTGAAGGTGACGGATTTGGAACTCCAGTTTCATTAGGAGATAAAATCAATACAGAGTTTAGAGAGACATTTCCTTTTGTGAGTCAAGACAATAAACTTTATTTCGCATCAGATGGACACCCTGGACTAGGAGGTTTAGATGTGTTTGTAACTGAACTTAACGAAGAAGGTACTGGAGAAGTGTTTAATATTGGTCGACCAGTAAACAGTTTAAAAGATGATTTCACATTTATAGTAAATGATGCAAGTGGTATAGGATACTTTGCTTCAAACAGAGATGGTGGAATGGGTGATGATGATATATACTCTTTTGAAAAAGTTGAAGATGTTATTAGTGCTTGTACTCAAACAGTATCTGGTGTAGTGGTTGATAAGAATACAAGAGAACCAATTCCAAATGCAAAAGTTGTACTAATGGATCCTGCAAATCAAATTATCGACCAATTAATAGCTGGAAAAGATGGTTCTTTCACATTTCCTTTAGATTGTAATAAAGCATATTGTGTACGTGGGTCTAAATTAAATTATGGTTTTGATGAAGAATGTTTTACATCTACAGCAGAATTAGAATTAGAACTTAACCTTTCGTTAGAATTAGAATCATTAAATGCGCCAAAAATTGGTGATGACTTAAACTTCTTATTAGATCTATTACCAATATATTTTGATTTAGATAAAGATTTTATTAGAGCTGATGCTCAATTAGAATTACAAAAAGTGATTTCATTTATGAAAATGTATCCAAAAGTAAAAATAGATGTTCGTTCTCATACTGATAGTAGAGCACCGGATGTTTATAATATGGATCTTTCATCTAGAAGAAATTTTAATACTATAGAATATATTGTTACAAGAGGTGGAATCGATAGATCCAGACTTACAGGACGTGGGTATGGTGAAACTAGACTTACTAACCATTGCTCAAATGGAGTTCAATGCGATGAAGGGTTACATCAGCTTAACAGACGATCTGAATTCATTATTGTAGAGTAGAATAATACGATACTTCAAAACAAAAAGAGAGGCCTAATAAAGGCCTCTCTTTTTGTTTTAAGAACAATGGAGACTTATATATTTTCTGAAAATAGTGATATACTTTGTTTTTCTGAAATGTGAATTAAAAACTAATTTGGAATGTGTTGAAAATCAATATATAATATTTTATTAATTGTATTTTACCTTAGATTTGTGTATCCTGACGAAAGTATTTTTACAATGTTAAAGAATAGAGTAATGATACGAAGGATTGGTTAATCTGTATTCTATTTTTGTAGAGATATGTTTATAATCTAATTTTGAATGTAGATAATAAAGTTGCTTGATAAAGTGAACATCTTAAACATATTCAAAAAAGTGCTATTATTTTACTGGTAAACAATTTTAAATGAAAAGAATAATTACTCTAATAACAGTGTTAGTGTTACTGGTTTTCACAACCTCTAGTTTTGCACAGCAGGACGCGCAATACACACAGTATATGTACAACACATTAAGTATAAATCCTGCATATGCAGGTAGCAGAGATGTGTTGAGTGTATTAGGTTTGTATAGGAATCAATGGTTTAATAACA
>NZ_BKCG01000021.1 GCF_008974325.1 Patiriisocius marinus | reverse complement strand
TTAGCAAACGTTGATTTATCAGATAACAATACAGATTGGTATATGGCTGATTGTGATGGTGATGGTGTTTCAAACGGAACGGAAGTAGATCCTGATATGGATGGTACAGCTGGACCAAACGGAACAGACCCTAACGATCCATGTGAATATAATGAAGCAGATGTTACTTTACCTCAAGGAGGAGACTGGGCATCAGCCGATTGTGATGGTGATGGAACACCAAACGATATGGACACAGCACCAAATGATCCTTGTGATGGAGATACAGATACAGTAACTAACCCAATGCCAGGCGATGCTAACTACGATGTGTGGGCAGCCGCTGATTGTGATGGAGATGGTGAATTAAACGGAGATGATCCAAGTCCATATGATCCTTGTGATGGTGGTAACTTAGCAAACGTTGATTTATCAGATAACAATACAGATTGGTATATGGCTGATTGTGATGGTGATGGTGTTTCAAACGGAACGGAAGTAGATCCTGATATGGATGGTACAGCTGGACCAAACGGAACAGACCCTAACGATCCATGTGAATATAATGAAGCGGATGTTACTTTACCTCAAGGAGGAGGCTGGGCATCAGCCGATTGTGATGGTGATGGAACACCAAACGATATGGACACAGCACCAAATGATCCTTGTGATGGAGATACAGATACAATAACTAACCCAATGCCAGGCGATGCTAACTACGATGTGTGGGCAGCCGCTGATTGTGATGGAGATGGTGAATTAAACGGAGATGATCCAAGTCCATATGATCCTTGTGATGGTGGTAATTTAGCAAACGTTGATTTATCAGATAACAATACAGATTGGTATATGGCTGATTGTGATGGTGATGGTGTTTCAAACGGAACGGAAGTAGATCCTGATATGGATGGTACAGCTGGACCAAACGGAACAGACCCTAACGATCCATGTGAATATAATGAAGCAGATGTTACTTTACCTCAAGGAGGAGACTGGGCATCAGCCGATTGTGATGGTGATGGAACACCAAACGATATGGACACAGTACCAAATGATCCTTGTGATGGAGATACAGATACAGTAACTAACCCAATGCCAGGCGATGCTAACTACGATGTGTGGGCAGCCGCTGATTGTGATGGAGATGGTGAATTAAACGGAGTTGATCCAAGTCCATATGATCCTTGTGATGGTGGTAACTTAGCAAACGTTGATTTATCAGATAACAATACAGATTGGTATATGGCTGATTGTGATGGTGATGGTGTTTCAAACGGAACAGAAGTAGATCCTGATATGGATGGTACAGCTGGACCAAACGGAACAGATCCTAACGATCCATGTGAATATAATGAAGCAGATGTTACTTTACCTCAAAGTGGAGACTGGGCAGCAGCAGATTGTGACGGTGATGGTAATCCTAACGGAACTGATTCTGATCCACTTGATCCTTGTGTTGATGCTGATATCACTATGGTAGACCTTACGGATATTACTTCTGATTGGTATACTGCAGATTGTGATGGAGATGGAGTTATCAATGGAATTGAAGTAGATCCAAATGGTGATGGAGTAGCTGGTCCTGATGGAACAGACCCTAACGATCCTTGTGATTATGATTCATCTATACAAAATATTGATACAGTTAGCCCTCAGTGGTTAGGTGCTGATTGTGATGGTGATGGTGTTTCAAATGGAACTGAAATCAATGATGGTACTAATCCACAAAATCCTTGTGATTATTTAGAAGTAAATCAAGATATTACAATTGTAACTAGCGAATGGTTAGATGCTGATTGTGATGGTGATGGAGAACCTAATGGAACCGATACAGCGCCATTTGATCCTTGTGATGGAGATACAGATACAGTAACTAACCCAATGCCAGGCGATGCTAACTACGATGTGTGGGCAGCAGCAGACTGTGATGGAGATGGTGAGTTAAACGGAGATGATCCAAGTCCTTACGATCCTTGTGATGGTGGAAACTTAGCCAATGTTGATTTATCAGATAACAACTCAGATTGGTATATGGCTGATTGTGATGGTGATGGTGTTTCAAATGGAACAGAAGTAGATCCTGATATGGACGGTACAGCTGGACCAAACGGAACAGATCCTAACGATCCATGTGAATATAATGAAGACGATGTTACTTTACCTCAAGGCGGAGATTGGGCAGCCGCAGATTGTGATGGTGATGGTAATCCTAACGGAACTGATTCTGATCCACTTGATCCTTGTGTTGATGCTGATATCACTATGGTAGACCTTACGGATATTACTTCTGATTGGTATACTGCAGATTGTGATGGAGATGGAGTTATCAATGGAATTGAAGTAGATCCAAATGGTGATGGAGTAGCTGGTCCTGATGGAACAGACCCTAACGATCCTTGTGATTATGATTCATCTGTACAAAATATTGATACAGTTAGCCCTCAGTGGTTAGGTGCTGATTGTGATGGTGATGGTGTTTCAAATGGAACTGAAATCAATGATGGTACTAATCCACAAGATCCTTGTGATTACTTAGTGTCAAATCAAGATATTACAATTGTAACTAGCGAATGGTTAGATGCAGATTGTGATGGTGATGGTACGGCAAACGGAGTTGATCCAGAACCATTCGATCCTTGTATTGATGATGGTATAGTTGGAGATGAAGATCCTGCAAACCCAATTTGGGCAGATGCAGATTGTGACGGTGATGGTACACCTAATGGTGTTGATCCAGACCCATTAGATCCTTGTGTTGATAATGGTGTAATAGGAGATGAAGATCCTACAAACCCAATTTGGTCATTAGCCGATTGTGATGGTGATGGTACTATAAACGGAAATGATCCAGCTCCATTTGACCCTTGTGTAGATGATGGTGTAATTGGTGATGAAGATCAAACAAATCCAATCTGGCAAGCAGGAGACTGTGACGGTGATGGTGTTACTAATGGACAAGAAGTTATTGATATGACTGATCCTTATGATTCTTGTAGCTATGATCCAGCTAACCAAGATATCACAATAGTTAGTGAGCAGTGGGAATCTGCCGATTGTGATGGTGATGGTGTTGTCAATGGAGATGAGCTTATAGATGGTACTGATCCACTTGATCCTTGTGACTTTATGATTGAAAATGCTACAGTACCTCAAACACCAGTATGGGAGGCATTAGATTGTGATGGTGATGGTGTTACTAACGGAGATGAATTGTTAGATGGTACTAACCCTCAAGATCCTTGTGACTTTGATGTAGCTAGTCAAACATTACCAACAAGTGGTGATTGGATGACAGCAGATTGTGATGGTGACGGTGTTACTAATCAAGATGAATTAGCTGACGGAACTGACCCATTAGATCCTTGTGATTTTAATGTTGCAAGTCAAACGTTACCAACTAGTGGTGATTGGATGATGGCAGATTGTGATGGTGACGGAGTTACAAATCAAGATGAATTAGCTGACGGAACTGATCCATTAGATCCTTGTGATTTTGAAGTTTCAAGTCAAACGGTTAATCCGTCTACTGCTTGGGAAGATGATGATTGTGATGGTGATGGAGTAACAAATGGTGATGAACTTATAGATGGTACAGGTCCTTTAGATCCTTGTAGCTTTATGATTGAAAACGCTTCTGTTCCTCAAACACCAGTATGGGAGGCATTAGATTGTGATGGTGATGGTGTTACAAATGGTGATGAGCTGTTAGATGGAACTAATCCACTTGATCCTTGTGATTACTTAGTGATAAGTCAAACTGTTCCTCCAAGTCAAGCTTGGTTAGATGCAGATTGTGATGGTGACGGTACTCCAAATGGTTCAGACGAAGACCCTCAAGATCCTTGTGTATTTGATATAGCATCTAGTTTGAGTAATATTGGTACTGCTAGTGATGATTTCTTAAATGGAGATTGTGATGGTGATGGAGTAACAAATGGAGATGAATTATTAGACGGAACAGATCCTAATGATCCTTGTGAATTTATTCCTGGAAGTATGACAGTAGAGCCTACTGGAGAGTTCTTAGCTCTAGATTGTGACGGTGATGGTGTTTCTAACGGTCAAGAATTTATGGATGGAACAAACCCTCAAGATTCTTGTGACTATGATTGGAACAGTCAAGTTATTGACTACGAAAATCAAATAGTAGTTGGAGTAAGTGATGCTTGGTTAGAATTTGATTGTGAGAACTGTGATGAAAATGGTGGTGACGGTATACCAAACGGCCAGGAGATTTCAGATGTAAATGCAAATGGAATACCTGATTATGCTGAATGTAATAACGTTAATCCAGATCCTAATTCAGATTTAATTGTTTTTGATATTATGACACCAAACGGTGATGGTTTAAATGATGTTTTCGTGATAAGTGGAATTCAGAACTACCCAAGAAATACGGTTAGAATTTATAACCGTTGGGGAGTAGAAGTTTATGGAACGGAAGGTTATGGTCAAAATGATAATTTCTTTAGAGGAATATCAGAAGGTAGATCAACCATTAATGGAGATGAGAAATTGCCAGTAGGAACATACTACTACGTGTTAGAGTATATTGATGACAACGAAGCAACACAAAAATTAGCTGGTCCATTATATATCAATAGAAGATAGAAAACCTAGAATAATCAACGCTGCTATTTAGAAATAGATAGTAGCGTTAAATTAAAAATTATGAGAAAATTACTTGTACCTTTTTTAGCGCTGATGTTTATCGGTTTCTCAAGTGACAATGCATTTGCACAGCAGGACGCGCAATACACACAGTATATGTACAACACATTAAGTATAAATCCTGCATATGCAGGTAGCAGAGATGTGTTGAGTGTATTAGGTTTGTATAGGAATCAATGGTTTAATAACA
>NZ_BKCG01000020.1 GCF_008974325.1 Patiriisocius marinus | reverse complement strand
AGGTCGCCAAATTTTTTAATTTGGCTTATTAAAAAAAAGGTAACAAGAAAATTAAAAAATTAGGCTCGTGCTCAACCGAATGGCAATCGCGTTTTTTTCGCACTACTTTTCATATACAAAACCGTTGTACAACATTTGATGAAACACAAAACGACATTATTAATTATCGGATTTATATTTCTGATTTCTTGCTCTGAAAAGTCGGAATTTCTAAATGACTGTGAATGTGAAAAAATTGATTTGAAAAACGGAATAACTGTAAACGGAAAGGAAAACCGATATTCAATTGTTTTGCCCAATAATAGTTGGGAACCTGAAGTTGCTAATAATGGAATAAGTGCTGGAACTTTTGGAGAAAATGCTTTTAAATATTTCGGAATTACGGAAATGAGAAAAGCAAAACCTTGGATGACTCTTGAGGAACAACAAAAGGATGTTGAAAGCAAGTATAACGTAATTGAATCTGGAATAACAAACGTGTTTGAAAAGAAAGCAATTTGGAATCTTGTAGAAGAGAAATTCGACACGATACCAATTGTCGGATTATATGTGACTGTTGAACATCCTAAAAATGATTTGTTCTACACTGTTAATCTTGCAGTCTCAAAAAACAAATACGGAAAGAAAGAAATATGCGAATTGGAAAATATAATCAAGTCGTTTAAAATGAACTAAAAAAACGTTGTACAACAACGTGTATAAAAAATTGCTAAATTAGTGCTTAACCAAAGGTCGTTGCATTTTTGTTACGTCTGATTTTCCTTCGGAAAATCCTCGCACACAAAACCGCAACTATTCATACACAAAACCGTTAGCATTAATACCTCCGAATCGAATCCTGCGGATTTAATTCGGAGGTATTTTATGAGGAATCAGTTCGGAATTTTGATGGAATAAAATGCTGAATTTGTATCGCGCGAAAATGTTGCTGTATAAAAGTATATCCGATTATCTAAAGCAGATTAGATCGCGAACTAAATAATGGAATCGCTAAACCGATTGGATTGCGGAAAACTTACTCGGATGACTCACTCGGCTGCGTCAGTAAAAACGCTAACAAAGCATATAATTTATGGCGAGTTTTTGCTCAGCTTTTAAATTTGAGTAACTTTAAAAAAAGATTTGTAATTCGGAATTGAAGTTAATTCCATTTCGCCACAAATCATATACACAACCGTTAGCATTAATACCTCCGAATCGAATCCTGCGGATTTAATTCGGAGGTATTTTATGAGGAATCAGTTCGGAATTTTGATGGAATAAAATGCTGAATTTATATCGCGCGAAAATGTTGCTGCATAAAAGTATATCCAATTATCTAAAGCAGATTAGATCGCGAATTATATAATGGAATCGCTAAACCGATTGGATTGCGGAAAACTTACTCGGATGACTCACTCGGCTGCGTCAGTAAAAACGCTAACAAAGCATATAATTTATGGCGAGTTTTTGCTCAGCTTTTAAATTTGAGTAACTTTAAAAAAAGATTTGTAATTCGGAATTGAAGTTAATTCCATTTCGCCACAAATCATATACACAACCGTTACCTGCAATTTAACCGAACGTAATGCCAATAGAAAAAGACGGAAAAATAATGTTCACTTTAAATGACCTAAAACCCATTGCAGAAGGGAATGGAATCGTCGACGGAACATTTGGTGGTTTAATTTTAGGGAATCCTCATTCTGATGGAGGAATTAAGGTTATTCGACAATATAAAAACGAGGAACTTTATGAGGTAATTGCGGAATTTGAAGGTTGGGAATATATTTTAAATCCTTTAGCGACAACTAAAGAAAAAGAATATTTGACAAAACTGAATTCTGAATATGCGAAACCCTCTGAATTGTTTACAGAATTTGAAATCCCAAACGGAATTGAAATTATTGACACTAGACCAATTTTTGAGAATATAAAAGAAACTAACAAATTAATTTTATTAAGTGAATGGTCTCAATTTATTATTAATAAGCATTCAACAAAAAAATATCTGACTGAATTAGATAATCTTAATAAAAAATACAGCAAATAACAACCTTTACCTTCAATTCAAAAAATGAGTATAGTAGATAAAATTTACCAAGATAACATAAGTATAACTGAAGAAGAATTGCTTGAAAAAATTATTGATACAGAAGAGTTATCTGCATTAGATTTTTGGCTATTACCACAATACGTTTTTGATGAGTGGAGAAAAAAACACGACTATCCTAGAATATTAGATAACTTTAAAAGAAGATTGCCCAGATTCGAAGAATGGATGAAAACCTTTGAATTGACTGATGAAATATTAATGGATGGTTACATAAGTAACTTCTTAAGGTTTAAATACACCGAAATTAAAAAAGACCATATTTTTCATTTAGTAAAAGTCACGTATCAAGGAAAAACAAAACATCAAGTGTGGTATAGTTACGACAAGAATTCACTACACAATGAAAATGAAGTAACTTATGAATATGTTCGTAATTTCCAAAGTTATTTTGAATGGTGTGAGTTAAACAAAGTTGACCGCTATGAGATAAAAGTTGATAAGTATTATCAAGCTTATGAAAATGAAGAAGTCTATTATAACTTTGATTTAAGATTAATTAAAATGGGGAGAATAGAGCCACCTATTAATGGCTTAAATCAAATTTTAAGACAAAAAAAAATTGAATTTGTTAACATAAGTGGTCTGAAATTAAACGACAAAATAAGCAACAACAGGTCTATTGAGTTCATATTTTGTGTTTGTGATAATATTACTTGTAAACATCTTCATACTCATTTCTTCACTTTTGATAATTCAAGTGTTAGAAATTTGAATATTACAAACTCGGAAATAAGTAATTGGAAATTCATTAATTCCACAACAAATGGTAGAATAAAAGATTCGCTGATAAAGAACACAAGGATTTGGGGCGGGAATTTTACACCAATTTTCGAAAATAGTGAGCCAGAAAATATTGGAGTTTGGTATAAGAATCTAAAGCATTCACCAAATTTCGACAGAACTTATCGTAATCTTTATAAGGCACATACAGAAATTGGGAATTATAAGGAGGCAAATAAATTCAAAATTTCAGAATTAGATTTTAAAAGAAAACAAGCAAAAGGATTTTGGAATAACGCAAGTTGGTTGATAGATAAATATTTTTGGGGCTATGGAAGAGAACCTAAAAAGATTATCATTTTCACCTTTTCAACTATTCTACTATTCTGTATTATTTATTCTTTAATCTCTAATCAGCTAATACCGAAAGAAATACACTTGACTCTGAATTGGGCAGAAAAAATACTTTACAGTTTATATAGTAGTGTTGTGACTTTTGTTACTTTAGGTTTTAGTGATGTTTATCCGAATACTGGTTTTGCTAAATTATTAGTGTCTATTGAGGCAATAATAGGAGCTCTTTCATTAGGAGCATTAATTGTCACTTTAACAAAAACGAAGGAATAAAAACTGCAGGTAACAATGTATAAAAATAATTGCTCGATTTTGGGCTTAACCAAAGGTCGTTGCAAGTTTACTACGTCTGATTTTCCTGCGGAAAATCCTCGCACGTAAACCCGCAACTATTTTTATACGAGACCGTTGGCAACAAGCGAAAAAAATTAGAAATGAAAAATAAAATACTGATTTTACTATTAACTTTCTCCTCAATAATTGGCTTTGGACAAAATGAAAAGATACTTTACGTTGTTGATTCAATTCCTGTTATCAAAGAACCAAAAGAAGGCTTTGGAACATTAACAGAAAACGAAATTGATAATGTTGTTGTTTTGAAAAACAAAAAATCAATTGACTCTCTTGGTTACAAAGATTTAGATGGAATAATATATATTTTCACTAAAGCATATTCGCAAAGACCAGATAGTATAAAAGCAATTCCAACTACCAAACTAATGAATAAAAAAAACGGTAGTTGGTATTTAAAAAATAGTTCGACAACATATTCAGGGAAGTTTATTAACTATTATCTAACTGGACGAAAACAAGGAGAAGGAATTCTGTTTAATGGAAAATTAAAAGGAAAACGCCTACGATATTATATAAACGGAAATGTATCTGACGAAATTGAATATGATAACGGAATTAATAATGGGCTTGAAAAAAAATTTTATAAAGATGGAACTTTAAGCCAAAAAGGAATATTTAAAAAAGGAAAAGAAATTGGAATATGGGAAATGTATCATCCTAATGGACAATTAAAACAAAGAACTACCTTTAATGAAAATGGAAAAATGGATGGAGAGTCTATTTCTTATTATTCAACTGGTGAAAAAAAAGGGAGGAATTTTTATAAGAATGGAGTTTACCAAAAAGATAAAACAAACGATAAAATATTTAAATTATATAATCAAGCTCAATCTTACTATAAACAAGGTAATTTTAAATCAGCAATAAAGAAATATACCAAATGTTTAGAACTGAATAAAAATTGGACAGAAGGATATTTTGCAAGAGCAACAGCTAAATTGAACAATTTTGAATTTGATGAAGCTATTAAAGATTTCAACAAAACTCTTGAGATTGAACCTTACTTTACTAATGCTTATTCAAATCGAGCTTTTGCACTTTTAAGAAAGTATGAACTTGGAAACGGTAGAACTATTAAAAAAATAGAAGGTATTCGAATAATGGCAACTAAAGAAACGAAAATACCAGAAACTGAATTGATGAAAATATGTAAAGATTTAAACAAAGCAGTTTCACTTGGAGATAATAATCAGATGGTATTAGAAGCATTGAAAAAACATTGTGAAAAATAAAAGCCAGTTGCCAACAAAGAACTGAGGTAAAAAACAACTCTTTTCTTCATTAAATTTTGACATTATAATGCCATACTCAGAGATTCGCTTTTGTGATTCTTTGAGTTTTTTTTATGCTATTTTTTTCTACTTAT
>NZ_BKCG01000019.1 GCF_008974325.1 Patiriisocius marinus | reverse complement strand
ATCAGAACAATCCACCTGTTGCAAATAATGATACAAATACAACAGAAGTTGGCGAGCCAGTAGATGTTGTAGTGTTATCAAATGATTTTGATCCTGATGGAGATATGATTGCTGTAACGCCAGGTTCAGTAACAGATCCAGCAAATGGTACAGCAGTTCTTAATCCTGATGGAACAGTAACTTACACACCAGATCCTAATTTTACAGGAGAAGATACTTTCACATATGAAATTTGTGATAATGGTTCTCCAGTATTATGTGATACAGCAACTGTAACAATTACTGTTAATCCTGATGATAACGATGAAAATGATACGTATGCAAATGATGATGCTTATTATACTACTACTGATAATCCAATTGAAGGAAATGTATTAGATAATGATACAGATCCAGAAGGTGATGATCAGATGGTGAATACCACACCGGTAGTTGGTCCAGAAAATGGAACATTAGTATTGAATGCTGATGGTACATTTGAATATACACCAAATCCTGACTTTGTAGGAACGGATAGTTTTGTATACAGTGTATGTGATAATGGAACACCACAAGCGTGTGATGAAGCTACTGTCTATCTTTCAGTAGGTAAGGAGTTAATTCCTGATTTTTCTCCAACAATTTTTACTGGTAATACAACAATTATAGGAGAAACTGGAAATATTGACTTTAGAGTGTTTGTAGCTGAATATGCTAATGAAAACTCTAAGGGATCATCACCTGTAGAATTAAGAATAATTAAGAATGAAGATTTTATAATTTCATTTAATCCAACACTTGATATTCTTAATGGAATACCAGTAAACAACACTGATTGGGTGTATGATGATTCAAACCCATCTTTGCACAGATTTACATATATTGGAAATGGCGGGCTCTTTAAAGCTTCTACTGCTTCAAATATAGGGATCAATGCGGTTTATAATCCTCCTGCAAGTACAAATGGAACTTTCCCAATTAAAGTTACTGTGAAATACTTCTCAGGTGGAGAAATAAATAACAATAACAATGACGATTT
This sequence comes from Patiriisocius marinus, assembly GCF_008974325.1. GTDB lineage: Bacteria > Bacteroidota > Bacteroidia > Flavobacteriales > Flavobacteriaceae > Patiriisocius > Patiriisocius marinus. The sequence goes on along the minus strand of NZ_BKCG01000019.1, from coordinate 4,411 downwards.
AGATTACATTGAATTTAACAATAACTAATACAAGCCTAATACTTAACTAAAATTAAAATTTCAGTATCATGAATAAAACTTTACCCTTAATATTAATCTGCTTGCTATCTTATGTTGGTTTTGCACAATCTGTGTCTTTACCCCAAGCTAACATTAACCCTGCCCCAATGCAATCAGTTGCTAATGATGGTACAGGAGTAGGAGAATTTACATTTGCAGAATCTTCTGGTATAGCAGTACAGGCTACTGCTTTTGGAATGCCGAATGTTTCTATTAGTGTTAATTTACAATATGTGGAATTAACTGATGCAGATGTAAATGGAATTACTGGTACATTATTAGATTACTTTACGGTAAGTTATAATGCTGCATCGAATATAATTCTTTTCCAACAATCTACTGAAATTCCAGGGGATTGGTTTGGATCTGTAGCAATGCCTTTTACAGTTGTTCAAAACTCTTCTCAACAAGAAGCTTTTAATGGATTTAATGCAAATATTGCTTCAATTGATGGCGTAACTAACGCAGAAGGAAATGCAGCAGTATTTACATATACTGTAAGTGAACCAGCAATAGTGGATATTACAGATTTCTCTATACCTGGAGATACATTAGATGTATCAGTTACGGATACGGATTTAAATGAAGATCCTTTAGTAGCTGAAACTATAGAAGTAGTTGTAGTTAATGATGTAACAGGAGAATCTGAAACAATCGTACTTACTGAGACGGGTCCTGATACAGGAGTTTTTGAAGGAACAGTAGATACTACTTACGGTACTACAGCAGGAACAGATGATGATGGAGTATTCAATACGCAATCAGGAGATACTGTAACAGTTACATATATTGATGAGTTAAACGAAGATGGTTTAATAGAAACTCTTACAGATACAGATATTGTACAAGGAGGAGTTGCTGGAACTGTAGATATTACAGATTTCTCAGTACCTGGAGATACGCTTGATGTTGTAGTTGATGATTCTGATTTAAATGAAGATCCATTAGTTATAGAAACAATTGAAGTAGTTGTAGTTAATGATGTAACAGGAGAATCTGAAACAATAACACTTACGGAGACGGGTCCTGATACAGGAGTTTTTGAAGGAACAGTAGATACTACTTACGGTACTACAGCAGGAACAGATGATGATGGTGTATTCAATACTCAAGCAGGTGACACAGTTACAGTAACTTATGATGACATATTAGACGAAACAGGATCAGATCCAGATCCAGTAACAGACACAGATATCGTACAAGGTGGTGTAACAGGAACAGTAGATATCACAGATTTTTCAGTACCTGGAGATACACTTGATGTAGTAGTTACAGATAATGACTTAAACGAAGATCCATTAGTTATAGAAACAATTGAAGTAGTTGTAGTTAATGATGTAACAGGAGAGTCTGAAACAATTACACTTACAGAGACTGGTGCTGATACAGGAGTTTTTGAAGGAACAGTAGATACTACTTACGGTACTACAGCAGGAACAGATGATGATGGTGTGTTTAATACACAAGAAGGCGATACAGTTACAGTAACTTATGATGATGTGTTTGATGTAATGGGGGCAGATCCAGATCCAATAACAGATACAGATATCGTTCAAGGTGGTATAACAGGAACAGTAGATATCACAGATTTCTCAGTACCTGGAGATACACTTGATGTAGTAGTTACAGATAATGACTTAAACGAAGATCCATTAGTTATAGAAACAATTGAAGTAGTTGTAGTTAATGATGTAACAGGAGAATCTGAAACAATTACACTAACAGAGACTGGTCCTAATACAGGAGTATTCGAAGGAACAGTAGATACTACTTATGGTACTACAGCAGGAACAGATGATGATGGTGTGTTTAATACACAAGCAGGAGATACAGTTACAGTAACTTATGATGATGTATTTGACGAAACAGGGTCAGATCCAGATCCAGTAACAGATACAGATATCGTACAAGGTGGTGTAACAGGAACAGTAGATATCACAGATTTCTCAGTACCTGGAGATACACTTGATGTAGTAGTTACAGATAATGACTTAAACGAAGATCCATTAGTAATTGAAACAATTGAAGTAGTTGTAGTTAATGATGTAACAGGAGAGTCTGAAACAATTACACTTACAGAGACTGGTGCTGATACAGGAGTTTTTGAAGGTACAGTAGATACTATTTACGGTACTACAGCAGGAACAGATGATGATGGCGTATTCAATACTCAAGCAGGCGATACAGTTACTGTAACATATGATGATGTGTTTGATGTAATGGGGTCAGATCCAGATCCAGTAACAGATACAGATATCGTTCAAGGTGGTATAACAGGAACAGTAGATATCACAGATTTCTCAGTACCTGGAGATACACTTGATGTAGTAGTTACAGATAATGACTTAAACGAAGATCCATTAGTAATAGAAACTATAGAAGTAGTTGTAGTTAATGATGTAACAGGAGAATCTGAAACAATTACACTAACAGAGACTGGTCCTAATACAGGAGTATTCGAAGGAACAGTAGATACTACTTATGGTACTACAGCAGGAACAGATGATGATGGCGTATTTAATACACAGGCAGGCGATACAGTTACTGTAACGTATGATGATGTGTTTGATGTAATGGGGTCAGATCCAGATCCAGTAACAGATACAGATATCGTACAAGGTGGTGTAACAGGAACAGTGGATATTACTGATACTTCAATTCCTGGAGATACACTTGATATAGTTGTTACAGATAATGATTTAAATGAAGATCCATTAGTTACAGAAACTATTGATGTGGTTGTTGTTAATGATAATACTGGTGAAATTGAAACAATTACTCTTACAGAAACTGGTCCTGATACAGGAGTTTTTGAAGGAACAGTAGATACTACTTATGGTACTTCAGCAGGTACAGATGAAGACGGTGTGTTTAACACGCAATCTGGTAATACTGTTACTGTAACATATGACGATGAGTTTGACGTAACAGGATCTAACCCAGACCCAATTACGGATACTGATATTGTAGGAGATTTGCCAGATTTTGGACCAACAATTTTTACAGGTAATACTACTATAATTGGTGATTCTGGAATTATTGACTTTAGAGTGTTTGTAGCTGAATATAATAATAGATTCTCAAATGGTACTGATCCAGTAGAATTAAGAATCATTAAGAATTCAGATTTAGTTATTACTTATAATCCTACATTGACTTCTATTAATGGTAGTCCAGTAAGTAATGCTGATTGGACATTTGATGATAGTCACCCTTCTTTATATAAATTTACCTATGTTGGTAATGGAGGTGTGTTCTTAGGGAATACAGCATCTAATATTGGAATTAATGCAGTGTATAGTCCGCCAGTAAATACAAATGGTTCATTCCCTGTGAAAGTAACAATAAAATACTTCTCAGGTGGAGAGGTGAACAACTCAAATAACGATGATTTCGATTATATTGAGTACAATAACAACTAATAATAACCACGGTTATCATGGATAAAGTTAAAATTTATAATATGAAAAAGTTTGCATTTTTAGCGATGTTTTTCATCGTAGGATATACAGGTTTGTCACAATCTGTGTCTCTTCCAGAAGCTACAATCAATCCAGCCCCATTGGAATCTTTAGAGAACAATGGGACAGGGATTGCTGGATTTACATTTGCAGAATCATCTGGAATTGATGTGCCTGCTTCAGCATTTGGATTGCCAAATGTTACAATAAGTGTAAATCTTCAGTACATTGAACTTACTGATGGAGATATCGCTGGTATAACAGGAACACTTTTAAACTATTTTACACCATCTTATGATGCTGGTACTAATATTTTAACTTTTCTCCAAAATACAATTATACCAGGTGATGCATTTGCTTCAGTACAAATGCCTATAACAGTAATTCAAAATTCTTCACAACAGGAAGCGTTTAATGGATTTAATGCAAATATTGCAGCAATAGGTGGGAGTACTAATGCAGAAGGTAATGCAGCAACTTTTACATATACCTCTGATGACCAGATTAATGTGACAAAAACTCAAATTGAAGTTTCTGGAGCAGGTGAATTAAATGATGTTATTACTTATACAATTACAGTAGAGAACACAGGAAATACAACATTAACAGATGTATTAGTTACAGATGATAATGCAGTATTAGATCCAACTTTTATTAACCCTATAGCGTCAATGATGCCTGGCGAAATTGTTGAAATTGAGGTAACTCACATTATTACTCAAGAAGATCTTGATTTAGGTTATGTTGAAAATAGTGCAGTAGTAATTGGTAGTAGCCCTACAGGAATGGACAACGTTAGTGATGTATCTGATACTGATACTGATACTGATGGTGTTGAAATTTCAGATAATGAAAATGTAGAAACTCCTAACGGAAATGGGACTATTAAT
>NZ_BKCG01000018.1:2500-5884 GCF_008974325.1 Patiriisocius marinus | reverse complement strand
GAGTTGGGATTTGGATGTAAATTAAATAGTATTTTCTTTAGAAATTGTTTGGTTGCTAAGAATAAACGGTGGTATATTTGCAGCCGCTAAGAAAACGAAAGTTATTGTTTTTAGTGATTAAAATAAAGTTCTTAAATTTTTCTGAATTATTTTCTTTTAAAAGTTGTGAGGTATTAAAAACAGTTTTACATTTGCAGCCGCTAAGAAAAGTAGTTCTTTAAGAAATGATGATTTGGTAATAATTATATAACAGTTCGATTCTGTTACATCGTCAAATAGTTCTTGGAAACGGGAATAATTTATGACTTACATTTATTGTAGGGAGTTCATTGAGATATTGAAATTGACAGCGTATGTAGGTTACTGGAAACGGTAATTTACTTACAGAGAAAACTAAACTAAGTTAATTATACCTGAGAATTTATTTGAGATATAACTTTTTGGTTGTTTAATATTTTATTTAAGATTAAACGATGAAGAGTTTGATCCTGGCTCAGGATGAACGCTAGCGGCAGGCCTAACACATGCAAGTCGAGGGGTAACAGGGGAGCTTGCTTCTGCTGACGACCGGCGCACGGGTGCGTAACGCGTATACAATCTGCCTTATACTGGGGGATAGCCTTTGGAAACGAAGATTAATACCCCATAGTAAGTGAAGATGGCATCATCATCACTTTAAAGATTACGGTATAAGATGAGTATGCGTCCTATTAGTTTGTTGGTAAGGTAACGGCTTACCAAGACTACGATAGGTAGGGGCCCTGAGAGGGGGATCCCCCACACTGGTACTGAGACACGGACCAGACTCCTACGGGAGGCAGCAGTGAGGAATATTGGACAATGGGCGAGAGCCTGATCCAGCCATGCCGCGTGCAGGAAGACGGCCCTATGGGTTGTAAACTGCTTTTATACAGGAAGAAACACTCCCTCGTGAGGGAGCTTGACGGTACTGTAAGAATAAGGACCGGCTAACTCCGTGCCAGCAGCCGCGGTAATACGGAGGGTCCGAGCGTTATCCGGAATCATTGGGTTTAAAGGGTCCGTAGGCGGGCAGCTCAGTCAGTGGTGAAAGTCTGTGGCTCAACCATAGAATTGCCATTGATACTGGTTGTCTTGAATTATTGTGAAGTGGTTAGAATAAGTAGTGTAGCGGTGAAATGCATAGATATTACTTAGAATACCAATTGCGAAGGCAGATCACTAACAATATATTGACGCTGATGGACGAAAGCGTGGGGAGCGAACAGGATTAGATACCCTGGTAGTCCACGCCGTAAACGATGGATACTAGCTGTTCGAGAGCAATCTTGAGTGGCTAAGCGAAAGTGATAAGTATCCCACCTGGGGAGTACGTTCGCAAGAATGAAACTCAAAGGAATTGACGGGGGCCCGCACAAGCGGTGGAGCATGTGGTTTAATTCGATGATACGCGAGGAACCTTACCAGGGCTTAAATGTAGTCTGACAGGGGTGGAAACACCTTTTTCTTCGGACAGATTACAAGGTGCTGCATGGTTGTCGTCAGCTCGTGCCGTGAGGTGTCAGGTTAAGTCCTATAACGAGCGCAACCCCTGTTGTTAGTTGCCATCGAGTAATGTCGGGAACTCTAACAAGACTGCCAGTGCAAACTGTGAGGAAGGTGGGGATGACGTCAAATCATCACGGCCCTTACGTCCTGGGCCACACACGTGCTACAATGGTAGGGACAGAGAGCAGCCACTGGGCGACCAGGAGCGAATCTATAAACCCTATCTCAGTTCGGATCGGAGTCTGCAACTCGACTCCGTGAAGCTGGAATCGCTAGTAATCGGATATCAGCCATGATCCGGTGAATACGTTCCCGGGCCTTGTACACACCGCCCGTCAAGCCATGGAAGCTGGGGGTACCTGAAGTCGGTCACCGCAAGGAGCTGCCTAGGGTAAAACTGGTAACTAGGGCTAAGTCGTAACAAGGTAGCCGTACCGGAAGGTGCGGCTGGAACACCTCCTTTCTAGAGCTTGCATATATTTAATTATATGTGCCAAGTAAGGACGACCAAATAGTAACCTTTATTTAAACGAAGGTTTTTTAGCTTGGTTTAGCTGTCAATTTTATAATATTAAAGTCTGAATAATTAGTAAGTGGTATATCATCACTGATTACATAATTACTGATTACTAAAGGCTATTACAGTCTCATAGCTCAGCTGGTTAGAGCGCTACACTGATAATGTAGAGGTCGGCAGTTCGAGTCTGCCTGAGACTACTATTAAAGAGAAAGTATTTCTTCGGAAATGCTACGTTCATAGACACATATTGAAGGAAATTTTAGAAGTTGGGTTTGTTGCGAGTCTTGTTACTCAAAACTCATAACTAATTACTCATCTTTAAAAATGGGGGATTAGCTCAGCTGGCTAGAGCGCCTGCCTTGCACGCAGGAGGTCATCGGTTCGACTCCGATATTCTCCACAATTCCTAAGATATATATAGGATAGGTACCTGAAACAACCAAGGAAACATACTACAAATTTGTTAAAACAGTTTTCACTACCATTTTATATGTATTGTTATAACGGGAAAAACGTTCATTGACATATTGAGAATAAGAATACGAGAAAATAAATACAAGTAAAGTTTTGTTTGTTGTTTTACGACAGGCAAGACTAATTGAATAACTCATTAAAGAGCAAAAAAGTACAATAAGCAAATTAAGAGCGTATGGGGAATGCCTAGGCTCTCAGAGGCGAAGAAGGACGCGATAAGCTGCGATAAGCTGTGGGGAGGGGCACATACCCTTTGATCCGCAGATTTCCGAATGGGGCAACCCACTATATTGAAGATATAGTATCCGCAAGGAGGCAAACCCGGAGAACTGAAACATCTAAGTACCCGGAGGAAGAGAAAACAAAAGTGATTCCGATAGTAGCGGCGAGCGAAATTGGATTAGCCCAAACCAGTGTTGTTACGGCAATACTGGGGTTGTAGGACCACGACATTAGAAGCGTAATGAACTAGAATACTTTGGAAAGAGTAGCCATAGACGGTGATAGCCCGGTATAGGTAAAGAATGTGGATATAGTGGTATCCTGAGTAGTGCGGGGCACGTGAAACCCTGTATGAATCCGGCGGGACCATCCGCCAAGGCTAAATACTCCTGAGAGACCGATAGTGAACTAGTACCGTGAGGGAAAGGTGAAAAGAACCCTGAATAAGGGAGTGAAATAGATCCTGAAACCATACGCTTACAAGCGGTCGGAGCGGCTTTACGCTGTGACGGCGTGCCTTTTGCATAATGAGCCTACGAGTTACTGTTGTTAGCAAGGTTAAGATCTTTAGGATCGGAGCCGTAGCGAAAGCGAGTCTGAATAGGGCGATATAGTTAGCAGTAGTAGACGCGAAACCGTGT
>NZ_BKCG01000017.1 GCF_008974325.1 Patiriisocius marinus | reverse complement strand
ATTTTTACAAATTCGACTTATTGCCAAAAAAAAAAATTAATATTCGAAATTTGTAAAAATCAGCTCCTGTCCGTCCGAAAGGCTAATGCCTTTCATCCTCCGCACTGCTCATATGCAAAGACGTTGTAAAACATACCCAAAAACACCCGAACTTCAAATTAAACTTTTGATATATTTTGAAAATAGTAACTTTTAAGTTACCTTTGTCGAGATGGAAAAAGTTAGGCAAGTAATACAATATAAAAATTATTTCGAGGAGTTTCTACTTGCTCAACCGAAAAAGGTTCAGGACAAAATATTTAAGGTCATTGAAATAATCGAAACTTATCAGCACGTGCCGAAAACGTATTTAGCACCAATGAAAACTCACAAAGGATTATTTGAGGCTCGAATAAAATTAGGTTCGAATATTTGGCGAGTTTTTTGCTTCTTCGATAAAGGTAAATTAGTTATACTCTTGAACGGATTTACTAAAAAGACGCAGAAAACACCGAAAAAAGAAATCGACAAAGCTGTTCGATTAATGAAAGAGTATTACGAAGAAAAAAACAAAGGAAATGGAAACTAAAAGTTGGAAAGAAATAAAAAACACAGTTTACGGAAAAAAAGGAACTGAACGCAGAGACGAACTCGATAGAGATTTTGAATCTTTTAAAATAGGTTTGCTTTTACGAAATGCACGTGAGGAAAAAAATCTGACTCAAGAGCAACTTGGCGAACTGATTGACAAAAAACGAACGTACATTTCTCGTGTGGAAAATAATGGCAGTAATCTGACTTTAAAAACATTATTTGACATCGTTGAAAAAGGACTTGGAGGAAAAGTAAATATTTCAATCGAAGTCTGATATAAAGTACGATTTTACAACACCGTGTATAATTCATTGCTAGTTCTAGCTTACTTACGAAAGTCCTCGCGGACTTTCTATCTGTGATTTATTTGCTAACTTTAGTGCTTAAACACGCAACGAAATCATACACAAACACGTTGTACACAAGCTCTGAAAAGCCAACCGCACAGTCAAGCACATTTCATTTTTTTCGTGCCTCAAAAAATAAAAAGAGCTTGCCCTTACCCACCGCAACCACCGAAATAAATTAATCGAATTTTTTTGCTGGAAATACAAAATCTATTGTTAAATTTGGACAATTATTGTCCTGAATATATTTTCAGGAAAAATACTATAAAATGAATACGAAACAATCGTTTGGAGAGTACTTGCGGAAATTAAGGGAAGACCAAAATCTTCCGATAAGAAAAGTTGCATCAAAACTGGATATTGACCCATCAACATTGGGAAAAATTGAACGTGGAGAAAGAAGTGCCAATAAAGAAATGCTTCCAATATTGGCGGAATTGTTCGGTATTGAGGAAAAAACTCTTGGACTTATACTTTTTAGCGACAAAGTAGCTTATCAGATTATTGAAGAAGAAAATACCAACGAAATTCTAAAAGTAGCAGAAGAAAAAATTAAATATTTAAAAAATAAGAATCTTAAACAAGGTTCATTGGACTTAAAATAAATATGAATATAAAAGACCTTGTTAAAAAATATCACTCGAATAGAGAAGCATATCTAAAAGCGGATTACAACGAAACTCAACTTAGGACAGATTTTCTTGACCCATTATTTGAAATACTTGGTTGGGACATTAAAAACTCGACTGGAAAGCCAACTAACGAACGTGAAGTCTTGGTTGAAGAAGGATTAAAAGCAGATGCTAGTTCTAATACTAAAAAACCTGATTACACTTTTAGGCTTTTTTCTGAACGAAAATTCTTTTTAGAAGCTAAAAAACCAAACGTAAAAATTGAAAGCGACAACGAACCTGCAAAACAAATTCGTAGATATGGTTTCACAGCAAAACTAAAAATTTCAGTTTTATCAAATTTTGAATATTTGGCAATCTATGATTGCTCTCAAAAAGTTGGAAAAGATGATTCTGTAACAAAATCTAGAATCAATCTTTATCACTATACAGAATATGAATCAGCTTTTGAGGACATAAAAAAACAGCTAAGTAACGAAGCTGTCTATTCAGGAGAATTTGATGAAACTTGGAGAGAAATTGAAGAGCAATTAAAACTTTCAAGTGTTGATGATTTATTCCTTTCTCATATTAATGAATGGCGAATCGTTTTGGGTAAAGAAATTTACTCGCACAAACCTGACTTAAGTATAGAAGAGTTAAATGATATCGTTCAGTCTTATATCAATAGTATCATATTTTTAAGAGTTTGTGAAGACCGAAATTTAGAAACCTATAAAACACTTTTAAACTTTGCAGAAAATAATGATTTCGCTTCGCTCATCAAAAAATTCAAAGAAGCCGACAAAAAATATAACGCAGGTTTATTTAATCAGCCTTTAACGGAAAAAGTAGTTTCTGATAGCTCTTCCGCATTTTGGGAAATAATCAGAGATTTATATTTCCCTGAAAGCACTTATTCCTTTTCAGTTTTTGCTTCAGATATTCTAGGAAACATCTATGAAATATTTCTTGGAGAACAATTAACGATAGAAAAAGGGCAAATTCTCTTAAAAAAGAAACCTGAAAATGTTGATAGAGATATTGTTACAACACCAACTTTTATTATTCAAGATATTCTAAGGCAAACGGTTGTAGAGCATTGCAAAAACAAAAATGATGATGAAATTTTAAATTCATCATTTGCAGACATTGCTTGTGGTTCAGGGGCATTTTTGCTAGAAACTTATCAATTATTACAAGATACACTTGTCGATTTCTATTTATCTAACGACCACACAAAATTAATTCAGACATCAATAAACACTTATAAACTGCCTTTTCCCCTCAAAAAGAAAGTATTAGAAAGTTGCATTTTTGGAATTGATAAAGATTATAATGCTGTTCAAGCCTGTAAATTTGGTTTACTATTGAAACTTCTTGAAAATGAAGATAATGCAACAATAACAATACCTGCATTACCAACTCTTGACCAAAATATTCAGTTTGGAAATAGTTTAATTGAGACAGCGGAAACAAACAAAAAAAATCAAGATGAAATAAATCCTTTTAATTTTGACAAAATTCGTTTTGACGTAATTGTTGGCAATCCGCCTTATATGGCAACAGAGCATATGAAAGAGTTTACACCTCTTGAATTACCTATTTATAAGTCGAAATTTGATTCATCTTACAAACAGTTTGATAAATATTTTCTTTTCATTGAAAGAGGTTTAGAACTTCTAAAAGATGGCGGATATTTTGGCTATATCGTACCCAGTAAATTTGCCAAAGTTGGTGCAGGTAAAAAGTTAAGAGAATTACTTGTTGACAACAAAGCGATTCAACAAATAATATCCTTTGGTGCAAATCAAGTTTTCCAAAACAAGACGACATACACTTGCCTTTTAATTCTCAAAAAAGAAAAGCTAGAACAACTCAAATATCTTGAGGTAAACTCAATCAAAAATTGGAAAACAAGAAATATTGGGAAGGAACATTTTGACGAATTTAAGATAGACTCTTTAGAAGCAGAAGGTTGGGTACTTTATCCAAGTATTTTAAAACCAATTTATACATCAATTGTTTCACAATCGAAGACATTAGAGGAGCTTATTGGTTCTGAAAATATTTACAATGGAATTCAAACAAGTGCCAATAACGTTTATATCCATTCGATAGAAAAAGAAGATAAACACTTTCTTTATTTCAAAAAAGATGGTGTTCAATGGAAAGTTGAGAAAATATTAACTAGACCATATTTCAAGACTTCTAGCGGAGAAGATAATTTATATACTTATCGTCCATTTTTACCAAATTCATTTGTTATTTATCCTTACTTAAAAACCAAAAAGGGAATTGAGTTTGTAGAAATTGATGATTTAAAAGCAAACTATCCAGAAACATATAAGTTTTTAAATCACTACAAGGATAAACTTGATAATGATAAAAGAGACATTAAACCTGAACCTCAGACCAAAAATGAATGGTACAGATATGGTAGACATCAAAGTCTAGACAAATGTGATGTACCTGCGAAAATTATTGTTGGTGTATTAGCACAAGGCAATAAATATGCAATTGACTACTTCGGCACTTTAATATCATCAGGTGGTACAGCAGGTTATTGTATGATTACATTACCTGATAACTTTCCGTACTCTATCTATTACATTCAAGCTTTATTGAACTCTAAATATCTAGAGTGGTTTTCTGCACTAATTGGCGAAGTATTCAGAGGTGGTTATATCGCAAGAGGTACAAAAGTGCTCAAAAAATTACCTATCAGACTGATTGATTTTAATACTAAATCAGAGAAAGATATTCACGATAAAATCGCGAAAATTCAAAAAGAATTAATTGATGTTCAGGGGAAAATAGATATAAATAATGGAAATAAAAGAGTCTTAATTCCTTTACAACGTCAGTTCGACCTTTTAAAAGCTGAACTTGACGATACACTTAAAACTTTGTTTAACTTGGGAGAAGCTGATAGTGATATCCCTTTAATTTCTGAAATTTATGCAACTAATTAAAGAAGCATCAAAGGAAAAATTAAGGGGTGGTTTCTATACACCTGAACCAATTGCATCATTTGTTTTAAAATGGGCATTTAACGGTAACAAACAACTTGATATTTTAGAACCAAGTTGTGGAGATGGCGTATTTCTTGAAGAAATACAAAAAGGAGATTACGAATATAATTCAGTAACTGCAATTGAATTTGATGAATTTGAAGCTGAAAAGTCTAAAAAAATTGGCTTGGACAAGACCAACGTTATTAATGCCGATTTTCACGATTTCTGCATTAACACCAAACAAAAATTTGATTTGGTAGTCGGAAATCCACCTTATATTCGCTACCAATATTTTGACAAAGAACAACAAGAATTTGCTTCCAACATTTTCGACAAAGCCAAACTAAAGTATTCTAAACTAACAAATGCTTGGGTTTCGTTTGTTGTTGGCTCTTCCCTACTTTTAAAAGAAAAAGGCAAAATTGGATTTGTATTGCCAGCTGAAATTCTTCAAGTTTCCTACGCTCAACCCTTACGAGAATTTTTAGCTCATTTTTATAATAAAATAAACATTGTTTCTTTTGAAAAATTGGTATTTCCAGACATTCAGCAAGAAGTAGTGCTATTATTATGCGAAAAAAATAATTCTAAAACACATTTGATTGAACATTTAGAATTGAAAGATGCGGAAGAACTAGAAAAATTAGATGTATCAAAATTAAAAAGTCCAAAGAAGAAAATTGATTTCAAATCAAACAAATGGACTTTTTATTTCCTTGAACAAAACGAAATTGACTTTTTAGAAAAGCTTCAAAACGACAAAATAATTCCAAGACTTAAAGAATACGCAAAAGTAGAAGTCGGAATTACAACAGGTTCAAATCCATTTTTTACAGTTCCGCTTTCTATTGTACAATTCTACAACTTAGAAAAGTATGCAAAACCATTAGTTGGTAGAAGTGTGCAAGTTCCAAGTGCGATTTTCACAGAAAAAGATTGGATTAAAAACAGAAACTCGGAAGCCCGAACACACTTTTTATCATTTCCGAAAATGGACGAACTAAATGGCTCAGTTGGAGCTAGGGATTACATTGCTTGGGGAGAAGAAAATGAAATACACAAAGGATATAAATGTAGAATACGTGATGAATGGCAAATTGTGCCTTCACAAAGAATATCGGACGCATTGTTTATTAGGAGAAACAATAAGTATCCAAAATTAATAATTAACGAAGCAGAAGCTTTTACAACGGATACTATGCATAGAGTAACAGTAAAAGAAAAAGCGGATATTAAAGCTTTGACAGCTAGTTATTACAATTCTCTATCCTTTGCGTTTGCTGAGATTTGTGGAAGAAGTCACGGTGGCGGAGTTTTGGAATTAATGCCGAACGAAGTGGAAAGGATTCTTTTGCCTTACAATGAAAAGAATGCGGAATTACTACCGATTATTGACAAAATGATTCGTGAAAAGAAAGACATTTCGGAATTATTGAAAATTACGAACGAAAAAATATTAAAAGAAAATTACGGCTTGACTAATGAAGAAATTGAATTAGCGGATAGTATATGGAAAAAGCTATCTAACCGAAGATTGAATAGAGGAAAAAAATAGCCAACGCTCAAAGCCATACACATTTGCAATTCGCACCAGCCAACGCTACACCAAAAATTGCAAAAGAGTATGTCTTTGCCAACGCTAGCAAGTTTGCGGAATAAAAGCCAGTGTACAACAATGTATAAAAATAATAGCGGTTTAATCGCTAAAAATAAAGTAAGTAAATATAAAAAAGGTCTGTTTTTAACCGAAAAGTTAGTGTGTGCAAATCCGCTACTATTCTTATACTAGACCGTTGTCTTTAATGCTGAAAAAAATGTTAACCATCAAAATACAGGGAAATAACTTTTCAAATCTTGCTGATTTTTTTGATGAAGTCGAGCGAAAAATGACGAAAGGATTGGATTGGAAAATTGGGCA
>NZ_BKCG01000016.1 GCF_008974325.1 Patiriisocius marinus | reverse complement strand
AAATTTCCTACTCTTTTGATTTTCGGTCAACTCGTATACTTTTTAAAGTCTTAGCATCTTTCACATTTGACTATTTGGGAGGTCAACCCATTTCTTAACCGTTGTTTTTTTTATTTACCACAACGGATTTGTATATGAGCAGTGCGAATGAAGAAAGGCGACAGCCTTTCGGTCGAGCACGAGCTGATTTTTACAAATTTCGATTATTAATTTTTTTAGGAATAAGTCGAATTTGTTAAAATTCGGCGGTCTCCCAAATATACCCTAACTTTTAATTAAGCAAAAACTCCCGTATTGCTTATATACTTTGTTGTGCAACGTTACTCTATTCACAATCAATGCATTCTTTTTTTCCTTTGCAATATATTCCGCCAGATTTTGAACTTAATTTTCCATTTTTTTCTACGAAAACTAAATGTTGAATTAACGCATACGAGCCTAAATCAATTATACTTGTATTGCCGTGATTAGACCTCATTAATTGAAATTCATATCGGTTATTTGTTTTCCGATAGGCTCCACCTTCTATAAAACAATCATCAATTCCAAACTCATTCATTTGGGTAATTAACAAAGCTTCTTCCATTGTATCAATGCCATCTAAAAATAACAACAAATTTTGAGTGTCTTCAATTTTAAATACCTTATTGTCTTTAACCGCCAAAATATAATATGTAGAAGTGGAATGATGGCCGCGTTTTAAAAATCCGTCTTGACTGTAAGTTAAATCAATCAGTTTACGTTTATTCAGATTTCCAAATTCATTTATAACGTCTACGTGTTCGTGTCCGCCATCGTTTGCTCTTAATAAAGCCCAATATTCATATTTTTCATCAGGGTTTAAATTTCTACCGATGTTTTCAATAACATCGATAGACCTATCAAATTCGATTTTTTTAAATTCTGTTTCGCTTTCACAACAAGTAAAAGAAAAGATGAAAATTATTAATCCGATGTATTTTAAAATTTTTCTCAATGGTTTTTTCTAATGTTGCACAACGGTTGTGTATATGAAAAGTAGGGCAGTTGATAAGCACTTACTTTCGGTCTTGCACTTAGCCATATTTTTCATTTTATTTTTATCTTTTTACTAAAATACATATTAAAAATATGGCGGACTTTGCAAACAAACACAAGCCTTTGATTTAGCACTTATCGCCCTATTTTTTATATACATTGTTAGGTGTCTGGCTTTTCTTTCCGCAAACTTGCTAGCGTTGGCAGAAGACATACTCTTTGACAAGTTTTGGCTTTAGCGGTTGGCTTTTGAGCGACTTGGCAATGTGTATGGCTTTGTGCGTTGGCTATTCATTCACTTAGTTTCCTGTTATTCCGTTTATAAATGTCTCAACAAATTCAACAATCTGTTTTAATATTTTATCTCCTAATTTCTTTCGTTTTAACACAGACGGTTTTTCGCCTTCAATTAAATCCAACACTTCATCTCTCAAAGGTTCACGTTCCGCATACAGATAGTTTTCTATCAGTTTTTGCGTTTTCTCTTCCGATAGGTTTTCTTCTGTCGTTAGTTTCTTAAACGCTTTCTTTTGCTCTTCATTCCAATACACCTCAAACGCTTCTGGAATGTCATCTGTATCTTCAATAGTCGGTAAACTTTCTTCTATAAAACGCTGTATTAATTCTCGTTTACTTCTTAAATTAACTTCTGTATTCAGTAAGTTAGAAATTTCTTGTTCGGTTTTGGTTGCGTCTTTTTGAGTGTCAGATTTAAGTTTAATCAATAACTGAATAATGTAATTTACATTGATTTCGTCTCTGTGGATTAACTCTAATTCAAAATCTACATCTTCTAATATTGAAACTTTTTCTTTTTCGGTATCGCTTTTTACTTTTTGCCACAAATCCAAATACTTGCTTTTGTAATCTTCAAAAAGTTGCTCGTCCATTTCTAAATCTTCCCACTCAAAATCTGAAAAAGCATTTAGAATATTCCTAACACGCATTAATTGACGAAAAGCCTTAATAAATGCCAATTCATCATCTTCTGAAAATAAATCGTTTACACTATCTACGTCTGGTGTAATTTTAATTAATTCGTCATAGGAATCATTGAATTTCTGAACATAATCATCATACGGTTTCATAATGATTACTTCAATTGCTTCTTTATTACTAAACAAGGTTATGGCTTCATCTGTTGCCTTTTTCAGATTTCTAAAAACAACAATATTTCCTTGTGATTTTTGTTCGTTTAGTATTCTGTTGGTTCTTGAATATGCTTGAATTAAACCGTGATATTTTAAATTCTTATCTACATATAAAGTATTTAATGGCGGACTGTCAAAACCTGTTAAAAACATATTGACTACCAATAAAATATCAACTTTTCGTTCTTTTACTTTCTTGGATATATCGTTGTAATAATTGTAAAACGACTGACTGTCTTTTGTAGAAAACTTAGTGCCAAACATTGTGTTGTAGTCCACAATATATTCGTCTAATTTTTCTCTACTGTGTACATTCATTCCATACAAAGCAGGTGCTTCTTCTACTACCGAAACTTCTTCTGGAATAAAACCATTGGCATCTGCATCTTCTTCGTTTGCTACATAACTAAAAATGGTGGCAATTTTTAAATTGTGCTTACCTTCTAGTTTCTTCTTCTGAAATAAATCGTAATACTTTATCAAATTTTTCACCCCACTTACAGCAAACATTCCTGTAAATTCTTTTTGATGTGTTTTACGGTTATGATTAGCAATAATGTAATCGGTAATTTTTTCTAAACGAGCTTCACTATCCATTAGCTCTCTAGTGTCAATAGATTCTACTTCAATATCTATTTCTGTTGCCGATTCTTTTCGTTTGTATTTACCCACATATTCTACTGAGAATTTGAGTACATTTTCATCTTTTATGGCATCTGTAATCACATATTTATGTAAACACTCGCCAAAAAGTTCTTTTGTGGTTCTTTTTCCTAATTCATTTTTTACCGCATTGTCTTTAAAAATGGGTGTTCCTGTAAAACCAAACATTTGGTTGTTATGAAAAAAGGCTTTTATTCTATTGTGGGTTTCGCCAAATTGCGAACGGTGACACTCATCAAAAATGAATACAATTCGCTCGTCTTGTAAAGCCTCCATTTTAGATAAATACTTGGCTTTGCTTATTGCTGTATTTAGTTTTTGAATGGTAGTTACAATTAGTTTTGTATCGTCTCCAAATTGTTTGACTAATGACTTTGTATTGTCTGTACCATCAATACAGCCTTTGCTAAAACTGTTAAACTCTTTAGTGGTTTGATAATCTAAATCTTTTCTATCTACCACAAATACTACTTTTTTAACCTGTGGCATATTCATTATTATCTGACTTGCCTTAAAAGAAGTTAGTGTTTTACCCGAACCTGTGGTGTGCCAAATATATGCGTTGTTATTTGAGTTTTCTACTTGATTTACTAAGGTTTCTACTGCATAAAATTGATACGGTCTAAGTACCATTAAAATTTTATGCGTTTCGTTAAGTACAATGTACTTGCTTATCATTTTTGAAATATGACAAGGCTCTAAAAAATCGCTAGTAAAACCGTTTAAAATATTGGTTTGACGTTTGTTTTCTTTGTCTGTCCAATAAAAGGTTTGTTTGAATGATTGGTGTCTGTTGTTGGCATAATACTTTGTATTTACACCATTGCTGATGATGAATATTTGAACATATTGAAACAAAGCCGATTTTGCACCAAACGAATGTCTTTGATAACGGTTTATTTGGTTAAAGGCTTCTTTCATTTCTAAGCCTCTACGCTTTAGTTCTATTTGCACCAATGGCAAACCATTAATTAGCAAAGTAACATCATAGCGGTTTTTGTAACTACCTTCTATAGTAACTTGATGTGTTACTTGAAACTGGTTTTGACACCAAAAGTCTGTATTCAAGAACTCAAAATAAAGGTTGTCGCCATTATCGCGTTCTATATGTTGTTTTTCACGTAGTGTTTTGGCTTTTTCAAAAACTGAACCTTTGCTTAGTATGTTTAAAACACGCTCAAATTCATTTTCAGAAAACGTAATATTATTGTGTTTTTCTAACTGTTTTTTTAAGTTGGCAGTTAAGGCGTTTTCATCTTTAATTACTATTTTTTCGTACTTCAACTTTTGAAGTTGAGCTACTAACTGATTTTCTAAAACTTGTTCTGGCTGTTTACTCATATTATCAAGCTTTTTCTATATTCTTCTATCGCTTCAATATGAGAATTGTTGAAATTTATTTTATTATCAATTGCGGTTAAAAAAGAAACAATCTTTTTTTGCTCTTCGTTTGATGGTAATTCAACTTCAATTTCAGAAATTCTTTTAGATGAGATACCTAAGACTTTAGTACCTTGTGCAAACCTCATAATTTGATATTTTACTTTATCAGATTTCATTAGAAATCCCAAAAAACCAAGTTCTACTTGGGTTTTATCAGGTCTAGCAAGAATTGTATGTAATCCTGCAATTACTTTTTGATTATCAATATTAATTATCTCTATACATTTACCAATGTCTGCATAATCTTCAGAAGCATCAGCTATAATAATATCGCCTACCTTACAATATTTTTCTTCTGAAATTTTATCTAAATTTATTATAGGATTTACAAACGGTACATTTTCTTTATCAATATCAAAATGAGAATGAAATTTTGTATGAATGTCTCCATAATGTATATTTTTCACATCACCATTTTCATAATTAAGTTTTTCTCTTGAAAAGGAATTAGTTGAATGATAATTAAAAATATCTCCAAGACAAGTTTTTTTCCAATTTTGAAATTTATCTCCATTGTGTTTTTTAAACCCAATTGATTTATTGAATATTTTTTGCATTACACCTTCTCTAAAAAGAGAAAGTAATTCCATATTGTTTCCGATAGGGGTAGGAATATTTAATTCATCACAAAAAATATCAATTTGTTTTTCAATTTCTATCGACTGATTGTTTATTTGACTTAAAAAACTAGAAATATAACTCAAGTCAATATTTGCATTTCTTTTGAATTTATCAATGTAACGTGGGAAATTCAAATTGAATTGATTTTCACTAATTTCTTTTAGAGATATATTTCTACTATATTTTTTTATTTCAGTTCTATTTTGATAAGTTGAAATAATTTTCTCGATATCCTTATCTCGTAAGATATTTTGCTTTACTGCTTTATCATAATCATCACTTGCGTCTATAAATAAAATAGTGTCTGGGTTTTCCCTACATTTTTTAAAGATTAAAATACAAGTTGGTATAGCTGTTCCGTAAAATAAGTTTGCTGGTAAACTTATTACTGCATCTAAGTAATTTCTATCTTCAATTAGATACTGTCTTATAGAAAGTTCAGCATTTCCTCTATAAAGAACTCCGTGAGGTAGAACTATCGCCATTGTTCCGTTTTCTGCCAAATGGTGAATCATATGTTGCACAAAAGCATAATCAGCTTTAGACTTTGGCGCTAATCTACCATATTGGCTAAATCTATCATCACTTGTAAAAAGTGGATTGGCTGACCAATCTGCTGAAAATGGTGGATTGGCTACAATGGCTTCAAAACGTTCGTCAATATGTTGTGGATGTTCTAAAGTATCTTCTTGTTTTATATCAAATTTTCGGTAATGAATATCGTGTAATATCATATTCATTCTCGCCAAGTTGTAGGTAGTACGGTTTAGTTCTTGTCCGTAAAAGTTGGTTACGCTTTCTACTTCTTTAGCCACACGCAATAAAAGTGAACCCGAACCGCAAGTTGGGTCATAAACCGATTTTAGTTTGGTTTTTCCTGTGGTAACCAATTTGGCTAAAACGGTACTTACTTCTTGCGGTGTGTAAAATTCTCCTGCTTTTTTTCCTGCTCCACTTGCAAATTGTCCAATTAAGTATTCGTAGGCATCTCCTAAAACGTCAATTTCTGTATTTTCTAATTTGAAGTCAATTTTGTCTAAGTGCGATAGCACTTTTGCAATAATTTCATTTCTTGCTTCTGGCGATTTCCCTAGTTTGGTAGAGTTTAAGTCCATATCCTCAAACAGGTTGTCAAAATCTTCTTCACTTTCCGTTCCCATTGTTGTGAGTTGGATATTGGTCAGAATTTTTTGTAAATCTTCTAATATGAAATTAGAAATGCCTTCTACATCACTATTTCCTCTTTTTGCTACTTGGCTAAATAGTTCGCTTGGTTTTAAGAAATAACCTAGTTTTTCAACTGCTTCTTCTTTTATGGCTTCAATGTATTCTTTTCCGTTTTCGGTATTTTCTTTTATGTCAGCAAACAGTATTCCGTCTGGTTTTAGAATATTATTGGCATAAATATTCATTTTTTCAGATAGATATTTGTAGAAAATGAAACCTAAAATATAATCTCGAAACTCGTCCGCATTCATTTTTCCTCTTAGCGTATTCGCTATATTCCACAGTTGTTGTTCGAGTTGTTTTTTTTGGTCGTCACTCATTTATTTTAATCTATTTTTTTTAAGTTCACAATGTACATTTTTCATTGCGATTTCGGTCGAGCGTTGACAAGAAATTGCTCTTTTGGTTTTTTGTGTTTTGGCTTTGAGCGTTGGCAAAAACCAAATGTGCAATTTGTGCGGCTGGCTTTTTTTTCAGCTTGCACCTAACGGTTACGTATAAGAATAGTGCGGTTTTGTGTGCGAGGATTTTCCGAAGGAAAATCAGACGTAACAAAATTGCACTAACCTTTGATTAAGCAACTAATTTAGCATTATTTTTATACATTGTTGGGCACAGTATTTTTATTCATTTTATTTAATTCAGCATCTTTTTTCCAAATGAAGAATAAACTTGAAATGAAATTGAATATTATTAAAAGCCAAGTCCATTCAGTTTTTGTTTTTTTCTCCACATTTTTATAATTCCAAAGTCGATAAATCAGATATCCGATTTGTATTAAAATCAGTCCGTTAACAATTGGTGCTTGATATTCAAATCCGACAACATTATTCGTAATCCATTTGAAAAAATCAACACTCAAAAAGGTGAACATATAAACAATTCCGACAATCGATGGAATTGACAATAATATTTTAGTCGGTTTCGTCATATTCTATAAATTCCCAAGGGATTTCTTTTTTAAAGGTCTGAATGCATTCCTCCATTAATTCAAGTGAAATATTTTCTTTAAAAATTCGAATTGTTCTACTTTTTTCTGTGTCGTCTCTGAAAATTTCCGCAATCAATTCGTCTTAAGTTTGATTTCTATTAAAATAGGTAGTTTTAATTATTAATCAGAAAGAACAAAAGAGCGCATTAAGGTTACTATATACGGTGAAGCTTAGACTTCGACAACATTGATAATCCGCTCTCTT
>NZ_BKCG01000015.1 GCF_008974325.1 Patiriisocius marinus | reverse complement strand
CCTAAATAAGTAGAAAAAAATAGCATAAAAAAAACTCAAAGAATCACAAAAGCGAATCTCTGAGTATGGCATTATAATGTCAAAATTTAATGAAGAAAAGAGTTGTTTTTTACCTCAGTTCTTTGTTAGCCACCGTTATTTCTCAATCTTAATTTATAATATATTTCTAATTCTTGATAGCTATCATTCAGACTGAACCAATTTAAATTACCGATTTCTATAAAATCATTTTCTATTGATAGAATATCAATATAATCACTTACTGATTTACCATCACTTAATATTATCTCATTACCACTTGATGATAAGCGCCAATTTCCAGAAATTTTGGTGCTTGTTTTTCCTTGAATTAAGTATGATTTATCATTTAAAAATTCAAAGGTCAGTTGTTTTTCAATTAATGAATTATAAGGAATAAAACCAGAATCTGTTATGTTAGAGACAGATATAGTGTCTAAATCTATTATTTGGCTAACTTTCCATTTAGAATCTGATAATTTTGATAAAATCTTATTTCTTTCTATTTCCGTAAGATTCTTTTCTTTAATCAATTTAGCCTTAATTATATCGTTACAATTTAAACATTCTACATTTAAAATTGAATCTTGTGGTGTGCCACTAACTTTAAAGAAACTATCAAAAGCTTGACCATTAGTAATTGCAAAAACGTAGCTTCCATTAATATTTTTGAAGTTCCATTTCTCTACTAACCTGTCGAATCTATCTTTGTTTAAATTTTTCTTCAAAGCCATCTTGGAATTTGGCTCCTTAAAAAATGTTGAATCGGTCAAAATCAACTTAGAGTTAAACTCATAGTATTTTGAGTTGTCAAACATCAGTTTCCAATTGTTAGTTCTCAAGTCAATTAGTTCTGCACTTTGGCCTTGTAATTTTATGAGTTTAATTCTTGCTTCATTTTTATAATCAATTATGATGCTATCACTATATTCTTTAACAATTTTAAGATTGGTACTATTATCAATTGTGATTTGATTTTTTGAAATTTTAAATTTAAAATCTTCACTTTCATTTAGATAAATGTCGCTGATATCAACTGAATTATTTTTGAAATGGAAAATTGTGCCGTCTAATATAGAATTTTCGTTGTCTGCTGGAATTGGATATGATTTTGTAACTAACCAAGACGTATCGCTTAACCTATTTTTATTGCACGAAATTAAAACAAAAACACAAAATATTAATGATGGCAGAATTTTTTTCATAATGGTGGCTAACGTCTCCGTATATAAAACGTAGCGTCTAAAATGACACTATCGTTTCGGATTAAACACGAGCCGAATTTTTATTTTTTATGTTTATATTTTAATTTCTAAATATACAAAAATAAAAATTTGTCGGTCTTAATAAATAAGCAAAAACCTCTTGGAAAGCCTATAATAGCTATGTTTTATATACATTGTTGTGCATAGTGCTTTTCACGTCCTGCTTGGTTTTTCGATTTTTGTTGTTTAGTTCGGATTGAGCATTGGCAAGACATACTCTTTTACAGTTTGGGTGAAGCGTGGTTGATGCGACTGGAAATGTGTATGGCTTTGAGCGTTGGCAATGCTATGTTTTTAGTTTAAATCCATCTTCTCACTTTTTCCGCGTATTTTATATATTCATTTCCAAATTCACGCTTTAAAAATTCTTCCTCTAATCTTATTTGTGTATTCACGCTTAAAGTAGATAATGAGATTATGAGCAAAGTAAATGCATTCGGAATTACAAGAAATAGGCCAATATTCGCAATCATTATTCCTAAAAAAATTGGGTTTCTTGAAATTGAAAACATTCCATTTGTTACTAATTTAGTTTTATTTTCTTCATCAATTCCAATTCTCCAAAAAGTTGACATTTGGCTTTGAGAAATCCATACCAAAATCAATGATACAAACAAAAATATCCAACCAATCTTTTGTAAAATAGGATTTTCTAAATACCAAAACGGAAGTAAATATTCATACCACCCATTTTTGAAAGCATAGATTCCTGCTACTATAAGCTCAAAAACTGTTATAAATTTAAAAACCTTACCATTATAATCGTGAGCATTGTCTGTCTTTTTAAATGTTAACGGATTTATTCCTGTTTTTTTCCAAAGCAAAATAGACCTTAACACAAATACCAATAAAAAATACAATATAAAATAAGCGAATAGTAGCATAGTTTCTAATTTGATGTAAAATTGCTCTAAAAATCAATGCAATGGAAGTGCAATTACTGACCACTACATTTATCACAAATTCCTTTTACAACCAAGTTTACGTTTTCTGAAACAAAACCATCAGGCACTTTAATTTGAGGGATTTTATGTTCTGTTAAACAAACGGTTTCGTTACAGTTATTACAATGAAAATGCAAATGTAAATCGGTTTCAAGTTCGCAATTACAACCTTTTTCACACAAAGCATATTTTGTAATACCTGTACCATCGTCTATTTGATGTACAATATCTTTTTCTTCAAATGTTTTGACGGTTCTGTACAACGTTGTTCTATCTGCTTTCTCAAAAGCATTTTCTATATCGCTTAATGTAACAGCAATTTGCTTTTCTGCAAGGAACTTGTAGATTAACAAACGCATTGCTGTTACACGAATATTTTTAGATTCTAATAATTCTTCTATTGTTTGCATAATTAATCGTGGTCTTCGTTTCCAAATGGTTTAATTATTATACCTACACTAAATATAAATCCATCTGTTGGTGCATATATTTCTGGAAATATAGGATTTTCGTGTGGTGGTAAAACCAATGGTGAGAACCTACTTTGTCTTCTATCTGTGAAATTTTCAAAGTTCACAAATGCACTACCAAATTTAAAATTACGCATTAATAGTAAACCCATTGTTACAAAGTCCGTTGTTTCAGTTCCGTTTGATAAAAATTGCTTTCCAGTATAAAATGTTTCATAACCTATTCGCCATTTTTCAGATTCATACATCAACACGCTTCCTGCGTTATGTTTTGCCGTTAAAGGCTTTTGCGGATTTCCTGCCAAATAGTTCAATTTTGTATCTATTAGCGCATAATTTAAAAACCATCGAAAGTCTTTGTATGTAAACTTTATATTTGTTTCTGCTCCTTTGCTTAAAATTTCGTCGGTTGCATTTTCAAATGCAAACAATCCGTTATCTGTACTATTTAATAATAAACCGTTGTTTATTGCAGAAACGTAAAAAAGCTGATTAATTGAAAAACCTATACTCTCGAATAGACGAGTTTTATAATTAAAATCAAGATTTAAACCATAAGAACGTTCGGCTTTTAAGTTTGATTTATCTATACCAAGTACATTTTCGAAATTTATAAATTCTGCTTCCTCTGTGAAAATATCAGGTATTTTGTAGCCTAAACCACCACCAATTCTACTTGAAAATCCATTGTCATTTTTATACAATAATGAAATTCTTGGAAGTGGAAAAAATCCAAAATCCGTATTGTAATCTGCTCTCAATCCAGTTTCTAAAATCCAATTATCTGAAAGGTCATAAATATTGTTTGCAAACATTCCATAAGTTATATCTGTTTGGTCACGTTGTAAAGTTGCGTTATCATTCTCATCAAAGTTTGATGTATATAAGTTTGCACCAAAAATCCAATCAGCTTTTGAAGTTGCTTTTTGATAGGTAACTTCTGTAAACGTGTTGATTTGTTTACCGTCAAAATTAAAATCTGGAATAGTAAGGTTTCTATCGAAAAAGGAAACACTATTTTTTATGTTTAAAGAGCTTATTGAATCTATTTGTGTTTTATAAACTGCTTGACTGCTTACTCTTTTTGAGATATTTTCTTCAGTATATTGATGAATTCCATTTTCTCCACTTTCAATTTTTGTTACATCTCCACCAATTCTGTCATCGTAAGTTCCATTTAAACCAATCCAAAAGCTTGTTTTTTCTGATGGATAATAAAAGAATTTTGGGTTGAATGAAATTGATGTTGTTTTTGGTAAATTACTAAAACCATCATTTTCTGGGTCGTATACTTTTTGAGAATGACCAGAACCGTAAAGTGAAACACCAAATTTCTCATTTCGTTTGCTGTAAAATACATTTGCTGTACTTCCTAATGCTTGGGTTTGCGTTAGCATAATATCTAAAGCTGGTTCTTCGTCTGGTGTTTTTGAAACCATATTTATCAATCCTGCGATTGCTCCTCCACCATATAGTGTTGAAGAACTTCCTTTAATAATTTCAAACTGTTGCAAGTCCAAAGGTGGAATTTGTAATATGCTCAAACCACTTGAAAAACCTCCATAAAGAGGAAATCCATCTCTTAAAAGTTGTGTGTAACGTCCATCGAGTCCTTGAATTCTAATATTTGTACTTCCGCTACTTAAAGAAGTTTGTTGCATTTGAATTCCTGTGCTTTCACGAAGTACCATTGAGATATTAGTGGGATTCATTATGGCTTTTTCTCCTAACTCTTCTGCACCAATATATTCTATTCTTGTTGGAATTTTTCTTACCGTTCTTGTACTTCTTGAAGATTGCAATACAACTTCGTCCAATTCGTTTCCACCACTTTTTAATTTGAAAATTAAATCTGAATTATTAGGGATTAGAATAGTAGTTTTTAAGGTTTCAAAACCTAAATATGAAATTATTATAATATGTTCTCCGTTTGGAATTTCTGTAAAAGTTGCAATTCCGTCAAAATCGGTTACTGCTCCTTTTTCTAATTCCTCAAAATATACTGTTGCTCCTAATAACGGTTCGTTTTCGGATTCTGAAACTACTTTTATTTGTATATCAGATGTTTGCGCTTTTATAGAAAAGCACATTATGATTGTGAGCATTGCGCTCAATATGTATTTATTCATTGAAAATGTAAAAATTAATTAACTAAAATTTTTTGACTTTTGGTCGATAAATTAGCTAATCAATTGAGGCGGTTGCCAGATATTGGAATGAAAATTAAATCTGTATATTGATTGATAAGCAGATAGAATTACTGTAGAAATTTGATTGTTATTACCTAATTCAAAAGTTTGAATTGGTTGATATGTAATTGCGATTCCGCAACAATTACAAATACAAGTTATTGGACAAGTATCATCGCTATCATTTTGATGATTGTGTTCAGCAGTTATTTCGTCTTGGTGTTGGTCTTCGGCATTATTTCCGTCAGAACAAGGTTTTATTGACAAAACAAGTATTAATAAAGATAATATGATAGTGATAAATTTCATTGTCACAAAGATAGAGAATTATTAATGCAATGGTATTGCAAAGTCATTTCTTAATTCTGTTTTGCATTCCGTTTTGAGCGTTGGCTAAAAACAGCTCTTTTATTTTTTTTAAGTGTTGGCTTTTTGTGGCTGGAAAAAATAAATGTGCTGTTTGTGCGGTTGGCTTTTTTAGTTCAAATGTTGATATTTAGAACGATTTTCCGCATTATGCACAACGTGTTTGTATATGGTTTGTTGCGTGGTTTAAGCACTAAATTTAGCAAATAAAAACCGAATAGAAAATCCGCGAGGATTTTCGTAAGTAGGCTAGAACTAGCAA
This sequence comes from Patiriisocius marinus, assembly GCF_008974325.1. Lineage (GTDB taxonomy): Bacteria > Bacteroidota > Bacteroidia > Flavobacteriales > Flavobacteriaceae > Patiriisocius > Patiriisocius marinus. The sequence continues at coordinate 7,745 of NZ_BKCG01000015.1, read as the reverse complement.
TAAATTATATACGTCTTAAGTTTGATTTCTATTAAAATAGGTAGTTTTAATTATTAATCAGAAAGAACAAAAGAGCGCATTAAGGTTACTATATACGGTGAAGCTTAGACTTCGACAACATTGATAATCCGCTCTCTTTTACTACTTTAATTACGATCAGTTCTGTGAGACTTTAGATCTCGTTTTCAAGTCGATGTACTACTAGTAGCTAGTTCTTTCATAAATCAATTTATATGAATAAATATAAAGAAACTTTTGGAGTTGACATTAGCAAAGATGTCTTTGATGTTCACGGTAGTACTTCTGGCCATAATCAGTACAAAAATGATGCGACTGGGTTTACGAAATTTCTAAAAGATTTGCCTAAAGCATCTTTAGTTGTAATGGAAGTTACAGGATATTATCATTATCGACTTGCACAGTTTCTTTACAAGAATGGAACAGTCGTCTCTGTAGTAAATCCTTTATCTGTAAAGCGTTTTATACAGATGAAACTAGCAAAAGTAAAGACAGATAAAAGTGATGCAAAGATGATTTGTGAATATGGGGTGCTTAATGAAGTCCCTTTATATACTGCGCTAACAGATATGCAGAGTGAATGTTTACAATTATTTAGAGTATTAGATAATTTTATAAAGCACCGTACAGCCACAAAGAATAAGATGCACGGAGAAGAGGTTCTAGGCATACCTTCTAAGTTTACTTATCGAGCTTTAAGAAGAAACAAGAAACACTATGATATTGAGATAAAAGCTATTGAAGCAAAGATTCTTTCATTAGTTAAAGAGGATCAGCAGCAACAACTAACTTTATTAACTAGTGTACCAGGCATAGGCCAAAAGACAGCATTATTTTTAATTATAGTTACAGATGGTTTTTCAAAATTTGAAACCGCTTCTCAGTTGTGCAGTTATGTGGGGATTACACCAACGATAAGAGAGTCTGGTAGCAGTGTTAGAGGCAAGGCACGAATAAGTAAGGTAGGTAATAGGAAACTTCGTAATTTGTTGTTCTTATGTTCCTTTAATGCTTCCAAACACAACAAAGCTTGCAGAGAACTTTATGAGCGAATAGTAAGCAAAGGAAAAAGCAAAAAGTTAGCCTTAATTGCAGTTGTAAATAAGTTAATTAAACAATGTTTTGCTATAGCAAAATCGGGAAGACCTTACGACGAAACATACGTTTCTATCTTACCTAGATAAGTAGAAAAAAATAGCATAAAAAAAACTCAAAGAATCACAAAAGCGAATCTCTGAGTATGGCATTATAATGTCAAAATTTAATGAAGAAAAGAGTTGTTTTTCACCTCAGTTCTTTGTTGTGTGTAGTTATTTTTTAATTCCTTTTTGGATATCCACTAACTTTAATTCTTTGTGGTAGCTTTCTATTCTTGAGTGTGCAGTTCCGTCAACTAATAAAATGACTATTAGCATTGCAATGGTTGTAATGCTAATTGCTCTCCAAGTTGGTGTATTAACAAACAGAATTAATAATGTTGCTACTATAATTAAAATTGGAATTACTTTAAATACAACTGTATATTCCTTTAAAGTGCTTTCAGAACGTTCAATTTCGGATTGATAAAAGGCAGATGTATCGATATTAAAATCCTTTTCAAATTGTTTAACTCTTTGAATGTTGGTGTAATTAAGACCGCTACCAATTATCAAAAGTAATATGCCTGCAACTAATGTTGGAATGATATAAGCCCTTGCTAAATCTGTTTTCCCTAATTGCCAAAACCCAATACTTGCAATTAAAAAACCAATCGCAAAAAAGATAAAAAAACGTGTTGAGAATACTTCAGCTTTTGCCCACTCTGTGGCTAATTTTAATAGTTCCATTTTAGTTTAGTTTATATTTTTCTCTGTATTCCGTAGGACTTATACCTTCTTTCTTTTTAAATAATCGTGAGAAATATTGCGGATATTCAAATCCCAACTCGTATGCTACTTCCGAAATACTTTTGTTCGGTTTCAATAAAATATTCTTTGCTTCATCGATTAAACGCAAGTGTAAATGTTCGGTAGTCGTTTTTCCTGTTTCTTTTTTTAGTGTATCACTTAAATAGCGTTGAGAAACTGACATTTTATTAGCTATTTGTTCTATGTTTGGAATACCTTTTTCTTGTAGTAGTCCTAATTCAAAATATTCAGATAATTGTAGATTAAATCGCTCCAGCAAGTTATTTGATAATTCTTTTCTATTCAAAAACTGTCTTTCATAAAATCGATTGGCATACTTAAAAAGCGTACTAAATTGAGAAATGATAATTTCTTTGCTAAACTCATCTTGGTTGTTATGATATTCTATTTCAATATTTTCAACTATCGATTCTATTTGCTTTTCTTCTTTTGGCGAAAGATGTAATGCTTCATTTACTGAATAGGAAAAGAAACCATATTTTTTTATTTGTTGTGCTAAATCTGTTCCTTTCAAAAAATCTTCGTGGAAGTTTATTGAAAAGCCTTTTCGCTCAAAAACCACGCTACTATCCCATTGTAGAATTTGCCTTGGTGCAATGAAAATTAAAGCTCCATTGGTAAAATCATATTTTGTACGTCCGTAGTTTAAGTCGCCTTTTACAAATTTCTTTAAGCTGATGGAATAGCAATCGTTTGTAATTGGTGGCGAACTTTCTTTTGGACAAGGTAAATAACCATCTCCTTTTGAGTTGAAAACACTCAACATTGGATGTTCAGGTCTCGGTAGTTCTAAATAATCTAGATAAGTCGATAATGTTTTAAAGTGCTCCATTATACAAATTTATATATTCCATTTTATACCTGTTTCTTTTTCCGAAAGTTCCCATAATTTATTTGATACGACCTTATCTTTTGCGTGTGATTCTAATTTATGTGCTCCAACTGGACCAGTCCAATTATTTCTTCCTGTTGGACCATAAAAACTACTTTGGTCTAAATTAGGCTCTGTAGCACACATCAATTGCGGATAAGCACCTTTTTCAGCCGATTGTGTTAATGGCGACAATTTCATTAGATTAAAGATGAATTTCATCAAAGGGCTACCACTTGAATTTATTAAGTTGGTTCTTGAAGAACCAGGATGACAAGCATATGCTTTAATATCTGATTTATCTACTTTTTTTAATCTTTCCTGTAGTTCATAGATAGACATAATTTGAGCTAATTTGCTTTGACTATAAGCGTTATTAGGTGTGTAATCTTTATTCCAATTCAAATCGTCAAATTTGATTGTTTTAATTCCCATGTCATATCCCAAACTTCCTACAGTTACAATTCGACCTTTGGATTTTTCAATAAGTGGGAACAATAATGCTTGAAGCGTAAAATTTCCGTAGTAATTCGTTCCCATTTGACTCTCCCATCCATCTACTGTTAATGTTTGTTTAGGTACTTGGGCAATTGCTGCATTGCAAATAAGTGCATTGATTTGAGGAACTGTTTTTATAACTTCTTCTGCTGCTTTTTTTACTGAATCTTGTACAGCCAAATCCATTTTTATAGCTACAACGTCTATATGATTTCCAAGTTCTTGCTTTAAAGTTTTAATGGTGTCTTCTGCTTTCTTTGGGTTTCTATTAAGCATTACAACTTTAGCTCCTTTTGATAGTAATATTTTCGCTGCTTCAAATCCTGTTCCGCTTGTAGTTCCTGTTATGACGTATGTTTTACCATTTAATTTTTCAATTCTGTCTGGTGTCCAACCTTTTTTACCAAATTGATTTGTATTCATTTTGTCTATTTTTTTTAAGATTAAAATTATAAGACAAAGGTCGGGTAGTAGTAGTCTTAATTCCTTATACGGATTTTCAAATGTTGGATACTTTTTGGTTTGAGTGGTAATTACACACAACGGTCTCGTATAACCGTCAGTTACGGGTTAATATGCGTTAGTTTTCGGTTAAGCACTGACGTTAGCAATTCCGAGTGGATTCGGACGTAGTCGAATCCGCCGTAATTGCGGTTATACATTGTTGTAGTGCGTTTTTTCATTTTTCAGATAACAGTTTTACAATATTCTGGCGATATTCCTCATCCTTTTCATTCAATTCGATAGTTCCGTTTTTTAAGTCAGGATTTAGATAAAATTCAGCGTATAGATTTTGCTCATTGTTGTCGTCAAAAAACAGCTTAAATTTAAATCGACCTTTTTCTAAAGTTGCGTTTTCTCGGTTTAAAGGAAATATTGTGAAAGTCAGTTTTTCAGTCGAGAATTTCGTTTGTTTAGATTGTCCGTAAAGTTTAGAGATTACACTTATTAGCTTATCGCTTTCAGGTCCGATTGATTGTATTTCAATTCCGTTTTCTACAAATCTTGTATTATCAAGCTCATTATTCACAATTCCGGCTGGAATTCCGTCCGCAATATTGATTTTTAGTCCAACAATCTGATTTTCATATTTTGCTTTACAAGTCAAACTCCAAAATCCATTGTCTATTTTTTCCTTTTTAGTGATTGTGAAAATTAAATCTTGCCAACCTTCTTCAGCGTCTTGATTTGAAGTCAGTTCAATTAGATTTTTGTTTTGACTAAATCCGAAAACGCTACTTAAAATTCCCATTATTAATATCAGTTTCTTGATTTTCATTAGGTTACTCTCAAATGCACTACAACGGTTTTGTATATGGCTCGTAGCGTGTAAATTAGCGATAATATTTCCGTTAAGCACAAGCCAGATTTTTAAATTTTACTATTTATCTTTTCTATTGGAAATCGTCAAATTTAAAAATTTGGCGACTTTCCAAAAACGCATTAACTTCGATTAAGTAACTAATTAGCTATGGGCTATATACGTTGTTGTAACACGTTTTTTATGCGCTAAATATTACAATCAATAGGTTTGCATAAACAATAATCGCTGGCAATGCAAGTCCTAAAATTACAAGTTTCTTTTTTTGATTTGGCCACAACTTCCAATATTTTATAATTCTTACGACTACAATTACGCTCAAAATAAAAGACAGCAACATTGAAGGTCCAATGATGAATATATTCAATCCAAAATTGTGAGGTGCGTAACCGTCTTTCAAACCCAATAGTGGTTCTTTTAGATTATCAATTACAAAGACTAATACAACAAGACAAAAACTTGCAATAGCCATTCCATTTGTCCATTTTATTTTATTTTGCTTTAAAGTTTTATCCATTATAGTCTTTCAGATATTTTAGAAAATCCACAAGGTGTTGTTCAGAATGATATCTCATTAAAAACTCAAATTGGTAAAGTCCATCTTTCTCACTATTGTTTTCTAATCTCCATTGAACTTCAATTAAATCCTTAACTATATCTGTCAAATCATCAATTGCATCGCCAGTTGTTAATTCGGCATCTTCTAATAATTTGTGACTTTCCCAAACAGAATGATACCATCCAAAATCTGGAAAATGCTCACTTACAATACTTCTTAATCCGTCATAATCCAATCGCAAAGGTTCTTCATAATCTTTGTCATCAAATTCGGTTTCTACATTTAGATATTCAGCGTAAATTCCGACCAATAATTGTTGGATTTCGAGAACTTTATTTTCAGATACAAGATTTTCATTTGTACCAAATTCAACTATTCTATCTATTAGTTTTTTTAATTCGCTCAATGTTTTTCTTAAATGTGTTACAACGTCTCTGTATATGAGCAGTGCGGAGGAAGAAAGGCGAAAGCCTTTCGGAAGCGCACGAGCTGATTTTTACAAATTATACTTCTATTTTGTTTTTCTGCAGAAGTCGAATTTGTAAAAATTCGGCGACTTCTGAATATACCCAAATTTTGGGTTAAGCGACAACTCCCGCATTGCTTATATGCGTTGTTGACAAACGTATTTTTTCAGTATGCAATTTCAGTCACTATTAGTCTTCTAATAAAATAATCATTAAAATCTACTTTTGAATCTAACATTCTACTCGCAATAATTACCGGACTTATTATTCCTGCGGCATCTCTAATATTGAGATAATTTACTAAGAATCGTGATTTATTTGGAATTGAATTTAAGGCTCTGACATAGCTGCCAACATAATTTACATTGACGTAATTCATATATTGTTTAATAATAGAATCCTCGTCAATCGGTTCTTTATAATTAAAAGAAGATTCCGAAAAGTTATATTCAAAAGTCCCATCAGGTATAAGAACTTTAAGTCGTGTTTTTACCATCGGAATATTACTATAACTCAGTTCCAATTTATTTGTATCACGTTCAATCCAAACAGAATCGGGAACACTATAGATTTCATATTTTAGAGTGCTTTTAGCAAATCGCTCCCTACTTTCATTCGATATTTCTTGCCAAACACGACCATTTCCGTCAATCAATTCCTCTAAAAATCTCTCGTATGATTCGTCAGTTGCTAAATTCGGGTATTCGTCAGCCAAAAAATCATTTTCAAAATCTTGCACAAGATATGTCAGAGTTTTGCTATTCTCTTTTCCTAAAATTCTTTCAAATTCGGTAATTGTTTTATTGTTTGCACAACCAATTAAAAGAAATCCGATTAATAATGAATTGATAATTTTTATTGTTTTGGTCATATGTTTGCCAACGGTTAGTATATGAAAAGTAGCGGATTTTACGCACTAACATTTCGGTTTATAATTGACCTTTATTTTATTACTTATCTTTTGTTTAAGCACTAAAACCGCTATTTTTTATATACCGTGTTGTGTGCAGTATTCTTTCAATTTTTTATGTCGATATTTATAAAAATCTTTCGCCCAAGTGGTTGTAAATCCAGTTAAAATCCCCGCTCTTAAAACCAATTCATCTCTATAAACACAAGTAGAATCGCTTGTAGGTTTTATTTCAATTCGATTATCCCAAACACTTACAAATCCGCCTTTTTCTCTTGTTTGTATTACAAAATTTTCTTCATCTATTTTTTCCCATCGAATGAAATGACTTCCTATTGGTACAAATCCTAGAACTGTCAAATTAAAACTATCGATTTTTGATTTAATCCATTTTTCTGGAACTTGATATCCTTTCTTGGGTTTTAATTTACCTTTCGGTTTGGATATTTTGTTCATAAAGTCAAAATTTTGATATGCGTCCCAAATCTGTTTTGCTGAACAATCTAATTCACTTTCAAATGTCAATTTTCGAGCTTTTTTAGTTTTGCCTTTTTGGTTTACAATTTCTATTTTTTCTTTAGTTACAATTACATTTCTGTTCACTGTACAGGCTTGTATTATAAGAAGTCCAATTACTAATGCAAAAAACTCTTTCATTATTTGTCTTTTCTGATTAGTCCAAAAACTAAAACTGTTGCATAAGCCCACATAAGCCAAGAGCCGAAAGTTGCTCCGTCCGTTTCTGGAAGATTTGGAAATACCTTAGCAAAAAACTCAATACAAAATGTGTCTAAAATCATTCCTGGTAGAACCATAATTACAGCTGATTGGGCAGATTCCAATTTTCCTAGTTTGTACTTGTTAAAAAACCAAGTAGCTACAAATCCCAAAAATGGAATTACAGCTAAGTAGAGTCCAATCAAGACAAAGAGATTATCAGTCAGAAAGAAATATTGACCCGCAACTCTAAACGCTATTGTTGCCAAAAGCCAAATCGTAAATCCAATTATTAAGCTAAAGATTTTGTAATTCATTGGTTATTTTCTTCGTTTGGTCATATTGCACACAACGTCTTTGCATATGAGCAGTGCGGAGGATGAAAGGCATTAGCCTTTCGGACGGACAGGAGCTGATTTTTACAAATTTCGAATATTAATTTTTTTTTTTGGCAATAAGTCGAATTTGTAAAAATTC
>NZ_BKCG01000014.1 GCF_008974325.1 Patiriisocius marinus | reverse complement strand
TACTCGGTCAGGATATGGTGAACAACGAAGTAAGTTTTTACGAAGACCCAGCCGATGCTTTAGCAGGAATCAATCCAATAGTAGATCCTGTAAACTATCAAAACGTGACGAATCCACAGATGATTTACGTTGGAATTAGAAACAATGCAACAGGATGTTATATAGGAGGCGTACAGTTTTTCAATATAGAAGTTAGAGAAGGCGCAACGGCAACTACTCCAGCGGAGCCTTACACGTTATGTGATACTGAAGGAGATAATGATGGTTTTACAAGTTTCGATTTAACACTTCAAGAATTGTTAGATGAAATTCTAGGAGGTCAAGACCCTATCGCTTATGCGTTGACATTCCACGAGACGTTGGATAATGCAATTGATGGTGCTAACCCATTAGGAGCTAGTTATACGAACATCATTAACCCTCAGATAATTTATGCGAGAGTGGAGAATGTAGCTACAGGCTGTTTTGAGATTGTAGAAGTGATTTTAAAAGTGGAGCAGTTACCAATAGTAACCCTTCCAGAAACATACAGGCTGTGTGTGGATGAAAATGGCTTACCAATACCAGAGGCAGAAGGGGAGCCATCACCACCAGTCATTGAGACAGGATTAGATCCAGCCTTATATACCTTTGTGTGGACAGTAGATGGAGTAGAGATTGTAGGAGAAACAGGAGCTTCAATAGAAGCGTTACAAGGCGGCGTTTACGAAGTTACCATCACCCAATTAGACAGTGGATGTAGTACAACAGTAAGCACAACAGTAACAGTATCACAAGCACCAGTAACTTATGGGTTCACACTCGTTAATGGCGCTTTTGCAGACAATCATACTGTAGCAATAAGTGCAGAAGGATTAGGGGAATACATCTTTAGTATTGATGGCGGACCTTTTCAAGAAAGCAATGAGTTTACAAACGTGAGTCCGGGGACACATACCATTACTATAAAGGATGCCAATGGATGTGGCGAGGTGATGTTTGATATAGGTGTTGTGGATTATCCAGATTACTTTACACCCAACGGAGATTCATATCACGATACGTGGAATATTATCGGAATTGCAGATTTCGATCCTACGGCAAATATTTATATCTTTGATCGCTATGGAAAACTGTTAAAGCAGATAAGTCCAGTAGAGTCAGGATGGGATGGAACCTATAATGGAAACCCATTACCATCGAGTGATTATTGGTTTAGAGTAGAGTACCAAGAAGAAAATGTAACAAAAGAGTTACGAGGACACTTCTCACTAAAACGATAGTTCATTTAAGACTATATATAAAACAAAAAGCACCTTTCGGTTACATACTGAAAGGTGCTTTTTTTATGTAGGATAAAAATCTATCTTAAGCTAGCTCCAAAGTCTTTTTCAAAACGTTGTTGTAGTTTTTGCATTGTTTTGTCAATTTGTTTATCTGTAAGAGTCTTATTTTCGTCTTGTAATGCGAAACTCAAAGCATAAGATTTTTTACCTTCAGGAAGGTTTTTACCTGTGTAAACATCAAATAATTGGACGTCTTTTAGGATAGAACGTTCTGTTTGTAAAGCAGTATTTTTTAAGTCGCCAAATGTAACAGCTTCGTCTATTAATAAAGCGAAATCACGTTTTACTGCTGGGAATTTAGAAATAGGCTTAACAATGGTGTTTTTAGTAGAAACAGAAGCGATTAATGCATCCCAATTAAAATCGGCTACTATAATTTCAGAATCAATACCAAAAGCTTTAGTTACATTTTTCGTTAATACACCAACAACTGCAAGTTTCGTTTTACCTCTTTCTATACTTATTCCTTCAGCAAAAAGATCATCTTTTAGTTCTTTTTCAGAAACTTTATTTATTCCAAAACGTTCAAGAAGGCTCATTACAATACCTTTTCCGAAGAAAAAATCGCTTGGTTTAGATGGATTAGCTGCCCAGTTATCTTCGTGAGTATTTCCAGAAAATAATAATGTTAAGTGATTCTTTTCCTCTCTTTTTTCTGAATAAGAATGGTATGTTTTACCAAATTCAAATATTTTAATATTAGACTGCTTTCTATTTAAGTTGTAAGCAGCAACTTCTAAAGCTCCAAAAATCATACTTTGACGCATAACAGATAGCTCATTGCTTAATGGGTTCAGCATTTTTACATGGTGCTCTTCATTTATCTGTTCTGAAAGTTCTGCGTATTTTGGTGAAGTAAGAGAGTTGTTAAGTATTTCGTGAAAACCTTGAGCAATTAATTGATTTGCTAGTAGGTTTTGTAGTTCATAATCATTAATTCCGGTTGTATTTACGATGGAAGAATTCAGTTTTTCTGAAACTTCAATATTATTATAACCGTAAACTCTTAATATGTCTTCGATAACGTCTGCTTCTCTTGTAACATCATTACGATAGGCTGGAATTGTCATTCCTATACCTGTTTCAGTGACATTGTTTACTTTTATTTCAAGAGAAGAAAGAATGCGTTTGATGATTTCTTTGTCAATTTTAGTCCCTATTAAAGAGTTTGCTTTTGAGTAATTTAAGAACACTTGGTGATCTTCAATTTTTTTAGGGTAGATATCTGTAATATTACTAGTGATAATTCCGCCAGCCAATTCACAAATTAGAATAGCTGCTCTTTTCAAAGCGTACTCGGTAATATTAGGGTCAATTCCTCTTTCAAATCTAAAAGAAGCATCTGTATTAAGTGCGTGTCGTTTAGCAGTTTTTCTAATACTTACGGGATTGAAATAAGCACTTTCTAAGAAGATACTTGATGTTTGATTAGTAACGCCACTATTTTCTCCTCCAAAAACACCGGCAATACACAATGGCTTTTCAGCATCACAAATCATTAAGTCTTCTTCGTGTAGTTCTCTTTCAACGCCATCTAAAGTTGTGAACTTAGTACCTTTCTCAAGAGTTTTAACAATAATTTCATTTCCAGAAACTTTAGAAGCATCAAACGCGTGTAATGGTTGTCCTAGATCGTGAAGTACATAATTAGTGACATCTACTACGTTATTTATAGGTGTTAATCCAATAGCGTTTAATCTATTTTTAAGCCAATCTGGAGATTCTTGAACAACAATTTCACTAATAGTTACACCACAGTAACGAGGTGCTAATTCATTGTTTTTCACTGAAACTTCCATTTTCAGTGTTCTGTTTTCAATATTGAAATTTGAAGTAGAAGGAGTGATTAATTCAATAGGATTGTCTTGTTGGATCAACCCAGCTCTTAAATCTCTGGCTACTCCCCAATGGCTCATTGCGTCAGCTCTGTTAGGTGTTAACCCTATTTCGAAAATAGTGTCATTCTCAATCTTTAAAATTTCAGAAGCAAGTGTTCCGGGAGTAAGTTCGTTATCTAGAACCATAATTCCATCGTGAGATGCTCCAAGGCCTAGCTCATCTTCAGCACATATCATCCCTTCACTTACTTCACCGCGAATTTTACCTTTCTTTATTTGCCAAGGGTTTCCTTCATTGTCATATAATGTTGTCCCAACTGTTGCAACGGGCACTTTTTGTCCTGCCGCAACATTTGGTGCGCCACAAACAATTTGTATAGGCTCATCACCACCAACATCTACTTTAGTTACTTTTAGACGATCAGCATTTGAGTGCTGTTCGCACGATAATACGTGTCCAACTACTATACCTTTTAAACCACCTTTTACCGAAGAGAATTCTTCAATTCCTTCAATTTCAAGGCCTAAATCCGTAAGTAATTCTCCGGTTTTTTCGGCTTCCCAGTCAGTATTAATAAATTGCTTAAGCCAGTTGTATGAGATCTTCATTATAAATTTTTCTTAAAGAATCGCAAAGATAACAATACCTCGCTTTTTTGTAAGTACTTTTAATACTTATAGTCTAATAAGATGGTAGAAATTTTCCATCAAATACAAAAATGAGCAAATAGATCTCTGCTTTAGAGTGCTTACAACAATTTAAACTATTAAAACAAATTTTTTAACCTATGAGGGTTTTTATATTTATTACTATTTCAATGTTGTTTTTTTCGTGTAAAAAAGAAAAATCTATTCCCAAAGAAGGACCGTGGCGTGCTGCTTTAACAATAGATGATGATCACGAAATCCCATTTTTAGTAACTTTTGTAAATCAAGGAAAACTAACTATTATTAATGGTGAAGAGCGAATTGATGTTACAGACATAACGCTTTTTGATAAAGACAGTATTTATATAGAGCATCCAGTTTTTGAAGGAATTTTTAAGGGGAAATATTCAAATAAGTACATATCAGGTGAATTCATTAAACCTAGTTTAGACAGAGTGATGCCTTTTTATATGGTTTTTGGAAATGATGCTCGCTTTAAGCCAACTTCAGCTCCAGATGTAATGATAAGTGGAAGTTGGGAAACTGTTTTTTCTCCTAATAAAAAATCAGATAGATATATTGCAAAAGGGATATTTGAGCAAACAGGTAACAGAGTAACGGGAACTTTTAGAACAACTACAGGTGATTATAGATACCTTGATGGAATTTTGGTAAACGACTCGCTTAAGCTTTCTACGTTTGATGGAGCTCACGCTTTCTTGTTTGAAGCTAAAGTGACTGATAGCACTATGGCGGGTGATTTCTACAGTGGTAATCATTGGAAAGAACCATTTACTGCTACGTTAAATAATGAATACGAACTACCAGCGACAGATTCTTTAACATTTTTAAAAGAGGGTTATGATTCGGTAAATTTTAGCTTTAATGATGTTGACGGAAATACTATTTCTTTAAGTGATACACGTTTTGATAATAAAGTAGTTCTTGTTCAAATAATGGGAACTTGGTGCCCTAATTGCCTTGATGAAACTAAATATTTTTCTGAATTTTATAAGAAACAAAACCCGGAAGATTTCGAAATTGTATCCTTAGCTTTTGAGTATGCAAAAACTGAAGAAAGTGCTTTTAAAGCAATTAATAAGCTAAAAAATAGATTAGAAGTTCCGTACCCAATTCTGTTAGCGCAATATGGAACTAGTAATAAACAAAAGGCAAATGAAAAATTACCAATGTTAAACCACGTGTTGAGTTATCCTACTACCATTTTTATAGATAAAAACAGGAAGGTTCGTAGAATTCACACAGGGTTCAATGGTCCAGCAACAGGAAATGAATACACTAACTTTGTTAAGGAATTTGAAGCCTTTGTAGGTGGGTTGATAATAGAAGAAGCAAATAAGTCAACTTCTGAAACAACTAATGAATAAGCCTGTTTATCTTTTTTTAAGAACCCACATGTCTTGTGGAACCCAATCTTCAGTATCTGAAGAGAATTCTAAATGATCTAAAATTTCGGCATTGCTAAAGAGGTTTTTCACAAAACCTTTAGGGTGAAAAGCAGAGTAGGTACGGTGACCTTCTTTCACGTTTCCGCGAATAATAATTTTGCCTTTGTTATATGAAATAAGTTCGTCTTCAGTAAGTTTTTTTCTGTAGTTGTCACCTTGCATTGTTAAAAACATAACTCCACCAGGTTTTAAAACTCGGTATAATTCAGCATACCACTCATAGTGGGCTTTTTCAGATAAATGCGTAAAAATGGAAATTCCATAAATAATATCGAAAGTGTTTTCTTCGTAAGGAAGAGAGGCCTCAAGAGTGTTATTATTAAAGTGAAACCCTTTTAGGTTTTTAGTATCCCAATCAATAGTTTTGCTGTTGTAGTCAGTGCCATAAAAACTAGAATTTTGCCCCATAAGCGTAGGCAGGTGTCTAATAATTCGTCCAGGGCCACAACCCCAATCAAGTACTTTTTTATCCTCTAAAGTAGTATATTTTTTAAAAATGTCTACCAACCATTTGGCCGATTTTAAACCTCCATTGTAATAGTTGTCGTAATCCATTAAAAACGACTCGTAGATTAAGTAATCTGGTGGTAATACAACGTTTGGATGTGCTTTTTTGAAAGCAGCATTCTTATCTCTGTGCTTAAATCGTTCCACGTAAAACCGCATCTTATCTGCTACATACAATAAGTTTAGTTTTCTGAGAAGTTGTGAAACTTGTGATTTTTTCATTAAAAGGAGTGGTTAATTAACGAGGGCAAATATACTGTGAACTGTAACATAGCATTAGAAAAAGTTAGATTTTTTCTTCGGAAATATGCTTGGGTGAAAATAGGAGGCTGTTTTTAGATTAATCGAGAGGTTTTAAAAAGAGAAAAGAATTGAGAATAGAAGTAAGAATGTTTAACTGAAATAAGAAAGAATTTTAAAGGTTTTAATACAAGCTATTAGCTACGATATATAATTCCATATATTCTTATACTTGGCCATTTGAGCGTAGGTGTCTTTTAATGGCTTGTTTTTCTCTTGTTGCAAAGCAGGGTCTTCTTTCAAAACTTGAAATGCATAGCTTCTGGCAATTTTTAGAATTTCCCCATCTTTTAATAAGTCGGCTATACGAAGGTTTAATACACCACTTTGCTGTGTTCCCATAATATCTCCTGGGCCACGTAACTTTAGGTCTACCTCAGCAATTTCAAAGCCATCGCTTGTGCGAGTCATAGTTTCAATTCGTGTTTTTGCATCTGCAGAGAGTTTAAAACTGGTCATTAATATACAGTAACTCTGCTCAGCACCTCGACCTACACGACCACGTAATTGGTGTAGTTGCGAAAGCCCAAAACGCTCAGCACTCTCAATTACCATTACACTGGCATTTGGAACATTTACCCCCACTTCGATAACGGTTGTGGCAACCATTATTTGTGTTTCACCTTTAATAAAACGTTGCATTTCGTATTCTTTATCAGCAGGTTTCATTTGACCGTGAACAATAGAAATTTGATATTTTGGCTGCGGAAATTCTCTAGCTACACTTTCGTAACCGTCCATTAAATCTTTATAATCGAGCGCTTCACTTTCTTGAATCAATGGATATACAATATAGATTTGCCTTCCTAATTCAATCTCATCTCTAATAAATTTAAAGACTTTTAATCTGTTCGAATCGAAACGATGTACCGTTTTTATATCCTTTCTTCCGGGTGGTAATTCGTCAATTACGCTAATGTCTAAATCACCATAAACACTCATCGCTAAAGTACGCGGAATTGGAGTAGCAGTCATCACTAAAACGTGTGGGGGATATTCATTTTTATGCCACAATTTACTTCGTTGTGCAACACCAAATCTATGCTGCTCATCGATAATTGCAAGCCCTAAATTTTTGAATTTTACCTTATCTTCGAGTAACGCATGTGTACCTATTAAAAGTTGGAGTGAGCCGTCTTCAAGAGCCTTATGAATTACTCTTCGTTCTGAAGTTTTACTTGAACCTGTAAGTAGTGAAACACTGATGTCTAGTTTTTTACACATTTCAGAAATGTCTGTGTAATGCTGGACTGACAAAATTTCAGTTGGGGCCATTAAGCACGCTTGAAAGCCATTGTCTAACGCCATAAGCATTGATAAAAAGGCAACAATAGTTTTGCCACTCCCTACGTCTCCTTGGAGGAGTCTATTCATTTGTGCGTTGCTCCCTAAGTCACTTCTTATTTCTTTTAAAACACGCTTTTGTGCACCCGTTAAATTGAAGGGTAAATGCTCGTTGTAAAAGGTGTTAAAATAGTCGCCAATTGCATTAAAAGGATAGCCTTTAATTTTACTTTTATGTATCAGATTTTTTAAAAGTAATTGAAGTTGGATATAAAATAATTCTTCAAATTTTAATCTGTAAGTTGCTCTAGCTAGTAGGTCACCATTTTCTGGAAAGTGGATATTGAAAATCGCTTTAGATTTTGATACCAACTTTAAACTTTTAATTAATGTGGGAGAAAGTGTTTCAGCAAATTTAGATTGCGTTTCTTTAAAAAGTTGTTCCATCAATCCACTTACAACTCTATTTGTAATTCCGGAGTTTGAAAGTTTTTCGGTGGACGGATAAATGGGTTGTAAAGCTGAGCGTAATTTTTGTTGATGCTCTTTTAAAAGTTCTAGTTCAGGATGTGGAATAGAAAAGCCATTATTGAAATGATTTGCTTTTCCGAAGGCAACATAAGGTACATTTAGTTTCAAATTTTCTTTAATCCATTTATGTCCTCTAAACCATACGAGTTCCATTACTCCAGTTTCATCACGATAGGTTGCAACTAAGCGTTTACCGCGTTTTTGTTCCACCATTTTAATGTGTGTGATTTTCCCAATCACTTGTACATCTGCATTATTGCGCTGTAATTCGGCAATTTTATAATATTTGGTGCGGTCTAAATATCTATTAGGAAATAGATTTAGTAAGTCCTGATAGGTAAAAATCCCTAATTCCTTTTTAAGCAAATCTGCCCTGTTTGGACCAACGCCTTTAAGGTAATCAATGGGAGTTTGCAGTAGATTAGGATTCATACCGCTAAAGTAATTATCAATTGGCAATTAAAAACAACTATTTAGCGTTTTGTTATTCTGAAATATTACGAGCATTATTAAGTAGCCAATTATTGGATAACTAGCATTTCAGAATACATTTTTTGAATTAGTATATTTACAGTCTTCATTATAATTGATAGCTAATAGGAGACCATTTATGCATAAACTTTTATCATTTATATTACTTTTTTGCAGCCCATTAATTTTTGGCCAGCAATTAGAAACAGTAGATTTTACAAAAATCGAAGCTACCATAACACCAGATTTAGCTTCTAAATCTATAAAAGGGACAGTGACAGTTAAGTTTCAGATACTTAAAAATACGAATAAGGTATATCTTGATGCTGTGGATATGTATCATCCCTCGCTAGATGCTTATGAAGATGGCGGGATTGAGGTGTATTATTCTGAACATAAGATTTGGTTACATTCAGATTTTGAAGCAGGGTATGAATATCAAATCACTTTTGATTACACAGCCACACCCAAACAAACACTTTACTTTACGTACGACCAAATATGGACGCAAGGCCAGGGAAAATATACTTCGCACTGGTTGCCTAGCATAGATGATATGAATGATAAAATTGAGTTTGACATTTCGGTTAAAACAACTGATAGTTATACTGTTATATCAAACGGGGTTTTAGCGGAAAGGTTTACACAAGTTGAAAGATTAGCACAGTTTAAGAAAAAGTATCCTTCAGTCGCTATTGATTCGGTTATGAATAAGGAAGGAATAGCTATGAATAATACTGCTGTATATGCATTTAATATGGAGCACCCTATGTCAAGTTACCTTGTTGCTTTTGCCCTCGGAAATTTTAAACAGTTGAAGACTGCTTCTAAAAGTGGCATTCCGTTAGAAATGTACTTTAGACCTGAAGATTCATTAAAAGCAGAACCAACCTATAGGCATACTAAAGTGATTTTTGATTTTTTAGAAGAAGAAATTGGTGTTCCATATCCTTGGCAAGATTATAAACAAGTTCCAGTTAGGGATTTTTTATATGCTGGGATGGAAAATACATCGTGTACCTTTTTTAGTGAAGCCTTTGTGATTGATGAAACAGGATTTAATGATCGTCATTATGTGAATGTAAATGCTCACGAGTTAGCACATCAATGGTTTGGAAATTTTGTAACCGAAACATCAAGTGAGCATCATTGGCTTCATGAAGGTTTTGCAACGTATTACGCATTGCTAGCGGAACGTGAAATTTTTGGAGAACAATATTATTACTGGAAGCTATTTCAATCTGCAGAGCAGTTAAAAGCATTAAGCGATGAGGGTAAAGGACAATCTTTGAGAGATCCTAAAGCAAGTTCATTGACTTTTTATGAAAAAGGAGCTTGGGCTTTGCATGTTTTAAGAGAGCGAATAGGAGATGAAGCTTTTCAAGGAGCTATAAAACGTTACTTGACAGCTAATGCATATAAAAATGTAACTATTGAAGATTTTACAAATGCAATTAGACAGGAAACTACTATTACAATTGACGATTGGGAAAAGGATTGGTTGCAGCAAACTGCTTTTCAAAGTGAGCAGGCATATGCATCCTTAGTAAAGTCTCAGTTTATGAATAACTATTTTGAGATTGCAGCATTAAGAGCTACAGCTATTGAAGAGAAAAGTAAAACATTTGAAAGAGTATTTACTTTTCCGAATGATTATATAGCTCAAGAGGCAGTCTATCAATTAGCACTAGAGCCTATTCAAGAAACGATGGGGCTTTATAAAAAAGCGTTTGATACTAAAAACTTAATGGTGAGACAGGCTATTGTTTCGTCATTTGACAAAAAAATTCCAACACCATTAATAAATGATTTTATGAGTTTGCTTAACGACGACTCATATGTTACTCAAGAGGCTGCAATGTATTTGTTATGGCAAAATAGTAATGTAAATCCAGTTGATGTTTTAAATAAAATGGATGGTGTTGTAGGGTTTCAAAATAGAAATGTTCGTCAACTTTGGCTGGTGCTATCATTAGTAACGGAAGGATATCGAATTGCTGATAAAAAAGAAATGTTAGAAGAACTTAGAAGTTATTCGCATCCAAAATATAGTTTTGAAGTACGAGAGTTGGCGTTTAACTACTTATTTGAAATCAATCAATTTTCGGAAACAGAAATTTTGAATTTAGCTAATGCTATGACGCATCATAATTGGCGATTTAAAAAGTTTTCGCGTGAGTTGATGTTACGCTTAGCAAAGGAAGATGGGTTGAAAATTTCGGTTAAAGAATTACTACCTAAATTTCCAAAAGCGGTTCAAGCTTATTTAGAAGATAAGTTATAAAAAAAGCCCCCACAGATTTCTCTGTGAAGGCTACATTGGCTAGTTAGAATGAAAGAGTTTATTCAACAATGAGGCGTGAAGTCATTGTTTGATTATCTGCTGTTAATACTTTAATCATATACACACCAGAGTTTAAGTTGCTAATGTCTATTTGATGAGAGCGTGTATTAGCAGGAGCGATAATTTGTGAGATATTTTGTCCTGTTAATGTATAGATGTTTATAGTGTTAATGTCACTTTCTAGTAAAGCAATTGTTGCTTTAGATTTAGCTGGGTTAGGAAACACTTGTAATAAACTAGTAGCATTTAATTGTGTTTCTTGAGTTCTTGATGTTCCTAAGGTAGGAGCGTAAGTTCCTAGCCAACTTTTAATCCAAGCTTCATTTGCTTCATTAATGTCAAATTCTAGCGTTGACATTCTGTTATTGTAAATAATTTGGTACGTCAGCCCTTCATCAACACAATCTAAACAACAGCTAGGAGTCGTCATCCCAATTAAATACAGTGTATTTTGCTCAAAGTTGTAATTAGGGAATGTTGTTGTAAGGTTCCAAGGATTGCTTCCGCTAACATCTGGAATTGGTGATGGGTTAAATATATTAAAGCCAGTATTGTTACCCCAAGCATACGGTTGATTAAAGTCTATTTGATAAGTTCCACCTGTAAAACCTGATAGTGTAATTGCATACCAGAAATAAGGTTCGTCACAAGTATCTTGGTCGTAAGGAAGAGCATCGTCGCTTGTTGAAATTGTATTAATAGATGCTGTAACTTGTTGTGGATTTCCTTGATGTAATACTGAAATAGCTAATTCAGGATCAATTAATTCGCTTACTGCTATATCGTCAATAGCAAGGTCATTACCATCGCCTAAACCATCTTCTTTTAATGTAATACTGAAATCCATATCTTCATCACCTCTAAAGCAGAAACTAACAGTTTGCCATGCACAAGGATCGTTAGGGTCCACATTAATTGTTGCAGTTTCAGAATAACCAGTATTTGTTGTGATTTCTATTTGTGGAAGTATATCAAAAGTACACTGAGGCATATTTTTAAAGTTTGCACAAAAACGGTATTCTTTTTCTGGATCAAGATTTAATGATTTTTTCCAAACCATACTTTCACTACCTGAAGCTTGTGTTGTTTTACCATTTACTACTAAATATTTGTTGTTTGAATTGTATAAAGAAGGATCTTCACAGAAAGAATGATCTGTAACTGATGCTCCAAAAGCTGCAGCAGAGTTTGTTACATCATATTGTCCTGGTAATGTTGCTCCGTTTTGAGTATAATCACTAGTAAAACCAGTATCACCATACTCAAAGTTTCCATTTTGAACTAAGTTTTCGCTTTCATCACAGCAGAAAGCTCCATCTTCAGAGATGCTATTAGCTTCTGTAATGCAAATGTCATCAATTGATAAGTCAATTCTACAGTTATTAGCAGCTTGGTATGGGAAAATCCAAATGTTAGAAGCATTTACAGTAGGTGTAAACTGAACCGATACGGTTGACCAGCCACCTAAATATGGGCCAGAATTGCTTTGGAAAATAACTTCACCGTTAGGAGAGGCGGTTACACCTCCGGGCGAATTTGAAGCCATTACATTAATAATTGAAGTAATTCCAGTGTTTTCACAACTTACATTACCGTCTGTTGCGCGAACTCTAAATGAGATGTCATAAGTTACACCAGTAACAAAGTTAAAGCCACCAGAAATAGCTTCACCAGTTCCTTGAGTTGACCACATCCAAGCATAAGGAGAGGATGGAAGGCCAAAAATTTGAGGACTACCTCCAGCTACTGACCAGTTTTGTAAACAAGTTGTATTGAAGTTACTGCATGTGGCGTTAAATTCTCCGTTGATTAATAAATTATCTGGGCAGGTAGTATCTTGTGCAGTTGAGTTAAAGGAGTTAAACATTATTGCAAAAAGCATTAATGTTGCTTGTCTAAAAAAAATATTTGTTTTCATAATTGACAGTTTTTAAAATACCTACTCTGTTATTTGGCTTTTCGGTTTTCGCCTTGCAATTGTTCGTTAATATTGCTGAAGCAAAGATGAAATGAGATTGAAGTAAATTTCTCAGGTTTATAACTGAAATGTGCTAGGGTAAATCGCTAGTTAATTAGGGGTAAATGCCCCTTAGATTGTTAATTAAGCTTTTTATATTTACAGATAACTTAAAATCAACTAAATATGAAAAATCTAAAACAAACCTTCAAAGTAATCCTCATTTTAGGGGTGTTTTCATTATTAATGGTATCGTGTCTTAACGACCCACAAACAGGTGCTCCGCCTACTGAAGACATTGTTCAGCCAGATAATATTATTCCAGTTAGTCAAGCAAAAGAAATGTATGACGAGTACACAGAAAAGAAAGTTCCGCTTCTAAGTCAAATTGAGCCAAATAACGGTTTAGAATATCATCCAACTCGTTATATCGAATATTCACTTGAAGATTTAAAGCACTATATTGATTATATCGAAAGTGAATCTGAGAAAGCAAAAGTTGATATTTCAGGAGTTCGTATTTATTTAGGAGCTTATCCTGATGCTGATAAATTTAATTCAGGTGGGAAAATTAAATATCCAAACCAAGAATCAATATTAATTACTCCTATCGCTAAAAACAATGGTGAAGAAATGGCATATTTTACACGTAGTAATAAGGTGGGAGGAGAGCGTTATCCAGTTTTTACAAAGGGATTAGGGAAAGAATTATTAACAGTAAATGGGTTTAGAACACGTAAAATGAACACAGGATCCATGTTACCTTTTCTTACAGTTCAAGATACAACTGAAGATAGAAGTTTAACAATGAACAGAGGTTTTGTTGTTCCACCACCAAAGAATGATGATGACTTTAATTCACAAAACTAATAGGATTTACTAATGGACGTGGGAAGTATCATACATATTGAACAATATATAGTGCTGTTGTTGTACTTGATTGTAGCAGTTTTATCTATAATTAAATACCCAAAACTTAAAGCTTCATTATTACGATTCTTCCCACTTTTAGCATTATTTAATTTATTGGTAGAAGGAGGAGGGTATTTATTAAATTTCGTAACAGAAAATAATACACTCCTTTATAATTTATATAATATTCCATATTTCATATTTGTATTTGCTCTCTTTAGAGAAGCTTCTGGATCAATTCAGATTAAAAAGGTGATGCGAATATTTCAAGTGGTATTGATTATTAGTTTTTTTATAGCTTGTACTCAAATGGATGTTGAAAGAGTGAATCATTATCCAGTTGTAGTTTTAGGAAATGTACTTTCAATAATTAGTATATTACTCTATTATATTGAGATTTTGCAAACTGACCGTGTTATCTATATTAAGTATGACACACTTTTTTGGATCAGTTTAGGATTTCTATTATTCTTTATTGGATCAACACCAATTGAAATCGTAAGAAATATATTTGCAAGTAAAGCCTCAGCTTACTTATCATTAGGCGCATTGCAGTATACATTAATAATAATAATGAACATATGCTTTATAGTGGGACTATTAGTAATGAAACCGAAGTTGTCACGGCAATAATTGTTGGGATTAGCTTATTAATGGCTCTTGTTATTATTACGTTACTCACTGTTTTTGTTAAAAGAAAAAACAAATTAGTATCGGAACAAGAGAGAGCAAAAGCAACTTTTGAAAAAGAACTTGCCGAAACTGAAGTGGAGATTAGAGAAGCTACATTGCGCAATATTAGTTGGGAATTACACGACAATATTGGGCAGCTATTAGCACTCGCAAAAATACAAGCTCAAACAGTTAAAGAGCATCCAGAACGTATTGATGAGGTAGTGGAAATAATAGGGACAAGTTTAAATGAACTTAGGGCTTTATCTAAATTAATTAATCCTGAGGCAATTAAAAGTCTTACTTTAGGACAAGCAATTCAATTAGAGGTTGATCGTTTTAATAGAATGAATTTTATTAATGCTTCATTAGTTGAAAAAGGCGAGACGCTAACTATTGGGCCCAAGGTCGAAATTATATTGTTTAGAATTTTACAGGAATTCTTCTCTAATACCATTAAACATTCAAAAGCTGAAACTCTTACTATTATTGTGGATTATAATAACGGCCTTCATATTTCGGCTAAAGATAATGGTATAGGATTTTCAAAAGATATAGAGGCAAGCGGAATAGGCTTGTCAAATATGCAAAACAGAGCAAAATTAATAGGAGCATCCTTAAAAATAGACTCAGTTTTAGAACAAGGAACTTGTCTAGAAATGAGTATTCCCACCCATAAAATTAAAACTCATGAGTAAAAAATACACCGTAGTAATTGTTGATGACCACACATTATTATCACAGGCTATAAGCTCATTGGTAAATGGTTTTGATCAATTTGAAACCTTATATACCTGCAAAAATGGACAGGAGTTTATCGATAAATGCAAGAATGAGGCATTTATTCCAGATTTAGTTTTAATGGATGTCAATATGCCCATCCTTAATGGAATTGAAACTACTAGACAATTAAAAAAGGAATTCCCGCAAATTAAAGTTCTAGCATTGTCTGTTGAAGAAAATGAGGAGACAATTTTAAAAATGTTGCGTGCTGGAGCTGTTGGTTATTTATTAAAAGATACTCGAAAAGATATCCTTAATAATGCATTAATAGAGGTTTTAGAAAAAGGTTTCTACCATACAAATTCAGTATCACAGTTATTAATTGGCTCTTTGCATAAAGAAGAGCAGGGTGCTTGCTTAAAGCCAAGAGAGGAAGAGTTTTTGAAACTTGCTTGTTCTGAAATGGCCTATAAAGAAATAGCAGAAACGATGTGTTTAAGCCCTAAAACAATTGAAGGTTATAGAGATTCTGTTTATGAAAAACTAGGAATTAAAAACCGAATTGGACTTGTACTCTACGCTATTAAAACGGGGTATTTTAAACCATAAAGCTAAAATAATTTTACAATTTCAGCTTTAATTAAAGTTAGTGCTTTTTGCGATGGAGTAATATTACCCATAAAATGATTTAAAATAGCTTCTCTCAACTTATCTGAAGTTTCAACTTTTTCGTTCATTGATGTTTGACGTATAAGTTGTATGGTGGCATTCTTCGACGTTTTAACAGCATTCCATGATTCAGCTGAAAGATAAATTTGTTGCGTTAAGTTATGTTCAAATTCCTTTTCAATACTGTTTATTAGTTCGGTTTCATAGTTGCTTAAATTGCTGTCTCTTGGTTTTACTCTTATTAATAAGCTATTTGGGTCAATACGTTCTAAAAATAAAGCAATACGTTCAAAGGCTTGTAAACGCAAAGGTAATGACGTGGCTTGTGCTTCTTTACTAATTAAAAAATTACGTCTGCTTTCTTCGTTTTCTGTATGTTTTTTAAAAAACAAATAAGCTATAACTCCAACAATAATAGCAGGTATTAACGAAATAAAGTAGGGTAGTAGTGTTTGGAAATCCATAAAAGAAAGTGCTTTTTTAATGATAGTTTAGTATTGTGAAATTTTAATTTTTAAATCAACTAGCTATGAAACGTGTAGAATTCCAATTTGGTATGTAATTGATGTTTATTGCGATTTTTAAATAGATACATTTATAGTACTGATTACTTTAAATATATTGAATCGATTTGTAATTCAAAATCTTCTGCTTTTTTGTTTCCAATTAAGAATACAATTTCTTCTAATTGGTTTTCAGAAAAATTAGGGATGTTAAGTGTTCTGCCTCTAAATGAAGCATACATTTTATTTAAAGGAATAGTAATTTCTTCCCAATCACCAGTGGTTTGGAATGGAAATATATAAGAGAAGTAGGCATTTTTCTCATCCTTTATTCTAAACTGATATTGTTTACCATCTCCTTTTAATTTAATATAAACAAAGGTTTTGTCTGAAATGTCTAATGTTTCAAACTGATATCTAACGGATGAAAATCCTCCATTATTTTTTAACGAAATAACTCCACTAAATACACCGTGACCTTCATTATTAAGAGTGAATGAACCATTAGATTTTCCACCCATCACTACGTCATCAACAATATTCCAATCTTGAATATCAACATTTTTCTCAAAATTAAATATAGAAATAGTATTCATTCCTGTGAGTATTAATAAAGTGATTAGTATAAGTTTCATTATCTAACAGTACTTAATTAAAGCATATTTCGGCTAAATAGTAATTTTTCTATTTTATACGTTTGCCTTCTGTAGTAAATGAAAGTCCTTGTCGTCCCATCGTAGAATTCATTATTCCTTCAAATAAAGGTTTTGAACATCCTTGCGGAATTTTCCATTCAAATATAAAATTAGAACCTGTACCACCGGCTATATCTAATTCGTCAATAATGATTTCGGTAGTTTCTAAAGGAGCTAAATAGATTGGGTCGTCAAAATACTTTCTAACAGATTTACCGTGAGTGTCATAATATTCAGCTCTAGTTAGGTAAATAGTGTCTTCATCACTTGTATTTCTAATACTAACCATTGCGGTTAGGTTGAGTGTTTTGTGTTCGGAAATACTATAAATTTGAGAGTATATTGATAAGTAAGATTTACCATATTCAAGCGAATCGCTTGCTTTAATAGTGGCTTTTCTAATTGACCAGTTTTCTGGATTTATGGAGCTCATTTCTTTTTCTTCTTTACAAGAAAAGAATACAGAAACAAGTAAAATTAATAATAGCGTTTTTTTCATTTTAGAACAATTTTAAAGGGAATATAATGACTATTTAATAAAAAACCACGTTTTAAATCTTAAATAAAAATATTGTTCTATAATTGTTTTGTAATTAGTGTATGTGGCTGGTTTTTAATTATTTGTATAAAATGTTTTATGGTAGTTTAAATACTAGCTTATAAGTAAATGCTTTAAAATTTCAGAAATTTTACTATTCTATATGCTCACCATGTTGACTTAAATCTAAGCCTTTTTCTTCTTGATCCTCTCTTACTCGCATAGTTAGTATTTTATCTACAATTACATAAAGCGCATAACTTCCACCAAAGCAAAATACAGAGACGATTATTAAGCCTAAAAGATGGTACACAAAAGTGTTAGTTTCTCCATATATTAGTCCAACTTCCGAAGCAAAAACAGCCGTTAATAACATACCTACAATTCCGCCCACACCGTGACTTGGAAAAACATCTAAGGTATCATCAATGTCAGATTTATTTTTTAAATGAATAGCCCAGTTTGATACCATTGCGGCAATAAACCCAATAAACATTGATTGACCAATATTAACAAAACCTGCAGCGGGTGTAATTGCTACTAGACCAACAACAGCACCTATACATGCACCTACGGCAGACATTTTTCTACCAAGCATTCTTTCATAAAATACCCATGTAATCATTGCTGTTGCTGAAGCGATGTTCGTGTTTGCAAAGGCTATAACAGCATCTGCATTTGCACCTAAGGCTGATCCAGAATTAAAACCAAACCAACCAAACCAAAGTAAACCTGTTCCTAAAATTACATAAGGAACATTTGTGGGGTTGTGTACAACTTCTTTTCTTTTTCCTAAAAATATAGCCCCTGCTAAAGCTGCGAAACCCGCTGACATATGTACAACAGTTCCTCCGGCGAAGTCTAGAATTCCCCAATTCCTAAAAAGGCCATCGGGATGCCAAGTCATATGTGCTAAAGGGCTGTAAATGAATATGCTAAAAAGGACCATAAATAAAATGTAGCTTCTAAAACGAACACGTCCTGCAAAACTACCTGTTATTAATGCTGGTGTTATAATCGCAAATTTTAATTGAAAAAGCGCGAAAAGTAAAAAGGGAATAGTAGATGAGAATGCTGGATTAGGTTCAGCCCCAACATTATTAAAAGCAAAGTATGTTAGAGGATTTCCTATAATACCACCTATACTATCTCCAAAAGCTAAACTAAATCCTACAATAACCCAAAGTATGCTTATTACTCCTAGTGCAATAAAACTTTGTAGCATTGTCGAAATAATATTTTTTTTACTGACCATTCCGCCATAAAAAAAAGAAAGTCCAGGAGTCATTAATAATACAAATGCACTTGCAACAATCATCCATGCGGTATCTCCTGTATCAATTGAAGATGATAGTTCTTGATAATTGCTTGCACTAAAAACGCATATTACTACTAATAATGCTAAAATGATAAAGTTCAGTTTTTTTCCCATGGTTAGTCAATCTTGTGGTTGGTTTTTTTAATCAAATTATTCCTCATTTTTTATGCACATTAGTTTAATTTTTATTGAATATGCGTGTTTAAAAATGAAATAATAAGAACAAAAATCACAAATTTTTTCAAGAGTAATATGCTAATAATAGACTAATTGAACACATTTGTGGTATCGATAAAATCTGCTTATTTAATAATGAATATGTTAATATTCAGCCTTATAAAAACCCGATATTGCATTTTTGACAATCTCTTTTTTACTTCTTAGTTTTGGTTATTAGATTTATTTTTATTCATTAATTATTGGTGAAGAAACTTTAGAATAATAAGAATTCTTTTATTGTATTTTTGTGGCCAATTACCCCAAATAGCACTTGCAAATCAAACTTTATGAAGCGTAACATAGATAACCTTAAAAAAAGTAAAAAGCCTTGGCCTACCAAGGATGCTATGGAGCAAGTTTATGAGAAACAGCTTTGGGGAACAAATGCAACACTTTTTTATTCGGGAGAAGGTTCGCATAGTTTTGAAATTGTACAACCATATATTACCTATTTAAAAACATTTTTAACTTCATTTGAAAAACCAATAGTGGTTTGCGATTTAGGTTGTGGAGATTTTAATGTAGGTAAACAATTAGTCTCATTTACAAAAAAATACATAGCAGTAGATATTGTTAATGTCCTAATCGCTCATAATAAAGTTACATTTCAGAAGGAAAATTTAACGTTTCAATGTTTAGATATTGCTGTTGATCAATTACCTGATGGAGATTGTGCTTTAGTTAGACAAGTATTGCAACATCTATCTAATGCTGAAATTTTGAACATTTTAGAAAAGCTCAAAAATTATCGATATGTAGTCCTTACTGAACATGTACCTGAAGGCGATTTTATTCCTAATGTTGATATTATTTCGGGGCAGGGGACGAGGTTAAAAAAGCATAGTGGAATCAATCTAAAGCAAGCACCTTTTAATTTAATAGTAAAGGAAGAGAAAGAGGTATTAAGTGTTATAGTGGGAGAAGGTAAGGGGAAAATAGTTACAAAGCTTTATAGCATGTTTTAAGGATAAAAATATAAGAAACAAGTTTTGTATTTATACCACAGTTTTTATTGGGAAGATGAATTTAAAATCACTTCCTTTTCCCAATGTGCTTTCAGCCCAAATGCGTCCACCAAGTTTTTCTACAAATTCTTTACAAAGTATTAAACCTAATCCAGAGCCTTGTTCATCTGCAGTACCAGGCAATGCTGAACTATTCGATAACTTGAAAAGTTGATTTATTGTTTCTTTATTCATTCCAAGTCCATTATCAGATATAGAAACCTCTACATGATCTTGATTTGAAATAACTTTTACATCTATAGTTCCACCAATGTTTGTAAATTTTATAGCATTAGAAATTAAATTTCGTAGAATACATTGTAAAATGGTTTTGTCTGTAAACAATTCAATTTCAGTTTCTGGGGAATAATTAAGTTTAATTTCCTTTGATTTAGATAAAGTTTTTTTAAGCGTTATCACTTCTTGAATCATATCTGATAAGACAATTTTTTCAGGCCTAATGCTAAGTTCATTAGTTTGAGTTTTAGCCCAATTTAAAAGGTTGTCTAATAAGGTAAGTGTATTTTGTGCAGATGTATTAATGATAGAAATATATTCCTTCGACTCATAATCATCAGTTTCGGTTAAATTTTCCATAAGTAATTCTGAAAAACCTAATATACCATAAAAAGGGCTTCTTAAATCGTGAGCTATAATTGAAAAAAGTTTGTCTTTAGTAGCATTTAGTTGTTTTAATTCTTGCTCACTTTCTACTATTTTTTCTTGAATGTTTTTACGTTTTGTAATATCCGTAGAGATTCCACAGAGTCCTATTATTTTACTTGTGTCAGTTTTATCGAATATTGGAGTTTTATTTTCTAAAAATACAAGGCGGTTACCTTCTGGGTCTTTAGATTCTACTTCGAAGCTTGTATTCTCACCAAGCTCTAGAATGCGATGATCTATTTCGGCTAATTTTTCACAAGTCTCTTTTGGGAAAAAATTAGAATCAACACTACCTTGTAGGTCTTGATCTGTACAGCCAAATAATTTGAGTGTTTTTTTATTAGCATACAAGTACTTCCTGTTACGATCCTTTATATAAATACAAGTGTCTAAGTGATCTAAAGTAGATTTTAATTGGTTGATCTGTATGCTGGCTATCTCATTATTAAGCTCCGCTTGTTTTAGATTTTCAGTGTTTTCAACTACATCTAATGTTAAAAGTTCAATTTGTTTTTTGAGATCAGAATTTTGCTTAATTAATTCTTCTATAGTAGGTTCGATAATCATTCAGGAATTTTCATCTTAATCATATAAGAGATCTTCGATATTTTTTATAAATATACGACGACCTATTTAAAAGACAAAATACTACAATTTCTCCTTTTATCTCTATGTTAGATAGATGATCTATTTTACCGTATATCTTACAAGCACTTCATTATCTAATACTACATTAGTTGACCAGATAAATTGTGCGTTGTTAGTACTGTCGTCAAAAATATCAGTAAAATTAGTGTATGATCGTTTATTGTCAACTCCTATTTCTTCATTAGTAAACTCAGTGGCATTTGGCCACGTAGTATCATCAAATTGCTCATTCTGCCAGTCTGTTGGAATTTTCCAATGTAATGCATAATATGAATTTCCATCATCTGAAGTATCTGTTGTGCAATTGGAAGATAATCTAGTAGTTCCATTTTCAGAAGTACAAGAAAGATCTTTTATGGGTGCAGTGTAAAATGTTTGTGCTTTCCAGTTCGCGTTAGTAGTCGTAAGTATTTTGTTTGATGCATCTTTAAAAACAGCAACCATTCCGCCGTCACCAGCGTGAAAAGCGTTACCTCTATTACTCTCGGTACCTAAACCACTATTTTCCTCCCAGTCCACTAGTTTCATTGCAATAGTAAATGGTTTCTGAACTTTAAAACGAACAATGTTAGAGTTGAATTCTGTGAAAGGCACATTGTCTTTACCTACTGGAATTCCATTTATATACATTTCAAAATAATTGTCTGCAAAAATATATGCTGTAATAACCTCTCCGTCAGCATCAATTTCAACAATGTCAGAACCATCTAGAGCAGCAATGGCTTCAGATGCTGAACTGTATTCAACCTTAGTACAAGGATTATATAAGTCAGATGCAAATGAAAAAGAGCGTTTTTAAGCGGACTGATTAATTCCAAATAGGAGTGAAGCTATTACTTAATCTATTTTAAATGTTTCTATCATTTCTTTAGGTGTTTTGTGAGGACGCCCAACAACTTTTTCAAAATCTGAGGCCACATCATTAGCTCCATTTCGGATACCTTCATAAATACCAGCTATTACAGTACCTATAAAATCTCCTAACTCTTTTTTTCTTTCTGTAGCATAGTTTTCAACTGAAACTGAATTATAATCAAGATTGGTTTTGTAAACCTCGTTTATATAATTTGCAAGTTGGGTTTGAGTAATTGCTTCGCCTACAAGGTTGTATGTTTCCCCATTGTGAGTAGTTACTATAGCCATTTTAGCATAAGCAACGCCTAGTTCTATTCTGCTAGTGTAAGCACATTTTCCTTCTCCAGCGCAATTTCTAATTTCACCTTCTTTTTGATAAGTGTCTATATATTCTAAATCTGGTTCAATATAAATACCATTTCTACCTATTGACCATTCAAGTCCAGAATTTTTGACGTCTATTTCTGTTTGGCGATTGGACTGTACAACAGCACTAAAGGCATTGTCTTTTTCGGCACCCACAATGCTAGTATAAACTATTTTTTTAACCCCATTTGCTTTTGCAGCTTCAATAACATTTCTATGTTGCTGAACTCTTTTTTGTGGCTCATCCATTCCAGAAAGTAATACAACTGTGTCAACTCCCATTAAAGCATCATCAAATTCTTGGCGGTTGTTATAATCGCCTTTTCTGACTTCTGTACCTAGGTGTTTTGCTTTTTCAGGTGTTCTAGCAATGCCTAAAACATGATCTGCACCTATTTCTTTGATCAACTGTTTTACTATTATTGCACCAAGTTTACCGCTTGCTGATGTAACTGCTATTTTCATATATTTCTATTTTTTAATGCTGTATTTCAAGTTGATGTATCAGATTAAGTAATTGCTCAATTATTATTTCCGAATCTTTCCAAGCTAGTTCATGTCCTATTTCTGAAATAGGAATCACTTTAATATTTTGGAACGTTTTTTTACTATACGCTAAGTTTTCAAAAGGAACAATATCATCAATATCTCCGTGAAAATGAAGTATAGGTATGTCTAGATTTTTCCAATCCTTTTCTACAAACGAAAGTTCTTCTGCGTGTACTGATTTTTCATCGCCTGCAACACGGTAAGCAGTAGGAGTTAACCACCTTGTTAATTTCCATTGTGTAAATCGTGATGCCCAAATATCTTTTTCATTTTCTGGATCAATAGCTGGCGAAATCATAACTACGGCTTTAATGTTAGGGTTTAATACACCTATTCGTGCCGCAATAGGACCACCGTAGGATGAGCCAATTACAATAATATGTTCTAATTTTTTACTATTAATTACGGCATTCATTATTTGAGCTTGTTCATCAATAGATTTTATTGCTTTTCCAAAGTTAGAATATCCATACCCAGGTCTATCAATAGCATACATATTCGCTTTACCAATAAGAGCTGGATCTGTGAGGTAACTTTCCCAAGTGGATATAGAACTTGGCGCTCCGTGAATAAAAAGTAGGTTTGTGTTTTTCCCTTCTGTCCGGATTTCTTGAATTCTAATATTAATACCAAGGCTATCAATTTGAAAATATGAAATGTCACTTTCTATTTTTAAATCGGTAAATTTTTGTTGAATTTCAATATCCGTTTTTCGCCATTGCAAAACGGTACAGGAAGTATTTAAAAAGGCTACAAATAATAAACAAAAAAGCAGATAATTTTTTTTCATAATGTTGCCTAATGTTAATTTGTAAAACCTACAGTGGTCTTTGTTTAAGGTTTAAATTGAGTGATTATTTTATATTGTTATTTAAAAGTGATTAAAATTAACTAATTATTTGGTATTAGTAGTTGATTTTTTCAACCCAATCATTTGATTTATTCCCATATATAAAACGATTAATGCAATTGTTCCGATAATTAAATTTCCTATTAATGTAATTTCAAAAGGGTTAATTATTATCAGAATTAAACTTCCTAAAACCCAAATGTAGTCTTGAATAATAATCCAATTTATGGCTAGTTTTCTTTGTTTCTTTATTTCATACCGGATAGTAATTGAAAAGTAAATTAAGGCTAAACCAATTATCCAAAAAACGGTATTATTACTAGTTCCAAATAATTTTGCAATGGGTTTATTTAATAGAATCAGTATTATACCTGATATACTTGAGAATAATGCATTGGTTTTTAAAGCTCTTTGTAAGTTATTCATTTGTTTAAAATTTTTAAGCAAATTTCTTATAACAAATTTTAATTACTCTTGACAAATGATAGTTAATTCAACTTTCTAAGTCTACTTAATGACTCTGGTGTGATACCTAGCATGGAGGATATATATTGTAGTGGAACATTCTTAAAAAGTTCTGGATCCTCATCTAGTAAACTATGAAACCTTTGTTTTGCTGTTGTGTGTAATTGAGTGAACATTTTTTTCTCCAACAAGGCAAAGGAATTTGCCAATAAAAAATTATCAAATTCTAACCACTCTGGTTCAATTCTATTTAGGTTAAAATGATTTTCTCGATTGATGACGTAAAGTTTACAATCTGTAATTGCTTGTATATTCCAATTATTACTAGTCTAAAAAACAAAACTTGAAAGAGAGGTCATGAATTTACCAGTACTACCAATCCATAAGGTTATTTCTTTTCCATCTGCAATGTCATACATTCTCATATAACCAGATTCAATAAATGCCATTTACCTACATATTTTTCCAGATTTGAGAAAGAACTCTCCTTTAGACAATTCTAAAGGATTAAAAACTGTAAGAATAGTATCAAATGAGTTTTTCTCAACAGCGATTTTACTTAAAATACAATTTTTTAATTTCTCCATTCTCTTTTAATCATTTGTATAACAGTTTTTATGTTAGGCCGTTGCAGTCTTTTTTTTATTTCCAAGGTCCGTTTGTTGTAATATTTATGGTTTCTCCATTTTGTTTAATTTTATATAAACCACCTGCACACCCTAGCCAGATATTGCCTTTTGTGTCTTCTAAAAACGTCATCGTTGATGTTGGAACTTTATAGTTTACAAATCCATTATTGGTATAATTATAAACACCGTGACTAGTTGTGCTAATCCACAAATCGCTTGAGTTGTCTTTATAAATAGTAAAAACATCACTTTCGTTTAACCCTTCAATTTCTGGAAAGTAATTGAACTTTTGACCATCATATTTGTTTAATCCACCTTTGCCAAACCGTTTATTAGCATCAGCATTATCTTTTTCTGCGACTCTTGTTGCAATCCATATATTTCCAGTTTTATCTTCTACAATTGATTGTACATTATTGGAGTTTAAACCTTCTTTTGTTGTAAAATGAATAAAGGAATTCCCATTAAATTTACTTGCCCCATAACCATCTCTTCCGAACCAAATATTTCTATTTTTATCTTCTGAAATAGTCGTTATCCAATCCTTAGTATCAGGATTAATTGTAGTTTCAATTTTTGGATAAGGAATTTGGAATTTTTCAAATTGTGTTCCATCAAATTTACAAACTCCTCCCCAAGTTCCAATCCAAAATATTCCTTTACTATCGATAAATAAATTGCTAACTAAATTGTTACAAAGACCATCTTTTTCTGAATAGTTTGTAAATGTTTTCCCGTCAAATTTTGATATTCCAGCACCTGTTCCAAACCATAAGTTGCCCAAATCATCTTCAACAACAGTTGTTACTCTATTACTTGGTAGTCCATCATTTGTAGTCAAATATTTTAATGTGTTTCCATCATATTTTGCAATGCCTTTTTCTAGTGTTCCAAACCAAATGTAGCCCTTTGAATCTTGAAATGTTTCAACCACATATTCACCTATTTGTTCGCCTTTTGGTTTTTCTTTTTCAATCGTAACTTGAACTGCCTTGTTTTTGTCCTGAGAATTACAAGACAATGGCAATACTGTCAATACTAGTAGGATAATTAGCGGGTATATAGAAAAGGAAAGTTTCATAGTCATTTTTGTATGTAATTAACAGCCTATTAATCCAAAAGAGACAACTAACTCTTGATCCACAAATTCGCCGTTTATATTCATTGCTGGCGTCCAAGAACCAGGCAAGTTTTGCATTAAGTTAATCATAGTTTCGTCTACTTTTGGGTAAAAAGAACTTCTATCTAATCTTACATTTTCTACAGCACCTTCTTTCGTCACTGTAAAGTACAATTTTGCAGCCTGTAATTTTTCAGGATCTACATCAGCTCTGACTTCTTCCGTATTCACTCTTAGATAGTCTTTAAGTGTGTCTTCACTAAATAGATAAGTGGCTTGCTTTTCTGGGACAATAGTTACATAAGGAGAAACATAATTATTTACTAATCTATTCTCATGATTGTTCATTTCTTGAAACTCTACCAGCAACATTAGGCTTGTTGAGTACTTTAATGATTGTAGTAGTTTTAATTGTGCTTCTGTAAACGTCGCACTGGTTCCTTTTTCAATAAAGTAAGACGCGAAGATCCCTTCCATAACTTGTATTGTCACAGAGTTAATTTGTTCAATTTTACTGAGTTGTTCTTCATTTAGAAAATCATCAATTGATCGTGCATTTTGTACGGTCTCTCTTTTTATGGGGCCAAAACGCGGTCCAATATCATAAATGAAACTTTCAAAAACTTTTTTATTTGGTGTTGGGTCTTTGGCCTGTGTGTTCATTGCTATCTCCTCGCTAACTGTTGGCTCAAATGTATTAACACTAAGATCTTCCTGATTTGAATTTTTACAAGATGTAAAACTCAAGACCCCTGCTATTAGGCAAAAAATTAAAAGATACTTTTTCATAGCTATTCATTTTATAATTGATGTTTGTCAAATGTACTAGAGTAGGGAGGTTTGATAGTGTGTTTTTATGTGAAAAAAGTGTCAAAAGATATCAAAATCGTGTGGACTTAGTTTTTAACTAGAGACTAATTAGAATAATACGATAGATAGATACTGCGTTTTATTTGTAGGTATTATTGTGGCTATGTTTTTTATATACACTTGTAACTACCAATTTTTAAGACCGTCCAACTTATTTCTACTGTATCTAAAGCATTAATTTTAAACATTTCTGCTTATTCTTTTAAAGAACCAATTCGGATAATTTTAGGTTTCATTTCGTCATTATATAATACCATTCGGAATTAATTTTGGTAGTCGAATTTGTACATTTTGTGAAACAAATCGAGTTAGCCTTCATCATTTAAGATCACTAGACTAAAACAAGAATAAATAGCAGATAAATGCGTTTTGGGATATGTGATATTTCAGCAAAAAGCACATTTATAATTTTTATCAATCAACAATACTATTTATGAAACTACTCTTCAAATGCTTTTTAATATGCTTAGTATTACCTGTTATTTCGACAAATGCTCAAGAGATAAACAGTACGAAAGGGTATGATACTCACATAGGCGTTATGGTTTATATGCTAGAAGATTTAAAGAGCGAAATCGTTTCATCAACAAGAGGACTCAATCAATTTGAAACGGATTTTCAGTTTGATAAGCAAGCAAATTCAATAGGGGCTATTATTCTACATTTAGCAGCTGTAGAAGTAGCATATCAGAAAACTTCATTTGGAGAGTATATGAATAATGAATATGAAAAAGAAGAACAAGAGTTACTTGAAATGAGTATTGATCTAGATACTACTAAAGAACTACTTAAAGAAAAGCCTATAAAGTATTATTTGAGTATTTATAAAAAAGTACGAAAAAACACATTGAGAGAATTAAAGAATAGAAATGATAATTGGTGGACAAAAAATAGTCATTGGGCTTGGTTTCACGTAATGGAGCACCAAGCAAATCATTACGGTCAAATTAAATTAATTAAAGCAAGGTTTCCAAAATAAAACCCCTGAGTTCCTAAGTTAATCTAAATGTCCAGAAGTTGGTTTTAGTAATTTGGCGACTTCGTAAATGTGCCAAAACATAGGGTTTAGCATTTACTTGCCCTATTTATTTTATACAGTGTTATGTGTGGTGACTCTATTCTTTATTTGGATTAATTCATCTATTCCACCATATCTCCCATCCCATAAAAATCAATGGCTTTTGCTTAAGAGGATTTGTACTCTACTCTGACCATTCCCCATTATTAGGATTTGAAAATAAAGTTTTGCTATGATGCCTAGTTAAATTCAGCTTTTAGGGCTATATTCTTCTGATTCAATATGACAATTTCAAAGTCGGATTTATCCAAAACTAATGTAACCTTCTTATCATCCGTCTCTTGTATATCATAAGGAACGGCTTTGCCGACTTTCTCACCTTTTTTGTAGGCAAGTACCAAACATGGGCACTCGATATTTTCTTCAACAAATGATAGTTCAACTTCTTTACGATCACCATACACCATCCATTGCGGACGATCATACTTTTTACTTCTTGGATGGAAAACTGCTATGTCATATCTGAACGTGCCCATAGGAGGTAAATCAAGAGAGGCTTCCTTTCGTTGCTGACCAAATAGCTCAGCAGATTCATTGACAAAAACACTAGGTCTTTCTAGATCTGTAATCTGATAATACGAGTTTTCGTAATCCCTATTACCCTTTTCGGAATAAATTGTCTGATTTATGGTTAATGGGTCGACTCCTGTAAATTCCGTCAACCTCCCTGCTATTGCCTTTCCCCAACCCATGGAATTGTTAGGCATATCTCCTTCGTACACATGATCAAAACCACAATGAATTAATATCTTTTCGTTGGGGTATCGATTTAGATAGGATTCAATATTCCGGGCTTGATTAATTTCTCTTTCCTTCCCATTTGCATGTCCACTGCTTTCGTATCCAAATATTTTGAACCCCATATCAAAGGCAGTTCTTATTAAATTGCCAAATTGAGGTTCTTGTGTAGAATATCCAGAATCAAGAATAGGATAACCATTGGCTTGCATAATTGAATCTGCTTGAGGCGTATTAAAATATCCTTCCATTCCTAAGTGCTTAAAGCCTCTTCTTTTGAGTCCTTCAAGTAGTCGAGTGGTAAAAATTCGATGTTGGGGCATTTGATGAGCTTCATTTATGATGACTACTTGGTGCTCTTCAGCTTCATTCAATATGTAATCTATTGCATCAATTGCTTTGTAGTGCCCAAAACTATCTCGTTGTTCCTGCGTAAGTCCAATTTCAATTGATTCTTTCGTATCCCAAATCTCATGCATCCTTTTTATGTTTCCGATTTTGGCAAATTCCCATGCTTTTCTATCGACAATTGTAGGAAAGGTATCCCAATATGAAGAAAAATTGTACGGCATCTCATTTGACTCTGTATCAAAATGAAAGTCAAACTCCACAAAATCTAACTTTTTCTGATCTTCATTTTTGGTATTACAGGCAATGCTCAGCAAAGAAATAGCAATAATAAATAAGTGTTTCATTAATTAGTTCTTTATGCCAGACATTCCATCGAGTCTAATTGTTTATAAAATGGAAAGCTTTTCATTATTTATATTTTCGGTGTTTTTGGTTGTTTCATCACACATAACGGTTGTGTATATGATTTGTGGCGAAATGGAATTAACTTCAATTCCGAATTACAAATCTTTTTTTAAAGTTACTCAAATTTAAAAGCTGAGCAAAAACTCGCCATAAATTATATGCTTTGTTAGCGTTTTTACTGACGCAGCCGAGTGAGTCATCCGAGTAAGTTTTCCGCAATCCAATCGGTTTAGCGATTCCATTATTTAGTTCGCGATCTAATCTGCTTTAGATAATCGGATATACATTTATGCAGCAACATTTTCGCGCGATATAAATTCAGCATTTTATTCCATCAAAATTCCTAACTGATTCCTCATAAAATACCTCCGAATTAAATCCGCAGGATTCGATTCGGAGGTATTAATGCTAACGTGTTTGTGTATGATTTCGTTGCGTGTTTAAGCACTAAAGTTAGCAAATAAATCACAGATAGAAAGTCCGCGAGGACTTTCGTAAGTAGGCTCTAACTAGCAATGAATTATACACATTGTTGGCACACGTTTTTATTCCCAAAATTCGTATTTAAAGTATCTTGGAACATATCCTCGTACACTTTTTAAAAGTCCGTTTTTATAATATTTATAGTTTAATTCATACATCCATTTTCTGTCATTCTCTTCTCCATATTCTACAACAGAGTTTATGAGATTTTCTTTTTCATCAAATGTATTTGATAAGTAATTACTAATTTCCGTTCTTTTCAAATCATTATAGTCAGAATAGCTAATTCGTTCTTTAATCAATAAAGAATCCTTATCATAATAACTCATTTCTGATTTTTTTAGTTTTGGTTGCAATGAATAGCCAAAACGTCTACTAACATAAAAACCTTTGTCATACACTTTGGTTTCTTGGTACGCAATTATAGAATCTCTTCTTTTCTTATAGATTGTTCTAAATGGCTCATAATAAAATGACTTTTGACTGATTGGGTTTTTAAAATCTCTTTGAAAATATTTAATAGCTTTTAACCTTGATATTGAGTCATATTCATATATTTTTTTGTCAACGCTATATTTATTTTCATAGTAAATTGTGGAATCTAATTCCCGTATTAAAAAACCGTTTTTATCATATTCAAAATGAATTGTATGGTTTAAACTTTTTCTTTTTCTCGTGCGTCTATTATAGGAAGCACTATATTTTTCTATTCTAATCCGATTTCCATTTTTATCGAATTCCACAATTTCAGATAGGTCTTTTGGTGAGTTCAGATATACATAAATTTTCTTCACTTTATGATTTGCATAAACACTATCAGGTTGCCATCTGTTTTCTATTTGTCCATAGCTAATGAATGAAACACAAAAGAATAATAAAACTAGTTCTTTCATTTTGATATATTTTCAGTCAAATTTAATTTCAGATTTCGCAAGTAAAAAACCATAATGAGTGAAAGAGTGTTTTCGGTTAGGTAAGAGTTTTTTCAAATGTGTGCCAACGTTAACGTATAAGAAACGTAGGGCAGTTAATAAGCACTATCGTTTCGGTTTATTACTTAGCTAAATATAAATATTTTGCTTTTATCTTTTTTATTATAAACGCCAAATTTTATATTTAGCGGAC
>NZ_BKCG01000013.1 GCF_008974325.1 Patiriisocius marinus | reverse complement strand
ATGGAAAACTGTTAAAGCAGATAAGTCCAGTAGAGTCAGGATGGGATGGAACCTATAATGGAAACCCATTACCATCGAGTGATTATTGGTTTAGAGTAGAGTACCAAGAAGAAAATGTAACAAAAGAATTGAGAGGGCATTTTACCCTAAAACGCTAAGTTAAAGACGACAACAGACAATTATGAGAATAAAAATGACCTACGTTGTTTTACTATTATTAGTATCACAATTTTCAATTGCGCAAGACGGTATACCAATATACCAAGATTATTTAAGTGATAATCTTTATTTGTTGCATCCCTCAATGGCAGGTGCTGCAGCTCACAACCAAGTGAGATTAACTGCACGTCAACAATGGTTTGGACAAGACGATGCGCCTAATTTGCAAACTTTAAGTTTTAATGCAAGAACTGGTGAGAATGTTGGTCTTGGAGCTATTGTTTATAATGATAAAAACGGTTTCCATTCACAATCTGGAGGGTATTTGACTTTTGCATATCATTTAAAATTTTCTAGGAGTGATGCAGATTTGAATCAATTATCTTTTGGTTTAAGTGCTGGTTTGTCTCAAAATAAATTAGATGAGTCTACATTCTTGTTTTCTTATCCAGACGATGATAGTTTTGATCCTAGAATTTCAGCAGGAATTGAACAGTCAGCTTCATATTTTAATATTGATGCGGGTGTTTCTTATAATTTCTTAAACTTTTCTTCTCATTTTACTGTTAAGAATTTAATATATCAGAATAGAGATATTTATGATCCAAGAAATGAATCTAATAATCAACGTCGCTATTTAATTTCAACAGCATATGCAATTGGTAGCTATGGTGCAGATTGGAGCTATGAGCCTTCTTTGTTATTTCAATTTGTTGAAGCTACAGGAGAACAAGCTTTAGATGTTAATTTCAAAGCATACCGTGAAATGGATTTTGGACAACTATGGGGAGCACTTTCTTATAGAAGAAGTTTTGACGGAGCAGAGTATTTTAACGGTGGTGCGGTTGATGCTCAAAAACAACAACTAATTACTCCAGTTGTAGGTGTTAATTATAAAAACTTTGTTTTTGCTTACACTTATAGTATTCAATTAGGTGATGTGAAATTTGATAATGGAGGATTCCACCAAATTACTTTAGGATACGATTTCTTAGGAAATCGTCCTGAGCCTTATGACTGTAATTGTCCTGCAATTAACTAGAAAAGAATTGATATACATATTTTAAGACCTCCTTTGTGAGGTCTTTTTTTATGGCAAAGCCGAAATGAGCAAAACTTATTTTTTAATTAGTAAACGCTACATATTGATTCGTGAAGTGCTGTTTTAAACTATAATTCTTATCGAAATCTTTAAATACCTGTTTTTATTCTCAAAGTAAAGGTTGTAAGTTTACTTCAATTATGAATATATACTTTAAAAAACACCTTCTTATTTGCGTCTGTTTTATAAATACTATTTTAGGTATAAGTCAAGTAACATCTGTTCAGGAAGATTTCCTCTTAAAAGGAAAGGTGGTTGATGAATTTACTAATGCGCCTATAAAAAATGTAAATATTGAAATTAAATCTGGCGATTATACTACCACTGGTATTGACGGTTCTTTTAAGCTAAACGCTAAAATTGGAGATGAGTTAGTGATTAAAAATTCCGATTTTAAAACTGTTTATTATAAAGTTTCATCGCGAGAATCCATAACCGTTAAAGTCCAAGCGTTAGTGGCTTCTACTAGATTAGAACAAGGTAAGTTTAGGTCTCACGAACAATTTATAGCCTATTTAGATTCTGCTAGGGCTGTTATGAAATTTAGTGCAGAGCGAAGTATTGAATACGTTGCAAAAGCACTTGAAGGAAGTTCAGGGAAACCACCCACAAGTCTTCAAAAAGCAATGGCATTTGAAACCTTAGGAGACACTTACCAGTATTGGGCGTTATTTGATTTAGCCATAGATAATTATAAACGAAGTATTAAAAATCAATTTAGCTCTACAAGAAGTATTAAGTTAGGTGCTGCTTATAGTAAACATAATAATTACCAAGAAGCAATACAGCTTTATACTAATTTGCTTAAAAATAATTTGACGCCTAAACAGAAAACATTAGTTTATGAAGGCTTAGGAGATGTTGAAACTGCTACGGGGAAAGTTGCTCAGGGAGTAGGTCATTATAGAGAAGCATTAACAATAGCCCAAGCACAAGGGTTTAATGATAAGGTTTTAGATTTAAATTCTAAGATTGGAGCCGCTTTTGCTCGTGATGGAAATATTCAAGAGGCAGATAGTTATTATGGAAATACTTTAGAACTCTCTAAAAAAGAAAACCCAGCTCGTGCCGCTGCACAAAAAAATACGGTAGCTGATTATTATAGTCAAAATGGTGAATTTGAAAAGGAAATACAATTACGTGAAGAGACTATTAATGAAATAGAAAATTTGAGTGACGATAATGCTATTAAAGACCAATCATCTCCATTGACACCACAACGTCAAAACTATAAAATTGCAAATGCATTATTAGGCCAAGAAAAATATATTGAAGCAATACCATATCTGGAAAAAAGTATTGAGGAAGCAGATGAGAAAGCTGATTTAATTGTTGAAAAAGATGCAAGAAGAAAACTTTCTGAAGTATATGCGGATATTGGTGAATTTGATAAAGCGGCAGAAGGTTATAAACGTTACACGGAAGTTTTTGACGAACTATATATAAAAAAAGAACAAGAATTATCTCAGGCAACAAGGTTTGCAAGAGAAATAGCAGCTAAACAAAACCGAATTGCTGGACTTGAAAACGAACGTTCATTAAACGAAAGTAGGTATAAATTGGCTTTTGAAAATCAAACCTTAATTGAGCAGAATAATAAAACTCAAAAATGGATTATTGGTTCATTAATGCTTGTAGCTTTATTGTTACTATATACCGCGTACGTTCAATATAAGAATGTGAAGCAACAAAAATATGCCAACAATTTACTTGCTCTTAAGTCATTGAGAACACAAATGAACCCCCACTTTATCTTTAATGCTTTGAATTCTGTTAATAGTTTCATTGCTACTAATGATGAACGAGCTGCAAATGCGTATTTAAGTGAGTTTTCTCAATTGATGCGTTCGGTTTTAGAAAATAGTGAAGAAGATTTTATTCCGCTATCAAAAGAAATTGAATTATTAGAACTTTATACCAAGCTAGAACATTTCCGCTTTAAAGATAAATTTGAATATTCAATTAACGTTGACGAATCGATTGCTCAAGACGATTTTGTTATTCCACCTATGTTGTTACAACCATATGTAGAAAATGCTGTATGGCACGGTTTACGTTATAAAGAAGAGAAAGGAAAGTTGGCTATTTCGTTTAAAAAGATGAATGCTCAAAGCGTAATGATTATAATTGAGGATAATGGAATTGGTCGTATTAAATCGGCTGAATTTAAAACAGAAAATCAAAAGAAACAACGTTCTCAAGGAATGGGAAATATTAAAAAACGAATCGGCATTTTAAATGAAATGTATGATGATAGGGTAGATGTTTCAATAAGTGATGTTGAAGCTGATGGCACTGGAACTCGTGTGAGTCTAGTTATAAAAAAGGACTAAGTATATAAAATTGTTTGAATGAAAATAGATGCAATAATTGTTGAAGACGAAGAAACAAGCAGAGAGATTCTGCGAAATTATGTAGCTAAATATTGTCCTAATGTTGTAATAAAGGGTGAGGCTTCAAATGTAGATGAAGCTTATGCTTTGATTCAAAATAATACATTAGACTTAGTTTTTCTAGACGTAGAAATGCCTTTTGGGAATGCTTTTGATTTATTAGATAAAGTAGGGGATAGGCAATTTGAAACTGTGTTTGTTACAGCCTATAATAATTATGCAGTAGATGCACTAAATGCGCACGCTTCATATTATTTACTAAAACCAATTTCAATAGATAAATTAATAGAAGCGGTAGCCTATGTTACTGAGATAAAAGAAAAAGAAAATAGTTTACAACATCAGGTTTTGAAGTCGAACCTAACACAAGTTATTGGTAAAATAACAATCCCTTTGGCTAATGGTTTTGAAGTAATTGAAACTGCAGATATTATATATTGCCAAGCAGATGATAATTACACGCATATCTATTTAAAACAAGGAAAACGGTTAGTTAGTAAAACATTAAAGTATTTTGAAGACGCATTAAAGGATAGTGGTTTTGCTAGAATCCATAAATCCTACGTAGTAAATGTGAATGCAATAACTGAGTATAAAAAAGGCAAGGGAGGCAGTGTAACTTTATCAACTGGTAAGGAACTTATGGTGAGTCCTTCAAAAAAGAAAGAGCTACTCTCATTTTTTGCGTAAGTGGTTTTCTTCGGAAATATTACAACTGAAACTAAACGCTTCAAATTAAAACGCTTCAAATTCTATTTTAAGACGCCTGTAGCTGCTAAGTAGTAAGCTAAGTGTATAAGTTGTGGTGTTTGTTTTAAAAATGCATAGAGGGCTTTCTTTTGAAGTGTTTAGTAGGTTTGATTTTGATAAAACATTTTGAGTTTGTTTAGCTACTGCAGCACCACTATCAATTATTGTAATGGTTTTAGGTAATATATTAATTAGTAATGGTAGTAAATAAGGATAATGAGTGCAACCTAAAACAAGATGGTCGCATTTTGCTTCAACAATAGGGGTGATATATGATTTTAGGAGCTGTTTAAGTTCTTCACTTTCTAATTCGCCGTTTTCAATTAACGTTACCAAGCCTTCTCCAATTACTTCTACAAGATTAATGTTTTTAGTAAATAAAGAAGAAGTTTCATTAAATAATGCACTACTAAGTGTTCCTTTTGTAGCTAGAATTCCTATGCTTTTTGAAGTTGTAGATAATGCTGCAGGCTTAATTGCAGGTTCAATACCGATAATTGGAATATTAAACATTTCTCTTAATTCAGCAATTGCATTAGTAGTGGCGGTGTTACAGGCAACAACTATAAGTTTACATCCTTTATCAATTAGATATTTTGTGTTTTTAATTGAAAGGTCAACTATTTCTTGAGGAGTTCTATTTCCGTAGGGTGCATTTGCACTATCAGCTAAATAGATGGTGTTTTCATAAGGTAGTAAGGAATGAATCTCTTTCCATATAGAGGTTCCACCTACACCTGAATCAAAT
Organism: Patiriisocius marinus; assembly: GCF_008974325.1. Lineage (GTDB taxonomy): Bacteria > Bacteroidota > Bacteroidia > Flavobacteriales > Flavobacteriaceae > Patiriisocius > Patiriisocius marinus. Next base: position 45,639 of record NZ_BKCG01000013.1, on the reverse strand, counting down.
ATACCTATGGGCGATTTACTATTCATTGTATTGTAAAAATACACAATTTGTCGTGTTTGTTTGTTGAAGTTTGAAACTTGTGTTTTTAATTTTAAGGCAAAAAAAATACCCGTCTATAGACGAGTATTTTTAATATGTATTTTAAGGAAAAATTAGATTCCTAATTCTTTTTTTACATCTCCAAAAAGATCATAACCATCTGCTAAAATTACACCGTTTCCAGTAGCAGAATCTAATACGTATTGGTATCCTTTAGCACGTGCAACTTTTTGAATTGCAGCTCTTGCTTTTTCTAAGATAGGTTGAAATACATCAACTTCTTTCTTTTGAAGATCTTGAAGTGCTTGTTGTCTGTAAGCAGCGATGTTACGCTCCATACCTTGTACTTCTTCAACACGTTTTGCGTTTTCTTCTTGAGTTTTAGATCCTTCTTCAGCTCCGTACATTTTTACTTTAGCTTCAAATTCCTTTGCCATATCTTTAATAGCAGTATCATACGTTTTTTGTAATTTTTCAAGTTGACTTTGCGCTGCTTTCATTTCTGGCATAGCTTCAACTAAAGCTTGAGTATCAATATGTGCAGTTTTTGACTGTGCATTCATAAAACTAGTAGCTCCTACAAAAAGTGCGATTGCTACGAATAGAGTTTTCATTGTTTTCATTGTAATTGTATTAAAAAATTAATTAAGTGTTATATATAATTAGGTTACTAAACTTCGATTATTTATTTCCTCCGTCGCCCTCTTCACCACCACTAGGTAATGCATTACTTGGTGGAGATTGTGTTCCATTTTCTTCAGGAGGCCAAGGAGTTCCATTTCTTACAGCTTGAACACTGTCTCTCTTACGCTGGCGAATTTCAAGTAAACGAGCTCTTTTAGCATCATATTCAGCTTTTTTAGCAGCTCTTATTGAATCACGTTCAGCTTTACGATCATTCATTATTTGTTCACGCGCTGTTTGCTTTTCTTCAATTGCTTCTTCTCTTTTTGTTACTTCAGCATCTTCTTCAGTGCTTAAGTTATCGCGTTGTTGAATTTCTCTCTTCTCTCTTTTAGAGGTGGCTTCTTTTCTTTTTTCTACACGATTAATACTTCTAAGTACTTGTTCACTTATATCGTTTCTTTCTGCTGCAAACAGCATAACAACATCAGCTGATTTGTCAAAAATGAAATCATATTTCTTAGCTTCAGCAATATCTTGTACAATATTAAATACTTGATCTTGGATAGGCTGAACTAATTGACGTCGTTGAATTACAAGGTCTCCTTTTGGTCCAAATTTCCCTTGCTGATAAGCGACCATTTCATCTTCTTTGATTTGAATTTCTTCTTCTCGCTCAACAATTAATTCTTTAGTCAATAAAACGCGCTCGTTTGTAAGCGTAAGTTTCATTAAGTCAATTTCTGCTTGTTTTTTTTCGATATCAGCTTTCCAGCGTTGTACTTTTCCGTCTAACTGAGTTCCTGCTTCTTTATATTCTGGAACATTTTCAAGGATATACTCCATGTCAATGTACCCTATACGAACACCTCGTTGTGCTTGTAGTGTAAAAGTTATGCCCAAAAGAGCTATTGCGAAAAATAGTAATTGATTCTTTTTCATAATGCTATTTATTGTTTAGAAATAATCGTGCCAAAATTAAAATTGTTGTCCAATAATGAAGTGAGTTTCCCACCCACTTTTCTCTGTACCACCTAATATTGGGTCAAATCCGTAACCAAAATCAATACCAAGTAGTCCAAATGCTGGCATAAATATACGTAATCCTGCGCCAGCAGACCTCTTCACATCAAATGGATTGTAATCTCTAAATCCATCGTAAGAGTTTCCTCCTTCAACAAAAGCCAATACATAAATAGAGGCTAATTGCTTCAATGTAATAGGGTGCCTCATCTCTAACGAAAATTTATTGTAAATGGTATTTCCATCTTGTGGAGATAATGATTGATTTGGATATCCTCTTAATTGAATTACTTCTCTCCCATCTAAACTATATGCTCCTAAACCATCCCCTCCTACGAAGAAACGCTCAAAAGGAGGTATCCCTCTATCATTATTATAAGCTCCTAAGAAACCAAATTCAGTATTAGTTTTTAATACCAAATCTCCAACTAATTTTGTGTACCAAGTACCTTGGAATTTAATTTTATAATATTCTAACCACTTAAAACGTTCTTGGTCAATTTCAGCAATACGTTCTTGAGTGTCTACATCACTTGTGTTTTCTAAAAGGAAATCAACTAGACCTTCACGTTCAGCTTGTAATGCTTCATAATCAACGCCATTAAATGCAGAGTAAGGTAAAGTTACCTTAGCCGTTATTTTAAATTCAGATCCAAATTTAGGGTAAATAGGATTATTACCTACATTATTACGACTAAGTCCGATTGTGTATGCTAAATTGTTTGAGTATCCATCTCCAAATGTAAAGAGTCCAGTGTTGTAATTTTTTAAGTTATAATGTTGGAAACTTATAGCATTAGAAAATGTAAAGTTGTCATCTGGCCAAGTTAGTCTTTTAGCTAAGCCAATTGATCCGCCAGTAATTAAGAAACGACGATCTCTATCTGCTTCACGTTCTGTAAAGTCGTAGAAATATTGCACTGTGTGAGAAAACGAAGTGCTTAATTGTACTGGGCGTTTTCCACCTAACCAAGGCTCAACTAAAGATAAACTATATGTTTGGTAATAACTACTTGCTTGAGCTCTTAAAGAAAGTTTTTGTCCATCACCCATAGGTAGCGGAGTGTAAGCGTCTTTATTAAGTATGTTTTTTAATGAAAAGTTGTTGAAAGATAATCCAAGTGTTCCAACAAATCCACCACCTCCGTAACCACCTTGTAGTTCAATTTGACTAGATCCCTTTTCAACTACTGAATATTCCATATCCAATGTTCCATTGTTAGGATCTACATTTTTAAAGTTAGGGGCAATTTGTTCTGGATCGAAAAATCCTAGTTGACTTAATTCTCTAATAGTTCTAACTACGTTTTTCTTACTATATTTTTGTCCCGGACGTGTTCTAATTTCTCGATAGATAACGTGGTCATTAGTCTTGTCATTTCCAACAACGCTAATGTGATCAAAATAGGCTAGTTTACCTTCTTTGATTCTTATTTCGTAATCGATGGTATCTTGTCTAACGGCAACTTCAACAGCGCTTAATGTTGAAAATAAATACCCATTATTTTGATACAAGTTTGTAAGGTCAAATGCTTCAGGATCTGTTTTGTCTTCAATTCTTTTAGACATTAATGTTCCATTATAAACTTCTCCTTTTTTAATACCCAATGTTTGGCGCAAAACAGCATCAGTATAAACACTATTACCAATAAATCTAATATCACCAAAATAATATTTTTTACCTTCTTCAATGTTAATATTTACTCCTAAGTTTTTTTCATTGCGTTCCCAAATACTGTCTCCTACAATTCTAGCATCACGGTACCCGTTAGATTTATATTTTTCAATAATTGAAGCTTTGTCTTCTTCGAAGCCACTTTCGGTAAATTGCGACATTTTCCAAAGACGTACAGGATTTCTTCTTTTGGTATTTTTCATAGAACGACGAAGAACGCCGTCGCTTAAATTTTCGTTTCCATCAAATTCTAATGGACTTACTTTTACACGCTTGTTTTTGTTTACAAGAATTTTCATGTCTCTTGCAATTTCTTTTCCAGTAGAATCTCTTTGTGGAGCAGTGCTAATAAAAACCTCAGTATTGTAGAATCCTTTTTCAACGTACTTGTTTCTAATGAAATTTTTAGTAGTTGTTATAAGGTTTTTGGTGATTTTTAAACCAGGTTTAAGGTTCGTTTCTTTTATTATTTCTTTTACAACACCTTTACGCATTCCTTTACCATCAATTGAAATTTCACCTAATTTAGGTAATTCTTGAATGTAGATTTCAAGATCTGCATTCTCACCTTCAATTTTAGTTACATAAATTGCGATGTCGCTAAAAAGCTTTTGGTCCCAAAGTTTTTTAGTTACTTCGGCTAAACGTTCGCCAGGAATATAGATTCGCTCCCCTTTTTTAAGTCCAGTAAAAGCTACTACAGTTTGCTCGTTGAAGCTTTGTGCACCAGCTACGGTTATCTCATTAATAGTGTACTTTCTACCACTGTCTAGTTGCTTTTGTTGTGCATTTACATTAAAAACCGAAAGCATTGTAATTACTACAATGCTAAATATTTTCTTGTAACTGTTTAAAAAAGTACTCCTTCTAAAGTTGCTCACTTGTCTTTCCAAATCTTCGTTCTCTTTTTTGATAATTTAATATTGCTTCAAAAAGATGGTTTTTTGTATAATCGGGCCAAAGTGTATCTGTGAAGTACAATTCAGCATATGCTATTTGCCATAATAGAAAATTACTAATGCGCTGTTCGCCACTCGTTCTTATCAACAAATCCACGTCTGGTAAGTCCTGAGTGTACAAATGCTCTGTAATAATCTTCTCGTCAATATTATCGGGCGAAATTAGTCCTTTTTTCACTTTAAGACTAATCTCTTTAATTGTTTTTGTAATTTCTTCTCTAGACCCATAACTAAGTGCTAGTGTCAAGGTCATTCTAGTATTGTTTTTTGTCTTTTCAATAACATCCTTAAGCTCTCGGCGTGCCTTTCCTGGCAAAGTATCAAGGTTACCTATTGCATTAAGTTTAATATTGTTTTTATTAAGAGTTTCTATTTCTTTTTTTAATGAAGAAACTAATAAACGCATTAACAATTCAACTTCCATTTTTGGCCTATTCCAGTTTTCAGTAGAAAAAGCGTATAATGTTAAATATGGGATGTTGATTTCGGCGCAAGCTTCAGTGATTTCACGCACTGCCTTCGTGCCGCTTTCGTGCCCCATTGACCTAAACAACCCCTTAGCTTTTGCCCAACGACCATTACCATCCATGATAATTGCTAAATGCTGAGGAAGCTTGTTTTTGTCTATTTGGTCTAAAGGACGATCCATTTTTTTAGAAGTTACAATAACATGGCTTACGGCCAAAAGTGAATGAAAATGTTATGCCTGTAAAAACATACCAATCGTTGTTGTTTGTATTACCAAAGGCACTATACTCATTGCTGTCAAAATTATCTCTCGGGTTACTAGCGTCAATGTTGTCAGTAAAAGCATATCGTGCTCCTATTTCAATCGCTCCCATAAAATTTGTTCCCAAAGTCGTTTTGTACCCTAATACAATTGGGATTGCAAATGCACCAGCACTTTGTTTGTAACGAGTAGTAATACCGTCGTTTGTTACAAATGCATCGTCATAGAAAAAATATGTAATACCGGTATATAGATATGGAGCAGATACTGGATTACCACTATTAAGGTTAAATTCCCAAAAGGTATATTCCATTCCTACTGATAATTCAGAAATTGTATTCTCATAACTGTAACCTCTTTGTTGTCTGCGAGTTTCGCTGCTTTCGTTATCGTCTCCTTCAATTTGCGCAACTATAGCTGAAAATCTAAATGAATGCCTTTCACTTCTGTTCCATTTAAATATACCTCCTACAGCAAGTGTGTTAGGGTTAATATATGCGGTATTTCCTACATCGCCAATGACATTAGCTCCTCCAACAAATCCTCCTATTTCGTAGGTTTGCGATTGCGCTATAAATGAGCTGGTTAAAATAATAAGAAGGGTTACAAAGTACTTCATAAATGTTAAAAAGTTTGCAAATATAATAATAAACTTGACTATCAAGGCATTAAATAAGGCTTATGGCAGATAGTCTATGAGATAAACAAATTTTGAAGATTTTTATTGCTTAATTCCGCTTATCCTCACCCCATAATAGTTTCTTACGAAGTGTTTTTGTGAAACTTTCATTTTTGAGTTGAACTAATTTAATAGAAAAAGGTGCTTTTTGTATAGTGAGTATCGTTTCTGTTTTTAGCGTTATGATTCGGGAATCAAGAGATACTAGGTGAATTTCCTCACGCCCGGAAACTTTTAATTCTATAATGCTATCATCTGGAAGTACAAATGGACGAACATTTAAGTTGTGTGGTGCAATAGGTGTAATTACAAGCGAGTTGTTTTTAGGGTCAATAACAGGCCCGCCGCAACTTAATGAATATCCTGTAGAGCCGGTGGGTGTTGCAACTATTAAGCCATCAGACCAATAAGAAGTTAGGTATTCACCGTTAACCGTTGTTTCCACCTTTATCATAGAGGTGGTGTTTTTTCGGTTCACGGCAATTTCGTTTAGCGCAAAATTTAAGGGTACAATTTCTTCGTGGTCCGGAGTAGTTGTTAGTGAAAGTAAGCTACGTTCGGAGATTTCATATTCACCTCTTAATATTTGTGATATGCTAGATGCAATATTTTCCTTTTGAATAGTTGCAAGAAAACCAAGTCTTCCAGTATTTACCCCAACAATAGGAATGTTTAAATCGCGTACAAAAGTGATCGATTTTAAAATTGTCCCATCACCACCAATGCTGAAAAACAAATCGTAAGTATCATCTAATTTTGAAAATGTTGGGAGTTTTGAAAGGCTAGGGTGAAACTCTTCATGTTCTTTCATCAACCGCAGAAAATTTTCTTCAATTAATATTTCAACATCACTTTGCTGTAGTGCGTTAAGTATTGACTGAATATGAGTTTCAGAGTTGGTGTGGTAAAATTGACCGTAAATCCCTATTTTCATATATCTTAATTGCTTGCGCAAATTTATTTAAAACAGTTGGTATTTAAATACAAATTTTTAGGCGTTGCCTTACATGTTAAGGTATCTGTCTAAATATTCAGATCGCTTTTTTAAATCTTCTAAAAGTTTGTCTTCACCGTGATTTGAAACTACATTGTAGCTGTAACGTCTAAAGGTTTGTACAATGGCATTCATTCCAGTGTGCCCTATTTTAATAGTAGCTTGCATAATGTCGTTTTCTAATTTAGAGATAAATAAACCTAATATTTTAGCATCATTACTTTCTACAATTTGGCACATTTCAGAAAAAGAATAATCAGTAACTCCTTTTTCAACAACGATAATACCACCTGCTTCACTTAGAAATGGTGTCTCATTGAAAATATTCATTATATCGTTAAGTTCAAAATATCCCAGATAATTATTCTTGTCGTCAAGAACCGGCATGATGTTACTATTGTTGAGCGCAAAAGCTTCAAGTATATCAATCCAGTTCGTGTGTTCTTTTACATGAAATGGCTCTAAAGCATAACGGTATTCACTTAAAGGTTTTTCTGTTTCAAAGCAATGTACATCTGTTTCAGAAAGATTACCAACAAATTCATTCTTCTCTAATACTGGAATATGTGAATATGTAAGTTTATTAAAACTATGTTGTGCATCTCTTATGTGAGCAGAAATATCAAAAGGCTTTATGTCGTTTATTATGTAATCTAGTGTGTTCAAAACTGAAATTTTTATGCAAATTAGACAATATTCCTTTTAATACCGTATTGAAGCATGGTATTTTTGTTAATAGCATTGTGTTTGTAAATGGAATATTTCAGTGTGTTAATTAAAAAATTCCCCGCTTGAGACGGGACGAAACTGATGACAAAATTAAGCGTAAATATCAATAAAATAGCAACAATTAGAAATGCACGTGGTGGGAATACACCTAATGTGGTTCAGGTTGCGAAGGATGTGCAACTTTTTGGAGCACACGGTATAACAATACATCCTCGACCAGATGAGCGTCATATTACCTATAAAGATGCATATGATTTGAAAGATGTTGTGACAACTGAGTACAATATTGAAGGAAATCCTATTCCTAAATTTGTAGATATGGTATTAGAAATTAAGCCAACTCAGGTAACTCTTGTGCCAGATAGTGTGGATGCAATTACTTCAAATGCTGGTTGGGATACTCTTAAAAATCTCGATTTTTTAAAAGAAGTAATCGCAAAATTTAAAGAAAGCGGAATTAGAACTTCAATATTTGTTGATCCACAAATAGCGATGATTGAAGGGGCTGTGGCTACGGGAGCAGACCGTATTGAGTTATATACTGAGGAGTTTGCAGTGCAGTATGCCCTCGGAAATTTTAAAGCGGTAAAACCGTACACGGATTGTGCCATTAGGGCAAACGAATTAGGTTTGGGAATTAATGCTGGTCACGACTTGTCATTAGAAAACATTCAGTTTTTTAACCAAAATATGCCTAATCTAGCCGAAGTAAGTATAGGTCACGCGTTGATAAGTGAAGCCTTATATTTAGGACTTGAAACAACTGTAAATAGATACCTAGAATTATTGAAATAATGATATTACACTCACAAATAATAGGAGAAGGGACCCCACTAATAATACTTCACGGATTTATGGGAATGGGTGATAATTGGAAAACCTTAGGTAATAGGTTTGCAGAAGAAGGCTACCAAGTACATTTAGTAGACCAAAGAAATCATGGGCGTAGTTTTCATAGTGATGTTTTTACTTATGAATCAATGGCATACGATCTATTGAAATATATTGATCACTATAATTTAGAGTCAATTAGTTTGCTTGGTCATTCAATGGGTGGGAAAACAGCAATGCAATTTGCTTGCGAATATCCACATCGAGTACATAAATTACTTGTTGCAGATATTGGTCCAAAAGCCTATCCACAACATCATCAGGATATTTTAAAAGCACTCTCGCTATTAGACTTCAATACTTTGAAAACTAGGAAAGAAGCTGATGGGGTTTTGTCTAATTATATAAGAGATTTAGGAACACGTCAATTTTTGTTAAAGAATTTATATTGGGTTGAAAAAGGCGTTTTAGGACTTCGTGTTAACCTTGAAGTAGTTACAAAGGAAATTGCAGAAGTTGGAAAATCTTTAAATCAATCCTTTGTATTTGAAAAAGAAACACTATTTTTAAGAGGTTCAAAATCTGGTTATATTGAGGATGTTGATGAATTGCTGATTTTAAAACAATTCCCGAAATCTAAGATTGTTACCGTCGCGAACGCTGGTCATTGGCTGCACGCAGAAAATCCTGATGAATTTTACTTATTTGTGATGAATTTTTTATAGTATTGCAAAGGTTAATTTATTATGTATGCATAGTAAATTGTGTGTCAGCAGTTTAAATTACCTATGTTAATTAAAAGTTATTATTAAATTAATTATTAATCAAACCTAAAACAATTATGAAAAAAGTATTACTTCTTACTGTATTTGCGCTTGTTACTGCGGTAACTTATGCAGGTGGATACAGAATTAGTCTTCAGGGTAACAAAGCGATGGCTATGGGTCATACAGGTGTTGCTGTAGTCAACAGTAGTGAATTAGTATTCTTCAATCCTGCTGGATTAGTGTACTTAGAAAATAGATTGAACGTATCGGTTGGTGCTCATGGTGTATTTGCTGATATAGCATACCAAAATGAAGCAACTGGTGAAAATGCAATGACCGAAAGTTTAATAGGTACACCTTTTTATGCTTATGTTTCATACCAAGCAACAGATTGGTTAGCATTAGCTCTTGGTGTTTATACTCCTTACGGAAGTGGAGTTTCTTATGAAGATGATTGGGCTGGATCACACTTAGTAAATAATATTGATTTACAAGCTATTTTTATTCAACCTACTGTTTCTATTAAATTGAGTGAATATTTTAGTATTGGTGGTGGACCAATTTATGCAATAGGTTCAGTAAACTTCAATCGTAACTTAAACCGTACGCTAACTGATGTAAACGGTGAAAGAGCCGAAGTTACATTAGATGAAACTGGTGTAACTAAATGGGGATGGACTGCAAGTGCAATGTTCAATCCAACAGATAAGTTAAGAATAGGAGCTACATACCGTTCTAAAATTATTTTAGAAGTTGAAGAGGGTGAAGCAACATTCGACAATATTCCAAATTCAGATTTAACTCCATTCCAAGACACAACATTTGCAGCAAGATTACCTTTACCTGCTGAAATGACAGTTGGTCTTTCATATGAGGTTACAGATAAATTATTATTTGCATTTGATTTCAACAGAGCATTCTGGAATGAATACGAGTCGTTAAATATCGATTTCGCAAATGAAGATATTCCAGATTCAGTAAATGCACGTAACTATGAAAATGCATCTACATACCGTTTTGGTTTACAATATGCGGCTACTGAAACTTTTACTTTAAGAGCTGGTTATTATTTTGATGAATCACCTGTTCAAGCTGGACGTTTCGCTCCTGAAACTCCACGTAATGATAGTGATGGTTACTCTGCAGGTTTAACTTTCAATGTAGGAAGTAGATTTGAAATTGACGCTTCGTTCTTGTATTTACACTTTGATGAGGTTGACGCTTCTTACGATGCGTATTTTGAAAATGGAAATGCTGTACCTTTCGAAGGGACTTACAAGTCAAGCGCATTTATTCCAGGTCTAGGTGTTACTTACAAGTTATAATCAAAAAAATCAATAAGATGAAAAATACTATAAAATTTATGATTGGTTTAGCTGCCGTAGGTTTGGTAAGCTGTGAGCCAGAATTTGATACTCCTGTTGATGAGGGGTTTTACGATAATGGAGATGCAGACTTTTCTACTTACGTCGCTGTTGGTAATTCTTTAACAGCAGGTTATGCAGATAGCGCATTATATATTTCAGGACAAGAAAACTCATATCCTAATATTATGGCAACTCAATTCACTTTCGTTGGAGGTGGTGAGTTTACACAACCATTAATGTCAGATAACTTAGGAGGTTTGTTTTTAAACGGTACTGAAGTTGCTGGAAATAGACTTGTTTTGTCTAATGATGAAAATGGAAATCCTTTTCCAACTACATTAGAAGGTGTTGGTACTACTGAAATTACAACAAGTGCAACAGGGCCTTTTAATAATATGGGGGTTCCTGGAGCTAAAAGTTTTCATTTAGTAGCACCTGGATATGGTGATGCTGGAGGAGTTTTAAGTGGAACAGCTAACCCTTATTATGCAAGATTTGCAACTAGTTCAAGTGCAACTGTGATTTCTGATGCTGTGTCTTTAAACCCAACATTCTTTAGTTTGTGGATAGGTAATAATGATATTCTTTCTTATGCTACTTCTGGAGGTTCAGGGGTTGATCAAACGGGTAATTTAGATCCTTCAACTTATGGTAGTAATGACATAACAGATCCTAATGTTTTTGCAGCAGCTTATAGCGCGCAGGTAGATGCATTAACTTCTGGTGGTGCTAAAGGTGCTTTGGTAAACATACCAAATATTACTTCAATTCCATATTTCACAACTGTTCCTGCTCGTTCTATTCCTTTGGATGCAGCAACTGCAGGAGCATTAAATGCTCAGTTTGGACAATATAATACTCAAGTATTACCAGGATTAGTTCAGTTTGGAGTTATTACTGCTGAGGAAGCAGCTTCAAGAACAATAAATTTTGTTGAAGGTGTAAACTTTCCAATAATTGTTGATACTGATTTAACAGATGTTAGTGGAGTTTTACAGGGGCCACCTTTAAACCTTCCACCAGCAACAGCAATGTTATTAGGGCAATTACGTCAAGCAAACTCTAGTGATTTAGTTGTTTTACCAGCATCTAGTGTTTTAGGCTCAACACCAGACCCATCAAATCCTCAGGGAGTTGTAGGGGTGTCTATTCCTTTAGCTAATCAATTTGTGCTTACTAGTGTGGAGCAAGAGAGAGTTTCAGTTGCAGCACAATCTTATAATGCTACAATCCAAGCGTTAGCAGCTGCTAATGATCTTGCATTTGTTGATGCGCGTTCAGCTTTAGCAGATGTAGCGGCAGGTGGTGTAGCAATTGACGGAGGTGTATTGACTTCTACATATGTTACAGGTGGAGCGTTTTCTTTAGATGGTGTTCATCCAACAGCTCGTGGATATGCTTTTACAACTAATGCTATTATTGAAGCTATTAATAAAAAGTATAACGCAACTGTACCAACAGTTGCTCCGGGAAGTTTCCCTTCAGTTACTTTAGAGAATAATGTAAACTAAAACAATAGTTTATACTTACTGAAAACCGCTCTATTTATTTAGAGCGGTTTTTTTATTCCTTAAAATTATATTTGTTTATGAGTTATTTAACTCAGTATTTTGAAATGCAAGATACTTGTTGTGTATGCTAATTTGTCGTATTTTTGCACGCTCGTAAAAAGCACGAATTGATGTGCTTAAGCGTTTAAATAAGAAGAAAAGGAAAGACTCTCATGGATATTAAAAAGAAAGACATTGATGCGTTAAATGCAGTAGTAACGGTAGAAATCAAGAAAGATGATTACCAGTCTAATGTAGAAAAAGTATTAAATAATTATAGAAAAACTGCTAACATCCCAGGTTTTAGAAAAGGTCATATCCCAATGGGAATGGTTAAAAAACAATACGGACAATCAGTTTTAGTTGAAGAGGTTAATAAACTTCTTCAAGAAGGACTACATAAGTTTTTAAATGAAGAAAAACTCGATGTTTTGGGTAATCCTTTGCCTAAAAATGAAACAGCTATCGATTGGAAATCTGATGACTTTACATTCGAATTTGACTTAGGTCTTGCGCCAAAGTTTGATGTTGATGTTAAGAAAAAAGCAGTAACAAACTATAAAGTTGTTGCAGATGATGAAATGTTAGACAACCAAGTGAAAACAATTCGTAAGCAATATGGGAAACTTACTTCTCAAGATGCAGTCGCAAAAGGAGTTGAAATAACTGGAACTTTTTCTAATGATGAAGCAGGAATAGAGAAAAGTACAACAATAGAGTTAGATGCACTTAAAGGCAAAACTCAAATTAAAGCATTAACTGGAGCTAAAGTTGGTGATGTTGTTACGCTTAAAACAAAAGGATTGTTTGCAGATGATCACGATAACCAAAAATATTTAGGCGTAGATCACGATGCTGCTCACGGTCTTGATGTTGAGGTTTCTTTCAAAGTAGAGGAAGTAAATACTCGTGAAATGGCAGAACTTAATCAAGAACTTTTTGATAAGCTTTTTGGGAAAGATGTTGTAACTTCTGAAGATGAATTAAAGGCTAAAATTAAAGAAGATGCTGAACAACAGTTTATGCAACAAAGTGATCAAAAACTTTTAAATGACGTTGTAGAATCATTAATTGAGAATACAAAATTTGATCTTCCAACGCAGTTTTTAGAAAGATGGATTCAAACATCTTCTGAAAAGCCAATGACAGATGAAGAAGCAAAAGCTGAATTTGAAAGAAGCGAAAAAGGATTGCGTTACCAGTTAATTGAAGGGAAGTTACGTGCGGAAAATAACTTGCAAGTAACCTTTGATGAGTTGAAAGATTATAGCCGTCAAATGATTAAAGCTCAAATGGCTCAGTTTGGTCAAATGGATCCTAGTGACGAAGAGCTAGATAATATTGCAGCGCGTATTATGTCTAACCAAGAAGAAGTTAAACGTTTAAGCGAGCAATTAAACACAAATAAACTTTTACAATATTTTAAGGAAAATGCAAAACTTAAGACTAAAGAGGTTTCTTATGATAAATTCATTAAAGAAGCGTACGCATAAGTCTTTAAAATATTAACTATCTTTAGGGCGCTTTATATATCAATAGAGCGCCCTTGTTTTTTGGTAACTTTAGTATAGTTTAATTAAAAGACAAAGGTGTTAAAGCTGTAAAATTTTGGCGAAAGCCATAAAATATCAACGATTAAAGTAGATTTAAAAGGACTATGGATTACGGAAAAGAATTTAAAAAATACGCAATAAAGGATCAGGGAATAAGCAGTACGTACTACGATAAAATAATGAGTAGTATGTATCCTGTAAACTTAACTCCTAATATTATTGAAGAGCGACAAATGAACGCTGTTGCAATGGATGTTTTTTCTCGACTAATGATGGATAGAATTATCTTTCTTGGTACAGGAATTAATGACCAAGTAGCAAATATTGTACAAGCGCAATTGTTATTTTTAGAAAGCACAGATGCTTCTAAAGATATTCAAATTTACATAAACTCTCCAGGTGGGAGTGTATATGCTGGATTAGGTATATATGATACAATGCAATTTATTAAACCCGATGTTGCAACAATTTGTACAGGTATGGCAGCTTCAATGGGAGCAGTTTTATTATGTGCAGGTGAAAAAGGAAAACGTAGTGGTTTAACACACTCACGTGTTATGATTCACCAACCTATGGGTGGAGCTCAAGGACAAGCTAGTGATATTGAAATTACAGCTCGTGAAATCATTACACTAAAAGAAGAATTGTATAAAATAATCTCAAATCACTCAGGACAACCTTATGACAAGGTTTATGAGGATAGTGACCGTGATTACTGGATGAAAGCAGATCGTGCTAAAGAGTATGGTATGATAGACGAAATTTTAGCACGTAACTAGTATGTAGCTTACGCGAAAATTATAAGCATCCACGACTTGTAGTGAAATTATCCATTGCAAATCACCGATGAAATTTAGAATTCTGAATTTATAATTCATAATTAAAAAAAATGGCAAAGGAAGTATTAGAGTGTTCTTTCTGTGGAAGAAAAAAGGCAGATACAAGTTTACTAATCGCTGGTTTAGACGCGCACATTTGTGATCGTTGTATTGAACAAGCGCATGGTATTGTAGTAGAAGAAGCAACACATTCTGGTGATGAGGAGTTAAGTAATGAATTAATGCTAAAAAAGCCTAAAAATATAAAGGCATTTTTAGATGATTACGTTATAGGACAAGATCACACTAAAAGAGTGATGTCTGTGGCAGTATATAATCACTATAAAAGATTATTACAGCCTAAAACGGATGACGATATTGAAATTCAGAAAAGTAATATCATTATTGTTGGGCAAACAGGAACTGGTAAAACACTAGTTGCTAAAACTATTGCAAGAATGTTAAATGTGCCTTTAGCAATTGTTGATGCAACAGTGCTAACGGAAGCAGGTTACGTAGGTGAAGATGTTGAAAGTATTTTAACTCGTTTATTGCAAGCAGCAGACTATAATCTTGAGAAAGCTCAAAACGGTATTGTTTTTATTGATGAAATCGATAAAATTGCTCGTAAGAGTGATAACCCATCAATTACACGTGATGTAAGTGGTGAAGGTGTGCAACAAGCGTTACTTAAGTTGTTAGAAGGTACAGTTGTAAATGTGCCCCCTAAAGGTGGACGTAAGCATCCAGATCAAAAATTTATTGAAGTAAATACGGAAAATATATTATTTATTGCAGGTGGAGCTTTTGATGGAATTAACCGTCATATCTCTAAACGATTAAATTTACAAGCAGTTGGTTTTAGTGCTTCAATGAAAGAGAATTTGTTAGAGACAGATCAAATGTTGCGTTATATCATACCTAAGGATTTAAAAGACTTTGGATTGATTCCTGAAATAATTGGTCGACTTCCTGTATTAACTTATATGAATCCATTAGACAAGGGAACGCTTAGAGCTATTTTAACAGAGCCGAAGAATGCTATTGTTAAACAATACAAGAAGTTATTTGAAATGGACGGTATTGAGCTTATAATAACTATTGAAGCTTTAGATTTTATTGTAGAGCAAGCTATAGTGTACAAATTAGGAGCAAGAGGTTTGCGCTCACTTTGTGAAGCTGTGTTAACTGATGCAATGTTCGACCTGCCGGGTACTGACGAGAAAGTATTAAAGGTGACTAAAGAGTATGCTGAAGAGAAACTTAATAAATCTACCATTAAGAAGTTGAAAGCAGTTTCTTAACTATAAACTAAAAGCTAGTAGATAGCGATTAGTATAATCAGTTTAAAATAAAAGAGCCAAATGTAAATTACATTTGGCTCTTTTATATATATAATAAGTTGAAAAAAAAGACTCCCAGTTGAATGTTCAACTAGGAGTCTTTTAAAACTTAACTTAAACTTATTTTTATGGAGTAACAATCACCTTTTTAGTTGATGTATTCAGTATTTTTTGTTCCATTAGCTCTGTTTTACTTTTTAAAGTGTAACCTGCTAATTCAGTATCGCTATTTTTTATAGAATTAGTTGTTCCGCAAGACGTAAATGTGCTTGTTAAAACTACTGCTGCTAAAATTAAAATTGCTTTTTTCATTATTATGTAACTTCTATTGTACAGTGCAAAACTACATCGTAAGAAAAGTACTACCAAAACTATTGGCTGAACGTAGTGGAAATTCGTTGAAATACATTTTCCTTAATGTGTTTCGGTAAAGCGCCTGAAATTAACGTTTTACGGGATGTTTTTAATCCGATTAAAGATGTATTTGGGCGATATGTTAATATTTACTACTTGTTAAGTTGCAGTAATTCTTCTAAAAAGTCACGTGTATTTGAAAGTCTAGGAACTTTATGTTGGCCTCCAAGTTTATCGTGTTGTTTGAGCCAATCGTAAAACAAGTGATTTCTTCCTTGGTGAATTGTAGGGGCATTTAAAGTAGTGTTGTTGAAACGTTTTGCCTCATAATCGCTATTGACTTCCATTAACGCTTGGTCAAGTGTCTCAGAAAACGTTTTAAAGCTTTTAGGTGGATCTTTAAATTCTATTATCCACTCGTGTGCACCTTTTTCTTTTCCTTCCATAAAAATAGGTGCGGCGGTGTATTCTACTATTTCACAACCTGTAACCAAAGAAGCTTTTTTTAATGCGGCTTCAGCATTTTCAATTATCAACTCTTCACCAAATACATTAATATGGTGTTTGGTTCTTCCGGTTACTTTAATTCGATAGGGATCTACAGAAGTAAATCGAACAGTATCACCAACTTTATAGCGCCAAAGACCAGCGTTAGTTGTTATAACAATTGCATAATTTTTGTTTACTTCAACATCTTCTAATGAAATTATTTTTTGAGAAGGGCTTCCGTAAGAATCCGTAGGGATAAATTCGTAGAAAATTCCGTAATCGAGCATTAAGAGTAATTCTTTGCTGCTATTTCTGTCTTGGATTGCAAAAAAGCCTTCACTTGCATTATAAATTTCGTAATATCTAAAGGAGTCTTTTGGCAGTAACTTATTGTATTGTTCAATATATGGGTCGAAACTTACGCCTCCGTGAAAATATACTTCAAGGTTTGGCCAAACTTCAAAGAGATTTCCTTTCCCTGTGGTTTCCATAACGTTGTTTAATAACACTAACATCCACGATGGAACTCCAGCCAAACTAGTTACATTTTCTTTAATGGTTTCATCTACAATGGCTTGCATTTTAGTTTCCCAGTCTCCCATTAAACTAACTTCACTACTTGGAGTGCTGCTATATTCTGCCCAAAAAGGCATATTGTCAATTAAAATAGCAGATAAGTCGCCAAAAATAGTTCCGTTTTCTTTGTATAATTCTTTGCTTCCGCCTAAGCGTAAACTCTTACCAACAAATAATTGTGAATCTTCATTATTGTTTAAATACATGCAAAGTAAATCTTTACTTGCAGCATAATGACACTGCTCTAATGATGCTGTGCTAACTGGGATAAATTTACTTTTAGCGTTTGTGGTTCCGCTAGATTTAGCAAACCATTTTATAGGAGTAGGCCAGAAAATATTTGTTTCTCCTCTTCTTGCACGCTCAATTCGTTCTTGGTTTTCTTCGTATGTTGTAATTGGTAGTCGTTCGGCAAATTCACGATAAGTTTTTATGCTTGCAAAATCATACAGCTTACCTATCTCAGTATTTTTTGCAGTTTGAATTAAGTTTTCAAGTAATTCATTCTGCACATCAATTGGGTACTTAATAAAGAGTTCAATTTGATGAGAACGCTTTTTTAAGAACCAAGAGGCAATAGAATTTACTATGGGAATTGGCATAATTTTGACCTATCTTTAAAGTTTAAAAATACAATTTTATTTTATGCAGTACCAAGGCGTTCTAACAAAAATGCAAACTGAAATAGGTTCACCTATTCAGTATTATTTAGTTTTCGAAAATGATTTTTTAAATGTTAACCAATTACTTGATAAGCAAGTTACTATCAATTTTGTAGGATACCAATGCCTTAATTGTAAAAAAAATAAAAAAATCTATAGACAGGGATTTTGCTATGATTGTTTTTTTGAAATTCCGCAAGCTGCAGATTGGATCATGAAACCTGAGCTAAGTAAAGCGCATTTAGGTATTGAAGATCGTGATTTAGAATACGAGGAGAAAGTGCAGCTTAAGCCTCATGTTGTTTATTTAGCCAATAGTAGTAATGTTAAAGTAGGGGTGACTCGAAAAACTCAAATTCCAACTCGATGGATTGATCAAGGTGCCCATGAAGCAATTGAAATTGTAGAGGTTCCTAATCGGTATCTTGCGGGTATTACTGAAGTCGCTTTAAAAGATTATGTGGGTGATAAAACTAATTGGCGCACAATGCTTAAAAATGAAATTCAAGATGAAGATCTTGTTGCTTGGCGTGATAAGTTGCGACAGTATATTCCTGAAGAGGCACAGCAGTATTTTATAGAAAGTAATACTGAAACTAACCTAGAGTTTCCAGTTTTAAAATTTCCGAAGAAATTAAGAACACTCAATTTAACTAAGACTCCAGAATATACGGGAGTACTTAAAGGGATAAAAGGGCAGTATCTAATTTTTGATGATGATACAGTTTTTAATGTAAGAAGCAACGAAGGTTTTGTCGTTACGTTGCGTGTATCTTAAATTGAATATTTCTGAAATTAGAAATACGAAAATTTAATGGCTTGAAGAACGCCAATTACAACAAGAGCGATACCTGTTATTGTTGAAATTCGGCTTTTAGAATTAGTTGATTTTCTATTAAGTTTTTCGCTCCAAATTGCATAAGCATAAAGTGTGGCTGTTTTACCTAAAAAAATTCCTAAAAAGAAGAGAAGTAGTGTCGATACCATACTCATTTCTGAAATATGAATTCCATACATTCTTATTACAGTGTATGCTAGTACCCAAAACAATATTACTGGAGGGTTGATAAATGCAAATAAAAAGCCTCTTAAAAATGTATGTATTTTTATGTTGAATTTTAGATTGAGGTTTTTAGTGGGTATCTGTTTTTTTAATAATATGCCCATACCTATTATGATAAACAAACTAAATACAGTAATCTGAATCCAGAGGTTTTCTTTGAAGAAACCTACAAAGATTTTAGTGTAATATAGGGTTGCTATTGCTATTGCAATCTCACCTAAACCTGCACCTATTATTAATAAACGTGATTTGTAAATGGAGTGGTTTAACGTAGTGTTTATTACTGCTAAATTTGCTGCTCCAGGTGGTGCTGCAGCAATGACCGCAGCTATAAAACCTATTATAAGTGTTAATAAAAACATACACTATAGGTAGCCAAATTAAGAAGATACTTACAGTGTGTTTAAATTAATTTCCTTTTTCAATAGAATCCTTTGCTTTGTTTTTATTTCCAAAAATCCCTCCTAAAACATCTTTAATTACAGTTTGAGGATCTTCTTTTGGAGGAGTTGTAGTTTGATTAGTGGTAGTAGAATCTTTCGGTTTTAGAATTCCGTTTAGAATTCCACCTACGGTACCACCTGTTGTATTGTTTCCGCTTGAATTTCCTCCTCCAGTGATAATGTCTTTTATAGCATTTGTACCTTTATCAATCAATTCATCTTTTTGCTTGTCAATTAGTTTTTGAGTTAGTTCACTAATAGCAGCTTTTGTGTTTAGATTAATTTTAGGATTTGTAAAATTTCCTGTTAATCCTATAGGAAGAGCAACAGTCATCGCATTTGCTTCGGCAGGATTTATTTTAGATAATAGTGATGTTACTTCACTTCCTAAGTATCTAGCAGGAACATCAAGCTTTACATTATAATTCATCTGTTGATCTAGACCGTGAGAACCTCCTGCAGTTACTTTAATTCCTTTTACATCAAAGTTAAATGGAGCTACTATTATGTTTCCGTCATTAAAGGTAAGGTTTGTTGTAACATCACGAAGGCTTAGCTTGTCAAGATCTATAAATGTTAATTGTTGACTTAATTGAGAGAGTAATGGCATTTGGTTTTTGTCTACTTCAGCAGTAAGTATTTCAGCAAATGCAGTACCTGCTAATGTTTTTAAATTAGGAGTAAGGTCTTGATTTAAATTTCCATTTAATTTAAATTTAGTAGTCATACTACCTTGAAGTGCTTTAGCTACTGGAGCTAAAAACTTTAACAAACCTAACTTAGAAAAAGATTCTTCAATATTAATTTTGCTTAAGTCTAAGTCCATTCCGAAAGTAGGAGTAGTTTGTTTTGTATTAACGTTTCCGTCGATAGCGATATCTCCACCAAAAATTGTTGATGTCACGTTTTTTAAGGCTGCGGTTTCGTCTTTAATTGAAACACTTCCTTTCGTATTTTCTAATACTAAATCATCGTACAGCACTTTGTTTACATTAAAGTCTAGAGTAGCATCAAGAAAATCTGGCAATTTAAAACTAGCCTCTTCATTAAAAGATGTATTATTGCTGCTTTTTCCAGTGGCGGGTGTTTCAGTAGTCATAAAATCATTCACGTTAAAAGTGTTTGATGTTACTTTAAAACGCCCTTTTAAATCTTGTTTTGCCATAACCCAAGGGATAAGGTTTTGTATGCTTCCGGTGGCATTCATATCTGTACTTCCTGAACGTGCTGTCATATTGTCTAGCTGTATGTTTCCAGGGCTCATTGTAATTGCTGCGTTGTCAATGTTTATTGGATTTTTAAATGCAGCATCTTGGTATGTAAAATCCTTAATACTTGCAGTACCGTTAGTTTTGATATTTTGGTATTGCTCTGTTTCCACAGATTTCATATCAAAGTTTGTTATGACGTCTGCTTTAAAAATTCCTGTTAATTTTTTATCAAGTTCGACAGGTAATACTTTCTCAATATTTGCAAGGTTTATAGTCCCTTTTAATGCAAGGTTAATCAACATGTTATTTGTGAAATCTTTAATATTTCCGCTAAGGTTAAATAGCTCTTCGTCAATTTTGAAAGTCATTCCTGCAATGTTAAGATAGGTGTCTTTAAGTAGACCGGTGCTATTAACTAAATCTGCATTTATAGAAATATCGCGTACAGTTTTAGGTAAATTGGGGTATTTGAAAGAGGCGTTTTCACTACGAACTTTTATATTCATTGTTGGGATATGCTCCTCATCAACAATACCTTTAAGTACACCATTTACTGTAAAATTTCCAGTAGTGGTTACTCCGTCTAACTCCTTCACATATTCCTTTGGGATTACCGCAAGAAAGTTTTTAAAGTCTGAGCTTGGGGTATTGAAAGTTAGATCAATTTCATTGCTGTTTTCATTGACTTTTACAAAACCATCAAATTTTAATGGAAGCTCGTTAACTTTGGCTTCATTTTCTAGAAATGTATATTTCTGATTAGTAAGATCCATTTGAAAAACAGCGTCAAGAGCTACTTTATTATTGGACAAATAAGCTAGTTTGTCCATTTTGTATGAGACAATCGCACTGGTGTAAGTGTCAAGTTCTAAGTTGTCTAAACTAAAATCTCCTGTTCCTTCATGGTTTAGTTCTTTGAGAGATAAATATGTTTTAGTAGACTCGTCTATATAATTAACACGCGAATTTTTTAATTCATAATGTTGTAAGTCGAAGGTAAATCCACTGCTTTCATTTTGTGACGTTTGTTCAGCTGCACCAGAATTATTTTTCTTGGTAATGTCATAATTAGCAACTCCATTTTCATTTACAAGAATGTTGATATAAGTGTTGTTAAGAATAATTTCATCTAGTTTTATGGGGTTATCTCCGCTTTTGAAAAGCGGTGTAATACCCATATGTAATTTAAGTTGTTCTCCGCTAGCTAACGTATCGCCGGCAAAAGGTTCTTTATTAATTACACTGAAATTTTCGACAACTAAAGTTGCATTAGGAAAACTACGAACAAGGCTTAAGTCAAAATTTTCCCAAGCCACAGTTGCGTTAATGTTTTTATTAATATTTTTAACTAATAGCTTTTCTAACGATCCTTTAAAAAGATATGGTGCGGCAAGTAAAAATAGGATGATAACACCCAAAACAATTCCACTAATTTTCAATACTTTTTTCATGCTTATTTTTTAATAATCGTTAAGTTCTTCTCCTTGTTTAAGGTTAAATCGGTCTCTAATAATGCCAACGGCTAAATATAAAAAAGGGGTGTCTAGTGCTGCTACTATTACTTTAAATAAAAAGCCGCTCAATAAAAGGCCACTAAATAATGCCCAATCTATTTTCCCAAAACTACAGAGCAATAATAATACCGTAGCTGTATCTACAAATTGTGATATAAAAGTTGAGAAATTATTCCGCAACCATAAATGTTTTCCTTTTGTTAATCGTTTCCAAAAATGAAAAATTTGAATATCGATAAACTGTGCCAATAGATACGCCATCATTGAAGCAAAAACTGCAATGGAAGTCGCGCCAAAAACCTTAGTAAACATTCCATTATCGATTGGACTCCAGCTTGTAGCGGGAACATAATCTGCTATTAAAATAATTGCGAGTGAGAAAAATGAAGCAAATATACCAGCAATCACTAGTTGGTTTGCCTTTCGTTTTCCGTAAACTTCACTTACAATGTCAGTTATTAAAAATGTAATTGGGTACGGAAGTATTCCTACTGAAATTTCAAACGTATAAATACCAAAGAAATCCCAATAAAAGAACTTCTGGAATATTAAGTTAGAAACCACTAGCGAACATATAAACAATGCTCCTAAAATGAGATAGATACGCTGTGCAGCTAGTTGGTCTTTGAAATTAAGGGAATTCACGTCTTGTTTTATTGTTTGCAAAGATATAAGGCACTAGTTTTGTTTTTCTTAAATTCGTTATAAAATACCTTAGTTATCATTCAATATCACACCATATATCTTAGTTTAGGTAGTAACCTAGGTAATCGCTTCGAACATTTGCAAGCGGCTGTAAATGTATTATTTAAAGAGTTAGGTTCAGTAAATAAAATTTCAGCAGTTTATGAAACTCCAGCTTTAGGCTTTGATGGAGGTGACTTTTTAAATTGTGTTGTTGAAGTCTCAACAATAATGACTTCAAGTAAGACATTAAAAACTGTCTTAGCTATTGAAAAAAAGTTAGGAAGAGAGCGAGCTGAAGTTGAGGGGTATACGTCAAGGGTTATTGATATAGATATATTGCTTTATAACGATGATGTCATTGAAAGTAAAAGCTTACAAGTTCCACATCCACGCATTCAAGAGCGTAAATTTGTTTTACAGCCACTTGTGGAAATAAATTCAAGCCTTTTTCATCCATCGTTTAAGCAGAGTTTTGTTACGCTTTTAGAACAAACTTCAGATACTAGCACTATTGTTAAGCAGTCTAAATGGCTTCGTAATCCTAGAAGTGATTATGATTTTAGCAATATTAATTATATCGCAATAGAAGGAAATATAGGAGCGGGAAAAACAAGTTTAGCGCATTTAATCTCAAACGACTTTAATGCGAAACTTATATTAGAACGTTTTAAAGATAATCCATTTTTACCTAAATTTTACGAAGATCAGCAACGCTATGCGTTTCCTTTAGAGATGTCATTTTTGGCAGATAGATACCAACAACTTTTAGAGGATATAAAACAATTTGATTTGTTTAAAGATTATGTTGTAGCGGATTATGACGTTTATAAGTCGTTAATTTTTGCGAAAGTGACGCTACAGCCAGAAGAATACAATTTGTACAAAAAGCTTTTTCATTTAATGCATAAAGAATTAGCTAAGCCAGATGTATATATTTATTTGTATCAAAACACAGAGCGATTATTAGCGAATATTAAAAAGCGAGGAAGAAGCTACGAGAAGAGTATTGAAGCTGAATACCTTCAAAAAATTAATGATGGATATTTAGAGTATATTAAAAACACGCACAACGATAATATTAAGATAATTGATATATCAGAAATGGATTTCGTGAAAAATAGAGCCCACTATATTTCAATACTAGAACAAATATTACATTAGAGTATATTAATTTCTAGTGTCTAATTTTAGAAAATAAATCCCAAACTACCACACCAGTACTTACCGAAATATTAAGTGAATGTTTTGTTCCGTATTGCGGTATTTCAATAACGCCATCGCTTGATGTAACAACTTCTTGTTGCACACCTTTAACCTCGTGACCAAAGACTATTGCGTACGTTTTATCTTTTTCAATAGCGAAATCCTGAAGTGCTATTGAATTTTCAGCTTGCTCTATCGCTACGACATAAACACCTAGGCTTTGCAATTTGTTAACTACGTCCATTGTGTTTTCAGCATATTCCCATTCAACACTATCTGTAGCTCCAAGGGCAGTCTTTTGAATATCCTTATGTGGTGGCTGCGCTGTAATACCGCAGAGGTATATTTTCTTAACTAAAAAAGCATCTGCCGTTCTAAAAACAGAACCAATATTATTTAAACTTCTAATATTATCCAGAATAATAATAATAGGTGTTTTTTCTGAAATTTTAAAGGTTTCAGCATCTATACGATCTAACTCACTATTTTTTAGCTTCCTATTTTTCATTGTGCAAAATTAGCCAAAATTAAAGAAGAACTAGAGTGAAAACCTGATTCAAAAAGGAAGCAAGACTATATTATTTAGTTTAGCGTGCTTAACAGGCTAGTTAAAATTTCAGCTTAAAAACTAATGATATTATTTATTTTCTTTTATATCCGCTTTATGCGGTAATTAAATCTAAATTATCGGTATTAAATATCTATTATCGGAAAAATATTCTTTTTTATTTGGAAGTTTAAAATATTTTTCACAATATTTGTACTCACAAAGTTCAAAGCTTTATTGAAATGTTATCAAGAAAGGTGGAGGGATTAGACCCTACGAAACCTTAGCAACCCTCGATGTCATACCGTAATTTCGGTTTCGAGAAGGTGCTAAATTCTACTAAAACGAAAGTTAAAGATAGATAACGACCACACAATGTTTTTTCAGAATATTGTAGTCAATTCTTATAACATTTTTCTAAATCATTATTAATAGACCTTACTAAAACAGAGCGGTCAACCAAAAAATTAGAAAAATGAGTACCCAAAAATTTGCAACCCAAGCATTACATGCAGGACACGATGTAACAAAACACGGTGGAACACGCGCGGTTCCTATTTATCAATCAACAGCATATGTTTTTGATGATTCTGATGATGCTGCGGGACGATTTAATTTAACTGTCCCAAATTACATTTATACACGTTTAAATAATCCTACGAACGATGTTTTAGAACAACGATTAGCAGCACTTGAGGGAGGTATCGCGTCTGTTGTTACAGCGTCTGGAACTGCTGCTATTTCTACGGCATTGCTTACACTTTTAAAAGCAGGAGATCATATTGTTGCATCAAGTAGTTTGTATGGGGGGACCTATAATTTATTAAGCGTAACATTACCTCGCCACGGGATAACAACAACGTTTGTTGATCCTTCAAACCCTGAAAATTTTAATAAAGCAGCAAAGGAAAACACTCGTGCTTTCTTTATTGAATCCTTAGGAAACCCAAAGCTTGATGTGCTTGATATTGAGGCAATCTCAAAAGAGGCTAAGTTGTATAAAGTACCATTAATTGTAGATAATACAGTGGCAACACCTTATCTGTTAAACCCTATTGCATATGGAGCCAACGTAGTAATACACTCACTCACAAAATATATTAACGGAAATGGAACTGCTTTGGGTGGTGTTATAATTGATGCAGGGACTTTTGATTGGACAAATGGAAAATTTCCAGAATTTACCGAGCCATCAGCAGGTTATCATGGATTAGTTTATAGTGAGGCTATTGGACCAGCAGCTTTTATTGCTAAAATTAGAGTTGAAGGACTTCGTGATTATGGTGGAGCATTAAGTCCATTTAATGCATTTCAAATTATTCAGGGTTTAGAAACACTAGAATTACGTATAAAAAAGCATAGCGAAAATGCGCTTGAATTGGCAAAATGGTTACAAGAACAACCAGAAGTTAATTGGGTAAACTATCCAGGATTAGAAACAAGTGCTTATACTAAGCTTGCTAGAAAATACCTGCCAAATGGTCAAAGCGGTGTAGTTACTTTTGGTGTTGAAGGTGGGTATGATTCGGCTAAAGCGATTGCAGATACGACTAAGTTATTTTCTCTTTTAGCAAATATAGGCGATACAAAATCTCTTATTATTCATCCAGCAAGTACTACACATCAACAATTGAATGATGAAGCTCAATTGGCTACAGGTGTTAGTAAAGATTTGATCAGATTGTCTGTAGGTATTGAAAATATTGAAGATTTAAAGTCTGATTTAAAAGAAGCATTTATTATAGTTCGGGAAACTGTTCTTCAGAAATAGTATGGCTTTTATTAGAAAACTACTATATAATTTCATTTTAATAAAAACATTATGAGCGATTTATTATTTACAGTTGCGGGAGAAAATACTTCTGCAACTCACTTTATAGGAAACACAAGACAGTTTAGTTTAATAGTCGATGAACCCGAAGGATTAGGCGGTACTGATGAGGGTCCAAACCCAGTAGAATATATTCTTGCTGGTCTTGCCGGTTGCACAAATGTAATTGGTCACATAGTGGCAAAAGAATTAGGCTTTACCATTAAGAAATTGAAAATCGAAGTTTCAGGCGAATTAAATCCTCAGCGATTTTTAGGAGTCTCGCAAGAGGAAAGAGCGGGATTTAAGTCTATTAGTCTTAATCTCATTCCAGAAACTGATGCAAGTGTCAAAACACTAACAAAATGGTTGCAAATTGTTGAGGATCGTTGTCCTGTAAGTGACACCATTCAAAATAAAACACCGTTAAAAATTTCACTTCAAAAAGAATATAGCTTCCAGTAATTTAAATAATGGACAAGCTAAAATATATATCAATACCAACATATTTCACTGAAAGTGGAAGAGAGATAACTACTAATTTATCGTATCAGATTTTTGGGAGAACGTTAGGCGATGCGCCTATTGTACTTGTAAATCATGCATTAACAGCTAATTCTAATGTGCTAGGGGTTTCGGGATGGTGGAATAAAATTATTGGAAAAGAAAAATGTATTAGTACAGAAACTTATACGGTTTTAGCTTTTAATGTTCCGGGAAACGGTTTTGATACTAAGGCCGAAAATATTATTGAAGATTATAAAAATTTTACAGCTAGAGATGTCGCTCAATTATTTTTATTAGGATTACAGCAATTGCGCATCAATAAGGTTTTTGCAATCATTGGAGGTTCAACGGGAGGAGGTATTGCTTGGGAAATGGTAGCGATAAATCAAGTTGTAATAGAGCATTTAATCCCAATAGCTTCAGACTGGAAGTCAACGGATTGGGTGTTGGCAAATTGTCATATTCAAGATAGTATTTTGAATAATTCAGCAAATCCATTGTTCGATGCTAGAATACATGCAATGACTTTGTACAGAACACCAGAATCATTAACCGAAAAATTTAAAAGAACTGAAAAGGAGAAAGGGCTTTATAATGTTGAAAGTTGGCTTAACTATCACGGAAACGAATTGACAAGTAGGTTTCAGCTTTCAGCATATAAGTTAATGAATCACTTGTTAAAAACGGTAGATATTACCAGAGGAAGAGGTGAATTTTTAGAAGTAGCCACAACGATTTCTTCAAGCATTCACATTATTACAATTAATTCAGATTTATTTTTTAAGCCGCAAGAAAATTGGAAAACCTATACATACTTGAAATTATTAAAAGACAATGTAACTATAAGTGAAATTAATTCTATTCATGGTCATGATGCTTTTTTAATTGAATATGATCAGTTGTCAAAAATTCTGAAACCAATTTTTAAAACTGAAAAAGAGGTTTCAAAATAAAATAATATTACAAAATAAAAAGATGTTTATGAGTGCTATAATAGAGTCAAAACAGGAGAAAATAAACTTGGAATCCTTGAAAAAAACAGATGTTAATTTAGTCATTTTTGGTCATGGATTAGTTGGTGGCGCGTTGATTGAACAAATATTATCAAAGCAAAAATCATTATTAGAGCGAAAGGATCTTAATTTAAAAATAATCGCTGTCGCGAATTCTACAAAAGTGCTTTTAGCACCAGAAGGTATTACAGCGAATTGGTTAAATGAAAAAGAAACAAGTGGAATTAAACACTCTGTAAAAACAGTGTTAGATTTTGTTAAATCGTATGATTTAGACAACGTTATAGCGGTAGATAATACTGCGGATGAAGCAATTGTTTTTGAATATGAAAATTTTGTAAACTCAGGGTTTCATTTAGTTTCTTCTAATAAAAAAGGCAATACTCAATCGTTAGATTTCTACCGAAATTTGAGAGCGACATTACAAGTTAAGAATAAGAAATATTTGTACGAGACTAATGTTGGTGCAGGATTACCTTTAATAGATACTATCTCATTATTGCATGCTAGCGGTGAAAATATCACTAAAATTAGAGGGGTTTTCTCAGGTTCATTAAGCTACATTTTTAATGAGTTTTCTGAAGGAAATAAAACTTTTAAAGAAGTATTAGTACAAGCAATTAACAAAGGTTTTACTGAACCAGATCCTCGTGAAGATCTTTGTGGGAATGATGTAGCAAGAAAACTATTGATTTTAGCACGGGAATTAGATTTACACAATGAACTTGAGGATGTTAAGGTTGAAAATTTAATACCAAAGGAATTAAGAAAAGGTACTAAAGAGAATTTTTTAAACTCTTTAGAAACTCTAAATATTCCATTTGCTATAAAGAAGAAGAATTGTAATTCTAAAAATGTTTTACGATATGTAGCAGAATTATCTGGTGATCTCACAAAAAACGATGGTGCCAAATTAGCAGTTCGGTTGGTACAAGTGGCTAGAAATTCAGTGATTGGCCAGTTAAAAGGAAGTGATACAATTTTTGAAATCTATACAGAAAATTATGGTGATAATCCTATTGTAATTCAAGGTGCTGGAGCAGGAGCAGAAGTTACAGCGAGAGGAGTATTTGGAGATATACTTCGGTTAAGTGAACAGATACGATAAGGAATAATTTAATGGTTAACTCCATGGTGTAAATGAGCAAGTAAAAATGGATAATAAAACAGCTACTATAAAAAAAGCTCTTCAGGATAGAATTCTTATCCTAGATGGGGCTATGGGCACAATGTTGCAGCGCTATAATTTCAGTGAAGAAGATTTCAGAAGTAAACGTTTCAAAAATTTTCATAAACCATTAAAAGGAAATAATGATTTGCTAAGTATTACGCAGCCTAAAGTAATTGCAGATGTGCACGCAACGTATTTTGAGGCAGGTGCAGATATTGTTGAAACTAATACTTTTTCGAGTACATCTATTGCGATGGCAGATTATGAATTAGAGGATTACGTTTATGAATTGAATTTTGAAAGTGCAAATATTGCAAGAAAAGTAGCCGATAGTTTTACAGAAAATGAACCTCTCAAGCCAAGGTTTGTAGCTGGTGCAATGGGACCAACAAATAAAACTGCGAGTATGTCTCCTGATGTTAATGACCCGGGATTTAGAGCTGTTAGTTTTGATCAATTACGACTTGCGTATAAAAAGCAAGCTGAAGCTTTAATAGATGGAGGAGTCGATTTGTTGTTGGTGGAAACTATTTTCGATACGCTGAATGCTAAAGCTGCCTTATTTGCCATTGAAGAAGTGAAAGAAGCACGAAATATCGATATTCCTATAATGGTTAGTGGGACAATAACTGATGCTTCGGGAAGAACATTATCAGGGCAAACTGCTGAAGCTTTTTTAATATCAATTTCACATATTCCTGTATTAAGTGTTGGGTTTAATTGTGCTTTGGGAGCCAAGCAGCTTACCCCTCATTTAGAAGTTATTTCGCAGAAAACTGATGCTGCTATTTCAGCACACCCTAATGCGGGGTTGCCAAATGCTTTTGGAGAATATGATGAATCACCAGAGCAAATGGCTGAACAGATTCGTGAATATTTAGATAAAAAACTTATAAATATTATTGGTGGATGCTGCGGTACAACACCGGAACACATTAAGGCTATTGCTGATGTTGCTAAAAATTATACACCAAGATTATTAAATCTATCTACATTACTTGTTTAAAAATATGATTGACTTAAAAAGAACTATAACTAAAAACCGTGTTCTAAAGCTATCAGGTTTAGAACCGCTTGTTGTTACACCAGAATCTAATTTTATTAATGTAGGGGAACGAACAAATGTTGCTGGTTCTAAAAAGTTTTTACGATTAATTAAGGAACGAAAGTTTGAAGAAGCATTGTCAGTAGCAAGACATCAAGTTGAGGGTGGTGCTCAAATTATTGACATCAATATGGACGATGGTTTAATTGATGGAAAAGAAGCGATGGTTACTTATTTGAATCTAGTAATTGCAGAGCCAGATATTGCGCGTGTACCAATAATGATTGATAGTTCTAAATGGGAAATCATCGAAGCTGGGTTACAAGTTGTGCAGGGTAAATGCATTGTAAACTCTATTAGTTTAAAAGAGGGCGAGGCTATTTTCATTCAGCAAGCTACATTGATTAAAAGATATGGTGCTGCGGTAATAATTATGGCTTTTGATGAGGTGGGTCAGGCAGATAATTATAGTCGTCGTTGTGAGATTGCTCAACGCTCTTATGTTATATTAACTGAGCAAGTTAACTTTCCAGCAGAGGATATAATTTTCGATTTAAATATTTTTCCTGTGGCAACTGGAATGGATGAACATCGAAGAAATGCAATAGATTTTATTGAAGCAACGCGATGGGTGAAGCAGCATTTGCCTTATTGCAGTGTGAGTGGAGGTGTAAGTAATGTAAGTTTTAGTTTCCGTGGAAATAATACTGTTCGAGAAGCAATGCACTCAGTGTTTTTATATCACGCCATAAATGCTGGGATGAATATAGGGATAGTTAATCCTGCATTGTTAGGTGTGTATGATGACATTCCAAAAGATTTGTTACAACATGTTGAGGATGTTATTTTAGATAGAAAAAACGATGCAACAGAACGACTCTTAGATTTCGCCGATACTGTAATTAGTACTACTAAAGAAAGTACAATAGATTTAAGTTGGCGTCAAGAGCCACTTCAAGACAGAATTACTAAAGCTTTAGTGAAAGGTATTGATCAATATATTATTGAAGATGTCGAGGAGGCACGGTTGCATAACAATGAAACAATTAATGTTATTGAAGGAAATTTAATGACAGGAATGAATATAGTGGGAGATCTCTTCGGAAATGGTAAAATGTTTTTACCTCAAGTAGTCAAAAGTGCCCGAGTGATGAAAAAAGCTGTAGCATATTTAGAACCATTTATTGAAAGAGAGAAAAAAGAAAAGAGGGAAAAAAATAAAGAAAAGGAAGTTTTAATTGCAGATACAGTAGTATCGAAGATATTAATGGCTACTGTAAAAGGAGATGTTCATGATATTGGAAAGAATATTGTGTCTGTAGTTTTAGCGTGTAATAATTATGAAATAATTGATCTTGGAGTGATGGTTCCTCCAGGAAAAATTATTGAAGAAGCTAAAAAACATCAAGTCGACATTATTGGTTTAAGTGGTTTAATAACACCTTCATTAGACGAAATGGTTTTTCTTGCAAAAGAAATGGAGCGTCAAAACTTTCAGGTTCCATTGATGATTGGTGGAGCAACTACAAGCAAGGCACATACAGCTGTTAAAATTGACCCACAATACTCTCACGCTGTTGTGCATGTAAACGATGCGTCTAGAGCTGTAACTATCGCAGGGGAATTGCTGCAAAAAGATAAGAAAGTCTCTTATAAAAGTAATTTAAAAAATGAATATGCAATTTTTAGAGACCAGTTTGTAGGACGTCAACGGGTTAAGGAGTATGAGACTATTGAAGCAGCAAGAAAGAATAAACTTGAAATAGATTGGAGTACTTCTCAAATAATAAAACCCAATACATTAGGAGTGCAAATTATAGATAATTTTGATATTGCAATATTACGAGAATACATTGATTGGTCCCCTTTTTTTAGAAGTTGGGAACTTCACGGTAAATATCCTCAAATATTACATGATAAAATTGTTGGACAACAAGCAAAGGGGTTGTTCGAAGATGCTGATGTATTATTAGAAAAGATAATTTCAGAAAAATTATTACAGGCAAAAGCTGTTTTTGGACTTTTTGAAGCAAATACAATTAATGACGATGATATTGAAATAACCAATAGATCTTCATCAATTGTAGCTAATAAATCTAAAGGGAAAACTATATTTCGAACGCTGCGTCAACAATCTAAAAAAGCCATAGGTCGTCCTAATATTGCTTTGGCAGATTTTGTAGCTCCTAAAGAAACTGGACTTAAAGATTATATGGGATGTTTTTGTGTGAGCACTGGTTTTGGTACTAAAGAATTAGCAGAAAAATACGAGAATCAAAATGATGACTATAATAGTATTATGGTTAAGGCACTAGCAGATAGGTTGGCCGAGGCTTTCGCAGAATACCTGCATAAACAAATTAGAACGAAACATTGGGGATACAGCGCAGATGAAAAATTAAGTAATGTAGACCTTATTAAGGAACATTATAAGGGGATTCGCCCAGCACCAGGTTATCCAGCATGTCCAGATCATTTAGAGAAAGAAACTATTTGGGAATTATTAAACGTAAAAGATAACATTGGAGTGGAATTGACAAGCGGACTAGCGATGTGGCCAGCTGCTTCAGTTTCGGGTTATTATTTCGGAAATCCTGAAGCACGGTATTTTGGTCTTGGGAAAATTAAAATGGATCAAGTAAAGAACTTTGCTTCACGCAAGAATATTTCAGAAGAAAAAGCCTTAAAATGGTTAGCTCCTAATATTGCAGACTAACAATAAACAATTCTTTTAAATACTATTAATAATGAAAGTTATAGAACATATTAATAACGCAAACGGAAAGACGCAATTTTCATTTGAAATATTACCGCCATTAAAGGGGCAAAATATTACGCAAATATTTGATCAAATGGATCCATTGATGGAATTTAAACCACCGTTTGTTGATGTTACATACCACAGAGAAGAGTATGTTTATAAGGAATTAGAGAATGGGCTGCTGCAAAAAAAGATAGTACGAAAACGCCCAGGAACGGTTGGTATTTGTGCTGCAATACAAAATAAATACCAAGTAGATGCAATACCACATATTTTATGTGGAGGCTTTTCAAAAGAAGACACTGAAAATTTTTTAATAGACCTTGGGTTTTTAGGTATTGATAATGTAATGGCTTTGAGAGGAGATGCGGTTAAAAGTGAAACCTATTTTACCCCAGAAAGAGATGGACATTCCTATGCCGGAGATTTGGTGCAGCAAATTTCAGAATTAAATATGGGGAAATACTTAGATGCAGAAATTGAAAATCAGGCTCAAACAGATTTCTGTATAGGCGTTGCAGGCTATCCAGACAAACATCTGGAAGCTCCAAGCCTTGATAGTGATATTCATTTTTTAAAAAAGAAAATTGATAAAGGAGCAACATATATTGTTACACAGATGTTTTTTAACAATGCCAAGTATTTTTCATTTGTAGATAAATGCAGAGCTGCGGGAATAACGGTTCCAATAATTCCTGGTTTAAAACCACTTGCAACAAAGAAACAACTCAATTTAATACCACACCGTTTTAGTTTAGAATTACCAGACGAGTTAATTGCCGATGTTGTAAAATGCAAAGACAATAAGGCTGTTAGGGAGTTAGGTGTTGCTTGGTGTATACAACAAAGCAAGGAGCTTATCGCTGCAGGTGTGCCTGTGCTGCACTATTACTCGATGGGTAAAAGTGATAATATACGAGCTATTGCATCGTCTCTATTTTAATGTGTTGTACTTAGAAATCCTTATTGTTAATAAATCTGCAATTTCAGCAAGATATAGTGTATAACTCCTTTGTAGTATGGCTTCGGAAATTTTAAGGGTTTAACTATTTTTATAGCTCATTAATAATAGTTAAACCGTTGTAATTTAGCGGAACAAAAATATGAGCAAGCCAAAGAAAGTCACTCCTTTAATGAAGCAATACAACACCATAAAGGTGAAATATCCCGATGCACTTTTATTGTTTCGTGTGGGTGATTTTTATGAAACATTTGGGGAGGATGCAGTTAAGGCTTCGGGAATCCTAAACATTACTTTAACGGCAAGAAACAATGGAGGGGAACAGACGGAACTAGCAGGTTTCCCTCATCATTCTTTAAATACATACTTGCCTAAATTAGTAATGGCGGGTTGTCGTGTAGCAATATGCGATCAGCTTGAAGATCCTAAAATGACTAAAACAATTGTCAAGCGAGGTGTGACTGAATTAGTAACCCCTGGTGTGGCTTTGAATGATGATATATTACAGTCTAAATCAAATAACTTTTTAGCTGCCGTTCATTTTGGTGCTTCAAAGGGTACTAAAAACGCTAGTGGAAATAAAATTGGGGTGTCATTCCTGGATATTTCAACAGGTGAATTTTTAACTTCTGAAGGAAATGCAGAATACATTGACAAGCTATTACAGAATTTTAATCCTAGTGAAGTGCTTTTTAGTAAGCAAAAAAGAAAGTTGTTTTCAGAAACATTTGGCGATAATTTTCATGTTTTTCATTTAGAAGATTGGGTATTTCAAAAAGACTATGCAGATGAGACGTTAAATAAGCAATTTGACACCATCAGTTTAAAAGGTTTTGGGATTGATCATCTTGAGCAAGGTGTTATTGCAAGTGGAGCTGCGTTACATTATTTAAGCGAAACACAGCATAATAAACTGCAGCATATTACTAAAGTGTCACGCATTGCTGAAGATGAGTATGTATGGATGGATCGTTTCACAATTCGAAACTTAGAACTTTATCATAGTAATCAGCAAAATGCTGTTACATTATTAGATGTTATAGATAAAACGATTTCACCCATGGGTGGTCGCATGTTAAAACGATGGATGGCATTGCCACTTAAAAATGTGGAAACTATTAAGCGACGCCATGAAGTTGTGAGTTATTTAATTGAAGAAACTCAAGTTTTAGATAAAGTTAAAACCAATATTAAAAGAATAGGAGACTTAGAAAGATTAATTTCTAAAGTTGCTACAGGTAAAATAAGTCCGCGCGAGGTTATTCAACTTAAAAATTCGCTTGAAGCAATTGTTCCCATTAAAACTTTAGCTGAAACTGCTACTAATGAATCTTTGAAAATTATAGGAGAGCAATTGCAGGAGTGCGAAGTGCTTAGGGATAAAATTAAAGAGACTTTAAATGAAGAATCGCCTGTAAATATTTTAAAAGGAAATGCTATAGCTTTAGGTTTTCATCCAGAATTAGATGAGCTGAGGTCAATTGCAAATGGAGGTAAAGAATATCTTAATCAAATGCTAGCTCGCGAAACGGAGCGAACAGGTATTACTTCATTAAAAATAGCAAGTAATAATGTATTTGGCTATTACATAGAGGTGAGGAACACGCATAAAGATAAAGTACCTGAGGAGTGGATTAGAAAACAAACCCTTGTTAATGCAGAAAGATATATAACTGAAGAATTAAAAGAATACGAAACTAAAATACTTGGAGCTGAAGAAAAAATCTCAGCTTTAGAACAGGAGATATTCTCAAAACTGGTGCAATGGATGTTGCAATATATAGGTCCTGTTCAACAAAATGCATCATTAATCGCAGAAATGGATTGTCTTTGTTCTTTTACAACCCAAGCCAAGGATGCAAATTATACGAGACCATTATTTGATGAATCAACTGATCTTGAAATTAAAGAAGGACGTCATCCAGTTATAGAAAAACAATTACCTCCAGATGCTCCGTTTATTAGTAATGATGTAATGCTAGATAGAGAAAATCAGCAAATTATTATGATTACGGGTCCTAACATGAGTGGTAAGAGTGCTATACTTAGACAAACAGCTTTAATTGTATTGCTAGCTCAAATGGGTAGTTATGTTCCTGCACGTAGTGTTCGTATGGGAATGGTAGATAAAATATTTACAAGAGTAGGAGCTAGTGATAATATTAGTATGGGCGAATCTACTTTTATGGTAGAAATGAACGAGACGGCAAGTATACTTAATAACATAAGCGAGCGTAGCTTGGTTTTACTTGATGAAATAGGTAGAGGTACAAGTACCTATGATGGTATTTCAATTGCTTGGGCAATTAGCGAGTACTTACATGAACATCCTAGTCACGCAAAAGTGCTATTTGCAACACATTATCATGAAATTAATGAAATGACCGAAACATTTAAGCGTATTAAAAATTACAATGTTTCTGTGAAAGAATTAAAAGACGATGTTTTATTTCTTCGGAAATTGGTTCCGGGTGGTTCACATCATTCATTTGGAATTCATGTAGCAAAAATGGCAGGAATGCCACAAGCTGTTATTAATAGAGCAAATAAAATTTTAAAACGCTTAGAGAAAAGTCATTCATCAGAAGAGTTAAGTGATCAAATGAAGAAAATTTCGGAAGAAGAAATGCAGTTAAGTTTCTTTAACCTCGATGATCCACTTTTAGAAGAATTACGTGATGAGATTTCTGAAATAGACATTGATACTCTAACACCTGTAGAGGCATTAATGAAATTGAACGAAATGAAACGTATGTTACATAGAAATGCTAAAGTAAAAGGTGAAAAGTAAGTTTTAGAGTTTTGTTATAAGGATTTTTTAGAATACTTATACTAGATTCTAACTATAGGATGTACTTGAAATATTAACTGTAATTTATTATTAAAGGTATTTATTTGGTTATCATAGCGTTAGAAATAATCTTAAAAATATCTTTAAAAAAGTTCCAAAAACGCTTTGCAATTGATGTAATATTTTTAAATTTGCATCCGCTTTAGCAACGAAGCACGTTCTTAAAAATTATCT
Source organism: Patiriisocius marinus (assembly GCF_008974325.1). Lineage (GTDB taxonomy): Bacteria > Bacteroidota > Bacteroidia > Flavobacteriales > Flavobacteriaceae > Patiriisocius > Patiriisocius marinus. The sequence continues at coordinate 8,916 of NZ_BKCG01000013.1, read as the reverse complement.
ATTCTAAATAGATATAATTTGCGAAAATAGCTCAGCTGGTAGAGCGCCACCTTGCCAAGGTGGAGGTCGCGGGTTCAAATCCCGTTTTTCGCTCTGTAAACTACCTGGTTACTTAATTGTAGCTGTATAATCGCTGAAGTGGTGGAATTGGTAGACACGCTGGACTTAAAATCCAGTGGGCAGTAATGTCCGTACGGGTTCAAGTCCCGTCTTCAGTACAATGTTAAAAGCCGAATCGAAAGATTCGGCTTTTTTTTTATGTATATATTTTTCTTAATTACTTTCAATAGTATTTTATTAACCGATTTTAATCATTGCATTATTATTTGATATTTCTATTGATTTTTAAAATATCATAATAAAAAACTATTCAATTCAGCTGATTTTAATGCGTTTTAAGAGCATTTTAATTTTGTTTCAATCATTAGCAAGGATTCTTAACTATTTTCTTTTAAACGTCTATTCATGTCTTTTTGTAGATATTCCGAAAAAACAAATTATTTTAATAAGTTGTCATTTTTTTTGTCACAACCTCTACAATTGACGTTTTGTCGACATAATTGATATGAAAATTGGCTATTTTTCCTTCAATTTTGGCGTCAAGAGGCCTTAATATTCCGATAAAACGCACTAACTAACGATAGATAAGGTGTTTTGGCCGACCATATTTGTGTTTCATCGAAATACAAAAGTTATAAACAAAATATTTTTTTTGACTTTATTATTTAACTTAATTTTATGAATTATATTTTGACCCTAATTATGTCAAAGTATTAAAGTATTTGATTCAACAGAATTACTTAAATAAACCAAAATTTATGGGAAAAATTACGCTTCCTTTCGTTTTAAGAAACAAATTAACTTCAATGGTAATATTGGGGAAAAGGAGTTTCTTACTTTTATTATTAACCACCTTAAGTTTTGTTACTTCAATATTTGCCCAAGATTATGCAAATAGCGATTTCGAAGTGCTTTACCAACCATCTTCTTCAACAGCTACTCCAATAGATCCAGATGTTGGAATTGGTTCTGGAAATGAAGCTTTCAATGAGATTGGTATAACTGCATTAGGGTCAGGTACAAATTCAGTTCAAGTAACAATTAATTTGCCTCCAGGGGTAACTTATATAACTGGAACTGCCAGTATAGTAGGTCAAAGTACTAGTGCTGCGGGAGCTTACACAATAGCTGATGTAATGCCTGTGAATTCTACAAATCCAGTATTTGAAATTAACAAAGGTGCCGCAGCAGTAAATTGGGGTGTTGGTGAGTTTGTAAATTTTATATTTCAGCGTACTGCAAATTGTTTAGCAGTTGAGCATTCTGAGGCAGAGGGTACTTTCAAAGATTATGTAGCGTTATCTTATTCTGGAGGTTTAGGATCTGGTGAAGATACTAATCCTAATTCTGGAACTTATAATTTAGTAGCGCCTTCCTTACAAGTTGATGGACCTATTTTATCACTACCTGCTGTAGTAGGAGGAGTGCATGAAAGAGAAGTTGTTGATATAAACGCAGGTAATTCAGGTGTTGTAGAGGCGTATCATGAAGTATTTCTTGGTGATGATATATTAAATTATCAGTTGTTTTATTTAGATTTAACAACTCCACTTACTCCAGATGATCCTAACGCAAACCCACTAGTGTTTAGGTTTAATATGACAGATCCAAATATGGCATTTGGTACTGGAAATGGAATGTTTGAAAATGGTGATGGTATTTTTGATGATGGTGAAGATTTAGTATTTACAGAAAGATTTAGTTTAGCATCTTGTGGTAATTCAACCGCAGACACAAATGTAACACACAAATCAGGATGGGATTGTTTTTTATCTGATCCAGTTGTTGGTTCTGTTCTTTTTGGAGGTGATTTACCAACATTGGTTTTTAATGTTGTTGATAATCCAAGAGAGCTTTGTGGATCTAATACAGTACGTGTAGAAATTACTAACACCGGTGTAGGACCTGCAGCTTGGGCAAAAGATGTTAGGTTATCTTTTGGTTTGGGGTCAAATAATCAACTGTTAAATATAGATTACAATAATAATAACCGTTGGTCAAGTGGTTACTATGATCAGAAGATATTTACTAACTTTAGAATAGGTGGAACAGATGTGTCTGGGAATATATCGGGATGGCAACCTGTTAGTGCTGCTTACCAACCTTCGGGTGATACTCAAATGTTAGCGGAAGATACCTTAACTGCAGACCCTGATGGACCCAATGCTGGTTTTTCTAATTTAGATAATGATATATATTTTGATGATATCGCACCAGGACATACTGTTATTTTAGAATATGATATAACTTTTGTGGATGATGATCAATTTATGTGTTCGTCTGGTGATGATAGATTACAAGATTGGGAGCATATATATTTGAATGCAATTGCTAGAACGCAGTGTGATGTTTCTAGAATTTCTGGTACTGATTTAGGATATGGTAACTTAGCAAGAGATTATCAAGTTCCTACTTTAAGAGAGCAAGATACAGATACAACGGACGGTGCTGTATTTGAAGTGGCAATTAACCCTTATTTTATTAATGCAGGAACGGATTATAAACATAATGGGCATGCAATATTAAATACTAACGCAGATAACGAAATGGTTGTTTCGATAGAAGTTCCAGCTGGTGTTGTTTTAGCGCCAGGAGCAGATTCTGCCTTTTCTCAAGATCCAGTGTCTGGCGTTGTGACTTATACAACTACAGATTTACAAGAAGGGTATTCTAATCGTTTAGGTGGAGCTGGTACTACAGATAAATTTGTGCGTTTTCCTTTAATAGCCTATTGTGGAGTTACAAACCCTATTGTTATCCCTTACAAAACAACATATAATTGGTACGATTCTTTAGGAAATATTTGTAAAACAAATGAAGTCCATTGCGATAATTTCTTACCAATATTATTACATAATTGTGACCCTTGTCAAGGGCCAAATATTACGGCATTTGATTCTTATAGAATTACACCGGGTTATACGGATGATACAATGATGTCTTTGGTAAATCTTGATCCAGCAATTCACGAGTTGGATATATATTTAGCTGGAGATGATATGCGAGTAGAGGCTGAAGGATTTATGAATAGTTCTGCAGGAGGTATTGTGGGTGATGATTTACATTTCAGACAAAAATATGACTTGCCCGATGCAAGTGCTACACATTTGGGTCAAGAAACTATTTCTTTTATAGAAGGTCAAGTTTATTTTAAAGATGCTTCAACTGGATTAACTACTGCTGTGACTACTTTGGATCCACCAGTAATTATTCCGGATCCAACTCCTGGTGCTGTCAATAGTTTTATCGCTGATTTTGACTTTTCTAATGCTATTACAACCTTAGATTCAGGAACTGTAGATAATAACGATGAATTTTTTGTACTAATGGATTGGCATTTCAAAGTTGATACATATTATGCAGATAATTATAATGTTATGGGTTTCAGAGGGCGTTTCTTTACTATTGAGCCAACGCACCCTAATGCAAATACTACTACCGGTGAGCTTACTTGTGATGATTGGGGAGATTCAGTAGAGTTTACGAGGCCATTCATGCGAACAGCTGGTAAGAATGAGGTTTTTGCTAACTGTGATGAACTTGAAGCTATTGATTATAATAATTATATAAGAGGTTCTGTTGGACACGTGCACCCAGGCGAGTATAGACCCTTTAATGCGATTAAACAAATAGACTATTTTGTTCCAGATGGGGTTAGGGTTTTAGATGCTAGCCAATCAACTAGTGTTGGAACTTATAGAGCAAGTGATGGTGATTTATTATTGGTACAACAAGATGATAATCATTGGAGAGCAACTCCAGTGGCTGGAAGTGATTATAGAGATACTGATCAAAGAGCAACTGCATCATATAGAACAACACTTACTCTTAAGGGTACTTGTGAGTTAGAGGAAGCAACTACTATGGATGTGTTTACTACTATGGATTTGTATTCGTGGGCACATAATGTATATGCAGATCCATCAAAATATGGTGAAGATCTTTCAAGAATCCAAAACGTTGTATTTACGGATGATGGTTTAGATAGTAATGACCAAATTAATGCAGCAGGAAATACAGATGCCGGTGTGGAGGTTACTTTAAATTATTCACCACCTACATACAATTTTCAACCATTAGTAGGTTCAAGTACAGATGGATATGGACCAGAAGCATTTTTTGATTTACAAATTGTAAATACCTCTGGATCAACAATTGATTACCATTGGATAAAAGTTCCTGCAGGGGTAATTACTGTTACTAATGCTTATTTAGATGTTAATGCAGATGGTACTGGTGGAGGAACACCAGTTAATAATATTTCAGATATTTTTATTGACTCAGCCGGTAATAGTTATGTTAATGTAGGTTCTGTAGCTGTTGGAGCTACAAAAAATATTCGAATTGCAGGATCATACGATACTTGTGAAGTAAATGTTGTTGATTTTTATCTCGGTTATGATTGTGATGCCTATCCAGCAGATTATGAAACGGCTACAGATTTTTGTTATAAAGAAATTGCTACAATTTCGTTAATACCTGCTTCTGCTTTAGTTCAGCAAGAAATTGTGGTGCAGCCAATTTCTGCAGTTGATAATTGTACTCCTTTTGAGATAACACTTGAGTATAATTCTGGTTTAAATGGAACTGTTGTTGATTTTATAGCAACTCTAGAGCCATTTGGTGGAACTTCAGCTTTAGATATTATTTCTGTTGAAGTGCAATATCCTTTAGCTACTCTTCCTTGGAATGATATAACAGGAACCGTTGTGGATAACGGAACCACTTATGTAGTTGATATTTCAAATCCAGCAATGGATGAGTATGGAGGTTTACCAGGTACAGGAGCTGTTGGTTCCAGCACAACTGAGAGAAAAGCACAACTTCGCTTTATGTTACAAACTACTTGCGATTATCAATCTAACGCACCTATTGGCTTTAAAATAAATGGTAACGCTGCTTGTGGTGAACCAGCGTCAGGGGACAATGCTAGAGTACTGAGTAATGGAATTACAATAGATGGTTTGCAATCACCATACAGAGCCTTCCCTGAAGTTACTATTGCAGACCCAATTGATGGGTGTGGTGCTAATTTTCTTGTAGTTGATAAATCAACAATTAAAAATATAAATGGAAGTCCAGCAGCTGTAACAGGAACAGAAGATTTTGCTAAAGTAACTATTCCAGCAGGATTGTCTTACGTGCCAGGTACATTGCAAAATACTGGTGGTGGTACTCATCCAATGATGATATCGTCTGAGATGACAAATGAATTAATAGTTCAATATCCTCAAGGGATGATGGATGATGATTCTATTGAATTTTCTTTTGAAGTAACCCCAATAAATGGTGTTTGTTCAGATGCAGCTTCAGTTGAGGTGAGTAATTATATTGAGAGCTCTGGTTCTAATTGTGCGACAAATGGAGGTGTAAGTTGTAGTGAAGCAATAATTCAAACAGGTAGTAAAGTACAAGATGTAGCAATTCGTAAGCCTTCGCCCGCAACTTTAAATTCTTCAGATGCTGTACTTACGGAAACAGCATCTGCGTTTGCTTATGTACTTGCTTCAATAACTATAGAAAATACAGGTGATTTAGATATGCCTGCAGGAGCAGAATACGATTTCTATTGTGCTGATGCATCTGGTAACCCTGTGGGGAGTAGTATTTATACTGGTAATTTAGTTGGAGCAATTCCAGCAAATGGTTCATTAACAGAAGCAATCCAGTTTAATGGTTCAGAAGGATGTGACGAGACTACGGGTATTGTTTTTGTAATGGAACCAAGTGATGCGAACTGTATGTGTGGTCCTACGCAAATTCCAATGGCCTTATTAAGAACGCCAATACAAGCCATGCCAGATGATTTTGTGACAGCAATAGATCAATCAATTCATATTAGCTTATTTGGAATCAATGATGGGTTTGGTGATGATCACGATGATGAAGATATTTTAGGAGAAGGTAATACTGTAGTTTCTAGCTATACGCAACCAGCTAATGGTACTGTTATAGTTGATCCTGATGGTACAATGCACTTTACACCTGCACCGGGTTGGTCAGGTGAAACGTCTTTTGAATACACAATAACAGACGAAGACGGTAATACAAGTACAACTACAGTGACTATTCGTATCCCAATGGGTCCTGAAGCTGTAGATGATGAAGATTTATTAAATCCAGCAGGTCCTGTAACAATGGACACATTAATTGGGGATAATGATATAGCCGACACTATTGCAGATCCTTCAAATGCAATTGATCCTGCAACAGTTAATTTTGTAGATCCAAATGCTACAGATTCAAATGGTGATGGTTTCAATGATACATTAGTTGTTCCTGGAGAAGGAACTTGGACTGTGTCTTTAACAGGTGAAGTAATGTTTGTGCCTGTGACTGGTTTTACAGCAGATCCAACTCCAATTAACTATGTGGTAAATGATCTAGGTGGTTTAACTTCTGTAAATGAAGCAACTCTTACTATAACTTATGTAAAAGTGCCGCCAGTACCACAAGATGATTATGATTTAGATAATGTAGCTGGCTCAAATGTTACAATAGATTTATTTGCTAACAATCAAGATCCAAATAATCCAAATCCATTAATAGATTCAGATGCAGATGGAACCGTTGATATTACTTCTGTTAGTTTAATTATACCTTCTGGTGCAACAGGAATTACTGTCGTTGACGGAAATGTTACTGGATTTGATGTTCCTGGTGAGGGTACTTGGAGTCTTAATCCATTTAATGGAGAAGTAACCTTTATTCCTTTATCAACATTCACTGGGAATCCGACCCCTATTGATTATACAATTAGAGATAACGACGGAAACATTAATTTACCTGGTGATAATGCTACAATTACAATCACTTATTTATGTGATTTGGATGCTCCTACTTCTCCAGATGTAACACCTATGTTTTGTGTTTCTGATGGAAGTACGCTAAGTGATTTAGTAGTAGATAATATACCTGCTGGCGCAAGTCTAGTTTGGTATGATAGTTCGGGTAACGTACTATCAAATACAACAGCCTTGTCAAATGGTGTAATGTATTATGCAGGTTTTGCAGAGGCTGCACCTTCAACGTGTATGTCTGATGTTGCAGACAGATTACAATTTACAGTAACTGTTAGTCCAGAACCAGAGGATCCAAATGGAGACACCCTTCAAGAATTTTGTGAGTCTGATATGGCTACACTTACTTTAGAAGATTTAGAGGTTACTACAGATGGTCAAACATTGACATTGAATTATTATGATACTTTAGCTGATTACAATGCTGACCCTAAAGTACCATTACCTTCTACAACTTTATTAACAGCATTAACTGATGATTTAGTTGTAATTAGTCAAACTAATGCAGCTGGTTGTGAAAGTATTGATTTACTTACCGTGATAGTTTCATTTGTGCCAACTGCTAATCCAGGGACGGATGCAACTGTTACAGCAACTTGTGACCCTGTAGATTTATTTGCAGCTCTAGGTACTGCTGATTCTGGTGGAACTTGGAGTCCAAACCTAATAGGTGGAATGTTTGATCCTACAGTTAATCCTTCAGGGGTATATACTTATACAATAAATGGAGATGCTCCTTGTTCAGATGTTTCAGCAGCAGTTACTGTTACTAATGATTGGCCTACTTCTGATTGTGATGGCGATGGAGTTACAAATGAGCAAGAAATAATTGATGGTACAGATCCTACAGAAGTTTGTGATTTTGTAGACACAAATATGACTTTACCACCAAGTGCTGAATGGAATATGTTAGATTGTGATGGTGATGGAGATTCAAACGCAACAGACTCAGAGCCAAATAACCCTTGTGTATTTACAGCGGGAAGTACTGCTGATACATCTAATCCAGTATGGCAAGCAGCCGATTGTGATGGCGATGGAGAAACAAATGGTTTTGAAAATGATAATGGTTCAGACCCAACAGATCCTTGTAGTATAAGTGGTCTTCCTACAATTCCTTTAGCAGGTGATCCTAACTATAGTGTTTGGGCAGCCGCAGATTGTGATGGCGATGGAGATCCAAATGGAACAGATACAGAACCATATAATCCGTGTGTTTTTGCAGTGGGAAGCACAGCAGATACATCAAATGCAATCTGGCAAGCAGCCGATTGTGATGGTGATGGAGAAACCAATGGTTTTGAAGATACTAATGGTTCAGATCCAACAGATCCTTGTAGTGTTAGTGGGGTTCCAACAGCACCAAGACCAAGTGACCCGAATTACGTTGTGTGGGCAGCTGCAGATTGTGATGGAGATGGAGAAACCAATGGTACTGAAATTTTGAATGGTACAAATCCATTTAATCCTTGTAGTGTAACTAATGGTACAGTACAGGTTGATCCTGCTATGCCAGGTACACCAGAACAAACTGCATATGATATTTGGGCAGCAGAAGATTGTGATGGTGATGGTACTTCTAATGGAACTGACCCAGCACCTTACAATCCTTGTGTAGATGATGGAACTATAGGTGATGAAGACAGACTAAATCCAATTTGGCAAGCAGCCGATTGTGATGGTGATGGAGATCCGAATGGAACGGATGTAGCTCCTTATGACCCTTGTGTTTTTGCAGCTGGAAGCGTTGCAGATACGTCAAACCCTATCTGGCAAGCTGCTGATTGTGATGGCGATGGAGATCCAAATTCAACAGATCCTGATATTAGTAACCCATGTGTATTTACAGCTGGTAGTGTGCCAGATACAACTAGTGCAATTTGGCAGCCGCAGATTGTGATGGAGACGGAGAGACCAACGGAACAGAGGTAATGAATGGTACAGATCCATTTGATTCTTGTAGTGTAACAACCCCAACAGTTCAAGTAGATCCAATGTCACCAGGAACAGCAGCGCAAGCCGCATATGATTTATGGGCAGCAGGAGACTGTGATGG
>NZ_BKCG01000012.1 GCF_008974325.1 Patiriisocius marinus | reverse complement strand
TTTCTTAGCGGCTGCAAATATACCACCGTTTATTCTTAGCAACCAAACAATTTCTAAAGAAAATACTATTTAATTTACATCCAAATCCCAACTCACTGATAACCCATTTGTTGGATGTGAAAATAAAATTAGTCCATTTTGACCTTATTATATATACACTTTTTTAATACCGAAAGAGAAACCCTAACAAAACTTGCAAAAAATAGGAATTTGAAGAATAACACTAACAACTTATTGCTTCACTACACAAATAACAATTAACTTTTTAGAATAGAAATAGCCAAGCGTTAGGGATTGAGGCGGCATCCTTTTTTTTTTAAAAAGACTTAATCCTAAATCAATAATTCAATTGAATTAAAAAAAAAAAAGATACAGCCGAAAGCCCGACTTACATCTATATAATGAGGAACGAGTTATTAGATATAAGAAACGCCCTAAGATTATCAAAAGTTTGAACAGCCTCCCCTATTAAATTTCCCAAAACAGTGCTATCTTTGTGACTTAAATTTTGAATATATGATAGCGATTACTTTACCAGATGGTAGTGTAAAAAATATGGAAGCTGGATCAACGCCAATGGACGTTGCGAAAAACATTAGCGAAGGATTTGCGCGTAATGTAATCTCAGCTAGTTACAACGGTGAAACTGTAGAAGTAACCACCCCATTACAAGTTGATGGAGCGCTTTTATTATATACGTGGATGAATGACGAAGGAAAAAAAGCTTTTTGGCACTCTTCTGCACACATACTTGCTCAAGCACTTGAGGAATTATACCCTGGAGTAAAGCTAACAATAGGCCCTGCAATCGACAAAGGTTTTTATTATGATGTTGATTTTGGCGAGCAATCGTTTGTAGAAAAAGATTTAGCTACTGTTGAAAAGAAAATGATAGAGATTGCAAGAGGGAAACACGAGTTTTCAATGCGATCTATGACTAAAAACGAGGCGTTAGATTATTACAAGGAACAAAACAACGAGTATAAAGTTGAACTAATTGAAAACTTAGAAGACGGAACAATTACTTTTTGTGACCACGATAACTTTACTGATTTATGTAGAGGTGGACATATTCCACATACAGGGATAGTAAAAGCTGTAAAACTAATGAGTATTGCTGGTGCATACTGGCGAGGTGACGAAAACAATAAGCAGTTAACTCGTATTTACGGTATCACGTTTCCGAAACAAAAAGAATTGACAGAGTATCTGGCTTTACTTGAAGAGGCAAAAAAGAGAGATCATAGAAAATTAGGAAAAGAGCTTCAATTATATACTTTTTCTCAAAAAGTAGGTCAGGGTTTACCTTTATGGCTACCTAAAGGTGCTGCTTTACGTGAGCGTCTAGAGAACTTTTTGAAGAAAGCTCAGAAAAAAGCCGGTTATGAAATGGTGATTACTCCTCATATTGGGAGTAAAGAACTGTACGTGACTTCTGGTCACTTTGCAAAATATGGTGAAGACAGTTTTCAGGTTATTAAAACTCCTAACGATGGTGAAGAGTTTATGCTTAAACCAATGAACTGCCCTCATCACTGTGAAATATACAACGATAGTCCATGGTCATACAAAGATCTACCTAAGCGTTTCGCTGAATTTGGTACAGTATACCGTTATGAACAAAGTGGTGAATTACACGGTTTGACTCGTGTGAGAGGTTTTACTCAAGATGATGCGCATATTTTTTGCACACCAGATCAACTTGATGCAGAGTTTAAAAATGTAATTGATCTTGTACTATATGTATTTGGTTCGTTAGGATTTGAAAATTTTACTACTCAAGTTTCTGTTCGTGATTTAAGCAAGCCTGAAAAATACATAGGTGATGTTGAAACTTGGGAAAAAGCAGAGGCAGCAATATTAAGTGCTGTAAAAGATAAAGGACTTGACTATGTTGTTGAGTCTGGAGAAGCAGCTTTCTATGGCCCAAAACTAGATTTTATGGTGAAGGATGCTTTGGGAAGAAGCTGGCAGCTAGGTACAATCCAAGTAGATTACAATTTACCTGAGCGTTTTGACTTAACGTACAAAGGAAGTGACAATGAACTTCACAGACCTGTGATGATACACCGTGCTCCTTTTGGTAGTATGGAGCGATTTATTGCTATTTTATTAGAGCACACAGGAGGAAATTTTCCGTTGTGGCTAATGCCTGAGCAGGTTGCAATATTATCATTAAGCGAAAAATATGAGAAATACGCTCAAAAAGTTTTAAATTTGCTCGAAAATAACGAAATTCGCGCCCTTGTCGACAATAGAAATGAGACTATAGGCAAGAAGATTCGTGAAGCCGAAATGAACAAATACCCGTATATGTTGATTTTAGGCGAACAAGAAGCTAATGACGGCACAGTTTCTGTAAGGAAACATAGTGAAGGTGATTTAGGCTCAATGAGTGTAGAAGCCTTTGCAGCGATTATTAATGACGCTGTCAAAAATGAAATTAAAGAATTTGATGTGGTGTAATACCACAACTTAATATTAACATTTCCAGATTAACGGAAATACTAAATGATATAGCCATAGCAATACGTAGAAAAAGAAGCAGGGGTCCAGCAAGGATCATTAAAGAAGACCAACACAGAATCAATCGAAAAATTCGTGCTGAGGAAGTTCGTCTTGTAGGAGAGAATGTGGAAGTTGGTGTTTATCCAACCAGAAAGGCATTAGCAATTGCTGAAGAGCAAGAGTTGGATCTTGTGGAAATTTCTCCTAACGCCAAACCACCGGTTTGTAAGGTTATGGATTATAAGAAATTTGTCTACGAGCAGAAGAAACGCGAGAAGGTAATGAAATCCAAGGCTACGAAAGTAATCATCAAAGAGATTAGGTTTGGTCCTAACACTGATGATCACGATTATGAGTTTAAGAAAAAACACGCTGAAAAGTTCCTTAAGGACGGAGCTAAGTTAAAAGCATATGTTTTCTTTAAAGGACGTTCAATTATCTATAAAGATCAAGGAGAAATCTTGTTGCTAAAATTAGCACAGGAACTTGAGGATCTAGGTAAAGTAGAACAAATGCCTAAGTTAGAAGGAAAGCGAATGATTATGTTCATCGCACCTAAGAAAAAATAAAAAGAGGTCCGTATTATATAGATAAGGGCTCTAAAAATATTCCGCTTGCGGAACTTGTGAAATAGTAATAAATAAAAAATCATGCCTAAACAAAAGACAAAATCTAGTGCTAAAAAGCGTTTTAAGCTAACAGGTACTGGAAAGATTAAAAGAAAGCATGCGTTTAAAAGCCACATCTTAACAAAGAAGTCTAAAAAACGTAAGCTTAAATTAACTCACGACGGTTTGGTACACCAAGCTGACGAGAGTAATGTGAAACAAATGCTTCGAATGAAGTAATTGTTCACCCGGTTAAAACAAATTTTTAAACCCTGGAGTTAGGCCACAAAGTAAAGATTGACAATTGTTAATTTTTAAATTTTGAATTCAAAGAGTCTTTAAATAATAGACCGCCTGCTACAAAAAACAATTAAATTATGCCAAGATCAGTAAACAGTGTTGCTAAAAGAGCACGTAGAAAAAAAGTATTAAAGCAAGCCAAAGGTTACTTTGGAAGAAGAAAGAATGTATGGACAGTTGCTAAAAATGCAGTAGACAAAGCTATGTCTTACTCATATAGAGACCGTCGTGCAAAGAAAAGAACGTTTAGAGCATTGTGGATTACTCGTATCAATGCTGGTGCGCGTCAACACGGAATGTCTTACTCTCAGTTTATGGGAGGGATGAAGAAATCAGGAATCGAATTGAACCGTAAAGTTCTTGCAGATCTTGCAATGAATCATCCTGAGGCTTTTGAAGCTATCGTAAATAAAGTAAAATAAGACATTTAGTTTAACACTATTATTTCACAAGAAAACCCCCGATCAAAATGATCGGGGGTTTTTTAGTACAATAAATTTAATAACACAATATTTAGAACTGATATCGAGCGCTAATTGCGATATCTAAATCTAAGTCATCTCTGTAATCACCAAAACCAAATTCTGGTCGAACATCTAGAGATAGTAATAACGGGAAATCAAAATTATATTCAATACCTGCTACTCCGGCAACGAAAGCGAATGTTTCATCTTCATCCTCAAACCTGTCATTTTCAAATATTCCATCCTTTCCATTAACTTGCCCTACTCCTGCTCCGGGACCTGCATACCAATTGAAACCTCCATCAATATTCCAAACCCACTCATAAAGTCCTACTAGTTTAAAAGCTTCGTAATTATCGTTATCACGAATACCTAAACCAAACTCTAATCGATTATTATTTGAACCTATTGCTCTCTGGTAATTAGCTTCTACCCCAAATCCATCACTATCTCCCAAACGAACTCCAATTGCATTTTTTGAAATCTCTTGTGCTGAAACTACTGAGCCTATTAATAATGCTACTAATACTAAAATTGAATTCTTTTTCATTGCTTTAGTTTTTATGTTATGTGCCAAAACTATTCAATAAAAAGTATATTCCATGTTAACAATATTCTAAGGCATCATAAACTTTTGCTAATATAATTTAGATATAAAGTCTAATATTTTCAAACATATCGTCACGTATTACAATTGTACATCTTCTATAAAAACGGACGTTAACAAATACATTAATCAAGCTTTATTATAGAAGAACTAAAGTGATTTCCACTTAATATTTCTTATGTAGAAAACTTAAATTCAAAAAAAAACATAAAAAAAGGAGGCTTAAAAGCCTCCTTTTTGATTATATACTCTCAACAAAATCTAAGAATACTTTTTTGTGTAATTCGAGATTGAGATTAGGGGAAAGTGAAGCTCGAACGATATAATCCTTATCACCTTCTTTAGTTGTACCTTGAGTTGAAGTTGCAGGGATCGTCCAATAACAGCCTTTTAATTGACCATAACTCACACAGAATTTACTCTCATTAGGAATTTCAGTTATCATTAAATTAATCAATTTCAAATTTAACGCTCGTTTATAGGTTTCTTTTTCTGCATCAGTTGAACCTTTTGTAGGTAGATCTAATGAAAAAACAGACGGTGTAAAACCTTGAGAAGCTAATTCTTCGGAAACAAAATTAATCTTAGCAGTAGGTAACTTATCTTGAATGAACGTTACAAACTCTCTAGTATTTCTATAAGCATCTTTAATTCGTTGGTTCATTGACGGAAGCTGTTTTGCTAATATTTCATATTGAAAATCAGTTGCTTCATTGTCACATAAACTAAGGTGTAATGCTATTTTAGTCATTAGTGCTTCGGTGTTATTGTTACCTACACAATATCCTGCTGTACATTTTCCACCACTAGGAAATTTAGACCCACTTGCATATGAAATTGTTCTGACGGTAGAAAGTATTTCTCCTTCACCTAAAAAAAGAACATTAGGGCAAAATGTTTGATCTAATATAAAAACTGGATCAATTGCAATTTCACCAATACTTGTTTTACGCTGCTTACTTAACACTGCTTTTAATTGTTCTAAATCTGGAACTTCAACTCTTGGATTTGTGGGGATTTCAGCTATTATATAAGGTATAGCATCTTCAGCAGCAATTTTAGTTAAAACCGCATCAATACTTTTAACCATATCATTATCACCATCCACTGGCAAATCAACTATTTCAACATTATCGATACAAGCAGCAACTCGTCTTGCTTGATCATTTGTACCACCATAACAATTAGGTGGAACAATAAATTTAATAGCTTTTCCCTTATGCATTTCTAAGGCATCGTGAACTAAGCCCATCATAATTGCATATTGAACAGACAATCCGCTAGATCCAACAAGAGGTTTTGCAGTTGTACCTGTAACTTCTTTAATAGAAGAAATTACGCTAGCTTTATCTTCCACAACTGAACTTTGTCTTTCTGGTATTACAGCCTGTTCTACTAATGATTTTAATGCCACCACAGAGTTAACAGGTGTCATTGCGATAGTTTCTCTTCTTCTTACATGTTGAATATCTGAAACATAATGTCCATTATCTTTTCCATTTATGACTAGGACACTTCCTAAGTGGGAATGTAAATTCACAAAAAAGTCTACATTTATATTTAAATCCATTGTTCCTATGGTACTCTGTTCAGATATATAAATAGTGCTTCCGTCAAATTCTGAAATGTCACTTAAACTTTCAACGCTATTCAACTCAAAATTATAACCATAGATATTTTTAACAAGTTCAGCATCAAAAAACTCAGGTAAAGAGCCCTTATAGACTATTTGAGTATTTCGGTTTTCTAATAAATTTTTTCTCAAAACTGATAAAACTGGTACTGTTTGAGATGAAAAGCTAATTACGTTGTCAGGGTTTAGATTGTTTAAATGTGCAATACCCCATTCTAAAACACAAGATAATGGATGACCTAATCTAATATAATCGTAAGCAGTAGGTAATTCATTTAATGTAGAAGTGTCATAAATATTATCATTATATAATTTTTCAAACTGATCTAAAAATTGGGTTTTAGCTAACTTTTCTTCATAAATATCTAGTCGATGCGTTGTTATACTTAACCAACCTGACGGCATATTATTTAAGACCTCTTTAATATAATTGAGCATTTTATTGTCTTGCATGTTTTATCCTTTTTTATAGACTACAAAGATACAGTAATTTGATTTTCTCTTTGTCTTTAAACCATGTATCAGCTTCCAAGTAATCAGTTAAACTTTTCAAAAAATTACAGATTTATACGTTGCTCAAAGTCTATAAATCAGGCTAAAAATGATTTCTATAATAAAAAAATCCGTAAAAATTTACTTGTGTTTCGCTAACAACAAACACTTAATCTTTTATTTAATACGTTCGTCGTAAACCTAGGGTAGAGTTGGCTTCATTGCCCTTTTTACTTGTTTATTTTACCTAATTTTGCAGTATAAGTGATAGAAAACCATTAAAATTAATTGGTCATTTATCACTAAAATAAAACTATTATAATGATTAAATATTACTCAAAACTTTTACTAATACTTGTAAGCATTTTAACTATTAACAGTTACGCTCAATCAGTTTCATTACCGCAAGCTTCAATATCTGTCACTCCACTTGGAACAGTTGAAAATAACGGCACAGCTATAGCTGAATTTATTTTTGTTGAGTCGTCTGGTGTTGATGTCCAAAGTACATCATTTGACCAACCTAATGTTTCTATAAATGTTGACTTTTTATATATTGAATTAGCTGATGCTGATATTAGCCAGATTACTGGTACTCTTTTAGATTACTTTGCACCTGTTTATGATGCCACGAACAATATGCTTAGGTTTGATCAAACTGCAGTTATTCCTGGAGATTGGTTTGGATATGTAAACTTTCCAATTGATGTAACTCAAAATTCGACACAAGACGAATCATTTAATGGTTTCAATGCAAATATCGCAGCTGTTGATGCTGGTACTGATGCATCAGGAAATGCATCAATATTCACTTATACGGATGAAGACATTTTATTTACTGAAGATATTGAGCCATTAGTTTTCAATGTATCTCCAAACCCAACTACTGGAATTTTCAATATTAACCTTGAGAACAGCAACGATACACAAGTTGAGCTTTTTGATATATTAGGAAAACTAATTATCTCTAAAGACTATTACAACGTAGATTCAATTGAATTAAATATCGATTATTTATCTTCAGCTGTATATGTACTAAAAGTAACTTCAGATAATGGAGCAACCAATACAGTAAAAGTGATTAAAGAATAACTAACAACTACTTAGCTATCTCCTAAGAATTTAAGGATAACTAATAGCTATAAGAAAGCCCTTTAAATAGTATTTAGAGGGCTTTTGATTTTAATAAATAAACACTGTTTTAGAAAATTAAACGTTTTCAATTTTCTCAATCATCTCTTTAAATAAACCCAATAGAAAAATTAGTTTTCCAGAATCTCCAGCTGCGAAAAATTTTTGATCTTCAATTTTCACACCGTACCAATCCTGTTTACTATTTTCATTTAGAATCCAGCTTAGATTCATATTAGCCACTGATGTGTTTGATATATCTATCTCAACCTCCCAACCAGGATTATCTATTGTGATTATCTGAATACCTCCACCGTGTTCCCATTCTCCATTACAATTAGCTTTAAACCAGTTTTGTATCCACTCTAATATTTCCATTCACTATTTTTATTAATATTATTAAACGTTATTATTTTATTTTTTCTTCTCAATAAGCCAAATTTAAAAATTTGTCGAGCTCGAAAAGAACTGTAAAAATTGGGTTAAGCACCAATTTCCCTATAGTTTTTATACGGTGTTAGCAATAGTTTTTATTCAATTCTGCCATACCAAACTAATTCATCTTTCCAGTTAGTTTTATTGTAATCAACTTTTTCGTTAGTATAAACTCTAAAAATTTTACTAAAATTTGTTTGTTTTAAAATATTCCGAACTGAATCTAATTCAGATGTTTTAATTTTTTTATCTGCGATTAAATTAAAATGTAAGTTGGGTTGTATTCCTTGTTCTGTACTCGCCATATATTCGTACGCAAAATACTTTATATCGGTCAAATCTAAATTTCTGTCATCATCAGATTTTGCAATTAATTTATCTTTATTATATCCAACATAAATATTTAGTCCTACTGATGAATCTGGCTCTTTTACTAAATCCTGTTCTGTTGGTAATTCAATTGTCAGATAATTCCGTTTGAGTTGATAGTCAAATGCGTTTTTAATTCTTAAAATTGCTGGACCAAAAAAGCTATCTGTTTCTCGCTTAATAAATAGTGTATCACGATTTGTGCTTAATCTGTAATCAAATGATTTTGTTTTAAGCGCGAAACTATCAAGTCCTTTAATTGGTTCAAGATAGAGTTTCGATTTGTCAATATTCCATTCATTTATATAACTCATTCCCCATTCGTTTACAATCAACGAATCTTTGTAAAACTCAAATTCATTAAGACCATTTGGCACACTCCAATTCCCAATAAGTTTATCCTTTTCAGAGTTAGATGAGCAAGAACTTAAAATAATAATCAGTATTAATGTTCTATAAATGGGTTTCATTAATTTATTGCTAACGGTTTTGTGTATGATTAGTTGCGATGTTAAGCAACTAATTTAGCAAATAAATCACAGATAGAATATTCCGCAGGAATGTTCGTAAGTCGGCAGTGAACCAAGCAATTGATTATACACGTTGTTGCCTGCAGTAATTTATTCCTTAATTTTTCTCTGTAGTTATAATTTCATAATCGTATTCTTTCCCACAGGGACAATCTTCTAATAAATTAGGTTCATAGAAATTTATTAAGTTTCTAACTGCATATATAGCTTTTTCATATTCAAAATTTATTAATTTCCTATATAATGATTTGTATTTGGTATTAGAAATGTCAGAATTTGGGGTAAGGTGAATAATCTGATTTCTAAGTTCAATCACTTGTCTGACTTTTAAATTATCTCTCTTAGATTTTGTTCTAAACCTTTTTTCATAAACTTTTGGAAGTAAGGTATCCAATTTATGGGTTATAGAAGGCTCAAATATATCGCCGTTTTTATCAATGCATTCGTCTAATACACTTTTTGGAATCCTTCTATTTGCAAAACATTCAACAGATGATTGAAGATTTATTATACAATTTGAAGCATACTGAAAAAACTCCCCAAAAACCTTTAAGTCAATTGGTTTGTCTATTTTTTTTAAAGTAGGGGATTTTTCAAAGAGTTTTACCTTAGCAAACAATAAATTTCTATGAAACATTGTTGCATTTGAATATAAAATTGTGGTTGGATTTATTTCAGGAATTATGTATTTGACTCTATCGTGTAAGAAATCGAAACAAAAAATTAAAGAATCATCAAATTCCAATAGCAAGTCCTGACTGAACTCGTCTGATAGCTTTTTTGTTTTTAAATATTCTTTTGCTACAGTTTTGCTTTTCTCAGGAACCTCAATGTTTTTTAACGAGTCAGATAAATTGAAATTTTTCTTAATCTTTTTTGTCGGTTTTAAAACGATATGGCTTTTGCCCATATTATCTAAATGTTTTTTTTAATGCTGGCAACTAGTTATATAATACTCGTTATCATGGATATACTGTAAAACAAACAGGGTCCTATTGATTAGTTGTCATGGATATCCTGCAAGGTGTATTAGTTAACAATCACGTTTTCTGCTTCTTTTTCTTAGCAGCTGGAAATAACACGTTGTTTAATATTAAACGGTATCCTGGAGAGTTAGGGTGTAGTGCAAGTTCTGTTTTTGCATCTCCTACTCTGTGCTGGTAGTCTTCTGGATCATGCCCTCCGTAAAAGGTAAAAAAACCTTTTCCCTTAATACCATGTATATAACGAGCTTCGCCACTTGCTTTATGCTCTCCCATTACAAGCACATTACTTTTTACTGTTGCGCGCTCATAACTTGTAGTTTGCCCCATAAAACCTTTTACTAATGATGTATGGTTTTGAACCAACATACACGGAATTGGATCCCATTTAGCGCTATAATCCATTAATGAAAAGTAGTCGGTAATTTTATTCACTTTACGTTTAGTTGTCATATCAATTGATGAAAACTCGTACACCATTGGATTGCGTTCCAATGTAAAATCTTTAAAAGCAAAAGTTTTTTTGTCGTCAATTTTATTTTGGTAGTTAGCCTCACTTGGATCGCCATCAAACATAGGTTCGCAAATATCAACCCCTTCAGCAGCAAGTGCTATGTCAAAACTATCTGTAGCACTACACATAGCAAACATAAACCCTCCTCCTACTACATAATCTCGTATTTTTAAAGCCACATCTCGTTTTTCTTCGGAAACTTTATCATAACCAAGTTTGGCTGCCAATGCTTCACTTTTTTTCTTCTCTTCAATATACCAAGGTGCAGATCGATAAGCTCTATAAAATTTACCATACTGCCCTGTAAAATCTTCGTGATGCAAGTGTAACCAATCATACAATAATAACTCATCCCCCAGTACTTCTTCATCATAAATAGTTGTGTAAGGTATTTCGGCATACGTTAATACCATAGTAACTGCATCATCCCATGGCTGATTTCCTTTTGGGGAGTACACTGCAATTTTAGGTGCTTTCTCTAAAACTACCGCTTCCATATTTTGAGAAGGGCTGCTAATATCTAATAACAGTGCTTCCGTTTTTGAATCACTTAAAATTTCAAAAGAAACACCTCTAATCTGGCATTCTTTTCTAATTTCTTCAGTATCTGGAAGTAAAAATGAACCACCTCTATAGTTAAGTAGCCACTTTGCTTTCACATCTTTATCTAAAGTCCAGTACGTAATACCGTATGCTTTTAGATGTTCTTTTTGACCTTCAAGGTCCATTGGTATAAGTATATATGAAGCTGATGCCGTAAAGGACATAAGCATCAATAGTACGCAACTAATAAATTTTGTCATAATCTAAAAATAAAGATTCTAGTTCTAATTGTCCCGTAGATTTGGGATTTATTATAGACAATATTCACGCCAAAAATCAAATGAGATTCTACACTAAAATTAAAATAAAATAGGTCTGATTAACAACTTAACAAAGTTATCCAATCTGACCTATTAATTAGTTTAGGTTTCAATATTTAAACTATTATAGTGTAATAACCATAGTAGTTAAACAGCTACTTTTTAAGTTCGTTATAATTAAAACGGAACCTCATCATCACCGCCTCCAAGTCCTGGAGTATCAAAAGGAGTTCCAAAGGCATCTTGAGCAGATGGAAAATTATCTGGTTTAAAGGTATCGTCATTAGCAGCAGCATTCATACTTGATGCAATTTCATTTGTAAATGGAAAAGATTCTAGGTTTTCAAACTTACCTAAATGTCCTACAAATCGAAGTCTAATTTCGTCCAGTCCACCATTACGGTGTTTGGCTACAATAAATTCACCTTGTCCTTCTGTAGGAGAATGTTCATCATCATCCCACTCATCAATTTTATAATATTCTGGTCTGTAAATAAACGATACAATATCTGCATCTTGCTCAATTGCTCCAGATTCACGAAGATCACTTAGTAATGGACGTTTAGATCCACCTCTGGTTTCCACAGCACGTGATAACTGAGACAGTGCTATAACAGGAACATTTAATTCCTTAGCGAGTGCTTTAAGGTTACGCGAAATTGTTGAAATTTCTTGTTCACGATTTCCACCACCTTTTGTTCCACCAGCAGTCATTAACTGCAAGTAGTCAATCATTATAATTTTAATACCATGTTGAGAAGCTAGTCTACGAGCTTTTGCACGTAAATCGAAAATAGAAAGTGAAGGTGTATCATCAATAAATAAAGGTGCTTTTTCAAGTCCTTTCACTTTAACGTTTAACTGTTCCCATTCGTGTTGTTCTAAGTTTCCGGTACGTAACTTTTCCGAAGAAAGACCCGTTTCCGAAGAGATTAAACGAGTAATTAACTGTACTGAAGACATCTCACAGGAGAAAAACGCTACCGGTACATTGTGTTCTACTGCCATATTACGAGCCATTGACAGTGTCAAAGCCGTCTTTCCCATACCAGGACGAGCTGCAATAATAATTAAATCGGATGGTTGCCATCCCGAAGTAAGTTTATCAACTTCGGTAAAACCGGATGGTATACCAGAAAGTCCTTCTTTATTGGCAATATCCTGAATACGTTCTTTTGCTTGACGTACTAAATCACTAGCAGTCTCACTTGATCGTTTTAAGTTTCCTTGAGTTACATCATACAGTTTACTTTCCGCTTGATCTAATAGGTCAAAAACATCAGTAGTTTCATCGTAGGAGTCTTCAATAATCTCACTAGATATTTTAATTAAACTACGCTGAATATATTTCTGTAAAATTATTCGAGCGTGAAACTCAATGTGCGCAGACGATGATACTTTTTGAGTTAACTGGACCAAGTAAAACTCACCTCCTGCAACCTCTAATTGCTGAGCCTTTTTTAATTGTTGCGAAACAGTTAATAAGTCAATAGGTTGACTTTCATGAAATAGCGTATTAATGGCGTCAAATATGTGCTGGTGTGCTACTTTGTAGAAAGCATCGGTACTTAAAATATCGATAACCTCATCGACACCTTTTTTATCAATCATCATTGCACCTAACACAACCTCCTCTAACTCAACAGCTTGCGGCGGTATTTTTCCTTTTTCAAGGTTAATTACCGGCGTAGCGCGCTTTTTAAAAGATGTTTGAGGCTTAAGGTTTTCCATAGAGCGAATGTAAAGAAATTGTTAACTGAGACGTTAAAATTTAGTTAATCGATGTTCACCGTTCATGAACAATCGACCTGTTAATAAGTTAATATTTTTGTTAATAACCACAAAAAAACCCGAAGTCAAAACTTCAGGTTTTTTAAACTGTTAGTATGACCAAAGTTAGCCTTTGTAGACTCCCATATTAAAATATTTTTCCATTCGACTTTCAACAAGATCTTTTGGTGATAAGTCTTTTAATGTAGCATATTCTTTTTCAATTGCAGTTGCGACTGTGGTGAATGTTTTTTCACGATTAGCGTGTGCTCCTCCTATTGGTTCTTTTACAATTAAATCGATAAGCTTTTGCTTTTTCATATCGGTTGCTGTCAACTTCAATGCATCTGCCGCTTGTTCTTTAAACTCCCAGCTTCTCCATAATATAGACGAACAACTTTCTGGAGAAATTACTGAGTACCATGTGTTTTCTAACATTAGTACGCGGTCACCAACACCTATTCCTAAGGCTCCACCACTTGCCCCCTCACCTATAATCACTACAATTATTGGCACTTTAAGTCGTGTCATTTCAAGGATGTTTCTTGCAATAGCTTCTCCTTGTCCGCGTTCTTCAGCTTCAATCCCAGGAAATGCACCAGGGGTATCAATTAAACATACAACAGGTACATTAAATTTTTCGGCAGATTTCATTAAGCGTAATGCTTTACGGTATCCTTCAGGGTTTGCCATCCCAAAGTTTCTGTACTGTCGTGTTTTAGTATTGTACCCTTTTTGTTGACCTACAAACATATAGCTTTGGTCACCAATTTTCCCTAAACCACCTACCATTGCTTTATCATCTTTAAACCCACGGTCTCCGTGAAGTTCTAAAAATGAGTCACCACAAATGGCATTAATATAGTCCATAGTGTATGGACGATTAGGGTGCCTAGATAACTGAACTCGTTGCCAAGGCGTCAAGTTTTTATAGATATCTTTTTTAGTATCGGATAGTTTTTTCTCTATTTGTTTACAAGTATTGGAAACATCAACATCGCTCTCTTCTCCAATAGCGCAAGCCTTTTCGTATTGCTCTTGTAATTCTTTAATTGGTAATTCAAAATCAAGGTACTCCATAGTCTTTTTGAGATATTTAGTCTTGGGTCTAACTGCAAATATAAAATATTGTTTCAAGCAATTCGACTCTTGCGATTTTTTTCTTAACAATCGTTAGTTAGTTTCTCTCTTCGGAAATTATAACGCGTTAGTAATTGTGCTTTTAAATGAATAATTATTAAAATTATTTTTTTTTAGAACATAAACGAATCAACCCACAATTCATTTCAATTGAATAGTAATTATAAGATAGCTTTGCTTCTTCCTAAGCTGTTTTTTACAATTCCATTTGCTACAACTGTTACTATTATTAATGCTGCTCCATAATAAAATTGTGGACTCATATACTCATCATCACCTAATATCAATAATGCGAGAATGATACCGTACACTGGTTCCATATTAATAGTAAGCATTACGGTATATGGTGAAATCCATTTCATTACATGTACTGATGCAATAAACGCATAGGCAGTGCACGCTGATGCTAATATAAAAAGGTAAATTAAATCGTTTTGAGACAGCACAAAGAATTCCGCTGTAAAATTTCCGTTTAAAATTAAATAGCCTGTAATGAATAGTACACCAAAGCCTAATTCATAAAGCGAAATAACTGAAGCTTTATATTTAACCGCAAATTTCCCATTAATTACAGAAAATAAAGCTCCTAAAAATGATGCAGATAATGCTAGTAATATACCAGTAAAATAATCGCCTTCAACATTGAATATAATCGCTAGTCCAGCTACTACAATTAAACCGAACATTACTTCGTACCAGATTACTTTACGTCTATAAAAAATAGGTTCTAAAATGGATGTAAACAAAGCTCCCGTTGACATTATTGCTAACGTCACTGAAACATTTGAAGCTTTAATTGCTCCAAAAAACGCTAACCAATGCAAGGCTATAACAATTCCTGCAATACAGAAACCACCTATAGTTTTCCAAGTAAATTTAAGCGATTCCTTACGGTATAAAACCCATAAAAAGATAAGTGATGTAGCCATTAACATGCGATACCAAACTAAGGGTATTGCCTCAATTGAAATGAGCGCACCCAGTACTGCTGTAAATCCCCAAATAAAAACTATAAAATGAAGATGTAAGTAATTGAGTAGTTTATCGTTTTGCATTGCGTAATAGATATATTGCCAAAATAGCAAATACAATATTAGGTGCCCACGTTGCAACAAATGGTGAAAAATCACTTTGCTCAGCAAGGGTCCCAAAAATTTTATCGAAGAAAATAAATACCATCCCAATGGCAATACCTATGGCAAGATTAACACCCATACCTCCTCTTCGTTTTATCGAAGAAACTGCTACAGCAATAATGGTCAATATATACGCTGAAACTGGCAAACTCCATCGTTTATAACGTACAACTTCATATCTATTAATTAAGTTAGACCCTTTGTCTTTTTCTCTTGCAATAAACTTATTAAGCTCTGGGAGGTTTAACGTTTCAGCTATATATTTTACCGGAGTAAGATCATCAAGGTCAAAACTAAAAACTGTATCTAATTTTTGTTGACTCTCAATAATATCATTATTCTCCCCAATTATTCGCTTTTTATATTGAAACAATGAATAGGTACTATCCTCAACATTATATTTAATTCGGTTAGCTGAAAGCTTGTATTTTAATTTCTGATCTTCAAAATGTTCTAAAGTAAAGTTACTTCCTGACTTTTCTGTTACATTAAAGTAGCTTACGTAGATGTAATCATTTTCATTAATCTGCCTATAAACATTGGCTTTCTCCCTATCCTGTTTTCCTTTTTTAAGGTATTTAAAAGAGAATTCATTAAAACCTAAACTAGCCATTGGAGCTAAGTACATTCCTAAGAAAAATGCTCCAACACAAACTATTGTTGCACCTATCATATAAGGACGGAGAAATCTATAATACGAAACTCCACTACTTAAAAAAGCAATAATCTCTGTGTTATTAGCCAGCTTAGACGTAAACCAAATTACCGACAAAAATAAAAACAGAGGAAACAACAGGTTTGCAAAATAGACGGTGAAATCTAAATAATACTTCACCACTTCGAAGAAAGGCACTTCGTTTGACAGAATTTTATCAATCTTCTCAGCCAAATTCACTGTAATCCCAATAGGAATAAAAAGCAATAATAGAAGCACAAAGGTCCCTAAGTATCGTTTTAATATGTATTTATCAAGAATGCTTAACAAGGCGGCTTATAGTTTGTGATTTGTTGAAACTTGAGTTTTAATCAAGCTTGATTTTCTAAATTCTATAGAATTCAATTAAAGACGTTTGTCCATCTGCTTAACCATCATATTCTTCCACGGTGTGTAATCTCCCGCTAAGATATGTTTTCTAGCTTCACGAACCAACCAAAGGTAAAACCCTAAATTATGAATGGTTGCTATTTGGCGTCCTAACATTTCATTTACTGTAAATAAATGACGTAAGTATGCTTTACTGTATTCTGTATCAACCCAAGTGATTGCCATTTCATCAATTGCTGAAAAATCAGCTTCCCACTTCTTGTTTTTTATATTAATTGTACCGTGCGCTGTAAACAACATTCCGTTTCTACCGTTACGAGTAGGCATAACACAGTCAAACATATCAATACCTAAAGCAATATTTTCTAAAAGGTTAATAGGCGTACCTACTCCCATTAAATAACGTGGCTTATCTTTAGGTAGTATAGCCGTAACGACTTCTGTCATTGCGTACATTTCTTCAGCAGGTTCCCCAACTGACAATCCACCTATAGCGTTCCCCTCTGCTCCTACACCAGCGATGTATTCAGCAGATTGTTTTCTTAAATCTTTATAGGTACTCCCTTGCACAATTGGAAAAAATGTTTGGCTGTAATCATATTTAAACGGCACTTTGTCAAGATGCGTTAAGCAACGCTCTAGCCATCTATGGGTCATATGCATAGAACGTTTTGCGTAATTATAATCACAAGGGTATGGTGTACATTCATCAAAAGCCATAATAATATCAGCTCCAATACTACGCTGTATTTCCATTACATTCTCAGGTGTGAATGTATGGTAGCTTCCATCAATGTGTGACTTAAACTTTACACCTTCTTCTTTAATTTTTCGATTAGCCGAAAGTGAATAAACTTGGTACCCTCCACTATCGGTTAAAATATTTCGGTCCCAATTCATGAACTTGTGCAAACCACCAGCTTTCTCGAGGATGTTAGTTCCTGGACGTAAGTATAAATGATAGGTGTTTCCTAGAATAATATCAGGATTAATTTCGTCACGAAGTTCTTTTTGATGTACCCCTTTTACAGTACCCACAGTACCTACGGGCATAAAAATAGGAGTTTCAATAGTACCGTGGTCTAATGTTATTGTTCCTGCTCTTGCCTGTCCGGCTATGTCTGTTGCTTCTAGTTTAAAATCCATTGTCAATATTAAGTGGCTGCAAAGATACCGTTTCAATAAACCTTTTAGAAGTGTAAAATGAATAAAAAAAGCCTTTAGTTAAAATTACTAAAGGCATGAGTACTACAAAAGGAGTAAAACCCCTTAATTACGTTCAAAAGTTAGCAGATCAGTTCCTCCATTGCCGCCACTAACATCAATTAATTCTATTTTAGTTACACTAACCGAAACGAAATCCCAATCATCATTCAAATCTTCAAAATCATCAGATTCAGATACAGTAAATAAAAGTAGAAAATCATCATCACTAGAACTATTACCATCATCATCACTTGAGCTATTGCTACTATCATCAGTAACAGACCAAGTTCCACTCACAGTTCTAATATCATTGGAAGCATTTACAGTTCCGTTATCGTTAAATGTGAATGTATAACTAGAAAAATCTGAAGTCTCATCGTCACCTGAGTCTATAAATTTAGTCACACGCCAAGTACCATCTTGAGCTATCTGTGTTGTTTGCGCCGCACTATTAGAATTGTTTGCATTACCATCATCATCACTTCCACAACTCAATAATAATGAGCTCAATAACAAAAAAAATATCATTTTAGGTTTCATAACTACTGTATTTAAAATTAGACACTAAAATAACGATATTTTATGCTAATTATTTTATCTATAAATTTTTAAATCAAATATTATAATAGGTTATTTCAAACCTTAACTTAAACACTTCTGTTAACAACCCGTCTTTTTCGTTAATAACATAACTTAGGTATATTTTGAATGGTTTTAAGATTCAAGTATTTTTGACACCTCTTAATAACCAAGCAAAGAAATGGCAAACATTCAAGAATTAGAAGCATTTGTAACACAAGTACGTAGAGATATCGTTAGACAGGTACACAAAGTAAATTCCGGACACCCAGGAGGATCTTTAGGTTGTGCTGAGTTTTTAGTAGCGCTTTACCAAGAAGTAATGGAACGTAAAGAAGGATTTGATATGAACGGAATTGAAGAAGACTTATTTTTTCTTTCTAACGGTCATATTTCTCCAGTATTCTATAGCGTTTTAGCACGTTCAGGATATTTTCCGGTGGAAGAGTTAAATACTTTTAGACTTTTAAATTCAAGACTACAAGGACACCCCACTACTCACGAAGGATTGCCTGGTATTAGAATGGCATCTGGATCTTTAGGTCAAGGTATTTCAGTAGCTATTGGTGCTGCCGAAGCTAAAAAACTTAACGGAGACAGACATTTAGTATACGCTTTATGTGGTGATGGTGAATTACAAGAAGGACAAAACTGGGAAGCAATTATGTATGCTGCAGGGAATCAAGTTGACAACTTAATTGTGAGCATTGATCTCAATGGACAACAAATTGATGGCGCAACGGATAACGTGTTACCAATGGGTAATATCAAAGCAAAATTTGAAGCTTTTGGATGGGATGTAATTTCTATTGCAAAAGGTAACGATGTTGCTAGTATTATTGATGGACTGAATAAAGCAAAATCTCATTCTGGAAATGGAAAACCTATCTGTGTATTATTACACACAATTATGGGGAACGGAGTAGATTTTATGATGCATACGCACGCTTGGCACGGAAAAGCTCCTAACGACGAGCAACTGGAATCAGCACTAGCTCAAAATGCTGAAACATTAGGAGATTATTAATCTCCATTAAATTCCTTGTAATTAGGAACATATTTTAATTATAGAAATAGATTCTACAACCATAAAATACACTCACTCACGTGAGCATTACTATGAAAGAATACAAAGACACAGGTAAAAAAGATACACGATCAGGTTTTGGTGCCGGATTGACTGAACTAGGTAAAACAAACGATAATGTTGTTGCGCTTTGTGCAGATTTAACTGGATCCTTAAAAATGGACGAGTTTAAAGCTAATCACCCAGAACGTTTTTACCAAGTAGGAATTGCAGAAGCTAATATGATAGGTATGGCTGCAGGGATGACTATTGGTGGAAAAATTCCTTTTACAGGAACTTTCGCTAATTTCTCTACAGGTCGTGTGTACGATCAAATTCGCCAAAGTGTTGCATACAGTGGAAAAAATGTAAAAATTTGTGCATCTCACGCAGGTATAACTTTAGGTGAAGATGGTGCAACACACCAGATTCTTGAAGATATTGGATTAATGAAAATGCTTCCAGGAATGACTGTAATCAATACATGTGATTACAACCAAACAAAAGCTGCAACACTTGCTATTGCTAAACATGACGGCCCTGTTTACTTACGTTTTGGACGCCCTAAAGTTGCTAATTTCACTCCTGAAAATGGAGATTTTGAAATTGGAAAAGCTGTAAAACTACAAGAAGGAACCGATGTTACTATTGTAGCTACAGGACACTTAGTATGGGAAGCACTTGAAGCGGCTAAAACGTTAAATGACCAAGGACTTAGTGCAGCAGTAATAAATATCCACACAATAAAACCTTTAGATGCTAACGCTATTATCAATAGTGTAAAAACTACAGGCTGTGTAGTAACTGCTGAAGAACACAACTATATGGGAGGTCTTGGAGAAAGTGTAGCTCGCATTTTAAGTGAAAACCACCCAACACCACAGGAATTTGTAGCCACTAAAGATACTTTTGGTGAAAGTGGGACTCCAAATCAATTAATGGAAAAATACGGCTTAAACGCTGAAGCTATTGTAAATGCAGCAAAGAAAGTTGTTGCTAGAAAATAAAATAAGCGACAATACTACTTCGGAAATATTCAACAATTAATAATTACACATTTAGTTTAGTAATTACTAATTCAAACTAAAAAAGGATCAACTCTCGTAGATCCTTTTTTAGTTAAAGCCATTTTAGATAAATATATAGGCCTTTGTAAAATTCTTAAAATTTCGGCATAAAAAAACCGCTATATAATTTAAATAGCGGTTTTAATAATACTACTATATTTTAACTATCCGCATCTAAATAATCAACAATACCATCACCATCTTCATCTGGAAAAGTGATAGAACCATCTTCGTTGATGATAATTTCATCTTCAGTTGGTCTTCCATCATTATCATCATCTGCATCAATATAGTTATTTAACGCATCACCATCTGTGTTGTCATCTTCTTCTAAACCGTTCCCGTTTAAGTCTTCCATCACAGAAGGAATACCATCTTCATCTTGATCTCCTACTTCTCTTTCGAATAATTGGAAGGAAAATATTAATTGAGAATACAACGGTATTGTTACAGCAGATCCTTGTGGTGGACTTACGTAATATCCTAATCCACTTTGCATAAATACAGCACCAACTCCAAAGTTTTCGTACACTACAGTTCCGTCAGGATTAGTTGTAAAACCAGTTCCTGCGTTAAATTCAATAAGTGCATCTTGCAAACCATTTACTATTTGAGTTAAATCAAATTGCACAGGAATTACCGAACTATCAAAAAGCATAACTCCTTCTTGACTCTCCTCATCATTTACATAAGTACCTTCGTAATTAATACGTACGATATCTGGGAAATCTGGGCTTTCACCTTCCCCTTGAATCGCTTTTAAGTAGTACAATTTGTATTGCACATCCTCATTAACACGATCTTGAACCATCTTAAATTCCACTTGATTTATAAGTGCAATTTTATCGCTATTATCTCCAGCGATAGTATCGAATTTAATTTTGAAATCAAAATCAGCAGGTGGACTTTGAAACTCTTCATAGTTATAAAAGTGAGTTTCTAAATATTCCTCAACTTCAATTGTGGAATCTACTACTTCAACAGCTCTATCCCTTGCTTCAACAAAAGTAGTCCCATCTCCATCATCATCTCCACAAGCACTAAATATTAGAGATCCTATTGCTACAAGAGGTAGCATATAAATTAATTTTTTCACAGTTTTTTATTTTAAGTGCGCAAGATACAATTTTCAGTTATTTTTGTTTAGATGATTTACGCACAAATTAGTATTATATGAGGGTTGATAAATATTTATGGTGCATACGCTACTTTAAAACTAGAAGTATCGCTACACAAGCTTGTAAAAAAGGTGCTGTTAAAATTAACAATGTTTCAGTCAAGCCCTCAAGAGACGTCTATCCAGGAGACAATGTTACAGTTAGAAAAAACCAAATAACATATTCGCTACGAGTACTGGACCTTCCTGCAAGTAGATTAGGCGCTAAATTAGTTGACATCTACCGCAAGGACACTACTCCCGCAGAAGCGTTTGAGCATTTAGAACTTGTAAATTATTCTAAAACATACTATAGGAAAAAAGGTGTAGGACGCCCTACTAAAAAAGATAGACGAGATATTGATGATTATATTGATGGAGAAGAATAATCTATAACACGCTTTTGTATCTTTGATTTTTTTGATAAATACTTATGACAACAACAACTGTAATACTTGATAAAAAACAAATTGCGCACAAACTACGCAGAATTGCTTACCAAATTTACGAAGCTAACGTACAAGAAGAGCAAGTAATAATAGCAGGAATTGTCGAAAACGGTTATACTGCCGCAAAAAAGATAAAAAAACTTGTCGAAGAAATTTCGCCTATTAAAGTGACTCTTTGTAAAGTATTTATAGACAAGAAAAACCCAACCGCAGAAATTACAACTTCGCTCAAAGAAAAAGAGTACACTAACAAGTCACTAATACTTGTTGATGATGTACTTCACTCCGGCACAACATTAATCTACGGAGTAAAACACTTTTTAAATGTACCTCTTAAGCAATTTAAAACAGCTGTTTTAGTAGATCGAAACCACAAAAAATTCCCTATTAAAGCAGACTACAAAGGTATTTCGCTATCAACATCACTGAATGAAAATGTCTCAGTTATCTTTGAAACTGGTAAGGACCGAGCTGTATTAGAATAGCTTTACAACGATTTCAGAAACTATATCTTTTATCGTTTTATCATCAACTGAAACCATTTGTGAGGCTTGATTATAATAAAAGCCTCTTTCAAATAGATGCTTACGGATATAGTCGTTTAAATCTTCTTTAGACGATAAATGCTTAATTAACGGCCTTTGATCGACTTCAGTATATAAACGATCAGTTAAAGCGCTATTTGAAGCCTTTAAATAGACTGACAACACCCCTTCCTGTTTATTTATAAATTTCATAGTATCTCCAAAACAAGGAGTCCCTCCCCCTAAAGATAAAACAAAGTCATTTTCATCTTTTAAAATCGATTCTAATACTTCACGTTCTTTCTTTCTGAAGTAAATTTCTCCTTTTTTCTGAAATAATTCAGTAATTGAAGACGATTCATTCTTTTCAATTTCGAGATCTAAGTCTAAAAAAGTGTGGTTAATTGCTTCCGAAAGCACTTTTCCAACACTACTTTTTCCACTTCCCATGTATCCAAGCAATATTATTTTCATTTTTTTTTCAAAGTAATTTACTTGTAAATTAGAGGGTTACAAATAAAGTTTAAAATAAGTTCAAATTTAATTTAAAAAGTTTTGAATTATCTATAAAATGATAGTATATTTGCATCCGCTTAGCAAAACAAAATGAGTTGTTAAGTTAAATGCAATAGCATTTTGACCAGTTAGCTCAGTTGGTAGAGCACCTCCCTTTTAAGGAGGTGGTCCTGGGTTCGAGCCCCAGACTGGTCACAATTAAAAAGTTAAACTTCGTGTTTAACTTTTTTTGTTTACGGTTGTTTCTAATTGTAAACTCATCTTCCTCTACCCGGGTGCTGGAATTGGTAGACAGGCACGGTTGAGGGCCGTGTGCACTTGTTGCGTGTGGGTTCAAGTCCCATTCCGGGTACAAAACAAAAGTCGTCATTTGAAATGATGGCTTTTTTCATTTAATACTACCAACAAATTAAGATCAAACACATCTCTAATACCATAGAATGCAATCTTATATTTCCTACAAAATTCCTACAATAGCATTCTGCTAAGTAAATACCATATCATAATACAAACTAAGTCCACTTAAAATCAACCTAGTTTGATATGTAAAAGATCAAAATTATATTCACAATCACCTCACAGCTAATCACTAAACAATTCCAGTAAGTGATTACAAGAATATATGCAATAAATTTTATATTGCTTTTAGGTATAACATGTACTTGCTGTTTTTTTCGTACTTTGACCACCACAACAACAATCTAACAATGAGTATTAAAACACAATTTAGCATTAAGGATTTAGAAAACCTTAGTGGAGTAAAAGCGCATACTATCCGTATTTGGGAAAAGCGCTATAATTTATTATCCCCAGAGCGTACTGAAACTAATATTAGACGTTATTCAATAGAGAGTCTTAAAAAAATCCTAGATATCGCATATTTATATAACGAAGGCTATAAAATTTCCAAAATAGCCTTATTAGATGATGATGCTTTAAAGCAGATGATAATTTCATCTATAGAAAATGCCCCTTCAGAAGATCTTGCTATCAACAATTTTAAGAAAGCAATGCTCGCTTTCGATACCGTACAATTCAATACAATTTTCAATAAGCTAAAATTAAGCCTCAGTTTTGACGAAATATTCGAAACTGTATTTATCCCCCTATTAACTCAAATAGGCACTCTATGGCACACTAAAGCGATTGACGTAGCTCACGAAAGATTTATTTCTGAACTAATAAAAAGGAAAACTATTTTTCATATAGAACAAGAATCGCAAGAAAACCCATACAATCCTAAAAGGCAGACCTTTTGCCTTTTTCTCCCAAATAAAGAAATTCACGAGATAGGGTTACTTTTCACAAACTACTTACTTATCAAGGCTGGTTTCAATACTATTTATTTAGGCCACGACATTCCCTTAGAGAGCTTAAACAAATTAAGAAATAGCGATAAGCTAACCTATATAGCTTATTTAACAGTTTCACCAGACACTAATGAATCTGGTGAATATTTCAACCAATTTAATATTACATTTAATAGTGAAACACCTCCAGAATTATGGCTTGTAGGTAGTAAAACATCAAGTATTGACCCATCAAGTCTACCTCGTAATATTTCACGATATGACAGTTTAGAAAGCTTTTTAAATAAAGTAAAAAGCTTAAATAAATCATAAATTGAAGCACCACAGGACAATTCTGTTTAATTAATTGTGTAGATTTGTTAAACAAAATGAAAAAACAAACAATCGCCATAATAGGTTCAGGATTCTCATCCTTAGCAGCTTCTTGCTATTTAGCACAAGGAGGCAACAACGTAGTTATTTACGAAAAGAATGAAACAGTAGGTGGGCGTGCTCGCCAACTTAAAAAAGAGGGGTTCACATTTGACATCGGTCCTACTTGGTATTGGATGCCAGATGTATTTGAACGTTTCTTTAGTGATTTTAATAAAAAACCTTCAGACTTCTACGAATTAATAAAACTTAATCCTGCATATAGTGTATACTTTGGCAAAGACGACTTTATTACTATTGAAGATACATTAGAAAAAATATGTGCCGCATTTGAGAATGAAGAAACAGGAAGTAGTGAAAAGCTAAAAGGTTTTATGGCACAAGCTTTAGACAATTACAACATTGCTATCAAAGATCTTGTTTATCGTCCTGGAGTATCACCATTAGAATTGGTTACTCCTGTAACAATTAAAAAATTAGGCCAGTTTTTTAGCACCATAAGTAAAGATGTTCGCAAGGAATTTAATAATCCGCGTTTAATATCCATCCTTGAATTTCCTGTGCTATTTCTAGGAGCTAAACCTTCAAACACACCTGCATTTTATAGTTTTATGAATTATGCAGATTTTGGATTAGGAAC
This sequence comes from Patiriisocius marinus, assembly GCF_008974325.1. GTDB lineage: Bacteria > Bacteroidota > Bacteroidia > Flavobacteriales > Flavobacteriaceae > Patiriisocius > Patiriisocius marinus. The sequence goes on along the minus strand of NZ_BKCG01000012.1, from coordinate 39,248 downwards.
TTTTCATCCAGTTTCAGGAATGTATGCGGTGATAAAGGGAATGAAGAAACTCGCAGAAGATTTGGGCGTTGTCATTAAAACAAACCAAAACGTTGAAGAAATACTTACTGACAATAACCAAGCAAAAGGAATTAAAGTTAATGGCGAGAATATTTTGGCAGATATCGTTTTAAGTGGTGCAGATTATCATCATACCGAAACGTTACTACCTAAATCTCTTAGGCAATATTCTGAAAGCTATTGGGAAAAGAAAACATTTGCTCCATCATCATTACTTTTCTATGTTGGTTTTGACAAAAAACTTAAAAATGTAGAACACCACACCTTGTTTTTTGATGTTGATTTTGAAAAACATGCTACGGAAATATATGATACTCCAAAATGGCCTGAAGACCCATTATTTTATGCAAGTTTTCCTTCAAAAACAGATACAAACTGTGCGCCAAAGGGTCAAGAAGCTGGAATATTCTTAATTCCATTAGCTCCAGGTATTGAAGATACACCAGAATTAAGAGCCCTTTATTTCGAAAAAATAATGACACGTTTTGAAAATTTAACAAGTCAAGAAGTAAAAAATCATGTTATATTTAAGGAGTCTTTCTGCATCAATGATTTCATAGAAGACTATAATTCATACAAAGGAAACGCGTATGGGTTAGCAAATACATTATTACAAACTGCTTTTTTAAGACCAAAACTAAAAAGTAAGAAAGTACGTAATTTATATTTTACAGGACAATTAAGTGTTCCTGGACCAGGTGTTCCCCCGTCATTAATTTCGGGTAAACTAGTAGCAGGCTTAATCTCTAAACACAACGCATAGTGAAGGAATTGTTTGATAAAGTATCGCGAGAATGTAGCAAGAACGTAACGAATGCATATAGTACATCGTTCTCACTTGCTACAAAGATGTTAGCACCTACTATACGCCAAGATATTTACAATATTTATGGCTTTGTTCGCTTTGCAGATGAGATTGTAGATAGCTTTCACGATTATGACAAAGAGATGCTTTTTGCTCGATTTGAAAACAGTTTAAAAGAAGCATTAGAAGATAAAATTAGCTTAAACCCAATTCTTAATTCATTTCAAGAAACTGTTCATAAATATGAAATTGATTACAAACTAATCGATTCATTTATGAAGAGTATGAAACTTGATCTTACAAAGTCCACATATTTAACTGAGGATGAATATAAAGACTACATTTACGGTTCAGCAGATGTTGTAGGTTTAATGTGCTTGAAGGTTTTTGTAAAAGGAGATACAGAAAAATTTGATGCCTTAAAAGACGGAGCAATGTCACTTGGATCTGCTTTTCAAAAAGTGAATTTTTTACGTGATTTAAAGGCAGATTTTGAGGGATTAAGCCGTACGTATTTCCCAAATACAAATCTTACAGCCTTAGATGAAATTTCAAAAAATGAAATCATTGCTGACATTGAAGAAGATTTCAGAAAAGGATATCAAGGTATTTTAGATTTACCAGCTGAAGCTAAATTTGGTGTTTTTATGGCTTATAGATATTACCGTAGATTGCTGAAGAAATTAAAAAATACTCCAGCAATTGAAATCAAGAACGCAAGAATACGCGTTCCTGATTATGAAAAAGTTGGATTACTCACTAGAAGTTATGTAAAATTTCAGCTTAATTTAGTTCGCTAATTAGAACATGCTTACTAGTAATAATTGATTTTAAAACAACGTTTACTAAATATAAAAATTAAGTAATGACCATTATATTTTGGATTCTTATTTTTCTAGGCACATTCCTCATTATGGAATTTATGGCTTGGTTTACACATAAATATGTTATGCATGGTTTTTTATGGAGTCTTCATAGAGACCACCACCACAAAGACCATAAAAGTTGGTGGGAACGAAATGATTTTTTCTTCATTTTCTATGCTGCAGTAAGTATTGGATGCTTCATTAGCTGGCAATACTATGGCTTCTGGGCTGGATTACCTATTGGACTTGGCATATTCGCATATGGACTTACCTACTTTTTAGTTCACGATATATTTATTCATCAACGTTTTAAACTATTTAGAAACGCTAACAACTGGTACGCAAAAGGTATTAGACGTGCACACAAAATGCACCACAAGCATTTAGGTAAAGGTGATGGTGAATGTTTCGGAATGTTAGTTCCTCCATTGAAGTACTTTAAAAAGTAGCCAATGAATACACTCTATTTGTATCTAAATATTGGTTCTTTAATCATCCCATTTCTATTTAGTTTCTACCCAAAATTCCAGTTTTACAAACTATGGAAAGGCTTATTTATTGGGAATATTATAATGATGGCATTATTTATTCCTTGGGACATTATATTCACCAATAATGGTTTTTGGGGATTCAATAATATATATATAAGTGGATTTAAACTACTTAACTTACCTATTGAGGAGTGGCTTTTCTTTATTTGTATTCCTTACGCATGTATGTTCACCCATTATTCACTTAGATATTTTTATCCGAAACTTGCCTTCGGGAAGCGAGCTACTTCAATTACATACATCATACTACAATGTATAATGATTATAACACTTTGGTATAATTATGACAAATGGTACACCCTTATAAATTTCGGCTATGCCATATTATTACTAGGCCTAGTGTATAATTTGAAACGCGAACAACTTCAAAAATTTTTACCTACTTTTATAATTATTCTTCTTCCTTTCTTTTTAATAAATGGTATTTTAACTGGAAGTTTTATTGAAAATCAAGTTGTTTGGTATAACAATACTGAAAATTTAGGTATCCGAATTTTTACTATTCCAATAGAAGATAGTATTTATGCTCTCACAATGCTTCTTACGGTTTTTGTTGTAATGGAGAAAGTAAATAACACTGAAACTGCTATAGATTAGATTTACTATATTGACCTATGGAAATCTTAACAGGTATTCTTTTAGGCCTTTCAACATTATTATTTGTTGGCCCCGTATTTTTCTATCTAATACAAGCCACACTTCAAAAAGGTACATATGCAGGAATCACTGCTGCTTTAGGAATTATATTAGGAGATATACTTTACGTTTACTTCTGCTTAAACGGTTTAGAGAATTACCTTAATAAACCAGGACATATAAAAGCAATTGCTGTTACAGGTGGACTACTGCTACTCTTATTAGGTTTAGAAAATTTTTTCAGAAAACCTAAAGCTAATTCAAACCTTACTAAAAGTTTAAATAAATCGCTTGTGGCTATATTTTTTAGAGCCTTTGTCCTAAATTTTGTAAACCCATTTGTATTTGTTGTTTGGGTAGGTTTTCTTACCTATTCTGAAACAAAATTTTCTACTCAAGCTACGCCTTTAATATTAGTTTTCACACTTGCAGTCATTTTTATTACTGATATTATTAAAGTGTTTTTAGCAAAAAAACTTTCCTACTTTTTCAATACTGAAAGACTTCTTTTATTCAGAAAATTTACAGGAATCCTAATGATTATTTTTGCAGTAAAATTGTTTTGGACGGCTATATAATTAATTTAGCATATATTTAAACTAACCTTAAAACCAACACATTATGTTCCCTAATTTAATTTTTGTAGTAGTTGCAGCCTTAGTCCCATTAGTTATGGGATTTCTATATTACCACCCAAAAGTATTCGGAAATGCCTGGATGAAAACTTGTGGCCTTACTAAAGAAAAACTTGAAAGAGCCAATATGCTTGTTGTATTTGGCGTAACGTTTATACTTTCTCTATTAATGAGTATGTTTTTATTCTCGCTTGTAGTGCATCAAACTGATATTTACTCAACGCTAATCAATGAGCCAGGCTTTGGTGAAGAGGGATCTGCCGTAATGAACGAAATAAACAATTTTATGACCTCCTATGGAGATCGCTTTAGAACTTTTAAACATGGTGCTTTACACGGAGGCCTTGTTGGTGGTTTTATAGGTCTTCCTATTTTAGTAATAAATGGTTTATTCGAAAGGAAAGGATTTAAATACGGTTTAATTAACGCAGGCTATTGGATTATTACGTTAGCTATTATGGGCGGTATTTTATGTCAATGGGGATAATTCCACTTTATAAAAATCAGCTTTAAAAGGTTTTCGGAGTTCATAAGGACTAGCGGAAACCTTTTTTAATATTGACGCCATCAATATATGTGTAATACTAGTTGTATGCCTTGCAAAAAGCGTCATTGGTACGGGAACAGCTCCTAACGAACTTTTCAATAGCTCAGTTGTTCTACCAAATTGCAGTGAGCTCACACCTAACTCAATCGCTTCATTTACATAATCGTACAACAAGCTCTGATAAATAGCATAAACTTCATTAAACTTGTAATCAATACCAACGTAGTTAGCCTCTAAAACTTGCCCGTTTAAAAATGCAGTGCTAAAGCCAACCATAAGATCATTCTTAAACAAGGCCTTAAAAATAAATAAGGAACTCAACTTTTCTTTGAGTGAAGCAAAAGTTTGTGCGTCCATCCTACCAAAACGATAATCTGACTGTTCTAAAACATTTTCGAACAACCCATTTATTCGTTTACTATGTATAAGTATTCCTGAAGCATCTAAATTTCTTAACTCAAGCGTATCAGCTTTTTTAAACACACTGTTTGCTTTGGTTCTATATTTCGCTTTAACATCACTTAAGTAATCGGCAAAAGTTTTCCAATGCCCTGCAATAGGTAACACCATATTAACATCAATGTGATAGTTTTGAAAACCCTCATCTAGTAACTGAGCTGGTATTTTTAAACTGTCTGGGAAAAATTCTTTAAAAAGGATTACTTTGGTTTTAGCTAAGCCCTCTTTTTTCTTCTGAAATTTTATGACTTGACTTGAAGCTTCTATTAAAAGCCGTCCCATTTCTGAAGTGCTAACTAAGTCATTAAATGCAAAACCTGTTTCTCCAGTGGCAAACACATTACCACAAACCAAAAGTTGTTTTGAAAAGAATCCTTGACTGTCTTTACCAAAATGACATAACACTTTTTTAGAATGTTTATCCTTTGTGTAAATAAACGGTGCAGATTGAAAGACAACTGCACTTACTGCGTTTAAAGAAGCATCCTTAAATAGCACATAGTAAAACTGGTGCTCAACACTCAATGATTGCTCTAATGCTTTAAGATAATTTCTATTTAAATAGATAGTTGAATGACTCACAATAGCATCCCATTGTTCCGAATCGATTTCGTCGATAGAGGTTTTAATTGTAAATGTATATGAAGCTATATCTATCAAATAAAATGGTATGTAAAAAGTAAAGTTACAATTTATATTAATGAAATTATAACTCCATCAACCTATCGAGAGTCTCGTGAACGGAATTACTATTCCAATCTGCTGCACCTACTTTTTGAATAACAATTGCTCCATCCTTCCCTATTAGATAGGTTGTAGGTAATGAATTAGAATTAAGTTTTTTAGGCGCTGATGATCTAGAAATATATACAGGAAAATCATATCCATTTTTGAGCATGAAAGCATTCAGTTTTTCAGGCGCTTCATCCGTTATAAAATAAAACGAGACCTTATCTCCGTAAGCATTATATAATTTTTGAAGCGATGGCATTTCAGCAACACAAGGAGGACACCACGTTGCCCATTTATTAATTAGCAATATATTACCTTCATTATTTTTTAGATTAGTACTCGCTCCTTTTAGGTTACTTAATGACCAATTATAATCATGGAGGAGCAATTGATCATTCTTTGATATTTCAGAAGGAGAAAAGGACATCAATCTTTGAATAAAAACTTGAATTGGCATCCTTGTTTGAGGTACCAACAATAAAACGAAAATAATTACAAAAAGGAGATTACTCCAGTTCTTTTTAAAAAATGCATTCATAGTTTCAAAAGTAGCTTAATAGTACGCAGTTTAAAAGTTTACATAAAGAAAGGCGCAATGAAAATATATCATTACGCCTTACACTACTAACAAAAAAACAGTCTTAATTTCTTGTAACAGATATTGAATTTGACAAACTAAAACATCCATCAAGATCTGCTAAGTTTTCCATAGGCGCTAAGCCTTGCAAACCATCTTCATATCTAATGTAATAGATAAAGCAAACACCTACACCTGCTCCATCAAAGTCTACTCCTTCTAATGCTTCAATAGTTGGCGGTAAACCTAAAATAGCTCCTGTTGCTCCATCTGTAATAATCCAAGTTCCATTAGTTCCTGTTTGTGTTCCATCTAAAGCTATACCGCTAACCATATCTGGATTTCCATCAACGGTAAATGTAAATGGACCACCTGTTACCACACCACCGTTAGTTTCATTTCTAGTAACTGAAATTGAGTTTGAAAAATCAAAATTTCCACTAAGTCCATCAACATTCATTCCTGGTTCTAACCCTGATAATCCTTCTTCATAACGTAAATACCAAATCAAACAAACCCCTGCGCCTGCGCCATCAAAATCTACTCCTTCAAGTGCCTCTGTAGTTGGTGGTAACCCTAAAATATTTCCTAAATCATCTGTTATAACAAATGTTCTCAAACTGCCAGTTGCATTAGCATCAGTACTAATACCACTTACCATATCTGGCACTCCATCAATACAAAAAGTAAAAGGATCTCCAGATAACACCCCGGCTTCAGGACCTGCATTTCGTGTCACTAATATTGAATTAGACACATCAAAAACTCCACCTAAATTATCTAAATTTTGTCCCATTTCAAGACCTGAGAGTTCGCCTTCAAAGCGCACATACCAGATTAAACAAGATCCTACTCCTGCTCCATCAAAATCTACACCTTCTAGTGCTTCGGTTGTGCTTGGTAAACCTAAAATATTACTATCTGCATCAGTAATTACAAATGTTCTATTTGTACCAACAGCATCTGGATCTGTTGTTATTCCTGAAACCATATCTGGAACACCATCCACTAAAAATGTAAAAGGTCCTCCCAAAATTGTTCCTGCATTTGGCTCAATAGCCGCTACTGTGTTGTCATCATCACTATCACAAGCTGCAAAAAAGCCCATTGTTAAGACGATTAAAAATAATTTTTTCATAAGTAAATTGTTTATTTAATAATAGTTATACTACAAAAGTACTTTCCATATTTACTTTGAAATGTTAGCTAGCTTACATTAGCCATTTTTTATGCAGAAATTTTAAGTCTAATTTCATTTCGACTAAAATCAATTTGTCCTAACTCCTTTAGTTTATTCATTATAGAATTAAAAGTAGGGCGTGAAGTCCCTATTAAATGAGCGATATCTTTTTGGGTGTAAGGGTGTTTTATAATTGTATCTCCTGTATTTGGACAACAATAGCCGTATTCGTCTGCGAGTTCTTTTAAAAATTCAGAAACACGTGTCTCTGCATCTTTAAACATAATAAGCTCTAAGCGACGTTCTAATTTTCTAATTCTAAAACCAATAAGCTTGTAAACTTTGAAACTTAATGTGCGGTTGTCTCGCATTAAATTATGCATAGTTTCAATGCCTACAGGACAAATTGAAGTTTTATTATCGATAGACATTGCAAACTCATTTCGGGATTCCTCACCCAAAATAGCTTTTTCTCCAAAGAGTTCTCCTTTAGACAAAATAGCTTTTACAACCTCATCTCCTTCCTCAGTATAATGACCAATTTTAACTTTTCCATTTTCTATTAGATATACTTTGTTAGCTGAGTCTTTTTCGAAATAGATGAAATCTTCTTTTTTATATGAGTTTAAAGAATGTGTTTTTTTATACTCTTTAAATTTATGCGGGCATAACATCCCAAATAAATTTACATCTTCAAAAGTCCAAATAGATTTCATACTGTTGTTTTATTAGTATTACAACAGTCGAAGATTGACAGTATTACTTACAAAATAAGCTTTTTGAAAAATTCATCACAAGATTAGTTACTAAATATTAAGCATGAAAAAAGCCCTCATAAATGAGAGCTTTTTAAAGTTATAATATTTCAGAAATACTATGCGTTTTGTTCTTTTATCAAGTTCAATGCACTACCTTTTCTGTACCACTCAATTTGAGCTTCGTTATATGTGTGATTCAGCATAATTACATCCTTGCTACCATCTGCATGAACAACTTCCAGAGTTAATTGCTTGTTTGGAGCGAAGTCTGCGATATCTACAAAGTTAAATGTATCATCCTCTTGAATTAGATCATAATCTGCTTCATTAGCAAATGTTAAACCTAACATACCTTGTTTTTTCAAGTTTGTTTCGTGAATACGTGCAAATGATTTTACAATCACTGCTGCAACACCAAGATGACGTGGCTCCATAGCTGCGTGCTCTCTTGAAGAACCTTCACCGTAGTTGTGGTCTCCCACTACTACAGTTTTAACTCCAGCAGCTTTATAAGCTCTAGCAGTATCTGGCACACCACCAAACTCACCATCTAATTGATTTTTAACAAAATTTGTTTTCTTACCAAAAGCATTTACTGCTCCAATTAAACAGTTATTAGAAATATTATCTAGGTGACCTCTGTAACGTAACCAAGGACCAGCCATAGAGATATGATCAGTTGTACATTTACCAAAAGCTTTAATAAGCAATTTAGTTCCTTGCATCTCACTATCTTTAATTGGCTCAAATGGAGTCAATAATTGTAACCGCTCACTAGTATCGCTTACACTTACAACTACACCGCTACCATCAGCAAGTGGCTCAACATACCCATTCTCTTCAACTTCAAAACCATCTGGTGGCAACTCCCAACCTGTTGGTTCGTCAAATTTAACCTGCTCTCCTTTATCATTAGTTAAAGTATCTGTTAAAGGATTGAAATCTAATCGTCCTGCGAAGGCTATTGCCGCAGTTAATTCTGGAGATGCGACAAAGGCGTGTGTATTTGGGTTACCATCTGCACGCTTTGCAAAGTTTCTGTTAAACGAGTGTACAATGCTATTTTTAGGAGCATTTTTAGGATCTTCGTAACGTGCCCATTGACCAATACAAGGTCCACAAGCATTTGTAAAAATCTTAGCGCCTAATTTTTCAAAACGCTGTAAAATTCCATCACGCTCTGTTGTATATCTTACTAATTCTGAACCTGGGTTGATACCTAGTTCAGCTTTTATAGAAAGTCCTTTTTCTAAACCTTGCTTAGCAATTGAAGAAGCTCTTGATAAATCTTCGTATGAAGAGTTTGTACAAGAACCAATTAAACTCCATTCAACTTGAAGAGGCCAGTCATTTTTAGTTGCTTTTTCTGTCATATCAGATCCAACTTTCGTTGAAAGATCTGGCGTAAAAGGTCCATTTAATAAAGGTCCAAGTTCAGATAAATTGATTTCAATTACTTGATCAAAATAATGTTCTGGGTTTGCATATACTTCAGCATCTGCAGTTAAGTGTTGTTTCACCTTATTAGCTGCATCAGCTACATCAGCTCTATCCGTCGCTCTCAAGTAACGTTCCATAGACTCATCGTAACCAAAAGTAGAAGTTGTTGCTCCTATCTCTGCACCCATATTACAAATAGTACCTTTTCCAGTACAAGACATTGCTGTAGCTCCAGGACCAAAATATTCAACAATCGCTCCTGTTCCACCTTTAGCAGTTAGAATTTCGGCAACTTTTAATATCACATCTTTTGGAGCTGTCCATCCACTTAACTTTCCAGTTAAACGAACTCCTATTAACTTCGGAAATTTTAATTCCCAAGCCATTCCTGCCATAACATCAACAGCATCTGCTCCACCTACTCCTATGGCAACCATTCCAAGTCCACCAGCATTTACCGTGTGACTATCTGTACCAATCATCATTCCACCTGGGAATGCGTAGTTTTCTAACACTACTTGGTGAATAATTCCTGCTCCAGGAGCCCAAAATCCAATTCCGTATTTATTAGAAACTGAACCTAAGAAATCAAACACTTCGTTACTAACTTCGTTAGCACGTTTTAAATCTTTTTTAGCACCTTGCTTTGCTTGAATTAAGTGATCACAGTGAACTGTTGTAGGCACTGCTACTTTATCTTTACCAGCTTGCATAAACTGTAATAAAGCCATTTGCGCAGTTGCATCTTGACAAGCAATACGATCTGGTGCAAAATCTACATAATCTTTCCCTCTTGTAAACGCCTCTGTAGGCATTCCATCCCAAAGGTGATTGTATAATATTTTTTCTGAAAGTGTAAGCGGTTTACCCACAACCTCACGTGCTTTATCTACACGCTCAGCCATTTGAGCATACACCTTTTTAATCATATCGATATCAAAAGCCATAATATTGTTGTTTTAGTTTTTGGTGTTTATTCTTGTAAAACGTCGCTGTTTTTCAAGTCTCGCGAAGTTACGAAATTTAGAAATATTTTAAAAATATACATAGGATTTGGACAATACCTAACAATATCCCAAAATAGCCAATAAAAACAACCTTAAAAATACGAAATTCGTAAAATTGGATAGTGAAAATTATTAATTTGAGAATTGTTTATTCGAAAATATTTACGTTTTTATTGTATTCAAAAAAATTAATGAAATGAATGGTACTATTTCTTCATCTTTATTAAAATAACAATAGCTAATACTGCTGCAACTACTTCAATAATACCTCCAAGCATTACAATATTATTTGCTTGCATTATTCCCCAACCTAACTTATAACTTTTAAAAACAAGACCAATAACAACAAGTGCTGCTCCTAAAATTATTAATATTAGTGGTTTTCTGAAATTACTGAGATCCATTTTTTAATTCTTTAAAATTTCCGTAGAAACATTAGTACTAAAATAAACTTGTAATAATCTCTTCAATTGATAATCCTTCAGCTTCAGCCTTGTAGTTTTTAATCATACGATGACGTAGGATTCCTATTGCTACTTTTTGGACATCTGCTATATCTGGAGAAAATTTACCTTGTAATGCAGCATTTGTTTTTGCTGCTAAGATTAAGTTTTGTGATGCACGAGGTCCTGCACCCCAATCAATATATTTTTTAACTAGTTCTGGTGCTGCTTGACTTTTAGGTCTTGTTTTACCAACAAGTGTTACCGCATATTCTACCACATTATCTGCAACAGGAATACGTCTAATTAATTGCTGAAAGTCTATGATCTCTTGCGCAGAAAAAAGCGCATTTACTTTTTCAACTGCTCCAGCTGTTGTTGCTTTTACTACCTGAACTTCTTCTTCAAATGTTGGGTACTCTAGGTTAATAGCAAACATAAAACGGTCTAACTGAGCTTCTGGCAAAGGGTATGTTCCTTCTTGCTCAATTGGGTTTTGAGTTGCCAAAACAAAATAAGGTAAATCTAATTTATAGTTTTGTCCTGCAACAGTAACTGAACGCTCCTGCATTGCTTCTAATAAAGCTGCTTGTGTTTTAGGTGGTGTTCTATTAATCTCATCTGCCAAAACTATGTTTGAAAAAATAGGCCCTTTTATAAATTTAAATGTTCTGTTTTCATCTAATATTTCAGAACCAAGAATATCACTTGGCATTAAATCTGGCGTAAACTGAATCCTTTTAAACTGTAAACCTAATGCTTGAGAAACCGTGTTAACCAATAATGTTTTTGCTAATCCTGGTACTCCAATTAATAAAGCGTGACCTCCAGAAAATACAGAAAGCAGCACTTGCTCTACAACTTCGTCTTGCCCAATAATTACTTTTTTAATTTCTTGCTTTAGTGCTTCGTATTTTGAAACAAGTTGCTTTACAGCTGCTACGTCTGACATAATTTTATATTGCTATTTCTTAATTCTAACCTATACTAAAAAGCGTATTGGTATTAATTCATAAAAATAAGGAAACTTTATAGGATACAGAAAAAGGTTAAAAGTTAATTGCAATAAGATTCGCTTAACTTTTAACCTTTAACAAGTTATTCTAGTATGTTTTCTTACTTGATTTTTTTAACCCAATCACTTGCAAAATCACAATCTTGGTAATCTTCGTTTACGTTAACGTAAGTATTCTTGATGTGTTTGTCTTGCCATTTTTCGATTGTTGTAATCTGCTTCTGGCGTAATGCAAGCTCCTTAATTTTTTCGTAATCTTTTACAAAATCTGCTGGGTGCTCATCGTATCGTTTAGATACCGTTAAAAACTTAAATGTTTTCTTACCTGTTCTATCTTGATCAATAAATATTTTAGAAACCTCTCCCTCTTTTAAATTGTAAACCTGTGCACTTAATGTTGGATCCATTTTAGTTAAATCCAAACGTGTATCTAATGTTTGTGGGTTTGTTAATTGTCCTCCATTATTTCTAGTTGTTAATTCATCTGAATATAATCGAGCTGCATCACCAAAAGAAATACTATCATTAATAATACTCGTTCTAATTTTCTCTACTCTTTCTTTAGCTTCATTTATAGTTGATTCGCTTAACTCGGGAAACAAAATAATGTGCCTTACATCAATTTCCTGCCCTCTAATTTTATCAACTTTCAAAATATGAAAACCGAATTCCGTTTCAAAAGGCTCACTAACTTCTCCTTCTAACAATGAAAATGCGACGTCTTTAAACTCTTTTGCATAAGGATCTCCTCTTCGCATACTTGGCAACAAACCTCCTTTACCTGCTGCTCCGTCTTTTGAGTATAAAACTGCTTTGGTAGCAAAACTAGCTCCATTTTCAACAATATCTGCTCTAAATTCATTTAATCTATCTATTACAGCTTGTTTAGAAGCTTCTGTAATTTTAGGTTCAACTACAATTTGAGCTACCTCAACCTCAGCACTAAATACTGGGCGTTCATCTTCTGGAATTGCAAAGAAAAACACACGAACTTCTTCTGGTGTTACCTCTACATTTTCTACAACTCTAGCTTGCATTCTATTTGCTAGTTCTAAATCACGCTTTGCATCACGCAATTCTTCTTTTAATTGAAGTAAATTATCTTTACGATAGTAGTCAACTACTTTCTCTTCACTACCAAGTTGCCCTATCATATATTGAACTAACTGATCTACTTGCGGATTAAGCTCAGCATCAGTTACCATAATACTGTCAATTTTTGCTTGGTGTAAATAAAGCTTGTCCTCCATTAATTTACCTAGTAATTCACAACGAGTAATATCATCAGTTGACACTCCGTTTTGTTGAAATTCTAAATAACTTTTATCTATATCACTATCTAGAACAACATACTCACCTACTACTGCAGATACACCTTCAGCTTTAAAGCGCTTAAAAGGTTTAAGACTATCTACAACTCTATTTTCTAGAGATGTATTTAATAATGGATTTTCTTTTGCTACTCCTGTACTATCAACCATAATTACTTCCTGAGAAATGGCAAGTTGACTCACTAGTAGCACTAAAAGTAATAAGCTACTTTGGCGTGTATATTTCAAAATCTTTGTTTTTAATGGCATCTTTTGTAATGTCTTTTTCTAATTTTTTAATGAGCTCTAACTTTCGTTTACTCAAAATAATCTCTTCAATTGTAGGTTTAATGTATGCTAATGGTGCAATATCATTAGGATTTAATACGTCCACTATTTTCAGCAAATATACCCCTAATGAATCTTCTAATTGTTTGAAATCTGATTTTTTTAATGCCGTACTTTCATTAGACTTTAGTACCGGCAGCTGCTTTAAAACAGATTCCTTTTTAATCCAAATAGAATCATTGAGATTTACATTTTTAAACTCTAGGCTCATGCGTTGAAGATCTTGTTGATCCTCTGTATTAAAACGAGTAAATTTTTTCTTTGTTTCAGAAATATTCGCAAATTTAGAATCAACGTGAATATATCTTAACTTATAGAGTGTTTCAGTTAAACTGAAATTCTCTTTATTAGCCTCGTAGTAACTTTCTATTTTTTCAGTAGTAATAGTGCTATCTAGCTGCTTTAAAACTATTGCTCCTTTGTACGCTTCTGTAAAAAGGTCATTTTTATAATCTTCCACCATTCGCTCATAATTTGAGATACGATCCTGTGAAAGGTTTATTTTAGCTTGATTTAATAAAAGTTGTTGTGTTGCCCATCTATTAATATAATTACTTACAATGATAGCACTGTCCTCTTTTGATGTTGCTTCAGTAACTAAATCATTAATATCTTCTTGATACAAATAGCTGTTATTTACACGCGCCACAGGGTTTTCACTAGGTGTCTGTTTAAAATAATCACAAGAAACCAGCAATAATAAACTAAAAAGTAACACGATAACTCTAACCATTATTTATAGCGTTTCTTTAATTTTTTTAATGTTCTCTTATCAACATCTACTTTGTATTTAGCTTGTAGTGAATTGATCCAATCATTTTCTATTTGATTTTGATATTCACTCATTACACGCCCTTTAACTTCTTCAAAAGTTTTGGTGCTAGGTGGTAAAACTTCTTTTATGTTTACTACAGAATAAGTTTCGCCATTTGAAAGTACATCACTCACACCCTTTTGGAATGCTAATCCTTCTGGTAATGTTGCGTCATTTTTTTCATACCTTCCCGAAGAAATGATTATATGAACTTTATCATTTGTGTTTAATGCTGCTTTTATAGCTTCTGCAGTTTTACCAGCTTCTAACATTGCTTTAGCTTCTTGAATTTTAGCACTATCTCCACCTGATAATATTTCAGCATCAATACGTTCATCCCAACTATAATTAGAAGCAACAGTTTGATAAAAACGCTCTAACCCCAATGTATCACGTTTGGCTTTCTGCCAAATATTTTTCTTCATTACATCAAAAATTAAAAGCCCATCTCTATACTCCCCAATTATTGCTCCAAATTCTGGGTTTTCAGATTCTAATTGTTCGTTTAGATACTCTTTAATTTCAATTGATTCAAACTCATTATACATATTCTCTATGTAATCTCGCTTTGTTGGTTTTTTCTCAGCAAAACGTTGTCTGTAATAAATGTATTCTGCAAACTCATCATAGTAAATATCCTTGTTTCCTATTGTAAATACTACTTTATTTCTATCACCAGTTAAAGTATCGGTAATTTTCCATTTACTTTTTGTAACCTCATCTGAAGCATATTCATCGAAAAAGTCTAAATACTCGTATCTCTTAATTCCATATTTTTTTATGATATCCTGAGTTACTTGTGTTGAAATGACTTTAGAACGATCTCCTTTTTTTATTTTACGGTACAAATCTTCTTTTTGCTCCTCGAAAGAACGCTCTTTCATTTTCTCTTCTAATTTTAAAACATGCCATCCAAAACGAGTTTTAATAGGTTTAGACAAATCACCTGGATTCTGTAAATTATACGCACTGTTTTCAAACGAATCTGACCTAAGCTGTCCTCTTGAAAAAGCCTTTAACTTACCTCCTAATTTTGCTGAGTTTTTATCATCTGAAAACTGTTTAGCTAATTCTTCAAAATTACTTCCTTGTTGCAGCATTTTGTACAATTCGTTAATGCGTTCTTCTGGATTAAAAGATGGATCGTCTTTTTTCTCAGTAATCATAATATGCGAAACAACGATTGGCGATTCTCTTATACGACGATCATTCACTTTAAGTACGTGGTAACCAAAGTTAGTTCGTACGATATCACTTATTTCTCCTACAGGAGTGTTGTATGCCATATTCTCAAATGGATAAACCATAGAGAATACTGTAAAATAACCTAAATCACCACCTCGCTCTTTTGCACCTGGTTCCTCAGAATTTTGTTTTGCTAAGGCTATAAAATCTTCACCAGCTAAAGCTCTTTCGCGAAGACTTTTAATTTTGTTATACGCTTTTAAAGTGTCCTGTGGCAAAGCATCATAACCTACTTTAATTAATATGTGATTTGCATTTATTTGCTCTTTTCCGCGATTATAAGCTTCTTCAGCAATACCTTCAAAAAGGCGCGTTTCATTTACATAATTACGAGCTAATTGATCTCTATATTTTGTAAACTCACGTTTATAGGCTTTATCTTCATCAAGGTTTTGAGCATAAGCTTCAGCTACTTTCAATTTATAATCAATAAATAAATCTAAATACCCATCAATGGTTTTTTGAGATTCGTCTTTAACGAGTTCTAGATTTTTTTTGTAAACTCTCTCAAACTCATTTACAAGTATAGGTTCTCCTTCAATTGTCATCAATACATCCGTAGGTTTTTGTGCAAATGCAGTGGCTACGATTAGGAAAAAGGCAAAAATAAAAGTTGTTTTTTTCATCTTTATATATCAAATATTTAGGGTAGAAATTATAGCCGCAAAAATAACAAATTAAGCACGGCGTGCAAATGTATCTAGTTAACGAGAACTAGCACTTTTAAGTACACTGAAATGCTAAAAATCTACTAACTTTACGAGGACTAATAAAAATGCTGCAAATGAAGTACCAAACAAAAATTATTATCAATGCTCCTTTGAAAGAAGTGATTGAAAAACTTGACAATCCTGACAATATGAAACATTGGCAAAAAGGACTAGTGAAGTATATAAATATCAATGGACTAGACACTGGTACTCCAGGCGCACAAATGGAATTACATTACAAAATGGGCAACCGTGATATGGTTTTAACTGAAACTGTATTAAAAAATGGTTTTCCTAATTTTTTTGAAGCAAGTTACACAACCAAAGGTGTTTATAATATTCAGAAAAATTACTTCAAAGAATTAAGTCCTTCAAAAACCGAATGGATTGGCGAAAATGAATTTAGGTTTCAGAGTTTAACTATGAAGGCATTTGGTTTTTTAATGCCTCGTATTTTTAAAAAACAGAGTCTGGAGTTTTTTGAAGCATTTAAAGCTTATGTTGAAAACGAAACTTCAGTTATTAAGGATTAAAAAGAATTCATTAAAATTACAGCCTTATCGCCTAATCTTTATTGTCTTTAAAAAAAATCTCTTATTTTTAGAGCACAACAAATTCTAAATTAATAAAACCATTATGAATAGAATAAAATTAATTTGGGATTTTCGCGGCCCTAATGCTGCACCTATAGCAGCTCATCATATTGTACATTTAAAAGAATTTTCACTAGCAGAAGGTTTAGAAAATACCATTTGTAATACAGAAGAAATTACACCTATGCACCACATTGCTTATATGATTGTTGACGAAGTACATATGGCAGACCTAAGAGAGCGTTTAAAGCCTAATAGAGGACAAAAGTATAATTCCTAATTATACTCAATAATTGAAATAAACTAACAACACGCAATACTCCTTTAAGTATTTATGGAATTGATAAAGATAATTTTCTTTGTTATTGGCACATTCTTCGGAAATGAGAACAGCCGCATCGCTGCAGAAAAAACGATTGTTACAATTGACAACTCCGAAATGACTATGACCATTAATCAAAAACATCTTATTTCGGTAATAAAAACCAAAGAAGATAGCTTGACAGTTGCAAAAGAACTCGCCTTAATAGTTAATAAAGAAAATACTTGGACTCAAGAATTAGATAAATTTTCATCAAAAAAATACGAGTTATACCAAACAAAAAATGGAAATTTAAATGCTATAATAACTTTAGCTTTTAACCAAAAAGAGGATTTGAAAGATTTTGCTTTAGAAACACTTAATAATGGAAGTTACTCATTAATCTATATACCTAGGTGGAACTTAACATCTTCAAACGGAAAAGTAGAAGGTAATTATTGGCATTTTGAAAACACAAATACAATTACATTTGAGCTTGAACCATTTAAAGATATTCCAAAAGAATATAAAGACTATATAAAAAGTCTAGCACCAATGTGGCAATCAATAAATCAACAATAGTATTTAAATTAAAATTTCCGACTAACAAACCGCCCCAAAATCTCCTCTATGCAACAAGAACACCTCGATCTTTTTAAAGAAGTATTTGACAGCTATAAAGAATACAATGGAACAGTTGTTGAAAAACACATTCAGAAACTAAGAGAGTTAGACAAATACCTCCCTCCAATGGAGTCGTTTTTCATCGTTACAAATACTACTAAACAAATTTATGAGTTTGTAAGTAAAAATTTCGAATACACTCTTGGACTCAATAGAGATAAAATGGCTAATGAAGGTGTTCCTTATTGGTTTTCACATTTCCATCCACAAGATCTTCCAGTATGGATGAGCGCTCTAGAAGATTTAATGGTTTTTACTATGACTGAAGTTCCTTTAGAAGATAGACACAAATTAAGCTATACTTGGAATTTTAGAGTAAAAAATGCTAAGGGTGCATATCTAAATGCGTTAGAGCACCAGACGCCTACTTACTTTGACGAAACAGGAAAACCTGTAATTGGTATTGCTCATTTTAGTATTACCGGTAAAAATGAACAGCGACCTATTATAGGTACTGTAAAAAAGTTAAATGAGAATAATGAATATGAGACTATCTATTACAAGAACTATTCACAAAAACTCATTACAGATACAATCAGTAATCGCGAAAAAGATGTTGTTAGACTTTTGGCTTTAAACAAAACAAGCAAAGAGATTAGCGAGAAACTTTTTATAAGTCCGCACACTGTTAGCGCACACAGAAAAAATATTTTAAAAAAATTAGATTTCGATTCTACTCAAGAGCTTGTACAATATTGTATAGTAAATCAGTTGTTTTAAAAATAGCTATTCGTAGAATTAAGAAAGTCCATTCAATAAATAGAGTGGGCTTTTTTTTGTAATCTGATATATATCATAACTTATAAATAGATACTTCTGTAATTTTGAGTAAACATAAAACAAGTATATATGAACAATGTAGAGTTAAACCAAGGAGAGATAAAAGTAAAATTTAATACCCCAAGCGCAGGAAAGTTATCTTTTGCTGATTTAGGCATAAAGAATGAAGCAAATAAACTTGATGGAGGTTTACTTAGATTAGTATTTGATCTTGAAGGAATAGGTGAATATAGCTACTATCAAGTTCCAACAATCGAATTATTTTACGAGGAAAATATGGCTGAAACACATTGGGCATGCGAGTTTAATGGAAAAACAATTTTAGACAAATCTGACAATCACGGGCAGTCTACTGTGTTATTATTAAACAGAAAAGTATTAAACAATCTTGAACAGCATCATAAAAACGCATTAATAGTTCACGGACAATTTCCAGAACCAGCAAAGCTTAATTTAGAAAAATCTTATATCCATTTTTTTAAGTAGAAGTAACATTTATATAATTAATAAAAAAAAAGCCCAATCTTAAATTAGATTGGGCTTTTTTCTATTTACTTAATATTTCCGAAGAAAATTAACGACTATAATTAGGCGCTTCTTTTGTAATAGTTACATCGTGGGGATGGCTTTCATTAATACCACTAGCAGTAATTTTTACAAATCTTCCTGTTTCTTTTAAAGTAGCTACATCTTTAGAACCGCAATATCCCATTCCTGCTCTAAGTCCACCAATAAACTGAGTCATACTTTCTAATAGCTCACCTTTATACGGTACACGACCTACAATACCTTCCGGAACTAATTTTTTAATATCGTCTTCTACATCTTGGAAATAACGATCCTTAGAACCTTGTTTCATTGCTTCAACACTTCCCATTCCTCTGTAAGACTTAAATTTTCGTCCTTCGTAGATAATTGTTTCTCCTGGAGATTCTTTTGTACCTGCTAAAAGCGACCCTAGCATTACACAATCTGCTCCAGCTGCAAGAGCTTTAGGAATATCACCTGTATATCTAATTCCTCCGTCCGCAATTACTGGGACTCCACTCCCTTTTATAGCAGCAGCAACTTCTAATACAGCAGAAAATTGCGGGAAACCAACACCTGCAACAACACGAGTTGTACAGATTGAGCCTGGTCCAATTCCTACTTTAACTGCATCAGCACCAGCATCTACTAAATATTTAGCAGCTTCTGCCGTAGCAATATTACCTACAATGACATCTAATTCTGGAAATTTGCTTTTTACTTCTTGTAACACTGTCACAACACCCCTTGTGTGTCCGTGAGCTGTATCAATAATTACAGCATCAACTTGTGCTTCAACTAAAGCAGTTGCTCTTTCAACTACATCTGGAGTAACTCCTAATGCAGCAGCAACACGTAATCTACCATAGGTATCTTTATTTGCCGTTGGTTTTTGAGTAAGTTTAGTTATATCTCTAAAAGTGATTAACCCAAGTAATTTACCTTGATCATCAACCACTGGTAATTTTTCAATTTTGTTTTTCTGTAAAATTAATTCAGCTTCTTTTAAGGAAGTTCCTTTTGCTGTTGTAACAAGATTCTCTACCGTCATCACTTCACTCAACTTACGCGAAAAATCTTTTTCGAAACGTAGGTCTCTATTTGTTACAATACCAATTAGTAAACCTGCCTCATTGATAATTGGAATTCCACCTATGCTAAATTCGCGCATTGTTTTTTGCGCATCACCTACAGTGTTATCCTTTTTTAAAGTAACAGGATCTTGAATCATCCCGCTCTCTGCACGTTTTACTTTTCTAACCTCAGCAGCTTGCTGCTTAATAGTCATATTTTTATGCAAAACTCCTATTCCACCTTCACGTGCGATAGCAATAGCCATAGCGCTTTCAGTTACCGTATCCATTGCTGCAGATACAATAGGCACATTTAACGTAATATTTCTTGAAAATTTAGTTTGAATTGAAACCTCTCTTGGTAGAACTTCAGAAAAAGCTGGTACTAAAAGAACATCATCGTATGTGAGTCCTTCTCCTATAATTTTATTTTCGTGTGCTGTCATTGCAATTAGATTTTACTTTCTGAAGTATTGAAAGTGGTTAACATTTAATTGCGTGCAAAAATACTACTATTAATTAAGAATTAAAGAGTCAATAAAGCGAATTAACAATCAACTTTAAAAATTAATTTTAAAAATTTAAAAAATTGAGTGATAAATGAAAGTTTCAACTAGTAGTTAAACTGAAATATTATTGGTTTGGTTTTTTTACTAAATCACGCAATATTGCTAATACTCCTAAAAAGTAAACTGCAGTCATTAATATACCACTAAACATTACTATATATTTCATCCAATGGTAACCCATCCACAATAGCCAAATACCTCCAAAAGTGAGCAAAATAGATACAAATGGTTCCACCATTAAAAAAGATTTCAACTTTCTTGGAAGTGATGTCATCGCCACTAAGCTTCCTAACAGAAAGAAAATAAACGACATTGATAAAATGTGAGTATGAATAATAGTGAGCATTTCGCGTGCACCTTTTTCAAATTTCATTACTTGAGCATCTTCTACCTCCTCATTACCTAAGTAATTTTCTTCAATACCATTTGGCGAATCTGAATCAGTTTGACTTACAAAAGTCAATCCTGTGACATACCCAACAGTTAATACAACAACAAAAGCTGTTATAAATAATTTTACATGTGAAGGGAATGTTTGAAGAAGACCGTTAAATTGCATTAAAGTGCTTTTTTAGCTTGCAAGGTAGCAATACTTTCTAATAATTCATTAACTGCTTTTGTCATTGAACGAACAGAAATGGTTGCACCACTAATAGGTATTATATCTTCTTGATATTTCAACTCTTTAGTCCCAGCTTTAGAACCTTCAAATTGGCGCAACCATCTTTTACTTCCTATTTCTCCACCGTATTCTTCACGATATACAAGTACTTTACTTTTAGTAATAATAAAATCCTTATCAAATAATACTATATAATCAAACGTTGCCGTTTTACTTGGCGCATTGCCTACATAACCATAGCCTAAGAAACTTCCGTTTGCTTCAATTTTAAAAAGGTTTTCTTTTGAAAATTCGGAAGGTGTATTGGTATTTAATGTTTCAGAAATAGTTAATGGCGTTTTACTGAAATTTTCAATCTCATAAAACTTCGCTATAGCCTTATCAGCTTTTTTTGCAATTTTCTCAGGAATTACAAATGCCGAAAAAACAAAAGCTAACACTGTTATTAAAAGAAACTTTTTAACCATAATTCTGTTGTATTTAATGATGTTCTAAAAACCAAAGTTTATGCCAAGAACGAACTAATTATAAATGAAAATAACAAAGCGTAAAGCTTTAAAATTTCAGCTACATACTAGAACCAAACTCCAAGACCAAAGTTTAACTGATTTGGCACATCAGCATCACTTTTATTATCTCTAAATTGGTAATCTCCTTTTACCACCACTCCTGGTGCAATGTGATAACTTAATCCTGTTGTCAAATCTGTTCTATTAAAAGCATCATTTCTAACTAGGTTGTCTTCTGTTGCTGCGTGTGTATCGTAATTTTCATAACGAGCGAAAGCAAAAAGTTTTTGCCTTTTAGCAATAGGTAAAAGGTTATAAGCTGCTTCCACATAGTACCCTTGCATTGCACTTCCTAAATCGCTTTCGGTTAGCGCATTGTACGCATCAGTATCACTTAATGAAGCATAAATAAATTGACCTCTTGCAGTAAAGTTTCTGTAGTTATATCGTGCGTCAAACCCTACCATAGCAATACCTATGTTTGCTCCATCGATATCCTCAACATCATCTTCAGCTTGTGTTTGACCAAAATATCCTGAAAGACCTAATCTTAATCCTGGAATACCGTAGTAATCAAACTTAGTTGATAAAGTAGGCGTATCTACTGTAGATTTAATCGCCTTTTGACGACCTCCACGCAAACCATTACTTCCTTTAAGTACTCCATTTACACCACCTGCGCCATCTGCATTTGTAGATTTGAAACCATTAAATATATAAGCTTGGTAACCAAGTGATATTTCAGAAAAACGACCTGTAACTCCCACTCCTATTTCTCTCCAGGTAGTTGGCACAATAACGTTATCTAATGCAGGACGTTCTGTTCCATTAAAGGTTGTAGGTTCGTGATACTCATTTACAATCCCCATAGGAACTAACATTAAACCTCCACGAAGACTCATATTATCTGAAATTGCGTAGTTAACAAATGCTTGCTCTACAAAAATTTCTTCCACATGTTCCACTTCAATTTCAGTTACAAATTGTGTTTTTTCATTAAACTTATAACCTACTAACAATACCAAACGTTGTACATCTAACTCACCATTGTCTCCTTCTGGTTGGTTGTAAGTTATTTCACCATAACCACCTATTGTAACTCTCTTACCATAGTTTCCTGATAAAATAGATTGTGCTGCATTTAATTGTTTTTGCGGATCAAGATTGATACTATCTTGTGTTATTTGCGCTGTAATAATTGATGTAAATGCTAATGCTAATACTAATAAAACTCTTTTCATTGCTTTTATTTAGATTGAATACAAATAATGTAAAATTTCAGTCCGCAAAAATAAAATAGATTTAGGGTATAACAAAGCTTATTTAGATTTATTTTAAATAAAATAAGGAGCTGTATATTATAACATATGCAGCTCCTTTTATCTATAGACTTCAAATGGTCAAAACGACTATGAAGTTTAAATAATGTCTATTTTGCTAATTCAGAAATCTCTTTTTGATAACGTAATCTTAGCACTTGCACCCATTGTATTAATTTATCAGCATCTTCTTTAGGTAACTCGCCGTGCAACCAAGTATATGAATCTAGTGGCATCTCGCCATCCTCAACAAATTCTATTAGCTCATCAAGCTTGTGATCTTTCTTTTTCGCACTATACGATTCCCAAGCACTTACATTAAAATGTTTTTTACCATTATCAATATGATCTTTTAACCAATAAGAAGCTGGTGCAATTTCTGCATACCAAGGATATATTGTATGATCACTATGGCAATCATAACAATGTGTTTTTAATAAAGCCGCCATTTCAACTGATGGTTTTGTTTCGGCTTCAAAAAAGGCAACTGATTCATATCCACTTTCGTTTTTCTCTGGTCTAATAAATTGCATTAGTACAAATGCTCCTAAGGCAACTAATAGTATAATTTTTAAAATTTTATTCATAGCATTTATTTTAGAGTTTTCATAAAATCGATTACTGCTTTTCTAATATCGTGAGCTGCTTCTTCCCTTACTGGAACATATATGCTTTTCACTCCTGGACTATCTGCAGACAATATAGGAATATCTAGCCCTTTTAATAAGTAGTCACTTAAAGCTAGTGTATATATTTTATCATTTATCAACGGCTTAGCACCTAAGTACCATACACCATTTTTATTCTGAAGTTTATACCTATGTAAATATGCCCCTGTACCAACACTTTTTTCGCCGTAATCTAGCACTTGCATTAATAACTCTCCAGTAATTTCAACTCGCTGAACATTTCCGCCGAAAGGCAAAACTCTAAAAACATCTATTGCAGATATTTCATTTTCTAATACATCATCAAGCCTTATACTACCACCATTTACAATAGCAGCATCAACAGGTAGGTTAAAACTCTTAGCCATTCCTTCAGTGATAATTTTACCAAGATTAGTTTGTTCACTTCGGTTAGGTTTATCTAAACCATTTAGCGGTTTTTTAGCAAAATATACTATCTCGTTAGGATTATCTATCACATTTTTAAGCTCAGCTTCAAGTATTGACCCCCACTTATCAACAACAACTTTAACCTTAGGTAGTTCAGGAGTATTTGCTGTAATAGGCACTAACTCTGAGTCTATTTTTAAAAAATCTGCTTTGTGATTATACGTTAATGTATGTACGTAAATTGTGCGCGCATTAGCATCTGCTTTAGCCACTTTAGCATGAGATGTAGGCACAAGCATTGCAGTGTGCTCGTGTCCTCCAAGAACTAAATCAATATTAGGCAAACTCTCTGCTAGTTGCATATCTTGTTTAATACTTAAATGCGTTAACCCAATAATTATATCACTTTTTGATTGTTCTAAAGCTGTATAAGCACTTTTTCCTTCAAGCATAAAATCACTGTAATACACATAATCCATAGGATTAGAATCGATAGTTACACTAAAAAAGCCAAGTCTAACAGGATATTCTTTACCTATATTAATATCGTAAAACACCGTTTCAGGAATTGGTGTTGAATCTAAATTTTTAACCGTATTAAACGTACGGATGTCATCTCCATTTTTCTGAAACACATTTGCGCTTGTCCATTGAAACTCACTTTCATTTAATCGTTCTTGAAGCTCGTTTTCTTTTAAATCAAATTCGTGATTTCCAAATGTTGCAAGGTCAACTCCCATCACATTCATCACATCAATCATTTGTTTTCCTTTTACGCGCTTGCCATCAACTTTAAGCGTACCTATTAATGAAGGATTTAAAAAATCGCCCGCCATTACTAGGTAAGTATTTGGATTAGCATTTCTTATCGAATCTGTTACATAAGCAACACGAGCAAGCCCCCCATATTGACCTCCGCTAAGTGGTGCAATTTCATACACATCATTCATCTGCACTAATTTAATAGTAACAGTTTCGTTTGATTTAACTTCGGAAATTTTACTGGTTTTACAACTTGCAAATAGCAAGAAAATAACAGAGAATATGAGAAGAAAATTTCGATTCAAACATTTATAATATGAAATATAGCTCTTAGAATTTTTCATTGTATACTATTGAAATTTTCGAAATAGATTTAAAAAATGGTTCTATAGTCCACTTCCCACCTATTAATGATAGGTATTAAATATTTTGCTAGCTTCGTTATGAGCACTTTCAAAACTCATTGGGTTTATTGTATTAGGTACTTTTTCAGTATTGAAATAGCTTAGCATTTTCTCAGTTGGCATATTACCCGTCAAATCATCTTTAGCCATTGGACATCCACCAAAACCTTGTATTGCACCATCAAATCGCATACATCCAGCTTTATAAGCTGCATCGATCTTTTCGTGCCAAGCTGTTGGAGTTGTATGAAGGTGAGCACCAAATTCAATTTGAGGATATTGCTTGATTAAGTTAGAGAACAAATAGTCGATAACTTCTGGTGTACTAGAACCCACAGTATCACTTAGCGATAATATTTTAACTCCCATTCCCGCTAGTTTTTCTGCCCATTCTCCTACAATTTCAACATTCCAAGGATCACCATAAGGGTTTCCAAATCCCATTGACAAATAGGTTACCACCTCTTTATTATGTGCATCTGCAATGTCTAGAATTTCATCTAAAGTATCAATAGACTGAGCAATAGTTTTATGAGTGTTTCGCATTTGGAAATTCTCCGAAATTGAAAAAGGAAATCCTAAATATTGTATTTCAGGATGTTCAACCGCAGCAACTGCCCCTCTTGTGTTAGCTATAATAGCAAGTAATTTACTGTTAGTTGCAGATAAATCTAATTGTGCTAAAACTTCAGCAGTATCTACTAATTGCGGAATCGCTTTCGGCGAGACAAAACTCCCAAAATCAATTGTATCAAATCCACAGCGCAATAACGACTGAATATATTGAACTTTCTTCTCTGTTGGAATCCAGTCCTTTATACCCTGCATTGCGTCCCGTGGACATTCTATAAGTTTTACATTTTGCATTACTGTAAAGATAGTTAGAAATTTGTGTTACAACATAGTCTTTTCTTTCACTTTCAAAAATTGACGTTGAACTCAATTCTGATCACTGTAATTCCTTTTTTCGTATCTTAGCTATCCTAAAAAGATGACTATGAAAACAGTAAAAAAAATTGTATCAACTGCTGCATTTGCACTACTAGTTTTAGTTGCGAGTAACACAACTGCTCAAAATCAAACTAGAGAAACATTCATTCCTTTTTTAATTGACATAAATCTTACAGATACGGAGGTAAATTTAACTTGCAATGATGGATGCGCTTGGAAAACACTTTCATTTAATTCTACAAACGGAAATAATCAATGGATTGACGCTAGTGGATTGACACAAAAAAACACACTATCTTCAATTGATAAAAAACTTTCACCCTTTAGAATTTCGTTTAAAAAAGTTGACGATAAATTAGTTTTAAAAAGCACTCAAGGAGCTGCATGGAAGGAAGTCCCATTAAATGCAGATGCACGTTTTACTATGCAAATTAATGAGTTTGGGTTTATACAGTAGATATTTAAATCAATTACTAGCAATATTATTTTTAACAGGGTTTGTTTGTTTTACTAATGCACAAGAAAACATAAATAAAAAGCAGGTGGTTGGCTTTGCGTGTTATTTTGATGGTAAACCTTCTAAAACTGTAGAAAAATACACTTTAAAACTAGAAAACAAAAAGTATCAGTGGATTTCAAGAAGACTAGATTCTGATAATAACGCAGAAAAATATTTATCGGTATTAAGTCTTGAAAATCTTTCTAATTTAGGAAACTATAAACTTAGCAAAAAAGAAATAGCTATAATTCAAGAAGTAAAAAACTCAAAAGAATTGGTTTCTGTTTGTTCCGGTTGTAGCTACTTCCAAAAAGTATGTTTGAAAGATATGTTTACAGTTGAAATGCGAACTATGTCTACAAATTGGCTAAAAAATATACTTAAGTAATATAAAATCTTAAATTATTTTCTACGGCACCAATATAAAAACGGCTATTCCAATAAAGACAATAATTTGCAGCCATTTTAAAACAAGTCCTATATTTTTATTATGACGTAGATACGAAGAAATACTACCCGCTAACAAAGCAATTCCACTAAACACAATAAGACTCACAAACATAAATGTGAAGCCTAAAATAAAAATTTGAGAAACCGTTTCACTTTCAGGATTCCAAATGAATGCCGGAAAAAAAGCAAGGAAAAATATCATCACTTTTGGATTCAATAAATTCATAATAAACCCTTGTTTAAATAATTGAGCTGCAGATTTATTAGGGGCATTCGCTCCAAGTAAAATTTCAGAATCACTTGAAAATACTTTATATGCTAAGTATATTAAATAACACGCGCCTAAAACTTTAATGCCGTAGAATAAGGATTCGTTAGCAGTTATAATCGCGGAAATCCCAAAAGCAAGCAAACTTGTATGCACAATACAACCACTAATTAAACCAACCGTTGTAGCAATACCACTTTTAACACCATTAACTAAGGACTGTGTTAACACATAAATATTATCTGGCCCCGGACTCATAGCGAGCACAATTGTTGCAATCGAAAACAGATAAAGATTTTCTAACATTAGATGTATTAAGAGTTCAAGATAGCTTTATTAATTTTTTTAATTAGAGAAGGTCCTTCATAAATAAACCCTGTGTACACCTGTACTAAACTTGCACCTGCATCTAATTTCTCTAAAGCATCTTTCGCACTATGGATTCCTCCCACCCCAATAATTGGGAATGCACGATTACTCTTATTAGAAAGGTATTTAATAACCTTCGTACTTTTATCTTTTATAGGTTGACCACTTAACCCTCCATTACCTATTTGAGCCAAGCGCTCATCGGTTGCTTTTAATCCTGTACGATCGATAGAAGTATTACTAGCAATTACGCCATCTAGCTTTGTTGCTAACACAAGATCCACAATTTCATCTAATTGCACATCATTTAAATCTGGCGCAATTTTTAATAGAATTGGTTTTTGTTTTTCAAAAGACAAATTGGCTGTTTGCACTGCTCCTATTAACTCTTCAAGATAATCTTTATCGTTTAATTTAGCATGACTCCCTACATTAGGACAACTTACATTGAGCACAAAATAATCGACATACGGATGCAAAGCATTAAAACAAGTTAAATAATCTGCTGTATAGTTTTCAGGTAATGTTTGTGTGTTTTTACCAATATTACCACCAATTATCAGTTTGCCTTTATTCTTTTTTAGTTGTTCAATAGCAGCATCTAGTCCATCATTATTAAACCCCATTCGGTTAATAATACCTTTATCGTCTTTTAGCCGAAATAATCGTTGTTTAGGATTTCCTTCTTGCCCAAGGGGCGTTACTGTTCCTATTTCTATAAAACCAAAACCAAAATTAGCCAGCTCATTATACAACACTGCGTTTTTATCAAACCCTGCAGCAAGTCCCACAGGATTTTGAAACGTAAGTCCAAAAAGAGTACGCTCTAATCTTTTATCAGTTACTTTATACAAACTTGTGAAAAGTCCTCCCAACCCTAACTTATGGCAAAATTTAATCAAAGAAAAAGTAAAATAATGCACTTTTTCAGGATCAAAACTAAATAGTATTGGGCGTAATAACAGTTTATACATCAGTGGGTTTTTGGAAATACAAAAGTACAAAATCACATTCATTTCAGATGGATGATTAATTGTAAAAGAAAGCCTAATGTTGATTATGAATCGGAGCCTAAATTTGGTATTTTTGAGGTACTATTAACGTATTAAAATTTCGGCTTTGCCATAGAGTTATGATTGAAAAACAACACCTTATTGATAGATTTATTAGTTACGTAACCGTTGACACAGAAAGTGATCCGGAAAGTGACACTACTCCTAGTTCAGCAAAACAATGGGACCTGGCAAATGCGTTAGTGGAAGAATTAAAAACCATTGGATTAGTTGATGTTACTATTGATGACAATGCTTATATAATGGCTACACTACCTAGCAATGTAGATCACGATGTACCTACAATTGGTTTTGTTTCGCATTTTGACACCACACCAGATTTTACAGGAAAAGATGTTAACCCTCAGGTCATTGAAAACTATGATGGAAAAGATATTGTTTTAAATGAAGCTGAAAATATTGTTCTTTCTCCAGATTATTTTGAGGATCTTTTACAATATAAAGGACAAACAATTATCACTACTGATGGTACAACTTTATTAGGAGCTGATGACAAAGCTGGTATCGCTGAAATTATTAGCGCAATGGAATACTTAGTAAAACACCCTGAACTTAAACACGGAAAAATTAGAGTTGGATTTACACCAGACGAAGAAATAGGTCGTGGAGCACATAAGTTTGATGTTAATAAATTTGGAGCTGAATGGGCATACACTATGGATGGTAGCCAGATTGGTGAACTTGAATATGAAAACTTTAATGCAGCAGGTGCTTTAGTAACAATAAAAGGTAAAATTGTTCACCCAGGGTATGCTAAGGGTAAAATGGTGAACAGTATGTATATTGCTACTGACTATATTAACTCATTACCAAGGTTAGAAACACCTGAACACACCGCAGATCGTGAAGGCTTTTTCCATTTATACAGTATTAAAGGTGAAGTAGACAGCACGCAATTACAATACATTATTAGGGATCACGATAGAGGGCATTTTGAAGCTCGTAAAGAGATGATGGTTAAACTAGCTAACGAACTTAACTCTCAATTTGAAAAGGAAGTGGTAAGCGTTGAAATTAAAGATCAGTATTTTAATATGCGTGAAAAAATTGAACCAGTGATGCATATTGTTGACTTGGCAGAGGAGGCAATGAAACTAGCTGGCATTACTCCACTAATAAAACCAATTAGAGGTGGTACTGATGGATCACAATTAAGTTTTATGGGATTACCTTGTCCTAATATATTTGCTGGAGGACATAACTTCCACGGAAGGTTTGAATATGTTCCAGTTGAAAGTATGCTAAAAGCCATTGAAGTGATTGTAAACATCGCTCAATTAGCAGCAAAAAAATAGAAAATTTATACCATTAAAAAACCTCTAACATTTTAAATGTTAGAGGTTTTTTTAGTTTATATAACTTTAGATTAATTACTCAGTTTTAAAAGCTGAGCATTAAAAGTCAAAGCACTATTTTTTGATTAGTGTGTTCTCACTAAGTTTTTGGCTCATTTCCATAGAAAGTGCTGAAGTTTCAAACTTTACTTTTCCAGCTCCTGTTTCAATGATACAAGTACCGTCATCATTTAGACTAAGTATTTTACCGTGCATTCCGCTTTTAGTAACAACCTTTGATCCTGCTTTGATTTCAGCTATGTATTTTTTTTCCTTTTTTTGCTTTTGCATTGATGGACGTATCAAAAAAAAATACATCACAGCAAATAGCAAAACAATAGGAAGCATCTGGCCTAAATCGCCCATATCAGTGCTTTTTAAATATTATTAATTTCTAGATTACTTTGTTGCTCCTGCTGCTGCTCCCTCTTTAGGGTTTACAAAAGCTTTGATCAACAATGTTTCTTTACCAGCTTCAGTATTAGCAGTAATTGTTACTGTTTTACTTACTTGGTTTTTACCTGAACCATTAAATTTAACTAACAATTCACCTGACTCACCTGGAGCAACTGGCTTATCAGTATAAGTAGGTACTGTACAACCACAGCTAGATTTAGCGTCAACTATTACTAAGTTACTTTTTCCTGTGTTTGTAAATTTAAAAATGTGCTCAACTGGAGTTCCTTGTGTAAGTTCACCAAAATCGTATTGCTTTTCTTCAAACTGCATAACTGGGTATTCACCAGCTTTTGCGTCACGGTCTGCTGCTGCAGTAACATTTGTCTCGTTTACGCTATCAGCTGCATTTTTCTTACAAGATGTAAATGCGAATAGTGCCATTACTGCCACCACTAAAATTGAATTTTTCATAGTTAAAATAGTTTTAATTTTTAAGAGCGCTAATTTACTCAAATTTTTAGTTCTAACGAAGCCCGCGACCAACTTTCTTGATTTTTTCAGATTCCGTTAGCTCCTTCACTAGTTTATCTAAAATACCGTTGATAAAGATGCTACTTTTAGGAGTAGAGTACTCTTTAGCGATTTCAAGATATTCATTGATAGTTGCTCTAACAGGAATAGACGGGAAATAAAGAAATTCTGAAATCCCCATTTTTAGAATAATCATATCTAATTCTGCAATACGATCTTGATCCCAATTAGGAGTTTTCCCTTCAATAGCACCAGCTAATTTTTCATCATTAAGGATAGTTTTTCTTAATAATTGCTGAGCATACTCTCGGTCATCTTCATTTTTATAAAGTTCTGGAAGTACTAAAGCATCTGCATTTTTTTCTGAAATTTTACCTAAAGATTTTACTATAGCAGTATTTACAATTGGGAAATCATCTACCCACGTCATTCGCTTATCTTCTAGATACTCGTAGTATTTTTCATTAGGAGCAATAACTCTTTTAAATACCTTAACTAAAAAGTCTCGATCATCTTCAAAAGTAGTTTCAGTATTTTTTAAATATTCTTTAAAGAATTTCTGAGAGCGAAGTTCTTTTAAAAGTATTGTTACATACTCATCGTCTTGTTTCCAATAGTTGATATTTCTATTTTCCACAAAGGTGTTTAATGGCTCACTATGCTCAATTAAGTCAAGGGCTTTATTGTCTAAGAAAGAACGACTATAATTACGTTCCTGCTCTGTCGCAAGGTGTTTTTTCTGTGATGTTTTTAAAAATTTCTCTTCGGCAAGTCGCATTTCTACAAGTAGTTGTAGTGTTAATGCATACAGATCAAGCATTTGTTCTATGCTATAAAACATAAATTTCTCTTGCTTATCCAAGTCTGGATTATTGCTTTGGCGCAAGGCATAAATTGATTGTAATACCTTTACTCGTATATGTCTTCGTGTCAACATAGTTTTAAAGAACTTTGATTGGTTTAAGTGGCTTCAATCGTTAAAATTTCGGCTAAAAAAAGCACCGCATTTGTATTTTAAATGCGGTGCAAAGATAATTTAAATTAACTTCAGATTTTAGAAATATAAATTCTGTTTTGTACTTATTTATGATTTTTCTGCTTTTCTAGCGTCAATTCTAGCCTGAGCAATTGTTAATGCGGCATTATGAGTTGAAATACCTTTTGCATCTGCTGTACTTAATATTTCTAAAGTAGTAGTATAGATATTTTCAGTTTTGCGAATAATTTCTTGTCTTCCGTAGTTCTCTAGTTCAGCGTAAACATTGATAATTCCACCTGCATTAATTAAAAAGTCCGGCGCATAAACAATACCTCTTTCTCTCAAAAGTTGTCCGTGCTTGACTTCGTCTGCTAATTGGTTATTTGCAGCTCCAGCAATAATTTTTGCTTTAAATTGATTAATTGTTTGATCATTAATTGTCGCTCCTAAAGCACAAGGTGCGTAGATATCCATTTCTTCACCATAGATATTATCCCCTCCGTAAATTTCTACACTATATTTATCACGAACTTCTTCTAAACGTTCTTGATTGATATCGCTGATATAAACCTTAGCTCCTTCATTACTTAAGTGTTCAACTAAAGCTTCTCCTACATTACCAATACCTTGCACATATATTACACGATTTTCTAAATCATCGTTTCCATAAGTGTGCTTAGCAGCAGCTTTCATACCCATAAAAGTACCGTATGCCGTAATGGGCGAAGGATTTCCAGCACCACCTTTATCTTCGCTAATTCCAGTAACATAAGGTGTTACTGTACGCACTAAATCCATATCTGCAGTAGTCATCCCTACATCTTCTGCAGTAATATATTTACCATTAAGACCGTTTACAAACTCTCCAAACTTCAACATTAACTCTGGAGTTTTTTGAGTTTTAGCATCACCAATAATAACAGCTTTACCACCACCTAAATTCAATCCAGTGATTGCACTTTTAAAGGTCATACCTCTAGATAAACGCAATACATCATTCAATGCTTCTTGTTCGCTATTGTATTGCCACATTCTTGTTCCTCCTAAAGCAGGACCTAAAGTGGTATTATGTATCCCAATGATTGCTTTTAAACCTGTATCTTTGTCATTGCAAAAAACGATTTGCTCGTGATCTTTAAATGATAATTGCCCAAAAACAGGTGCAAATTTTTCAATATCTTTGTTCGTTAATATCTCTGTTGTCATAAGATTAAAATTTTTACATCCTCAAAAAGGACGTGCAAAAGTAATTGTTTGTTGACTATGTGACAAAAAGAATGTTGTTAAAATGCGAATTTGTTAATAACTCGCAATGCCATAAATGAAAGAACTCCAATACCTTAATAAATATTTACGCAAGTACAGCGGTAGGCTATTCCTAGGGATGTTTATCACCGTAGTCGCCACAATTTTCAAACTAGTTGTACCTATGAAAGTAGGTGATTCTGTGAACGTTGTAGAGAAAAAAATCAATGGAGAAATAACAGATATGGCTTTTGTTCAGTCTGAATTATTACAGAATATCCTCATACTTTTAGGAGCGACTGTACTCGCTGCTTTATTCACTTTTGTAATGCGACAAACTATAATTATTGTTTCTAGAAAAGTTGAATACGATTTAAAAAATGAAGTTTATGCTCACTATCAAAAACTTTCCTTAGGCTTTTATAAACAAAATCGAACAGGAGATTTAATGAATCGAATTAGTGAAGATGTTGGAAAAATTCGTATGTATATTGGACCAGCAATAATGTATAGCACAACCACTATCACTTTATTTATTGTTGTAATTTCATATATGTTCTACACTGCGCCAGAACTTACTCTATATGCAGTTACTCCTCTACCCATTCTATCCATTTTAATTTACAGACTTAGTATTTCAATACATAAACGAAGTACAGTTGTTCAACAATATTTATCAAAGTTAACAACATTTACGCAAGAAAGTTTTAGTGGAATAGGAGTTATTAAAGCTTATGGAATCGAAGCTCGAATCAATGACGAGTTTGAAGAACTTTCTGAAGGAAGTAAAAATAAGAATATAGATCTTGTAAAAGTACAAGCGCTTTTTTTTCCATTAATGATGCTTTTAATAGGCGCAAGTAATATTCTTGTTATATATATAGGTGGAACAAAATTTATTAGTGGAGAAATTGAAAATTTTGGGACTATCGTAGAATTTTTAATTTACGTAAACATGCTTACGTGGCCAGTAGCCATTGTAGGTTGGGTAACATCAATGATTCAACAAGCTGAAGCTTCACAAAAACGAATCAACGAGTTTTTAAAAACCGAACCAGCAATAATTAACTACATACAAGAAAAAACTTCGATACGAGGAAAAATTGAATTTAAAGAGCTAACATTTACATATGGGGATACTAATATTACTGCGCTGAAAGGAATAAACTTTACAATCAACCCAGGAGAAACTCTTGCTATTATAGGAAATACAGGTTCTGGTAAATCTACAATACTTGAACTAATTGCTAGGCTGTACGATGTGGAAGATGGAATGCTACTAATTGACGACAAACCAATTAAACAAGTAAACCTTCAAAGTCTTAGAGGCTGTATAGGTTACGTCCCTCAGGATGCATTTCTTTTTAGCGAGTCTATAAAAGATAACATCAAGTTCGGAAAAGAAAATGCCACTGATGAAGAAGTGATAAATGCCGCAAAACTTGCATCTGTACACCGAAATATTAATGGTTTTAAAAATGGTTACGATACCATATTAGGTGAACGAGGTATCACATTAAGTGGTGGACAAAAACAAAGAGTTTCAATTGCAAGAGCCGTTATTAAAGACCCAGAAATTCTTCTTTTTGATGATTGTCTTTCAGCAGTTGACACAGAAACTGAAGAAGAAATACTCAAAAACCTTCATAAAATTTCAGAAAAGAAAACCACGATTATTGTCTCACATAGAATCTCATCTGCTAAAAATGTAGATAAGATTATAGTACTTGAAGAAGGCGCTATAATACAGCAAGGAACTCATAATGACTTATTAAACAAAGATGGTTATTACAAAGAATTGTACCTGAAACAGCTCACCGAAAAAGAAATGTAATATATAGTTGGTGTATTTATATTTTTTTTAGATTTTTGAGGGAAACAAACATATCAAATTATTACTATGAGCGATAATTACGCAATGGAGCAAGAAGAAATATATAGCAAGGTAATGCGTGCTGGAAGACGCACATATTTTTTTGACGTTAGAGCCACTAAGGCTGGAGATTACTACTTAACTATCACTGAAAGTAAAAAATTTACTAATGATGATGGTTCGTTTCACTACAAAAAACACAAAATCTACTTATATAAAGAAGATTTTCACGAATTTAAAAACAACCTAGACGAAATGATACAGTACGTTATCAATGAAAAAGGTGAAGAAGTAATTAGTGAACGTCATCAAAAAGATTTTAAGAGAGAAGAACAATCTTCTTACAATTCGAATCCCTCAACTCAAGAGGATACAGAACAAAATCCTGAAACAAACTTTACTGACATAAGTTTTGACGACATATAGTAGTTAAACTTTCAAATTATATGAAACCGCTTTAGTTTTACTGAAGCGGTTTTTTTATTTTTAAGCAATTGAAAAAAGAAAAAAAATCTCAGCTATGAAAAAAATACTAACCTTAGTACTACTTCTGTTTATTAGCGTATTAAACGCACAAATTAAAACCGAATCGTTATCCTATTACCTACCTACAGATGTAACATATAATGAAGACATCCCAAAACCAGCTGAGATTATTGGGCATGAAGTTGGAGAATGGCACATTACACATGATAAGTTAGTCTACTATATGCAAACTCTTGCGAAGGCTAGTAATAGAATCACAATCGAGAACAGAGGCAACACCTTTGAAGGGCATCCACTAATACTACTAACAATCACATCTCCTGAGAATCATTCTAACATTGAAAATATTAGAGAACAACATCTATCTCTAACATCAAAAAATGGAGGTATTATGGATGTTAATACTATGCCCATTGTTGTTCAAGAAGGTTTTTCAATTCACGGTAATGAAGCAAGTGGATCTAACGCAGCATTAGCAGTAGCATATTATTTGGCAGCCGCTCAAGGTCCTAAAATAGACAAATTACTAAACGATGTGGTTATATTATTTGACCCATCATACAATCCTGATGGTCTTCAACGATTTGCGTATTGGGCAAATACAAATAAAAGTAAAAATATAAATCCAGACCCTAATGATAGAGAATACGATGAAGTATGGCCTGGAGGTCGTACAAATCATTATTGGTTTGATATGAATCGTGACTGGCTACCTGCGCAACTTCCAGAAAGCAGAGCTCGTATTGAAACATTTCACAAATGGCTCCCTAATATTCTTACAGATCATCACGAAATGGGAACAAACTCAAGTTTCTTTTTTCAACCAGGAATTCCATCACGAACACACCCATTAACGCCCTTAGAAAACCAAGCTTTAACAGGCGAGATAGGAACATATCACGCAAAAGCCTTTGATAAAATAGGGAGTTTTTATTATACTGAAGAGGATTATGACGATTTCTACTACGGAAAAGGATCTTCATTTCCAGATATAAACGGGAGTATAGGTATCCTATTTGAACAAGCATCCTCAAGAGGTCACGCCCAAGAAAGTGACAATGGAATCCTCACTTTTCCTTTCACAATTCGTAACCAGTTTACCGCAGCTTTATCAACTCTTGAAGCGGCAGTAGCTATGAGGACCAAAATTTTAAAATATCAACAAAAATTTTACAAAGAAGCTTTTAACCAAGCTTCAAAAGGTGGAGCTATTGTTTTTGGTGATGAAAAAGACCCCTCAAAAGCTTACCATCTAGCCGAAATATTAAAGCGTCATAATATTTCATTTCACGAAGTTGCTTCAGATTTTTCACTAAACGGGAAGAATTATAAAAAAGGGGCTAGTTATATTGTTCCAAAAAACCAAAGACAAACTAGACTTATTGAAGCTATGTTCGAAAAACGCACTTCATTTAGAGATAGCTTATTTTATGATATTAGCGCTTGGACATTTCCTCTAGCTTTTAATTTAGATTACGATGAAAAGGTTTCACTAAATAAAGCTGGAGCTGTTATTGATGAACTCAAAAAACCAGCAGCCGCAGCACCATCTAACTCAAACTATGCTTACTTGATGGAGTGGCACGATTACTACGCACCAAAAGCTTTAGCTATGATTTTGGACAAAGGAATTAGAGCAAGCGTTGGTATGGCACCCTTAACTAGCGGAAACACTCAATACGATTATGGAACAATTTTAATTCCTGTCAAAAATCAAAATATATCCCCTAATGAAATTTCACAATTTATCAATCAAGTAGTAAAAAATACAGGTATTAAAATTTCGGCAGTAAGCACTGGACAAACTAGTGGAATAGATTTAGGTAGCCGAAAGTTTAGAGCGTTAGAAATGCCTAAAGTTGCCTTACTAGTTGGCGAAGGCGTTAACCCTTATGATGCAGGAGAGATTTGGCATTTATTCGATCAACGTTACGATATGATGATTACAAAGTTAGACACTAAAGATTTCAGCCGAGTTGATTTAAGCAGATACACTGATATTATTTTACCTGCTAGCTGGGGTTCTGCACTAGACAAAAATGATATTGAACATTTGAAAACGTGGGTTTCAAACGGAGGTACTATTATTGGATATAAAAATGCTGGTCGTTTCTTTGATAAAAATGATTTTATGAAGATTAAATTTAAGTCTCGTAAAGATTCCGCAACAAATATAACTTTTGAACAACGTCGAGATCACTCAGGAGCACAAGTTGTAGGAGGTGCTATTTTTGAAACTACGCTAGACCGCTCACACCCTATTGCTTTTGGTTACAAAAACAACACACTACCTATGTTCAGAAATTCAACAACTTTTATGGAAAAAGACAAGAATAGCTATAACAATCCTATTCAATATACTGCAGACCCATTGTTAAGTGGATATATTTCTTCTCCTAATCTGAATAATTTAAAAAATACTGCTGCATTTAAAAAAGGAAATTTAGGACGTGGAAATGTTATATATTTCACAGACAACACAAACTTTAGAGCTTTTTGGTACGGTACAAATAAGTTATTAATGAATGCTATTTTCTTTGGTGACGAAATGTAATATTTATAACAGTGTATATAATCAGCAAACTTGGTAACAGATACTAAAATTTTACGTCTATATACCAACATCTAATAAAACATAATACAACCAACTATGAGAACATTATTACTCCTTGCATTTACCACTATCCTTTTATCGTGTACAGCAAACAAAGAAGCTATAAATACTAACAAAGATGGATACATAGCCGAAGGTTATGATGTAACTGAATATTTCAACGGAAATGCTATTAAAGGTAAAACTTTGTACACAGCAGGTCACAATGGTGCTTGGTACAAATTTGCTTCAGAAGACAATAGAAGTAAATTTGAAGCCAATCCAGATATGTATGAACCACAATATGGTGGATATTGCGCCTATGCTGTAGGAGCTAATGGAAGCAAAGTTGAAATCAATCCTGAAAGCTTTTTAGTTGATAATGATAAATTATTTTTATTTTATGACAATGCACTTGCAGATACTAAGCAAAAATGGTTGAATGAAAACCCTGAAGAGCTTAAAAGAAAAGCTAATGAAAATTGGCCAAAAATCAAAGAACCAGCAAATGCTGTAGCAAAAGCAAAAAGAGAAAAAGAAAGAGAGTTAAGAATCGCTGCTCGTAAGGCTAAAAAAGCTAAACGTAAGAGAAAAAAATAATCGTCTTTTAATTAACAGATATTGGCTAATTTATATTTCTATCTTGAAACGTTAGCTTATAAATCAAACTATTAGTAAAATCAAAGTTGTTTATTATTACATATTAAATCGGTTCTATATAACACATTTTACTATACTAAAAAAGCACCTTTCAGTATGTAACCGAAAGGTGCTTTTTGTTTTATACATAGTCTTTAATGAACTAGCGTTTTAGTGAGAAGTGTCCTCGTAACTCTTTTGTTACATTTTCTTCTTGGT
>NZ_BKCG01000011.1 GCF_008974325.1 Patiriisocius marinus | reverse complement strand
GATCTCCTAACTCCGCAGCTGCTGCTGTTTCATAGTAACCTAATCCATAATTCTCACCATCTAATATCTGTGCAGCTCTTATTGTTAAATCGAAAATTTCTTCGCCATCACCATCAATATCACAGAGCGCTATTGGGTCTGGTTGTTCTGGTGTTGGGTTTGGAAGTACTCGTAGCGTTAATGTCACTGTAGTGTCTGCACATAAGCTGTTTCCATCAGTTACACGTACAAATAACACTTGTGGGTTTGACGTGTTCTCATAAGCCGTTGCTGGGTTGATGGCATTGACATTGTCTTCTGCATCAACTAGCGTTTCAAAATACTGAACGCCAACTCCTGGTGCCGCTCCTGTGATAAGATCGTCTTGTGTTGTTAAATCGAATGTTGTCACTCCGTCGTTTGGCGCTCCTAGGTCATCACACATATTAAATGGATCCGGCTGGATAACCACTGGCCCTGGAACGGCTTCAATCATAAAACTAGCAATCTTGTAACACTGCGTATCTCCGTCTTCTAAGCGTACCCAAATCTCTTGTGGGTTCACCGTATTAGTAAACATTGTTGGTGTTGCAATCGCTGGTGTTCCTGCTTCAGTATTTAACAAACTAGTGTAGTAGCTAATAGTAAAATCAGCAGGGTCTTGGGTTCCGTAGATTACTGTTTCGTTTTCTGTTAAATCGAATATCTCTATGCCATCCATCTCTGGGTCACAGGCTAGAATATCATCTAAGTCTACTGGAATTTCTGGGGTTGGATTCACTATTAATTCTAATTCAACTACTCGGTAACACCCTGTCGCAGGTGCAGGCGCTGGGCCGACAAACGTAGCTCTAGCGTAAATAATCTGACCACCTGATACAATGTTACTATAAGGACTTGTTAATGCAAAGGTGCCATTCTCAGCATCTAGTGCTGTTTCGTGGTAGGTAATACCTACACCTGGCTCTCCACCTATAATCTCAATATCCTTATCGGTTAAAGTAAAGTCTGTAAAACCATCGTTATCAATATCACATTCCTCTAACGGTGTTGGTGTTACGGGGGATGGTAATGGATTGACAATAAGGTCTAGGGTGATAGATCCATCATCGATAATACAGCTACTGTTGACATCGGCTGCGCGTATGTAAATTGTCTGTACGGATGGTGTGATGTTTTGGTAAGCATTCGCTGGGTTGATCGCTCCTGTGTTGGCTTGCATATCTGCAAGGGTTTCAAAGAAACTGATCTGGATCCCGGTATCTCCTGCTGTGATTTCTGCAATCTTACTTGTTAAATCGAATATCTCTACACCATCATCTGGCCCTAGTATGTCTGTCTCATCACATAGCTCTAGTGGCGTTGGTGCTACTAGTGCTGGTGGGATTTCAACACGTAAGGTTACTGTTGTTTCACTTTCACAGTCATTGTTGACATCACGTACTGTAATGTAAATATCTTGTGGGTTTACCGTATTGATAAATGCTGTTGGGTTTGCGATAGGCGCTGTCATTGCCATATCTGTAAAATAGGTCACTACGTATGGTCCACCTGTTAGACCCATCAACATTTGTGGCTCTACATCGGTAAGATTAAATGTTGCCATTCCATCGCCATCATCGTCACAAATCACTAGATCGTCCGGATCCATAATCTGTGGGCTTTCTTCTACTAATAAATGAACGGTTGTTGTATTGTAACAGCCTGTTGCTAGATCGGTTAATCGAATATAGATTATTTGATCAAATGGCACTTCATTATCATATGGACTGGCTAATGGTAATACATTATTTATAGCATCGGCTAAAGTAACGTGGTAGCTTACTTGGTAGTTCCCCGCTGGGTCTCCACTTACTACTTGCTCATCTGCATCTGTTAAAATAAAACTTCCGAAGCCATCATTGTCCTCATCACAGTAAATCAAATCGTCTGGAGTTACTATTGTTGGACGTGGTATTACCACTAACTGACTCATAAAGACACCATAGCATCCCGTTGCACTGTTCTCTACGCGTACCCAAACATCTTCTGGATTGGTAGTGTTCGTGTAATTTGATGGATACGGTAAAAAGGCGTTTTCTGCATTTACTTGTGTTTCGTAATAACTTACCGTAAGTCCAGGAGTTCCATTGGTAATGGTAAATGTATTACTGTCTAAATCAAATTCTGTAATACCATCAGCAATCTCATCATCACAGGCGGTGATTTCTGGAATTGGATTGAAAACAGGTGTTTGACCTAGTATTAAATTGAAACTCGCTACAGTGCTACATAATGGTGTTCCCGTAATATCTCCGCCTTCATAGTTTACCGCTCTAACCCAAACTATAGCATTGCTACTTACATAGGCATTATCTGGCGTAATTGGCGCTAGTCCTGCTGCTGCATCGGCTTGGCTCTCGTGATAAGTTAAGGTAACATCTACTAACGTGTTTAAAATTTCAGCATTCTTACTTGTTAAATCAAAGGTCTCTAATCCGTCGCCGTCTAAATCACATAAAAAATAATCGCTGATTGGATCTGTGATCGCAGGGCTGTCGTTTACTTGTAGTTCTAGTGGGACGATGTTAAAACAGTCCATCGTGTTGATATTATCTACTCTCGCATAGATTATTTGGAAACCGATTGCTGTATTTACAAAGGCTGTTGATGGAGTTATTGGAAAAGCTCCTGCTTGAGCCCCTGTAAGAGTTGTGAAATATGTTACAGAAAAATCTGTATCGCCACCGGTGATCTCAGCATCTTTTGTTGTCAAATCAAAAGTTGTGAAACCATCATTTGGAACTTCGTCACAAAGGCTATATTTAGAAGGAATAATAGCGGGAGGTAGTGATTGAAAAGTAACTTCTACTTCACCTGTTACAAAACAAACAAATTGGGAGGCATCCAATCTATAAGTTCCGGAAACTGTTGGGTTATAAAATGGAGATGTTTCACCTATGATTGCTACTCCATTCAAAAACCACTGATAGGTGAAATTGCCTCCTAAATCCTGTCCTAAGGTAACCATCTCATTAGCACAAACCGATACATCTGGACCAATGTCTAATGCTTGCTCAGCTAATTCTACAACTAAATCAAAGGAATTATTATCTTCAGTATTTTCATTAACTATACCTGTATTGGTACCCGTTCCATCATCATCCACAATAGCTGTTAATGTAAAAGCAGTAGGTACACTTCCAGGAGGAAAATTTAAAGTTATCGTACCACTTTCTGATCCTCCAATAGGAATTATTCCTGCCGTAACAGTCTGGCCAACTAATACTCCATCTGCATAAAAAGCAA
Organism: Patiriisocius marinus; assembly: GCF_008974325.1. GTDB lineage: Bacteria > Bacteroidota > Bacteroidia > Flavobacteriales > Flavobacteriaceae > Patiriisocius > Patiriisocius marinus. The sequence goes on along the minus strand of NZ_BKCG01000011.1, from coordinate 84,467 downwards.
TAGGGGTAGCTATTGGTAACTCCGCGGTACTATCAAGGTTAAACACCGTAAAATTTACATCAATGTCATTGTTGTCACAGAGTACGCCGATGTTGTCTATGATGATTGTTGCGTCGGGTAATTCAGAATTAACAACAGTCACAATATTATTGACAAATAATCCATCGAATTCCGTAGACATTTGAATATCAATTGAAGTATCACCTGGAGAAACAAATGCATCAATAGAAAAGAAATCAAGATCCATATTATAAAGCTGATTATTACCATCGAATGTATTAGTTCCATTGAAAGCATTACCGATTGGATTTAGAGTATTAATTAATTCAAAATTATTAACTCTTATTATTTCTGAAGTCTGAACGTTATTACTTTTATCGCCTTCCCAAGATAAAAAGCCAATTTTGGCTGAATCTGTACTACCAAGATTAATATTATTTAATGTTATATTGATATTTGGTATATCAAAATCTAAAATATCAAATCCATCAAAAATCGAAACCTGATTCTGTGTTAAACTTAAATCTTGATAAACCACAAGAACAGACCAACCCCCAAATTTTGTAACTTCCCCATTATTTTCAGGAAGGCCTAAATCTAAATCAGAAAAGGTATAGGTTCCGTTTCCAAATGTTTGAATAATATTAGTGACATCAGCAAAACCTCCAAAAGCTATTGGGTATCCTGGCGCCACAAAAGCATCGAAAGTTCTAGTAGCATCCACATTTACTCCATTTAACTTAACAGAAAAGTCTTCATTAGGTCCTGCTCCTCCCCAATATAGATAAGCTCGCACCAAGGTTTGTCCTGGAGATAAATTTAAATTTGCACTACTTTCGTCTAGGATATTAAAAAAACCTTGACCTTCATTATTCCCAAATGGATTTAGCGTATTACCAAAAGCTGTAAAGTCTAATTGCCCATTAAATTGTTCAAAAAGTGTTATAGGAACTCCTGTTTGTGAAAAAGAAATAAATGATAATAAACTAAAAAGCAAATAAAAGTAACATCTTTTCATATGGAGAGATTTTAATTACAAATTACAAAATAATTGGTTAGTTCAATTTCATAAAGCTAGTATTAAACGAAAAAACACCCCTGTTTCATAAAACAAGAGTGTTTTTAATTTTATCAAAAAAATTTAAAATAAAATTATTCTTTTTTAGTAGGTGCAGCAACTCCATCAATTATATGAAAGAAACCATTTTTATGATAAAAATTAGTTTCAAGTATTTGTGCTTTATTTCCGTATTGATCATTTATAAAGACCTCTCCTCTTTTATTCGCTATCGCAGTTAATTTAGTTCCTGCTAATGTTTTTAACTGTGCTCTTCCGTTATTTTGCTCAATTGCTTTTTTAAGGCTAGCTAAATCCATTCTCCCTGGTACTGTATGCATTTTTAAAAACTGAGACTGTAAATCTGTATCAAGCATAAAAGCTTCGTTTTCATCATCAGACAACTTAGAAAAACTAGTATCTAATGGCGCAAAAATTGTTACCATTTCCTCACTTTCAATAACATTTCGCAATTGTTCATTCTCTAATATTTCAGAAAGTACTGAAAAAGAATCACTACTATTTACATTTTGTGTGAATGTTTTGGTTGACGAGAAGGATTCACCCTCAAAACTTTTTGAGGTATTTACTGCTTCAACATTAGTATATTTTTGAGCCGAAACATTCAAAACAAATAAGAATAGCGCTACTGAAAGTAAGTTTTTTAAAGACATAATGTTTTTATTATTCATGTAAATGTACAAATACAAACTATGTACCACAACGTAGTTTTTGAATCATTAGTTTACTACAACCATATTAATGTTGATTTATGAATATATTTTTCTAAGTATCTTTACTAAAAACAGCTAATTAATACAGCGCGAAAATACTTACTATGGACAACACAAAAAAGACTACAAGAATATACACAGGCCCTGCTATGATTGCTAATGGGCTTATTGCAAGATTAAACGAAGTGAACATTCAACCCATTATTAAGGACGATCATCAAAGTGGAATAACAGGAGGTTTTGCAATGGGAATTCCTAACCAAGTAAGACTGTTTATTAGACAAGAGGAACTTGAGGCTTCTAAAGATATTATTGACGCCTACCTCAAAGAAGTTGATGAAGTTGAATAAAAAAAGCCCCAACTACAAACAAGTTGGGGCTTTTTATTTAAATATATTAGATTGTTAGCTTACTGCCACGTTGTACATTTTTGAACGCTGTTCCTTAATTTTAGGATCACTCATATATTCATCGAAACTCATATAACGATCAATAATTCCACTAGGAGTTAATTCTACTACTCTGTTACTAACTGTTTGAGCAAACTCGTGATCGTGAGTTGTAAACATTACAGTTCCTTTAAAGTTTTTTAGTGAATTATTAAATGCTGTAATTGATTCTAGATCCAAGTGATTTGTAGGCTCATCAAGCATTAAAACGTTAGCTCTCATCATCATCATACGGCTTAACATACAACGCACTTTTTCTCCTCCAGAAAGTACATTACATTTTTTAAGTGCTTCTTCTCCACTAAAAATCATCTTTCCAAGAAATCCCCTAATATGAACCTCTTCTCTTTCTTCTTCTGTTTTTGCCCACTGGCGTAACCAATCTACAAGATTCATATCACTTTCAAAAAAATGATGATTGTCTAATGGCAAGTAACTTTGGTTAGTTGTAACACCCCATTGAAACTCTCCACTATCAGCTTCCATATTCCCATTTACAATCTCGTAAAAAGCGCTTGTAGCTCTAGAATCTCTTGAAAAAACAACTACTTTATCGCCTTTTGCTAAATTTAAATTGATGTTTTTAAACAACACTTCTCCTTCAATAGATGCTGAAAGGTTCTCCACATTTAAAATTTGGTCTCCAGCTTCACGCTCGCGCTCAAATATAATTGCAGGATAACGACGACTCGATGGCTTAATACTTGATACATCAAGCTTATCGATCATTTTCTTTCTACTTGTAGCTTGCTTAGATTTGGCAACATTAGCAGAAAAACGACGAATAAATTCTTCTAATTCTTTCTTTTTGTCTTCCGCTTTTTTATTTTGTTGAGCTCTTTGTCGTGCTGCCAATTGGCTACTCTCATACCAGAAAGTATAATTCCCACTAAAATGATTTATTTTCCCAAAGTCAATATCACTAATATGCGTACATACTGCATCTAAAAAGTGTCTATCGTGAGATACCACAATTACACAAGCATCATAGTTAGCTAAAAAGTTTTCAAGCCACGAGATTGTTTCATAATCCAAGTCGTTTGTAGGCTCATCCATAATCAACACATCAGGATTTCCAAATAAAGCTTGAGCTAGCAACACACGTACTTTTAATTTACCGTCAATTTCCGACATAGGTGTATGATGCAAACTCTCTTCAATACCTAAATTAGATAGCATTGCAGCAGCATTACTGTCTGCATTCCACCCATCCATTTCTTCAAAAACGACTTGTAGTTCACCTATTTTTTCAGCATTCTCATCTGTATAATCTGCATACAGTGCATCTATTTGAGATTTTATTGAGAACAAATCTTTATTTCCACGAACTACTGTTTCTAAAACTGGATATTCGTCATAAGCGTTATGATTCTGTTCTAAAACTGACATACGTTTACCCGCCTCTAAATGAACGTGACCAGAAGTTGGGTCCATTTTTCCTGCAATAATCTTTAAAAAAGTTGATTTACCGGCACCGTTTGCACCAATAATACCATAACAATTCCCCGAAACGAATTGCGTATTTACCTCATCAAAGAGAATTCTTTTACCAAATTGTACTGATAGATTTGAAACTGAAAGCATAGCTACTTTTAAGTGTTTAAAATTTCTGCAAAAATAGCTATATTCGACGTATGTATGAAACATTAACGTTTTTAAAATTTGTTTTAACGAAGGCTTAACAAAATCTACTTTTCAAGTGCCCTATTTTTGACGTTACAAAGCCCCATAGAATTTGACTAAAAAATTACTCCTCCTATTTATTTCAATCACCTTCTTAGTTTCCTGTGAAAAAACAGAAAACAAAGGGAATGTTACTGTGTTAAGTGGACAGATTGTAAACCCAAAAAGTAAATATGTTCTTCTTGAGCATACTGGTAATATAAGCGACACTATTTATTTAGATGAACGTGGTTTCTTCACTCATTCATTTAATCAAAAAGAAGAAGGCCTTTTTAGAATTAGACACGGAGAACTACAATACATTTATTTAAATCCTGGCGATAGCATTGTTTTTAGAGTCAATACCCTTGAGTTTGACGAGTCATTAGCATTTAGCGGAAAAGGTGCTGAAAAGAATAACTTTTTGATAGATCAGTTTCTGAAAAACGAAACTTTCAACACCAATCTTCCAGAAGAATACAAATTAGAGCCTGCAGAATTTGAAAAACTAATCAAAAACCATCAAGCCGTAAATAATAAAAAACTTAACCGCTTTTACAAAAGCTCCAAATCTAGTGATGGGTTTTGGACAATTGCTAAAGCTAATATTGATTATAATTATTATTCTCAAAAAGAATTATACACTACAAATCATAACTTTAATTATGATGAAGCTGAGCAAAACTATCCGAAAGACTTTTACGATTATCGATCTAAGATAAACTGTGATGCAACAGCTTTTAAAAATTACTACGCATATTTTAGCTTCCTAAATAGATACTTTGACAATGTCGCTTTTGACATTTACAAAAAAGAAGCCTCTTTCGACCGTAATAGCTTTGTCCATAACAAAACAAAACTAAAGCTTATCGATTCAGTCATTAAAAATGAAGAATTAAAAAATCAAATTCTCTCATCTACCGTTAGACGTTATCTGATAAATGCAGATGAAATAGAAGATGAAACCAAAATGATCGAACTTTTCAACACACTCGATCTTAAAACCGAAGATCAAAAAAGAATTAAGGAATACGCAGAAAGAACTTCAAAAATAAACGCTGGAAACAAAGCCCCAGATTTAATGTTAGTCAATGTAGACAATGAATCTATTTTATTATCTGACATCACTACACAACTTACAGTACTTTACTTTTGGTCAAGCAATAATATTAAACACGTTAAATTAATACACTCTCGTGTAGCCGAACTTAAAAGCAAATTTCCTGAATATCAATTTATAGGAATTAACACAGACAATAATTTTAAAACTTGGAAAAAAATTGTCACAAATTCTGGCTATAACCATAAAAATGAATACCAATTTGACAATGCTAAAAAGGCTACTTCCGATTTATTAATAAACACTTTAAACAAAGCAATCATACTTGATAAAAAAGGGGTCATCCTTGAAGGAAACTCTTACATTTTTAATCAAAATTTCGAATCTAAGTTGCTTGGTTTAATTAATAAGTAAACAATCTATTATTTCAAACAGCAAATGCCCAAAACAATTAATTGTTTTGGGCATTTAACTTTTAAAGTAAGTTGATTAAAAAACTTTGCTTTTAGTTTCCTTTATTATAGTCTGCTAAAAATTTAGCCAATCCTATATCAGTTAATGGATGTTTAAGCAATCCTTCAATCGATGATAATGGTCCCGTCATAACATCTGCACCTAATTTAGCACATTCAATAACGTGCATAGTGTGCCTTACTGATGCTGCAAGAATTTCAGTTTCAAAACCGTAATTATCATAGATAAGTCTAATTTCTTCAATTAACCCTAATCCATCAGTTGATATATCATCAAGCCTTCCTATAAAAGGTGACACATAACTAGCTCCTGCTTTAGCAGCTAACAATGCTTGTCCTGAAGAAAAAACCAATGTACAATTAGTCCTAATCCCTCTATCACTAAAATATTTTATAGCTTTAATACCATCTTTAATCATTGGAATTTTAACCACAATTTGATCGTGTAATTCAGCTAAAGCTTCTCCCTCTTTAATCATTCCTTCAACATCTGTAGAAATTACCTCAGCACTAACATCACCATCAACAATATTGCAAATGGCCACGTAATGTTTCATTATATTATCGTGTCCTGTAATTCCTTCTTTAGCCATAAGCGAAGGATTTGTAGTAACTCCATCTAAAACCCCTAAAGATTGGGCTTCTTTAATTTGTTCAAGGTTTGCTGTATCAATAAAAAATTTCATAGACGTTGTATATTATTGTTTTAGTAAAAATAGTAAAATAATGATTGAAGATAACTAATTGCTAATCTTCAAATAAAAAATATCACTAGAAGTATTTCTGAAATATTAATTGTTTGAAACCTATGCGTTATTTCAGATTATAGTGACTCATTATTAATGACTCATACATTTTAGATGGAAGCACTTTTTTAAGTACTATTGAAAATTTCTGCATAAAAGCTCCTACCCTATATCTCACTTTAGGCGATGGATTTTCAATAATAGAAAATACCGCTTTAGCCATTTCAGTTGGATTCATTCCTCCATCAACATGTTCATCCATCATTTTCAATGTATCCTTATATTGATCGTGATAAGGTGAATCTTTTAATAGTGGTGAATGATATCTTCCTGCGGCAATATTAGTTGCAAAATCACCAGGGGCGATATTACTCATATTAATATTAAACTGATGAAGTTCCATTCGGTAAGCCTCGGTTGTTATCTCTAAAGCAGCCTTTGTGGCTGAATAAATACCTCGATATGGAAGCCCCATATAACCAGCAATAGAAGTTACATTAACAATATGACCACTTTTTTGAGCTCTCATTGTTGGTAGCACTGCGTTCGTTATTTCAATGGGCCCATACAAGTTGGTACTAAATGCCTTTCGGATTTCCTCCATTGGTGTTTCCTCAATGGCACCTGTAATCCCTACACCAGCATTGTTTATCAAAACATCAATACGATTTTCAATTTTTAAAATTTCAGAAATACAATTCTTTATGCTTTCAGAATTTGTTACGTCTAGCGCTACAAGTGTAAATGGCAGTGCTTTTGTTACGTTTTGAGGATTTCGGCTAGTGCCATAAACTTTGTATCCTTTTTCGGTTAGGAATTCGCCTATTGCTTTTCCTATTCCTGAGGATCCACCTGTGATGAGTACAACTTTAGTCATGTAATAATTTATGTTGCAAAGATGAAAGTATCACACTAGATATACAACTTTAATATCATTGTAATACTAGTGAGTAGATGCGTAATTGAAGTAATATTAAAAAATTGTGCCCGACGCTCAAATAAAATTGAGAATCGGGCACAAAAAATGGCAAGCTACCTACATCACACCGCTACGACCATTTACCCTTGCTGCGTTCCCGCCCTGGGGGATTCCACAGGAGCTGGTTGTGTAGGACTTGCCGCTGCAAAGATACGCTTATTTGGTTTTTCTACAATATTTTTTGGAATCATTTATAATAAATATCTTGCACAAAAAAAGATCTTACTATGAAACACGCTAAGGTACTAATTATGTTATTTTTAGGTCTAACAATTGCTTCCTGCGGGGACGATGTAAAAAACCCAAATGACCTATTTTCTATTGAAATTGAAGGAAATAAAAAAGGATATCCTAATACTGAAACATTAAATGTAACCTTAAAAAGCAAAAAAGGAGCAGCAATTGAAAGTGTAACTTACTCGCTTGGCGATACAAAAAAAGATGTTACAGGGAATGCAACTGCTACATTTGATCTTTCGAAACAAAAAATAGGAGAGAAAAATCTTTCGGCTATAATTGTAAGCGACGGTGAAACTTTTTCAATAAACAAAACGGTTTCTGTACTTTCATCTCTTAAGCCAAAACTTTATTCATACGAGATATTAGAAACGTATCCTCACGACATAACAGCTTATTCTCAAGGACTAGAATTTAATGGTGATGATCTATATGAGAGTACTGGACAATATGGCTCATCTTCAATTAGAAAAGTTGCTTTAGAAACTGGCGAAACACTTATTGAAAAACCTTTAGAAAAGCAATTTTTTGGTGAAGGACTTACAATTCTTGGAGACAAAGTATACCAACTCACTTGGAAAGAAGGACAAGGTTTTATCTACAACCTAAATGATCTTGAAAAAACCGGAACGTTTAAATATAATGAAAGCACTGAAGGCTGGGGTCTTGCAAATGATGGTTCTAAAATTTTTAAAAGTGATGGTTCACAAAAAATCTGGACACTTAATGCTGAAACGCTTGCCGAAGAATCGTTTATTGAAATCTACACAAATACAAGTAAAATAAAAGCCGTAAACGAACTTGAATTTGTAGAAGGTTTTATCTATGCTAACATCTACCAAAAAGATGCAATAGCAATTGTAAATCCAGATAACGGAGCTGTTCATGGGGTTATTAATATGAAAGGCTTAAAAGAAAAAGTTACACAACATCCTAAACTTGACGTATTAAACGGTATCGCTTACAAAGGAGAAAAAAACATATTATATGTTACGGGTAAAAACTGGGACAAGCTTTTTAAAATCAAAATAAGCGAGAAATAAAGGAATAATCTTCAGACAACAATACATAAACAATTATCGAAACTGGCGTCTTTTATAAGGCGCCTTTTTTTTAATGCCTAATAACCTACGGCACTTCCCTCACTCAAACTCCCCGTTCACTCAATTAGTATTTTTTAAAATCTATTAACAAAGCATCTTTGGGATAACAAAACCATCAAAGATGAAAAAAGCAATACACATTAGCATTCCAGAGCCTTGCCACGAAGATTGGGCTAAAATGACACCTACACAAAAAGGAAGACATTGCGCAAGTTGTGAAAAAGAAGTAACAGACTTTACACAAAAAACAGATGAGGAACTTGTCAAACTACTATCTAACAGTGGAAATAGTTGTGGAAGATTTAAAGAGTCTCAAATAAATCGTGAAGTTAAATTAGAACGCAAATCCTCACAAGCATTTGCCCCTTTCGCGGCTTCTTTATTGATTCCATTATCTTTAATGAGCAGCTTAACTACTAAGGCATCATCCACAGATAATAAAAATGAAAAAACTTACAAATCAATTGGCATTGGCCGAATGAGTGAGAAAATCAAAACTCAAGTAACAACCACTGGTGTTATATTAGACAGAAACAGAAAAGCGCTAAACAATGTTATCGTTTACGTAAAAGAGACAGGAAATACCGTTTATAGCAATAATAATGGTGAGTTTTCAATTACTAGTCTTAGCGAACAAACGATTGTTTTCGAAAAAGAAGGTTTTTCCACTGAGACATACACAACCATTTCAAGAAGTCAAAAAATATCAATTAAACTTTTAGACAATCAAATAATTGAACCACACACATTAGGCGAGCCAATGGTTATGGGAGGAATTAGAACCCCAGAATCTATTAAAACTGAAGAAGAAGTTGAAATTAAAAATACCGAAAACAAACCATTAATTTCAAATATAAAACTTGTAAAAGGAACTATTACTGACTCTTCTGGACTTCCATTACCTGGAGTTAATATCATTATCAAAGGAACTACCATTGGAACACAATCTGACTTTGACGGAAATTACACGATTGGAGCATCTAGAGGAAAAACTTTAGTATATAGCTATGTAGGTTTTGACAGAGAAGAAAGAGATATTAATGAACAAACATCCAACATTAGTTTAACATTAGCCGACGGCCTTACAGGAGAAATGGTGATTACTACCGGAGGATATAACATTTCAGAATCAAAAAGAATGGTTACAAAACCAGATTTCTATGCTAATGAAGAAGAAGTTGCTATCAGAAAAAAACGTTACAAAAATGTAATTGCCTTCCTCAAATTGAAAATAGAACGAAAGAAAGAAGCTAGACAACTAAAGAGAGCTAAACGCAAAGTGGCTAGAATATTAGCAAGAGAGAAACGTAACACCAGAGAATAAACTCTTATTTTCGAATTTTAAAAATACACCAATAAGAAAAAAGGCTAAAGAGTATAAATTCTTTAGCCTTTAATTATTTTTAAAATATACTTATAGTTTAATCCTCAATTCTCCTGTAGCCGTTTTATACATATCTCCAGGCGACAATGTACTTGCTGCAGCATCATTTGCAAAAGTTTGCAAACCGCTAAAATTTATACTTGTAGCCTTTATTGTTCCATTTACCTCTAGCTTTTCACTAGGGTTTGCAACACCTATACCTACATTATTAGTTGATAAATCACCATAAATAGTATTCCCTATATTAAGTTCGTTTGAAGCACTTGTAGCGCTAGTATCAGCACCTGTACCAATAACTATGTTGTTACTTCCTGTAGAGTTCTCTAGCATAGCCTCTCTACCAATTGCTATATTATCACTACCTGAGATATTTTTAAATAATGCTCTATATCCATGACCTATATTAAAACTTCCTGTAGAATTTCGATTCATAACCTGCTCTCCTACTGCCACATTTCTTTCACCTGTTGTATTAGCTCCAATAGCACCTAAACCTAATGCGATATTATCATTTCCTTGGTTACTTGTAGAATTCATTGCTTGTTTCCCTAAAACTATATTTCGCTCTCCTGAATTACCAACTAATGCCTCATATCCAATTGCAATATTATCATCTCCAAAAACATTTGTTTGCAAAGCACTTACTCCAATAGCAATGTTATTATTAGAAGTATTATTTACCCTTAATGCATCACCACCTATTGAAATATTATTATTTCCAGAAGAATTTCTTAAAGATTCTCTACCTATTGCAATATTATCAGCACCTACATTAACAAATGAAGCTCTATAACCAACAGCCACATTATTATCTCCAGTATTATCTCTTAATGATTGATAGCCATTTGCAACATTATTAGCACTAACACCTCTATTTAGAACTAATGACTCCAGACCTGTTGCCGTATTTGAGCTACCGCTAGAATTTTCTCCAAGCGCTCTAATACCCACCGCAGTATTATTTGTCCCAATTGAATTTAGCTCAAGAGAACTAAGCCCTATAGCAGTATTACTACTACCTGAAACATTAAAAAACAAAGCCTTAAAACCTACTGCAGTATTAGTGTTACCACTAACATTATTTTTTAAGGAGTGATGCCCAATTGCTGTATTATTAGCTCCAATACTATTTTCTGATAATGATTCATAACCTATAGCTGTATTTGAATCCCCATTTGTATTATCACTTAAGGATCTAAAACCTATACCTACATTTTGATTATCAGTTCCATCATCACCATCTCCAGCATCAATACCTAAAAATACAGAAGAACCATCCTCTGAACCGTCAACATCACTTTTTCCATCGAGCAAATCGTTAATTTTTTCAACATACGTTGCTCCACCAAATGGAACCCAAGTTAATGTTGGGAAATCCCAATAATAAAACCCCTTTGAAGTTACCCCATCGCCAGTTAAAAAAACTAGCATACCATCTTGTAAAATAGTAGGGTTAGTTGATGGGAAATTATCAAACTTTGGAATTAACAATCCTTCATTATTTGAAGGCGTTGTAAGACTTGATGATTTAATGTCCAATGTAGCATTTGGAGAGTCAGTATTTATACCAACCTGAGCCATAGAAAAAGTGCCCACTAGTAGCAGTGATATAAAAATATACTTTCTTGTTTTCATAATAAAATTAGTAGATTCTACGCGGGGAGTTGTAATGACTATTAAGCAAAATTATAGCTAACATAGTGAACTGAGGTAGAAAAAAAACCTTATTAGATAACTTGCATTAAAAACTCTATAAAGAGCAATAAAACCACCAATAATGAAGTAAAAACAAAGCCTATTACAGCTACATTTTAGTAAAAACCAAATAAAAGACTAATTAAAATCATTTAAAACACTGCAAATCAACACTTTTCACAGACAAACCTTTTAGTCAATTGGCTGTTAGTAGCTTATAACAATTAAATGAAATTGGAGAATTTAAATAGAATATAAAACTTCATTGTTCAACAATATTTAGACAAATAAAAAGTTATATTTTTACCTAAAATTTTCTTAGATGAAATACCTATACGGACTATTCCTTTTTGGATCAATTATTATGTGGAGTTCTTGTCGCAATGACTTCGAAACTGTCGCAAGTACAGGAAATCTAGAATTCTCTAGAGATACTGTATTTTTAGACACGGTATTTACTAATATTGGGTCCTCTACTTATAACCTTAAAGTATATAATCGAAGTGATGAAGACCTAACAATCCCTAACGTACGTTTAGGGAAAGGTGAAACTTCTAACTATCGTCTAAATGTAGACGGTATTCCTGGAAGAGTTTTCGAAAACATTAATGTTCTTGCTAATGATAGTATTTTCATTTTTGTAGAAACAACGCTAGATATAGATAATCTTGGTAATGATTTAGAATTTTTATACACTGATCAAATTCAATTTGATACAGGCGGAAATCAACAAAATATTGAATTAATCACTCTAGTACAAGATGCCGTTTTTCTATTCCCAGAAGATTTAGGGAACGATATGTTTGAAACCCTCACATTAGGCTCTGGTGAAGACGCAGTTGACATTTCTGGATTTTTTCTAGACGATGATGAACTTACCTTTACTAATGAAAAACCATACGTTATATATGGCTTTGCAGCTGTACCTCCTGGCAAAGAACTAAACATTAATGCAGGAGCTCGCGTACACTTCCATAACCAAAGTGGACTTCTTGTAGCTAATACAGGAAGTATCAAAGTAAATGGAGCACCAAGTACAGACCCAATAGCATTAGAAAACGAAGTTATTTTTGAAGGTGACCGTCTTGAACCTGAATTTGCTGACACACCAGGACAATGGGGCTTTATTTGGTGTACAGCCGGAAGCACAGATAACGAATTTAATTATACAACCATTAAAAATGCATCCGTTGGTATTTTAATGGATAGTAATGATGGAGACAGAACTTTAACAGTTCGTAATACTCAAATTTACAACTCAGCTAATATAGGTTTGCTAGCCCGTACAGGTAATGTGTATGGAGAAAACATTGTAATTAATAACAGTGGTCAGTCAAGCCTTGCAATCCAACTAGGAGGAACTTACGAGTTTAACCATTGTACATTTGCTAACTATTGGACAAATAGTTTTAGATCATTTTCAAGTGTTAGTATTGATAACGCATTTGACATAGGAGGAGGAGAATTTCTAACCGAGCCACTATTAGGCGCTAACTTTAACAATTGCATTATTTACGGAAATGAAAACATAGAGCTAAGCCTATTCTCAGCACCAAATACTGCGTTCAACTATAATTTTAGCAATAGCCTTATTCGCTTTAATGACACAAACAACAACTTTAGTGATAACCCATTATACGACTTCGGAAATACTAATTTGTTCACTAATGTTATTTTAAATCAAGAACCTGCTTTCTTTGACACAAATAATAATGACTTTAATATCGAAATGAATGTTTCGGGAGCTGAGAATATTGGAGATGCTTCAATTAACGTCCCAATAGATTTAAACGGAATAAATAGAGCTACACCTCCAGATGCTGGAGCTTATGAAAGTGTTATGTTTCCTGAGGGTTAAATCTCCTAATAGACTATGCATTTAAATATTCAACATCAACTCAAAATTTAGCTATTAGCCTAACCATTAATTATCTATCACTATTATAAGTGAGTACTTTAAGAAGAAAATAAATACTCTTCATATTCAAAATTAAACATAAAAAAAGCCCATTCTTGCGAATGGGCTTTTACAATAATAAGTCTAAGTATATATTATAGTACTCTTACGTTTACTGCGTTTAGTCCTTTGTTTCCTTCTTTAAGATCGAATTCAACATCATCACCTTCGCGAATCTCGTCGATTAAACCTGTTACGTGTACAAAGTGGTCTTTTTCTACTCCTTCTTCAGTGATAAATCCGAAACCTTTAGTGTCGTTGAAGAATTTTACTGTTCCTTTATTCATTTTAAAGTAATTAAATATTATTAAAGTGCAAATGTAGGGATACTAATCATTAAATAACAATAAATACAACTAATTAAAAAAAAGCAACCAAACTACATTTAAATAACTGTAAATCAAATGATTAAGCGGCAAAAGAATAACTAATAAACTTTTCTAAACTGTTAAAATTTTGAAAGGTCATCAAGAGAATTCACTAATACACGTCTGTTTTTATCAATTTGACAATATTTAACCATTACAATTTACATTTATAACAAAGTAATAATTCATTTGTTGTTGCATCTATATAAGTACCTGACTTTTTAAAGCCTAATTTTTCTAATAATTTAATTGAAGCTATGTTTGATTTGAGAGTTATTGCTGATATTTCACTATACTTAAGTTCAACTTTAGCATAATTAAGTAATGCAATTGAAGCTTCATAAGTATATCCTTTCTTATAAAATGCTGGCAAAATAGCAAAACCTAAATCTGGCATTGACAAACTTTCACGCTTGTACAAACCTATAGTACCTACGAAATCACCCAGCTTACTTTGAATCACATAAGGACCTAGTGATGATGTTTTATAAAAAGGCAGATATTTTTCAATGATATAATTTTTCGCATCTTCAATACTATTAATATTTCGGTTTCCTATATACGTTAACCACCCCTCTGAATTCATTAACTCTAAAATATGAAAAGCGTCATCAGTTGTTACCTGACGCATTACGATCCTTTTGGTTTTTAATAATTCCATACATTAGAGTCTATAGATTGACCGTGGATAATCAAGTGGTTTTAGTTTTTCACTTTGCAATTCATTTAGTGCATCCTTTGCAATCCATTTTGCAGCAGCGTGATCTATTTCTGAAATTTTAATAGCCGTAGCAATAGCACTTTTTCTAAGATCTGAATTTCTTTTCCCTATACTTCTCAAAGCCCAATTAACTGCTTTCTTTACATATATCCTGTCATCAGTTGCCGCCTTGATAATTAATGAATAAAATGATTCGTAGATTTCATTAGCTGCTTTTTTATCTGCCATTGTATAACTTGCTAATGTTGCAAATGCAGCACGTATTTCAAATTCACGTTCTCTTCTAGACCACTCCACTATTTTAGATTGCGCAAAGGATGTTTTAGAAAACAGCCCCATCGAAAAACTATCACAAATTTCCCAGTTTTCAAAAGTAGGAAGCCACTGCTCCATTAATGCTGGAGTTACATCTTTAGGTTTTAATATTTTACTACATAGAATTTGGGCATCATACAAACCAGTATCAAATAACGCTAAGGCGAGTGGTTTATCATTCCCTATTTCTTTTGCTAATAAATTTAAATCTTTCATATAGATCCCCAAAGCATTTGTAGTTACAATATTGTACTTAGCTTTTTTAAAAGCAACTTTTTCAGGATTTGCTAATCTATGCAGTTGTTCTATTACTTGGGATACTTTCATAATTAGTTACATCAAAAAAGCCTCTTACAAAGAAGAGGCTTTAATTAGAATGTAATGTGCTTATTACATTTTAAATAAAGGCACACCTTGCATCATTGCATTTACTTCGTGTCCTATTTTTTCTAAAGCAGCATCATCTTCAAAGTTCGCAATTACTCTATCAATTAAATCTACAATCGCTTGCATTTGATCTTCTTTAAGTCCTCTTGTAGTTATCGCAGCAGTACCTATTCTAATTCCGCTAGTTACAAATGGGGATTTATCATCAAATGGCACCATGTTTTTATTTACAGTTATTTCGGCTTTGCCTAAAGCTTCTTCGGCTTGTTTCCCTGTAATATTTTTATTTCTTAGATCTATAAGCATCATGTGGTTATCAGTTCCACCACTAATTATTTTATAATCTTTATCTACAAAAGCCTGCGCCATTACTGAAGCATTCTTTTTTACTTGAATCATATAATGTAAAAACTCATCTGTTAATGCCTCACCAAAAGCAATCGCTTTAGCCGCAATAATATGCTCTAAAGGCCCACCTTGATTTCCTGGGAAAATTCCACTATCAAGTAATGAAGACATCATTCTTTTTTTACCACTCTTTAATGTAATTCCAAATGGGTTTTCAAAATCTTTCCCCATCATTATCATACCTCCTCGAGGTCCTCTTAATGTTTTGTGTGTTGTAGTTGTTACTACATGACAATGTGGAATAGGATCACCTATAATACCTTTTGCAATTAATCCTGCAGGGTGAGCAATATCTGCCATTAGCAATGCCCCTACTTTATCTGCAATTTCTCTAAAACGTTTGTAATCTATTTCGCGAGAATAAGCTGATGCTCCTGCGATAATCATTTTAGGTTGCTCTTTAATTGCAATAGCTTCTATTTTATCATAGTCTAGCATTCCTGTTTCTTCTTCTACTCCGTAAAAAACAGGCGTATATAATTTTCCAGAAAAATTAACAGGACTACCGTGTGTTAAGTGACCACCGTGAGATAGATCAAAACCTAGAAATTTATCTCCAGGATTTAGACACGCAGCAAATACTGCAGTATTAGCCTGCGAACCTGAGTGTGGTTGCACGTTAGCGTATTCTGCACCAAATAAAGCTTTAGCACGATCAATAGCAATTTGCTCTACCTCATCTACAATCTCGCATCCACCGTAATATCTTTTTCCAGGATACCCTTCAGCGTATTTATTAGTTAAAACAGAACCAGCAGCGTCCATAACTTGCTGGCTTACAAAATTTTCGGAAGCGATTAGTTCAAGACCGTTTAATTGTCTTTGGTGCTCTGCTTCAATTAATTCAAATATTTGGTTATCTCTCATAGTCTTTGATAATCAGTTCTAGATATTGTTCCGTTATAATATTTAATTGAGAATACATATGAGCTTTATTCCTTTTAGATATAAAGATCAATGTTACTCTTTTGTTAAACTCATTCAAAAATAGCAAAACCAATTGTTACCTATCATGAAAATTCTATATTTGATGTATATTTTACTAACAGAAAATAAACACTATGCCCTTAACAGCAAATAACCCAAATCGTCAAACTTGGATTGATGTCCCTGAGAATAGCGATTTCCCTATACAAAACATCCCTTTTGGAGTGTTTCTTACTAAAAATGATATCATTACAATTGGTACTCGAATTGGAGATACTGCAATTGACCTAGGTGCATTACACCAATTAGGTTATTTTAAAGGTATAGATTTAACCGATGATATTTTTCTTCAGGATACTTTAAATGATTTTATTGCTGATGGCCGTAAAACTTGGAGACTTGTTAGAAATAGAGTTAGCGATATCTTTTTAAAAGGAAATCACGAATTACAAACAAACAGGGCGCACGCAAGTAAAGTACTTTTCGATATAAAGGATGTTGAAATGCAACTTCCTGTAGATGTAGGTGATTATACAGATTTTTACGCAAGTAAAGAACACGCAACTAATGTAGGGTCACTATTTAGAGACCCTGAAAATGCATTATTACCTAACTGGCTACACATCCCTATTGGTTACCACGGCCGTAGCTCATCAATTATTCCTTCGGGAACACCTATTCGTCGCCCTATGGGACAAATGAAACCTGGTGAAGATGGAATCCCTAATTTTGGGCCATCTAAATTATTAGATTTCGAATTAGAAATGGCATTTATCACAACCGACGCAAACCATCTTGGATCAAGAGTAGAAATGGCTGAAGCTGAAGATCATATTTTTGGACTTGTTCAATTTAATGACTGGAGTGCTCGCGATATTCAAGCTTGGGAATATGTTCCTCTAGGACCGTTTTTAGGTAAAAGTTTTGCTTCTACAATTTCACCTTGGATTGTAACTCTAGACGCATTAGAACCTTTTAGAACTGAAGGACCTGTTCAGGACCCTACTCCACTTCCATATTTAAAACAAGAAGGTAAGATGAATTTTGATATTAAATTACAAGCAGCAATCAAGCCACAGAATGGTGAAGCTACTGTTGTTTGCGAATCTAATTTCAAATATATGTACTGGTCAATGGCACAACAATTAACGCACCACACACTTAATGGGTGTAATGTTCGCAGTGGAGATATGATGGGAAGTGGTACTATTTCTGGACCAACAAAAGACAGTTATGGCTCTATGTTAGAACTTACTTGGAGAGGACAAAACCCTATAAAGTTAAGTGACGGAACTGAACGTAAATTCATCAACGATGGCGACACAGTAATTATGCGCGCTTATTGCGAAAAAGATGGTTTACGCATTGGTTTTGGGGATTGTGACGGTGAAGTTTTACCAGCAAAGTAGTCTACACTTTAAATAGCGTCATACAGTATCTAAAGCCGAAATTTTAATTCATTAAAGTTTCGGCTTTACACTTTTAAGTAAACCTAACTATTAGAACTAAAAACAACTACAACCAATAGTTTTAATCAACACCAATTCAGTACTATATTTTTTTTAAAAAATTGTAATCCAAACTAACTTGGCATATTGCTTGAAGTATACTCCATGAATCAATACTTAAACACCATGAAAAAACTACTACTTATATTTTGTGTAGCTATACTATTGAGTGGATGTAATAGCACAAAAAGAAACGAGCGATTATTATCGCAAGGAAACTACGAACAAGCAATTGATTTAGCAGTTAAAAAACTTCAGCGCGATAAAACTTCGGGTAAAAATGATGATCGTATTCTCATTTTAGAAGACGCCTTCAACAAAGCTAAAGGAGAAGATTTAAGACGAATTAACGCACTTCAAAACCAAGGGAACTCCAATAGTGCAAAAGAGCTATTCTATACCTACCAAAATATGGAATATATACAACGTCAAATTAGACCATTGCTTCCACTTCGTATAAATTCAGAAGGAAGAAACGCACAATTCAATTTAAAGGATTATAGTTCTGAAATTGCAAAAGCAAAGAAAGACCTAATAGTATACCTATATAATGAGGCAAATATCTACATGCAAAGGCAGACAATTAAAGATTACAGAACTGCATATAATGTATATTGTGAAATTGATGAATTACAATTTAATTACAAAAATGTTTCCCAATTAAAAGAAGACGCTAGATATTATGGTACTAATTACGTATTTGTTAATTTAAACAATCGAAGCGGCCAATTAATACCACAAAGATTAGAGCGCGAATTACTTGACTTTAACACATATGGTTTAGATGAATTCTGGACTCAATACCACGCTAATAGAGACACCGGTATAGAATATAACTACGGAATAAGTTTAAACTTTCAAGAAATTGCGATTTCTCCAGAGCGCATAAATGACCAAACAGAAAGAAGATCAAAACGTATTAAGGATGGATGGGAATATGTACTTGACCGTAACGGAAATGTGAAAAAAGATAGTTTAGGAAATGATATAAAAATTGACAAATACATTACTATAAATGCATCTGTCACTTATACAGAACAAACAAAATCTGCTTTTGTAGGAGGTCAAGTTGTTTATCGCGACTTAATTTCAAGACGTGATTTAAATAATTACCCATTATCAACTGAATTCATTTTCGAAAATACTTTTGCTAGATTTCGAGGAGATGAAAGAGCTTTAACTCCAGAAGATAGAAAATTTATTAGAAATAGTTTTATTCCATTCCCTCCAAATGAACAAATGGTTTATGATGCTGGAGAGAATATTAAAATTAGATTTAAAGAAATTTTAAACAACAATTCAATTTAAATGAATTGTTGTAATTCTTCTGCTCTAATATTATGATGCGAAGCACTTGCAACTGCAACACCATTTTTAATAACAATAAGCTGTGGACTTTGATGAATCACTTGGAACTTAAACCCAACTTCATCACTAATATTTCTGAAATTTAGTAAATCCAAATAATACAATTTAAGTTCATTATCAGTTAAGCTATATGAATTTTCAAATTGTTTTAGCACCATTCTACTTATTCCACAACGAGTAGAGTGCTTAAATATAGCAACAGGCTTCGCATTTGACATTTCGGCTATCTCTTCTAATTGTTCCATTCTAGAGAGAACATTCCAAGGTGTTTGAACAACATCCTTTTTAACTCCCTCTGATTCCGATTTTTTAAATTTACTAAAAAGCCCCATATATTTTATTGGTGTTGTTTACTACAAACAAATTAAACAATTTGTAGTCATAAATACTAATTTTAAAGTAAGTCTAATCTATTTAAAGTTCCTTACGCAACTGTTAAAAAAGACTGTCTTTATGAACACTTAAAAGTATTTATTAACTTTTTAACAAAAAATTTAGATAAACTTAAATAAAAAGAAAAATAAGTTGTAGTTTAGTGGTCAATTTAATATTAATTAACTCTATATTCATTATGAAAAAAATTACGACTCTATTAACCATAGCGGCTTTCGCTTGTTTCACCTGGCAGGGATTTAGCCAAGAGACATGCGCAAATGCTGTTACATTAACACCTGGAACAGCTCAAGCTGGAGACTCAACTGGTCAAGCTGGAGATTTTCCAAATGCTGGTGGTGCTCCTGAAAATCCTTGTAATGGATTTTACAATGATGACGAATATTGGTTTGAATACACAGCAGTAGCTGATGGTGAAAAACTACAATTAGACATGACCGATATCAGTAACACTTGGGCTGGACTTTTCGTTTTAGACAATTGTCCTGATAGTACACCTGCTTGTGTAGGAAGTGCTACAAATACTGGTTCGACTGCTGATTTGTCTTTTGAAACTGGCGCATTAACCGCAGGAACTTCATACAAGATTGTAATCGCTAATTGGGGAACACCAAACAACACTGCGTTTACATTAAACGCTACAGTAATTGCTCCTCCAGCCTGTCCAGATATTTTGAACATAACATCTGCGAACAATCCAGATGGATCTGTTAACTTAGATTGGGATGACGCAGCTGGTGCTGCTGGTTATAACTATGAAGTTCAACCACAAGGTACTGCTCAAGGTACTGCTGGAGCTTTAGTAATGGATACTTCTGCTACTTCTGATGCTGTAGTAGCAACTGGAGTTTTAACTGATGGTTCTGACTATACACTATATGTGCAAAGTGATTGTGGAGCAGGTGCTTTAGGAAATTTCCAAAGTCTTGACTTTACATTTACTATTCCTCCAGCAAATGATACTTGTGATGGCGCTATCGACTTGGACGATTTAACTAGTCCAGTTAGTGGAACTACAGTTGGTGCAGGAAATAATTACGTTGTTGATTGTTTAACTAACGTAAACGCACCTGATGTTTTATACTCTATCACTGTACCTAATGGATATCTTTTTGATTTCGTACAAACAGTTAACAATTACGATTCTAAAGTAAGAATCGCTTACGGAGGTTCTTGTCCTGGAGATACAGCAATTGTATGTTTTGACGATCCTGATACAGGAGCTCAACAATGGACTAATGACACTGGTGCTGAACAAGAAGTATATATTGTAATTTCTGCATTTAGTACTGGTTCTGGAACATTTACTTTCGACTACTTACTAACTCCACCAGCGCCAACACCAGGAGGTGATGATTGTGCAAGTGCAGTTGCAGTTACAGAAGGAACTTATTTCCAAACACAAATTAACGATGCTACTGCTGGAACAAACAATGGAGACTCTGCTTGGTTCGCTTACACTGCATCTGAAGATGGTACAGTAAACGTAAACTCTTGTTTAGGTGGAGCTGACACTAGACTTTTCATTCTTGATGATTGTGCTGGTGTTGCTATTGCTGATAATGATGATTCTTGTGCTTTCGCACCAGACGGAACTGGAAGTACATTTGCTTCTGAAGTTGCAGAATTAGATGTAACTAGTGGAACTACCTATTATATCCAATGGGATGATAGATGGTCAGTTGATCCTTTTGACTGGTCAATTACTTTTACACCAGCACCAACTTGTCCTGAAGTAACAAATGTTGTTGTAACACCATCATTAAATGATGCAGCTATTTCTTGGGATGAAGTAACTGAAGCTACAATTGGATATGTTGTTAGTGTATTTACTACAGGTGCTGACCCAATGGTTGACACTCCTGTTTATACTGAAAACGTAGCTACTGGTACTTTAATGACAACCGCTACTGGATTAATGGATACTACAACATATGATGCTTATGTTTATGCAGATTGTGATGCACAAGGTATTTCACTTGCTAGCCCAGTAAGTTTTTCAACACCACCACCACCACCAGTTTGTGGAGGTAAATTTTACGATACAGGAGGACCTGATGGTGACTTTATGAACAGTGAAGACTATCAAGTAATTATTTCTCCAGATGTTGTAGGAGACGTTGTAACTGCTTCTTTCGTATTTGTAGACAATGCGGGTGGAGGATTTGATATGCTAACTGTTGATATTGGAGATGGTAACTTTGTACTTGTACCAGATGTTGACTTAGGAGACCCAGCTGTTGATTTTACATCTATTGCTGCTGATGGATCACTTGTATTCAACTTCGTTTCTTCTGCTGTTGTACCTAATGCAGGATGGGACGCAGATATTACTTGTGCTGCTCCAGTTGCTACTTGTGATGCTCCAGTTAACTTAGCTGTTTCAAATGTAACAACTGATTCTGCTGATTTCACTTGGGATGTTGTTGCTGATGCAACTAACGGTTATACTTTAACAGTATTTAATGCTGGTGATGATCCTGCTACTGCTACTGCAGTTGCTACAGAAACATCAGCTACTAACTCAGTAACTGTTACTGGATTAACACAAAACACAGACTATGATGCTTATGTAGTATCTAACTGTGATACTTTAGATTCTGAACTTTCTACTCCAGCAGTAACATTCACAACTGAAATGTTAGTTGGATTTGATGATAACAACCTTTTAAATGTTGCTATCTTCCCTAACCCTACTAATGGGACTGTTACTTTAACTGCAGTTGAAGCTGTACAAAGTGTATCAGTTTATTCTGTATTAGGACAAGAAGTATTAAGCTCAACTCCTAATAGCACCTCTTTTGAAATTAACCTTTCAAATGTTGCTAATGGAACATATTTCGTAAAAGCAACATCTAATGGTGCTACTAGCGTAATTAAAGTTATCAAGAAGTAATTTCTAAATTAACTTTTAGTAATATTAAGAGCCTTTCGTGATGAAAGGCTCTTTTTTTATGCGCCATTTTGTCTTGCAAAACAACAAAAAAAGCAGCCATTTTGTCTCAAAATCGAATTGGCTCAAAAGTTGACTCTATCATCTAAAATTAATAACACCGAAATTTTAAAACCTTTAGAATTTCAGCTAAAATATATAAAAGATGAATTTTAATAAACTTACCATAAAAAGTCAAGAAGCTTTACAGCAAGCACAGCAGTTGACTGAAACATTAGGAAATCAACAAATTGAAATTAGCCATTTACTAAAAGGAATCCTTTCAGTAGATGAAAATGTGACTCCTTTTTTATTGAAGAAACTTCAAGTAAATATGTCGTTACTAGAACAAATTATTGATAAAGAACTAGAGCGATTACCAAAAGTTACTGGTGGAGAAACTACAATGGGTAGAGCCACAAATAAAGTATTGCAGGAAGCAAGCGCTACTGCTTTAAAAATGAATGACGAATATGTTTCTATAGAACATTTATTACTCGCAATAGTTAAAGATAAAAGCGCAATATCACAAGCATTAAAAGACCAAGGTGTAACAGAAAAAGGACTTCTAGCTGCAATTGAAGAACTTAGAAAAGGAGATAGAGTTACATCACAAAGTGCAGAAGAAACGTATAACTCACTTAATAAATATGCTAAAAATTTAAACCAACTTGCTAGAGAAGGTAAACTTGATCCAGTAATTGGACGAGATGAAGAGATTAGACGTATTCTACAAATACTGACTAGACGTACAAAAAATAACCCAATGCTTGTAGGAGAACCTGGAACAGGTAAAACTGCTATTGCTGAAGGTTTAGCACATAGAATTGTAGATGGAGATGTGCCTGAAAACTTAAAATCTAAAGAGATATATTCTTTAGATATGGGAGCTTTAATTGCAGGGGCAAAATATAAAGGTGAATTTGAAGAACGCTTAAAAGCAGTTATTAAAGAAGTAACTTCTAGTGACGGTGATATTGTACTCTTTATTGACGAAATACATACGTTAGTTGGCGCTGGTGGAGGTCAAGGAGCTATGGACGCTGCTAATATTTTAAAACCTGCATTAGCTAGAGGTGAACTTAGAGCTATTGGAGCAACAACCCTAGATGAATATCAAAAATATTTTGAAAAAGACAAAGCGTTAGAGCGTCGTTTCCAAAAAGTATTTGTTGATGAACCTGATACAGAAAGTGCTATTTCTATTCTTAGAGGTATTAAAGAAAAGTATGAGACTCACCACAAAGTTCGTATTAAAGACGATGCTATAATTGCTGCAGTAGAATTATCACAGCGCTATATCACTAACCGTTTTCTTCCAGATAAAGCTATTGACTTAATGGATGAAGCAGCGAGTAAAATGCGAATGGAAATCAATAGCAAGCCAGAAGAACTTGATGTATTAGACAGAAAAGTGATGCAACTTGAAATTGAAATCGAAGCAATTAAACGTGAAAAAGATGAAACAAAACTTAAAAGTCTTGTTGCAGATTTAGCAAATTTAAAAGAAGAGCGAAACGAATTAAATGCTAAATGGAAGAGTGAAAAGGAAATAGTTGAGAAAATCCAAAGCTTAAAAACAGATATTGAAAATTTTAAAACAGAAGCAGAAAGAGCTGAACGTGATGGAGATTTTGGTAAAGTTGCCGAAATACGCTATGGAAAAATTAAAGAAACGCAGGAACAATTAACCAAACTAGAAAACGAGTTTGCTGAAAATAAAGATGGCGATTCATTAATTAAAGAAGAAGTAACTTCAGAAGATATAGCGGAAGTAGTCGCTAAATGGACTGGAATACCTGTAACTAAAATGCTACAAAGTGATCGAGAAAAATTACTAAAATTGGAAGATGAACTCCACAAAAGAGTAGTTGGACAAAACGAAGCAATTATTGCTGTAAGTGACGCTATTAGACGCAGTAGAGCTGGATTACAAGATCAAAAAAAACCAATAGGAAGCTTTTTATTCCTAGGAACAACAGGTGTAGGTAAAACGGAACTGGCGAAAGCCTTAGCCGAATATCTTTTCGATGATGACTCAGCTATGACAAGGATTGATATGAGTGAATATCAGGAAAGACATAGTGTTAGTAGACTTGTAGGAGCACCTCCTGGATATGTAGGTTATGATGAAGGAGGTCAACTAACCGAAGCCGTTAGACGCAAACCTTACTCAGTTGTATTATTAGATGAAATTGAAAAAGCACATCCAGATACTTTCAACATATTATTGCAAGTCCTTGATGAGGGTAGATTAACAGACAACAAAGGACGTGTAGCAGATTTCAAAAACACCATAATTATAATGACCAGTAATATGGGAAGTGATATTATTCAGCAGAAATTTGAAAGCGTTAAAGATCCAGAAACAGCAATGGAAACAGCGAAAGTTGAAGTACTAGGATTACTTAAACAAACTGTTAGACCTGAATTCTTAAATCGTATTGACGATATTATTTTATTCACTCCTTTAGATATGGAAAATATCAAAAAGATTGTAGGACTACAGTTAAAAGGACTATCTAAAATGTTGAATATGCAAGGAATAACATTAGATGCTACTAATGAAGCAATTGATTATTTAGCTAAACGTGGCTTTGATCCTCAATATGGAGCAAGACCTGTAAAACGAGTTATTCAGAAAGAAGTCTTGAATGAATTATCTAAACAAATATTAGCTGGAAAAGTAACAACTGACAGTATTATATTACTAGATAGTTTTGACAACGAATTAGTATTCAGAAATCAAAACGACGAAGTGTTGGTAGACTAACTATTAATAGTTTTTATATTCTAAAACACCCTTAAGATTCAGAATCTAAAGGGTGTTTTTTATTATTTTATAATTGAACTGGACAAAAAAATAAAAATTAGAAACTCAATAACTGACGACCCTAAAGTAATTTCAATAAAAAAAAATAACATTAAGTGTAACAAAATCAATAGGTTGAGCGTCATATAAGTATATAACCAAAAACCAATCATTATGAAAACTCAATCAAATTCTTCGAACATTAATAAAATACCTCAACGAAATACAGCACTTGCTATTTACATGCTTTCAATAACATTTATTGTAGCTTCATATAGTATTTACGCAACTCAAGTATATCTTTAAATTAAAAAGTTTTAAATTAAAAACCCGCACTATTTAAATAGTACGGGTTTTTAATTTATTCTAAAATTTAGAAATTACCAACTAGCAATTTCTTTTTTAATAGCTTCTTTAGCTTTTCCTGTCGATTCTTGAATTTGCCCAATGAGCTTATCCATTGTTCCTTCGCTATAAGTACTATCGTCATCAACTGCAATACCATATTGTTGTTTAGCATTTCCTTTAATCTTATTCCATTTTCCTTCCATCTCTGTCGTATTCATAATAGTATGTTTTAAAGTTATACCCCAAAGATAAATTTTGGTATCATCAATTATTTTTAAGGAAATACTAAACTTGCCATAAATTATGTTATAATATGCGCTAATTCCTCTAAATATGTTAATTTTCATTAAAATTTAAACAACATGAGAAAGTTTATCCTGCTATTAATTGTCGCAATAGTATTTTTTTCCTGCGGAAACAGCACTCAAAAATCTAATAGTCAAAGTGATAATGACGCACCTACAACAACAACATTCTATTTAGTTCGTCACGCTGAAAAGGATTTAACCGTGAAAAATGATCCTGTTTTAACCCCTCAAGGAGAAGAACGTGCTAAAAAACTTGCAACTTATTTTAAAAATATTGACGCAGTATATTCCACACCATACATTAGAACTCAAGAAACAGCAAAACCTACCGCTTTAGCAAATAATTTAGATATTCAAACTTATCAACCTAACAAATTATTTAACAAAGCACTTTTAAAAAAACACAAAGGTCAGCAGGTACTTATTGTTGGGCATAGTAATACTATACCACAATTAGTTAATAAAATAATGGGTGATAAAACGCTAGAAGATATTCCAGATGAAGTTTATAACCGTATTTATAAAGTTGAATTTGTAGACGGAAAAGCTACGTCGAAAATGACAATTTTAGATTAATGAGTTTTAGGAAATAAACTAACGGTTACGTTCTCAGTTTGAATACTAGATAATAGCGTTAAACCTTTGTTTTCAAAAAGCCTTGGCAATG
Organism: Patiriisocius marinus; assembly: GCF_008974325.1. Classification (GTDB taxonomy): domain Bacteria; phylum Bacteroidota; class Bacteroidia; order Flavobacteriales; family Flavobacteriaceae; genus Patiriisocius; species Patiriisocius marinus. Next base: position 57,469 of record NZ_BKCG01000011.1, on the reverse strand, counting down.
TTTCAATGGCAGACTTTAGAGACATTGGCTTAAAATTTCGGTAATCAACAAATCTAATTCCGTCAACAACACGTGGATTATAAGCTTCTCTAAATCGAATTCCACCACCATTTGTAGCATAACTATAAGCTAAAAAATCAACGGTATAATTAGTTTTATGTATCCAATACATAAATTCGTCATCAAAATCTGTCCCACCACCATCTTCACTAAAAGTAACTTTTATACTATAATAAGGCGCTCCATGAATAGTCACATCATCTAAAAGTTTCTTTTTTACAGCTTTATCATTCAAACCGTATGGTAATTGAGCAAAATAAAACACCGAATTAACACCATCACTAATAGAAGTCACTAAGCTATCTTCGACAGCAACCTCAACCTCATTCATATATCGTTTTAATCCATCATTACTCAACACATCTGTAATAGTCCCTAAAGAGTCTTTAGCAACACGCGTGTATTTATAAGAACCATTTAAACGTACTGCCTGGTAGGCTTTATCTCTAAAATCAAAACTAATCACAGAGCTGTCACAATTACCTCCACAAGCATTTTCTATAGCTAAATCAATTATTTGTTGAGCTGTTCCTGGAGCTTTAGTTTCGGTTTCTCTACAAGCGAAAATGGTAAGTATGAGTACTAATAAAAGTAAATTTTTCATCTGAAATTTTAAAGGTTTTAGTATTTCGGAGTAAAGTTATGAATCTTTTAAAACGGAATTATACTACTTAGTACTATTTTTGCACTATGGCATTACAAAAAAACGTAAAAATAAAAAACCGAAAGGCTAGGTTTGAATACGAAATATTAGATAAATATTCCGCAGGTATTGTGTTAGCTGGTACTGAAATAAAAGCTATCCGCGAGGGACAAGCTAGTATTGCAGAAAGTTTTTGCGAATTTAATGAAAACGGCGAACTCTTCGTAATAAATATGACGGTTCAAGAATACTCTCATGCTACACATTTTAATCACAATCCTAAAAGTGAACGAAAGTTACTACTTAACAGGAGTGAATTAAAAAAATTAGAGAAAAGCGTAAAAGCTAGTGGACTCACCATTATACCATTATTGCTTTTCACCAACGACAAAGGGCTTGCCAAAATGCAAATTGCACTGTGTCGAGGAAAAAGAGAATTTGACAAACGAGATTCAATTAAAGACAGAGATAACAAACGCGATTTAAGTCGTATTAAAAAATCTTTTAATAACTAAAGACGTTAAAACTGTTCGGTTTTTAACAACAGAATTTTAGGTAATCGTATCTTCGTTAATAATTAATAGTTATTGATAATATGAAATACTTTGTACTTACATTTCTCTTGCTCTGCACCTTTACTATTAATGCCCAAGTAATTGGTAAAGTTACAGACACTGAAAAACAACCACTTCCTTATGTTAACGTGTATGTTCAAGACACATACTCAGGAACTACCACAAATGACGATGGACTCTACGAACTAAACATAGAATCTTCAGGAAATTATACTATTATTTTTCAATTTCTAGGATACACTACTATCACAAAAAAAGTTACAGTAGAAAGTCTACCATTTATTTTAAATGTTGAATTAGAAACTGAAACCACTAGTTTAGATGAAGTTGTAATTGAAGGCACTGAAGATCCCGCATACCGTATTATTAGAGCAACAATTGCGCAACGCAAAGAAAACCTTGAAAAAATTAGCGAATACAAAGCAGACTTTTACTCGCGCGGTTTATGGAAAGTGAAAGATGTTCCTGAAAAAATATTAGGGCAAGAAATTGGAGACATGGAAGGCGCACTAGATTCCACAAGGAGCGGAATTATTTATCTTTCAGAAAGCATCTCTAAAATTTCATTTAAACAACCTAATGATTTTAACGAACGTATTATTGCTAGCAAAGTAAGTGGAAATGATAACGGTTTCAGTTTTAATAGTGCGCAAGAAGCTACATTCTCCTTTTATGAAAACACACTCGAGCTTAATACAGCAATAGTATCACCCATTGCAAACAATGCCTTTAGTTATTACGATTATAAACTAGATGGAGTTTTTTATGAAGACGGAAAACTAATAAATAAAGTAAATGTTATCCCAAAAAGACCCAAAGACAGGGTTTTTAAAGGAGTGATTTACATCGTTGAGGATGATTGGCAATTGTACGGAGTAGAAATTTCAACAACCGGAGCTGCAATACAAGTTCCTTTCATTAAAGAATTAAAATTTAAACAAAATTTTAAATATGATAAGAAATATGATTTCTGGGTAAAAATATCTCAGACAATCGATTTTGGTTTTGGTTTTATGGGGCTTAATGGTGATGGCCGTTACATTTGCGTCTACAGTAATTACGATTTTAACCCTCAATTTGACAGAAAATCATTTAGTAATGAAGTACTTTCGTTTGAACCTGAAGCTAATAAAAAGGATAGCGCTTTCTGGAATGGAACACGCCCAGTTGCATTGACTATTGAGGAATTCGATGATTATATAAAAAAAGACAGCTTGCAAGTCCTAAGAAGATCGAAGCCTTATTTAGATTCAATTGATCATAAGAACAATAAATTCAACATTTCAGATCCGCTTTTTGGGTATACTTACAGCAATACGTTTAAAAAATATAGGCTAAGTTATACTGGTCCAGTTGAAGGAATTGCTTTTTCTACCATTCAAGGCTACAATAGCAATGCTGGTATAAATTACTTTCAGTGGTTTAATGAAAACCAAACAAAGTGGATTTCTATGGGAGTAAATGCAACCTACGGTATTGAGGAAGACAGATTACGATTTACAGGATACATCACTAAAAACTTTAACCGAAAAAACAACTTAAGAGTCTCTCTTTATGGAGGTAGTAAAGTGACGCAGTTTAATGAATTGGAGCCTATTTCACCATTAATAAATAGCATTTCTACGCTTTTTTTTGAACGCAATTATTTAAAAGCTTACGAACTTAACAGTGTACATTTAGCATATCGACAGGAGTTATTCAATGGCCTCGAAGGATTTGTAAAACTAGGGTATGAAGAAAGAGCTCCTCTCTTTAATAATTCAGAATATTACACTATTCCCACAACTGAAAGCTACACATCAAACAATCCATTAGCTCCAGCAGATTTTAATACTGCTGCAACTAACGAACACACCATTTTTAAATCGCAGATACAAGCACGCATCACTTTTGGACAAAAGTATTTTTCTAATCCTGATATGAAATTCAACATAGGAAGTGAATTATACCCACGACTAGATATTATTTTTGAAAATGGATTAGGGGCTTCTAATAGCAACTATAATTACAGTCAACTTAGTGGGGCACTTTATCAAAATTTCGGACTAGGCAATAAAGGAGAATTTTACTATCGCTTAAAAGGAGGAACTTTTTTTAACGGAGACGATATTTCGTTTGTAGACTATCAGCATTTTAATGGAAATCAAACTCGTGTAGGGACTTCACCCAATTACACAAACACTTTCAACTTGTTGCCTTATTACGATTTAAGCACCAACAAAGGTTATTTTGAAGCACATGCAGAACACGATTTTAGAGGTTGGATTTTAGGTAAAATCCCTGGTATAAATCAGCTTAATTTCAACTTAGTTGTTGGCGGTCATTTTCTAGCTACTGAAGATAGAGCCCCATACAGCGAGTGGAGCGTAGGAATTGACAATTTAGGTTTTGGAGTTTACAGATTGCTACGGGTTGACTATGTTCGCTCTTATCGAGGCGGTGTTAGCGATGGTGCTTTTGTATTTGGTTTGAAATTTTTAGACCTATTTGGATTGTAATTTCTTCTGAAATAGTATATAATTAATTCTTGTCCTCTAACAAAGGAACAAATCTAAACTCCCCAAAAGTTTCTTTATTAAACTCAGTAGCCGAAGTTCTTGTAAATACATTCATAATTTGCACTTTATCACCAACAGGAATCACAAGCTTAGCTCCTACTTTTAGTTGTGCTAATAGTGGGTTAGGAACATATGGTGCTCCAGCAGTAACAATAATACCATCAAAAGGTGCTTCTTCTTTTAAACCAATATAACCATCTCCAAAAATCAATCTTTTAGGTCGATACCCAAGTTTAGGCAGAAAACGTTTTGTCTTTTTAAAAAGTTCGTTTTGGCGTTCAATACTATATACTGTTGCCCCCATTTCTAATAAAACGGCAGTTTGATAACCACTACCCGTTCCAATTTCCAATATTTTATCGCCAGATTTCACACAGAGCAATTCGGTTTGTTTTGCCACAGTATAGGGCTGTGAAATTGTTTGATCAGCAGCAATAGGAAATGCTTTATCAACATATGCGTGATCGATAAAACCACTATCCATAAACAAATGTCGAGGAATTGTATTTATCGCATTTAGCACATCGGCATTAGAGATTCCCTTTTGTTTAAGGACATCCACTAATCTTTTTCGCATTCCTTGGTGAGTAAAAGTATCTTTCACGAGTTGGTTTTTGGATTGACTGCAAAATAAGAAAAGTCCTTAACGTTTCCGAAGAGAATTTGCTTAAAACAGCTAAAAGTTATGAGTTGTAGCTCTTTTAATCTAGCCTACAATATGGTACATTTGTGTAAAACAATTACGCATGTTAAAAGCAGGAGTTTTAGGTGCAGGTCACCTAGGAAAAATTCATTTAAAATTACTTCAGCAGTCTACAAACTACGACCTCGTAGGTTTCTTTGACGCTAACCAAGAAGCTGCAGCTGTTATTGAAGCTGAGTTTGGCTATAAAAGCTTCCCATCAATGGAATCATTAATTTACGCCTGCGATATGGTAGATGTAGTGACTCCTACCCTATTTCATTTTGAATGTGGAAAAAAGGTTATAGAAGCTGGTAAGCATTTATTTATAGAAAAACCTATTACACATACTGTTGAAGAGGCCGATGCATTACGCGACTTAGCTAAAAAACACGGAGTTCGTGGGCAAGTGGGACAAGTTGAACGCTTTAACCCAGCATTTATGGCTGTTAATCATATGATTGACAAACCTATGTTTATTGAAGCTCACAGACTTTCGGAATTTAATCCTCGTGGTACTGATGTATCAGTAGTATTAGATTTAATGATTCACGATATTGACGCTATATTAAGTGTTGTTAAAAGCGATGTTAAAAGAGTACACGCAAGTGGTGTTACAGTAATTAGCGAAACGCCAGATATTGCAAATGCTCGTATTGAATTTGAAAATGGATGTGTTGCAAATCTTACTGCTAGTAGAATTTCAATGAAAACTATGCGTAAAGCACGTTTCTTTCAAAAGGACGCTTATATTTCTGTTGATTTTTTAGAGAAGAAATGTGAAGTGGTTAAAATGAAAGATGCACCAGAAAATCCGGATGATTTCGCAATGATTTTAACAAATGCTGAAGGTGTAAAAAAACAAATCTATTTTGACAATCCAGAAGTGGACGCAAATAATGCCATACTTGATGAGCTTAATAGTTTTGCTGAAGCTATAAAGAACGACCGCACACCGGAAGTATCACTTTCACAAGGTGCCGATGCATTAAGAGTAGCGATGCAGGTTATTGAAAACTTTAAAATGTTATAAGTTTTTAAAATTTCCGAAGAAGAAAAATTTAATTAACTACAATGATAACACGTTCCTATTTTTACAGGAACTAAATATAAAACTAAATGGAAAACGTAGCAGTTATAGGTGCAGGAACAATGGGAAATGGTATTGCCCACACATTTGCACAGTTTGATTACAAAGTTCAATTGATTGATATTTCGCAAGAAAACATTGATCGCGGTATGGCAACTATCACTAAAAATCTTGATCGAATGGTAGCCAAAGAAAAAATTAGCGAAGATGATAAAGCTCGTACGCTTAATAATATCACTACGTTTACTAGCCTTGAACAAGGAGTTAAAGAAGCTAGTCTTGTTATTGAAGCTGCAACTGAAAATTTAGATCTAAAACTTAAAATTTTCAAAGACTTAGAAAAGTTTTGTCCTTCAAACACCATTCTTGCTAGTAACACATCATCAATTTCTATTACACAAATTGCTGCCGTTACTTCGAGACCAGAAATGGTAATAGGAATGCACTTTATGAATCCTGTGCCAATTATGAAATTAGTTGAAATCATTAAAGGATATAGCACAAGTGACGAAACTTACAAAACTGTAGAAGAAGTTTCTAAAAAGTTAAACAAAGTACCTGTTGAGGTAAATGACTACCCAGGATTTGTAGCTAACCGTATTCTAATGCCTATGATAAATGAGGCAATCGAAACCCTTTACAATGGCGTTGCTGGCGTAAAAGAAATTGATACGGTAATGATGTTAGGTATGGCTCACCCAATGGGACCATTAGCTTTAGCTGATTTTATAGGACTTGACGTTTGTCTTTCAATATTAAACGTAATGTATGACGGGTTTAAAAACCCAAAATACGCCCCTTGCCCGTTATTAGTTAATATGGTTATGGCAGGTAAAAAAGGTGCTAAAAGCGGAGAAGGTTTTTACGACTACAGTGAAAACAGAAAGGCTGAAGTAGTTTCAAGTCAGTTTGCATAATTCATTAATAACTGAATTAATAATATCAAATTAAACACCTCTCTTGGCTAAAATAATCCCTTTTAAAGCAGTACGACCTACCCGTGATAAAGTTAGTTTAATAGCTGCAAGATCTTACGATAGCTACACGCCACAACAACGTGAGGCGAGGTTGAGAGACAATCCTTTTTCATTTCTGCACATCGTAAATCCTGGTTATAAATATGACCAAGTTATTAGCGGAAAAGAACGCTATACCTTAGTTAGAAATAGGTATCAGGAATTTAAAGAAGATGATATTTTTAAGAAAGACGAAACAGCAAGTTACTATGTGTATAAAATAGTAAATCGTGACGGCTTAGTTTTTCATGGAATTATTGCTGCAGCAAGTGCTCAGGATTATGAAGACGATATTATTAAAAAACACGAGGACACTCTCAAATATAAAGAAGAAATATTTGTAGAATACCTTAAAACAGTGGGTTTTAATGCTGAACCCGTATTGATTACCTATCCAGACAATCCTGAATTAGAAACTATTATCTCTAAAGCAATATCTGTACGTGCGGAATACGAATTTACCACAACATATAGAGACACGCATTATTTATGGCCTATTTTAGACACTGCCATTATTGATAAAATAAGTGCCATTTTTGATAAAATGGACACGCTCTATATTGCTGATGGTCATCATCGATCTTCTTCTTCTTATTTATTAGCTAAAACTTCTAAAGAAGAAAACAAAAATCATAAAGGAACAGAAACTTATAATTACTTTATGAGTTACCTAATTCCTGAAAGCAATTTAAAAATATACGAATTCAACAGACTAGTTAAAGATTTAAATGGCCTTAAAAAGGAAGAGTTTTTAATAAAGCTTGATGCACATTTCAGAATTGAAAATAGAGGTCTTGAATATTACAAACCCTCTAAGAAAAATCATTTTAGCATGTATCTCGACGGAAATTTCTATTCCCTATACCTCCGTAAAGATTATTACAAAATCGAAAACGCATTAGATGGTCTAGACACACACATTTTATTTAAGCTAATTTTAGACCCCATTCTAGGAATTAAAGATTTACGAAGCGATAAGCGTATAGATTATTCGCACGGTAAAAATGACTTAGCTTACGTAAAAACAGTTGTTGACAGAGGTGATTTTAAAGTTGGTTTTGGGCTAGTTCCAGTTACCACTAACGAGATGAAACAAATTGCAAATGAAGGTTTAAAAATGCCTCCTAAGAGCACATACATTGAACCTAAGCTAAGAAGCGGAGTTACAATTTACGAATTTTAGCCCTGAATCTTAAAGTGATATTTCTTCGGAAATATTAATAAAATGAAACCTCATGATAGCTGAACAAATAACGTTTTACAATAACCAACTTCCCGAAGAAGTGAAATTGGTAGCTGTGTCTAAAACAAAACCTGTTGAAGACCTAATGGAAGCTTATAATGCAGGACAGCGAATTTTTGGAGAAAACAAAATCCAAGAAATGGCTGAAAAATGGGAACAAATGCCAAAGGATATTGAGTGGCACATGATTGGTCATGTACAAACCAATAAGGTAAAATATATGGCTCCTTTTGTAAGCCTTATCCACGCAGTTGATAGTCTAAAATTATTAAAAGAAATAAATAAACACGGAAAAAATAACGAACGTATAATCTCCTGTTTATTACAAATAAAAATAGCCTCAGAGGACAGTAAGTTTGGTTTATCTCAAGAAGACGCCAAAAAAATATTAACTTCTGAAATATTCAATGAATTAACCCACGTCAAAGTAGTTGGGCTAATGGGAATGGCTACATTTACAGATGATCAATCACAAATAACATCAGAATTTAAAACCTTAAAAAACTGCTTTGACACATTTAAAAAAGAACACTCAAACATTAAAGAACTTTCAATGGGTATGAGTGGTGATTATCAATTAGCAATTAAAGAAGGCAGCACAATGGTACGCATAGGAAGCGCTATTTTTGGAGCCAGAAATTACAACAAGTAGAAAACTTTTGGAATACGCAATATTAGATATAGAAACCACAGGAGGTAAATTTAACGAAGAAGGAATTACTGAAATTGCCATCTATCGCTTTAACGGGATAAAAGTAGTAGATCAATTTGCAAGTTTAGTAAACCCTGAACGCCCTATTCAACCGTTTGTAGTAAATCTTACAGGTATTAATAGTGAAATGTTACGCAATGCACCTAAATTCTACGAGGTAGCAAAACGTATTATTGAAATGACTGAAGGTGCTGTACTAGTGGCACATAATGCAAATTTTGATAACCGTATTCTCACCACAGAATTTGATCGCCTTGGTTATAACTTTGATATGGAAACCCTATGTACGGTTGAATTAGCAAAAAAACTAATCCCAGATATGCCTTCGTACAGCTTAGGAAAACTGGTACGCTCGCTTGGTATACCTTTAAGCGATAGACACAGAGCACAAGGTGATGCTAAAGCAACTGTAGAGCTTTTTAAACTACTATTACTTAAAGATGAAAATCGCGAGATAGTAAAGCAGTTGGTAAAGAAAGAACCTAAAAAACAAATAAACACTAAGCTATTAGATATAATTAAATCTAGTACTTCAGATACTGGAGTGTATTACTTACACAATGAAAATGGCGACATCATTTATATAGGTAAAAGTAAAAATATTAAAAAAAGATTGACACAACATTTTACAAGTGACAATCGAAAATCTAAACAGATACAACAAGAAGTAAGTTCTGTTACATTTGACAAAACTGGAAATGATCTAGTTGCTCAATTACTTGAAAGTGATCAAATAAAACGTCATAAACCTAAATTTAATCGTGCGCTTCGTAAGTCGATTTTCAACTATCAACTTGGTAGCATAGTTGATGAGGATGGTTATATCAATTTAAAAATTGAAAAGGAAGATTCTCGTAAGAAAGCAATTACAACTTTTACTAGTTTTCAATCTGCTAAAAATAGTCTAGAAGGTATTATAGCTAAATATGGCCTTTGCCAGCGCCTTGGGGGTTTCCACAAAACTGAAGAAGCTTGTTTCAGCTACACTATAAAAGAGTGCAATGGTGCTTGTGTACAAGAAGAGGCTCCTGAAGCATATAACGAAAGAGTACAAGTTTTCCTTGATGAATATAGTTATGCGAGCAAAAACATGTTAGTGATCGATAAAGGGCGTGACAGAGATGAAAGATCCGTTGTCTTAATTGAAAATGGAATCTTTAAAGGTTTTGGTTTCTACACGCTAAACCATCAAATAACACAACCTGAAATTTTAAAGTCGATTATTCGCCCAATGAAAAACAACCGTGATTCTCAGCATATAATTCAGACCTATTTAAAAAAACGAAAAGTGATTAAAACTATTAATTTAGACACTAACACAGAGAGTTAAAAGAAACTTCGTTACATTTAAATTAAATTTAAGCAATTGAAAACCAGCAACGAACAAAGTTTAAGAAGCAAACTTCACACCATCATTTATGAGGCAGACACCCCTATGGGGAAGCTTTTCGATGTAATACTGCTTATTTTAATTGTAGTGAGTGTTATTTTCGTAATGTTAGAAAGTGTAAAAGGTTTTTCCGAAAACACATATAAATGGCTATACTACGGTGAATGGATTATTACAATATTCTTCTCACTTGAATACATTGCAAGAATAATTACGGTAAAAAAACCATCGACCTATATTTTCAGCTTTTATGGAATTATAGACTTACTATCCACAATACCACTATATCTATCATTCATATTTGTAGGATCTAATGCGTTACTAGCCGTAAGGGCTTTACGATTGTTACGTGTATTTAGAATTTTAAAAATAACACGCTATATAGGTGAAGCTAACAAACTATCTAAAGCACTAAAAGACAGTAGAGCTAAAATATTAGTATTCCTGTTTTTTGTATTGATATCATCAATTATAGCAGGAACAATTATGTACTTAATTGAAGGGGAAGAAAGTGGATTTGTAAGTATTCCTGTAAGCGTCTATTGGTGTATTGTCACACTAACAACAGTTGGTTTTGGCGATATTGCACCTGTTACTCCACAAGGTCAATTTATTGCTGCTATTATTATGATTTTAGGTTACGGAATTATCGCTGTACCTACTGGAATTGTTAGTGCCGAATATGCTAAAAAAATGAATGGCAAACCCAACCAAGACGACCCTGATTATGTTCACGTAAACACACAAGCTTGTCGTAATTGCGGAGCTAGTAAACATAGAGACGATGCAGAATTTTGCCATAAATGTGGAACTCACCTTCACCCTGAAGATATTCTTGAATAATGCCTAAACCACTATTAATATGCGTTGTGGGAGCAACAGCAATTGGAAAAACAGCTTTAGCTATTAAAATTGCTAATGCTTTTTCTACCGAAATATTAAGTGCTGATTCTCGTCAGTTTTTTAAAGAAATGGCTATTGGAACTGCTGTTCCTTCAACGGAAGAATTATCGCAAGCAAAACATCACTTCATTCAAAACATTTCAGTTGTAGACACATATACAGTAGGTGATTTTGAACGTGATGCACTAGCTAAATTAGACAGCATATTTCAGAAAAAAAATATCGCAGTATTAGTTGGCGGTTCTGGTTTGTATGTAGATGCTGTAGTCAAAGGCTTAGATAATTTTCCAAAAGTAGATCCTAAAATTAGGATAGAATTAAATAAGGATTTAGAACAATTTGGCATCACTTCGCTTCAAGAAAAATTAAAAGAAGTAGATTTTGAAAGTTTTAAAACAATAGACATCCATAACCCTCGAAGAGTTATTCGTGCTTTAGAGTTGTTTATTGAAACCGGAAAACAATATTCATATTTCCTTAATGAAAATAAAGTTGCTCGCCCATTCAACACACTTTACATTGGTATAAACGCACCTAGAGAGACTATTTACGATAGAATTAATAAACGTGTAGATATAATGATTGAAGAAGGATTGGTAGACGAAGCCAAAGGTTTGTTGAAATATAGAGAACTGAACGCACTGCAAACCGTAGGTTATAGAGAACTATTTCAACATTTTGATGGAGAAATCACCTTAGAAGAAGCTATTTCAGAAATCAAAAAAAATACCCGCCGTTTTGCAAAACGACAAGGAACTTGGTTTAGAAAAAATGAAACAATAAATTGGTTTGATTTTGATGCTGATTTCCTAATTATTGAGGGTTTTATAAAAACAAAAAGCGCCCTTTAAAAAAGGCGCTTTAAACACTATATGTATCTCGATTAGTTTTCTACTTCACTTTTAACTACAAGCCTAAAACCTTCTCCGTGGATATTGATAATCTCTACATCATCATCGTTACCTAGGTATTTTCTAAGTTTTGCGATGTAAACATCCATACTTCTAGATGTAAAGTAATTATCATCTCTCCATATTTTTGTTAATGCTAACTCACGTGGCATCAAATCATTTTTATGAAGCGCAAGTAAACGAAGTAATTCATTCTCTTTAGGCGACAATTTAACTGGAGTATCTTTTTTATAAGACAGAAAACGCAATTTAGAATTCAAGAAAAAATTACCCACTTGGAATTCAAACTGCTTACTATCTGCAATTGAATCTGTTGTTTTTCTTTGAATAATTGCCTTAATTTTCATTAACAGCACTTCACTATCAAATGGTTTATTTAGATAATCATCAGCTCCCACTTTGTATCCTTTTAATACATCTTCTTTCATTGCTTTTGCAGTTAAGAAAATAATAGGCACCTCTTCATTTTTCTCTCTAATTTCTTTAGCTAAAGTAAATCCATCTTTATAAGGCATCATTACGTCTAAAATACAAAGATCGTAATCATCCTTTTTAAATTTTTCAAAGCCTTCCATTCCGTTTTTAGCATGAGTAACGTTATAGTCATTCATTGCTAAATAATCTTTCAGGACAGTTCCAAAGTTTGGATCGTCTTCAACTAGTAGAATTTTTTTATTTTCGGTTTCCATATATTAAGATATTAAGTGTAATTTGATACTAAATGTGCTCCCTTTTCCTAACTCACTTTCCACTGAAATAGTAGCGTCGTGATCATTAAGAATTCGTTTTGCATATGATAGGCCTAATCCGTGACCCTTTACGTTATGAATATCCCCAGTAGGGACTCTATAAAATTTTTCAAATATTTTTCGTTGTTCTCCTTTAGTCATTCCTAATCCTTGGTCACGTATTTTAAGGACAACTCCATTACGAACATTCTCAGTAAAAATGTCAATCTTAGGACTATCTTCAGAGTACTTTACTGCATTATCTAACAAGTTGACTAATACGTTAGTCATGTGAGATTCATTTACTAAAACATCCGTCTTCAATGCGCCAAGATGTGTATTTATATAACCTCCTCTATTCTCAACTATTAATTCAATATGAGAAATAGCATCTTCAATTAACCCGTGTAATTCAATGCGTTCTTTAGGCAAATCAAGTTCATTCTTATCAAGTTTTGAAATACGCAATACGTTTTCAACTTGCTCGTGCATTCGTTTATTTTCGTCACGTATCATTTTAGTATACTTTGCCGAAAACTCCTCACTTGCCTTTACTTTAGGGTTTTTTAATGCATCTAATGCTAAGTTAATTGTAGCAATAGGTGTTTTAAATTCGTGAGTCATATTATTAATGAAATCATTCTTAATTTCCGCTAATTGTCGTTGTTTAAAAATTTGCGATAATGCGCTAAAAAAAGTAATAAAGATCACTGTTGTAAATATGAGAGACAATATTGTCATCCCTAATATAGATCCAAGAACGTCACGTTCTTGTTCATAAAAGTTCACATATAATTGATACCCTTTATTTATATCGTTATTTTCAAAGAGCGGTACTTTAAAAGTAGTCTCTGGCATTAGATTAAATTCCTTTGATCTAATTTTAGTTGGTATATTATTACTAAAAACAGCAAACTGAAATTTAGAATTTACCCCTCTAGCTTTCGCTTTTTGAGAAATTAAATTATCGATTGTCTCTACACTAACCCTACGGTGAATAGGTGTATTAACTGATATATTATTAAAAGTCTTCTCAAAACGAGCCTTTTCATAATCTTTTAATCTTCTGAAATTTTCAGTTACAATTTCAGTTTTATCATTTCCATCAATTCCTTTGATGATTTTAGTAATTTTCTGCTTGCTTATTATTCTTTTAAAAATAATACTATCAATTTCAGAATCTAAAAAATTAGATGAGAGTTTATAATCTTCTTCCTGAATTCCATCAGAAAAAATATAAGCGTCATTTGCCTGATCTCCATTAATATTATATATAAGCTCATTGATAGAAATACCTTCAGACCCTCCCTTTTCTTCTATGAACTTACTATACATGTCAAAGTACTTTTCAACTTCATCTAGCTCAATCTCATTAGAAGTTTCAACTAATACTTGCCTTACAGTAGTTATAAATTGATCCTCCTTATTATTGTATGAATTTGAAATCCAGTACCATTGCACGAATATTATCCCTAAAAGAGAAAGTGCCATCAACGCTATCATTAAGCCAAACAGCTTCTTATCCATAAGTCAAAAATAAGATTTTAACATTTAGAGACTTCGCAGTTTAACCAAATGTTAACAAAATGAATGATATTAAATAAATATGCGAATTAAGATAGCTTATTATGGAGCTTCGTTACTTCTTGTTTAGTAACCTCAAGATCTACATTAACAATCACATAATTTGCTAAAGGTATTTTCTCGCTATCCGACCACTGACTATTAATACGAGACATAACTTGCTCGCGTGTAGAATTATCCCGTTTTTGCACTCTAGAAACCCTTACTTCTTCTGGCGCTGTAACTAGTATAGTATAGTCACAATTTAAATAACCACCATTTTCAAAAAGAACAGCAGCTTCCTTTATACAATATGGAGATGTATGTTTTTTCATCCATCGCTTAAAATGCTGAGCTACTTTAGGATGAATTATATTATTTACCGCAGCTAACTTATCTGAATCATTAAAAATAATACTTGCGATATACTGTTTATTAGGCTTACCGTCTACATAACACTCCTCACCTAATAATGCAATCATTTTACGACGAACCACTTTAGAATTAGCTAATAAGTACTTCCCTGCATCATCTGCTATATAAACGGGCACGCCTAGTTCCTCAAAAAAACGAGCTACTGTAGATTTTCCACTACCTATTCCTCCTGTAAGTCCTACAATTTTCATTTGAATAATAATAAATCTACTTTTTTAGTACCTAATTCAATATCCTTTATTCCTGCTGGTTTTTTTGTAATTTCTGGAATTACAAAGTTATCAACTTGATTGCGTTTATTATAATCTACTGTCACAGTAAAATCATCAGCAGTTATAGCGTTAAAATTTTCAATTGGTACATTAAAAGAAATACCTATTTTACTTGGCAACAATCTTAATGTAGCATCGCTAGGAGCATTTAATACAGTTATGTCTAATGAGATACGTTTTTGAGAAAACTCCACAACATGTTGTTTGTAGGTTATAAACTTAGGCTCTATTTGAACTTTTGTAACATCAAATTGCTGCAAATCTACTTTTAAATTTAAAGGTTGTGATACCTCACTAGCTTTAATAACTGTAGTTTTTACTGAGGTAATAGTGTCTAGATATAATGAAGCCCCTGTTATAGTTACCGTTTTTGGATCTATAATGACCGCTCCATTTTCACCAAAACCACTTTTGAATTTTAAATCTGAAACAATCTCAACAGGAACATCCTTAAAATTTAAAGATTCTAGTGAAATTACTATTTCCCTAGGCACTACTCTTTGAACTGTATAACTGTTGTTTATTTGACTTTGTATTAATTCCTTTAATGTTTCTTCCGTGACGTTTGCTGCTCCATTCTTTTCAGAATAATACTTTTTAATATCAATTACAACTGTAGGTTTTTTAATACGATGATACAGTATTTCAAACTTATTAGCAGACAATATAAATTTAGCATTTTCAGGATTTGAATCTAATAATAACTTTCCTTTAGGAACATTTGTGTAAACTATATTAGCTGTTACAGAGCCCGAATCTTGTTTAGAAAAACGTGTTAAAACCCAAAATATAGTCGCTAAAGCTAAGAAAAATAAGAAAGCTCTTAACTTAGCATTAAAAAAAGGGTTCTTAACTTTTGATTTCATAGTTCTATTGATATATTATTTTTTGAAGAATAACTTCGGAAATGTTACTTCGGGATCTTTTCCTAGTATATGAATATACAACGTAGATTTCCAAAAAGCGATTCCATAACCAACAAATTGTACAAACATTGCAACCACACTTAACAAACCAATGTAAATATTTTTATTTTTAATAGATGAATCTAAAAATATCAATAAACAGTATGCAATTAATGGCAGTAACAATAACCACCCAAAACTTAATGCTAGTAGTATTGAAGCTAACACAAACACCACAAATAATGTTGGAAACCAAAATGTTATTTTACTTGAAATAGGATGCCACTTTGATAATATAGGTCGAACAAGACCAAATTTTCGAACTTGTTGATAAAACTTCTTCCACGAAATTCTACGCTTGTGAAAAACTGCAGCTCCTGGAATAAAAACAGTTTCAAATCCTGCTTTTTTAATTCTATGTGATAAATCTGGATCTTCTCCTGGATGAATACGCGCAAAACCAGTTGTTGCCTCAAATGCCCTTTGTGAAATCCCCATGTTAAAACTACGAGGTTCAAATTTCTGCACAGCCTTTTTACTACCGCGAATTCCTCCTGTTGTAAACAAAGATGTCATTGTATAGTTAATTGCCTTCTGAAGAGCTGTAAAACTCTTATGAGCAGCGTCTGCACCACCAAAACAATCTATGTATGTTTGTTTTAAAAAATTATCTACTGTGTATAGATATTCAGGAGGGAGTATACAATCACTATCTAATATAATAAAGTAATTCCCTGTCGCTTTTCGCATTCCGTAATTTCTAGAATCTCCTGGTCCTGAATTAGGTTTTGAATAGTATGAAATGGTCAACTGATCGCTAAATTGTGAAACAATCTCATTTGAAGGTTCAGTAGAGCCATCTTCAATTATAACAATTTCAAAAGATCTGTCAAATTTCAGTAAAGAAAAACTCTCCAATAGTTCGGTTATTTCTTGTGGTCTATTATATACCGGAATAATAAAAGAATACTGTAATTGCATGTGGTAAAGTTATGGAAAATTAACGGTCTCTCCGAAGTCAAATTTCGGCGAAAGCCATAAAAAAACCCGACGCAAATTGCATCGGGTTTTTACTATGGTATCAATGTAATTACTCAGTAAATTTATCCATTACAGCAGTACTTACTCCCATATTTGAGAAACCACCGTCATTGAATAAATTTTGAAGTGTTACACGTTTTGTTAAGTCACTAAACATAGCAATTGTATAGTTTGCACAATCTTCTGCTGTCGCGTTTCCAAGAGGACTCATTTTTTCAGCATACGCTATAAAACCGTCAAATCCTTTTACTCCTTGTCCAGCCGTAGTTGGTGTAGGTGATTGTGAAATAGTATTTACACGAACATTTTTATCACGTCCAAAAAAGTACCCAAAACTTCTAGCAATAGACTCTAAGTAAGCTTTGTTGTCTGCCATATCGTTATAATCTGGAAACACACGTTGCGCAGCCATATACGTTAATGCAACAATACTTCCCCACTCTGTCATAGCGTCTTTATTGTAAAGAACGCTCATAGTTTTATGAAACGATACCGCTGAAACATCCCAGCCTTTGTGAGTATAATCGTAGTTTTGAGATGTGTAAGCATTCCCTTTTCTAACATTTACAGACATTCCTATTGAGTGTAAAACGAAATCTATTTTGCCACCTAAAACCTCCATTGCTTTTTCAACAAGGTTTTCTAGATCTTCAATTTTAGTAGCATCAGCAGGTATTACTTGAGATCCTGTTTTTTCAGCAAGCTCATTAATTGTACCCATTCTTAATGCAATTGGTGCATTTGTTAGAACAAAAGTTCCACCTTCTTCGTGAACTCTTTCAGCAGTTTTCCAAGCAATTGAATTTGCATCTAAAGCTCCAAAAATAATTCCTCTTTTTCCTTTTAATAAGTTATAAGACATACGTCGTGGTTTTTCTTGGTTGTTTTTACTACCGTTAATTAGCGCGGTAAATATACGCTATACTTTTTAATTTAAAAGCTCTTTTGCGTTTGCAAGTGTAGTATCTGTAACACTATTCCCGCCTATCATTTGCGCTATTTCTACAATTCGTTCCTCTTCATTAAGCGACATTAGCTTCGTTTCGGTTATGTTATTGACATCCTCTTTGTACACCTTAATATGGTTAGAACCTTTTGCTGCAATTTGAGGTAAATGTGTAATACTTATTAACTGCATATTCTCACTCATAGTGCTCATTATGCCCGCCATTTTCAATGCAATCTCACCAGAAACTCCAGTGTCAATTTCATCAAATATAATTGTTGGCAGTTGTTTGTAAGTAGCTAAAACAGCTTTAACGCTTAACATAATTCTACTCATTTCTCCTCCAGAAGCTACTTTTTTAAGCAATCCAAAGGTACCGCCTTTGTTAGCTGTAAAGTACACCGCTACTCTATCGTTACCTAACTTTTTAAAGTCTTCGGTTACAACGTGCTCTATTTTAAAACGTGCATTGGGCAAGCCTAACAGCGCTAGTTTATCTTCTAATAATGAAATTAGTTTTGGCAATACTTTTTGACGGGATTTAAATAAGGCTTCCGCCGAAATTTTAAGTACTTCCAATAAAGTGTTCTGTTCATTTTCTAATTGTGCTATACGCTCATCAAGAACAGCAGTTGTATATAATTTAGCAGAAAGCTCTTCTTCAATTACTATCAACTCTTCAACAGTTTGTACATTGTGCTTTTGTTGAAGTTTATACACGTGTTGCAGCAAATCATCAATTCGAGTTAACTCTGAAGGATCAACCTCTACAGATTCCATTTTATTTTGAACAGATTCTAAAACGTCCTCTAATTCTAATACTACACTATTTAAGCGCTCTTGCAACTCATTGAAAGAACTTGAAAAACCAGAAAGCCTACTCAATATAGCGCGCATTTGCTTAAGTTGATCTAAAGCTCCTTGGTCCTCTAGGTTTGCAATTTGCAATACTGAACCCAATGCCTCTTGAATTTCTTCTGCGTTATTTAAAGTTTCATAAGTTTCTTCTAATGCATCTTGTTTAATTCCTTTAAGTGGAATTTCAGTAAGTTCACTTTGAAGAAATGCATTGTAATCTAATTCTTTATCTGCTGAAAATTTCTCTTCTTTAGCAATTACTAATTTCTTTGATATTTCAGAATACAGTGAAAGGTTATTTTGGTATTTAGTAAGCAAAGGTAATGTACCACCTACGGCATCAATAACTTCTACTTGAAATGACTCATCTGCAAATGAATTTGTAGTGTTTTGACTATGGATATCAACAAGAAAAACAGCCAAGGTTTGTAATTGAGACAACCCAACCGGACTATCATTTACAAACGCTCTAGATTTTCCACTTGGTAATATCTCACGTCTAATAATTGTATGATTATCGTAGTCGAGATCGTTTTCTAAAAAGACATTTTTTAAACCGTAGCCGTTCAAATTAAATTCTCCTTCTACAATACATTTTTTCTCAGCGTTACGCACGCTTGAACTATCTGCTCGTTTACCAAGTAAAAGTGCCATAGCTCCTAAAAGTATGGACTTTCCAGCTCCTGTTTCACCAGTAATAATTGTTAATCCCTGTTGTAAATCAACACGGATATCTTCAATTAATGCATAATTTTTTATGGAAAGGCTTGTAATCATTTAGATGAAATTTGAACCTTATAAAAATACAAAGAAGTAAATAAAATTCTTTTAAAGAAAGAAAAAGAATCTATCTAATTTCACTCCAAGTACTTCTTCGTGTAGGCGCCATTCTGTTTAAGTTTTCCTTAAGGTCAGCCAAGTCAATAGCAGGGCCTCCAGAGAAGATGTTTTTAATTTCATCTACTTTCGCATCAAAGAATGTACGTAGTATATAAGAGTTAGGACGACGATCGTTTATACTCCTTAATGTATTTAAAGATGCAATAATTGCATCTTTCGCTCCTTTTTGATCATCTGCCATAATATCAAGACCTTCTCTATGATATTGATACATAGCTTTATGAAATTCACTATAAACTTGAGATACTAATGCATCGTTAAAACGGTAACGAGATTGCGTTCCGTCTGTTGCTTTCCATCCAGTAAAACTTCCTGAAGAAGCTGTGTTTGTAATCTGTTTAGCTATTTCAAAATACTTATCTCCTCCATTTAATTCAAATGTAGAAGCATCTAAACCTAATATAGTATAAACGTGATAAGCAATTAAAAAAACTAAATTAGAATCATAAGCGTTTACATTAAAAACTAAGGGCTCAAACTCTTTATAATCAAAAGCTACTTGACGATCGTTGTAATTATAAAGTGGCGATGTGTAAGTAGAATTAAATACAGGTCTTGAGGCTTGTACTTGCAATGAACCACTAAATGAAGTTCCTTCATACGAAGTAATAATTAGCGTAAAATTAGCATTAATACGCTCTTGATTTAAAAACTTGTCGTTAGTCCAACTCTTATTATTTATAAATTCTGTCAACTGTTGACCTAAAGTTCTAAAAACCTGGTTGTTTTGTTGTCCAGTTTGTTCTGCATCTACAGTTACAGTAGCATTAAGCTCTTGTGCCCAACTTACTGAACCGCAAATAAATATTGTAATAATAAGTAATAAATTACGCATGTATTTTTGTAATAATATGTTCTAAAATATCTGTGGCAACATCTGCCTTACTTTTAACTTCAAAAGGAGTCACTTTATTGTCTTTATCAACAAGAGTTACCTTATTAGTATCGCCTTTAAATCCAGCACCTTTATCTCTTAGCGAATTTAAGACAATTAAATCTAAATTCTTTTTCTCTAGTTTCTTTTTTGCATTTGTTAATTCATTCTGAGTTTCTAATGCAAAACCTACTAAAAATTGTTGTTTTTTAATTAAACCAGCCGACGCTAATATATCCTTCGTTTTCTCTAATGTGATTGTAAGAGTACTCTCTTTTTTCTTAATTTTTTCTGTAGCGATTTGGGCTGGTCTGTAATCTGCAACTGCCGCGCTAAAGATAGCGATATCAACTTGTTCAAAAACTTGATGAACTGCTTCATACATTTCATTTGCAGAAATAACTCTAACGACTTCTATACTTTTATCTGAAATAGGAACACTTGAAGGCCCTAAAACCAAAGTAACCTCAGCACCTAGTAATGCTGCCTTTTCCGCTATAGCAACACCCATTTTCCCGCTCGAATGATTCCCTATAAACCGAACAGGATCTATCGCTTCGTAAGTAGGCCCTGCAGTAATTAATATTTTTTTATTTCTAAGGGGTAACGTTTTTAATATTTCGGCTTTTAGAAAACTAACAATGTTTTCAGGTTCAGCCATTCTCCCTTGACCTACTAAACCACTCGCAAGCTCTCCACTTTCTGCTGGAATTCTAACATTTCCGAAGCTATCTAATTTTTCGAATGTATTAAGTGTAGATGGGTGCTTGTACATATCTAAGTCCATTGCAGGTGCATAATACACAGGACATTTAGCCGAAAGGTATGTGGCTAGTAATATGTTATCGCAAGTACCATTTGCCATTTTCGACAAAGTATTTGCAGTGGCAGGAGCTATTATAAAAAAATCTGCCCAAAGTCCTAACGCTACGTGGTTATTCCATTGGGCAAATTTTTCTGTATCTGTTTCAGATTCTTCTTCAACAAAAGAACTGTAAACTTCATTTTTCGAAAGTGTAGAAAGGGTAAGTGGAGTCACAAAATCTCTAGCAGAGGGTGTCATTACAACACGAACCTCAGCTCCTTCCTTAACAAACAAACGCACTAAAAATGCTGCTTTGTAAGCGGCAATACCAGCGGTAACGCCTAAAAGTATTTTCTTTCCGCTTAAAGTAGACATACTTTATTGTTCCAATGCTTCATCCGCAGTATTACGGTGGTAGATTTTATTCTCTAACCACTCTTGTACTGCAAGTGAATGTGGTTTAGGTAATTTTTCGTAAAACTTAGAAACTTCAATTTGCTCCTTATTTTCGAAAATTTCTTCTAAGCTATCGTTATAGGTAGCAAACTCATCTAATTTTTCTAACAACTCTTTTTTGATGTCACCATTAATTTGGTTAGCTCTCTTAGAGATAATAGAAATAGCTTCGTAGATGTTGTTTGTAGGAGCATCCACTAAGTTTTTGTCTATTGTAGTTGTGCTCAAAGGAGCAATACTGTTTTTGATATCTGCCATAATCTTAATTTTCTGTCGTTGTTACTTCGTATACTGAAAGACGCTTGTTAATCTCTAAAAGCAATGCATCTGCATCTTCTCTTCTCGCACCTACTTTGTAATATTTTATATATTGGTTGTAATACCCTTTTGCTGTAATTAATCGTTCTTCAACTACCTGAGGAACACTACTCAATGCGCGGTTATACGCTGCATCAATACGCCCATAAAAAGCATCTTCTCTATAAATAGAACCTGGATGATCACTAATAAAGTTTTCATACGATTCAATCGCAGGTTTATAACTACCAACTTGGTTTGCAATCAATAAATATTGATCTGCAACTTCAATGTCTTTTTTCTCTAATTTTTCACGTAACTCTTTTACAAGAACATTAGCTTCCTCTCTATACTGAGAATTAGGATATTTGTTTACAAACACTTGTAATTTCTCTAACCCTTTATATGTATCTTTTTGCTCTAGTGAATAACGTGGAGAAAGTTCGTAATAACTTTTAGCCGATTTATACGCAGCTACTTCAACACTATCACTTTTTGGATATGATGTTTCAAAACGCTCAAACTGATATCCCGCTAAAAAGTAATCTTCTAATTCGTAAAATGTATTGGCATACATAAACATTAGCTTTTCTGCTTGAGGTTTACCTCTATAAACAGGAACAATTTGCTCCATTAACTTCAAAGCTTTACGATACTTACCTTTAGAATCTAATTGATAAAGTGAGTCCGCAACCTTAAACTTTGCAGCATTATCATCTCCCTTAAGAACACGTTGATAATTACCACATGAAGTTAGCATTATTGAGATACAAAAAACGAAAAAAAGTGTTTGTTTCATATTTTTTAAAAACAGAGGGCAAAAATAATCATTTTTGCATTACTAAAAAAACTTATTATTATACTGTATTATTGGGCTAAGCACGTTTTATAGAACTCATTTTTAAGTTCCCATAATTAAGCTCTTTAACTACTAAAGACTATCGATAAATCGCTGAATGCTTTCAGACAAATGATTACTCACTGAAACCAATGGTAATCGAACCGTAGCATCACAAATGCCTTTCAACTTTAGCACTTCTTTAATTCCCGCAGGATTACCTTCAGCAAAAATGTAATCTATCGCCGGAGCAATTGAATAATGTAATTCGTACGCCTTTTCCACTTCCCTTTTTAAACCAAATGTTACCATCTGTGAAAATTCAGCTGGGAATCCTTCACCAATAACCGATATCACACCTGCCCCACCAGCAAGTACCATTGGCAATGTTATCATATCATCTCCACTAATAACTAAAAAATCTTTAGGGGTTAAATCAATCATTTTCATAGCCTGAACTATATCTCCAGCAGCTTCTTTAACAGCAACTACATTATCAAAATCTACCGCTAGTCTAGCAACTGTTTCAGGAAGCATATTACTCGCAGTCCTTCCTGGAACATTGTATAAAATTATTGGCTTCAAAGATGCTTTTGCGATTGCAGCAAAATGCTGATAAATTCCTTCTTGAGTAGGCTTATTATACATTGGCGAAACAGACAATATTGCTGTAAAAGCAGACAAATCTGTTGCCTTAACCTCTTCAACCACAGCCGTTGTGTTATTACCTCCAATTCCCAAAACCAAAGGCAATCTTGATGCATTAGCCTCTACCACAGTGTCAATAACTAATTGCTTTTCCTGTTTAGAAAGCGTTACACTTTCCCCGGTCGTTCCTAAAACAACTAAATAATCAATTCCGTTATCAATCTGATAATTAACAACTTTTTTTAGCCCTTCAATATCAACAGAAAAATCTGGATTAAAAGGTGTAACTAAAGCAACTCCTGTTCCTATTAACTCTTTCATATTTTACAATTTTCCTAAAATTTTCAAGTATTTTATTAATTCAGCATTAAAGCCAATTTTATTTTTTGTTTTCTCAGCGAGGATCAAATCAAACAATCGTTCATCTTCCTCAACACACCCCACTTTAAACAACGCTTTACTTTCGGCAGCAATAAAATCTAAATACTGACTCTCATTGTTATAATACGCCACAAGCACATCAAAATCATTTGCAACAAATTCCTTTAAAAACTCACCTTTTAATTCGCCAGACCACGAAAAATCTTTTTTCGTGCACAAATGTTTAGGCAAAGACGGTTGTTTCTTATCAAATGTTACAAGCCCTAAAAATGAAACGTTTTCTTCGGAAATATTAAGTGCCGAAATCATTGGTCTAAAAAAAGAAAGATCTTTAATCTCATCGCCATTAAATACAACTCCAATAGTATTCACTTTGTTGTTCACTCCAGAACGATCTCTATTTTCAAGAGCTCGCCCAATACGTTTTTCAAATTTTTTACGCTGTAATTTTTTAAACATATAGAAAGATAAAGTATTGCAAAAATAGCCGTTTAGCCACTACTGCCCTATCATTTTTAAAAATTCATCTTCCGAAACAATTGGCACTCCTAACGTTTCAGCTTTAGCTCGCTTACTTGGCCCCATTTTATCACCAGCAATTAGGTATCCCGTTTTAGCCGATATACTACTACTCACCTTACCTCCATTAGACTCTATTAACTTTTTTAGCTCAGTTCTTGACACTCTCTCAAAAACTCCAGAAACAACAAAAGAACTTCCCGTTAACGTTGTTGTCTGCCCAGCTAATTCTTCTTTAGATATTTCCAACTGAACACCGTACCTTTTCAATCGTTCAATTATTAGACGATGATCTGCACCCTTTGAAATTTCAGTATTAAACAAATCTATTTGCTCATCAACAGTAAAAAACGAAACCACACTTTCTGCAATACGTGTCCCTATTTCATCAACTGATTCAAGTTCTTCTTTCGAAGCATTCATAAGCGCATCAATCGATTTAAAATGCCTTGCTAGTTTTTTAGCGACAGTTTCACCAACAAACCTAATACCCAAAGCAAAGAGCACTCGTTCAAAGGGAATGTTTTTTGAAGCCGCAACACCAGCCACTAAGTTTTCAGCACTTTTTTGCGCCATTCGCTCTAGCGGAAGGACATCTTCTACAGTAATTTCATACAAATCTGCGTACGTTGTAATCAAACCAGCCTGAACCAAAAGCGCTACCGTTTCACCACCAAGCCCTTCAATATCCATCGCTTTTCTAGAGATATAATGCTGAATCCTACCTATAATTTGAGGAGGACAACCATTTTCATTAGGACAATAATG
This sequence comes from Patiriisocius marinus, assembly GCF_008974325.1. Classification (GTDB taxonomy): domain Bacteria; phylum Bacteroidota; class Bacteroidia; order Flavobacteriales; family Flavobacteriaceae; genus Patiriisocius; species Patiriisocius marinus. The sequence goes on along the minus strand of NZ_BKCG01000011.1, from coordinate 32,452 downwards.
CTTTGCATCACCTTCAGTTCTTGAAAGCGGTGTTTGACATTCAGGACACTTTTCTATATACTTAGTTGGCTCAGATGTTTCTAGCCTTTTTGACAAATCAACGCCTATAATTTTCGGGATTATTTCACCGCCTTTTTCCACATAAACAGTATCTCCTTCTCTAATATCAAGTTTTTCAATTTGATCTGCATTGTGCAACGAAGCTCGTTTTACCGTAGTCCCAGCTAACTCAACCGGCGTTAAATTTGCCACTGGTGTTATCGCTCCCGTTCGACCAACTTGATATGTTATTTCTTCGAGTACTGTAGAAACTTGTTCTGCTTTAAATTTATACGCCATTGCCCATCTAGGAGCTTTAGCGGTATAACCTAATTCCTCTTGTTGCTGTAAGTTATTAACTTTAACAACAACACCATCTGTTTCGTAAGGAAGTTCGTGTCTATGAACATCCCAATAATTGATAAATCTAAAAACCTCTTCTATCGAATCTACTTTTTCCGCAATATCAGGAACTTTAAATCCCCAAGAAGCTGCTTTCTTTAATCCTTCTATTTGAGTTGAAATTGGCAGTTTTTCACCAACTAAGCTATACAATAAACATTCTAATGGCCTGCGAGCTACCTCAGCACTGTCTTGCAACTTCAAACTTCCTGACGCAGTATTTCTTGGATTCCTGTACAACTCTTCCCCTGCAGCTAATCGCTCTTCATTCATCTTATTAAAACCTTCAAATGGCAAGACGATTTCTCCTCTAATCTCAAATCTATCTGGATAATCTCCTTGCAATTTTAATGGAACCGACTTTATAGTACGAATATTTGCAGTAACATCATCTCCCTGAAAACCATCACCTCTAGTCACCGCTTTAATTAAGCTCCCGTTTTCATAAGTAAGGCTCATAGAAGCTCCATCGTATTTTAACTCACACGTATATGAAATAGGTCCATCTATAATTTTCTTTATACGAGTTTCCCAATCCTCTAGATCTTCTATCGAATAGCTATTATCTAGAGAATACATTCTAAACTCGTGCTTCACCGTATTAAAATTTTTAGTCACCTCACCACCTACACGTTGTGTAGGAGAATCTGGATCATAAAATGCTGGGTTAGCATCTTCTAATGCCTGAAGTTCTTTCAACTTTATATCAAAGTCAAAGTCAGAAATTGTAGCATTATCGAGTACATAATAGTTATAATTATGCGCTCTTAATTCTTTTCGGAGTTGGATAATTTGTTCCTCTGGATTCATTAAAACAAATATAAAAAAGAAACCCTACAGCTTTTTAATTACTGTAGGGTTTACTAAGATATTTATGAACAGGTTTTAATCATCTAAAAACACATTACGAACTAATGCTGCACACAATCCACCAGCAATAGGAGCTACAATGAACAACCATAACTGGCTCATAGCTGCACCACCCGCAAATAAAGCTGGCCCTAAACTACGTGCTGGATTTACAGACGTTCCTGTTATTGGGATTGCCACCATATGTATTAACGCTAATGAAATACCTATTGCCAATCCTGCCATTGCTGGCGAAGCATTTTTAGCAGTAGTTCCAAAAATTACTAACAAGAATAAAAAAGTAAAAACAAATTCAGCCACTAATGCCGATGTCATATTATACTCACCTAGATATCCATCTCCCCAACCATTACTACCCAGTCCCCATTCAGGCATACTAAATCCAGCACTTCCACTTGCGAGAAGATACAAAACAGCAGCCGCTATAATAGCACCTATACACTGAGCTATAACGTAACCTACAGTATCTTTAACACTTAATTTCCCTGCGGCAAGCATAGCTATAGATATTGCAGGGTTAATGTGACATCCAGAAATAGGACCAATTGTATATGCCATTACCACCACAGACAAACCAAATGCAAGAGAAATACCAAGCAAACCTATACCCTCTGGGCCAGATTGAGAAACGCTTGCTATTGTAGCAGCACCACAACCAAATAACACTAACGCAAAGGTACCTAAGCCCTCAGCGAAATACTTTTTTAATGATTTCATACTATTATTCTAAAGTTAGATAGTAAATCTAACAAATAAAGCAGTAAAACTTAACGAAACGTTAATTATTTATACATCAACACATTAGCATTCGATTAATGCGCTAAAAAAACAGATAAACAGAATAAACTTTCTTTAATGTCTACCAAAGCACCTCATCAGGAGCTTCAAAATCATGCATTTTAGCAAGAAGACCTTCAACCGTAGTGTCTACTAACATTAAATCTAAATTATGCTGTTTCACAAAACCCAATCGAACCATTTTCTGTAATGAAGCCAAAAGCTCATCGTAAAATCCATTTATATTAAGCAAGCCAATAGGTTTTTTGTGTTGTCCTAACTGAAGTCCTGTAGCAATTTCAAAAAGTTCTTCCAAAGTACCAAAACCACCAGGAAGCGTAATAAATCCGTCACTCTTTTCAAGCATTTGAAGTTTACGATCATTCATATTTTTAGTGGTATGAATTTCCGTTAAATTAGGATGCAATACTTCTTTACTTTTTAAAAACGAAGGTATTATTCCTATCACATCTTGACCACCGTCAATAACAGTTTGAGCGATTGTACCCATCACTCCTATTTTTGCTCCTCCATACACTAAATGCATATTGTGAGATACCATCGCTCTACCTAACTCTATTGCAGCTCTCGTTATTAAAGGGTCCTTCCCATCACTACTACCACAAAAAACGCATATATACTTTAGTGTACTCATAAGCTATTTAAAATTACATTGTATTATTCGATCCTTCCCAAAAATATCTTTCTTAGTCAATATAAACGTAAAGCCTAAATCAGTTAACATCTGCGTCATCTCAAGAGCTAGATATTCATTAATTTCAAAAACTAACAAACCATTTGGCTTCAAAGAATTTTTAGCTAGAATCGCAATGCTTCGATAGAAAATCAACGGATTATCATCTCTAACAAATAAAGCACCTTCAGGCTCAAAATCTAACACATTAGGTTGCATTAATTTCTTTTCTAAATCACGAACATAGGGTGGATTTGAAACAATAATGTCATACGACTCTTCTAACCGAGAGGTTTGTAAAATATCTGATTTAATAAACTCAACACTAACATTATTTAATTGCGCGTTCTCTTTCGCAATTTTCAAAGCTTCTTCTGAAATATCAATTGCCGAAACTATAGCATTAGATAAATTTTTAGCCAATGAAATCGCTATACATCCCGAACCAGTTCCAATATCTAACAACTTTAAAGAAGTTGTAGACTCCCTAAACTCAGTTATTACAAGCTCAACAAGCTCTTCCGTTTCCGGTCTTGGAATCAAAGTGTCTTTCGTTACTTTAAACGGAAGACCAAAAAACTCAGTTTCACCTATTATATATTGTATAGGCTCTTGTTCTTTTAATCTTTTTAAAATTTCAGAAAACTGAAGCTCTTTCTCTTTAGGAAATATCGCATCATCTTTTTGATGTGTTTCAAATCTATTTAAATGAAAATAATGTTCCGTAAGAATATAGAAAAACGAATTAATTTCTTCTGGCGGATAGTCTTCCTTTAATATTTCGGCGAAAGCCAAACGCTGGTCTTTAAAAGTCATTATAATGTTTTAAGCATTTGAACTGGACATGAAAAATGCCCCGTATCACCCAATGGACCATTAAGATATTCAAAGCCTACTTTTTTATAGAGTTTTTGAGCATCTTTCATATATGTCATTGTTTCTAAATAACATTTTTCGAACTTAAACTGAACTGCCTTATTTAAACAAATTGCCATCATTTCAGCTCCCAAACCTTTACCTCGTGCTTCTTCTAAAAAATACATCTTCTGTAATTCGCATACATTTCCATCATAATTTTCAAGCTGAGCAACTCCAGCACCTCCTATAATTTTTCCCTCTAAATCAACTACAAAATATGCCGCTTTATCATTATCATAAGTTTCAAACATACAATCTAGCGAGTTGTCTGCATAAGCCGTCCCTACCTTTGGCACTCCCAAATCTATTAGCACTTTCCTAATAACTGCGGCAATTTGTTGATTGTCACGCTTTTCGATAGGTCTAATTTTTATAGGCATATTAGCTAAATTATTTATTTTTTAGAAATACAAAGTAAATCAATTTTACAAGACCAAAATACTTAAAAGATAAGCTGTATTTTTGAGTTTGTGAAAAGCCATAAATTCTATATGTCTCGTTGTATTGCTTTAGCCAAAAATGGCTTAGGCACCACCTATCCTAATCCTTTAGTAGGAAGTGTAATTGTTCACGAAGGTAAAATCATTGGTGAAGGCTGGCACAGGAAAGCCGGCACACCACACGCCGAAGTTCATGCAATACAGAATGTAAAAAACACTTATGGCGATCTAGCTTCTGAAATTTTAAGCAATGCAACAATATACGTTTGCCTAGAACCTTGCAGCCATTTCGGAAAAACGCCACCTTGTGTCGATTTAATTATTAGCGAAGGAATTAAAAATGTTGTAATAGGCTGTACAGATCCTAACCCACAAGTTGCTGGAAGAGGAATCAAAAAACTATTTGAAGCGGGGCACACTGTAACTATTGGCATTCTTGAAGAAGAATGCGAAGCGCTAAACAAACGATTTTTTACATTTCAGAATAAAAAAAGGCCTTATATATTTCTTAAATGGGCTGAAACTGCAAATGGCTTCATCGCTCCAATAGAACGAAATAACAAGAAACCTGTTTGGATTACAAACGAGTATTCTAGACAATGGGTTCATAAACTTCGCGCTCAAGAACAAGCTATACTTATAGGAACAAATACAGCAATTGACGACAACCCTACGCTTACCACAAGAGACTGGAAGGGCTCTAACCCTATTAGAATTGTAATAGACAAAACTCTTAAAATACCTAGTAACGCTCACGTGTTTAATGACCAAGCACCCACAATTGTTTTTACAGAAAAAGAAGCTAGTACAACTAATTTTATTGAACACTGTACTATAGATTTTTCAGAGAATCTTATCCCACAAATACTTAAAGAAGCTCATAAAAAAGGAATTCAGAGTATAATAATTGAAGGAGGAAGTCAAACACTTCAATCATTTATCGATTTAAATCTTTGGGATGAAGCCTTGGTTTTTAAAGGTATTTCAAATTTTGAAAATGGAATTAAAGCTCCACTTCTAAACAAAATTCACGATGAGTCTCAAGGTATAAAAAATGACACACTATTTCTTTATAAAAATAAAAACCTATGATGTACTTACTATTTAGTATTCTAGCATCTACTTTCATTTTTGTAATATTTAAACTTTTCAATAGATTCAAAGTCAACACGCTCCATGCTATAGTTATCAACTATGTTGTAGCTTGCATATCTGGAATAATCGCATTTAAAGGCACCATTTCACTATCATCAATACCAAACCGCCCTTGGTTTTATTACACCCTCGGTTTAGGGGTATTGTTTATTATTGTATTTAATTTAATGGCAAGAACAACTCAGCGTAGCGGTCTTGCTGTGGTATCTGTAGCGACTAAAATGAGTGTTGTTATACCCATTGTTTTTGGGCTACTTTATTACAATGAGTCACTAGATATATATAAAGGTATAGGTATAATTACCGCATTAATTGCTGTGTATCTTGCCTCTATAAAAAAAGAATCTGGCATTACTATACAAGCTAGCAATTTAATATTACCATTACTTGTATTTTTAGGAAGTGGAATTATTGATACCTCATTAAAATATCTAGAAAATGCTTTTGTGCCCGCTCAAGAAGTACCTTTATTCTCAAGTGTAATTTTTAGCGCCGCAGCAGTTATTGGTTTTATTCTAATTGGAATTCAACTTGCAAAAGGATCATTTAAATTTGAAATAAAAAACGTAATTGCAGGAATTTGCTTAGGCGTTCCTAACTATTTTTCGATATACTTTTTAGTAAAAGCACTTCAGTCAGATTTAATGGATAGTTCAGGTATTTTTACCGTTAACAATGTCGCTATTGTACTATTATCAACAATTGTTGGAATTCTCCTATTTAATGAAAAGTTATTATTAAAGAACTGGCTGGGTATTTTTCTTGCTATAATTAGTATTTTTCTAGTCACCGTTTCATCTCTAATATAATGGAAATTAAAGACACCTATAAAACCATCACCAAAGCTTCATCCGAAACGCTATTTAAAGATCGTGGTAGTAAGTTTTTTGGCTATGCATTTCCTGTTGTTGACGAAGAAGAAATTAAAGTGTGCATTGAGGCTTTGAGAAAACAGCATCATACAGCGAGGCACTTTTGCTACGCTTGGCAATTAGGAAAATCATACGAATCCTATCGGGCTAATGATGACGGTGAACCAAACAACAGTGCAGGAATGCCTATTTATGGTCAACTACAAGCTTTTAATGTTACAAATATATTGGTTGTTTCCGTACGATACTTTGGCGGAACTAAACTAGGAGTTGGCGGATTAATACAAGCTTATAAAACATCAGCTCAATTAGCATTAGAAGCTTCAAAAATTGTAGAAAAAACTATAGACAAAGAATTTCTTCTGAAATTTGAATATCCAGAGATGAATACTGTAATGAGAATTATCAAAGATGAATCTTTAGAAATTATTAATCAAAAAATGGAACTCTCTTGCGAGATTAAAATTTCAGTAAGACAAAAAGATGCTGAGAAAATATTTTCACTCTTTGAAAACACATATAAAGTGGGAATTAAAAAATTAGACTAATATTTTTAAACAACAAACTACTCTACTAATTTGTCCAAAAGATATTTTGGTGCTTTCATCAACTTATTAGTATCGCTATTTATGAACACAAGTGTTGTATCTGCGGTAACTAAAAGTTCATTGTTTTGATTATATATTTCGTAACAAAACTCAATTCGATAAGTAGGAATTTTCCTAAGAGACGTAAACACTGTTAGTTCATCATCATATTTAGCTGGTGCTTTATAATTTATTGAAAGTTTGATAACAGGAAGATGAATACCGTTATCTTCCATCCATTTATAGGAAAAGCCCATGTTTCTTAGCCATTCGGTTCTACCTTGTTCTAGATATTGTGCATAATTTCCGTGATAAACGACGCCCATTTGATCAGTTTCGGCATATCGCACTCTAATTTGTGTAGGAGTTTTTTTCAAAGTATAAACAAATAAAAAGGGGTTAAAAACGTTGGTAGTTATAATTGATTTAATGATGCGAAAAAAAAACTAGAAATTCAATACCCATGGAGCTTTTTTTTTCATTTATTTGTTCACATATTTGTACTGTTGAAAAACACGAAAGAAACATCCGTTTTCTTCTCCCTCAACCACAACTTAGTAACCAACAAAATATCCTTTATTAAACTATGAGTACTACTGCTGTAAACGTTTGGAACAATTGTCTTTCATTTATTGAAGACAATATTACTGAACAGGCATTTAAAACATGGTTTGAACCCATCAAAGCAGTTAAACTCACTGATAATGCATTAAGCATTCAAGTTCCCAGTAAATTTTTCTACGAATGGCTTGAAGAACACTATGTAAAATTATTGAAAGTTGCTTTAACTAAACAGTTGGGTGAATCTGCTAAATTGGTCTATGTTATCCGTATGGAAAATACCTATGGTAACAAACAACCATTTACAGAAAGCATCCCTAGTTCAAACAGAAGTAATAGGCAAGCATCACAAAATGTGGATGTCCCTTTAAAAAATAAAAGTCCGGAGCTTAAAAATCCATTCGTGATTCCAGGAATCCGCAATGTAAAAATTGAGTCTCAACTTAACCCAAATTATAATTTTGAAAGTTTCCTAGAAGGAGAGTCTAACAGGTTAGCACGTTCTGCAGGTATTGCAGTAGCAAATAAACCAGGAGGAACTTCATTCAACCCACTACTTATTTTTGGAGCAGTTGGTTTAGGAAAAACTCACTTAGCACACGCCATTGGTGTTGATGTAAAAGATAAATATCCAGAAAAAACAGTACTATATATTTCAGCTGAAAAGTTTGTACAACAGTATAGTGAATCTGTTAAGAAGAATAACCGTAACGACTTTATACATTTCTATCAAGTGATTGATGTGTTAATAGTTGACGACATTCAACTACTTTCTGGGAAGGCAGGAACACAAGACGTTTTCTTCCACATCTTCAACCACTTACACCAAAACGGAAAGCAAGTTATCTTAACAAGTGACAAGGCTCCTGTAGATATGGTTGATATTGAACAACGCTTATTATCTCGTTTTAAATGGGGATTATCTGCCGAATTAAATCACCCAGATTACGAAACAAGAGTTGCAATCATTAAAAATAAGCTATACCGTGACGGAGTTGAAATGCCAGATGATATTGTTGAGTTTCTAGCGAATAATATTAAAACAAATATTCGGGAACTTGAAGGAGCAATTATATCATTAATTGCACACTCATCATTCAATAAGAAAGAAATCACTATTGAACTCGCTAAGAAAATTGTTGACAATTACGTTAAACATACAAAACGAGAAGTATCAATAGATTACATACAAAAAGTAGTAAGTGACTATTTCCAAATGGACGTAGAAACACTTCAATCTAAAACTAGAAAACGCCATATTGTACAGGCTAGACAACTTGCAATGTTCTTTGCTAAAAAGTTTACAAAAGCTTCATTAGCATCCATTGGCTCACAAATAGGACAGCGTGATCACGCTACTGTTTTACACGCCTGCAAAACTGTTGACAACTTATCAAGCACAGATAAGCAGTTTAGAAAATATGTTGAAGACTTGCAAAAGAAATTAACTCTTTAAAAAAATCCCGCCTTTAAAGCGGGATTTTTTTTGCTCTTGTTTTTCTAGTACTTTTAATAGGCAAAGCCAAAATATTCAAGAATCATAAGAGTTCTCCAATCAATAAAATTTCCGAATTAATGAAAACTAAAATACTAATGGTCTGTCTTGGAAATATATGCAGATCACCACTAGCAGAAGGAATACTCACAAGTATGCTCGATCCTACATTATTTGAAGTGCAGTCTGCAGGAACTGGAAGTTGGCACGTAGGTAGTCCACCAGATCCAAGAAGCATTGCGGTTGCAGATAAAAACGGGATTGATATTACACATCAACGAGGAAAACACTTTTCAACATACGATTTTGAAATATACGATCACATCTATGTTATGGACAATTCAAATTATCGCGATGTTGTCAAACTAGCTAATTCTGAAGCTGAAAAACAAAAAGTATCACTTATACTCGACACCGTTTTTCCAAATGAAAATGTAGATGTACCAGACCCATATTACGGAGGTGATCAAGGTTTCGATAATGTTTTCGCTATGCTTAAAGATGCATGTGAGATTATTGTGAGTACCATTAATAAAGAAGGCTTAAAAAAATAGGTACATTTAGTTTCTAAATAAATTACTATGAAAAAAGTACCTTTCCTTCTTAGCTTTGTATTAATACTATCATTATCAATTCAAGCACAAGACATAGAATTACAGTTAGTTAAAAGCGGCTACAGTAGACTATTAGGCCTAGAACACTCAGGAGATGATAGACTATTCACAGTAGAACAAAATGGATTAATTGAAATTTTAAATCCAGACGGTACCGTTAACCCTACTCCATTTTTAGATTTATCAAGCATTATTACTCCTAATGGTGAGCGCGGATTACTTGGCTTAGCATTCCATCCAGATTATGTAACTAATGGCTTTTTCTACGTAAATTACATAAACACTTCAGGCAATACACAAATAAGTAGATACACAGTAAGTGCTAATCCTGATGTTGCCGATGCGTCATCTGCACTACCAATTATTGATTACACTCAGCCTTTCAGCAACCATAATGGTGGAGCTATTAAATTTGGTCCTGACGGATATTTATACATTGCATCTGGTGATGGTGGTAGCGGTGGAGATCCAGGAAATCGCTCTCAAAACATAAACACCTTACTAGGGAAACTTTTACGAATAGATGTTGATAATCCATCTGGGGGTAACAATTACGGAATACCAGCAGATAATCCATTTGCAGGAGCAATTCCTGGAAGTGATGAAATTTGGGCCTACGGCTTAAGAAACCCCTGGAGGTTTTCATTTGATGTATTAACAAATGAGCTATGGATTGCAGATGTAGGTCAAAATGCCGTAGAAGAAATAAACAAAGTAAGTGCAACTGAAGCGGGATTAAATTACGGATGGAGATGCTATGAAGGAACAGCACCTTTTAATAACGAATCAACTTGCCCTGATGAAAGCGAACTAACATTCCCTTTTGCAGAATACGACCACCCAGCTGGATTTTCAATTACTGGAGGCTATGTATATCGAGGAACAGATTACCCAAACCTTCAAGGACTCTACTTTTTTGCAGATTTCGCAACAAGTATAATCGGGACGGTTGATAGTAGCGGAACACTAACAAATTTAGGAAACTTCGAAAACAGAAGTTGGTCTTCTTTTGGTCAAGGACCGGATAACGAACTTTATATATTAGATTTTGACGGATCAATCTATAAGTTAACCACATTACTAAGTGGTAATGACAATAACGTGCTTGAAAATGCTATTTCTATATTTCCTAATCCTGCAACAGATTCATTTACTATTGGAATTGAAAATGACCGTATTTCAACCGTTAGTATATCAGATTTAAAGGGAAGTATTTTAATTAATCAATCTGTAAACGATAAAACGGAAACCATTGACATAAATAATTTAACGCAAGGTATTTATTTAGTGACTATTACAAATGATGGTGGAGCTAGTGCTACTAAAAAGCTTATTATAGAATAACTGATTAAAGATTTTTATTTATGTTGCCGTATATTTATATATGGCAACATTCTTTTTTTAAGCTATATTTAAACTCAAAATATTCCGCAACAAAGACCCCAATTATGAGTCAACCAAAAGGAAACCTATATTTAATACCTTGCACTTTAGGAGACACACCTCCACTAGAAGTACTGCCATTATTAGTTAAAAAAGCAATTGAAGAAATAGATTATTATATAGTTGAGCACGAAAAAAGCGCACGACGTTTTATAAAAACTGTGAGTCCAAGAAAATCTCAACCAGATTTAAAAATGGAAGAAATTAACAAATTTACCTCAACAGAGGACATACCTGCAATGCTTGACCCTTGTTTAAATGGGCACGATGTAGGAGTAATTTCAGATGCTGGTTGTCCAGGTATTGCAGACCCTGGAGCTGCGGTGGTAGAAATAGCACACAGAAATGGCATAAAAGTAGTCCCCCTCGTAGGACCTTCTTCAATATTACTTGCAATGATGGCAAGTGGCTTTAATGGTCAAAACTTTGCGTTTAACGGGTATTTACCAATTGACAAAGCGGAGCGGAAATCTAAAATAAAACAATTAGAAAAAACATCTGCACAAGAAGACCAAAGTCAATTGTTTATTGAAACGCCTTATAGGAATAATCAAATGCTTGAAAGTTTGATTAATAATTTACAAGGAGATACTAAAATTTGTGTGGCTTGTGATATCACACTCAGCACAGAATACATAAAGACTGCTCCTGTTAGTTTATGGAAAAAGATAAAAGTAGACTTAAACAAGAGACCAGCTATTTTTATTATACAGAGATAATAAAAAAGACACCTTAAACTAAGATAGCTCAAGGTGTCTTTTTTATTATTTTAATACCATTTAAATAACAGTTGCTGTTCTATTTGGTTTAATATGCGAAGTATCATACCCTGAGAACTTTTTCAAATAGTATCTAATACTAGTTCCAAAAGCATCTTCAAAATGAAAAGTACCTCCACTACGTAAGTATTTTTTTACATTTCCAGCTCCTGCTAAATGCGCAGCAGCTAAAATTCCGCTTTCCGTTACCTTTACTCCTCCTATATATTTCCCAGAATAACGTTTAATGTCTTTTCTAAGAATCCACTTGTTTCTAGAAGTATGAGCAGTGAATGCTTTTTCTTGAAGTTTTGAATCTTTCATAAACCTATCTGGATTATTAATCCCAATTAATGAAAGCGTTGTAGCTGCAAATTGATATTTTCCTAAATAACCAAAACGATTAATTGTTGAATAATCCCCTTGTGACTCTTTAAAACCTAAAGCTTCTTTAAATCCAATATATGTTTTACCTAAAAACATGGAAAACACCGGAGTGTTTAATGGCTTTACATCAAGAGAAACTTCAAACTCTTGCGGCACATAATAAGTATATGCCGTTTTAGAAATTTTATAGTGAGATAAATCTACCGCCGCCTTCTTAGAAGAAAATCCACTCAATAAAAAAAGCGAAAATGATAATAGTACTACTACAATATATCCGTGTTGTTTCATAATTTTTCTGAATAAAGTGAGAATATTCGTTCACACTAATTTCGGGGTGCAAAGATACAACTATATTTATAATCCTTATATTCAAGGTGTTAAATATTTCCCAAGACATTCATGCTTTTGAAATCATTAAAATTTTCAGTGAGAAGTCTGTCACATATAAAATAGTATGTTATGTTATTAACATTACTATCAACACGTTACATAAACCAAAAAAATAATTAAATAATTTAGATCTAGGTCAAGAATATATGTTCAGTTATTATTGCAAAGCTGATAAAATTTCAGAAATATGAAAGTGGAAGTCAAATTGGACGGCAATTTTATAGTTGACCGTGAACAAAATGATAATTATTAGCGATTAATACCATTTTGATTTACCCAGTTCACATAAGCTGTTTTATTACGATTGTGTCCTGCTAAATTTTTAGCAAATTTATGATAGCCAAAATTTGTTACATCGGCTACAAAATAATAATAATCGTGCTTTTCAGCATTTAAAACAGCATCAATTGAAGAAACATCTGGCATTGCAATTGGTCCTGGAGGAACACCGGCATATTTATATGTATTAAAAGGAGAGTCAATTTCTAGATCTTTGTAAAGCACTCTTTTAATAATTTGATCAAAATTATTTTCTCCTTTTTTCTTTGCAAAAATCACAGTTGGATCAGCTTGTAACAGCATTCCGCTTTTAATTCTATTTAAGTAAACACCCGCTACTCTAGGTCGCTCATCTTCTTTAGCCGTTTCTTTTTGCACAATAGCCGCTAGGGACAGTACTTCCATTTCAGTCATATTTAATGAAGCAGCTTTAGCTTTTCTAGTTGAATTCCAAAAAGCATTGTATGCTTTCAACATTTTATCTCTGAATGCTTCCGCAGTAGTATTCCAATACACTTCATAGGTGTTTGGCAAGTACATTCCAAGAGCCGTATCATCATTGAAACCTGCATTTTTATAAAAATTTGCATCACGCATTGCTGTCAAAAAAGAAATACTATCTGGCTCCATTTGCCTAGAAAGGTGTCCTGCAAGATTTTCTAAACGCTCTTGATTATTAAATTTTATATCAATTGGTATATTTCCTGTTCGAATACTATTAATGATCTCATTGTTATTACTCCCCTTTTTAATAATGAAATGTCCAGATTTAATATTAGCAGGATATCCTTTTCTAACCGCTACATTATCAAATGTTTCAACATCTTTCAATAATGGCTCTAGATCTTTACGTACTTGATCATATGTTGCATTAGAACCAATATATACGTGTGCCTCTTCGTTATTAAAGGCGGTATTAGGCACAAAAATATTACTGTATACATAATATGCAAAACCTGCCATTACAACAATTCCTATAAGTGCAATCGCAACTAAAATCTTCTTAAAATACATAGGTAATTTATTTTCTGAAATTATAACCCCTTTACATTTGGGTTAAAAAATTGATATAATATTTCATCTTTATAGGTTCCTTTAATGAAAACCCAATCTTTTTTAACTCCTGCTTTTTTGTATCCTACTTTTTCAAATAATCGAATACTAGCAGCATTGTCTTCTGTAATATTTGCGAACAATTGGTGTACTTGTAAATGTTCGAAAGCATATCGTCCTACTAACTTAAGACTCTCTGCTCCATACCCTTTAGCCCTTTCAGCCTTATTAAAAATAACAAGCCCAACTCCTACTCTATGGTGTTGAGGATTGTATTCGAATAAATCGATACAACCTACTGTGTATTGGTTTTCTACAGTTTCAATGATTAAGCGTAATTGTTTCACTTCGTATATATCACGGTGCGCGTTTTCTAGGTATTGTTCTAATACAAATTTAGAAAATGGTGTTACCGTACTACTTACTTCCCAAACATCAGTATCATTCTCCATAGCATACAAAAATTCTAAATCTGTATCCTCTAATGCTCTTAATTGTATGTGTTCTCCTTGTAACATTAAATAATTATTTCACCCTTAAATACCTGTAAAGCGGGCCCTTGCAATACTACATTTTTATAAAAACCATCCATTTTTGTAAATGAAACTTTTAGGACTCCTCCTAAAGTTTGTAAAGTAACTGTAGCTTCATTTGTCAATTCCAGTTCTGTCATAGCAATTGCAACTGCTGTTACACCCGTTCCACAAGACAAGGTTTCATCCTCAACTCCACGCTCGTAAGTTCGAACCTTAAATTCATTTTCTGAAATTTGCTCCACAAAATTTACGTTAGCACCATCAGCACCATATATTTCATTTCGGATATTTCTTCCTGTATCAAAAACATTAAAAACATCGATATTCTTAACCATTTGTATGTGATGAGGAGATCCAGTATTCAAAAAAACGCCTTTCTCTGCTTTTTTAACTTCGGAAACGTTAATCATCCCAAGAGCAACCTCATCATTAATAATATGTGCCGTATGTAATCCATCTACAGCGTTAAATGTCGTTTTGTCAGAAATAACATTTAAAAATTTCGCAAACTGAACAATGCATCTACCTCCATTTCCGCACATAGTACTTTCCTTGCCATCTGCATTAAAATAGACCATTTTAAAATCTACATCAGCATCTTCTTCTATCAAAATCATCCCATCACCTCCAACTCCCAAACGTCTGTCACATAAATGTGCAATAAGTTTGGTATCGTTTTTGGGGAATATATTTTGACGATTATCTACTAAAACAAAATCGTTTCCTGTACCCTGATATTTGTAAAATGGCAATTTCATAGTAGCAAAGATACTAAAAGCCATTCCACGTTAGATTCTATTCTAATTGTTAATTAAGGGTTAAAATGTGAAATTATTTGGAAGAGCTGTCGTCTTATTTAAAAGCATAGAGGTTTTTTGGTTTTACAACTTTAGTCTAATGCGCTATTACAAGCTTCAAATCAAGAGAATTTCCGAAGTGCTTTTACAATTCAAAACATAAATAATACGTTTAACTTAAAAGGCTATCCTTTGTATGATTAAAATTTACTTGAACAATTAAAATTTATCAAGATGAATCAAACACTTAAACTTTTCACTGTTGCCCTTGCAGCTGGGGCGGTAACCTTAGGAGGTTACAAATTATTAGACACTAAAAACGACGTAGGTGTAACAAGTATTCCTGTGTCAACCAATACTGTTAATTACACGCCTACCAATTTTTCTTCGGATACACCTACAACTTCAATTGACTTTACTGTTGCTGCGGAGAAAACGGTGAACTCTGTAGTGCACGTTATTAACAAAACAGTAAGTAGGCAGCCAACCAATATGATGGAATACATTTATGGTGGTGGACAACCAAAAGCGCAAGTAGGTACCGGAAGTGGCGTAATTATCACTCCTGATGGTTATATAATTACAAATAATCACGTTATTGATAATGCGACACAACTTGAGGTAACACTTAACAATAACGCCACTTATAAGGCAACATTAGTTGGTACTGACCCTAAAACTGATATTGCTTTAATTAAAATTGATGCTGAAGAACCTTTACCTTTTGTACCTTTTAGTGATTCAAATAATACAAAGGTTGGTGAATGGGTATTAGCAGTTGGAAACCCTTTTAGGTTAACCTCAACAGTAACCGCTGGTATTGTTAGTGCAAAAGCTAGAGATTTAGATGAGTTTGATGGTAATCCACAATCATTTATTCAAACTGATGCCGCAGTAAATAGAGGAAATAGCGGTGGCGCTTTAGTGAATACTCGTGGAGAACTTATAGGCATTAATACCGCAATCACATCTGAAACAGGAAGTTATGTAGGTTACGCTTTTGCAGTTCCATCTAACATCGCTAGAAAAGTAGTTGAAGACATTATGGAGTTTGGAAATGTACAACGTGCCGTTTTAGGAATTAGTGGTGGAAACCTAAACACTCAAAGTGCTAAACAATGGGGAGTTAGTGAAACCGAAGGAGTTTACGTAGGTTCTGTGGAAGAAGGAAGTGGCGCTGCATCTAGCGGAATAAGAAAAGGAGATATTATTAAAGAACTTGACGGATATCAAGTAGGGAAATTCTCAGACCTTTCTGGTTACTTAGGAGCTAAGAGACCTAACGATGTTGTTAAAGTAACTGTACTTAGAGATGGTGATGAAAAGGTAATTCCTGTCACTTTGATAAAACTAGAAACATACGAGATTAAAGATATAGGAGTTGAAGTTAGAAAAGCTAACTCAGCAGATCTTCAAAAATATGGTCTTAAAAACGGTGTCGAAATAATAAAAGCTCTCACTAAGGAAGTTGCAAGATATGGTATTGAAGGTAATATTATTATTGCAATTGATGACATTAAAGTTAATGATGTTGACGAAGTGAAAGACATTATGACTAGTCGCAAAAGACAAGACCCAATTAAAATGACTTTTGTAAATAAACAAGGAGAAACTCACTCTTATATTTTTAGATAGATTGTTCAAAATAAAATATTATTTCAACACGGAAGGAAGCGTAAATAATTCCCGTTGAATAGAAAACCCTTCAACAAAACATTGAAGGGTTTTTACTTTTAAAAACATTCCTTCCTACTTATCTTTAATTACATGATAAACAACTTATTAATATTTAAGTTCAAACCCTAAAAATTGACTATTTTTGCGAAAAATTTACAACATAACTTGCGAGTAAAATCGTAACCTAAAACCCTAAAACTATGAGTTTTGATGACGTTTATGAAAAAGAACTGTCTTTTCAAACTGACCGCCGGAAAGCGACTGTCGAATTTATCAACATAATAAGTGATTTATGGTATGATAAATCTATTGAATTAGTTCTTTTCCGCAACCAACTTATTGACCGTAACGTAAGTGAAATATTAAACCTTCACGAATACGCAGGTGAGTTTGTACAAAAAGCTATCTCAATCTTTGACTCAGTTGAAATTGCACAGGCAATTAAAACACTAGACCTTCCACCAGCAAAACTGGATATAGGTAAATTAACATACGAATA
The DNA here is from genome assembly GCF_008974325.1 of Patiriisocius marinus. Lineage (GTDB taxonomy): Bacteria > Bacteroidota > Bacteroidia > Flavobacteriales > Flavobacteriaceae > Patiriisocius > Patiriisocius marinus. The sequence goes on along the minus strand of NZ_BKCG01000011.1, from coordinate 15,209 downwards.
CCATCTTGAAGAAAATGCTGATAAAAATGCAATGGCATTTGTAGCAGAAAAATTGAAAGATGCAAAAGACAAATCTTCGATTGAACCTAAAGACGTAGTACTTTACGGTTTTGGTAGAATTGGTCGTTTGTTAGCTCGTGAGTTGATGACACGTACTGGACAAGGAAGTCAAATGAGATTACGTGCCATTGTAACAAGAGGAGCTATTGATCAAACTGTTCTTGAAAAACGTGCTTCATTATTACAATACGATTCCGTTCACGGAGATTTTCCAGGAACAGTTCGTGTAGATCTTGAAAACAAAGCATTAATTATCAATGGAACAACAGTGCACATTATATCTGCAAATGGTCCAGAAGATATAGATTATACTGACTACGGTATTAATAACGCCTTAATAATTGACAACACTGGAGCTTTTAGAGATAAAGAAGCTTTAAGCCGTCACTTAACACCTAACGGAGCTTCTAAAGTATTATTAACTGCTCCAGGAAAAGGAGTGCCTAATATAGTTCACGGTGTAAACCATAAAGAGCACAACCCAGACGAAATTGATATTTTCTCTGCAGCATCTTGTACAACTAACGCAATTACTCCAGTGCTTAAAGCAATTGAAGATACATTTGGCGTAGTACATGGTCACTTAGAAACTATCCACGCATATACTAATGACCAAAACTTGGTTGATAATATGCATAAAAAATATCGCCGTGGTCGTGCAGCAGCATTGAATATGGTAATTACTGAAACTGGTGCTGGAACTGCCGTATCTAAAGCACTACCATCATTTGAAGGTAAATTAACTTCTAATGCAATTAGAGTTCCTGTTCCTAACGGATCACTTGCTATTTTGAAATTAGAGCTTGAAACTCCTACCTCAGTAGATGGTTTAAATGCTACAATGAAAAAATATGCTCTTGAAGGAAACCTTGTAGAGCAAATTAAATACTCAATTAACAACGAGCTTGTTTCAAGCGATATCGTAGGTTCTTCAGCGCCATCTATCTATGACAGTAACGCAACTATCGTTACTAAAGACGGTAAAAACATTGTAATATATGTATGGTATGATAATGAATATGGCTACAGCCATCAAGTTATTAGACTAGCTAAATACATTTCTAAAGTTAGAAGATTTACCTACTACTAGTAGCCACCTTTCTTCGGAAATTTTAATAAATAAAACCCTGCTAATTTAAATTTAGCAGGGTTTTTTATGTTATATCATTTCAGAAATATCATACAACCACAGTTTTAGCTATCTCTTAACGCACTATTTAAATACAATTAATAAACTTTGTTAACCTTAAAAACTTATATGACAATTAAAAAAAAACGCAAAGCATATAAAAAGAAACGATATACCTTCCCTATTATACTTTTAGTACTACTAATAGCGGCAAGAATATATCTACCTTATTATGTGAAAAACTATGTAAACAAAGTTCTTGCAGATATCCCAGGATATTATGGACAAGTTGATAACATCGGTATTTCATTATGGCGCGGAGCTTATCAAATTAATGGTATGTATTTAAATAAAATAGATGCAAACACACAAGTTCCATTTTTAAATTTCCCTGAAAACGATATTTCAGTAGAATGGAAATCTTTATTTAAAGGAGAAATAGTTGCCGAAATTGAAATGAATCGCCCTGAAGTTATATATGTTTTTGAAGACCAACAATCTACTCCTGAGGAAGGAATGGCAAATGTTGATGACTGGACAAAAGCTTTAACCGATTTAGTTCCTTTAGAAATAAACCACTTTGAAGCACACAATGGTAAACTATCATTTGTACAACTTAGTGCTGAACCTAATATTGATTTGTCCATTGAGCAATTAGAACTCACGATGGAAAACCTTCGCAATGTTGTAGAAAAAAACCGAGTACTTCCATCTCCAGTAAAAGCAACTGGAGTATCCTTTGGTGGTGGAAATGTATTACTTGAAGGAAATATGAATATTATCAAAGAAGTTCCAGATATGGACCTTGCTTTTTCTCTTCAAAAATCTAATGCAAGTGCGCTAAATGACCTTACTAGCTATTACTCTGGATTAGATTTTGAAAATGGAACATTTGAAATGTATAGTGAAATAGCGATTGCAGATGGTTACCTTAAGGGGTATGTAAAACCATTACTAAGAGACACAAAACTTATAGGTCCAGAAGATGGTTTTTTGGAAACACTCTGGGAAGGATTTATTGGCTTTTTTAAATTTGTGCTAAAAAACCAATCTACTGATACTGTAGCAACACTCGTACCTATTGAAGGAGATTTAAATGGTGTAGAAGCTGGAGTTTGGCCAACAGTTGGCAACATTTTTAAAAATGCTTGGATTAAAGCTTTTAAAGGTGAAACTAATAATTCAATAGAATATAAAGATGCGTTTAAAGACAATGACAGTCTAACGAATAAAGAAAAAAGACAATTGAAAAGAGAAGAACGAAAAGCTGAACGAGAAAAAGATTCGGCTGGATTTTTTAAAAGATTATTTGATGGAGACAACACTGAAGATGATGACCAGTTATCAAACTAATATCCTGTAGATTGCGTCAATTTCTGAAATTTTAATTAGTTGTATTAAGTGACGTAAATGTTGTAGCTTGTACTTACCAAAAGTCACTTTATTATGGAAACACGCCAAGCAAACAAATTTGATCTTCAGCAATTAGCAAAACTCTTTAATCAATATCGAATTTTTTATAAGCAAGAAAGTGACATTGATGGCGCCGTTAATTTTATATCAGAACGATTAAGGTTAAATGATTCTTACATTATAATTGCCCTAAACGATTCAAACGCTGTAACAGGCTTCACACAATTATACCCAAGTTATTCTTCGGTATCTATGCAACGTACGTATATACTTAATGATTTATTTGTTGACGAAAATTTCAGAAAAAAAGGTGTTGGAGAAATTTTGCTCAATGCTGCAAAACAATTTGCAAATACACAGAACTCAAAAGGACTAACATTAGAAACTGATTGTAACAATCCTGCACAACATTTGTATGAGCGTTTAAAATGGAAAAAAGACACCACAGTACTACATTATACGTGGATGCCTGAATATGAGGATTAAACAATTAATCGTTTATAAAAACAGTTTAAATATAAGCTACCTATAATTTATCTAAGGCTAAATAATAAAACATTCGCCATCCCCATTAAAACAGTACCTTTGCAAAAATTTTTACAATGGATTCTTTTCAAGATTTTAAGCTTAGCAAACAATTGCATTATGCAATTGAAGACTTGGGCTTTACAACACCTACAGAAATACAAGCACAATCTTTTTCTCCAGTTATGTCTGGGAAAGATTTAGTAGGAATTGCACAAACAGGTACAGGAAAAACTTTTGCTTATATGCTTCCGCTAATTAATGGCTTGAAGTTCTCTAAGCAAATTGACCCACGTATTCTAGTAATTGTTCCTACACGTGAACTTGTTATACAGGTAGTTGATGAGATTGAAAAATTTGGTAAATACAGCTCTATAAGAGTTAAAGGTGTGTATGGTGGTGTTAACATCAACCAGCATAAAGCATTAGTAATGGAAGGTGCTGATATTATTGTCGCAACTCCAGGTCGTTTATACGATTTGCTTTTAAGCAGAGCATTAAAACCTAAACACATTAAAAAATTAGTCATTGATGAGGTAGATATTATGCTTGATCTAGGTTTTAGATTTCAGCTTACAAATATTCTCGAATTACTCCCTGCTCAACGCCAAAACATAATGTTTTCAGCAACAATGACTGATGATGTTGAGGAATTTATTACAGCCTTTTTTAAAGCACCAACTACAATTTCAGTTGCAGTTAGCGGTACCCCATTAGATAACATTACACAATACGCTTACAACTTACCTAACTTTCACACTAAAATCAATCTATTAAAAGACCTTTTAGTTGATACCGAAACATATACTAAAACATTAATATTTGTTCCCAATAAGAAATCGGCTGATTTAGTTTACGAATTACTTTATGATTTCTTTACAAGTGAAGTAGCAGTAATTCACTCTAACAAAACACAGAATTATCGTATTCGTTCTATCGAAGACTTTAATGACAATAAAACAAGAATACTTGTAACTACAGACATCATGGCTCGTGGATTAGACCTTGAAAACATTAGTCATGTTATTAATGTTGACACCCCTCGTTTTCCTGAAAACTATATGCACCGTATAGGAAGAACAGGTCGTGCTGAAGCTCAAGGTACTTCTATCCTATTTAGCACTCCAGCCGAGCAGGGTTTCAAAGAAAATATTGAAACACTAATGGATCATACTATTGAGCTATTAGAAACACCTGAAACTTTAGAGATTTCTAAACTACTTACTTGGGAAGAGCAACCTAAAATAATTGAGCGCGATAACCCACATACCATTGTTGAGGAAGAAAAAGGCGAAAGTTTTCACGAAAAAAGTGAGAAAAATAGTAAGACGAATCAAGGTGGAAGTTATAAACGCATAATTAAGCAGAAATATAAAAAGGCAAGAACTAGAGGTGATAAAACCTACAATAAGTTAAATAAAAACAAAGGAAAAAAACCTTTTTAGCATTTGAATATTAATTCGAAATATTAAGAATTCAGTTACATTCAATTTTTTCTTACGAACTCTGTAAACTTTAAAGAAAAGCTTACACTATTTTTTTGACCCTAATACTTACTTAAATGCGTATAGATATCATCACCGTTTTACCCGAACTTTTAAAAAGTCCATTTGAAGCATCAATTCTGAAACGTGCAATTGACAAAGGACTCGTCGAAGTCCATTTTCATAACCTTCGTGATTTTTCATTAAACAATTATAATAAAATTGACGATTACCAATTTGGTGGTGGTGCAGGAATGGTAATGATGATTGAACCTATTGATAAATGCATTAGTAGCTTAACATCACAAAGAGATTATGACGAGATTATATATATGACACCTGATGGAGAAACTTTAAATCAAGGTATTGCAAATCAAGTTTCACTTCAGGAAAACATTATCATCTTATGTGGTCATTATAAAGGAGTAGATCAACGCGTTCGTGATCAATTTATAACTAGAGAAATTTCTGTAGGAGATTATGTATTAAGCGGCGGTGAACTAGGTGCAGCAATATTATGCGATAGTGTAATTAGATTAATACCTGGTGTTTTAGGTGATGAAACCAGCGCTTTGACAGATAGTTTCCAAGACGACTTACTTGCTCCACCAATCTATACAAGACCAGCAGATTATAAAGGATGGAAAGTTCCAGAAATTCTATTGAGCGGTCATAACAAGAATATTGAAAAATGGCGCGAAGAAGAAGCATACAAAAACACTAAAAATAGACGCCCAGACTTACTAGAGGATTAATACAATTATTTTCATTTTAAAACACATTGCAATATGAGAAAACCGATCGTTCGTATTATACTAATTGTTATAGCCATACTAGCAATTTCATGCAAAGATAAAACTCAGCACATTTCAGAAGAAAAAACCGTTTCGGTAAATTCTGATTTTGAATCTATGTTGAAAAATTATTATGAAGATGGCTTAAAATTGAACCCAGTAAATGCTACAATGTCTGGAGACAATAGATTTAACGATCAATTTCCAAATCCTCTTTCCTCAGGACATATTGCTTTAATGAAAGCATACTATACTGAATACAAAGAAAAAGTAGCTAGCTATGATCGCAGTATACTTACAGATGCTCAAAAAATGAGCCTTGATATACTAACATGGGAGTGCGATATAAACTTAGATCACTTAAGTTTTAAAAATTTCGAATATTTTCCTATTGACCAAATGTGGAGCATCAATTTAACTTTTGGACAACTCGCAAGTGGCGCAGGAGCTCAACCATTTGAAACGGTTGAAGATTACACAAACTGGTTAGCTCGTGTAGATGGATACCTAGAATGGCTAAAAAATGCTGAAATAAACATGCGCAAAGGAGCAGCTGAAGGTTACGTGTTACCTAAATCTTTGATTAAAAAAGTAATTCCGCAGTTAAAAGAAATGACAGTTTCAGATATTAATGAGCACCTATTTTACGCTCCTATTAAAGCATTGCCTGATAATTTTAGTGATGAAGACAAAAAGATGCTGGCGGACAATTATAAGTCAATGATTGAGGAAAACATCATCCCAACGTATAAAAGTTTATATGAGTACATGGCAGGTGATTATCTAAAAGCTGGTAGAATAAGTACAGGTATTTCTGAAATACCAAATGGTGATAACTACTACAAACATCAAATAAAATTGTATACTACAACATCAATGACAGCAGATGAAATTCACGAATTAGGACTTAAAGAAGTTGCTCGTATTTTATCTGAAATGGAAAAAGTGAAAACTGAAATAGGCTTTAAAGGAAATCTTAAAGACTTTTTTAATGATGTACGAAGCAATCCAAAGTTGATGCCTTTTAAAACACCTGCTGAGGTAATTGCTAATTTTAATGCAATTCACGAAACAATGAAACCACAACTTGAAAAACTTTTTGACAAGAAACCAAAAACACCTTTTGAAGTTAGGCAAACAGAAGCTTTTCGAGAAAAATCAGCAAGCGCAGAATACAATCCAGGATCACTAGACGGAACACGTCCAGGTATATTCTATACACCAATTCCTGATGCAACTAAATATAATGTATATAGTGACGAGTCATTATTTTTACACGAAGCTATTCCTGGACACCATTATCAAATTTCATTAACACAAGAAAACACAGAATTATCTGATTTCAGAAAAACCCTATGGTATAGTGGATACGGTGAAGGCTGGGCTTTATATAGTGAATCGTTAGGAAAGGAATTAGGACTTTACACAGACCCATATCAATATTTTGGGATGTTAGGTGCCGAAATGCATCGTGCCATTAGACTGGTTGTAGATACTGGTATGCACGCTAAAGGATGGAGTAGAGAAAAAGCAATCCAATATTCATTAGATAATGAAGCAGAATCTGAAGCAGGTATTATTAGTGAAATTGAAAGATATATGGCTAACCCAGGCCAGGCATTGAGTTATAAAATAGGCCAATTAAAAATTCAAGAATTACGAAAAAAAGCGAAATCATCATTAGGTGAAAGCTTTGATATACGACAGTTTCACAATCAAGTTCTAGAAACTGGATGTGTCCCTCTAGCACTATTAGAGGCCAAAATTGACACATGGATACAGAACAACAAGTAAACCAACTAATTAGATTATTAAAAATAACTACAATTAGATTGTCACATTATAAAATTTAGTTATTTTTGCAGCCACTTAATTCAACCTCTGGCGAGAAACGTGTAAGTTGTTTTATTTTAACTATTATAAAAATTAATTATGGAAGAGTTAGTAAAATTTGTTCAAAACGAATTTGTAACGAAAAAAGACTTTCCTGAATTTTCAGCTGGTGATACAATTACTGTATTCTATGAAATTCGTGAAGGTGAAAAAACAAGAACACAGTTTTTTAGAGGTGTTGTAATTCAAGTTAAAGGAACTGGATTATTAAAAACATTTACAATTAGAAAAATGTCTGGAACAGTAGGTGTAGAACGTATCTTCCCTGTTAATATGCCAGCTTTACAGAAAATTGAAGTGAACAAGAAAGGTCAAGTACGTAGAAAACGTATTTACTACTTTAGAGAACTTACAGGTAAGAAAGCAAGAATCAAGGAAAGAAGATTCTAAAATTTCAAACTTTAGCATATTTAAAAGCGATTTGTATAATATACAAATCGCTTTTTTTATGAACTATTGTTAATAACCTATGTTTATAAGTAGTTAACAACTAGACTGTTAAACATAGCAATACTTTGATTTAATTATTTATATTTGATTAAGCTTATTGATTATTTATCATCTCTAAGTTACTAGAACGTTCTTACATATATCTTTTTAAACTATTGAGGACCTTGTTCAACAACAAGATAGATAGTAATTAAAAAGGAGTGTTTCATTTTTTTGAAAACCATCGAATGGCGAAAGCCTTTGGTTTTATTAAGTGTTATACGACCCGCAAGATATTCTACGATAACAGCACTGTAATAGTGACGTATTTTAGATTTATTTAAATCAATCGGTAAAAGATTATTTTGCATAAAGCCATACTACTATTGAATATAGTTTTATGGCTTTTTTTGATTTAGAAGAAATTACATATTAACTACATATATCAAATAAGATATTTCTCATCGTTAAATTGCGAAATCTGCAAAATACTCTTCCTTTTTTGCTGACTCAATAATATTTCGGCTTAAAAAAAACAGATTCTCAATAAACCATTTTGTAGATATATTAACGTTCCCTCACTTTTAAAAACCTTGTTTAATCCGTATATTTACTAAAATTTTAAAGACCGAAAAACATGACAAAAACTGCAAAAATCATATACACTAAAACGGATGAAGCACCATTTTTAGCGACACATTCCTTACTGCCAATATTAAAGGCATATACAAAACCTTCAGGTATAGAGGTTGAAACAAGGGATATATCATTAGCCGCTAGAATCCTCGCTAATTTCCCATCTTACTTAAAGGAAGATCAACGTGTAAATGATGCACTTGCAGAACTTGGCGAGCTAGCTAAAAGTCCAGATGCTAATATAATTAAGTTACCTAACATCAGTGCTTCAGTACCGCAATTAATTGCAGCTATTGAAGAACTACAAGCAAAAGGATTTGCTATTCCTGATTATCCAGAGGAGCCAAAAACTGAAGCTGAAAAACAAGCTTTAGCAACATACAATAAAATTAAAGGTAGTGCAGTTAACCCTGTATTAAGAGAAGGAAATAGTGATAGACGTGCACCAAAAGCCGTTAAAAACTATGCTAAGAAAAACCCACACCGTATGGGAGCTTGGTCTGCAGATTCTAAAACGCACGTAGCGACAATGGAGTCTGGAGATTTTATGCATAACGAGAAATCTGTTACTATTAAGAAAGCTGGTAGTGTTAAGGTAGAACTTAAAACTAAAACTGGGTCAACAGTGTTAAAGCAATCAATACCTGTGTTAGATGGGGAAATTATTGATGCTACTATTATGGAGAAAAAAGCATTAATGACATTTCTAAAAAAAGAAATTGATGATGCTAAATCTCAAGGACTATTGTTTTCATTGCACATGAAAGCAACTATGATGAAAGTAAGTGACCCTATTATTTTTGGACATGCTGTTGAAACATATTTTGCAGAATTGTTCGACACTTACGCTAGCGAATTTGAACAAATAGGAGTTGATGTTCGTAATGGCTTTGGAGATCTTTTAGGTAAACTAGATGAACTTCCAGAAGCTAAAGCTACTGAGATAAAATCTGCTATTGATAAAATTATGGACGAGAAGGCTGATATTGCTATGGTAAATAGCGATAAAGGTATTACAAACCTTCACGTACCTAGTGATGTAATTATTGACGCATCTATGCCTGCGATGATTAGAACATCAGGGCAAATGTGGAATGCTGAAGGTAAACAACAAGATACTAAAGCTGTAATACCTGATAGTAGTTATGCAGCTGTATTTCAAGCAACAATAGATTTCTGCAAAAAAAATGGAGCTTTTGACCCTACAACGATGGGTACTGTCTCTAACGTTGGATTGATGGCTCAGAAAGCTGAAGAATACGGATCTCACGATAAAACATTTGAAATAGCTGAAGCAGGTACTGTTCAAGTAATTGATGAAGAAGGAACAGTTTTAATGGAACACAACGTTTCCAAAGGAGACATCTGGAGAATGTGTCAAGTTAAGGATTTACCTATTCAAGATTGGGTTAAGCTAGCTGTTACTCGTGGAAATGCTACAGGATGGCCAGTTATTTTTTGGTTAGACGAAGAAAGAGCTCACGATGCTGAGTTGATTAAAAAAGTAAATACTTATTTAGCAGATTACGACACTAGCAAATTAGATATTCATATTCTATCTCCTGAAAAAGCTACTCAATATACTTTAGAAAGAGTTAAAAAGGGTGAAAACACCATTTCAGTTACAGGTAACGTATTACGTGATTACCTTACTGACCTCTTCCCTATTTTAGAATTAGGAACTTCTGCTAAAATGTTATCTATCGTACCGTTAATGAATGGCGGTGGATTATTTGAAACAGGAGCTGGTGGATCTGCACCTAAACACGTTCAGCAATTTGAACAAGAAGGACATTTACGTTGGGATTCTTTAGGAGAGTTTTTAGCAATTGCTGTATCATTAGAACATTTAGGTTCTAAATATGACAACAAAAAAGCTATCATTCTTTCTGAAACTTTAGATGATGCAACAGAAAAGTTATTAGAAAATAAACAAGGTCCTTCTCGTAAAGTTAATGAACTTGATAACCGTGGTAGTCACTTTTACCTTGCACTACATTGGGCTGAGGCATTAGCAAAACAAACAACTGATGGCGCTTTACAAAAACGCTTTAAAATGGTGTATGATAAACTTAACTTCAATAAGCAGCTTATTTTAGACGAATTACTCGATGCGCAAGGCAATGCTGTTGACATTGGAGGCTATTACGAGCCAACTGAAGAACTAGTAAACAAACAGATGCGACCTAGTAGTACATTCAATTCTATTTTATCGGAAATAAAATAGTCTTTAAAACGTTAAGCCTTTAGTATTACAACTAAAGGCTTTTTAATTTTATACAACTACTCTTGAAAAAACTACTTCTTTTAACTGTGCTATTCATAACAATCACAATGAGCGCACAAAAAGATTTCACTCTAAGTGGAACAGTCACAGAAAGTGACAACGGAGAAACAATGATAGGAGTTAATATACTTATACCATCACTCCAAACAGGTGCAGTTACTAATGGCTATGGGTTTTATTCTATAAAACTTCCCGAAGGTACACACGAAATTATCTATACAAGTCTGGGTTTTGAAGACTACACCGAGACAATCACTCTAAACGGAAATGTGACTAAAAATATTGGTTTAGCTGTAAGCACACAATCTTTAGACGAAGTAATTATTGAAACCGATGTCGAAAAAAGAAGTATTAAAACTCCCCAAATGAGTGCCAATACTCTAAAAGCTAGTACTATAAAAAAAATACCAGTAGTACTTGGTGAGGCAGATTTAATTAAAGCAATAGCATTGCTTCCAGGTGTTACTACAGCTGGGGAAGGTGCAAGTGGATTTAATGTTCGTGGTGGAGCTGCAGATCAAAATTTAATATTACTTGATGAAGCTACCCTTTACAATTCATCTCACCTTTTTGGTTTCTTTTCTGTTTTTAATCCTGATGCCATAAAAGACATCACACTATACAAAGGAGGAATACCTGCAAGATATGGAGGTAGAGTATCATCAGTTTTAGATATTTATCAGAAAGATGGTAATAAACAGGATTTTCATGCAACTGGTGGAATAGGATTAATTGCGAGTAGATTATTACTTGAAGGACCTATTGTAAAAGAAAAAGCATCTTTTTTAGTTGGGGGAAGAAGCAGTTACGCACATCTATTTTTACCTTTATTTGATAATGATAACGTTGCTTATTTTTATGACCTTAACGCAAAATTAAGTTACGATTTAAATGACAATAACAAATTATATCTTTCTGGGTACTTTGGCCGTGATGTATTTAATATTAGTGATTTATTCTCTAATAGCTTCGGAAATACTACGGTAAATTTAAGATGGAATCATTTATATAACGAAAGTCTATTCAGTAATCTATCAGTTATTTTTTCTGATTATTATTATGGCTTAGAATTAAAGTTTGTAGAATTTCAGTTTGACTCAGGAGTTCAAAATTTTAACCTGAAATATGATTTTACAAATTATATTTCTAATAAATTTAAAATGCGCTATGGGCTTAATAGTATTTACTACAAATTTAATGCAGGTGAGGTTACACCTACTACTGAAACAAGCGGTGTAAACCCATTTAAACTAACTGAAAAATTTGCTCTAGAAAACGCGCTATACGTTGAAGGAGAATTAGAAGTTTCCAAAAAAATAAATATCCAAGCTGGTTTAAGATATTCAACGTTCAATCGTTTAGGGCAAACTGAAATTAATGTTTATGAAAATGACAACCCAATACTATATAACCAACCATTAGATATTTATCAGAAGGCAACACCAATTGATACTATCTCAGCAAGTCAAGGAACAACATTAAAAAGTTTTGGCTATTTAGAGCCTAGATTAGCGTTAGCATATCAATTGAATGATGAATCTTCATTAAAAGCCAGTTATAATAGAACAACTCAGTATATTCATTTAATTAGTAACACTACATCTCCCACACCATTTGATATATATGCACCTAGCGGACAATTTATAGAACCACAAATAGGCGATCAAGTTGCAGTAGGATATTTCAGAAATTTTGAAAACTTCTCTTTTGACGTAGAAACATATTATAAGAAAATTCAAAATCGCTTGGATTACGTTGACGATGCAGATTTAATTGCTAACAATGCAATTGAGCAAGTTTTATTAAGTGGAGATGCAAGAGCTTACGGTTTAGAATTTTTAGTCAGAAAAACTACAGGAAAATTACAAGGGTGGGTTTCTTATACATTAGCTAAATCAGAACAACGCACACCAGGACGAACAGCAATTGAAACTGGAATAAATAATGGCGAATGGTATAATACTGCTTGGGATAGATTACACGATTTTTCAGCAACAGCACAATATGAGTTAAATAGTAAATGGTCTTTTGGTGCTAATTTCATATACCAATCTGGACAACCTACTACTTATCCAACAGGACAATACGAATATCAAGGTGTAACAGTTCCTGTATACGAACCTAGAAATAGCAGCCGCTTATCTCAATTTCATCATTTAGATGTTTCAGCGACTTGGTCACCTAAAACCGAAGTTGAAAGAAGATGGAAAGGCGAATGGGTGTTTAGCGTATATAATTTATACAATAGATCAAATGCTGCATCTGTATCATTTAGAGAAAATACAGATACAGGAATGAATGAAGCAGTTCGTTTATCAATATTTGGAATAGTACCTTCAATTACTTATAATTTTAAATTTTAATCTATGAAAAATATTTTATTAATTCTTTCATTGGTTTTCATATTCATTTCGTGTGAGGATGTCATAGAAGTAGACCTAGATACTAGTAACCCTAGACTAGTAATTGAAGCTTCTATAAATCTTTTAGAAAATGGAAGTACTGCATCTGTAGTTCATTTAACAAAAACGGCACCATTTTTTGACAATGAAATACCAATTGTAGATAATGCTATTGTAATAATAACAAGCGAAAATGGCGAAGAGTTTACTTTTAATCACATAGGCAATGGAGACTATCATACTGATTTTACACCAGACCCATCTCTTGAATATACACTAACAGTTATTGAAAGTGAACAAACATATACTGCTACTGAACAATTAAATACAGTAAGTTCAATTCAAAATATTGAACAAAATGAAGATGGAGGTTTTAACGGCGATGAAATAGAAATAAGGTTTTCATTTTTAGACCCTCCAGGTATTGAAAATTTTTACTATGTAGAAGGCTTATCTATTAGAGGAAATAACCGAGACGCATTTGACGATGAGTTCTTTGATGGTAATGAAGTACCTGGATTCTATTTTGTTGAAGACCTAACAGAAGGAGATGTTATCACACTTAATCTTTTTGGAGTTGATGAACAATTTTATAACTTTATGTTTGTCCTCTTACAACAAGGAAGTGAAGACAGTGGAGGACCTTTCGAAACACAACCAGCAACAATAAAAGGAAATATTATAAATCAAACTAATCCCGATAACTACCCATTAGGATATTTTCGAATTTCAGAGCTATCAACTGTTACATACACGATTCAATAAGCTATACAATATGAGTTTTATTAAAACGACAGAACAATCTTCTAAACACGATAATCTTGAAAATAAAAGCATTTCAGAAATATTATTAGAAATTAATAATGAAGATAAAACGGTACCATTCGCAATAGAAAAAGCATTACCACAAATTAATAATTTAACCACAAAAGCTTCGGAAATAATAAACAACGGAGGTAGGTTATTTTATATGGGAGCTGGTACTAGCGGTAGATTAGGAATTGTAGATGCTAGTGAATGTCCTCCTACATTTGGAGTCCCTGATAATGTTGTTATCGGAATTATTGCGGGAGGAGACTCTGCGATACGTAATGCAGTAGAGTTTGCAGAAGACAACACAAAACAAGGTTGGGAAGATTTGAAAAAACATCAAATAGGTATCAATGACTTTGTAATAGGAATAGCTGCATCAGGAACAACTCCTTACGTAATTGGAGCATTAAATAAATGTAACACTTTAGGTATTAATACTGGTTGTATTACTTGTAATGTAGGCAGCCCTTTGGCAAATTCTGCAAAATACCCAATTGAGGTTGTTGTAGGACCTGAATACGTTACAGGAAGTTCAAGAATGAAAGCAGGTACAGCACAAAAATTAGTCCTTAATATGATATCAACTACTGTAATGATTCAACTTGGAAGAATCAAAGGAAATAAAATGGTAGATATGCAACTAAGTAATAACAAGCTGGTCGAAAGAGGTACTAAAATGATTGCAGAAGCTTTAAACGTTTCAATTGATGAAGCTAGTGCACTATTAAATAAATATAAAAATGTTAGAGTAGCAATAGAAAACTACAATCATGGGTAAAGAACACACAGATTTAAATTTATTAGGAAAAGGATTAAAATTCTTAGCTGGAGCATTGCCTCTATTATTTCTTAGTCCTTATTTAATTACACTTTCAGCGCTAAATAAAGGCCATTGGAGCTTTTATATGTTTATAGTATTAGGAATAACAATAGGTATATTAGCAGTTTTCTTAATTTACAAAGGGCTTAAAACAATTATGAAATCTATCTTCTAATAAACAAATTAAATTTAATAAAGGGGTAAATACCCCCTAGAAAAAGGGCGAATACCCCATTTTAATTTTTAATATAATATTGATATTTGTGTATATTAATCATGTATTATAAATTGGGGAGTTTATAGATTAATTATAAGAGAGCTATCAATATTTGATAGCTCTTTTTCGTTGTGCTAATATTACGTAATAATAAACTTGTATTATAGTACTAAGTAGTCATGATGTATTTGTATCGTTTTACTGTTCCTCATTTGTTGAGATAGAAACAGGTAGAGTAGGATTTCTTGAGTTTACTGCAAAAAAAAAGACTTGATTCAAATAAATGAATCAAGTCTTAAAGAAGGCG
>NZ_BKCG01000010.1 GCF_008974325.1 Patiriisocius marinus | reverse complement strand
CTGCATCTGGATTCCCTCCTGTGATTTCTAAATCTTTTGTCGTTAAATCAAAAGTTGCAAAACCATCGTTTGGTAAATCATCACAAAGATTATATTTTGTTGGTGTGGTTGCGACTGGAGCAGTGAACAACGTAATTGTAAAATTATCTTGAGCGAAACACGTTGTTGTTGAGTTACTTTGAACTCTAACGTGGATAATTTCAAAAGGCCCTGTTACCGTATATGTTCCAGGTAAAGGGTTTATACCCATATTAGCATCACCCGCAGTTGTGTGATATGAAACCGTATAATCTGCTGCACTTTGAATTCCAAGAGCTTCTGCATCTTTTAAAGCTGGAAGATTTACCGTTACCATCCCATCTGAATCTGCATCACAAGCACCAAAATCAGTCATGGGACCAGCCATAGCTGGCAAAAAGTTCAAGAAAAATGAAGTTGTATCACTACAGTTTCCTGATGTGTCAACCATACGAACAAAAATCTCTTCAGAAGTACCAGTAATTAAATAAGCTGTTGGAGTTGCAATTGGCGCAGCTCCTGTTCCAGCATCAAGTGCATTGTTATGATATGTAAACACAAAATCTGCTGCTGGTTGACCTCCTAAAACTTCAGGTTCAACTTCTGTTAAATCAAAAACCCCAGTATTAGTACCATCATCACACTGAAACAAATCAGTAGGCTGGTTAGCTATGGGCTGGGTATTGAAAGTAATTTCTACACTGACAGTTATGATACAAGTAATATCAGCAGGATCGAATATTTCAACAGAATATGTTCCTGAATTAGGAGCATTTACGGTAAAAGTATCATCATTAACTGTACTTGGTCCTTGTGACGCACCATTGTAAAACCACTCATACGATAAGTTTGGCTCACTCGCATTAGCATTCAAAATGATAGGATCACTATCACAAGTTTCTTGATCTGGACCTAAATCTGCAGTAAAAGGTGTGTTTAATGTAACCGTTACATCATCTTGAACCGTTGTAGTTACCCCATCACAGTTAGTATAAATAGCCTGAGCTGTATATGTTGTCGTATCTGTAGGACACACGTTGATATCCTGATCAGTACTGATAACACCACCAGCAGCATCTAACCAAGAAAAATCTACGTTAGATGGACCATTAGGTGTAAATCTCCAAGCTTCTTGTGACGCATCCCAATCACCTGTATTTCTTCCTGGAGGAGTATAAGCAACATTACCTGCTTGGTTTTGGATTCCTAAAACAGCGTTCCCGTCATTCCAAGAACAACCACTTTCTCTATTAAACATATACACCTCTACAACGTTTGTTGTTTCATATAAAACAATTTGCGAAGTCATATTTTGAGAAGAACATGAAAAATAAGGTATTAATGGGAAGCTAATAACCATGGTACGGCAAGGAGCGGCACCTAAAACCTGATAATTAATCCCGAAATCCGGATCTACCGTAGTAGGAAAAATATCCATATACGCTCCAAAAATCGTATTTCTAAATAGATTAGTATTTGGCAATGATTCATCAAAACTCCAAGCACAATTCCCACTTGGTATTTGACCAGCAGAAGTAGTATCAAATGAAACAACTGCATTAGAACCAATAATTATCTCGTCATACGTTCCACCAAAAAAACAAAAATTAAAAGGTAATGGAACTAAAGGAGACCAAACATCATCTGTTCCTGCTGAAACTGGTGTACCTCCAACAAAAATAAAAGGATCATAAGGAATAGAAGTTATCTCATACGAAGTCGTCTCTCCTGTTTCTAAAAATGTTGCACTTAAATCTACACAACCACCAGCATCACACTCAATAGTTTGATCTAAACCCGCATCAACATTAGGACAACCCGGACCCTGAGCAGACAAGGTAAACACAGAAAATAACGTAACTGCAAAGCACAATAAAGTCTTTGAATAATTTAAATTTTTCATAGCTATAAAATATCGGCCGAAAATTAAGAAAATTTTATGACTTTGACCGCTCCAAAATCACAAAATTATGAAGCAACAACATATACTATAAAACGGCTATTTCCGTATCTTTGCAGCTTGTACACTTTTGAATTGAAATATGAAGAATACTGAAATACTAAATACGCAAGACGAAATGGACCACGATCACAACAGTGCCAGCCAAGAAACACCCTTGCGACCAGATGCATTTGAGCTTAGTGATATTGAAAAAATAGCACTTATAAAAGAAGATGTAAATCACATAATGCAAACATTAGGACTTGACTTAGAAGACGATAGTCTAAAAGGAACACCAAATCGCGTTGCTAAAATGTTTGTAAATGAAATTTTTGGCGGGTTACATCCAGACCGTAAACCAAAAGCATCTACATTCGATAATAAATACAAGTACAATGAGATGCTTGTAGAAAAAAACATCACCCTCTATTCTACTTGTGAGCACCATTTTCTACCAATAGTTGGAAAAGCACACATTGCATACATTTCTAAAGGAACTGTAGTAGGTCTAAGTAAAATGAATCGAATTGTGGATTATTACGCTAAACGCCCTCAAGTACAGGAACGATTAACAATGCAAATAGTTAAAGAATTACAAGAAGTTTTAGGTACTGAAGATGTAGCTTGCGTTATTGACGCAAAACACCTTTGCGTTAATTCTAGAGGTATTCGCGATATTGATAGTAGCACTGTTACAAGTGAATTTGGCGGAGCTTTCAAAGACGCTAACACTAGACGCGAATTTTTAGAATACATTAAATTTGACACACAGTTTTAATATTAAGTTGCTCTTTTCTAGTTTAACAAGTAACGTTAAAAACTATTTGTTCGGAAATTTTAATGACTTACTATCTGCTAACACCATTATTAATTAGCATTATCATAGTTCAGAACGAAGGGCTTTACAATTAATATAGTTTTAAACCTTGAATATTTCCGAAGTACGATCAAAGACTATTATGAATAGGAAACTAAGGAGTTTTCATATTTCAGAAAGCGAAATTTTAATTCCGTTTTAAACGGCCATCGACAATCCAACATATGGAGTTATACAAAAACCACGAGTTGTCAATTTACAACTCACTTACGAAACAAAAGGAGAAGTTTGAACCCATAACACCCGGCAATGTTGGGATGTACGTTTGTGGACCTACAGTTTACAGCAATGTTCACTTAGGAAATGTACGCACATTTATGTCGTTCGACATGATTTTCAGATACCTAAAACATCTAGGATATAAAGTTCGTTACGTTCGCAATATAACAGACGCAGGTCATTTAGAAAATGATGCAGATGCTGGTGAAGATAAAATTAGTAAAAAAGCCAGGATAGAAGAAATTGAACCAATGGAAGTGGTTCAACGCTACACAGTAGATTTTCATAATATGCTGAACCTTTTCAACTTTCTACCTCCTAGCATTGAACCGACGGCAACTGGACATATTATTGAACAAATTGAATTAATCGCAACAATTATAGAAAATGGTTTTGGGTATGTTGTAAATGGCTCTGTTTATTTTGATGTACATAAGTACAATGAGACCAATGATTATGGAATATTAAGCAAAAGAAAGCTTGAAGACTTAATACATAACACTAGAGCTCTCGACGGACAAAGTGATAAGAAAAATCCTCAAGATTTTGCACTTTGGAAAAGAGCAGAACCGCAACACATTATGAAATGGCCATCACCATGGAGCGAAGGTTTCCCAGGATGGCATTTAGAATGTACCGCGATGAGCACTAAATATTTAGGAAACCAGTTTGACATTCACGGTGGTGGATTAGACTTAAAATTTCCACACCACGAATGTGAAATCGCACAAAATCAAGCAGCAAAAGGTGTATCCCCAGTAAAATACTGGATGCATACTAACATGCTTGAAATGAATGGACAACGTATGTCAAAATCTACAGGAAATATTATTAACCCAGAACAATTACTCTCTGGAGATAATGATAAATTTGATAAAGGATTTAGCCCTAGTGTAATACGTTTCTTTATGATGCAGTCATCATATAAAAGTGTTTTAGACTTAACCAATGATGGATTAATTGCTAGCGAGAAAGGGTACAATAAACTAATGGAGCTCATTAGCTTACTTGATAAAATCACCCCTTCCTCTACAACTAATACTGGCGACATTTCAGTTGAAAATTTACGTAACGATTGCTACGCAGCAATGAACGACGATTTTTCAACTCCTATGTTAATTGGAACTTTAATGAGTAACGGGAAATTAATCCACGGATTATCAAATGGCACTTATCAAATTAATGAAGCAGATTTAACACTATTAAAAGAAACATACCACAGTTTTGTTTTTGATATATTAGGCCTTCAACAAGAAACAGCTGCAGGACTAGACACTGAAAAACTAAATAGCACTGTTTCATTACTTATTGAACTTAGAGACAACGCGAGAGCGAATAAAGATTTTGCCACTAGCGATCGTATTAGAGATCAATTACTAGAAGCAGGTATACAATTAAAAGATGGAAAAGAAGGAACCACTTTTTCCATCAATTAAAAACCAAACAAGAAGAGGTTAATGGATTTCTATATAGTTATGAAAAACATCCTTATTGCACCATTTGTATATTTAATTAAGGGATATCAACGATTTATTTCGCCATTATTCCCGCCGCAATGTAGGTACACGCCATCTTGTTCTCATTATTCAGTAGAAGCCCTTCAAAAACACGGATTACTAAAAGGTGGGTGGTTATCATTAAAAAGAATTGCTAGTTGTAATCCTTGGGGAGGTCACGGTCACGACCCTGTTCCACCTAAAACCTATAAAAAACAAAATTCACTATAGCTCATTTGAGCTATTAATATAGTCAAGTAATAAAATTTTCGATGGATGTTTTTATCTTTACGGAATAACAAAAACTGTTTTTATGCACCCACTTACTATGCTCTGGAATCCTACTGATGGAATCGATTTAGGATTTTTTGAAATCAAATTTTACAGTTTAATGTTTGTAATTGCCTTTTCATTAGGATGGGTAATTATTAAAAGGATTTTTAATAATGATCACGAGAGTGAAAAAAACCTTGACAGTCTTTTTATTTACATGGTTGTTGCCACACTTCTAGGTGCTAGAATGGGACACGTTATTTTTTACCAAACTGAATTAATCTGGGAAGACCCACTTTCTATTTTACTACCTTTTAGATTTGTTCCTGATATTGAGTACACAGGTTTTAGAGGTCTAGCAAGTCACGGTGCTGCTATAGCCATTATTATTGCTATGTATTTTTACAGTAAAAAGGTTATCAAAAAACCATTGTTATGGATTTTAGATAGAATTGTTGTGACTGTAGCAATAGGTGGAGTTTTTGTTAGAATTGGAAACTTCATTAATTCCGAAATTATAGGTAAAAAATCTGGCGACTTTCCTTTAGGAGTTCAGTTTTTAAAAGATGAAATTAGCCCTAGACAAGCAGTAAACATTACTGGAATCAACGAACCATCTGCAGCATACGATGCCATTGCCACTGATCCTTCATTTGTAGATCAATTAGCAATGGTTCCGTTTAGACATCCTGCACAATTATATGAAGCAGGAGGCTATTTAATTGCATTTATTATCATTTACTATATCTATTGGAAAACTGACAAACGCAATTATCTAGGTTATATTCTTGGGTTATTTTTACTATTATATTGGACAGTACGTTTCTTTGTAGAATACCTAAAAGAACCTCAAGTTGCTGAGCGTGCAGACTGGATTTTAAACACTGGACAATTACTCAGCATACCGTTTATATTAGGAGGAATCTATTTAATGGCAACAGCTTCAAAAAGATACTACAGCAATGAGTCGAAAGCTTAAATACATTATACTAACTGCCATTTCATTCACACTTGGACTTCAAAGTTGTAAGGAAACTGTCACAGAAAACAAAAGTCTTACACAAGAAATTGAGTTTTCGAATGACGGAAGCCTCAAAGTATTTAGCAACGATTCTGAGACAGAAATTAGCACTTTCAACATAGAGACTGCTATAGGTAATTATGAAACCGAAACTGGTTTAATGCATCGAAAAAGTATGCCTAAGGATTACGGTATGCTTTTTATTTTTGACAAGGTGCAACCACGTTCATTTTATATGAAAAACACCATAATAGAACTTGATATTATCTATTTAGATGAAGACAAGAATATTGTTAAAATCTATCACAACGCGAAACCCTTCGACCCTACTTCACTTCCCTCTGAGGCACCTATCAAATATGTTTTAGAAGTTAATGGAGGTATTGCTACTAGCTTAAACATTAAGGTTGGAGATCGCACTGAGTGGGTGCTAAAACAGTAATCAAAAAACTCTTATCTTAGCTCTATAAAACAAATATATGGCTAATAATTGTCCTCCCGCACCTATCAATAAAAAGGAATATATTACTGATGTAGGAAGTATATTAGTAAAAGACTTCGGAAAGAAAAAATTCTACTCACCAGAAGAAGTCAAACAAGCATCTAAAAAGTCTACACATACAACAACTAGAGAGATAGATTGGCACTGTTGGGCTATGTCTATATTTTCATCTCACACAGATTTTGATGCTTACCATAAAATTACTGGAGAAATTTGCAACTATACATTAATGAAAACCGAAATGCTCAATAGCTTAACACCAGGTTCATTAAACAACCTATTAGCTTTATCAAACGAAGAAATTGATGCTTCTTGGTTAGACTTAGGAGATCTTTTTGATGGTTTTCTAGAAGGCGTTGGAGATCTTATTGGCGGTATATTCGATTCGCTTTAAAAGTTTACAGATAATCAACGACTTAAATTGGCAAACAGTAAAATCAAACAGGATAACATTTATAATAATTAGACACAAAAAAACCTCTTAGAAATGAATCTAAGAGGTTTTTACATATTAAAATTTCCGAAGAAAAATGGACGCTTACGCTTCTACTTCTTCATCTTTTTTGTCTATTAATAAATCTGCAGCCTTTTTCTTCACTGTATCGAACATCACAGGTGTTGCGATAAACAATGAAGAGTATGTACCCACAACTACACCTACTATTAATGCGAAAATTAATCCTCTAATAGATTCAGCTCCAATAAAGAAAATACATAATAATACTACTAACGTAGTTAAAGATGTATTTAATGTACGGCTTAATGTACTGTTAAGTGCGTTGTTAATTACTTCGCTAAATTTCCATGAAGGATTATCATTGAAGTACTCGCGAATACGGTCAAATACAACCACAGTATCATTTAATGAATATCCAATTACTGTTAGGATAGCCGCGATAAAACTCTGATCGATTTCCATACTAAATGGCATAATGTTCTGTGTTAAAGAGAATACTCCTAATACTAATAGAACATCGTGGAATACTGCAGCTACAGCACCTAAACTAAACTGCCATCTTCTAAAACGTAATAAGATGTAAAGGAAAACAACTAATAAAGATCCTAATACAGCCCAGAATGAATCTTTCTTGATATCATCTGCGATTGATGGACTAACTTTATAGTACTCCATAATACCAGCAACTTTAGCGTCATTATCATCCTTAAACTGGTCATATGTCATTCCAGTTGGTAAGTGACTTTTTACACCTTCGTATAATTTACTTTGAACTTCTTGATCAATTTCAGTTCCAGTTTCATCAACTTTATATTTAGTAGTAACTTTAAGTTGGTTATTACCTCCATAAGTTTTAGCCTCTGCTGAACCAAATACTTCTACTAAATCTTGCTGAACATCTGCAGCATCAACATCTTGAGCAAAACGAACTGTATAAGTACGTCCACCTACAAAATCTACACCTTGGTTAAGACCATTCATTGCTAATGAACCTAAACTCAAAGCAATTAAAATACCTGAAACAACGTAAGCCATCTTTCTTTTTGCAAGGAAATTGATGTTTACATTCTTAAACAAGTTTTTAGTGAATGATGTAGCAAATGTTAAAGGCTTTCCATTTTTAGTATAGCTATCAACAAATAATCTAGTAATAAAGATTGCTGTAAATAATGATGTTAGAATACCAATTAATAAAGTAGTTGCAAAACCTTGAATAGGTCCTGTTCCAAATACTAATAAGATAAGTCCTGTCAGTCCTGTTGTAATGTTTGCATCTAAAATAGAAGACAATGCATTTTGGAAACCGTCTTTAATAGCATCTTTTTGAGCTTTACCTTTATCTAGCTCCTCCCTAATGCGTTCAAATATAAGTACGTTTGCATCTACCGAGATACCAATTGTCAATACAATACCTGCAATTCCAGGAAGTGTTAATACAGCTCCAAGACCAGCAAGAATACCAAATATAAATACAATGTTTACTACAAGAGCAACATCTGCAAATAGACCCGCTTTACCGTAGTAACCAACCATCCAGAATAACACTAAAACTAGTGCAATTAAGAATGAAATCATACCACTATTAATAGCTTCTTGTCCTAATGTTGGACCTACAACCTCAGCTTGAATAATATCAGCAGAAGCTGGTAATTTACCTGCACGTAAAACGTTAGCTAAATCTTGCCCTTCAGTGATATCAAAATCTCCTGTAATTTCACTACGTCCTCCAGCAATTCCTCCTGGTGAAGTAACACCTGGTGCAGAATACACAATATCATCAAGTACAATAGCAATTTGAGTTCCATTTTTAGCAGCATTTTTGGTCATTTCTTCCCAAATTTTAGCTCCTTTACCATTCATTTGCATTGAAACTGCAATGTTACTAAACTGATCATATGTTTGAGCAGCATCTGTAACAACACCACCAGCTAGTGGAGATATCATTTCACGGTTTCCTTTAATAGCGTATAATCCTGTAGTAGTAATTGTCTCTCCAGTTGTTAATTCAACATCAGCTGGTTTTTCCCAGATAAACTTTGTGAAACGTTGCTCAACAGGTAACAATGCTCTTACTTGTGGTCTACGTAAGTACTCATTAATTGATGCTGTATCTTTTAAAGCAAATGTTCCAATTACTGGACGTCCTTGGAAACCTTGAGTAACCATTTTAGAAAAAATTGGGTTTGTCTTAGCTACATCATCAGAACCATCAACCTCTTCACCATCTAATAAAGCATTGATATCATCGTCTGCAGTTGCAGTAGTATCTTGTACTTTCTCAGCAGTTTCTGGTTGTAATAGCCTGTCCATATCAGCAACTTTAGCATCTGCTTGGCTTAAGAAACCAATCATCTCTTCCATTCTGTAAACATCCCAAAATTCTAATTGTGCAGTACTCTGTAATAATTTAGACACACGCTCTACATCTTTAGCTCCTGGTAATTCCACTAAAATACGAGCAGAATTTCCCAAACGCTGTATATTTGGTTGTGTTACACCAAATTTGTCAATACGCTTACGAATAACCTCAAAAGCTGAAGTAATTGATTCGTCAATTTTTCTATCGATAACCGTTTTCACTTGGTCATTTGTCATAGTTGCATTGATATCATCTTCAAGATTTTTGTTGAAGAAAATATCTGGAGATGCTAATGAGTTTTCTCCTGGCAATGCATCAAAAGCTGCATAAAAAGACTCTAAGTATGTTTCTTGCTCAACTGCTTGACGTGCATCAGCTGCAACCAATGCTTGATTGAATGCAGGATCATTTGAGTTATTAGCAAGACCACCTAAAATGTCTTTAACTGAAATTTGAAGAATTACATTAATTCCTCCTTTTAAATCAAGACCCTTATTAAGTTCTTTAGCCTTTGCAGTCTTATAATCAATTCCCATCATTATTGGGAAATTAGCTACACTGTCAAGATAAGCAGCCTCCGCAGCAGACCTTTCATTAGGTTGATCCTTTGAGAACTTTGTGTTTGCAAACTCTGTTGCACTGTCCTCTACTTTGTTTGCTAAGTATGTGAATGATAATTGGTATAAACTTACCAATCCAAACAATACCGCAAAAACTGTAATTAATCCTTTGTTTTGCATTGTTTTAGTTATTTTTTAGTCAAAAAATTCAATCGGCGAATATAGAATTTACCTGATGATTTGACAATTGTTTTTACTCTTAAATAAAAATTTAGTTTGATAGCACACGCTATCATAAAGTGAAGATGAATCAACTAACATCACTTAACCATAAAAGCAAGCAATCATTGAGTTCATTTTATTTAGGAAATGCTAATTCATTAAAATTTCAGAAATAAATCTAGCACAAAAAAGGTCCTTTAGCTTAAGGGGCCAGCACGAACTTCGGGAATTACATAATTAACCTTTGTTATTGCAAGCGCAATGTTTCGATTAATTTTAAAAGCTATAGCAACAACTTTGTGTTGTTGTTCCAGATTGATCCCATTAAATGAATAATAAACAAATGGGTTAAAGAATCTAATAGTTGTTGATTCTACTTCAACTAATTGCCCATTAAAATCTTTCGAAACATCACTTTGCTGGTGTATTTCTGAAAAATTAAGTTGGAACAATTCTGAATTGTCATTAGGTAACGAGTCAGAATTTTCACTATTAAATGGTAATGAGTTTGAAAGTAATGCAAGTGTTTGGTCTTCAGAAAAAAGATTTTTAATCGACGTAACGTCTTTTGTACTATAATAGGTAATGCGCAAACGGTTAGACTGCTGCTGTACATTTATACGTGATGCACCAATACTTTCTAATTGTGCCTTTATTGTAGAAATTGCTTCTTTAGTTTCATTTAAAGAAACAGATTCACTAGAAAAATCTACAGTAAGCTCTTGGTTAGGTATTGCAAATTCTATCTGGCTCACACCAATAAGTGCAAGGATACCAAGAAGTAGACTAAAGTGCCAGTTGAGTTTCACGCGCCAAATATAAAGAATTAACTCTCTATTATCAATAAATAGAGAGTTATAAACACTTTAAAGACTAAAACGAAAGGTTATTAAAATAATATTATTTTACTGTATAGCAATCTTTTAGTAATCTACATAAGTTCCTCATTCAAGTTTTTGATAAAACTATGCAGGTGGAGATACTGGTCCTGATAATGAGAGCTTAGTACTTTGTGTAGAACCCGTCGCTGTAAATGAAGCTACATTCAATGTATTAGGATCATACACAAATTTAAAAGCCGATTCTATATCATTACCTGCTTCAACCCACATATAAATCCAAACCTCATTACCACTTACTAGTGGTGTTGTTATTTTGCTTGGATCATCTTTATCTGTTAGCTGAAAATCTGTACAATTCATAGATATACCATTACTTCCTCCGATAAGAGTTTTGCTCCAAACCCATTTGCTGTTAGACTCCTCAACTGTTTTTGGATATTGTTTACCGTTGTTAACCCACATCATTGTAAATGCACAATTGTACCATGCTTGATCTAGAAATTTAAAGCCCGAAATACTACCACTAGTTTCCAAAGATCTACCTAGCTTACCTTGTAAGTAAGCTTTATTGTCCCCTAAGTCAGGAATAAATCGAAGTGTACTTAATATAAATTCCCGAGAATCTCCTGTTTTTTTAATAAGAGCATCTCGATACTCACCTAAGTTAGGAATTGTTCGCAACATTTGATATGCCATTTCAGGTCCATCGTCTAACACGTGCTTTACCACAGCATCAAGTCCATTTTCTTTAATGGCTACTTTTAAAATATCTTTGTAGCAGCTATTTGGATTTTTAATAGCAATAAGAGTTTCATTTGCCTGATTTTTTTGCGCGGCTCTTATCCCACGCATTCGTTGTTCATTTAATTTCATAATTAAAAAATTTAATTGATTATTATTAGTATACTCAAAAGTATCTTAAACCAAACCAATCAAATAGAGTCTAATTACCTGATTAACAATTAAGTATAACTTCTCGTTTTCAAAAAATATCAATTATGATTTTAAACAAAAAAGCCACCCAAATATGGATGGCCTTTTTCAACTATGTAAATAATAGCTTATATTAAAGCTCTAATAAACCATTTGTTTTACTTACACCTTCAGCGCTTTCTGCCATATGTGCTTTTTCAGCATCAGTAAGGTCGATTGTTACAATTTCTTCAATACCGTTTTTCCCTAATACAACTGGAACTCCAATACACAAATCATTTAAACCATATTCACCTTCTAACAATGTTGAGCATGGGAAAATTTTCTTTTGATCACAAGCTATTGCTTGTACTAATCCAGATACAGCAGCTCCAGGAGCATACCAAGCAGATGTTCCCAACAACCCAGTTAAAGTTGCTCCACCTACTTTAGTATCTTGCATTACTTGATCTAAACGTTCTTCACTAATAAAAGCTGAAACAGGAACTGAGTTTCTTGTAGCTAATCTAGTTAAAGGCACCATCCCTTTATCGCTATGCCCACCAATTACCATTCCATCAACATCGCTAATAGGAGCACCTAAAGCTTCAGCAAGACGGTATTTGAAACGTGCACTATCTAGAGCTCCACCCATTCCAATAATCCTATTTTTAGGTAATCCAGTAACCTTATGCGCTAAGTACGTCATAGTATCCATTGGGTTACTTACAACAATTAAAATAGTGTTAGGAGAATGCTTAACAAGACTTGTAGAAACTGTTTTTACAATCCCAGCGTTAATACCAATAAGTTCTTCACGAGTCATTCCTGGCTTACGTGGAATACCACTTGTAATTACACAAATATCACTATCTGCCGTTTTACTATAATCGTTTGTAGAACCCACAATACGTGTGTCAAATCCATTTAACGAAGCTGTTTGCATTAAGTCCATCGCCTTACCTTCAGCGTATCCTTCTTTAATGTCTAATAATACCACTTCACTTGCAAAATTTTTAATAGCAATGTATTCTGCACAACTTGCGCCTACTGCTCCGGCACCTACAACTGTTACTTTCATAGTTATTTATTTTTAGCCACTCTCGTAGCATTTACGTTAATTATTAATCGACTTTATATTAAGCCGAAATTTTATTGAATTGAAAATTTCATCTAATATTCACATTAATACACTAGTCTGAAACTCTTTGTAAAAATACGATTTTTAAGAGACCTTTAGAAAAGTTTAGCCTATAAATATTGAATCTACTTTTAAAAGCAAAAGACATCTTTCGTTTTTCAACAAAACACATTTAACATCCACTAAAGACACTCTAATTAAAAAAAGAATTTTCATTTAAAATCATACTATAAATAAAAGCTTGTTTTAAATTGCATCACTACTCACTAACCAACAAAGTTCAATTGCAAAATGTCCTTTATTTCATTAAGTTATTTATTATTTCTTCCTGCAATATCCTTAGTATATTATTTATTTCCACATAAATGGAGATGGGCATTATTGTTAGGAGGTAGCTATTTTTTTTTACTTGTCTTAGAATATTAAGTATGCATTACTAATGTTGCTATCTACCGCTATTACTTTTACTAGTGGCATACCTTAGTTTTATAGTGACAATAGTTTTTTTTTGGATCTTACGGAGCAACGTATGATGCTTCTCAATTTATATACTTCCAATTCTAGAAAAATGAATCCCACTTTTTCTAAGCTTATTAAAGTGACCGGCTTCCTTATTTTATTAGGAGCCTCTATATATTATACCACTCAAATAGTAACACCAGATAGGTCAATAAAACCCTGGGATGTAAGTTCTAAAATAATTGATTTTTATGAAATTGAAGAAAACTCACTTGATATAGTTTTTGTAGGATCATCACATACTTTCTGCCCATTTGACCCCTATATCTTTCAAAATAAGCCAGCATAAAGAGTTATGTTTTCGCTACAAATCAACAACCATTATCTACTACGCACTACTACATCAAAGAAGTTTTAAAGCGCCAAAAGCCCAAAGCAATAGTATTAGAGCTTTTATACATTTCAGAAAAAGAAGAATACATAACACCAAAAATGATTCACTTTGCCGCTGACAACCTTCCTTGGAATAAGAACAAGTATGATTTACTCAATGATAATCTAGAAGATAAAAACTTAATAAAGTTTAGCGCTATCTACAACTATCACGATAGATGGAAAAATTTAGGTTTCACGGATTTTCATTCAAAAAAGACTTATAATTTCTTTGGCTTCACACCTCTATAAAAAAAGAAAAGAAAACATTACTATTTGGAAGTTTTAAACCAAAACCACTTCCTAAGAAATCACAAGACTATTTAGAGAAAATAATTTCATTATTAAACAATTCTGAAACGGAACTGATTTTCACCTATGCTCCACATTATGCTGCGAAAGAAGAAAGACAATCTCACTTGGTAACTGTTATCGAATTAGCAAAAAAACAACAACATCGATTTCATTAATTATATGGACAAAACCATTTTAGATGAGATTGGATTTGATACAAGTTCGGACTTTGATGGTTGGCATACTAACGTTTACGGAGCACATAAAATATCGAAACACTTTCCTTCATATATTGAAACTAAATATACGTTCGACAAAAGCCAAAATTTTAGCGAGTATAAGTTGGTCAATGAGTATTACGAAATGGCAGATTCGCTACCAAAAATCAAAAAATTTGATGACTACTTAGCCTACCTTAGCGATAAAGATGTTTATATAGTTGTAGCCCTAAAAGATGCCGCAAGCAAACACTTAGCAAATAAACTAGAAGTACTAGGTGCTACAACTAATTGGGATTATAATGAAAAATATAGCTATGTAGGGTTATTTAATCCTGCAAAAAACTTCAGTGAAGAATTAATTAAACCGCATAGTATCAATAAAAAATTCCCTATAAAAACAAACAGACCATTTTCTGCTGAAATTAGCAGTGCTGCAAAAATATCTAGTGACTTTTCCAAGATAACAATCAATCAACGAGGGGACATCCTTAAGAACAAAGTAAAAAGAGGACTAAACTTTGTTATTTTTAATGCAAATATGGATAGCGTGCTTGATGTCGCAAATTTTGACACCTACAAAGAAGCTAATCCTGAAAGACAATAAACTTGTTTATATTCGGTAATGGACTGACAAATTTGTATTTATAAACGTTCCTAGTGATACTGAAGAAGCTATATAAAATTGATTAAAATGGTAATTTACTCCTAGATTCCCTCTTGCAATTGTATTTGCATCTTCAAGTGCATCAAAAGCACCATTAAACAAATCTATTATTATATCACCATCTCCACCTATTGTGTAATCAAACTTATTTGAGGAAACCGCTAAACTAGCTTGCACTTCTAGGTTATTAAATTGTTTAGAACCAATAAGTTGTCCTGTTAATGCATTTGCTTGTACATCTAAGGATTTAATTACAGCTAACGGGCCTTGTCCTGGTTCTGGATTTGTTGGTTTTATGGCAAAATCGTCAAAATAAATACGAGAATCAAAAACCGAATAAGCAACTTGAAAAGCAACTTCTATTTGTTGATCATCACGTTCATCTCCCAACCAGTATTGACTCAAGTTATGCTTTACAGCTCCACCAAAAGTTTGGTAACCAGATTCATCAATTTTAATTTCTGGAGCATATTGTAGCGTTAGCTCTGTTTCTTTCCAAAGCCCAACAGAAGCTTGTATATATGGATAGTAGAAAGTACTCTGTTTCGCCCCTTCAAATGTTTGTAATTCATACTCATCCTCTCCTAATGTAAAATCATAAAAAACAGCTGTATCACCCCCTAGCGCAGTTGGTACTTCTGCAGAAGTACCAACTCTAATTTTCATGATATCAAAATCAGAATCAGAAACTGTAAATGACTTTTGGCTCTTTGGGACCGGCAAAACATTTATATGAATCGATGCATCAATTTTAAATAATTCTAGCACTCTTGCACTACTATACCAAGAACCACTAGACTGATATACTGCCGCATCAGCAGCAGGCGCAACATATTGATTGCTCACTACTAAAAGATCATTTACAAAAACCTCAGCGTCTTGAAAAAATGTATTCTGAGAAAAAGTAAATTGAGTCGTAAAAACAAAAAAGGCAACGATTGTTGCCTTTTTAATATTTGTAAGTTGCTTATGCATCAATGTTAGCATATTTAGCATTATTTTCAATAAATTCTCTACGAGGCGGAACTTCATCACCCATTAGCATTGAGAATATTCTATCAGCCTCAGTACCATTATCAATAGTTACTTGACGTAAAGTTCTAAAATCAGGATTCATTGTAGTATCCCATAATTGCTCAGCATTCATTTCCCCAAGACCCTTGTAACGTTGAATCTTACTACCATCACCAAAGCGATCCATAATCACATCGCGTTGATCATCATTCCAAGCATATTCCTTTTTGGCTCCTTTTTTAACTAAATATAAAGGCGGTGTTGCAATGTATACATAACCAGCCTCCACAAGAGCTTTCATATATCTAAAGAAGAACGTTAATATTAATGTAGAAATGTGACTACCATCGACATCGGCATCACACATAATAACTACTTTATGGTAACGTAATTTAGATAAATTTAACTCCTTACTATCCTCTTCCGTACCAATAGTAACTCCAAGAGCAGTAAATATGTTTCTAATTTCTTCGTTTTCAAAAACCTTGTGCTGCATTGCTTTTTCAACATTAAGAATTTTACCTCTTAATGGCAATATTGCCTGAAACATACGGTCACGACCTTGTTTAGCTGTTCCACCCGCCGAATCTCCCTCGACAAGGAATACTTCACACTTTTCAGGATCTTGTTCAGAACAGTCACTTAATTTACCTGGCAAACCTCCACCGCTCATTACGGTTTTACGTTGTACCATTTCACGAGCTTTACGTGCTGCGTGACGTGCTGTTGCTGCAAGAATTACCTTCTGTACAATTGTTTTAGCATCGTTAGGATTTTCTTCAAGATAGTTTTCTAACATTTCAGAAACCGCTTGGCTTACTGCTGCTGTCACTTCTCTATTCCCTAATTTCGTTTTTGTTTGACCTTCAAACTGTGGCTCTTGTACTTTTACAGAAATAATAGCCGTTAGTCCTTCTCTAAAGTCATCCCCTGAGATATCAAACTTTAATTTATCTAACATACCTGAAGCATCTGCATACTTCTTTAAGGTATGTGTTAAACCACGACGGAAACCACTTAAATGTGTACCACCCTCGTGCGTACTAATATTATTTACATAGGAATGTAAGTTCTCGTTGTATGAAGTGTTATACACCATAGCAACTTCAACTGGAATGTCATTTTTCTCACCTTCCATTGAGATTACGTCCGAAATAAGCATTTCGCGATTTCCGTCTAAGAACCTTACAAATTCCTTAAGACCTTCTGTACTATGAAACGTTTCACCTAAATTTTCACCTTTATCATCTTGATGACGTCTATCTTCAATAGTAATGGTAATACCTTTATTTAAAAATGAAAGCTCACGCAAACGACTAGCAAGAGTATCATAACTATATTCTAAAGACTGCTTAAAAATCTGATCATCCGGCTTGAATGTCACTTCAGTACCACGATCTGTTGTTGCACCTAGTTTTCTAACAGGATACATAGTTTTACCACGCTCATATTCTTGCTCGTATATAAAACCATCTCTACTAAACACAGTAGCTTTCAAATGAGCAGAAAGTGCATTTACACAACTTACCCCTACACCGTGAAGTCCACCAGAAACTTTATAACTGTCTTTATCAAACTTTCCTCCGGCTCCAATTTTTGTCATTACAACCTCAAGAGCAGAAACACCTTCTTTTTTATGAATATCAACAGGAATACCACGCCCGTTATCTCTAACAGTTACACTATTATCCTCATTGATCCAAACATTAACCGTATCACAATGACCAGCTAACGCCTCATCAATAGAGTTGTCAATTACTTCATAAACTAAATGGTGTAATCCACGAACACCTACATCTCCAATATACATTGAAGGACGCATACGTACGTGTTCCATCCCCTCTAATGCCTGAATACTATCTGCGCCGTAACTACCTTTTTTCTGTTCTTCGCTCATATTTGTTTCCGCGTTAGCGGTTGTCTATTTAATTATACTCTTTTCTTAATCGCTCGTACTTTTATTTAAACATTGTTAAAAATTCAAATAAAACACAGCAAAATTCACTCTAAATCAACCACTTGACAAACATCAAAAGAAAGTTGACTTATATCTTCGGAAATATTACAAAATCAAGCTATTTTAAAGCCATTAAAGATCGCTATTTCCAAAGCCAAACAAATATAACCAAACACACCATTATATAAGGGATTTAGGTCGTCTTATAGCCTTAAGTTATTAACAAACAATTGTGAAAAACCGCCATAATTTTATTAGACTAAATAGTATCTTCGAATTTCATTGTTATGACGGCGCAATTATTGCGACCTATTAACTGAAATAGGAAAAATAGCGATCTTTATAAACCTCGTAACATTTCCGAAGTAATCATTAAAAACACTAATTTAACTAGTATGAAAAATTCAAAATTTGCTGCTTTAATTTTAATAGTAGCTGTCGCATTTAGTTCTAATGCATTTGCACAAAAATTTAAAGATCTTGACAAAAGCCCAATGGATGTATCTGCATTCCCTTCAAGCTACAAAGAGTCTGACAAGAAAGTTAAGGTTGTATATAGCCGCCCACAATTAAACGGTAGAGATGTAGCAAAACTAGCTCCTAATGGTGAAATATGGCGTACTGGAGCAAATGAAGCTGCTGAAATTACGTTTTACTACCCAGCTAAAATAGGTAATGATGTTGTAAAGCCAGGAACTTATACGTTATTTACTATTCCTGGTAACAAAGGGTGGACTATTATATTAAATAGCGCAAGTAACGTCTGGGGTGCTTATACTTATAATGAGGAACTGAATATTGTTAAATTAGAAGCTGAAGCAACTAAAGGTAAAGAATCACTTGAAGCTTTCTCAATCGTATTTGAAGGTGAGAAAAACGAAGCTGTTATGTATATGGGATGGGGAGAAACTCTAGTTAAACTGCCTATCACTTTTATGGATAAAGAAAAGAGTAAAAAATTAAAAGGTACTAAATACTAGTATCTGTTTTAATATCAAAAAAGGCCGCATAATTTGCGGCCTTTTTTTTTATGGTATATTCAAATATTTATGTGTCTGTAACGAAACCATCCATTGAGGATTAGCCATTACGTAATCTACAATTTCTGGAATCATTTTATCTCGCTTACTCCACTCTGGCTGGAGATATAAAATACAATCGTCATTCACCTTAGCTGCTTGCTCTTCAGCAAATTTAAAATCATCTTTATTGTATATGATAACTTTAAGTTCGTGAGCATTATCATACACTTCCTTAGTAGGTAGTTTTAACTTTTTTGGAGACAGACAAATCCAATCCCAGGTACCAGTTAGCTTATACGCTCCACTAGTTTCAATGTGAGTTTTCATTCCCTTCCTTTTTAACAATGACGTTAATGGACCCATATCCCAAGTTAAAGGCTCACCACCAGTTATTACTATAGTTTTAGAATATTTTTCAGCATTATCTGCAATTGCTTCAATTGAAGTAGGCGGATGAATATCTGGATTCCAACTTTCCTTTACGTCACACCAGTGGCAACCAACATCACAACCACCAACTCTTATAAAATAAGCGGCAGTTCCTTTATGGAAGCCTTCACCCTGAATAGTGTAAAATTCTTCCATTAACGGAAGCATTACACCCTTATTAACCTGTTCCTTTATTATTGGTTTCTGCATCGCACAAAGATACATATTTGTTCTACAAGGTTGACTAAACAAACAAAAGTGTCTTTCATAAAAACTATTTATAACTTAATATTTATACAAAAACATAACAAAGTAAAGAGAATGACGCCGAATTATTAACTTTGCTAAAAAACTATGAGATTTATTGCTTTCATTTTCACAATACTAATTCCACTGTTAGTAACAGCACAAGTTGGTATAGGAAATGATTCCCCCGACACTTCTTCGATACTTGACATTAGCTCTATTGAGGCTGGAGTACTTATACCTAGAATGACCACTAGTCAAAGAAACTTGATTAATAATCCTGCAAATGGACTTATAATTTACAATACTGATAGTGATCAATTTCAATACAACTCAAACTCAAACATCACTCCTATTTGGCAAGCAGTAGACAACTCACCTACAAGTACTTCTAATATTGGACAATCAATTAAATACTCAAACACTGACACTACAACTGATGTAAATTTAGCCACAGCTATTTCAGCTCCTTTACTAGGCACATTAGAATGGAATGACAACACAACGCTATACACAGCTAATACGTCAACCCACGAAATCACCATAAATGAAACTGGAAGGTACAAGGTTATTGTCAACATACCTTTAAACACTTTAGGAACAAGCGCTAGAATGAGCCCAGAAATAAGAATCGCAATTCAAGGTACAGAAGTTGGCACATTTAGTTCTACAGGTTATATGAGAAATAATAGTACTAATCAAAAATCTTCACTACATATAACAGAGGTGCTAGAGATTACATCCGGACAATCTGTAAGTGTAAGTATCTTCGCTGGTGGTACAGTAAACAATAGTGCAATAAACGATGTAACCATTAGGGAAGCAGGAAGCGCAAGTATATACATTGAAAAATTAATGTAACCTCTTTCAAAACAAACACCACTCTTATAAAATAAGCGGTAGTTATTTTTAGCACGCTTTCATTGAATGCTATAAAAGTCCTCCTTTAACGGAAACATTAAAACCCTCACAACCTATCTTCATATTATTGTTTGGTGAATCGCACTTAGATTTTTTATTTAATTTTCCAAAGGCAAGAGTGGTTTTAGAAGATTTTGCATATCAAATAAATAATATTTCTTGTTAAATATTAAGGTTTACCCAAAAACCTTAAAAAGAGATCTCAGCTATAAGCCATCTATTATATTTGCAAAAAATCTCCAAATGAAAAAAACAATTAACCTAATTATCTTACTATTTTCAATCCCCCTATTAGCTCAAGTTGGAATTGGCACAACTACCCCAGATGATGGCTCTGCACTTGAAATAGAAAGTACTGTTGGTGCACTAGTACCTCCTAGGGTCACTACAACACAAATGAATAACATCCCTTCACCTCTAGATGGTGCAATAGTATACAATTCTACACTTAATAGTTTATTTATAAGGACTCAAGGATCTTGGTCTGCTTTAGTTAGTAGCAACAAAGGAACATTAATAGTAAATAACAGCTACGGAACAAGCTCAAGCAACAATGCTATTTTAGGAATAGACAATACATATCAAAATTTCCCTATAGGAACTTCACATATAATTGAAAATGACACTTCTCTATACAATGTTGTTAGCAATGGAACTGTAACTGTTCTAGAATCTGGAAACTATTTACTATCAGCTTCCTTTTCCTCTAGAAATGCACCTTCAGGAAACAATAAATACATAATTGCTGTAACTATCAACAACTCTTTAGTTGGTTATCTTTCAAGAGGATTCACAAGCCTCCCTTCTACTGATTATTGGGGAACAAGTGGAAATATAATGTACCCTATCCAAGCCAATCAAACAGTAAGGTTCAATTATGTATTCAATAATAATAGTAATCCTATTAACGCAGTATTTTTTAATTTTGGCATAAATAAATTAAATTAACAATTCTTCACGGAAGCATCGTGACAATTCTTATTTTTATCCAAAATTAGAACGATGGCAGACAAAAGCGCTTTTTTTGATTATATCAACGAAGGATACAAAACCAAAGGTGACTCTATAACTATGGGAGCAGCGATGCTCGATGGTGAAACAGTGACTAATGCACTTGTGAAAATTCCATTAAAAACAATGAACCGTCACGGACTCATTGCTGGGGCAACTGGTACTGGAAAAACAAAAACGCTTCAGATTTTAGCAGAAAACCTTTCAGAAAAAGGAGTTCCTGTTTTATTGATGGATATGAAGGGAGATTTAAGTGGTATTGCACAACCAAGCCCGGGTCACCCTAAAATTGATGAACGTCACGAAAAAATTGGTATTCCATTTGACGCTAAAAAATTTCCTGTTGAAATTCTTTCATTATCAGAACAAGCAGGAGTAAGAATGCGGGCTACGGTAAGTGAATTTGGACCTGTGCTACTTTCTAGAATCTTAGATTTATCTGAAACGCAAAGTGGTATTGTATCAGTAATTTTTAAATATTGTGATGACAATAAACTGCCACTTCTTGACTTGAAAGATTTCAAGAAGATGTTGCAATACTCAACCGAAGAAGGAAAAGAAGAATTAAGTCGCGATTACGGAAGAATGTCTCCTGCTTCAACAGGTGCTATACTTCGTAAAATTGTTGAATTAGAACAGCAAGGTGGCGATTTGTTCTTTGGAGAAAAATCGTTTGAAACTGACGATTTATTGAGAGTGGACAAAAACGGAATGGGATATATAAACATCTTAAGATTAACAGATATTCAAGATCGTCCTAAATTGTTTTCAACATTTATGCTTTCGCTTTTAGCTGAAATCTATAGCACATTCCCAGAACAAGGTGATAGCGGAAGACCAGAATTAGTAATATTTATTGACGAAGCTCACTTAATTTTCAAAGAAGCTAGTGATGCATTACTTGATCAAATTGAAAGTATTGTAAAATTAATACGTTCAAAAGGAGTTGGACTTTACTTTGTTACACAAAACCCAACTGATGTGCCAGATGATGTATTGAGTCAGTTAGGTTTAAAAATACAGCACGCTCTTAGAGCTTTCACAGCAAAGGATAGAAAAGCAATTAAACTTACTGCAGAGAACTACCCAATTAGTGAATACTACGAAACTGACGAAGTACTAACCTCTATGGGTATTGGTGAAGCAATGATTAGCGCCTTAAATGAAAAAGGTATTCCTACTCCACTTGCAGTGACGTTATTACGAGCACCTATGAGTAGAATGGATGTACTTAGTGATAGTGAACTTAAGGAGTTAATAGACAATTCTAAATTGATTAAAAAATACAATGAAGAAGTAGATCGTGAAAGCGCTTACGAATTATTAAACAAAAAAATAGAACAAGCAGATAAGGAAGAAGCTAGAGAAAAAGCTAAAAAAGAAAAAGAAGCTGCAGAAAAATCAAGTAGCCGAAGATCTTCAAGTTCTAGAAGTAGCAATAGACAAAATCCTTGGATTAAAACACTTACAAGCCCTACGGTAATAAGAAGTGTGCTAGGAATTTTGACTAAATTAATGAGATAACACAATAAGATAACTAATAAAGAAGTTTCACAAGGAACGTAACAATAAAACAGAAATACCATGATTAAAAACCTAGGAATAGGAATTTTATGTTCGCTGCTACTTGCAGCTTGTAACACCTCATCAGATAAATTTGCAGTCTCTAACGGGCAAATTGGCGATGTAACCGCTCAAACATCTGTAAAACAATTAGACTCTATTTTTGCTAATGATAGCATTGTACCATTAAGCCCTGTTAAAGATGCTTTAGGAACTCAAGGAGAAGTTGATGTTTACGAAAAAGGTGGCGGTAAGTTATTACGCCTTTCACCAGATATAGATAATGATCCAGAAGCGTTAATTACTAATGTTCGTATTTATGACGAGCGCTACAAAACCTCAAAAGGATTAAGTATTAAAAGTACTTTTAAAGACCTAAAAGATAATTACGAAATTGAAGGAATGCAAACTAGCTTTGACGCGGTTGTAATATTTTTAAAGGATAGCGATGTGTTTGTTACAATTGACAAAAAGCAACTTCCAGAAAATCTACGCTACGATCCTAGCATTACAATTGATGTTACTCAAATTCCAGATAGCGCTACGTTTAAATACTTTATGGCATCTTGGGAAGACGAATAGTGAATACTATTATCTATGAAAATTTTGTTAACGCCCGCTTTACTGCGGGCGTTTTATTTTATATTTACTAAAACTAACAGTAGAATAACGTGTTACTTACTTGTGAAAAGCTCTAATAATTTCACTTAACCATTATTAAACTAATTAATGAAAATACAACCATTTCACTTAGCAATTCCCGTTGACAATCTAGAAACTTGCCGTGCATTTTACAAAGAAATTATAGGCTGTAAAGAAGGAAGATCTAGCGATCATTGGGTTGATTTTGATTTTTTTGGACATCAATTGGTAATACATTATCAAGAAAAAAAACAACTCAAAACTGAAGCTTCAAATCCTGTAGATGGAAAACATGTTCCGGTTCCACATTTTGGAGTAGTTTTAACTATGGAGCAATTCAATGACTTTTCTGCGGCATTAATTAAAAGGAAAGTTAAATTCATTATCGAACCATACACTAGATTTAAAGGAGAAACTGGTGAGCAATCAACTATGTTTTTCAAAGACCCATCAGGCAATGCTTTAGAATTTAAAGCTTTTAAAAATATAGACCAACTTTTTGCATCATAATGAACAAAAATCAACTTTCTCCAACCATAATTAGGCAAGTATTTATTTTACTTACAATACTACTAATTGGTATTCTCATTTTTAGAGAAATGCTTCCATACTTTTCAGGAGTATTAGGTGCTGTCACAATTTATGTGTTGATGCGCCCTTGGATGGCTAAGTTAGTAAAACGTGGATGGGGTCCAGATTGGGCTGCCGCATTATTAATGCTCATTTCATTTGTTGGAATATTGGTACCTGTTACCGGAGTTATCATTATGCTTACAAACAAAATAGGCGAAGCTGTTACAAATTCTGAAAAAGTAACTTCTGCAGTTAAAAGCCAAATGGGAAAATGGGAGAGTAAAATAGGGTACGACTTAAGTTCTCAAATAGATGTAAAAGCGATCTCAACTTGGTTTTCCGAAAATTTACAAGGTTTTGCCGGAGGCACTTTTGATGTATTTATTGCTGTAGGACTTATGTATTTTATGCTCTACTATATGCTAACTAACCGTAGAGCACTAAGAGAATCACTTTTCGAATACATCCCTATTAATAGGGTAAATCTAAAAACCATTGGTAAAGAAGTAAACCATATGGTAAGATCGAACGCTCTTGGAATCCCAATGGTTGCAATAGCCCAAGGTATTATCGCCCTAATAGGTTTTCTAATATTTGGCATTGAAGATCCATTTTTCTGGTTTGTAATTGTCACAATAGGGTCTATGATTCCTTTTATTGGAACCTTGATTGGAATCCTACCAGTTTTTATACTAACACTATCCTCTGGAGATTCTTTTGCTGCTTGGGGAATTTTAATCTATGGTCTTGTTGTTGTAGGGTCAACAGACAACATTATACGCCTGTATGTGCTTAAAAAGCTTGATGATGTTCACCCCTTAATCACTCTAATAGGTGTTATAGTTGGTGTTCCATTATTTGGATTTATAGGTTTAATTTTCGGACCATTATTAATTAGTCTCTTTATTGTAATTATGCGAATCTATAGAAAAGAATATGGTAAAGCGATTAAAGAAACAACAACTGAATCTAAAGAAGAACTTTAAAAAAAAGTCACTTTTCTTCGGAAATTTGAAATAGGAAAAACTGCCAAAACTTATAAAGCTAATTGTTCCTTATTGAATAAATATGGCTTCAGATGTTGAAAATTTCAGAAGAAATATAACATAATTTTAAAATAAGAATCTCTAAGCTGTTTGTATATTTACTTAAAACCGAACACTATGTCACTAAAAGGATTTATAAAAAACCTCAGTTTTAACCCTGGAAATAGAGAAACTCCGGACGAGACTTACATGCAGGACGAAGTTGTGAATGTAAAGGAAGAAGATGTTGAAGTTCTTCTTGAAAATGAAGAAGCAATCAACAAGAAATTTAGTGGAGCTAATAGTCTTTCTAAATATGCCGAACTAGGTAAAATAATGTTCGCAATGATAAAGGATATTAGAAAAGGGAACTATAAAAGTGTGCCTTGGTTTACGATTGCAACTGTTGTTGTTTCGTTACTTTACGTTTTAAATCCAATGGATGTAATTCCAGATTTTATACCTGGTATTGGTTTTATCGATGACGTAGCAGTATTAACCATTGGAATAGGATGGATTGAAAGTGATTTGCACAGATATTTAGATTGGAAAATAGAACAAGGAAACGGATAATTTTATACTAATTGAAGCTTTAATATTTCAGAATAAAAAAACCTCATAGTCAAACTATGAGGTTTTTTTTATGTCTAAGTATACGGTTTATCTTTTCCCTTGAGATCTTTGCTCTCTAGCTAACAAGGTGTTTTTAAGCAACATTGCAATAGTCATTGGTCCTACTCCACCAGGAACTGGTGTGATAAAACTAGCTTTTTTACTTACAGCATCAAAATCAACATCACCAACAATTCTATAACCCTTTGGCAACGTATCATCTTCAACACGTGTAATACCTACATCTATAATTACAGCATCATCTTTTACCATTTCGGCTTTTAAAAAATTAGGCACTCCTAGTGCTGATATAATGATGTCTGCCTGAGAGGTTATCTGCGTTATATTTTTAGTATTACTATGAGTAACAGTTACCGTACTATTTCCTGGCCATCCTTTTCTACTCATCAATATACTCATTGGTCTACCAACAATATGACTTCTACCTATTACAACAGTATGCTTTCCTTTTGTATCTACTTTATAACGCTCTAGTAATTCTAAAATCCCGAATGGTGTTGCAGGAATAAACGTAGACATATCAAGTGCCA
This sequence comes from Patiriisocius marinus, assembly GCF_008974325.1. GTDB lineage: Bacteria > Bacteroidota > Bacteroidia > Flavobacteriales > Flavobacteriaceae > Patiriisocius > Patiriisocius marinus. The sequence goes on along the minus strand of NZ_BKCG01000010.1, from coordinate 66,404 downwards.
TTCTACCGAAGTTTTCAGGATGGAAACCATCTACATCTTTACTTGGGTCAACAGCCATTAAAACCCTCTGGGTATTAATTTGCGGCGGTAAAGGCAACTGAATGATAAATCCATCTATATCGTCATTTTCGTTAAGCTGTTCTATTTTATGTAACAACTCAATTTCACTAGTTGTGTGTGGCAATCGTACCATTGTAGACTCAAATCCTACTCGCTCACAAGAACGAACTTTACTCCCTACATACGTTAAACTTGCACCATCATCTCCTACAATTACCGCTGCTAAATGAGGAACTTTCTCACCGGCCGCTTTCATTTTATCGACCTCAGCTTTAATTTCGTTTTTAATATCGTTAGATACTTTTTTACCGTCTAATATTGTCATTTAGTATGTATTTGCAATCAAATTCTCTAATAAAAACATGCGTTGAAAATAAGATTTAACAAAGATACTAATTGAGTATATTATGACAAAGGTTGTCACAAGCTAAATACGATACCCATCTTCGGAAACATTAATGAATGGAAAAATGGCACTTATAACAATTATTCAACGAAACATCTTCTTGTAAGTAGTTTCAGTTTTAAGAAATCTAAGTAATTATTTTAGAAATATTTAACTAAAGCAAATCAAAATCAACAACATAACCATCATTAAATAGCGTTATTTAATCTGAAACAATTTTATGCAAATCTTTAAAAACTCACCAACAATTAAGATAATAGCTAGCTATATCATTCTGAGCGCTATAGCCATTTTTGTTTGTGTCTTTTTGTATCAACAAATTAACAAGGATTCAATCAATGACATTTCCGAAGAAAATAAAGTTATAGATACGGGTGCTATGATTTCAGCATTATATGAAGCAGATAGCTATGCTGCATTATCGCTTCAATCTTTAAAAGAAAATGATTTTAAAATTTATGCTCAAAAAAATGATTCTTTAATAACAACGCTAGTTACACTTAAAGAACAAATATCGCTTAAGGACAATACGAATTTATTAGATACTATTTCGAAGCTACTAAACCTAAAAAAGACGAATATTGAGCAGTTACGCTTTATTAAAATCGCCAACAATAAAGACAATGCACTTGATGCTATATTAAGTGAATTTAAAATTCTTGAAACCAATATGGGTCGCATTACCCTTGGTAATTTTATTGAAAATCCAGAAAAACTCACAAAAAAACAAAAGCAAACAGTACTCGATTTTACAAATTATGTAAACAGTAAAAAAACTACTGTACCAAGTGAGGTGATAGATTCAACATTAACAGCTACAAGGAAAATTGTTCGAAGCGCTAAAATAAACAGCTTAAAACTTCGTAAAGTCCTGCTCGAGCAAGAAGAAAAACTAGTACGAAATGATCTTGAAATCTCTATACAATTGAGAAAAATCATTTCAAACCTTTCAAACGAAATTAATGAGAAACAGCGTAAAGAATTACAATTAAAAAACGAGGCTATTTACGCATCAAATAAAGTAGTTTATATAGCAGGATGGGTTGGAGCAATCCTAATGGTGTTGTTTTCTTATTTAATTATATCCGATTTTTTTAAAGCGCAACGTTTAAAAAATGCACTCCAAAAAGAACAAGAAAAAACAAAGCTAGTGTTAGAAAGTAGAGAGCAACTAATTGCGAGTGTTAGTCACGATTTAAAAACACCACTTACAACTATATCTGGCTATACAGAACTTTTAGAAAAAACAAACCTTGATACGCAACAATTAGATTATAATAATGCTATCAATGAGAACGCTCAATACATTAATCATTTAGCACAGGATTTGTTAGATTTCTCAAAGTTAGAAGCTAATAAAATAACAATTGTAAAAGCACCATTCCAACTTTCTAAACTGTTAGAAAAGGTATTGAATAATGCAATAATGCTACATTCTAAAATCGCGATAAATACCTCAATTGAGATTGACAACACCTTAAAGAATAATTTTCTTTCAAGCGACCCTCTAAGAATAGAACAAATAGTAACTAACCTATTATCTAATGCTTTCAAGTTTACGAAAAGTGGCAATATTAATATTAAAGCTTTTATTAAAGAACATAAAGATCAACAACCAAAAGTATTTATTAAAGTAAGTGATACTGGTATAGGAATTTCAAGTGAAAAATTACAAGCTATTTTTGATCCATTTAAACAAGCAAATAAAAACATTGTACAACAATATGGCGGCAGTGGTTTAGGCCTAGCTATTTCAAGAAAATTAGCAACACTTTTAAATGGAACATTAACCGTAGAAAGCACGCCTTATTTAGGTAGTACTTTTACATTTTCGTTTCCATATATTAAGTCTAATAAAATTACAGAGGCTATTAGTACTTCATCATCACCTACTTTATTTAAAGAGGGAATTATTATTGACGACGATGAAAGTTTGTTAAAATTATTAGAAGTACTTTTTCTTCAACTAAACATTAAAGCGCATTGCTTTTCTAGTTTTGAAAATTTAAAAAAGAACACTCCTAAAGAGTTTGATTTCATTTTAACTGATTTACAAATGCCAGAAGACAATGGCGAAGAAATTTTAAAGAAAATTTATAAAGGTATTGTAGCGAACTATAAAGGACAACCCATTTTTTTGATGTCTGGCAACCTACAACCAAATAAAGAATATTATCAAAAACTAGGTTTTAAAGCAGTAATAGCAAAACCGTTTACCCTAGCGCAATTAGCTGAATTATTGAATATTTCAACTATCAAAAAAGTAGTTTATAATCCTTCTATAAACAGAAAACAGTACACTAGCTTTAATAATAGAACCTTGGAAGAATTTCTCCCGGATAAAGAAACTTCTAAAGAAGTAGTAAAAGTATTTATAGAAGAAACGAATAAAAATATGGCAACGTTATCGCAAGCAATACTTTCAAAAAATGATTTATTATGGAGAGCAACAGCTCACAAAATGGGGACCATGTCGAAACAACTTGAAGCTAAAGCCGTAACAAAACTGTTAAGTAAAATAGAGAACCCTAAAACTCCTAATAATACACAAGAAAGTGTACTTCGAAATCTTGAAATCGAAATAAGTTTGCTCACGAAGGAACTTAAACATTATCTAAATCAATAGCGTAGTGCGCAATTTTATTGTACAATGTTTTACGAGTAATCTTTAATAAGCCTGCGGCTTTACTTTTATTATACTCAGCCTGTTTTAAGGCATTGATTATCAATTGTTTCTCGTTATTCTTTGTTGAGAAATCTGTTACTATTTTTTTATCTGATGTAACAAGCACTTCGTGTGGCAATACTTCAATTGGAATTACATCGGTTGTTGTTAGCAAAACACATCGCTTTAGTACATTTTTTAATTCACGTAAATTCCCAGGCCAAGCATAGTTGTCAAATGCAATAGCAACTTCTTTCGAAATATCTTTCACATTTTTGTTAAGAGCAACATTAGCTTGTTCTATAAAAAAAGAGATAAAACGTTGCAGGTCTTCTTCCCTTTCTCTCAACGGTGGAATATGAATTGTAAATTCTTGTAATCTATGATAAAGGTCTTCTCTAAAATCGCCTCGCTCAACAGCCTCTCTCAAATTTTCGTTAGTTGCTGAAAGCACTCTAATATCAATAGCAATTTCCTTTGAACTTCCTACTGGTTTTATTTTCTTTTCTTGTAAAGCTCGCAATAACTGTATCTGATTTTCATAAGACAAATTCCCTACCTCATCAAGAAAGAGTGTACCAAGGTGTGCATTTTCAAAGTGTCCTTTTTTATCTGCAATAGCTCCTGTAAAGCTCCCTTTTATATGACCAAAAAATTCACTACTTGCAATCTCTTTTGGTATAGCACCACAATCTACTGCAATAAATGGTTGGTTACATCTGTCACTAAAATCGTGTATTGCTTTTGCTGCCACTTCTTTTCCCGTTCCACTTTCGCCCTGTATTAACACAGCCATGGTTGTAGGACTTACTAATTGTATATGTTGTTGATAGGTAATTGCTGCCTTACTTATTCCTTGTAATGGGCTATTATTTGTTTTAACTAATGGCGCTTCTATTTCACTTGCTATAGTTGAACCTTTTACCTCGTTTGGCTTTCGAACATTTTCTAGAATCATCAATAACTCTTCAGGTCTAAAAGGTTTCGAAATATATTCTAACGCGCCCTTTTTCATAGCATCAACAGCTGTAGAAACCTCAGCATATCCTGTCATTAAAAGTACTTGTGTAGTTGGTGCTTTTTCTTTCACAATTTCCAATAATTGAAGACCTGTTGTATCAGGCAATTGTAAGTCTGTTATCAAAACATCAAAACTACCATCAGAGAACAGTGGAGTTGCCTCAGCACCTGTTGTTACTAAACTCACTTCATATTCTTTTTTAGAAAGATAAATATGAAGCATCTTCCCAAAAGCAATATCATCCTCTACTATTAGTATTTTCAAAATATGTTGGTTTGTTCTAAAACGTGAAAATCAAAAAAATATGAAAATTAAAACACTAAAATTTTCATAAAAAAAAGCGCCTCATTTAAGAAGCGCTTTCTAAAGCTAAGTGTTATAAATTAGAGTTGAGGATGGTATCTAATCGTATTAGATACTACTCCTTTTTAATCCACTCACCTTTACTGTTTGCATACACTTCTATAACTTTATCGTCTGTTGAAACAAGCTCTAACTTGTATTCATTCTTTTCATTTTTCCAAGCTTTTGCTAAAGTTGCACTTTCAAAATCTGTTGTTACAGCTTTTAAAATTGCTGGAGGTACATTTTTCAAATCAACTGCTACAAAATCCTGTGTTGTTGCTTTAATTGTTGTTTCAACATTAGTGTCGATTGATGCTGTTTCTTGTGCCTGTGCTACTGTTAAACTTGCTACTGCGAATAACGCTGTGATCATTAACTTTTTCATAATTTCTGAGTTGTTATTTGTTAAACTTGTTATACATATAGAAAAATTTATGCCGTATCATTTAACCAAACAAGAAAACCTATAAACAATTAAAAAACAGACTTATACGAAAAACAAAGAAATCTTAATTTAAATTCAATGTGTGTAATTAAGATCACAACTGTGTGCTTTTTATACAAAAGGCGTATAATAACAACCCTTAAAATTTCGGCATAAAAAAAGCACGAATAAATTCGTGCTGATTATATATTAAGACAGTGATTTATTTACTGTTTCATTTTACCCATCATTTGCATCATCTTACGACCACCGCCGCCTTGCATCATTTTCATCATCTTACTCATTTGATCAAACTGTTTTAACAGTTGATTAATTTGCTGTACAGATGTACCACTACCTTTAGCTATTCTCTTTTTTCTACTGGCATTAATAGTCGAAGGAATACTACGTTCTTCTGGAGTCATAGAATGAATAATAGCTTCAATGTGCTTAAATGCATCATCATCAATATCTACATCTTTAAGTGCTTTTCCGGCCCCTGGGATCATCCCCACAAGGTCCTTCATGCTACCCATTTTCTTTACTTGATTAATTTGTTTTAAGAAATCGTCAAAACCAAATTGATTTTTAGCAATTTTCTTCTGTAATTTTCTTGCTTCCTCTTCATCAAACTGCTCCTGAGCCCTTTCAACAAGAGATATAACATCTCCCATCCCTAAGATACGGTCTGCCATACGTTCAGGATAGAATACATCAATCGCATCCATTTTCTCACCAGTACCAATAAACTTAATAGGTTTATTAACTACCGTTTTAATAGATATTGCAGCACCTCCACGTGTATCACCATCTAGCTTTGTAAGTATAACACCATCAAAGTTTAAACGATCATTAAAGGCTTTAGCTGTATTAACAGCATCTTGCCCTGTCATTGCATCAACCACAAATAAGGTTTCATCAGGATTCAATGCGCGGTGCACATTTTCAATTTCCTTCATCATTTCCTCATCTACAGCAAGACGTCCTGCTGTATCGACTATAACTACATTATGCCCATTTTGTTTCGCGTAAGCAACTGCTTTAGTAGCAATATCTACGGGATCCATATTTCCTTCATCACTAAAAACCTCAACACCTATCTGGTCACCCACAACGTGCAATTGGTTTATTGCCGCAGGACGATATACATCACAGGCAACTAGTAAAGGTTTCTTTGTCTTTTTAGTTTTAAGAAAGTTAGCTAATTTACCAGAAAAAGTAGTTTTACCACTACCTTGTAAACCTGACATCAAAATCACACTTGGCGATCCTTTCAAATTAATCCCAGCAACATCACCTCCCATTAAAGCAGTAAGCTCATCTTTAACAATCTTCACCATTAATTGGCTAGGTTGTAAAGCAGTCAATACATTTTGACCTAAGGCTTTTTCTTTTACAGTATTTGTAAAATCCTTTGCTATTTTAAAGTTAACATCGGCATCAAGTAGTGCGCGGCGAACTTCTTTCAACGTTTCTGCAACGTTTACTTCTGTAATACTACCGTGACCTTTGAGGACGTGGAGGGCTTTATCTAACTTATCACTTAAATTATCGAACATGAGCTGTAACTTTTAAATATAAAATCCTTTTCTAATATTATGCAAAAAAGGAATGCAAAGATACTAATTGCCCTACTAGTATCAAAGGCTGAAATTACCTAATCGTATGGTTTTCTTCGGAAATTTTAAAGCTGTAAAATTGCGCTTAAAATTAGACTAACGTTAGCTTCTCATTAAGAATGAAAAGCTACTTCCTTATTATTCTTAAAGTTAAAAGGGAAAAGTTTCAGATTTAGTTCTAATCTCAGTTTCTGTTACGTATTATAAAATCGTCTTTAAATTAACTATCTTGAATTTTTAAACTTTCAGTTATGAAAAAAACTCACACGCTCTCATTACTTGCTCTTTTATGCTGTTTTATAACAAACCAATCATTTAGCCAAACTACAATAATACATGCAGGACAAGTCCTTGCCGTTCCTAGTAAAGCTCCTAAAAAAAATCAAACCATTATTATTGAAAATGGTATTATCAAATTAATACGTGATGGTTTTCAACAACCAGCACAATTAGGTTACAACAACGCCAATGTTACAATATTAAATTTACAGGATAAGTTTCTAATGCCTGGCTTTATTGATATGCACACGCACATTACTGGTGAGCGTGACCCTTCTGCAAATCCGCATGAATGGACAACTCTCGAGGAAGCTGATCTTGCTTTTGACGCAATACCGTATTCTAAAAGAACGCTAGAAGCAGGCTTTACTACTGTACGTAATTTAGGTGGAGATCCACATATTATGAATGCTTTAAAGCGCGCAATATCTAAAGGAATAATTGCTGGACCGCGTATTATGGCATCAAATGGAGCCGTTTCAGCCACAGGTGGACACGGCGATTTCCACGGCTACAACTCACACATTATGGAAGCTATAGGCACTAGCGAAAACATTTGTAATGGTAGCGATGATTGCAGTAGAGCTGTTCGAGCTTTAGTTAAAGAGGGCGCCGATGTCATAAAAATAACTGCAACCGGAGGCGTTTTAAGCAACACCGCAGCAGGTGTAGGCCAACAATTAACGGATGCCGAAATGAAATCTATCGTTGAAACAGCACGAAGTCTTGGAAGAAAAGTTGCTGCACATGCTCACGAGGCCGATGGTGTTAATGCAGCACTTAGAGCTGGTGTAAATTCCATCGAACACGGATCGTATTTAAATGATGAATCTATAAAACTATTTCAAAAAACCGGGGCTTATTTAGTACCAACTTTATTGGCTGGAGTTTCGGTTTATGAAGAGTTAAGTGTAAATCCAAATATCCCGCCTGCAATTATAGATAAGATTAAGCAAGTAGCGCCTGTTGTGGAAGCAAGTTTTAAAAAAGCACTAAAAGGAAAAATTAATATTGCTTTTGGTACTGACAGCGGAGTAAGTAAACATGGAACAAATGCAAGAGAGTTTCAACTAATGGTAAAATACGGAATGGATGAAAACGAAGCCATTAAAACTGCTACTATCAACGCTGCTACTTTACTAGGAATGGAAAAAAAATTAGGAACCTTAGAAAATGGAAAGTTTGCTGATATCGTTGCCGTCAATGGAAACCCCCTTGAAGATATTAACGAGTTAATGGATATCGACTTTGTAATGAAAGGCGGTATTGTTTACAAAGGAGAGGAAGTAGAATAAATTACAAATACAGAAAAAACAAGTTATATCTGTAAATTAAAAAAGCCACCTCACAGTCAGTAGGTGGCTTTTATCTTAAAATAAATTGAGCGTTAACAATAACCTCTCAATAAGTATAACAGGCTACGTCCCGAAATACCACCTTAGGTTTATATTTTATTTTTTACATAGTTTTACATTGTTAAAATTATGGAAGAAGAAAATTCAGTTTGTAAAGAAAAGACATTTGACGAGGTATATAAAACATACGCTCAGTCTCTACGCAGTTTTGTATTTTTTAAATGCAGAGATGAGGCACGTTCATTTGACATTGTGCAAGAGTCCTTTATTAAGTTATGGGAAAACTGCGCAAAAGTTTCACCTGCAAAAGCAAAATCCTACCTATATACCGTTGCGAATAATAATTTTCTAAATGTTGTCGCACACCAAAAAGTGCGTTACAAATATGCCGAAAGCAAAACAGCACGAGTTGACAATCAATCGCCAGAATATTTATTAGAAGAGCAAGAATTTGGTGACAAGTTACAACGAGCACTCGATGGCTTGACAGAAATCCAACGCACTGCATTTTTAATGAGTCGCGTTGAAGGTAAAAAGTATAGAGAAATTGCTGAAGTTTTTAATATTTCAGAAAAAGCAGCTGGGAAACGAGTTTTAGATGCATTAGAAAATTTACGGTTATCCATTGAAAATATCTAATGCTTAAGGTGGTATTTTAAGAACTCAACTGTTTAACTAGTAGAACGATAGAAATGAACAAAGAACAATTAATAAAAAAATGGCTCAACGGCGAGTGTTCAGCGCAAGAAATTGCTCAACTGAAAACACTTCCCGAATTTGCTATGTATGAGAAAATCGATGCTAAAGTAAAGCTACTCGAGACACCTCAACACGATGTATCTGCTGGATTGACAAATTTAAAAAATCAAGAAAATTTCAGAAAAAAGAGCAATACTAAAGTTAAGTATTTATCATTCCAAACTATTTCTAAAATTGCAGCTATATTAATAGTACTAGTAGCATCTGGTATATTTCTAACTACTGTTGAAACTTCAGTAAATGGAGATTTAGCTGCAATCGAAAAAGTATCATTACCTGACAACTCAAGAATTTCACTAAGCGAAAACGCTAGTGTTTCATATAAAAAATACAATTGGCATTTTGAAAGAAACGTTGAACTTACTGGTGAGGCATTTTTTGAAGTAGCAAAAGGAAAAACCTTTACTGTTACTACACCTCAAGGAGTTGTAACAGTATTGGGAACAAAATTTAATGTAGAAACTACTGAAACTGGAATTATTGTAACCTGCTACGAAGGTTTAGTTTCAGTTACTAGCGGAATTACTTCTGTAAAAGTTGAACCAGGAGAACGCTATGAGTTTAACAATAAGGCGTTTACAAAACACAAAGTCTATACAACTCATCCAACTTGGATTTTTAACGAAAGTAGTTTTACAGATCAAGATTTATATTCCGTTTTAATGGAACTTGAAAACGAGTATAATATAACTGTGAATACTAAAAATATTGACGTAAATTTACGCTACACAGGTACTTTTACACACAGTAATCTTGATGATGCTTTGCGAACAATAACAGTACCCCTTAATCTTTCATATAGCAAAGACACTAAGAATGGCGTACTTATTTATGATAGTAGAAAAAAGGAATAACGCTCCACTTCTATTCTTACTTGCTTTTTTATTTTTAAGCCTCACCGCTTATAGTCAATCTAACAATTTAGTTTCTTTTTCTGAAGCAGTTATTAGCATTGAGGAATCTTTTGACGTCAAATTTTCATTCGATAGTAATAAAGCGAAACTAATACATGTTGAAGCGCCAGAGATTTCAAATTCTTTATCCGAAATATTATCATCCATAACAAGTGCCACCCAAATTAAATTCACCGCGATTGACTCAAGGTATATAACCGTTGTTTTTCCTGAAATTTACGTCACAATTTGCGCCTCCATAATTGACACCGAAACTGGAGCACCTGCAAACAACATCACGTTAATTTATAACACTCAAGAAGTACACTTAGAAAGCACTGGGAAATTTACGCTTGAAAATATTAAAAACGACACGCAAATTGAAATCTACCGAGAAGGAGCTTTTTTAAAAACTATAATAGCTCAAGAACTTGAAAGAGATAATGATATTTGCCCAATTATTTTTATTAATGAAAACCTCAACTATCTCCCAACAGTAACATTACAAAGCTATATTGTAAACGGTATTGCTAAAAACAACAATGGATCTGTAACTATAACTAACAAGGAGTTTGAAATTCTCCCTAGCTTAATTGAGCCAGACGTTTTACAAATTGCTCAAGTGCTTCCTGGAGTGGCTAGTTATGATGAAACCGCTTCTAATATCAATATTCGTGGTGGAGAAAGTGATGAAACGCTAATATTGTGGAATGATATTAGAATGTACCAAACAGGACATTTTTTCGGACTTATTTCTGCGTTCAATCCCAATCTAATAAAAAGGATGACTATTTATAAAAATGGTACGCACCCTAGTTATGGAGAAGGAATCTCAGGAACGTTAGCAATGGAATCTACGAATAGTGTTACAAAAGATTTTGAAGGTGGTGCTGGCGTTAATTTAAGCAGTTTAAATGCGTACGGAATGATCCCAATTTCTGAAACTTTCGGAATCCAAATTTCTGGAAGAACTTCTATTAATAGTGGAGTTGGAAATCCTGTCTACAAGCAATTTTTCGCTAGAACATTTCAGAATACATCTATTACAAATCTAGATTCAGATGCTACTTTTGGAGTGCGCTCTACTGATGAGGAATTCTCGTTTTACGATTTCAGTATTTCGACAATATGGGATATCACTAAAAAAGACAAGATTACATATAATTTCATGACTATTAGTAATCAATTGCAGTTTACAGAACGTTTTGTGGCTGTTGACAGCTCACAAGCTTCAACCAATAAGCTTAGACAACGAACACTTTTAGGCGGCTTTACTCATATTAGAAACTGGAATAACAAACTTCAATCAAAAGCTAGTTACAGTGCTAGCACCTATGTTTTTAACGGAAGTAATTCTCAAGATGAATTAATAGAACTTCAATCGCAACGTAATGAAGTGAAGGAAAAATCAGCTCGCTTTGAAGCTTCTTACCAACTAATAGACGCATTAAAATTAGAAGCCGGCTATCAATATTTAGAGACCAAGGTGACCGATACTGACAATGCCGTTATAAACCCCATTAATCTTAGTAATACAACTATAGCTAACTCATTCTACGGAAATGCTACATTAGCATTAAATGACAGTAACACTATAATAAATGGAGGGCTTCGGTGGATTAACTATGCTAATTTCAATGCACGTTTAGAACCAAGAATAAATATACATCACAAGTTTTCAAAAGCATTTCAAATATTTGCTGCAGCCGAACAAAAAAGTCAAACAGTGTATCAATTTACTGCTCGCGAAAACCAACTTTTACAATTAGAAAATGATAGATGGCTTGTTGCCTATGGAGATGATAATCCAGTTTTAGAAAGTCAACAAATTTCAATTGGATCCTCTTTCACAGAAAACAATTGGACATTTTTAGCCGAAGGGTTTTACAAAAAAGTTAATGGTATCAATACCCAAAACTTAGGTTTTAGAAATCAACTTCAAAACGTAAGCGAGATAGGATCATACAACTCAAAAGGTATTGAGTTTACAGCTAGTAAAAGGATTACAAATTTCTCTGCTTGGATGAGCTATACTTTTATAGATAGTAATTACAATTTTGACAACTTTGAAATCCCTACTTTTAGAAGTAATCTAGATGTTGAACACTCACTTACAGCAGCTGCAACCTATTCTTGGAGTAAGATTCAATTTTCTGCTGGACTAAATTATCATTCTGGGATTCCTTACACCACCCCTTTAACTAATACTGCAATTGAAACTATTGGCAGTTCTCCATTAATTGAATTTAATAAACCCAACAATGAAACTTTAGAGTCCTATTTCCGAACAGATATTTCGGCTAAATACAGTTTTATTATTGACGAAACATTTTCAGGAAATCTAAATATTTCTTTATTAAATATCTTTGACCAACAGACAAGACTAGACAGTTATTATCAAATAGGAACTGATGAAAACAACGAAGCCTCAATAAATAGAGTTGATCAATATTCATTGGGCTTCACACCTAATATCTCATTCCAGCTATTTTTTTAGCCGAAATATTACATTGTTTACATACGCTCTGGCACATTAATACCTAGTAATGAAAAAGCTGTTTTAATAACATCTCCTACAGCGGCACACAATGCAACTCTAAACTGAATTTCTTTATTGTTATCTGCTGCAAAAATTGGTACATTTTGATAAAAGGAATTAAATTCTTTTACTAAATCGTATGTGTAATTAGCAATTAATGCAGGGCTATAATTTGAAGCAGCTTGCTGAATTACATCAGGAAATAATTGCAATGTTTTCAACACTTCTTTCTCCTTTGGATCTAAAGTATAATCCTTTAAGTCTAAAATTAAATCGCCTTCACTTTTTCTAATAATTGACTGAATACGTGCATACGTATATTGAATAAATGGCCCTGTGTTTCCTTGAAAATCTACACTCTCTTCAGGATTAAAAAGTATGCGTTTTTTTGGGTCTACTTTTAGAATGTAGTATTTAAGTGCACCTAAACCAATTGTATGGTATAATTCGTTTTTTTCTTCTTCGTTAAAATCATCAATCTTACCTAAGTCTTCACTTATTTCACGTGCAGTGTTTGTCATGTTTTCAATCAAGTCATCTGCATCAACTACAGTACCCTCTCTACTTTTCATTTTTCCACTTGGAAGATCAACCATTCCGTAACTTAAATGGAATAGATTTTCTGCCCATTTAAAGCCTAGTTTTTTAAGTATTAAAAATAATACTTGAAAGTGATAGTCTTGCTCATTTCCTACTGTATAAATCATTCCTGTTACATCTGGATAATCCTTTACACGCTGTATAGCCGTACCTATATCTTGCGTCATATATACCGCAGTTCCATCACTACGAAGTACAATTTTTTCATCTAACCCTTCTTCTGTCAAATCGCACCATACTGAGCCATCTTCCTTTTGAATAAACACTCCAGATTTTAAGCCTTCAGCAATAAATTCTTTTCCTAAAAGGTAAGTATTACTTTCATAATAATTTTTATCAAAATCTACTCCTATAGCTTCATAAGTAGCATCAAAACCTTCGTAAACCCAGCCGTTCATTTTCTTCCATAGCGCAACTACATCTTTATCTCCAGCTTCCCATTTAAGAAGCATTTGTTGGGCTTCAATAATAATTGGCGCTTCAGCTTTAGCTTCTTCAGTAGTTTTTCCCGAAGCTTCAAGTGTTGCTATTTCGGCTTTATATTCTTTATCAAATCTAACGTAATAATCTCCCACCAATTTATCTCCCTTTTTCCCAGTAGACTGTGGTGTTTCACCATTTCCATAGCGTTCCCAAGCAAGCATAGACTTACAAATATGGATACCACGATCATTAATAATTTGCGTTTTATAAACTTTTTTACCACTTGCTTTAACAATTTGAGCAACACTATACCCAAGTAACACATTACGCACGTGACCTAAATGTAAAGGCTTATTTGTATTAGGTGATGCATATTCTACCATCATTGCATCATCGTTTTGTGGCTGTATTCCGTAGCTTGAAAAATCGGTTACTTCCGTAAAAAAGTCTAGAAAATGAGTATCACTTAACACTACATTTAAAAATCCTTTCACCACATTAAACCTAACGACCTCAGTTACATTTTCTACTAAATAATTTCCTATCGCTTCACCAATTGCAACAGGATTTCCTTTTACAACACGTAGCATTGGGAAAACTACCACTGTAATATCTCCTTCAAACTCCTTTCGAGTTGCTTGAAATTCTACAGTTTCGAGTGTTGCATCGTAAGCTGAACTAATAGCATCTTTTATATGTTTAGTAAGTGATTGCTGTAATGTCATTGGTATAAAAATTTAAGACTGCAAAGATAGTTTTTTTAACGTTTTATGTGTTGTTTGAGTCGTATCTTTATAAGGAATAACAATGGGGTTATTTTTTAATATTTCTGAAATGCTATATAACGTTTCTTATAAAAACAATAAAATATCACAAATAATTGACGAGGAAGTTGGCGAGCCATACTCTTTAAAGGAGCGGCTTCGCTTAAGAGGGATAGGGAGTTCTAAACTTATTATCATTGATGCTAGTCCTGAAATTGCTAAACTACTCAACCTTGACAATAACAGAAATCAATGTAATATTGAACTTAGACCCGATGGAATCATTTTGGGATTTCGTTCGCTATTAGAAAGTTTTGCTTTTGTCATTCCTTTCTACAAATTAGTTATTTATAAAGGAGAGGCTGAAAGTTATTCCATTTATAGAGATCATCAATTTGTAAAAATAGAGGCAAAACCAACTGATAAAGCAACTCATCACTTTATCAAAAAAATACTCGCAGCAAAAACTAATATTGCGACTGCTCGTGTAGATGATTTATAGGCTTATCGTTTTTTAGTTAAAAATGCGCCAGCTACAAATGCTATTACCCCCAAACAAACCATAGCAAGCGATTGATTGTCAAACCCTTCAGTAGCCGTCACTTCAATTATCTCAATATCTAACACTTCTTGGGGCACAAATGCATTATACAATCCAGAAGCAATTAATGCGATTCCTCCTACTATTAACACAAGACTCAATATTTTCATTTTCTGAAATTTTAATAATTCAAGATAGTTAAATCTGTAATAATTCTGTAAACCTTAGGATATTAATAAACAGACTCTCGTTATCTTTAGAGAAAACAAATATCTTGAAAATATTACTTACAGGTGCCAATGGTTATATAGGAATGCGATTACTACCGTTATTGGTTGAACAAGGACACGAAGTAATTTGCGCAGTAAGAAGTGTCAACAGACTTTCGGTTTCAACTGAAATGCTAAAAAAAATTAGCGTTGTAGAAATAGATTTCCTAAAAACGCTAAAACCAGGAATACTACCAAAAGATATTGATGCTGCATATTATTTAATTCATTCTATGTCCTCTTCAACAAGCGACTTTGATGAAAAAGAAGCACTTGCAGCGAAAAATTTTAATGAATACCTATCCCCTACAAATTGTAAACAAGTAATTTATGTAGGCGGTATTGCTAATGAAGAAAACCTCTCCAAACATTTATGGTCACGCAAAAATATTGAAGAAACATTATCAAACGGCACAGCTTCCTTAACGGTTTTAAGAGCAGCAATAATTGTAGGTAGCGGTAGCGCATCATTTGAAATAATTAGAGATTTGTGCGAAAAATTACCTATAATGGTAACGCCACGTTGGGTAAAAACAAAGTGCCAACCCATTGCAATTAGGGATGTTTTGACATACCTCACAGGAGTATTAGGTAACGAACAATGTTACAACGATTCATTTGACATAGGAGGGCCTGATGTTTTAACCTATCGCGAAATGATGATGGAATATTCTCGTTTTAGAGAACTAAACCTAAGTATTATCACCTTGCCTTTTTTATCTCCTAAAATATCAAGCTATTGGCTTTATTTTGTTACATCTACATCTTACAAATTAGCTTTAAACCTTGTAGACAGTATGCGTGTTGAAGTAATTACACAAGACACGAGACTCCAAAAAATACTTGACGTCAATCCTATTTCGTATAGAAAAGCGATAGAACTTGCTTTTAAAAAGATAAAACAAAACCAAGTTGTTTCAAGTTGGAAAGACAGTATGGTTAGTGGTCGTTTCAGAAAAGATTTAAAACAATATGTAGAAGTACCAGATCACGGTTGCGTTTTTGACAAACAAATTATCAAGCTTAATCATCCAGAAAAAGCATTAGAAAATGTTTGGTCAATTGGTGGTGAAAGAGGTTGGTATTACGCTAATTGGCTTTGGAAAATACGTGGTTATATTGATAAAATATTTGGAGGAGTTGGACTTAGGAGAGGTCGCACGCACGTTTCTAAAATATATGAAGGTGACGCACTCGATTTTTGGCGTGTTATTTTAGCTGATAAGAAAAACAAGAGGCTCTTACTTTTTGCTGAAATGAAAGTGCCTGGCGAAGCTTGGCTAGAATTTAAAATAGACAGTAACAATGTATTACATCAAACCGCCACATTTAGACCTCGCGGACTTTGGGGGCGACTTTACTGGTACACAATGTTACCGTTTCACTACTTTATTTTTGGCGGAATGATTAGAAGGATTGCTGCTAATTAAACAGTTTTCATAGCTTTAGGTAAAAACACCTCTGCCATCATACAACGAGCACTACCGCCACCACAAGTTTCAATAGTAGTTAAGTCACTACTTAAAATTTTACAGTGTTTTTGAATAGCTTTTACTTGGTCACTTTTAAGACTAGATCTTGCAGCCTCACTCATCACCATGTAATTTGCATCTGCACCTTTTACTTGCAGCATATTACCCGCAAACTGATGCATCTGTTCTTCTGTGATTGTAATAATTTCTTTTTTAGTTTCCTTTAGATGTTTAATCACGTTTTTCTTTTCGTGTTTATCATCAATAGTATCAAGACAAATTACCGCAAATGTTTCGGCTAAAGCCATCATTACATTTGTATGGTAAATAGGTAAACGCTGATTTTTTGCATTTTGATTAGCAGTAAAAATTACCGGATCGTATTCAAAATCTTCACAAAACTCAATTACTAACTCCTCATCAGCTCTTGGTGAAATAGCACAGTACGCCTTATTATTTACACGGTCTAAAAGTAAACTTCCAGTTCCTTCTAGAAAATAGCCTTCATCCTCTGCCGATGTATAATCCATATACCCGTCAATTAGAAAACCTTCTTCCTCAAGTCTAGTCATTACTTCTTCTCTGCGCTCACGACGTCTGTTTTCAGCAAACATTGGGTACAACCCTACCGTTCCATCTTTATGAAAACTCACCCAATTGTTAGGAAAAATAGAATCTGGAGTATCCATTTTAAGATCATCATTTTCCACAATCACATTCACTCCTACTTTGCGAAGTTTCTCCACAAAATTATCAAACTCCTCTTGCGCTTTTGCATTAATCTCTGCATTACGAAGTTGAAGATCTTCTTGAAAATAGTTATTTACCGCAGTCTCTTCGTTCATACGGAAAGCAACTGGGCGAATCATTAAAATAGTATTTGTAATCTGTGACATTTGTGGACTGAATTTTGATTGTACAAAGTTAGTTCAAATTTGGAATATCTAATCAGAAGTACCCACTCTAATTGACCAATACAACAAATATTTTTTTTAACCGTTTTAGAATTTCTAAAAACAGAATAACCACCATTGAAATTAAGGTTGTAAAATAATATACGACTTACATAAAACAAGTACCTTTATTAAACTAGATCACAACTATGAAAACATTTTTTATCACCCTCACACTTCTTGCCTTTACATTAACAAGTCAAGCACAAGAATGGTTTACCAATATGGATGAAGCTCAGAAAGTCGCAAAAGCTGAAAATCGCCCAATAGTTTTAGTATTTCAAGGAAGCGACTGGTGCGCACCGTGTATTAAACTTGATAAAGAAATTTTTCAATCTGATACTTTTAAACTATACGCAAAGGATCATTTTGTAATGGTTGAAGCAGATTTTCCACGTAAAAAGGCAAATGCTTTAGCTCCAGATTTACAAGCACACAATAATGCATTAGCAGAACGTTTTAATACAAACGGAATATTTCCATTTGTAGTAGTTATGGATAACGATTTGAAAGTACTTGGTCAAACTGGCTATTACAAAACTACACCAACAAAATACATCTTAGAATTAGACAGCTTTACAAGATAACCTTTGAAAAAACTCCTTTTAATACTACTGTTTTTTAGCACTTTTGTACTTAAAGCGCAAGAGACTCATAAACGCGCACTAATTTTAATGGGTAGTGCATTTGACATTACTGTGGTTTCTGAAAATAATGTTTCGGCAAACGAAGCAATTGATTTGGCAGTAGCCGAAATTTCAAGAATTGAAAAATTAATCTCGAGTTGGGACCTTAACTCAGAGACTTCTGCTATTAATAAAAATGCCGGAATTGCCCCAGTTAAAGTTTCCGAAGAACTATACCAACTTATTGAACGCTCTATAAAAATATCAGAACTAACTGATGGTGCTTTTGATATAAGTTATGCATCTATGGATCGAATTTGGAAATTTGACGGCTCAATGACTGAGATGCCATCTACAACTGATATTGAAAACTCAGTAAGCAAAGTTGGATATAAAAACATCCTTCTCGACAAAAACAGAGGAACCGTATTTCTTAAAAATAAGGGAATGAAAATTGGTTTTGGAGCAATAGGCAAAGGCTACGCTGCAGATATGGCTAAAAGATTACTTCAGAAAAAAGGTGTTGTTTCAGGAATAATTAATGCCAGTGGCGATATGAATACTTGGGGAACACAACCTAATGGTTTGCCTTGGAAAGTTGCTATTACAAACCCTCTTGACAAAGATAAAGCATACGCACTTTTACCAATTAAAGGTGCTGTTGTTACCTCTGGAAACTATGAGAAGTTTGTTAAATTCAATGGCATTAGATACACACATATAATAGATCCAAGAACTGGATATCCTGCAACTGGAATATTAAGCACAACAATTTTCGCACCAAGTGCAGAACTTGCAGATGCATTAGCTACATCAGTATTTGTAATGGGTGTTAAAACTGGGATGGATAGAATAAATCAAATTCCTGGTATTGAATGCGTATTAATTGAAGAGGATGGCAGTGTTAGAACATCAAAAAATATTACACTAGAAATTAAAAACTAAAACGTACCTTGTTACTATGAAAACAGCTATAAAAATATTCTGTGCCTTCTGTGTCATTACACAACTTACATCTTGCATAGTGGTAAAAGAATATGAAAAAGTAAACATTAACGATCCAGATATGGCTTTAAGTGACAAGGCTGTAAAAAAGGGCGAAAGCAATGCTCTTGCATATAGAGAAGCAGCATCTGGAGCTAATGGCGGTAAAACTGGTGGAGGTTGCGGATGCAATTAATCAGTTAATTAGCGACTAACCTTATACTTTCATTTTATTATTATTTATATGAAATCAACCTTTTTAATTAGTTTTATTTTTTTCTCTTTTGCGATTTATGCACAAGACACAATTCCTACCTATAAAAAACGTGTGCTAGAAACTACTGAAGTAGATATTGTAGCAAGTTACTACTCTCAAGATGGAGATAACGCAGCAGTTACAGGTGGTCGAGGAACTGAAGAGTTAACAGATTTTGCACCAAGTATTACTATCGCAATACCATTAAATGCAGACGATGTATTTACTATTGATGCAGGAGTTTCAGCTTATACATCTGCTTCATCTAGTAATGTAGATGCATTTGATGGTGACACAGCAGATCCATTTGTAGCGTCATCTGGAGCTTCCGGAAGTGATCTTTGGGCAAATGGTGTATTTAGTTACAGCCATAGCAGTGATGACCGTAATAAAGTCTGGGGAGCTAAGGTTTCGGTTTCATCTGAGTATGATTACTTTTCTTTAGGTTTTGGCGCTAATTACACGTACTTATTTAATGAAAAAAATACCGAAATAAGCGCTAATGCAAATGTGTACTTAGATCAATGGACACGTATCTATCCTGAAGAACTTCGCTTCGACATTGAAAATGAAACAGATTTTGAAGATTTAAATCCGCTTCCAAACACAAACAGAAACTCGTACTCCTTAGGTCTAGGTTTTTCTCAGATATTATCTAAAAACTCTCAAGCCTCACTTTCCTTAGATTTGGTTCAACAAGAGGGGCTTTTATCTACGCCATTCCATCGTGTATATTTTAGTGATAAGCCTGATATATTCGTTGAGAATTTTCAGCTTGGTGATGACATTGAACGCCTTCCAGACACACGCTTTAAAATTGCGATAGGAGGCCGACTTAACTATTATATTAACGAGACTTTTGTACTAAGAACATACTATCGATATTACACAGATGATTGGGGAATTGACTCGCACACAGCAAGTATAGAGGTGCCAATTAAACTGAGTAGCAAATTCACGTTATACCCATCATATCGCTTCTATAACCAAACAGCAAGTGATTACTTTTACGAATACAATACCGCATTGTCTACTGATGATTTTTACACAAGTGATTATGATTTATCAAAATTTACCGCACACCAGTATGGCTTAGGTGTAACTTACACTGATATATTTACAAACTTCAAAATATCGAAATGGGGTTTAAAGAGTATCGACTTAAAATTTGATCAATATAGTCGTGATAGCGGACTCAATTTTTTCTTGATCTCTACGGGATTAAAGTTCGTTCACGATTAACATACCCAAATTTCACAAAACAAAACAGCCGAATACAATGTGTATTCGGCTGTTTTGTTAGCGGTTTTACTAAAATTTAATCACGCACTAGCGGCATTGTTGTGCAACGTAACAGTCCTTCTTGTTTTGATATTTCGGCATAAGGTACTTCTTCAACTACATATCCATTTTCTCGAAGCCAAGTATTTAAACGTTTAAAATTCTTTTCTGAAATTATAACATCTTCGGAAATACTAAAGATATTACTATTCATATTATACATTTCTTTTTTAGTTATATGAAAACAATTCTCATGTCCGAAGAAATCCACTAACCATTGATATTCTTCTTCTATCAAAAATCCTTCACGATGTATAATACAACGACCGTGACCAATAGGCTGAAAACAGCAATCTAAATGTAATGCGTTATCCTCTGCAATTGTATTAGATTTACGTAAATTGAAAGACTTCACTTTCTTATTTGGGAACAAAGACTGTAGGTATTTTACAGCTTTCATATTTGTGCGTGCTGTAATAAATGAGGAATAGTCTTCGCCATAATATGTACCTACAAATATGTAATCACCATAAGGCATTACATCTCCACCTTCTATATGTGCAGCTTCAGGAAATTCAATAATTTTAGCTGGATCTATATGTATCATCACTGCATCTAATGCATCGATTTCTCTAGATCTATCCTCTAAAATATTAGCTTTAATAAATTTATCCTCAATCACGAAAGCAATATCTCTTGAGAAAATTTGATTGTAATCCTCAATGATGGTAGGACGATAGACTTTAACGTCATACTTTTCAAAAACAGCAGCAACTGCTTCCATTTCTACAATCATATCTTTTTCTAGTGGATATGTACCTGCTTTTATAAATTCTGCACTTTTAGGATCATATGCATCTTCTAATAATGGTGTTGGCCCATTACTTTTTGCAGTACCTAATACAACTTCCCTAAGTCTTGAAAACTCGTTAGTGACGTTCAATTTTATCATAAAACAAATATAGCTAATATGCCTCATTGAACTAAATGAGCATCATTAAAAATTTAAATTTATACCCCTAGAAATAATCATATTCGCAAAAAAAACAAATTTAAAATAAGCATACAAAAAAAGCACCTCTATTTGAGATGCTTTTTTTATATAATTCTAAATATGCCTTATGGCTTATCTTTCAGAAATCTCTTTGAATGGTCTAAGAGTTTCTCCAATATAAATTTGTCTTGGACGACCAATTGGCTCTTTTCTAGCACGCATTTCTTTCCATTGAGAAATCCAACCTGGAAGTCTACCCAAAGCAAACATAACAGTAAACATTTCTACAGGAATTCCCATAGCTCTGTAAATGATACCTGAGTAAAAATCTACATTTGGATATAATTTTCTATCTACAAAATATTCATCGCTTAAAGCTTCAGCTGCAAGACCTTTAGCTATATCTAAAACAGGATCTTCTATACCTAAATCTGCTAGAACATCATCAGCTGCAACTTTAATAATTTTAGCACGTGGATCGAAATTTTTATAAACTCTATGTCCAAAGCCCATTAATCTGAAAGGATCAGACTTATCTTTTGCTTTATTCATAAACTTGTGCGTATCTCCACCATCTTCTTTAATTGCTTCAAGCATTTCTAAAACTGCTTGATTAGCACCACCGTGTAATGGCCCCCAAAGTGCAGATATACCAGCTGCCAATGAAGAATATAATCCTGCGTGAGATGAACCAACAATACGTACAGTAGATGTTGAACAATTTTGTTCGTGATCTGCATGAAGAATTAATAGCTTATCTAAAGCATTTAGTAAAATATCATTCTGCTTGTATTCTTCATTTGGTTTTTCAAACATCATTTTTAAGATGTTTTCAACATACCCTAAGCTATTATCGCCATAGTTTAATGGTAATCCTTTTTGCTTACGCATTGTCCAAGCTACTAATACTGGAAACTTACCCAATATTTTAACAATAGCATTGTACATATCTTCCTCACTGTTTACATTAACAGTTGTTGGATTAAATGCCGTTAACGCACTTGTAAGAGAAGACAATACTCCCATTGGGTGAGCCGACTTAGGAAATGCATCTAATATTTTTTTAACGTCATCATCAACAACGCTTTCTTCTTTAATATCTGAGTGAAATTTATTTAATTGATCCTGTGTTGGAAGTTCTCCAAAAATCAACAAATAGGCTACTTCTAAAAAATCTGCTTTTTCAGCAAGTTCTTCAATTGAATATCCTCTATAACGCAAGATACCTTCCTCACCATTCAAAAAGGTGATGGCACTTTCACAAGACCCCGTATTTTTATAACCTGGATCGATTGTAGTTATTCCTCCCGTAACACCACGAAGAGTTTTAATATCTATTGCAGTTTCATTTTCAGTACCGGTAATTAAAGGGAATTCATATTTTTTCCCATCAATTTCTAGTGTAGCAGTTTTTGACATATTTATCTATTGTATTTTATATTTGAAGTTCAGTCGGAACCGAATTGCTAAATTACAAAATCTCACCATAATATGCATAGAAATATGCAATTAGCTTAGGTTAAATAATCCTTAAATTTAGATTAAGTAGGGATTTCAATAAAGAAGTAATAATTCAATCTTATCAGTAATAAAAAAAGCAACCACTGAGTGGTTGCTTTTTAAAACTATAGTATTTTTTATACTAGATTTTGAAGGCATTTTTTCCTGGGAAATATGCCGTATTATTTAATTGCTCTTCTATACGAAGTAACTGGTTATATTTTGCCATACGATCACTACGTGAAGCAGAACCAGTTTTTATTTGCCCACAATTTAATGCTACTGCGAGATCAGCGATAGTATTATCTTCAGTCTCTCCACTTCTGTGAGACATCACTGAAGTATATCCAGCATTATGAGCCATATTTACAGCTGCAATAGTTTCTGATAATGTACCTATTTGGTTCACTTTTATCAAAATAGAATTTGCAATTCCTTCATCAATACCACGAGACAAACGATCTACATTAGTAACAAATAAATCATCTCCTACTAATTGAACTTTATCGCCAACTTTATCTGTAAGCGATTTCCAACCTTCCCAATCATTCTCATCCATTCCATCTTCAATCGAAATTATAGGATATTTACGAGAAAGTTCAGCTAGGTAACTGGCTTGTTCCTCACTAGTTCTAATTGCACCTTTATCACCTTCAAATTTTGTATAGTCATACTTACCATCCACATAAAATTCCGCAGCCGCACAATCCAATGCAATCATAATTTGATCTCCAAAACTATACCCCGCATTTTCAACAGCTTTTTTAACTGTATCTAACGCATCTTCTGTACCGTCAAGTGTTGGAGCAAAACCTCCTTCATCACCTACCGCTGTACTTAAATCCCTATTATGAAGAACCTTTTTTAAATGGTGGAAAATTTCAGACCCCATTTTCATTGCTTCTGTAAAACTCTTTGCGGCAACTGGCATAATCATAAATTCTTGAAACGCTATTGGCGCATCACTATGACTTCCTCCATTTATAATATTCATCATAGGCAAAGGAAGTGTCTTTGCACTAACACCGCCAATATATCTATACAAAGGCAAACCAAGCTCATTTGCAGCTGCTTTAGCACATGCCAAAGAAACTCCTAAAATCGCATTAGCTCCAAGTTTAGATTTATTAGCTGTTCCATCCAAATCAATCATAATTTGATCAATTTCCTCTTGTTCAAAAACCGAAACTCCTAATAGTGTTCCTGCTATTCGCCCATTTACATTCTCAACCGCTTTCAACACACCCTTACCCATATAAGCATCTCCTCCATCACGTAACTCGACTGCTTCGTGCTCACCTGTACTTGCTCCTGAAGGCACTGCTGCACGACCTACAAATCCATTTTCAGTAATTACATCAACTTCAACAGTAGGGTTACCTCTTGAATCGAAAATTTGTCTTGCGTGTATATCTATAATAATGCTCATAATTTAGTTTTGAGTTTATTGAATAATTTATTTTTTAGCTTTTTTTACATTTTCTACAAACTGATCAAATAAATAGCTTGCATCGTGTGGACCAGGGCTAGCCTCTGGGTGGTACTGTACAGAAAAAACTGGCTTATCTTTAAGCCTAATTCCTGCAGCTGTGTGGTCATTAAGATGAACATGTGTTATTTCAACATTTTCATGAGCCTCAGCTTCTTCTCTATTAATTGCAAATCCATGATTTTGAGATGTAATTTCACCTTTACCCGTAAGTAAATTCATAACTGGATGATTAATACCTCTATGTCCGTGATGCATTTTATAAGTAGAAATTCCATTTGCTAATGCTAATACTTGATGACCTAAACAGATACCAAACAAAGGCGAACTTGTTTTCAAAATTTCTTTTGTTGTTTCAATAGCTTCAGTCAATGGTTCAGGATCACCTGGCCCATTAGACAAAAAGTACCCGTCTGGATTAAATGATTTTAGATCTGCAAAAGGAGCATCAAAAGGGAACACCTTTATATAACAATCTCTTTCTGCTAGATTGCGTAATATGTTTTTTTTAATCCCTATATCTAATGCTGAAATTTTATAAGATGCATTTTCATCACCAAAGAAATATGGCTCTTTAGTAGACACCTTACTAGCTAATTCTAATCCATTCATATCTGGAATATCAGCTAGTTGCTTCTTTAATCCCTCTATATTGTCAACATCTGTAGATATTACAGCATTCATTGCTCCATTATCTCTAATATAATTAACAAGAGCTCTTGTATCTACATCACTTATAGCAAGCAAATCATTTTTATTTATAAATGATTCTAATGAATCATCAGCTAGATCTCTTGAATAATGGTAACTAAAATTTCTACATATTAGACCTGAAATTTTAATAGAATCAGACTCTATTTCATCATTGTTAATACCGTAATTTCCTATATGTGCATTTGTGGTGACCATTAGCTGTCCAAAATATGATGGGTCTGTAAATATTTCTTGGTAACCAGTCATACCAGTATTAAAACATACTTCACCAAACGAAGTACCTTCTTTCCCTCCTACTGCTTTTCCATGGAAGATAGTTCCATCGGCTAATAAAATAAGTGCTTTCTTTCGAGTTTGATATTTCATCTTTCTTAACTATTAGATTACAAAAATAACTTAATTAGATAGTTATATGATACTTCAGTTTTTAGAACTTTTAAACAAAATTTGATAAATGATAAAAAAATAAATTTCAAAAAAAGTTTAAAAAAAAAGGGATAAACATTAAATGCTTATCCCTTTTTATATCTATTGAAGCTGAATCATTTATTCTTCTTCTTTTGTTGCTTTAGTTGCTACTGCTGGTGCAGAAGCCTTAGCAGCTCCACCACGACGACTACGACGAGTAGTTTTAGTCTTCTTAGCTTTGCCTGCATTATAAATTTCGTTGTAATCAACTAATTCGATCATCGCCATATCAGCGTTATCTCCTAGACGATTACCTAATTTAATAATACGAGTGTATCCACCTGGACGATCTCCAACTTTTACAGCTACATCTCTAAACAACTCAGTTACGGCATCTTTTTGACGTAAACGAGCCATAACGATACGACGATTGTGTGTAGTATCTGTTTTAGACTTAGTAATCATTGGTTCAACAAAACCTTTTAAAGCTTTTGCTTTTGCTACTGTTGTGTTTATTCTTTTATGCTCAATTAAAGAACAAGCCATATTCGCAAGCATTGCTTTTCTATGCGCTGTTTTTCTCCCTAAATGATTTACTTTTTTTCCGTGTCTCATGACATTTGTTTTATCATCTTGCTACCAAATCCACCATTGTGGAGAGCAAAATATGATTATTATTAAATTATGTTACTAGTCTTTATCTAGTTTGTATTTTGAAAGATCCATTCCAAAATTAAGTCCTTTAACATTTACAAGTTCTTCTAACTCAGTTAAAGATTTCTTACCGAAATTTCTGAATTTCATTAGATCGTTCTTGTTATAAGAGACTAAATCTCCTAATGTATCAACCTCTGCAGCTTTCAAACAGTTTAATGCACGAACACTTAAGTCCATATCAACTAAACGAGTTTTTAGCAATTGACGCATGTGTAATGATTCTTCATCATATGTTTCAGTTTGAGCAATTTCATCAGCCTCAAGGGTGATACGCTCATCACTAAACAACATGAAGTGGTGAATCAAAGTTTTAGCTGCTTCAGTTAAAGCATCCTTAGGATGGATTGAACCATCTGTTTGGATTTCAAAAACTAACTTTTCGTAATCTGTTTTCTGTTCTACACGGAAATTTTCAATGCTATATTTAACATTTTTAATTGGAGTGTAAATAGAATCTGTAAAAATTGTACCTAATGGAGCATTCGCTTTCTTGTTCTCTTCAGCAGGAACATAACCACGACCTTTTTCGATAGTGATCTCCATATTAAGATTTACTTTGTTATCCATATTACAGATAACTAAGTCTGGGTTTAATACCTGAAAACCTGAAATATACTTTTGGAAATCTCCAGCAGTTAATTGATCTCCACCGTTAACAGAAATTGTAACAGTTTCATTATCTATTTCGTCAATCTGTCTTTTAAAACGAACTTGTTTTAAGTTTAAGATTATTTCAGTTACATCCTCAACCACACCTGCAATTGTTGAAAACTCGTGATCAACTCCTTCAACACGAATTGAAGTAATTGCAAATCCTTCTAATGAAGAAAGTAATACACGTCTAAGGGCATTACCTACTGTCAATCCGTAACCAGGCTCTAAAGGACGAAATTCGAATTTCCCTTCAAAATCTGTAGAATTGATCATTATAACCTTATCAGGCTTCTGAAAATTTAATATTGCCATAGTGACTGGTGGGTTTTTATTATTTAGAATATAATTCAACGATAAACTGTACGTTTATGTTTTCTGGAATTTGAATAAGTTGAGGAATCGCAACATACGTTCCTTCTTTTTTCTCAGAATTCCAAGTAATCCATTCAAATACGTTTCTAGCATTTGTTAATGATGCATTAATAGCTTCAAGAGATTTAGACTTCTCTCTAACAGCAATAACATCACCTGGCTTTAATTGGTATGAAGGAATATTTACTTTTTCTCCATTTACAGTTATGTGACGGTGTGAAACTAACTGTCTTGCAGCTGGACGACTAGAAGCTATTCCCATACGGTAAACAACATTATCTAAACGTGATTCAGCAATTTGCAACAATACTTCACCTGTAATTCCTGGTGCAGCAGTTGCTTTCTTAAACATGTTTCTAAACTGACGCTCTAGGATACCGTAAGTATATTTTGCCTTTTGCTTTTCAGCTAATTGAATAGCATATTCAGATTTTTTACCTCGACGACGATTATTTCCGTGTTGTCCTGGTGGGTAATTTCTTTTTTCAAAGTTTTTGTCTTCTCCGTAAATCGCTTCACCGAATTTACGTGCAATTTTAGTTTTTGGACCAGTATATCTTGCCATTTCTAATAGTTTTTGAAGTGATACTAAATTAAGGTCTTACGTTAATCCTTTAGTTTCGTTAATCTTCAGATTGATATTTATTATTTACAACTTAAGATGCCCTAGAGCATCTTATATTATTTTTCTCAATTGAGCCCGCAAAGGTACAATTAAAAAATAGAAATTGAGGCATCCAAAAGAATGCCTCAATAATTTTATTATACACGACGTCTTTTAGCAGGACGACAACCGTTATGTGGCATTGGTGTAACATCAATAATTTCTGTTACTTCTATACCAGCATTATGAATACTACGAATTGCAGATTCTCTACCGTTACCAGGCCCTTTAACGTACACTTTACACTTTCTTAGTCCAGCTTCATGTGCAACTGCTGCACAATCTTCTGCTGCTAATTGAGCTGCATAAGGAGTATTTTTCTTTGATCCTCTAAACCCCATTTTACCGGCTGATGACCAAGAGATAACATCTCCACCTTTATTTGTTAAAGATATAATGATATTGTTGAAAGATGCTGTAACGTGAGCTTCACCTACAGACTCCACAATAACTTTACGTTTTTTTGTGCTTTTAGCTTTTGGATTTGACTTTGCCATATCTAAGGTTTATTTAGTTGCTTTTTTCTTGTTAGCAACAGTTTTACGTTTTCCTTTTCTCGTTCTTGAGTTATTCTTAGTGCGCTGTCCTCTTAAAGGAAGACCAACTCTATGACGAATACCTCTGTAACATCCAATATCCATCAATCTCTTGATACTCAATTGAACCTCACTACGTAATTCACCTTCGATTTTGTAAGTACCAACAGCGTCACGAATAGCTCCGATTTCATCATCGTTCCACTCACTAACTTTTTTGTCTTCGCTTACTCCAGCTTTTTCTAATATATCTTGTGCACGGCTTTTACCGATTCCAAAGATATATGTTAACGCGATTACACCCCTTTTTTGTTTAGGAATATCTACACCTGCGATTCTTGCCATAATTATCCTTGTCTTTGTTTGAACCTAGGGTTCTTTTTATTAATTACATATAATCTACCTTTTCTGCGTACAATCTTGCAGTCGGCACTTCTCTTTTTAACTGATGCTCTAACTTTCATTTTAGTATCTGTATGTTATTCGAGCCTTAGTTAAATCATAAGGACTCATTTCTAATTTTACTTTATCTCCTGGTAATAATTTTATGTAGTGCATTCTCATTTTTCCTGAGATATGCGCTGTAACTATGTGACCGTTTTCTAACTCAACACGAAACATAGCATTTGATAATGCTTCTACGATGCTTCCGTCTTGTTCTATTGCGGGTTGTTTTGCCATTCTGAAATTTTAATTTTATTGTTATTATGCTATTACCTATTGGCAATAGTCATACCAACATTTCAAATATAGTTTATTAGTTACGCTACTGCCTTTCTATTCTTTCCACTCTTCATTAAGCCATCATAATGACGGTTTAATAGATAAGAGTTGATCTGTTGCATTGTATCAATTGCTACACCTACCATAATTAGTAAAGATGTACCTCCAAAGAATAATGCCCAACCTTGCTGGATTCCTAAAAACTTAACGACAATTGCAGGAAAAATAGCAATTAACGCAAGAAACACAGAACCTGGTAAAGTAATTTGAGACATAATTCTGTCTAAAAACTCAGCAGTATCTCCACCTGGCTTAATACCAGGTATAAAACCTCCACTACGTTTAAGATCATCTGCCATTTTGTTAGTTGGAACAGTAATAGCTGTGTAAAAGTACGTAAAAATGATAATTAAAATTGCAAAAGTAACATTATACCACAATCCAAATATATCACTAAAATTTACTTGCATCCATTGACCAACACTAGAATCCTTCATAAAGCTAACTCCACCAAGAAAACTTGGTACAAACATAATTGCCTGAGCAAAGATGATAGGCATAACACCTGAAGCGTTTAACTTTAATGGAATAAACTGTCTAGCTCCGAAAATATTTTTTTCATATTCCCCTGTAGCTGTTCTACGAGCATACTGAACAGGTATCTTACGTACCGCCATTACTAGTAAAACAGAAAGTAAAATAATTACAAACCATATTACCATCTCAATAAGTATCATGATCATACCACCATTTGATTCATAAACTCTAGAAACAAATTCCTGAGCAAATGACAACGGAAGTGTTGCTATAATACCTACCATAATAAGGATAGAAATACCATTTCCGATACCTTTATCTGTTATTTTTTCACCTAACCACATTGCAAAAACACAACCAGTTACTAAAATGATAGTAGAAGAAACAAAGAACATTGGTGTCTTACCTAGAATAAAAGCTGCTGAAGGTACTCCCAAAGCTTCTAAACCAAATAAATAACTAGGTGCCTGAATTAAACAAATACCAATGGTTAACCATCTTGTAATTTGATTAATTTTCTTCCTACCACTTTCTCCTTCTTTCTGTAATTTCTGTAAATACGGAACCGCAATTTGCATCAACTGTACAACAATGGAAGCGGAAATATAAGGCATAATACCCAATGCAAAAACAGATGCATTAGCAAAAGCACCACCTGTAAAAGCATTTAATAAACCACCAATTCCACCGGCATCAAAATTACCAGAGAACTCAGCAAGTTTTGAGGCATCAATACCAGGCAATACTACTTGAGCACCAAAACGGTAAACTAGTAATAGACCTAACGTTACCATAATACGGTTACGTAATTCCTCTATTTTCCAAACGTTCTTTAAAGTTTCAATAAATTTCATCGGTTGGTTCGATTACAATGTTACTACCTCTCCACCAGCAGCTTCAATAGCTTTCTGAGCGGATCCAGTAAATTTATGTGCAGTTACTGATAATTTAGACTTCAACTCTCCTCTTCCTAAAATCTTCACCATTTCATTCTTACGAGCAAGTCCAAGACCTACTAATACATCAAAATCTACAGTGTCCTTAATTTTCTTGTCATCAACTAACTGTTGTAAAGTATCAAGGTTAATCCCCTGATATTCTTTACGATTAATGTTAGTGAAACCAAACTTAGGTACACGACGTTGTAAAGGCATTTGACCACCTTCAAAACCGATTTTCTTAGAGTATCCAGAACGAGACTTTGCTCCTTTGTGACCACGGGTTGCCGTACCACCTTTTCCAGAACCCTGTCCACGTCCTACACGCTTCCCTTGTCTTTTAACTGAACCTTCTGCAGGTTTTAAGTTACTTAAATTCATGTTTTATATCTTAAACAGTTTCTACTGAAACTAAATGTTGAACTTTGTTTACCATACCAAGAATATTTGGCGTGTCGTCATGCTCCACAGTTTGACCTATTTTTTTAAGTCCAAGCGCTTGAAGCGTTCTCTTCTGGTTTTGAGTACGGTTTATCGCACTCTTAACCTTTGTTACTTTTATTTTTGCCATCTTGTATAGGTTTATCCTTTAAACAATTTTTCCATTGAAATACCACGCTGTTGCGCCACAGTTTGAGCACTACGCATTTGTAATAGAGCATCAAAAGTTGCTTTAACAACATTATGAGGATTAGATGATCCTTGAGATTTAGAAAGTACATCATGCACTCCTACCGCCTCAAGTACTGCACGAACTGCACCACCTGCTATTACCCCTGTACCAGGAGCTGCTGGTAATAAATTTACTCGAGCACCACCATATTTTCCTTTTTGTTCGTGAGGTAAAGTTGATTTATTCAAAGGTATTCTAACTAAATTTTTCTTAGCATCTTCAATCGCTTTTGCAATTGCACTTGCTACATCTTTAGATTTCCCTAAACCTTGTCCTACAACTCCGTTTTCATCCCCTACCACAACAATAGCAGAAAATCCGAAGGCTCTACCTCCTTTTGTCACTTTAGTAACACGTTGTACTCCTACCAAACGATCCTTTAAATCAAGGCCTCCTGGCTTTACTAATTCTACGTTTTTATAATCTTGATACATATTCTTAGAATTTTAGTCCGCCTTCGCGAGCCCCTTCGGCTAATGATTTAACTCTTCCGTGATATAGGTAACCTCCTCTGTCAAAAGAAATACTTTCAACACCAGCTTTAGATGCTTTATCAGCAATCGCTTTACCTACTAATTTTGCTGCTTCAACTTTATTAACTTTAGCAGCTTCTATATCTTTATCTCTTGAAGATGCAGCAGTAATGGTCTTACCATTTACATCGTCAATAAGTTGAGCATAGATATCTTTATTACTTCTGAAAACTGCTAAGCGAGGACGCTGAGCTGTTCCACTAATCGTTTTACGTATTCTTCTACGTAAACGAAGTCTTCTTCCTTCTTTTGATAATGCCATAACTTTATATCTTATGCAGATTTACCTGCTTTTCTTCTAATTTGTTCACCTACAAACCTAACACCTTTTCCTTTGTACGGTTCAGGTCTACGGAAACCACGAATTTTCGCAGCAACTTGACCTACTAATTGTTTGTCGTGTGAAGTTAACTTCACTATTGGATTTTTTCCTTTTTCAGAAACAGTTTCAACTTTTACTTCTGGAGCAACATTTAAAACTATGTTATGAGAAAATCCTAAAGCAAGATCTAATTTTTGACCTTGATTACTTGCTCTATATCCTACACCAACTAATTCTAGTTCTTTAGACCAACCTTTAGAAACTCCTTCTATCATGTTGAACACTAAAGATCTGTATAATCCGTGTTTTGCTCTGTGATCTTTATGATCTGTTGAGCGCTCTACGACTACTTCGTCGTTTTCTACCTTTACTGTAACATCAGAGAACTCTTGATTTAATTCTCCTAATTTTCCTTTGACAGTAATCACGTTGTTTTTTACTTCAACTGTTACACCTGCTGGAATCGCTACCGGGTTTTTACCTATTCTTGACATCTGTTCTTGTCTTTTATATTAGTATACGTAACACAATACTTCACCACCTACATTCTGAGATTGAGCTTGCTTTCCTGTCATAACTCCTGCTGAAGTTGAAACAATAGCAATACCTAATCCATTTAAGATACGTGGCATCTCGTTAGCACTTGCGTATTTACGTAAACCTGGTTTACTTATACGTTGAATTTTCTTGATAACTGGATCTTTTGTAAGCTTATCATACTTTAAAGCGATTTTAATAACACCTTGGTGTCCTTTATCATCTTCAAATTTATAGCTCAAAACAAAACCTTGATCAAAAAGAATTTTTGTTATTTCCTTTTTAAGGTTTGACGCCGGTATCTCAACGACACGGTGTCCAGCCTTTACGGCGTTTCTAACTCTCGTTAGGTAATCTGCGATTACGTCTGTATTCATTTTTATATAATTGCGATGATGGTTTTCAATGCCGAAATATTACGCACATTAAACCTTCCATCAGTTAATTAAGCTTTATTGCTTTAACAAATTTACGGTAAAAAATTTCCGCTTTGCTAATAATTTACCAAGATGCTTTTCTAACACCTGGTATTAAACCTTGGTTAGCCATTTCACGGAATGTTACACGTGAAATACCAAATGTTCTCATATACCCTTTAGGTCTTCCTGTTAATTTACAACGATTATGTAAACGTACAGGAGAGGCATTTTTAGGTAATTTCTGTAAACCTTCATAGTCCCCAGCTTCTTTTAAAGCTTTACGCTTTTCAGCATACTTCTTTACCATTGCTTGTCTCTTAACCTCGCGGGCTTTCATTGATTCTTTAGCCATCTCTTAGTTCTTTTTAAAAGGTAAACCTAATTCTGTTAATAACGATTTTGCTTCTTTATCAGTACCAGCAGTAGTAACAAACGTTATGTTCATTCCTTCAATCTTTTTTATCTTATCGATATCGATTTCAGGGAAAATGATTTGTTCAGTAACTCCTAATGAGTAATTACCTCTTCCATCAAATCCAGTTGCTTTAATACCATTAAAGTCACGTACCCTTGGTAAAGATGATGTCACAAGTCTATCTAAAAACTCATACATACGTTCACCTCTCAAAGTAACCATTGTTCCAATTGGCATACCTTTACGAAGTTTAAACGTAGCGACATCTTTCTTAGAAATAGTTGCTACTGCTCTTTGACCAGTAATTGTCGTCAATTCATCTAATGAATAGTCAATCAATTTCTTGTCTGCTACAGCGGCACCTACACCACGAGAAACTACAATTTTCGTTAATTTAGGAACTTGCATTACATTTTTGTAACCAAATTCTTCCGTAAGAGCACCTATTACTCTGCTCTTGTATTCTTCCTTAAGTCTTGGTGAATATCCCATAACTATAATACTTGATTCGATTTTTTAGAAAATCGTACTTTTTTTCCATCTTCCATTCTGTAACCTACACGTGTAGCTTTTCCATCCTTAGGATCAACTATTGATAGGTTTGAAATATGAATAGGAGCTTCTTTTTCAGTAATTCCACCTTGAGGACTAGCAGCGCTAGGCTTCTCATGTTTCTTTACCATATTAACTCCCTCTACGATTGCTTTGTTCTTTTCAGCAAAGACACGCATAACCTTACCTTCAGAACCTTTATGGTCTCCTGCAGTAACAACTACTTGGTCTCCTGATTTTAATTTAAGCTTTGCCATTTTATTTTCGTATTAAAGCACCTCAGGTGCTAATGATACAATCTTCATGAATTGTTTATCACGAAGCTCTCTAGCTACTGGTCCAAAAACACGCGTACCTCTCATTTCACCCTGTGGGTTCAATAATACACATGCATTGTCGTCAAAGCGAATGTAAGATCCATCTGGTCTTCTCACTTCTTTCTTTGTTCGCACAACTACTGCAGTTGAAACCGTACCTTTTTTTACCGTACCATTAGGAGTTGCATCTTTAACAGATACTACAATTTTATCACCAATAGAAGCATACCTCCTTTTAGTTCCACCTAATACACGAATAGTAAGTACTTCTTTCGCTCCAGTGTTGTCTGCGACTCTAAGTCTTGATTCTTGTTGTAACATAATTACTTCGCTCTTTCAATGATTTCTACTAATCTCCAACATTTAGTTTTACTCATAGGTCGTGTCTCCATGATCTTAACAGTATCACCTTCGTTGCAGTTATTTGTCTCGTCGTGTGCTACGTACTTTTTCGTTTTTAAAACGAATTTTCCATACATTGGGTGCTTTACTTTTTTCACTTCAGCAACTACAATAGACTTATCCATCTTGTTACTTGTAACAACACCTACACGTTCTTTTCTTAAATTTCTTTTTAATTCTTCCATCTTTCAGCTTGGTACTTATTGTACTTCTCTTTTAGTTAGTTCTGTCGCAATTCTAGCTACGGTTCTTCTATGAGTCCTTAGCAAAATTGGATTCTCTAACGGTGAAATAGCGTGAGCCATTTTAAAATCTGAATACACTTTTTTAGCTTCTACAAGCTTAGCTTGCAAATCTGCTGTTGATGCTTCGTTTATCTCTGATTGTTTCATAATACAGTTTCAAAAATTAAGCTTGAAAATCTCTTGATACCACAAACTTTGTTTTAACTGGAAGCTTTTGTGCTGCAAGACGTAATGCCTCTTTAGCTGTTTCCAATGGCACTCCAGATATTTCAAACAAAACTCTACCTGGTTTAACAACTGCTGCCCAATACTCCACAGCACCTTTACCCTTACCCATACGTACCTCAAGAGGCTTCTTAGTAATTGGTTTGTCTGGAAAAATCATGATCCATATAGATCCTTCTCTTTTCATAAAACGTGTTGCTGCAATACGAGCCGCCTCAATTTGACGAGCTGTCAAGAAATTAGAGTCTAAAGATTTTATTCCAAATGTTCCGTAAGAAAGCTGGTTTCCGCGTCCAGCATTACCTTTCATACGTCCTTTCTGTTGTTTACGGAATTTAGTTCTTTTAGGTTGTAACATTTTCTGTTCTCTTTAAAAATTACTTTCTACGACGTGGCTTGTTGTTCCCACCTCGTCCTTGATTTCCGCCTTTTCCACCTTTTTTGTTACCCGTAGATAACCCTACTAATGGAGAAAGCTCTCTTTTTCCGTACACTTCACCTTTCATGATCCAAACTTTAACACCCAACCTACCATAAGTAGTGTGCGCCTCAACTAAAGCATAATCAATGTCAGCTCTAAATGTAGATAATGGAATACGACCATCTTTATAAGACTCAGAACGCGCCATTTCAGCACCGTTCAAACGCCCAGAGATCTGCACTTTAATACCTTCAGAATTCATACGCATTGCTGCTGTGATAGCCATCTTAATCGCACGACGATATGAGATTCTATTCTCAATTTGTCTTGCAATACTAGCCCCCACCAACTGAGCATCTAGCTCAGGTCTTTTGATTTCGTGGATATTAATTTGCACTTCCTTACCAGTAATCTTCTTAAGCTCTTCTTTTAACTTGTCTACTTCCTGACCACCTTTACCGATAATAATACCAGGTCTTGCAGTTGTAATAGTAACGGTTACAAGTTTAAGCGTACGCTCAATTATTACTCTAGACACACTTGCTTTAGATAAACGAGCATGAATATATTTTCTAATCTTATCGTCTTCGGCAAGTTTATCACCGTAGTCGTTACCACCATACCAGTTAGATTCCCATCCTCTGATAATTCCTAGGCGATTTCCGATTGGATTTGTCTTCTGTCCCATCTATTTAGCTTTGTGTGTTATCATTAGCTCCTAATACCAGTGTTACGTGGTTAGAGCGTTTTCTTATTCTGTGTGCACGACCTTGAGGTGCTGGACGTAATCTTTTTAACATAGTTCCTCCATCTACACGGATTTCCTTGACAAAAAGATCAGCCTCTTCAATAGAACCTTCTTCATTTTTAGCTTGCCAATTTGCCATAGCTGACAACAACAATTTCTCTAAACGACGTGAAGACTCTTTTGAGCTAAACTTCAAAATATTAAGTGCTTTTTCTACTTTCTCACCACGAATCAAATCCGCCATTAAGCGCATTTTTCTTGGTGATGTAGGGCAATTATTCAATTTAGCAAAATATTGTGTTTTTTTCGCCTCCTTGATTGCTTCTGCTCTTTCTCTTTTACGAACTCCCATGGCCTATTATTTTTTACCTTTATTTTTGGCACCTGCGTGACCACGGAATGATCTTGTAGGTGAAAATTCTCCTAGTTTATGTCCTACCATATTTTCAGTCACATACACAGGAACAAATTGTCTTCCATTATGCACTGCTATTGTCTGTCCTACAAAATCAGGAGTAATCATCGAGGCTCTAGACCAAGTTTTGATTACCGTCTTCTTATTAGAAGCTACATTTTGCTCAACTTTCTTGTCCAATTTAAAATGAACGTACGGTCCTTTTTTTAACGATCTTGCCATAGCTTATTTCTTTCTACGTTCGATTATATACTTATTACTCTGCTTTGTCTTAGAACGAGTTCTATATCCTTTTGCAGGAATACCGTTTCTAGATCTTGGATGTCCACCAGAAGACTTCCCTTCACCACCACCCATTGGGTGATCAACAGGGTTCATCACTACTGGTCTAGTACGAGGTCTTCTACCTAACCATCTAGATCTACCAGCTTTACCTGAAACAAGCAACTGATGATCACTGTTAGATACAGCACCTATGGTAGCCATACAAGTAACCAAAATCAAGCGAGTCTCTCCTGAAGGCAACTTAACTGTTGCAAATTTACCGTCACGAGCCATAAGCTGCGCAAAAGCACCAGCGCTACGAGCTAAAACAGCTCCTTGACCTGGACGTAATTCAATACAAGAAATAATAGTACCTAATGGAATATTTGCTAAAGTCATAGCATTTCCAATTTCAGGAGCAGTTGTATCTCCAGAAACTATATTCTGACCTACTTGTAGTCCGTTTTGAGCAATTACATAACGCTTTTCACCATCTTGGTAATTAAGCAATGCAATAAATGCTGTACGGTTTGGATCATATTCTATTGACGCTACTGTAGCAGGAACTCCTGCTTTATCACGTTTAAAATCGATTATTCTATACTTTTTCTTATGACCACCACCTATGTAGCGCATAGTCATTTTACCTTGACTGTTTCTACCACCAGATCGTTTATTCGGAGCAAGTAATGACTTCTCCGGCTTATCAGTTGTAATGGCGTCAAAACCATTAACAACTCTAAAACGCTGACCTGGGGTGATAGGTTTTAATTTTCTTACTGACATGTGTGTCTAATTTATCAGGATTAATCCTGAATGTTGTTGTAAAAATCTATTGTATCACCTTCCGCCACCTGTACAATTGCTTTCTTATAAGCATTTGTTTTACCAGTTTGAATACCCGTCTTTGTATAACGAGTTTTTCTGTCCGGGCGGACATTTAATGTTCGAACTTTAATAACAGAAACTTCATAAGTGGCTTCAACCGCTTTTTTGATTTCTACCTTGTTCGCCTTTGGGTTCACTATGAAACCGAAACGGTTATTAATTTCCGCATCAGCCGTAGCTTTTTCCGTAATAATAGGTTTAATTAAGATACTCATCTTGTTTCTATTTACTTAAGTTTGACTCTATTCCTTCCAAAGAACCTTCAAATAGCACTACACTATTTGCGTTTAAAATTTTGTAAGTACTTAAAGATGAATTACTTATCACTTCAGTACCTTTTAAATTTCGAGAAGACAAATATACATTATTATTTGATTCACCCAACACGAACAACGACTTTTTGTCATCAAGACCTAAAGTCTTTAAAACAGCAGTGAAATTCTTAGTCTTAGGATTATCGAATGTTAAGTCTTCAATCACAACGATTGCCTTATCATTTGCCTTCATTGTAAGGGCAGATTTACGAGCTAAACGCTTTAAGTTCTTATTTAATTTAAAAGAGTAGTTTCTTGGTCTTGGACCAAACATTCTACCACCACCTCTAAACACACCAGACTTAATACTACCCGCACGAGCAGTACCAGTTCCTTTTTGCTTCTTTATTTTTCTAGTTGATCCTACAATCTCTGCACGTTCTTTTGCTTTATGCGTTCCTTGACGTTGATTTGCCAAGTACTGCTTTACATCTAGATATACAGCATGATTATTAGGCTCAATACCAAACACATCCTTAGAAAGTTCAACCTTTCTACCTGTGTCTTTTCCGTTAATGTCTAATACAGCTACCTTCATTATTTCTGAATCGTTACATAAGCGTTTTTAGGTCCAGGAATACATCCTTTCACAACAAGTAAGTTCTTTTCAGCAACTACTTTTAAAACTCTTAAATTTTGAACTTTCACCTTTTCGTTCCCCATTTGACCAGCCATCTTCATTCCCTTGAATACTCTCGCAGGATATGATGCTGCACCAATAGAACCCGGCGCTCTTAATCGGTTATGCTGACCGTGAGTAGCTTGACCCACACCACCAAAACCGTGACGTTTTACAACACCTTGAAAACCTTTACCTTTTGAAGTTCCTGCCACATCGACAAATTCTCCTTCAGCAAAATGCTCTACAGTGATCGTATCACCTAATTTGTACTCCTCATCAAAACCTTTGAATTCTGCAACTTTACGTTTTGCGACAGTACCTGCTTTTTTAGCGTGCCCTTCAGCAGCCTTATTTACAGCCTTTTTGTCATCGAAACCTAGTTGAAGCGCAGCATAACCGTCTACTTCTTCAGTTCTGACTTGGGTAACAACACAGGGGCCACACTCAATAACGGTACACGGCATATTCTTACCGTTTGCGTCAAAGATGCTGGTCATCCCTATCTTTCTTCCAATTAACCCAGACATATTTATTAAATTTAGAATTATGAAATCAACATGTTGAAATCAGTTTCAACAGATATCATTCGTTTATTTTTGTTAAAACAAAACGGGATCAAAATAAATTCGATCCCGAATGTACTTTGTTTTCCGTTTTTCCTTTGCATACAAGCGCAGGACATGTTAATACAGAATTATACTAGTATAACTCTGTATTATATAATTATACTTTTATCTCAACTTCAACACCACTTGGCAACTCTAATTTCATTAGAGCGTCAATTGTTTTAGAAGAAGAACTGTATATATCTAATAATCTCTTATAAGATGACAATTGAAATTGCTCTCTACTCTTCTTATTAACGTGAGGTGAACGTAATACTGTAAATATTTTTTTATGTGTAGGTAATGGGATTGGCCCAGTTACTACAGCACCTGTAGTTTTTACAGTCTTTACGATTTTTTCAGCAGATTTATCTACTAAATTATGATCGTAAGATTTTAATTTAATTCTGATTTTTTGACTCATAGCTGAAATATTAAGCGTTTGTTCCTTTAGCTGCAGCAATTACTTCTGTTGAAATATTAGAAGGTGTTTCTGCATAATGTGAAAATTCCATTGTTGATGTTGCACGACCTGATGACAATGTTCTTAATGTAGTTACATAACCGAACATTTCAGAAAGAGGTACAGTAGCCTTTACAGTTTTTGCACCAGCTCTATCACCCATATCACTCACCTGACCACGTCTTCTATTTAAATCACCAACAATATCACCCATGTTTTCTTCAGGAGTAATAACCTCAAGCTTCATAATAGGCTCCATAATAACTGCTTTAGCAGCTTTTGCTGAATTTTTAAATCCAAGTTTAGCAGCTAACTCAAAAGATAATTGATCAGAATCCACATCGTGATAAGACCCATCTTTCAATGTTACCTTCATTGAATCAACTTCGTAACCTGCCAATGGACCATTAGCCATAGCCATTTTGAATCCTTTTTCAATAGATGGAATAAATTCCTTAGGAACGTTACCACCTTTAATAACTGATTCAAATTGTAAACCTACCACACCTTCGTCAGCTGGCTCTATCGTAAATACGATATCAGCAAACTTACCACGACCACCAGATTGTTTCTTATAAACTTCTCTATGATCAGCAGATCTTGTAATAGCTTCTTTATATTCTACTTGTGGTTGACCTTGATTAACTTCAACCTTAAATTCACGTTTTAATCGATCAACAATTACATCTAAGTGAAGCTCACCCATACCAGATATAATAGTTTGACCTGAAGACTCATCTGAACGTACAGTAAAGGTAGGATCTTCTTCCGCTAGCTTAGCTAAACCGATACCTAATTTATCAACATCAGCTTTAGTTTTAGGCTCAACCGCAATACCAATTACTGGATCAGGAAAGTCCATCGATTCCAAAACAATAGGATGCTCTTGATCTGTTAAAGTATCTCCCGTTTTGATAGATTTAAATCCAACAGCAGCACCAATATCACCAGCTTCAATAAAGTCAATAGCATTCTGCTTGTTAGCATGCATTTGATATATACGAGATATACGCTCTTTCTTCCCAGAACGATTATTCAACACATACGAACCTGCATCTAAACGACCAGAATAAGCTCTAAAAAATGCTAAACGACCTACAAAAGGATCTGTAGCAATTTTAAATGCTAATGCAGCAAAAGGCTCATCAACACTTGGCTTACGTAATTCTTCTTTTTCAGTATCAGGATTTACACCCACAATACCTTCCTTATCCATAGGAGAAGGTAAATAACGACATACAGCATCTAACAAGAACTGAACACCTTTATTTTTAAAAGCAGAACCACAAATCATAGGAATGATAGCCATGTCCATTACAGCAGCTCTAAGCGCTCTATGCACTTCTTCTTCTGTAATTGAACTTTCATCTTCCATAAATTTCTCTAAAAGATTCTCATCATAACTAGCCACTTCTTCAATTAAAAGGGCACGGTACTTACGAGCTTCTTCTTTCATATCCTCAGGGATATCGATAACATCGAATGTAGCTCCTTGAGTTTCCTCATGCCAAACAATAGCACGGTTTTTTACTAAATCTATAATACCCTTAAAATCCTCTTCGTCACCAATGTTTAAAACGATTGGCACCGCATTAGACTTCAACATATCCTTTACTTGTTGACAAACTCCTAAAAAGTCTGACCCTTGTCGGTCCATTTTATTAACGAAACCAATTCTAGGCACCTTATAATTATCTGCTAATCTCCAGTTAGTTTCAGATTGTGGCTCTACACCATCCACTGCGCTAAATAAGAAAACTAAACCATCCAATACACGCAAAGATCTATTTACCTCTACAGTAAAATCTACGTGACCAGGTGTGTCAATAATATTAAAGTGATAATCTTTTGTATCTGGAGTTGGCTCCGCATTCTCTAATGGAAATTTCCAGGTACAAGTAGTAGCAGCAGATGTAATTGTAATACCTCTTTCCTGCTCTTGCTCCATCCAGTCCATTGTTGCAGCACCATCATGTACTTCACCAATTTTATGTGAAACTCCTGTATAATAAAGAACACGCTCAGTTGTAGTGGTTTTACCCGCATCAATATGAGCTGCAATTCCAATGTTTCTTGTAAATTTTAAATCTCTTGCCATTTTTTAGAATCTGAAATGTGAGAATGCTTTATTTGCTTCGGCCATTTTATGCGTATCAGTACGCTTCTTAACTGCTGCTCCCTCTTCTTTAGCTGCTGCTAAAATTTCTGAAGCTAACTTCTGAGCCATTGATTTTTCGTTACGCTTTCTTGCGAAACCAATCAACCACTTCATTGCAGTAGATATCTTACGATCTGCACGAATCTGCATAGGAATTTGGAATGTTGCTCCACCTACTCTACGACTACGCACTTCAACGTGAGGCATTACATTTGAAAGGGCATCCTTCCAAATCTCTAAACCTGTTTTTTCTTCGTCTGTCTTTTTTTCTTCTACGATATCAATTGCATCGTAAAACACTTTGAAAGCCACACTCTTTTTACCATCCCACATCATGTTATTAACAAAACGCGTTACTAATTGGTCATTAAACCTTGGATCCGGCAAAAGAGGTCTTTTCTTGGCTGCTCTTTTTCTCATGTCTTCGTTTTAAAAAAATTAAAATTACTTCTTAGGGCGTTTTGCACCGTACTTAGATCTACGTTGTGTTCTTCCGTCGACACCCGCGGTATCTAAAGCTCCACGAACAATGTGGTATCTAACTCCTGGCAAATCCTTCACCCTTCCACCTCTAACCAATACTATCGAGTGCTCTTGCAAATTGTGTCCTTCACCTCCGATGTATGCGTTTACTTCTTTTCCATTTGTTAAACGAACACGCGCTACTTTACGCATTGCTGAGTTCGGTTTTTTAGGAGTAGTAGTATATACACGCGTACAAACACCGCGGCGTTGTGGGCACGAATCCAATGCAGCCGATTTTGACTTCTTGGTTATTTTGGTCCTTCCTTTTCGTACTAATTGTGAAATAGTTGGCATAAAAATACTTGTTATACTTATTTGTTTCTGTTTATTCCCTCTTATTAGGGCGTGCAAAAATAAGATAAATTTTCAGATAATCAACACTTCACGAATTTAATTTAATCATTTTATTGAAAAATAACATTGGAACTCAAACTCATTGTTAAAAAAGTATTGAAAGTAAAAAGAAACAAATGAAAAATTTGAAAGAAAAAATTTCATAAAAAAGAGACAACATTAAAACATCACCAATCGTTACCTTTACACCTCTTAACAACATATCGTTGAATAAAATAATAAAAATCTTACTATACCTTAATATATATACCGCCGTAACTCACTGTGTTACAGCCCAAGAATTGACGCTTAAAATTTCTTCCGAAATGAAAATTAATGAAAAAATTATAGCCGAAATAAAACCGAAGAAAAAACATATTGATTATCGGGCACTTGAAAGTGAATCTAAAAGATTAGAAAATTCATTTAGAACTTATGGCTATCTAGAGAGCAAACTAATTGAAATCAAAAAAAATAATGACTCAACCTTCACTGCGAATTACCACTTAGGAAAAAAAATTGAGTATTTAAAAATTCATTTTGACCCTG
Organism: Patiriisocius marinus; assembly: GCF_008974325.1. Taxonomy (GTDB): domain Bacteria; phylum Bacteroidota; class Bacteroidia; order Flavobacteriales; family Flavobacteriaceae; genus Patiriisocius; species Patiriisocius marinus. Next base: position 22,679 of record NZ_BKCG01000010.1, on the reverse strand, counting down.
AAAATTTCAGCAACAAACAAATTAGCTCAATCTCAGAGAATAGTTACGAAACATATTTTATCATACCATTTAACAAAACAGAATCAGTTTTAAGAGAATTGAATAAATTACAAAGTTCAAATGGGAATGCTTTCGCAAAGCTAAAGTTAAGCAACTTAAAAAGAAGCAACGATACTCTTGCAGCCAAAATCGAATCAAATCTTGGAAGCACAAGAAAAATTGACAGCATTATTGTGAAAGGCTATGAAAAATTTCCGCGGTCATTTATTAAGCATGCCGCAGGAATAAAAATTGGAAAAAAATTTAATAAAAACTTACTAATAAAACAAAATAATATAATAAACAATTTACCTTTCTCCAACAGTTTAAAATCACCAGAAGCTTTATTCGAAAAAAATCAAACCACTGTATTTCTATACTTAGAAAAAAAGAATAGCAACAACTTTGACGGAATTATTGGGTTTGCGTCAAAAGAAAACGGAAAAGGACTAGAACTTAACGGATATATCAACCTTGAACTCAACAACAACCTAAATTTTGGAGAACAATTCTTCATAAACTACAAAGCTGACGGTGAAGAACAACGAAACTTCAAAGTAAAAACAACACTGCCATATATTCTACAATCTCCTGTAGGACTATCAGTCGAGTTAAATTTATTTAGAAGGGATAGCACTTTCTCCACAAACGGACAACAGATAAAAGCAATATACCAAGCAAAACCAACAACAAAATACTACTTAGGCTACAAAGCAAACAAATCCAGTAATCTACAAAATACAGAAGACATAACTACAGAAATTGATGATTACAGCTCAACATTTGGTGTTGGAGGAGTGGAATACAAAAACTTTCAAAACTCATCGATATTCCCTTTAAAAAGTACTTTTTTATTAGAAATGCAATTAGGAAAAAGAATTACAGATGAATTTACAGATGATCAAACTCAAATTCAAAGCATTTTATTTCACATTTTTAATTTAAATAACAGAAACTCATTCTTCGTACAAAACAGCACATCAATATTATTTAGCAAAAAATTTTTAACAAATGAGCTATTCAGGTTTGGAGGAATAAACAGCATAAGAGGCTTTACAGAGAATAGCATTGACGCGTCATTATACTCAGTTTTAAACACAGAATACAGATACATTCTATCAAGTAAAACCTACATACACAGCATAATAGACCTTGGTTACTTTGAAAATGACGTTATAAACCAAAAAGAAAAACTCTACAGCTTTGGGATTGGACTTGGCTTACAAACCAAAGCAGGTTTATTCAAGTTTAATTTTGCTAACGGAAATATTGAAAATCAAGACTTTAAATTTTCAAATTCAAAAATACACTTTAGCTTAGTTACCAACTTCTAACAAAACCGCTTAAAATCTAGGAATGCGCAAACTAAAAAATTTAAATTTTAGGTTTAAATAGTTGTGTAATTAACTTTTTATTGTGATTTTTGGCATTGGCTAATTCAAATAATTATAAAATGAAAACAAAGTTTAGTGGAATTTTAACGCTATTACTAGCGTTAGTAGTGCAACTATCGTTTGCACAGGAAAAAACAATTACCGGAACGGTTACTGATAGTTCAGGACTACCGCTACCCGGAGTTAACATTATCGTAAAAGGTACAACAAATGGTACCCAATCTGATTTCGATGGAAATTACTCTATTGGAGCAGCAGTTGGGCAAACATTAGTTTACTCTTACGTAGGTTTCAACAAAGTAGAAAACGCTGTAACTGCTTCTTCAAGTAGATTCAACGTAACTATGGAAGAAGGTGAGACTTTAAATGAAGTAGTTGTAACAGGTTACGGTGGTATTACCAAGGAGAGAAAATCTCTAGGTTATGCTGTAACGTCACTGGACGCAGAAGCTATTGAGAACAAACCAGAAAGTGACGTTGTACGTTCTTTAAATGGTAAGGTAGCAGGTGTACAAATTACAGGTAATAGTGGAGCTACAGGTTCTGGAACAAACTTTATCATTCGTGGTAAGAGTTCTATTAACGGTAGTAACCAACCATTATTTATTGTTGATGGTGTACCTTTTGATAGTGGTACTAACCAACAAACTGGATTTGCAGGTGGTAACACAGTTACAAGTAGCCGTTTCTTAGATCTTGATCCAAACAACGTAGAAAGTGTTGAAATCCTTAAGGGTTTAAGTGCTTCTGTACTTTACGGACAACAAGGTAGAAATGGTGTTGTAATTATCACAACAAAAAATGGTAGTAACAAAGACTTAAACAAGAAATTTGAAGTTTCTGTTTCTTCTACTGTTTACCAAACTGAAATTAACAACTTAGCAGAATACCAAAATGACTACGGTCAGGGTTCTGATAATGGTGCTAATCCTGGATTCGTAGGAAACTGGGGAGCTCGTTTTGATTCAAACCAAATGATTGCTCACCCTTACGCAACACAAGGTGCTGTATTCCCTCAATTTGATGGATTACAAATTCCTTACGAAGCTGCTCCTAATAACGTAGAAGATTTTTTCAGAACAGGTTTAGGACAGGGTATGTCTGTAAATGTTGCTGGTTCTCCAGGTGCTGAAGGAAACACTCGTTATAACTTAAACTTTGGTTACACATCTGAAGATGGTTACATCAGAAACAACGGTTTAACAAGATATAACATTGGTCTTGGTGGATCTACTAAATTATCTAACAAATTCTCTTTTGATGGTACTGCTAACTTTAGTAATACAAGAGTTAACACTCCACCAATTGCAGCGAACAACGCAAGTGGATTCTCTATTTTCAACAGAACATTATTTATTCCTAGAAACTTAGATTTAACTAATCTTCCTTTTGAAGATCCTAACACTGGAGCATCTGTATACTACAGAGGTGACCAAGAAAACCCATACTGGTTATTAAACTATGCTGGAACTGAACAAAAAACTAATCGTTTTTACGGTAAACTTGCCGCTTCTTACGCTATCTCTGACAACATTAACGTGTCTTATAGATTTGGTTTAGATACATATAGTGAATTCCAAGAATTTAGAGTAGCTAAAGGTGCTATTGATGAAACATACATTAATGGTTTCTTAAGAACTACAGAAGGAAGAAACTTTATTTATGATCATAACTTGAACTTTAGTTTTAACAACATAGAATTAGCAGACAAATTGAGTTTAACTACTCAATTAGGTTTCAACTCTAGACGTGATACATACGAACAGTTTGGTCAATCAAGTAGTGGACAAGTTGTATTCAACGTGTTCAACCACAGAAACTTTACAAACCAAACAACTAATGACCCTATTGCTGGACAGTTAGACTATGAAATTGAAAGAAACATATTAGGTGCTTATGGAGAAGCAGCTTTCGATTACGATGGATATTTATTCTTAACACTTTCAGGTCGTAATGACTGGGCTTCTACTTTAGAAGAAGAAAACAGATCTTTATTCTATCCTGGAGCATCTTTAGCGTTTGTACCAACATCAATTGATGGAATTGGTAATGCATCAGGTCTTGGATTCTTAAAGCTTAGAGCTGGTTACGGTTCATCTGCACGTTTCCCTGGAGCTTATGCAACTAGAGCTGTATTAACTACAAATGCTGTATCAGCAGTTGTACCAACAATAGGAAGTGTAACAACTAACTCATTACCAGCTACTCAACCTAACCCATCTTTAGAGCCTGAATTACAGACTGAATTTGAATTAGGTCTTGAATCTGAATTATTCAACAGAAGAATTACACTTGACGCAACAGTTTATAAGCGTACTATTGAAGATCAAATCGTTGGACGTCCATTAGCTCCATCAACTGGTTTTACAAGTACTTTAGATAACGTAGCTGAAACTCAAATTCAAGGTGTTGAATTAGGTTTAAACTTTACTTTATTGAAAAGCGAAAACTTTAACTGGGATGTACGTAACAACTTTACTGCATTTGAAAATGAAGTTACTGACTTAGGTGGAGTTGAAGAATTTGCTTTCGCAGGATTCACAAACCTTGGTAACTTTGCTGCAGAGGGAGAACCTCTAGGTGTTATTAAAGGTGGATATGCTGCACGTTATGATGCTGCAAATATTTCTGATGAGAATCCATTTGGTATTGGTGTAGGTGGACAGTTATTAATTAATCCTGATACAGGAAAGATTCTTAACAGTGAAGATGATTTAGGTCTTCCTATTGAAACAATTGGAGATCCTAACCCAGATTGGAATATTTCTACTATTAACACTTGGACTTACAAGCAATTTGCTTTATCTGCTCAAGTTGAATATACTCACGGTGGTGATATTTACTCTCAAACTGCAACTCAATTTTATCGTCGTGGTGTAACTACTGCTAACGTTAACAACAGAGAAGGTTCTTACACTATCCCTGGTATCTTAGCTAACCCTACAACTGGACAACCTTTAGTTGATGGTAATGGTAATTTCATTGAAAACGAAATTCAGATTGGTGCTAATGATGTATATTTCATTAACTTAGTTGATCCTTCTGGACAAGGTATCTATGACGCATCTCATATTCGTTTAAGAGAAGCATCTTTAACTTACTCATTAACTGAGAAAATGTTAGATAGAACTCCTTTTGGAAACGTTTCTTTCTCATTATCTGGACAGAATTTATATGTAAAAGCATTTAACATTCCAGATGCTTTCAACATTGACCCAGAAGCTTTAAGTACTGGTACAGGAAACGGACAAGGTCTTGAATTCCAAACTGGTCCTACTTCTAAGCGTTATTCATTCAGCGTAAAAGCAACATTCTAAAAAAAATATAACTACTACAGGTGGTATTTTAAACTATCACCTGTTATAGTAGTATATAAAAACTTATAAATTAATATTATGAAAAATTTATTAAAAATAACATTGGTTTCTGCTTTGATGGGACTATTCGTTGGATGTGAGTCTGGTGAATTAGACTTATTAGAGAATCCAAACGATATCAATATTGAGTCAGCTGACCCTAACTTTGTATTGAACAGTATTCAATTATCATTTAACACTATATTTCAAGGTGAATTCGTTCTTGGAAATTTCAGAGATGGTGTTAACAGTTCATCTATGCAAATTACTCGTATGATAAACCAATTTGGTCAATATAATTCTATTGTTGATGATAACACTTTAGTTAACTCTTGGTCTAATGCTTATCGTATGTTTGCAAATGTTGATTTAATTGAACAAATTGATGCTAACGATCCTGATGGAATTCCTTATCACGTAGGTGTTGCTCAAGTTCTTGAAGCATACACATATATGATTCTTGTTGATTACTTAGGAGATGTACCTTTTACAGAGGCTAACAGACCAATTGAATTCCCAACACCTGGTTTAGATTCTGGTGAATCTATTTACGCTGCACAAATTGCATTATTAGATACTGCAATAGGAAACTTAAGCGCAGACACAAATATTTTACCTATCGACATCTATTACAATGGAGAAGCTTTTGACGCAAATAACTGGATAGCTTTAGCTAATACTTTAAAATTAAGAGCTGCTTTAAACACTGGTGATGGTGCTGCAATTTCTGCTTTAAGTTCTCAAAATATAATTGATACTGTTGAAGAAGATTTCCAATTCAGCTATTCAAATACTTTGGAGCCTGAAAGTAGACACCCTTTTTTCGTAAACAACTACTTAGCTACAGCTAATACGTATTTAAGTAATCCTTATTACGATTATTTAAATGCAGGTGATACTAACGCGCCTTTCGTTGAGAATGGTATTGCTGACCCAAGATTACGTTTCTACATTTACAGACAAAGAGATGAAGAGCCAAGTGGATCTAACCTTCCTTGTGCAGGTAATGCAATTTACGACTATTGCTACGTAGGTAATAAATACTGGGGACGTGATCATGCAGATGATGAAGGTCTTCCAAATGATGGACCAAAAAAATCTACATATGGTGTTTACCCAGCAGGTGGAGCATTTGACAAAAATGATTTCGTAAGAGCTAGAGATGTATCTGAATCAATGGAAGGTGTTGGTATTACTCCAATTTACCTTTCTTCTTTTACTCACTTCGCATTAGCTGAGGCTGCTTTAACATTAGGAACTGGTGGAAATGCTTTAGCATTAATGACTCAAGGTATTCAATTAAGTATGGACAAAGTACTTGACTTTAACACTTTAGATACTGATGGTGCTGATGGAACTGATTACGAAGCTACAAATGCTGATGTAAGTGATTACATCGCTAGAGTAACGGCTGAATATAACGGAGCAAGTGCTGCTGGTAAAGAAGAGATTGTTGCTAGAGAATGGTACTTAGCTGCTTTTGGAAATGGTGTTGAACCTTACAATACTTACAGAAGAACTGGTTACCCAACTTTACAATCACCTATCATTCCAGCTGGTGAATTCCCAAGAATTTACAGATATCCTAACACAGCAACTACTGCAAATCCAAATATCGATCAGCAGCCGTTGACTAATCAAGTGTTTTGGGATACTAACCCAGCAGGTTTCATCGACTAATAACTTTAAATTAATTCTATTATGAAAAATATAAATAAATTTCTTTCACTTGCATTTGTCGCTGTACTTGCTTCAGCAACATTCACAAGTTGTGAAGATGAAGATAAAGCCCGTGTTATTGAATTAGGAAATGGGGGATTTGTAAAATTCGTAACTGCTCCAGTATTTGAAGCAGGTGCTGACCCAGCTACAGCTAGTTTTGACTCTGCTGTTGAAGATCCGAATGAAACTGCTGCTTTATATGAAATTACTGTAAGAGGTGATTTCGCAGGAGCTACTTTAGACACATTAGCTTTCAGATCAACTACAACGTTCCCATTTGACATTGGCTTTACTGCTTCTGATATGGCTTCATTGTTTGGTGTAGACGCAAGTACATTTGCTGAAGATGACAGTTTCGAATTTTTCGGAAAAGTTACAACTGTTGATGGTGTTGTGTATGACGGAAGTACTTCTGCTTTCATTTCACCAACCCCTACTGATCCTGAAGCTGACGGATATTTAGATCCTTCTGATCCAGATTTCGTACCAGAACCTGGTCAATGGAATATGCAAAATTCTGATGGAGTTTTAGTTGGAGTACCTGGCTTATTAGCTGCTTACAACTGGGAAGTTACTTTTGAAGATCCAGCTGAATAATAATTATTATTCTTAATATATTTAAAACCATCCTGTTTATTCAGGATGGTTTTTTACTTTTACAAAATGAATAAAGAATCATTAGTTTTCGGAATATACCCTGTTATTGAAGCTCTAAAAGCTGAACAAACAATTGATAAAGTTTTTATACAAAAGGATTTAAGTAATCCTAAAATAGAAGCAATTGTAGCAGATTTAGAAAAAAATCAAACTACAATATCTTATGTTCCTTTAGAAAAACTAGACAAACTCTGTCGAAGTAATCATCAAGGTATTGTAGCAATTACATCCCCTATTGAATTTGTTTCATTAGAAACACTTGTTGAAAGCTCATTAGAAAATACTAAAGCTCCCTTGTTTTTGATTTTAGATCAGATAAGTGACGTTAGAAATTTTGGCGCTATATTAAGAACAGCTGAGTGCACAGGAGTAAATGGGGTAATTATTCAAAAGAAAGGTGGTGCTCCAGTAAGTGGAGATACTGTTAAAACCTCTGCAGGTGCTATCTTTAACATCCCTATTTGTAAAGTTGATCACATTAAAGATGCAATCTACTATCTACAAGGAAGCGGAATAAACACAATTGCTGCTAGTGAGAAAGCTCAAAAGAGTATTTATGACTTGACACTAACTACAGGCTTAGCTATAATTATGGGCTCTGAAGGGAAAGGTGTTTCAAAATCTGTTATGAATATTGCAAATGAAAAAGCATCGTTGCCTCTTTTAGGAGAAATTAATTCTCTTAATGTATCAGTTGCTTGTGCTGTATTCCTATATGAAACAGTAAGACAAAGACTTCAATAAAAAACTATTCTTCTTCGTTGTTTATTTTACTTACATAACTATATGTAACTTTAGAGACTTGATTTGAAGTTGTTGATAGATTATTATCTTCTTTAATTCCCTCTGGAATAACAGAGTCAACAAAATTACCATTCTCATCAAATTGCCTCATAAAAGGGTCGTTATCTGGATTGTAATCATCTTGCTCCCATTCGTATTTTTTTACTTTAATATCACGAGATTTAAATATTAAAGAAAACAATAATCCAACAACAAAACCGGATAAGTGCCCTTCCCATGAAATACCCTCTTTTATAGGAAATACGTACCATAATAAGCTTCCGTAAACAAATACAACAGCGAAAGACAAAGCAATTAATTGATAAAGTCTAGAAAATATACCTTTAAAAAACAAGAAAGAAGCTAATAAGTAAACTATACCACTTGCACCTATATGGTAGGATGGCCTTCCTATAAACCAAGTCAATAGACCAGTGAAAAGTATACCAAGGAGTAATACTCTCCATCTAATAGATCTGTAAAAATAAAAAAGTGCTGTTGTCAACACCATTAAAGGTATAGAATTATTAAAGAGATGCTGTAGACTTCCGTGAATAAATGGTCCAGCTACTACTCCACTTAAACCAGAAACTTTTCCAGGGCGTATTCCAAATTGATTGAATCTAAATCCAAAGCGAATTTCTGCCCAAAACACAACCCACATAATCATCACTAAGAGTAATGGATATAAAAAAACATCTGGAGTGAAATATAACTTTCTTGAAATTGTCATAACTTTAGCACTTCAAAAAACCGTCCATTTAAAAGTCTTTGCTAAAATGTCAGACGTATAAATCTTGAATCACAATAAATCTAATGAGTGTACCTTTAGCCGAACGCATACGACCAAAGAATTTAGACGACTATTTGAGTCAACAACATCTTTTAGGTGAACAAGGAGCATTACGTACACAATTAAAGAGTGGCGTTTTGCCATCCATGATTCTATGGGGACCACCAGGAACCGGTAAAACTACTTTAGCTACAATTATTGCCACACAATCTGGCAGGCCTTTCCATCAACTGAGTGCAGTTGATAGTGGAGTTGCAGCGGTAAGAGAGGTCATAGAAAAAGCCAAAAAAGCTGACACATTATTTTCAACCAAAAACCCAATATTATTTATCGATGAAATTCACCGATTTAGCAAATCTCAACAAGATTCACTATTAGGTGCAGTTGAAAAAGGTTGGGTTACACTCATTGGAGCTACAACTGAAAATCCAAGTTTTGAAGTAATACCCGCTTTATTATCGAGAAGTCAAGTTTACATATTAAAATCATTCTCAAAGAAAGATCTTGAAGATTTACTTCACAGAGCAATTAGTGTAGATGCTATTTTAAGCGCAATAGACATCGAATTAAAGGAAACCGAGGCACTTATCCAATTATCTGGAGGAGATGCACGAAAACTTCTTAATACACTAGAACTTGTTGTGCTTTCTGAAGTTTCAGAAGATAAAAAAAGTGCTAAAGTTATAATCACAAATGATCTTGTTTCACAAAAAGTTCAGAAAAATACGGTGCGTTATGACAAAACTGGAGACCAACACTATGATATCATTTCAGCATTCATTAAATCAATTCGTGGTAGCGACCCAAATGCAGCTGTCTATTGGCTTGCTAGAATGATTGAAGGAGGAGAGGATGTTAAATTTATTGCTAGAAGATTATTAATCCTTGCTTCCGAAGACATAGGGATGGCAAATCCAAATGCCCTTCTTTTAGCTACTAGCACATTTCAGGCTGTTGCTGCTATTGGATATCCAGAAGCTCGTATTATTTTAAGTCAATGCACAATTTACTTAGCCACATCACCAAAGAGTAATGCCTCGTATGCAGCAATTGGCAAAGCGCAACAACTTGTAAGACAAACAGGAGATTTATCAATCCCGTTGTCTATAAGAAATGCTCCAACAAAACTAATGAAGGAATTGGGGTATGGACAAAACTATCAATATGCGCATAACTACGAAGGTAATTTTACGCCACACGAATTTATGCCTGAAGAAATAATAGGTACATCATTATATGAGCCTGGGAAAAATGCTAAAGAATCGAATCTTAAAATGTATTTAACATCCCTGTGGGGAAACAAATACAAATTTTAATTCTGAAATACAAAAACTGAGACTTCAGTACCATTTTGAATAGACAAGTCTCCATTCTCTTGAAAAGTTGCCAATCCATTTAGTACGCCCTCAATTTTATAACCTTTGCCATCTGGACGTTTTTTAAGTTCCCCTAGTAAGGTAAATGTCATATCGATATCGCTATCCTCACGGTATAGGTAATAGCTATCAAAATATTTTCTCAATAAAAATGACAAACGAGTGTTTGTATAATGCGAAAATTTAGACTCTGGGCCAGAATAAACTGAACCTTTAGAAACAATTACTTTGTCTTTAATAACAGGAGCTACCTTATCATTAAGTCTCTTTTCTGTAGCTTTTAAAACATTAGAAGGAGAAGTATCGATAACAATATCTGTCTGCTTTACATTTAGCTTATTTATACTTTTAAAAGCTTCTCTAAGTGATTCTTGGTAAGCCTGACGATAATCTTTTCTTTTACTTTTTCCCTCTTGGCTTTCAAATACAACGGTTCCTTTGCAATCTTTCAATATTACTTGCATAGTAGTGGTAATAAATGAGCCTCCAGAAATTACATCAGCATATAAGCCATCGCAATTATTAACTCTAGGTAATTCGTCTTGAAAAAAAGCATTAAAACCAACACTGTTTAAATATTGCTTAGTCATTGAGTTTAATTGAAATTGATCTTTTTCTGATGTAAACTCAAAGTTATCCGGAACAACCACAAAACTATAATCGCTTAGATTAGTTTGTGCAGTTACCGAAAATAAAGAAAGTAAAAATAAAATAGAAAAAAATAAAAATTGTTTCATAACTCTTCAACTATAATGTTAAAACCAAATTGTAAAGATAGGCTATTTGCTTTCGCAATATTTGCAATATCCAGAAGATTATCTGCTGCTAAATGGAAGTTTAATGAGCCAATATTCAACGCCATTCCTAAACCAATATTAGAAGCTGAATAACTATCTACCGTATATGTTGCTTTAGTTGAAAGCCAGTTACTAAAACGCCTTCTATAATAAACGGTACCTGCAGCTTGAATTCCTTTAGGTCTAAATACACTATAATATTGTATCCCTGCTTGCGAAACATGTTGAGATTTTCCTCCCATATTTCTGCAATCACAATCACCACTTTTACGCCCTATACTCTCACCAAAATCATAGTGCAATCCCGCATTTATTTTTGCTGGTCGCATTTGTGAATAAGCACTATTAAGTGTATCAACAGGAATTTCTCGCTCTATCTCATCTTCTAAATCACTGTAATATGGAAATGTTGTTTCTCCATTCTCGATAGTAGGAAATAATAGTTCTAAACCATCTAAAGTATAATTACCACTGGCATTATAAATCTCAGTAGCGCTTGAGTGAAAAATGGTTCCAATATCTAAAATTGATGCCGTTGCCGAAAGTTGATTAGTTATCTCATAAGTTGCACCAAAATCAAAACCTAGGCCTAAATTACCTCCAAAAAAAGCTCTTCCTAAAACATCACTAACAATTTGTGATGAGCCATCTACATCTTTCAAAGAAGCATATCCCGAAGTTTTAACCTCAACATTTAATCCTTCGACTGTATGCTCATAAATATTAGGAGTCCCATCATTCTGAGTAGTTGTAAAAGTTCCAGTATTACCAGTACTACTTGCACTTATCATTGATGAATAGGCTTTGAATCGCAATCCCAAAGTCAACTTATCAGTCACTTTTTTATTAAAACCGAAATGATAAACAGTTAGCAAATCTGCCCTTAAACTTATATGATCAAAATTGTAAGCTCTACCAATGTAATCTCGATTACCTTCTCTAGCTAAATCAAGAAAATCTTTTGGCAAGTAAGAAATAAAATCAAACTCTTGATAAATACCTCCCGAAAAATAGTAATCACTTTTAGAGCGCCAACCAAAATTTATTAACTCTAATTGTTGAGTTGCAGTAAAAAAGTCATTAGAATCTAAAGCGGTAAGAGCCTCTGCTATTTTATCATTAATATCTCTACCGTCGTCAGAAAAAATATCAAAAACCGTTACGCCACTTGTCCCTCCATTAATATGAAATCCAGATAAAAATGGAATCCCATAATGGTGTTTTTGATCTACAACAGCTCCTGGATTTAACAATAGAGATTGTGGTGACACATCCCAATTATAAAGCACTTGCTTATTTTGAGAAACTGCGATTATTGAATAGCATATTGCTAATGCGAAAAGTATCTTCTTCATAAATAGCAATTAGTCGATTTCTAAATAATAGGTTGCTTTTGACTTTAAATTTAAAGTCCCAAATAGAGAAGATGAACTAGATGGTATCGTAACTGATATAACAACTTTATTAGATGACGTTAAATTTTCTATTTCTTCATTCTCTACATTATCTATATAAATAGTTTCAACAGGAAGAGAAGCACTTCCGGCATTTACTTGTGTAAACGAAGAGTATCTAACTTCATTATTAGTGTTTAGAAAATCAAAATTTACTGAGAAATTACTGGGTATTGAATTCGTAAAATCAAATAAGAATTCAGCTCTTACCAAGGCATCTCTAATATCATTACCATCAATAAATTCAATAGCTGTAGTATCTCTAACAACGAGGTTTGGAGTATTTGTTTCAACATCGTAAAACTGAGATGCATCGATGTCAAAATAAATTAAATCTAACTCTACAACGGGTGTAATAACCACATCATTTGCTTGATCAAAATCTGTATTTTGAAAGCAAGATGTTACTATCGACGATAGAAAAATAACGAGTAAAATTTGAGGGTATTTCATCATTTAGTATAGTACTAATAACGCCAACTCCCTCAATTTAGTATAGTTACAATAAACCTTTAATTTCTAGCAACCTCTCAACTACCTTATAGCCAGAGCGTTGAACATCCTTATGGTAATTATAAAAAATAGTATCCATCCCCACGGCCTCTGCACCTAATATATCTGCTTCAAAAGTATCGCCTATCATAGCAGAACTTTCAGCAAGAGTATTTCCTTTTTTTAAGGCGTGATGGAATACTAATGGATTTGGTTTTTTTACACCTACTTCTTCAGAAGAAGTGATTGTTTTAAAATATGGAGAGAGTCCGCTGCGTTTCATCTTTATGCCTTGCACATCTGTAAAACCGTTTGTAATAATATGCAAATTATACTTCGGTTTTAAATAATCTAAAATCTCAATAGTCCCGTCTAGCAAGTAATTATTTTCTGGTAGAAACTCAATATAACTGTCAGACATTTCATCAATAATTTGTACCGAAATTGTATGCTTTAACGCTGTAAAACTATCAGCTAATCTACCGCGACGCAATTGCTGTTTAGTCACTCGTTCCTCCCTAAAAGCTTTCCAATAGTTAAAGTTAATGGGCTCGTAAATTTTTAAAAAGTCCTGTAAATCAATCTGAACATTATGTTTCTGAAATACTAATTTAAAAGCTAATGCTGAGTTTCTATCAAAATCCCAAAGGGTGTGATCTAAATCAAAAAAAACATCGGTGATTTTTATATTATTCATAGTGATTCGTTATCAGTAAATACGCTTTTCCAAAGCTTATTATTAACTGCTGCGTTAAAGTTTTTATTCGAGAACAATCCTAAAAATGTACCATTAACCGCAACTACTTGTTTCTGTAATTCTGAAATTTTAGTAGTGGTATCCTTTGGACTCGTTTTATCAAAACCCATTGATGTAAAAGCAACAGGCATAATTATTAAAGGTGACTTTATCTCAAAATCAAGATCATAAAAAAGAAATGGTGTACAGGTTCCTGCTCTAAAACCAGGGACTTTTTGATAAACCATTGTAAAATCGTTTTCAACTTCGAAAGCTACTAAGTTTCGGTATGCTTCCGGAAGTCCAACTACTAACTGACTAAATTGCGTTGAGGCTGCTTTACGATTTGTAATGGCTTCTAACCTTCTTTTTTCGCTCTTTAAAATTTCAGCATTAAAACGGGCATTTTTAGAAACTAAAAGTCCAATTTCACAATAATCTGAAACATATTTTATCAATGCTTTAAAGTGTAATCGAGAAGTATTTATACTCGTATTGAAACTTAACGCTTCCCCTATTTGAAAAAATACAGTGAGTTTAAAATTCTTGTTTTTAGACGATGTCACCAACCATTTAAAAGTATCAAAAGGGTCTCTTTCTAAACCTAATAATACTTTAGCACGTTTAATAATTGCTTTAAATTTCAGCTCAAATACATCATTTGCTAAACCTACAACTGACCGAAAAAAACCTTTTTGATCATAGGCGAATGGCTCTTCAGCATTTATTAAAAAATGGGTGGTGCTTTGAACGGGTTTAAATTTAAAATCATCAAAATGTTCTTGTAGCGCCCTCTTTAGCTTATAACTCCAGACGTCAACAACAGGCGTATTTAGAAAATTGTATTTATGCCCTAAGCTTTCTGTGTAAGGATAGCGGCCAAGTTCATCTTTTACGTGAGGAAGGTATTCTTCGTACCTACTTAATAAATAAAACGCCGCAGCGAAAATATCAAACGGCAGACAGCTTTTATCACTCACTTGGAAAAAACAATGCGTCTCCTCCCACTCTTTCACATTAATATCAATGCTTTCAATTCCTTGTTGAAACAACAACCCTTGACTTTGAAAAAAAAGTTCGTTTCCTAAAGGTTGTTTCCCATAGGATATTTTATAACCTGTGTGAGAAATAAATTTTTCAATTTCTGATGTAAACGCTATTTCTACTTGTAAAATACGAGTAAAAATGTGCTTAAACACATACGAAATACGAGGATTTAATTGCTTTATGTATATTAATATCATAGCGTTTTTCAAAAACTAAAAATACTACTTTGAACGGAGATTACGAAGATAGATAGCTACTCAAAATTTGAAAGTTTTTTGAACCTTAAAAACTAATATATTCCCTTATAAAATGGCTTCGTCTGCAAAACTGTAATAGGCGGTTTCGGTAATAATTAAATGGTCTAGCACTTTTATATCTAAACTCTCTCCTGCGAGTTTAATTTTTTGCGTAATATTTTTATCGGCTTGGCTTGGCACTAAAGTACCACTTGGATGATTATGTGCTAAAATAATAGCAACAGCTCCTAGTTGTAATGCATTTTTAAAAGCCAACCTAACATCGACTAAAGTTCCTGTGATTCCTCCTTTACTTAATTGCGAGGTCTGCAATACTTTATTTGAATTATTGAGATATACAATCCAAAACTCTTCGTGCTCTAACTCTCCTATTATAGGTTGCATCAACTCAAATACCGAGTTACTTGAAGTTATCTTCTTCCTCACTAATGCCTCTTCTCCTCTTCGCCTTCTTCCCAACTCCATTGCAGCACTAATAGTAATGGCTTTCGCCTCGCCTATGCCTTTAAAGGTCATTAAATCCTGAATTGACATTTTGCCTAATGCACTTAAATTATTGTTAGCTAACGCCAAAATTCTCTTGCTCAATGCTACGGCGCTTTCATCGCGATTACCACTTCCTATTAAAATAGCGATAAGCTCTGCATCACTTAAAGCAGACTTCCCTTTTACGAGCATTTTTTCGCGTGGACGGTCATCCTCGCTCCAGTTTTTTATTGATAATGATGTAGTGGTAGATTTCAAAGTTGTAATATTTCGGTATTGAATAAAGATAATGTTTATATTTAGACAGTGAAATTTTAGGTAATCATCTTAGAATCAATCGCCAATATCAAAACACTTTTTTTATGAAAAATCTTTTTACTGATGATGGATTTAACGAAATCCAAAATAGACTAAACAACTTAAATGAAAATGCTGATAAGCAATGGGGAAAAATGACTGCAGGACAAATGGCGCACCATTGCCAATTGCCATTTAACGTGATGCTTGAGAAGGTAGACTACGGCCTAAAACCTAATTTTCTTGTAAACCTGTTTTTTAAAAAATCGATGTATAGCGATAAGCCTTGGCGTAAAAACTTACCTACAGCACCTAGTTTTAAAGAGCAAGAACCTAGAGACTTCGCAAAGGAAAAAGCAGCATTAAGCGCATTAATAACAGAATTTGGAACACAAAGAGAGCGTAACGATTGGAAACCTCATCCTGCTTTTGGAAAAATGACAAAAGAGCAATGGGGAAAAATGCAATACAAGCATTTAGATCACCATTTTAGACAGTTTAATGTTTAGTAAATAATACTTCAGTCAGACTTTAATATTGAGTAATATCACTACTCAATATTAAAACTCCGTTATCCCCAATTAAGTAATTGTATCATACATATGTACCCACCTCCACATCACCAAAGTGATGATATTAAAAAATTGATTGCAGTAATTAAAGCATACCCATTAGCACTATTAGTTACTGCTAGTAACGGTACTCCTTTTGTTACGCACATTCCTGTTATTTACAATGATAAAACTGGAAAGCTTGTTGCACATATTGATAAACAAAACCCACAAGTGGAAACGTTGAAAGAAGGTGCAAAAGCGACCATAATTTTTAAAGGACCAGATAGCTATATATCGCCTAGCATTTACACAACACAACAATTACCCACTTGGAATTACATTATAGTGCACATTGAAGGAACAATCTCTTTAATAGATGACCCTGAGGCTGCAAAAGAAACAATGGTGGATATGACGCATTTTCTAGAAGCTCCAGACCATCCATACATCTTGAAGAAAGATAATCCAAGTATGGAACGCTTTGTAAACTATATCCAAGCTTTTGATATCACTATTACAAAGTGGGAAGGTAAGTTTAAACTAAGCCAAGATAAAAATGCGCAAGATCAAGAAAATGCAAAACAGCAATTAAAAAACAAATCCAGCTCTTGGGAAGCTGGATTGATTGATTACTTACACGAATAGTTTTTCTGAAATAATAATACATCAATAACTACCCTATTAAAAGCTATTCCTCATTCTGCTTTACTTTACAAGTACTTAAACCGAAAGGCAGGTATAGTGGACAAAAACTAATTAAACTAGTTACTACAAATACTACAGCAAGAACTAATAGTACTAGTCCTAAAGTACCTGAAATTACTTCATTAAAATATAGCAATGCGACAACGGCTGCTACTATTATTCTAACAAGTCTATCTATTGACCCCATATTCTTTTTCATAATTATATATTTTAAATGTTAACTGCTTTATTGCTCTGCAAAGTTCTACCATTTAAAACACCTGTGCAGTGACTACAGTCACCACTATGAAATAATTTTTATTTCGCCTGCATTTTGCGAGATTTTCCCATCTGTTTCAAGTTTCTTTAATACTCTTGAAACTACTTCTCTGGCAGTACCTAATTCATTTGCTAGTTGGCCGTGACTTATTTTAACAGCATTACTATTTAGTAATGTTGTTTTTGTTTTTAAATGATCATACAACCGCTTGTCCATTTTATTTAATAACAGGTGACTTATGGTATCTAAAAGCTCTGAATATCTTAGGTTGTATTGATTGAAAAACAAATCGTTTAAATCTGGATATTCCTTTAGCCAGATAGGAAGATATTCCACTGGCAACAAAAGTATTTTAGAGTCTTCCTCCGTTTGGGCAAAAATTTTACTCGGTGTGTTTTTACGTGCTGCATAAAAAGACATTACGCAGCTTTGAGATGATTCTATATAATAAAGCAGCAATTCCTTTTCCTCAAATCTTGAATACACCTTTACAAGCCCCTCAAGCACAATAGGAAGTGCTTTCACATATTGCTGTTCTCTTAAAATTTCAGCTCCTTTAGGTACTTCTTTTAGTGTTGACTCTTTAAGGATAGAATCGACCAATTTAGGGTTTAAAAATGACAGTACTTTTTTATCAATCTCCATATATAGCTGTTACTCACAACTTGTGTTATTTAGTAGCTGTGTAGGTTAAACAACTAATGTAGTAATTATTTCCTAAATAGAAAATCCAGCTCTTAGAAAGCTGGATTGATTGTTATAATGTATTTTCATTTTGTAGGAATTCCTGTGGGAATTTATTAGTTATATCCCATGTTAGGCACAGGCTTTCTCCATCTTGATTACAATATCTTCCGTTAAATTATAACCTACAATTTCATTTTTTTCTTCATCAAACTTGTCCAACTCGAACTGTCCAATTTCCGCAATAAATTCTATTTTTCCATTAATTGTATTAAATTTAATCAAATCGGAAGTTGGTTCGCTACTTTCATTTGCTCTGATTCTTTGCAGTAATATAGATTCTTTTAACTTATGTTTAAATGGCGTTAAATATTCTCCGTCAAGTTCAGTTTTTTTTCCGTGATTTTTCACAACAAAAATTGCAGTTTCATCTCCATAATCCACAACTTTATATAAAAAATCATTTGCGATTTTATGTTCATCATTCGGTTGTTCGATATATTCAAGTGTTAAATTGAAATTCTCATTTTCAAAAAGAGATGGCGTAGCATTAAATTCATAATTCCGTTTGAATCCAAATACTTTGTATTTAAGGAATTCGTAAGGCATAATTATTAGCGTTGAAACTATTCCTGCTAATATTAGAAATATGAACAGAAAAATTCCAATAATTCCGTTTATGATTGGATTATCAAACGAACTTTTCTTTCTTTTCGATATGTTAATTGTGAGTTCCAATTTTTTTTTCAGCTTGTGCCTAACGGTTGTGTATATGATTTGTGGCGAAATGGAATTAACTTCAATTCCGAATTACAAATCTTTTTTAAAGTTACTCAAATTTAAAAGCTGAGCAAAAACTCGCCATAAATTATATGCT
Organism: Patiriisocius marinus; assembly: GCF_008974325.1. Lineage (GTDB taxonomy): Bacteria > Bacteroidota > Bacteroidia > Flavobacteriales > Flavobacteriaceae > Patiriisocius > Patiriisocius marinus. The sequence goes on along the minus strand of NZ_BKCG01000010.1, from coordinate 3,914 downwards.
TTGTTAGCGTTTTTACTGACGCAGCCGAGTGAGTCATCCGAGTGAGTTTTCCGCAATCCAATCGGTTTAGCGATTCCATTATTTAGTTCGCGATCTAATCTGCTTTAGATAATCGGATATACATTTATGCAGCAACATTTTCGCGCGATATAAATTCAGCATTTTATTCCATCAAAATTCCGAACTGATTCCTCATAAAATACCTCCGAATTAAATCCGCAGGATTCGATTCGGAGGTATTAATGCTAACGTTAAGTATAAGAAATCGTAGGGCAGGTGATAAGCACTATCGTTTCGGTTTATTACTTAGCTAAATATAAATATTTTGCTTTTATATTTTCTACTATAAACGCCAAATTTTATTTTTAGCGGACTTTATAAATAAACACAGAACTTTCGGTTTAGCACAAATGCCCTATGTTTTTTATACAGTGTTAGCAGTAGTTATTTTTCGTTTTTTTCATTTTGCCTATTCCAATTCCTTGTTGTATTCTCAATATTTTTCTCAGTCATATGCTGTGTTCGGATTAATGTTCTTACTCCATAAATCATAATCATTGAGGCTTTTCCGGTTTCAATGAAATATTTTAAGTCAGTTCCATTTTCTAGTTCCACTAGCCCGAAGGTGAATAAATCATCTTTGAACCCTTTAAAATCTCCATAGCGTTTGTCAGTCGCACCAATCATATTTCCAACATTCTCAATTCCGTTTTCTTTTGTAATTAGTTTTTGAGTTGTCAAAATGCTGTAATTTTCCGAGTCGATAAAAGTCGAGCAGATAATCAACTCATTTTCTTTCAAGTCAAGCTTAATTTTGGAGTAAGGAAAATCAGAATTAGATTCGTGAAATTTTGTCAATTTATAGTCATACGGTTTATATGTAGAACGCTTAATTGAAGCAATTGAAATCTTATGTTTTGATTTATCTGTCTTGGTCATTCTAATTACTGCTAACGGTCTCGTGTATGAGTAGTAGCGGGTTTTTACTCACAAACCTTTCGGTTTTAGACCGACCTTTATTTTATATTATACTTTCGTTTTATCACTTAAACCGCTATTACTTATACACAATGTTGTGGGTAGTTATTAATCTATTTTTTATTTCTTCAACCGTTTTATCGTATTCAGAATCTATCTTCTTTTTAAAGTCCTTTTCTGAATTATTCCTTTCGGTGTAATTAGCTCCCCAACGATAAATATCCATAACGATAGGAACAAGGTCAAGACCTTTTTTTGTCAAGGAATATAAATAGGCAGACCTATTATTTGAATCAACTTCTTTCTTGATAATTCCGTGTGCCAAAAGTCTATTAAGTCTATCTGTAAGAATATTTGTTGATATACTCTCAATACTCACCAATTGGTTGAAATGACGATTGTCAAAAAAAATGAAATCACGAAGAATTAGTAAAGTCCATTTATCTCCGAAAATGTCGAGAGATAATGTTATCGGGCAATCTGACCTTCTTTTTTGTCCTTCCATTTTTCAAAGTTACAAAAAAGTACTTGCATAATAAAAGTTCTTTTATATATTTGTACTTGCGAAATACAAGTGCTAATTAAAAATAAAATCTATGTCTTACACAACAAGTGTTTCAATTGAAGCGAATTCAGAAGCTATATTTAATGCAATAACCCAATCAGTTCAAGAATGGTGGGGTAATACCAATTCTGTCGTATCAAAATTAGATGATGAGTTTACGACAAGTTTTGATAAAACATTTTGGAAATTCAAAATTTTAGAATTTAAACCGAATTCGAGAATTGTTTGGCAATGTATTGATGCAAAGCATATTCATACTGGTTATGATGGAATTGAAATGGAATGGATTGGCACAAACGTTGAATGGAATTTGGAAGAGAAAAGTCAAAATGAAACCATTTTAAATTTTGCTCATAATGGACTCGTTCCAGAATTAAATTGTTACGAAATATGTTGGCCTGCTTGGGAAAGGTTTGTTACTCAAAGTCTCAAAAGTTTTGTTGAAACTGGAAAAGGAATGCCACATTTGTCCTAATTACCCACAACGGTTTTGTATATGATACGTTGCGTGTGTAAGCAACTAATTTAGCAAATAAAAACCAGATAGAAAATCCGCGAGGATTTTCGTAAGTAGGCTAGTACTAGCAATGGATTATATACGTTGTTGTGCGTTCGTTTTTATTCCACAATATTTATTTTTATTCCGTTAAATTCCGTTCCGTTTTTCAATTCCGTAACAGCTTTTAATTCCGACGTTGGAATCGACTTTTTTAAAATCAATTCGTTTTTTATATCCCAGCCAATAACTTTGTATCCTTGTGGAAATAATCCTTTACCAAGGTCATTTTCGTTATTCTTGATGACTGACCAAAAAATGCTTGAATATCCTAATCCGCCTTTATCAAATTGATATTGATAGTATTTATATTTTTTGTTTGGTGAAATTGAGTCTGATAGAATTATCAAATTCGGTTCGTTTAAAGAATGTTCAGAGTTAAAAACTTCCACTAGTTCATTCAAATCCGAGTTGATTTTAATTCCAATTCCGATTATTCCAATCAGGATTATTCCAATAATTATTAAAATCCATTTTTTCATTAAATTCCTGTGAATATTTAGTCCAATTTATAAATCAAATGCTCTCGGAACACTTTTATGTAAAACCTTATCAAGACATTTAGAGTGAGCATAAACTGCTTGAACATCTTTTGTTTGCTTGTCACATTCTATCGTGATTTCAATCGCTTTACTAAATGTTGAATCTTGACCACAAAAACAACATAAAACCTCTAAATCTCCGTTATTCATTTATTCTAAAAATTTTATTTTTTGTGTTTAATTTTGTTGATGTTCTCGGTTTTTCTCAAATGACGCACAACGGATTTGTATATGAGCAGTGCGAATGAAGAAAGGCGAAAGCCTTTCGGACGTACACGAGCTGATTTTTACAAATTTCGATTATTAATTTTTTTTTGGCAATAAGTCGAATTTGTTAAAATTCGGCGGTCTCCCAAATATACCCTAACTATTAATTAAGCACAAACTCCCGCATTGCTTATATGCGTTGTTAGCAATAGTGTTTTTCAACAAGCATAGTACATTCTAATCAGAATTTTTTCTCCTTCACGCCATTTTATCCATCCGATTTCCTCTTTGATAGATTTAATTTTCAACCAATCTCCTTTCATTTCGAGCACCTCGCCTGTCCAAATTTTATACTTTCCAGTTAATTCATTAGTGATAATTTTAGCGCTTTGGCTATTTTCAGCCCTAAGGGGATTATTAATTCTATCGAAATCAAATCCTAAAGAAGTCCACCTCACTACAAATTCTTCAACCGTTTCTTTTGTAAAGTTTTCGTTATCCTTTTTAATGTAACCTAATTGGTCATCATTTAAACGTACAATGTAAAACTTATCGTTTGTTTCTATACACTCAAATGCTATTGAAAAGTAATCTGGACTTAAAGAGAGTAACCAAGGAGAAAGTGGTTTTTTTGTATTATATCTATTATATTTCTGTCCGTTAAAACAAGTAATTACATCGCTTTCACCAACTCTTAATCTAAGAATTTCATTATTTTCTTGATCAAAAACAATTATAGGTTCAGTATAATAGTCAAAAGTTATAGATGGTGTAATAAAAAATAACCCTGAAATATCTTTTTCTGTTTCAAAAGGATAATTCTTGTCAAAATTCAGATAGTCTAATTGAGTCCAATCTTTTCTGTTTTGAGAGAAAATAAGGTTTGGAATAATTAAAATCAATAATAAGGCTATTGTCTGTTTCATTAACATTATTGCTAACGGTCTTGTGTATGATTTCGTTGCGTGTTTAAGCATTAAAGTTAGCAAATAAATCACAGATAGAAAGTCCGCGAGGACTTTCGTAAGTAGGCTATAACTAGCAATGAATTATACACATTGTTACC
>NZ_BKCG01000009.1 GCF_008974325.1 Patiriisocius marinus | reverse complement strand
TTAGCAAATGGAGCAACTACAGTTATGTTTGAGGGTGTTCCAAGTTATCCTGACTATGGTCGCTTTTGGGAAATTGTCGAAAAACATAAAATTACTCAATTCTACACAGCACCTACTGCAATTAGAGCATTAGCTAAAGAAGGTGTTGAACACGTTGAAAAACACGATTTATCATCCTTAAAAGTTTTAGGAACTGTAGGGGAACCTATTAATGAAGAAGCATGGCACTGGTATGATGACAATATTGGGAAAAAGAGCTCTCCAATTGTAGACACTTGGTGGCAAACTGAAACTGGCGGGATTATGATTACTCCTATTCCTTTTTCTACACCAACAAAACCTACTTATGCCACTTTACCTTTTATTGGTATTCAACCAGCATTAATGGATGAAAAAGGAGTTGAAATAAAAGGAAATCAAACCGATGGTCGTTTGTGCATTAAGTTCCCTTGGCCAAGTATTGCCCGAACTATATGGGGAAATCATCAACGCTACAAGGACACCTACTTTTCAGCATTTGAGAATATGTATTTTACTGGAGATGGCGCACTTAGAGACGAAGTAGGATATTATAGAATTACAGGTCGTGTTGATGATGTAATAATCGTATCTGGCCACAACCTAGGTACTGCTCCTATTGAAGATGCTATTAACGAACATCCAGCAGTGTCAGAAAGTGCTATTGTAGGATTTCCTCATGATGTGAAAGGAAATGCGCTTTACGGATATGTAATTTTAAAAGAGACTGGAGAAAGTAGAAATCACGATAATCTAAGAAAAGAAATAAATCAAATTATTACTGAACAAATAGGACCTATTGCTAAACTTGATAAAATTCAATTTACCAATGGACTACCTAAAACACGTTCAGGTAAAATTATGAGACGAATTTTAAGAAAAATAGCTAGTAAAGAAACAAGTAACCTTGGTGACACAAGTACTCTTTTAAATCCAGAATGCGTTCAAGATATTATGGATAACGTTTTATAGAAATTATAAAATAAATTAAAAGCCCATCGAAAAATTAATTCTCGATGGGCTTTTCTATTTAAATATATCTAACAATCTAGTGTTATAGATAAGTTGATCTTATTTTCTGCGTCCTTCTTTTTTATCGTCATCATTTTTGTGACCACGACGCTTACCTTTTCTTTTCTTTTTACCATCACGTGAGGCAAACTTTTCTTTTTGTTCGTCTGTTAATGATGCTTTAAAACTCTTTTTCTCTTCTTTTAAAGCTGCTCTTTGCTCCTTTATCAAAGACTTTTGATCATCAGTAAAAGTGCGTCTTAGAGCTTTATGCTTCTCTTTACGATTAAGTTCTTTATTATCAGCTAAAGCAATTTGCTCTTTAGAAAACGTTGCTTTTAATGACTCATGTTGTTGCTTTCTTAAAGCTTTCTGATTTTCTAACTGAGCTTTTTGAGAAGCAGTTAAACTTTCCTTTAACTCAGTTCGCATTTTTTTACGACCTTCTTTTGTATCAACTTCCTGTGCAGTTGTGATTCCTAAACCAAATACTGCTACGCAGCCTAATAGTACTGCTTTTTTAAATGTGTTTTTCATAATTGTTTTTTATTAAATTAATTTTTCTTTCGTGCTTAGGTTAATTCCAACCATCGTGCCAAAACACTTATTTACCCTCTTCCCCTTTATCATAAAGTTTTATTAAAACGCTGTGAAACCCTAATTTCAATACACTTTCAGGCACCAATGTAAAAGCACCAAAATCAATACACAAGAACTTATTTTTAAATTAAGTGTAAAACATTTTTTAGCTGAAATGTTCAGAGCATTAAAATTTCTTATAAAATGATAACTGCATTTTCACCATTAATAGTATATATGATACAAATTTTAGATTCATTAAATTGATTAGCAACCGTTACTACTTGATGACTTTTGTCATTTTTACAGGAGTTGTATTCCACGAAATTTGCATCTCATTAACTTAATAGCATGTCAGAAAATTTAGTTGCTAAATACAATATTGCAGGACCTAGATATACAAGTTACCCAACGGTACCTTATTGGGAAGAGAATAATTTTTCAAGCCATGCTTGGGAAGAATCGTTTATTAAAACGTTTAATCAAACTCCTGACGGAAATGAAATAAGTCTATATATTCACTTACCATTTTGCGAACAACTTTGTACATTTTGCGGTTGTAATAAAAGGATTACTAAAAACCATAATGTTGAAACTCCATATTTAGAATCGGTTTTGAAAGAGTGGCAACTATACACAACATTACTTGGTAAAAAAGCTATAATTAAAGAGCTCCATTTAGGAGGAGGAACCCCTACATTTTTTTCTCCTGAAAATCTTGCCAACTTAATTAATGGAATTTTCGAAATTGCCGAAAAGGCTCCAAAAGCTTCAATAAGCTTTGAAGGTCATCCTAACAACACTACGTATAATCATCTCCAAGTTCTAAAAGATTTAGGGTTTAACAGAGTAAGTTACGGGGTACAGGATTACAATCATACAGTTCAAAAAGCTATCAATAGAATACAACCTTTTGAGAATGTAAAAAGGGTGACAGAACAGGCTAGAGAGATAGGCTACACTTCAGTGGGACATGACATAATTTTTGGTCTTCCTTTTCAAACTAAGGAACATATAATTAATACAATAGAAAAAACGAAAGAGCTTTTACCCGATAGAATTGCATTCTACAGTTATGCTCACGTGCCGTGGATAAAAGGAAATGGGCAGCGTGGTTTTAAAGATTCAGATCTACCAAGCCCAGATGAGAAAAGAGAGATGTACGAAATAGGGAAACAGGAACTATTAAATTGCGGTTATGTAGAAATAGGAATGGATCACTTCGCATTAAAAACAGACTCGCTTTACAAAGCAGTAGTATCTAATAAAATGCATCGCAACTTTATGGGATATACTGATTTTAAAACGCAATTAATGGTTGGACTTGGTGTTTCAGCAATAAGCGACAGTTGGTTAGGCTTTGCTCAAAATGTAAAAACGGTAGAAGCATATCAAGATGCAATTGCAAGAAATGAACTACCAGTTTACAGAGGTCATATTTTAAATAAAGAAGATTTAATTGTTAGAAAACACATACTTAATTTGATGTGTTCGTTGCATACCTCTTGGTCTAATAAAGAATTATTTCTTGAGGAGATACCTCAAATAGTTGCACAATTAAAAGAAATGGAAGAAGACAACCTCATCGAAATTAGTGATAATGGTATTACCATTTTAGAAAAAGGTCGCCCTTTTGTTAGAAATGTGTGTATGGCTTTCGACTTAAGGCTACAAAGAGCTAAACCTGAAACTCAGTTATTTTCAATGACTATTTAGCACCACATTTTATAGTAAAAACAGAAAAGCATCTACGTCTCATAAATAGATGTTTAGATGCTTTTTTTTTTAGTAAGTGTATTATAAATTAACTCAATTCAAAAACTTAATATTTCGGCTAGATTAAAAATCCTTTTTGTTTGATTTTCTATAGATATTTAAAACTGGAATTACTACCCAAAAAGATAACGCAATTATTGAAATTAAAAGTCCGAAACCTGTTCCAAAAAACTTTTGAAAAACTGCTCCAGTATATCCAAGCAAAGCTGAAATGTCAAGTTTCAAAAGTATTAAGATACGAGACAAATCGATAGGGTTAAACATGGTTGCTCCTATTGAAAAACTATCCAAGGGATATGAATGAAAAGCTATTAATGACATTAGAAACAAGCCATCATAAATAACCGCCAGAAACAACCATAGCAAGATAGAGTAACTAAATCCCTTAATTTTATTCTCATTATAAAGTGCAATATTAAAAGCTAAAGCTGTAAAAATCAATGTAAGAAAAGCTCCTGTTACTAGAAGTAAAACAAAGTCCCAAATTTCATTAGATTGAAACAATCCATATAGTGCAAAAGGGATTCCTAAACCTATTGTGAGGCTCATAGAAAGTGATAAAGCGACACCTAGATATTGCCCAATAAAAATGGAAGATCGCTTAATGGGTTGTGCCAGTAACAACTCGGTAAACTCCTTAGAATTATAGTAATACATCACTCCAAAAATAGTCCCAATTAAAGGTACAAGAATGATGATAACATTCATTAATGTAATGACTGCCTTAGAGAGATCATTGTTTAGAAAAAGCAACACTGAACCAAGCAGTAAATAGAAAAGTAAATAAACGTAACTCCATCTACTTCGTATTAAATCGAAAAAACTATATTTTAAAATTTTAAGCATCTTCGTGAGTTAAGAGGTTAGCAATAGCGTGTTCAAAATTTGACTCTTTAGTTTCGGTTTTAAGAGCTTCAATTGTACCTTTAAAATATACTTTCCCTTCAAGTAAGAAAACAATTTCATCTGCCATCTCTTCTACAAAACTCATTATATGTGACGTGATTAAAATTATTTTTCCTTTAGATTTTTCTTCTTTAATAATCTTCTTTAAATGTATTAAAGCAATAGGGTCAAGACCTGTTGTGGGTTCGTCAAGAATAATAATGGGACTATCAAACATAAGGGTCAATACAAGATTCACTTTCTGTTTAGTTCCTCCAGAAAGGTTGCTCAGTTTTTTAGTAAGAAATGGTTCTAACTTAAATACTGTAATTAGTTTTTTATCTTCTCCTGGACGGTTACGTAAATCCTTAATCATTGAGATAAGTTCCTTTACGGTTAGGTTTGCAGGGAAGTTTGCTATTTGCGGCAAGTAATCAATTTGGTCTCTATATTTCCAATCTTTTTTAATTGAAATATCTCCAACAGACAGCGAACCACTATCTGGTATAACCATCCCCAATAATGCTTTTATCAAGGTAGTTTTTCCTGAACCATTAGGTCCTAAAATAGCAAAAACACCTTTTTTTGAGATAGTTAAGTCCACCCCTTTTAGCACCTTATTTTTGCCAAATTTTTTATGTAACTGTTCTATACGTATCATTAGTACCGTTCTATTTGTGGTGACATATCTAGTAAATTATCTGGCGTAAATACTGGTGAAACTTTTTCTGAAAAGTCAATAATATCAATAAATAGGCTTCTCATTAATATGATTGTTTCAGGTGTTTGATTCACTATATATGAGAATAATTTTACCGGTCTATAAGGCACATCGCCTACTCCATCTTTATCAAGATCATAACCAGTGTAACTACTCCAGTAATTATGCTGAAACACATTATCATTTATTTTACTATTGTAAGAAATATCAAAAGAATTGTATAAAAAATTATTTTTTTCAAACACATTGGTATAACAAGCACCTAATACTTTAATAGCATATCCATTACTAATAAAATTATTATTAGAATAGTGTACTCTATTTGACCCTTCAATATTTATTGCGACAGTATTCTCTTCGAAAACATTGTCTTTTATTTCCGCATCATTAATTTCTTTTAATAATAATCCGAAAGCTGCTGTACCCCAATTTTTCTTAAATGTATTATGAATCATTTTGATTCTTTTTGAAAACATTACAGCAACACCTGCTCCATTATTTTCAAAGGTATTGTTGGTATACAAATCGTCATTTGAAAACATAAAATGCAATCCATAACGCAGGTTATTAGTACTTATATTTTCATTAATAAGAATATTATCTGAGAATTCTAAGTAGATTCCGTCGCGTACTTTTTGAACAATATTTTGCTCTACAATAACATTTTTAGAATACCAAAGTTGTATTCCGTTTCCTGAATTATACTCATCTTGAGCATCGCCAATTATTTTATTATGATAGATTTTTCCGTTGCTTGATTTTTCAATATAAATACCGAAAAAGAGTTTTTCTAAAACTACATTTTGAATCAAGAAGTTTTCACTTCTAACTACACGTATGGCTGCGTGATCACTAGTATAACTTGTACCTACATTAATAATAAACAAACCATCTATTGTCACATTATCTGAAACTACCCTTAAAATTTCACCTTGATCTCCACCATCAATAACCGGATAGTTTTCACCTTTAATTGTAAGTGGTTTATCCACAATAATATTAAACTCCTTATAGGTTCCTTTTTTAACTACTATAGTGTCACCAGCTTTAGCTATACTAATCGCCTCTTTTAATGAATTCAACTTACAAGTATTACAAACCTCTATTGTTTGGGACACCATCAACGAATTCAAAAAGAGCATTATAGCAAGAATAAAATATTTATTTAAGTACATATTCAGTTTTTAAAACTTATCTGTAGTTTATTTTTTTAAGTGTGATTTGAGCTCACTCCAGGTGTAGAGTACGCCACCTTTTTCTACTTGTACTTTCTGAGCGCTTTCTTTGGTTTGAAATGCAGTCAAATTAGCCCCCATAGGACTAGGAATTTTATCACTTATTAAAAAAGTAGCTTCTTCAGAAGGGATAAATGCCGTAGGAGAATCGTAATAATTAGTAAGTAATAATCCAACTGCAATTTGTTTATCTTCATTCAAATAATTGAGCATACACTCTGAAGCGTCAAACTTGAATATTTTGCCTTTGTCTGTAAATAATTCAGTAGCATGAATTTTATCAACTATTGTCATTTTACAAAAATGACAACCATCATTACCATAATCAATAGGTTTAGGTCCTTTACTACAACTATTTAAAAAGAATAAAACAAGTGTCGTAAACAATATTTTTATGAGTGTTTTCATTAGTTTAAAGATTTAGAACGTTTACCTAATAGATAAGCAAACAAAGTAAGTAACATTCCTGCACCCATTAAATAACCTCCCAATCGAGGGTAAGAATACGCATCAAAATTCAGCATTTTCTGATGTCCTAATAATGGCGGTTTATAACTCATTGGTGTACCATCTGGATTTTGCATTTTCATTATCGCGTGAGGATCTAGGTTAGTTCCATAATCAATCATCCAAGCATTAAAATCATACATTCCTAGAATACCTAATGTAGTTATTATAATTAACCACCCTAAAAACCAGTTATAACTTATCTTTTTTAAATATCCTAAAATACCAATAATAAAACCTAGCACTGCCATCGATCCTATTACAATTGGAAATACAGTAAACTCCCACATATCTTTAGGTTTTGGAATTGTTTTCATTCCAATATAATGGTTGAGTCCATCAATATTTTTAATATCAAATTCATTCATTCCCTTGATTCCATCAATATAAATATTCATTCCTAATGGCTCAGGATATTGTGGTGCGCCCAGCATAATATTCCATAATGGAAATTTAAATAAGCCAGTCAATAGTAAAGCACCAATAATCATAAGAATACTTGCCTTTTTCATAATACTAAATTTAATGTGATACTGCTTTAATAAAAGCGTATTTAGTGAGTGTGTTGAAATAGCAGGTAGTACTTGTCAATACTACCTGCTTGAAAACAACCAATCACTAATTAATCTCCATCAAGAGACCAACTAATTTCTATGTTAGAACTTGCTGGTGAAACTCTAACGTAACCTTGCATTTCTTGGTGTAAAGCACTACAGAAATCTGTACAGTAAAATGGCCATACTCCTGGTTGCTTAGGTTCCCAAACAGATGTTTTGGTTTGCCCTGGCATAATTAACAATCCTGAATTGTTTTGACCAATCATCATAAATCCGTGTGGGACATCAAAATCTTGCTCGTGGTTTGTAATATGGAAGTATACCTTGTCACCTACTTTAATGCCCTCGATATTATCTGGTGTAAAGTGACTACGAATCATTGACATATAAACATGTACTTCATTACCTTTACGTACAACTTTAGCTCCATCAGGAGAAAGTACAGCATCTGGGTGCTTATTATCATCTAACCTATAAATCTTTTTAGACTTAGGCGCTAGTAATTCTGCTGGTATTCCTGCTGCGTAATGTGGCTCACCGTGTGTTGGAAAATCATAAATCAATTCCATTTTATCTCCAGAAATGTCATATAATTGAGCAGAGTGTTCTAATTCAGGACCTGTAGGCAAATATCTATCTTTTGTAATTTTATTCATTGACACAAAATATTTACCAAATGGTTTTCTAGAATTACCACCAGGAATCATCCCGTGTCCTACAGAATAAAATGTAGGTTTGCGATCTAATACTTCCCAAGTACCCACTTTCCACTTTACAACTTCCGAAGAAATAAAGAACGTAGTATAAGCATTTCCTTTGCCATCAAATTCTGTATGTAAAGGTCCTAAACCTCCACTTTTTAAAGTTCCGGCTAAAACATCTTCAAATTTCAAAATAGGAATACCGTATGCTTCACCATCAAACTTTTTAGCCTCAATAGCTGCAATCATTTTATCAAAAGAATGAACCGTTAAATCAGCTGATAATTTACCATTACCAATAATAAAACTTCCCGTTGGATCAACGTCAACACCGTGTGGTGATTTAGGTGTTGGCAGGAAATAAACAGCACCTGGAACCTTTGTTGGGTCTACCATTAAAACTTCTTTTTTCATTGTAGAAGTAGCAGTATGTGTATGTTCGTCATATACATTGTGAGCATAGTTTGAAGGCATTTTAGTACCACCTCCATTAGTAACATACTCTTCTATTTTCTTCCAGTTCACTGCAGCAATAAAATCTTTATCATTTTGAGAAGCATTTACCTCTAAAAGTGAATTTGCTTCCTCAGTGTTATATGTTGTGAAGAAAAACCATCCGTGAGATTTCCCTCTTCCTGGGTGAGATAAATCATAATTAAATCCAGGCATCATTAGTTGAAATTTTATCTCCATATTTCCATCTTCTGGATCAATGCTAATAAAAGACAAGGCTCCTTTAAAGTTTCCTTTGTAATCTTTAATAGGTATATCTCGTTGAGGAATAGGAACAGAGAAACGAGTACCAGCCACAACGTATTCAGTATTTTCAGTGATAAATGAAGAACTGTGGTTACCTGCACTATTTGGCACTTCAATTATCTCAGCAGTCTCGAACGTTTGAAGATCAATTCTAGCAATACGAGGTGTATTATTTCCATTAATAAATAACCATCTTCCATCGAGCTCACCATTTGTTTGAGAAATATCAGGGTGGTGAGAATCATCAGCTGGCACAAAACCAAATGAAGTATTAAACATTGGTTTTGTTTCTTCAGAATATCCATATCCAGTAGTTGGAAACTGTGAAAAAACTGGTATTTCCTTGAACATTCTCCCTGAAGGCAAACCATATACTGTTAGATTACCACTGTAACCTCCTGACATAAATGCGTAAAACTCATCATGTTCTCCCGGTGCTACATAGACTTTCTCAGCTGCACTAGAGTTTAAAGCTCCACTAGACTTATTTTGTCCATTGTTATTACCACAACTCGAGAGCAGCAATAAGACTCCAAATAATGATAAAAGTTGAAATTTATAATTTTTCATTGGTTCTAAATTTTAGTTGTTTTCTTAATTGTTATTAGTTTGATTTTGGTAAAATAACTTTATCTACTACGTGAACTATTCCATTTCCAGCCTTTATACTGGCTATAATTTTAGCTCCACCTACATATACATCCTCGCCTTTTACTTCGACAGTTACATTTGTATCATCCGCTTGTCCTAGTTTTTTAAACTTTTTAATAAAGTTTTTTTCATAGTTCCCTGCAGTCACATGATGTTTTAAAATAGCTGCTAGTTGTTGTTTATTTTCAGGCTTTAATAATTCCTCTACGGTACCAGCTGGTAAGGCATCGAAAGCTGCGTTAGTGGGAGCAAATACCATTAATGGACCTGCATTTACTAATACATTTTCTAAACTTGCTGCTTGTACTGCAGCCACTAAAGTTGTATGGTCTGGCGAAGACATTGCTATCTGTAAAACATTAGGGGTAGAATTGTCATCCTCTATAAAAGCTTGACCTGTTTGAGTAGCTGCAACCGCAGGCTCATTAACTGGCGAATCTTGTTTCTCTTCATTTTTACAAGCACTAAATACAAATAGTACAATTAAAGGAAGTACTTTTAATACGTTGATAATTTTCATAAGTTGCTTATTTAAGTGTTCTGAAATATTCTAAAATATCTCTAGCTTGGCTTTCAGATAAATTTTGGTTTGCCATTGCAGCACCATTGAATTCGACTAATAAATCCTTAGCACATTGATCTTCTTCAGTCATTAATTTTGGATCTAAAATCATATTCATTACCCATTCTGGACTTCTACGACTTAAAATTCCTGTTGGATTTGGACCAATAAAACGCTTGTTTGTTTTATGACAGGCTGTACAATTTGTTTTAAAAAGTGCAGCCCCTCTTTTAGCCATTGTATCATCAATAGTTGCACTTAGTTCAAGATTCTTAATTTTACCTACCCCTTTATTATCGAGAGTTATCCTCTTAGATGCAGGGACTTCATTTGAAATAGGTGTTTCAACTTTCTTTTCTACTTTTGGTTTTTGACCTATTGTAATTTTATCTTTTTGTTTTTCTTCTTTCCCTCCACAGCTTATTAATAAACCTAGAGAAATGAACAGTAGTAATTTGTGGAATGTTTTCATGTCGGTATAATTTTAATTTGTTGATTATTTCATCAAAAACCCATTTGTTAGTTTTGACACCACAAAAATAAAGGACAACTTTGTCCGATAAGATGACATTTATCATATTTCGGACAAATTTATCTTTTATATATTTGTAGAAATTAATTATAGAAAAGTATGTTTTCAAAAGCCTGCGAATACGCAATACGCTCCGTAATCTTTTTAACCTCAAAATCAAAGCTAGAACAGCGTTTTAATATCACTGATATTTCAGAAGAAATAGATGCACCAACAGCTTTTAATGCGAAAATTTTACAAAAACTTGTAAAAGCAGATATAGTTTCATCTGCTAAAGGACCAACCGGAGGTTTTTATATAACTGAAGAAAAAGCATCAGGAATAATGCTTTCTAATATTGTCAAAACAATTGATGGAGATGATATATATGTTAGTTGCGGAATAGGGCTTAAAAAATGTAATGCAGAAAAGCCCTGCCCTCTTCACGACAGTTTTCAAGATATAAGAAACAACCTAAAAACAATGCTTCAAGAAACTAGCTTGAAAAATTTAGCAGATCAAATCGAAGATGGAACTGCTGTTTTAAAATTATAATAATACTAAATAACGTACATATGAATACATTAAAAGAACAAGAGATTGGACAATTTGTTGCTGAGGACTTTAGAGCTGCAGCAGTATTTTCTGAATATGGTATTGATTTTTGCTGTAAAGGAAATAGACCATTAGCAACTGTTTGCGAAAAAAATGGCATTGCTATAGATGAAATTTTAGAAAAATTAAATATTGCTGTTAGTAAAAACGTACATCCATCGATTGATTATAAATCGTGGCCATTAGATTTATTAGCAACTTATATTGAAAAAACACACCATAAATATGTGGAAACTAAAATACCAGTATTGCTTCAGTTTTTAGCTAAACTTTGTAAAGTACACGGAGAACTTCACCCAGAACTGTTTAAAATTAACGAAGAGTTCACTAAGGTTGCTGAAGAACTATTACAACATATGCAAAAAGAAGAAAAATTGCTATTTCCTCAAATTAAAAAAATGGCTGAACGTCTGGAAGATAATGCTCCATTAGAAATGGCACATTTTGGGACGGTTCAAAATCCAATTTCAATGATGGAACACGAACACGATAGTGCTGGTGAGATTTTTAGGACTATCGCTCGCTTAACTAATAATTACACCCCTCCTACTGACGCTTGTAATACTTATAAAGTAACGTTTTCAATGCTTCAGGAATTTGAACAAGATTTACACTTACATATACATTTAGAAAATAATATTTTATTTCCTGAAGCTTTAAAGTTAGAACATAAAACAGCATAACTAATATGCTGTACTTTCTTTAAGCCATTACATTTCATAGATGTAATGGCTTCTTTATTTTAAGAGTGCATTGGTGTAGGCACAAGCCATACTAGCAATGTTATAATAAGTACTCCTATTATTATAGAAATAATAGTAAACTTAAAGTTACTCATCCTTCTCATACTAATGGTGTAAAGCTATTAATGGTGTACTACGTAAAGGCCCCATATTGGTAATTCTAGATTGGGTAATTCCACAAATTCTCCAGATATCAGGCTTTCTATCCATCAAACAGATAATGTAATCAGAATGATAATTCGCAAAGTCTTTTAAGTCATTAACAGTATCTATATTTTCAATTGGAATTGAACTCGCTGACATTATTTCAAGATTAAAGCGAACAAGATCTTGATGTATTTTTTGAATGTCGGTCATTTTACTTTTACTAAAAAGAGTCACTATCTTAATCCGTCCGTTTACTATCTTAACTAATTCGAACCAATTTTGAAGTTCCTCTTTAGGAAGTTCTATTTCAAAATTAGAAACAAGAACAAACTCAGGCCTCTTATGTAATTTAGCCGAAGAAGGAATAATCATCACAGGACACTCTCTAATATTTTCAATTATTCGCCTAGTATTTCTACTATAACCTTGAATAGTATCGTCCTTTAGTTTTTTTCCTGGAATAACAACTAGATCAATTTTAATTTCATCGATCGCCTTTTTAATTCCATCAATAAGGTTTATACTTTCTGAAATAGCGTTAAAACGATGTTTCTTATTTCTGTTATTAAACGTGTATTTATAAATAACCGCTCCTAAGTTGTTTTCAGATTCGAGCTTCGGTTTTTCAAACCAATCCATATCAGCTTGCAATAAATGAATTGCGTTTAATCCATCCACATTGTAAGTGTATGTATTGAAAAAGTAAAAATGACAGTCTTCGTGTTTAAAAAACTTGATGGCATAATCAATAGCATCATGACTGTTGTTATTAAAATTGACTGGTATTAATATCTTTTTCATCTTTTGCGGTTTTATCTACGTTGATACTTGGATAACTTAAAGTATATCCCCTTTTTTAATTGGGTAAACTCAAGAATAAATGCAGCATATGTATCACGCTTCTTTTCATGTTCCTTAGCTCGGATAACATTATATTCCTTTTTACCGTAACTATATTCTGCATTTAATTCTTGTTCATATTTACAGAGCAATCCCATTAGCAACGTATTTTTCCGTCGTAAGCCCTGAAGGGTTTTATCTATATTAAAATCTCTTATTAGCTGTTTTTCTATTTGTTTTAAACAATCAATTTCAGCATTGACAATAGAAAGAGAATCTATCCATTGGCTCAATTCAATAAGGTCTTTTTTAATACATAGCCTTCTATGCGCGTCTATTTTGTTGTGTAAATCTATTTCCAAAAGTTGTTATGCTTCAGAAGTAATATTTACTAAACTAAACTTACCCTGTACTTTGCTAAAAAATTCATCTTTAAGCCTTCTATACTTATCTAAGTGATACAAATAACTTCTTCTGAAACTTTCATGTTCCGAAATGTAAGCCATGTCACATTGAGTGTCTTCACATTCAACAATGTCACTCCTCGAATTCATATACTTATTTAAAGCATTTAATAATGTATCTGTTTCAACATCCTTTTTTTTAAATTTCTGAAGCACGTGTGCATCTTCTAACTTAGGGCTCAAAGCATCGTCGCAAAGACCTATTAAGTTATTCAACTCCTTCTTGATGTATTTTAAATGATTAATCCAATTATCTAATTCAATTGAATTAATTTTATGGGTTACATCAACATCTGTATCGTGATCAAAAATTTCGTTCTGAAGAGTTTTCATTAGTAATTAGTTTTTAAAATTGATGTTTCTAATTGTTTGTTCTTTTCAACCTGCTTTACAGCTTCCAGCTTTATTAACTTTTTACCCGACGGAAAATCCCATTCAATCGAATCTCCTTCCGAATAACCAAAAAGCGCTGCTCCCATTGGGGTTAGTATTGAAATTTTATTTTGCTTAGCATCTTTTTCAGTAGGCTTAACTAATTGAATAGTATTTTTCCATCCATTTTGAGAACTCACCTCAATAAAACTATTGAAGCGAATTACATCACCTGGAATATCAGACTCATCCACTACTTGCGCATTTTTCAATTCATCACTTAATCGCTGTAATGATTTCTGAGCTTCAAAATCCTCAGCATATCCTGAGATATTGAGTATGCGTTTTAAGTACACATACTCACTCTTTTCTACTATTAAACTACCGTACTTCATTTTCCTATTCTTTTAAATGTGATTAAATCAAGGAAAAATTCCTCGTTGTATGTATGCTTTTTCAATACGCTTTATGGCAATACAATACGCAGCTGTTCTAAAGTCCATTGCTTCACTTTCAGAATAAGCATATACCTTATCGAAAGATTCTTTCATCTTTTTCTCAAGTTTCACCATCACTTCATCTAATTGCCATAGCTCACCATTTCGGTTTTGTAGCCATTCAAAATAACTTCCTATAACACCTCCGGAATTACATAAAATGTCTGGTATAATTGTAATACCCCGATCTAGCAATATCTTTTCTCCTTCAACATTTGTAGGTCCATTTGCACCCTCAGCAATAACTTCAGCTTTAATTTTCGATGCATTTTCCTTTGTAATTTGATTTCCTAATGCTGCAGGTATACAGATATCGCATTCAGTTGTAAAGAATTTTTCATGGTCTAAGTCAAACGATTCTGGGAATCCTTTAACACTTCCATTATTAGCTTTTGTATAATTAAATAAGTCCTCAACTTTAATTCCACTAGCATTTCTTATACTTCCAAAAGCATCTTGAACCGCGACTAATTTAGCTCCCTCTTTTTCTAAAAAATATGAAGCCCAATAGCCTACATTTCCAAAACCTTGAACAATAAACCTCTTTCCAACTAAGGACTGTTTATTACGTTCAGCCCAAAATTTAATAGTTAAAAACACGCCATAACCGGTAGCACGATCGCGACCTTCTAGTCCACCACTACCATCAGGTTTTCCAGTCACCACATGTTGATTTGCAGTTCGTTCTGCCGGCGGGCGTGTACTCATATAGGTGTCTGCCATCCACGCCATTGTTTGGCTATTCGTATTTACGTCTGGAGCAGGAATGTCATGTTCAGGACCTATATTATCTGCTAAGGCAAATGTGAATCGTCTAGTAATTCGCTCTAATTCACCTTGCGAATAAAGCGATGGATCTATTTTAATCCCACCTTTAGCTCCTCCATATGGAAGTCCAGCTAAGGATGTTTTCCACGTCATCCACATCGCTAGAGCTCTAGCTGCATCAATATCTACAGTTGGGTGATAACGTAAGCCACCTTTATATGGCCCTAATGCATTATTATGTTGTACACGGTATCCAGTAAATATTTCCACTTCTCCGTTGTCCATTTTAACTGGGAAATGAACTATAAGTTCATTATTAGTTATGCTCAATATTTTTTTAATATTAGGGTGAAGTTCAATGTGATCAGCAGCACTATTAAATTGCTCCATTACATTATCCATCATACCTCTTACTGGCGCAGATTTTTTCTTACCGTTTATTGTTGCAGTTATTGTTGCCATATGTATTTAGCTTTTAAGCGAAAAAAATTTTATGATTATTTGAAGAGTCGGTTAGTAATACTTCTTTCGTTATACTTATCTGTTATATATTTTCTTCTTCTCTTTTTAAGTTCAGACTTTTGATCTCTCTTGTTGTTTAATAATGATTGTGTATTCATTTTATAAATATTAAATATGTGTTGAATTAAAATTTTGTAGTTATGCCATAACTAAGGGTGGTTCGCTACTCTTTTTTTCATTTTCTGGTTTTACATTTAATTGATTAGTTTCTTCATCATACTCACTACAACACCAAACTTGGCTTTTCTGAGTAGTTAGCACACACATGTTTCTATGGATACATGTGGTACAAATGTTCAAAGCATTTAAATTCATAGTACATAGTTATTTTTCAATACTAAAGGCAATCTATATGCCAGCAGCAATGCCAAAAATGTACAGAAACAAGAAAACCCTTACGGTGCAAGGGTTTCTTGTGATTATATGAAATTTTATTGAAGTAGATTTCTGGGATATATTTACCCAGTTGGGTAGTTTCACCCCAATTTTAAAGAAGTATTAATCTGATAATTTTAACCTAATCGTTTTTCTATCGATACCCAAAATTTCGGCAGCTTTGGTTTTATTATTATTAGTCGCATTAAGGACTTTCTGTATGTACTTTTTTTCAATTTCTTTTAGAGGAAGAAGTTCTTCTTTCGGGAAATCTATAGTGAATTTTAATGCATCAGGAAGGTGACTTACATCCACAACTTTATCGCACATTATTACTGATCGCTGTATCACATTCTCTAACTCTCTAATATTTCCTGGCCAATCATACCTTTGTAAAACAGCCGAAGCTTCAGGAGTTATTTTAACAAATCGATCTTTAAACTCAACTCCGTATTTAAAGAGAAATTTTTCGACCAATAAAGGTATATCATCTTTTCGATTTCTTAAGGGAGCAACCTCAATTTCAACAACCGTAAGTCGATAATACAAATCCTCCCTAAAGGTACCTTTATTAATCATTTCCTTAAGGTCACTATTAGTCGCAGCAATAATACGAACATCAAGTTTCTCTGGTTTTTGCGAACCAACTTTTAGAACTTCTTTTTCTTGCAACACTCTTAGTAAACGAGATTGTACTGCTGTAGATGCATTGCCTATTTCGTCAAGAAATATAGTTCCACCATTTGCAGCTTGAAAAAAACCATCCCTATTTTTATCTGCTCCAGTAAATGCTCCTTTTGTGTATCCAAACAATTCAGATTCCAATAAATTTTCTGGAATACCACCACAGTTAACAGCAATAAAAGGCGCTCTAGAGAACTTCCCTTGATAATGTATTGCACGAGCCACTAGTTCTTTCCCAGTACCACTTTCCCCTTTAATGAAGATTGTTGCCTTGTTATTTTTAACTCGCTCTATAATTTGAATGACATTATTTATTTTTTCTGAACCACCAATAATTTCACCATAATTTGTTCCATTAGCAGCTACTGAACTTTCCGAAACATTAGTGATTTCATTTTTATTTCCTAAAGTTTTTTCAATAGCATTTTCTAACTCTTGTTTTGTAAATGGTTTGGTTAAATAATCAACTACACCAGACTTAATAGCAGCTAATGAATCTTGAACTGAAGGATATCCAGTAACAACAAGTTTAGGAAGTTTAGGATAATGTTCTGACACAAATTTTATAAGCTCAGAGCCATCAATTTCCGGCATTTTCAAATCAGTAATTAATAAATCGATATTAGTATCTCGTAGTATTTGTACTGCCTCTTTTACAGAAACAGCCTTATAAGTATGAAAACTCCACGATTTTAAATGGCGCTGCAACAACTCTAGAATATTGATGTCGTCATCAACTATTAATATGTTTTCTTTTTTGAGTTTCATAGGTTATCTCAATTTAAAAGGATTTAGGAAGCTTTACGGTAAATGTTGCACCTTTATTTTTATTATTCTCTGCTGTAATTGCCCCTTTATGACTTGCTACAATACCATGAACAACACTCAAACCAAGACCAGAACCATCGCCGGTAGGTTTAGTAGTGAAGAATGGTTGAAAAATTTTTTCCAAAACCTCTTCAGATAAACCTGGACCCTCATCTGTAATTTTTAAAAGTATATACTTATTAGTTTGTCCTGCCTCAATGGTAACTAATCCATTTTCAGAAGAAAAATAAATAGCATTAATAATTAGGTTAAAAATTATTTGCGTGAGCTGAATAGTGTCTGCTTTAAGTAAAAGTGTGTCGTCTTCTATTTTAACAAGATACTTAACCTTAGCTTTTTTAAATGAAGCATCTAATAATGTAAGTGCATTTTTAATACTTGGAACAATATTAACCTCCTGCATCTCTTGTGGCATTTCACAAGCAAAAAACATAAGCTTTTTAACTACTTCGCGAGAAAAAATAGCATTCTGAACAATTTTATCTAAATCCTCAGTTGCTTGTTTATTTTTGGAAAAATCATCTTTTAGAAGTTCGGCAAAACCAAGAATATTAGCTAGTGGTGTATTTAATTCGTGTGCTATACCCGCTGTAATTTCACCTAAAATACCTAACCTGTCAGCTCGCTCCATTTGCCTTTTTAAAGAAGTTTCATTTTGCTGAATTTCTATTCGTTCTAATAGGTTCCCAATTTTTAAAGCAACACTATCTAAAAGTTGTTTTTCTTCCTTTAGAAAAGAACTTTTGTCATCCTTTAAAGAGGCTATAACTGAACCCCCTAATTTATTGAATACTTTAATTTCTGATATTAAATTTAAACCATCGTAAATAGATTCTGTTTCAATAGAACAAATAGAGGTTTTAATTGATATTTCGGTTTGATTGGGATATTGAAATCCTTTTTTAAGACTAAAAGCGATTGCACTCAACGTTTGAGGCATCTGTTCAATATCTGCATTTACAATGATAGAAGAAATATCATAAAGACAAGTAAGCTCTTTTATTCGTTCTTTTAAAGCCTCTTCTGTAATACCCATAATCTATTTTATCATTTGCAATTACAAACAAAGTTACTAGATTACAGAACAATACTATAATATGGAAATCTTAAAATATCTATTGAAGTTAGTTAATTACTTGCGGTGATTATTTGATTTCTTCAATTACACTACCACAAGTTAACATTTTGTCACCGTAGTAAGGATTACGAATATCTCTATCAGCACTTAACCAAACAGCACCTTTATTCTTGTTAGCCATTGGACATTTTTGAACATAAAGCATAGGGGCAATATCTTCCAGACTCATCGCAATAGGAACCATATTTTTATTAAGTACTACTAAATATTCACGTTGCATTTTCAAATTATCATTTGAAGCAATATCATCTAGCATTTCGATACTTTTATTAATATGCGATTGCTCCATTTTTCCTAAACTTGTTCTATCTGTAGATTTCAATGTTATTGATGTAGTTTTTGCCAAAATAGAAATCTGTTTGGTATCGTTAGCTACGAAGGCATCTTTCATCTTAAGATATGCATTTAATACTGATTGAAATTTTTCTTGAAACTCTTTTGGTAATTTGATCTCCATCGAAGAAGTTTCATTTACTTTATTATCTGCACCATCTTGCATTCCTACATGCCCTTCGTGGCCCGTCATTGTTTTGCCTCCTGTTTTATTCATCATAGACTTTTTACCTTGCAATTGTGCAGCAGCATCAACTGTGAACGTCCCGTTGGTTACAATTTCGTCTCCGTTATTTAACCCAGAAGAAACTTGATAATTTTCTCCAAGTCTATTTTCTAAAGTAACTTCGCGCATTTCAAAAACAGGCTCATTGGGGTTAGTTTTGATATACACAAGAGAACGTTCACCTGTCCATAAAACAGCACTCGCTGGAATGGTTACAGTACCAGAAGATGTTGCTTGAGTAATACCTTCAATTTTTCCAGTAACAAACATTCCTGGTTTAAATAAATCTTCTTTGTTGCTCAAAGTTGCTCTTAAAGTTACCGTTCTCGTTGCGTTATTTAAAACTGGGTCTATAAATGAAATAGTTGCGTCAAACTCTTTATTGACATAAGCATTTGTAGAAACCTTAATCTTTTGACCTTTTTTAAATTGTGATATTTGATTTTCATAGACATTAAACTCTGCCCAAACAGAATTCAAATTACTTACTTTTAAAATAGGCTGTCCTTGTTTGACATAGTCACCTTCTGCGGCCATAACCATAGTTACCGTTCCAGAAACTGTGGCGTATATTGGGAAGTTCTCACGCACTTGTCCAGAGGTCTCAATAGCCTCAATTTGCTTTTCAGAAAGTTTCCAGAGTTTCAACTTGTTACGAACAGCTTTATAAAGGGCTGGCTGCGATTCTTTTAATGACGCCGTAGTTAAAAGTTCTTGCTGTGCTGCTACTAGATTAGGCGCATAAATAGTAGCTAACAATTGTCCTCTATTTACTTTTTGCCCTTCATAATTAACATTCAGCCTTTCTATACGACCATCAAAATAGCTTGCCTGTACGGAATTATTTTCTTCATTAGTAGCTATTTTTCCTGAAAGTGAAATTATTCCGTCATCCTCAGAAGCTGCGCCATTACCAACAATCGTAGTTTGAATGTTAGCTAAAGCCATAGCATTCTCGGTCATTTTAATCTCATTAGCAGCTAAACCTTCCGCACCAGTTTCGGCAGGAATTAAGTCCATTCCACATATAGGACAATCGCTTGGTTCTGGTTGCATAATTTGAGGGTGCATCGAGCACGTCCACATTTGTTTGGTGTTCTCACTAGAATGATTGTGGGTAGGTGACTTTTGATTAGCGGTATCAGAATCATTTCCGAAGAAAAAATAACCCCCAACTAATCCCAAGATTAACGCTATTGCTATATATAAAATGTTCTTTTTCATAATATTTTATTTTACGTGATGAAACCTAACAGGTTTGTTTCTTTTGCGCTAGGGATTGAAGCGGTATCCTTTTTTGTGCTTTTTCTGCACAAAAAAGATTTAGCGTAAAGCCCGCTCGAGCGCCATAATTATTTTAATTATTATTCTCTAACCGTTTTATCATTTGCTTCATTTCTTCAATCTCTTTCTTTTGAGCTTTGATAATGTCATCTGCCAGCTTTTTAACCTCTGGGTCTTGTATATCTGCACGTTCACTTGTTAATATAGCTATTGAATGGTGTGGTATCATTGCTTTCATCCAGAGTATATCACCTACTGTAGACTTTTGCTCACGTACTAATCCTAAAGCTCCTAGAAACAATACTGAACTACCTATCAAAATAGCGATATTCTTCTTCTTATTTTTATACATATTAAGCATAAATAGGAGCATTATTACAGCCATAGTTGAAATACCTAAACAAACCATATAAAATCGAGTAAGACTAAATCGAACGTGATCAAATTCATAAGTATTTAAATACATTGTAATGTACATTGCTATAAATGATGCTCCTAGCATCAAAAAAAACGTAGTGTACTGACTCATCCCCTCTTTGTTGTTGTGTTGGTTTGAATTCATAATTTTGGTTTTTAAGTTATATTTAATTAATTGATTTTGTTCTTAATCTTAAGGCATTTGCAATTACCGAAACTGAGCTAAAACTCATTGCCAGTGTGATCTTCATTTTTCACAAGAGCCATTCCACAGGTGTCACATTTTCCTTCTTTATCACTACCACTATCTTTGCAATGCATAGGACATACGTAAACAGAAGTATCATCTTTTCCTTGTTTTTCTGTGGTTTGTGTTTTAGTTTCGGTTGTGTTTTCTTTACAAGAAACCATTGTTACTGCGGTAATTAATACCATTATTACTAAAATTGATTTGAAATTCATTGTTCTGTTTTTATTAATTTATTAGATAATTCACTATCGCACTCTGCAGGTAGTAGTTATTAATAGCTTCAATTTGATTGATTTGAAACTTTAATTGTAATTCTTGTATATCAAGCACATCATTAAAATCGATAGTTCCCGTTTCATAGTTCTTAATGAGAATTTGCTCAGCATATATAGCTTGCTTTAAATTTTTAGCTTGTGTGTTATATGCTATTCTGGACTGATTGCGTTGTGATACCGCTTTCGCGAAAACGGATTCTAACGCATTTAATCGCTCGTCCTTTTGCAAGTTGATTTCTTGCTGTCGCAGTTCATTTTGCTTAGAAATAGATTTATAACGATTGTTGAAAATGGGAATAGACACCGAAACCATCGGCATTAAAATATCTTTACCATTATCGCTAGGAAATGCATCTGTACGCTCACTTACAGGTAAGTAATCCACACCAAAACCTATCATTGGCAATCCTTCGCGCTGATTGAGTAATTCTGATTTCGCTACAGATTCATAAAGCTTATCGTACTTGAGTAATTCGGGATTTAATGCTAAACCGTCTAAAGTATTTATTGAGTCTATTTCTGGAATATTCATCTCTGTAGGAATAGTAATCAGTGCATTTTTTTCTTTATTTAATAAATTATTAAGTACAGTTTGCTCTGCGCTATATTCTTCTTCCAGCACCTCTATTTTCTGTTGCATTTCGTTCTGGCGTATTTGTAAACGCAGTACATCTACCGCACTGGCTTTTCCTACTTCAACAGATGTCAACGCTAATCGCTCGTAAGTATTTAAAAGCTGAATATTCTCTTCAAGCACTTCTTGCTTTGCCCGAATGGCGTATAGTCTATAATACGATTGAGAAACTGAAAGCGCTAACGTTCGTTTTGCAATCGAGATTTCAACATACTCAGCATCTGCCATTGAAGTGGCATAATTTTCACGTGCTGTGATGGTTCCAAACCAAGGCAGCATTTGTTTTACACCTATACGCGCTTGTTGCGCTCCTGTTCTGGTTTCTGGTGTGCTCACAAAATAGCCTGCGCTTATCTCTGTATTAGGAATCCAGTCGGCCTCATTAACCTTTTCTTCGGCTCTATTGTAGCGCAATTCAAAAGCTTGAATTTCTGGATTATTAGATTGTGCTTCGTCTATATACGCTTGTAGTTGTTGTGCTTGTCCGCCAATTGAAAATAGTCCAATCATTAAGATTAGGAAGGCGTTCAAGCGAGCTTTCACACTTCGGCTCCGATCAGCATAAACTTCTGCGGAAACAAACAAAAGAGAAAGAAATATGAGTGTTTTTTTCATTTATTCGCTTTTTTAAGTTGGTATTCTTTTTTCCAGCTATATAGTACAGGAAGTATAAAATAAGACGTGATGTCGATGACCATTCCACCAAAAATGGGGATCGCCATAGGAATCATTATATCACTTCCTTTCCCTGTAGATGTCAATACTGGAAGTAAGGCAAGAATTGTGGTTACTGTTGTCATCAGACAAGGGCGAATTCGTTTACCAGCAGCCTCAAGAGTTGCGTGTCTTATTCCTTTTATATCTGTTGGGTTTTCTCGGTCAAATGTTTGTGTGAGATACGTCGCCATTACGACTCCATCATCTGTTGCGATACCAAACAGCGCTATAAAACCTACCCAAACCGCCACACTTAAATTGATGGTCTTCATATTAAAAAGATCTCTCATATTCTCACCAAAGAGACTAAAGTTGAAAAACCAGTCTTGACCGTATAGCCATATCATAATAAAGCCACCTGCAAAGGCAACTGTGATTCCCGTAAAAACCATAAGCGATGTAGCAAACGATTTAAACTGAAAATACAGAATTAAAAAGATGATGACCAGTGCCAGCGGCACGACTACAGAAAGCGTTTTTTCTGCTCGTAATTGATTTTCATACGTTCCTGTAAAACGATAGCTTATTCCTGAGGGAACAATCAATTTTCCATTATCAATGTTCTTTTGAATTAATGCTTGTGCATTTTCTACCACATCCACTTCAGCAAAGCCTTCGAGCTTATCAAAGAGCACATAACCAATTAAGAACGTGTCTTCACTTTTTATAACTTGCGGTCCTTGCTCGTAGCGTATCTCTACCAATTCGCCTAAAGGAACTGGGCTACCTTTCTCAACGGGCACGTAAATCTTTTTAAGGTCATCAGGATTAGCTCGCAGTTCTCTTGGGTAGCGCACTCTCACCGCATAACGTTCTCGACCTTCTACTGTTTGAGTAAGTGGCATCCCACCAACAGCTACTTTAAGAACCTCCTGCACATCCATTACAGAAATGCCATATCTAGCGAGTTGTTCTCGTTTGATATCAATAAGTAAATAAGGTTTTCCAACAATGCGATCTGCAAAGACTGCTTGTTCTTTTACACCTTCGGCTTGTTTTAAAATACCTTCTAATTGTAAGCCGAAATCTTCAATCGTTTTTAAATCAGTCCCTTTAACCTTAATTCCCATAGGCGCTCGCATTCCTGTCTGAAGCATCACGAGTCTTGTCTCAATAGGTTGCAATTTTGGCGCAGATGTAACTCCTGGGAATTTAGTGACCTCAACTATATCATTCCAGATATCATCTGGGCTATTGATGTTTGGTCGCCAGTTTCGGTAATACTCGCCATCATTATCTTCAATTAAATCATCTCGATTAGCGGAAGACTGTAGACTTGCTTTATCATAATTTGCGTCATTCTCACCTTCATTATTAGGGTTTATGATGAACCTATTATTTTTAAGTACAAAAAGCCCATCATTATTTACCTTATAGCGTTGTCTATCGCCTTGAGCATTACGCATAAACTCAGATTTGTACTGAATCACATTCTCATACATCGAGAGCGGTGCTGGATCGAGGGCAGATTCGGTTCTTCCTGATTTACCTACTACGGTTTCAATTTCTGGAATACTTGCCACTGCCATATCGAGTTGTTGCAATACACGTTTATTTTCTTCAACTCCTGCGTGTGGCAAAGAAGTAGGCATTAATAGAAATGACCCTTCATTAAGTGCCGGCATAAATTCTTTACCAGTGTTACGCATAATTAAGAGCCCAAACGTCAATACGGTTGCTGGAATAATCAAAAACAGTAGCTTATTTACTAATGCCCAGCGTAATATTCTATCATAATACATTCTGAAAACAGAGAAAATCCCAAGTGTTCCAAAACAGATAATTGATACAAATATCAAATTCAGAATAATACTTCGGTCAAAACCCAATGGTCGCCAGTACTCTGCAAGAAGTATGATTATCGCTGTTGCAGATATGATGATGTTAATGAGGTTTGCACGCTTTCGCGAAAGCGTACCCCGCATAGTCAACAATGCAGTAATAGCAAAACCAATGAGAATAAGACCGAGCCAGTATCCATAGACTATTGCTGCGATTCCCAATAAAATAAGTATGCCGTTAAGAGCGTATCTAGAACGCTCACGGATGCTTGACTTCTTAAATAAGAAGGCTGCAAATGGCGGAATTACAAAGAGTGCTATAACTAATGATGCAGACAGCGCCATTGTTTTTGTAAACGCCAATGGACGGAATAATTTACCTTCTGCACCTATCATTGTAAATACGGGAACAAAACTGATAATCGTAGTAAGAACGGCTGTTAAAATCGCACCTGAAACTTCTGCAGTAGCGTTATAAATAACCTCGTTCATTGTGTAAGGCGTGCCATCTTCTTGCAATCGTAATTTCTCGTCGTCCAGATGCCGTATCATATTTTCGGCAAGTATGACGCCTACATCTACCATTGTTCCAATGGCGATGGCAATACCTGATAATGCAACAATGTTTGCATCTACATCAAACAGTTTCATCGCAATAAATACCATCAAAACCGCAACAGGCAGTAATCCAGAAATAAGGATAGATGCGCGTAGATTGAAAACCATAATGATAATTACCAAAATGGTAATCAATATTTCTAAGGTTAAGGCCTCATTTAGAGTGTGTAAAGTTTCTTGGATAAGCTCTGTACGGTCGTAAAAAGGAACAATGGTCAGTTGAGAGATGGTACCATCTGAGAGTGTTTTTGTAGGTAAACCAGAACTTAATTCTGCTATTTGCTCTTTGACATTAGTAATTACTTTCATTGGATTTGCTCCGTATCGTGCTACCACAACACCACCTACAACTTCGGCACCTTCTTTATCTAAAATACCACGCCTTGTCGCTGGCCCTAAATGAACATTTGCAACATCCTTTATACGAATCGAAGTGAAATTTTCTGAATCTACAACTGCATTTTCTATATCTGCTATCGATTTCACATACCCCAAACCACGCACAAGATATTCAGCTTGATTAATTTCTAAGGTTTGAGCACCGATGTCTTGATTGCTTTCTTTGACAGCTTTTGCTATCTGAGAGAGACTTATATGATATTGACGCATTTTTTCTGGGTCAATATCCACTTGATATTCTTGAACATATCCACCGATTGATGCTACTTCTGAAACACCGCCTGCAGAAGACAATCCATATTTCACATAATAATCCTGAATGCTACGTAGCTCTTGTAAATCCCAACCACCAGTTACATTACCGTCTTGGTCACGACCTTCGAGCGTGTACCAAAAAATCTGCCCTAGTCCTGTAGCATCTGGTCCCAAAGAAGGATTTACACCATCAGGTAACAAGTTTGCTGGAAGTGAATTTAGTTTTTCAAGAATACGGCTGCGCGACCAATAAAAATCTACGTCTTCTTCAAAAATGATGTAGATACTGGAGAAACCAAACATAGAAGAACTACGAATGGTTTTAACTCCAGGAATACCCAGAAGTGAAGTCGTAAGTGGGTAGGTAATTTGGTCTTCGATATCCTGCGGAGAACGACCTTGCCATTTTGTAAAGACAATTTGTTGATTCTCGCCTATATCTGGAATAGCGTCTACCGCTACTGGATTCGTAGGTAGAAACCCAGTATCCCAACTAAAGGGTGCATTTACAATACCCCAACCTACAAAAAGAGTTAAAAGAAGTACCGCTACAAGTTTGTTTTCAATAAGAAATTTAATCGCCTTATTAAGCATACGATTTGATTATTAGATAGTTGAAATTGTGCGAAGTATAAAATACCGTACACGAGATTTAGCCCACTACAGGTTAACTGCTGGGCTTCGTTTCAAAAATTCAATAGATCAAATAAGAAAAGTCTGGTGCATCACTTGCACGTCCTGTTTAACAAAGGGCGGCGAGTAAGCAACAAAAGGAACATCTGTAGTTGCAGTTCCTTCAAATAAATTTAAATAAGAATATGTAAATGATGCAACAAAAACTTGTTGTTCAAAACTGAGTGAGTCAAAAGAAACCTTTAAATCATCTTGCCCTTGCTTTACCATTTGTTCATCAGAGCAGCAAGATTTTTGCGATACCATTGGTTTTTTACAAGAAGTAGTCAATTGCTCTTTTTCCATTCCGCAAGTTTTTACTTGTTGCACAAAAGAAAAATCTACAAGCGTATCTCCACAATAATGCATATCAATAGTGAATGACATTGTAGTCATAAGAACTACAGTTGCCATAAAAACAGCTATTAATTTGTGGATGAATTGTTTCATTTAAAACAAAGTTAAATATTATTTCAACTTTATATTCCCTTTTAACATAACATTATTTGTCAATTTTTTAAAAAATAGTTTTATACCCCCAACATTAAATCATTTTTTATACATTTAATAATCAGACTATTAATCAAACTTTTTAGATAAAAAAAAGCTATTTAAACATTTAGTTAAAATAGCTTTAAGTGAAATTGTGACCTCGAAGGGATTCAAACCCCCAACCCTCAGAGCCGAAATCTGATGCGCTATTCAGTTGCGCCACGAGGCCTAATTAATCTCTTTAAAAAGAGAACATATTTAGTTTGCTAGCTTCTGCTTTACAATAGTGCTAATTGTTTTACCGTCTGCTCTACCCGCAGCTTTGCTATTTACAATACCCATTACTTTACCCATATCTGCCATAGAAGAAGCTCCTGTTAGCGCTATAGCATCCTCAACTAGCTTAGTAACTTCTTCTTCACCTAATTGCTCTGGTAAAAATTGTTCAATCACTGCTGCTTCTACTAATTCTGGTTCAGCTAAATCTTCTCTATTTTGCTCCTTGTAGATAGCTGCACTATCCTTGCGTTGTTTAACTAACTTTTGCAACAACTTAAGCTCTGCTTCTTCAGTTAGGTCTTCTTTTGCTCCACTTTCTGTTTGTGCCAATAAAATTGCACTCTTTACACTTCTAAGTGCTTGTAAAGACTGCGAATCTTTCGCCTTCATTGCTACTTTCATAGCGTCCATAATCTGTGCTGATAAACCCATAAATTCTGTCTTTTTAATGAATTGCGAAGATACCTAATTTTAAAATTACACGAAACAAAAAAGGCGCTTCGAACGAAGAGCCTTTAATGAATTAATCCCGTACAAGACGGCTAATTACTTTTGATAATTTAATCTACATTATCATGTAAAAAACTATTATTACTTCTTAAATCGATATCGTCATCATCTGTGTTAACTGATGTTCTAGACAAATTAACCGCTTCATCATTTGAAGTTTCAACGTCAATCCCCATACGCTTATAAGCCGGTTCTTTTTCAATATCATCAATTTTAGAAGCACTATTTCTAAACTTATAATTAAAATCCTTCATCTTTCTTTTACGGTCTTCCGTACGGTCACGCAACATTTTAGAAATAGGACTATTCATTGGATCAAAAGGAGCATTTTCTGTTTGCTCAGTTTCTTTAGCAGGAACTGTTCTAGTTTCAAAAGCGATCTCTTCTTCAGCCACTTTTTCTTCTTTTACAGTTGGTTTAGCGTTTATTAACTCGTCCTCTTTTTCCGTATAATCATCAAGACTGTAACGTTTAACGCCTTCTCTAGATACTTCACTAACTGGTACAACTTCCACGTGATCTCGAACTTCAATTTCCTCCACACTTGAAGTGATCACTTCGTCTACCTCTTCTTCTGCTTCAAGACTAAAACGTTTTACTTCTGTCATTTCCTCAGCAGCTTGCATTGGCATATCAAACATCAACATTTGATCTTGTACTGCTTCGACTTCTTTCTCTACCTCTTTGGGCATTTCTGAAATTGTAAAGGCTGTTGCCTCTTCTTTTTCATTAAAAGTAATCTCTGTGTTTTGAACTGGTGCTTTGGGTTCAACAATAACAAAATCGTTAACATCAATTTCGTTAATTACTAATTGCTCGAATTCAGCTAAATGATGAATATCAATTACATTGGCTTCAACATTAATATTTTTAATTAATTCTGAAGTTTCAATATAATCCTCAAAAGGTATTTCACGAGATACAATTGGTTCCTTATAAGGCGTTTCAGTAATCACAGTTTGTTCTTTAACCTCTTCCGTTAATGTAGGTGTTGGTATTTCAGATTTAAAAGTGATTTTCTCCTCTTCCTCTTCAAATAATGTATGACGAATAATTGGAGGAGGAGCTGGTTTTTCGTCCACAATTGTTGGAGGAGTTTCCTTAGGAAGCTCAACAGGTGTTGCCGTAACTTTTGGTGTTAAATCTAACTCTGCTTTATGCTCATCACCAAGTGTGTGAATAATTTTTTTTGTCTCTGTATTTGTTATTTCATTTTGTTGTTCTGCATCAAAACCCGTCGCAATAACAGTAATAGATATAGATCCTTCTAAAGTATCATCATCACCTACACCCATAATAATGTTAGCACTGTGTCCTGCTTCATTCTGAATGTGATCACTAATTTCCCCTATTTCATCAATAGTAATTTCCTCAGTACCAGACACTATTAATAATAGTACGTTTTTAGCACCAGCAATTTTATTATCATTTAATAATGGAGAATCTAAAGCTCTAGTAATAGCTTCATTTGCTCGATTTGCACCTGAAGCTGTTGCACTACCCATAATAGCAGTACCACTATTAGAGAGTACTGTTTTAGCGTCACGTAAATCGATGTTTTGTGTATAATGATGTGTAATTACCTCTGCAATTCCTCGCGCTGCAGTAGCTAAAACTTCATCCGCTTTTGAAAATCCAGCTTTAAAACCTAAATTTCCATATACTTCACGTAATTTATTATTGTTAATTACAACAAGACTATCGACGTTTTGACGTAAATTCTCAACTCCTAAAAGAGCCTGTTCATTTCTAATTTTACCTTCAAACTGAAATGGGATTGTTACAATACCCACAGTTAAGATATCCATATCTTTTGCCATACGTGCAATAATAGGAGCCGCACCTGTACCGGTACCACCACCCATTCCTGCAGTAATAAAAATCATTTTAGTATTAGAGGTTAACATACTTTTAATGTCTGACATACTTTCTACGGCAGATTGTTCCCCTATTTTAGGATTTGCACCGGCTCCAAGTCCTTCTGTAAGGTCCATTCCTAATTGAATCTTTATAGGAACTGAACTGTTTTCTAATGCTTGTGCGTCGGTATTGCAGATTACAAAATCTACTCCTTTAATACCTTGATTAAACATGTGGTTGATAGCATTGCTCCCACCACCACCAACACCAATTACTTTGATGACGTTCGATTGGTTTTTAGGCAAATCAAATGAAATGTTGTCAAATTCTGTGCTATTACTCATATACGTTATTTTGCGAGGTTTAATATCCTAATTGATTAACCTAAGTCAATCAAGTCTTTTTTATTTCTTATTTCGCTTTAGCGAACTATATTATTGTTTCAATTGTACTTTCTTACTCAGCGTTGTCAAGAAATTCTTTAAATTTCTCACCCCATTTTTCAAAGAACCCCTTTCGAGGTTGACTTACTGTAGGAGGTTCAACTTCTGTTTCTTCAATTTCTTCCGTAATTACAGTTTCAGTAGTTTCTACAACCTTTGGAGCTGCTTCAACTTGTGATTTAATAGATTGCATTCTTGCTTTATTTTCAAGACTGTTCATCACTAATCCAACTGCAGTAGCATATAACGGACTTGTTGTTTCGGCATCGCTGTCACCAGCTAAATGCTCATTAGGATAACCTATACGGGTATCCATTCCAGTTATATATTCTACTAATTGTTTTAAATGCGATAGTTGTGCACCACCACCTGTCAAAACAATTCCAGCTATAAGCTGTTTTTTCTGATCTTCATGACCATAATTTTTAATCTCTAAATACACTTGATCTATAATTTCCACAACGCGAGCGTGTATAATTTTAGATAGATTTTTAAGCGTAATTTCTTTTGGTTCGCGACCTCGTAAACCAGGAATTGAAACTATTTCATTATCCTTATTTTCTCCAGGCCATGCAGATCCAAATTTCACTTTTAAAAGTTCGGCTTGTTTCTCTATAATACTACAACCAGCTTTTATATCTTCAGTAATTACATTTCCTCCAAAAGGAATTACAGCTGTATGTCTAATAATTCCATCTTTAAAAATTGCTAAGTCAGTTGTTCCACCGCCTATATCAATTAACGCAACACCAGCTTCTTTCTCCTCTTGGCTTAATACAGCATTAGCTGATGCTAGAGGCTCAAGTGTAATTCCACTTAACTCTAATCCTGAACTTTTTACACAACGTCCTATATTTTTAATTGACGCTACTTGTCCCACAACTACGTGAAAATTTGCCTCAAGACGTCCACCATACATTCCTATAGGTTCTTTTATTTCAGCTTGACCATCAACTTTAAAATCTTGTGGTAGAACGTGAATAATTTCTTCTCCAGGTAACATTACAAGCTTGTGAACTTGGTTACACAATCTATCAATATCATCTACGTCAATAACCTCGTCGCTATCTGCACGGGTAATGTAATCGCTATGTTGTAAGCTGCGTATGTGTTGCCCTGCAATACCTACAACTACATCTTCTATTTTTATACCCGAAGATGTTTCTGCATCGGTAACAGCTTGTTGAATGGATTGAATGGTTTGCGTGATATTATTTACAACGCCACGGTGCACCCCCATACTTTTAGACTTTCCTATGCCTAAAATCTCCATTTTCCCATATTCATTCTTGCGACCAATCATTGCGACAATTTTAGTTGTCCCAATATCTAATCCTACAGCAATACTAGTATCTTCCATACCTTACTTTTTTGTTGCAACCACTTGGCTCCCAAATCTTAAATCGACTGTTTTATAATCTTCTAATGTTTTATCTTGTTTTGCTTTTTGATAAAATGCTTTATAATTCTGAAATTTCAAATCTATGGCATTTGTGTCTCCAAAAAGCACTTTATAATTATGCTTTCGCATTCTCAGTAGCACCATTTCTTCATTTGCCACATCAATACCAACAACACTCTTATTCATAAACTCATCCGCTCGTATGTTCTGCACTAAATGTGTTAATTGAGATTGAATTTTAGTAACATTCCCAGTTACTAAAGGCACTCTTGCTGTATACACCGAAGACAATGGCATTTTCTCCCCATCTTCATCTATGTAATAATCCGGTGAAGCTGATACCCTCGCTATCGGATTTCTTTGTTCAATTTTTGCTCCTAATTGCCCATCAACTGTTACAAATACATTTGCATCACGAATCATCTCGTTTTGGAGCAGTCTAGATTCCATCTCTTTCAAAACTAAGGTTTCTTTACTCAGGCTCGTAACACTGTCGTGATTTTGTATTAACATCTTATTAACCGAATTACGTGTTATAAATGGCGCATTTTGGTCTAAAAACTCAATGTCTATTTTAGTCAATTTGCGTTCTTGATTTCGCTTTTTAGTAAAGCCAAACAGCAACACTATTAGTGATGTCAACAACACAAACTTCAATAGTGCCCAATTAACTTTCATACGCTAAAGCTTTTGTAACTGATTCAACTTCAACACCTATGTCTCCGGCACCCACTAAAAGATTAACTTTTAATGCCGAAATTTTAATACTTTCTAATATTTCTTCTTTCGTTATTAATTGTGCTTTCGCGTCATTTTTCCGCTTTAATATTTCAGCTAACAACCACGTTGAATCAACACCTTCTAGAGGTTTTTCGCGAGCCGGATAAATATCTAAAATATATACTTCGTCAAATTGCGCTAAACTTTCTGCAAAACCGTCGATAAAATCGCGCGTACGAGTGAACAAATGCGGTTGAAAAACAATGCACTTTTTCTCGTTTGGGTACATTTCAGTTACTGCTTGATAAAGTGCATTCAACTCTGTTGGGTGATGTGCATAATCATCAATTAACACTAAATTTTTATTATTTATTTTATAACTAAAACGACGCTCAACTCCTTTGAAAGAAGCTAATGCTTTAGGAATTTTACTCACTGGAGTCCCTGCCAACAATGCCATCCCTAAAGCGGTAACTGCATTGTGTAAATTGTGATGACCCGGTAAATAAAACACTAAATTATCAATAGTTTCAGTTGGAGTTTTTAAATCAAATTTATACGCTCCATTTTCTATACGTACGTTTTCAGCTTTATATTGTGCCTCTACTTCAATAGCAACGTCTTTCCCTTTTAATGGCAACCCTTTTTTAAACAATAAATTATCCGAATTAGATACTAAAGCAGCAAAATCTCTAAATGAATTTTCAATTTCTGTAGCATTTCCGTAGATATCTAGATGATCTGCATCCATTGAAGTAATACAAGCTATATCAGGGCTCAATGTTAAAAAAGATCGATCAAACTCGTCTGCCTCAACTACTGTAATTTCCGTTCCATTGCTAATAAAATTAGAATGATAATTCTCTGCAATTCCGCCTAAAAAGGCAGTAACAGGCATATCGCAAGCTACCATTAAATGCCCTAAAATAGCAGAGGTTGTTGTCTTCCCATGTGTTCCTGCAACCGCAAGACATAAGGTATCTTGAGTTACCGCGCCTAAAAACTTAGAGCGCTTAATAACTTGGTACTTATTGTTAATAAAGTAGTTTAATATTTCACTGTCGTTTGGTATCGCCGGTGTGTAAACAACTAATGTGTTTTCTGCTGAAATTTTCTGCAACGGCAACTGGTCAACCGCATCCACATAATTAAGTGTTATCCCCTCAACAACTAATTTTTTTGTAAGCTTAGTTTCGGTTTTATCATACCCCATCACATCAAGTTCTTTGAGCGCTGCAAAACGAGCAAGCGCACTCATCCCTATGCCGCCAATGCCCACAAAGTATACCGTTGATATGTTGTTAAGTATGTTCACTTTAATTTTAATATTATTAGTTCTTTAATAATTTTTCAATCTCATCTACAATATGGTTTGTAGCATTTGGTTTGGCTAAACTTTTAATGTTTTCACTAAGCTTTTGCTGTCTCTCCTTATCATCAAGCAACGACTTAAGCAATGGCTCAAAGTTTTCATCTGCCTCTTTCTCTCTAAGTAAAATAGCCGCATCTTTTTCTGAAATACTCAAGGCATTTTTTGTTTGATGATCTTCCGCCACATTAGGGGAAGGAATAAACATAACAGGCTTACCAACCAAACAAACCTCAGATACCGAAAGTGCCCCAGCTCTAGAGATTATTATATCTGCAGCTGTATACGCTAAGTCCATTCTGTTTAGAAATGTATGCACTTTTACTGTTTCTGTTCCTTTTAATATATATTGATCTTCATACAATTTTCCACATTGCCAGATAACTTGTACTTGTTCTTTATCAAAAAATGGTAACGCTTTTTCGATAATTTGATTAATGCGTCTAGCCCCTAAACTTCCTCCTAAAACTAAAACTGTTTTTTTTGTTGATGAAAGTTTAAAAAAGTCTAGTGCATCAGCTTTAGTTTCTTTTATTGCAATCAAATCTTTCCTAACAGGATTGCCCGTTAGTACTACTTTATCTTTCGGAAAAAATTTATCCATTCCATCATAAGCAGTACAAATGCGTTGAACACTTTTACCCAACCACTTGTTTGTAATTCCGGCGTGACTATTTTGCTCTTGTATTAAACAAGGAATTCGTTTCATTGACGCTACCTTTAACACAGATGCACTTGCATAACCTCCTGTACCAATGGCAACATCGGGTTTAAACTTAGAAATCAATTTTCTAGATTTCATTAAACTGGAAATAAGCTTAAACGGAAACATTAAATTTTTAAAACTTAAGTTTCGTTGAATACCACTAATCCAAAGCCCTTCAATTTTATAGCCCGCTTGTGGAACTTTCTCCATCTCCATTCTATCATTCGCACCTACAAATAAAAAATCCGATCCCGGGTAACGAGATTTCAATTCATTTGCAATAGCAACTGCAGGGTAAATATGCCCTCCAGTTCCTCCTCCTGAAATTATAAACTTGTATGTTTTATTTGCTGCGATATATTTATTCTTTTATTAAAATTTCAGCATTATAGTGCTTCAGATAAAACCGCTAATGGGTTATCATTCTCTTCAATATCTTTTTCTTTTATTTCTCTTTTAGCACTCACGCTCAATATCATTCCTAATGCTAAACACGTCATCCATATACTCGTCCCTCCACTACTTACAAGCGGCAATGTTTGTCCAGTAACAGGAAACAACTCTACTGCTACAGCCATATTTATTAACGCCTGAAAAACAATAGGAAGCCCCACTCCTATCACTAAAAGCTTAGAGAACATTCCTTCAGATTTATGCGCCACTAAAACTAGTCGATATAACAAAAAGAGATAAAGCCCCATTAATATAAAACCACCAACGAGCCCCCATTCTTCAACGATAATAGCAAAAATGAAATCTGAAGAAGACTGAGGTAAAAAGTTTTTTTGAACACTTTTACCAGGGCCAAGCCCTTTAATTCCTCCAGAAGCTATTGCTATCTTAGATCTTTCAATTTGGTAATCTCCTTC
Organism: Patiriisocius marinus; assembly: GCF_008974325.1. Classification (GTDB taxonomy): domain Bacteria; phylum Bacteroidota; class Bacteroidia; order Flavobacteriales; family Flavobacteriaceae; genus Patiriisocius; species Patiriisocius marinus. The sequence goes on along the minus strand of NZ_BKCG01000009.1, from coordinate 101,593 downwards.
CGTATCTGTTTTGTCCGAAAAATTCTCAACCCTACTTATCCATGTATCTACCCTATTTGGAAAAACCCCAGGAAACGCCTTAGCAGAAAGTACAAATAGCGTGAGCATTAGCAAACCCGCACCTAGTACTATTCCTAAATAACGTAGAGGATAACCTCCTACAAAAACCAACAAAGTAACCATTGCAAATATGATTGCGGTAGTTGAAAAATTGGCCGGTAAAATAAGTGCAAGTATTAAAAAAACAGGACCCCACAATGGAAGCAATGTTTCTTTAAAAGTGATTGCCTTATCCTTAATTCGTGATAAATAGCGCGCCACATAAGTCATTAGCACCACTCCAGCGAGCGTAGATGTTTGAAATGTAAAGCCCACAAGCGGCACACGTATCCATCTACTTGCATTTGCTCCGCCTATGGTTGTGCCTTGAGCTAAGGTAACCAACAACAAGACAAAAACCAATGGCAATGCAATTATCGATAGCCCCCTAAAATAATGATATGGTATTTTATGCACTCCATAAAGAATTGCAAAACCTAACATCAAGTGAGCAAAATGTTTAAACAAAAACTTGATAGTGTTTCCGTCACCGTACAAATACGCAAGGTTACTACTTGCGCTATAAACTGGCATAAACGAAAATATAGCGAGTAGCCCAGCTACTGCCCATATATATCTATCTCCTTGTATGTTTTTAAAAAAAGCTCTCAAGCTACTTATTAATTTATATGTACTAATTCCTACTCTTCAACCTTACTTACACAATTTTAATTCTACTACAAATGTCTTACAGCTTCTTTAAATTGTCTTCCACGATCCTCATAACTTGTAAACAAATCGAAACTTGCACAAGCCGGACTTAAAAGTACTGTATCATTGCGGTCTGCTAATTTGTACGCCACTTTCACAGCCTCTTGCATACCTGCAGTTTCAACAATCATATCACTTATATTACCGAAAGCCGCCTTAATCTTTTCGTTATCAACACCAAGACAAACTATCGCTTTTACTTTCTCATTAACAAGAGGAAGTAACTCTGAATAATCATTTCCTTTATCAACTCCACCAACAATCCATACCGTTGGTGTTGTCATACTATCTAAAGCATAAAATGTAGCATTTACATTTGTTGCTTTACTATCGTTGATATACATCACGTTGTTAATTTTAAGCACTTTTTCAAGACGGTGTTCAACACCTTGAAACTTTTCTAAACACTCACGTATTGTTTGTTTTCTAATTTTTAATAATGTGGCTACTGTACTAGCTGCCATGGCATTTTTTGTATTGTGTTGTCCTTGTACTCCTAATGTTGCTAATGGCATAGTGAATATGTTATTATGTAAGGTTATTATTATATTATTATCTTCTAAATAGGCACCTTCTTCAATTTTTCGTTTTATTGAAAAAGGTATTTTTTTCGCTTTAATCTCGTGACTATCTAACCACTTATTTATTTCAACATCATCTGCATCATAGATGAAATAATCATCTTCTGTCTGATTTTCAGTTATCCTGAATTTTGATGCGATATACTTATTATAATCGTACTCATAGCGATCTAAATGATCTGGACTTAAATTTGTTAACACCGAAATATGCGGCGCAAAAGCTACAATTCCATCTAGCTGAAAACTACTCAACTCAAGCACATAGTTTTCAAATTTTCCTTCTGAAACTTGAAGTGCAAAACTGTCGCCAATGTTCCCTCCAAGCGCTACATTTAAATCCTTTTTTAACAGCTCGTACACTAAAGTAGCCGTTGTTGTTTTTCCGTTACTTCCTGTGATACCAACTATGGTAGCATTTGTATAAGCTGAAGCGAATTCGATTTCAGAAATAACTTTCACTCCCTTTTCTAAAAGCGCTTTAACTATAGGTGCTTTTTCAGGAATTCCCGGACTTTTCATTACTAAATCTGCTGTTAAAATCCTTTCTGATGTGTGACCTCCATCTTCAAACTCAATCGCATTATTTATAAGAACTTGCTTGTACTTTTCTTTAATATTTCCGAAGTCTGAAACAAAAACTTCAAAACCTTTCTGCATCCCTAAAACAGCTGTACCAACACCACTTTCTCCTCCTCCGAGGATTACTAATTTTTTAGGCGCTTGATGTTCTATATTGGATTCCATGACCTTTAATTATTTATCTAATTTTTAATGTCACAACCGTTAGTATTGCTAGAAAAATTCCAACAATCCAAAATCGAACTACAATTTTACTCTCGTGAAAACCACCTTTTTGATAATGGTGATGTAATGGTGACATCTTAAATATTCTTCGTCCTTCACCAAACTTCTTTTTTGTATACTTGAACCAACTCACCTGTAACATTACTGACAGTGTTTCCATAAAAAAGATTCCGCACAACAATGGAATTAATAGTTCTTTTCTAATAATGATAGCGATTACAGCGATAATTCCTCCTATTGTCAAACTCCCGGTATCTCCCATAAAAACTTGAGCGGGGTATGCATTATACCACAAAAACCCTATGAGCGCTCCCACAAATGCCATTGTAAAAATTGTGACTTCTCCAGTGTTTGGTATATACATTACATTGAGGTAATCTGAAAAGACAAGATTCCCTGAAACCCAAGCAAATAAGGCAAGTGTTATTACTATTATAGCTGAAGTCCCCGCCGCAAGACCATCAATACCATCTGTCAAATTTGCTCCGTTTGACACTGCCGTAATTATAAAAATTACTATTGGAATAAATATGATCCAGATGTACGATTTGTACTCTTCGCCAGCCCAAGAAATAAGACTCTCATAATTGAATTCGTTTTCCTTAACAAAAGGTATTGTAGTTAGTAATGTTTGCTCCTCTGGATAAAACTCTCTTGCCGAACTCTGTGTAATACTTTCAACAGAATTCACCGGGTTGACTTTCTCTCTCTTAACGGTTACATCAGGGTGAAAAAACATAATTGAACCGACAAAAATCCCTAATCCTACTTGCCCTAAAACTTTGAACTTTCCAGGCAATCCAGCTTTATCATTTTTAAACTTTTTTAAGTAATCATCAATAAAACCAATGATTCCCATCCACAATGTCGTTACAATCAACATGATGACATAGATATTTTCGAGCTTAGCAAATAACAATACAGGAATAAGTGTCGCAAGAATAATTATTATCCCACCCATTGTAGGAGTTCCTGCTTTCTCAACCTGACCTTCTAATCCTAAATCGCGAATAGTTTCGCCCATTTGCTTTCGCTGTAATATGCGAATGATTTTTTTTCCAAATATTGTAGCGATTATTAAAGATGTAATAACAGCAAGTGCCGCCCTAAAGGTGATAAACCCAAAAAGGCTCGCCCCTGGCATTTGATATTCTTTCTCTAAAAATTCGAATAAATAATATAACATTTACTTACTTATTTAGGGCGATTAATAGTTCGTTTACAATTTTGAAATCATCAAAATCTGTTCGTTCTCCGTTAACTTCTTGATACGTTTCGTGTCCTTTTCCTGCAATTAAAATGATATCATTTTCAGCAGCCATTTGACAAGCAGTTTTAATCGCCTGTTTTCTATCTGTTATTGAAAGTGTCTTTCTGAAATTTTCTGGCGACACTCCTTTTTCTATTTCTTCAATAATAGCTTCAGGGTTTTCAGTTCTTGGATTATCACTTGTAAAAATCACTTTAGTACTAAGTTGTGATGCAATGTGCCCCATTTTAGGACGTTTAGCAGTATCTCTATCACCACCACAACCTACCACGGTAATCAATTCTTCATTTCCAGTTCTGATAGTATTAATTGTTCCTAATACATTTTTCAATGCATCTGGCGTATGAGCATAGTCTACAATTGCAGTAATATTTTTTTCTGAAATTTTAAACTGAAATCTTCCATCAACACTTTCAAGAGTACTTATCAATTGTAAAATTTCAAGCTGCTCTAATCCTAATAATTCAGCTGTAGCATAAATTGCTAATAAATTATACGCATTAAAATTTCCGATAAGCTTAACCCACAATTCTTGGTTATTTATCTTAAGTAACAAACCTTGAAACTGATTTTCTAAAATCTGAACTTTATAATCTGCAACAGTTTTTGCTGCATAGCTATATTTTCTTGCTACGGTATTCTGTAGCATCACATCGCCATTTTTATCATCGGCATTCGTTAATGCAAAAGCAGTTTTTGGCAATTGATCAAAAAACAACTTTTTAACATCTCGGTATTCTTTAAAATCTTTATGATAATCAAGATGGTCGTGTGATAAATTAGTAAAAACACCTCCAGCAAACTCTAATCCTGAGGTTCGTTTTTGATCTATCCCGTGAGAGCTAACTTCCATAAAACAAAAGGAAACTCCAGCATCCACCATTTCACGCAAAAACTTATTTATTGTTAAACTATCTGGTGTAGTGTGTGATGCATTAAGCTGCGTATTCCCAACCATTATTTTAACCGTTGACAACAATCCAGCAACATAACCTGCTTTTGAAAACAAATTATATAGCAATGTAGCTATTGTTGTTTTCCCGTTTGTACCAGTAATCCCAACTAACTTTAATTCTGTCGAAGGATTATCGTAAAAGTTAGAAGCCATCATTGCTAAGGCCTCCTGACTATCTTTCACTTGGATATACGTAACACCATTTACAGTTTCTAGAGGAAGTATTTCACAAACAATAGCAATCACACCTTTATCAACAGCACCTTTTATATAGTTATGACCATCACTTAATGAACCATTGATAGCAACAAAAACATCATCAAGACCAACTTTACGACTATCAAAATTAATATCACGAATAGCCACACTCGTATTCCCTAGCACTTTCTCTAGAGGAACTTTGTACAATATGTCTTTTAATACTATCACGATAAATTAAGTGTTATTTCAGTTCCTTTTTTTGGAGATTCTCCAGCAGGTATTGATTGATTTTTCACAGTTCCATTACCAGCTACAATTACTCTATATCCTAAGTTTTCTAATAAAGAAACTGCATCCATTCCAGCCATACCTTTAACATTAGGAACCTTATCAATACGCTTTTGCACTTTCGTATAGTAACTCTCGTAGTCTGCATTTACTATTTTCTCTACAGCATTGATATCTGCTATTTCTGCTTTTAATGGGCTGTCAGTAAATATTTTTTGAGCGATACGTTTAAACACAGGACCTGTAACATCGGCTCCATAATACCCTTTTTTAGTACTTGGTTTATGGATTACAACTATGCAAGAATACTTAGGATTCTCTGCCGGAAAATATCCTGCAAATGATGAAACATATTTTGGATCTTTAGCCCAAGCACTAGCATCACTATAATCCGTTCTTGCCGTACCTGTTTTCCCTGCCATTGAAAAATTTTCAGAATACAAACTTCTTCCTGTTCCTCTTTGCACAATATTTTTCAGAACCTCTTGTATTTGATTAATGGTATTTTGAGATGCTATTTTCTTATTTAATATTTCAGTATCATAAAAAGCAATTTGCTCATTCCACGATTTAATTTCCTTAATAAATTGTGGCTTCACCATTACACCATTATTAGCAATAGCATTGTAAAAAGTCAATATTTGTAAGGGTGTCATACTCACATTATATCCATAAGCCATAGATGGGAGTGCATTTCGACTCCATATTTCATCTCCCACTTCGGGAATAATTGGCGCTCCCTCTCCCTTTATTGAAATTCCAATTTTCTTATCTAATCCCCACGATTTCACTTTATCAGTAAACTTTTTAGGATCATCTTTATAAGCACCATCAATTAAACGCGCAAAACCAATATTCGATGATACCTCTAAAGCTCTTGCTGCTGAAATCTCACCATAACCACCACGTTTAGAATCAGTAATATTTCTTCCATACATTCTCACTCTACCCTGTTCAGTATTCACTACCGTAGCAGTATCAATCACTTTTTGCTCTAAGGCAACCGTCAACGCTACAGTTTTAAAGGTGGACCCAGGCTCACTAGACTCTCCAACTGCATAGTTTAATCGTTCGTAATAACTTCCGTTTTTACTCTTACCTAAATTAGCAACAGCTTTAATATCACCAGTTGCTACTTCCATTACAATTACACTTCCGTGATCTGCTTCATAATCTGTCAACTGCTTCAGCAATGCGTGATGAGCTATGTCTTGCATATTCACATTGATTGTAGAAATTACATCATATCCATCTTGAGGTTCAATTTCATTTTCGTCATAAACAGGTTTCCATCTTCCTTTAGAAATTTTCTGTTTTAATCGATGTCCTTCTTTACCACTTAATTGTTTATGAAATGCTCCTTCTAATCCTACAGCATAATATCCAGGCGTATTTCGATCCTCATTCCCTACTAATCTTTCAGCTATTTTTCCCATCGGGTGTTCGCGAACCGTTCTTGGTTCAGCAATAAAACCACCACGATTAGGACCTAACCTAAACAGCGGCATTTTCTTTACTCGTATATAATCTGAATACCCTAAATCGCGAGCAACTAATAAATACCTATTTTTATTTGATCGTGCTTTTCTAAATAAGTTTTGGTAATATGAAGCAGGCTTCCCAAACATTTTAGAAAGCTCTTTAGATAATGGAACTATATTTTCTTTGAAATTTTCTTCTTTTACTGTAACCGCATCAAATCTAATTTCATACTTAGGAACTGAACTTGCCAAAAGACTACCATCATCTGCATACACATTACCTCTGTTAGCTGGAATAGTAAAGTTTTTAGTAGTGTTTTTAGCGGCAAGTTCACGATACTTATCACCCTCATTAAACTGAATGTCTAACAATTTTACAGCAATAAGCAGCGCAAAGAGAAACATACCTCCGGCGACAAAATATAAGCGGTTTAATATGTTTTTTTGTTCTATGGGCACCGCACTACTGTTTTTTTATGATACTTATTTTTTGTGGTGGCGTTTCGCTTGGTTGTAAACCTCGCTTTGCCATCGCTTGTGTTATTTTACTCTCCATTTTTATTTGGGTTACTTGCTTACGTATATCCAAATACTCACTCTTTAACTCCTTTACATCATTATTCAATTGAGCTATTTTATGTACTTTTTTATCTGCTGTATGACTACTTCCAATCATCACCAAAGCAAGAAAACTTAGAAAAATGATAAACCTCCAGTTTTTAAAGGCATCATCACTTACAAGGAATTTCCCTTTCAATATGTTAGCTATACTTTGCTTCATTTGTTGCTTAAAAGAAACTACTTCAGCTTTGGAGCTAAACGTTCAGCTATTCGAAGTTTAGCACTACGAGCTCTGTTATTCTGTTTTATTTCGGCTGCATCAGGAATGATAAATTTCCCTACAGGTTTAAGAGGAACATCTACCCTTCCAAAAACATCTTTTTCTGGCTCTCCTTCAAACATGCCATTACGCATATATCGCTTAACCAATCGATCTTCAAGACTGTGATAACTGATTAAACTCAACCTTCCGCCTGGCTTAATCACCTCAATTGTTTGAAGTAAAAACTCCTTTAAAGCCTCAAGCTCTTGATTTACCTCAATACGAATTGCTTGATAAATCTGAGCTAATATTTTATTCTCCCTGTGCTTAGGTAAAAATCTACCCAACGCTTCTTTTAATTGCTCACTAGTTTTAATAGGAGTAGCTTTTCTAGATTCACAAATAATTCGTGCCATACCCGCTGCAGCCCTTAACTCCCCATATTGAAACAAAACATTTCTCAACTGGCCTTCTTCATAATTATTAACCACATCGTATGCAGAAAAAGCACTATTCTGATTCATCCTCATATCAAGATCTGCTTCAAACCTTGTTGAAAAACCACGCTCAGCAACATCAAATTGATGAGATGAAACACCAAAATCGCCTAATATTCCATCAACCTCTTTAACACCGTGAAACCTCAAAAAACGCTTCAAGAATCTGAAATTTTCCGGAATCAAAGTAAATCTAGAGTCATCAATAATATTCTCCAATGCATCAGCATCTTGATCAAAAGCGAAAAGCTTTCCTTTTGGCCCAAGCCTATTAAGAATCTCCCGAGAATGACCACCACCTCCAAATGTGACATCTACATAAACTCCGTCCTCCTTAATATCGAGCCCGTCCACCGTTGGGTGTAATAAAACTGGATTATGATATTCCATCGCTATCTGTATCTCCCATTACTTCCTCAGCTAAATCAGCAAAATCGCCTGCTGCGTCTTCTATCGCTTCTTCATATTTAGATTTATCCCAGATTTCCACAATATCAATTGCAGATGAAACCACAACTTCTTTTGTGATTCCTGCAAAAGCCTGCAAATCTTTAGGAATTAACAACCTTCCAGTCGCATCTAACTCCACTGTTTTAACACCAGCCGTAAAGCGACGTATAAAATCATTGTTTTTACGACTAAAACGATTGAGTTTCCCCATCTTTTCCATCAACATATTCCATTGCTCCATAGGGTACAATTCCAAGCAGGGCTGAAAAACCGCTCGCTTAATCACGAAACCGTTAGCCATAGCTGGAGCCAGTTGCTTTTTCAAAGGAGACGGCATCATCAGCCTTCCTTTTGCATCTGCTTTACACTCGTATGTCCCTATTAAATTGAGCACTAAATACTTAGAATTTGGATTGTGAAAGTCCAAATATAAAAAGTATTTACCACTTTTTACCACTATTTACCACATTGTTAATAAGTTTTACCACTCACAACACCTAACAGGAGTTAAGTTTATGGTTTTATGCAAGTTGCATTATAGAACTACAGTTATTTTGCTTCTGAAATTTTAAAGATTTAAGCCATTGAAATGCTCGATAAAAGATTGCTATTTGTTGAATAAAAAAAGTGTATTTTTGCTATTGTAACCTAACCTATTCAATGACAAATCAACTTAAGCAAGAAGGTAAATTTAGCTACATCGAGCTTGGTGAAGGTACGCCCATCGTAATATTACACGGCTTAATGGGTGGCCTAAGCAACTTTGATGGCGTGGGAAACTTTTTCCCTCCAAAAGGATATAAGGTTATTATACCAGAACTTCCTATCTATGAGATGCCTATACTCAAAACTAATGTCAAAACGTTTGCTAAATATGTGAAAGCATTTTTAGATCACAAACAATTGAAAGATGTTATTTTGCTTGGAAATTCTCTGGGAGGGCACATAGGTTTACTTTGCACAAAATTATATCCAGAGTATGTAAAAGCACTTGTAATCACAGGTAGCTCAGGACTATACGAAAGCGCGATGGGCGAAAGCTATCCAAAACGTGGAGATCGTGATTATATTCAGAAAAAAGCAGAAAATGTTTTTTATGACCCAAAAATTGCGACCAAAGAAATTGTTGACGAGGTGTACGAAACTGTAAATGACCGCAACAAACTTATACGCACACTTGCCATTGCTAAGAGCGCTATTAGACATAATATGGGTAAAGATCTTCCACTAATGAACACGCCTACGTGTATTATTTGGGGCCGTAATGATAATGTAACACCACCTGAAGTAGCAGACGAATTTCAAGAAAAACTACCAGATAGTGATTTATTTTGGATTGACAAATGCGGTCATGCCGCTATGATGGAACACCCAGATCAATTTAATGACATTCTTTACGCTTGGCTACAAGAACGCAAGTTTAACTAGAAAGAACTTTTCTTTTTAATATAATATTTCGGCGAAAGCCATAATCCTTTATTTTTAGTATTGTGAAAATCAAATCGGCAGAATTTTTAATGAGCAATAGTGAGGTTTCAAAATGCCCCAAAGATCGCTTGCCAGAGTATGCCTTTATTGGTCGTAGTAATGTTGGTAAATCCTCACTTATTAACATGTTGATGGATCGTAAAAATCTTGCTAAAACATCAGGTAGACCAGGAAAAACTCAGTTGATAAATCACTTTATCATTAATGGAAACTGGCATTTAGTAGATTTACCAGGATATGGATATGCAAGAGTTTCTAAAAAAGCTAAGAAGACTTTTCAGAAGTTTATCACAGATTATTTTGAAACTCGCGAACAATTAGTTCTTGCATTTGTATTAGTAGATTGTCGCCATGAACCACAACCTATAGATATGGAATTTATGGCCTATTTAGGTGAACAAGAAATTCCGTTTCAAATTGTATTTACAAAGGGTGACAAACTAAAACCAAATGCTCTTTTAAGAAATATCGCTGCATATAAGCAGAAAATGTTAGAAACTTGGGAAGAAATGCCTCCATATTTTACAACGTCAGCATCTAATTATATAGGACGCGAGGAGCTGCTTGAATATATCGACAGCCTTAATAACGAAATGAATTTATCCTAACTGACTTAATAATTTCAGTTTAACTTCTATTGCCTCTATTAAATTTTCTGTAGTATCAAATACTTTTAAAAATTTAGGAAGCATAAACACACCCAACTCATTATCCGTAGCAATTAGAACTATTGGAAATTCATATTTAGGCAACCATTTAGAACGATATTGTTTTAAAAACTCATCTTTGTGAAGAAACTCCATTTCCACATTGCTAGAATTTCTAAATTCTTTCCAAATTAGGTTTTCAGTAAAATTTCCGAAAGTAAGCGCACATAAATTACACTCATAAGTTTGCGGGCTTATTATTTTATGAGCCGTACCTATAAGCGAATTTACAGCGCCAGAATTTGCATTGTAAACAAAGATGAGCTTTTTAGACATTAACAATTAAGACTTATTCTTAAGATCTAATTTTTCTGCAAAGTAGTCGCAAAAATCTTTCATGGTATCAGTCATTTTTTCATCATTAGTTGCACGATAAAAAGTATCTGCCATAGCACTTAATGTTTGATGAAAAAATATTTTCATTTCATCAAGCGGCATATCTTTTGTCCAAAGATCAATTCGCAATGATTCCTTTGCTGTATGATCCCAAACAGAAAGCATCATTGCCTTTGTCGCTGCATTATTAATACCGCCATCTTTAGCTGTCCAATTTAATTTTTCCGGAACTTTATTATCATCTAAAGTTACATCTATTGCTATTTGTGATTTATTTTGAGCCATGAGCTATTTTTTGGGTTTGTATTTTGATAAATTATATAATGCTTTTGCATCATATACCATTAATTGTTGTGGTGTTATATCGTTTTTCTCCATAAAGCTACGCACTATCTGCCAACCAACGAAACGACCCACCATACCTGGAGATTTGTTGTCTAATTCTAAATAAAATTTTGAAAATGGTGCAGGAGCTATAAATCGAGGAACCAACTTTGGGTCTGTACTAAAAAGCAATTCCTTTTCAATAAAGTAGCGCCATATTTGTTCTTCGTTAGCATACGCCCAATCTAATTGCTCCTGAGAGTAGCCTATTTTATCAGCATCATCCACATTTGGAAGCCATAAATCTTGTAAATAAAGTTTCTTTCCATGATAAACAAGCTGTTCTAAAAAAGCATTTTGCGTAGGTGGAGCAACATACTTATCTGCGTATTTTGAAGCGATGCTAGGCAACAATTGCTCTGGACGCAAATTTGCGGCAATAAATTTAGTCATATCCGTATAGAAGAAATGATCTTCGCCTAAAAAATTGTCTAATGAAAGTAAAAGAAGTGTGTCCGCCACAATCACCCTATTTGCATAATCCACATCATTATTTAGTGTAACTATAGTAGGTGTTTTAGTTCGCGGAAAATAATACTTTATATGCTGCAACAATGGGCCTACCCCATCCACTAATATGGATGCATCAGGAAATTTCTTAGCAATCTCACTGGTAACCTCTTGCTGTAATGGCTCCTGCATTCTGTTTAGCCAAATACTGTCTGGCGTACTAAGCGAAAAGAACATTGGAAACTCTCTCTTAAGCCTTGGCAAATCGGCCGCATTAGAAGAAGCGAATTCTTGTTCAAACCTAATAACAGAAAGATCGACTGGAATTTTAGAAATTTCAGTTTCAAGCTCACTTTCGCCACCACAACTAATTAATATAAAAGACGAAAAAAGAAGTACTAGTATTTTTTGCATATAAAAAAGAGTTTCTCATTCGAAAACGCGATTCCTTTTTATTAATTTTACGGAGAAAGCGTTATTTACAATTTTAATGCAAAAATACACTTTTACCCTTGAAGGGTTTAAGATCATTACGTCAAAAAAAAAGTTTAAACCATACATACTATTAATATGAAAGTCCCTCAAGTAACAGACCACATTGTGAATTGGCTAAAAGAATATGCAACGAACGCTAAAATGGATGGTTTTGTTCTTGGTATTAGCGGCGGTATTGATAGCGCAGTAACCTCAACCTTATGCGCTATGACAGGACTCAGAACTCTTTGTGTTGAAATGCCAATACACCAAGCACCTAATCAAGTAAGTAGAGGTCGTGAACATATTGAACAACTAAAGAAACGTTATGCCAATGTAAGTAATGTAGAAATTGAATTAACTCCAGTATTTGAAAGCTTTAAAAACCAAGTGCCATTTACAGCGGAAGATGAGTTTTTAGACCTTTCACTTGCTAACACTAGAGCAAGACTACGTATGACAACTTTATACTATTTTGCCGGATTACATCGCTATTTAGTTGCAGGTACAGGAAACAAAGTAGAAGATTTCGGAGTAGGTTTTTACACAAAATATGGTGATGGTGGTGTAGACTTAAGTCCAATTGCAGATTTAGTTAAAAGTGAAGTCTACGCTATTGGTAGACACACTAATGTCCCAAACTCAATTATCAATGCAGCCCCTACTGATGGGCTTTTTGGTGACAGCAGAACTGACGAAGATCAAATAGGCGCAAGTTACGACGAACTCGAATGGGCTATGAAAATGAAAGATGTAGGAAAAGTATCTGGTGATTTTGTAGGTAGAGAAAAAGAAGTTTACGACATCTTCACAAGGCTAAACAGGGCGAACCAACACAAGATGAACCCAATACCTATTTGTAAAATCCCTCTAGATTTACTCGATTTGTAGTCCTACAACGAATTTAAACGTCTTACAACGAAAAGTAATCTTTAGCAAATATGTATTCAATACATTTGAATTGTAGTATTTATATTACAATCTCACCCTTCTTATCTTCAATATAAAAAGGTTACTAAAAAATACAACTTTATGAAGACTGTTTTTATCGCGGATCACCATCCGGTTGCAAGAAAGGGTATTTCCTGCATGCTTAAAAAGAACGATAACTTTTCTATAATTGGAAAAGCTAGTACCGCTGACGAATTATACGAAAGCCTAAGAATAAAAACTCCAGACATTTTAATAATGGAGATTGATATGCCTCAAATAAATGGGATCAATGCTCTAAGAAATATTAAAACAGAATTTCCCGGAATGCGTGTTTTAATTTTCTCTTGTCATCCAGAAGAAATTTACGCACTAAGAAGCATTAAGTCTGGCGCTGCTGGTTATGTCCCTAAAACAGCTCCAATAAAAACCTTGATGAAGGCGATGAAGCAAATTGCTAAAGGAGGTATTTTCTTAAACGAGGAACTCACTTCTACTTTTACAAGTAGAAATGTAGGCGAAAGCAATGCAATTAGTAGATATAAAAAATTGTCGTCTAGAGAAATTGAAGTTCTTAACTTGTTGTCAAGTGGAAAAAGAAATAAAGATATTGCCAATGCTCTTGACATTAACGAAAAAACTGTAAGTACTTATAAAACTAGATTATTGAAAAAATTGAAAGTAGACAATCTTGCAGATTTAATACATCAAGCAAGAATGTTTCAATTTAGCTAGAGTACCCTTCTCAGCTTTTCAGATAAAATACTATGTAGCGTGTTATAGTCCCTAACGGTCTCTAACACGCTTTTGTCTTCATAAGCACCATTAACAATCGGCGTACTTATTAATTCTTTTATCTTTAGTGTGATTAGGTGTCGGCGCAAGTTTAAAATAGTCTCATTTACCATTTGAGAAACCCCTTCTTCCTTTTCCTTTACGTAAATTAAGTTTCGCGCCCAATCGTGTAAAACATATTTTTCTTCATTCATTAATATATCTGAAACAGCATTTGCCTTATCCGCTTCAAGATCATTAATAAAAGTGTTTACCTGAAAGTCTTGCGCTATATTCAATTTACTTATAATTTCAGAATATAATACTTTAAAATCTTCATTTGCGAATTCAATTTCATCCTCTTGAAGATCTAAATATATCTTCTCAAAAACTTTGCTCGACACCACTTCAGGAGTAAATGCAATATTCCCTTTCTCGTCAGTTTCTAAAATTAAATCCTCAAATTCTTCCTCCTTTGTACCGTACAATAAAAGTAGTTCGATAATTTTTCGCTCTAACTCATATAGAGCATCTACTTTTTTTACTTGTTCCTTTGGTGAAGGAATTACATCAAAAGGTTGAGATGTAGGCGGCGCACTTTTAGAAGATTCTTTTGAACTTTTATTTAATAATTGTGCAAGGGTATTAAATAATACCTCCTCGCTAATATCCATAATTCGAGAACACTCCTTAATATAAACTTCTCGTTTTATAGTATCTGGTATTTTTGAGATACTCACTACCATATCACGGATAGTCTCAGCCTTTTTAATTGGATCATTCGCAGCTTCTTTTGCTAATAACGAAGCTTTGAACGCTATAAAATCTTGAGATTGTGAATCTAAATATTCCTGAAGAGCATCAAGCGAATTATTTTTAGCAAAACTATCTGGATCCTCTCCTTCTGGGAAGGTACAGATACGCACATTCATTCCTTGTTCAAGAATTAAATCAACTCCTCTAATTGAAGCTCGTAATCCTGCAGCATCACCATCAAAAAGTACTGTAATGTTTTTTGTAAGTCTATTAATGAGCCTTATTTGCTCTGGTGTAAGCGCCGTTCCCGAAGAAGAAACAACATTTTTCACTCCACGTTGGTAAAACTGAATAACATCAGTATATCCCTCTACAAGATAACATCTATCTTCCTTTGCAATAGACTGCTTAGCATTATAGATACCATAAAGTACTTTACTTTTATGATACACGTCACTCTCTGGCGAGTTTAAATACTTGGCTGCTTTTTTATCACTAGTTAGAATACGCCCACCAAAACCCAAGGTACGGCCACTCATACTTAAAATAGGGAACATTACTCTCCCCTTAAATCTATCGAAAGTTTTAGTCGCTGCTGCTGTTAAAGCATCTTCTTTTACAATGGTAAGTCCTGTTTTAGATAGAAACTCTAATTTGTATCCTTTTTTAATTGCTGTATCAGTAAAAGCAGACCATTCATCTAATGAATACCCTAACTGAAACGTATCAATAGTTTCATCAGTAAAGCCTCTTTCTTTGAAATAGGAAAGCCCAATGGCTTTTCCTAATTCTGTTTTTAGCATTGTAGAATGAAAGTAGTTTTTAGCATATTCATTTACTAAATATAAACTCTCGCGCTCGCCTGCCTGCTCTTTTTCCTCATCGCTCTGTACGGTTTCTTCTATTTCAATTCCATATTTTTTTGCGAGGTATTTTATTGCTTCTGGATATGTAAAATGCTCGTGTTCCATTAAAAATGTAACAGCATTACCTCCTTTTCCACTTGAAAAATCTTTCCAAATTTGCTTTACGGGAGAAACCATAAAACTAGGAGAGCGCTCATCTGTAAAAGGACTAAGCCCTTTAAAGTTACTTCCCGATTTTCTCAATTGCACAAAATCACCTATAACCTCCTCTACTCGAGCGGTTTCAAATACATTATCTATGGTGGTACGTGATATCATAATCTATAGCTCAAAGATTAAAAATAGAATTGACATTTCAGCTTTGCTTAATTTAATTTTTTAAAAAAAAGGGACCTTCTTGAGTTAAGAAGATCCCTTTTTAGCTAACACACTTAAAAAATTATTTAATCGAAATCGAATCTAACACCTGCTGATACATTTCGTTGCTCAGGTCCGTTTTTAAAAATTGGGTTTAAATCATATTTTACATACAAAGACATAGTATCCCAACCTACATAACCACTAAGCCCGTACACAAAATTATTTGTATTATAATCACCTTTCAATTTCTCCTTAACATCAGTTCCTTCCTTTTCATACTTCAGTTTTTGTATTGTAGATAAATTAAGACCCGCATAACCTCCTAAACCAATTTTAAACTGCTCATGAGAACTGAATGACTTTTTACCGTCTTTCTCATACGTTTTAGAAGGTCCAAACTCAAAATGAACAGGAAGTACTAGATTGTCCATTCTAAACTTAGCTTTATCTAAGTTTTCAGAAAATTCTTCTAAACTATTAGTTCCATCACCATTATCCACTAAATAGTTATTGTCTTCAAACTTCAAACCATTAAACTGAAACGAAAAACCATACTTTACTCGCAACCAGTTACTATTATCAAACACACGTGTTGTCCAAGCATAACCTAACTCCACAAACCTACTTCCACCTACTCTGTAAGGCGAATCATCAATAGATTGTCCTTCAATAATTGCATTATTTAACCCAAATGCAAAAGTTAATGAACTATGTGTTCGTGCAAAATGGCTGTTTTGCTTTATTCTTTCACTTGAGCGATTTTTCCCTAATTGAAGACTCACTGTAAACCCATTATCATCTTCTCCATTTCGCTCTAAAAGCGCTATACGATTATCAACAATAGCCACCTTATTTTCAATATTTAAAGCCGTTTTCTCTGCAGCTTGCACTTTTAATTGTTCAGCTTCAACATTTGTAATCTCATTGTTTTCAAGCCTTGAATTTATTTTAGCTACTTCGCTACGCAATTGATCTTTTTCATTTGCAATTATAGTTTCTTTATCAGCATGTAAATCTGTAATTTGCTCTTGAATTTCAATACTATTTTCTGATGTTGTTTCTTGCGCATTGGCTACAAAATTTCCAGTTAGCCACAATGCTGCTGTTAGTGTAAATAAAATTATTCTCATAGTTTCTAAATTTTAAAATTAAGCGTAGCATACCCCCACTTCCGGTTAATGAAAGCCTGCAACTTTAGTGTTTATTATTGGATTTTTAATTTATTAAAAAAAGACTGTTTTAATCGGCACGCATTACTATTGTTGATTTTAAATAATCGAAACCTTCTCCTAAAGCAAAGAAAACCTTATCCCTTAAACTGTGATTAAGCTCCATTTCAACATCGCCTAAAAGCGCCATTGCATCTACCTTTTTATTATTCAAAATTCTATTTAATTGAAGTTCTTTTTGCGCTGTCATCAACAAAGCATCAATATCGCTTTCTGTGATTACTTTCTTATCTTCCTTCAATTGTTTTACTTGAGCAATTACCGCATCAACCTGTTTGTCTAAATTCAAATTATTAAGTGTTTTTGAATTAGTATTTTTCCCTTCGGAAATGTTCAACACTTGACCATTTTGGGCAATTGCATTTTGAGTAGTGATTTGCTTTTTGTCATCACTTCTATTTGTGTTTTGCACATTATTATAAGCAATTGCCGATTCTTTCTTATAAGCCACTTTTGAATCTTGACTACTCTTAACGAAAGGTTTTTCACTAGTTGTACTTGCAATTAGGCTTTTTTGTTTAGTAGCTTTTAGCGATTTACTATCTGAATTTTTCTCAACCAATTCAACAATATTTTCTTTATTATCATCTTCAGTAATCGCCACTGATTCGTTGCCTTCTTTCAAATCATTAATAATTGTTTTGTCTCTTAGCGGTGTTTCAGTTTTTAAAATTTCCGAGTTAATATCTTGTTCTACAAACTTGTTTTCCTCTGTTGTATTTCTATTAAAAAACACTGTCGCTATTATTGCAATTCCAACAAATGAAGCTGCAATAGCAAACCATGGAAATGCCGATTTTTTCTTTTTGGGTTGAGCCTCATCGAGCATTTGCTCTAGCTTACCCCAAGCTCCATTTGAAGGTTGCATCTCGCGCTCTTCAAACTTCTCTCTGCTTTGTTGTTCAAAATTAGTTGGTTCCATACTGTCTATTTTCTTGTAGTTCTATTGCATTTTTCAACAATTTTCGGGCTTTAAAAACTTGTGTTTTAGAAGTGCTCTCACTTATATTAAGGAGCTCACTTATTTCACTATGTTTATATCCTTCTATTGCATACAACACAAATACGGTTCGATACCCTTGTGGTAAATTGTCAATTAATTTCTGTATTTCTTCTACTTCAAATTCAGTTTCAATATGCGAAACGTGGTCCATGGAATTTTCTAAAACAAATGTGTCATTAAATTCAAACTTCTTTTCTTTTCGTAATTGAGAAATACATTCGTTTACCATTATTCTTCTAATCCACCCTTCAAAACTACCTTGGTCTTTAAATGAATTTAGATTAGTAAATACTTTAAAGAAACCTCCAATCATAACTTCTTCGGCGCGCTCTTTTGATTTCATATATTTTCTACAAACACTCATCATTTTAGGAGAGAAAAGTTCAAACAATTGTTGTTGCGCTCTTCGATCTCCTTTTGCCGATTTGGCAATAAGTTTTGTGTAATTTTTATGTAGTGATATTAGTTTCAAAATATGCTACGCGATGGGTTCAATTATATAGACGCAAGATTTCTTATTAAGGTTGCCTGCACAAATTAAAAAAGCAAATAAAATTTCAGAATACTATAAAAATAACTGAAAATGAGGTGATTAAAGTTTAAATAAATTTAACTAATTTTTAATTTATTTTTACTTTTTACGTTCAATAACATAATTAACCATTAGTTCTAATGAGGCTCTATATGGGGAAGTAGGGAATTTTTTAAGAATGGAAAGTGCTTTTTGTTGATAGTCCTTCATTTGCTCAACAGCATACTCTAGCCCTCCTTTGTTTTTCACAAAATTGATAACTTCTTTAACACGCTTTTTGTCTGTATTATGATTTTTAACCGAATTTATCAACCAGCGTTTTTCTTTATCGGTTACATTATTCAAGGTATAGATTAAAGGTAGCGTCATTTTCTGTTCTTTAATATCAATACCTGTGGGTTTACCTATTGAATCGGTTCCATAGTCAAAGAGGTCATCCTTAATTTGGAATGCAATACCTATCAATTCACCAAATTCTCGCATTTGCTCCACAACTTCGTCAGGCGCATGGACAGATTGAGCTCCCATTGCACAACAGGCTGCAATGAGTGTAGCTGTTTTTTGACGGATAATTTCGAAGTAAATCTCCTCGGTAATGTCTAACCTTCTTGCTTTTTCAATTTGAAGTAACTCTCCTTCACTCATTTCACGTACTGCGACTGAAATTATTTTAAGTAAATCGAAATCACCATTATCAATTGACAACAATAAACCTTTTGAAAGTAGAAAATCTCCTACTAAAACAGCAATTTTATTTTTCCACAGGGCATTAATAGAGAAGAATCCTCTTCGACGATCACTATCATCAACCACATCATCGTGAACTAAGGTTGCAGTATGGATTAATTCTATTACTGAGGCTCCACGATACGTACGTTCATTAATAGCACCATTATGATGCATTTTAGCAATAAGAAAAACAAACATGGGACGCATTTGTTTTCCCTTTCTATTAACCACGTAATGAGTAATTCGATTAAGTAGAGAAACTTTAGAGGACATAGAACTTGAAAATTTCTTTTCAAAAAGTTCCATTTCTTCTTCAATGGGAAGTTTTATTTGCGCTACTACTTTCATTATAGGTTCAAAAATACGGTATTTTTAGTTGCTAAAATTTATTAAAGAGCCACGGTAATAGTTTTTTATTACCGTGGCTTTTTGAATAAAAACCCTCCCTATTTATTAACCGAAACTTGATTTCTATACAGCGATTTATCTACACAAGAAGCCATTGCTTCCTTATTAAGATCAGTACCTAAAAATGAAGAAACCTTGCTAGTAACCTCGTCTATATTATTTAATACATCTTTATAATCTATATAAACAAGTTCAACTCCAGGCTCTCTTTCTTTCCAAATTTCAATTTGGTTAAGTTGTTCTTGATAAGAATTCAATAAATTAATAGGCAAAGTGTCTGTATTTCTGCCAATCATTTTTTGTTGTGACTTAACAACTTCGTGCAAATCACGTTTCATAAAAATAATTTTATATCTGTACTTTGGATCAATATGTTTTAAAAGAGGAGCGACTACTTTCACAACTTTATTCTGTGCATCGCCCATCCATTTATTATCTCGATGAAGCCTCATTACAGGTTCATATTCATAATATCCTTTAGGGTTATTTACATCAGCTTCTCTTTTACCATCTTGTAAAACAGAAACACCACCTTTGTCAAGCATTTGCATCATCACAGATGTACCACTTCTTGGTAGACCTGAAACAAGCACAATTTGATTCTCTCGATATTTATTCACAGCCTTATCCCTAAGTTCTAATGGCTGAGCTAGTTTTTCTTTAATATTTTCAAGCGCTTTTTCCACTCGAGGAAATGCTTTAGGCTTTAATCTATTTGCAGTTTCATACGCTAATTTAGCATTTTCCAAATCACCTAGTTTTTCTAAAGCTTCACCTAAAGTATAATGTGCGCCGGGAAAATACTTTACTAATTCTATACTTGTTAGTGCTGTTTCAGCCGCTTCTTCATACTCTCCTAGCCTAACAAAAACTTCTGCTAAAGCTCTATGATACTTAGCTCTGTCTGGCTCAAATTTAATTGCCATTTCAAAAGCTTCTCTTGCTTTTTGATATTGACTTGTTCTTCTATATATTTTACCTATTTGAAACCATATTTCTGGACTTGGTTTCTTTTCAACAGCTATTTTAAGTAGACTTAAAGCTCCATCCACATCTCCTTTACCTAATAATATTTGTGATTCGGGAAAATATGTTGTTAAATTAAATTCACTGTCTAAGGAACGTAACTTATTTAAATATTCTTGGGCTTTATCAAAGTTTGAATATTTCAGCTCAATAGTTAATAAATCCATGTAAAATGGAATTACATCTATAGGTTCAGGTTCTTCAATTAATTCAAGTAAAATTTCACGAGCATTTTCGTAATCTTTTTTTCCTAAATAAACTCTTGCTAAATTATGTTTTAAATCACTTCTAGTTTTAATGATAGCGTCTTCAATTTTCTCATCTGGTCTCTCAATATAACCTAGTTCAATTAACTGCTCCATAGTTTCGCTATCGGATAATTGATCTGTTTCTCTTTCTTTTTTCAACTCCCCAAAATCACCTTCAAGATCATCCCAACTATCGATATATTCAACCTTTCCTGGGTTTTTAAAAATATCTAAAGCTACCTTACCATCCATATCTTTTCCAACTGGAAGATTAAAATGATGCAGTATCGTTGGAGCTATATCAATCAATCCTAAACCAAATATTTTTTCGCCTTTTTTAATATTAGGGCCACTTGCTACAAACATTCCAAATTGTCTATGCTCTAAAGCTGGAGCTGCTGGATACTTGGGCATTTTTAATATCCTGTTTGGTCCTGATTCAAACCCATGGTCTGAAACTACCATAATTGTAGTATCCTCATCAACTAAATCCATTGTTCTTTCAAGCATCATATCTTGAAATTTGTAAGAGCCTACCACTACGTCTTTATATATTTCATATAAATGCGGAGGTACTTCTGGAAGTCTTGGAGGATGGTATTTCATGAAAGCATGGGACATATGATCAATTAAATCATAATAAACTGCCATAAAATCCCACTCTGTATTTTTCATTATATAGGTTGCAGCAGAATGAACAGATACATTCTCGGCAAATAACTTAGAAAAAGTTGAAATAGATTGGTCATTTTCCTGATCAACTTTACTTGCATTTGGCATAAATGGAAGAATGTGCTGACCTGTAACTTCGTATGGGCGCAATCTTAAATCCTTAATTTGTCCTCTATAACTCGTAGGATGAATAGTATCATTATGAATAGGATTTTTCTTTTTAGGATCTTTCTGAATTTTTTGAAATTTTTCAGAAACGACAACTCCATTTATTGGTTCAGCAGGAAAACTAGGCCACCATCCAACAAGATTACTTTTATAACCTTTATTATGAAGCATATTCCAAACAGCTCTAGTTTTTCTTGAATTTGTAGTTACAGGACGTACTCCTTTTAAATCTGGAGCTAATTCAATAAAACCAAGAACTCCGTGCTTATCTGGGGTTTTACCCGTAGCTACACTAGTCCAAAGCATTGGTGAAAATGGAGGGTTCATTGTGCTCATATTTCCATAAACTCCATTATCAATTAGTTTTTTCAATGCAGGCATTTCTCCTTTAGCAAGTAAAGGCCCAATTATTTTCCAATCTGCAGCATCCCAACCTATTAATAATAATTTATTCTTCTTCATATGATTTCTCTTTCGTTATTTTATTTCTTACTTCTCTCCAAGCGCGAAGTCCCACATCGCCCAAAGCTAGTAACCCTAACGAGCCATCTTTAGTGATTTCAACTTTTTTTCCAGGAAGTATTTCTTTACTTTCAGACATGTTATTTGTATATTTTGTATATAATAACTAAATTTATGACGAATTTAATACTTTATAGATATTTCTTTCAATAAAACGAATAACAATTAAAATTCTAATTATGAAAAAAATTACTTCTAAAAATTTAGGTAAAAAATTAGCCTCTTATGGAGCTTTGACTGTAGCAATTGCAGGTGTATCTGACGCCACTGGTCAAATTCAATACACAGATGTAGATCCTGATGAAACTTTAACTGGAACTCGTTTTATGTTAGATTTAAATGGAGATGCTATTGTGGACTATGAAATTAGTAATGACGGTGTTCTTTCTGGAGCTACTCCAGGTACAACAGCTCGTATTTACACTAGTACAGGAAATGCAAATTCAGTATTAGGTATGAATGCTGGTGGAAATTACAACTATCCATTTGCATTGAGTGAAGGCTCTCCAATTGATGGAGCTGAAGCTGATTGGATTGCAAATGCAAATTACCAAACTTTAAACTGGCAAGGTTGTGCATACACAAATAGCCAATGGTGTGATGGACAAGTTGATAAATATGCTGCATTAAGAGTTAATGTTGATGGTGATCAACTTTATGGATGGGTAAGAATGGATATTCCTGCAGACGCATCTAGTATTACAATAAAAGATTACGCTTTTAACACTGTTGCTGGTGAAGGACTTGAAGCTGGTGAAGGTGTTTTAGGATTAAATGATAATGACTTTGCTCCTTTAGTATATTTTGTAGCTGATTCAAAATTAAATGTAAGTACTCAAGGCAACCTAGAAAACATCACACTTTATAGCTTAACTGGACAACAAGTTTCTAACAAAAACTTATCAGGAAATGACGGTGCTGTAGATATTTCTAGTTTAGCAGCAGGGATGTATGTTGCGAACATAACTGTTGATGGCGTACAACGCTCTATTAAAATTGTAAAAAAATAATTTTACTTATATAAAGATTAAAAAGCGGTTCTTTCGAACCGCTTTTTTTTTGCGTTTTAAAAATTTTTCAGGTTGTATTTTATCTCTCTCTTCTCTTTCTTAACGCTTCAGTAATTCAAGATTTTATAACACGACTATATAACCATCAACTCCTTGAGTATTTCCTTTCTGAAATACTCCGTCGTCAAGAGACTTATATTCAATTAAATATGCCTGTTTATTTATCATTCAAAATACTCAAAACATTTTGTTTAGAATTAATCGAAGCCTTTCTTACAAATTAGTTTTTTCATCAGACCTAGAATTTCAAATAACACCTAACCTAGCGTCCTAACCATATTTGTTAATTTTTTCAAAAGTTCTTTATATACTCTAAGATTCAATTACATTTACAAAATAAATAAACTAATAAAAATTACTATGAAAAAAATTACAATTTTAGCAGCTTTAGTTGCTTCATTTTCAATGAATGCTCAGTTATTTTCTGACGATTTCCAAGACGGTGAAATCTCTGATTGGACTACTATCGATGTAGATGGTGATGGTGAAAACTTTACTGCTTATGATCCAAGTACAGCTATGGACGGTGCAGTTTACCACTTATCTTCTGAATCATGGAACGGTGCTCCATTAACTCCAGATAACTACGTTGTTTCTCCTGCTATCGATGTAACTGGAGCAACTGATCTATTATTAACTTATTTCGCTGGTGGACAAGATCCATTATACTCACAAGAAGTTTACACTGTATACGTTTCAACAGGAAACACTGTTGCAGATTTTATGGATGATACCATTACTGTAAGCTTCAATGAAGACTTAGGTAACGATCCTGCTGCTGCTGGTGAGCTTGTTGACAGAAGTTTAGATGTTTCTGATTTAGATGGAGCAACTACTGTATATATTGCTTTCAGACACCACGATGTTTCTGATCAATTTATCATCAACTTTGACGATGTAACTCTTGATGGTTTATTAGGAACTGATGATAACGCTATTGCAGGTTTCAACCAGTTTGTAGATGCTAATAATAACTTAAGACTTTCTTCTGTTAATGGTAACATCGAAACTGTTTCTATCTATAACACTTTAGGACAAAATGTATTGACTTCTTCTATTGAGAACTCAAGCGCATCACTTGATCTTAACGCTTACGCTGCTGGTGTATATGTAGTAAAAGCTAACGTTAATGGTCAAACTAGTACTTTTAAAGTTATCAAAAAATAATTTTTAAATTTCGATTTAAATTTGAAAGCACCATTTTTATGGTGCTTTTTTTTTAATTATAATTGTGTTATGAAGAATCGTGTAAATCTTATTTGTTTAGCTCTTTTGTCACTTATAATTTCATGTAGTGATGATTTAGATGACAACATTATTGAACAACCAATTGAATTAATAGTTTCGGAAGACGTTTCAGTTTATCAAAGTGACGGCTTTTACAATGGATATACTTTAATCGCACCTGTAAACTCAACAAATTCCTATTTAATAAATATGGAAGGATTTGTTGTGAAAAAATGGGAATCTGAACACAGAACAATATCAGCGACATTAAATGAGCAGGGGGAATTAATTAGATCTTACGAAGTAATAAACCCTGTTTTCTCTTTTGGAGGTAGAACTGGAGGAATTGAAAAATTTGACTTTGAAGGTAATCTAATTTGGAATTGGGAATATTCATCTCCACAATACACTCTACATCACGACATTCACGCACTACCTAACGGTAATTTTCTCGCTTCAGTTTGGGACTTAAAAGATGCTAACGAGGCTATTGAAAACGGTAGAGACATCAACTTATTAACTGATGATGCTGTATGGGGTGAAAGAATTATTGAGGTTAAACCAATAGGAACAAATGATGCCGAAATTGTTTGGCAATGGGAACTATGGGATCATATAATACAAGATTACGATGCTACTAAACAGAATTTTGGAGTTGTATCTGAAAATCCTCAAAAAGTTGACCTTAATTACACATCTGGAATTGCTAACCTTAGTCACGTAAACTCATTATTCTATATTGAAGAATTTGATCAAATAGTTTTTAGCTCTAGGCGATTTGATGAATTGATGATTATTGATCATTCAACAACAATTGCTGAAGCCAAAACAAGTAATGGCGGTACTTACGGTAAAGGTGGTGATTTACTTTACAGATGGGGAAACCCCAATGCTTATAAATCTGCTTTAGAAACAGACAAATTACTTTTTGGGCAACACGATGTTACATACATTGGGAATAGCCCGAATCAAGGAGGAAACTTCATGTGTTTCAACAATTCTAGATCAACTACTGAATCTAGTGTAGATGAAATCGCAATTCCAATGTCAACTGATGGAAGCTACACCCTCTCACCTTCTATTGCAAATGAGCCTTCTGATTATTCTTGGTCATACGTATCAAGTGACATCTACGCACCTCGTGTTTCAGGAGCTAAGCGTTTAGCTAATGGAAACACACTAATAACTCAAGGAACTGAAGGTACCCTTCATGAAATAGATGCTTCTGGAACTGTAGTATGGAAATACACAATTCCTTTAGAAGTAAACGATGTTTTTAAATGTTATAGATATGCCAGCGACTTTCCATTATTCAATGGAAATGTTTTACCAATACTTGGTGATGGATTAATTATCGAAGAATAAAATTTACAAAAAAAGCGGTTCTTTTTGAACCGCTTTTTTTATTGCTTATTTGCTAATTGCCCACAAGCAGCATCTATATCTTTCCCTCTACTCCTCCTTACTGTTACAGGAATACGAGCTTTCTCTAAAGCGAGTATATACTCATCAATAGCTTGAGCATTTGCTTGCTGAAATATGCCGTCGTCAATAGGGTTATATTCAATTAAATTGACCTTACACGGTACAAGATGACAAAACTTAACGAGTGCTTGTATATGCGCTGCATTGTCATTTATACCATCCCAAACTACATATTCATATGTAATTTTTCGTTCCGTTTTTTCATACCAATATAGAAGTGATTCTTTTAAATCAACTAATGTAAATGATTTAGCGAATGGCATAATTTCTTCTCTAGTAGATTGAATGGCTGAATGTAGTGAAACAGCCAAATGAAATTTCACCTCATCATCTGCAAGCTTACGAATCATTTTAGGCACTCCAGAAGTAGAAACAGTGATACGCTTTGGCGACATTCCTAAACCCTCTTCCGATGTTATTTTATCAATAGATGCGAGAACGTTTTTATAATTCATTAACGGTTCTCCCATTCCCATAAACACAATGTTAGAAAGGGGCCTTTTATGATATAAGCGACTTTCCTTATCAATTGCTACAACTTGGTCATAAATTTCATCTGGATTCAAATTACGCATCCTTTTTAATCTCGCAGTAGCACAAAACTTACAATCAAGACTACAACCAACTTGAGAAGAAACACAAGCTGTGGTTCTTTTATTTGTAGGTATCAAAACAGACTCAACTATAAGTCCGTCATGAAGTTTCACTCCATTTTTAATTGTTCCATCAGTACTCTGCTGCATAGTATCAACCTCAATGTGGTTAATTACAAAATTAGCCTCTAGTTGATCTCTAGTTTGCTTTGATAAATTAGTCATTCCATCAAAGTTATGAGCTCCTTTTTTCCAAAGCCACTCATACACTTGATTTCCCCTAAACGCTTGATCACCTTGCTCTATAAAAAAACTACGCAGCTCTTCCTTAGACAATGATCTAATATCTTGTTTTACATCACTCATAATGGCACAAAAATACAGCTAATTAAATGACTTTAACCCACAAAAAAACCGTTTCAAAAGAACGGTCTATTAATATCTAAAATTTACAACTATATATTATTTAGAGATTAGAATCTTCTTAGTTATTTCTTGATTAGAATCTTCATCAACTAAATGTAAAAAATAAATGCCATCTGCGCACGAATTAATATCGAGTAAATTATCCGTATTAGATAATGAACCTCCCATTAAACGTTGACCAAAAGCATTATAAAAATTATACGTCAAATTTGGGAAACGACTATTTGTAATAGTAATATAAGTACTCGCTGGATTAGGATAAATCTCTAATTTACCTGTAAGTTCATTATCTGGAATACTCAAAACATTCTGTTTCGAATTAATAGTTGTTTGCCCAGTATTTAAGGGGTCAAGCCAATCTTTTAAACGAGTTTGTTCATCAACCCCAGAATTCCAAGAAACCCCTAACCTACCGTAAATATCATAATCGTTATTTGTTTCATTACCATTACAAGACGATTGCCCTGCATACAATTGTCCAATCACTCTACCATCTTCATTAAACAATGGTGAACCTGAAGAACCACTTTCGGTTGTTCCTATTTCCCAACCGTCTCCTTCTCCTACAGCACCTCCACCTATCAACCAGACTTCGGTACCATTAGCATTTTCCTTTACAGCTCCATCATTATCTCTACAAACTTTCATTATATCACCGTTAGGATGATGAATCCCTACTTCAAACTCAGGATTATCATCACTCATATCCCAACCCGCAAAAGTTACATCCCAAGATAGTGGAATTGTAGTGTTTAATTCTACTAAAGCAAAATCACTTAAAGCACTCGAAGCTTTAAGAACCGCACCACTCATCGTGAAGTTTGTTTGTATATCTAACGTTTCATCTTCCTCGCCACAGATTGGGCTTGGGCTCATCCAATTAAAACGCACACTCCACATAGCAGGATTACTGTTTTGTAAGCAATGATTTGCCGTAAGAAGAAAAGGGCGTTTATCATCGCCAGTATTATTCATCAATGATGCAGAACATAAATAGCCATTCCCTAAATTTAATAAAGCAACAGCTTTTTTTACAATGTTTTTATGATCGTTGAAATCTTCACCAGTATCACAATTTACATCGTAATTACACGCACCACTATCATTCAATCCTCTTTGACCATCTAGAAAAGTCACTACTTTTCCCATTCTATATCCGTGGATAATATTTTCTATTGCTAATGTAGCATCTTCATTAATTCCGTAAGGCTCAAAATATTCAATCCAAATTAAATCACCTTCAACAAACCAAGAACCAATAGCTCCAGAATCATTATTTTCATTATGCCCATAAGCACGAGTAACATCAGTTTTATCTTCGTTATACAAGTATAAGCTTGCACCTAAAGGGATATAAAATTCATTAAAATTAACGCTTAAATTCACCGCATTTTTAGACTGAATTCCTGCACGCCATATCCTTCCATTTAAATCTGGAATATCCGTCCACTCTCCATCTATAGTAATATCGATATCTATAGGTCTACTTATGCCGTAACGCCAAGGCAGGCTTTTATCAAGATCATTAATAGCATCTTCTTGGGCAATTGCTGCGTGATCTAAAGCAGGTAGCTCAATTATTGTTGAAACTGCTTCTGTTGCATAAGTCCAGCTCGCAGGTTCTTGCGCCATTAAAAGCGAAGTACTGCAAAGAAACAATAGACAAATGAGTATTTTTTGAATCACAATAAAGATTAATTAGTACAACTAAAATACTCTAAATAAGTATAATAACAAACAAAATCGTTATAAACCAAAAAATCCCGATGAAGCATCGGGATTTTTAATTATTGTGTTGTGATCTATTTAAATAATCAACATTGCGTCTCCATAAGAGAAGAAGCGATATTTTTCTTTGATTGCTTCAGCATAAGCTTCTTTAATAAACTCGTGTCCTGCAAATGCACTAACCATCATCATTAAAGTTGATTTAGGTGTATGGAAATTTGTAACCATAGCATTAGCAATACTAAAATCGTAAGGAGGGAAAATAAATTTATTAGTCCATCCAGAATATGCATTTAATGTGTGTTTAGAGGACACTGAACTCTCAAGAGCTCGCATTGCTGTTGTACCTACTGCACAAATACGTTTCTTTTTAGCTAAAGCATTATTGATAATTTCAACAGTTTCATCACCAATACTCATCTCTTCACTATCCATTTTGTGTTTAGAAAGATCTTCTACTTCCACAGGGCTGAAAGTACCTAAACCTACGTGTAATGTAACTTCGGCAAAATCAACTCCTTTAATTTCTAGACGCTTTAATAAGTGCTTTGAAAAGTGTAATCCAGCAGTAGGTGCCGCTACAGCTCCTTCTTCCTTTGCAAAAATAGTTTGATATCTTTCTGCATCATCTGGTTCTACTTCTCTTTTAATGTATTTAGGCAAAGGTGTTTCTCCTAGCTCGGTAAGTTTATTTCTAAACTCTTCATACGAACCATCAAATAAGAAACGTAATGTTCTACCTCGTGATGTTGTATTGTCAATAACCTCAGCTACTAACGTTTCATCATCCCCAAAATAAAGTTTATTTCCTATACGAATTTTTCTCGCTGGGTCTACAAGTACGTCCCATAAGCGAGTTTCGCTATTAAGTTCTCTCAATAAAAAAACTTCAATTCTCGCACCAGTTTTTTCTTTGTTACCATATAATCTGGCAGGAAAAACTTTCGTGTTATTTAAAACGAGTACATCGTCCTCATCAAAGTAGTTAATTAAATCTTTGAACATCTTGTGCTCGATGGTTTTTTCTTTACGATTTAAGACCATTAAGCGAGCTTCGTCGCGATTTTCTGCTGGATATTCAGCAAGTAGCTCTTCAGGTAATTCAAAGCCAAAATTAGAGAGTTTCATCCCCATAGGTTTCTATATTTAGGATTAATAGCTGCAAATATACAATCTGGCGATAGGCGTTGTCAAGTAAAACGCCATTTATCTTTTATAAATTGGCCATTTTTACTATAAAAAAGTGAAATAAATAAGGATAGAACTCAATTTTAGGCATAAAGCCGAAATTTTAAACAGCGACTTTGCTTTCACAACATATTAATAGCTCGCACTGTTATTAAATTATTAAAATTTCCGAAGTAAAAAAAAGCGTATTTACTTTCAATTAAGCTCTAAAAACAATCCTACTTTTTCTAAATCTTTATAGAAATCTGGGTAGGATTTTGTAACAACCATTGGGTTTTCAATAGCAATATTAGCTAAGAATGCCAAAGGCGCAAATGCCATAGCCATTCTATGATCTTGATATGTTTTAATAGTGATAGACCTTGTATTATCAAAATCCTTTTCTCGCTTAGCTAGTGATAGGGAATTTTCGGTAATGGTTATAGGAGCATCGAACCTTGAAAGCTCAATTTTCAAAGCCTCAAGCCTATCGGTCTCTTTAATTTTTAGAGTATGAAGCCCTGTTAAATGACAACTAATCCCTAAACCAAAACAAGTTACCGCGATGGTTTGAGCTATATCTGGAGTTTTAGATAAATCTAATTCAATGTGTTGTGGAACACTTTTACTGTGTTTAGATAACGTAACGCTATTATCATTGTTAAACGTAGTGACAACTCCAAGTTTACTATAAATAGCAACTAAAGCTGAATCACCTTGTAAACTGTTTTCTTTATATGAAGATAATTTTATGGTCATTGCTTGGGAAAGCGCAACTATGCTATAATAGTATGATGCAGAGCTCCAATCACTTTCCACAACAGTTGTATGGTTTTTAATTGAAGTAGTAGCTGCGATTGTAAGTTCTTGATTTTTGAAATTTGCTTGTACACCTACTTGTTTAAGTAGTTGCAGTGTCATCTCTATATAGGGTCTTGAGGTAATTGTTCCATCTAACGTAATGTTTAGTCCGTTATCAAGTAATGGCGCTACTAATATTAAAGCTGAAATATACTGACTACTAACTCCCGCATCTAATGTTACATTAGACTCCAACTGAACTGGCGGGTTTATTAGTAAAGGAGGATAGCCTTCTTTTGTTTGGTAAGTTATTGATGCTCCTATTGAATTAAGAGCATCAACTAAAATTTTAATGGGACGCTCTTGCATACGTTTACTACCAGTTAACGTCACACTTTTTATAGTGGTAATAGCGAGGTAAGCTGTTAAAAAACGCATTGCTGTTCCTGCGTGATGAACATCGATTAAACTATCTGATGACACTAAAGCGTTATTTAAAACTTTAGTGTCATCACTATTTGATAGATTATCAATTTTAAGATTAGGATAAAGCGCACGTAAAATAAGCAATCTATTACTCTCGCTTTTAGATCCTGTAATAGTTATTGCTGCTTTTAGTATTTCTTGTTTAAATAAGAGTTGACCTATCATTTACTTCTATTTTCTTGCTGCTTTAGTTTAGACCAAAACTTAATATATGTTATGGTAAATCCATAAATAGCACCTCCTACAAGAAAGGCGAGCAACTTACGGAAAACTCCATTAAAATATTCTGAACCAAATCCTGAAAGCCCCCAGTTTATTACAAACAATACAACCATAGCTGTAATTGTCAAAAACAGTACTGACTTCCAAAACCCTTTGTGGGTTACAACTCTTTTAAACATTATTTAAGCTTTTCGTTATTGTGGTGTCTATCGTGATCTCTCTTAGTTTTGATATCTAACTTTTTATCAAAAGCCTCTTGTAAATCAACACCTGTTTGGTTTGCTAAACACAAGACTACAAACATAACATCTGCCAGCTCTTCACCTAGATCTTTCCCTTTATCGCTTTCCTTTTCACTTTGCTCACCATAGCGTCTTGCTATAATGCGTGCTACTTCGCCTACCTCTTCAGTAAGCTGAGCCATATTAGTTAGTTCATTGAAATAACGAACGCCATGGGCCTTAATCCAATCGTCAACTGCTTTTTGGGAATCTTGAATATTCATACTTATATTTTAGATAATACAACTTTTTCTGTTTCTTTCTCAACTATTTGTGAAAACATAGCTTTCACGTATTGATAATCATCAGCTACAAAGATGGGATTATTTATATCTAAAGTTACTGCTAGTTGAAGGTTTGATCCAGCTTCAGAAATTAAATAAGAATATTCTGCTGCTCCACCCGCAAGTTGCGCTTTAGATTGTTCTGGCAATGAATTGACTTTATACCCTTCAGGAATTTTAATTGTGATATTATATTTACGCGACTTTGGATAGTCAAAGAATAATGGATACAACCTATTATCATCCTTCAAAGGATTTTCTTTTTGTGCAAAAATCAACATTGGAGAAAAATATAAATCACCGTTTATCTCTTCAATTAATGATGGACTTGTTGCTTTAAAACTTCTTGTTAAGTGCTCTTTATTTGTATCTAAATCCTTCACATCAAATTCTGAAAAAGAAACATCTTCTCCATTTTTATCTAAACTACTCATTTGGCTTTCATTTGATTTAGCGCGAAATTCAGATCTATAATCTCTTGCATAATGTTGCGAAAGACGCTCTCTAGTTTTGATTTCAAAAGCTCCATCTTTTATTTCAGCTTGTACATATGTAAGTGCATTTGAAGCAAAACTAGGATATAATGGAACCCAATTAGATGTTCCGTCTCTGTTAATAGCTCTTCCTTGCCAGTTCATTGCTCTTTCTGGCAATAGACCTATATATGAATAAGGGTCAGTTGCATCCATTAAAAAGCTCTTTCCTGAAACATTAGCTTTTACTACTAAATAATTAAATCCATATCTAGTAGGAAACAATGGAACTCCATAATTTTTAACACTCACTAAAACTGGTGTTGCAGGTATATTTTGACTTTGTAACATAGATGTAAGCATAATGTTTATATCACCTACATTTCCTTGTCCAGCTTTATATGCTTGTTTTACACCATTCTCAGGAAAATAACCGTAGCTCCCATTCCAAGAAACTTTTTTCTGAACAAAATTATAAATAATACCCATTTTCTCCATTGGATCAGACACTCCACTTAACAGTGCGGAAAGCTCGTCTTTATAGTAATCTTCTTTGTTTAATTGATTTACAAATTTGTCGTTTTCGTAAATAGACTTTGTAACTGCTTCCCAAGAAGTTGAATAGTTTTTAGGTATTCCATTCGGGTTTTTAATAAGGGATAACTCCCAAATTGACCTCGCTTGATAATTACGTATATTATCAACATAGCCTTGATTTTTAAGTGGTGGAATATTAACTTCCTCTAACAAGTAGCGTCTCTCTTGATAGCTTGCAGTTCTATCTTTTAATTGTCTACCATCACTAGAACCAATATTACCGTTTCTATTTAGTGTCCCAAGACCTGATTGTTCCCTAAATTTCAATTCAATATTCTTATCAGATTCAGCAAATGTATAGGCAAGCGCAGCTTGTGGATTAGGGTATTGTTTGTACACAAAAAAGTCTGGTACTTTAACATCTACTACTATTTTTTTAACAGGAATAGTATATTGTAAATCTATATCATCAATGGAACTAAAAGGTGATTCTAATATATATTCAACTTCAATAACACTTCCTGCTTTTAAATTAGGCATTGTAAATGTTGTTGCTACATAATAATTATTAATGCGCTCTTCAAAAATTTGCGCCGTTTTTAATTTATCCTTTTCTATAGAACCATCAACAAGATTATATGTTACAGCTTTAATGCCTCCCACTTGTTCTCTATCTGCATTATAGTTGTAAGTTTTTATACGCTTTGTTCCCCAATCGAAACCTTCCGGATTGTAAATTTTGATTCTCTCAAAAACAGTGGTTGAAAGTTCAAATCCTTTAGATTGGCTATAGTCATATTTTACAATGTACTCTCTGTATAATATAGCTGCATCTGCATCAGGAAACAATGGATCTTGAGTTTGCTTAAGCTCTTCTTTTGAAACTTTTCCTGGTTTGTAGTTTTGTCCATTTACAAACAAGACACAACTTAAAACCATTAACAACGTAAGTGATTTAATTTTCATAGTTATTTTTTTGAAAGAATTATTTTTGATTGTGATGTTTTTAGAATTTCAGTAAACATTTGTTTGTAGCTATCATAATAGCCAGCATTAACTAATGCGTAGTTTATATCTAGTTGATATGAAATTTGCAATACTGAACCTACTTGAGTTGTATTGAAACTAAACGAAGCGTTATTTTCTTCTAATGATATTTTTTTAGGCTCAGGCAACTCATCAATTTTGTAGCCCTCTGGCAAATTAATGTTTATAGTAATAGTTTTAGAATATGGATATCTAAAATCAATAGGGTAAAGTCTTTCTGTTTCATTGAATTGATTTTCATACATACCAAAATAGAGTAATGGTTCTACGTATATATTATCACCTATTTTCTCTAGACAATCTTTGTAACTAAAGTTATACGATATGGTAACTGGTTTTTTTCCGTTACTTAGATCTTTAAATTCAATGTTGGACGGTGTTAACTTTGGATGCTCTTCAGTTAGGAAATCACGATAAGCATCTTTACTTTTAAGTAAATATTTTCCTCTAAAGTTATATGCTGAATAATCATTATAACGACTCTTCAAACTACCTACTGCAGTAGCATTTTCAAGATCAAGATCAACAGAAACTATTGAAAATTCCTTAGATATTTTAGTTGGAGATGTTTGTACAATTTTATAAGTATCGTCTTTATAAACTATAAGTGCATTCCCATTAATAAAGGCATTACGAATTTCCCCAAAATTAGCATATTTAGATGACGCATCTAAGTAATAAATCTGGTCATCTATTTCTAATGCTGTTATAGTATTATTAAACCCTTTAACAGTAGGGAACAAAACATAACCTCTATTCACAGACGCTAACAATAATGGATTAGCTTCTAGTCCCACCCAACGAAGCATAGATGTTAATGTTAAATTTATATCTGAAACACTCCCTTTTTTATCGTTATAGGATGCTCTTATATTCTCACTACCTAATGAATAATTGTAATTCCACTGCATCCTTTCTTGTAGGTAATAATAAACTGCTTTAGCCTTTTCCATAGGACTCATTGAATCATCAATAAAAGCACGTAAATCGTCCCTAAAAAAATGATTTTTTTTCAATTCTTGACCAAAAGGCAACCAATCATTATATGTTTCTGCTACATCACCCCAATCATCTAACTTCCCTTTCCCTTTCCCTACTACTTGTTCTATATATAATTTACCAAGATACGAGTCTGTGTTTTCCACAAACCTCTCCTCTTTAATACCTTTTATATTAGTCCCTCTGTATCTAATTTCATAAGGTTTTTGATTAACTTTTAAATCAACTTTACTAAGTGGGTTTTCGGTTATTTTTAACTCATATGAATATGGGTTTTTCAGAAGAACAAAGAGATTCTTAATTGGAATTGTTGCTTGAGTATTTATAGATCTTAAACCAATATCCCTAACTTTATATTTAAGTTCTAAAACAGAACCTTCTTTTACATTTGGGAATGATATTTTACTTATTTCTACGCCATTACCAACATCCTCTTTGAAGACACTACCTTTATCTACCTTGACACTTACAATTTGACCATTTTCTAAATTATGCGTGTATGCTTTTAAAGACTCTACATCATCGAAGTTTATTTCCCATTTTGCGTGATTAAAACCTTCTTTATTATAGATTTTAATTCTTTCAAAAACATAAAGAACTTTTCCAAACTCAAATTCTATCTCTCTATAAATTAGTTTGGCATTTGCTTCCCCAAATACGTCGTCCTTTGTTTCTTTTAATTCTTTAAATGAAACATCTCCAAATTCGTAATCTTGTGCACTTAATTGAGAAAAAATAAAGACTAAGAGTAATAATATAGCTTTTTGCATTTATTATTTATTATTTTCTAGTTAAAACCACTTTACTATTGTCTGCTTTTGTTACGGCATTTATAAAATCCACAAATGCATCATATTTATCCTTACCATACACTCCATTTAAATATGAAAAATTGCGAACATATTTAACTTTCGTTGCATTAATAGATTCCACACTAGCAGTATAAATTCCAAATTCAGTTGTCATTTCAATAGGCTCAAAAGCAGCTTCAATTTCATATCCATCTGGTAAGGTTAACTCAACAGTATCTGTATAGGTTTTACCTCTTCTAATAATTAAATCTTGAGTTCGAGCTTTTTTTGTGGTTGGTATATATTCCATTCTATCAAAAACATTAGGTACAAACAACAATCTCTCTCCTGCTTTAGAAATATAACTAGAGGCTTCAAAAGATATTTCTTCAGTAAAAACTACTTCTTTTTTATTGTTATCGAAGTTGATATCTGAAATAGTAAGATTATTTAAATACGACCAATTATTTTTATAATAATTTTCGGTTTTATCGTATTCAATATTAGCCAGCTCATATCTATCACCATACATTATTCCTTTAGAAACTTGTTGAAGTGATCCGCCTATACTTTGATCTTCTCGAATAGCAATTTTAGCCGATATACTTTGAAGGTTTTCATCAGGAGAAAATGCTTTTGTTGTGTTAACTACACCTCCATTTTCAGTAATCATAACAACTTTTCGGTCATCAGTAAAATCACCTAAATAATTAAAAGGAATTTGTTGATTTGTACATTCTAAAAATAAATTTTCATTCTCCAATGGAACCGTCAAAATAACATGATCCCCTTGTACAGCAATAAAGTCCTCATCAATATCACGCTTTTCTTCTCCTGAATTTACAATAGTATAGTAACTTTCAATATCCTGAGTTTTAAGTAGCGCTTTTGTATAATTAACAAGCGCTTTACAATCTCCATAGCCCAATTTTGCTACTTCATTTGCTGGAGATGGCTGCCATCCACCAATACCAACCTGAACACTGATGTAGCGAGTATTATCCTGCATATACTCGTAAATAATTCGAGCCTTTTCTTTTGGATCGACAACTCCTGCTACAATTTTTTCAACTTCATTTATTGTTTCCTGTGGCAACTCTCCTTTATCATTTAATAGATGTTCATTATGCCACTTTCCAAAGTCCTCCCAAGAAGATATAGAAACATCTTGTCCTGACAATCTAAATTGCTTGAGCGCTAACTTTACTACTGGAGAAAACTGCGTATAATGAGGACTCATCAACTCCTCTTCAGTTGCCGAAATATTTTCTATTATATATTCGTTTAAACTTGGAGTTTCTTTTATTGTAGCGCCAAACTTCTCCAAATTATATTTCTTAGTAAGTAACGGAACTTCCTTTTCGTTTACAAGTCGGTATACAGATTTTTCAGTGCTAACTCCATAAAAAGGAGATGGGTTCCATTGCGGTAAGAATGCTGTAGATTTGCTTCTGGTTTTGGAAATAAACTCAAAAGTATAAGGGATTTTCACAGGAATATACTCAATAGCTTTTATTCTATTATCTGAATACAAATCACCTGCAGAGGCACTCATATCAGTAAAATCTCTCTCTTTAAACTTTTCGACAACTTTCCCGTTTGAATTATAAACAAATGCTCTAATCTCTTTGATTGAAGAATCGTCATCATAAAATGCATACGGATGTATGGCGGACATACCATCCCTATTAAGAACCGTAATAACAACCCTCTCATACGTTGTCATTAAATCAAAATCGTCCAATGTTATGGATGTTTCTTGATATCTAATGACAGCATTTGCGTCTTTTTTTAAATTTTCTGGAATTTCGCTCACAGCATATTGAGCTAGGGTAAAGGTTTGAACACTTAAACACAGGAGTAATAAAAAGAGCCTCATAAGCACATTAAATCTTCTAATTGCTGCAAAGTAATACTTGCATTACAGCATTATTCTTTATTCTTTGAATCAATAATTATAGTCACAGGACCATCATTAATGAGGGCAACATTCATTGTTGCGCCAAAAATGCCAGTTTGAATTTTCTTGCCCATAATTTTTTCAATTTGGGCTACAAAATTGTGATACAGGGGGAGTGCAATATCTGGTTTAGCAGCTTTTAAATATGAAGGACGATTGCCTTTTTTTGTACTTGCGTGTAATGTAAATTGACTTACAACTATAATATCTCCATCAATATCTTTAATAGATTTATTCATTACACCAGCCTCATCATTAAAGATGCGTAATTTATAAATTTTTGTTGAAAGCCAAGCAATATCTTCATCAGAATCTTCAGGTTCAATTCCAACTAAAATTAATAAGCCTTGTTTAATTTCAGCTACGGTAGTATTGTTAACCGTTACAGACGCTTCTTTAACACGTTGCAATACTATTTTCATTCCTGAGGCGGTTGTTGTTTTTCGTATATATCTTTTCTGAAATGATCTTCTTCTCCTTCCATTATTTGCAAGTAACTCTTATAACGAGACCAAGCCAACTCATCGTTTTCTAATGCCGCTTTTACAGCACATTTTGGTTCCTCTACATGAAGACAATTATTAAATTTACAATACTGTTTGAGTTCAAAAAATTCAGGGAAATAATCTCCTAATTCTTCTTTTTCAACTTCAACAATTCCAAATCCTTTAATTCCCGGTGTGTCAATTATCTGAGCATCAAATGAAAGATCATACATTTCAGCAAAAGTTGTTGTATGTTGTCCTTGTTTATGTTGACTTGAAATTTCCGTAGTTTTTATACTTAAGCCTGGCTCGATGATATTCACCAACGTAGATTTCCCAACACCACTATGACCAGAAAACATACTCACTTTCCCTTGCATCATAGCTTTCACTTTCTCTATATTTTTTCCAGTTGTAGCCGAAATACCCACACACTCATACCCTATGCTTCTATAAAGAGCAGCTAGGTATTTTATCTCTAAAATTTCTTCCTCATTATAAGTGTCAATTTTATTGAAAAGTAACACTGCCTTAATATGATAGGCTTCTGCAGTAACCAGAAATCTATCTATAAAAGAGGTAAAAGTGGGTGGATTGTTTAATGTTACAAGCAAAAAAGCTACATCAATATTTGCTGCTATAATATGCGTTTGTTTAGAAAGGTTAACCGATTTACGGATAATGTAATTCTCTCTTGGCTCTATTGTATGAATAATACCAAGTGTCTCATCTCCTTTTTTCTCCACGTCAAATTGAACATGGTCTCCTACTGCAACAGGATTAGTACTTTTAATACCTTCCATTCTAAATCGGCCTTTAATACGGCACTCATAAAATGTTCCCTGTTCAGATTTAACAGTGTACCAACTTCCAGTAGATTTATAAACGGTTCCTTTCATACGGTGTAAAATTGATTAAAATATCTTTAAATACACGAAGCTATTATCACTTTTTTAACCAATTATCACTTTTTTCTGATGATTTATCGATTCTTGGTGTATTGCTTTATAGATTTTAAGGATAAACTCTTCGCTTAGTTTATACTCTTCTCCTTCTAAAATCATCTTACCAAGTACCTCGTTCCATCTTCTAGTTTGTAAAATTGAAACATTTTGCTTCTTTTTCAACCCCCCTATTTCATCTGCAATACGCATTCTCTTTCCAAGGGTCTCAATTAATTGATGATCCATTACATCTATTTTAGTACGTAATGTATTCAATTTATTTTTGAACTCTACCTCATCACCTTCTTCAACACGTATTTTTAAATCAACCGTCATTTGTGCTAAAGTTTCAGGAGTAATCTGCTGTGCAGCATCACTCCATGCATTATCAGGATCGTAATGTGTTTCCACCATTATTCCATCATAATTTAAATCTAATCCTGTTTGACATAGATCAAAAATTAAATCTCTTCTACCTGCAATATGGGAAGGATCTAATATAAGTGGTAAATCTGGAAATTTATTTTGTAAATCTATTGGTATTTGCCATTCTGGATTATTGCGGTATGTATTTTTCTCATAAGTTGAAAAACCCCTATGTATTACTCCTAGATTTTTCACATCGGCAGTATAGAAACGCTCTACAGCCCCTAACCATAATGCTAAATCTGGGTTAACTGGATTTTTAATAAGTACTATTTTATCAGTCCCTTTTAAAGCATCAGCTATTTCTTGAACAATAAATGGCGAAACCGTTGTACGGGCTCCTATCCATAAAATATCGACATCATGCTTTAACGCTAAATCTACATGGTTTGCATTTGCAACCTCAGTAGTAGTTAGCATTCCTGTTTCTTCTTTAGCTTTTTGTAACCATTTTAACCCCAACGCTCCTACTCCTTCAAAATTTCCTGGACGAGTTCTAGGTTTCCAAATACCAGCTCTTAAAACTGTTGCGTCTGTATCTTTTAATTGGTGTGCAATTTTAAGTAATTGCGATTCTGTCTCGGCACTACAAGGTCCTGCTATCACTAAAGGATGAGCTAGCTCCATTTTATTTAACCAAGTTCTTAATTCTTTCTTATTTTCCATTTTATTCTATTATTTTATTTGAAATATCAATTATGCTATTTTGACATTTCATACATCAATTCATTCTCCTTAGTAACTTTGTAAGGATTGTTTGTTAAATTCTGCTGGTAAACACCCATAATTTTAAGTTTCAACACTGCTTTTTCTAATAACAAAACAACTTCCTGAAACAGTTCATAATCCTTAAACAATACATCTATGAAAAATGCATATTGCCAAGGTTTACCCTCTATAGGAAAGGATTGAATTTTGGTCAAATTAATACCAAAGGTACTCAATAGTTGTAACACATTTGAAAGACTCCCTATTTCGTGATCCAACTCAAATTTCACTGATGCTTTATTGATACCTTCACTATTAATTGGGTTATTTCCTAAAATTACAAAGCGAGTTTTATTTTCTTTTATGGTTTGAATTTTTCTATCTAATATGGTTAACCCAAATTTTTCAGCAACTTGTTTACCTGCAATTGCGGCTACGTTTTTTAAGCCTTGCTCCTTTATTTTCTTAGCTACAGATGCAGTGTCTTTTCCTTCAATAATCTTACAATGTGGCTGCAGTTTTTGCAAATAATCACTACACTGCTGCAATGCTACTGGATGCGAATGCACCTCATCAATATCATGTATAGTTTGTCCATTTAGTGCCATCATATACATATTGATCGTTAAAAAAGTTTCACCTAAAATTTTAAAATCACCATCATCTATCAATTGATAATTTGGTAATATTGATCCTGCAATTGTGTTTTCAATTGCGATAACTCCCATATCAACTTTTTTCTGCTCAAGTGCAGAAGTAACCTGTTTAAAAGAACTACACGGAACAAGAGTTATATCCATTTCAGGAAAAAATTGTTGTACGGCTAAATCATGAAACGAACTTTCAATACCTTGGATTGCGATTTTTAGACTCATAGTTTTAAAATTTATTGGACAAAAAAAATCCCGAACATTATGTCCGGGATTGTAAAAGAATATATTGTATATAACTACATAGCAAACCCCGGTTTTTCCATAAAATAGAAATACCAAAAGTTAAAAAATGTAGCGTTGTTATTCATTGCTTAAATTATATAACACGAAACTAGTACTTTTTTTATAAACTAAAAGCAACTTTATTTTAATTTTTTCTTAAATCCAAAAAAAATGAACATACTATCTATTGCATATTTTAAGTTATCTTAACTACTACCTTAGTCTGTTTTTAACTATTTTTGAATCGAAATATGTCTATAGCTGTAAAAAATATTACCAAAATCTACGGAAATCAAAAAGCTCTGAACAATGTGTCTTTTGATATAACTAGCGGTGAAATCGTGGGATTTCTAGGGCCTAATGGCGCAGGAAAATCAACCATGATGAAAATACTCACTACCTTCATTCCATCAACCGAAGGCATAGCTATTGTAAATGGATTTGAGGTAACAACCTCAGCTAAGGATGTTCAGAAAAGTGTAGGATATTTACCTGAACACAATCCATTATATACAGATATGTATGTAAAGGAATATTTGCAATTTAACGCAGCTATTTACGGAATATCTAAAAAAGAAGTCGAAAAGGTTATTGACCAAACAGGACTAACTCCTGAAGCTGGAAAAAAAATAAAACAACTTTCTAAAGGTTATCGACAAAGAGTTGGACTTGCAAATGCATTACTGCACGACCCACAAATACTCATCTTAGATGAGCCTACTACTGGACTTGACCCTAATCAATTAATAGAAATTAGGTCTTTAATCAAAGGATTGGGTGGAAAAGGCGGAAAAACAATTTTACTCTCTACTCATATTATGCAAGAGGTAGAAGCTATTTGCGACCGTGTAATCATTATTAATAAAGGTGAAATCGTCCTAGACAAAACACTTGAGTCTTTAGCTAAAAACAAACAGCAAATTATAGAAGTTGAATTTGACTACCGCATTGAAGAAGTAGCAATCCAAAAACTTCAATACGTTTCTAAAGTAGAAAATCCTGGTGGATTTGTTTATCACATACACTGTGATACTGAAAATGATATGAGAGGAAACATATTCGATTTCGCTCACGACAATGGACTGAAAATACTACAACTCCATCAAAAAAACACTACGTTAGAAAACCTATTTATCGAGCTCACTAGTCAAAGTCAAAAATAAGCCTTCCCTTATAAGGTGTTTCTACCTCAACTCTATCCGGTCTATTTTTCGAGATGCAGTCACCAAGACTAACTATACGCCCCGTAATAGATTGTTGTGGATTTACAATCATTTCATTGGTACTTCTATGAAATAAATTTAAATGTTGCACTATTAAGTTAGGCGCTTCAATACTACAATCACCTGCATATAACCCAAAAAATGCTATATCTACTTCTCCTTCAAGGTTAAATGCTGAAAGTCCATTTGCGATAACATTTAAATGATCAACATCAAGAGTAAGTTTAAAATCTCCATCAGTATGATAAAAATCCTCATTGCCCTGATCTTCAGAATACAAGGTTAAATTCGGGAAATTTAAAACACCTCTGCTTTCGACTGTCAAACCAGTACTACTTCTTATTTCAGAAATATTAGGAGCTGTAACATACACCTTTGTAATCCCATAATCACGAACTAAATTACAGCCGTTATTATTATACACATTCAATCTGCCGTCTTCTACGACAATCTCAATATCATTCAATAAATTCTCCCCAGTTTCTATTAGCACTTTCTGCTCATCACCTTGTTCTATAATTAACTGAGTTCGCTCCCATACTGTTATTTTATCAAACTGATCAACTGTCATTTCAACCGAAACAATATCGCCAGAAGCCTGGATACAATTAAGTCCTGATTCTGAATCACAACTAACAAACAGCATTACTACAATAATTAACAAAAGCTTTTTCATATTATAATCTAATTCCTAAACTAAATTCAACACCTTCGGCTTTTGCCCAATGCGCTTTTACAGTGACGCCAGCAAAATAGCGGTCATCAAAGAAATAGCGTTTTAAGCCTAGTCGATTATATACTCTATTTTCAAATTCGAAAGGATAATAAACATAATACCCTAATTGCGAAACAAATGCTACTTTATTGAAGCGCAGCTCGTGACCAATAAACAACCCAACTCTTTTATGATCTTCCGTACCAGTACCTCCATCTTCTGGAAATGCGATTGCTCGATACTCAACATAATCTTTTAAAAATGGTAATACAAATACATCCACTCCTGCTTGTAGGGTACTTTTGTAATTGATACGCTTATCTGCAAAAGCAGAAAATACATAAAAAGGAGATTGACCTGAACCTAAAACATCACTTTCATTTAAGCCAAACCGAAACACAAAATTATATTTAATTGGCTCAGCATAAACGCTGCTTTTCTCACCATCTTGCACAGGAATATACTCTGGGAAATTTTCGTAATCGAACAAATAACTTACACCTGCATTAACCCCAAGTGTATTTGTACTATTGTTAGGCGCTCTTAAATTTGCATTACTATAGTGTATTATATCAATACCTGCATGAAAACCAAAACCCCTCCACACATTCTCTCTCACATAATTTAATTTTAAAAAAGTAGAACTTAATAGAGTAGTTCCGTACGCATTGTTTTTAGGGTTATCAACCTCATCATAAGGATCTGTGGCATAAGCAATACCTTGACCTAAACGAATAACCAAGTGCCTATTATAAAAGTAGAAATTGTAATGTCCATAAGCACTGAACACTTCACCTAAGTGTTCGTTTTGCATATTTTGATATGCTGCTGTAACTCCCCAATCTGGATATCTATGAAAACGTTCCCAAGCTTTAAAACCGTAAGTCTTTCGATTAAAAGTTAGAGTCACTCCTCTTGGATGTCCTGTTATTAAATGAGAAATATCTGGATTGTGTTCTAAAATACTTCCATAAAAATAATCAGCTTCTATTGAGAAAGGTCGCTGCTCAATTCCAAAATCAGGATTTGATGAAGGTATCTGGCCAAAAGCCGCATATGACAATACTAGTAATGCTAAAAGTAATTTATGTTTCATAGATAATTGAAGGAGGGTAAATATACATTAATCTTCAAAGATTAATTGCCCTGTAAATGATTCTTCTACTTCAACAATTGGAGGCGTATTTTTAGCTATCACATCGCCTGTACCAACTATTCTACCCGATATACTATTAACAGGAAACACAATCATCTTATTAGCAGAACGTTGAAATATTGTCAAATCGTCAACACGAAGAGTTGCTCCTTCAAATCGCGGATTTTCATCTGCAAAATTAATATTTGCTGTTTGAACATTTCCGCTAAGGTAAAAAGCACTTTGACCATTTGCACTAACTCTTAACTCCGTTGTATTAATATCTAAATAAAAATCTCCACCTTTTCTAGGATCTGCCAGTCCACCAGATGTATTACTTACTAATAAAAGCGAATTAAATGATAGCTCCCCAACCCCCACAACATCATAGCTAGATGCATTCTGGATTCTAGTTATATTGGGCGTTGTAATTCTAGCAATAGTACTA
Organism: Patiriisocius marinus; assembly: GCF_008974325.1. GTDB lineage: Bacteria > Bacteroidota > Bacteroidia > Flavobacteriales > Flavobacteriaceae > Patiriisocius > Patiriisocius marinus. The sequence continues at coordinate 56,775 of NZ_BKCG01000009.1, read as the reverse complement.
CCATATTCACGCACAAAATTACAGCTATTTGTATCCCTAATTATGAGCGTTCCATCCACTACTTCCACAAATACATCTGGCAGTAAATTTTCTCCAGTTTCTATTGAAACCTCTTGTGTGGCACCTTGCTCAATAAACAAAGAAACATTGCCTTCAATTTGAATTTGATCAAAACTAGGCACAGTAAATATTGATTGCATAATCGACCCTTTGGCCTGAAAACAATCTCCTACATTTTCTGAATTACAGCCCACAAATAAAACTGCTAACAGTAAAAAGTACTTCGGAAATTTTAATAATTTATCCATTGTTAATTTTATAATCGTATTCCTAAACCAAATTCAATTGCTTCTGCCTTTGCACCGTGCGATTTCAATGAAACTGATGCAAATGTGTTTTTATAGACTTTATACTTAAGCCCTGGACGCAAGTAAATTCTACCTTCAAAATCATAAGGATAATACACATAATACCCTAATTGTGTGATTAATGACAGCTTATTGAAATGCAATTCGTGACCAATAAAAACTCCCGCACGTTTAAAATCTTCTTCACCGGTTACACCTCTTGTTGGAAATGCTGCTGCAACATAATCGATTTCAGCTTCTAAAAATTTTGAGTAAAAAAAATCTGCTCCTACTTGCAATGAACTTTTATAACCAATTCGTTTATCAGCATATGCCGAAAGTATGTAAAATGGCTTTTGACCTGTACCAATAAAATCACTTTCATTTAGCCCAGCTCGTAGAACTAAGTTTATATGTATAGGCTCTGTGTACTTCGAATAATCATTTTGTTGATACTCAGGATTGTTTTGATATGCTAACTCATAACTTACCCCAAGAGTAGCTGTCAATGAATTTGTACTTGAATTTGGCGCTTTCACATTTCCATTAGAATAATGAATTAGTGAAACTCCCGCTTGGATACCAAAGCCTTTAATGATGTTCTGCCTAGAGTAATTAAGCATAAAATAAGTTGAGTTCAACAGCTTTGTACCATAGGCGTTATTCTTAAAATTTTCATCAAGATCAAAAGGGTTTGAAGCGTAGGAAATACCCGTTCCTACTCTAAAAAAGAGACTTCGTTTTAAAAAATAGAAATTGTAGTGACCGTGAATCCCAATATTAGTTCCCAATACATCATTGTCTGGATTGTGATAAATTAGTGAAAAGCCGTAATCAGGATAATTGAAAGCCTGCTCCCATCTTTTAAAACCATAAGTATGTGTGTTAAAAGATAGAATTACACCAGCAGGATGTCCTTTAATTAAATGAGAAATATCTTTATTATGGTTTAAAATACTTCCATAAAAATAGTTTGCATCTATGGAATTTGTTGTTTGTCCTTGAGCTGAAGCCAAGCTAACACATACAAGCAACCACAATAAAATAAGACTTCTCATATTCAACAAATTAAACGAAATTGTTTGGGACTTAAAAAGGTAAGTTTGACAAATCTACATTTCCGCCTGATAGTATAATTCCTACTTTCTTGTTTTTAAATTTTTCAGGTTCTCGTAGTATGGCTGCTAAAGGCACTGCACACGAAGGCTCTACTATTATTTTAAGACGTTCCCAGATTAAGCGCATTGCTGCAATTATCTCCTGCTCTTCCACCCTTATAATTTCAGAAACAAGTTCTTTTATTATTGGAAAATTATAATTCCCAAGGTGTGTACGTAGTCCATCAGCAACTGTATTTGTTGTAGTATTATATGCTATTTTTCCCGTTTGAAGTGATCTGTAAGCATCATCTGCTTCAAAGGGCTCTCCTCCAATAACCTCGCAAGCTGTTCCATAATATTTAGCCGCTAAGGCTGTACCTGCTATTAAACCTCCTCCTCCTACTGGAGCACTTAACAAGTCTAAATCTGGATGTAAATTCAGTAACTCTATTGCAGCAGTGCCTTGTCCTAAAATTACATCTATATTATTTGAAGGGTGTATAAAAACCGCTCCAGTTTCAGCTTCAATCTCTGCAGCTTTAGCCTCGCGAGCTTTAATGGTAGATAATGATTCTGTTATCTTACCTCCATAAGCAATAACAGCATCTTTTTTAACTTGAGGTGCATTAGACGGCATTACTATGTAGGCTGTAATTCCTAAACTTTTAGCAGCTAATGACAATGCTTGAGCAAAATTACCTGAACTATGGGTAACGACACCTGCTTTTTTTTGACTTGGAGTTAGTTGCTGAATTGCATTAATCGCACCACGCATTTTAAATGCTCCCATTTTTTGAAAGTTCTCACACTTAAAAAAAAGTTGTGCACCGCTAAGTTCGTTTAATAATCTTGATGTAAATACTGGCGTATTATGGACGTAGGGTTGAACACGATTAAATGCGTTTTCAACAGCTATTCTAGAAGGAATTTTCATCCTCCTAAATTACAAAAGAAATAGTAAATTAAACAAGAAATTGGATTCCGCATTCACTTGTTTCATTTGGTTTTGTAGGATCAAAATAATCATATTCGATAGGCAACCCTCTCAGGTTTAAAAATCTTGTAATTTCTTGATTTGAGAAATAATAAAATGGACTCACTCTTAAAACGCCATCCTTAGTCAAACTAAAAATATCTAATTCATCCCTAAAAGCTCCTTGCTTTTTCCTAACCGTTGTAAACCAAACGTCTGGTGTATATTTTTTAATTGCTCGAGCAAAAGGCTCTAATTTCACTTTCGTTACAAACAATTTAAACTCATCTGAATCTTCTAACCCTTTTGATGGTTGCTCAACAAATTCTAATGGTCTAAAAACTTCTAAGTTCAAAGATAAAAGTAGGCTTAATTTTAATGAGTGTTCTTTAGTAGCTTCTGTATTATGCCCTGTGTCACACCAGACCACTTGAACATCTTTCTTTAAAGCAGTTACTGAATGCAATATTGCTGCAGAATTGGGGCCAAAACTTGTAGTAAGTAAAGGATTTTTTGCAATCTTTAATGCAAGTGCTATAATTTCACTAGGTTTACTAAATCTATATTTTTTATTTAATTCGCTTACACTAATAGCATCTAAAGTCTCTACAGTCATATTACCCTATTTAAATAGTAGGATAAGCGAAAGTATAAAAAAAATCTATAAATTAAATTATAAATTCAATTTATAGGTTTTTTTTAACGATTAATAAGGTATGTAATCTACACTTCATTTTTAGCCAAATCAGCTACTGAGGTGTTTTCGTATATTTTTAAATTATTGTCTCGCACTCGAATCATTAAATCGTGTAAACTGCAATCATCTTCATCATGACAATCATCACACTTTTTATAAAATTTTAAACTCACACAGGGAACCAATGAAATAGGTCCTTCAAGAATACGATATACAACGGCAATAGAAATTTCAGTTGCAGGTTTAGCTAACATATAACCTCCACCTTTTCCTTTTTTTGAAATAAGCAAATCATTCTTTTTCATCATCAACAAAATACTCTCTAAAAATTTCAGCGAAATATTTTCTGCTTCTGAGATTTTAGAAATTTGAATTGGAATTCCCATCTCCTGTTTGGCAAGAAAAGTTAACGCCTTTAGTCCGTATTTTGTTTTTCGTGAAAGCATAGGTTGTCATTAAAATATTTAACTAGACAATCTTAACGCTATTTAATGTGATTTCATAATTAACAATCACACTTTTTTCTAATGTTATGGAAACCGAACAATATTTTTCAAAACTTAGCTCAGCTGCTCTAATGGCTTTTTCCGGAGTAATGTTTCCTTCTAATGTGATATGTACATTAATGGTTTTAAAAGGCTTAGCCTCTTTCACCACTTCTCTATTACCATCGACTTCTATAGAATAATGTGTAATTTCTTGTCGTTGCTTCTTTAAAATATGAATTACATCAATTGCACTGCAGCCACCTACACCCATTAAAAGCAATTCCATTGGACTTGCTCCTTTACTAACTCCATTTACTGTATTATCGATTAAAATTGGGACACCACTTTTACCCTTTGCCTCAAAAAGATAGTCCTCATTTACGCGTTGCATTTCAATTTTCATAACTTTTTTTTATTGTAGTATCTTTACTATTTAAGTGAATACGAACAAATATAAGTCAATATATTTTGGATAGTAAACGGGTAATTATGAAAATTTCAGTAGAAATAAAACTGCTTATTACATTTTGTGTTTGCGTCACATTTAATTTAAATGCCCAAACTAGCAACATTAATTTTCCAGATGATTTCTTCGGAAATTATACAGGAATATTAGATATTCATAACACAAAAGGGATTACTAAATACCCTATGGAATTTCAGTTACAACCCTCAGATAGTTTAGGGCATTATCAATACACACTTATTTATGGTGATGGTGATAATAAACAAGTACGCCCGTATACCTTAAAAGCAATAAATAAAGATAACGGCACCTATATTATTGACGAAAACAATGGTATTATCCTTGACGAAAAAGTAATTGAAAATAGGATGTACACCATTTTTGAAGTGGGCGGGACACTACTTACTACTTTTATCACATTTGAGGAGAATCAAATGCTTTTCGAAATAGTTGTTATTAAGGTTGCAAATAAAAACAGCTCCGGAGGAACCAGTGAAGAAATTCCAGAAGTTTTCTCATACCCTATCACCACAGTGCAACGCGCAATACTCACTAAAGAAAAATAACGTATAATTTCTGAATTGTTTCAAACTACAAATTATAAACTCTTCCCAATTTTCAATTCTAACTTGAGCTACCTTTTAAATATTCATTATCTTTGCACTCATAATTAAAGAGGCCAGATTTGACTGCTTGCTCCCTCTTCTGATACAATACGATTTCAGAAAAAAATTGCTAAAACAGTGAATTACTTTTGTAATTTCTCCTGGACGAATACGTCAAATCTACCTTACATTTTACAATTTATAAAACCATTTTATGGCATATTTATTTACTTCTGAAAGTGTTTCAGAAGGACATCCAGACAAAGTAGCTGATCAAATTAGTGACGCACTTATTGATAACTTTCTAGCATTTGATCCACAGTCAAAAGTAGCCTGTGAAACATTAGTAACAACAGGACAAGTAGTACTTGCAGGGGAAGTAAAAAGCAATGTATATCTTGATGTACAAAGCATCGCAAGAAACGTCATCAATAAAATAGGATATACTAAAGGAGAATACCAATTTGACGGTAACTCTTGTGGAGTAATGAGCGCAATTCACGAACAAAGTGACGATATTAATCGTGGTGTTGATCGTGATACTAAAGAGCAACAAGGTGCTGGTGACCAAGGAATGATGTTTGGTTACGCAACAACAGAAACTGAAAATTACATGCCACTTGCCTTAGACCTTTCTCATAAAATACTACAGGAACTAGCTGATTTACGTAGAGAGGAAAAAGAAATTACCTACTTACGTCCAGATTCTAAAAGTCAAGTAACTATTGAATATAATGACGATAATACTCCTGTACGTATTGACGCTATTGTAATCTCTACACAACACGACGACTTTGATGAAAATGATGAGCGTATGCTTGCCAAGATCAAGAAAGACCTTGTTGAAATATTAATTCCAAGAGTCGTTGCTAAATTACCTGCAAATATTCAGGCATTATTTAACGACGACATTACCTACCACATCAACCCTACAGGAAAATTTGTTATTGGTGGACCTCACGGAGATACTGGATTAACAGGACGTAAAATTATTGTTGATACTTACGGTGGAAAAGGTGCTCACGGTGGTGGTGCTTTTAGTGGTAAAGATCCAAGTAAAGTAGATAGATCAGCAGCTTATGCAACAAGACATATTGCTAAAAATATGGTTGCCGCTGGTGTTTGTTCTGAAATATTAGTACAAGTTAGTTACGCTATTGGAGTTGTAGAACCTATGGGAATCTTTGTAGACACCTACGGTACTGCAAACGTAGATTTAACTGATGGTGAAATTGCAAAGATTGTTACAAAAGTTTTTGATATGCGCCCAGCTTCAATTGAAGAGCGTTTAAAATTACGAAACCCTATATATAGTGAAACTGCTGCTTACGGACATATGGGACGTAAAAACGAAGTGGTTTCTAAAACTTTCAACTTACCTAATGGTGAAGACAAAACAATGGATGTTGAGTTATTTACTTGGGAAAAGTTAGACTATGTAGACAAAGTAAAAGAAGCGTTTAAACTATAAACATTCCTTTTTAAATACAGCAAAGCCGAAATTTTATTCCTTTAAAATTTCGGCTTTTATAATTTTGATAACTCTATTTTCCAACCATATAAAAAACCCAAACAAATTCACATTGTTCGAGTTTTTTATTTCGTGTTTAAATCTAGTTTACTGCTCCAGCCGCTAAGCTTAATAAAGCACTACTTATAGTTGTTAGCAACTCATCATCCCCTATAATTGTGTGACGTTCTGCCAAAAACTCAGGATCCGTATAGGATACTTTTACAACTCCATTCTCATCTTCATAAACTAACATTTTTTGTGGTAAATCAATACCCGTAATTTGTGAGCTTTGCATTAATGGTGTTCCAGCTGCTGGATTAGAAAATACAATTAATCGCGTTGGGTTCAATATCATATTCACCGCCTGAGCATTTGCTTGATGATCTACTTCAGCTATAATCGACAAATTAGTATTATTAGATATTCCCTCACGTAAATTATTGTACGTAGTTTGAAAATCATTCTGACTAACAAAGGTTATAACACCCTCATTCTCCTCAATACTTTCGCTATTGTTTTCAAAAGTAGAATTACCTGTAACATTGATGGCAATTGTTGAAAGTGCTGAGTTTATTTGCGAAATTGTTGGGGCAGTTTCTATAGCATAGCGAGCTGCTAAATAATCGGTAGAGTTATACGCTATAAAAACATTGTTACTCGAGTTTTGATACACAAGCATTTTTTGTGGTAAATCTAAACCAGCTAACTGGTTTGTTTGCATTAACGAAGTTCCCAACGCTGGGTTTCCAAACATTATTACGCGTGTATTTGGCAATGACAACCCTAAATCTGATGCATTTTCACCATGATCTACCTCAGCAACAATGGAGATTGCATCATTACTTTGCAACGAACTCCGTAAAGCGCTATAAGTAACATCAAAGCTACTACCACTTAATGAATACGCCAATCCTGGGGTTCCAGGATATGTAACCACAACAGCATTATCATCAAGATTATTGTCGTCGTTTTTATTACAAGAAAATAATGTTACTGCAAGAGCAACAAGAAGCATACGTTTCATAGAATTAAATTTTGTCATTTGTAAAATAACAATGATGCCGCTTTCTAACCTTACTATTTAATAGAATTTAACAGCACCTTGTCAACTCTTTGTTAACGGAAGTCGCGCTGTTTTATTGAAGAAAATCTAAATACTACTGAAATTTAATTTTAAAAACCCCATCAGTAAGGGTCGCTTGATTTCCAGAAACTGCATATGCAACAAACTCAAATGTCCCCTCATAAAATTCACCATCATCTCTAGAAATATTAAGGAAACCTGTACTCTCAGCATTTATATATGTATTAGCATTATAACCATTACCTATTACACTAAATCTTAAATCTGAATTTTCTAATGTATAATTCCCGACTCCTGTGTAATTAGATACAGAACATCTTAACACAATATCGCTTTCTCCAAATATTTCATTTACGCCGCGTAATGAAAACATCATACCATTTGCTCCTTGTTGAACATTCGCATAAAGTGCAGCATTATTTTTATTTCCAGTATCTTCAAATGATTCACCGTTTAAAACAGCTGTAAGAAATTCTTCTTTTACTACATCTAAATCATCATCATTACCACAACTTAATAATCCAACGAAAACTATAGACAATAATACTACCTTAGCTAAATTCATAATTTTATTTTTACTGTAAATTTAAAAAAAAGGGTTATATATATTAGGAAAACTTACAGTTTAAAATAAGTGACTCTACCACAGTAATTTTCTCTTTAAGTTTTAACTCAAATTCCTTATGAGCTAAACTATCAGGATTGAATGAACGATGTTGCAATCCTTTTTGTATAAAATCAATCTCTTTTTGAAGTTGTAACGTTTCCGAAGAAATCCACACCGTTTTAAAATGCTCCCAGATTATAGTAATTGCTGTATTTGTAGGGTGTAATAAATCCTCCTCATAAAAACGATAGTCTCGCAACTCGTCCATTTGTATTTCGAAGGAAGGAAAATAATAATTGTGCTTTCTAGGTGCTACTGCTTGATGAACGCCAGCTAATAAGTGGGCTTTGCTCCTTGAATTTTCTACAATCCCATCTTTAATATGACGTACTGGAGAAACCGTATAAATAAAATTCACATTCGGGTTTACATCTCTTACCAATGCCTCAATAGCTAAAATACTTTCTTCTATCTGACTAGGAGTAAGCAGCTCTTTCAAAAATTTTCTTTGAGGAACTTTATGGCAATTTGCTACTATTGCATCTGTTTCAATAAAGCGATACACCCAAGCAGTACCAAAAGTCAACACTATGTGACTCGCAGCTTCTAACGATTGTTTTAACGTATGTAAAGCAGCATTTAACTGTTCTAAAAGTGTTTCTTCCGAAGCACTCGACAACTGCGAATGTGCCTCGAAACAATGCCAACGTTCATTTTCAAAAAACACATCTTCCTCTGTGTAATGAACTTCATTTAACGCCCGAGTGATACCTCTTTCAATCGCAATAGGATGAAACAAAATACCAAATGGATTTAATGTATTCTGAAATTTGAAATAATTAAGCTTTGCGCCAATGTTTTCAGCAAAACAACTTCCCAACAACAACACTTTAGACGAATAATCTATTTGATTTCGTTCTGGTTTAAATGGGATTGTTGTTTGAAGTTTCATCTAGTGATTAGTTTAAGTAATTCCTCACTTCTTCAATTGCTTTCGCAAGTCCGTCAGGGTTTTTACCTCCTGCCGTTGCAAAAAACGGTTGACCACCACCACCACCTTGAATATGCTTTCCAAGTTCGCGAACAATAGTTCCAGCATTTAATTGCTTTGAAGTTGCTACTTCCTTATCAATGTAACACGTTAACAGCGCTTTTCCATCTTGATTACTTCCGAAGAAAATAAACAAGTTTTCAATCTCTCCACCTAGCTCAAATGCTAAGTCTTTCATTCCACCAGCATCAAGATCAACTTGTGTTGCTAGAAAGTTGACACCGTTAACTTCAACGATCTCATTTTTAAGTTCGCCTTTAATATTTTTAGCCTTATCTTTTAATAAAGCTTCAATTTGTTTCTTTAAGTCGCTATTTTCCGTTTGCAATTTTTCAATGGCAGCAACAGAATCTTTTGGGTTATTAAGCAATGCTTTTACTTTCCCAAAAGCAGCATCCGTTGAAGAGAAATACTCTTTCACTGCATCATTTGTAATCGCTTCAATACGGCGAATTCCTGATGCAACTGCTCCTTCACTTAAAATTTTAAAATGCCAGATATCTGCCGTATTACCAACGTGTGTTCCTCCACAAAGTTCAATTGATTGACCAAATTTAATGGTACGTACTGCATCGCCATATTTCTCACCAAAAAGTGCCATTGCACCATTATCAATAGCTTCCTGCATTGGCACGCTTCTATTTTCTTCAAGTGGTAATCTTCCTGCAATTCTTGCATTCACAAAGTTCTCTACTTCTTGCAATTGCTCTGGAGTTACTTTAGAAAAGTGTGAAAAGTCAAAACGTAAATATTTAGAATGTACACTACTTCCTTTTTGCTCTACGTGAGTTCCTAAAATTTCGCGTAGCCCTTGGTGCATTAAATGCGTTGCCGTGTGGTTACATTCTGTTCGTGCACGTTGCTTTGTATCTACAACAGCCCTCATTGTTTCATTTAATGATTTAGGCAGGTTTTTAGCAAAATGTATAATAACATTATTCTCTTTTTTCGTGTCTAGTATATAAACAACATCGCCATTAGGCACTTCTAAATATCCTTTGTCTCCCACTTGTCCTCCACCTTCTGGATAGAAAGGTGTTAAGTTGAAAACCAATTGATACAACTCACCATCTTTTTTAGAAGTTACTTTGCGGTAACGCGTTAATTTAACATCAGCTTGTAAGTAATCGTAGCCTATAAATTCCTCCTCAGCATCATCCATTAATACGGTCCAGTCATCACTTTTAGATTCGCTAGCTTCTTTACCTCTGGCTTTTTGCTCTTCTAATTTTTGATTGAATTCTGAAATATTATAGCTGAAACCTCGCTCGCGCAAAATCAAGTCGGTTAAATCTTCTGGAAACCCATAGGTATCTTTCAATTCAAAAACCTTTGCTCCTGAAATCTCATTAGACTTAGCTCCTTCAATCATTTTGTCTAATAAGACCAAACCTTGATCTAGTGTACGTAAAAAAGAAGCTTCTTCTTCTTTAATTACATTCTCTATTAATTGCTTTTGTGCTTTTAATTCTGGAAAAGCATCTCCCATTTGTCTACTTAACACTTCAACTAAGCGGTAAATAAATGGTTCTTTTTTATTTAAAAATGTGAAGCCATAACGTACAGCTCTTCTTAGAATTCTTCTAATTACATACCCAGCACCGTTGTTACTTGGCAACTGTCCATCTGCAATTGAAAATGCTACGGCACGCACGTGGTCACTAATTACTCTAATAGCAATATCCACTTTTTCATCTTTACCATAATCAGTATGTGTAATCGCTTCAATCTCTCTAATGATAGGTGTAAAAACATCCGTATCATAGTTCGATTTCACGTCCTGCATTACCATACACAAACGCTCAAAGCCCATTCCTGTATCAATGTGCTTGTTTGGAAGTTCTTCTAAAGTTCCATTTGCTTTACGGTTGTATTGCATAAAAACCAAGTTCCAGATTTCCACCACTTGCGGATGATCTTCATTCACTAAAGTTTTACCGTCAACGGCTGCTTTTTCTTCTGGAGTTCTAATATCGACGTGAATTTCACTACAAGGTCCGCAAGGTCCTTGATCGCCCATTTCCCAGAAGTTATCTTTTTTATTTCCTTTTAAAATTCGGTCTTCCGAAATATATTTTTTCCAAATATCATACGCTTCGGTGTCCATTTTTAAGTTGTCAGCATCATCGCTTCCTTCAAAAACAGTTACGTATAAAATGTCCTTGTCTATTTTTAAAACTTCGGTTAAAAGTTCCCAAGCCCAAGCAATTGCTTCTTCTTTAAAATAATCGCCAAAACTCCAGTTTCCTAGCATTTCGAATAAAGTGTGGTGATAGGTATCATAACCAACTTCCTCAAGGTCATTGTGTTTCCCTGAAACGCGTAAACATTTTTGCGAATCTGCTAGTCTATTGTTTTTTGGTGTCGCATTTCCTAAAAAATACTCTTTAAAAGGGGCCATTCCACTATTTACAAACATAAGCGTTGGGTCATCCTTTAACACCATTGGCGCAGAGGCCACGATATCGTGAGATTTTGACTTAAAAAACTCTAAAAACTGTGAGCGGATTTCACTGGACTTCATAACTTTACGTTTATCTGGTTTGCATTATAGGGTACTCCCTAAACAATTTTCTATATTTGTGTAACGTTGTTGTTAAAAACACAACATATCAACGAGCAAAAATAACTTTTTTTACCGTATGTCTAAGGTTAAATATTACTACGATAGCGAAACGCTGTCATACCGAAAAATAGAACGAAAAAAGGGGCGCAAAACAAGCATCTTTTTACTGTCTTTTTTAGGGATTGTTTTAAGTGGATTTTTACTCATGTTGGTCTTTTTGAATCTTCCAAATTTCGAAACACCAAAAGAAAAAACACTTGCTAGAGAACTTTATAACTTAGAGTTACAACTAGAATTACTTAATAAAAAAATGGCGCAAGCTGAATCTGTTCTCGATGAAGTTGCAGAACGCGATAATAACTTATACCGTGTTTATTTTGAAGCAAATCCAATTCCAGAGGAACAACGAAAAGCAGGTTTTGGAGGAGTTAATAGATACAAAGATCTTGAAGGATATGACAACAGCGACCTTTTAATTTCATCAAACAAACGCTTAGATATTTTAACAAAACAAATTGTTGTGCAGTCACAATCGCTAGACGATATTGCGAAAATGGCTGAAGAAAAAGAAGCACTTTTAAAAAGTATTCCAGCAATTCAACCTGTAAACAACGAAGACCTAACGCGTATGGCGTCTGGTTATGGTTATAGAACCGACCCATTTACAAAGGCACGAAAATTTCACTTTGGGATGGACTTTACCGCTCCTCGTGGAACGCCTGTGTATGCAAGTGGTGATGGTAAAGTAATACGTGCAGACAACTCTGCTTCAGGATATGGAAACCACATTAGAATTGAACACGGTTATGGCTACGAGAGTCTATATGCGCATTTATACAAATACAATGTACGTAAAGGGGCAACGGTAAAACGTGGCGATTTAATAGGTTTTGTAGGAAGCACAGGTAGGTCTGAAGCGCCTCACCTTCACTACGAAGTTTTTAAAGATGGTGAACGTATTAACCCTATTAACTTTTACTACGGAAACTTATCTCCAGATGAGTTTGCAGCATTGTTGAAAAAGAGTCAGCAAGAAAATCAATCGCTTGATTAACGCGTAGAAACTGAAATTGAAGTTGAAATTTTAATCAATAATCGTTTAGCCGAAATAGTAATTATCGAAGCACCGCTTTTAAATGAATAACATTTCAGAAAAAAAATAAAAAAAACATTAAACCATACAGTAGCTAATGCACGTTAACCTTCCAGAAAAATTATATTACAGCATAGGCGAAGTTGCCGAAGCTTTTGACGTAAATACGTCACTAATTAGATTTTGGGAGAAGGAATTTGATGCGCTACAGCCTAAAAAAAATGCCAAAGGAAATAGAAAATTTACGCCGGCAGATATTAAAAACCTCGAACTCATTTACCACTTAGTGAAGGAACGCGGTTTTACCCTAGACGGAGCTAAAATCCATCTAAAGGAAAACAAAAAGAAAACCCTCGATAACTTTGATATCATCAGAAAACTGGAAACAGTAAAATCTGAATTATTAAAAATTAAAGATCACTTATAATAACATTACTAAACCTCAATAATTATAACAACCTAAATTAAACAATACATCATGAAAAAATCAGTCATCATTATCATAGCAATAGTTGCAGTTCTTGGAATCTGGGCTTTTACAAAAGGATCTGGCTTTTACAATACTTCAATTGAGTTACGTGAAAACGCAACTGCACAATGGGGTAACGTAGAAAGTAGCTACCAGCGTAGAGCAGACCTTATTCCTAACATTGTAAACACCGCAAAAGGATATGCAGAGTTTGAACAAGAAACATTAACTAAAGTTATCGAAGCGCGTAGCAAAGCAACTTCAATTACTATTGACCCAACGAATATTACTCCAGAAAAAATGGCGCAATTTCAAAAGGTTCAAGAAAATATGACGGGCGCTTTATCTAGATTATTAGCTGTTTTTGAACGCTACCCAGATTTAAAAGCGAACGAAAACTTTAAAGAGCTTATCAACGAACTGGAACGTACGGAAAACAGAATTAACGTAGAGCGTAACCGTTTTAACGAAATTGCTAAACCATACAACAAACACTTACAAGTATTCCCTAATAACTTCTTCAATAGCTTTATTGGGAACTTTGAGCAAATGGCTTATTTCGAAGCGAAAGAAGGTAGCGAAGATGCTCCAGATGTTGATTTCGATTTCGGAAAATAATATTTTTTATCATTTTACTTTTCAAGCGCCAGGCGCTTGAAAAGTAAAATAACTCAGGCTCTATCAATGTAAGGTATGTGCAAAAATACCCACTATGGATGCACACAAAGCCTGTGTACTTTAACTATTGAAACAACTCAATTACCACTTAATTATGGCATCAAAAGTAGAAGATTTTTTAAATGATGGTGACGAAGCTCGCATTATTGAAGCAATTCGCGTTGCAGAAAGTAACACGAGTGGCGAGATTAGAGTTCACCTTGAAAAATCGGTCATTAGCACCAATGCACTCGAAAAAGCCGATGCTTTTGACAGAGCCGCACAAGTGTTTGACATGTTGCATATGAACAACACCAAACATAGCAACGGTGTGCTAATATATGTTGCCGTAGAGGACCGTGAGCTTGTGATTATGGGGGACAAAGGTATTAATGATGTGGTTGCTCCTAATTTTTGGGAAAGCACGAAAGATGCTATTATTAACCAATTTAAAAACGGTGATACTGCTCAAGGATTAATTGATGGTATTTTACAAGCAGGAAAGCAACTTAAAAAACACTTTCCTAAAAAACGTGGCGATGTTAATGAGCTGGGAGATACTATTTCGGTAGGGTAATATTTCAGTAGTAATAGTCACAATTTATGCAATAAGCAACAACCTATTTTTTTTGAAAACGAAACATACACTACTTAGTTATCTAGTTATAATTGCCGTATTCTTTACTGCAACGCAAACTGCCATTGCGCAATTTGAGATACCGCCTGTCCCTAAAGTACAAACATCAGTGTATGATTATGCGAACTTAATGACGCCTTCTCAAAAGTCTAGCTTAGAGAATAAATTAGTGCGCTATGCAGATTCTACCTCAACGCAAATTGTAGTAGTGGTTATTGAATCTACTAAAGGGGAAGACATTTCTTTTTTAGGTGCCAAGTGGGGACAAAAATGGGGCATAGGACAAGCAGATAAAGACAACGGTATTTTAATTACCCTTGCTACAAAGGATAGACGTGTAGATATCAATACGGGCTATGGTATTGAATATATTTTATCTGACCGTGATGCAGAGCGTATTATTAACCGTGTGATGATTCCACAGTTTAAAGTTGGAAACTATTACGGCGGACTCGATCAAGGCGCAGATGCGCTATTTAGCTACTTAAACGGTTCGTATAAAGAAGACCGTGACTTTAGTAATGAAGAAGGAGAATTTCCTGCTGGGCTTATCTTTTTCTTACTTTTCATTTTCATTATTTTCATCATTGCCTTGTCTTCTAAGAAAAACGGCGGTGGCGGAAAAGGTAACGGAGGCAACAAGAGTTTTGGCTCTAGCTTACTAGACGTAATCATCCTATCTAATATGGGACGCACCGGAGGTTTTGGTGGTGGAAGCGGCGGCTTTGGCGGCGGTGGAGGATTTGGTGGAGGCGGTGGCTTCGGTGGTGGATTTGGCGGCGGTGGCTTTGGAGGTGGTGGTGCTTCTGGTGGCTGGTAGGTCAATAGTGACACTGTTACTATAACTACTCACTTTAAATTAACCTTTTACTTTAATAAACTCCCCTCCTATTTTTAGGACAGATCCTGCATTTTTGCACACCATGTAAAACTACCCGTTTTTGCGATTTTACAAGTAAACCCATTATATCTTTCAATACATTGGGTGAATTTCAATAAACAACGTTTAGCTCATAACGGATATGAGGTTGCAAAGAAAAGCAGCTTTAACACCCTCTTTTCTAAAAAAAAGGAGCTCATTACGGAAAACCGTAATCGGGTTACACTTTTTTGAACCACATTTACAGAACCTGACAGATCCTGTATTGATTACGGGATAATAATGAACATGTAAATTTATAACACGTTGTAAAACATCAAACAAGAAAGTTCTCTTAAAACTTACTATCCAAAATCAAAGTTTAGACAAGTAAATAAAATAAAAATGTATAGTCGTATTATAACTAAACGAAAAATAACTTAACCATGTCTATAATTATGAAAATCACAAAGATATTAATTGCAATAACAATTACGGTTAGCTTTTATTCATGTCAAAAAGACAGCGATTTTGAACAAAACCAAGAACCCAATATCCAAAGTTTTATTAGCATAGCTAATTTGGATAAAAGAATGGAAGATTTAATTTCCAGCTCAGCAAATGAAAATAACGAATTTAGAAACCCTTGTCATTTTGTAATAATAACTTGGGATGGATGGGGGAGAAAATCACTTAATTGTGATGGATGGGGTCTATGTGACGCAGAATGGTTTTTCTGGGATTGTAGCAACCAACAGTTAGGTAGTACGGGTTCACCATTACAATTTCAATCCTCTACAAACAGACCATTTGTTGATATTTTATTTGATGAACCGATACCGTCTAACGTAGCAATTGAAGACTTAGCTTTAGCTATCGATGAAGAATTTCAGGTTTATATTGAAAGTGAACAAATAAATCTAACATTTAAGGCTCAGGTCTATTCTTATAATGAGACTTTAGGCGATTATGGAGGTATAAGAATATACCTTGATTAATTTATACATGGCCGTTGTATCTTAATGAGGTCTAAATATTCTTACTATGTTTAAAAATTTATTAATTTTTAGTGCTTTTTTTTCAATCTATTCTACAAATGCGCAAATTCAAAATTGTAATCTTAAAAAATCAATCAACAATGAGATTTCAATAGTTGATAAAGATGATATTATATGTTTAGCTAAAAATGCTGATAGTGAAAAGATCATATTATTTTCTTTTGGCACTTGGTGTTCGCCTTGTAGATTACATTTAAAAAATGCCCTTATGCTTCAGAAAAAATATGACGTTACAGTTTATATTTTATTAATAGATAGAAATGAAGAAAAGTCATTACGTGCTACATTTGAATACCTAAGAAATAGAGAAAAAGATGTTACTATTTTATTGTTAAGCCCAGAATATTCAAAAAGACCAAATAAAAAGTATCGGAAGTTTTTAGTAGAAATAACACCTAATAATTTTGAAAATATTAATGATATGTCAAAATATATATTATTGAATAAAGAAGGTGATGTAGAAATGGTGACGAATTGGAAAGACAATTCTAACTTTGACTGGGAAGATGATATTAATATGCTTAAAAAAAAGATCATACCATTACTCTCTGTAAATTAATGTGAGAAACTCAAAGCACATTCCATTAGAAAACACAACCTCTGGTGGCTATATTCTAATTGAGTGAAATGCTGACAGTAAGTTGCTGTCAAAAAAAACAGCTGCCATTTTTAATAAACTCTCCTCCTATTTTTAGGACAAACGCTACATTTTCACACACCACGTAGAACTACCTGTTTTTACATTTTTACAAGCAGATCCATTTCATTTTTCAATGAATAGGGTGATATTGTAGTAAAAAAAGCGCGGCTCGTGACGGATATGATACGAGTTCACATAGAAAAAGCAGTTTTAACACCCTCTTTTCTAAAAAAAAGGAACCCATTGCGGAAAACCGTAATCGGGTTACAATTTTTTGAACCACATTTACAAAAACTAACATATCCTATATTGATTTTGGGGTGAATATGGCTAGTTGATTAAATAACACGTTAGGCATCATTTAAAAAAATACATCGCGATTGGAAAAGAAAAAGTCATATAGAGATTATTTAGACAAAACATTTTTAGAAGAGTTGAACTATAAAATATGGTCAACCAAAGGGAGTCGTTTTAATTCGAATAAAAGATTATTGAAAATTGCTGACTTGTCAAATTTATGTACAAGTATGTTATCTGTTTATTTAATTGCGGTCGGACTTTTATCAGTTTACAACATTTACTCTACTGAAAATATTGACGAAAATTTAATCGCCTATTCTATAACTTGTCTTTCAATTCTTCTTTTAGTATTCGGACAGATAGAAAACGCCAAAGACTTTAGCACAAAAGCTAAACAATTTCATAATTGCGGACTTGAACTTTCGGCTTTATACAATGATTTAAGAATTTTTAAAACTCTAACTGACAAACCGAGCCTTAAAGACAAAAGAGAGTTTGCGGAAAAAATTACTGGAAAGTATGAACGGATTTTGGAAAGACACGAAAATCATCATCCGATTGACCATAATATGTTCAAAGCTACAAAAGCAGACTATCACGAATTGAGTGATTGGTCTGTTTTTAAGATTAAAGCTGATTATTATTTGAAAACAAGTCTGATTTATCACGTTTTAATAATTTTACCGCCAATAATTATAATTGGATTAATGATAAAAAACGTTTGGTAACAATGTATAAAAATAATAGCGGTTTAATAGATAAAACGAAAGTAAGTAAATGTAAAAAAGGTCTATGTCAAAACGAAAAGTTAGTGCATAAAACTCGCTAATTTTCATATACAAAACCGTTATCTGCAACTAAAACATATAGGAAAAATTAAAATAAATGAAAACCGAAAGCCACTCAATAAATGACGTCTTAGCAAAAAATGCTACTTCCTTTTTCATACCACCGTTTCAAAGAGCTTATGCTTGGGGGAAACCAGAAATTGAAAGATACTTCAGTGATGTGACCAGAATCATTGACTCCGAGTTAGACTCTAAGCAACAGGACAAGCTTGAACACTTTTTTGGCACTCTTGTAATAAAGGAAGAGAAAGCAGGGTTTGCTAACAAATCTGTAATAGTAGATGGTCAACAAAGATTAACAACTACACTAATTTTCCTAATAGCTCTGCGTGACACTGAGACAGATAGTGATAAAGTTGAGTTTATTAACCAGAATTATTTAACTAATAACTCTTCAACATTTCAAGACAAAATCAAGCTTAAGCAAGTCACAAAAGACTGGGATTCATATAAAGCACTAGTTAATGGTTTAGAACCAAATCCTGGAGTAATAAGAATTGCATACGAACTATTTAAAAAGTTCATACGTGAGAAAAAGATGTTAAACCCAGAAGTTGAGTTTAAAGATTATATAATAGCAATTCAAAGAATGAATGTTGCTGTGATATTTCTAGATGAAAGACCGTTCAAGGGGGAAGATCCACAAATCATATTTGAGACTTTAAATTCTTTAGGTAAACCCTTATCTCTATCTGACTTAGTAAGAAACTTTGTACTTCTAAAAATGGATAGTGAAAGTCAATCTCACATTTACGAAAAAGTATGGCACCCTAAAATTGAAGAAGTCTTTGATAACAATTCTTCTAAATTCTTCAGGGATTACCTGCAATATAAAAAAGCAACATCTTTAAAAGTTGTTAGTGATAATAATACAAAAGAACTATATCAGCAGTTCAAAGACTTTGTCGATGAAGGCTTTGAGAAACATAATCATTTCATAGACGATATTGTTAGATATGTCAAATGTTATAAATGGATAATAACTGAAGTTGTTAACGACATAATTTCACGTGATAGCAGTAATGATAAAGAAATTAAGGAATTGCTTCGAATAATCTTTCACGATATAAAATCTGAAGCATTTAAGCCACTTGTTTTAGGATTGTTAGAATATCACCAATATGAAGTTAATGGGCTAAGCTTGAGTGATGAGTCTTTAATAACAGCACTGAAATCTATAAGAACTTATCTAATTAGACGAAGAATTTTAGGTCTTACCCAAGGGGAGAACAAAAATATTGTAACAATAAGCAAGAGAATATTTGAAATTGCTGGTGGAAAAATTTCGATGATTCAACTTTTGACCAATATGATCTATCGACTTAGAATACCTAATGATGTTGAATTAAGTTTGAGTTTAAAATCGATGAATTTTTACAAAGGATTAAACAAATACTCCAAGTTAATTCTAGGTAAAATTGAAGAAAACAACACGAAAGTTGCAGTAGATTTTCGTAACAAAAAAGTTACGATAGAACATTTAATGCCTCAAAAATTAGAAGATAATTGGAAAGCAGACTTGGGTGACAATTTTGAGGAAATACATCAAACATATTTACACAACATTGGTAATCTTATTCTTACAGAATTCAACAGTGAAATCGGAAACAAGTCATTCCAAGAGAAGAAATCAAAACTCCAAACCTCTTCACTAAATTATAGATTAGATATTATCAAGCGAGATATTTGGAATCAGGAAAGTATCATTGAGCACCAAGCAAATATGATTAAATAGTTACTAGAGACATTTCCGTTGCCAGTTGAAATGAGAGAATCATCAAATTGGAATACTCAAATTGTTGAAAAATCAACTTTCTCACCTTTAGAATCGGATGCTGGAGAAATGGCAGAAGGAAATAAACCTCAAGAATTGCAAATGGATGATAAAGTTATAAAGGTTAAGTCTTGGCAGGACGTTCTTATAAAATTTCTAAAACATCTTAAAAACAACCCGGAATTTGATTTTGAATCTATTTTAGAAAATCAACTTGATTTATTTAGTAGAGAAGAGACAATTCTTAAGTGGGGTGTCCTAAAAGATATAATCGATTCGAATTTCAATCATTCAAATAGATATAAATCATTCGATGGAAAAGTGTGGGATAAAGAGAAAGATCTGGATGATGAAATGTTGTTTATTCACATTAACATCTCTGCATCCAGATGTATACTGAGAATTTCAAGAATAATGGAGAAGTTTAATATGTCTAAAGACTCGGTAGTTATACAATTGAGATAGTAAAAGGTATGCACCAAACAATGTATATAAAACATAGCTATTACGGGTTTTTCGAGATGTTCGAGTGTATTTATGAAGAACACCAAATTTTTAAAATTGAAATAGTAAAAACTACTTATAAAAATTAGCCCTTTAAACTAAATCTAGTGTTTTTACTTTAACCCGTTAATATTATGAAGATAATTATAATAAAATGACAGTAAAGTATATAGACATAAATGACTTAAAAGAAAACAATAGGCTGATTTATTATTCTGAATTATTATCAACTATTCAATGGAGAGACAAAAGAGAAATTATTCTCGAACGTGATGATTACAAGTGTCAATCTTGTAAAAAAGAACAAAGACCTAGTCAATGCCAGGGTAATTATAGAGAAATGAATGCTGATGAAAAAATTATACATATTCAGCAATCAAAATTAGATTTTGAAAACTCTGATTTTGGAAAACAATATTTGAAAGCGGTAGGGAATTACCCAAAATTCACAACTCCAAAAATACTAGAAGACAGTCAACATATTGTAATACTTCATGTGCATCACAAGTACTATATTAAAAATAATTATCCTTGGCAATATGATGACGATGCACTAATAACTTTATGTTCTAAGTGTCACGTAATTACACATCAAAAAGAAACAATACCAATATATAAAACTAGTAAAAAATACTATTCAACTAATACCATACCTTGTGATAGATGTTATGGGACAGGCTATTTACGTGAATTCCACTACCATCTGAGTGGTATCTGTTTTGGATGCGGTGGTGAAGGAATTAAATGAGTTATATATTAAATCAAAAACACTATTATGAAGAAAGAAATTATGCTATTATTATTTTTTACTTGTTGTTTTACGGCATATTCACAAACAGTAAATGACATACCTATTGAAGAGATTGATGTTGAATATCTTCGGATTGTAGGTACTTCTAGAATGATGAGTAAAAAAGTTACAATAGAAATTGATTTCGGTCAAGACACCAAATTTTTTGGTTCTGGTAAGGAAACTCAAGTGAAAGATATTGAAGGTAAATTAGTTAAGTTTAATTCGATGATAGACGCATTAAACTTCATGAGTTCAAATGGCTATGATTTTGTACAAGCTTATGCTTTTTCAGTTAACAATCAAAATGTTTACCACTATCTTATGAAGAAAAAATAATAACTTAAATATTACAAACCCACACTTTACTCCCTAGGAAAAAGCCCCATCTCTTTAATGAGACAGGGCTTTTTTAATTGCTTAAAATTTCGGTAGAAAAAGAGGTTCTTAGTTAAACACAAATCGTTGATAGAGAACAAAAGAATACATATATGTATTCTTTTGTTGTGATTTTTATACATATTTGTATACTTTTACTTTAAATTACATACTTATATGTATAAATTTCTGACACATGAGAAACAAGAAAAAACTACTCATAGAACAATTAGACCAAAAACTGGCTCATTTTAAAGACGCAGGAATGGTCTTGGTACCACAAAAAGGATGGGTAAATACCATTAGAACCACTCTTAATATGACAAGGCACCAATTAGGGACCAAACTTGACTTAACTAAAGGTGCTATTCAAAAAATTGAAGAACGCGAAGCTACAGGACAGATAACCATCAACAAGCTAAAAGATGTTGGCAATGCTTTGAATATGAAATTTATTTATGGTTTTATACCTACTGATGGGACCATCGAAAACCTAATCAACTTAAAAGCTGAAAAACTAGCCCGAAAAATTGTATTAAGGACCAATCAAAATATGAAATTAGAGGACCAAGGAATCAGTGAAAATAAAATTGAACATTCAATAAATGACTTGGCTAATGAAATAAAAAGGGAAATGAGAAAGTCATTATGGGATTAGATTTAAAATACATAGATGGCCAAACACCTTTAGATGAAAACGAAAAAGAAGGTCTAAAAATAAAATCAATAACAACGCAACAAGAACTCGATGAATTTGAACAGTTAAATATTGAAAAAGCTGTAGAATGGACTATTCGAGCTACTTTAAAACCTGAAAAAATATTGACTGAAAAGTTTATTAAAGATGTACACAAAAAAATGTACAGCGATGTTTGGAAGTGGGCTGGCGAATTTAGAAAGACTGATAAAAATATTGGAATAAAATGGACTAAAATAGGAATAGAACTGAAAAGTTTAATTGATGACACTAAATATTGGTTAGAAAACAAAACGTATCCTCCTAATGAAATTGCTATTAGATTTAAACATAGAATTGTAGCAATTCACTGCTTTCCAAATGGAAATGGTAGACACTCAAGATTGATGGCTGATATAATTATTGAATCTATTTTCGGAAAAGAAATTTTCAGCTGGCACAAATCAAATATGGCTAGAGCAAATGAAACAAGAAAAGAGTATATCAAAGCATTAAGAGAAGCTGACAATGGAAATATAAAACCATTAATAAAATTTGCAGAAAACTAATAAAACTAAAGCCAACAAGGTATAAAACAACCACAAACCCACACGTTACTCCCTAGGAAAAAGCCCCATCTCTTTAATGAGACAGGGCTTTTTTAATTGCTTAAAACTCTTGGAGCGTAGTATCTTTTACTGGCGGCTGTTGTTCCTCTTCTGGTTTTGTAAATTGCGACTGGTATTTTTCTAGAAACTGCTTTTGGCGTTCTAGCATTTGCTGTCTCATCTTGTCAAGGTTCATAAAATCTTCGCCAAAATTACTGTCAAAAAAGTCATCATTAAAAAAACGATTATTAAAGAGCGAGTCCTGCGAGAAAATAGGCTTGAATCCTTGGTCTTCAAACATAGAAAAGTTAGTGTAAAATCTTGCCTTTAATTGTTCCATTAAGCTATCTCTGTTTTGCGGGTTCAACGCATCCATATTTGTTGACGAGGACCAGCTATAAATACTATCGTATTTTACTAAGTTACCGTGCTCATCAAACTCCTTATCTACTTTCCAAGTGCCTTCGGGTTGCTCGGCCTTTTTAATAAGGGTATTATCGTTTTTATTTTGGGCTAATTGATCTGCTTTTTGACCATTACAACTAATTGCGCCTAGCGCTATTAAGGTGTATAATACATACTTTTTCATAGTACTAATGTTTAATTATTACAACCAGAGCAGTACAAAGCTCAGCCTTAAACTCGATACAATCCTCCAGTTTCAATCAGTTTAATTAATTTGTTTTGATGGTAAATTTTACTTTTACGTTCTCCGTTTACATACCAAACACATTCCACATACGAATCGTGTTTTTTTATTCTAAAAATAGGATCTCGTACAGTGGTGTATTTAAGTATTTCCATTTTTGGGCTAATAGTTTTTCCTTTTAATTTAACCCAATCTCCAGGTTTAAATTTTCGTGGCATAACAATAGCTTTTTTAAAATTTCAGATACATAAACATCTTAACATAGGTAGTTAAAGGAGGCTGAATGGCTCAACCTCCTTTAGTTTTAAACTTTATAACTAGCAGCATCTTGCTGCAACTAGCCTCGTGTGTTATGAAATTGAAATTGATCGCGATGGCCTTTGCTTTGCCTCTTCTTTTTTGGGCAGTACAATGTTTAGAATACCATCAACGTATTTCGCATTAATTTTATCGTCATCTACAGTTTCGGGAAGTGTAAATGTTCGTTTAAATGAAGAATAACCAAACTCTCTACGCGTGTAGTTGTCTTGGGTTGTTTCCTTCTCTTCCTTTGCTTCAGATGAGATTGCTAATAATTGATTGTCTACATCAATTTTAATATCAGATTTCTTTAAACCTGGCACTGCCATTTCGACGATGTAGTCGTCTGCCGTTTCCTTAATGTTCACTTTAGGAAGTGTGATTCCGGTATTAAAGTTTGATGTAAAAACAGAGGATAGATCTCTGTCAAAAAAGTCGTCTAACCAAGTTGCCAAATTAGGTGTTCTTGATGTTGCACTAGTTTTTGAATTGGTGTTTGCTAAAGTTCCGTTTTTAGGAACAGTTACTAAATTGCTCATAATTACAAAATTTTAAATTAAACAATATTTCAAATTTGAAATCGCTTTTGATTTCAATACTAGGGCAACAAAAAAAATACCAAACTTAATTTTTGGGTTTTGTCATTTATAAGAAATATTCAATTCTGAAATTTTGTCATATTTCATTAAAATTTCCGAAGAACATCAAGCGCTTTTAGTCAAACCAAAAGTTGTCATCTCCCGTTTCGCCTTTCTTCCCAAGGGTATTAAACTTATAACTAAAGCTCAACATAAAATAGCGTTCTAACACAGTACTTTGTAAATCCTGAATATAATCCTGCGTAGAGGTACGCGCTGCGTTCGTGTTTTGACCGAGTAAATCATAGGCTTTTAACGTAATTACCGCAGTGTCCTTCATAATAGAATATGCCAAGCTGCTATTCCAGAAAACAGACGATTGCTGGAAGCCTTCGGCGACATCTGGGTTGTAATTATACGCGATGTCATTACTCCATTCTAGAGGTTTTGGCAACGTTAATGAAGTACGTAAACGCACGTTGTGGTTTCGGTAGTTTTGCTCTTCAAACAATGGGAGGTTAAAAGTGTTTTTACTATACGTAAAGGAATACGATGGGCGTATTTCAAACAAATCGTCCCAAGTGTATCTCACCCCTATTTCTGGCCCGTAGGAAATGGTTCTACTTGCGTATTGAATATCGTTATTGAAGTTAACGGAGCGATCTGCATTTATATTCATCCCAAGGTTGTAGTTGATTGTACGAATACTATCTACTTTTTTCTGTGCATTGTACCCAACGTTTGCATATAAATTATATTCACCATCTACATTAGTGTAAGTTGTAGTTCTAACAAAATTTTCATCTGTTGTAGTTTTAGAAACTACTTGATCATTATACCAACCTCCATTAATATGGCTGTAAATTCCGGTTCTTGTTTGAAAATCGTAATTATTAAAACCTCCATAAATTGTATGACTATTAGATGGTTTTAAGTCTGGATTACCTGTTCTAATATTTAATGGGTTAGACACATTTACATACGGAGACAGCTGCCCAACTGATGGCGCATTGTTACGCAGGTTATATCCTGTGTACATACTCATTTTATCACTAAAACGATGTCTTGCTCTAATTCCTAATTCGATTGCGTTAAAATCGTTCTCAAACTGTATATCGCGCAAGGCATCGTCACTTTTTAATGTTCTAATCACATATCCAGCACTTGCTGAAATATTCGATTTTTTATTTCTGTACGTTACTCCCAATTCTGGTCTAGAGCTATTATCAACGTTTTCAAAATCTGTACTTTGATCTAAATTGAAGCTTGTGTATTGCTGGCTGGTTTCATCAAAATCAAAAACGCTTTGCTCATCGTTACGAGTACTAGTTCTATAACGGTATTCTGGCTCTATAAATAGCTTATCTTCAATTAAAGGAATTCGCCATTTAGCCGTAACCGTGTATTGATTAGACTCTTGGTTTCCGTCTGTTCGTTGGTTTCTGTTTATAGTTTCGGGAGTATCGCCAAAAATTTCGGTAGTACTTAAATTAAACTCATCGCTTACATCATCGTTCATTTCATTTCGAACACTCAATCTAACATATGCACCTTTAGCACCGTAACGTTTAGTAAGTTCTAAATTGTTTTCAAAAACTCGATTTTGATTTGTTGTAATTTGGTTTTGTGTCGATTGGTTTGTTAATTCGCCATCAATTGTTGTGGTTGCTTCGTCGTTGTTATAATTGTTTTTTCCTTCGCTATAACTAAACTTCGGTCTAAAGCTAATTTGAAATGTGGAGTCTATTTCGGTTTTTAAATTAGCATTTACACTATGGCTGTCTGTATTAGAGGTTGTCCCCGAAACACTGTTAGAGAAAAATCGGTTTTCAGGTAATATATTTTCTCTGTTTCTAATTACATCATTGTATGAGTTTGAAGCAGCGTAAAAATAATCGGCTGTAATTTCAGTTTCCTTTCCCCAATCATCTGCATAATTGGCCCCGCCTACTCTAGAGTTGGTAATACCTTGACCACCTCCAAACTGTCGGCCGCCATAATTTAATGCGCCATTATCACTGATATTGATATAACGAGCGCCACCAAACATTTTATTAAGTTCCCCAAAACTAAACCCTGGCGAGTTGGTATTATTACCTCCACCAAGTACACTAATTCTAACATCGTTATCAAAATAGTTTACGAGTCCAGCATATTCAAATCGTTCATCAGTACCACCACCTGCGGCAACACGACCAAAGATTCCTTTGTTCTTTTCTTCGTCTATGGTAATATTGATGGTTTTGTTTTCAGAATCTCCAGCTTCTCCTGTAAATGCTTCGGCATCAGTTTTAGTATCTACTACTTGTATTTTCTCAACAATTTCTTTTGTTAAGTTTCGAGTTGCAATGGTTGGGTCATCGCCAAAAAACGGTTTTCCGTTTACGAGTATTTTGTTAACCTCTTTACCGTTTACTTTAATTTTACCTTCTGCATCAACTTCAACACCTGGGAGTTCTTTTAGAAGCTCTTCAATGGTTGCGTCTTTTTTAGTTTTAAAGGAAGCAACATTAAACTCTAAAGTATCTTTTTTAATAGTAACAGGTGCACGGTATGCTTTTACAACGATTCCGTCTAGCCTTTCAGAAACTTCTTCAAGCGGAATTATCCCAAGGTCCACATTAAGCTTTTCTTCAAGGTTTACTTTTTGCAAATAATCTTTATAGCCTATGTAACTTACGTTTACATTGATTTCCTTTTTAGAGTAATCGCCTATAAGTTCAAAAACTCCATTTTGATCACTTATGGTGTAGGTTACTAAGGTGGAATCCTGAGGGCGTTCTGCAAATACGGTTGCAGACTCAAGCGGAATACCGCTTTCGGCGTCAGTTAGTGTTCCTTTGATAGTGAATTCTTGAGCTGTGAGAATGGTTGTGAGAAATAAAAAGCCAGTTAGTAGTACGTTTTTCATTTGTTAGTTTATTGTATAACTCGAAATTATAAAACCTAGTATTCTAAAACAAACAAGTTCACAGTAAATAACACTTATTAACTCACATAGACTCGCAAGGACTCCCAATTACCCATAAAAAAAGCTCATTAAAAATCAGCTGTTGCCATTTGATTTTTAATAAGCTCAATTAATAAAAAACTTAAAATTTCCGAAGTATGGAAATCGTTATTTCTTTCTAATAAAAACGGTTACCGGAACTCCTTTAAAGTCATATTTTTGACGGAGTTTATTTTCAAGAAAACGTTTATAAGGTTCCTTTATATACTGTGGTAAGTTTGCAAAAAATGCAAAAGCTGGCCACTCAGTTGGCAACTGTGTTACGTATTTAATTTTAATATACTTCCCTTTGTGCTGTGGTGGTTGAGTTGCTGCTATGATATCTAGCATGGTCTCATTTAACTCACTTGTTTTAATTCGTTTAGTTCGGTTTTTGTAAACCTCAACTGCAGTTTCAATTGCTTTATAAATACGCTGTTTATTTAACACAGACATAAACACAATAGGCACATCAGTAAAAGGTTCGCACTGTTTTCTAATGTACTTTTCAAACTCGTTAGTCGTTTGATTGTCTTTTCCTTCAATTAAATCCCATTTGTTAGCAAGGATTACCACACCTTTATTGTTTCTATGTGCTAGCCAAAATATATTCTGAACTTGCCCATCAAAACCTCTCGATGCGTCAAATACTAATATAATAACATCACAATGCTCAATAGCACGAACACTTCGCATTACTGAATAAAACTCAAGATCTTCTTTTACTTTACGTTTTTTACGAATACCTGCAGTATCTACAAGGTTAAATTCAAATCCAAAACGATTGTATGTGGTATCAATACTATCTCTAGTTGTACCAGCGATATCTGTAACGATATAGCGATCTTCACCAATTAAGGCATTGATAAATGATGACTTTCCTGCATTAGGGCGACCAACAACTGCAAAACGCGGTAATTTTTCTGCTGCATCTTCTGTTCCTTCATCATCCATATCTGGCAATGAGGCAACAATATCATCTAAAAGATCTCCACTTCCACTTCCGTTGATACTCGAAATAGTATAGTAACGCTCAAAACCTAATGAATAGAATTCCACAGCGTCTTTTTCACGTTGACCATTATCGACTTTGTTTACAGCAAGGAAAACAGGTTTACTACTTTTTCTAAGCAACTTAGCCACATCTTCATCCATTCCTGTAACACCGCTTTCAACCTCAACCATAAAGATGATAGCATCTGCTTCATCGATAGCAAGTTCTACTTGACGGTCAATTTCAGCTTCAAATACATCTTCGCTTCCTTTTACATATCCTCCTGTATCAATAAGGGAGAATTCCTTTCCGTTCCAATCACTCTTACCGTAATGACGGTCACGAGTAACTCCACTCACTGCATCTACAATCGCCTCACGGCGTTGAATCAATCTATTAAAAAAAGTAGACTTCCCTACATTAGGGCGTCCTACGATAGCAACAATACTCATAAATTCTGAAATTTTATTGGGTGCAAAGATAACCACTAATTTAACAGCTAAGTACAAAT
This sequence comes from Patiriisocius marinus, assembly GCF_008974325.1. Lineage (GTDB taxonomy): Bacteria > Bacteroidota > Bacteroidia > Flavobacteriales > Flavobacteriaceae > Patiriisocius > Patiriisocius marinus. The sequence continues at coordinate 27,966 of NZ_BKCG01000009.1, read as the reverse complement.
TAGATTGGCAATTACAAAATTTTAAAAGAAGCTCTTTATCAGCGACTTACAGACTACCACCGAAGTGATAATAAACTGCTTATTTTCAACTATTTTCTAGCAGCTGGATCCTGCTGAAAACATTGTACTAACATCTTATAAATTGCAGGATGTTTACGTTTAAAAAGGTCTGGACGTTCAAAAAAGTACTCACTTACCACTGCAAAAAATTCGGCTTGTTTAGTTCCACCGTACTTTCGGATGTCACTTTCATCATTATTAATAGCCTCCATTTCCTCGTGCATTAAATTAATCCACGGTAAAATATATTCTTGTTTTAACAATTGCTCTGGAATTCCATCTGTCTGGCCATCCATTTTATCTAGTAAATGTACAAACTCGTGTACTGGTGTATTATGCTTATCAGTTTTATTAGAAAAGGCTTGGTGCAATGCGTGTTGTGAAAGTATCATCTGTTTTTCAAACTGACCATTACCTACCATTCCAGAAATTACACGTCCGTCATTATTGGAATCAAACTGTAAGTCTTCATTAAAACTATTTGGATAAATGAGGATTCCACTTAAGTTATTGTAATGCCAATCGCCAAAACCAAAAACAGGAATTACCGCACTTGCAGCGAGCAACATTCTGTCTTCATCTGTGATTTCAGTTTTTACACCTTCGATTGAAACTTCAGCAAGAAAACGCATCATTCTACTTTTGAATATTGCTTTTTCAGAAGGGGCTAACTGTTGGTAAAACAACACTCTTCGCTCTAAGGCAGCTTCCCAATTTGTAGGAAACATTTGAACGGTTTTGCCGCGCATTTTCTTAAAAGCAAGAATTGCAAAAACAACAATTGCGGCAAAAAGCAGAAAATAAAGCCCCATTAATTATTGATTGTTATAACCAAAACGGCGTAATTGTCTTGTGTTACTTCTCCAGTCCTTATTAACTTTTACGTAGGTTTCTAAGTGAATTTGTTTACCAAAAAACTTTTCTAAATCTTTTCTAGACTCTACACCTACACGTTTTAATGCTGAACCTTTATGGCCAATAATAATTCCTTTTTGAGAATCACGCTCTACCATAATCACGGCACGAATTCTAATAATATCTTCGTCTTCGAAAAAATCTTCCGTTTCAATTTCAACTGAATAAGGAATTTCTTTTTTGTAGTGCATTAATATTTTTTCGCGAATAGTTTCGTTTACGAAAAAACGTTCAGGCTTATCTGTTAATTGGTCTTTTGGGTAGAATGCTGGTGATGCAGGAAGTAATTCAATAATACGTTTAAAAACTTCAGTAACACCAAAATTCTGTAATGCTGAAATTGCGAAAATTTCGGCATTAGGCACTTTTTCTTTCCACAGTTCTAATGCTTCCCCTAAAAGCTCTTCATTACCTTTATCAATCTTGTTGATTAATAATAAAACAGGTGTTTTACTACTTTTAATCTTCTCGAAAAAAGCTTCGTCTTTTAGTTCTTTTTCTCCTAATTCTACAATGTACAATAGGACATCTGCATCTTCAAAAGCCGATTTTACAAAGTCCATCATGCTTTCTTGCAATTGGTATGCAGGCTTAATAATTCCAGGAGTATCACTAAGTAATACTTGAAAATCGTCACCATTTACAATACCTAAAATCCTGTGTCGTGTAGTTTGCGCCTTAGAAGTAATAATAGATAATCGCTCACCTACAAATGCATTCATAAGTGTGCTTTTCCCTACATTTGGGTTTCCTATTATGTTTACAAAGCCAGCTTTGTGTGGAGTTTCTGTCATGATGCAAAGATAGTTACTTAATACATTTAAAAAACTACCATTTTATTAAAGTATCAATACGCTACATAACTCATAAACGACAGAGGTGTTCAGCCGAAATTTTAATGCCTTATCAACTATTAAAACCCTTAAAATTTCGGCTAAAATATGCTAGTGGGTATTGTCTACTTCCTCTAGCTCCATCATATGTTTAGAGCGTACTCTTCTAACAAGATTGTCTACCGTTAGTCCTTGTACTAGTATGGAGAATACTACAACTATGTAGGTGATTACTACAAAAAGATCACGTTCCATTGTTTCGGTAAGTCCAAGTGCAAGTGCAATGGAAATCCCTCCTCGAAGTCCTCCCCAAGTCATTATTAAATTGGTTTTAGGCACAAAATCGAGCTTCTTTTGAAATAAACTGATAGGCAGTAAAAGGGAAATATAACGACATGCTAAAATTATTGGTATAGCTAAAAGTCCAGCTATTATATAGTTTTGTTCAAACGTTAACACCAGAATTTCCATTCCAATAAGGACAAAAAGTATGGTGTTAAGTAGTATATCAATAAGTTCCCAAAATTTATCTACGTAGGTTTCTGTTGTGTGTGACATTGAACGTTGACGTATTATATCATTTCCAACAAATAGCCCAGCGGTCACCATCGCCAATGGTGCCGAAAGGTGAAACTTTTGAGCAATAGCAGTACCTACCATTACAGTTGCCAAGGTGATAATTACTTCAATATCATAGTCATCAATTGATTTTAAAAGTCTGTACGTAATATATCCTAAAATAAACCCAAGGAAAATTCCTCCTAAAACTTCTTGAGAAAAAAGGACTACAACATCTAAGGGATTAATGGTACCGCCTTCATCTAATTGTGCGATTTGGAAAATAGTTAAGAACACCACTACTCCTACTCCATCATTAAATAATGACTCTCCTACAATTTTAGCTTCTAGCTTTTTAGGCACTCCTGCTTTTTTTAAAATCCCTAAAACCGCAATAGGATCAGTTGGTGAGATTAATGCTCCAAAAAGCAAGCAATAAATAAAGTCAATCTCAAAACTTAAAAGCTGAAGTATAAAAAACATCGCGATTCCTACTAAAAATGTAGAAACCAATACCCCAACGGTAGAGAACAACAATACTGGCCAGCGTTGTACTTTGAGTTCTTCGAAGTTAGTGTGTAAAGCTCCTGCAAAGAGCAGGAAACTTAACATGATGTCTAACAATACTTTTTTAAAATCAATTTGGGTAATTATATACCGTTCAGCATTTAGTAGTGAATCATCAAAATAACTTAATGCAAACACCGCAAAAGTGAATACAATGGTAATCAGCATTAGCCCAATAGTATTGGGTAGTTTTAAAAACCTAACGTTTACGTACCCAAAGGCAGCTGCTAAAAAAACTAGTACTGTAATAATTAAAAAGTAATCCATAGATAGTTTTTTATATGCTTAAAAGTAAGTTTATAGCGAAGTTGCAATATTTTTACACCTCTATTAAGCTCTAATTTTCTGTTCCCATTTCCAGGCTGAAGCTAATGCTTGTTCTAAAGTATATTGCGATTTCCAGCCCAGAACATCATTTGCTTTTTTGGTATCTGCAAACGCTGCGGTAACATCACCATCACGGCGTGGTACAATTTTATAGTTTAAAGGCTTTTTACTCACTTTCTCAAAAGCTTTCACCACTTCTAATACGGAAGAGCCAGTTCCGGTTCCAATATTAAAAAATTCGAAAGCACTTTTGTTTTTATGTTCTAGTAGTCGTTGTAGTGCTAATACATGCGCTTTAGCTAAATCTACTACGTGAATATAATCTCTAACAGCAGTACCATCATCTGTTTCATAATCGTCTCCAAAAACAGAAAGTTCATCACGTAAACCTAAAGCGGTTTGAGTAATATATGGCACTAAATTTTGTGGTGTACCTAATGGCAACTCCCCTATTTCAGCTGACTCGTGTGCTCCTATGGGATTAAAATACCTTAAGGCAATTGCATCCAAACCTTTTGCAACATTGCAAGTGTCTATGATAATTTCTTCACCTACTTGTTTTGTGTTTCCGTAAGGAGATAATGCTTTTTGCACTGGCGCATTTTCTGTAATTGGTAATATTTCGGCTTGACCGTAAACAGTACAAGATGAACTGAAAATAAACTGAGCTTGTTTCTTTTCTTGTAATTGTTGTAGAATATAAATAAGTGCGTTTAAATTGTTTTCATAGTACAATAAAGGATTTTTCACACTTTCTCCCACAGCTTTTGAAGCTGCAAAATGAATCACTCCCGTAATATCTTGATACTTTTTAAAGAAACTAGCTACAGCTGATTTTTCTCTCAAATCTAATTGTTCAAACTCAGGTTTAGTTCCTGTAATTTTTTCGATTCCACTTAGAACATCGATTGAAGAATTAGACAAATTATCGATAACTACAACATCGTATCCTTTTTGTTGCAACTCTACAACAACGTGCGAACCAATAAATCCTAAACCTCCAGTAACAAGTATTTTCATAAATTTCAATAATGTTATATATGTGTACTACATTCTCGTTATTTAACCTTACGCAAATATAACAGAATCACATTCTATCAATGACTCTGCAATAACTTTAATAAGCTCATTAGGTCAACCCCAATTTAATCACTTTATTTTTAAACAAAAAACCTCTAAAATTAAATTTTAGAGGTTTTTTTAATTACCTATTTTAAACTTATAGCTCGGCTCTTAGTTGTCTTTTATGAGTCGTTTGGTTATTTTTCCTGCTTCAGTATGGATTTCAACAAAGTAAACTGCATTAGCTTTTTCACTTATATCAATCGTTGTGGCATTAGCGTTTATAGCTTCTCTAAGCTGTACAACTCTACCTAAGATATCCGTCACCTTAATACTTGTTATTAAAGATTGTGGTGAATTAATAGTTACAATTCCTTCAGTTGGATTAGGATATAGCTGTACAATAGACAATGCTATTTCTGGAATATTTAAAACACTCTCATCCATAAATTGCAATACAAACCTATTATTAAAAGTTCCTATTGAGCTAACAAAGTGATATGGTGTTTCTGAAATATTATGCACCGTATTTAAAAAAGTATCCTTCAAATAAACTGTTGCTTGCTCAATTAAATTTCCCTCGAGATTTTCTACTGAAATTATATACGCTGTATTTACTTGATCTATTTGTGAAGAAAAACCAATACTCACTTGTTTCTCTTCAGTAAAACTTTCACGACCTTGGATTACTAATTGCTCACTTCCATCGATAATATGAGAGTAAATTGAAACAGGAGTACCAACTCGAGGACTATCATATTTAGCTTCAAAGCCTGGAGTTCCATCTTCTACAAAACCCACTAAAGTAGTACTCTGTAATTGAAATTCACTATTTTCAACTTTTAACCAGATTCTATCTTTATTAAATTCTGGTGTTCTAAGAGTAGTATTGTTATCGGTTAAACGCATCGTATTAGTAAACGTTGCTGTTTGACCTGTTCCAGTTACCGCTCCGTTATTTTTAACTCCAAAGCCTTGCGCAGTACTTATTGGAAAATCATTAGGAATAGTCCCAGCTGTTGAGCCAGTGCCGTTAGCCGAAACATTTAACCCCATACTATTAAAGGTGGAAATATCTCCCATATCAAAGTTAACATCATTCCATCCTGGGAAAGTTGCGTTTGGCGTTGTTCTATGCTCCCAAAAATACACCTCGTCAACAGCATCATTAGCTAAAATAAATTGCATTGCCGAAATTGCAGAAGGGTAAGGATTTGCTAATAAATTAGGACTTGAGTTTTTATCTCCATTGTATCCTAAAGAATAGGTCAACGTTCCTGTATTTAAAGTTCCTTCCACACCTGTTTGTTTAAATAACATATCATATTGTTCACCACCAACTAGTAATGACGGTTGTGGCATGGAATAATATCCTTCGCCAGGGTTCATCACTCCAACTAATGGTGTAAAATCATCTCCTTCTTCATCTACAAAATTTGTCCCATCCATAAATAGTGCTTGCACATCTGCATTAGGTGTGAAATCAGCAGTTGAATGTTTTAGTATTCTGAAAAATTCACGAGTTACTATTGGCCCTGTATTTTCAACAACTGCAGGTCGATTGTTTGTAACAGGACTACCTAATACCATAAATACTCTTGGATCTAATAAAGGAGAGGTCACCATAACTTCCACAGTACCATTATTAGTAACTATAGCATCATCTCTATCTTGTACGACACTACCTCGATGTTCCACAATTAATGATGCTCCTGCACTTACAAAAATATTCCTTTCTGTCCTTAAGTAAGTATCTTCTTTAATTGTGAGTGTTGCATTGTTTTCAATAGTACAAGCGCACCCTTCAATACTTCCTTCTATAGCCGAATTGTAATCCGCACTTATTATTACTTTACTACTCAGGTCTGGTAAGTCTCCATTTACCCAACCTCCGGTTGAATATTCTCTAACTGTACCAGCCACTGTTACATTTGCTGTGCAAGTATCAAAATTACCGCTTGAATCAAATGCAAATAATGTTTCTGAATTAACACCAATACTGGAACAGTTATAAACTTTATCATCAGTGGTAATTACAGGGTTATTTACAGTTACAGTACTATTAATTTCTGTTTGTGAAAAAGCATTAAAAGTTAATAAGTAATACACTTTTGAAGCTTCTAGCGGCAAGCTACCTCCTAGACCAACTCCATCACCACTAACAAATGTTCCATCTTGAGAATAATTAATAAACCCTAGATAACCAGGTCGACTACTAAAATAGCCAGAATTCGCTGGTACTTCTTGGTCAAAAAGCATAAATACTACATCACTTGAAGTATTCTCACTAGTTGCATTAAATATATAATTACCTGCATTTTGCACTATTAATTTCGAACTGTTTACATAGTAAATTGTACCACCTGATAGGTCATCACTATTTGAAATATCTGCTGCTGCTTTAAAAGTAATAGTTTCGAACCCTAAATATAGGCTACAGGCGTCTGTTGAACCATTGTTCATTGCAGAAGGTGAAACAAGTGCCTCTCCATTAACATCAAGCGAAGCCATAACATCTTGGCAAATAGCATTAGGAGCCACATTATCCGCTACCGTTACTGTTGCTGTACAAGTATCAATATTTCCCGCTTCATCAGTAATCGTTAAAATAACCGTATTAGCACCTATGTTTGAACAATCAAAATTTGTAATATCTAATGATAAAGCAACTCCTCCTTCTCCATCACTACTACCATTATCAACCTGCTCTGCAGTTATACTTGTATTTCCATTTCCATCTAACTGTACAATTATATCTTGACAGATTGCTGTAGGAGGATTTAGATCACCACATATTTTAAAGTTATCTAAACCTATATAACTAAAACTACCCCCTAATTCAAATTGCAAAGCGTCTATATCAAAACCAGAATTGTCAACCCCACCTTCAGAAGTAAAATCAATGCTAAAAAAACCTTGTTCTACGCCTAGTACTGTGGGAAATCCTGATGTTTTATTTACAGTAAAAACTGTTACTCCATCAAGAATACCTCGGATTGTGATAGTACCATCATTAGTTGGAAATTCCCCATCTGTTAATGATGACAGATAAAGTTTTACATCTCCAGCATTAACTGTTTCAGTATTAGTAATACTTACAGTATATACTTTATTTAGTCCTTGATCTGAATCATTATCTAAAAACCTATCCGAACCCCCAGCTCCTGCATTCAAAAATTCAATTACACTAAAGTTTGATGTTCCTGTTGTAAGAGGAGTTCCACCTGTGGTCCAACTTGTCGCCCCTACAGAAAGTGATTCAAAAGATTCTATTAAACAACTAGATACAAAATGCACCTCACCTTCCGTAAAAGGATCAGCTGGCGAATTTCCATCTACATCCGAAATATTAGTTCCTGCGAGTAAATCCAATCTTAAAGAGCCCTCTCCAGAAATTGTATTAATTAATACAGTATATACATTTCCTGTACCACTCACACTAGCTATAGTTGCCGAAACATTATCTGTTGTTAGTGTAAAATCGTCAACTGAAACATTAAACGCATCTTCATTAAATAGTACCGTATAACTCACACTAGTTGAACTTGCCGCTGGATCACCAACTAAGCTAATACTTTGCGTAATTGGTGGATTTGCGTTAGTTAACTCTTCACAATGTTCAAAGTTATCCGCTACGATATAACTAAAACTACCTCCTATACTTAGTTCTAATTCATCAATATTTATAATTGCGTAGTTGCCAGCACCAGCTGTTGCAAAATCAAATTGAACGAAACCATTATTTACTCCCAAAGCAGTTGGGAAACCATTATTTTTTGTAATTACGTATTGTTGAATACCATTTAATTTTCCAGTTATAGAAACTGTTCCATCATTTGTAGGAAGTGATCCATCAGCAAGTGAAGAAAGATAAAGTGATAGTTGCTCAACTTGAAAGTTCTCAGAACCTGTTGTGGTTATCGAATACGTTTTATTAACACCTTTATCACTAAAATTACTTAAAAAGTAATCTGAATCATCTGCCCCAGCATTGTTAAAAAACTCTATATCAAAATTTGAAGTACCCGTTGTAAAGGACACACCATTACTATTAAAATTGATATCTCCAGCAGTCGTATCTTCAAAAGTCTCAATAAAACATCTTGAAATAATTTGTACCTCTCCATTTGTAAATGCCTCGGGAGGGCCATTAGACTCTGCATCTACAATGTTTGTATTTGCTTTTAAATCTAAACTCATTGTTCCTTCACCGGTAATATTTGTAACATTTACAGTGTAAATTGATCCCGATCCACTAATTGAGGATAACACACCTGTAGTACCCACTGTATCTAATAAAAAATCATCTAACGAAACATTAAACGCATTTTCTGTAAAATTCACTAAAAATTGTAATGAAGTAGTTGTTGTTGGAGGATTCCCAACAATTGTAATACTATTTACTTCTGGTGGATCTGCTGCAGCTGCAGGATCATCAAAAACGAAGTTATCTATTGAATTATAAATAAAAGGTCCATTTTGAGTCACTTCTATACGGTCTATGTTAATGTTACTAAAATCGCCGCTACCTGAGGCCGCAAAGTCCATTAAGAAGAAACCATTTTGGGGGCCTGTATTAGTGGTTAAATAACCCGTTGTTTTTGTGAAACTAAACTGTGTCACACCACCTAATTTTCCAGTAAAAGTCATTGTTCCATCATTAGTAGGAACTACCAAATCTGTTCTGGAGCTAACCCAAATCTCCATAGATTTCATAGTAAAAGCAGTACCTCCTCCGGTAAGAGCAATAACATTAGTCTGATTAACACCAATATTATTTATATTAGATAGAAAAAAATCTGAATCTGCCGCTCCTGCATTGTCAAAAAACTCAACGCTATAATTTGGGTTACCAGTTGTAGTAAAAGTTCTTCCTGCATTTGTAAATACTGTCGCACCAACAGGAAGAGCTTCAAAAGTTTCTGTGAACTGTGCTTTAGTTGAAAACAAACTCCCAAAAATTAGAAGGAGTAGTAGTAAAGTATTTTTTGTACTCATAATGTAAAATTTACAATTATAGATTTTAATTTATAATGCTACTTCATAATAACACAATAGACAAAAGAAGTGATTCATCAATTTCAATAAAAACACCCATTCAATTATAATGTATTCAAGTTTTAAGATCTAGATGGATATATCCCTATTAAACAAATAATATAATTAACCCCTAAATATGGCTGCATATTATTTACTGGAGTAGAGCTTCCTCCTGCTGTACCTGAGTTTAATTCAACATCTGGGGTTAACGTATTAAAACCAAGAGAGGATGTAAAATCCCTACCATCTAACACACCCGTTGTTGCTATTGAAACACTTGGAGAGGCAACACTTTGACTTGCATTTCCAGAACTTACTTTAACTGGAATATTAGGCATATTTGCTGGAAGCAATGTAGTTGTTTCTAAACCTCCTCGACCACCAGTAATAGTGTTAGACAAACCCTGCCCTGCACCTGAACCTAATGGCACGCGACCTCTTAAGTCTGGTAACGCAAATGTTGAGACTCCATCACCGCCATAAATTGTTCCTATTATAGAAAAAAGTGCTTGATTTTGTGAAATTGAAATAAGTTGCCCATGACAAAAAGCCCAGTTTCTTGGTGCAAAATTACCTGCGAATAATATTAATTGTGCTATATATCCTTCCATGATAGTTATATTTATTAATTAGTTTAAGTTGTTGGTAATCCAGTTGGTGTAATAATCATTTCTTCTAAAGAAATTGGAATAAGCGTACCGTTTGTAGTAGTTAAAGTACACGTACCATAAAGATCAAATACTGTATTTAACACACCTCCGCCTTCATAACGATAATAAGCCTCTGTAGCATGAGTACGCACTAAAACTCCCCAAGTTTCTTTAACATTAGGGTATCCCTCAATTTTTTTATCCCCCAGATCAATAAAACTAATCGATCCTATACCCATGACCTCGAGGAAAATGTTTCCTTGAGAGTTAAAGGTATGTACAGCTCCCTTAGCAGGGATGACTGTTTTGTCACTGGCCGTTATGGGCCAGATATAGTTATTAGTAACTTGTAAAGTATACATATGTTTAAATATTTAGTTAGTTGATTATGCAATTTAATATCAAACAATAACTAAAACAATACGTATATATACTCGAATAATTTTACACGAAAAACAACCTCAAAACATTGATTTTCAATATTTTAAAATGTTATAAAAAATCCAATAAATTAGTAAAACACTTACAAACTGAAGGTTTAATTAATATAGATAATAAAACTTTGAAATAAATTTGAAAAGCATCAAATTTTTAAAAATTTACAATTCTAATACGTTGATTAATTTATCAACATCAGCTAACTTATTATAATAATGAAAACTTACGCGCACACCTCCACCGCGTGGTGAGCAAATAATGTTTTGAGACATCAGATTTTTAAAGACAACCATGTCGCATTTTAAATTAAAAATAGACGAATGTACATTTCTGTTTTTTGTCGTATTATCTAACAAATTTAAAGCTACAAATCGTTCTTTGGCATACGCCGAAATATCCTTAATTTTAGTTTCAATTGCTTGCATTGTATAGTGCTCTGCTTGCAAAATCCCTTGTTGAAGACTTCCATAATTAAAAGTGTCTTGATGGCCTGGTTCAAAATGTTTTACAAAAGAAGTATCCGTAGCTAAACTATCAAAAGTTTTGGCTGAATTGAAACCAATGGTTTGAGGAAAAATATGCTTTTGAGCGCTTTTTTTAATTAACATAAGTCCGTTTCCAAATCCTGAAAGCATCCATTTATAACCACTTCCTCCAAAAACATCAATTGCACTATCTTGAAAGTTGAATATTTCAGTTCCCATATATTGGGTAGCATCTGCCATAAATAGCACATTTGGATATTGAGTTTTTAATTCCTTCAGAAATTTTAAGTCCATTTTTACTCCGCTTAGCCATTGAACTACACTAAATACAAATATATCTGGACGATGCTTTTTAAAAGCCTCTGCAATGGAAGTTTCTAAGTTTTCAGAAATGGAGGCATAACAGACATTGAAATCTCTAGTTTCAATGGGCCACAACAACGAAGGATAATCGTCTTTAAGCATCAAAACTTTTTGACCTTTTGGCAAACCTTCTAAAATAGTATTAATCCCAAAAGATACATTTGGGATCAATGCCACCTCATCTATATGTGCGTTAAAAAATCTTGCAACAGCTGCTCTTGTATCTTCAGGAATTTGCTTTCTTACGGAAAAATCTGCTCCATTATTTAGTAAATCGTTTTCATGTTCCCTTCGCCAATTGAATAATGTTTTAGATAACAAGCCAGAACTTGCCGTATTTAAATAGGTTTGACCATTTAAGGCTGGAAATTCTGTTTTTAATTCTTCCATAAAGCGATAGGTTATGGTGTTAAAATTAGGTAATTTTGAGATAGATTTTTACAAAAACAAATCTTTTTAATCGTAATCTCAATTACTATGTTTTCAAAAAACAAAGCCAAAGATACTGTAGACAAAGAAGCTCGTGAGCAATACGAATATGCTAGAGAGCGCATAGCCAAGAAAAAAAACTTGATGCGTCATTTTGTTGTTTTCCTAGTGGGATCAGTTTTACTTATTATTATAAACCCAATACTTGGTTATGGAGATGATTTTTTTATAAAAGATTGGTTTGTATGGGCAATTTTAATCTGGACCTTTATCTTTTTAATCCATTTAGTAAATGTATTTCTCATCAATAAATTTATGGGAAAAGAATGGGAAGATCGCCAACTTGAAAAATTAAAAGCACTACAAGAAAAACGTGTTGCTGAACTCAAAAAGCAAGCGTTACAAGAGGTCACTATTCGTGAAAACAAAATTGCGAAAGAACAAGAAGCTCTTAAAGATATGACCGCTTCAACAAAAGAAGAACTTCCTGAAGTAAAAAAAAACAACCCGAACCAATTACCACAATAAAAAGAATGATTACAATAATAGCAGCAGCTGGCGAGAATAATGAGTTAGGGAAAGACAACGATTTAGTGTGGCATTTACCACACGATTTTAAACGTTTTAAACAACTCACTACAGGGCATTTTATTATTATGGGACGTAAAACATTTGAGTCGTTCCCTAAGCCGCTCCCTAATCGCACGCACGTTATTATTACTAGAAATAAAGACTATACACCCAAGGTTCCTGAAGGCAGAGAACAAGATGTAATTGTGGTTCACTCTCTCGACGCAGCACTTTTAAAAGCATCGGCAGATAAGCAACCTTTTGTAATTGGTGGTGGAGAAATCTACAAACAAAGCATTGAAGCTTCAGACAAAATTGAACTAACTAGGGTTCATAGCACTTTTGACGCTGATACTTTTTTCCCTGAAATAGACCAATCTCAATGGGAGAAAATTTCAGAAGTACGACACGACAAAGATGAAAAGCACAGCTTTGCTTTTACTTACGAAACTTGGGTTAGAAAATAAATCCTGTTTTAAAAATGCCCTATTTACCAAAAATCACGGTAGTGAAAAATACAAATTGAATTCAAATAACTTAAAATAGAACATTTCTTTTAACATACATTAAGTTTTGTTTATCGTTTAATTAATATCAATAGACGTTTAGTACTTGTAATTTTATAAAAAATCAAAATTATGAGTCAAGAAAATTTAAGCAATAAAGAAGCTATTGAAAAGATTAAAGACATTGTGAACGAAATTGATTTTGCAATGATGGTTACTAACTTAGGAAATGCTCCATTGAGCGCAATCCCTATGAGTACAAAAAAGGTTGATGACAACGGAGACATCTGGTTTTTAAGTAATAAAAACAGTGACCATAATAAGGATATTACTAATGATTCTCGCTGCCAACTACTTTATAGTAGCGGAAGTGACATGAAGTTTTTAAGTTTATATGGTACTGCAACAATAGTGACAAATAGAACAATAATTGAAGAACTGTATAGTAAAGCAGATGACATTTGGTTTGACGGCGTAAATGATCCTAACATAACTGCTATCAAAGTAGATCCTAACAATTCGGTTTATTGGGATAGTGGATCTAGTAAATTAGTAAGTCTATTTAAAATGGCTAAAGGTGCAATTACCGGCGAAAAGCAAGATATAGGTAGAACCGGAACACTAAATACCTAAAGAGTATATATAATAATGATAATCCCATCGAAGATGCTTTCTTTGATGGGATTTTTTTTAAGATATTTATACCCTCAAAAATAATACATATGAAAGCATATATTTTCCCCGGTCAAGGAGCCCAATTCACAGGGATGGGACAAGACTTATACGAATCATCTCCAAAAGCTAAAGAGTTGTTTCAACAAGCAAATGAAACACTTGGCTTTGACATTACTAAGATAATGTTTGAAGGTACGGCAGATGAACTTAAAGAAACTAAAGTAACACAACCCGCTATTTTTCTACACTCTACTATACTTGCAGAAGTGATGGGTAGTAACTTTAAACCTGATATGGTTGCTGGTCACTCTTTAGGTGAAATTTCGGCATTAGTAGCGAATAGAACTTTAGCTTTTACTGATGGATTACAATTAGTTTACAAAAGAGCTTTAGCGATGCAAAAAGCTTGTGAACTTGAGCCTTCTACAATGGCTGCAGTATTAGGACTTGAAGATAGCTTAGTCGAAGCTATTTGTGCTGATACACCAGGTACGGTTGTTGCCGCAAATTACAACTGCCCAGGACAATTAGTGATTAGTGGTGATATTAATGCAATAGGTTTAGCTTGTGAAAAGTTAAAAGAAGCTGGCGCAAGGCGTGCTTTAGTACTACCTGTGGGGGGTGCTTTCCATAGCCCATTAATGGAACCTGCTAGAGAAGAGCTAGCTGCTGCTATTGAATCAACAGTTTTCACAGCACCTGCCTGCCCTATCTACCAAAATGTCTCAACATTTGCGGTAACAGATCCAAGTGAAATAAAGAAAAATTTAATGTTCCAACTTACTGCTCCCGTTAAATGGACACAAAGTATTCAAAATATGATTAAAGATGGCGGAACTCAATTTATCGAAGTAGGACCAGGAAATGTATTACAAGGATTAATGCGTAAAATCGACAGAAGCGTAGAAACATCAAAAGCAGAAATCTAATAGATAAAATATAATGCTACCTATAATAGAAAAGCCCTTTATTCATATACGAATAAAGGGCTTTTCTATTATTAACTTTAGATAATTTTAAGCTGAAAGTCGACAGGATTCACAGTCTTTAACTTCTCCATAATATGTCTCTCGATATTTATGAAGCGTTTTAATTGGAATATTCAAAACAGTCTTTTTTACATACGTAACTTTTGCTGTTAGAATTCCCATTTGATTGGAAAATCGTTTTTCTTTCTTTGTTGTTCTTTTAATTTTTATCAATTTCATTGGTATCATTTTCAATTGCTACAAAGCAACCATTCTTATTAACCAATACCAAAGCACAACAGTTAAACCTTAGTTAAACCGAGTTTAACAAAAATTGAATTATACTTTTACAAAATCAATTACCGTTTATGTAATAAAAGCTATTTGCTCATCATCAAGTTCTGTGTGCATTGGCAAAGAAATAACTTCCTTCACTAATTGATTTGTGACTGTAAAATTTGCTTCATTGTAACGATTAGCTTTATACATTTTATTTATAAAAATAAAGTTTCCAAAACCGCTTTATAACAAAACAAAAGCGGTTTTAGCAACTAAAAATAAGGGCAACATTCAAATAAACAGCTATCTATTATTGTGCTTTTTCAATAATTAAATTTGCTAATTCAATTAAACTAGCTTGTGGATCATCACATCCTAATTCAAAAAAAAGTTCATCGGTAACTACGGCAACATTTATATTTCTCAAACGAAATAAAACAGTAAAATCCTGGTTTTCTTGGTCTTCTGCATAAATTGCTTCATCTCCTAAACCATTTAATGGGCTTAACATTTCACCTGGAAAAAAATCATCTCCTAATAATTCATAAAAATCAACAGCATCATTTATACTAGCAGCCTCCCATAAAGTAACCCCATATAACTCCTGCGAAGCAGAAACATTTTGTCTAATTATATAAGTACAGGCAGCTCCCGTACCCAATCCTTGTGAGTTTGCAGCTTCAACACCGCAAAGTGACTGCAAATTTACATCTACGAAGAATGTACCACAATCTCCTATAGAGATCAACCCAGATTCATTACCATCATTTGGAGTATCATCATCATCGTTTCCACAAGAAATCATTGTGAATACACTTAGTAAGATAACAATAGTTTTAGTCTTTAAATTTTTCATTTTAATTTTAGTTTTAGTTTTAGTTTAATTATTTTTTTGAACCGAAATATTAAAATCTTATTATTTAGGATATGTTTCATTTATAAGTATCTTAGTACAACAATGTTACACGACAAAAATATTTTAAGAAAAAAACTTAAACCTAAGGGTAAACATTGAATCTGTTATCTAGTGGTTTTCCACTATTTAATAAAAACTTCAGTTTATGAGAAATATCATTTTAGCAATCTTAGTGTTCTTCACATTTAAAATGATGTCACAAGAATCGACCTACCCAAAAATTGATAGCATTATCTCTCAAATTCAAAGACTACCAATAACAGAAACAAAAAATGCAGCTAATTTATTTAGTAATGCAAAAAAATTAGCAAGAGAAGAATATAATGAAGAAGCATACTTTAATGTGATGACTGACGAAATTGAGTACGCTAGTTATATAGGCTTAAACGAAAAAAGGTTGTCTTTATCAGATTCTCTTATAAAATTTAGTCCTTCACCAAAATTTAAAGCTGAAGGCTATTTACAAAAAGGTATTTTAGAAACACAGAGAAACCGAATTCCTAGTGCAATAACACTCCTTAAAAAATCATTAATCATATTCGAAAAATTAAATAATATTTCCAAACAGTCTCAAGTGTTCAAAGTATTAGGGAATTGTGCTTTCATTTCTGAAGACTTAGGGCAAGCAAAAGACTATTATATACGTTCTTCAAAACTGTCTTTGCAAATTGGTGATACCATTCCAACTGCTACTACTTATACAAATATTTCAAGAGTTTTTGAAGCTACAAAACAACTAGATTCGGCAATTTATTATAACGATAAAGCAAGAAATATTTCTGAAATAGCACCTAATCAAACTGAATTAAAATTTATCGTTTATAGTAATGATGCAAATTATAAAAGTGAATTATTACAATTTAATGAAGCCGAAGAAAGTTTAAAAATAGCTAAGGAAACCGCTGAAAAAATTGGGCATCCCGGAATGATTGGAAATATTTATCAAATGAGTTCAATAATAGCAGATAGAAGTAACAATCCAGATCGAGCGCTAAACGACGCCGAAAAAGCTTACGATATATTTAACGAAAATAATTTAGAAAGCTATTCACAACAAACACTCTACATTATGCAAGAATTTGCATATAAGTCAAAAGATTTCAAAAAGGCATACAACTACTTATTGAAATATGATAAAGTGAAAGATTCTATGGAATTACTTAAAAACAGTAATAACCTAAACAACCTTCAACTTAAATATAAAACAGCAGAGAAAGAACTTAAAATTTCGCAACAAGAAGCCGAAATAACAAAAAAAGAAAACCAAAATAAATTTATTGCATTAGTATCTATTGGTTTAGCTTTACTTTCCACCTTATTATTCCTATTTTTTAGACAACGTCAAAAAACACAAAACCAACAAATTGTGACTTTAGAAAATGAACGTGAAAACATTGCTTTACGCTCTTTAATTACTGGTGAAGAAAAAGAACGAAGTCGCATTGCAAAAGAGCTACACGATGGCTTAGGTGGTGTTCTAGCAGTGAGTAAAATACACACTAGTAAACTACTTCTAAAACAACCGGAAACACAAGAGTTAATTAAAATCAATGAGTTAATAGATACTGCAGCAAAAGAGTCTAGACGAATTTCACATAATTTATTACCTGAAATATTAATACGAAAAGGACTTGATGCAGCACTTACAGATTTTATAACTTCAGTAAAAGAAAGTCACTTACTTGATGCTTCATACCATAGTATAAATATATCGATGACTTTATCTCAATCTTTTCAATTAAGTGTATATAGAATTGTTCAAGAATTAATGAACAATATTATTAAACATTCAGAAGCCACAGAAGCACTTGTTCAATTGCATCAAGAAAATGGTAAATTAACAATCACCGTAGAGGATAATGGAAAAGGATTTTCAAATGAGCAAGTTTATGAAGGAATAGGATTTTCAAACATAAAATCTCGTTTATCACTTTTAAAAGGTTCATTTGACATAAATTCCTCAGCAAGTAATGGAACATCTGTATTCATTGAATTACAATTAGAGAAATGAAAAAAACATATAACGTAGCCGTTTTAGATGACCACGCATTAATTCCTCAAGCAATTAAAGGCTTATTAGATGATATTAAAAAATATAGTTTTATAGAAGGATTTGTAAAGTCTGAAATGTTTTTCGATTATATTTCACAAGGCTATTTGATTGATATATTGTTGTTAGACATTCAATTAAATAACGAAGATGGGATTAAAATTTGCCAACAAATAAATTTTTCTTCACCTGAAATTATCGTCATTATGTTATCTAGCAATACCCAATCTGCCATTGTTATGGATGCTCTTAAAAAAGGTGCACAAGGATTTCTTCCCAAAAACATAGACCAACGATCGCTTATTGAATCTTTTGAAGAGACCATAATAGGAAAAACATACATTCATCCAGAAATTTCCTTAGTAGAAATAAAATCTAAATCAAGTAATTTTGAATACATCCCAAAACTAACTAGAAGAGAAAAAGAAGTACTTCAGTTAATTCTCGATGAAATGACAACAAATGAAATAGCAGAGAAATTATTTTTGAGTCCGAGTACAATTGAAACTCATCGCGCAAGTCTAATTAGTAAAACTGCTTCAAAAAACGTAGTAGGCCTTATAAAATATACCATAGAAAAAGGGCTACTAGATTGACAGGTAACCCTTTAAAAATTCTAACAATAAATTAATTACTTAGTTACAAAATCAATTACCGTTTTTGTAATAAAAGCTATTTGCTCATCATCAAGTTCTGTGTGCATTGGCAAAGAAATAACTTCCTTCACTAATTGATTTGTGACTGTAAAATCTGCTTCATTGTAACGATCATCTTTATAAGCCTTTTGTGCGTGTAAAGGAATTGGATAATACACACCACAAGGAATATCATTTTCATTGAGATGTTTCACTAAAGCGTCTCTATCTGCATTGATAATTCTTAAAGTATATTGGTGAAAAACGTGACAGTCACAAGTATCACAAATAGAATTTCCTGCATTACAGTAACCTGTAGGAGTAATAATTTGGTCAACACCTTGAAAAGCTGCAGTATATTTTCTTGCTGCATTTCTTCTTGCATTGTTGTAACTATTTAAATGAGGAAGCTTCGCTCTTAATACTGCTGCTTGGATTGAGTCTAATCTTGAATTAACCCCCACAACATCGTGATGATAGCGAACATACATACCGTGATTTACAATCCCTCTAATAGTATGAGCAAGATCATCATCGTTCGTGAAAATTGCACCACCATCTCCATAACAACCTAAATTTTTAGATGGAAAAAACGAAGTAGAACCTACGTGACCTATTCCTCCAGTCATTTTTTTAGTACCATCCTTAGAAGTATACTTTGATCCTATTCCTTGAGCATTATCTTCAATAACATATAAATTATGTTTTTCAGCAAGTGCCATTATTTCATCCATATTTGCTGCAAGTCCAAATAAATGAACAGGAACAATAGCCTTAGTTTTTGGCGTAATCGCCTTTTCTAAAGCAGCAATATCTATATTAAAATTAACTGGATCAACGTCTACTAAAACTGGAGTTAAACGCAATAAAGCTATCACCTCAACTGTTGCTGCAAATGTAAAATCTGCTGTAATAATCTCATCACCAGGTTCAAGACCTAAACCCATCATTGCAATTTGCAATGCATCAGTTCCGTTAGCACAAGGTATTACGTGTTTTACGCCTAAATATGCCTCTAATTCCTTTTGGAATCCCTGCACTTCAGGACCGTTAATAAAAGCAGTAGTATCAATTACTTCTTGAATCGAAGCATCTACTTGTTCTTTAATCGCCGCATACTGACCCTTAAGGTCAACCATTTGTATTTTTCTCATATGAAAAGCCCGTGAAGACGGGTGACTATTATTTTCTTTGGAACCATGTTTTAATAATCAATTTACTAATAGGATATTTGCAACATAGCTTCAATTTGCAAAAATACGAATTTACATTAGTATTTTTATAGTGTACTTCCCTATTTCTAAATTCTAAAATCAATCTTAGCGCTAGTTGAAAGTGCAATTTTGTATTTTAGCACCTTATGCAATATTTATATTCCCTATTGACAAATTTAGCCTGGTGGATTCTCCATTTAGTAGCACTTTTTAGCCCAAAAATGAAGCTATTTGTTAATGGACGAAAAAACACTTTTACTATTCTAAAGAACGTTATTAAACCAATTGATCAAAATATTTGGTTTCATTGTGCGTCTTTAGGAGAGTTTGAACAGGGACTTCCCATTATGGAAGCTCTCAAAAGCAAACATCCTTCAACTAAAATTATTATAACATTTTTCTCCCCTTCAGGTTACGAACAAAAGAAAAACACTCCTATTGCAGATGTGGTTTGCTACCTCCCTATGGATACATTATCAAGAGCAAAAAAGTTTATTGAATTAGTAAACCCAACACTTGCCGTTTTTGTGAAATATGAAGTATGGCCTAATTATATGACTACTTTAAAAAATAAACAGATTAAAACAATTTTAATCTCTGGACTATTTAGAAAAGAGCAGGTGTATTTTAAACCCTTCGGAAATTTTATGCGCGGAGCACTTGCTAAGTTTGATCACTATTTTGTTCAAAATCAAGAATCAAAAGAATTATTAGAATCAATAAAACTTTCAAACATTAGTGTAAGCGGAGATACTCGTTTTGACAGAGTTTCTCACCAAATAGAAATGGATAACGCTGTGAAATTTATGGACGAATTCACAAATATTCCTAACTGTACTTGCATTATTTGTGGGAGCACTTGGCCAGAAGATGAAGAAGTTTTAATCGATTATATCAATAGCGCTTCATCTAACGTAAAATTTGTAATTGCACCTCATAAAATTGACTTACAAAAAATTAAAACACTGCGACAAAAGTTAACCTCTACAACAAGTGTTACCTATTCAGAATATAAAAAAGGGACTATTTCAAACAAAAAGCTAGAAGAAACTAATTTATTGATTGTTGACACCATAGGGTATTTAACCAAAATATATAGCTATGCAGATATAGCATATGTTGGTGGAGCAATGGGAGAAACAGGACTTCATAATATTTTAGAACCTGCTACTTTTGGAGTTCCAATTATTATAGGAAAAAACTTCGTTAAATTTCCTGAAGCTGAACGTTTAAGATCATTAGCTGGATTATTCTCTGTGTCTAACAAAGAGGAATGTAACACCATTTTAAACAAGCTTGTAAGTGATGCCAATTTCAGAAAAAAAACAGGAATGATTTGCGGTCATTTTGTTAATAGCAATACTGGCGCTACTAATATTATTATTGAGTATTTAGACCAACAAAAGATACTATAAACGGCTAGTCTAACTTAGCAGCATTATTTAAATATCTTCTAAAAGGCAACAACTCTTTATAGGTTTCAATTACCACTTTATCAAAATTAGGATCTAATATTTCCTTGTGTGTGAAATTTCTTCCAGCTGCAAACGATTTTTTCCTCAATAAATCTATATGCTCATGCTCTTGGGTATATCCTTTAGGAGAGGTTTTAAGCTCATCTGCCTCTATTAATCCTCCAAACATATTCAAGAACGATTTTTTAGAAATTATTTTCTTCAGCTCTTCCCCATTATAATCAATCCCATCTCGAATACTTTTCAAAATAGTTGATGAAGGATGCCAATACCCACCACCTATAAATGAATCATTAAGTCCTATTTGAATATAAAAATCACCTTGTCTTGATTCTTGGTCTAAACCAGCCCCAAAATGATCTTTATAAACAGGTTTATCTGGCTGAAACATTAAATTATTGTTAATGCGATTTATAGCTTTTTTACCCGGAGTATCAGTATAATCTGAATCTATTTCAGCTAATTTAAAATTCATTTTATCTAGCCAATCAATATAAAAATTTCTAACAGCCTGATATTGTTCACGGTGGCTGTCCATCCATTCCTTATTATTATTCTGTTGCAAATCGAGTAAAAAATCAAACAAATTTTTGAAGGTCATATTTTTTCGTAAAAGACGTTATTTCAGTAATTTAAAGACTAAAATATTAGTAAAACTTTATGTTTTAGTAGTGAATTTTTGACTTAGTTTTGTCCCCAAACCTAACAATAATAAAAACATTTATTATGAAAAAAGTAGCATTTATTGCCCTTGCCGCATTGACAATATCATTCACTTCTTGTAGAGATGATAAAAAAACGGAAACTGAGACAATATTAGAAGAAGCTCAAGATAACGGAGCTGAAATTGATATTAAAGATGATGGCGACAAGATTAAAATTGAAAACCAAGATGGATCTGAAGTCAAAATAAAAACTGACGACGACGGAGATTTAAAAATCAAAACTGACGACAACTAATTTGTAGTTAGTAAATCCAAAAACACCTGAATCATTAAATGATTCAGGTGTTTTTTTTGTTATAAATTTAATACGTTAAGTGTTCAAATTATTAATTTGTCCCTTTAGTTCTTCCATAGATTGTTGTAACTCTCT
This sequence comes from Patiriisocius marinus, assembly GCF_008974325.1. GTDB lineage: Bacteria > Bacteroidota > Bacteroidia > Flavobacteriales > Flavobacteriaceae > Patiriisocius > Patiriisocius marinus. The sequence goes on along the minus strand of NZ_BKCG01000009.1, from coordinate 5,856 downwards.
CAGTAAAGAGCTCTCATTTGGCTCATCAATACCAAAGGTAAGTTTACTGTTTACTAACCATAACTCTTGTATGTTTTTTACTTCAACATCAATTGGTAAATATTCTTGGTTTAAAGAAATCAATCTTACACGATCTGGTGCGTTAGGAACTTTTTGAAGTTTCTTTACTAAAACAGAATCATTTAAAACTACAATATAAATTTTACTATCGCTAGCCTCAGTAACATTTGGAACAGCTTTTCCTAGAACCCACTCGTTAGGTCGAATGTTTGGAAGCATACTATCACCCTCAACTTGAAAACCTCTGTAGGTTGCATTGCGATACTGTGGTAACGGTATATTAAATGCTGGTAAAGTTTCGTACCAATCTACATCTTGAATATTATGTGGATACCCTGCAGCAGCTTTTTGGTTAACTAAAGCAATAGTATCATTTTGATTCACATCTAGAGTTATTACTTTTGGACTTACATCTCCCCCGTTTATGTTAACCACTTTAGTATAACTTTCTCCAAATAGCCATAAAGGGTTTATACTAAATTGTCGTAATAATTCCATAACAACTTTACCGGAAAGTTTTGTTTTGCCACGTTCAATATCTGCAGTTGTAGCACCTATTCCTAAAATCTCAGCAAAAGATTGCTGCGTATGTTGCTGCTCTTCTCGCACCTTTTTAAACCGCCTTGCCTCTATAGAAAGTTTTGTATCCATATTCAAATATAATAATTAATTTGGAATATATCCATTATCACTTAGGAATTGTTCCATTTGAAAGGAAATATTCCATAACTTTGTAATATTTCCGAAGATAATATTGCAATTATGAATTTTGAACGTATTAAAGAGAAGTTGAATATACTTGCTGATGCAGCTAAATACGATGTGTCTTGTTCCTCTAGCGGTAGTAAACGAGCTAACAAAGACAAGGGTCTTGGTGATAGCTCTGGTATGGGTATTTGTCATACTTATACTGAGGATGGTCGCTGTGTATCACTTTTAAAGATTCTGCTTACAAATCACTGCATTTTTGATTGCGCTTATTGTGTTACGAGAAAAAGTAATGACATAAAAAGAGCTGCATTTAAGGTTCAAGAAGTAGTTGATTTAACTATTAATTTTTATCGACGTAACTATATTGAAGGATTGTTTTTAAGTAGTGGTATTTTTAAAAATGCAGACTACACTATGGAACGTCTTGTTGCTGTTGCAAAAAAATTGAGACTTGAAGAAAATTTTAATGGCTACATACATTTAAAATCAATTCCTGGTGCCAGCGATGAGCTAATGCGTGAAGCAGGATTGTATGCAGATAGATTATCTGTAAATATTGAAATACCTTCGGTTAAAGGATTGAAATTATTAGCGCCAGATAAAAATAGAGCCGATTTTATTAAGCCTATGGAAAAGGTGAAAAACGAAATAATTCAATATAAAGCCGAAAAAAAAATTATTAAAAATACACCCATTTATGCTCCAGCAGGGCAAAGTACCCAAATGATTATTGGAGCAACTAATGAAACTGACGCAGAAATAATGTACACATCAGCATCATTTTATAAAAACTTCAATTTAAAGAGGGTGTATTATTCTGGCTATGTCCCTATTAGTTATGACAGTAGGTTACCTTCAATAGGCACTGAAGTACCAATGATGCGAGAAAATAGGTTGTATCAAACCGATTGGCTTTTGCGCTTTTATGGATTTGACATTAGAGAATTACTGAATAAGGACACACCCAATCTAGATATGGATATAGACCCTAAACTAAGTTGGGCATTGAGAAACCTGAATCTATTTCCAATCGATATAAACAAAGCTGACAAACATATGCTAGCGCGGATTCCAGGCTTAGGAATGAAATCAGTCAATAAAATTATTAATGCTCGAAGATTCAGAAAGCTCAATTGGGAACATTTAAAAGCAATAGGCGCTGCTGTAAATAGAGCTAAATACTTTATGACCTGTGATTCGCGTGTTTATGAAACTAGAGATTTAACCGCTGCTCAAATTAAAGGTTTGATACTCTCAAATTCAAGTAGTAAGTATCGAAAAACATTAAATAATCAACTTAATTTATTTGATACAGTAAAACCGTTATCAGTATGAGCGACATCTTAGTATATGATGGTAGTTTTGATGGATTTCTAACAGTGGTTTTTGAGGTATTTGAGTCTAAATTACAGCAACCTAAAATTGAACCTGCATATCGAGCATCGGCTACTTTTTTTAGTGAAACAAGAGAAATTCAAACAGATTTTATAAAGTCTAAAAGAGTTTGGGATGGTATTATTAAAAAAGGAAATAGCAATATCAAACGAATTATTTACAAATCCTTTTTAAGTGAGAAAGTAGGTGTTGAAAACATATTATTAGATTATATCTGTAAATTTTTTGCTGATAATACAGCTGTCTTCGGAAATTTTACAGATCCAAGTGTGTTAAAATTATCTAAAATAGTTAAGAGTGTCGAGCGAGAAAAACACAGAATGGACGCTTTTATTAGGTTTAAGCTCACAAAAGATAATATCTATTTTGCAACAATTGAACCTGATTTTAACGTGCTTCCTTTAATTTCAAAACATTTTGAAGATAGATATGCTGATCAACAATGGATTATCTATGACCTAAAAAGAAATAAAGGTCTTTACTACAATTTAAATATAGTAGAAAATATCACTTTAGAATTAAAACCTGAAGCCTTAAAAACAAAGGGAACAGACGTACTTTTTACTCAAGAAGAATTGGCTTACGAAGAATTATGGAAAAATTATTTTAAGAGTACCAATATTGAAAGTAGAAAAAACATGGTTTTACATGTAAAACATATGCCTAAAAGGTATTGGAAATACCTGAGTGAGAAGCAACTTTAACATTTATTTGTTTATTTTTGCAGTCACATTAACATAAAACAAACTATCATGAAAAAAATTATTACAACTCTAGCAGCTTTGGCTCTTATCGTATCTGTTTCATCTTGTCGTGAAACTACAGGAAGTGTAACTGATACATTAGAAGAAGCTGGCGAAAGCGCTAAAAGCGGATTAGAAGAAGCTGGTGATGCAGTAGGTGATGCAGCTGAAAAAGCTGGTGATGCAGTTGAGAACGCAGCAGATAGCACAATGGATGCAGTAGAAAATGCAGCAGATAAAGCTGGTGATGCAGTTGAGAACGCAGCAGACAAAACTATGGATGCTGTAAAAAACACAGCAGATAAAGCTGGTGATGCAGTTAACGATGCAGCTAACAAAACTGGAGAAGCAGTTAACTCTGGAGCTCAAAAACTTAAAGACGGAATCAAAGGACACTAATCCTCAAAGATTTTAATTTAAAAACCCCAGTTACCATATAACTGGGGTTTTTTTAATACTTAATATTTCGGTTTTACCTTATTTACTTACTACAATAAATTCCGATCTTCTATTTAGTTCATGTTCTTGATCACTACAAGTAACCCCATTTGAACATTGATTTACAAGACGAGTTTCTCCATAACCTTTTCCTGATAATCTAGTAGCTTTTATTCCACCTTTTTCCACCAACCATTTTCTAGTTGAAATGTTACGACGTTCAGACAACGATTCATTATATGAATCTCTACCACGGCTATCTGTATGAGAACGTACATCAATTTTCACTGTTGGAAATTTTTTCATGTAATTAACAACACGTTGTAATATTGCAGCGGCATCTGGACGAATAAAACTCTTATCATAGTCAAAGTTGATATTATCAAGATCCAGTAATACTGTTAAATCAGTTCCTATAGAAACAACTGGTGCGACTATTTTAGACGTTAAACCTATTTCTAATGATAATGATAAGTCCAATTCCGTTGTGCTATTAAAAGTCTCCTCTGCAATGTTATAATTTTCTTTTGAAGCTCTAGCAGTGTATGTTTTTTCACATTTAATAATTCCTAAATCAAAATACCCTTTTTGGTCTGACGTTGTTTCAACCAAAACCTCCATAGCATCACCAATTAACACAACTTTTGCATTAGCGATAATTGCATTTGTATTTTTATCACGAACTATACCGTCAACCTTCTGTACACACTCAACAATTACTGGCATAACTTCCTTAAAACCATAGATATCATCAAATCCCTTTCCTCCATCTCGATTAGAAGTGAAAAAGCCTTCTTTTGCAGTAATATTAAGGATGAATCCAAAATCATCTTTTGGAGAATTAATTGGCCTTCCTAAATTTTTAATTCCAGTATTAGAAGTTTTTACTAAATCTGTAACAAACACATCTAGACCGCCTAAGCCTTGATGTCCTTCAGAAGCAAAATATAATTTATTGTCATCCGCTATAAATGGAAATGTATCCCTAAATTCAGTATTTATAGTTTTTCCTAAGTTAATTGGTGTACCAAACCCATCTCCTTCTATTGCAATTTTATATAAATCTGACTCCCCTAAACCACCAGGCATATCGCTTGCGAAATAGAGCGTTGTCTCATCTACACTTAATGCAGGGTGCGCTACTGAAAATTCATCACTATTAAATGGTAATTCTTTAATTTTCCATTTTCCTTTTTCATTTAATCTACCACGATACAGTTTCAATCTATTTGTACCATCTTGATCAGTTTCATAATCATATTTAGTATAGTTGTTTCGTGTAAAGTAAACTGTTTTTGAATCTTTTGTAAATACTGCTGAAGACTCGTGATACTGTGTGTTTAATACTTTAGACATTTTCTCAGGTGTTTCATCACCATAAGCTTCGGCTATTTGTACCGTGTATAAATCAAAAAACGGTTGATCATTCCAGTTATGTTTTTTAGGGTTTGTACCCTCAAATCTATTAGAGGCAAATACTAATTTATTATCTTTAAAAGATGGAGCAAAATCTGACAATGTTGAATTAAAAGTAACATTTTGAACTTCATATCTACCAGAATTACGATCAATATCTTTCATTGTCGTTTTAGAATTTATTGAACTCTCTGGGAGATTTGCAGCCTTTCTATATTCTTTCATGATCTTATCTGAAAGATTGTACTGCTCCGTACTTTTTAATGTCTGCGCATATCGATATAGATATTCTGGAGTTGCAGTTAAATTCATAAAATCATATAGATGCGTATACCACGTAGCAGCATTTACATAATCTGCAGTAAAGTAATAAGAATCTCCTAAGCCTTTAAAAAGCTCTTCAGATTTGTATCCTTCTTCAGCTAATTTTAAATAATCTTCTTGCGCATCGATATATGAGTAATCACTAAATTCCTGCGATGCTTTTTTTATTACATTTTTTTTTTGCGCATTTCCGAACCCAAAACTCAGAACACATAATACAACAAATATTTTTGCTGAAATTTTCATAATCTCGTAATTATTAGTTTCATTTTAGAAGAATCTAGGCGAAATCATTCGCTCCTCTTTTTTGAATAATTCGTACCTCAAAAATATCTCGTAAGAACCTGAATTAAATTGATTCAACGCTGTTGTTTCTCTATCGTATGCAATACCTAACATAAGCTCATCAGATAATTGAAAACCTGCCATTGCACTTAATGCTGCACTCCATCTGTAAGCAACCCCTAGAGTTAGCTTATCCTTTATTAATGCGTTTAATGAAAGGTCAACTTGTAATGGAGCACCTTCTACTGCCTTAACAAGACCAGAAGGCTTTAAATCTAAATCGCGATTCAATTCAAATACGTATCCACTCATTAAATAAAAATTCACTTTCTCTTTTGCAGTAGCGCTAGAATTTGTTGAAGAACTTCCTAGTGTTGAACTCTCATCAAAGTGATCCGTCTCTAATACATTTGGAGCACTAAAACCTAAGTAAAACTTATTTGTATAATAGTATGCTCCTAAACCAAATTGAGGAGAAAACTTA
>NZ_BKCG01000008.1 GCF_008974325.1 Patiriisocius marinus | reverse complement strand
CGCCTTCTTTAAGACTTGATTCATTTATTTGAATCAAGTCTTTTTTTTTGCAGTAAACTCAAGAAATCCTACTCTACCTGTTTCTATCTCAACAAATGAGGAACAGTAAAACGATACAAATACATCAGGACTACTTAGTACTATAATACAAGTTTATTATTACGTAATATTAGCACAACGAAAAAGAGCTATCAAATATTGATAGCTCTCTTATAATTAATCTATAAAGGATAATTAATACTTTGCTAAGTTATTCTATTCTAAAAAATTCAATTGAAGCTCTATTATTACTTATCATTATATGTTTTACACCATTAATAGTTATAGATTTAATATCTCTAGCATCACCATCATTAAAAAAACCAGTTTTTATTAAAGGTATAGGTTTTAATTCATTCGTTAATATACTACCTATATGTGCATCAGATCTACCTGTTTCTATTTCAACTGGATAAAAATTTCCTATTGTTAAGATTTCCGAAGTTTTATTTAAATCTAAATCATTAATTAATATACCATTGGTAGGTGCCATCTGTGTTTGATTTGGTAATTTCTCAAACTTAAATTTACCGTTAATATTATACAAGACTGAACTTTCAAAATAAGTTGCTTTAAGTGTTGTAGCATTACTAGTGTCATAATTTTTGTAAATATCATCAAATGTTAAACTTCCAAATTCTGCATAGGAATGAATATTTTCTTTCAAGCCTGGCAATTGTTCTGATGAACATTGTAATCCTCTTACTGGATATAATTGGTTATTATTATAATAACCTAATGCAATATCATTAGTTCCATTTCCATCAAAATCCTTAGCCATAACTACGAATGGTTGTTCTTTTGTAGCTTTATGTTTACTATTTGTACCTAAATTTCCAGCTATAAGTTCTAATGTTCCATCATTATTTAAATCTGCTGTAGTTATAGTATTCCACCAGCCTACATTTTCTTTAGTATTATATTCCTCACTATTATTTTTAAACACCCCATTTACATTAATGTAAATTTCAATTGGCATCCAATGGCCAACGACTATTAAGTCTATCTGTTTGTCATTATTAATATCAGTAAATATTGCGTCTTTTACCATACCAATATTGTTTAAACCATCAGCTCTACTTATAATTTCATTTGTAAAAACTCCCTCATTATTTATTAATAGTTGGCTCTCTCCAGGTTGAGGGTATTTATGTGGGACTTGAAAACCACCAATAAATAAATCTAGATCTCCATCATTATCTATATCAGCTGTTTTTACACAACTGCCGCTGGCATAAATATTAGGAATCACGTTAATTGTTTTAGAGAAATTACCAAGCCCATCATTATTATATAATCTATCTAATTGTTGAGGACTATTAATTTCATATTCATTACTACCACTAACGACATATAAATCTTTATCTCCATCATTATCATAATCAAAAAATAACACACCTATATCTTCACTCATTTTATCTTTTTCAAAATCATTTTGCCGCGATTTGTAAAACTTTCCATTTGGTTTCTGAATATATAGTACTCCTGCAAATCCACTCCCATTACCTTGATAAAAATCTTCTAATCCATCACCATTTATGTCAGCTACATCAATAAAAGGTCCTTCTTGAGACATTTTTTGAGGAAGTAATATTTCTTTTTTATAATCGTCATACTCTAATTCTTTATGTTTATCTGAAATGCTTATTTGATTTGTTACATTAGTTAGTAGTGGTGAAATCTTTTTGTCTTGTTGTGTATATACAATTCCATCACTAAATTTCACTTTATTGATATTGTTAATTTTGAGAGATGTATACAGTCTTTTACCTTTAGTAGGCCAGTTAATTACTATTGAATCAACTTTTGTTGATTTGCCTAACCCAAAGTGTATTCTTGTGTCAGAATGAGATTGGAATCCACTAGTATTACCTAACTCCCAAAACTGCTGTTTTCCATGATCTAATATTGATACTTTGACACCGTACGGTATTTTACTATTGTCTATTAAATCTAAGGTTAGAAAATTATTATTATCAATATTATTATTTTTATAGATTATGGCTCTTTCTTCTATATTATTTAATACTAAATCCAAATCTCCGTCATTATCTAAATCAGCGTACGCTGCACCATTAGTATTTAAAGCTACATCTTTTAGTCCCCATTTTTTTGAATTATCGTTATAGGTAAGGTCTCCATTATTCTTAAATATATAATTATATGATTTTGAGACAGGAATATTGTTTTGGACTAAATCAAAAATTTTAGGATTTTTCAAGACTTCTTTTCCTGATTTTCTCATAAAATCTTTATTTAGTACATCTCTTTTATAGCCGTTAGAAACAAATAAATCTTTTAGACCATCGTTATCAAAATCAGCAAATAGGGGACTCCACGACCAATCTGTTTCTGCGACGTTTGCCATCCAAGAAATTTCACTAAATGTTCCGTTTCCATTGTTTAGTTGTAAACTGTTATGCATATCTTGATAATGAAAATTAGCTTTTATGAATCCTTCATATAATTCAGGATTCATAGAGGCCATATTGACTTTTTTAGAATAGTTGTCTTTACCTAACATTTCAGAATTAAAAATATCTACTAATCCATCATTATTAATATCTGCAATATCTACACCCATACTAAATTTAGACATATGTTTTACAACTGAATTTCTTTCGTTTTTAAATGTTCCATTTTTTTGGTTAATTAATATATCATCTGGTTTTGAATAATCATTTGCTATATATAAATCTTGCCAACCATCATTATTAAGATCTGCTGCTCTAATTCCTAAGCTGTGAGATACATTTTGAAGATTTAATGATTTAGTTATGTCTGTAAATTTTCCGTTATTATTTTCGTACAATTTATCACTGTCACTATAGGTAGCATTTTCATCTATAAAAGACATTGATCCATCTGATGATTTTCTAACAGTAGTAAACTTTTTAGGATGGTTAATAATGTAAACATCTAAATCACCATCATTATCTTTATCAAAAAAACAAGCTTGAGTTGATCTTGAATTATCTTTAAAACCATAATCTTCCCCTTTTTCTGTAAATGTTAAATCTCCATTATTAATAAACAGAAGATTCCTGAGTTTATTAGCTTCTTCATTTTCAAACCATCCAGCCCTAGAAATAAAAATATCTTGATATCCATCATTATTGATATCAATAACATTAACACCTGTACACCAATCTTTAGCGCTAGAGTTTATTCCAGCTGTGCTTGTAATATCTTCAAATTTAAAGTTACCTCTATTTATGTATATTTTATTAAGTGCCATATTAGCTGTAAAAACGATATCTAAGAGCCCATCGTTGTTGAAATCTGCTGTTGCGACTCCACCACCATTATAGAAGTATTCATATGAATAATAATTATAGTCATTATTCTCTTTATTATAGTTTATAAAAGAAACCCCTGAATCAATTTCACTTACTTGAGTGAATAATGGTGTCGTTATTATTGTATTTTCATTATCTATAGTTGTATCTGTTGTAGGGTGATTTTCTAGTTCATTTTTACAAGATATTATGCTTGTAATTAATGTTAACGAAATAACGATATTGTTAATTTTTTTTAAATATTTAATAGAATTCATTTTAGATATTCATTTTATGTGATATTGATAGTTGATTTTGCTTTTAGGGATATATAATTTAGAAATATATTAAATAAGTTATAGACTCTATTATGAATTGCTAATATAGTTATTGATCATGTATTTTTTCAGATATAATTCACTTTAGGCTTAGTTATTTGTAATTGAACGATTTAGTGTTGAATTATAACTTATAACTTATTACTTTTTTTATTTTGCAATTTGATGATCTGTTAAATTAATTACATAATTTAACAGATTTAAGTCAGATTCGAATTAACCCAAACCTCTTTTTATGAAACAAATTACTTATTTATTAACGACTATGTGTTTAATTTTATTCACGTCATTTCTTCAGGCACAGAATGGTGGTGATAATTGTGCTTCTTCATTAGTCATAGTTCCTGGGAATTTTACTGGTACTATTATTAATAATGGAACTGGAGGAGCAAGTACTTCTGGAAGAGATGCATCTTGGTTTTCATATACACCCTCTTTAGATGGAACAATAACTGTAAGTTCTTGTGGTGGAGGTTCTGATACTGAGCTTGAAATTCATAGTGGTACTTGTACAGCATTAACTTCAGTAGCATCATCGGGTGATGTTTGTGATTTAGGAAATGGAAGTAACTGGGCTTCGGAAGTTTCAGAATTTGCTGTAACAGCAGGTACTGAATATTTTATAGAATGGGATGATAGATATGATCTAGGTCCTTTTGATTGGTCTTTAGTATTTACGGCTCCTCCTGCTTGTCCTGATGTAGCTAATTTAAGTATAGATATTGGTTCAGATGCCACAGTTGCAATAGATTGGGATGATGCTATAGGGGCTACTAGTTATAGTTATGAGATACAACCTGATGGTGCTTTACAAGGAGCTTCTGGAGCTTTAGTAAATTCAACTTCTACAACTTCAGATGCAAATGTTACATCAGGAATTTTAACAGATGGTTCCGATTATACCTTATACGTAACTTCAGATTGTGCTGGTGCTTTAGGTAATTACCAGAGTTTAGATTTTACGTACAGAATCCCTCCTAGTAATGATTCTTGTGTTAGTCCAATGATGATTATGGCTTCTTTAAATGATACTTGTGCAAACAAAGTTAGTGGTACTACATATGCAGCAGCTACTAATGCCGTTAATGGATGTTCAACTACAGGTAAGGATGTATGGTATGAATTCGCTCCTTCTGAAACAGGTATTTATAATTTTAGTGTATCTGAAACTTTAGATATAGGTTCTAACACAACATATTTAACTCTTTATACTGGAGTTTGTGGTTCGTTAACTCAAGTAGGGCCAACTAGTTGTTTTAATACGAGTAGTTATTCTGATACATTTATGCAGGGTACTACATATTTGGTAAACATACGTTCTTCCTCTTCAACTGCAGCTAATTATGTAGAATTCGATTTATGTATTGAACAAATTGAAACACCTGATAATGATAATTGCGAAGGCGCAATTGATTTAGCTTTAGAAACTAGTCCTTTGTCAGCTTCAATAACTATGGGGGTGAGTAATACTGATGAAACAAGTTGTTTAAGACCTCAAGGAAGAGATTTATTTTATAAAATTTTGGTACCTGATACTTATGAGTTTAGCATTAATCAAGTTAGTAACACTTTTGATTCAGTTCATAGAGTCGCTTATGGAGGTACTTGTCCTGGAGATACAGAGCTTATTTGTACTGATGGGGGAGAATTTGATGTAACTGAATGGACAAATGATACTGGTGCAGACCAAACGGTTTATATAATTATTGAAAATTATTATACAAACTTATATGGAGATTTTACAATGCAATGGTCAGTAGAAGCTCCACCAGCTTGTTTAGAACCAACAGTATTATTAGTAAGTAATGTTACTACTGCTGGAGCTACAGTTTCTTGGACACCAGGAGATACAGAAACGACTTGGGAATATGTAGTGCAGCCAGTTGATACTGGTTTACCAACAACGATGGGGACACCGGTATCTGGAATGCCAACGGTAGATATATCAACTTTAATGGCAAATACTTCGTATGAGGTGTATATTAGAGCTGTATGTGGTATGATACCTAGTGCTTATGCTGGTCCTGTTGATTTTTATACTGGACACTGCCAAGTTTCTGGTAATAATTCAAATTCATATATTGATAGTTTTTCAACTACAGGTGGTACAGCAACTAATATAAGTAATGCTTCTACGGGATATGGAACTGATGGTTATCAAGATAATTATGATACTATGTCAGTGACATCTTACGAAACTGGAAGTATTAGTTTTACATCTACTACCGTTGGAAATACTGTTGGTGCAGCAATATGGATTGACTGGAATAACGACTTACAATTTGAAACATCTGAAAGAGTTTATAATTTTGGAGGTTATACTTCAAATCCTTCAGGTGATATCTCTGTACCTTCAGAAACGCCTGTTGGAGATTATAGAATGCGTATTTTGATTGATTATAATAGTCAAAATCCATCTCCTTGTTCTTTTGGAAGTGGAAGAGGTGAAGCGGAGGATTATAAATTTATTGTTACATCTCCACCAGCTTGTGCATCACCTAGTAATCCATCGATATCATTAATAACTGACACAACAGCTGAAGGATCTTGGAGCGCTGGTATTGTTACTGCAAACTATGATTGGATTGTAGTTGCTTCAGGTGATGGCGCAACAGGAACAGCAGTTGTTTCTGGTAGTACTTCAGATTTAACTGCGGCTATTTCAGGATTAACGGCTGAAAATGATTACGATTTCTTTATAAAATCAGATTGTGAAATTGAATATACAGGACCTGCATCATTTACTACGTTTGCTACACCACCAGTAAATGATTCTTGTAGTAATCCTATTTCAATTACAGCTTCAACCGATTTTGATTGTGCTAATCAATTAAGTGGTACCACAAATGCGGCAACTATTACTGCACCAGATGGATGTTCTACAACAGGAAAAGATGTTTGGTACTCATACACCCCTTTAGTAACTTCATTGCATAGTATTTCGATTACCGAAACATTAGATATTGGTTTTAATAGTACTTACGTTTCGGTTTATACAGGTGATTGTGGAACTTTAACGCAGCAAGGTGCAAGTTGTTTTAGCACTAGCTATAACGGTGAATTAACTCAAGGAATTACTTATTTAATTAATGTAAGATCTACAAGTACCACAGTTACAAATTATGTGGAATTTGATTTATGCGTAGTTCAGTTAACTTCACCAGAAAATGATAGTTGTTTTAATGCTAATCCATTATCATTATCTCTTGATGATACTTGTGCTAATAAAGTAAGTGGAACTACTGCGTATGCTTCAACTACTGCACCAGATGGATGTTCAACTACTGGAAAAGATGTTTGGTATACATTTACAGCTCCATCAACAGCAAATTATTTGTTTGCTGTTACAGAAACAGATGAAGTAGGTTTTAATAGTACTTATGTAACATTATATACTGGATCTTGCGGGACTTTAACTCAAGTAGGGGCTAGTTGTTCAACAACAACTATTTTAGAATCATTAACACAAGGAGTTGAATATTTAGTTAATGTTAGATCAACAAATACTACAATTACAAATTATGTAGATTTTGATTTATGTGTAAGAGAGTCAATTGCTCCTGAAAACGATGAATTTGATGATGCAACTGAGTTAATAGTAGGAACTACTTGTACAAATATCTCCGGATCATTAGTATTTGCAACTAATTCACCTGAATCTGCATCTGCTGATTGTGGTAGTACAGATGGTTTAGAAAATGATGTTTGGTATAAATTTGTTGCACCAGCTAATGGTAATATAGTTGTTGAGTCAAGTGAAGGTACATCAGGAACTTTGGATACAGTTATGGTTCTTTATGACACTGATGGAACTACACAGTTAGCTTGTAATGATGATTTTGTTTCAGGTATAGTATACTCAGGTATCGCTTATCAGGATTTAACTCCTGGTGATACGTATTTTGTAGAAATACATGAATACGATAATAATAATTCTGGAAGTTTCAATATTTGTGCTTATTCACCAGATTGCAGTGGAGATACAGTTACTTGGAACGGAACAGCTTGGTCACCTAATGTACCAACTACAAATGATGTTGCTATTATCAATGGCACTTATACGGCTACTTCAGCAAATAGCTTAGATGTTTGTTCAATAATAATTAATCCTGGTAGAACTTTAAATGTTAGTGCAGATGGTTATATTCAAACATCAGGTGATATTACAGTGAATGGAACTTTAAATGTAAACCATCAAGGTAGCGTTGTACAAATTGATGCTACAGCTGAAACATTAAATAACGGAACTATTAATGTAAACATCACTACACCTTTGTTAAATGAACGTGAATTTATGCTTTTAGGAAGTCCAATGGATGCATCAACAGGTACTACTTTTGACGGCGCTTATCAAGTTCTTACTCATAATACGAGTTTATATACTATGTTTGATGATGCTCCAATAGCAGGGGTTAACTTCTATGATGATGATGGAAACGATTTATCTCCATTAATTGGTACAATGGAACAAGCTGCAGGTTATATTGTAAGACCTTCATATACTCAAAGTGACACTTATGATTATACATTTGAAGAAGGAACTTTAAATAGTGGAAACATAACGTACACAGCAGGTTATAATGGAAATAAAGATGACAGTGCCAACTTTTTATCTAATCCATATCCATCTGCAATAGACGCAACGGCCTTTTTAGATGCTAATAGCGGTATAATTAGTGAAATTTATTTCTGGGATCATTTAACTGCACCTGGAACAATGGCAGGACCTTATGGAGAACAAAACTTTAATATGGAAGACATATCAACTTTAAATAGTATGGGTGGAACTGCAGCTACTGGTGGAACGGTTCCAACTAATATTATTTCTACAGCACAAGGTTTTGGTATAAAAGCCAATGCGGGAGGAGATATTATATTTAAAAATTCTATGAGATTAACTTCTGGAAACTCTACGTTACGCTCTCCTATTGAGGATGCCAACCGTTTATGGTTAAATGTTCGTGAGGAATCAAATAACTTAAGTAGTATGATACTAATTGGTTTTACAAATGCAGCAACTGAAGGTTTCGATGTTGGTTTCGATACTGAAAAAATAGGAACTGCAGTTTCTTTATATACACACCTACAAGATGGAACTCAAAACTTGAGTATTCAATCAAGAGAGGCTTTTGATTCTAGTATGACAATCCCAATGGGCTTCTCAACATATTTTGATGATGAATTGACCTATACGATTTCAATTTCAAACTTTGAAGGAAATGAAATTAGTTCAGCTACCGTTTATTTAATAGATAATCTTTTAGGTACCACCACTAATTTAAGTGAAGGTGATTATACCTTTACTAGTTCAGCAGATGTGTACAATAGTCGTTTTACAGTATTATTTGAGAATTCAATTTTAAATACAAATGAAATTTCATTATCAGCTGTTGCGGTTTATCCAAATCCAGCTAAAGATGTACTAAACGTAGCTTCTCCTAATGCTGAAATTTTAAGTATTGAAATTACTGATCTAAGAGGAAGAGCTGTAGTTAATCAATTAATAAATGCAAATACTGTTTCAAATCTTGACGTATCTAATTTAGATAGTGCTATTTATTTGGTAACAATAAAAACGGTTGAAGGTTCAATTACAAAGAAGTTTGTAAAAGAATAATTAACTAAGCAATTAAATGAAAAAGAGCGTTCAGATGAACGCTCTTTTTTTATACTACTATTTTTAAAAACTGAAATGTGAAAATATTTTATTAAAGTAGAATAGCAACTTAATAATATATACAACACACTCTTTGTAGTTTAAATAAAGTGATCGTTTAATATATTATTTAAATTTAAAAGCAATATTTGAAGTGCTTTAAAATTTCAGAATCTATAATTAGAATTCTACACTTAAAAGTCAGTTAAATGAAATAAGCTAAAGCAGTTCCTAAAAGTATGGTTAAAAGCTTCGCTAAATTAAATTTGTGATCCTTGCTACTTTCAAAAAGAATAGTTGTTGATACGTGAAGAAAAACACCAATAACTACTGCATCTATTTCAGGTTTGTAAGTGTCGAAAAATGAAAACTGATTTGCTGCAAAGGCTCCAAGAGGAGTCATTAAAGCAAATGAAATTAGAAATAAAGCAATTTTTGATTTAGATAGTTGACCATCAATCAAAAACAAAGTTAGAATCATTGCAATTGGTATTTTATGTATTAAAATACCATAAAAAACCCCATTATGTCCTTGAACTGGAATACCTTCTAAAAATGCGTGAATTGATAAACTTAAAAATATTAACCAAGGAAATTTAACTTGCTTTTCGTGACTATGCACGTGACCGTGCTCTGCACCTTTACTAAAAAAGTCTAGGAATATTTGTAACAAAAGCCCGAGCATTATAAATAAACCAAATCGTTTATTATAATGTTCAAATACTTCTGGAAGCATTTCAAAAACTGTAACAGCCAATAAAAAAGCTCCACTAAAAGCTAGTAATAGAGGCATACTATTTTTAAGTCTATGTTTTAATAGAGTTGCAGAAGCAAAGCCTAGCAGAACCGACATTAAAAGTGCTAAATAAATCATAGTGTAAAAATAAGAATTAGTCTTTTAGATGTATTAATGTTAAATGGATTTAGCGAATAATCACCAAAAGTATATTTCAAATTTAGCCCTGCTTTTTCAAAATAGGTATTGAAATCTTCTAAGGTTAAAGCTCTTACCTTTTCTTCAAACTCATTGAAACCATTAGTATCATTGAATTTAATTTTTTTAATAATATAGTTGTCTTTAATTTCTCTAGTTAAATTAAAAGTTACTCCATCAACTATTTTTTCTTCAACTGGAACAAGATTTTCTGCAACGTAATTAACGTTTAAAAAATCAATTACTCCATAACCATTTTTATTTAACTCTTGTTTAATAGCATTTATAGTTCTTTGGTTATCTTCTTCTGTTTCAAAATAACCAAAACTTGTAAACAAATTAAAAACAGCATCAAACGTATCTGGGAAAGGTTCGCACATATCATGAACTTCAAATTTTAAATTTGAACTCTCAAATTTTTTAGCTGCTTTGATACTTTCAGGAGATAAATCTACACCTGTAACGTTATACTTTAAAGTAGCTAAGTGCTTTGAATGACGTCCTTTACCACAGGCTAAATCTAAAATTTTAGCCTTCTCGGGCAACTTTAAAAAAGTTGTTAGGCTACGCATAAACGAACTTGCCTCATCGTAGTCTCTATCTTTATATAATATGTGATAATTAGGGTTATTAAACCACGATGCATACCAATTAGAATCTTCTTTCTTCATAAACGAATCTTACGGTGCGAAAATACTGTATTTTTGCAGGACTTTGAATCTATACCTATGACAAAAAATTTTAAAATGGTAGCAAAGACCTTATATGGTCTTGAAGAATTATTAGCGCAGGAATTAAGACAATTGGGAGCTTCTGCCGTTGAGCTAGGAGTTCGTAACGTATCGTTTGAAGGCGATACAGGTTTTATGTATAAAGCAAACTTATCTTGTAGAACCGCTATTAAAATATTGAAGCCCATAACCTCTTTTAATGTTTTTAAAGAGGAAGATTTGTATGCTAAAATTTATGCAATTAAATGGGAAGATTATATGGATGCTGAAGGTAGCCTTGCAGTTGATGCAACTGTTTTTTCAGATTACTTTACTCATTCACAATATATTTCATTAAAAACTAAAGATGCAATTGTTGACCGTTTTAGAGATCAAAAAGGGGTTAGACCTAATGTAGATTTAGATCACCCTACATTAAGAATAAATATTCATATTGATAGAAATATTTGTACAGTTTCTTTAGATAGTTCTGGGCAATCTTTACATAAAAGAGGCTATAAGGTAGCTACTACAATGGCGCCAATAAATGAAGTTCTTGCAGCAGGAATGCTAATGAAAGCTGGGTGGAATGGACAATGTGATTTCCTTGACCCAATGTGCGGTAGTGGAACCTTGTTAATTGAAGCCGCAATGATTGCTTGTAATATTCCACCTAATTTAAATAAAGATGAATTCGGTTTTGAAACTTGGCCAGATTTTGATGTTGATCTTTACGAACTAATTGAAAATGCTGCATTAAAGAAAATTAGAGAGTTTAATTATAAAATTACTGGTTTTGATATTGATCGAATTGCAATTCAAAAAGCGAAAGAAAATATTGAAGCAGCTAGTTTAACCGAATTTATAACTCTAGAAAACAAAGATTTTTTCGAAACTGAAAAGGAGAATGATAAAACACTTTTCATTGCAGTAAACCCTCCTTATGATGAACGTATTGCAGTTGACGACGTTGAAAAATTCTATGGAAATATTGGAAATACTTTTAAAAGAAATTATCCAGATTCACAAGCTTGGATGATAACATCAAACCTTGAAGCACTTAAGTTTGTTGGGCTACGACCTTCAAAAAAGATAAAACTGTTTAATGGTAAATTAGAAAGTAGATTAGTAAAGTATGAATTGTACGCTGGTAGTAAAAAAGCCAAAAAGAACTAAACTAAAATTGAACAGTCGTATTTGAAGAGACGTTTCTTTATTGACAAATACGACTGTATAGTAGTGATAAAAGTAAGCTCTTACTTTGTAAATAGTGGAATTAAGTACGAAATACTGTAGCTGTATCCTGCACCAAATTCGCTGTAATCATTAGTTTTTCCAAATCCTGGAATGAATAAATTACCAAAATTCTCTGGTGTTTCTTCGCTCACCATATGTTTTATTTGAAAGTTTAAACTCAAATAAAGATTTTTAAGTACTTCGGTTTTTAGACCTACTATTAGTTCTACCCAGCTAGCAGTTAATCCATTAAACTCAAGGGCATCTGTTCTAAAAGTTGGATTAAAAGTTTGGTCAGTGCTGTAAATATTATACGCTAATAATTCTTGGTCAAAAGCTGAAATACCATAACGTAACCCAATATTAATAATATTGTTTAAACCTATCCAGTTTCGGTTTGCATTAAAATCTCCACCAACTTTTAAGTAACTACCTTTTGTTCGTGCATTTAAATTAGGTTCAAAATAATCCTTCTCTTCGCTCCCTAATTCCGCAGCAACATAAAGTCGTTTTGAAATATTAAAATCTGCAATTAATTCAAAACCTGAATAATCTTCATCAAGTAATGTTCTAATTGGTTTCGCTACATCTAAACCAACTCTAAGGCCATATTTTATAGGTGCTTGGAGGGTGTCAGCTTTTTTGTTAGAAGCATCACTCTCTTGGGCCATTAAAATTTCAGAAGTAAAAAGTATACTAATGAAAAACAGTAATATGGGTAATATCTTCATTTTCAATTAAATCATTAGTTATTTCTACATTGAGCATCCAGTTAGTATTTGCAGCACCTTCGTTTCTAACCATTGCACCTAAATCTGTATACGTGGTTTTAAACGCGCAAGCTCTATTGATGTAAACATCTTCGCCAATACCATAGTTAAAACGGATGTTGTCGCTGTTTTCATCTTCCCCCTCAAAATCTTTTGTAAACGTGTATTGCACACTTGTTAATGAAGGATTAAGCGGTATTTCGTAAATGGTATCTGTACGTACAGTAAAAATTTCGTCATCCTCATTGCTTGTTAATGCAACTTTTAAATTTGTAACAAATTTGACTTCTGCTGGGTTACTCAAATCCATAAACTTAATTATTAGTCGTGGGGTAGTAGGTGTGCCTTCAGGACAAATGTCATCCCTTGTACAACCTGCATAAAGAGCAATAATAGTTAATAGAATTAATGTTTTTTTTAGCATAGCCAAAATATTAAAGGCATTATAATTAAGCGTCTCTTTTTTCTAAAAGAACTACATTTTCAACGTGGTGCGTTTGCGGGAACATATCGACAGGTTGTACTTTAGTTACTTTGTACATTTCGTCTAATAATGCTAAATCTCTAGCTTGTGTAGCGCTATTACAGCTAACGTACACTATTTTTTTAGCGCCTAGTTGTAATAATTGTGCAACAACATCAGCGTGCATTCCATCTCGTGGTGGATCAGTTATTACAACGTCTGCCATTCCGTGTTGTGAGATAAATTGGTCATTAAAGACTTTTTTCATATCACCAACATAGAACTCCGTATTATTAATGTTATTATGAGCAGCATTCGCTTTTGCAGCTTCAATGGCATCTGGCACAGCTTCAACACCAATAACTTTTTTAGCTTTCGAAGCAACAAATAATGCAATTGTTCCTGTACCTGTGTATAAATCGTAAACAAGTTCTTCGCCTGTTAAGCCAGCAAAGTCTCTTGTTATTTTATAAAGTTCAAAAGCTTGGTCACTGTTTGTTTGGTAGAAGGATTTGGCATTTATCTTAAACTGTAAGCCTTCCATTTCCTCAAAAATATGATCTTCTCCAGCGTAAACTAATACTTCTTGATCATAAATGGTATCGTTACCTTTTCCGTTTATTACATATAAAAGTGATGTAATTGTTGGGAATTCATTTTTTATGGCTTCTAATAATGCTTCTCTGGTTTCAGTTTCTTCTTTGTAAAACTGAATTAACACCATAACGTCTCCTGTGCTAGAAGTACGTATCATTAGGGTGCGCATAACACCTTCCTGACTTCTTGCGTTGAAAAATGGAATATTTAGTTCTTGTGCTTTAGCTTTTACAAAATCTCTAATAGCATTACTGGGGTCAGCTTGAAGATAACATTTATTAAGATCTAAAATTTTATCCCACATACCAGGAATATGAAATCCTAGTGCATTTTTATTCTCAATTACTACGTCACTTTTAATTTGTTCTAACGTTAGCCATTTATTATCGCTAAATGAAAACTCCATTTTATTACGATAAAAATATTGTTCAGCAGATCCTAGAATAGGAGTGATGGTTGGCATTTCAACTTTGCCTATTCGCATAAGGTTATTTTCAACTTCCTTTTGCTTGTAGAATAGTTGATGTTCATAACCCATATGCTGCCATTTGCAACCTCCGCAGGTCCCAAAATGCTCACAAACTGGTTCTACGCGTTTATCAGAAAATTTAGTTACTGCAATGGCAGTACCTTCAAAATAAGCTTTCCTTTTTTTAGTTGTTTGTACTGTAACAACATCACCCGGAACAGCATTATTAATAAATACTATACGTCCATCAGGGGACTTGGCAACAGCCTTCCCTTTTGCACCAGCATCAATTACTTCTAAGTTTTCTAAAATTATTCTGTTTGTTTTTTTTCTAGCCATATCGCAAAAATAACATAAAAAAAAACGTCACCTTTATAAGTGACGTTTTTTAGAGTTATTGATTTTACTATTTATTTACTATCTGTTTTTGAGTTGAATTTATCAATAATTTTATGCATTTGTTTCCCTGCAGCTTCTCTTCCTCCAAGACCAAATGACAATGCTATTGTAACTGCAACAGTACCAAGTGTAATACCAAAAGCTAGATTAATAATATCATCTGCAATACCCATCGTTCTAAGCCCAATTGCTAAGAAAATAGCTATAATTGCTACTCTTACAATTGCTCCAATAAATTTATTATCTTCATTTTTAGCGAAATTTTTATAAGCAATACTCGCTATCCAATTTCCTATCGCTAAAATTACAAGACCAAATATTATCTTACCAGCATATGATGTAACGGTTTCTAAAATTTCAGTTAAATTCTGAAATTCTAATTTTTCTACTGCTGTCATAATTCCAAATAATACTATAAAGAAGTATACTAGTTTACCAATTAGTGAAACTATATTAGCATTTCCTATAATTGAATCTAATTCAATTTTCTTAGCAAACTCATTTAAATTCATGCTGTTTAATAAGTCCTTAACTAGGTCAGATACAAAACGAGCTCCTACTATAAAGATTATAAGGATTAACATAGCCATAATAATTTTAGGTATGCTGCTTAGTAACTGCGATAGCATTAAGGATGCAGGTACTGAAATTGCATCCATATTTAATATGTTTAGAGCTGCAATTAAAATAGGAACAAAAATGATGATAAATACCACCTTCGTTATAATTTTTACTAGATTTATGTTTTCTGGCAATTTTAATTTTGGCGCCATATTTTGAATAGTATCTCCAGACATCCCTACAAGTTCAGAAATAATCTTTGCTAGCATATAGCCTACGTACCCAACAAGACCAGCTCCTATGATATTAGGTATAAATGATAGGAATCCATTTAACATATTTTTTAATGGGTCTAAAACCTCCGTCATCCCTAACTTGTTTAATGCTAGGATGAACACAAATATTAAAACAAGTAGATAAACTAATTTAGATACAAAATCAGACAGTTTTACGTTACTTTTCAACTTGTCATCAACGCCAGTTTTTTTAATGACATTTTTAACAATCTTCTTGATAATCTTTGCGATAAAAAGCCCTATAATTAGTATTAAAATTACTGCTATAATTGTTGGGATGAATACCCCAAGCGAGTTTTCTAGATTGTTCCATAAGTTAGTAATTGTGTCCATTTGTTTTGTTTAAATTATTGGTTAAGCCTTAATTTACTTAATACTAAACTAGTAAAGGACTTATGTAGCACGTAGATGGGTGTGTTTTCGATAAAAAAGATTTTTATTAGCTTAACTATAAGAGTTTTTATTTTAGTTTTGTGAATAAGGTAAAATAGGGTGATTTCTCTCCTTAAGAAGGAATCAAAAAAAGTAAGAGTTTAAAATATTAGAATATGTCTGTTATAGATAAAGTATCATCGCAACAAGCGATAGATTTAGAGAACAAGTATGGAGCCCATAATTATCACCCACTTCCCGTGGTACTAAACAGGGGAGAAGGTGTTCATGTATGGGATGTTGAAGGAAAACAATATTACGATTTTCT
Organism: Patiriisocius marinus; assembly: GCF_008974325.1. Classification (GTDB taxonomy): domain Bacteria; phylum Bacteroidota; class Bacteroidia; order Flavobacteriales; family Flavobacteriaceae; genus Patiriisocius; species Patiriisocius marinus. Next base: position 141,189 of record NZ_BKCG01000008.1, on the reverse strand, counting down.
ATCAGCATACTCAGCAGTAAATCAAGGGCATTGTCATCCTAAAATTGTAGGAGCAATGACAAAACAAGCTGAAACACTTACATTGACTTCTCGTGCTTTCTATAATGATATATTAGGGAAATATGAAGAGTATGCTGCTAACTACTTTAAGTTTGATAAAATACTACCAATGAATACTGGTGCTGAAGCGGTTGAAACTGCTTTAAAACTATGTAGAAAATGGGCTTACGAGAAAAAAGGTATTGCAGAAAATGAAGCTGAAATAATCGTTTGTGAAAATAACTTCCATGGAAGAACAACAACTATTATTTCTTTTTCTAACGATCCTGTTGCTCGTGATAATTTTGGTCCTTATACAAATGGATTTATTAAAGTTGCTTACGATGATTATGAAGCTCTTGAAAAGTTATTAGAAAGTAATAAAAATATTGCTGGATTTATGGCTGAGCCTATTCAAGGGGAAGCAGGAGTTTATGTACCTTCAGATGATTACCTGATAAAAGCAAAAGCATTATGCGAAAAACATAACGTATTGTTTATTGCAGATGAAGTACAAACAGGAATAGCACGTACTGGTAGATTATTAGCTACTTGCGGTAATTGTTCTTGTCCTAATAAAGATTGTAGTGGAACTCCAGATGTAAAACCTGATGTATTGATATTAGGTAAAGCATTAAGTGGTGGAGCTTACCCAGTTTCTGCGGTATTAGCTAATGATGATGTAATGAGTGTAATACAGCCTGGAACTCACGGATCAACATTTGGTGGTAACCCAATTTCTGCAGCTGTTGCAATGGCCGCTTTAGAGGTTGTTAAAGACGAAAAATTAGCAGAAAACGCTTTCGTATTAGGAGAGTTGTTTAGAGCTGAATTAAATAAATATATTGAAACTAGTACTATTTGTAAATTAGTGCGTGGTAAAGGATTGCTTAATGCAATTGTAATTAATGATGACGAGGAAGGTGATACAGCTTGGAACATCTGTCTTAGTTTAAGAGATAATGGTTTATTGGCAAAGCCTACACACGGTAATATTATTCGTTTTGCACCACCTCTAGTAATGACTGAAAAGCAATTACTAGAATGTGTTTCTATTATTACTGAAACTTTAAAGGAATTTGAAATTTAAGATTTTCTTTTTCTAACAAAAAAAACCGCGACAAGTAATTGTCGCGGTTTTTTTGTTTTATGCATTTGCTTTTTGCATTTCTTCTAAATGTCGTTGCCATTCTAAAACTTGTTCTTCAGGAACGAAGAAGTTAACGTAGATTACAAATAGTAAGAAAAGTACACTTAATACAATACCAATAATAGCTAGTGTTTTTCCTGTAGTTACATTTTTAATTCCTGAATATCCTTCAGGATTTGTATCGTATTCTGCTTGTGCTTTTTTAGCTAATATAAGTGCTACAACTCCTAGTGCTAAACCAACAACGCCATAACAGCAGCAAAGTGGTATAGATAATATTCCTAGTATTAGTACTGCTTGCGAATTTGGTAAGGTTTGTTGGTCCATCGTTAATAGGTTTAATGTGGTTAATTTTTAAAAATAATATAATATTTCGGAACTTAAAATAGATAGCTCATTTTGTAGAAATAACCTACAAGTATAATAACGCCATTAATGATCGCTAATATTAGCTTAATTTTACGAGCATTCTTAATCTCAATAAACATACTCAAACCTATAAAAATGAAAAATATCCAGAGCGTAAATACGGCTGGATACATTTTAAAAGCTTGTGTAAACTCTCCGGTAAAAAGAAAGGCTGTGGCTCTTTGAAAGCCACAGCCTAAACAATCCAATCCAAAAAGTTGTTTATTAAGGCACGGTAACATATAATCTTCCATACCTAAAACACTTCTTATCTATTCTCTACAATAATTTTGTAGTCTATAGTTTGATTATCTTTTGTAGTTAATATTACTATATAAGTACCATCACTAAAATTGCTAGTATTAAAAGTAAAACGAGAAGCATTCCCTACGTTAGTTTCGTTAAGTACTAAACGACCTCTCATATCAAATATAGCAGCGTTTGCTATTTCCATTGTATCAGGATTAGCAATCTCTAATTGTGTTTGCTTGTTGTTTTGGAAAAAAGAAACTGAGGTTGTTAGCTCTTCTTGACCTTGTTCAACTTCTCTTCCATCAGCAGTCATATACTGATCAAGTGAGTTCTTTTTTCTGAATACAATATAAAACCTATTGTCATATGTTCCTTGATCTAAAAAGAAATTAGCCGATTCTCCACCTGTAATATTTTGGTAGGTATCATTTAATGAATCCCAAACATAAATATTATCTGTTGGTAGATCAATTTCTTCAATTCCAGTGATAACAACATTCATTTGCTCTTCAATTTTAAGAGAAAAAGGAATTTGCTTTAGTACATCATCAAAAGGAACAGCATTAATAACAAATGGATATTTACTTTCGTCGTTAAATTCTGTTTGTAAAGGAAAATACATTTCACTTGTAGCATCCATTGGGCTTAAACCATCCCAACCATTATCAAAATCATCTGTAGCAGTATCGTGTAAAATTAAAAGTGTTTGACGCATATGAGATACTCCCATATAAGCATTAATTCTAATTTGTGGTGCATAGAATGCCTGTTGTGTATCTGTAGGGTCAACTTGTGTAGCGCCTATTTGGCTATCAGAAATTGATGTTCTAAACTCTGAGTTGTATGTAGCGTCGCTTTCTTTAATGAAAATACGGTGGCTATTTTTAAAAGTAATGTCAGTATCTGCTGCGTTAATTGATTGGATGTAAAATCCTTGTGCAATAGGAGCCATTCTTCTTTCCACATAAGGTCCACTTGTTCCAGTTGCCGTAAGTGGGTTTCCACTAGCATCAAAGTTAAAAAATGCAGGGACTGTATAATTTCCAGGATTATAAGGTCCTACTGTTGGGTCTGGTTGAGATGCTCCAGGAGTCCATATTCCAAAACCTGCTTTATTGTCTTCATATAAATGAGAGTTGATTGTTCTGTCCTCATCGTAAAACCTAATGCTATTAAATTTAGAAATCGTTCCATTGTTTGCTGCATCGTAGAAAAATACATTTAAATCTATTGCAGAAGGGTAAGGGTTTCCTACTAATATGTTTCCGTCTAGAAATCCACCTACACCATCACTTAAACTTCCTGCTCCTGCTGGTAGTGGAACCGTAATATCACCACTGTTAGGACGACCTCTAAAATCGTAACGTTGTTCTTGTGTTTCTGGAACACCTTCCATAGTAATTTCAGTACCTTTCATTACAAAACCGTGTCCCGCTGGTACATCATAGCTATTGTTAATTGCAACATAGTTTTGTCCTGCGATATTCCACTTATAAAACCATTTATCTGAAATTTCAAGCGTTGTAGCATTTGAAGATCCATTAAAACCAGGGATAAAAGTAGCTAAACTAGAATTTGTTAAGTCAGTTCCTTGTTGGTGATAAAAGTTAAGTTCTCCAAAGTTTCTATTACCAGTTACTGAAGCAGATGCTTCACTTACTGGAGAAGTCCACGCGTTATAATCGTACGCATCTCCAATACCTTCTTGGAAAACAGAAATCATTCCGTCACCAGCGTTAGCATTACTTGATCCACCTTGAAATAATTGTGCTTCGTCTCTTAAATATAAACTAGCTTCAGTAGGTCCTGCGCTATTTTTTTCTAATTCAATTGCTCCATCAACGTAAAGTTGTACGTCTTTGGCATAAATGTACGTATCAGTAGAAGTAGTTGCATTGGGGGAAACGTACAATTGTGCTAATGCACTTGTTGTTGTTGCCAGAATTAAGCTGGCTGTGAGTAGTAGGTTTTTCATAATGAAGTGTTTAAAAACTAATTGGATTGGGGTACAAATAGTTTAGTTACGCGATAAAAATAATGCTTAATTTGCTTTTTGTACGAATTTAGAAGATATTTTCGATGAAGTGCACAGTTTTTCAGGGGTTTTTCAGACTTTTGTTAAAAATATAAGATTAAATTTTTATGAAAAAAGGCGATAAAGTGATGGTTTTAGACGATAATCTTGAAGGTCACGTTGTGAAAGTTTTAGAAAATGGGGTTTTAATTGAGACGCTCGATGGCTTTGAAATGGAATTTACAGAACGTGAATTAGTGATTATTTCCGAAGCAATTAAACACCACCATTTTGCTCCTGAAAACATAAAAGCAATTATCTCAGAAAAAGAGATTAAAAAGAATAAAAATACAAAGCGTGTTAAGCCTAAGGAACGTGCACAGGCTGCGATGGAGGTTGATTTACATATCCATCAATTAGTGCCAACTGAAAAGGGCTTGCAGCCACACGATAAGCTTGAAATTCAAATAGATACCGCTAGACGTCAATTAGAGTTTGCAATGAGTAAAGGGATACAACGTGTAGTGTTTATTCATGGAGTAGGAGCAGGTGTTTTGCGTGCAGAATTAGAATATATGCTACGTAGATATGAAAATCTAACTTTTGAAGACGCAAATTTTCAGAAATATGGTCGTGGTGCTACACAGGTGTACATTTTCCAAAACCCAAAATAGGTTAAAATTCTAAAAACACCGTAATTGTTTCATTTCTTATACCGTCGCTTGAACCAAAATCGAACGTTTCAAAATTGATTGTTTCGTTTTCACCTACTAATACAAGATCTTCAATAGTAATAGTCCCATCGCTCGTAAGATTATAAGTGTGAGGTCTATATTCATCTACAATATTTGAAATAGTAACAGCTGGGTTTAAGTAATTTGGGCCATCAGTTCCGGTAACATCATTTAGTGGATTTAAATCGCCATTTGCATCTTCGTAGCGTGTTAAAATACCATCATTATCATCATCAATATCCAAATAATCAGGTATTCCATCGCCATCTGTATCTCTTGGATTATCAGGATCATCACCTATTTCCACAGCGGTAAAGACGTTGTCTCCATCATCGTCTAAATCATAGTAATTAGGGATACCGTCATTATCTAAATCTCCAGTTCCTTCTTCCATATCATCCTCACTGTCAACGGTTTCAATATTGTCGTTATCATCTAGTGTTGTAACAGAAGTAAGCAAAACAGTTCCTGAAGTACCTATATATTCTTGTGTTGTAACAGGAGTAGTAGGAGGCACAGGATTACAGAAATATGAGGAAGTGACTTCATCACCAAAAAGTCTATAATTTACTATGTTACTACTAGTGTTTAAGGTATATTCTTCAGTTCCAGAAGTAATAAATAACTCGTCAGTTGTTTCAATAATAAGTGAAATGCTTTCGTCAACTTCAGGATTTATTTTAAAGAAAACTGTTTGCGTTTGTGTTTCGCAATCCTGTAAAGTAGCATCTTCGAAATCAAAGTTAGTCACAATTAAATCACCGTCATTACAGCTACTAAGGAGTATAGAGAGCGCACAAATCTTAAAGAGAATTTTCATATTTATTCTGAAATTTTACAATCATTACAAAGTAACGCAAATCTTTAAAACTCGGTTGCCTTAAGTGAAAAAAAAAGGAGTATTTTTGTTGCTTATTATAGAATCTCCTCTCTTTTGAAAAAAGTATATTTTGATAGTGCAGCAACGACTCAACTTCGTCCAGAAGTTATTAGTTGTATGACAGACGTCCTTAAAAACGAATACGGAAATCCATCATCAAGCCATGCGTTTGGTAGATCGGCTAAATCAGTAATTGAAACAGCTCGTAAAGAAGTAGCTTCGATGTTGAATGTTTCGGCTTCCGAAATAATTTTTACTTCTGGTGGTACTGAGGCTGACAATTTAGTGATTAATAGTAGTGTTCGCGATTTAGGTGTAACACGTATTATTTCTTCTCGTATTGAGCATCACGCAGTATTGTATTGTATTGAGCAATTACAAAAAACGCACAACGTTGAAGTGGAATATGTAAAATTAGACGGATGTGGTTTTGTTGATTTCGACCATTTAGAACAATTGTTAAAAAATGGAACTAAAAAGACTTTAGTAACATTAATGCACGTTAACAACGAAATAGGAAATGTTCTAGATTTAAAAAAGGCAGCCGAAATATGTAAAAAGCATCATGCACTTTTTCATAGTGATACCGTACAATCTGTAGGGCATTTTGAATTAGATTTTCAAGAAATCCCAGTAGATTTTGCTGCAGTTGCCGCTCATAAATTTCACGGACCAAAAGGAGCAGGTTTTGCTTTTATTAGAAAAAACACTGGACTTCGACCACTTATTTTTGGAGGAGAGCAGGAACGAGGCTTAAGAGCAGGAACAGAAGCTGTTTTTGCAATAGCTGGACTTGTAGAAGCTTTGAAAATAAGTTATAAAAATCTTCCAACTGAAAGAGCATATGTTTCAGGAATTAAAGAATATTTTAAAGAGAAAGTTTCAGAAGTGATACCGGGTGTTAAGTTTAATGGTGGTTGTGATGATTCTAAAAAGAGTACTTACACATTGTTAAATGTATGTTTACCAATGACTCCAGAAAAAGGAATGATGCTATTGTTTCAATTAGATTTAAAAGGAATAGCGTGTTCTAAAGGGAGTGCTTGTCAAAGTGGAAGTTCTAAAGGGTCTCACGTTTTGTCCCAAATATTGAGTGAAGAGGATATGGCTAAGCCATCGGTGAGATTCTCATTTTCTAGCTTTAATACTAAAGAAGAAGTTGATTATGTAGTTGAATGTTTAAAGGAGTTTGTAGCTGCTTAAATCATTTAAAAATTACTTATAAAAAAAGGATTGATGAGCATTCAGCTTATCAATCCTTTTTTAGGTAGTAGGAGTTTGGTTTTAAAACTTCGCTGTCATTCTAACGTTGAACACACGAGGAGTTAAAAAATTTGGAATTGCATATTGTGTTTTTGTGTAGACATCACGAACAAATGTGTTTGTAATAGAGTTCTGCACATCAAAAATATTGAATATTTCAGCTCCAATAGTAAGTTCTTTAAAAGGCTTAAACATTCCGCTATCGCGCTGGCTATCTTTATTTACAATTTCATAACTAACCCCTAAATCTGCTCTTTTGTAATCGCGTAACCTTTGTTGATAGTCGTAAGGGTCAGCATAGCTTGGAGATCCACCAGGTAGTCCTGTGTTGTATTGTAAGTTTAAGTATCCTTTTAAGTTAGGAACAATTTTTACATAATCTTGAAGCAACACACCAATTTTTAAACGTTGATCAGTTGGTCTAAAAATGTAACCACGATCGTTAATGTTTTCCTCTGTCTTTAAATATCCTAAACTCACCCAGCTTTCTGTTCCCGGAACAAACTCACCTGCCAAGCGTAAATCTAAACCATAAGCGTATGCAACGGCATCATTATTAGCTCTGTAGCGAATACGTACATTTTCAATAGTGTATGGATTTACATCAGTTAAGCGTTTGTAATAAGCCTCAGTGTTTAAGGTGAATGGTCTGTCCCAAAGTTTGAAACTGTAATCATTTCCTAATACAATGTGTATGGATTGTTGAGCTTTTACATCTGGTCTAACAGTTCCTGTACTATCACGTAATTCACGATAGAAGGGAGGTTGGTGATATACCCCACCAGAAAGACGGAATAACATATCCATTTCCCAGTCTGGTTTAATAGACACTTGTGCACGCGGACTAAAAACTGTTTGAGAAGTACTTGTAATACCTTCACCGTTAACAGTCCAATTGTGTGCTCTAACTCCTGCGTTTAACCATACATCATTTTCACCTAAATTAGTACGGCGACTCCATTGTGCGTAACCACTAATACGGTCTATTTGCACATCATTTTCGGCTCTTATATTTGTATAAGGTACTATGTCGCTTGTAAAAGGTTGGTATGGTTGGTTATTTTGAAAATCGATAATTGGCGGTCTAATTGAGAAACCAGCACTATCAATAATTTCGTACTCTTGAACGCGGTCTCTAATGTCTTCGTGAGTAAACTTAATACCGTATTCAATATTGTTTTCGCCAATACTTGCATTTCCTTTGTGTTCAAGATTTACAATCAAAGCATCAAGGTTATTACGGGCGTGAGTAAGTTGTGAGCCTATTCCTTGGCTAAAAGTAACTTCACCTAGATTTTCACTTCCTATACTTGTATCAACTTCTCCAAGTCTATATTGTGCTAAAATATCGTAATATTCCTGCTCTTGAGTTTGATAAACAGAACCAATTAATTTAGCAGTAAAATTATCTGAAACAATATAGGTTCCTTTTAATGCTCCAAAATATGTTTCGTAGCGATCTTCTTCTTGTCCCTCATAAAAAACAAGTAAAGCTACAGGGTCTGCTAAAGTACCAAAGTTTGTTTGGCGTGTTAGTGGGCTATAGCTGTAATTATTAATTGCTACATTTCCTAAAAATCCTAATTCAAATTTATTATTAAACTTATATGTTAAGTATGTTTGTCCGTCAGCAAATGATGGGCGGTAATTTGTTTCAGTTTCTTTAGCATTAACAAATAAACTGTTGTCTCTATAACGGAGTCCAACAATACCAGTAAACTTATCATCTTTAGAGGCTCCTTCAACGGCAACACTACCACCTAATAAACTTGCATCTATACTAGCACCAAATTCAGATGGTCTTCTATAGGTAATATCTAAAACTGAAGATAATTTGTCTCCGTATTTAGCTTGAAATCCTCCAGCTGAAAAGTCAACACTCGATGTTAAGTCGCTATTCACAAAACTTAATCCCTCTTGTTGTCCACTTCTAATTAGAAACGGGCGATATACTTCAACTTCGTTAACGTATACTAGATTTTCATCATAATTTCCACCACGTACAGCGTATGAAGTACTTAACTCGTTATTGTTATTTACACCAGGAAGTGACGTTAATAAACTTTCTACACCATTACTTGCAGTAGGCATTCTCTTAATAGTTTCAGGACTAAGGGTGGTAATACCCTCAACACGTTTACGTTCTCTCCCAGAAATAACAACTGTTGCAATTTGCTCAATTGAAGTTTTCATCACAGGGCTAAACTTGTAGTCCTCAAATGGATCTAAATTGAAAGTTGCGGTAACTTTACCATTCCCAATGTGTGAAAACGTAAGCGTTACGTCCTCATTAGGCGCAATTTTAATTTGATAATAACCATCAAGGTTTGTAATTGTTCCTTCGGTACCGTAGGTAACATTTACGCCAGGAATTGGAAAACTGTTTTCATCAGTAATAATACCGCGAACAATTGCTTTTTGAGCAAAGGCACTAGCCGAAGCTAATAAAACAACTAAAAGTAGGGAGTAAAATTTCGTTTTCAAAAGCAAGAATTATATGTTTTTTCTGAAAAATTGAGCTTCAAATGTAGTACTATTTCCTACATTATCAGTTACAATCAATTTTAAATTATTATCAGATTCTGAGACAATTTCATCATCAAAATCATAGGTTAAAACGTTCTTTTTATAATTATATTCCATAAGAATAAATTTTCCGTTAATTGTAGCTCTGTATTTACTTATTCCGCTAAGGTCATCTGTAATTTTTACTTTCAAAGTATTATTTTTACTAATCCATTGTCCATCTTTGAAGTTAATAGCCCTTACTTTAGGCGCAATGGTGTCAACCGCTAACGTATAATCACCAAATGTGCGAGTGCGAGCAGTAAGTACATTACCTTTTCTTCTTGTACTGTTGTAGTATGGTTGACCTTTCCAATTTAGCCTTCCAATAAACATTTTGTCTTTATCAGTTCCGGCATAGTTTGAAATATCAATACTTATTGAAATATTTTTATGAATAGGCACATTGTCGTTATGAAAATACAGCGTATCTCCACTAACTTTAATATCTAGGTATTCATTTTGATAAAGCGCTTTCGCAGGAATGTACACTGTAAATTTTCCGATATTTAAAGTAGTAGCTTCCCCAGCTTGAACATATTCTAGATCTGCTGTGTTTTTTACAGGAGTATTCGAAGTTTCAGTCACACCCATAATAGGAATTGAAATTGTAGTTTCATTTCCTTTAAAATCCTTTAAAGAAATATTATAGTTTGCTTCAAAACCATTTTCAACATCAATAAAACCATTATTATTTTCATAGTTAATTATACTTAAAGGGTTGTTAGGTTCTCTAAATAATTTCTGAATTCTTGATTTATTCTCTTTAAAATATCCGTAATCAATGTACCTGTTTAAAAAACGAGTTTCGCTAAATGAAAATTTCTCAAAAAAGACTTCAAATTTTTCTTCACCGTTATAAGTAGTATTAATTTTATAGAGACCATTTTTATTACTTGCGCCATTTTGTTGATCGTTAGATACTACTCCAAAACCTATTTTTCCGGAAGCCGAAATTTTCTCCGTATTATAAGTACCGTCTTTTTGTTTAATTAAGCGAAGTTTCACTGGTTCAGTTGATTGGTTTACAATCCCACCATCCATTGGATAAGCGAAAACACTTGTAACAATAGGAGCTTTTGTATCAGGAATTTCTACACCAAAGAGCATAGGATTCATTGGTCTTGACGAAGCGTCGCGTATTTCGTAATGCAAGTGAGGACCACCACTACTTCCTGTGTTTCCTGTGTAACCGATAATATCTCCTTTGCTTACGGCAATTTGATTTACTTCAGGAAACAGTTCTAATTCGAAAGTTTCTTTTGAGTATTGATTTTTCTTTACATAATCTTGGATGTCGCCAGCATACCTTTGAAGGTGAGCATACACAGTAGAATATCCATTAGGATGTTTAATGTAAAGTGCTTTTCCGTAACCATAATGTGCTACTTTTATACGGCTAATATAACCATCAGCGGGAGCGTGAACAGGGATTCCTTCGCGTTGTTGTGTTTTAATATCTAATCCACTGTGAAAATGATTACTTCTTAATTCACCAAAACTTCCAGAAAGAATAAGGGGAATTTCTAAAGGATTATCAAAATAGTCTTCTGGTATCTGGCCATGTGCAATATTAATAGAGCATAGAAGGGCTAGAACAAAGTAAAATCGTGTCATTAATCGGTTTTATGTATGTACTATATAATGGGAAGTTATCTGCAAATATTGTGTTCGTATTTCAATATAACAAAAAATACCTAAAAGAATTTGATTATTAACTTAGGTAGTATAACTTTGTAGGGATAGCGTTGAAAAGCAAATTTAATGAGTCACCTTTCTGAACATGTTGATTCTCTTGAAAATAAGATTAGCAAATTGCTGAACAGGTACACCATACTTGAGCAGGAAAAATCTAATTTAGAGATGGAAATTACAGTACTGAAAGATGAACGCTCTAAATTTCAGCTTGAGAATGATAAGTTGAACGAAACGTGCAACTCTTTAAAATTAGCGAATTCAATGCTTGGCAGCGACCAACATAAACGAGATACAAAACTCAAAATAAATGCTCTTGTTCGGGAAATAGACCAGTGTATTAGTCAACTTTCTGAATAACATATAAATATGTCAAACCAACAAAAAATTAAAATTTCGATTGCAGATAGGGTTTATCCCTTGACCATCAATCCTGCCCAAGAAGAAGGGTTAAGGCTTGCTGCGAAAAAAATCGAAATGATGATTAAAAAGTTTGAAAAAAGCTACGCAGTAAGGGATAAGCAAGATGTACTTGCAATGTGTGCCTTACAATTTGCAGCACAAACAGAGCAAAAAAATATTGATAAGAATACTGATACAGCAGATGCAGAAGAGAAATTAAAGTCTCTTAATGCATTGTTGCAGGAGTACTTATCATAACGTTCTTTACATAAAATTAGGTTACTGCCTATAGTATTATACATTTTGGTAAACTCAACATGAATTCTTTTGAGAAGGGTGAATTCTAGTTGTAAAAGCGTGCCGTTATTCTGGTTTTCCAGTTTCAGACGGATTCTTGATCAGCTTATTAGCCCTAAACTTTTTCTTACTGGAGTTTACACAAATCAAATAATATTATAGGCTTTTTTATGTCTAATAATGACGTTATAAACTTTTAAAAAAAATGCTATAAGGGGAAAGTAGCACTTTGATTATTAATATTCCCCAACCACTAACAACAACCTTGTATTGCTTAACAGGTAATACAAACTAAATATAAAAAGGAATTATGGATGGAATGAATTTGGTCTTTATAATAATAGCAGTAATTGTAGGTCTTGTAATAGGCTTTGTAATTGCAAAAACAATGGAGAAGAAAAGCGCTTCTACAGCAATAGCAGAAGCAAAGAAAGAATCAGCACGTATTTTAAAGGAAGCTACATCTGAAGGAGAAGCACTTAAAAAAGATAAAATATTACAAGCTAAAGAAAAGTTTATTGAGCTAAAATCTGAACACGAAAAGGTCATTAATAGTCGTGAGAAAAAGATTAATGACGCTGAAAAACGTACTAGAGATAAGGAGTCGCAAGTTTCAAGTGAAATAGCTAAAAATAAAAAGCTTAATGCGGAAGTTGATGCTAAACGTAAAAACTATGATGAACGTTTAGCCTTTATTGAAAAGAAGCAAAACGAAGTTGAAAAAATGCACCGTAGCCAAATTCAGCAATTAGAAGTAATTTCTAGTTTATCTGCAGATGATGCTAAGGCTCAATTAATGGAAAGCTTAAAAGAAGAGGCTAGGACAAGTGCTATGAAATTTGTACAGGATTCTGTTGAAGAAGCTAAAATGACAGCACAACAGGAAGCTAAAAAGATCATTATTAGTTCAATACAGCGTATAGGTACGGAGGAAGCAGTAGAAAACTGTGTGTCTGTTTTTAACCTTGAAAATGACGATGTAAAAGGACGTATTATAGGACGTGAAGGAAGGAATATTAGAGCAATTGAAGCAGCAACAGGTGTTGAAATTATAGTTGATGATACTCCAGAAGCAATTATACTATCTTGTTTTGATAGTGTGCGTAGAGAAATTGCAAGATTATCATTACACAAGTTAGTTACTGATGGGCGTATTCACCCGGCACGTATTGAAGAAGTTGTAAAAAAGACTACAAGACAAATTGAAGAGGAAATTGTAGAAGTTGGAAAGCGTACTGTTATTGATTTAGGAATTCACGGTTTACAACCAGAATTGATTAAAGCTGTTGGACGTATGAAATACCGTTCATCTTATGGACAAAACTTGCTACAACACTCGCGCGAAGTTGCAAAACTTTGTGGAGTTATGGCAAGCGAATTAGGTTTAAACCCTAAACTAGCAAAACGTGCAGGTTTATTACACGATATTGGTAAAGTACCTGAAAATGAAACGGAAACACCTCACGCAATTTTAGGAATGCAGTGGGCTGAAAAATATGGTGAAAAGCCTGAGGTTTGTAATGCTATTGGAGCTCACCACGACGAAATAGAAATGACAAGTTTATTATCGCCTATTGTACAGGTTTGTGATGCTATTAGTGGAGCAAGACCAGGAGCAAGACGTCAAGTACTTGACAGTTACATTCAACGTTTAAAAGATCTTGAAGAGATTGCCTTTGGTTTTGGAGGTGTTAATAAAGCTTACGCTATTCAAGCAGGACGTGAATTACGTGTTATGGTTGAAAGTGAAAAAGTAACTGATGAAAAAGCAGCACAATTATCATTTGAGATTTCTCAGAAAATTCAAACAGATATGACATATCCAGGTCAAGTGAAAGTTACTGTTATTAGAGAAACTAGAGCGGTCAACATCGCTAAATAAAACGAATTGTTTACTAAAAAGCTCCTTTCAATTACTGAAAGGAGCTTTTTTTATTTATGACTTTTAATAATTACTCTGTTATTTAATTGTTTAACTGTATTTATAGTCGATAAGGGACAGAATTTTATTTTTCTATTTTAAAATAAATAGATACCTCTCCTTTAATCTCTTCTTGGGTGAAATTTATTAATTGTTTCGGCTAGAAAACTTGTTTCCATGTGCGTGTAGATTTCAGTAGTCGTAATACTCTCATGTCCTAGCATTTGCTGAATGGCCCGAAGATCAGCTCCATTTTCTAATAAATGTGTAGCGAAGGAGTGTCTAAATGTGTGCGGACTAATAGTTTTCCTAATACCTGCGAGTTCTGCGAGTTGTTTAATGATAGTAAAAATCATTGCTCGCGTTAAACCATTTCCACGCCTGTTAAGAAATAGGGTGTCATTAGCTTCAGCTTTGATTTTTTGATGTACTCTAACTTCTTTTCGGTAGATATTGATGTATTTAATAGTATAATCGCTAATAGGGACGAAGCGTTGTTTATCACCTTTTCCTGTAACTTTAATAAAACCTTCGTCAAAGAATAAATCTGAAATTTTAAGGTTTGTTAATTCGCTAACACGCAATCCACAAGCGTATAAGGTTTCGAGCATAGCTCTATTTCGTTCTCCTTGTGGGCTGCTTAAATCAATGGCTCCTATCAAACTGTCTATTTCTTCGAGCGCTAAAGTATCGGGTAATTTGCGACCCATTTTGGGGCTCTCAATGAGTTCTAAAGGATTTGTTTTTCGGTATTCTTCAAAAACTAAATAATTGAAAAAACCACGAAGTCCAGAAATTATACGCCCTTGCGAACGCGGACTCATCTTTTTAGCAACATCGTAAATAAATTGCTGTGTTATTTCGGTAGTGATTGTTAAAGGAGTTTCTGAAATTTGATGTTCCTCAAGCCATCCTATTAATTTTAATACGTCTAAAGAGTAGTTTGAAATAGAATTGTCTGATAGGCCACGTTCAATCCTAAGATAATCACAATAGTCCTTTAAAGCGTTTTTCCATTTCATATTGTAAAAGTAAAAAAATTCCTACCTAGATGTGTAGAATAATCATTATTGTTATATTTAACTAATATTCAACTAATTGTGCGAGGTTGTTTTTTTTGTTTAAATAAATAAAAAAGTAGCACAGCTTTGCGTAACATTACTAACAAATAAAAAATTTTTAAAATGAAAAAATCTCTCTTAGTATTATGCTTATCATTTTTTGCATTTAGTTTTATGCAAGCTCAGGAATTACGCTTTGGAATAAAAGGTGGAGTTAATGTATCAACATTAGGTGGTGACTCGTATGACGGCTTAGTAAGTTTTGATTCTAGAACAGCTTACCACGTAGGTATTTTTGCTGAAATACCACTAATGATGAAATTCTCAATCCAGCCGGAATTACTTTATTCAGCACAAGGAAGCCAGTTTGGAGGATTCTTCTCTGTCGATGGTTTTGATGACCAAAAGCTTGATTATTTAAATGTACCAGTTTTAGTAAAATATAATATAATTGCAGGTTTGAGTGCAGAATTAGGGCCTGTTTTTGGGTATTTAATTTCTGCAGATGGAGAACGTATTTTTGATGATGAAGGTCTTGAAATTGATAATAAAGAAGCTTTTAATGATTTAGATATAGGTATTGCATTAGGTGTATCATATTCATTAAAATCGTTCTTGTTTGGATTACGCTACAATAAAGGTATTTCAAATGTAAATAATGATGAGTTTACAAGTAATAAAAATCAGAATAACGTGTTTCAAATTTGGGCAGGATATTCATTTCTATAAACAACGATAAAACCTATGTTAAATGAAGTGGAAACATCTTGTTTCCACTTTTTTATTATAGTAAATACTGTATTTTTGTTATATAAATTTTTAAAATTTCAGAATGAAAAAATACATAGTTTTATTTGTTATGATTGCAGGATTTGCAACAGCTAGTGCTCAAGGTTTTAAAGCTGGTTTTGGAGCAGGATATCTTACTGGACTTGATGGTGGTGGTGGATCTGTTGATCTTATTTATGAACTAAATGAAAAATGGGGAATAAGTAATACAAACACATTTGCTTTTGCTGAAATAGCAGATAATGACCGTCTAAAATGGTTTGCTGTAGATTTAAATGCACGCTACAACATTGGTAGAGGTTTTTATGCAATTGCTGGTGGTGAATACTTGTCTAGCACATTTGTAGACAAGACTGATGTAGGTGGTTTTTCTACAGGTGAAGAAAAATTTACAAGTAGTGAAATAGGAGGTAACGTAGGAGCTGGATATGTTTACAATTTAATTGATAATGTAAATATTTTTGTAGAAACAAAATATACGTTTTTAGAATTAGGAGATCAAGTTGATGATAGTGGATACTTACACGCTAGACTTGGTTTGTTATTTGATTTCTAAAAAATACTAAAACATACTTTAAGACCGATGCCATGCATTGGTCTTTTTTATTTTTGGCTATATTTGAACTATGAAAATTATTATCATAAATGGTCCTAATCTTAATCTATTAGGAAAACGAGAACCAGAAATTTATGGAGCCGAAACGTTCCAAGATTTTTTTAGTAATCTTCAATTTAAGTTTAAAAACATCGAATTAGAATATTTCCAATCTAATATCGAAGGGGAGTTAGTTTCTAAACTGCAAGAAGTAGGTTTTGATTATGATGGTATTATTTTAAATGCAGCAGCATATACGCATACTTCAATTGCTATAGGTGATGCAGTTAAAGCTATTACTACTCCAGTTATTGAAGTGCATATTTCTAACACTTTTGGTAGAGAGGAGTTTAGACATCAGTCGTATATTTCACCAGGAGCTAAAGGTGTTATTTTAGGTTTTGGTTTACAGAGTTATGATTTAGCAATTACTAGTTTTATTGAGTAATTACTATTTAGTAAAATTGAAAGTGCTAAGACAATTCACTTTACTTAATAAATGAATAAAGTCAAAAAAACCCCGAATTAAATTAAATCTAATTCGGGGTTTATGTTTTACAAAATACTTAGCATTACAGGTGTATTACTTCGTCGTATGCATCTGCAACAGCTTCCATTACTGCTTCACTCATAGTAGGGTGAGGGTGGATTGTTTTAAGAACTTCGTGACCAGTTGTTTCTAATTTACGTCCTAAAACTGCTTCAGCAATCATATCAGTAACTCCAGCACCAATCATATGGCAACCTAACCATTCGCCATACTTAGCGTCAAAAATTACTTTTACAAAACCGTCTTTTGTTCCGGCTGCGCTTGCTTTTCCTGAGGCAGAGAAAGGGAATTTACCTACTTTAATGTCGTAGCCAGCATCTTTTGCTTGTTGTTCTGTCATCCCTACACTTGCAATTTCTGGAGTTGCATATGTACACCCAGGAATATTTCCGTAGTCAATAGCTTCAACATTCATTCCTGCAATTTTTTCAACACAAGTAATTCCTTCAGCAGAAGCCACGTGAGCTAAGGCAGGACCAGGAGTAATATCTCCAATTGCGTAATATCCAGGGATATTAGTTTGGTAAAAATCATTTACCATAACTTTACCTTTATCAGTAACGATACCAACATCTTCAAGGCCTATACCTTCAATATTTGTAACAATACCAACCGCTGAAAGTACGATATCAGCTTCAATAATTTCTTCTCCTTTTTTAGTTTTTACAGTTGCTTTAACTGTTTTACCAGAAGTGTCCACTTTCTCAACCGAACTGTTTGTCATTACTTTAATACCTGCTTTTTTGAATGAACGTTCAAATTGCTTTGAAACATCTAAATCTTCAAGAGGTACTAAATTAGGAAGGTATTCAACAATAGTAACTTCTGTTCCCATTGCATTGTAGAAGTGTGCAAATTCAACACCAATTGCTCCACTACCTACAACAATCATAGATTTTGGTTGCTTTTTAAGTGTCATTGCTTCTCTGTATCCAATTACCTTTTTTCCGTCTTGTGGAAGGTTTGGTAATTCGCGAGATCGTGCTCCAGTTGCAATTACAATATGGTCTGCACTATATTCTTTTCCATCAACGTCAATCTTTTTTCCGGCTTTCAATTTTCCAAAGCCTTCTATAACGTCAATTTTATTTTTTTTCATTAAAAACTTTACTCCGTTGCTCATTCCTTCGGCTACGCCACGGCTACGCTCAACTACTTTAGTAAAATCTTTGTCATATTCATTTACGGTTAACCCGTAATCACTTGCGTGTTTTAAATAATCAAATACTTGTGCACTTTTTAAAAGCGCTTTAGTAGGGATACATCCCCAATTAAGGCAAACGCCCCCAAGGCTTTCCTTTTCCACTACTGCGGTTTTCAATCCTAGTTGTGACGCTCTAATAGCGGTTACATAGCCTCCAGGGCCAGATCCTAAAACAATAACATCGTATTTGCTCATCGTGTATTTTTCTTGATTAATTTTAAAGTTCAAATTTACAAAAAGAAAAATTCCTACTCATAATCTCTTGTATGAAATTATCAATAGGAACATTTAAGTTTTTAGCCGAAATGTGCTACTCATTTATAATGAACAATCTCCGTTTGAAATTTGTAATGGGGTAGGGTTGTAGCCGTTGTTTTCAATAGTGGCTTCAAAAGAACAAAGACCGTTATTCGTAAAAAGTGTTTGCAAACCACATAAATCTCCAAGGTTAAAATTATCAGTAACTATTAATTGACCCGGACATTCTATATAGTTTAAATTAGAAAGTGCATCGAGATTGGTTAATAGGTTGTTTTCATTAATTACTAGCGAAGATTCTGTAATGGTATTTATGCTTGATAAAAAATCAATACTTATTAATGAATTATTAGATTGAATTGTGCAACTCTTAAGGCTCGTTATATTATTTAACCCTGTAATAGATTGTAAATTTGAATTATTTTGTATAGTAAAATTTATAGGATTTGTGGTACTTACAGATTCAAAATCTAATGTTTGAATATTAGAATTGTTTACTAATACAACTGAAGTATTAATTTCTTCAAGATTATTTAAAAAATCAAAAGTGTTATTTGAAATATTATAAATTAATAGTTCATCTACAGAGATTAATTGACTAAAAGATTGAGGGTCAGAAAAATTTACATTCCCTAAACTTAAAATATTTGTAGATTCTAATAAATCAAATCCATTTAGTGCAGAAGTATTTCCTAAATTCAAATTTTCTAAAGTAATTACATTAGTAAAAGCGGTAATCTCTTCTGAAGTGTTTATTTCAACATCATTTGCTGAGGTAACATTATTTAAAATATTTATTGTAGCGGAGCCTTGTATATTAATATCTCCTACACTTTCATTAATATTATTAAATCCTATTATTTCAGATAGATTAGGCAAATTGTTAATTGTTAAATTATTTAAGCTCGTGATATTACTTATTGCTGAAATATCATTCAAATTTGTAAAATTTTCAATTGTTACATCACCATCAAAATTAACAAGAGATTCAAGTCCTTCTAAAGAAGTTAAATTACTATGGCGGGTTCCATCAAATATAATATTGCCAGTAACAGTAGTAATTCCAGATAATCCTATAATTGAATCTATATTTCCATACTGAAAATTTCCTCCAACCGGACAACTACTGGTTATAATTAAATCTCCGTTTACGGTATGTATTTCGGCATCATTTAGAAGTTCAAAATATTCAGAAGTAGTAATTGCTAAATTTCCTTCATAAATACCATTAGATGGAACTATTTTAATTATCTCCTGAAAAGAAGATGACCAGTTTCCGTTTGCATCTACTGCCCTGATATTTACTTTAACTCTCCCTACTTGACCTACATTCTCTAAAGTATAATTACTGTTAATAAATTCTTCAAAAAGAAAATTAGAATATTGATAATTACCCGAATCACAATTATAATAATACGCTTTTATATCTATGTTATAAGAGACATTAGATCCATTTGAACTATTACAGTCATCCCAGTCCATTGTCAAGTCACCATTTACTATTTCATAAGTAAAATTTTCAATGGTAGTACATAATAAAAGATTAGGAAGTGTTACGTCACCATCACCATCACCGTCCATATCATCTGTAGTTTGCTGCTCTTCAGCATCCACCATTGTTTCATCATCACTTCCACAACTGTTCAAACTTAAAACAATAATTAAGCTAAAAATGAAAAATTTTAAAATTTTCATAATTCTTTTTGCTTTAAATATACTAAAAACTCCTTTAAAGCACTATAAATACTTAAAAGGAGCTTAAGATTTTAATAAATATAAATACTTAATCCTCATCTAGATCTACAGAAAGAGAATTTATGCAATAACGTTGTCCCGTATCAGTTGGGCCATCTTCAAAAACGTGACCTAAATGGCTTCCGCAGTTTGCGCAAACTATTTCGGTACGGATCATACCCATTGATATATCTTTAACATATTCTACACTGTCTTCAATACTTTCATCGAAACTAGGCCAACCACAGCTACTTTCAAATTTACTTGAACTTTCAAATAGTGGATTTTCACAAGCTCCACAGACATAGGTTCCGTTTTCAAAAGTTAAATTGTAGGCTCCTGTGTTAGGGCGCTCAGTACCTTTTTCTCTCAATATTTTATAACGTTCTTCGCCTAGTTCTTTTTTCCATTCGGCTTCGGTTTTTTGTACTGGATATTTACTCATTGTTTGCTGGTATAAAGTTTAATGCGACACCATTGATACAGTGCCTTTTACCTGTAGTCTCTCTTGGGCCATCGTTAAAGACATGTCCTAAGTGACCTCCACAAGTTGCGCAATGCTCCTCTGTGCGAGCATAGCCTAAATTGTAATCTGTATCAAATGCTACGTTCCCATCAATTACGCTATCAAATGATGGCCATCCGGTTCCGCTGTCAAATTTATTTTCAGATTTAAATAGTGGTGTAGCACAAGCTGCACACACATAGGTTCCTTTAGAATATTGTTTATTTAATGGACTTGAAAATGGACGTTCCGTCCCTTCTTCGCGAAGTACATTAAATTGACTGTCCGTAAGCTCGGCTTTCCATTGAGCTTCAGTTTTATGTATTTTAAATTCTTCTTTCTTCTGTTTTCCTTTTTGGGCTGATGTATTGCAGCTTATAAAAGCGATACTCAATATAGCAAGAAATATCTTATTCATAACATTTTTTTATGTGATTAAAATTTCGGCTTAAAATGAAACTGTTTCTAATGTTGTGTCGTCAATATTATATTGATCAATTATATCTGACATAGATGGTGAGTTTGTCGCAAATTCAGCAGGAACTATCGCAATTCTAAAAATTTGATTGTTTGTAAAACCACTGTCAATTGTATTTAGCGGAATGTCTCCTTGAAGAAATAACAATACGTCTAAAAATGTATGGTTAAATGTGTATTGAAATGAGCCATTGTCAACATAAATAGTTTGAGGTAAAGGCGACCATACATCTATTGTGCCTCCGCTACCATCACTTACAACATCTTCTAACCAATATACTAAAATGGCATCACTTTCGAAAACTTCTATGTTTGAAGGAATAGAAACTAGGTTTCTATAATCATTATTTATAGTGAAATTTACGTTTGCTTCAAATACTTGTCCTAATAAATTAATTCCATCTTGTCCTGGAGGCCCTTGATCGCCTTCACAAGATGAAAATAATGCGCTTGTAGCTATTGCTAATAATAGTATAATATGTTTCATAATAATGTTTTTTAGAATGAGTATCAAATTCCATTCCGATATTGTTTTCAAAGGTATTGATAAGCACTCGTTTAAAATCTTAAGGTTTTGATAAACTATGTGGAACGGTTTTTGTTTTTCTAAATAAAAAATTTTAATTATTAATTAATCCCATTGAAATGTTAAAATTGTATTTTAGCACTAATTTAAAACCATCATCATGAAATTAAAACAATCTATTGCAATAATTGCAATTGCTTTATTAGTAGTTGCTTGTACAACCAACCCGTTTACAGGTAAGTCTACTTTAGCGTTAGTCCCTAATTCGCAAATATTACCAATGGCTTTTCAACAATACGATCAGTTTTTAACTGAGAATAAAGTTGTAACTGGTACTGCTGATGCAAGAATGGTTACTAATGTAGGACAAAAAATATCTGCTGCAGCTGAGCGTTATTTAACAGCTAATGGCTATGCAGGTTACTTAAAAGATTATGCTTGGGAATATAAGTTAGTAGATGACCCAACCGTAAATGCTTGGTGTATGCCAGGGGGTAAAATTGTATTTTACACAGGGATTATGCCTATAGCGGCAGATGAGGCTGGTGTTGCAGCTATTATGGGGCACGAGGTTGCTCACGCGCTTGCAAATCATGGGCAGCAACGTATGAGTGCAAGTCAAATTCAACAAGTAGCAGCAGTAGGAGTAGCAGTAGGAACAGCAAGTTCAGAAAATGCTGCGATCTACAATCAAGCTTTTGGAGTAGGGTCAAATGTTTTAGGAATGTTACCTTTTAGCCGTAGTCACGAGACTGAAGCAGATAGAATAGGGCTTACATTAATGGCTATTGCTGGATATGATCCTATTGTAGGAGCTCGCTTATGGGAAAGTATGAGTGCTGCTGGAGGTGGTGCACCACCTGAGTTTTTAAGCACACACCCTGCAAACCAAACAAGAATTGATAATATCAAAAGTTGGGCGCCAGAGGCTAGAGCAGAAGCTAAGAAATTTGGAGTAACTACATTTAAAAAATAACTTACTTGTTAATAAGATTAGAAGTTTTGCTTCTTAAATATCCCAACTTATTGTTGGGATATTTTTATTTTAGACCTCTAATAATATTCTATGGAAACATTAGCTAAAGGATCAAAAAAATTATTGAATGCTTGGGCCTTTTATGATTGGGCAAATTCTGTTTATAGTTTGGTGATTGCTTCGGCAGTATTTCCTATTTTTTATGGAGCGCTATTTTCAAAAGCAGGTGTTGAAACCGTTATGGTTTTTGGAGGTCAAATTAGAAGTACTCCTTTAATAACATACACTACTGCAGCAGCATTTTTAGTTGTTGCAATTACATCACCACTTCTTTCTGGAGTAGCAGATTACGTTGGGAACAAGAAAAATTTTATGAAGTTTTTCTGTTATCTAGGGGCGCTAAGTTGCATTGGCCTCTATTGGTTTTCACTAGAACATATTTACATAAGCTTATTTGTTTATTTCCTTGCACTTATCGGGTTTTGGGGAAGTTTAGTTTTTTATAATTCGTATTTACCAGATGTAGCATTTAAAGAACAACAAAACGCAATAAGTGCTAAAGGATATTCTTTAGGATATTTTGGAAGTGTATTGTTGCTAGTTTTTAATCTTGTAATGGTTATGAAGCCAGAATTGTTTGGTTTAGGTGAAGGTGGGGAAGCAAGTGTGAAAGCCATGAAAATTTCTTTTATAACTGTAGGAATTTGGTGGATAATTTTCAGTCAATATTCCTTTTATCACTTACCTAAAGGAAATAAAAGTGATAAAAAGGTTACTGCTAAAGTATTATTTAATGGTTTTAGAGAGCTTAAAACAGTATATGCATCGCTTAAAGAAAACTTAAAGTTGAAGCGTTATCTCGCGGCATTTTTTGTGTACAGTATGGCGGTACAAACAGTAATGTTAATTGCGACTTACTTTGGTGAGCAAGAAATTAATTGGGGTGGAGATGATGCTAAAACTATTGGTTTAATTGGGAGTATTTTGATTATTCAGTTAGTTGCTATACTTGGAGCTTGGTTAACGTCTAAGGCTGCAACTCGCTTCGGAAATATTAAAACGTTAATAGTTATTAATGTTATTTGGGTATTCCTCTGTATCACGGCGTTTTTTATATACGAACCTATACAGTTTTATATAACGGCTGGAGTTGTAGGATTAGTAATGGGTGGTATTCAAGCTTTGTCAAGATCAACATATTCTAAATTTTTACCAGAAACAAAGGATACAACTTCTTATTTTAGCTTTTACGATGTTGCTGAGAAGATAGGAATAGTGTTCGGAATGCTCATCTATGGAGTGATTGATCACATTACAGGAACGATGCGTAATTCCATATTATTTCTTGTTGTGTTTTTTGCAATAGGAGTGGTGTTGCTTTTGAGAGTGCCAAGAAAATCATGATATTATACAATTTTTAATTATGTTTGCGGTTATTACCTAAAGCAAACGCCTATTTATATGAAAAAACTTAGACTACTTAATTGGATGCTCATAGCCTTTATGGCGTTTCAATTTTCATCTTGTGAAGACGAACCTCTTGAAGGTCAGTTCCCTGGAAACGAAAATAACGAACCTTCAGGTCCGGCACAATTTGTTGCTTTAGTTGATGGTGTAGCTTTTACGGCTGCCTCAACAAGTGGTGTTTATAACGATGGAGCACTAGTAATTACAGGATTTAATGCAAATGGTGACGCTATAAACTTAGCTCTTGGTACTGCAGGAGAATGTACTTACGATCTTGGATCAATTACTAATCCTGCGCAATATGTTCCTAATGGCGATATTACAAATCCATTCTCTTCTGTTAACTTAGCTGGTGGAGAAGGAACACTTACGGTAACTTCATTAAATACAATTGATAACCTAGTTACAGGAACATTTAGTTTTATTGGAGCACGTGAAATTACAGATAGTAGTGGTAATACTACAACGGCTACTGTAAATATTCAAAGTGGTTCATTTACAAATATTACATTTCAAGTGCTTTCTGGTGAAGTTGTTTCAGCTGACTGTAGTACCATTGGTGGTGGTGACGGCGGAGGCGATGGCGGCGGAGACGGTGGCGGTGAAGATGATGAGCCAATGATGGTTGATGATTTCTACGCATTAGTTGATGGATCAGAGCATATTGATGAAAGTTTTACAATCACTACAAATACCGTAGGTGACGATATGATATTTAAGCTTGAAGCTTTAACAGGTTCAGGACAATTAATTAGAATCGATGTTCCATCTACAACGGGAGTAGGGACTTTTGAAATGGAAAGCGATATTTCTGATGGAACTAAATTAATAGGTGTTTACAATCCTAATACTGGACAAGAGAACTTAAGTTCTAATCCTGGAACAATAACATTCACACAGTTTAATACTGTTGAAGGAATTTTAGAAGGAACATTCTCATTTACTGCAACAGATCCTCTAGGGCAAAATCCTGAAACTTTTACCATTTCGGAAGGAGCATTTGTAATTTACTTTGAAGGAGTTCCAGATCCAACGCCTACACCTTTTAGAGCTGTAATTGATGGTTTAGAATATTTACCAGATGGAGCAGATGTAACTTTTACTTCAGAAGAAATTAATGAAGTAGATGTCGTTACAGTTTCAGCTGCAATGGCAGATGGACAAAATATGGAGATTAAATTTCCAAGAGATATTGAAGTTGGTGTATATATGATGAGTACTGAAGTAATTAATGGAGATGAAAAAGTAGGTACATATTCACCAGCAGGAATTGAAACAGTTTATTCTTCTAATCCAGGAATGTTAACTATTCAAAACTACGATGCTGAAACTGGAGCTATTAATGCAACCTTTGCATTTAATGCTGTTGATCCTTCAGGAGTTGACCCTACAATACGTACTATTACAGAAGGAGAATTCAATTTGAATATTCTATAACTGTAAAATAATAAGTGTCAATAAAAGGCACAAATTAAAAACGCCAAAAAGAAATTCTTTTTGGCGTTTTTAATTTTAATAGTTTTGTATTAGTATGGGTGTAGTTAGTTTCTAGAATCAATATCTCCAGAGCCTTTTACATTTACATCTTTAGTTGCAGGATTACCTGAATAAGTAATATCGCCACTTCCTAATAAGCGAGCTTTAATCGTTTTTTGGGCATTTACTTCAATATCTCCAGATCCTTTTAGGGAAACGTCAGTTGATTGAGACTTTAAATTAAAAGCATTAAAATCTCCACTTCCTGTCATTTCAACTGATAATTGATTAGTACTTCCAGCAAGGTCAATATCACCGCTACCTTTCATATATGCAACTACAGTTTCAGCTTTAATTTCTGTTTCTAAATCTCCAGAACCTACGAGTGTGCAGCTAAATGAATGTGTCACAATTGGCGATTTGCTTATAAGGTCTCCTGATCCTTTTAACAGTATCTCTTTTAAATCTGTGAAAGGAACATAAACTTTGATTCCATTTTTAGAGTAATAGTTTACTTTTTCTTTCATTACTATTTTTAAAACATCTCCTTCTGTCGAAATACTTATTAGATCAATAATGTTGTCATCGGCAACTACTTTAATAGCTCCTTCAGTTCCTTTTTCTAGAATAACATCCATCGAACCCTTTGTGTCAATAATATCATAGTCTGATGTATTTATATTTTTAGTGATAAGGTTTCCGCTTCCGCTTATTTTTTTACCCCATTGTGCATTAGCTAGTGGAATAGTGCATACTATTAGTACTATAGTATAGATAGATTTTAGTTTCATAATAAGTGATTTTAGTTAGTTTGAATTCTTTTAAATGTTACTGTACCGTATGATGAGTCAATTGTAATTTTGTTTTTTGAAGACGGTGAGCCATAATAGCCTTCGTAGTGCTTGCTCCTTCCTTTTCCTTCCTGAGGCTTTAATGTAAGTACATCAGTTCCTTTAAGGCTTCCATAATTTAAATCGGCTTCTAGATTAAAAGAGTAGTTTGAATCAATCCCTAAATTAATACGAGAGTATCTACCATCAATCGTTACATTTTTAGCTGAAGCAGTAAACTTAGAAACAGATAAGCCGCTGTAACGTAAATCAAATACTGACTGCCCGGATATAACCTCAATACTAACTTCATTATATGATCCGTCACCACTAATGTCTTTTACATCTTCAATTCTAATTTTTCCGTAACGATTTTTATACTTGATTGAACCTGCCGAGCCAATTTTGGTTTTAGTGTAATCTGCAAAAAGTTTTATATCCCCCACTTTTCTTAAGTTAAGATCGGAATATGCCGAATTAATAGTTCCATATTTTATAAAATCGATATTTGCAGCATCAATATATTTTAATGTCAACTCATTATAAATAGCATTTAAATTACCAATATTTACTTGTCCGTATTTAGCTGTAATATCTGCATTACCATCCAAGTTGTCTAATGAAATTGCGCCATAGATATTTGATAAGTTTACACTATTTGATTTGGGCATTTTAATTATATAATTGATTTCCATAGAAACGCTCTTGTTGTTTTTCCATCCCCAAGAATTTTCTTTTTTATCAATATTAGTTTTAGCGTTTACACTAGTGTTAGTACCACTTAAATCTATAGAGATGTCATTGAGTCGTTCTTGTACATCCTTTTCATTATCTCCATTAGTTTTAATGATAACTTCAATAACAGTTCGGTTTTCATCCCAAGTAGCGATGGTGATATTTCCGTATTTGTTATCAATAGTCAAACTAGCGTCTGCTTGTACTTTAAATTCTTTATTTACAGTTTTTTCTTTGGTGTACTTACCTTTAAATTTGGTATCGCTATTAGCGAATGCTACTAAAGGAAATAGGAAGCATAAAACAAGTATGTTATAATATGTTTTCATCGTTATTTTGTTTTAAAGTTGTAATATCTTTTAAGGTTTCTTGTACTTCTTGAAGCAAGTTTATTCTGTCTTGAAAATTCGAAATCATCGCGGCAATTACACGGTTATCATTTCCGCTTTGCGATAAATCTTCTTTTAAATCTGAGTATTGAGCTTCTAAAAGGTCTATTTCGGTTAGTGTTTCGGTAATTATTTCTTGTAATTCTGGATCATTAAATGCTTTAAGCTTTTGTAGTTCTGTATTAATTGATGATTTAAAGAATGTTTCGGTTTTTATCATTTCAGGAGGAAGTGATGCAAACGAATTTTCTGTATCAACTAATGAAAAACCAACTGTACCTAAGCATAGTATCAAAACAATACTTGCTGCAATAGAAATAGGGCGTAACCAGTTATTATTAGTTTTTACAGCTGTTTCTTTTTGGTGCAGTTTTTCCATAAAACGTGCCAGATGATTTACCGGTGCTTTTGCCGTATCAAATGTCCCTTTGTGGGATTCAAATAAGTTATCTAATTCATCTTTCATTGTAATTGTATTTTTTTACGCAAACTCTCTTTTGCTCTGGATAATAAAGTTCTGCACGTAGCATTTGTAATGTTGAAAATTTCAGAAATTTCATCCGTATCAAATCCTTCAATATAATGAAGTGTTAATACTTGTTGGTATCTGTCTTTTAATGTTTTCATAGCAACTAAAACCTGTTGCATTTGCTCATTATGGTGCATTGTATCTGTGACTCCGTCATTATCTTCAATTCCTACTTCGGCTTGCTTTTCTAAAGGTGTGTACCTTTGGGCTTTTTTATAAGCTGTCAAACTGTTATTAATTACAATACGTTTTAGCCACGCGCCAAAAGTTGCTGTACCTTTAAAACTATTTAGCTTTGAAAATGCAGTTATAAATGATTCCTGCATTACATCTTCGGCTAAAGCTCTATCCTTAACAATCCTCAACGACACATTAAACATTGCGTTTTGATAGCGATTGTAAATTTCTAATTGTGCAAGATGGTTATTGTCTTGGCACAATTTAATTAAGCTTGTTATGTCTTGTTGGTTAAGTGACACTGTGTTGTTTGATGGTTGTGTTATAAAGATACGCTTGTTTCTAGTTTGTTACACTTTCTAAAATTTATTCTGAAATATTAATAAAACCCTACCTTAAGCTATGGCATACAAATTGGTCTATAATAATAGAGAGTGCAACTAAAGGTATTGTATATCAGGCATTTTCTAAATTTATTTTATAAATCGAATTAAATAGACAAGGTCCCACTATTAATAGAAGTGACACATTGTCCCAAAACATATTATGTCAAAATCGAAACTTACTATATTAGACAACTTGTCATTACAGGAATTTCAAGATGATGCCGAGTTTATACCATTGATGTCTACAGAAGATGAAGAAGCAATGAACAATGAAGAGCTTCCTGAAATTTTACCAATACTTCCATTAAGAAACACAGTGTTGTTTCCAGGAGTTGTTGTCCCTATTACTGCGGGGAGAGATAAGTCAATTAAGCTTATTAATGAAACAAATAAAGCAGGTAAAATAATTGGGGTAGTATCTCAAAAAGAAGAAGATGAAGAAGAACCTGGAATAGATGATATTAATACTGTTGGTACAGTAGCTAAAATATTAAAGGTTTTAAAAATGCCTGATGGTAACGTTACAGTTATTATTCAAGGTAAAAAACGTTTTAGTGTTGCTGAAGTAATTACAACAGAACCTTACTTAACTGCAACTGTTAGAGCTGTTGCTGAAGCTCGTCCCGCAATTGACAATAAAGAGTTTCAGGCTATAGTAGATAGTATAAAAGAAAAGTCTTTAGCAATAATAAAGGACAGTCCCAATATCCCTAGTGAAGCATCATTTGCGATTAAGAATATTGAGAGCCCTTCGTTTTTAGTAAACTTTGTTTCTTCAAATTTGAATATTACAGTTGAAGAGAAACAGAAATTACTTCAAATAAATGATTTAAAGGATCGTGCTTTAGAAACATTGCGTTTTATGGAAATTGAAATCCAAAAGCTTTCGCTTAAAAAGGATATTCAGTCTAAAGTACACAATGATATCAATAAGCAGCAACGTGATTATTTTCTGCACCAACAAATGAAAACAATTCAAGAAGAACTAGGGGGAAACTCTAGTGAAGCTGAAATTGAAGAAATGCGTACAAGAGGTAAAGCTAAAAAGTGGGATGAAAGTATACAAAAGCATTTTGATAAAGAATTAGCTAAAATGCAGCGAATGAACCCGCAAGTAGCTGAGTTCAGTATACAGAAAAACTATCTTGATTTAATGCTAGACTTACCTTGGAACGAGTTTTCAAAAGATAAGTTTGATTTAAAAAGAGCTAAAAAAATATTAGATAGAGATCATTTTGGTTTAGAAGATGTAAAGCAACGTATTATTGAATACCTCGCAGTGTTAAAGCTACGTAATGATATGAAATCGCCAATACTCTGTTTGTACGGACCTCCGGGAGTTGGTAAAACATCCTTAGGGAAATCTGTTGCAGAAGCTTTAGGTCGAGAATATATTAGAATTTCATTAGGAGGTTTAAGGGATGAAGCAGAAATACGTGGGCATCGTAAAACCTATATTGGTGCAATGCCTGGACGTATCATAAAAAGTTTAAAGAAAGCAGGGACAAGTAATCCCGTATTTGTTTTAGACGAAATTGATAAGCTTTCGGTTGGGAGTCAAGGCGATCCTTCTTCAGCAATGTTAGAGGTGTTAGATCCTGAGCAAAACAGTGCATTCTATGACAACTTTTTAGAATTAGGATACGACCTTTCTAAAGTTATGTTTATTGCTACTTCTAATAGTTTAAGTACTATACAGCCAGCATTACGTGACCGTATGGAGATTATTAATGTAACGGGATATACTATTGAAGAAAAAGTTGAAATTGCGAAACAACATTTATTGCCTAAGCAATTAAAAGAGCACGGGCTTTCTAAAAAAGACCTAACAATAGCAAAGCCACAATTAGAAAAAATTGTTGAAGGATACACTCGTGAGAGTGGTGTTCGTGGATTAGAAAAGCAAATAGCTAAAATGGTTCGTTATGCTGCAATGAAAATTGCAATGGAGGAACCTTACGATAAAAAAATTACAAATGATACCATTATTGAGGTATTGAAAGCGCCACGTATGGAGCGTAACAAATATGAGAATAATGATGTAGCAGGTGTAGTAACAGGCTTAGCTTGGACCCGTGTAGGTGGAGATATACTGTTTATAGAATCAACTTTAAGTAAAGGTAAAGGTTCTTTAAATATGACTGGGAATCTTGGTAAAGTTATGAAAGAGAGTGCAACCTTAGCAATGGAATATATTAAAGCTAATGCAGAACTTTTAGGGCTTAATCCTGAAATATTCAATAAATACAATGTCCATATTCACGTTCCAGAAGGAGCAACTCCAAAAGATGGACCTAGTGCAGGTATAACTATGTTAACTTCATTAGTGTCATTATTTACTCAGCGTAAAGTTAAAAAGAGCATTGCAATGACTGGTGAAATTACACTTAGAGGTAAAGTACTTCCAGTAGGTGGAATTAAAGAAAAAATTCTAGCTGCCAAACGCGCACGTATTAAAGAAATTTTACTTTGCGAAGAAAATAGAAGAGACATAGAAGAAATTAATCCTGAATATTTAAAAGGATTAAAATTTCACTATGTGAAAGATATGAGTGATGTTCTCGACCTAGCTCTTACTAAAGAGAAAGTAAAGAATGCTAAAAAGTTAGACTAGCTTTTTATTAAACTATTTGATGTGAGGACAGAAAGTTGTAAACTCTTTTTGTCCTTGCTGAAAATAAATTAATATTGCATTCGTTATCATTGAAAGTTACCCTGCGCAGCATATCTATGACCCATAAGGTTTTATTTTTTTTATGTATTCTTTTTACCGTATCTGCGTATTCGCAAATAGGGGGAAGGTCAACATACCAGTTTCTAAATTTGGTAAATAACCCGCGTCAAGCTGCATTAGGAGGTAAAACGGTAACTAATTACGATTACGATCCCATTCAAGGATTGTTTAATCCTGCTGCTATAAATCCAGAAATGGATAACCAACTTTCAGTTAATTATAACAACTATTTAGGTGATGTTAACTATGGAACCGTAGCATATGCATATTTATGGGACAGACGAACACAAGTAATCAATGCAGGTGTTACCTATATAAATTACGGAAATTTTGAAGGGTATGATGAACAAGGGAATCCTACTAGTGATTTTAGTGGAGGAGAAGTAGCGGTTTCAGTTGGACACGCACGTAATATACCATTTACAAATTTTCATTATGGAGCAAATGTTAAGCTTATTTCATCAAAATTAGAACAATATAGCTCTTTTGGAGTAGCTGTGGATTTAGGATTGATGTATGTTTATGAAGATTGGGATTTACAAATAACAGGAGTTGCACGTAATATTGGAACACAAATTACTCCTTATGATGTTGAAATAGAACAACTCCCTTTCGAGTTAATTTTTGGGGCTTCCCAAATTTTAGAACGAATTCCATTACGTTGGCATTTTACTTTAGAGAATATGCAACGATGGAATGTAGCCTTTTCAAATCCAGATCGCGAAACCACAGATTTAGAAGGAAATGTTACAGCAGAAAATGTAAATTTCTTTGATCACGCAATTAGACACATAATTGTAGGGATTGAATTATTCCCAGAAAGCGGTTTTAATATTAGACTAGGATACAATTTTAGAAGAGGAGAAGAACTACGCATTGAAGAACGTAGAGCTTTTGCAGGAATTAGTGCCGGATTTGGAATTAAATTGAATAAATTGCGATTAAGCTATGCGTATTCTAAATACAACTCGGCTGCATCAACAAGTTTCTTTGGTTTAAACATTGACTTACAATAATGCCTAAAATTACTATTGCCATTGACGGCTTTTCATCAACAGGAAAAAGTACCATTGCAAAACAACTTGCAGATTGGTTAGACTACATTTATGTAGATACTGGCGCAATGTATCGTGCTATAACCTTATTTGCAATGCGCAATAATTTTATATCCGAAACATCCTTTAATCAACAAGCACTCATAGATTCATTAGACCAAGTGATTATAAGCTTCAAGAAAAATCCAGAAACGACTATTTCCGAAGTTTATTTAAACGGCGAAAATGTGGAGAAGCAAATTAGAACCTTAGAAGTGTCTAGTTTTGTAAGCCCTGTTGCAACAGTTAGTGAGGTACGTAAAAAACTAGTTACTCAACAACAAGAAATGGGTGATGCTAAAGGAGTGGTGATGGACGGCCGTGATATAGGTACTGTTGTCTTTCCCAATGCAGAGCTTAAAATTTTCCTAGATGCATCTGCTCAAACAAGAGCTGAACGTAGGTACAAAGAATTACTTGGTCGTGGTGATAAAGTTGTCTTTGAAGATGTACTTAAAAATGTAGTGGATAGAGATCGAATTGATTCAACTAGAAAAGACTCCCCACTAATCAAGGCTAAAGATGCTATTGAAATTGATAATAGTGAAATGAACCTTGAAGACCAATTTCACATAATTTTACAATTAGCTAAAGATAGGATAGCAGGTCGCATTTAGTTTTGCTAGTTATTACGTAGTTTTTACATCGGGTTATTTTATTCATTTTTAATTATTTAGGTTAAAATTAGATAGATTTAAAATAGGTTTTCATACCTTTTATCTATATTCTTGCACATTATAACTAATCAAACCTTAAAATGATGAAATTTAAAATGCCAATACTTTTGGTGACATTAGGATGTATGATTGTTACTAGTTGTCAACAAGAATCTGTAGTGTTAGAAACCGAAGTAGCTTCTCTTACATCTCAAGTAGCTTTAAATGCAAAAGAGCAACTACCCAATCCTTTATTTGACTCAACAAAAAAAGGGATCTACCATGGTGTTATTGCATCTCAAAACTCTCAATCTAGAGGGAAAATATGGATTAACTTAGGTAATAATACGAAGTTTACTGCTGTTGTAGAAATGCAAGATGGTATAAAAGCAAGTTTTGTAGGTGTTGAAAACAGTACAAGAGGCGGAGATTCTAATTATGTTTTTAAAGGAAAGAAAGGAAGCTTTATAGTTAAAGCAAATAGTGTATATAATCCAGAAATATATGCAGTTGAATTTTTAGATAGTTCAGATTATGCTGTTTTTGCAATTAAAAGTACAAGTACTAGAATGGCTATAAGCTATACCGGTACTTTTAATGAAACAGGTAATACTGCTTTCGCTGGAACTTGGAATGTGCTGTCAAATGGCATAGATAGTCCTAACGGTTATAATGGAGCTACTATCTCTCAAGTGATGGTAACTTTTGGTAATACGACTTTCGTAGATTCAGTAATGGAATCGGAAGCTGGAAATTTTAATTGTTGGAACAATAGCGCTTGGATACCTATCGTAGATTTTGGTGGAAATCCAAATGAAGGTGTTATGGCTTTTAAGCAACAAAGTAATTTTAATGGTGTTGTTGATTGGGATTTAGGATATAGTGATTCATGGTACATAGGTTCTCCAACTTATATCAATCCGCAAGTTCCAGGTTTGTTAGGGAAATCGGTTGGTTTAGGTTGTCTTTTAGAAAGTAGTGGTAGTTTTACATGGACCGCTGCAGCTGATGCAACAGTAAGACAAGGTGAAATATATGTTGACGTTGTTCCTTAAATATTAGTAATTTTGATTACAAAAGGGCTAAGCAATAAATGTATTGTTTAGCCCTTTTTTTTGCCTTAAAAGTATCTTATTAGAGTTAATCTACTTTTAATAGTTTTAATAGTTCATTATTGTTTGCGTCTAAAAGGTATAAGTACGTTTTTTCTAATCGATAGTTAGTAATGTCATTCATTGCTTTATAGAAATTGTTAGATGTTTCCATATGTGGGCACATTTTTTTGGTGCTTCCTATTGATGTAAAGGATATTTTAGAAGCATCTACCTTAATTATTTTTCCAAAAAAATTATTACAGCCATCATTACCTAATATTTTCATGTCATTTGTGAAAATTTCTAGCGTTATCTGTTTTCGTGTCTCATCTGAAATGTTTTGTAGTTTTTCTCTAAATAGTTCTTTCACTACCCAGATATCGTGCAGTCTATTGCTATTTAATATAACCTCTTCTGTGTTTTTTTTAGAAGTATTGTTTGTTTTTGTAGTGCTACAAGACATAACTGTTATGCTAAAAATAAGGATTAATAGTTTCTCCATCGTTTGTAATTAGTATTCAACAAATATAGTTTTTAATTATAATTAGATATAGCTAACAGTTTTATTGTGTTTTATCTACTTTTAACAATAATTTTTTCAACTAACAATGATAGCGTTTAACACCTATCAAAAGAACCAAATTTATGAAATTTAAAAATACACTACTCCTAGTGATTCTTGGAAGTATGTTGCTAGCAGGTTGTCAAACCGAAAATTTAGAAGTTAATGAGAACACTGTAGATTTAACAACTCAAATAGGTATATCTGCAAAAGAGCAAACGCCTAATCAATTATTCGATTCTACAAGCCAAGGTATTTACCACGGTGTAGTTGCGTCTAAAACATCTCAATTAAGAGGGAAAATTTGGGTTAATTTAGGTAATAATACTGCTTATACGGCTACAATTGAATTAATTAACGGGACTACTGAAACTTTTACGGGAGTTCAAAATGTTAAAGCGACGAAACAAAATCGTTATACTTTTAGTGGAGCGAATTCAAGTTTTACAGTTGT
This sequence comes from Patiriisocius marinus, assembly GCF_008974325.1. Taxonomy (GTDB): domain Bacteria; phylum Bacteroidota; class Bacteroidia; order Flavobacteriales; family Flavobacteriaceae; genus Patiriisocius; species Patiriisocius marinus. Next base: position 106,311 of record NZ_BKCG01000008.1, on the reverse strand, counting down.
TGAAGGGGATACTAATGAGTTTGAGATTAATGATCTACAATTATTTCAAGAAAATTATCATGCGTATATTATAAAAAGTCGAAGTAATAAAGTTGCTATATCTTATACAGGTACTTTTAGCGATACAACCAATCCAGGATTTTCAGGTACTTGGAATATTTTAGCTAATGGAGATTTAAATCCTAATAATTTAAGCGGAACTACTATATCTGTTGTTATGGTAACTTTTGGTAATACTATGTTTACAGATACAGCTATGGAGCAAGGATCATCTAGTTGCTTAGCAACTCCCTGGATTCCTATTGTAAATTTATTGGGTTTAGCTGATGAAGGTGTTTTAGCATTTAATCAACAAAGTAATTTTAATGGTACAGTGAATTGGGATTTAGGGCAATCTAATTTAATTTTTGGTATTGAATATATGAATTCATCCTGTAGCTCTGTTTCTGGAGGAACTTTTTCTTGGACACATGAAACAAGTGGTATAACACGAATAGGGCAAATACTAATAGATTAGTACAGATTTAAATATTTAATATAAAAAAGGGACTGTTTATACGGTCTCTTTTTTATTGTTCTATGTTTTGCTTTTAGCAAAGAAAAGATTATTTTTGCAGCCCCATTTAACGATTTAAACTAGTGAGTGGGTATTTTTATTTAAATCTAATATAACCCTTCTGAGGTCTAAGTGTTTAGACTAGTTAAAAACTTCAGAATACAAAATGGAAATCTAGACTATTTCAGAAAAGATTTTCTAATTAAAACAAATGGCTGACAAAGCAAACAACGAAGCAGGAAATGACTCTGCTAAGAAAACAAGAAAAAGAACTCCAGCTGTAGAGGTTTCTACACCAGAAGTTGAGGTTCAAGACACTGATACAGCAGTAGCTGTTGAAGCAAAACCAAAAAGAGAACTTTCTTTAAAAGAGAAAGATCCAGAGAAGTTTTTAACTGATTTTAACTGGCACAACTACGAAGAAGGAATTGACCCTGTAGATGATGGTAAGTTAGAAGAGTTTGAAAAATTAGTAACTGAAAACTTTGTAGATACTTTAGATGATGAAGTAGTAGAAGGTGAAGTGGTATTTATCAGTGATCGTGATGCGATTATTGACATCAACGCAAAAAGTGAAGGTGTAGTATCATTAAACGAATTCCGTTACAACCCAGATTTAAAAGTTGGTGATAAAGTAGAAGTATTGATTGACGTTCGTGAGGATGCTACTGGTCAATTAATTTTATCTCACCGTAAGGCAAGAACCATTATGGCTTGGGATCGTGTTAATAAAGCACACGATGAAGCAACTATCGTTAATGGATTTGTTAAATGTCGTACTAAAGGTGGTATGATCGTAGATGTATTTGGTATTGAAGCTTTCTTACCAGGTTCTCAAATCGATGTGAAGCCAATTAGAGATTACGATGTATATGTTGGTAAAACAATGGAATTCAAAGTTGTGAAAATCAACCATGAATTTAAAAACGTTGTAGTATCTCACAAAGCGCTTATCGAAGCAGATATCGAAGAGCAGAAAAAAGAAATTATTGGGCAGCTTGAAAAAGGTCAAGTACTTGAAGGTGTTGTTAAAAACATTACATCTTACGGAGTATTTGTTGATCTTGGTGGAGTTGATGGATTGGTTCATATTACAGATCTTTCTTGGTCTAGAATCAACCACCCTAACGAAATAGTTGAGCTTGATCAGAAATTGAACGTTGTAATCCTTGATTTTGATGAGGATAAAACACGTATCCAATTAGGTCTTAAACAATTAAGCGCACACCCTTGGGATGCACTTGGTGAAGAGCTTAAAATAGGAGATAAAGTGAATGGTAAAGTTGTTGTAATCGCAGATTACGGTGCATTTATCGAAGTAGCTGAAGGAGTAGAAGGATTAATCCACGTTAGTGAAATGTCTTGGTCTACACACTTACGTAGCGCGAACGATTTCGTAAATGTTGGTGATGTTGTTGAAGCTCAAATCTTGACAATGGATCGCGAAGAGCGTAAAATGAGCCTTGGTATTAAGCAATTAACTCCAGACCCATGGACAGATATTACTACTAAGTACCCTGTAGGTTCTAAGCATGAAGGTATTGTACGTAACTTTACAAACTTTGGTGTATTTGTTGAACTTGAAGAAGGTATCGACGGTCTTATCTACATTAGCGATTTATCTTGGACTAAGAAAATTAAGCATCCAAGTGAGTTTACAAACATTGGAGACAAGTTAGAAGTAGTAGTACTTGAACTTGACGTTGATGGTCGTAAATTAAGCTTAGGTCACAAACAAACTACTGACAACCCTTGGGATAAATACGAGGATGAGTTTGCAGTAGGTACTAAGCACACAGCTACAATTGATGAGGTTGTAGATAAAGGTGCGGTAATCAACTTTAACGATGATATCTCTGCATTCGTGCCAAAGCGTCATTTAGAAAAAGAAGATGGTACAGATGTGAAGAAAGGTGAAGAAGCAGTATTCCAAATTATTGAATTCAATAAAGAATTTAAGAAAGTGGTAGCTTCTCATATGGCTATTCACAAAGAAGAAGAAGCTAAAATTGTTAAGCAAGCTGCTAAGAAAGCGAAGCAACAATCTGATGAGTCTAAACCTACTTTAGGTGATGCTAACTCAGCACTTCAAGCTTTAAAAGATAAAATGGACGGTAAAGTTTAATACCTTACACTTTGTTATATATAGAAAGAGTCTCGAGAAATCGAGGCTCTTTTTTTTATTCTGAAATATCACAGAAGTATTAAATAGTGAATAACCTAAGTAAATTCGCTTACTTAGTTTCCGTTTATTAGTGACAGTCTCAAAAACATCAATATTTTTGTTTTCGCTATGAAATTCATAGAAACTTTAATTAATACATAGTAGATGTAAATTTGTCTATAGCTATTTAGCAAATTAAACATTAGTACAAATGAAAAAGAAATTATTGATGACAGGAGGAGTTATTCTATTAATTGTAGCAGTATTGTTTATTGCGTTTACTTCATATATTTATACAAAGCAAGAGCGTATTGTTTTTGCCTCATCACAATTACCTTTCGATTATTATTTCGAATTTGACCAGCCTTATGAAGAGGTTAACCTTACAACTGAAGATAACGTAAATTTAAACAGTATTCATTTTACAGTACCTAATCCTAAAGGTGTTATTTTATATTTTCACGGTAATGCAGGAGATTTATCAAGGTGGGGAGAGGTTGCAAATTATTTCACAAGATTTGAGTATGATGTGCTTGTAGTTGATTATCGAACGTACGGTAAAAGTACAGGTGTAATCGATGAACAGAAAATGCTTGAAGATACTCAGTTATGGTACGATTACTTATTGAAAAATTATAAAGAGACAGATATTGTAGTTTATGGAAGGTCAATAGGAACTGGGTTTGCCACTTATGTAGCCTCTAAAAATAATCCTAGAAAATTAATTTTAGAAACACCTTTTTATAATTTACTAGATATAGCAAAGCAGAAATTTTCAATAATTCCCTTTTTAGATAAGTTTTTAAAAATTAGACTAAACAGTAATAGCTATATAACGCGTGTAAAATCGCCAGTAGTTATATACCATGGAAAAAAAGACCAAATTGTACCATATAATTCAGGTGTAAAATTAGCAGAATTACTTCCTAAAGATCAATTAACATTTTACACACTGCCTGAAGCAAACCATCACAATATAGTTTTATTTCCTTTATATAATGAAACAATAATATCTAGTTTAGGGAACTAAAAAAAGCCGAGACAAAATCTCGGCTTTTTTAAATAATATAAAAGAATAATTTACATTTTCTTCATACCTAATTCAGCTTTGTTAGCTTTTTCTAAAGCAGCTTCATATTCTTTTCTAGCTTGTTGAACTTCTGGAGATTGCATTTTTGCTTCATCAGCAGATTGTCCTATTTTTTTTGTTAATACAGCCTTACGTTCTAAACGCTCTAGTTCAAGTAACTTTTGACTAGCTTCATATTTAGCCTTTTTCATTTGCTCTTTGTTTGCCTGCATTTGTTTAGACATCTCAAGTTCTTTTTTAAGGCGAGCTTCAGTTTTTGATTTTGCGTTAGCGTCCATCATTTGTTTTTTAGTATCAACAACAGTTTCATCTGTAAGGACATTTACTTCGTCCATTTTTTTTGATATTTTATTTGGAGAAAGTTCTTCCTTACCGTTTTCAGGAACATCTAATATATCAATCTCTTTATCAATTTCTTCAACAACTTTTACAGTTTTTTTATAATCATCGGTAGTAACAATTTTTTTAGTAACTGTTTCCTTTTTGACGTCCGTATTATTTTGTGCTTGTACACCTAGTAGTGTAAAAAGTGCTGCACCTAAAGTAATTGCTATTTTTTTCATGGTTATAGTTTTTGTTTATTATTGATACAAATGTACGTTTGGTTGTGTTAAATAATTGATAAACAGAATATAAAGTTTTCCTATATTTTTTTGGATCGGATGAATTTTACGCATTAAAATTTCGGTTAAAAACATATCTTTGCAGCCGTTTAAATCACTTAATAGATTTTTTATGAAAGCTGGAATTGTAGGATTACCTAATGTTGGAAAATCAACCTTATTTAACTGTTTGTCAAATGCAAAAGCGCAAAGTGCTAACTTTCCATTTTGTACCATTGAGCCTAACATAGGGGTTGTAAATGTACCGGATGATCGATTAGTGAAATTAGAAGAACTTGTAAATCCTGAACGTGTTTTGCCAGCAACGGTTGAGATAGTGGATATTGCAGGTCTTGTAAAAGGAGCTAGTAAAGGAGAAGGGTTAGGAAACCAATTTCTAGGAAATATTCGTGAAACTGATGCTATATTGCACGTATTGCGTTGTTTTGATAATGAAAACATTGTTCACGTTGATGGTAGTGTAGACCCTATAAGAGATAAGGAAACAATTGACATAGAGCTTCAATTAAAAGATCTTGAAACAACCGATAAAAAACTTGAAAAAGTTAAAAGAGCTTCAAGAACTGGTAATAAAGATGCTCAGAAAGAGGAGGCTGTTTTGCTTAAAATTAAAGAAGCATTAGAACAAGGAATTTCTGTTCGTGCTGTTGAGTTTACAGAAAAGGAAAGAGAAGAGTTTGTTAGACCATTACAGTTTATTACAGATAAGCCTGTTATGTATGTTTGTAATGTTGATGAAGATGCGGCTGCAGATGGAAATGCTTATGTAGATAAAGTAAAAGCAGCTGTTGCAGACGAAAATGCAGAGGTTGTTATACTTGCGGTAGGAACAGAGGCAGATATAACCGAATTAGAATCATTCGAAGAGCGCCAGATGTTCTTAGAGGACCTTGGTTTATCTGAACCAGGATCTGCTAAACTTATTCGTGGAGCATATAAATTATTAAATTTACAAACCTATTTCACAGCAGGTGTAAAAGAGGTTCGTGCTTGGACTATTCCGGTAGGAGCTACTGCGCCACAAGCTGCGGGTGTAATACATACTGATTTTGAAAAAGGATTTATTCGTGCAGAGGTTATAAAATATTCTGATTTTGTTGAGCTGGGTAGCGAAGCAAAAGTAAAGGAAGCTGGAAAAATGGGTGTTGAAGGAAAAGAATATGTTGTTAATGATGGTGATGTAATGCACTTTAGATTTAACGTCTAAATATTCTTAACTGTTGCTGCTATTTTATTAGCGAACAACATAGTAAGTTATAAACTTAAAGAGCCCCTCTTAATTGAGGGGCTCTTTTTATGGATTGAGTTTAAATGTTATTAAATTGCTTCTGCTAAAACTTTTTTAGAAGGAATATTAACTTCAATCTGGTTTCTAGTAATATCTTCAAAAGTTTCTCTTTTTCTTATTAGATGTGCTTTTCCGTCCATCCATAATACTTCGGCAGGGCGATATCTAGAATTATAATTACTAGCCATTGAAAAACAATATGCTCCAGCATTTTTAAAAGATAGGATGTCACCTTCTTTAATTTCTGAAATTCTTCTATTGTTTGCAAAAGTGTCAGTTTCACATATGTAACCAACAACAGTATAAAAGCGTTCGTTTCCTTCTGGATTCGAAATGTTTAAAATTTCGTGTTGAGCACCGTAAAGCATTGGTCTAATTAAATGATTGAACCCACTATCTACTTGTGCAAAAACGGTTGATGTTGTTTGCTTTATGCTATTTACTTTAACAAGAAATTGACCCGCTTCACTTACAAGGAATTTTCCAGGTTCAAAAGAGAGTGTTATCTCTCTTCCATAATTTTTACAAAACGTATTAAAACGTTCTGTAAGCTTCTCACCAAATTCTTCAATATTAGTTTCAATATCACCTTCTTTATAAGGGACTTTAAAGCCAGATCCGAAATCAATAAACTCTAAGTTATCAAAGTTTTTAGCTGTTTCAAATAAAATTTCGCTTGCATATAGAAATACATCAATGTCTAATATATCGCTTCCAGTATGCATATGGATTCCATTAATTTTCATCCCAGTATTTTTTACAATACGTAGAATATGGGGTATTTGGTGAATTGAAATTCCAAATTTACTATCAATATGTCCTACGGAAATATTAGAATTACCGCCAGCCATTACATGTGGGTTAATACGAATACATACGGGTATATTTTTATTTCTTGTTCCGAATGCTTCTAAAAAAGTAAGGCTGTCAATATTTATTTGAATCCCCATTTTAGCAACACTTTCAATTTCTTCAAGTGCAACACCGTTTGGAGTAAAAATAATATCCTCAGGTTTAAACCCTGCGGCTAATCCTAATTGTACTTCTTGAATAGAAACTGTATCAAGTCCAGCGCCTTGGTTTTTTATTAATTTTAATATAGAAATGTTAGATAGTGCTTTAACTGCGTAATGAATCTTTAACTGTTTAATCTTTTTAAATGCACCTGTTAAACGTTTATATTGATTTTCTATAACCTGTGAGTCATACACGTAAACTGGACTACCGAAGTCCGCTGCAATTTTTAAAAGATCTTTTTGATTCATTTTATTTTAGTTAAAAATTAATTAAGCGGGTAAAATTAACAGGATAATAGAATTAGGGGGCTCAATAAGTATTAAACTTTTATTAAAAAGAGGATTTTTAGCTATAATTGCAGCTTTTTTATAGAAAAAAAAGCGTTTTGAAATTAATCAACACGCTTTTTCTAAATTAGTGAAAGATTAGTTCTAAAACGCTATTCTTAGAGCCATTGCAGTATAATCATCTCCAAGTGGGCTTTGACCACCAGTTGTGTATATTGAAATACCGTCCATTTTCTTTTTGTGTAATTCAGGTACTAATATTCCAGTTGCAGCTCCTAAAAGATATCCTAGTGCAACATCGGTTAAAAAATGTTCTCCAGCAGACATTCTGAAATATCCTACAGCTGCAGGTAGCGCTGCGGCACCTCCCCAAATGAATGCTTTTCCAGTTGGGCTAGCATCAGGATTGAAATCGCTGTAAACTTTAGCCATGTAAAATGTTGCTGTTGCGGTAACGGCTACGTGACCAGAATAGAAGGAGCGTTGTCCGTTTCCAGATTGTCTTCTTGCGAGACCTGTCTCTCCGCTATTGTCATACACATAAGGTCTGCTTCGGTTTACAAGTCCTGCTGTAATAGTATACATGGCACCTGTTGTTGCTAAACTTTCGAGATACATTCCTAAATATTGCCCTGTATGATCATTGATCTCATCATCAAATAACATTGCGAAAGGTGCAACAAACGAAAGTGCAAATGGGACATCACTTATTTCACCAGCTTTTTCATTATTATTACCCGCAGCCCATCGATCAATAAAATTGATATTGTCGATTTCTTCTTGTAAGTTATTTTGAATGCGAGCAAATTCCTCCGGATTAATATCCTCTTTATTAACTATAAGTGAATATCCAACGGCAGTACCGCCTATGGCTACTCCGGTCCAAATTCCGTCTTTTGTCCAGTCCCATTCATAGGGTGATTCACTTTGAGCTAAACTATTGCTAATTACTAATAGTAGTAAGGCGAAAAATGTTAGTTGTTTTATCATAATGACAAAACTATTAGAGCTTTGCCGTTCTTAAATTAGCTTTAACATTTCGTTATATCTTAAATAATATTTAAAGTCAGTTAATAATTCTTAAATACTGTTAATATAAATTTTTATGCTTTTGTTTATGTGAAATTTTAACCAGATTATTAATATGATTACAATTTGTTGAATAGCATATATCTGTTTAATTTTAGCATTATATAAATTAGTTTGAACGATATATAAATTCGTAAAATTTCCGAAGATTAAATAAGAAATATTAACAATTTAAAATCTCTAATTGTTAATTACTTTGTTTTGGATATATTCCAAGTGTTCGCTCGAAAGACTATATTTAACAACTATTCACACGTTTTATGTCAGATACTAAATATACAGAAGATAATATACGATCGCTCGATTGGAAAGAGCATATAAGGATGCGTCCTGGGATGTATATTGGAAAGCTTGGAGATGGTTCCTCAGCCGATGATGGAATCTATATTTTGCTTAAAGAAGTTCTCGATAATTGTATCGATGAATTTGTTATGGGGGCTGGTAAAACAATTGAAATCCGTATTAAGGATAAGATTGTAAAAGTTCGTGATTACGGGCGTGGTATTCCTTTAGGTAAAGTTGTGGATGTAGTAAGCAAGATGAACACAGGGGGAAAGTACGACTCTAGAGCTTTTAAAAAATCGGTTGGTTTAAATGGAGTAGGTACAAAAGCTGTCAATGCTTTGTCCTCTTTTTTTAAAGTAGAATCTAGTAGAGATAATCAAAGTAAGTATGCCGAGTTTTCTCAAGGTGAACTAAAAGAAGAAAGTGAAATTGAAGAAAGTAGTAAGAGAAAAGGAACGAAAGTTACTTTTATTCCCGATGAAGTAATCTTTAAAAATTATAAGTACCGCAACGAATATGTTGAGAAGATGCTTCGTAATTATGTCTATTTAAATCCAGGATTGACAATAGATTTTAATGGCGAAAAATTTTACAGTGAAAATGGTTTAAAGGATTTGTTGGAAGATAATATGTCGCAAGAAGATATGTTATACCCTGTAATTCATTTAAAAGGTGACGATATTGAGGTTGCACTAACACATAGTAAAACGCAATATAGTGAAGAGTACCACAGTTTTGTAAATGGACAGAATACTACACAAGGAGGAACACATTTAGCAGCTTATAGGGAGAGTTTAGTAAAAACAATTAGAGAGTTTTACGGTAAAAATTACGACTCTAGTGATATTCGAAAATCCATTGTGAGTGCCATTAGTATAAAAGTGATGGAGCCAGTTTTTGAAAGTCAAACAAAAACTAAATTGGGTTCTACAGATATGGGCGGCGATTTGCCAACAGTGCGAACGTATATAAACGATTTTGTTAAAACACAGTTAGATAATTACCTACATAAAAATGCAGAAGTTGCTGAGAAAATTCAGCGCAAAATTTTAACTGCAGAACGCGAACGTAAAGAGCTTTCTGGAATTAGAAAACTAGCGAAGGATCGTGCTAAAAAAGCGAATCTTCACAATAAGAAATTACGTGATTGCCGTATTCATTTAGGCGACACAAAAAAAGAACGTAATCTAGAATCTACTTTATTTATTACTGAGGGAGATAGTGCTAGTGGTAGTATTACAAAAAGTAGAGATGTAAATACGCAGGCGGTTTTCAGTTTAAAAGGTAAACCATTAAACTGCTACGGACTCACTAAAAAGATTGTTTACGAGAATGAGGAGTTCAACTTATTGCAAGCCGCGTTAAATATTGAAGAATCAATTGAAGATTTACGTTACAACAATATTGTAATTGCGACTGATGCTGATGTTGATGGAATGCATATCCGCTTGCTATTAATAACGTTCTTTTTACAATTTTTTCCTGAAGTGATTAAAGAAGGGCATTTGTTTATTTTACAAACCCCTTTGTTTAGAGTCCGAAATAAGAAGAAAACAATATATTGTTATAGCGAAGAAGAGCGTAGAAATGCGATGGAGGAGTTGAAGCCAAAACCAGAAATTACACGATTTAAAGGTTTAGGTGAAATCTCTCCAGATGAATTTGTTCACTTTATTGGCGAAGATATACGCCTAGATCCTGTCATGTTAGATAAACAGATGAGTATAGAAGAACTGCTGAAATTTTATATGGGAAAAAATACCCCAGATAGACAAGAGTTCATTATTAATAACTTGAAAGTGGAGCTTGATACTGTTGAGGATTAGTCTTGTATGTAAAACGAGAGTTTAAATTCAAAGTATAAGATTCTGAACATATCAAAAACGAAATAATAGAACAGTATATTCAAAATATTCTAATAGCATACTAAAAACTTTTGAAATTAATTCCATCAAATAATAAGTTGTTTACGGAGGTTGTAACTTTGTTACATTCTGCTAAAAGTCAGGTTTTACGTACCGTGAATCAGACTATGGTAATGACATATTTTGAGATTGGTAGAATGCTTATTGAAGAGGAACAAGGAGGAGAAGAAAGAGCAAAGTATGGCAAAGAAACGATAAAGGGACTTTCAAAAGTATTGACAAGAGAATTTGGTAAAGGTTTCTCAGTGACAAACTTGAAACAAATGCGTAACTTTTACTTAGTTTATGGAAAAGGTCAGACAGCGTCTGCTGATTTTTTAAAAAAAGGTCAGGCAGTGTCTGCCTATTTAGAACAACATAATTCAAAAACGCAATTAAGTAAAACCAAGAGTCAAAAAGAGCATAGATTTTTATTGAGTTGGTCTCATTACTTAAAGCTTATGCGAATTGACAATCTTTCTGAAAGGCAGTTTTATGAAATAGAATCTAGAAAGAACAACTGGAGTGTTAGAGAACTAAACCGTCAGTATGATTCAGCTTTATATACAAGACTAGTACTTAGTAGAGATAAAGCGGAGGTACAAGAGCTTTCTAAAAAGGGACACATTTTAGAAAAACCAAAAGATGTGATTAAAGATCCTTATATACTAGAATTTTTAGGACTTCCAGAACTACCTAATTATTCTGAAAATGATTTAGAACAAGAAATCATCAATAAGTTAGAGCATTTTTTATTAGAATTAGGAAATGGTTTCACGTTTGTGGCTAGACAAAAAAGAATTTCTTTAGATGATACACACTTTAGAATTGATTTAGTGTTTTATAATAGAATATTAAAATGTTTTGTTTTAATTGATTTGAAAATTGGCGAATTAAAACATCAAGATTTAGGTCAAATGCAGATGTACGTCAATTATTACGATAGAGAATTACGATTAGAAGATGAAAATAAAACAATAGGAATAGTTTTATGTCAAAATAAACGAGAGTCCGTTGTAGAGTATACATTGCCAGAAAATAATGAACAGATATTTGCGAGTAAATACCAAACTATTTTACCAAGCAAAGAAGAATTGAAATCTATTATTGACAAAGAAGAAAATACCATATGAGTGAAGATAACTCAAACAATAACGACGAAGCACTAGACCCTCAAGATATTCAGAACGAAAATCAAGAAGGACAGCCTAATGATAGTGATAACGAAGTTCACGAAGCTGAAGTTATGGAAGATGGCGAAGAGGATGAAGGTGGAGAAACGATAACACGAATTTCAGGAATGTACCGTGAATGGTTTCTTGATTATGCGAGTTATGTAATCCTAGAACGTGCTGTTCCAGCTATTGAAGATGGGTTTAAGCCTGTTCAACGTCGTATAATGCATTCGATGAAAGATCTTGACGATGGTCGTTACAATAAAGTAGCAAACATCGTAGGGCATACTATGCAGTATCACCCACACGGAGATGCAAGTATAGCAGATGCAATGGTGCAAATAGGTCAAAAAGACTTGTTAATTGATACCCAAGGGAACTGGGGTAATATACTTACAGGAGATAGAGCAGCTGCATCGCGATATATTGAAGCACGTATTTCTAAGTTTGGTTTAGATGTCGTATACAACCCAAAAATCACGAAATGGCAAGCCAGTTATGATGGTCGTCGTAAAGAGCCTATAAACCTACCTGTAATGTTTCCTTTACTACTTGCACAAGGAGCAGAAGGGATTGCGGTAGGGCTGTCAACTAAAGTATTACCACATAATTTTATTGAGTTGATTGATGCATCGGTAAAGCATTTACAAGGAAAACGATTTAGCTTATATCCAGATTTCCCCACAGGAGGAATGGTTGATGTTACTGACTATAATGATGGATTACGTGGCGGTAAAATTAAAAGTCGTGCGCGTATTTTACAGCACGACAAAAACACCTTAGTTATAAGGGAAATACCATTTGGTACTAACACAGGATCTTTAATAGATTCTATTCTTAAAGCAAATGACAAAGGTAAAATCAAGATCAAAAAAATAGAAGATAATACTGCGGCAGATGTGGAAATTATGATCCATATAGCATCAGGTATTTCTCCAGATAAAACTATTGATGCACTGTATGCTTTCACAAACTGTGAGTCATCAATTTCGCCATTGGGTTGTGTTATTGAAGACAACAAACCCTTATTTATTGGTGTTTCTGAAATGCTACGAAGATCAACAGATCGTACAGTTTCATTGCTGAAAAGTGAATTAGAAATACAATTGGGCGAGTTTGAAGAACAATGGCACTACGCTAGTTTAGAGCGTATTTTTATAGAAAACCGAATCTATCGTGATATTGAAGAAGAGGAAACTTGGGTAGGTGTTATTGAGGCAATAGACAAAGGTTTAAAACCTCATACCACTCATTTAAAACGCGCTGTTACAGAGGAGGATATTGTAAGATTAACTGAAATTCGAATTAAACGTATTTCAAAATTTGATATTGATAAGGCACAACAAAAAATTGATGCATTAGAGGATAGTATAGCTCAAGTAAAGCATCACTTAGATAATTTAATTCAATATGCAATCGATTACTTTACACGACTTAAAAAAGACTATGGTGAAGGAAAAGAGCGTAAAGCTGAGATTAAAGTATTTGATGATATTGAAGCCACTAAAGTAGTTATCCGTAATACTAAACTTTATGTAAATCGTGAGGAAGGGTTTATAGGTACTAGTTTAAAACGTGATGAGTATGTAACTGATTGTAGTGATATTGATGATATTATTGCATTCACTGCAGACGGAAAAATGATGGTCCACAAAGTAGATAGCAAAACCTTTGTTGGTAAAAACATTCTACATGTCGCAGTTTTTAAAAAGAAAGATAAACGTACAATTTATAATCTAATCTATAAGGATGGTTTAAAAGGCCCAACATACGTTAAACGTTTTGCTGTTACAGCAATGACACGCGATAAGGAATATGACATGACTAACGGAAATAAAGGCTCGAAAGTTCTTTATTTTACGGCAAACCCTAACGGAGAAGCTGAAGTGGTTACTGTGCTTTTAAGACAAAGCGGAAGTATTAAAAAATTAAAATGGGATTTAGATTTTAGTGATATTTTAGTGAAAGGACGTGGCTCTAAAGGAAACATAGTCACCAAGTATCCTGTAAAGCGAATTGAATTAAAAGAGAAGGGACTTTCTACGTTGAAACCACGCAAAATTTGGTTTGATGATACTGTTCAGCGTTTAAATCTTGATGCTAGAGGAGAACTATTAGGCGAATTTAAAAGTGAAGACCGCCTTTTAATTGTAAATCAAAAGGGTATTGTTAAAACAGTGATTCCTGAAGTAACACTACATTTTGATGAGGATATGATAGTGCTTGAAAAGTGGATTCCAAAAAAGCCTTTAACGGTTATTTACTGGGAAGGTGAAAAAGAATTGTTTTACGTAAAACGATTCCTAATTGAAAATCCAGACAAAGAAGAACAAGTGATAACTGACCATGAAAAATCGTATTTAGAACGTTTTTTTACTGATTATAGACCTGTCGCTGAAATTGTATTTGGTAAAAAAAGAGGGCAGGAGCGAGAAGAAAATTTAGAACTTGACTTAGAAGATTTTATCTCTATTAAAGGTATTACCGCAATGGGGAATCAATTGACAAAAGAGAAAGTTCTTGAAATTAATGCGCTATCGCCATTGCCATTTGAAGAGCCGCAAGAAGTTACTCCGGAAAGTATTGAAATAGTTGATGAGGTAAATGTCTCTAGCGAAACAGCAAAAGGAGAAGGGGCAGTCAATTCAGACACTGAGGGAAAACCTAAACCAAAATTAGATATTGATGGTGAAGACCCACAGATTGATGAGGACGGGCAAGCTACATTGTTTTAATATTTCAGAATACTATATATGAAAAGCTTTATTGAAGAGTTTAAAGATTTTGCTATAAAAGGGAATATGATCGACATGGCTGTCGGGATTATTATAGGTACGGCATTCAATAATGTAGTAAATACTTTAGTGAAAAAAGTAGTGATGCCACCACTGTCGCTGCTTACTGATGATGTAAATATTGCTGAGCGTAAATATGTTTTAAAACAAGCTGTAGGTGAGGCAAAAGAAGTAGCAATAGGTTATGGAGAACTAATTGAGGTGTTAATTGACTTTGTAGTTATTGCATTAACCATATTTATAGTCATTAAGTTTATTAACCGTTTTAAGAAAAAGGCGCAAGACCCTAAAAATAAAACGGTAGAAACACCTAAAAACATTGAAATTCTTTCAAATATCGAAGAACTGATGAAGGAACAAAATGCTATGTTGAAATCTAAAAAGTAAATTATTCTTCTTCGGTAGAAACTTCAGTAACGGGTTTTACGGGCACTGCTACAGGAGAAAACCTTGCGAGTAACTTAGCAGGTACTTTAAAGTCAGCTGCATATGTTAAGCCTTCTTGTCGTGTTTTCATAGTTAGAAATGCACGATGATACCAACGAGAGTCAGTAGCTTTTTTAGATTGATCCGCGTGAGTAATAGTGCCAAAAGTCGTTCTTTTTAGCCACGTAGTGATATTATATATTCCTAGACCGTTGTATTCAGCGCGTTCTAAAATGGTAGCGAAATCTGATTCATCAAATTTATATTCTTTCGCTTCGGTAGCTTTTTTATTCAAGTTTGTTAATCCTTTGAATATTTCGGCTTGTAAAAATTCTAATTCTGTCATTGTGCAAAGGTGATGAGTATTTTTGGATAGTGGAATTTTATAGAGCAGAAAAGCTTACTTTTCCTTTAAAGATTTTAAATATAACCGTTCTACTTTTTCTCTTGCCCAAGGTGTTTTACGTAAAAAACGCAAACTAGATTTAATAGCAGGATTGATAGCAAAACAATTTATTCTGACCTCTTGATCCATACGTTCCCAACCATAAACGGCAACTAAATGCTCTAGAATATGCTTTAAAGTGATACCGTGTAATGGGTTGTTCTGTTGTTTTTTTATATTTCGTTTCTTTAATATTGCAAAAAACTCTTTTCCATCACGTTCAATGTATGAGTTATGTGCTGGTTTAAATGTGAGAACTTCAAATGAAGGAGCAAAATAGGAGAGGTATTCCTTTTTTGTACCACCGTAAGGGCGTTTTTCGGTAGTAGCATCTAGAGGGATGTTAAACCACAGCCCAACTAATTTTCCATCTGGTTTTAAAAGCGAAAGCATTTTGGTAGTGTACTTTACACGATTCATCCTTGATGGGTTAAATGAACAAAAAAATGTCTGTTCAATAATAAGATCGTACTCGCCTTTATGCTTGAAGAAATCTTGATGTATTAATCTTTCAGAAGGAAATGTAGGATGATTTTTTTTAAAATTGTTAAGTGGTATTTCTGAAATATCTACCACGGTGACATTGCTAAAGCCATTATCATGTAAATAGGCAGCTTCATATGCATTGCCTGCGCCAGGTATAAGTATGGCAATGTCTTTAGTGGTAAGTTGATCAAAATACTCTTTCAAAGGGGGTGAGACAGCACCTAAATCCCATCCAGTAGTTTCTTCTTCATAACGGTTGTCCCAATACGCTTTTTCATCATTCATATATCACCAATTTTAGTTACGGTACCTTTTTCAACTCTTCGAGGATTGTTCTCTTTTTTAACAACCATCCTATATTCAAAGGTATATGAATCCTTAGTAGTAGTCAATATTTTAAAATGTACTGCTTCTTCGTCATATTTATTTTTTGGATTCAATTTGCGCATTATATACTCACAATCATTTATCCATCTTACTGAAAATGTGTCAACTACAGCGTTATAAGTTTCTATTGAAATAGAATCGTTACGTCTAATTGTAGATGAAACTAACTCAGTACCAACGAGTTCTTCAAACTTAAAAACCCCAGTTTTAAACGACGTACAGTCACGTTCAGGACTATAGCAACTAGTAACAACTAAAAATAATAAAAGGAGAGCTGTAATTCGCATATTTGATTTTTATACAAATTTCCGCTTTTTAGCTGATGATTCCAATGGCTATTCACTTTTATATTCTTTAAAAGTACCATTTGTGTAAAAAATTACAATTCGCTCAATTGGATTGTTTTTTTGAAATGCTTCGGAAATTTTAATTTGTGAAGCGGCTTGTGTTTCATTATTCTGTAGTGATGGATTTTCAATTTCACTAATCACTTTTTCTGAAGCTATTTTCTCCACTTGAACAGGTGGGTTTTTCTTCAACTTCAAGATTTCTTCTTTTAGTTTTGCAATATTTTCTTCATCATTTTTAGAAGTAGGGAAGGTCCCTTTTCCGTTCAAAAGCCAGTGTAATTCTACCTCAGGAAATCGCTCTAAAACTTTCATAACAAATTCTAAACTAGGCTTATTTCTTCCAGATAATAAGTGTGAAATAGTAGACCTGTTAAAAGATAATTCTTCAGAAAAAGCAGTAGCTGAAAGTCCATAATATTCTAAGATTTTTTGAAGCCTTTTAGCAAAATGTGCACTGTTTACCACCGTAACGTTGTTTTGTGTTGAAATTCTATCACAAAGGTAGTTACATTTGTAAACAACTGCAATATTACTTGTAAACAATCTAAAAACAATATAAACCTATACTTTATATGTAGTTATTTAATTAGCTGAAAATAAAAAGATTAAATGCATATATTGGGTTTTTGTTAAATTATTATTGAAAACTACATTGATACAGTTGTATTTTGTTGTCTAAAGTAAACAATTTGCAAATTACACGATGTTTACAAATGTAAACCACTCATTGTTTACCTTTACAAGCGTATGAAAAATGAACATCTCAAAAACTGGTTTAATAAAAATTTTGAATCGAGAATTTCTGGTAGATATATAACTTTAAATCATCTCGATTTACTCCTAAAAGATTTACAGGAAATAGCCAAAATTGAAATACTTGGACTCTCAGAAAATGGTCTAGAAATTCCAATTTTGAAAATTGGAAATGGATCAAAAAAAGTGTTAGCTTGGTCTCAAATGCATGGAAACGAAAGTACCACGACGAAGGGTGTTTTTGATTTTTTAAAATTTTTAAATTCTAAAGAAATCTATAAATCTGAAATTGATTTATTTTTAAAAACGCATACATTTTTTGTAATTCCAATCTTAAATCCTGATGGAGCAATTTTAAATACACGCGAAAATTTTAATAAAATTGATCTTAATAGAGATGCACAATTACAAACTCAAAGAGAAAGTTTATTATTAAGAGGCTGTTTTGATTCTATAAAACCAAATTTATGTCTTAATTTACATGACCAGCGTAGCATTTTTGGTTTTGCAAATGGTAACCCTGCGACTATTTCATTTTTAGCACCTGCTGCTGAAAAGTCACGCAAAATAACTTTAGCTAGAAAAATAGCGATTGGTTATATAAATAGGGCAGTGCAGTTATTGGAAATAGAAATTCCTAATAATATTGGTCGTTTTGATGATTCATTTAATATTAATTGTGTGGGAGATTCATTTACAGCTTTAGAGACCCCTACAATATTAGTTGAAGCAGGTCATTTAGGTGACGATTATAGTCGAGATTCATCTAGGTATTATGTTTTTTTAGCCCTTGTTGGAATTCTGTTAAGTGCTTCTGAAAATATTTCCCTCGATAAAGCGATGAAAAACTATTTTCATCTTCCAGAAAACGAAAAGAACTTTAATGATATAGTTTTAATAAATGTATTGCTTGAAAAGGGGAAACTAGGTACAGTTGGTTGTCAATTTAAAGAGGTGTTAAATGAAAATGTAGTTGAATTTCAATTGATTGTAGATAGTATATCTAACAATCAAAAAATATATGGTCACAAAATATTTGATTTACAGGGTAATCGTGTTTTGATAAATTCGCAAGAATCGTATCATATTGGTCAGAAAATTGAGTCTATTTTCGATGAAACGCATAAAAACTCAATTTATTAATAGTATTTCTTACAATATATTATTAAAAGTGCAGTACTTTTGTGACAAAATATAAGATGAAATTTAAATTAGATACAACAGACCAGAGCATCCTAGATATGCTTATTGAAAATACGAGAACTCCATTTACTGATATCGCTAAGAAACATGGTATTTCTGCCGGTACAGTTCATGTAAGAGTTAAGAAAATGGAAGAAGCTGGGATTATTACAGGATCTTCATTAAAATTGGATTATAAAAAACTAGGGTATTCTTTTATTGCTTACGTTGGTATATATCTTCAAAAAACCTCTCAAACCCAATTTGTTTTAGAAAGAATAAACGAAATACCGTTTGTAACAGTTGCACACGTCACAACAGGGAAGTTTAATATTTTCTGTAAAATTCGTGCAAAAGACACCTCACATGCAAAGGAGATTATCTATTTAATAGATGATATTGAGGGAGTTACTAGAACTGAAACAATGATATCATTAGAAGAAAGTATTAATGATAAAAAGCGCTTAATGCATTCTATATTTAGAGCTTTTTAATAACTTTTTTTATCTATAATTTAAACCACTTGCTTTCGGGTAAGTGGTTTTTTATATTTGAGAAAAACTCTCAACTAACAGCACATGAAAAAAGAAGAATTACAATCAACAGATTACTTACCCTATTACTCACAATATATAGCCCTAGCAGATAATACTGATTTGTTAGAAACCCTTGGTGACGGAATGTTATCCGTAACAAAACTTTTCGAAGATCTACCTGTAGCTATTTATGATTATAGATATGATGAAGGTAAATGGACTCCCAAGGAAATTTTACTACACTTAATAGACACTGAGCGAGTATTTGCTTACAGAGCATTAACTTTTGCTAGATCTCAAGATGCTGTACTTCCAGGATTTGATCAAGATGTTTTTGTTTTAAACTCAAATGCTTCAGATAGAACAATGGATTCCTTACTTAAAGAATATATTGCTACGAGAACAGCAACAATATATTTTTATAGTTCTCTTAATAGCGAGGTCATGACTAATAAAGGAACTGCAAGCGGTGGACCATTGTCTGTTGCGGCAGCAGGGTTTATTATAAGTGGTCACGAAATACATCACTGTAATATTCTAAAAGAACGCTATATTAAATAGTTTTAAACAATTTATCTAATTGTATGTCTTTAAATTTCCTTAACAATTTTTAGTAAAACCTTATAATCGAATCTTTTTGGTTATCACTCTTCATTAGTAATTTTGGGGTATAACAAATATTAAAAATAGAACGA
This sequence comes from Patiriisocius marinus, assembly GCF_008974325.1. Lineage (GTDB taxonomy): Bacteria > Bacteroidota > Bacteroidia > Flavobacteriales > Flavobacteriaceae > Patiriisocius > Patiriisocius marinus. Next base: position 86,778 of record NZ_BKCG01000008.1, on the reverse strand, counting down.
TTATGAAAAAGAGAATTGCAATTTTAGCAACAAATGGATTTGAGGAATCAGAACTATCTTCACCAAAAAAAGCAATGGAAGCAGAAGGTTTTACTGTCGATATTGTGAGTGAGCAAAAAGGAAAAATTAAATCGTGGAGCGATGGAAATTGGAGTAATGAATATGATGTAAATGAAACACTTGATACTGTTTCTGCATCAGATTACAATGCTTTAGTTTTACCTGGAGGCGTTATTAATCCAGATAAGCTGAGACGAAACGAAGATGCTTTAACTTTTGTTAGAGATTTTTTTAAGCAACACAAGCCTGTAGCTGCAATTTGTCATGCACCTTGGACACTTATCTCAGCAGATGTTGTAAAAGGGCGTAAAATGACTTCATTTGCATCTATTAAAGACGATTTAATAAATGCAGGAGCAAATTGGGTTGATGAAGAAGTAGTTTGTGAAAACGGATTTGTAACAAGTAGAAATCCAGATGATTTACCAGCATTTAATTCAAAATTGATTGAAGAGATTAAAGAAGGTAAGCACGAAATGCAAGGAGTATAATTTTAGAATTTATTTAAAAAAAAGAGACCTTTTATGGGTCTCTTTTTTTTTTGTTTAATGTGAATGATTAACTATTAATCGAAATTTTCATCGGGATCATCCATTTCTTCACCTAGTTCCTCAGCTTCTTTAAATTTTTTGTCTGCAATATCTGCAATCGTGTCAGTTAGCTCATCGTCATCATAATCATCTTCATCATAATTAGCCATTGAAACTTCAAGTTTAGTGCTAACTTTTACAAGATAAATAGTATCGTCTGTTCTAACTTCAACAGCTTCAACAGTCTCGTTTTTTGCATTTTTGAATCTTATTACGGCGTCATCGTCGTAACCATCGGGGTATTTTTCTACAAGAAGAGAAAGTATTTCTGGAGTCAATTTTTTAAAATCTACTATGATTCGTTTCATAGGAAAAGTCTTTTACGTTAAAAATCATGCGCTTGTTCGTTAAGCTAAGCTAGTAAAAAAACAAATACACAAAAGATTTTTTTAAAAAGTTTTATAAAAATCGAATGCTTCTTTTATTAGTTCATTGCGAACAATGCAATTTGTTTTAATTGAGCCAAAAGCGTTTAAAAGTACAAAGTAGATATTACCATTTTTATTCTTTTTATCATACTTTAATAGCTCAATAATTGCATTTATTTCCTCATTTGAAAATTCAACTTTAGGAAAATGTTTTAAAATTACGCTTGAAACCTCTTTGCAATCTAAAAGAGGGAATTGTAGTAGCTCCTTAGAAATATAACAGGTTAATATCATTCCAATGGCAATTGCTTCGCCATGTAAAAGTGTAGTTTTTTCGTTATGTTCTAGGCAATACGATTCGATTGCGTGACCTAAAGTATGCCCAAAATTTAATGCTTTACGCTCATTTTGCTCAGTTGGGTCTACGGTTACAATTTCATTCTTAATCTGAATTGATTTCCAAATAGCTTCTTCAGTAGCTGGAACATTTTCAACATCAAAACTTTTCAAGGATTCCCAATAATCTTTAGAATAAATAAGACCATGTTTGAGCATTTCGGCATAGCCAGAAGTTAATTCGTTAGAAGGGAGTGTTTTTAAAAAGTGAGTGTCAATAATAACTGAGTGGGCATTATTAATAACACCAACTTGATTTTTTAAAACACCTAAATCAACACCGTTTTTGCCTCCAATAGATGCATCAACCATAGCAAGCATTGAGGTTGGTATATTTATAAATGATATACCACGTTTAAAAGTAGAGGCAACAAATCCACCTAGATCAGTTATCATTCCACCACCTAAGCTGATCAATAAACTACTTCGGTCAGCACCTTTTTCAGAAAGATCTTCCCAGAGTTTTAAGCAAGTTTCGATAGTTTTATAATGTTCTCCAGCGGGTACAGTTAATTGTAGTGGAGGATTGTTAAAATTAATATGTTGCAAGACATGTTTTAAACAATATTTAGATGTGTTCTCGTCAGTGAGTATAAAAATTTTTGTGGGATTTAAATCATCCAAAAGCTCTTGAAGTTTTTGCCACACATTTCCATTACAATAAACAGATCCTTTTTCTTTAATGATGTATTTCATTTTATAACCGAAATTTTATTGATTTATGGATGGTTAATCTTGAATACCAATAGGTTAATTATTTAATGTTTCCGAAGTCAAATTTAGAGGATTTCTTGTTTTTAACGCACCTAAAACTATTTATATTTGCGATACTCAATTATATATTATATGGTATCGAATACTCTTTTTGATAATACTGAAATTGCTTTTTCTTTAAAAAGTGATAGCGAGCTTGAACGCGCATATTTTCTTTTTAAGATGATTTCAAAAGAGCCGTTGGTTCGCATAGGAACAGCAGCAACCAAATTTGCATTAAATATGCATTTGCCAGTAGAAGGTTTGATACGTTCTACTGTGTTCGATCATTTTTGTGGAGGCGTTAATGAGCAGGATTGTATGCCTGTGGTTGATAGCCTTTATACTGCGGGAGTACATTCAGTTTTAGATTATTCAGTTGAAGGCAAAGAGGACGAGTCTCATTTTGATGCTACTATGGAAATGGTTGTTAACTTGACAAAATTTGCTGACCATAAAGATGCAATGCCATTTTCGGTTTTTAAACCTACTGGTTTTGGGCGTTTTAAAATATGGCAAAAAGTCACAGAAAAAGAGTCTTTATCTGAAGCTGAAAAAGAAGAGTGGGATAGAATAGTGAAGCGTTTTGATACTGTTTGTTCAACAGGATTAGCTTCAGATATTGCTTTGTTGATTGATGGAGAAGAAAGCTGGATGCAAGATGCGGCTGATGATTTGTGTGAGCAAATGATGGCTAAGTACAATAAAAAGAAGGCTATTGTTTATAATACTTTACAGTGCTATCGTTGGGATCGTTTAGATTATTTAAAAGAACAACATCAGAAAGCTATTGCTGGAGGTTATAAATTAGGTTTTAAAGTGGTACGTGGTGCTTACATGGAAAAAGAAAATGACCGCGCTAAAGAAAAAGGGTATCCATCGCCTATTTGTGAGAGTAAACAAGCTACAGACGACAACTTTAACGAAGTGATGAATTATATTCTTGATAATCTAGAGGATATTTCAATTTTTGTAGGAACTCATAATGAAGCTAGTAATTATCTAGCGATGGAAATTATTAAGGAAAAGGGGTTGTTTAAAAATGACGAAAGAATTTGGTTTGGCCAATTGTATGGTATGAGTGACCATATTAGTTACAATATGGCTCAAGTGGGCTATAATGTTGCCAAATATATGCCTTTTGGGCCTGTAAAAGATGTTATGCCGTATTTGATTAGACGTGCTGAAGAAAATACTTCGGTTGCGGGTCAAACAAGTAGAGAGCTTACATTATTGAAAAAAGAAAAAGCGCGTAGAAAAATATAAGTTGCTTAATTTGAGCTTTCTACGGTAAGTATTTTAGCTATTGAGTCACAGTTTTCAATTAGCATTTTAAAAGGTTTTTCCTTATAAGTATGTTCTATTACATATTGTTTACAGGAATCTAATTCGCGATTACCTTCTGAAAACAAGACATCACCTTTTTTTAATGCGATGTTTATTACCGTAGAATCCCATCCGTTAATTGCTAAAGTTTTTAGCGCCTCTTCGCTATAACTTTTAGGCTTTATTCTAATGTTTTTTAAAACTCTTGCTTCTGGGCCATAATCGCAACCTGTCTTTTTTCCTCCTAAAAAGAAGAATAGTAAGATAAGTCCAATAACAAATCCAAATCCGAAAAAAACAAAACGTTTAGCTATATTCATTAAGTAGTATTTTTAAAACATCAACAAGTTAATATCACTGTGTGGTAAATCGAACCAATCACTAATAGATTTACTTGTTAAAATTCCTCGGTAAAAATACAAACCATTTGCGAGACCTGGGTCATAACGTATAGCTTGTTCTACACCTCCGCATTCAGCTATTTCAAGTAAGTAAGGTGTAAATATATTACTTATTGATATTGAGGCTGTTCTAGGGTATCTTGCCGGAATATTAGGAACTCCATAATGAATAACACCGTGTTTAATATGTGTAGGTTTATCGTGACTTGTCATTTCGGTAGTTTCAAAACAACCTCCCATGTCGACACTTACATCAATAATTACAGCTCCTTCTTTCATTTTTTCTACCATTTGTTCGCTAACTATAATAGGAGATCGATTATCCCCTCGAACAGCGCCAATAGCTACATCGCATCGTCTTAAAGATTTTAAAAGGTTTTTTGGTTGGATAGTAGAGGTGTATAAAGTACAGCCTAAATTAGATTGCAATTTGCGGAGTCTAGTTATGGAGCTGTCAAATACTTTAACGTTAGCTCCTAATCCCATAGCAGATCTAATGGCAAATTGTCCTACAGTCCCAGCGCCTATAACTACAACTTCAACTGGTGGTACACCGCTAATATTTCCGAAGAGAAGTCCTTTACCTTTTTTTGCATTCACCATTAACTCAGCTGCAATTAATACGGAAGCTGTTCCTGCTATTTCACTAAGTGCTTTTACAGCAGGGTATGAGTGATCTTCATCTTTAATAAATTCAAATGCTAATGCGGTTATTTTTTTACGTTTTAATGCTTGGAAATAACTTTTTTGACGTGTTTTTAATTGAAGTGCTGAAATAAGAACCGTTTTTGGATTCATCATTTCAAGTTCATCCATTGTAGGCGGCTCCACTTTTAAAATCATAGGGCAACCAAAAACTTTTTTTGTATCGTTGGTGATTTGTGCTCCAGCGTCACTATAATTTTTATCACTAAAGCCTGCTTCTTCTCCTGCACCAGATTCTAATAAAACTTTATGGCCATTAGCTACAACAGCAGCAACGGCATCTGGAGTTAAACAGATTCTTTTTTCCTGAAAGTAAGTTTCTTTTGGTAAGCCTATATATAGATCACCTCTTTTTTTTGCAACCTCTAGCATTTCTTCTTGAGGTAATAACTGTGCTGCAGTAAAAGGGGATGTTGGTTTTGTCATGGTGGTTGTGTTAACAGCACCAAGTTACGGATTTATTTTTTTTAAATAAAGATGATTTTTTAGATATGCAATTGATATTTTTTATCTAAACAGATCAGTAATTTGATCCCATACAGAACGTTTTTTACCTAAATCTTCTTCGAATTTTTCAAAATCGTTACCTTGAATATTATTAAATATTTTAGCTCTTATTAGGTAAACACAAGGTACTAAAACAAGCATAACAGGAAACATATAGTATATCTCTACTTCGTCTAAACTACTACTTTGGTTTACTAGAGACCATAATTGAAATATATAAATAGATAATGGCGCCATAATGATCCAGTGCCACCAGTTTTTACAAGTAAAAAACCATAACAATAGAAGGTATATGGGAACAATTTTTCCAGTTAAAAACCAAAAATATACCTGAATATTAGCATAACTCGTAGTTATTGTAAAAAATGAAGTTTCCCAAGTTTGTGAATCACTTGGGAAACTTTCATATACATAAAAGAAATATGGGCTAATTGCAATTAATAAAACAATTATCCCACCGTACAAAAGGCTTTTTTTATCCTTTCGCAGGGACTTCTTTGATGGTATGTGGGTCGATTTGTTGTTCATTTTCAAGATTTTCTGGAGTACAAGAAGCGAATAAGCCCATTGATAAAATCGCTACAATACATACATTTTTAAATACTTTCATAATTTTGGTTTTTGTGAGTTTCTACTAAGGTTTGTAAGTTTTATACTACAAATCTATAGCGAAAAAATAAATTTTAACCAACTTTCTTCGTCGTATATTGTCAGGTTTTTTTAGTTATTAAGTTATTTAACTTAAAAATCGTACAATTTAACCTGTTTTGTTAGAAGAATTACTAAAATGTGTATTTACTGTAGGGATCTATTTCACGTGCATTTTGTTTTATGTATCTCTTCGATATATTTTATTGTTATTGAAAATCTAAATGTTATGTTTAGATAATACTTTAACTTAATTTATTATTAAAAAAAAAATACTAATTACTCTAAATTCTAATTAGTGGTTTTGGCGAATATAGATTAAATGTATTGTTCGAAAAAAACTATTATGTAACATTTAGGTTACTAGTTGAATGAGCATATCATTTAACGAGATTATCGCATAGCATTGTAGCAATCTGTATTACATTTTAACAATTTTAGTTAGTTGATAAATGTATTACCAATAATAGCTAATATTAGCATTGCATTAAATTAATGCAACTATGATTTAGCAAATGGGAAAGTGAGATTTGTTATGGTTATTATACTAATAACAGCACCAATTTACGTATTTATTTTTTTAGGAAAGTGTTTTTATTTTAAAAACAAATTTGTAGTATTATCTAAAGAGATCGATAATTTGTTGCCATAAAGTACGATTCTGTCCTAATTCAGCTTCAAATGCAGCAAGATCATTACCACGTACTTTAGAGAAAAGCTTTGCTCTAATTAAGTAAACGAATGGTACGAGAACCATCATTAATGGGATCACATAGATTAGTTCTACTTCATCCATACCATTGCTCTCATTTAAAACGCCCCATATCTGAAAAGAATACATCGCAATAGGAACAAGTATAATCCAGTGCCACCAATGTTTACAAGTAAAAAACCAAATAAGTAATAATAATAATGGGATTGACTTACCAATAAGATAATACGCAAAATTAATCCAAGAGGGGAAATTAGTTTCTAATGTAAAAAAATAAGTTTCCCAAACTGTTGAGTTTGGGAAACTTTCATATGTATAAAATAAAATAGGAGTACTAGCAATAATAATTACTAGCAAACCACCTACTATAAGAGACTTCTTACCCTTGTCTTGGGATTGGGATACTTCTGTCAATTTGTTGTTCTGTTTGGTCATTTTCTAGGTTTTCTGGCGTGCAAGACGCAAATAGACCCATTGAGAAAATCGCTACGATACATACTGTTTTAATTACTTTCATAATGTTAGTTTTTTTTGTGAGGTTATAAAATGGTTTGTAAGTTTTACACTACAAATCTATCACGAAAAAACACATGTACGCCAACTATGTTCGCCGTATCTTGTTAAGTTTTTCTCAGGTAAAGGTTATTTTGCCTAAATTAATATTATCAAAAGTGAGAAGTTCTTAGAAGATGTTCATTAAAAGTATGTGTTGTAGGGATTTATTTCACAGGCATTAGGTTTATTGTTCTACTTCCGTCTTGGTTTTTGGTTAGGTTGATCCTAGTTGTATTTTCGGGCAATAAACCCGCTATACGTTCTGGCCATTCTATAAAAATAAATTGATCAGAACTTAAATAATCTTCAATTCCAAAATCTAAAGCTTCTGTTTCATTTTCGATTCTATAACAATCAAAATGGTACAGAAGATTCTCTCCGGCTTCATACTCGTTAACAATTGAGAAAGTTGGGCTGCTTAAAGTGTCAGTCACACCAAGTGCAGAGGCCATTTCTTTGATTAGGGTAGTTTTGCCCACACCCATTTCACCATAAAACAGAACTGTCCTATGCTGGAGCTTAGAAGTAACACTTTTTGCTACTTTGCTTATTTCGGGGAGTTTATAAGTTAAATTCATCGTTGAAAGAAGCGAATATATCGATTAAATGTAATATTCTATCAAAAAAATCGATAAAAAACATTCATAGCGAAAATTCTTACAAAAATTATTGCCTTGGGGATAATGTTACAAAGGGGATTATCATTTCTTCAAGTGAAACTCCACCGTGTTGGTAGGTATTTCTATAATAACTCACATAATGGTTATAATTATTAGGGTAAGCAAAAAATAAATCACCTTTTGCAAAGATAAATGAACTACTCATATTAATTTTTGGTAAATGAATAGAAGCAGGATCTTTTGCTGCTAAAACATCTTTATCCTCATATGTTAAACTCTTACCCGTTTTATAACGTAGATTCAAACTTGTGTTTTTATCTCCAATAACTTTACTAGGGTTTTTTACATTAATTGTTCCGTGGTCTGTAGTGATCATCAATTTAAAACCCATTGAAGAAGCTTGTTGAATTATATCCATCAATGGTGAATTCTTAAACCAACTTTGAGTTAATGATCTATATGATTTATCTGTAGAAGCAAGTTCTTTAATGACTTCCATTTCCGTTTTAGAGTGGGAAAGGATGTCAACAAAATTGTAGACTATTACCGTTAAATCATCATTTTTATGACTTTTGAAATTTTCAGCTAAACGCTTACCTTGTTTTAAACTAGAAATTTTATGGTAGCTCCAGTTTAGATCTAATTTTAATCGCTTTAATTGGGCGGCAAGAAATTTATCTTCATTCATGTTTTTTCCACCTTCCTCAGTATCATTTAGCCATAGATCTGGATGTTTTTTTTCCATATCACTTGGCATTAATCCACTAAAAATAGCATTTCTTGCATATTGAGTTGCAGTAGGGAGAATTCCATAATACATTTCTTCCGTATCCTTTTTATAGCTATTAGCAATATAAGGCTCAAAGGCTTTCCATTGATCGTAACGTAAATTGTCAACAACAACTAATAAAGTAGGAGCACCTTTTTTTAATTTAGGAGCCACGCGTTCTTTAAAAAGTGTGTGGGACATTATTGGAGCGTCAGCACCATTAAACCATTCAGGATATTGTTTATCTATAAATTTGCAAAACTGTGTATTTGCTTCATTTTTTTGAGATTCGAGTATGTCAAACATTCCAGTGTCCTCAATGCCTTCAAGTTCAAGTTCCCAATAGACTAGTTTTTGGTACAAATCTGCCCATTCTTCAAAGCTATTGACCATTGACAAGTCCATTGCAATCTTTCTAAATTCTTGCTGGTAACTTGAAGTAGTTTTAGCACTCACTAATCTTGAATGGTCTAAATTCTTTTTTAAACTCAATAAAATCTGATTAGGATTCACAGGCTTAATTAAATAATCAGCAATTTTAGAGCCAATAGCTTCCTCCATAATATACTCTTCTTCACTTTTTGTGATCATAACCACAGGAAGGGAGGCGTTTATTTCTTTTAATTCAGCTAAAGTTTCCAGTCCAGTTAAGCCTGGCATATTTTCATCTAAAAAAACAATATCAAAATTCTGCTCTTTTATTTCCTCTAGGGCTTCCATACCACTTTGAGCTGTTGTCACTTTATAGTTTTTCTTTTCTAGAAAAATTATATGTGGTTTAAGTAAGTCAATTTCATCATCTACCCAAAGTACCTTTATTTCGCTCATAGTTGTATATTTGTTCTAAAGCTCCGTTATCGTAACCGAGCTTGATTATCATCAATTTTCATACCGAAATTTTAATAATTTCAGAAATTCGTGAGATTCAAATTTACTATTGAAAATCACTTTTTGTCGTATGTCTCAATTAATTTAAAGTTAAAATTTGAAACAGCCCAACAAGCTTAAAATAGTAAACGATCCAATCTATGGTTTTATTACTATTCCAAGTACACTCATATTCGACTTAATAGCTCATCCATACTTTCAAAGGTTGCGTAGAATTTCGCAAATGGGAATGTCGTATTTAGTATATCCAGGAGCACATCATACTCGATTTCATCATGCACTAGGGGCAATGCATTTAATGTCAAAAGCAATTCAAGTGCTTAGGTTTAAAGGTGTTGATGTTTCAGAAGATGAAAAAGAGGCGCTTTTAATAGCTATTCTGTTGCACGATATCGGGCACGGTCCCTTCTCTCACGCGATGGAACATAGCATTGTAGAAGGGGTTTCTCACGAGCATATTTCTTTGTTGTTTATGGAGGAATTGAATACTGAGTTTAACTCTAAATTAACACTTGCTATTACTATTTTTAAAAATGAATACAGTCGTAAATTTTTACACCAACTTATTTCGAGTCAATTAGATATGGATAGGTTAGACTATTTACGTCGTGATAGTTTTTACACTGGTGTGAGTGAAGGGTCTGTAAATAGTGAACGATTAATTGCGATGCTAAATGTGGTTGAAGATCGTTTAGTAGTTGAAGAAAAAGCAATCTATAGTGTAGAGAAGTTTATTGTTGCAAGGCGTCTAATGTATTGGCAAGTGTATTTACATAAAACAGGTATTGTTGCAGAACAACTATTAACTAAAGTGTTGAAAAGAGCAAAAGAGTTGACTGCTCAGGGTATGTCATTACCAGCAAGCACTGGTTTAACGTATTTTTTAAAGAACAGTATAGGTCCAGATAACTTTAGTAAAAAAGTATTAAATCGTTTTTCTAAGTTAGATGACTATGATATAATAGGAGCGATGAAAGAATGGCAGAATCACGATGATTTTGTACTTCGTAATGTTTCTGAAATGCTCCTTAATCGTGATTTGTTAAAAGTAAAATTAAAGAAAAAGCCAATTTCTGAAGGTAAGATTGCATTAAAGAAAGAAGAAATAATGTCACGCTTTAATATTTCGGAACACGAAGCAAGCTACTTTGTTTTTGATGGATGTATCTCTAATCAAGCATATAAAATGGATGTTGATACTATAAATATTTTAGCTAAATCTGGAAAGGTTGTAGATGTAGCAAAGGCTAGCGACCAGTTAAATATAAAAGCATTGTCTAAGAAAGTGGTTAAATATTATCTGTGTTATCCAAAGGCTTATTAATTACTCTTTTTTCCTATTTTTGCACTTATGCAATTTTATAAGGTTTCTATTAAACAACCGAAACTATAAATTGCTATAAACGTAACCAATCAATGAAATTTACAGCAACCCAAATAGCAGGGATTCTTGAAGGAAAAGTGGAAGGTGACGATGCAGTTGAAGTTTCAAAGCTTTCTAAAATTGAAGAAGGAACGCCAGGAAGCTTAACTTTTTTAGCAAACCCTAAATACACTCCTTTTATTTATTCAACGGAGGCATCGATTACTATAGTGGACAAAGATTTTGTCGCTGAACAAGAAATCTCTACAACTTTAATTAGAGTTGAAAACGCTTATAAATCATTTTCTAAGTTATTAGAATATTACAATGAAGTGAAAATGAATAAAAGCGGCATTGAACAGCCAGTATTCATTTCGGAGTCTAGTAGTTTAGGTGAGAACCTTTATATTGGAGCTTTTGCTTACATTGGAGAAAATGTAACCGTTGGTAATAACACAAAAATCTACCCTAATGCTTATATAGGCGATAACGTTACAATTGGAGATAATTGTACGGTATTTTCTGGAGCAAAAATATATTCTGAATCCGTTGTTGGAAATCACTGTGTGATAAACAGTGGAGTGATATTAGGCGCAGATGGTTTTGGATTTTCACCTAATGAGGCAGGAGAATTTGCTAAAGTTCCTCAAATAGGAAACGTTATTATCGAAGATTATGTAGATATTGGAGCTGGTACCACTATTGATAGAGCTACTTTAGGTTCTACGATTATTAGACGTGGAGTAAAATTAGACAATCAAATACAAATAGCACATAACGTTGAAATAGGTAAAAACACTGCTATTGCGGCACAGACGGGAATTGCTGGTTCAACTAAAATAGGCGAAAATTGCTTAATTGGTGGACAAGTTGGTTTTGCAGGACACTTAACTATTGGAAACAACGTTAGGATACAAGCACAAAGTGGCGTAGGTAGAAATATTAAGGATAATGAAACCATTCAAGGTTCACCTTCATTTAACTATAGCGACTTTAGTAAGAGTTATGTACATTTTAGAAATCTTCCTAAAATTATGGATAGATTTAATAGCATAGAAAAAAAAATAAACAATGAGTAATTGTTCAAACAAACAGTGTACACTAGCTAAAGAAATTTCTTTAAAAGGTGTAGGATTGCATACGGGAAAAGAAGTTACCTTAACTTTTAAGCCAGCTCCAGAAAATACTGGGTATGTTTTTATTCGAAAAGATTTAGATGGTATGCCACATATTGAGGCAGATGCTAATTATGTTGTAAACACTCAACGTGGTACTAATCTCGAAAAAGAAGGTGTTAAAATTCAAACTTCAGAGCACGTATTAGCTGCTTTAGTAGGTTTAGAAGTAGACAACTGTTATTTAGAATTAGATTCTTCAGAGCCACCTATTATGGATGGTTCGTCTAAGTTTTTTGTTGAAGCAATTGAAAAAGCTGGAATACTAGAGCAAAAAGCAGAAAGAGAAGAATACGTTATTACTGATGTAATCAATTATATTGATGACGAAACAGGAAGTGAGATTACAATAATCCCTTCAGATACATATCAGGTTACTACAATGGTAGATTTTGGGACTAAAGTTTTAGGTACTCAAAATGCTTCTATAAAGCACATTTCAGAATTTAAAGAAGAAATATCTGATTCAAGAACATTTAGTTTTTTACACGAGATTGAAACATTATTAGACCACGGTTTAATTAAAGGTGGGGATCTTAATAATGCTATTGTATATGTGGATAAAGAGCTTTCTGATAAAACAATGGAAAAGCTTCGTCACGCCTTTGGTAAAGACGAGATAAGTGTTAAGCCTAATGGAATATTAGATAACTTAACATTACATCATCCTAATGAAGCAGCGCGCCATAAATTATTAGATGTAATAGGTGATCTTGCTTTAATAGGTACTCGCATTCGCGGAAAAGTTATAGCAAATAAACCTGGGCACCACGCAAATACACAATTTGCTAAAAAGGTGTCTAAAATCATTAAAAACGAAAAGCGTAGTGGAATACCTAAATACGATATAACTGCAACACCTGTTAAGGATGTAAATGCAATTATGGAAATGCTACCTCACAGACCACCATTTTTGTTAGTAGACAAAATTATGGAGTTAAGTGATACGCATGTAGTAGGATTGAAAAACGTGACAATGAACGAACCGTTTTTTGTTGGTCACTTTCCTGGAGCTCCGGTAATGCCAGGTGTGCTAATAGTTGAGGCTATGGCACAAACAGGAGGGATTCTTGCATTAAGTACCGTTCCTGATCCAGAAAACTATTTGACGTTTTTTATGAAAATTAATAATGCGAAGTTTAAGCGTCAGGTTAATCCTGGTGATACTTTAATTTTTAAATTGGAATTAATTACACCAATTAGAAGGGGTATTGTGCATATGAAGGGTAGTGCTTACGCAAATGATAAACTAGTAACTGAGGCAGAATTAATGGCTCAGATAGTAAAAACTAAAAACAACTAAATGCACTTAGTATTTACAAAAACTTCTGTTAATAAGATAAATTTGTATTTCGAGAACATTTCAGTTTTAATACATAATAAGAAATACAAATGAATCAACCATTAGCATACGTACATCCAGGCGCCAAAATCGCTAAAAATGTCGTGATAGAGCCGTTTACAACAATACACAATAATGTTGTGATTGGTGAAGGTACTTGGATTGGATCTAATGTGACTATTATGGAAGGTGCTCGCATAGGAAAAAATTGTAATATTTTTCCAGGTGCGGTAATTTCTGCAATTCCACAGGATTTAAAATTTCAAGACGAAGAAACAACTGCAGTTATTGGCGATAACGTTACTATTAGAGAGTATGTTACTATAAACCGTGGTACGGTTGATAGAGGTAAAACCGTTATTGGGGATAATTGTTTAATTATGGCTTATTGTCATATTGCTCACGATTGTATAGTGGGTAACAATTGTATATTTTCCAATAATAGTACGCTTGCTGGTCACTGTACAGTAGGGGATTACGTTATACTAGCAGGAATGACCGCTGTACATCAATTTTGTATGGTAGGTAACCACGCATTTGTAACAGGGGGTTCTTTAGTGAGAAAAGACGTTCCGCCATTTGTAAAAGCTGCACGCGAACCTTTATCTTATGTAGGAATCAATTCTATAGGACTCAGAAGAAGAGGTTTCAATCCAGAAAAAATTAGAGAAATTCAAAATATTTATAGATTACTCTATCAAAAAAATTATAATACAACTCAGGCTTCTGAAATTATTGAAGCAGAAATGGAAGCAACTCCAGAGCGTGATGAAATTTTACAGTTCATCAAAAATGCGAAAAGAGGTATTATGAAAGGGTATTTCAGTAATAATTAATTCTGAAATTTTATAAGAAAACTACCTGTGATACAATTTCACAAACTTAAAGTGGAAGAACTCTACTTTAAAAAGATAATATGTAGAAATCTAGATGAAAATTAATAATCTGATTTCATAATTCAAAATAAAACTATGGCAACAAGTTCAGACATTAGAAACGGTTTATGTATTAAGTACAATAATGATATTTATAAAATTGTGGAATTTCTTCACGTCAAGCCAGGAAAAGGGCCAGCGTTTGTTAGAACTAAATTGAAAAGTGTTACTAATGGTAAAGTAATTGACAATACTTTTTCTGCAGGACATAAAATTGAAGATGTACGTGTTGAAACACATAAATTTCAGTTTTTATATAATGATGGAGACTTTTATCACTTTATGAATGAAGTAGATTATTCTCAAATTCGTCTTGTAGAAGCAGCTTTAGATAAGCCGGAGCTAATGAAAGAGGGGGAGGTTGTTACTGTTATTATTAATACAGAAGATAATGCACCGCTTTCTGTAGAGCTTCCAGCAAGTGTAATTTTAGAAGTTCAATCTACTGAGCCAGGTGTTAAAGGAAACACTGCTACTAATGCTACAAAGCCAGCTATTATGGAAACTGGAGCAGAGGTTAATGTGCCATTGTTCATTAATGAAGGTGACAAAATTAAAATTGAAACTGAAAAAGGAACGTACAAAGAGCGTGTAAAAGAATAGCTATTCTTTAAAATCTAATATTTTTGACATCCAATAATCTTTTAAAAGTTATTGGATGTTTTCTTTTAGCCAAGAAACATATAGCGAAAACAAAAAAAATGAAAATTAAAATACTACTATTTATAGGTATAATTGGGTTACTGCAAAGTTGTGGTGGGGATGATGAAACAGGAGAAAATGTTACTCCATCAACATCAATAGTCAATGTTACTGAAATTACAGATTTTGATGCAATTGTAAATGTATCAATTGAAAATGCTGGATCATCAGCTATCTCAGATCGAGGTGTTGTTTATGGTACTACGAGTAATCCAACAATGGCTGATAACAACATAGCGGTAGAAGGGAGTCAAACCACATTTAGTGTAACTATTAATGGGTTGAACGCAGCTACTAATTATTTTGTTCGTTCTTATTTTATTGTTGATGATGAAGTTGCTTATAGTTCTAGTGTTGATTTTATAACAACTAATAGTTGTGAAAATAATATTTTTGACGGAGGTATTGTTTTGTCAAATCAGGATATGGTAAATGAATTTGGGAGTAATAATTATTGCGAAATTACAGGTACTCTAAGGATATCAAATTTTTCAAATGAACCAATTATTGTTGATTTATCTCCTCTAGCTTCTATTAGCAGTGTATCAGGTTTGGTAATCGATTTTAATAATCACTTAACAAGCTTAAATGGATTAGAGAATTTACAATCGACTAATTCGATTGATATATATGACAACGAAATATTAACGGATATTAATGCTCTTAGCAATATAGTTTCAAGTGATATTAGACTTTGGATAAGAGAGAATGATGCTCTTCAAAATATCGATGGTCTTTCAGGATTAACTTCACTAAGAGCTGATATAAATGCTATGATAATAGAAAATAACACGATGCTAACAAACCTGAATGGACTTTCTAATGTTGTTAGTATATATGGAAGAGTAGAGATTATTAATAATGAATCATTAAATAGTATTGAAGGTTTCCAAAGTTTGCAAACAGTAACTAATGATTTTAAATTAAAATTAAATCCAAGTCTTATAAATTTAGATGGTTTGGAAAATATTACTTCTGATATGACTTTATTTCGGGCTGATAACAACATTTCTCTTGTTGACTTTGCAGCCTTACAAACCCTTTTAGTGTTATTGAATTAGGTTCCTATTCAGTATATGACAACGCCTACAACCCAACCCAACAAGATATCATAGATGGTAATTGTAGTGAATAAGAGCAAAATTTAAATAGTTAATATTTCAGAATTAAAAAAATCCCACCACGATAGATATTGCGGTGGGATTTTTTATATTTGATATCCAATTTATCAAAACCTATGAAATTTCTGAAGGCGCAAACATTACAGGATATCGCAACTATATTAGCGTGCGATTTTGTTGGTGATGCTAACTTCCCAGTATTGGGAATGAATGAAATACATGTTGTTACTCCTGGAGATATTGTGTTTGTGGATCATCCTAAATACTATGACAAAGCGTTAGCTTCAGCTGCTACTATTGTATTAATTAATAAAAAAGTAGACTGTCCTGAGGGAAAAGCATTGCTTATATCAGAAGAGCCGTTTAGCGATTTTAATAAGCTTACAAATCACTTTAATCCATTTAAGCGAGCTACTTCGGTGGTTGCAGACTCAGCTGTGATAGGTAAGAACACAGTAATTCAACCTAATGCATTTGTTGGTAATAATGTGACAATTGGGGATGATTGTTTAATACATAGCAATGTTGTAATTTATGATAACACGGTTATAGGTAATGGATGTACAATACATTCTGGTACAATTTTAGGTGCAGATGCATTTTATTATAAAAACCGTCCAGAAAAGTTTGATAAATTAATAAGTGGCGGGAATGTAGTTTTAGAGGATAATGTAGATTTAGGGGCTTTATGTACTATTGATAAAGGTGTTACAGCTTCAACTATAATAGGCGAAGGGACTAAAATTGATAATCAAGTTCACGTTGGGCACGATACTGTAATAGGAAAACGTTGTTTAATAGCATCTCAAGTTGGGATCGCGGGCTGTGTTGTTATTGAAGATTTTGTCACTATTTGGGGACAAGCTGGAATTACAAGCGGTGTTACAATAGGAGAAAAAGCAATTATTTCTGCACAAAGTGGTGTAAGTAAGTCACTTCCAGGATATAAATCGTATTTTGGGTCACCTGCAGACGAATTTAGAAAAAAATATAAAGAACTGGCATCTATTAGATTGATTCCAGGAATCATTGATAAACTAGAGAATTTATAAACGATGAGTGCAAAACAAATAGTAAAGGATTTTTACAACAGTGATTTTTTAAGGGATAAAACAGTTTTAGATAAGTTTTTTCACCCAGATGTTGAGTTTATTTGGAATAGTACTGATGGGTTAACTATCATGCATTTTGACGACCTTAAGGCTACGTTCGCTGAGATATCTAGAACCTACAATGATCTTAGAATAGAGGTGAGCCACGTACTTGAAGATGAGGGCGTTGTCACAACTCGTTATAAATACTATGTACGTACAGTAGAGAATCCAGAAGAGGAACTAGGTATCGCACATTTTATATCAATATGGCATTTAAAAGATGGAAAATTACACCGTGGCTATCAAGTTAGCCAGCCAGCAACTATTAGTGATGACACTGATGGTACTTATGAGAAGGTAAAAGTGTAAAAATTTCTTCAAAAGCTTAAGCAAAAAGCATACATTTGCAACGCAAAATTAACAATTGGTTTAACCGAAATGCTAAATCAGTTTACTAGTTAGTTTTCATAGAAATAAATAATCATTTTAAAATAGTAAAAGCAACTATGAGTGTTTTAGTTAATAAAGATTCAAAAATTATTGTTCAAGGATTTACGGGTAGTGAAGGTACTTTTCACGCCGGACAAATGATTGAATACGGGACGAACGTTGTTGGGGGAGTTACACCAGGAAAAGGTGGACAAACTCACTTAGATAGACCAGTTTTCAATACAGTTGCTGAAGCTGTAGAAAAAGTAGGAGCAGATACTACTATCATTTTTGTACCACCAGCTTTTGCTGCAGATGCAATAATGGAAGCTGCTGAAGCAGGTATTAAAGTAATTATTACAATTACTGAAGGTATCCCTGTAGCAGATATGATTAAAGCTTCTAACTACATAAAAAATAGAGATTGTCGCTTAATTGGACCTAACTGTCCAGGAGTTATTACTCCAGGTGAAGCAAAAGTAGGTATTATGCCAGGTTTTGTATTTAAAAAAGGTAAAGTAGGTATTGTTTCTAAATCAGGTACATTAACGTACGAAGCTGCAGACCAAGTTGTAAAACAAGGTTTAGGTATTACTACTGCTATTGGTATTGGTGGAGATCCAATTATTGGAACTACAACAAAAGAAGCTGTTGAGATGTTGATTAATGACCCAGAAACTGAAGCTGTGGTTATGATTGGTGAAATAGGTGGTCAACTTGAAGCAGATGCGGCTAACTGGTACAAGGCTAGCGGAAGTAAAAAACCAGTTGTTGGTTTTATCGCAGGTGAGACTGCACCAGCAGGTAGAACAATGGGGCACGCAGGTGCAATTGTTGGTGGTAGTGATGACACCGCTCAAGCTAAGAAGAAAATTATGCGTGAATGTGGTATTCACGTAGTAGATTCTCCAGCTGAAATAGGAAAAAAAGTTGCTGAGGTATTAGGATAATATCAATAATCAATAACACTATATAATATAAAACGTTTGGATTTTTCGCGAAATCCAAACGTTTTTCGTTTTTTAAATAGTTTATTGAATGTGTAATTATTCTATAAAAATCACGTTCTAAAAAATAAAAAGAAATTTAAACCAACCAAAAATGAAACACCTAAAATTATTGCTAGCTTGTACATTAGTTGCTTTTATGTCAAGTTGTAAAGAAAATGCTGAAACTACTAAAGCAGGTTTTGCATCGCACTTACAAAATGATGCTAAAGGGTATAGCTATGAAACAGTAGATAATGATCCTACAGGATTGCGCCTGTATACTTTAGATAATGGACTAAAAGTTTACTTAAGTCAAAATAAAGATGAACCTAAAATTCAAACTTATATCGCTGTAAGAGCCGGTTCAAATTATGACCCTAAAGAATCTACTGGATTAGCGCATTACTTAGAGCATATGGTTTTCAAAGGAACTTCTAAAGTTGGATCAATTGATTGGGAAAAAGAAAAAGGATATTTAGAACAAATTGCACAGTTATATGAAGAACATAGAGCGGAGCAAGACCCTGAAAAACGTTTAGAGTTATACCGTAAAATAGATGAAGTTTCATTAGAAGCTTCAAATTATTCTGTTGCGAATGAATATGATAAAATGATGACTTCGCTTGGTGCTACTGGTACAAATGCTCATACCTGGTTTGAAGAAACGGTTTACAAGAATAAAATTCCTGCTAATGAACTAGACAAATGGTTGTCTTTAGAAGAAGAACGTTTTAGTGAATTAGTATTGCGTTTATTCCACACAGAATTAGAAGCGGTTTTTGAAGAGTTTAATAGAGGGCAGGATAACGACTTTAGAAAGCGTTATGCTTCTATGTTAGAAGGTTTGTTTCCTACTCACCCATATGGTCAACAAAAAACTATTGGTACAGCAGCGCATTTAAAAGCACCTTCTTTGATTGATATTAATAATTATTTTGACAAATACTATGTTCCTAACAATATGGCTATGGTACTCGTGGGAGATTTTAACTTTGATGAGACTATTGAGAAAGTAGCAAATACATTCGGGAAATTAGAAAGAAAAGATGTTGATCATCCAGTATTGCCAAAGGAAACACCACTAACAGAAGTTGTTACTACTGAGGTTTTTGGGCCTACAGCTGAAAGTGTTTCAATTGCTTTTAGAACTGAGGCGGTGAATACTCAAGAAGAAAAGTTGGTTCAAATGTGTGATATGATTCTTGCAAATGGTAATGCAGGTTTAATTGATTTAAATTTGAATCAAAAGCAATTAGTACAGAATGCAGGTTGTAGTACTACTTTCTTAAATGACTATGGCTATCATGCATTTACAGGTTCGCCTAAAGAAGGGCAATCTCTTGATGAAGTAAAGTCACTTATTTTAGAGCAAATTCAGTTGTTGAAAGAGGGGGAATTTGAAGATTGGATGATTGAAGCTGTTGTTAATGATTTAAAGAAGTCTCAATTACAACAATATGAGAATAGCACAGCTGTAGCTTCTGCTTATTACGATGCGTTTATCCACAGAGTTGATTGGAAAGACAAAGTAGCTTATTTAGATGCTTTGAAGAAGATCACTAAAGAAGAAGTTGTTGCTTTTGCTAATAATTTCTATAAAGATAATTATGTGGTCACTTACAAACGTAAAGGAGAAGATAAAAACATTGTAAAAGTGTCTAATCCAGGAATAACTCCTGTAAACCTTAACAGAGATAAAGCTTCGGAATATATCACAGAGTTTAATAAAATTGAATCAAAACCTTTAGCTCCAGAATATGTTGATTATGCTTCAGCTATAAAAGAAACAACAACTAATAATGGTTTGAAAGTTTCTTATATAAAAAATGAATCTAATGATTTGTTTGATATGAACATCATCTTCGATATGGGAAGGGATAATAATAAAAAGCTAGGTCTTGCGGTTGGGTATTTAGAATACCTTGGTACTGATAAATATTCTAATGAAGATTTGAAAAAAGAGTTTTACAAATTAGGTATTAATTATTACGTTAGTGCAGGTGGAGATCAAACATATATTGGACTCAGTGGTCTTAAGGAAAATTTACCTAAAGGGTTAGAATTATTAGAACACTTGTTAGATAACGCTGTACCTGATAGTGAAGCGTATACTAAATATGTAGCGTCAATTGTTAAGTCAAGACAAAATAACAAAACTAGCAAAGCAAGTATTCTACGTTCAGGATTAATGAACTATGCAAAATATGGCGAAAACTCTCGTTTACGTAATATTTATACTGTTGCTGAAATGAATGAAATGAATGTTCAGGAATTGGTAGATATAACTAAAGGTATCAAGGATTTCAAACAAAGAGTATTCTATTATGGTAAAGATGTTGATGCAGCAATAACTGCTTTAAATGATCATCATACTGTAAAGGAAACTTTAAACGATTATCCTGCTGCAACAGTTTACACAGAGCAAGAAACTGGAGGTAATGTTTATTTTGTAGACTATGATATGGTTCAAAGTGAAATGATGTTTTTAGCAAAAGGAGCGCCTTTCTCTCCAGAGAATATGGCGGTTTCTACTTTGTTTAATACATACTTTGGTTCAGGGTTATCTTCTATTGTTTTTCAAGAAATTAGAGAATCTAAGTCTTTAGCATATTCCGCTTGGTCTAATTATTCAACTGCTCGTAAGAAAGAAGATTCTAATTATGTGATGGCATATATAGGTACGCAAGCTAATAAAATGCCACAAGCTGTAGATGCGATGATGGGATTAATGAGTGATATGCCTGAAGCGCAAGAGCAATTTGAAGCAGCTAAAACAGCGGCATTAAAAAAATTAGCAGCGCAACGTATTACAAAATCTAATGTATTCTGGACGTACGAAAGTCTGCAGCGTTTAGGTATAAAAGAAGATAATAGAGAAGCAATGTACAATGCTATTAAGGAAATGAAGATGGAAGATTTAAGAACTTTCTTTAATGAAAATATCAAAGGACAAGAATACAATGTGATGGTAGTAGGTAACAAGAAAGATGTTGATATGGGAGCCCTTGAACAACTAGGGAAAGTTCAAGAAATGGACGTCGATTATTTATTTAACTACGGAAAAGTTGAAGATGTAAAAATGTAGGCATCACCCAATACATTTGCACATAATTGAGATCCCCACAAATTATCATAATTTGTGGGGATTTTTATTTCGCTTTGGCTTTTGTATTGAGTATATTTATCCCTTTATAATTTGGATAAAATTTCAGAATAAATTAATATATTAAGACGTATTTAAAACTATAGATATGAAGCTTTTAGAAGGAAAAACAGCTATTATTACTGGCGGAAGCCGCGGAATAGGAAAAGGGATTGTTGAAGTTTTTGCTAAACATGGAGCAAATGTAGCCTTTACTTATAACTCATCTGCAGCACCAGCTGAAGCACTTGCTGAAGAGCTTAGTAAAAGTGGAATTAAAGCAAAAGCTTATAAAAGTGATGCTTCAAGTTTTGATCAATCTCAAGAATTAGCTGCTGCAGTTTTAGAAGATTTTGGCAGCATTGACATTCTTGTGAATAATGCAGGGATTACTAAGGATAACTTGTTAATGAGAATGAGCGAAGACGATTTTGATAACGTTATTGAAGTGAATTTAAAATCGGTTTTTAATATGACTAAAGCTGTACAACGTACTATGTTGAAACAACGTAAAGGTTCTATTATCAATATGAGTTCGATTGTAGGTGTAAAAGGGAACGCTGGACAGACCAATTATGCAGCATCAAAAGCAGGTATCATCGGTTTTTCTAAATCTGTGGCTTTAGAACTTGGATCTAGAGATATCCGTAGTAATGTTATAGCTCCAGGTTTTATCGAAACTGAAATGACAGGGAAATTAGATGAAGCTACTGTGCAACAATGGCGTGATGGAATTCCACTTAAAAGAGGTGGTTCTCCAGAAGATATAGCTAATGCATGTGTTTTCTTAGCAAGTGATCTGTCATCATATATTACTGGACAAGTAATAAACGTTGACGGTGGAATGCTAACTTAAATATAAAAGGTATTCACATTATTTTTGTGATTACATTTTTGGTTGTTACATATTTCAGCAATTCAGAAATTTTTAAATCACAATTCAACTTACTCAAAACTCTTTGACACCAGAAACTATACTTTATATTATAATTGCTGCTATAATTTCAATTATTGCAGCTGGGTTTATGTATGGTTATAAAACCAAATATACGGGGAATCTTCGTTGGCTTTTTGGAATTCTTAGATTTTTATCACTTTTTGCGCTGTTGATTTTATTGATAAATCCACAGCTTAAAACTGAATCCTATACAACTGAAAGACCTCAATTACCTATTCTTGTTGATAATTCAACTTCTATAAAGGAATTGAATCAAAAAGATGCTTTATCGTTAGCGATTGATAAAATAAAATCTAATGAGGCTTTAAATGAGAAATTTGATATTTCATATTACTCTTTTGGAAATGGTTTCTCAACACTAGATACCTTAACAAATACCGAGTCTAATTCTAATATTGCTGCTGCTTTTAAATCTATAAAAGAACTTTATAGTAATCTAAAATCTCCTGTAGTGATGTTAACTGATGGGAATCAAACTATTGGTTCAGATTATGAATTTTCGAGCACATTGTTAAGTCATCCTATTTATCCTGTGATATTAGGAGACTCTACAAAGTATACCGATTTAAAAATTGAACAGCTAAATACTAATAGATATGCTTTTCTAAAAAATCAATTTCCCGTTGAAGCTATAATAGTTTACAGTGGAACTGGTAGTGTAAATTCACAATTTGTTATAAGCCAAGGTAACAGAGTTGTTTACAGGGAAATTCTATCATTTACAAACCAAGATAATACTAAAACTGTTTCAACTATAGTACCCGCTACTGCTGTAGGATTGCAACGCTATACTGCAACTGTAAAGCCTTTGAGTGATGAGAAAAATACAGTGAATAATAATAAGCGATTTGGGGTTGAAGTAATTGATCAGGCTACTAATGTGTTAATTGTAAGTGATGTACTTCATCCAGATTTGGGAATGCTAAAAAAGTCAATTGCAACTAATGAGCAACGAACTGTAACATATTTAAAACCTGAAGAAGCAGCATCAGTAGTTAACGATTATCAATTGGTGATTTTATATCAACCAATAAGAAAATTTTCTTCAGTTTTTCAAGAACTTGAAAAGTTGAATAAAAACTCTTTTGTGATTACAGGTACTCAAACCGATTGGGTATTTCTGAATAGTATTCAATCTAGATTTTCAAAAGACGTTGTAAATCAAAACGAAGATGTTAGTGCAAGTTTAAACCTTAATTACGGAACATTTTCGATAGATGATATAGGTTTTAGTGAGTTGCCGCCACTAACCACATATTTTGGTGAATTGTCTATTGCAGTGCCTCACGAAATTATTTTAGATCAAACAATAGATGGTATAGCAAGTGATAGCCCAATGTTAGTGACTATGGAACAAGGGACTTCACGTCACGCAATATGGGATGCAGAAGGATTATGGAAATGGAGAGCTCAATCTTACTTAAATGATAAAAGCTTTGAAGATTTTGATCAATTTATAGCTAAGATGGTGCAGTACCTTGCTTCAAATAAACGTAGAAGTAGGCTAGAGGTTAGTAGCGAAACTTTTTATTATAATAATAGACCACTTAAAATTTCTGCTCAGTATTTTGATAAAAATTTTGTTTTTGATAATAGCGCTTCGGTTTCAATTTCGGTTGTTAATAATCAAACAAAAGAACGATTGGTGTTTCCGTTATTATTACGTAATAATTATTACCAAGTTGATTTAAGTAATTTAGATGCAGGAACATACTCGTATACTGTTTCTGTAAAAGACGAGGAGATAGCAAGAAGTGGGAGTTTCACTATTTTAGAATTTAATGTGGAGCAACAGTTTTTAAATGCTAACATTTCAAAATTAAATAGAGTCGCAGAAAAATCAAGTGGAGTAGCTTATTTTCCAACTCAAATTGATGAGTTGATTAATAGTTTAGTGGAAAGCGATGCCTATGTAGCAGTGCAAAAGAGTGAAGAAAAAGTAGTACCTTTAATCGATTGGAAATACTTATTAGGATTGATTATTTTACTACTTTCAATCGAGTGGTTTATCAGAAAATTTAACGGACTTATATAAACATATCATGGAAAAATTACCAAAAATTGGAATACCAGTAATCGTTCTTGCGGTTATATTAATTATCATTTTAGCAAAATCTGCTGTAACTATTGGTTCTGGAGAAGCTGGAGTGCTTTATAAAGTATTTGATAAAGGGGTTGTAATTGATGAGCCACCCTTAGGTGAGGGGTTTCATTTAATCGCACCTTGGAATAAAGTTATTATTTATGAAGTAAGGCAACAAGAGCTTTTCGAAAAAATGAAAGTACTTTCTTCAAATGGTTTGGAAATTCAAATTGATGCTTCAGCTTGGTACCAACCAGTTTATTCTGAATTAGGAAGACTACACCAAAACTTAGGAGAGAACTATTTAGGTCGAGTTATCCAGCCGGCAATTAGATCTGCTGCAAGAAGTGTTGTTGGTCGTTATACACCAGAGCAATTGTACAGTAGCAAGCGTGATGCAATTCAAGATGAAATTTACGCTGAAACGAAGACTATTCTTGCTAAGCAATACGTACAACTAAATGAAGTATTAGTTAGAGATGTAACGCTTCCTAATACCATTAAGGATGCAATTGAACGTAAATTAAAGCAAGAGCAAGAATCTCTAGAATATGAGTTTAGATTAGTTACAGCTGCAAAAGAAGCAGAAAAAGTAATTATTGAAGCGCAAGGTAAAGCAGATGCAAACAAAATTCTAAGTGCTTCTTTGACAGATAAAATTCTACAAGATAAAGGTGTTGATGCTACATTAAAATTAAGTGAATCTCCTAATACAAAAGTAATTGTGATAGGTGGTGGTGAAGGCGGTTTACCTATAATTTTAGGGAACAACTAGTTCCGAAATAGTATATTTTTAAAAACCGTTTTGAGAAATCAAAACGGTTTTTTTGTTTTTAATGATAGTCTGTCAATAATTGAATTTTTAAAATTTTTAAATTAAATATTAAGCACTATTTTTAAACAAATTAAAATTTCCGAAGTACACTAAATAACTCGCAATTAAAAAAAGTGTAACTTTGTATCCTGAATATGTTTCAGAACACTTCTATGAGCCAAAAAACACTATTAAACGCAACTGAGATACACATCGCATTGCATCGTTTGGCTTGTCAATTAATAGAAAAACACGATACTTTTTCAAATACAGTACTTATTGGGATTCAACCTCGAGGTATTTTTCTAGCAAAAAGATTAAAAGAACTTTTAGAAAGTGAATATAAAATCAAGAATATTCTCTTGGGACAATTAGATATTACTTTCTATCGTGACGATTTTAGACGCAGCGACAAGCCCTTTCAAGCAAATCAAACAACAATTGACTTTGTTGTGGAAAATAAAAATGTTGTTTTTATAGATGACGTTTTATATACAGGAAGAAGTATTAGGAGTGCTTTAACGGCAATACAATCATTTGGGAGACCTTTAGAAATAGAGTTGCTTACATTGATTGATAGACGATTTAGTAGGCATTTACCTATACAGCCGGACTATCGTGGAAGGCAAGTTGATGCCATTGGTGATGAAAAAGTAAAAGTGTGCTGGAAGGAAAACGAAGGAGAGGATGCAGTTTATTTAGTTAAAAGTTAGGATATGAGCGAACTAAGTGTCAATCATTTATTAGGAATCAAATATATCACAGAAGCTGATATTCAACTCATTTTTGAGACGGCAGATCAATTTAAGGAGGTTATTAATCGCCCTATTAAAAAAGTGCCTTCGCTTCGTGATATCACTATAGCCAATCTATTTTTTGAAAATAGTACTCGAACTAGACTTTCTTTTGAGTTAGCCGAAAAGCGCTTGTCTGCAGATACAGTTAATTTTTCAGCAGCTTCGTCTTCTGTTAAAAAAGGGGAAACCTTGGTTGATACAGTAAACAATATATTGTCTATGAAAGTAGATATGGTAGTCATGCGTCATCCAAATCCAGGTGCAGGAATCTATCTTTCTAAACACATAGGAGCTAGTATTGTAAATGCTGGTGATGGTGCTCACGAACACCCAACACAAGCATTACTCGATAGCTATTCAATAAGAGAAAAGTTGGGTGACGTAGCAGGTAAAAAAGTTGTCATTGTTGGTGATATTTTACACTCAAGAGTAGCCTTGTCTAATATTTTTGCTCTCCAGAAATTAGGAGCAACCGTAAAAGTGTGTGGCCCTAAAACATTAATTCCAAAACATATAGAATCACTAGGTGTGACTTATGAGCCGCATCTTGAAAAAGCATTAAATTGGTGTGATGTAGCTAATATGCTACGTGTACAAAATGAACGTATGGATATTAGTTATTTTCCATCGACTAGAGAATACACACAGCAATTTGGTTTAAATAAAAAGATTTTAGATAATTTAAATAAAGAGATTGTTGTAATGCACCCAGGTCCTATTAATAGGGGAGTTGAGATTACTAGTGACGTTGCAGATAGTAAGCAATCTATTATTTTAAATCAAGTAGAAAACGGTGTAGCGGTTAGAATGGCTGTACTTTATTTACTTGCATCAAAAATTCAGAGAAATGAAAATTAAAGTAGCTCCTAAATTCACCGTGTTAACTGATGAGCACGATGATGTAAAAGATTTTTCAAAGTTTCTAGAATATCAAATCCCAAAACACTATGCTAAAGTTAATGTAGTTGTAGATTTACTTAAATACGACCAATTTAGTTTAGAAGATTTATTGACCTATATGAAAGTGTCAACAGAGCATCGCAAAGAAAAAAAATCCTTTGTAATTGTAAATAATGCTATAAACCCAGATACAGTTCCTATTGAAATTATTGTGGTTCCTACTTTACAGGAAGCTGAAGATATTATTGAAATGGAAGAAATAGAAAGAGATTTAGGCTTTTGATTATGCACATTTAAATGAAACTAACTATACTGGGCTGTCATTCTGCTACTCCTCGATGGGATGCAAACCCAACATCACAAATTTTAGAAGTAAAAGGGCATCT
Source organism: Patiriisocius marinus (assembly GCF_008974325.1). Taxonomy (GTDB): domain Bacteria; phylum Bacteroidota; class Bacteroidia; order Flavobacteriales; family Flavobacteriaceae; genus Patiriisocius; species Patiriisocius marinus. The sequence goes on along the minus strand of NZ_BKCG01000008.1, from coordinate 59,250 downwards.
ATTTCTTATTGATTGCGCTGAAGGTACGCAAGTGCAACTTCGACGATTTAAAGTTAAGTTTTCACGAGTTAAACATATTTTTATATCACATCTACACGGAGATCATTTTTTTGGACTTGTAGGTCTTATTTCAACATTTCGGCTTCTAGGTAGAGAAGCAGATTTACATATTTACGGTCCAAAAGGTATTAAAGATGCCGTTTTGCTTCAGCTTAAATTAGGAAAAAGTTACACTAACTATAAGCTCTTTTTCCACGAGTTAGAAAGTAAAGAGCCACAACTATTGTTTGAAGATGATAAGGTTTCAGTTACAACAATACCTTTAGATCATCGAATTTATACTAACGGTTTTCTATTTCAAGAGAAATTAGGCGAGCGCAAACTCGATGTAGAAAAAGCAAGGTCACTTAATGTTGAGATGAGCTATTATAATAAAATTAAAAAAGGAGCTGATGCCCCAACAAAGGACGGTGGATTAGTACTAAACAGTTTGATAACACTTGATCCTGATCCTGCAAAAAGCTACGCATATTGTAGCGATACAGCTTATTACCCTCGTATAATTACTCAAATTACAAATGTTACGGCTTTGTATCATGAATCTACATTTTTACAGAAAGACCAAGCATTAGCTGTAAAAACGAAACACAGTACAGCACAAGAGGCAGCACAAATTGCTGTTGCAGCAAAGGTTGGTCAATTAATTTTAGGTCATTATTCTGGGCGATACGGAAATTATAATTTGTTTAAAGAAGAAGCTAACCAGTATTTTGAAAATGTAACTCTTGCTCAAGACGGTAAAGTGATTGATATTAATTAAATTCAACATCATTTTAAAGTTATAATTATTCTGAAATATTAACCGAAAATTAATTTTAGCATATTTCAGAAATTCTCCATTCTTCGTACCTTGCAATAAAGCCTCAACAAATGAATAGAGATCTTCATAATTATCGTAAATCATACCAAAAAGGGACATTAGACAAGAGTGATGTTCTGGCAAACCCAATGGAACAATTTCGTGATTGGTTTCATCAAGCTGAAATATCTAAAACAGTTGATGAAGTAAATGCAATGACTTTGAGCACTGTTAACGATAAAGGAATGCCTAGAGGAAGAATAGTGTTGCTTAAAGAAGTCACTAAGGAAGGTTTCATTTTCTATACTAATTATGGAAGTAAAAAAGGGCAAGCAATTGAGCATAACTCAAATGTGAGTTTGTCATTTTTTTGGCCTTCGTTAGAGCAACAAGTTATTATAGAAGGAAAAGCAATTAAAATTTCCGAAGAAAAATCTTTAAATTACTTTAAGCAAAGACCTAAAGATAGTCAGCTAGGAGCATTGGTTTCAAACCAATCGCAAGAGGTTAAAGATAGAGAGACTATTGAGAATCGATTAGCTGCATTACAAAAGGAATACGAAAGCAAAGAAGTGCCTAAGCCAGATAATTGGGGTGGTTTTATTGTTAAACCCGAAGCTTTTGAATTTTGGCAAGGTAGACATAGTAGATTACACGATAGAATGTATTATTTAAAAATTGATAATTCCTGGGAAGTAAAACGATTACAACCTTAATACTTTGTAACCAATGAAAACATTATACTTTGCTCGTCATGCAAAATCATCGTGGAAGCACGATGTTGATGATCATCAACGCCCATTAAAAAGTAGAGGTAGAAGTGATGCCTCTTTAGTATCTGACAAAGCTGCTACTGAAATGAAGCCACCTCAGTTTTGTATAAGTAGTGATGCAGTGAGAGCAAAAACTACCGCTGCATATTTTGTAAATGCTTTTAAGGTAGCTGATGAAAATTTTAAACTAGACCATTCATTGTATGACTTTAGCGGTCAACAAGTAATGAGTTTGATTAAAGAATTAGATGATTCCTATAATCGTGTGATGATATTTGGGCACAATCATGCCTTTACATCAATAGTAAATATGCTAGGGAATGAGTACATTGAAAATGTACCTACTAGCGGCTTTGTTGCTATAGAATTTGATTCAGACTCTTGGCAAAATATTACAGTAGGGAAAACAATTAAAACAATTTTCCCAAGAAATTTAAAATAATTCAATGACGCCATCTAATACAGAAAACACATATTTTAATAGAGAGTTAAGTTGGTTACAATTTAATGGAAGGGTTCTTCAGGAGGCTGAAGATATAAGTACACCATTAATTGAGCGACTTCGTTTTATTGGGATTTTTTCAAATAATCTTGACGAGTTTTTTAAAGTACGTTACGCTACTATTAAACGTATTGCTGATGCAGGAAAGGGTGGGCGTAGTTTTTTAGGTGGTAAAAGTGCAGCTGAACTACTTGAAATGATTACCCAAACGGTAATTAAACATCAAAAAACAAGTTTACGTATCCTTGATGATATTAGAAAGGAATTACGAAAAGAAAATATTTTCATTATTGATGAAACTGAAGTTACTGAAAGTCAGAAGCCATTTATAATGGATTACTTTGTTTCTAAAGTAAGTCCGGCGTTAGTCACAATTATGATTGGTGAATTAGAGAAATTTCCTTCCTTAAAAGACAGTGCAGCCTATTTAGCAGTCAAAATGGTCATGTCTAAAGATGACACTATTTTTAACACTAAAAATAACTATGCACTTATTGAGATACCAAAAAATGTAGAGCGTTTTGTGGTACTTAATCCTGAAGGTGATAAACAGTTCCTTATTATTTTAGATGATTTAATTCGTTATTGTCTTCATTATATTTTCAATATTTTTAAATACGATAGTATTTCGGCACACATGATTAAAATAACACGTGATGCTGAATTAGATATTGAAAGTGATTTAAGTAAAAGTTTCATTGATAAAATTTCAAAAAGTGTAAAAAACAGAAGTACAGGAGATCCTGTTCGTTTTGTTTATGATAAAAAAATTGATAAAGAAACCCTTCAATTTTTGATGCAAAAAATGGGTATTGACGCTACCGATAGTATTATTCCTGGAGGAAGATATCATAATAGACGAGACTATATGGGATTCCCTAGTTTAGGTAGAAAAGATTTGCAGTATGAAAAAATTGCGCCTTTACCTATTCCTGGTTTAAACTTGCAAGGTAGTCTATTAGATAAAATTTCATCTAAAGATTATTTGCTTTATGCTCCTTATCAATCGTTTTCGTATGTTGTTAAGTTTTTAAGGGAAGCTGCATTAGACCCAACAGTTACTACTATTAAGATTACAATTTATAGGCTTGCTGAAGTTTCACACATTGCTAGCTCGCTTATAAATGCAGCTAAAAATGGAAAAGAAGTAACAGTTCAAATTGAATTACAAGCACGTTTTGATGAGCAAGCAAATATCTATTATGCTGAACAAATGCAGAGTGAAGGTGTTAAGTTGATTTTTGGGGTTACTGGCTTAAAAGTACATTGTAAGGCTTGTGTAGTTGAAAGACAAGAGAAAGACAAAGTGCGTAGATATGCTTTTATTAGCACAGGAAACTTTAATGAATCTACTGCTCGTATTTATACAGATTATACTTTGTTTACAGCAAACCAAAAAATTGTAAAAGAACTAAACAAAGTTTTCGACTTTTTTGAAGTAAATTATAAGGTGAAAAAGTACAATCATTTAATTGTATCACCACATTATACTAGAAATGCCATCTATAGTTTAATTGAAACCGAAATATTAAATAATATTAAGGGTAAAAAAAGTGGTATTAGACTTAAGTTAAATAGTTTGTCAGATTATAAAATGATTGATAGGTTATATGCTGCTAGTAGAGCGGGAGTGAAAGTACAGTTGATTATTAGAGGAATTTGTTGTTTAATTCCTGGTGTAAAAGGAATGAGTGAAAATATTGAAGTTATTAGCATTGTAGACAAATTTTTAGAGCATCCTCGTTTGTATATTTTTGAGAACGATGGCAATCAAAAAATGTATATTTCTTCCGCAGATTTTATGGGAAGGAACCTAGATAATAGAGTTGAGATTTCTTGTCCTATTTATGATGATGAAATTAAACAAGAAATAAATGATACATTTAATATATGCTGGAGTGATAATGTTAAAGCAAGAATGATTAATGATAAGCAAGATAACGCGTACCGTAAAAACGATAATATTAAGGTACGCTCGCAGTTTGCTACATATGAATATTATAAAAATAAATTAGAAGCTTAACGTGTTAAAAATCAATAAATATGCGGCAATTGACATAGGATCAAATGCCATTAGATTATTAATAGCTACGGTTATTGAGAAGGAAGGATATGCGCCGCAATTTAAAAAAACATCTTTAGTGAGATTGCCTATTCGATTAGGGGCAGATGTTTTCCTTGAAGGTAAAATTTCAGATGTTAATTATGAGCGTATGAAAGATGCTATGAAAGCATATAGCCTCATAATGAAAAATCATAAAATAAAAAAATACCGTGCTTGTGCTACAAGCGCAATGCGTGAAGCTGAAAACGGAATTCAAGTTGCAAAAAAGCTTTTTGATGCTACTGGTATTGATATCCAAATTATAGATGGAAATGATGAAGCTGCAATTATAGCTACTACAGATTTGAACCATTTAATACAAGATAACAAAGTATTTCTTTATGTTGATGTAGGTGGTGGAAGTACAGAGTTTACGGTATTTGCAAATGGTAATACTATAACTTCACGTTCTTTTAAATTAGGAACTGTTCGTATAATCAATGATATGGTTAAAGAGTCTATCTGGAACGATGTTAAGTCTTGGATAGTTGAAAACACTAAGGATTACGACAAAATTGAAGTAATTGGTTCTGGTGGAAATATAAATAGTATATATCGATTTAGTGAGAAAAAGGTTGGGAAGCCTTTAAGTTATTTTTTTCTAGCTAATTTCTATGAAGAGGTTAAATCATTGACATATCACGAGCGTATTTTTGAAATGCAAATGAACCCTGATAGGGCAGATGTGATTGTGCCGGCAACAAGAATATATTTATCTGCAATGAAATGGTCAAAAGCTAAAAACATTTATGTACCAAAAATTGGTTTAGCAGATGGTATTGTAAAAAGCCTTTACAATGAACAAAAAGCAAGAGATTTGTTAGTGAAATAAGTACGAAAGGTAGCGCTTGTTTTATCCGTGAATACTGCCGCCAGTACTTAAATTAGACATTACTTCGGCTTCAAATTCTAATAATTGTTGCCATTTTTGATCCACTTCTTGGCGGTCACCGTATTGTCTTGCAAATCCTAAAAACATTGTATAATGTCCTGCTTCACTAATCATCAAATTACGATAAAAAGTTGCTAGTTCTTGATCTTCAAGTTGTTCGCTCAGTAATCTGAAACGTTCACAGCTTCTAGCTTCAATGAGTGCGGCTAATAATAAGCGATGTACTAGCTGAGTAGTTCGACTTCCACCTTTTGGGAAGAATTTCAATAAGGCAAGCACATATTCATCTTTACGATCGCGCCCCATTGTCCAACCACGTTCTAAAATTTTATCGTGTACTAGCTTGAAATGGCTTATTTCTTCTTTTACAAGTTTCACCATTTCTTGAACTAAGTCAGAATATTCCGGAAATGAAACTATAAGTGAAATAGCTGTTGAAGTTGCTTTCTGCTCACAGTAAGCGTGATCTGTAAGGATTTCTTCAATATTTTTTTCGACAATATTTACCCAACGTGGATCTGTAGGTAATTTTAATCCTAACATTTTTATTACTGAAGTGTCGTCTTGTGCTTTCATTTTAAATATCTAAGTCGAATGTTTTTCGAAGTTCTTCAAGTAGCGGGTTTATCGCTACTAATTTTTCGTATTTTTCTTTAGTGGTATAAGCATAACGTTTCATCTCTTTTTCATCTACTTCGATAGAGAGATCTACATCATAATTTTGAAGTTTTTTACGCAAAAACTGAAGTAACTCATACTTTTCGCGTTCCATTTCTATTTTAATAGTCTCGTTAGGAAAAACTAAATGAATTAAGTTTCCTTCTAATTTTGGAGTGCCCATCCTTAAATGAGAGTGAAGAATATGTTTTCCTTCTTTTGCTACTATTTCGGTAAATTCTTTCCATCCTTCAAGCATTTCGGCTTCTGTAAATGGATTAGTAGGTAAATTTTCAACGTCTGGTTCGTTTGCTTCTTGCTCTAGTTTGAGTTTCTTTTTAGCAACAATACTTTTTAATGATAGCGCAGATACTTGTCTTTCCCGTCTAGGTATATTTATTTCTGGAGCCTTTTTTTGTTGAGAGACTTCAGCAGGACTTTCAGTTTTTGTTGTAGTTTGTTTATCGGTTACTTCGGTTTTAGCTATTACATGAGTGTTTGGTTCAGTACTTTCTTTGTTAATTGCACTAGTGTAACCTGATGGTTGTTCACTCTTTTCGATATCTAATATTTCAGGAGGAGAAATAGGAGTAACGTCATTAAAATGTGATGGTGGAAGTATAAATGGAGTGTCTCCTATGCTACTGGAGTTTTTTTTTTAGCAGTAAGCGAAGCTAATTGCATTAAGCATAACTCTACGAGTAAGCGTTGGTTTTGTGATGTTTTGTACTTTAAGTCACAATTGTTAGCTAGTTCAATACCTTCCAATAAAAAGTCTCGGTCACATTTTTGCGATTGTTCAAAGTACATTGCCTTAACTTGTTCACCTACTTCAAGTAGTTGAATGGTAACTTGGTTTTGACAAACCATTATATCTCTAAAGTGTGATGCTAGACCCATAACAAAATGGTGCCCATCAAACCCCTTAGATAAAATGGTGTCATAAGCTAATAGTATTTTAGGGATATCATTTGCAAGAAATAAATCGGTTATCGCAAAGTAGTAAGTGTAATCTAATACGTTCAGGTTTTCTGTAACTGCTTTTCGGGTAAGGTTTTTACCTGAAAAACTAACCACACGGTCAAATATTGAAAGTGCATCTCTTAATGCACCATCTGCTTTTTGAGCGATAACGTGTAATGCGTCATCTTCAGCTTCAATACCTTCTTGTTTTGCAACATCGTGAAGATGTTCTTTAATGTCTTTTACTGTAATTCGTTTAAAATCGAATATTTGACAACGAGAAAGTATAGTTGGTATAATCTTATGTTTCTCAGTTGTTGCAAGTATAAATATGGCGTGTTTAGGTGGTTCTTCTAGAGTTTTTAGAAATGCATTAAATGCTGATGATGACAACATGTGTACCTCATCAATAATATATACTTTGTATTTTCCTACTTGTGGTGGAATTCTAACTTGGTCAGTCAGATTTCTAATATCATCTACAGAGTTATTAGAAGCAGCATCTAATTCAAAAATATTAAATGCAAAATCTTCATCAGTTTGATCTGTACCATCCTGATTTATTTTCTTTGCTAAAATTCGAGCACAGGTTGTTTTACCCACACCTCTTGGCCCTGTAAACAATAATGCTTGCGCTAAATGATTACTTTCTATGGCGTTTTCTAAAGTATTAGTTATAGCCTGTTGTCCCACTACGTCCTTAAAAACGAGGGGTCTGTACTTTCTGGCTGATACTATAAAAGGTTCCATAAATTGAATAATAGCTGTTACAGCAAATATACTAATGTGGGGTATTAATTATTAAAATTTCGGCTTCGTATTTATCGCTATTTATTAACATTAAAGGTACATTTGCCGCAGCAGGCCGCCTTACCGTCGCCAATTTTAATTGGGGGAGGAAAGTCCGGGCACCATAGGGAAGCATAGCGGCTAACGGCCGTCGTCTTAAACTTGTTTTAAGATAGGACAAGTGCAACAGAAAGTATGTACAGGTAATGCTGTAGTGAAACCAGGTAAACTCTATGCGGTGAAATGCCACGTAAACCAGCGCTAAGGGTTCCCGCCCGTGTTGGAGGGTAGGCAGATTGAATAGTGCGGTAACGTACTATCTAGATAAATGGTAAGGAATTTCTAGGATAACTTAGATTGAACAGAACCCGGCTTATAGGCCTGCTTTTTTTTAAAAGACTCTAATTGAGTCGAAATCCACTCTAAGGCTTTAGACTCGATGTGAAAAATTTCAATTAAACAGTTATGCAACGTACTTTCAAATTGGGCGTTTCTGTATGATTTATCATTATAACAAACTATAGCGGTACCGACTAAGTTTTCATATTGTAATGAATATATAAAACTAGTAGGATTTACTGTGTAATCAAATACTCTATTTGAAATATAACCGAAAGGTTTATGTTTAAAATACTTGTCAAATACTTTATGTACTTCGTCTAGTTTTTTGTGATCAAAAAGTACCCCTTCGTGAACGGTTGTCACAATATATTCATCATAAATTTCAAGTTTGACAAAGTCTAAATTAATAGTCTCTAATAGGGGGGATCTCATTGGTAATAGGTTGAAAATTTAAGTAAGAAAGATAAATCTTTAGCTTACAAGTAGCGACGTTGAGTCTTTCCTACGTAAATTTAAACAAAATAATGAATTATTTAACTAAAAAAGCTAAAAACTGAACCACCATACCTTCTAGCTTCTGTAAAGCCTTTAATACTAGATAGGTTTAAATGTTTTGTATGTTCTATTATAACTTGACCATCAGTTTTTAGAAAACCATTTTCAATACTTGAAGTCACTAATTCTTCTAATTGCTCTACGGTAAAATTATATGGAGGATCTGCAAAAATAATATCGAAGCTAGCACCGCGGCTAGTTTTTAAATATTTAAAACAATCTGCTTTTACAGTTTGAATATTAAAGTTTAATTCTTCGGAAATTTGCGAAATGTATTTAATACAGCCATAATGACTGTCTACCGCTGTAATTTGAGGACAACCTCTAGATCCAAACTCATAACTAATGTTTCCCGTACCCGAAAACAAGTCTAACAGTGACGATTCGCTAAAATGGATATTATTATTTAATATATTAAATAATGCCTCTTTGGCAAAATCTGTTGTTGGTCTAACAGGTAGTGATTTTGGTGCTGTTAATCTTTTGCCTTTATACGTTCCTGATATAATTCTCATTTGGTTGCTTTAGATAATAAGTAGTAAGTATAAGCTTTATTTGAAATGGTATTCAACATAGAAAGCTCTGCAAAGGTAATGTGTCTAATGTACTTAAAAAGTATTGTAAACAAATCAACTTCTTTTGAGATAGCTCCACTAAGTACTATTGGTGTTTCATTAGGGTCTAATTGTAACTGTTCAAAACAGAATAAAATATAATATATAAAATCTTCACTTGTTTTGTAAGAGTACACATTGTGTAATTGAAGCTTACCTTTAAATATTACTGTGCAGAAAAAAATGTCTTTAGCAACATCAATAAATACAGTAGTTTCTTTCTTAAAGCTAGATGATTTTATGGAATCTTCGATAGCTATAGTAGAGGAGTGGTAATATTTAAATGACCCATAAGTGTCAAATATGTAATTATTGATATTGATGTAAGGAACATAAACAACAACAATTTCTTGATTTGTGATAACATCAAATGCTATGAAATCTGTGGGGAGTATTTTAGTATTAAATTTTAAATAATTAGCAGCTTCATTTTCATCAAAAAGTGCTTGAGGTACAACGGTAATTAAATCGTTTTGATGTACAACAGTTACCGAATCAAAAGAGCCTTGTAATTCAGGAAATTTGGCAATGGTTGTTGTTAGTGCTATAAGAGCTTCATCAGGTGATGTGGCGTTACTAAAAGTAGCGGTATGCGAAAAAAGCACGGTGTTTAAACTAACATCTTTCACTAAAAAAGAATGTCCGATCAAAGAAATTTGAACGGACAGACTTTTAATGATATGTTGTTGACTATTTGTCTTGCTTAGGTGCGTCATAAATTTTAGGCCAGTTACCTGAAGTGTCTACAGTTTCTAACGATCCTACTTTAATATATTTTCCGTTAACTCCCTCAACAGAGACAACCATCTTCTCTTGAGAAAGTAAGTCTTTATCTAAGTCACCAAGAATTACATCTTTAGCAACCTTTGCTTCGAATGCTGAGTAAGGATCATCATTTTTGATTACAACACCAGCTTTCAATTCGAATTCAGCATCAACTCCTTCAACTGGAATTTTCATCATTCTTTTGTAACGATCAGTTCCACCGTAAAGTGAATCTTTAATAGGAGTAAAACCTAACGTGTCAATTAAAGTTTCCTCTAAAATATACCCACCAGTTTTAGCATCAAGTCCAAAAGCTCTGTTTTTCTTCTCATCTGCGTAGAATGTATCTCTACGTTGTACTCTTGCAAATTGAGCAGTATCAATAAAACGAATTAAACTGTCAAAACTTCCTGTGAATTTTCCGTTAATTTCTTTAAAAGCTAATTCGGCAGAGCGAATATCTTTCAAATTATCGATTACTTTTGCATAACGAGCATCACGTTTCTCGTTAAACTTTACCGGTCCAATAATGGAACTATAAAGTTGCCAAGCTAAAAATGCGATTAATACCCATAATACGAGCTGAATAATTAGTTTCATTATCTTGAAAGTTTAAGTTTTTAGTTTATAATGGTCTCTCGCAAATCTACAATTTTTTTTTGTTCGTAAAAGTATATTGTAAAAAAATCATGGCATCTTTAACCCATAAATTTAAGTAGTGTAAATGGATATAAAACAATTTTACAGCGTTTTAAAAAGCGATTTCCCTCATAATGCAACACTTAAACAAGATATTGCGCTTCAATTACTGTCAAAATTTTTATTAAGTAAGGAAAAAAATGAGCTATTTCTTCTCAAAGGATATGCTGGAACAGGAAAAACTACAATTACAGGTACAATTGTTAAAAATCTATGGAAAGCTCAAATGAGCCCAGTGTTAATGGCACCTACGGGAAGAGCAGCTAAAGTAATTAGTAATTATGCAAATAAAGAAGCTTTTACTATTCATAAAAAAATATATTTCCCAAAAGCTAAAAAAGGTGGTGGAGTTAGCTTTACACTTCAAACAAATAAACATCGTAATACCTTATTTATAGTTGATGAAGCTTCAATGATTCCTGATGTTAATCAAGATGCTAAATTATTCGAAAATGGCTCTTTATTAGATGACCTTATCCAATATGTATATAGTGGTCATAACTGTAAAATTCTATTTATAGGAGATACAGCACAGTTACCACCAATTAAACTAGACGTTAGTCCTGCGCTCGATGCACGAATTTTAGAAATGAAATTTGATAAAGAATGTATTGAATTAGAATTAGACGAAGTTGTAAGGCAACAACAGGATAGTGGAATTTTAACTAATGCAACTAGACTTCGTGAAGTATTAAACGAAGGAATATACGATAGGTTTAAATTTAGTGGAATCACTTTTCCAGATGTAATTCGTCCATCAGACGGAATGGAAATTATGGATGCACTAGAGGAAAATTATAATGATGATAAACAGGACGATACAGTATTTATAGTACGTTCAAATAAAAGAGCAAACCTATATAATCAAAATATTAGAAGTAGAATTTTATACCAAGAGGAAGAACTTTCTCCTGGTGACCGCTTAATGGTGGTTAAAAACAATTATTTTTGGGTCTCAGCAGAAAGTGATGCTGGTTTTATTGCAAATGGGGATATTATTGAAGTACTCGAGCTATTTAGAATTGTAGAATTATATGGTTTTAGATTTGCTGAAGTTAAAGTGCAAATGGCAGATTATCCAAGAATGAAAGCATTTGAAACAGTACTGCTGTTAGACACATTGTCATCTGAGTCACCATCGTTAACTTATGAAGATTCCAATAAATTGTATCAAGCCGTTATGGAAGATTATCAACACGAAACTTCAAAATATAAAAAGTTTCAAGCGGTTAAAAAGAATCGATATTTTAATGCATTGCAAATTAAGTTTTCTTACGCTATCACCTGCCATAAAAGCCAAGGTGGACAATGGGAGAACGTTTTTGTAGAGCAACCTTATTTACCAAATGGAATAGATAAAGACTATTTGAGATGGCTCTATACAGCAATCACAAGAGCACAAAAAAGATTGTATTTAATAGGTTTCAAAGAAGATTTTTTTGAGGCATAGCCAAAATATTAATGAATTAAAATTTCGGCATAACTTATGATTGTTTAATTCCGAAATATTCTAAAAACAAAAAAAAGTGAAGATAATTGCTATGATACCCGCGCGTTATGCTGCATCAAGATTTCCAGGAAAGCTAATGAAAGAGCTAGGCGGAACCCCAGTAATTGTTAGAACCTATGAGGCTACTGTTGCTACTAATTTATTTGATGAAGTATATGTAGTTACTGATAGTGATATCATCTATAATGTAATTACTGCTCAGGGTGGTAAAGCTATTATGAGTAAAAAAGAACACGAATGTGGAAGCGATCGTATTGCTGAAGCCGTGGAGAATATGGATATTGATATTGTTGTTAATGTTCAGGGTGATGAACCTTTTACAAATAGAGAAGTTCTGGAGCAGGTTTTAGAAGTTTTTAAAGGTGAAGATGCAGATAAAATTGACCTCGCATCTTTAATGGTGAGAATTAATGATTGGGATGAAATAAATGACCCAAATACCGTTAAAGTAATTGTAGATAAAAATAATTTTGCACAGTATTTTTCAAGATCTCCTATTCCTTATCAAAGAGATAAACAAGTGGAGGTGCCCTATTACAAGCATAAAGGTATATACGCATTTAGAAAACAAGCAATTTTAGATTTCTATAAATTACCAATGGGAACCCTAGAGGCTGCCGAAAAAATTGAATGTATTCGATATTTAGAATACGGAAAAAATATTAAAATGGCCGAAACTACAATTCTAGGAGTAGAAATTGACACTCCAGAAGATTTAGAAAAAGCTGAAAGACTTTTAAGTAATAAAACTGCAAATTAAAACGGACTAAACAGGTAGTTTTACATTGTTTTATAAATAAAAGTGAACACATAAAAGTTAGTACAGTACATGGGAATAACAAGTTTTTTTTATCATAAAGTTTTAGGTTGGACAATTGATGGTGACTTTGATCGATCAATTAAAAAGGCGGTGCTTATTTGTGCCCCGCATACTAGCTATTTTGATTTTATTTTATCCATATTAGCTCGCCGAATTTTAAATGTTGAAATCAACTTTGTTGGAAAAAAGGAATTATTTAAATGGCCTTTTGGTTGGTATTTTAGATGGATGGGTGGAGCCCCTTTAAATAGAGGTAAAGCCGAAAATAAAGTGGAAGCTATTGCTAATGTAATAAATAGTAAAAAAGAATTTAGAATGGCACTTGCTCCTGAGGGAACTCGAAAAAAAGTAGAATCTTGGAAAACTGGTTACTACTATATTGCTATGAAAGCTGGTGTTCCTATCATTCCAATTAGTTTTGATTATCCAAAAAAAACCTTGAGTATAGGTGATGCCTTTTATCCTACAGGTGATTTAGAAAAAGACGAGAAGGAGTTGCGTAAATTTTATGTAGGTGTAGTAGGTAAAATTCCAGAGTGGACATAATAACATTACGCAATTACTAAAATCTTATGTTTTTCTTTTGTAGAATTAAGATGTTGAGCTTAACATTCTATTATACAAATTTCTTGTTAACTCAACTTTTCTTGGAATGAGTTAACTGTCTGAATTTCAGTTGCATTTAGTTAAATCTTAGTTAATGATTGCAAGCAGGTTTTTTCTGTTTCATTGATGTAGTTATCTATGTCATAAACATAAAAACAAATCATATGAAAACATTAAAATTTTTAACAATTTCAGCAATCGCTTCACTAACATTTATTTCTTGCGGAGATGATGATGACATAACTGGAGACGACTTGAGAGTTAATCTTTATGCATCAAGTAATACAAGTGGAAATATTACAGCGTATCAAATAGAAGATGACGGTGATGTAGAAGTTAGAACACTACTTACAATAGCAGCAAGTACAGATGGTGAAGGTCTTTTTGTTGATAGTGATGAGGACGAAATTACACAAGTAAGTAGAAGTAATAAAAACATTAATACTTACGATGAATTAGACGGAACTGATGACGGTGATGCATTAGAAATTGAAGCAGGAGGACCAACAATTTTAGGGAGTCCTAGAGATATAGCTGTTAATGGAAACCTATATGTTGTTTCAGATAATATGGATGTTGATGGAGATGATTCTACAGTAGATAATCGATTATGGGTTTTTGTAAGGAACGATAATACGTATACTTTAAGAAACGTTATCACTACAGATTTTGCTGTATGGGGTATTGAATTTGTAGGTGGAAATTTATACGCAGTAGTTGATAAAACAAATGAGGTAGCATTGTTTTCAGATTTTGAAAATAACTTTACAACTTCAGGAACGGCTTTACCATCTAAACGAATAGCTATTGAAGGAATTGTAAGAACACACGGTTTAGGACAAGATGGAGGAACAATGATTTTAACTGATATTGGTGATGCACAAAGTGATAGCGATGGAGGTTTTCATTTTATATCAGATTTTCAAGCAAAATTTAGCGCTGTAGAGGATGGTGGAACATTATCGGTTGCTGGTAATCAAATACGTGTAGCAGGTTCTTCAACATTTTTAGGAAATCCTGTAAGCGTTGATTTTGATTCAGATTCTAATACTGTTTATATTGCAGAGAGAGCAAATTCAGGAGGACGAGTATTAGCATTTACAAATCCAATAGCAGGAGGTAACATTGCGCCTAATTTTAACTATTTATTAGATGGAGCATCTTCAGTAATATTTTCTCAAGATTAAATTTAAGTTGATCTATAAAATTGATCTAAATATAAAACTCCCAATTCATATTTATGAATTGGGAGTTTTTTGATCAATGAGGTTACCTAAAATTTCTAAGAAGAATAACTAAGCATATTACTCAGCACTTTCTTCCATTGTATGATATACGTTTTGTACATCATCATCTTCCTCTAATTTTTCTAAAAGTTTTTCAACGTCAGCTGTTTGTTCAGCGGTAAGTTTTTTAGTAACCTGTGGAATACGTTCAAAACCTGAAGACAAGATTTCAATATTATTAGCCTCTAAATACGCCTGAATATTTCCGAAGCTTTCAAAAGGAGCATAAATCATCACGCTAGTTTCTTCTTCACCATCTGCATTTTCCTCAGTATCTTCGAAAATTTCCTCAACTCCTTCGTCAATAAGCTCTAGCTCTAAATCTTCTAGATTTAAACCTTCACCTTTAACTTTAAAGTTACAAGTGTGGTCAAACATAAAAACAACTGAGCCTGAAGTACCCAAACTTCCATCTGTTTTATTGAATGCTGCACGAACATTAGCTACAGTTCTTGTATTATTATCAGTTGCAGTTTCAATTAAAACTGCAATACCGTGTTGTGCATACCCTTCAAAAATAACTTCTTTATAATCACCTTGACTTTTGTCACTCGCTCTTTTTATGGCGCGTTCAACGTTGTCTTTAGGCATATTTACAGACTTCGCATTTTGAATAACGGCACGCAATCGCGAATTAGAATCTGGATCTGGACCGCCTTCTTTAACAGCCATTACAATATCTTTCCCTATACGTGTAAACGCTTTACTCATTGCTGACCAGCGTTTCATTTTACGTGCTTTTCTAAACTCAAAAGCTCTTCCCATAATTAGTTTCTTAGTGTTTGAAATCGATAAGGATTTCAAGTATTTATTAATAGTTCAAATATAGAAATTCCAAAACAGATTTTCCAAATTCTAAAAAAAGAAAAATGTCTTGCTAAATTTCTATTTAAACAATATATTTTTTTACCGAAATGCGCTTTCGGGTTAAATAGTAATTAGCCTATTAACTCGTCAATAATTTCAGCTAATTCAAAATCCTTTTCAGTTACTCCATCAGCGTCATGTGTAAGTAAGAAAATTTCAAGACTATTATAAACGTTACTCCATTCGGGATGGTGGTTTAGGCGTTCACATTCAAATGCAATACGTGTCATTGCAGAGAAACATTCTTTAAAGTTTTCAAACTCAAAAATTGTATATAATGCTCCATCTGTATATTCCCAACCGTCCATTGTTGCAATACGCTTATTTATCTGCTCATCTGTTAATTTGCTCATAGTATAGTATTTAAATATGTTAGTTTCTAGTTATTTCGAAGTGTAATTATATCTTCTAGTATGCAATTATCAACTACTTGCGCTACAGTAATAGTATAGGGTTCAGGTAGTTTATTAAATTTAGGAAGTATGGCATTGTATGAATCATCATTCCTAGAATAGGCATTTTTAAAGATAGGAAATTTGCCATTATAACGATTGCATATTTCCATCATTAAATCGTGATGGTGTATTACATCTTCACTTGCTAAATGGAAAATTCCATCAAGATTTTTATTAATGATATAATGTATTTGTTGCGTAATTTTATTGATAGTATTTACACTAATTATTTTATTAGGATAAACTTCAAAGCTAGTTGCAAACTCTGCCGATTTTCTTAAAAGTGTTATTATAGGAGATGTGTTTCCTAAGACTAACGGTAATCTAATAATGGCTAGTTGTGCTGGAATTTCGGTTAATAATAACCGTTCCATTTTAATTTTAAAAACTCCAAGTGCGGTAGCAGATTTAGGAGTGTCATTTTCATACGAAGGGTATTCAAACATTCCATCAAAAACTTGTGCTGTACTAATAAAAAGTAATCGTGAGTTATGATGTGCTTTGATGTATTCGCAAATTACTTTATGTTCTTGAAATGTGCTTCTTTGATCGCCTTTATGAGATGATATTATTACAGATGGGTTTACCGCTTTTAATATTTCGGCTATGCCACCTTTTGCAGTATCGTAATAATGAAATACTTGATTTTCTATAAACTGTTCTTTTTGCAAATAGTAGGTTCCATGTGTTTCAAAGTAGGAGCAGACCTCTTTATAGATTGCATTGCCTATAAAGCCGCTTGCGCCTAGAATAAGTATGGTGTGTTTTTGGGTATTCATATAAACTACAACTAAAAAATAGACGAATTAGTCTGCGTTGTAAATTTTTCTAAAGCCTGCATTCCGTAATAGGAGTTTCCTTTTTCATTTAGTGCAGGAGACCAAGTTGTTATTACAAATTCGTTTGGTAATAAAGCAACGATACCTCCGCCAACACCAGATTTTCCAGGTAGTCCTACTTCAAAAGCAAATTCACCAGCCTCGTCATAAAACCCGCAGGTAAGCATAATTGCATTGATACGTTTAGCTTGCTTAGCAGAAACACAAGCATCATTAAGTAAGCTCTTTCCTTTGTTTGCATAAGGAACAAAAGCGTTCGATAATTGTTTACAATTCATCTCTATAGAACATTGATGAAAATAAAAATCGAGTACTTCTTCAACAGGATTTGCAAGATTGTTATACGATTTTAAAAGATTTGCAATAGCATAGTTTTTAAAACCTGTAGCTTTTTCTGAAGCAGCAACTTCTTCATTAAAATTGATGGTTTGATCATCAGCGAGATCTCTTACAAATTGCAGAAAATCTTTTTTAGGATTTTTAAGAGTACTTACTAGGCAATCTGCTACTACAATAGCGCCACTATTTATTAGTGGGTTACGTGGTATACCTTTTTCGCGTTCTAATAGTGATAAATAGTTGAAAGGATTTCCGGATGGTTCTACATCAACACGGTTCCACAATGCATCACCTTGATTGGCAAATGCCACTGTAAGTGAAAATACTTTAGAAATACTTTGGATTGAAAATTTTGTATCTGTATCGCCTTCAGCGTAGTTATTGCCGTCAATTCGGTTTAAGTACATCCCAAAATGATCTTTACTTACTTTCGCAAGTTCTGGAATGTAAGAAGCTACTTCACCAGTGTTTTCTAGTGAAGTGACTTCTTTATAAATAGTTTTTAAAATTTGCTCGTACTTCATAAATCCTTCAATTTGCAAGCGCTATATTTTAGAGTACGCTTATTTCTTTTTGTAAAAAGGTAATTTTACAACAGTTGCAGGAATTGCATTTTTTCTTATTTGGATATTTATAGCACTTCCTACGTCTTTAAATACAACTGGCACATAGCCAAGTCCTATTCCTGTACCCATTGAAGGAGACATTGTACCACTAGTTACGACACCTATCTTTTTACCGCTTCCATCAACTATATCGTATCCTTGTCTTGGAATTCCACGTTCGTTTAGTTCAAAAGCAACTAATGTTTTTTCAACGCCACGTTCTTTCTGTTTTTTAAGAGCTTCACTGTTTACAAAATCTTTAGTGAATTTAGTAATCCAACCTAAACCAGCTTCAAGAGGAGAAGTGGTATCATCTATATCATTTCCGTAAAGACAATATCCCATTTCCAATCTAAGTGTATCACGAGCTGCAAGACCTATTGGCTTAATACCAAAATCTGCTCCAGCTTCCATAACCTTAGTCCAAACTTGGGCTACCTCTTCATTTTTGCAGTAAATTTCAAATCCACCACTACCCGTGTAACCTGTAGCACTAATAATTACATTTTCAATACCTGCAAAGTCACTTACTTTAAAAGTGTAAAATTTTATTGCACTTAGGTCTTCACTGGTGAGAGACTGCATAGCATCGATAGCTTTAGGCCCTTGTATAGCTAGTAAAGAGTAGCCTTCGCTTATGTTTTTAAGCTCAGCACCCATTGTGTTATGCTTATTAATCCAAGCCCAATCCTTATCAATATTTGATGCGTTTACAACTAATAACCATTTTTCTGCTTCAAGACGGTAAACAATTAAATCATCAACAACACCACCATCTTCATTAGGCAAACAACTATATTGTGCTTGTCCGTCTTTAAGTTTAGATGCATCATTACTACAAACACGCTGAATTAAATCTAAAGCATTAGGGCCAAGTACTAAAAACTCACCCATATGGCTTACATCAAAAACACCTACGCTTTCACGTACAGTTTCGTGTTCTGCATTTACGCCTTCGTATGAAACGGGCATATTATAACCTGCAAAAGGAACCATTTTTGCTCCTAACGCTTCGTGTATTGTAGTTAAAGCTGTGTTTTTCATCTTGTATTAATCTTTTAAAATTCTATATATAATTTACAAATAGGGTAGTTGGCTTTTGCCGAAATTTTAAAGCATTAAACCCTATGCGTAGTGTTTATTTATTGTTCCACAAATGTAACGTCTTGATGGTTGCTTGACCAAATTTTTAAACAAATTTGTTTTTAGAGCAACAAGTTATTTTTACCTTGTCATTCTATTAAAAGAAGGCGAGTTAAAATAAGTATTTAGCCTTCAATAACTAATAAAAGAATTAAATTTTAAGTTTATAATATTTCGGCGAAAGCCAGAACTCTATGAAAATATTTTCCAGTAAACAGTTTTACGAAGCAGATAAAATAACAACAGAAAAACAAGGGATTACTTCTGTAGATTTAATGGAGCGTGCTGCTACACAAATTTACGGTTGGTTGCACCAGCGCTTACAAGGTGCGCAAGTACCAATTCATATTTTTTGTGGAATAGGTAATAATGGTGGAGATGGTCTAGCGCTAGGAAGACTTCTTGTTGAAAATGGCTATTTAGTAAAGTGCTATATCGCTAATTATACAGATAAACGTTCGCCAAGTTTTTTGACTAATTATTCTCGTTATAAGGATGTGACTAAAAATTGGCCTTTGCTCATGACTTGCGTAGAAGATTTTCCTGCAATAGCTAGGGAGGATATTATAATTGATGCACTTTTTGGGATTGGTCTAAATCGTCCACCAGAAGGATGGGTAAAACAATTAATCCAGCATATAAATACAACACCTGCATACAAGTTGTCAATAGATATACCTAGTGGTTTATATGCAGAGCAAGCAATTACAGATCACGAAGCAATTATTAAGCCTAATCATACACTTACGTTTCAAGCACCTAAATTATCTTTCTTTCTGCCTGAAAGTGGACCTTATGTAACGTTTTACGAGATTTTAAATATTGGACTTGATGAGGAGTATATGCAAACGACTAAACCTGTTGCACAACTTATAGCTAAACCACAAGCACAACGTTTTTATAAGCAACGAAATAAATATGCGCATAAAGGTAATTTTGGTCACGCATTAGTTGCTGCCGGAAGTTATGGAAGTATGGGTGCTGCTGTTTTAAGTACGAAGTCAACATTACGTATAGGAGCTGGAAAGGTAACAGCTTTTATTCCAGAATGTGGATATAATATTATGCAGATTTCTGTACCAGAGGCACTAGTGCAAACTGATGTAAATCCAAAGGTTTTAAGTAAAATTGAATTTGATTTTATGCCTGATGCTATAGCAGTAGGTATGGGAATGGGAACAGGAAAAGAATCTGTTGCTGCATTAAGGGGCTTGCTTAAAAAAGTTACCTGTCCTATATTATTAGATGCAGATGCACTTAACTGTATTTCGTCAACTAAAACGCTCTTAAAATTGATTCCACAAAATGCAATTTTAACGCCTCATTCAGGAGAGTTAGAACGATTAATAGGAGAGTGGTCTGATGATTACGATAAAATTGAAAAAACAAAAGCCTTTTCTAAAAAATACAATGTAATTGTAATAATTAAAGGAGCTAACACGATCATAATTTCGGAAGGAGAAATGTATATCAACACAACCGGAAATCCAGGAATGGCAACTGCAGGAAGTGGAGATGTATTAAGCGGAGTGATAACAGGACTTGTAGCTCAAGGATATGATCCTTTGATGTCATCAGTATTTGGAGTTTATCTTCACGGAAGTGCAGGAAATATAGCTTCGCAACTAATAGGTTTTGAAGCAATGATAGCAAGTGATATTACTGAAGCTTTAGGAGATGCTTTTATAGAGTTGTTTAGGCAAGATGAACAGCAACAAGCACCAGCTGATTAATATATATGTACGTCTTAATTAAATTTCAAAAGCTCCTTTTCTATTGAAAAGGAGCTTTTTAAGTATAAAATAGTACTTAATTTTTTTAGATTAAACCATCTAATAAAGTTCTTAAAGTATCTTCACTAGGGCGTGGAGCACTTGCATCAACGATGTTTCCTTCTTTGTCTAAAAGTATAAATCTAGGAATACCATTTACACGGTAATCTCTAATAAACTTTGTCTGCCATCCATTTGGGGCATAGATTTGAATACCACCAAGGTCCATATCTTTAACCATAGTCTTCCAGTCAGTTTTAGCTTGTTCCCAAGATCCACCGTGAGATCTGTCATCATCAATTGACATACTTACAAATGCAATATTTTTTCCGTGGTAATCTTTTTCTAATTGCTTTAATGCTGGAATTTCGGCTTTACAAGGAGCACACCAAGTTGCCCAAACATCGATGTAGACATTTTTACCTTTTAAATCTGCAAGTGAGGTTTTACTACCATCAATATTTTCAAAATCTTCAAAAACAGGTGAAGGAGAACCTTTAGGCATATCTATACGTAAAGAGATCATTTCGCCATAATAGTTTTTAAACGACTCCATCATCATACTTACTTCTAGCTTATTTTGATTAGTAAGTATGGTGTCAATACCTTTTTTAGAATCAATAAACTCGTTTATGCTAGTAGACATTTCTACAATTTTAGCATCAAGTTCTTTCATCCCTAAAGCATCGAAATTTTGATCATAAATTTTTTCTTCAAATAACATTTTCTCTGACAGATATGTGCTATTTTCGGCTCCTTCACCAGCGTACTTTACAGTTTCGTCAAACTCCTTAGAATCAACAGTCATATTTATATCATAGCCATTTTTTAGAAACAGTTGCGTACTCTCGCTACCATTATCAAAATAGTAAACACCAGTTTTAACTTTTAAAGTATCACTAAATGTACCATCTGCATTAACAGCTATTTCTTTTCTAAAATCTCGACTATTTATTGAAATCATTTCAACATCGTTATTCTCAATTTTACCAGAGAATGTTACATAGTCTTTAGGAGCTTCTTCTTTACAACTTGCTAAAATGGCAATAGCTCCAAGCATCAATAATTTTTTCATATTCTTATAAGTGTGTTATTTTCAACCTTAAAGATTGACAATTTTTTACAAATTTAGGGCATAATACTTATCTTCATTTAGTTTAGTAAAACCTTAACAGAAATTGTATTTTTGTGTAAACAAGCTACCCATTTAATGCAAGATACACATTACATCAGTTCAGCCCTTTTAGATTTATCAATAATTGAATCAATTATTAATGACGATAAAAAATTAGCCCTTTCCGAAGAAGCTATAGCTAACATCAATAAATCATTCACATTTCTTTCAGAAAAAATAAAGAATAACGATACTCCCATTTATGGAATTAACACAGGTTTTGGATCACTTTGTAATGTGAAAATTTCAAATGAAAATTTATCTAAACTTCAGGAAAACCTTGTAAAGTCTCACGCTTGTGGAACAGGAGATTATGTACCTCAACAAATAGTAAAGTTGATGTTACTACTAAAAATCCAATCCTTAAGTTATGGATACAGTGGGGTACAATTAGTTACTGTTGAGCGTTTAATTGCTTTTTATAATAACAATATTATTCCAGTTGTGTATACGCAAGGAAGTCTTGGCGCATCTGGTGATTTAGCGCCTTTAGCACATATGTCACTTCCATTATTAGGAATGGGAGATGTGTGGATTGATGATAAGATAGTGACTTCAGCCGAAATTTTAACGCGTCATAATTGGGAGCCAATTGTACTACAAGCTAAAGAAGGATTAGCATTGCTTAATGGAACTCAGTTTATGAGTGCTTATGGAGTGTATTGTTTATTAAAAGCGCATAAACTATCATACTTAGCCGATGTTATTGGATCTGTATCAATTGATGCTTTTGATTGCAATATGAGCCCTTATGATTCATTAATTCATTTAGTACGTCCACATAGAGGTCAAGTAAAAACAGCCGAAAGAATTCTTGAACTTCTAGAAGGAAGCGAATTAGGTGCTTCTGAGAAGAAAAATGTTCAAGATCCTTATTCTTTTAGATGTATTCCGCAAGTTCACGGAGCAACAAAGGATACAATTGTTTTTGTGCATAAAACATTTAAAACAGAAATAAATAGTGTGACAGATAACCCAAATATTTTCATAGAAGAAGATAAAATTATTTCTGGCGGAAATTTTCATGGTCAAGCACTTGCGCTAGGACTTGATTATTTAGGTATTGCGATGTGTGAATTAGGGAATATTTCAGAAAGAAGAACTTATCAAATGGTTTCTGGGTTAAGAGGTTTGCCAGCATTTTTAGTAAACAATCCAGGTTTAAATAGTGGGTTTATGATTCCGCAATATACTGCTGCTAGTATTGTTAGTCAAAATAAGCAGTATGCAAGTCCAGCATCAGTTGATTCAATTGTTTCATCTAATGGGCAAGAAGATCATGTAAGTATGGGTGCTAATGCAGCTACTAAATGCTTAAAAATCATAGACAATATTGAAACTATTTTAGCGATAGAGTTGTTTAATGCTTCGCAAGCGCTTACATTTAGAGAACCTAAAAAATCATCACCATTTATTGAATCGTTTGTTGCTCATTTTAGAGATGTGGTTCCATTTGTAGAAGATGATCGCTTAATGGCGAATGATATTCATGCAGCTGTGGCATTTTTGCAAACGTTTCAGATAGATGGAGACTTACTTTATAAATAGATGATAAAGAAAATTGTATTTGTGATTAGTATTATTTTATGCTCTCATTTGAGTGCACAAGATTACACGCCGCTACTTGCGGATGTAAACGAATGGCAATTTTCAACCTGTTTTTTAGGTGACTGTACGAAAGATGTTTATTATACTGATGGTGATACTTTAGTAGATAATAAAAGCTATAAAATACTTGATGGGTATCATTATATTTCACGTACATTTTTATTGAGGGAAGATATTTCAGAAAAACAAGTCTTTCTTTTAACAATAGTTAATGGCGTAAAGCGAGAACATTTATTGTATGATTTTTCACTAGAAATTGGTGATGAAATTTTAATGAAAAATCCATTCACACCATTTCCAGAAAATGGGGGGATGTTTACGTTAAGTTCTATTGAGTCCCTTCCATTGGTAGACGGGTCTAATTATAAGCACTATACTTTTTCACCTTCTCCAGGTAATACAATAAGTTCGACTAATGCGGTATGGATTGAAGGAGTTGGGTCTTTATCTATAATTAATGCGCCAGGAGGAGAACCTGATTTTGATGATGTAGGGGAGTTGAGTTGTAGTTTTAGAGATGGAAATTCATTTTATTCAAATTTTGAGCGTGTTGATGTTTGTGAACAAGTTATTTTAGATATACCCGATAACAAATCAAAATCTGCCATTGTTGTAGTTAGCACAGATAGTAAACTTAAAATATTAAATACTCAAGAAGTTGTTTCCGTTGAAGTTTATAGTTTGGATGGAAAATTAGTTGAAAATATACACAATGAGGAGCAATTAGAATCCCTTCAAATAAAACGAAATCCATTAAGTAATGGAGTATATATTTTGGTATTTACTTCAGTTAATGGCCTCTTGTCAAGTAAACAAGTTATAGTTGATTAAACTAAACTTTCAATCCATTCTACGGCTTCGGGTAGTGAAGTGAATTTTTTAATGGGTTGCTTTAAAAATTTCTGTTCTAAATTCGAGTTATCTATATTTATTTCATTTACTGAAACAATAGCGAAAGCTACTAAGTTGAAAATTTTAGATGTTTCAAAGTATATTTTAGGATCTACTGAATAAGAATTTTTTCTGTGAGAAATATATCCAAAAGGTCTGTCATAAAAATAAGTATCTCTCATTTCTATTAGATCGTCATTGTATTTTGGTTCTACAATAATACCCTCATTCATTACAACAATAATATAGTTTTCAAAAATTGAAACTTCTCCAAATTCAAATGTTAGCTTATCTCTCATAAGTTCATTGATTAATCCTAAATAATTGATAATAAATACTTATAAAGCTTTTAAGTATTAGTAATGAGGGGATTAATAAAACAAATGCAAAAGAAGTCATTTAATTTCATTGTTGCTAACTATACTTAAAATAATTAACTACTGAAATAGTTAATAGTGGGTGTTTTCGGAATGTAGGTGTAAGAAAAAAGCGACCAATTATATAATAATAATTGGCCGCTTGAATGTAATTAATTACAAGAAACTAAGATTCGGTGGTCTTTTTTTGTTTTTTGATTTTAATAGTTAATTCATTTGTTTCTTCGTCAAGATCCATTGTGATGGTGTCACCCTCTTTTAGATTGCTATTAATAATCTCTTCGGCAAGAGCATCTTCAATGTACTTTTGAATTGCGCGTTTTAATGGTCTTGCGCCGTAATCTTTGTCAAAACCTTTATTTGCGATATAATCTTTTGCTTTTTCAGTTAGGATTAATGTGTAGCCTAAATCTGTAATTCTTGCAAAAAGTTTTTCTAATTCAATATCAATAATTTTATGAATGTCCTCACGCTCTAGTGCATTAAACACCATAACATCATCTACACGATTTAAGAATTCAGGAGCAAATGCTTTTTTTAATGCATTTTCTATAATTCCTTTTGCATTCGCATCTGCTTGGCTAGTTTGAGCTGCGGTACCAAAACCAACACCTTGTCCAAAGTCTTTTAACTTACGAGCCCCAATATTAGAGGTCATTATGATAATTGTATTTCTGAAATCAATTTTTCTACCTAAACTGTCCGTTAAGTGACCATCGTCTAATACTTGTAAAAGCATATTAAAAACATCTGGATGCGCTTTTTCAATTTCATCAAGTAATACAACTGCGTAAGGTTTGCGTCTAATTTTCTCTGTCAATTGACCTCCCTCTTCATAACCTACATATCCTGGAGGTGCACCTACAAGTCTTGAAATTGCAAATTTTTCCATATACTCACTCATATCAATACGTACAAGTGCGCTATCAGAGTCAAATAGCTCTTGCGCAAGAACTTTCGCTAATTGAGTTTTACCTACACCGGTTTGGCCTAAGAAAATAAATGAACCAATTGGCTTATTAGGATCTTTTAAACCAGCTCTGTTTCTTTGTATTGCTTTAACAACTTTAGAAACAGCTTCATCTTGTCCAATAACTTTTCCTTTGATGAGTTGAGGTAGTTCTGCTAACTTGTTACTTTCAGTTTGTGCTATTCTATTTACAGGTACTCCTGTCATCATTGACACAACTTCAGCAACTTCTTCTTCGCCTACAGTTTCGCGATGTAACTTAGCGTCGTTTTCCCAGTTTTCTTGAGCAATAGCTAATTCTTTTTCAAGATTTTTTTCATCATCACGTAACTTAGCTGCTTCTTCATATTTCTGTTTTTTAACAACAGAATTTTTAAGATCTCGAACTTCTTCTAATTTTTGTTCAATTTCAAGAATTCGTTTAGGAACATTTATATTGGTAATATGAACACGAGATCCAGCCTCATCTAAAGCATCAATAGCTTTGTCTGGCAAAAATCTTTCTGTCATATAGCGGTTTGTCAATTTGACACAAGCCTCTAGTGCAGCATCAGTATAAGTCACATTATGATGCGCTTCATATTTTTCTTTAATGTTTTGCAGAATCTCTACTGTTTCTTCAACAGATGTTGGCTCAACAAGTACTTTTTGAAATCTTCTTTCTAGTGCTCCATCTTTTTCTATATACTGTCTGTACTCATCTAGAGTAGTAGCACCAATACATTGAATTTCACCTCTAGCTAATGCGGGTTTAAACATATTAGATGCGTCAAGCGAACCTGTTGCTCCACCAGCACCAACGATAGTGTGAATTTCATCGATGAATAAAATGATATCATCATTCTTTTCAAGCTCGTTCATAACGGCTTTCATTCGCTCTTCAAACTGTCCACGGTATTTAGTACCTGCTACTAAACTAGCAAGGTCTAAAGTAACTACACGTTTATCATATAAAATTCGTGATACTTTACGTTGAATTATACGAAGTGCTAAACCTTCTGCGATGGCAGATTTACCAACTCCAGGTTCACCAATTAGAAGAGGATTGTTTTTCTTTCTTCTACTTAACACTTGTGAAACCCTTTGTATTTCGGCTTCACGACCAACTACAGGGTCTAGTTTTCCATTTTCGGCCATAGCCGTAAGATCTCTACCAAAGTTATCTAAAACTGGTGTTTTAGACTTTTTGTTTCCCTTAGCGGCAGCACCACCAAAAAGGTTTTCTTTATTACTGTCTTCAGCACCAGCGTCATTATCTTCATTTGGGAATGATTCAGCTCTTGGTGTGTCTATAAAATCGTCGTCGTTTGCTAACATAAGTTTAAATTGTTCTTTGACGCCATCATAGTCAACTTTCATTTTGTTTAAAAGTTTTGTAGTAGGGTCGTTTTCGTTTCTCAAAATACACAACAGTAGGTGTGCAGTATTTATAGACGAACTTTGAAACAATTTAGCTTCAAGAAATGTTGTCTTTAAGGCACGCTCTGCTTGTCTAGTGAGATGTAAATTCTTTTTATCGTTGCCAATAAGTCCAGTGCCTGGATTAGCGGGGCTTAATATTTCAACTTTACGTCGAAGGTGATTTAAATCAATTTCGAGGGCATTTAAAATAGTTACCGCTTTTCCGTTGCCGTCTCTTAAAAGTCCAAGCATTAGGTGCTCAGTGCCAATGAAATCGTGGCCTAAGCGTAATGCTTCTTCTTTACTGAAGGCTATAACGTCCTTAACTCTTGGGGAAAAATTATCATCCATACGCTCAATGTCTTTCTTCTAAAATTACACAATTATACTGCAATAAGGACAAAAACTATTCCTATTTGAAGTGATAGTAGGTAAAATGACAAAAAAACAGGCAAATAAAAAAGCCTTAACCCTTATAGTTATTAACTGTTGGACGCTAAAAATTTGTTAATAAAATCGTGAATAACCCCCTTGGTTGAGGTTATAAAAAAGTACGAAATACTGTATCTTGCTTGTTTAGTAAAATAACTTAAATTAAGACAAAAATACTATGGCTGAAGGCGAAAAAGTGATCCCTATCAACATTGAAGATGAAATGAAATCGGCTTACATCGATTATTCGATGTCTGTTATTGTTTCCCGTGCATTACCTGATGTTCGTGATGGTATGAAACCTGTTCATAGACGTGTACTTTTTGGAATGCATGAACTAGGAATTCGAGCTACAGGAGCACATAAAAAATCTGCTAGAATTGTTGGAGAAGTTTTAGGTAAGTATCACCCACACGGTGATACCTCTGTATACGATGCAATGGTGCGTATGGCTCAAGAATGGAGTTTACGTTATATGCTTGTAGACGGACAAGGTAACTTTGGGTCTGTAGATGGAGATAGTCCTGCCGCAATGCGTTATACGGAAGCTAGAATGCAACGTATAAGTGAAGACATGTTGGCAGATATAGATAAAGATACTGTAGATCATCAATTAAACTTTGATGATACGTTGAAAGAACCAACAGTGCTTCCAACAAGAATACCTGGATTACTTATTAATGGTGCTTCTGGTATTGCAGTGGGTATGGCGACTAATATGCCACCTCATAACTTAACAGAAGTAGTAAATGGAATCCAGGCATATATAGATAATCCAGATATTGATGTTGATGGTTTAATGGAGCACGTTAAGGCCCCAGATTTCCCAACAGGTGGAACTATCTATGGATATGATGGTGTTAAAGATGCTTTTCATACAGGACGTGGTCGTATTGTAATGCGTGCTAAAACAAGATTTGAAGAAGTTGCTGGTAGAGAGTGTATCATTGTTTCTGAAATACCATATCAAGTAAATAAGGCGGATATGATTAAGAAAACCGCTGATATGGTTAATGATAAAAAAATTGAAGGTATCGCAAACATTCGTGACGAAAGTGACCGTAACGGAATGCGTATCGTTTACATATTAAAGCGTGATGCAATACCTAATATTGTTTTAAATACTTTATATAAATATACAGCACTACAAACTAGTTTTAGTGTAAATAACATTGCCCTAGTAAAAGGACGTCCACAAATGTTGAATCTTAAAGATTTGATTCATTATTTTGTTGAACACCGTCACGAAGTAGTTGTTCGTAGAACTGAATACTTACTTAAAAAGGCAAATGAACGTGCACATATTTTAGAAGGGTTAATTATCGCATCAGATAATATTGATGAGGTAATTAGATTAATACGTGCATCAGCAAATGCAGATGAAGCTCGTGCTACTTTAATGGAAACATTTAAGCTTAGTGAGATTCAAGCAAAAGCAATTGTTGAAATGAGGCTCCGTCAATTAACAGGTCTGGAGCAAGATAAGCTTCGTAGTGAATATGACGAGTTAATGAAAACGATAGCTGATTATGAAGATATTTTAGCAAATAAAGAGCGTAGAATGTCTATCATTAAAGAAGAACTTGCTGAAATTCAATCTAAATATGGTGATGAGCGTCGTTCAATAATTGAATACGCCGGTGGAGATGTAAGTATTACAGACCTTATACCTGATGAACAAGTAGTATTAACTATTTCACACGCGGGTTATATTAAGCGTACTTCACTATCAGAATACAAAACTCAAAATAGAGGAGGAGTTGGTCAAAAAGCTTCGACTACACGTAATGAAGATTTCTTAGAACATTTATTTGTAGGTACCAACCACCAGTACATGTTATTCTTCACTCAAAAAGGAAAATGTTTCTGGATGCGTGTATTTGAAATTCCTGAAGGAAGTAAAACATCTAAAGGTAGAGCCATCCAAAACTTAATCAACATAGAGCAGGATGATAAAGTAATGGCATTTATTTGCACTAATGATCTTAAGGATGAAGAGTATGTAAATAGTCGTTATGTAATTATGGCTACCAAAAAAGGACAAGTAAAGAAAACGCCACTTGAACAATACTCTCGCCCACGTACTAATGGAATTAACGCCATTACTATTAAGGACGATGATGTTTTATTAGAAGCAAAATTAACTCGTGGTGATAGCCAAGTAATGTTAGCTGTTAAAAGTGGTAAAGCAATTAGATTTGAAGAAGAGAAAACTAGACCAATGGGGCGTAATGCTTCAGGAGTTCGAGGAATTCGCTTAGCAGATGAAAATGATGAAGTTGTTGGAATGATTGCTATTAACGATAAGGAGTCTGAAATATTAGTAGTTTCAGAAAACGGATATGGTAAAAGATCAAGTATTGAAGACTATAGAATCACTAACCGTGGAGGTAAAGGGGTTAAAACAATTAGTGTAACCGAAAAAACAGGTAAGTTAGTTGCA
Source organism: Patiriisocius marinus (assembly GCF_008974325.1). Lineage (GTDB taxonomy): Bacteria > Bacteroidota > Bacteroidia > Flavobacteriales > Flavobacteriaceae > Patiriisocius > Patiriisocius marinus. Next base: position 29,198 of record NZ_BKCG01000008.1, on the reverse strand, counting down.
ATTAAAAATGTTGTTGATAGCGATGATTTAATGATAATCAATAAATCTGGTATTGCAATACGTATGGCTGTAGACTCTTTAAGAGTTATGGGTCGTGCAACGCAAGGGGTGCGTCTCATTAAAGTAAGAGAAGATGATTCAATAGCTGCGGTAGCTAAGGTAATGAAAGAGGATGATGATGTAGAACTTGATGAAGAAGGTAACCCAATTGTACCTGTTGACATAAGCGAGTCTGAAAATGGCACGCCTCTTGCAAATAGTGAAGAAGAATAATTATATAAAAAAACAAAACAAATTCTAATTTAGAATTTGAACTAAATTCAATTTAAATGAAAAAACAATTCATACTTGCGGGAGCGTTGTTAATTGCAGCCGCATCTTTTGGACAAAAAAAAGAACTTAAAAAAGCACAGAAAGCATTCGCTAAGAAAGACGTTGCTGAAGCATTAATTCAAATTGATGCTGCTGAAAAATTGATGGGATCTGCAGATGATGATTTAAAAGTTGATTTTTATGCATCAAAAGGTGAAATTTACCTGGCCGATGCTGGGAAGTCTAACTATAATAGAATGAAAGAAGCTGCTGAAGCTTTTATGATGGCTCGTGAGTTAGATGTTGATAATAAGAATAAAGTAAATATTGACAATGGTATTGATAACACTCGTGTAGCATTAGTAAATAGTGCAGTAGGTGATCAAAAAACAAATCCAGAATTAGCGGCTGAAAAATTATACAAAGCATTTGAAGTAAAAAGAGATACTTCAGATTTGTATTATGCAGCTGGGAATATGCTTAATGCTAAAAATTACGATAAAAGTGTTGAGTACTATGAAATGTTGCTTGATATGGGATACACTGGTATTAAAAAGGAATACACTGCATTACGTATTGAAGACAACGTAACAGTACCTTTTGCTTCTGAAGCAGATCGTAACTCTGAAATGATTTCAGGTAAATACACTAAGCCAAGTGAGCGCTATACAGAATCTGCAAAAGGAGATATGTTACGTTCTTTAGTTTTGATTTACTCAAGTCAAGGTAAAAATGATAAAGCAATTAAATTGATGGCTGATGCTCGTGCAGCAAACCCAAATGATATGTCTTTAGTGCGTACTGAGGCTGATATGGTTTACCGTATGGGAGATTTAAAGCGTTATAATGAATTAATGCAAGAAATTCTTTCGTCAGATCCTGAAAATCCTGAATTACATTTCAACTTAGGTGTTGCAGCAACTTCAAATGGAGAAACTGCTAAAGCGATGACTTATTATAAAGATGCTATTCGTTTAAAACCCGATTATTCTTCAGCTCAAATAAACCTTGCTTCTTTAATTTTAGGACAAGAAAAAGGTATTGTAGATGAAATGAATGCTCTTGGAATGAGTAAAGCAGACGAGAAAAAATACGATGCTTTAAGTGTGAAAAGACAAAGTTTGTATACTGAAGCTTTACCTTATTTAGAATCAGCTTACAATTCTAGAAAAGATAATAAAGAATTAGTTAGAACATTAATGAATATCTATAGCCAACTATCAATGACTGCAAAGTACAATGATTTTAAAGCTAAGTTAGATGCGATGGAATAACATCTAAAATTTATTTTAACAAAAGCCTCAAGATTTTCTTGAGGCTTTTTTTATATCAATTATTTTATATAAATAAGAAGTAGTAATTAATAGTCTTAATCTATTTAATTTATTTTTTAGAGAGCGTTGCTTTATATATGAATTCAAGTATAAAACTGAAAACGATTATTCCTAAAGCAGTGATAACTCCAATTCTATTTTCTGAATACTGCTGTATTACTAGAGTTAGAAATGCTAAAGAACATAATATTGTTGCTAATAAATGTATCCATTTATTTGACTCAAGAACTTTATGTTTTTTATAGCCTATATAGTTAACAATTGCAAATACTAGAAGGAATCCGGCACTTCCAGCTGTTGAAATACTTTGCAAATTAAAAAGATTTACTAATGCAATAGATAAAATGGCGGTTACTAAAAATCCAATAGGTTTGCCCCAAAAAATATGACTAAAATATTTAGGAAGTTCATTATCTTTAGCAATGACATAATTAACTCGTCCACTTCCCAAAACTGTTGCGTTGATAGCAGAAAATGTTGAAATTAAAGCGGTAATAGTAATGATTGTAAAACCTAATTGTCCCAGAGTAGGCTCAGCTGCTTTTGCTAAAACATAATCTTTAGCTGAAGCAATTTCGTCAAAAGGTAAAGCTCCAACTGTAACTATTGAAATAAGAATGTAAAGTACTACTACAAAACCAACAGCACCAAAATAAGCTTTTTCTGTATTTTTCTCTTTGTCTTTTAGGTCGGCTATTGAATTTGCAATTAATTCAAAACCCTCATAAGCAACAAATATTACCATACCTCCGGAGAGCAATAAAATTGGACTTTCCCAATGTTGAGGTGATAATTGTTCTATATTTTCTGGATGAATTGAAAAGCCATAAAAACCTACTACAATAAAAGCGATTAAAATAAGGAGTTTTACAACTACTGCTATGGATTCTATTTCTCCCACGAGTTTAACACTCAGGTAATTTATAGACAAAGCTATCAATATAATAGAGGACTGAAATATTCTAATATCAATCTCTTTTGTTCCTGTAATTGAGAATAGTTCAGCACCATAGGAGCCAAAAGCTGAAGCATACAGTGCTAACATAACAATGTAGCTTATCCAAAGTAGATTGTTTATTCCTCCTGCAAAAACTCCACTCCCGTATTGTTGATGTACAAACTTTACAGTACCCCCATTTTCAGGAAACTTTTTTGAAAGTTTTGCATATGAATATGCTGTTAGTAATGCTATAATACCGGCAAAAAGAAATGCAAGGGGAGTACCACCTTTAGCTAAAGAAACTGCAAGTCCTAAAACAGCGAAAATACCTCCGCCAACCATTCCGCCAATTCCTATTGAAATAGCATCTTTAAGACTTATTTGTTCTTTCATATTTCTTATAATTCAAATAAAGATTTTGGAATAGCGTGAAAGCCTGTTTTCGCTACAGCATCTTCAATATCTTTTACTGAAACTACTGATTCAGTATGTATTGAAAATTTCTTAGGAAAAACATTCTCATCTAAAGTTACATTTTTGACTCCAGAAACTGAAGCCATAGCGTCTTTAATCTTTAGTAAATCAGCATGTTCTGTTGCATTTGTTTCAAAATCTTTTCCGTGATTTCCAGGAATTACATTGTCTGATAGTAAGCTCATAATTTTATTATTTATAATTTATTAATGTTTCTTTTAAACAAATAACACAAATCAAAAGTTTGAAAACTCGTTTAGTTGTTTTAAAAGATGTAGTGGATATTAATTAATCTGTAGGTTAAATCTACTTCAGACTAATAAGTGTGTAAACAAAACTAGGTAAGGATAATCAATTTATATGCGTCACTCAGGTTAAAATTATGCAAATAATTATGAAACTAGTCCATTTCAAAAATAGGAGTACTTGCCTTCGAGTCAGAAATTAATAGAGCATAGTCGATAAATTGTAATGTTGACATCCCCTTTACAGCTTCGCTATTAGATGGATTGTCCTGCATAATAACTTCTATTAAGTCGGGTTCGTTTATGGAGTAAGGTGAGTTTTTATTATTTAACCGAAATAGAGTTTTATCAGATATTTTGGCATCTTTTAAATTTTGAATTCCTCTAAAATATTCTTTTTCATAATCACCAATTCCAAAACCGCCTTCTATAGTATAACCCGTGTAATTTCCTTGCTCATCGTAAAGTTCGTCCCAAACCACTTCGCTATCCATAAAATAGCCAATTATGGATAATACTTTTTCATTTTTGTAGAATTCATTTTCAATAAGTCTTGCAAAAAAATGAGGATAGCCATTTATGCCTTCTCTCGATTTTTCAATATGTGAAAACCCCATTCTCAAAAACTGCGGTTTTTCTTTAAAATGATATATTTTATCTAATGCCAGGTAATTATCGTACATCACTCGATCTCTATCTCTGTATTGCTTAGAGTATTCAAATGAAATTTTCAAGTTGGATATTATGTGATTAAAGGCTGGAATATTTTCAACATAATTTTTATAAATTTCAGTATTTGTTTCTACATGATTTACAAACGATTTTAAAATATTATGCGCATAACTTAAGTCTCCAAAAGCATAACTCGTAGTGTCTATTTTTACCATTTGACGAATTTCTTCGAGTGGTTTTAATGTGTTTTCTGGAGCGTTAACTAGTTCTAGTATATGTCTAGAAACATATTTGTAATTTACTTGTATATCAATTCCAATAACCTCTAACTTATTTTCTATAGCTAGTTTGTCATTAACTTCTTTTAATTTTTTCCATTTTTCATATATCTCTATAGTTCTTTCTTGTTCAACGCGAGTTCCAGCGACGGTAACTAAATCTTTTAGTAAAATAGTATCCCCAGTTTTTAAAAACTGATTGAAATAATGAGCGATACTAAAATCGGTTTCTGGTAAGTAGTAATCAATCGCATTATTTTTTGTTAGCGCAGTAATTAAAGCGAGTTCAGCTTCTTCTGTTTTTACGCTTCCGTGATAGGCTCCAAAGCCAATGATATTGAAATCGTTTTCTGGGAACACTAGAGTACTAGTATTTAAATCAAATCGGTTTTTCATTAAATATTCCCTTTTTGATTTTGAACAGGATTGAAATAGCACACTTAAAAGTAGGGCAACTAGTATTTTTTGCATTATATATTGTTTTCTTAGAGATAGTATTTAATAAGAAATGTTACAGACTTTTCTAATAATTAATTTAATAATTTACCAGGCCTCGAGTATTTCTTATAAAAATTTTGTGATTCTTATATTTTCTGAATGTCATTTAAAGCGTTGTTTAACAATGTGTTGGCTTTGATTTGCAATTTTTTTAACAATTCCCTAAAAACTTTTAACAAACTTTAACTTCGATTAGTTCGGTTGCTTCCGAACTAATAATATATTTGCAGTATAAAATATTGTGAACTCTATTTAATTAAAGTTCATATTAATTAAATATTTAAAATGAAAGATACTGTTTGTGATGATAAAATGTCCTTAGTTGAAAAACTTGGAGTCCATTTGGAGGCTAGGGAAAACTTGGCACCAGTTGCTGCACGCATTTTATCTTATATAATTCTTACGGGTAAAAAAGGTACCACATTTGAAGATTTGGTAACTAATCTTTGTGCAAGTAAAAGTACTATTTCGACACATTTAAATCATTTACAGGATTTGAATAAAATTCACTACTTCACTAAAACTGGAGATCGTAAAAAGTACTTTGTAATAAAGAAAGATATTATAATTCAGCATATTGATAAAATGGTAAAGCATTGGAAAGAAGAGCGTGCCATACATTTAGAAATTAAGGAATATAAAGAATCAATTAACGACTTAAAAATAGAAAATGAGGAGGAGAAATTCGATTTATCTTTTCATACAGATTATATGAAATTTATAGATGAAGCTAGTTCTTCCATTGCTAAACTAAGAAAGAAAATCACTGATAATACATTCAATATTTAAATTAAGCTAGAAAATGAGAAATACTAAATTATATAATATAATAGCCCCTCTATTATTTTTAGCAGCTATTAGCTGTGGGGATGAGAAAGAGAACACAGCAGCTGTAAGTGCACCACCACCAGCATTTCCTGTAGCTCAATTACAACAAAAAACGGTTACTGGTTACAAAGAGTACCCTACAAATATTGAAGGTGTTGTAAACAGTGATGTTCGAGCAAAAGCTTCAGGTTATATACAAAAAGTATTTGTAGATGAAGGTCAAAAAGTTAGAAAAGGTCAAGTGCTTTTTAAAATTGAAACGCAATCTTTAAATCAAGATGCAAGTGCAGCAAAAGCTCGAATTAATGTAGCTCAAGTTGAAGTCGATAAGTTAATTCCACTTGTGGAGAAAAACATTATTAGTTCGGTACAATTAGAAACTGCTAAGGCTAATTTAGCTCAAGCAAAAGCTAATTATAGTGGTATTTCAGCAAACATAAGTTATGGTACTATTAAAAGTCCTGTAGATGGTTATGTAGGTGCTATTAATTTTAGAGAAGGTGCATTAGTAAGCCCTAATGATACGAAATCATTAACAACGGTTAGCGATATTAGTATGGTTTATGCTTTTTTCAGTTTAAATGAAACTCAATATTTAGATTTTCTTCAAAATGCCGAAGGGAAGAACCTAGAAGAAAAGTTAGCAAATTTTCCTGAAGTTGATTTAATACTAGCAAACGGAAGTGTTTATGAGCAAAAAGGAAAAATACAAACTAGTTCTGGTCAAATAAACCAAAGCACAGGAACCGTGAGTTTTAGAGCAATTTTCGATAACCCTAATCAACTTGTTACTAACGGGAATAGTGGGAAAATTCAGATTCCAACAATTTATGAAAATGCTATTGTAATCCCTCAAACTGCTACATATGAACAACAAGGAAATATTATGACTTTTAAATTAGGTGAAGGTAATAAAGTTGCAACTTCATTAGTAAAAGTAAAAGCTTCGGTAGATAATTTATACGTTTTAGCATCTGGAATTGATATTAAAGATAGAATTGTTATTTCGGGGGTTGGAAAACTTCGAACTGGTATGGAAATTACTCCACAAGAGACTTCTTTTGAAGAGGCAATTAAGCCAATACCTACTTTATTTAGAAACTAGAATAAAACCAACACACATATCATGTTAAAAACATTCATTGAAAGACCAGTACTTTCGACGGTAATCTCTATTATCATAGTCGTACTTGGTATTATAAGCATTTCAAGCTTACCTATAGAAGAGTATCCAGATATTGCTCCACCTACAATTAAAGTGGTGGCTTCATATCCAGGAGCAAATGCAGAGACTGTATTAGAAAGCGTTATTGTGCCTATTGAGGAGCAAATAAATGGAGTAGAAGGGATGACCTATATTACTTCAACAGCATCTAATACAGGTACCGCAGAAATTACGGTTTATTTTAATCAAGAAATGGATGCAGATATTGCAGCCGTGAACGTTCAAAACCGAGTTTCTAGAGCAACACCATTACTACCTCAAGAGGTAATTCAAACAGGAGTAACAACACAAAAGCAGGAAACAAGTGCTTTAATGTTTATCTCTATGTATTCTGAAAGTGATAATTATGATGCCACTTTTATTCAGAATTATTTAAAAATAAATGTAATTCCTGCTATGCAACGTATTAGCGGTGTGGGAGATGTGAGCGTTTTTTCTCAACAAGATTATGCAATGCGTGTTTGGTTAAAACCAGAAAAACTTGCTGCATACAATTTAATACCGTCAGATATAACTGCAGCGCTACAAGAACAAAATTTAGAAGCAGCAGCAGGATCTTTAGGTCAAAATAATGGGGAAGCGTTTACTTATACACTTACTTATAGTGGTCGTTTTAAAGAAGTTAAACAATACGGAGATATTGTAATTAAGGCATTAGGGAATGGAGAGTTTCTTCGTTTAAATGATGTGGCTACTATTGAGCTAGATGCTCAATCATATGCTGCAAACGCAATGAGTAAAGGAAATCCCGCAGTTTTTATGGGTATTTTCCAAACAAAAGGATCAAATGCTCGAGAAATTATAGAAAACATTAAGGTTACTCTTGAATCAGTTAAAAAAGATTTACCTGAAGGACTAGATGTTTTTGTTCCTTATGATACAAGTTTATTTTTAAATGCCTCTATTGAAAAGGTAATAAGTACCTTATTAGAAGCTTTTTTACTAGTTTTCTTAGTTGTATTTATATTCTTACAAGATTTTAGATCGACATTAATTCCTGCAATTGCAGTTCCGGTTTCAATTATTGGAACTTTCTTTTTCTTGAATGTATTTGGTTATTCAATTAACCTATTAACATTATTTGCATTAGTACTCGCAATTGGTATTGTAGTGGATGATGCCATTGTAGTTGTGGAAGCAGTCCACGCTAAAATGGATGAAGGAGAGAAAAATCCTAAAAAAGCGACACTTACGGCAATGAATGAAATTTCTGGAGCAATTATATCTATTACATTAGTAATGGCAGCAGTATTTATTCCAGTAACATTTGTAACAGGTCCTACGGGAGTATTTTATGAGCAATTTGGAGTAACACTTATTATCGCCATTCTAATTTCCGCAGTAAACGCATTAACATTGAGCCCTGCCTTATGTGCATTGTTTTTAAAATCGCATAACGAAGATGAAGAATTAAAAAGTAAAGGCCCTTTAAAACGTTTTTATACCCTATTTAATCGTGGTTTTAACGCAACTATAAATAGATACGGTAGATCACTTCAGTTTTTATATAAAAGAAAATGGGTACCTGTATTATTATTAGCATTAGCTGTTGTAGGTATATTTTATGCTTCTAAAACAACGCCTACAGGTTTTGTGCCAAATGAAGATAGAGGAATTATTTTCGCAAATATTGAATTACCTGCAGGATCATCATTAGATAGAACTGATGCTGTTTCAAGAGAATTATATGAAAAGGTAAATGGTTTAGAAGGTATTGTTGCTGTAAACTTTATTAAAGGTAGTAGTTTAATTAGTGGAGCAGGGAGTAACTATGGTTTTGGTATTATAAAACTAGAAGATTGGGGAGAACGTGAAGATCCTTCACTTTCAGCAAATGCTATAACCGGAAAATTATTTGGAATCGCAGCATCAATTCCTGGTGCTAAGATTATTTTCTTCTCACCTCCAAGTATTCGTGGTTTTGGTAACTCATCTGGTTTTGAGGTTAATTTATTAGACAAATTTGGTGGAGAATTTAAAGATTTAGATCAAGCAAATAAAGAGTTTGCAATGGCATTAATGTCTCATCCAGAAGTTAAATACGCGCAATCATCATTTAGTACAGAATATCCTCAATTTGAACTAAATATTAATGTGCCTTTAGCAAAAGAAAAAGGGGTGCCTATTAATAGTATATTCTCAACTTTACAAGGATATATAGGTGGAGTTTATGCATCAGATTTTTCTAAATATGGAAAGCAGTTTAGAGTATATATTCAAGCATTACCAGATGATAGAGCAGATGTAGAAGATTTGAATAGTATGTATGTGAGAACTGATACAGGTGAGATGACACCAATAACACAGTTCGTGAAACTAGAACGAGTATATGGTCCACAATCTGTAACACGTTTCAATCTTTTTAACTCTACAGCAATTACTGGAGCGACTAATGACGGCTTTAGTACAGGTGATGCTATTAGAGTTATAGAAGAAGAAGCAGCAAAATTACCTAGTAATTACACTATTGCTTATTCAGGTTTAACAAGAGAAGAGGTAAGTGCAGGTAATCAAACAACCTTCATTTTTGGACTAAGTATTTTGTTTGTGTATTTCTTGTTAAGTGCGCAGTACGAAAGTTACTTGCTTCCATTTGCGGTAATATTATCGCTGCCATTTGGGGTATTTGGAGCCTATATTAGTACAAAGTTATTCGGACTTGAAAATAACATTTACTTCCAGATTGCTTTGATAATGCTTATAGGACTATTGGCCAAAAACGCCATACTTATTGTGGAGTTCGCACTAGCAAGGCGTAAAAAAGGAGAGGGTATTGTAGACGCAGCTATCGATGGAGCTAAATCACGTTTACGCCCTATTTTAATGACATCATTTGCCTTTATTTTAGGTCTAATGCCTTTAGTATTAGCAAAAGGAGTAGGATCTGAAGGTAACAATTCTATTGGTACAGGTGCCGTAGGAGGAATGCTTATAGGAACAATTTTAGGAGTTTTTGTAATTCCTGTTCTATTTATATTATTTCAATGGTTACAAGAAAAAGTTTCTAGTACACCAGCAGTACAAACAATTGAAGAATAAGAATGATGAAATCAATTAAAATACATAGCAATTTTAGCAAAGGAATCTTGTTATTACTAGTTGCTGTAACACTACAAAGTTGTTTTGTTGCAAAGGAATATACAAGACCAGAACTTACTACAGAAACTGAAGCATTATATAGAACTGAAAATCTGCCTGCAGATAGTTTATCATTTGCCGATGTATCCTGGAAAAAATTATTTACAGATCAGTACCTTCAAAAATATATAGAAGAAGGACTGCAGAATAATATGGATGTGCGTATTGCAATTCAGCAAATGATAGCAGCGGAAGCTTACGCAAAACAAGGAAAAGCAGGTTATTTACCAACGTTACATGTAGGTCCTAATTATACACACCAAGAATTATCAAAAAACAGTCAGTTTGGATCATTTTTAACCAATACAACAACTGATCAATTTGATGTAACTGCTAACCTTTCTTGGGAAGCAGATCTTTGGGGAAAAATAAGAAGCACTAAAAGAGCAACTCAAGCAGCATATTTACAAAGTGTAGCTGGACATCAATTGGTCAAAACGCAGTTAATATCAAGTATTGCTAACACCTACTATAATTTATTAGCATTAGATGCACAATTAAAAGTAACTGAGCAAACCATAGCGACAAGAGACAGTAGTGTGACTACTATTAAAGCCTTAAAAGAAGCAGGACAAGTTACTCAAGTAGCAGTAGATCAAAATATCGCTCAGTACAATAGTGCAAAAGCATTACAAGTAGATATTAAAACTGAAATTTTCAAAACTGAAAACTTGTTAAGCATTTTACTAGGTAAATCACCTCAGCATTTTGAAAGAAGTTCTCTCGATATTCAAAAATTAGATCAAGATTTAAAATTAGGTGTACCTGCAACATTATTAAGCAATAGACCAGATGTTATGTCAGCTGAATACGGTTTAATACAATCATTTGAGTTAACTAATGTAGCCAGAAGTAATTTCTACCCTTCTTTAACATTAACAGCATCTGGAGGATTTCAAAGTTTAGAATTAGATAAATTGTTTAATGTAAATTCATTATTTGCTACAGTTGTGGGTGGTCTAACTCAACCGTTATTAAACCAGCGTAAACTTAAAACTGAAAAAGAAGTTGCACTTGCAAACCAAGAACAAGCATTACTTCAATTTAAGAAAATATTATTAGTAGCAGGAAGTGAAGTTTCTAACGCATTGTTTACTTATGAATCTGAAGTGAAGAAATTTGAATTCAGAAAAAACGAAGTAGAAGCATTACGAACTGCTGAAAGTAATTCTGAAGAGCTTTTAAAAAGTGGTTATGCTAACTACTTAGATTTACTTACCGCAAGACAAAGTGCCTTAAGCGCAGAGCTTAATATTATTGATAGCAAACTTCAACAATTAGTTTCAGTTGTTGATTTATACGAAGCACTTGGTGGTGGTTGGAAATAATTTGAATAAAATTAGCTGTTATTCATTTTCTTGAAATTCAAAAAAATAAATAGCAAATACTACAAATATAGATGATTACTAAAGCAGAATTATTAAAATGTTCTATTGAAATGTTTACTGAAATAGGTAGTAAGCATGTGACGTTAGACGAATTAGCTAATGAGCTTGGTATTTCAAAAAAAACGATTTATACGTTTTATAAAAACAAACACGATTTAGTTACTGCTAGTCTTGAATGCATATTAGGAGATTTCAAGAAAGATATCAATACTATCATTTCAGAAAATAGTAACGATCCAGTTTTAAGTGTTATATTAATTTATGAAAAGGGGTTTGGATATTTAAAATATTTCAAACCTTCTTTTCTATTTGGATTAGAGAAGTACTATCCCAAAGCAAGCGCGAAATTTTATGATTTTATTGAAGACTTCTCTAGTAATGTAGTTTTTCGGTTATTAAGACAAGCTCAAGAAAACGGGAGTGTTAAAAAAAATATCAATTTAGAATTATTAGTGAAAATCTACTTTTTTAGGATGGATAATATTGTTTTTAAAGGGAACGATTTATTTGACATCTATTCTAAAGAAGACATATTTAAATACTTAATAGTGTATAATTTAAAAGGAATTATTACAGATGGTTATACTAACCCATATTTTGAAGAAAAATCTGTTTCACACTCATAAATATTGAAATGACTAGTTACTTGTAATTTCAATTTCATTCATTTCTTTAGCCTCTTCAAGTTCGATTACTTTATTCTTCACAGCTCTTAGCGCAATATCTTTGGCTTCAGCATAGGAAATAGCATAACGACGTTCAATATTTCTGAATTCTTCTGGAAAAGGCTTTAATAAAGCGTTATAATAATTGTCTAATTCGCTAGTATTAGGTGCTTCAAATTTCAGTTTTAATTGAAAACGCCTTAATAAAGCAGTATCAATAATACTAGAATGATTGGTTGCTGCAATTAATAAGGTGTCATTTGGTAGATGATCAATTAGCTGAATTACAGTATTTACTAAGCGTTTCATTTCACCTGAATCCTTATCATCGTAATCACGTATTTTACCTACATAATCAAATTCATCTAAAAAAAGCACTGCCTTTTCATAAGATGCTTTTTTAAAAATCGCGGTCATATTTTTAGCAGTTTCACCAAGACGAGAGGAAACTATTTCTCCTAAATTTAGCGTAAAAATTTTTTTGTTTAAAGCCGCTGCAATTGCTTTAGCAGTGGTAGTTTTGCCGCAACCTGTATGACCAAAAAGTAACAGCTTATTATCTACCGGTAAACTGTATTGGTTAAGTTTATCAATGTACTTAAACTCTTTTAGTAATTGATCTATTAAATCTTTATTGGCATTACTTAAATGAATGTTATGTAGTTCAATAACAGTGTCATTATTTGAATTTATGATGAGATCAGATATAGCCATTGCGATACTTTTTTTAGGATTCGAAGTTAGTTATCCTATTTAATTTTTCTTACTAATTAATGTTAGAGATATACACCCAAGCTTTTTTTCCAGATTTAAAAGTTTCCAAAACCCGTTTATAATCTGAAACTTCATAGGTATCTGTTTCAAGGAGTTCTTCTTCCGTAATTTCAAAAATAACACCTTCAATATGGTCTTCTCTATTTTTAGAAGGAATAGCAATAGGGTGGAATTGTTGTAGACTTTTAGCTAATACAGTTTTATCAGTTATTTCAAGTTGTTCTATTCTGTAATTTTCGAGTACATCTTTAGCGCCTTTTAAAATTCTCCCATAACTTTCTAATTGAACTTTTTCTAATTGAAGTGTTCCATAGGAGAATAAATAGTGATTTTTCATAAAAAGATATTTTCTGAAATATTAAGATTTTCTCTTATAAATCTCCATAACTTCTACAGGAAGTTTTTTATCTGATTTTTCAAGTATCAAACCGTATTTTTTCAATTCGGAATGTAATGTTTTAGCATCCACTTCCTGCCATTCTAGGTCAATGTCATATGCTCCGTTTAATTCAGTGACATCAAGTACAGGAAGACTTGTGAAGTTTTCTAAATACTCAGCAAGTTGTGACATTTTTATTTTTTTAGTTTTAAGAATTGAACCCATAAACATATATTCTGTTTCCTCTGAAATAGATTCTTCAATCGTATTATCTATATTTCTTAATACAAAACAGTTTAAGGTGTCAACCCCCATTTTTGCATTAACATCGAAATTTTCATTTAAAAAATCAATTCCTATTTTTTTCCATTCATTTTGATAAGTGTCTGAAACCTCAACAATCATATTGTATCTATTTTCATTGTCATAAGGAAAATCTTCATCACTTAAGCCATCATTATACACAACTCTGTGGTATGATACCACGTCAAATAATGTCTGGTAAAGCCTTGGTAATGTATTGTTCCACATTTCGATTCCATTGACAGCACCTTCTGGATCTTTTAAAATTCTAGACCCACCTCTTTTTGATTGGTCGTAACTTTTAAGCTCAATTCTGTAATCTGAATTTGAAACGGCTTTAATAGTTTTAACTTCTAATGTAGGGTCAACGTAAAAATCATCTTTAAATGCTAAGTCTATTTCATCATTAGAAATAAGGTTTTGAATAACCGACTCAGTAACGTTTTCGGGATTTGTAATCGCTCTCACAATTCCATTTTTATCAATAACTATTGTATGCGGTATAACTTGATATTTGATTTTTTTTAAATGTGTAGTATCTGAAACAATACGAAGCGATGTTTTTGAACTCTCAATAAATTTTTGAAGTCTTTCAGGTTTTTCTGCTGAAATTGTAATGATTTCAATTTGGTCACCAAATATAGTTTGCAGGCTATCTAGCTTTTTCATAGCGGGAATACAAGGGCCGCACCAAGTTGCCCAAAATTCTAAAATGATAGGCTTTCCTTTTAAATCGCTTAATGAAATTTCTTTTTGATTGCTATTAAGAATAGTGCTGAACGTTTGGTTTGGAACAGTTTTTCCTAATTCAGCAATCGTGTTTTCATTTTTACAAGATGCTAAACCAACAAGTATAAGTAAAAGTAAAAAGTGTCTTTTCATAGGTAAGATGTTATTGCAAACAATGTAGCAATATTTATGTTTTATAATAGCAATATTTGTTAAAAGTAAACAATTGAAAATTTAGAAATAAATTTTATCTAAAGTAGGAGTGGAGGAGTATTACCTCGCTTTGTTTTATACTATTTAAAAAATTAAGCCTCTTAAAATAAAGCTTTAAGTCACTGAATTATAAAATACTATTAAATAAGTATCCTGAAATAATAATGCAAAGTGTTACTACTCCAAAGAAAATTGCAATAAGTTTTAAAGTCATTACTTTTTTTAAGAGCATAGCTTCAGGTAATGATAAGCCAACAACTCCCATCATAAATGCAATGGCAGTTCCTAACGGAATTCCTTTTGCAACGAGAACTTGAACCACAGGAAGTATTCCTGAAGCATTAGAATACATTGGTATTGCCAATATTGTTGCAATAGGCACAGCAAAAAGATTGTCTTTTGCCATATACTTTTCAAAAAAACCCTCTGGAATATAACCGTGCATTAAACCTCCAATGGCAATTCCAACTAATACGTAAGGGATAATACCTTTTAGAATTTTAATTACCTCTGCCCATATTATTGGCAAACGTTGCTTAAAGGGTTGTTTTTCTTCTTGAAATATATCTTGATCTCTTTGAGCGTTTGCTAATACTTCTTTTACCCAAGGCGTTAAAAAGGATTCTAATTTTAATTTCTGAAGAATTGCTCCAGAAACGGTTCCTAATAACACACCACTAATTACATAAATGATGGTTGTTTTTATACCGAATAAACCAACGAATAACCCTATGGCAACTTCATTAACTAATGGCGAAGTAATCAAAAAAGAAAAAGTCACACCTAATGGAATTCCACCTCTTACAAAACCTATAAATAATGGAACTGAAGAACAAGAACAGAAGGGTGTAACAACACCAAAAAGACTTGCTACCAAATATTCTAGCCCGTATAATTTTTTTCTAGATAGATAGTTTTTAACCTTATCTATGGGAAAGTAACTGTTGACAATTCCCATAAAAAAAATAACAACAAAAAGTAAAATTAGAATCTTGGTGCTATCGTAAATAAAGAAATTTAAAGCCTCAGCTAAGTGTTGTCCTCTGTCTAAATTTAGAACCTCATAAACAAACCAATCTGCTATATTTTGAATCCAATCAAACATCTCCAACTGTACTAATGGTACCTGAAATTGCACAAGACAATTTTACAGTATTATAGATAGTCCCAAACTTTTCAATATTCTTTTTTAATAACACAGTATTGAGCTTATTATCGTTGCTGTGTATTTTTAAATTGTAAGTAATATTTTCCATTCTTGGTGGATTTTCAAGACGTGTTGCATCAACTTCAATAGTGGCTTTTTTGTAGCTAAATTTCATCATACCAGAAAAGCGTTCTACATTTTTTAATATGCACGACGCAAACGAACCCAAAAATAACTCAGCTGGATTTGGTAAAACTTCAGCAGTTTTTTTAGTTGTGCCAAAATCGATAGCCGACTTTTTTATAGTAACAACAGCATCCTGATTTGATACGGATGACGCTTTGATATGATATTCCATAGTAGCGCTTTTTATTAATTTAAAAGCGCTAATACTTCTTCTTTTGAAGGTATTCTGCCTTTAATAGTAATAACATCATCAATTACAAGCGCTGGTGTTGCCATTACATTGTATTTCATAATTTCCATTACATCTTCTATCTTTTCAATAGTAGCATCAATGTTATTTTCTGAAATAACCTCTTTAACCACGCCAGTCATAGATTGACATTTAGAACATCCTGTTCCTAAAATTTTAATTGATTTACTCATAATATTCATATTTCTTATAACAAATATATGATGGATACTTATGTGAAAATCTGATTTATATCAGTCTTAAATAAACACGAGCTGTTGGTTTTAGATTTGTGTGGTAATATGTAGAAAAGATATTTTTAATAGCGCAACTGCTTAGTTAACTATTTAAGTTAACAATGTGTAACACGAAACAATAAAGCGCGTGAGAACGTTTGTAAATAGGAGGGGACTAGTGGTAATTTATCAACTATGGTGTAACGAAACTTAATTATCAATTCTATTTTTTTCGGTAAAACCACCAGTTCATATCTCTGGTTAATTCGAATCCTAATTTTTCATAAAGTGAAATTGCTAAGTTTCCTTTATTAGTATGCAAAATAGGTTTTTTGTTTTCTTTTAAAATTTCATTTGTATTGTGAGCGATTAATTGTTTTGCCAATCCTTTTCTGGTATAATCTGGATGGGTAACCACTGCACTAATTTCAATAAATAGGTCAGTTTGCATACGTTGTCCTGCAATTGAAACTAATGTGTCATTCTTAAAAATACCAAAATATTTTCCCATTTCAAAAGTTCTCTTTTTATAATAACCAGGCATAACTAGCCAAACCAATTTATAAATTTCATCTATGTACGACTTGTCTAATAACACGATATTTTCAGTTATTTGAACTTCAGGTAGTTTATTTAAAACCATCTGGCAACCATCAACTTTTTTTTCTAAAACTACCTTACTATCATCTATTATAGGTGTTTGATTTTCTGAAACGAAGAAGAAATTATCTGTATTTTTTACATACGCATTTGCAGCAACGGCTGTTTTTGAATCGTCGAAAAAAGCCCCAAAAGTGCAAATCTCTGGATTATAAAACTGTACTCCATCAAGTGCTATAGAAAAGTCTTTATGAGTCTCTTTTAAGGAATGCCAAACGGGATTTTTTAATTGATGTTCTAAATCGATCATTTAAATGGATGTAATTAAGTTCTTAAATCAAATTTATGAATAAAAGGATGAGTTTAATTGAATCCTAAAATGAAATTATCTTGATCATTTGAAGCTTTCGTTTTACACATTCCATTAACTAATTGTAATAATCAATATCTGCTTTAATGTGGATATAAAATGTGTTTTGAGTGAGGATTCCCCAAGGGAGAAGAAGCCGTAGTAAACTTGCAACGGACTTTAGGTTGAGTACTAGATAGTTTTTTTGCTAATTAGAAATTTTATTTTGGTTCAAGATGGTACCCTTTTAAAATTCCAGTATATAATTCCCAATTTACGTCTTCGTCGTTCGTTATTTCAATTGGCAGTTTTTCAAAAGCCGATAGTGTTTTATTAATCCTTATAAGAAATTCAGGTACAGATTTGGTATAGAAGATCCACGAGCGAATATTATCATTTGTATGGACAATTGCGAGAACAGACTGTAAGTCGGTTTCCAAATCGTTAATTAAAGCGTCTTCCACTTTACCCATAAAGAAATTTTCATCTGGTGTTGGAATTCCGCTTTCAGTCTCCCTTTCCATTTTCCAAACGAGTTCTATATATTCATTATATTCTTTTGAATCGATAAAGTTTTTTAAATGGTCTCGACCTCTAATGATTACAGGTTTTCCGTTACTTTCAGATTCTCCGCCAAACCACGTATCATTCAGTGCTAATGTATTCTCTTTTGATTGAGAAAATAAAGAGCTAAAATTTAATATCAATAGTATTGGTAAACTATATTTCATCGTTTTGATCAAATTATGTAGAATGGTTTGGTATGAGACTAGTGCGTGTTTATATTCAAGCAATTTCAGTAGGAAATTCGGAAATAGCAAATATGCAACTACTTTTATTTTAGCACTAAGCCGTAATTATTTTTTACGTTGTTGGTCATAGTTTTTTAATGTATTGCTTCGTCTACCAATTTACTGTCTACAAATTGCTCAAAACTGATAATCTTGCCATTGTTTAGTTTCCATATATGGGCAACCCTTGCTTCAAAATACTTTTTCGTTTTTTTATAGGTGCCCGAATATGTGCCATAAGCAACTACTTTATCTTCATTTGCAACATAATCTTCGGGTGAAAATTTATAATCAATCC
The DNA here is from genome assembly GCF_008974325.1 of Patiriisocius marinus. Classification (GTDB taxonomy): domain Bacteria; phylum Bacteroidota; class Bacteroidia; order Flavobacteriales; family Flavobacteriaceae; genus Patiriisocius; species Patiriisocius marinus. Next base: position 10,967 of record NZ_BKCG01000008.1, on the reverse strand, counting down.
ACTCGCTGCCCAAGCGATTAAAAACATTTTCGGTAACACTTTCTAAACCAATATAAGTTCCTGCATAAGGAAAGCCTTTGGCTTCTGTCCAACAGATATTTTCGGCAACATATTTTGCTAAATTTTCACCGTTTTCTTCTGAATTTTTGCCTTCATATGTGCTTTTTATTATCTCTAAATTTGTCATAGCTTTTTGTTTATATGAACAACTTGACAATACTAAAAGCATTGTCAAGTTGATGATCATTATAGTTCTTACCATTTCATTTCTCCTGTGTTCACTTTTGCACCTAACATTAAAGCTGTTTCAAAAGTTAAATTTGGATATTTTGATTTTATAGTTGCTATTAATGCTTCAGAAGTTTTACTACTTTTTAAAGCTTCTTCATAAAATTGAATGTAATTATTCGTATGGTTTACAGCATCTATTGTGAAATCTGAATTTGTATTTGCGTGTGCAGGAATTACTATTTCAGGTTTTAATTCACTGATGATATTTAATATTGAAATCCAGTTGTTACGTGCTTCTTTTGTTTGTGCATCTGCCATCCATACATTAAATGTTGTGCCAAAAACATTGATGCCACCTAAAGCAGTTTTAATTGAAGGAATCCATACAAAGGTTCTTTTTTGGAAATCTTCTAATCCAATAATTTCTAATTTTTCGCCTTCTAATTCAATAGAATTTCCTTTTAAAATTTGAGGTAAAATAACGTTGGACGTAATTTTATCGCCTAATCTTTCGCCCCAAACTTCCAATTTCTTTTGAGCTGTTACTTTAATATGTTCTACTGTTGCGGGTGTTGCATAAGCTGTTACCTCTGGAAAATATTTTTTGAATACTTCTAATCCGAAATAAAAATCAGGGTCGCCGTGAGAAATATAAATTGTAGTTAAGGTTTTTCCTGAGTTTTTAATTTCTTGAGCAACTTTTTCTGCCTCTGCCAATGTAAATTGTGCATCTATTAATACGGCATCATTTTCACCTGAGATAATTACTGATGCCACTCCAAAACTATTTTCTGATGCGTTAAAAACTTGAAGCTTAAATTTGCTTGTTTCTATTGTTTTAAAAGGTTGTTCTTGTGCGTTCATTTTGAATAAAATTAAAATTGTTAAAAATAGGGTTGAAATAATTGATTTCATTTTTGTCTTGTTTTTAATGATGGTACAAAGATGCAACGGTTACCTACCTCAAAACATTGAACAAGTTCAATAAATGAATTCTCAACGATTATTTACTAGCTATTTTTCGTCTAATTTTACTCAAAAACTCATGGCTTATGCCTAAATAAGCGGCAATCTGTAAATTGGTTAACCTTTGAAAGAGGTTGGGGTATTTTTTAATAAAGTCTATATAACGCTGGTCTGCAGTTTTACTCAAATTATCTATCATTCTTCGTTGTAATGCGATATGCGTTTTTTGAGTCATTACTCTAAACAGTTTTTCTATTTTTGGAATATTAATATAAGCAAACTCTTTGTCCTTTTTTGAAATTAATAATACTTCACTATCCTCTAATGCTTGTATGTATAGTTGTGATGGTTGCTTATTGGTAAAACTATCAATATCAGTAATCCACCAATTTTCTTGTGCAAAATAAAGTACTTGTTCAAAGCCATTTTGATCAACATGAAAGACTCTAAAAAGCCCTTTAGTCACAAAACCTTCAAACTTGCAAATTTCTCCTTCATGCAGAAGAAAGCTTTTTTTTAGAACTTTTTTATGGTTGAATAAGTCGCAAAAGTTATCTAGCTCTTTTTTGGAAAGCGAAATATGATTTAATATATTTCGTGTTAGTAATTCTGTCATATACAGTGGATTTTTACATTGCGCCCAACGTGTGTGTGATTAATTGCTGGTTTAAAGCACTGAAGTTAGCAAATATAAACTGAATAGAAATTCTGAGAGGGTTTTGAAAGTAGGTGAGAACTAGCACTAAATGATATAGGTTATTGAAAATATTACTTTACTGTTCTTTACACCAAAAAATAATTTTGGGATATAAATCCTTAATTTTTTCATTTGCTGATTTACCTTTATAAAGTTTAATCAATTTTTGATTAAATTCTTTGAACTTTTTAAATCCTCTCCTTTCTGTCATTTGTAACTCTATTTGATTATTAATAAATTCAAAGTTTTCTGATTTATAATTATCAAAAGCATATAATGTAAATACAGACCAAGTCATATATTCGTTAAAGACCGAATATGAATTTCCATAATTGCTTAAAGCATTCTCCGTAGCCCATTTAGAAAGTTCATTTAAAGAATTATTTATTTCATTCTGATATTCGTCGGAAATGGGATTTACATAATTATGGTCGATTTCTGTAAAGACAACTCTTGTCATTAATCCTTCAATAATTTCTTCGTCATATTTTGTGCTTTGTGTAGGACCACAAATGAACATTACGGTTTGTTTAAAATTGTTCTGAATAAAGTTATTAGTTGAATGACCACCTTCTACTAATGGAGAAAATGTAATTCTATAATTATCGTAATTAAAATCAAATTGCTTTTCCAGCCAATCCCATTGCTTTTTAATAGGCATTTGCTTTTCGATTTTAGTCGTAAGGTCATTATAGTATTTTTTGTTCTTTTTGTAGAATTTTCTAAATGCTATTTTAGTAGCGAATTTTTCTATTTCAGAAATAAACGGTTCAATTTGGTTTGCACCATTCCAACTCAATCTTTCGTAGATTGAATCTTTTTCTATTTTATTTCCATTAAAATAAAATCCACAAGCATCCATTTTTAATCTTGAATAATACCCTTGTTTTAGTAAAGAATCTAATTTAAGTACAATAGGGGCATCTTTATATTTTGAAAATTCTTCAATAATTTCTTCGTAATATTTTGTTCGATGATTTACCATGTTTTTATCATCTATTCCAGTAGGTGTTAAGGCAAAAATAAGATGAACTAATTCTTGAACTTCCGGAATTTCAAAACTATATTTTCCACTATTTTTCTCAATATATTTATCATCAAAGTCAAAATGAGGTACTGTATTTATTTGAGTCCAACACGTATCTTTTTTATTCAGTAAAATTATAAAATCATACTTTTTTTTAGGCTCAACTGTAAACGTTATAGAATCTAAGTTTGTGTAAAATGTTACATTTTTTGAAGTAATTACATCAGTTTTATAAATGTCTGGCTTTACATCTGGTGCTAAAGACCAACCACCTTTTTTTAAGTTTTCTCCATCTCTAATATCAACTAAATCTGATGTTGCCTCCACAATAGGAATTTGAGATGAGCAAGAAAAGTTAATCAGCAATATTGCTAAAATTATGTATCTATTCATTTTTCTTTTTAATGATTGCCGACAATTTTATGTGTAATTACTGGCGTATTTAAGCACTGAAGTTAGTAAATAAAAACCGAATAGAATATTCATAAGTAGGATAGAATTAGCAATGGATTATATATTTTGTTGTATTCTGTTTTCTATTTTCCAATCGGTTTTCAAATATTTCAAGGCATCTTCCAAAGCTTTTTTTGACGGTTTAGGATTATAACCTAATTCCTGTCTTGATTTACTAATATCATAATCTTGTTTTAAACCATAAAACATATCTAAGTAATGCCTCTGTAATAGAGGTTCTTTTCCTGTTAATTTACTGCTAAATTCCATTAAACTAGCAACAGAGTACAGTAAACATTTTGGTACTTTTTTAGGTGTTTTTAATTTTAGTTCAGGATATAATTCTGATGCTATTTTTACCGTTTCTTGTAGCGTAGTATGTTGCTCGTTAGATAAAATATACCTTTCACCATTTCTTCCTTTAGTCATTGCATTATACATTCCTGAAGCTACATCTTTTACGTCTACCCAATTTAAAGTTACGTTGGTGTCTACAGGTATTTCTCCATTTAAAACTTGTAATACAAGGTTGTTCGAATAACTTAATTTATAGGCTTTATCACCAATCATAGCAGAAGGTAAAACTAGAACAGTTCTAATATTATATTTTTTTCCTAATGCTAATGCTAGCATATCTGAATCATTTTTGGAATTATAATACCAGTTCCGTCTGTCCTTGTTATATCCATTGTCCACATTAGCTGGTAATTTCGTGAAATCTAAACTAGCTACAGAACTTACATAAACAATATTTTTGATGCCACATTCTTTAGCTATGTCAAACACATTTTGTGTTCCTTGCATATTATTGTCATAAATTTCAGTTTTAGGGTTTTTAGCCCACATACTAAAATTAGCAGCTACTGCATATAAGTTTGTGACTCCTTGAAAAGCTTTTTTTAGAGATTCTCTGTTGGTAATATCAGCTTGAACAACTTCACATTCTAGTGCTTTAAAAGGCTCAGTGTTATTTATGTCCCTTACAGTTGTTCTTACTTTTTGTTTTTCGGAAAGTAACAGTCTAATTAGGTTGTTTCCTAAATGTCCGTTTCCTCCTGTTACTAATGAAATTTCATTGCTCATAATTCTTAAATTTTGTTTGAGCAAATTTCGATAGCTTTTAAGAGCTAAGAAATAACATTTGTTAGAAAGCGATTTGTTTTCTAATACGACTTAGAGATTGAGGCTCCATTCCTAAAAATGAAGCGATATTGTCAATAGATACATTTAACGCTAATTTTGGATACTGATTCACAAATTTGAGATAACGTTCTTTTGCAGTTAAAATTTGAAAATCTTTAACACGTTCTAATTTGCAACTTAAATGTTCGTTTGTTACTTCTTTGACAAATATTGCCCAAAATTTTGTTTCCTTTTGTAATATGTCAAAATCAGGTTTTGATATTTTTATTAGATTACAATCAATGATAGTTTCATAATAATCAACGGATGGGGTTTCGGTCATAAAGCTATCTAACGATGTGAAAAAATCTTGCTCAGCTACAAGATGTTGTACAACAATCTTTCCGTCAATATTTTGATATCCTTTTACAATTCCAGTATCTAAAAAATAAATATGTCGCTCAACTTTTCCTGCTTCTAAAAGATTAGTTTGAGCTGGAATTTGTTCAGAAACGAAATATTTTTTAATTAAATCAATTTCGTTTTGAGTTAAAACAATCTTTGATTGTATGTAATTAATTAGATTTTCCATTGTTGTGTTGTAATGGTGTAAAACGTTTTTGTGTATGGTTAGTTGCGTGTTTCAGCAACTAATTTAGCAAATACATACTGAATAGAAAATCCGCGAGGATTTTCGTAAGTAAGCTCGAACTAGCCATTAATTATATGCTTATTAAGTTTGATTTCTATTAAAATAGGTAGTTTTAATTATTAATCAGAAAGAACAAAAGAGCGCATTAAGGTTACTATATACGGTGAAGCTTAGACTTCGACAACATTGATAATCCGCTCTCTTTTACTACTTTAATTACGATCAGTTCTGTGAGACTTTAGATCTCGTTTTCAAGTCGATGTACTACTAGTAGCTAGTTCTTTCATAAATCAATTTATATGAATAAATATAAAGAAACTTTTGGAGTTGACATTAGCAAAGATGTCTTTGATGTTCACGGTAGTACTTCTGGCCATAATCAGTACAAAAATGATGCGTCTGGGTTTACGAAATTTCTAAAAGATTTGCCTAAAGCATCTTTAGTTGTAATGGAAGCTACAGGATATTATCATTATCGACTTGCACAGTTTCTTTACAAGAATGGAACAGTCGTCTCTGTAGTAAATCCTTTATCTGTAAAGCGTTTTATACAGATGAAACTAGCAAAAGTAAAGACAGATAAAAGTGATGCAAAGATGATTTGTGAATATGGGGTACTTAATGAAGTCCCTTTATATACTGCGCTAACAGATATACAGAGTGAATGTTTACAATTATTTAGAGTATTAGATAATTTTATAAAGCACCGTACAGCCACAAAGAATAAGATGCACGGAGAAGAGGTTCTAGGCATACCTTCTAAGTTTACTTATCGAGCTTTAAGAAGAAACACTATGATATTGAGATAAAAGCTATTGAAGCAAAGATTCTTTCATTAGTTAAAGAGGATCAGCAGCAACAACTAACTTTATTAACTAGTATACCAGGCATAGGCCAAAAGACCGCTTTGTTTTTAATAATTGTAACCGATGGTTTTTCAAAGTTTGAAACCGCTTCTCAGTTGTGCAGTTATGTAGGTATTACACCAACGATAAGGGAGTCTGGAAGCAGTGTTAGAGGCAGGGAACGAATAAGTAAGGTTGGAAATAGGAAACTGCGTAATCTGTTGTTCTTGTGTTCCTTTAATGCTTGCAAACACAACAAAGCTTGCAGAGAACTTTATGAGCGAATAGTAAACAAAGGAAAAAGCAAAAAGTTAGCCTTAATTGCAGTTGTAAATAAGTTAATTAAACAATGTTTTGCTATAGCAAAATCGGGAAGACCTTACGACGAAACATACGTTTCTATCTTACCTAAATAAGTAGAAAAAAATAGCATAAAAAAAACTCAAAGAATCACAAAAGCGAATCTCTGAGTATGGCATTATAATGTCAAAATTTAATGAAGAAAAGAGTTGTTTTTTACCTCAGTTCTTTGTTGGCAATAGTTTTTGTTTTAAAACCTGACTAGCGTGTAGTTTTCTTCAGTCGTAACGGTTATTTAGCAAGTTATTAAATAAATATTATCGTGTCAAAATTACTATTTTGACATGTTCAGTCAATTTATTGGAAGCCTTAGTCAGTTAAAATACTTATATTTTCTCTAGTTTTGATTCATACAATAGTAAGTTAATAATAATCAAAAATATTTCAACCATGCTTAAAAACAAAAAGAACATTAAAGTAATGAAATTAGCAGTCATAACCACGTTATTCATCATTGTTCAAGGCTGTGGTGAAAATGTGAATAAATCTGATAAAAAAGATGACTCATTAACAGCTCATTCTCTTAACGAAAAAGAAGAATCTCATATTCACGATAATTCCACGCATTCACACACTAGTAAAAGAATAGTAAAGCCAGAAGATGCTCAACAATTGTGGATATTTCCAGAGAGCAAAGACAAGCTTGGGTCTGGAGGATTACTTCAAATTTATATGGATCCTGAAAGTCACCCTGATGCCTCTTCAGGTTTTTCAAAATACGAGTTAGGTGTAGGTGGAGCCTTACCAGAGCACAAGCATAATAAGACGGAAGAGATTGCTTATTTTATTTCAGGAACTGGTATCGTTATAAATTATGAGAACAATGACCGTAAAGAAACAATTGTTAAAGAAGGTTATGTATGGTATACGGCACCTGGAGAATGGCACTCTTTCCAAAATACTGGTAATGAACCTTTAAAACTGGTTTTTGCTACTGTTCCAAATGCTAAGCATGGTTTGTTGGATTTTTTCAAAAAAGTAGGAGTAGAACCAGGAATGGAACCATCTAATACCTTAAGTGCAGAGGAATTTGCCAAATTGGCATCTGACAATGATCTTATTTTAAAACCTGCAAAAATCGATTAGAATGTTGATATATATATCTAGTTAAATAACAGTTTAATATAGTCTAAGATATTTTTAATGAGTTAATTTCTTAAAAAAAGTGTATTTTATAAGATAAAAATTGACTTAAAAATTATGGGTAACGGTTACGACATAGCAAAAAATACGCCTACGTTCAAGAAAATTGAAGTGTCGTCACTTATGTTTTCGGAGTATAGATGTACGGAGGAAAAATCCATATTCACTACTTGGAACCATCTTAATTATTTTATTTATGTACTAGAGGGTAAAAAGAAATGGCGAACGCTGGAACATAGTTATATGGTTCATGCTAATGAGGTGCTTTTTGTGAAAAAAGGGGCAAATATAATTGAGAAGTATTTTGACTCAGATTTTTGCGCTATAGTAATCTTTATTCCCGATTGTTATGTCAAGGAATTTATGTCACAAAAACCTGAAATAGGTGCCAGTCATAAAAGTAGTCTTCAAAGTGATAGTGCAATACCGCTGAAAATGGATAGAACGTTAAGTACTTATTTTACTTCAATGTTAGATTATTTTTTTAATCAAGAACAGCCTTCAAAATATTTAATGGAAATTAAATTTCAGGAGTTGTTGGTCAATATTTTATCACTGCCTTATAACCCTGAAATCGGTAGCTATTTTAAACAGATTGCCCAAGAAGTTAAACCATCTGTTAAAAACATAATGGAGTCGAATTTTGTTTATAATTTATCATTAGAAGAATTTGCAAGACTATCGCACAGAAGTTTAAGTACTTTTAATCGCGACTTTTATAGTGCTTATGGAACATCACCAGGAAAATGGCTTACTAAAAAAAGGCTTCTTCATGCGAAACGATTATTGGAGAATACCAATCAAAAAGTATATGAAGTGGCTTTTGATAGTGGTTTTGAAAGTCCTGCCCATTTTGCAAGAGTATTCAAGACCGAGAATGGAATTACTCCTTTAAAATATCAAAAAGCACAACTGTCTGTTTAAGCGATATCATAGAAAAAAATTAATCGTATTATGCATATTCACAAAAACAAGGTAACTAAAACTCCTTCAAAGCACTGGTTAAACATTTTAGACGAGCTTGGGTACCAATTAGCTTTAAATGGAATTGACCACGATAAGGCCGATACCTTTGTAGCCGATAATTATAAATTATTGAAAAAGCATGGATATTTAACAGCCATGATACCAAAAGCATTGGGAGGTGCCGAAGTTTCCTTTACAGATATGTGCGCTATATTGGTTAAAATAGCGCAGTATTGCCCTTCTACGTCATTGGCATTGTCTATGCATCAACACCTTCTTGCGGCAAATATCTGGAAATATAAACACCAAGGCACAGGCGAAGAATTTTTAAGGAAAGTAGTTGATGAAAACTTGGTGTTGGTCAGTACAGGCGCACGTGACTGGCTAGATTCTAATGGAACCATGAAAAAAACTGACAATGGTTATTTGGTTTCAGCAAAAAAACAATTTGCAAGTCAATCTGCAATTGGTGATCTCTTGGTGACCAGCATACCATTTAATGACCCAGAAGACGGATGGCAAGTATTCCATTTTACAGTATCTATGAAATCTGATGGGATACAACTATTAGATGATTGGCATACTTTGGGAATGCGCGGAACAGGTTCGCAGACCGTGACGCTTAATAATGTGTTTATTCCAGAAGATTCCATTGTTATGAAAAGGGCAAAAGGGGAATTTCCTCTGTTTTGGAATGTTGTTTTAACAGTGGCATTACCCTTAGTCATGGCACCATATTTAGGAATTGCAGAAAAAGCGATGAAGATTACTTTAGAAAAATTAAAAGCAAAACAGAGTAGGCCACTTCATACTACTTTCTTGCTAGGAGAAATTTACAACAGCCTTACATTGGCCCAAGTACTTCATAAAGATATGATTGAAATAGCCAATAATTTGGATTTTGAAGCCGACGAAAGAATAGGTGTTGAAATATTGACTAGAAAGACCTTGGTTGCTAATGCATGCAAGGAAACGGTCAGTAAAGCCATGGAAACAGTAGGAGGACAAAGTTATTACAGAATATTTGAATTGGAACGACTGTTTAGGGATGTTCAAGCTGTAGGTTTTCACACATTACCAGAAATGATACAGCAACATTTTACGGGAGAATTTTTATTGAAATAGAAATTATTGCCAACGTTGTTGTGTATGGTTAGTTGCGTGGTTAAGCAACTAATTTAGTAAACAATTACGAGCCCGAGAAAATTCCGAAGGAATTTTCCAAGTAGACGTGAACCTAGCCATTAATGATAAACGGTGTTGCCAGTAGTTTTTTATTTCATTCGTTCAATTAAAATTGGATAAAACTCATTAAATTTTGAATATTTTTCTCTGTTATTTTCATATTCTTTTAAAATTTCTACAATATTATCTACTAATGAAAATCCAATAGATTTTTCGTAGTCTAAAAGTTCTTTAGCTTTTTCTGTTCCAAAATTTTTATTTGCTATTCTTATTGTTATAGCTCTTATTATAAGTTCGTTAAAAACATATTTCCATTCGCTATAAGCTTGGCTTTTTCCATCTTTTTTTAAACTTTCAGTGTAATATTTTTCTTTAATAGTTTCTATTTCATTTTGAAATTTTTCTGTTAAAGGATTTACGAAGGAATGACCAAATTCGTGTAAAATCATATCCATTTCAAGATATTCTTTTTCAAAATATGGGATATGTTCAATTTCTCCATTTGGTCCAATTATAGCATAAACTTCTTTTTCCCCATCTGCTATGAATTTTGAATTAAAACCTCCTGAATGAACTAATGGTGAGAGAATTAAATTATAGGAACCCAATTCACTTCCGTAATATTTTTCTAAATAAGCTGGAAGATGTTGAATAGATTTAGATTGTTTAACTTGATTAATTACTTTCTCATTCAATTCTTTTACTTCGATTAAATAGGCTTGAAATAAAGAATCTTGATTAAAGGAAATAAATTCTTTTTTAAATTTTTTAATTAGATAATCCCCTTTGCTTTCATCAAAAGATTCAGGATTTATGACTTCTCTTACTTTATTCAATTCAGGAAATTCCCCGAACTGTAGAACCCAATCTGTCACGTTATTAAAATTAAAACCGTGTTTTTTAGATAATGTATCAAACAAAGCAACTGCCTTATGGTTTTTCAGAGCTTTAAAATTATTTTTTAACTTTGACTTGTAAAGATTATCGTGATTACTGACTAGAAAGTAATTATCTAAAAATGCTATTGAATAGATGGTCTCTATCCTTTCGTCAATTGTAATGTTTAATTCCGAATTTTGTCCGATACTTTTTAATGAAGCTAAAAGTAGAATAAGGAAAATAGTTTTTTTCATTTACTTTGTTTTCATTTAAAGATTATATTTTTTCAAATTGTTACAGTTTAATTTACTGGCAACGGTCTTGTGTATGATTTCGTTGCGTGTTTAAGCATTAAAGTTAGCAAATAAATCACAGATAGAAAGTCCGCGAGGACTTTCGTAAGTAGGCTATAACTAGCAATGAATTATACACATTGTTACC
>NZ_BKCG01000007.1 GCF_008974325.1 Patiriisocius marinus | reverse complement strand
CTGCATCTGGATTCCCTCCTGTGATTTCTAAATCTTTTGTCGTTAAATCAAAAGTTGCAAAACCATCGTTTGGTAAATCATCACAAAGATTATATTTTGTTGGTGTGGTTGCGACTGGAGCAGTGAAAATTGTTATTGAAAAATTACCTACATCAAAACAAGTACTATCAAAACTACTTTCAAGTCTAACAAAAATTGTTTCACCTGGTGCAGTTACAGAATAATTTGAAGCCAATGGATTTGTGCCCATCGTAGCTTCAGGCAAAGTGTTATGATATGATACAGTATACAACAAAGGGTCTTGTCCGTTTAATACTTCAGCATCCTTTAAAGCAGGAAGATTTACATCCACACTGCCATCGCTGTCATCATCACATAATGTAGTATCAGTTAAAGTACCTACTATTGGTTGAGCATAATTTAAATCAAACTCTGTAAGGGCTGAACATTGACCACCATTATTTTCGATACGAACATAAATAGTTTGTGTAGGTGTAGTAGCTATTGGAAAAGCTGCAGGTGTTGCTATTTCATTAATATCACCTTGACTATCTAATAAACTTTCATAATATTTTACTACGAAATCTGCTGGATCTTGTGCACCTATAACTACTGCATCATTTACAGTTAAATCAAAGACACCCATTAAAGTTCCATCATCACACTGAAATAAATCATCTGGTTCATTAGCAGTTGGCTGGGGAGCAAATTCTACAAATATTTCATCTGTACCAGCACAAGCCGAACCTCCACTAGTCACTTCTATTTGATAGGTTCCTGTTACAGTTACGTCAAGTGAATTGTTAGTTTCACCTGGAATAATATCAAACATTCCTGTACCTTCATTTAACACATACCACTGATAAGTACCTGGGGTACCACCAATACCATCTAATCCTATGGTGATTATCTCTCCTTCACATTCAGTATTATTATCTGCGATAGTAACATCTGGACCAAGGTTAACCCCTAAATTAAAACTACCTTCCTCAAAAAATACTGCAGAATCAAAACCACTATCACCTCTATCAGCAATAACCATTTTCAATTCATAAAGCTCTCCTGGAATTAAATTATACATAGCAACTAAGCCTTGTGTATAACCATCGTATTGAATTTCATTTTGATTATTAGCCCCATTGTTACTAATATATAAATCAGGAAAAAAGTTAGTTCCAGTTACTTCTGGACCACAAACAAAAGTATCTGCATGAATAGATAATGTACTTACAGGAACTCCAGCAGAACCAGGAACGGCTGCTATATTTGTACCTCCAAATCCAGTACCAGAATCATTTGGAATACCCATTCCTCTTAATAAAAAGGCAAAACCATCTCTAAATTGACCTGAAGAGGCACATTCTTGGTCATTTTCATACTCGTCTGAGGCAAAAATAAAATTAAAAGACAACTCTTCGACATCAGGCTCAAATGTAAACTGAAATACTGTAGCGTTATTAGTATTAAAGACATTACCACTTTGAGCATTTAATATTGCTTGAAGATCTGGATCACCATTCCATCCTGTTCCCGTATCCGAAATAGAAGATGTATCATTAGGTCCTTGAGCACTTACACCAAAACCTGTAGCCAAAAGTATTCCAGATTCAAAAGGAAAACCTGTTCCAGTAGCATCAAAGTATCCCCAACTACGTTCGTTGATATTAGCTACACCATCAGGGTTTTCTTGCAAAAAAGTAAGGTTAACCTCACCGCAACCACCGCCACCAATTAAAACTTCGTTTAACAACTCCTCAGCATCATATGCTGTTTCCGGAGCGGCAGGATCATTCACAACTATACTCTGAGAAAAAACAGCATAGGAAAAAAATATGGTTAGAAGAAGTAATAGTTTTTTCATAATTATACGTTTAATAAAAGTGTATTTGAAGCCTTAATACTAAAGCTTTTGAGCCTATTATTTTTATTAAAATCATACTCCTTACAGATTAATAAACAAAAAGCCCTAGCGTAATTAATACTAACTAATGCTCCAAAGACCCCTAAAATAGTGGCTGAAGTTTTATAAAAATTTATACAAGCTGTTGACAAGAAGCCTAACAACCCAAATAAAAGGAGTGAAATTTTCTTCATAAATAGCACTTTATGCTGCCAAATATATAGATAACAATGATTTTCTTTTGTTATTTTTGCAAAAAAAATAGCATGGCAAATCAATTTGACATAACAGTACAACCAACTAATAACGAAAATATTGTAAAATTTGTTGCAAATTCGTTTTTAACTCAGGCAAGAAGTTATGAATTTGGAAATATTGAAGAAGCAAAACCTAGCCCTTTAGCGCAACAACTATTTCATCTTCCTTTCGTAAAAACAGTGTATGTTTCTCAAAATTTTGTTGCTATTGAAAAATACAACATAATTGATTGGGCATCTGTGCAAGATGAAGTTGCCTCATCGATTTCTGATTATTTAAAAACAGGAGACCCTGTAATAACAGAAAGTGAGACTTCAAAAAAAATACCTGTCACAATTTATGCTGAAAGTACTCCTAACCCTTCAGTAATGAAATATGTAGCCAACAAACCACTTGCTGATGGTATTTTTGAATTTAAAAATATTGACGATGCTACAGATGCTCCTTTAGCAAAAGCTCTTTTTGGCTTTCCATTTGTAAAAGAAGTTTTTATAAGCGCAAATTATGTTTCAGTTACTAAATACAATGTTGCTGAATGGCTTGAGGTTTCAAACGAATTAAGAGAGTTTATTAGAAAGTTTATTGAAGACGGAAATATTATTTTCTCTGATGCTTTTCTACAAAATTCAAATGCAAAAACAACTAATGAGACGTTTGAAGAAAATTCTGGCACAAAATCTACTTCTATTAATAACGCTTCATTTGAAGGTATCGAGCAAGAAATTGTTGACATTCTAGATGAATATGTAAAACCTGCTGTTGCCAGCGATGGTGGACATATCGCTTTTGACTCGTTTGACAAAACTAGCAAAACTGTAAAAGTGATTCTTCAAGGTGCTTGTAGTGGTTGCCCTTCATCTACCGTAACACTTAAAAATGGTATTGAAACTATGCTTAGAGATATGTTACAAGGTCGTGTTATGCATGTAGAAGCTGTTAACGGATAAATTTCATAAACTTTTAGAAATTTTAAAACCTTTGATATTTCGGCTTTGCCTTAAAATTAAATTTCTACACAAGTGAGTACTATACTTTTAACTTGATTTTCAGAAAAAGCTAATTGTAAAACTGTACTTTAGTGGCTATAAAACAAGTAGTAATTTAAAATTAAACATTATGGCAGTATTAAAAGTAATCGAAGTATTAGCAAATTCTAACAAAAGCTGGGAAGAAGCAACAGAAAATGCTGTAAAGCATGCTTCTAAAAGTGTGAAAAATATTCGTTCGGTTTATTTAAATGAACAAACGTGTGTTGTTGAAGATGGAAAGGTTACGGAATTTCGTGTTAATGTAAAAATCACATTTGAGGTAAAATAACACCTCACTACCTCTTAATAGAATACGCTTTTAATTTTATTAAGAGCGTATTTTTCATTTAAACGAACACCCTATGGTATTTAACCCGTTTTGGGGGATTGTAATTTCTATTTTACTTCTCGCGTCCTGTACTTCTACCTCAAAAAAAGAAACTGTGTCTTCAAACAAACATACAAATTTACTAGCTCAAGAAACTAGCCCGTATCTATTGCAACATGCACACAATCCAGTCGATTGGCGTGCGTGGAATGATGTATCGCTAGAAAAAGCAAAAGAAGAAAAAAAATTAATCGTTATTAGTGTAGGCTATGCTGCTTGTCACTGGTGCCATGTGATGGAACGCGAAAGTTTTGAAGACACTACTGTTGCTGCGGTAATGAACAAAAACTTTATCAACATTAAAGTAGATCGCGAAGAACGACCTGATGTTGATCAAATTTATATTAATGCAGTTCAGCTTTTAACTGGTAATGCAGGATGGCCTTTAAATGTGGTTGCATTACCTGATGGAAGACCAATCTGGGGAGGAACTTATTTCAGAAAAGATGAATGGATAAATGCGTTAGAGAGGCTTCAGCAATTATATGAAACTGAACCTCAAAAACTACTTGATGTTGCTGATAATTTAGAAGAAGGCATAAAAAGTATGGACTTGTTGCCTCTAAATACAGACGATGTAGACTTTAAAGAAATTTCTATTGATGAAACAATAGCTTCATGGAAAGAAAGTTTCGATCCCTTATACGGAGGTACTAAACGTGCTCCAAAATTTATGATGCCAGATAATGTATCATTTTTATTACGTCAAGCAATACAAAACAATGACAACAAACTACTTGAACAAGTTACGCTAACTCTAGACCGGATGGCTTATGGAGGTATTTATGATCACGTTGCCGGAGGTTTCTCTAGATACAGCACAGATATAAAATGGCATGTCCCTCATTTCGAAAAAATGCTGTATGACAACGGCCAATTAGTTAGTCTTTATAGCGACGCGTATAAAGCAACAAAAAAAGAACTTTATAAAGAAGTAGTCGAAGAAACACTTCGCTTTATCGCAGCAGAATTTACAACAGATAATGGAGCATTTTATTCTTCATACGATGCCGATAGTGATAACGAAAATGGCGAACTTGAAGAAGGGGCATTTTATGTATTTGCAAAAGAGGAATTAAAAACATTAATAGGTAATGACTTCAATTTATTTTCAGATTATTATAATGTAAACACTTTCGGAAAATGGGAAGCCGATCATTATGTATTAATCCGTTCTAAAAGTGATGAGGAAATAATAGACACATATAATATTTCAGCTGAAATATTAAATTCCAAAAAAACATTATGGAAAAAAGCATTAAGCGAATATCGATCCAAAAGGCCCATGCCACGATTAGATGACAAAATATTAACTTCGTGGAATGGACTAATGCTGAAAGGCTATGTGGATGCCTACAAAGCATTTGGCACTGAAGATTATTTAGACGCAGCAGTAAAAAACGCTCATTTTATAAAGAACAATCAGATGCAAACTAGTGGTGCACTTTTGCATAATCACAAAAATGGAAAGAGTACGATAAATGGTTATTTAGAAGACTATGCTGCAGTTATTGACGCATACATATCGCTGTATGAAGTGACTCTAGATATGGAATGGCTAGATATTGCAAATAATTTGACAGCTTACACATTTGAGCACTTTTTTGACGAAAAAAAGAAGTTATTCTACTTTACAAGCGACGAAGATCCTGCTTTAGTAACGCGTAATTTTGAATACCGAGACAACGTAATTCCTGCATCTAATTCGATAATGGCTAAAAACCTGCAACTACTATCGCATTATTTCGACAACCAACTATATGCGGAAGTATCAAAACAAATGCTTAAAAATGTATTGCCAGAAATGAAACAATATCCTTCAGGATTTTCGAATTGGCTATCATTATTACTTGATTATCAAAAACCATTTTACGAAGTAGTAGTTGTAGGTGCTAATGCAAAGGAAAAACTAGCAAAAATCAACATTAATTATTTACCAAATATTTTAACTGCAGGTAGTAATATTGAAGCAAGCGCTCCATTATTAACACAACGTTATGTTGATAATCAAACTCTAATTTACGTATGTGTAAATAACGCTTGTAAATTACCAGAAAGCGTTATTGAAAAAGCAATTAACCCTATAAAATTAACAAAATAAAAATGCTAAAAATAGATACAGAAAAATTTCAACAAGCTGAATACTACATTGAAAAATACGGTCAAAAGTTAATTGACTTTATTCCTAGCTTAGTGACGGCTATTTTACTATTATTTGTTGGTCTTTGGATTATCAAAGTCATCAATAGAGTAGTAAAGAAAATTTTTGACAATGCTGATTATGACATAACTTTAGAAAGGTTTGTAGCGAGCTTAATTAATTATGGATTAAAAATTGTTTTATTCGTACTTGTCATAACTCAATTAGGAGTTGAATCTGCTTCATTAGTTGCAATAATTGGTGCTGGAGGATTAGCAATTGGCCTTGCACTTCAGGGTTCTCTTTCTAATTTTGCTGGAGGAGTTTTAATTTTATTATTAAAACCATTTAAAGTGGGCGATTTTATTAAGGCACAAAACATTGAAGGTACTGTAAAGGAAATTTCAATATTTAACACGAGAGTGCTCACCTTTGGAAATCAACAAGCTATTATTCCAAATGGTAAATTATCAAATGAAACTATTGTTAATTATTCTTCAGAAGGAATAAGAAAAGAAAACATCACTTTTGGAATTAGCTATACTAGTAATGTTTCTGAAGCAAAAAAAATATTACTTGATTTAGTTATGGAACAAGAAACTATTCTTAAAATAGAAGATAAAATGCCCATGATTGTAGTTGCTGAATTAGCCGATAGTTCTGTTAACCTCTCTTTAAGATATTGGGCAACTAATCCAGACTTTTGGAATGCTCGTTGGTACACTTTAGAAGAAGGTAAAAAGCGACTTGAAGCGGCAGGAATATCGATTCCATTCCCTCAACGAGATGTTCACCTATACTCAAATAATAACAAATAATTAACATTTAATAGACTCCATGCGGTTAACTTTGGATTTCAAAAAAAATTACTAAGAAAAACCCACTATGAAATTATTTAAACACACACTGTTGGCATTAGTTTGCGCAGGAACAATGTCTGCGCAAGCACAAAACGTTGAAAACGAAGTTGACCAAGAAGCCTCTTACTTATCTTCTAAAACTGTTCCTGTTTTCAAAGGTTATAAAAACACAAATGGATCTATCTATAATGATAAAGAGTTTAAAAGAGGAACTGTTTTCGTTGATGGAAAAATGACTGCAAGCAATGTAGGTTTACGCTATAACGCTCAAAGTGAAGAAATTGAATACATGAAACAATTAGGCTCTCAAGCAACTGTTGTTAATGTAGTTAAGAAAAGTGAAAACATTGACGTCAAAATTTTAAACGACCATTACGTATACCTTCCTTCTCCAGGAAAAAAATTTAAAGATGGATATTTAATCGTTTTAGAAGAAAATGATAAATTAACTTTATATAAAAAACTAAGTAAAGAGTTTGTAGAAGGTAAAAAATCTGTAAATTCATACACACGTGATGTGCCAGACAGTTTTAAAGAACGCGAAGTACTTTTTATTAAAGTGAAAGGAGAAGAAATTAAAGAAGTTCCTGGATCTAAAGGAAAGCGTAAAAAATTATTTTCTTCTAAAGAAAACGAAGTTACAACTTATATGAAAAACGAAAAATTAAATCTACGTAAAGATGAAGATTTAATAAAAGCGCTTAAATATTACAGCACGCTAAATTAAGAAAACAGGTTTTGGCAAAATATTTGTGCTCTTAAATAAAACTAACAGTTATGAAAAAATTACTTCTACTATTAATCATTGCTATATCTACATTACAAGTAACTTATGGACAGTTTAACGCCAAAAAGTTTACTAGTGACTTATTTATTTTAGACGAATATATAAAGCGCCAAAACAAAGGAATAAACTTTAAGGACACTAAATCTTATACAGGTACTCCATATAATAATGCAAATTATTTATTAGGAAGTATTTATAAGGAAGGGAAATTGTTAGCTGAAAACATTGCTTTACGCTATAATGCCATTGCAGACGAAATGGAAGTAAAGGAGTCATTAACAACTGACGATGAAGACGCTAAGGTTTTAACTAAGTCTCAAGACATATTTGTTAAAATAGGCTTAGATATTTATGTTTTTGTTCCTTATCAAGGTGGTGTTGAGGAAGGCGGATATTTCCAAGTAATGTACGAAGGAACTCAGGTAGACTTTTACAAAAAGCATATTAAAGACTTCGATGAAGCAAAAAAAGCCACATCAACTTTAACTAGAGATATTCCTGCAAGTTTTACTGATGAGCCAGTTTATTACTTAGTAACAAAAACAGGTAAATTCTATCAATTTCCAAAATCTAGAAACAAGAAGTTAAAGGTTTTTGGAGAAAAAGAAAAAGAAATGAAAAAGTGGGTAAAAGCTAATCAACTAGATATTAATCTGGAAAAGGATTTACTCCGAGCAGTTAAGCATTTTGAAACGCTAGACGCTCCTAAGTAATCAGTATTAAATCCCGTGTTCAAAACACGGGATTTTTTTTGTTATATGATAATTCTACAAAAGCTCACTAAACAGTGGGCTTTTCTATTAAAAGAACTTAATCAAAAATCCAAAAAGTATCTAAAACAAAAAAGCTTCTCATTTCTGAGAAGCTTTGTGCGGATGACAGGAATCGAACCTGCACGCCTTGCGGCACTAGATCCTAAGTCTAGCATGTCTACCAGTTCCACCACATCCGCGGCTATATCTGTATAAGTTACAGATGAAACTATGCCCTGTTAAGGGACGGCAAATATAAAGAACATATTTTATTTATAAACAAAGATTTCTTTAAAAAAATCTACTTTTTGTACCTTTAGCATTTAAGATATTAATTAACATCAAAAACTTCCTGACTTAGAGGAATTTATATGAAAAGCGCAAAACCCTATATAGAAGAACATAAAGACCGATTTTTAACCGAATTGATCGATTTATTAAAAATTCCGAGCATTTCAGCAGATAAAGCATATGCAAATGATGTTATAAAAACTGCAGATGTCATAAAAGAGAGTTTAGAGAAAGCAGGTTGTGATAAAGTTGAAATTTGCGACACACCAGGATATCCAATTGTATATGGTGAAAAAATGCTAGACCCAAAATTACCTACAATTCTCGTTTACGGTCATTATGATGTTCAACCACCAGATCCTATTAATTTATGGGATAGCCCTCCGTTTGAGCCTGTCATTAAAAAAACTGAATTACATCCAGAAGGAGCCATATTTGCTCGTGGAAGTTGTGATGATAAAGGACAAATGTATATGCACGTAAAAGCGATGGAATATATGACAGCAACAAATCAACTTCCCTGCAACGTAAAGTTTATGATTGAAGGAGAAGAAGAAGTAGGCAGTGAAAGTTTAGGATGGTTTGTTGAACGCAATCAAGAAAAACTAGCTAATGATGTAATATTAATTAGTGACACAGGGATGATTGCTAACGATATTCCAAGTATTACAACTGGTCTTCGTGGATTGAGTTATGTTGAAGTTGAAGTTACAGGTCCCAATAGAGACCTTCACAGCGGCCTTTATGGAGGTGCAGTAGCAAATCCTATTAATGTATTAACTAAAATGATTGCGTCGCTTCACGATGATGACAATCATATTACAATACCAGGCTTCTACGACAAAGTTGAAGAGTTATCGAAAGAGGAACGTGCAAAAATGGCTGAAGCTCCATTTAGTAAAGAAGCATATTGCAAAGCGCTAGACATTGAGGATGTTTACGGAGAAGCAGGATACACTACTAACGAACGCAATAGTATTCGTCCTACATTAGATGTAAACGGTATTTGGGGAGGTTACACAGGTGAAGGTGCTAAAACGGTTATAGCAAGTAAAGCATATGCTAAAATTTCAATGCGTTTAGTCCCAGATCAAAATTGGAAAGAAATTACAGAGCTTTTCAAAAACTATTTTGAAAGTATTGCTCCTAAAGGTGTTACTGTAAAAGTAAATCCACATCATGGTGGTACAGCTTACGTTACTCCTATTGATAGTTTAGGCTACAAAGCAGCAAGTAATGCTTATGAAACTACGTTTGGAAAAACACCTATTCCTCAACGAAGCGGAGGAAGTATTCCTATTGTAGCTCTTTTCGAAAAAGAATTAAAAAGTAAAACTATCTTGATGGGATTTGGACTTGACAGTGATGCAATTCACTCGCCAAATGAACATTTTGGTATATGGAATTATTTGAAAGGAATTGAGACTATTCCTCAATTCTATCATGAATTTACGAAGCTGAAAAATAGCTAAAAAACTGTTATTCAAAATATTAAATAAAGCACCCGTTAGTTTTGTAAAAACTTACGGGTGTTTCTACGTAATGCTAATGGTATAAAAAATTGTACCTTTAATAGGCAAAAATCTAACGTAATATTTTGAATTTTGAAACGCAAAAACAGTTTTTTAGCTATTTCTTACATCGTTGTGGCCTGGCTACTTATACGCATTGCGGCCTTATTAGGCGATATTCTTGAAATGCCCATTTGGATTACTAAAAGCTTATTCTTCTTACTATTAATTTTTTTTCCAATTTGGCTACTACTTTCTTGGATTTATGAAATAACACCCAATGGATTAAAAAAAACTAAGAAAGTTGAAGAAAACGAGTCTATTCGTAAAAAAACAAGCAAAAGACTGAATAAAATTATTATTGCTGTTCTCGTAATGGTTTTAATTGTTTTAGTTGTGGATCGGTTTTTTATAACTGGAAAAGTTTCAAAAACTAAAAACAACAAGACTGAATTCGTTTTAGAATCTAAAACCATTGCTGTACTCCCTTTTAAAGATTTTTCTTCGGAAAAAGACAATGAATACTTTGTAGATGGACTAACCGAAGAGCTACTCAATCTCTTATCGCAAGTACCAAACCTAAAAGTAACTTCACGAACGTCAACTTTTTCTTTTAAAAATTCAGACCTTCAAATTCCAGAAATTGCTTCAAAATTAAATGTAAAATACTTGCTTGAAGGTAGTGTTAGAAAATCTGAAAGTCAACTTCGAATTACAGCACAACTCATTGAAGCGGAAACCGATAAACATTTGTGGTCTAAAACTTTTGACCGTACAATAGACAACGTTTTTGTTATACAAGATGAAGTTGCTGAAGAAGTTGTAAAAGCTCTTGAAATTAGCCTATTAGAAGCTAAACCATTACCGAAATCTACAAAGACAAATCCTGAAGCATATAAACTTTATTTACAAGGCGTGCACGCATCACACTTTAGCAGTAGTGTATCTAAATTAAATGAAGCTATTAGCTATTCTGAACAAGCGCTTGCAATTGACGAAAGCTATATTCCTGCTTGGCTTTTACTTTCAAGACTTTATGAAACCAAAGCAAATAGTACTGAGCTAAGTTTTGAAGAAGGATATACAAAAGCTAAACAAGCTGCAAATAATGTATTAAAAATAGACCCAACTAATGCGCTTGCTTACGCCTATTTAGCCGACTATAGTTTAAGTTATGATTGGGATTTTGAAAAAGCAAAACAGTTAAACGCTATTGCTTTAAAATTAGATAGTAAAAACCCCGTAATAATTAACTTAAGTGCAACGCTTGCTATTGCTCTAGGTAATATAGAAAGCTCCATTAGATTGCAAGAATACTCCGCTAGTTTAGACCCAATAAACCCAGATACATACTACTATTTATCTAATATATATTACTATGCTGATAGGCTTGAAGACGCAGCGAATGCCGCAAGAAAATGTATAGAAATGAATCCCAACAGGTATGCCATACATTACTATTACACCCGTATTTTATTACAACAAAACAACATTGATGAAGCAAGAAAAGCTATTAAAGCCGAATTAGATGATGGATGGAGTTTACAAATGCTATCTGACATCCATTTTAAACTAAATGAATTAGATACTTCTGAAATGTATATGCAACAATTAATTTATAAGTACACAAACGAAATGGCTTACCAAATTGCCGAAAGCTATTCCTTTAGAAATGACAAAGAAAACGCCTTTAAATGGTTAGAAAAAGCATATGATGTTCACGATGTGGGTTTAAATGAAATACTAGCCGAACCACGATTTAGAAATTTACACAATGACAAAAGATGGAACAAATTTATAGACAAAATGGGGTTTCCTAAAACAACAAATAATGACTAATGAATTTCAATGAATTTTTTAACGAACTAAAAAGAAGAAATGTCTTTAAAGGCACCATCTCCTATTTGGTTTTTTCTTGGGTTTTATTACAAGTTATCTCTATACTTTCCCCTATTATAGAGGCACCCGTTTGGTTTGGCAAAATGATACTTATAATTTTAATAGTGCTTTTGCCGGTTTGGGTTTGTATCTCTTGGTTTTTTGAAATTACAACCGAAGGAATTAAAAAATCTAAAAATGTACCCAAGGAAAAATCTATCAGTCAAAAAACTGGACAGAAACTAAATACATTTATAATTGCATTTTTAACTTTAGCCATTGTGTTACTCTTTGTAGACAGGTTTAGACTAAGATCTCAACAGACTAACAAAGTGGCTAATGTTGAGAAAATTTCAGATAAAACCATAGCAGTACTTCCCTTTAATGATATGTCTCCAAATAAAGAGCAAGGCTATTTTGCAGATGGGTTAGCCGAAGAGTTACTAAACTCATTAACTAAAATTGGTGAGTTACAAGTTACATCTCGAACATCTGCTTTCTCATTTAAAAACAAAGCTATGGCACTTTCAGATATAGCAAAAGCACTACAAGTTGGATATATTTTAGAAGGTAGTGTGCGAACTTACGACAGTATTATACGAGTTAATGTGAAGTTAGTGGAAACTAAAGGAGACACAAATATTTGGTCTCAATCTTGGGAAAAAGAATTAAAAAATATTTTCAAAATACAGAATGAAATTGCAGTAGCGGTTTCAGAAAATCTTCAGTTGAGAATTTTAGATAATATAGTCCCTAAGGTTAAAGAAGCAAAAACGGAGGCCTATGCCCTATTCTTACAAGCTAGATACAAACATTACAACACGTATGACAGAGAATCATTAATTGATGCCGAAATGTTAATCAACAAATCTATTGCCATTGATTCCACATACGCTCCAGCTTTAATACTATTAGGTGAAATTTATCACGAAAAAAACAACTATGGAATAATAAATTTTTCAGATGCAAAAAGATTAACTAAAAACATGGCTAGGCAAGCTATTGAACAAGACAGCACTTATGCGGAAGCCTATGCATTTAAAGCATTATTAGCATTAGAATATGATCGAAATATTAATTTAGCGAGCGCATTTGTGAGTCAAGCTTTAACATTAGAGCCTAATAATATAACAGGATTAGAAAGAGCTTCAGAGATTGCACTTTTAAAAGGGAATGTTGAAAAGGCAATTGATTTTAAAAAATTAATTATTGAGTTAGATCCTGTAAATGAAAGTAATTTTTATGGATTAGCTAATACGTTAAATTTTGCAAAGAGATACAAAGAAGCTGAGGCTGCCATTTTAGAAAGCATTCGATTAGAACCAAAACAAGAAATGAGCTACTATTTATATGCTTTAACACTATTAAATCAACAGAAATATGATGAAGCACTAATAGTCATTGAAAAAGAACCCCTCGAAGGTTTTAAACTTCACCTCAAGGGGGTGATTTATCATTTTATTAGGGATAAAGAAAAGTCAGACTTAGCTATTAAAACGCTCATTGATCAACATCAAAAAGCCTGGAGTTTCCAAATTGCATCTACATACGCTTTAATCAATAAACCAAAAGAGATGTACTTTTGGCTAGATAAAGCTAAAGAATATAATGACTTAGGTTTAATAGAATTACCTGTAGAACCAGCCTTTGAGCCATATAAAAATGAGACTAGATTCATTAAATTTATAGAAAGTTTAGATTATAAGTATTAGAGTTTTTTTACATATTCTGTAATAATTACAATTTGTTGGTCACCCACTTTACCTTCAATATAAGTTTCATTTTCGTGATCTAATGAAATACGTCTAACAGCAGTCCCTTGTTTTGCAACCATACTGCTTCCTTTTACTTTTAAATCTTTTATTAAGACAACGCTATCACCAGCTTGTAAAACAACACCATTGGCATCTCTATGCACTAGTGCATCACTTTTATCTAAAGCATCTCCTGCTGCTGCTGCCCATTCTAGTTGTTGCTCATCCATATACATCATATCTAACATATCTTGCGACCAACCGTATGATTTTAAACGGTGTAGCATTCTCCAAGCCATAACTTGAACAGGAGGAGCCGTACTCCACATACTATCATTTAAACAACGCCAGTGGTTTTGATCTTTCTCTTCACTATCAAATTCTGCTTGACATTTATCACAAGCTAATATTCCTATGTCTGCGCCTTCAATTCGCTCTGGAGTGTCTGGAACTTCATATACAGAAACTTTATCAGGATCGGTTTGTCCACATAATTCACATTTATCTTCAGCTCTTTTTCTTATTTCTCTTTCAATAGTACTATTCATGGCAGTTGTTTTTTGTTGCTATATAAATAATTAAAGATGGGTTTAGTACCAACTAACAATCACATAATAGCAGTTATTCTCATTTTGTAAAGGTATTCACTTTCTTTAATTATCAGTTATTTGGGAAAATCAAATTTACATTTTTTTTACTCTACACTTGTAGAATAGAAAAGTTTATTCTATGTTTGTAGAGCAAATAATAAAATAACTATGTCATTATCAAATTCTGAAGAGCAACTAATGCAAATTTTATGGAAGCAGAAACGCGCCATAATGAAAGATTTAATTAAAGCGTATGATGATCCTAAACCTGCAACAACAACTATTGCAACGTTACTTAAACGAATGCAAGACAAAAATTTTGTTGACTATGTACAAGTTGGTCGCTCTAGAGAATATTTCCCTTTAGTAAAGAAAAAGGACTATTTCAGTAAACATGTAAATGGTTTAATCAAAAATTTCTTTAATAATAGTCCGGCACAGTTTGCTTCGTTTTTTACAGAAGAGACAAACTTAACTAAAGCTCAACTAGAGGAATTGCAAGGGATAATAAATGATCAAATTAAAAAGAAGAAATAATGGAAATCTATCTTTTAAAATCGGCTGCCTGCCTCGCTATTTTCTTTGTCTTTTACAAAGTGTTTCTTGAAAACACATCTTTTCATAAATTTAAACGAGGCTATCTATTAGGAAGTTTAGCAACTTCATTTATAATTCCGTTGATCACATTTACAACATATATAGAAAGTGAATTAACCTCATTTAGTCCAGTTTTTTCAAATACGGAACAAGTAATCTCAACTAATACAATGGCTGAGAGCTCGTTTAATCACACTACTGTTTTATTAATAATATACGGTTTTGGTGTGCTATTTTTTAGTTATCGTTTTATAAAAAATCTATATGAAATATTATATAATATCAAGAAGAATACTAAAATGAAGCAAGATAGTTTCATCTATATATTATTGAATGAATATGTTGCACCACATACTTTTTTAAATAATATTTTTTTTCATAAAGCAAGTTATGAAGCAGGAAAAATACCTAAAGAAGTTATGTGGCATGAAGAAACACACGCAACTCAAAAACACAGCTTAGACATATTATTCATTGAATGTATACAAGTTATTTTTTGGTTCAATCCACTTATCTATTTATTCAAAAGAACCATTAAACTCAATCACGAATTTTTAGCAGATAGTGCTGTATTAGAGAGACAAGAAGACACAAAAAAGTATCAAAAAATATTACTCAATTATATAAATTCATGGAGACACCCTTCCATGGCAAATGCTATAAATTATTCATCCATAAAAAAAAGATTTACTGTTATGAAAACAAAAACATCAAAAAGAAATGGTTTAATTAAAGGATTATTGTTAGTGCCGCTTCTATCCATATTAATTTATGGATTCAGTACTACTCAAGAACTTGTAAAAGTTGAAAAAAACAATAACAATACTGTTACAACCACTACACCTTCTGAAGATAACTCAAAAGAACAGAGGCATCTTACAGCTCGTAGCATTTCAATAAAAATTTTAGACACAAATTTTATGGAAGTCGAAGGGGTGAAAATACCAAAGAAAAGCCTTTACGAGTCGTTAGGATCTTTAAACACAGATATAACAAAAAAACAGAGAGACAGAATAATAAATATTCATGTGACTGCTATAAACGAAATATCGTATGAAGATTTATTATTTATACGAAAGATTGCAACAACATACGGCTACCATAGAATTATAACTCCTAAGGAAGAGATTATTCGTTCTAAAGGAAATCTACCTATGGCTCCAGAGTCAGAAATTATTACACATAATACTTACGCCAATGAGTATATTACTGGTGGAGAAAAAAATAATTTAAAAGCTTTTGTTCTCCAAATCGAGATAAGCGAAATAATATTTAATGGTAAAGTTGTTCCCTTTAATCAATTAGTTAAAACGGTAGATAATTACACTAAAAACTGGTCAACAATAGATTTTAAAAAAGCACAACCTTCAGTGTTAATTGCAAGTACTCCTAAGGAATATCTAGAAAAAATAAATATTGAATTCAAAAAAACGAAGTTCTCTAAAGTTAATGGAGGAATGAATATAATACCGCCTCCACCTCCATCACCAATTGTTAAAAAAGGCGAAAAATCAACTATTCCACCACCACCACCTGCTCCTAAGGTATCAAAAGTAAGTACAAATAATTTACAGCTACCGCCACCGCCACCGCCACCGCCACCACCTTCTAGTCTTGGAGATGTTACAAAAAAATATAAATACAGTTATGTAGTATACGTAAATGGGGAGGATATTTATCTTAACGGAAGCAAGGTAAAACTATCAGAGTTTAAAAAAGCAATGGATATACATACAGAAAACTGGCCTGATGAAGCTTTTAAGCTATATGGAGTAAGCCTAAAAAAAGAACATACCACTAATACGTTTATTGAAAAATTAAATAAAGAATATCGTAAGACAGTTTTAGCAAAAAAATCGTCTTCAAACAAACCATATTTATTTTCTAAACTTGATAATTAAAATACTCGTATAACAAAAGAGCCCCAATAAAATTGGGGCTCTTTTTATAAATAAGCAATGCTATAAAAAATATAAAATTAGTTAGCAACTAAATTTAACGATACAGTTAATAGATTAGAAGTCCCACTATAGCGTTGTGCCCAAACCTCTACATAATCACCTGGCTCCATTTCGATGGTTCCAATAGCAGTTGCACCACCAATATCTGAACCTGAACTAAAACGACGATATACTTTAGTTTCTGGAAGTATTGAAGCAGCTCCAGCGCCACTTCCCTTAGCTAAATAAAAAATATAAATTCCTGAATTGGCAGATTGACATGATATTGAAGCAGATATATTAAAAAATCGCTTTTTAAGCCCGTTATAAATTATTCTATTATTTCCAGAAGCTGAAAACCTAAATAAATTATTATTAGTGGTTGTACCAAGAATTTTTGTAGGGGTTAAATTATCTGCAAAAGTTGTAATTTCTCCAGAACCAACAGCAGTATCTAAATTTATATCACCAGTAGCTGTACCATCTGTTTCTATAGGGATTCCTGGACAATTTACATCCCATTCATTTGTAAAATTATAACCTGGATATGTTCCTGAAGTATAAGCTCTTACTCGAGTACCATCTCCTGCAAAACTAATTTCAGATAATGAAGCTGAAATCGTTATAGTTGGATTTGCTAACACATCTAAACCTGTTTCTCCTGTATCAACAACCACTCTTCCATTTGCTAATTGAACGTTATTAAAAGTACCTGATAAGGTTAAGTAAGTACCAGAATTACTAGCATCAAAAAATCCTTTGTCTAAATAAAAGTTATTTACGGTATTAGAACTGATACCATTTGAACAAGATATAATCTGAAGCACTTCACAATAAAGAGTATTTAACATATTTAAACTTCCAACTGAAGATGCTCCTACTATAACCACACTATATAATATTACATTTTCAACACCAGTTCCTGTGATATCAAAGACCTGTTGACCATTACCCATAATCAAGATATCTTTCATTCGGCCTCCTTTGTTCCCAACAAATAAGGTGCCTCCAGAATTATTCTGTAGTATATCTTCTCCAGTATCATGTCCTCTTATATATGCACCATTAATGTCAATAGGATTATCCACTAATATGGTTCCGTTAATTTCATACATAAAATTTTCATCTAGTATATAAGTTCCCCCAGACAATTCGTCTGCTAAGTCAGATATATCTTTTACTAATTTATAATTATCCCTTTTATCGCTACTTGCTATTGGCTCCCAGATTGTACCATTAAAAAAATAAAAAACATTTTCATCTGTATCAAAAACTAAGAGACCTTTCGCAGGACTGGAAATACTATTTCTTAAAGAGGTAGACATTCTAGGTGTTAAAAATCCGTGTTCATCAGAGTCTAACTCCAGTAAAGCTGAAGGATCAGGTATTGTTGTTCCTATACCCACTTGGGCGTAACTAGTTATAGAAAAAAATGAAAATAGCAGGATACATAAGTACGTTGAAATAGATTTAATGTTGTTGAGGTTTTTGTAAGGTTATGGGGGAGCAATAGAAATACGATACAAAGGTAAATGATAAAATACAAATTAATACGATAAAAAGAGATTTTGTAGGAATTTTAACACATTTTTAAAAATCTATTTGCAACTAACAAATAATATCTAGTTAATTAAAGGTTAAATACACTGCCATCGAGCAACAAAAATGTTAAAAAAAACGTTTTGTAGATTCATTCACTTAAAAAGAAACACTATGCTACAACGTTTTTTTATTTTCTGCTCAGGTGCAGATACTGCTATTTTAAACGATTGCTCACCAGGCGAAAACACCAAATATGCAGGCATAGGTGCTACTGTATTTTTCACTGCTGTGATGGCAACCATTGCAGGGTCGTATGCTTTATTCACAGTTTTTGAGAATGTATTTACAGCAATATTTTTTGGACTAATTTGGGGTTTACTAATTTTTAATTTAGATCGTTTTATTGTATCAACAATTAAAAAAAGAGATGATTTTTTTGCTGAATTTCTACAAGCACTACCAAGAATAATCCTTGCATTAATCATTGCTATCGTAATTTCTAAACCATTAGAATTAAAGATTTTTGAAAAGGAAATAAGTCAAGTAATACTCGAAGAAAAAAACGATCTTACATTAGCAAATAAAGACCAATTAGCATTACAATTCACACCAAGTATCGACTTACTAAATTCTGAAATAATAGAACTTGAAAACCAAGTGACTACTAAAGAATCTGAGGTAAATGCATTATACAACACTTACATCGCTGAAGCTGAAGGTACTGCGGGATCTCAAAAGTTAGGCAAAGGTCCCGTATATCAAGAAAAAAGAGACAAACACGATACTGAGCTAGCTGCATTAAAATTATTAAAAGATAATAATGCAATTAAAATTTTAGCACTTGAAGAAGAAATTTCGACCATTACAACCGCATATGAAACTCGCGTTGCCGAAACACAGCCTATTATTGATGGCTTTGACGGTTTGATGGCTCGTGTTACCGCTTTAAACAAATTACCCTGGATACCTTCCTTTTTTATATTCTTACTATTTCTAGCCATTGAAACATCGCCAATAATTGCGAAATTATTATCACCAAAAGGCGCATACGATTTAAAACTAGAGGAACAAGAAAGCGGGCTCAAATCTTGGGTGGCACAACAAAAAGAACAGCAAAAAACACTTGTCGCAACAGATCTTGAAGTAAACAATCGCGTTTATGGAGACATTGCTGAAGAACAAGAATTATATGACTACAAACGTAAAATTGCGCGCGAACTAATGCAAGATCAAGCCGATGCTTTTTACAAGAGACAGAAATCGTTTTTTGCTAAGTGATTTGTATTTTTGAAGAATGACAAACCCATTTTTAAATTGGAGTACAGAGCAAAAAGCATCACTTAGCGATTTATTTCCTACCATTAATTTTAGAAACATCGCTGTACCTAACATGAGTGTTGGCAGTCATTTTTTCGGAAATGATCCACAGCACGAAAACTTAAAAGTAGCTGCTAAAAGATTAGCAGCCTTTCAGCTTAAAAATCCTGATGCGCTATTAGCAAATGGCTACTTAGAGGAACGATCTTTTTACAATACTCCACGTTTTGAAAGAACAAAAAATGGTACTATTGAATACAGAAACATTCATTTAGGAACAGATTTTTGGTTGCCAGCACAAACACCCATTCACACTCCATTTGATGGTGAAGTGGTAATTAGTCATCACAATGATTTCCATAAAGATTATGGGCCTCTTTTAGTCCTTAAACACAAGGAAAACGGATTAGAATTCTATACACTTTATGGTCACTTAACCATTGCTTCGTTAACAAAATCACCTATTGGAAAATATGTTAAAAAAGGAGAGTGCATTGCGTATTTAGGCAATGAAAAAGAAAATGGACATTGGTTACCTCATCTACATTTACAAGTAATCACAGATCTTTTAGGAGCATCAGAAAATTATAATGGCGTGGCATTCCCTTCTGAAATTATAACATGGAAAAGCCTGTGCCCAAATCCTTCTTTTCTATTTATAGAAGATTTTTAATTAGTATTTCTATCTAAAATTTATTTAACGAAACTTAGAATTCCTTCAGCAAAATCAAATGCAGAATTTGGATATGTACGTACCCATAATTCTGGTTCGATAATTTCTAACTCACTGATCATTGGGTTTCCTTCTGTATCCCAAACAATATCTGCTCTTCCATATGCTGGTTTTGGGTCACACACTGCAAAAGCTTTTTCTGCTAGTTCTATTTCATTTGAGTTAGGTTCATAAGCATGTACAGTTCCGCCAAAATCATCCTGAACTCTAAACTCGCCTTCTTTTGTTCGTTTTAAAATAGCGTGCGTAAACTTTCCATTAAAAATCATTAACGAAGTTTCTCCCTTTGTCATTATGGTGGGTTGAAACTCTTGCACTAACATATCGCGTTCATCTACTAATTTTCTGAACAATGCTTCGTTCTTTGATATTTCCGAAGCCATTATTTTATAAGTGTGCATTGCGGCACCAGATATTGCAGGCTTTATAACAATATCGTCCCACCCTTTTTTTAGACAAATCGCGTTTAGCGATTGATGTTCGCCTGTATTTATAAAAACACTTTCCATAACAGAAACACCTTTATCAGAAAGATCTGCTAGATAATGTTTGTCGATATTCCATTGTATTAACGATAGTGGATTGATCACTGTTGTTAGCTTTGACACCTTTTCTAACCAAACAGAAAACTCCTCGTAGCGCTCAAAATAATCCCAGATTGTTCTAAAAACAATAGCGTCTGTTTTGGCAAAATTGTAATCGGTATTATCCCAATTGGTTCGCTCTACGGAAACACCTTTAGAAACAAGAGCATCTTTCAGTAAATTATATTCTAATTGAATATTAGCTTCGTATGGGACGGAAGTATCAAGTTCTAAATATTTTTTACAAGTAAGAATAGTGATTTTTCGCATTGCACAGTTTTATAACAAAAATACAAAAGCGTATCTTTAAAAGATTAAATTCCGAAATATGAAATACCTTTTAATTTTTGCTATAGCACTTACATTTTCAAGCTGCAATTCTCAAACAAATCCTGAAACTACCATAGAAAAGGAAGCTATTATTCTTAGAAAGAAATCAATTACTGATGCTGATAAAGCTGCAATTTTAAAAGTAATGAAAGACCAAGAAATTGCTTGGAGCAAAAATGATCTTGAGGGTTTTATGCAAGGATACATTAAAAGTGACTCGCTTAAATTCTACGGAAAAAGTGGATTAACAAAAGGATGGCAACAAACGTTGGACAATTATAAAAAAGGGTACCCAACTAAAGAGCACAGTGGAACACTAACTTTTAATGTGAATGATATTTCCCCTATTGAAAGTGGAAGTTATTGGGTTATGGGCGAATACTTTTTAAGTCGTAAAGTAGGTGATGCTAACGGTGTTTTTATGATAATATTTAAGAAAATTGATGGCGAATGGAAGATTGTGGCAGATATGAGTTGTGGGTAACTAGTTTCCTTTAATTCTAAGCCACAAATCTTTTAATAGTCGTTTAGCGTCTTCTGGACGTTTTCTGTTTTCAGTAATAATTAGATCGCTACCTGTATTGTCGATTAAGAAACTAAATACATAATCATTAGATGTACTATCTGTACTCAACAGCCCAAAGCGTAAATCATTAAAATATAAAGCCCCTTTTTTTTGGGTGATTGTATACCAGCCATTAGTGAGTTTAATGAGTCGTTGTATTTTATCATTATAAGCCAACTCACCTAATAATTCGTGATTTTTAGTATGTTCGCTAAAGGTTATAGGCTGAGTATCAAATAATGAATAATCTGCTATTAAAAAGGATTTTTCAGTCTCCACGTTTGCCGTCCAAAGTATAGTATTCATTGGAGAGGGCTTTGTTTCAATTTCAGAATATGCGATGTTTTGTTCTGTTAATGCATTTTCAAACTTCAAGAAAGTTACTCCTTTTAATACAAGTGTCAAAACCATATACCCACTGCTTATCCACAAACCAATTTTGTTATACTTAGCACGCTTTGGGTCAGTTCGCTTTTTCCTTAATGCAAGCAGTAAAAAGATTAAAAATGGTACCGTGTATAATGGATCTATTACAAAGATATTTTTATAAGCTAATCTTAAATCGAAAGGCCAAAATAGTTGTGTTCCCCAAGTGGTATGAGCATCTAATAACGGGTGTGTTATCAACGCCCAAAAGAAAAGCCACCCCCAATTTTTCCAACTAGCAGCTTTTTCCCATTTTGAAACAAGCCACCCTAAAACAGGAGCCATAAAAACAGAAAAAAGAATTGAATGAGTAATGCCACGATGCCACTCTAGTGCTGTAACTGTATCAACAAAAGGTTTAACAAGTACGTCAAGATCTGGAATTGTTCCAGCAATTGCTCCATAGAGCGCAGCCTTCCATCCTACCTTCCTTCCTAATACTGCTTCGCCTACTGCGGCACCTAAAACTATTTGAGTAAGTGAATCCATTTATAATGCAGTAAGTTCTGCTTGTAACTTTTTAGTGAGTTTTGAAACTACTAGTTTATACGAGAGGTCAATTAGTTCGATAATTAATTTAGGTGGAATTGTATCTTCAATCAATACAGTATTCCAATGCATTTTGCTCATGTGATATCCAGGAATAATGAGTCCATCAAACTCTTCTCTCAACTCCACAGATCGCTCAGGATCACATTTTAAATTAACTTGAGTTGGTTGCCTACGTAATGAACATAGCGCCCACATTTTACCCATAACTTTAAAAACTAAGGTGTGCTCATCAAACGGCAATGACTCAGTTACACCTTTTTTAGAAAGACAATAGTCTCTAAATTGTTCTATGTTCATAACCTCGAATTAAGTAATAGATGTAAAAGTAGTAAATGTTGCTATCGTTTCAACTTTATTTAATGAGGCTAAAATTATACTTCAATAGTCGTTTAATTAACCAAATAACCAAGCGCTGGTTTGCCATCAAAATAAACAAGCAATTTATCAATGCCTAAAGTTAATGGAATTGTAAATGTCGTTTCATTATCAAAGCTTTCAACACTTGAGGAATCTAAAACGAACGTCTCATTTCCGAAGGAATAAGACACCTCATCAACAGGTGTTGCTACTTTAAAAACCACCTCACCATTATATAATTGCTAATTAATTACTCCAGATTTTTCTTTTGATATAATATCGCCGAAAGTGAGGCCATGTTTTATAATCAATGGTCTATCAAAAAAAAGAATTGTCGAAAGATCTTCATTTAAAAATGCATCTTCGTACTGCTGTGGATAGTGTGTATTTATTAAGTGTTGTGGAGATATTTTGTAATAATAATAAGAAGGCTCCTTGATAAATTTAGTAGTATACCTACCAGCTCCCCAAGTTGCATCAAATAAAAAAGGCTCTCCCTTAATAAAAGCTACATTCCACATGTGGTTATTCGCAAAGGTTCTACCTATATCGTTAAAATTGGTTTTGGTATCACCTCTAACTAGATAGTTGTCGATGTTTTGTAGCTGGCATAATTTTTCAAAAACCATGGCATATCCTTCACAAACTGCACTACCAGTTTGTAGTGTATGATTGATAATTTTACGCCGTGTTTTTTCTTCTTTAGTATTTCGTTCTCTGTAGTTTTTAAACGAATAATTAAAGCGTTTATACTCTTCAGGGTTGTACGATACGTTTTGAATTAGCCAAGTATAAATTGCACGAACTTTTGCTTCATCTGTATTAAAATCTCTTGTAATAAACTTTGACAACTCCTCTGGAGTATCTACTAAAGTTGGATATAATTGTATTGTTGCGTCAATCTCGTCATTGGTTTGCGCAATGATTATAGCGCTTAGGCTTGAGCTTATTAATATTCCAAGAAATGACAAAAAAAATAGTAATTGTTTATTCAATTTCATTGTTTGACATTAATACATTCTTTTTACTTACAGGCGGTAATACTAGCGCTTGATAATCTACTTCCCAGTTAATAGTTGCTGCAAGTTGTTCTATTAAATGAATGGTATCTAATGCTTGCTTTGAAGCTTCGTCAAACAATCCGCTTGATGGTACTTTATCCACAATGTGTTGCTTAGCTTCATTATTAATGTCAGTAAGATCACTTGCTGTAAATGGATTTGCCCATCCTTCTTTTTTGTCGTAATATTTGAAATCAGTTTCTATGGAAAGTAGCTGTGGTTTCGGGAAATTAGTAATGGTAATTTTCTTAGCCTTTTCTGAGGCATCCATTTTAATTTTTGTTAAGTCGAACCCTACATAAGCTCTTGCTTCAATTAATACCAATGCTTTCTTTTTACCAAGCAATTTGTTCATCCACTTTGCTTCTACATTTTCGTAATGATAGATTTCAGAAAAATCACCTTCAACTGTAATAAACTTACAAACTGATCTAATTTTTTCCATCAATATGACACTCTGACTGTTGCGTCTATGTTTTTGTGCTGAGTTATTAAACTTGCTGAAGATAAAATATGCGAGTACAGCTCCTATTGCTAACCCTATTAATACTTGTTCCATGTGTTGTTTTGGTTGTTTGTTTAACTGCTAATAGCGTACCAAAATTATTTATATCCCGAAATACTCTGGTTTGTTATAAAAATTTATACAAAACCGGCCTACTTGGGGCAGCATCATTCACAAAGTTAGCTACTTGTAAATTAAGTAAATACGAACCATCTTTAATACTGTTAGGAACATAAATAAATTCGGTTATTGTCGAATTAAACCTTGGTGCTTTTGGGTAATTCCAAAATGCTTTATGTGCTTTTAAAGCCCCCTCATCTTTTTCTTTGTCTACTGAAGGCAAATCAATCAATAGATGCTCTATTCCTAAATCGTGAATAAATTGGGCTGCATCTTCAGCTAAATATGGCCAATTTGTATTAGAATACTTTTTGGATCTTTTTGAAGCTGAATTTGGATTAGTTCTAATTACAATTGCTTGGGTATTCATTACTTTAAGGCTTTTCTCAATAGCTTCTTTGGTAATTACTTCATCTCCATTAATCCCTCTTGATGTAACTGTAACAACTTCAGCTGAAAAAAAATATTCTTTTAGTGCTTCGTGAATTGAATTAAACTCTCTTGAAATATGACCTACACATTCCGTATGAGTTCCATGCGCGTGCGGATTAAACTGAATATTATTGAAATTTACTGAAGCACCATTTTCGACACTCCCTACCCAATCTCCCATAATTACCGGGGAAATTTCAGGCTTATCAATATACCAAGCCAACGGGTTTTTAGTTTCCGCAGAAAGTGGAATTGAAATATCTAAAGGCTTAGATAAATTAACGGTTACTTGTTTGTTTTTTATTTTTAAGGTTGCGCGCATATTGAAAGTTAATATACAATTTTATTCTTATGAGATTAAGAATACCTATTCTATTCTTTTACAACTTTTGTTTTTAGATGTAAACGTGTTTGACAAAATAGCTAACAGTCGTTCAATTTGAATAGGCTTATGTATTATTCCATCGAACATCTCTCTATATTCATCTCTGTCATTGGTTGTGATATCCGCTGTAAGAGCAAAAATAGGTTTTCTACTATTAGAAGTGCAACTAGTTCTAATGTTTTTAACGGCTTCAAACCCATTAGACTTTGGCATATGTATATCCATCAATATAAAATCTACTTCATTATTTTGAGACATTTCTACAACTTCTTCGCCATCTTTAGCTCTAATAACTTCAATACCGCTTCGGTTAAGTAATCTTGTAAGGACAAGAGCATTTACCTCATTATCTTCAGCTAAAATAGTTTTTTTGTTTTCTAGTGAAGCATACATTTCTTTAATGGAAGGTTGTTCCTGACTTGAAACTTCGAAATCTAAATCAAAACAGAATGTTGAACCTTCGTTAGGTTTACTTTCAATATGTATTTCACTATCGTGAAGGTTTATTAATTTTTTTACAATGGCCAATCCAAGACCTGTCCCTCCTAAATCACGGGTTGTACTAGATGCTGGAATATAAAAGCTATCAAATAATTTATTAATTTCTTCTTTTGCAATACCAATACCTGTATCCTTTATTTCAAACCTATAGGTGTGTATTAAATCTGTCTTCTTTTGTAATGTTACTGAAAGTGAAACATCGCCTTTATTAGTATATTTTATGGCGTTACTTAATAAATTTCCTAGGATTTGGAAAAGTTTAGTTTCATCAAATAAATAATTTGTTACTATCTCAAAATCTGAACTCACCTTTAAATTAAGACCTTTCTCCTTTGCCATATTTAAATAGGTAAGGCGAATATTTCTTAAGAAATTTTTAAAATTCACCGGATACTTTTCTAGTGTCATTTTATTTGAGTCCAGTTTAGAAAAATCTAAAATATCATCAATTATTCTTAATAAATTTCTTGAAGAAAATCTTAAGGAAATTAATAATTCCTGTTCTTGTGGATCTGATCGATTTTCTAAAAGCGAAATAATGCTTGTAACAGCATTCAAAGGTGTTCTAATTTCGTGACTCATAACCGACAAAAATTCTTGTCGAACCTGAGCAGCTTGAACAGCTAAGTCCTTTTTTGCTAACAATTCAATTTTCTCTAACTCCAGAGAGGCTTCTCTTTCAGAAGATTTTAAAATTGCTGCACGTTCATATAGCTCAATCACCTTTACGGTTTGAGATGACTCATGAGCCTCTTTCGTGGAGGTATAATCTTCTAGATAAAGTAATGATAATTCTGCATTTTGTTCTTCTTTATAAATTTGTGACAGAAACCTTTTACACTTAAGGTTTATCATTAAACTTTTATACTTTTTCGTAAAAACGATATTTGCTGTAAGAAGTTTTTTTGCAACATCAGGCTGCCCCATACTAAGCCGAAGTTCTGCTAATTTATAGTTTACCATCCCTTCACCAAGTTTCTCCCCAAAACTTCTGTGTATATCAATAGCTTTTTCAAAATCGGCTAACGCTTTTTCGTATTCACCCATTTTTTGATAAACTTTCCCTCTACCATAAATAGCAAATGCCATCCCTCTTAAATCATTAGTTTCCTCTTTTAATTTTATGGACTTTTTAATTAAATCCATTGCATTTTTAGTATTCCCTAATTTTAAAGACAAACCTGATTTAGGATTGTAAACATTTGACTCTAAATTTTTATCCCCTGCTAATTTTGCAGAGGCTATTGCCGCTTTATAAGAAATCTGAGCATTTATAGAATCACCTAAATACTCATAAACAGTACCTAGGGATTTTAAAGTTTTTGACTCATTATGGTGATCTTTAAACTTTCTGAAAGAAATTAAACAATCTAACAAGTAGGACATTCCTAAATGATGATTATCCGTTTTATAAAAAATTGATGCAATGCTATATTTTGTTATCGCAATCCCTCTTTCGTCATTGAGTTCTGTAAAGATTTCTATAGCTTGATTAGACATCTCAATGGAAGAATCGTGCGCTCCTCTAATCATATGATATAATGCAAGCCTACTTAAAGCTCTTGCAGTATAAAATGGTAGGTTTAAGTTGTTGCTAATTTGAAGAGCGCGCTCTGTTAACGAAATACTTTTAGAGAGATGATGTCCTCGAAGTTCATATGCCTCTTTAAGCAAATTGTCTATAATGTGCTCTTGACCATTTGCATCATTTTGCATAGGAGAAATAATTATAAAACTAGTGAAGTGCTGTTTAACCATATTAAACAACACTTAAACAGCAAAAATACAAAACCTATAGTATAAATCCTCCTTATCAGATACTTATATATTAATCATAAACAAATCTGCTGCGATCCCATCACTCAAAAACTTCCCTTTTTTAGTTACAATAATCGCATCCATTTTAACACAAAGCAAGCCGCTATCGATATGTTGAATCATTTGCTTAGATAAATACTCACTAAATATTAAGCCGAAATTTTCATTAATTTCTTTTAGTGATATTCCATTTGTAGTACGCAAACGCGTCATTACATACTCATTATACTTATCTCTAGTAGAAAGCACCTCTCGTTCTAAAGGAAGTTCTCCATCATTAATTTTTTTAATGTAAATAGGATTGTTTGAAATATTCCAACTCCTTTGATTACCATCATAACTATGCCCAGAAGGTCCAACACCTAAATACGGTTTTCCTTGCCAATAGGCAGTATTATTTTTGGATTCCCATCCAGGTTTACAAAAGTTTGAAAACTCGTAGTTGTCATACCCTGCAGCTTCTGTCATTTCTATTAAAATAGCGTGATGCTCTTGCGCTACATCATCTTCAACAGGTGGCACAATTCCTTTTTTGATAAATTGTTCCAAAGCCGTTTTAGGCTCAACCGTTAAGGCGTAACAAGATAAATGTGGGATATTTAATGAAAGTGCTTTTTCTATATTCGCAATCCATTGCTCGCTAGACATTTCTGGAATTCCGTAAATTAAATCGATACTGATGTTCTCAAAATGCTTTTTAGCAAGCACAATACACTCGAGCGCTTCAGTTTGATTATGTGCACGGTTCATAAGTTTTAAATCGTGTTCAAAAAAAGATTGTACGCCTATTGAAAGCCTATTAATTGCAGAATTTGAAAATTCTAAAATCTTCGCTTTTGTTAAGTCATCAGGATTTGCTTCTAAGGTGATTTCTGGGTTTTCTGAAATTTGAAAAGTAGAATAAACGGTGCTTAGTATTTTGTCAACTTCTACATTTGTTAATAATGACGGGGTTCCTCCACCAAAATAAATTGTAGCTATTTCCCCATCAATTTCACATTTCCGAAGTACTATTTCCTTGCAGATGGCGTCCACCATCTTGTCTCGCTTTTTTAAAGATGTCGAAAAATGAAAGTCACAATAATGACAAGCTTGTTTGCAAAAAGGGATATGAATGTAGATTCCTGCCATTTTTATGAAAAAACTATTATGGTTTTGTATTACTTACTTTTTTACTCTGCTTTCGTTCTGTTTTACAAAACTAGCCCAGCCAGAATAGCTTTTTCCTCCAGCTACTGTTTTTCCTGTATTATAGAAGTGACATACTGCAGCTGCAAGCCCATCAGTACTATCTAGGTTTTTAGGAAGTGTTTTTAACTTCAAAATACTTTGCAGCATTTTAGCTACTTGTTCTTTACTAGCATTTCCGCTTCCAGTGATGGCCATTTTTATTTTTTTTGGAGCATATTCTGTAATTGGAATGTCTCTTGAAAGCCCTGCTGCCATTGCAACACCCTGCGCTCTACCTAACTTTAGCATGGACTGAACATTTTTACCAAAAAATGGTGCTTCAATAGCAATCTCATCTGGATGAAACGTTTCAATTAATTCGATGGTACGTTCAAAAATTATTTTGAGGCGCTTATAATGGTCGTCATATTTTGAAAGTTGAAGTTCGTTTAATTGTAAAAACTCCATTTTTTTACCAACGACTTTGATGAGTCCAAAACCCATTATTGTGGTTCCTGGGTCAATTCCTAAAATTATTCTTTCGGTTGTAGAATCTTTCAATTATAAAAATTTTCTTGCAAAGGCACAGAGGCGCAATGCATATTTATTACATTCGTATGAATGTTTTCCCTCTCCCACAAAGCTAAGCAATATTCGCTCGTTGCACTAAAGGTTTTAATTTTAGTGGGAACCTTTTATTACATTTATTTCAAACTAAATACAACAGATGTATCTATTAAGAAAACAGTTTACAATGCTTTCAATTTAAGTATTGGTTCGTTATTTTACTTTATAGCACTTTTAGTAATGCTTGTATTTGCAAATTGGTTATTCGAAATTTTAAAGTGGAAATCTTTGATTTCAAGTTTTAATAGCATCTCATTTAATCGTGCGGCAAAGGAAAGTTTGGCCTCGCTTGCGGTATCATTAGCAACACCAAATAGAATAGGGGAATATGGAGCCAAAGCACTTTTTTATCCATCTAATAATTGTAAAAAAATTCTATTATTAAATTTTATAGGGAATGGTTTTCAAATGCTAGTAACCACATTTTTTGGCATTTTAGGACTTGGATATCTTGTCATTATTTTTGAAATCGATATCTCCATTTACAAAGCTCTCCTTCTTTTTTTTACAACTATCATTATTGGGTTAGTTAGTTATTTTTTCAGAAAAAAAGAGTTCATCATCAAAGGTTTTACAATTGCTAATATCTATACATTTTATAAAAAAATTTCAGCAAGAATCAAGATCAAAACTCTGGTTTTTTCATTAATCAGATATTTGGTGTTCAGCTTTATGTTTTTTGAATTGTTACGGTTTTTTGATGTCCAGGTTGAACTTATTGATGGGTTTGCTGCCATTTTTGGAATGTATCTTGTTTCCTCTTTTCTACCTTCAATTTTCATACTTGATGTTGCTATTAAAGGAGGTGTAGCCGTATTTGTATTTTCACTTTTAGGAGTTCCCGAAATTTCAGTATTGTGTACTGTATTCATAATGTGGTTACTAAATATGGTACTTCCAGCTATAATAGGAAGTATTTTTTTGTTCACCCTTAAAAATCAAAAAGCGTGATCATTGGCAGTTTCATCTTATTAAATTGTTACTTCATTGTATTGTTTTTTCTTTACAAGGGATTTCAGCGGCTTTTGGAAATTCCTACTTCGGAAATTTCAATTATCGAAACAACTTCCGTTTCATTTACAATTGTTATTCCCTTTAGAAATGAAGAAGCTCATCTATTAAATTTAGTAAACAGTTTAAACGCATTAAAATTTCCGAAGGATCGTTTTGAAATAATTTTTATTAATGATGAGAGTAACGACTCTTCTATTCATATTATCAATAAAACAATCGAACCCTCCATTAACTACACTATTTTAGAGAATGTGTTACGTACAAATTCACCTAAAAAAGACGCTATTACATTAGCAATTTCTAAGGCTAAAGGAACTTGGATTGTAACCACTGATGCAGATTGCGAAGTACCCAAAACTTGGCTTATAGAATATACAAAAGCGATTAAAACTTTTGATGCTAAAATGCTCTGTGCACCAGTTTCAATTAATGATAGTAAGGGTTTGTTAAGCAAATACCAACAAGCAGACATCCTTAGTTTACAAGGTGTAACAATGGGAAGTTTTGGCACAGGAAATCCATTACTATGCAATGGCGCAAATTTAGCTTTCGAAAAAAAAGCTTTCCAATTAGTAAATGGATATGAAGGAAACTCACATCTGGCAAGTGGAGATGATGTGTTTATGCTTCAAAAAATGAAAGCCAAATTTCCGGATAGAGTCCATTTTTTAAAATCTAACGATGCTATAGTTATTACTCAACCCGTAACTTCGTGGAGTGCACTAATAAATCAACGTATTCGCTGGGCGTCTAAAACTGCAAAAGTTAAACATAAAAGTTCCCTAATGTTAGGCCTACTTGTATTCATGGTTAATTTTCTTTGGATCATTATACTTATTTTGGGCATTTTGGCAATTAGCACTTGGTATAATGCAGCTGTTTTTATTTTTTTAAAAATTGTAGTTGACGCATTATTTATTAAAAAAATGAAACTATGGATGGGAATTCAGCTTTCGTTTTTACATATTCTTTTAAGCGGATTTATTTATCCTTTTATTACCTGTTTTGTTACAATTAAAAGTCAGTTTTTTAACTATCAATGGAAAGGCAGGTTGTATTAATTCTAAAAACTAAAATTACTCTTTTAGGTTAATTTATTTTTTACCTTTAACAACCCTAATCACTTATTATGAAAAACATACTCCTACTTACCGTACTCATTTTTAGTTTCCACTTATCCTTGTTTGCTCAAAACACATATACAGTTGACGGCAACTCATATCAATTAAACACAGAAGTTCATGGTACTTTAACATTGCTTTCAAATAGTATTGATGGCAACATACGTTTTTTTTCAAAAAAAGGAAATGAAATATTTGAGCTTGTAAACACGAAAAAAAATGGCGATTACCAAGAAGAATACATAGCTGTTTTAAAACAACATTCAGGTAACATGGATGCAGAAGTGAGTGATGTGAAATTAACAATGGGATCACTTCGTACTTTTTATAATGAATATAATAAGCAAGCAGATAGTTCCTTTTCTTACGACGAAAATCCTGTGCGTTTAATAGCCTATTTAGGTGCTTTTGGAGGAGTTACTAATGCCATTTTCTCCGGAAATGAAACCAATGTTTATCAACCAAAAATAGGGGTTGAAGTAGAATTGATGGATGCTCAAAAACTAAAACGCCACGCTATTGTTTTTAGACTTAGTCAAACTTTTAAAAGCGACGAACAAAAAAATAGCGCTACACAAATTTCATTTAACTATCGTTTTAAATTTATTAATTCAGAAACCTTCAACGCATTTTTAAACACTAAAGTAGCTGCTTATTCATATATTAAAAATGAATTTAATGTAGCAGCAACAGATACTGAACCTGCAAGAATTGAAGAAACAAGCGGTGGCGGTTTTGACGCACCTATTGCCTTTGGTATTGGCGCAGAGTATAAATTAGGTAATGGTTATTTATTTGCTACTTATAATGATGCAGTAGCTTTAAATCAAGATGGTAATGGTGAGTTTCCTATTGATGTAAGTTTAGGTTACAAGTTTAAATTGTAAGTTCAAAAAGTTTATTTTGAAAGCTTTTATAAATAGAATTCCTTTATTTATTCCGTTTTTAAAACTACAGGAAGTGTAAATTTAGTTTTTACCGGAATCCCTCTTTTTAATGCTGGTAGTGGCGCTCCTAAATTATCGACACTTTGTCTAATCCAAGATTCCAACTTCGGAAATTTCACAACGGTAAGACTGTCCATTTCAACATTATCAATGGTTAACATTCCATTTTCAGAAACTTGAATATGAACCAATACTTTTTCATTAACATCATGATGTACAATGAGATTGCGCTGTTGTAAAGTGGTTACTATTTCGGAATTAAGCGTATTATAAAAACATTGTTTTCCTGCTTCTTTTTCGGCAATGTCATTACACGAATTAAAAACTGGATAGGTGTCAACCTCGTTCCAATTGAAGGTTTTAATTTCTTCTTCGTAGAAGGTTTCACTCGAGATCTTTTCAGTTTCAAAAAACTGACAAGAACTCAATGTCAATGATAATATTAAAAGTAAAATGTATTTCATTTGATCCCACTACTTTGCGCCCGAAAAGTACAAAAATAATAAGCTCAATTAGTTACTTACCCTCTTTAAAAAATAATACCTGTCTTAAATCCTTTGATCTCGTTGCCGCAAGCGAATAATAACGTCCATTTACTCCAAATTTATCCATATAATTCTCATACAATTCAAGTACATCAGCATCGTCTTTATAAAAATTATCTGCAGCAACAGCAAGCTGGTAGTGCGCTTTTTCACTTGTATTATCTTCTTTAAGAGCTAACTTTAAATACGAAAATGCCTCTTGATATTTTTGCTGTCGGCTATAACTTACAGCTAGCGTTACGTATTGATCATGCAGTGACACATCTAGTATTGAAATGGCAGTCTTCACGTATGATTGACCATTCTCAAAATCTTCTAATCCCATTAAGCATTTACCCATATTGTAATGATAGCTCGGGTTCAAATCATTATACTGCGATAGTAAAATTCGATACGCTGCTACCGCATTT
Source organism: Patiriisocius marinus (assembly GCF_008974325.1). Lineage (GTDB taxonomy): Bacteria > Bacteroidota > Bacteroidia > Flavobacteriales > Flavobacteriaceae > Patiriisocius > Patiriisocius marinus. The sequence continues at coordinate 130,325 of NZ_BKCG01000007.1, read as the reverse complement.
TCATACTGAAATAGCATTGCGTAACTAGTAGCTAAAATCGCATGAATTTGCTCTGTATTTTTACCCAAAGAAACAACCTTAGTTAAGGTTTCAATTGCTTCCTCATATTCCCTTTTATAATATGCCGAAAGACCTTTTAAAATTAAAAATCTAGTACTATTTTCATTAAGTGCAAGTCCTTTTTCAATAAATCCTGCTGCATTAAAAAAACGTTGTTTTTGTACATTAAGTTTTGCTACTTTATATATAGCATCACTATGATTTGGGTTTATGTACGTGGCCATTTTAAAGTTTTCAACAGCCGTGGTATCTTGTTGCTTTTCTGCAATAAGCCCCAAATAATAAAAGGTATTTGAGTTTTGCATATCCTGCATTGCTAACTCTCTAAAAACCTGTTTAGCTTCCGTATATTTTTCAGCATTATATAAAACAGTAGCGTAGTTTTTTTTAAGAATCAAAGCTTCTGGATATTGAATACTCAAGTTTTTATATATCACAATAGCTTCAATTTTATTTCCTAGAGATAGATGAGATTTAGCAATTTTCTCTTGCTGAATCTTGCTCTTAGGCGCTTTCTCAAATTCTAATATGGCTGACGAGTAGTTCCCCATAGCATACAAACTATCACCCACAGCCAAAGCCAACTCTTTTTGTGAGTTGGCTCTAGCGAAACATAAAATTAAAACTACTATAAAATATTTATTCATTGATTTCGAACTTGATTGGTAAAGAATAAAGTACACTCACTTTTTTTCCACTCTGCTCTCCAGCTTTCATTGTAGGAAGACTAGAAACCACTCTAATTGCCTCTTCTTTAAGTGCTTCATGTGGTGCTCTCGCTTTTACATTTACCACTTTTCCTTGAGTATCAATTTTAAACTGAACGTAGATTTTCTGTACACCTGTTAGTCCTTTTGGCGCTACATTAATATCAAAGTTTTTACCAATAAATGCGCTCATACTTTTTGTCATACAATCTTTCATTTCTTCATTTGTTCCAGAGCAACCAGGATACGCAGGCACTTTTTCAATTACTCCAAAAGGAATATCTACTAAATCCTGTACTTCTTCAAAATGTATATTATCTACTCCTTCAGATGATGTTAACACTGTAAATGCTTTTAGTGCTAACTCTTCTTCTTCTGAAATATATCCTTTCTTAGCAATAGATTCTTTAAGGCGTTCAATATTTTGTATTATTTCACTGTCTGAATCAGACCCAAAATTTGCTGTACTATATCCTTCTTCTACTGGATTATTAGAGCAAGATGTATAAATTAACATTCCAAAAACTAATGGAACTAGTGCTAAATACTTTAATTGAAATAACTGCTTTGATTTTGATTTTTGTAACATAATAATTCGTTTTTTAATTAGTGATTTATTGAAAAAGGTATTGACGAACGACACATTTTCAGTATTAAAAACGTGCGATAATAAGGTTTGATAATAGGTAGTATCTTGTTTTTTAGTTGCTACAATACTGTCAGCAATGTATTCGTGAAGCAACTCTAAGCGTTTTTGAAAAACATAACTTAATGGATTAAACCAACATACAATCTTGAAGATTTCAAAAAACAAAAGATCTATTGAGTGATGTTGATTAATGTGTACTTCTTCGTGAAGTAGAATGTCTTTTTTATTTGCTTCGGAAATATTCTCCCCTAAATAAATAGTGCCAAAAAACGAAAATGCCGCATCAGTATTTTGAAGTGTTACTACATTAACTCCTTTAACAAAAACTGAAGGATTTCTTCTTTTTAAATTCCGAATATGTGCAATTTTAAAGGCAAAGATTCCCGCGAAAACAACCATCCCAACAATCCAAAGCGCTGTAATAATTTGTAATACCGATATAGATTGTGCTGTTGAAATACCATTGATTAATACATCTTCACCTTGAACACGTAATGGCTCATTTACCAAACCACCAATTAAAACTGCTGGTAATTGCACCATATATTCCTGCGGAATCGATCGTTGTATTAGACCTATTTTAATAAATGGTAGTCCAAAAGAAAGAATGCTCGTAGCAATTAAATAGACTCTATTCCACTGAAAGAATGTTTCTTTTTTAAGAAACAAATCATAGGTTACTAAAAACAATAACTGAAACGCTATTACTTGTATAATGTAATGTGCCATAATTAGTTCTTTTTGTTAATTTCATTTAAAATAGCTTCCATTTCTTTTACCGAAATTTCATTCTTTTTCATAAAAAATGACACCATGCTTTTAAATGAACCTTGAAAATAACCGTCAACTAATTTGTTTATAGATTGATTACTGTATTCATTTTTTTGAACTTTAGGAATATAAATGTGTCCTCTACCTTCTTTGCGATAGGTGACAAAATTTTTACTTTCTAAAATTCTAACAATAGTTGAAACAGTATTGTTTGCAGGCTTAGGCTCTGGAAACTCATTGACAATGCTTGCAACATTTGCTTCACCTAAATTCCATAGAATTTGCATGATATCCTCTTCTGCTTTTGTAAGTTGTTTCATTTTATATTTAACGTTTCAAAGTTTAAGGAGTATATTTAAACAACTCCTTCATGTAATTTAGATAATCCTTTTTATAGACTTAAACAGCTATTAACGAACACAAACTTACAACTAAATAATTAGTTAAACTAATTATTTAGTTGTAAAGTGTAACATTAATTAATTTTAGTAGTCTAATGTGTACATAAATTAATCTATGGAAATTTTATTTTTAGTATTGGGGTTTATATTAATCCTAGTAGGTATTATTGGAAGTTTTCTTCCTGTTTTACCTGGGGTCCCTGTAAGTTGGCTAGGTTTAATTGCACTTTACCTTACTCCAGCTATAACTTTTGATTGGACCTTTATCATTATTACAGGTATTGTAGCAATAGTGCTTTATATACTGGATTATATAATTCCTGCAATTGGCACTAAAAAATATGGTGGCAGTAAAGCTGGTGTTTATGGTACTATGGTTGGACTTATTGTTGGTATTATTGTACCTATCCCACTTGGGATATTATGGGGTCCATTTTTGGGTGCATTTATTGGAGAAACAGCATTTAACAACTCCACAGGAGATACTGCCTTAAAAGCAGCCTTCGGCTCTTTTATTGGCTTCTTAGCTTCAACTTTCGTGAAATTTATGGCTACACTAATCTACCTTGGATTATTTATCTATAAAGTTATTGAGTATCGTGAAGTGTTATTTTAAGCATATTAAAAGTAAATTTTACAATTAGGCAACGCCTTTTTAATACGCGTTTTTTCATTTTCTGAAATATTATTTCCTGTTAAAATAAGCGTTTTTAAATTGATTAATTCTGAAATGTTACTAGGTAAAATTGTGAGTTGATTATTAGATAAAATAGCCAAAGTAAGGTTTTTCAATAACCCAAAATCATTTGGCAACTTATTTATTTTGTTGTTATTTAAAGACAACGTTTTCAAGTTTCTAAAACCAGAAATACCTTCAGGAAGTTGCGTTAGCTTATTGTAACTAATTTTCAGATCTTCTAAAGATTCTAGCTTCATCCAGATAGGGTCTAGCTCATTTATCTGGTTATAACTTAAATCTAATATTTTCAAATTTATAAGTTCCGAAAAAGAATTTGGCACATAAGCCAATTGGTTGTTTTGTAACTCAAGCACCTGTAACTTTATACATTTTCCTAACTCACTAGGTAAGTATGCTAATTTATTGCTTGATAAGTATAAACGTTCTAAGTTTTTTAATTCACTAATGTTAGAATTTATTTTTTTGATGGCATTGTCAGCTAAATCTAAAGTCTCTAAATTTTTTAAGTCACCTATTTTTCTAGGAATTTGAATTAAACTATTAGCTTTTAGATTAATTTCCTTCAATTTCACTAATTTAAAAATATTCAAATCCCAATGTTCAAATAGATTTTTCATAGCATTTAAAAAACGTAACTCACCTAATTGAGAAATATTATCAGGCAAAAAAAATAGTTGTTGATCACGTAAATTAAGTTGTTGTGTATTTACATTTTCTGCAATAGCTTCATCAACGTTATAATACATTTTATCTATAATAGGGTTAGCGTTTTGAGCGTCCATATTCATTGAAAAAGCAAAAGCAAACACTAAAAACTTCTTCGTTAATTTAGATATTCTATAAATCATAAACTGGTTATTATGTATTTCAAAATTAGTTTCAAATAAAAAAGACTGGCACAAATATTTGCGCCAGTCTTGAACAATATTAAACTTCAATTTTCATCATTATTATTAAACTTCAAAAGTGCGTTATAATAACAATTACTTTCTTAAAATTTTGTAGGTGCCAGTTTTATCACCTACTGTTACTTTTAATAACACTACTGGATTATTAGTTAGGGCTGCTGATAAGTCTAAATTAATTACTTGATTAATTCCAGAATTTTGAACATTTGAACTACTTAACAATTCACGTCCTAGAACATCATAAGCAGTAACCACAATTACTTCTTCAGATTGATTTGCTATTTCAACATTTACAATACCGCTTGTTGGATTTGGATAAACCGATACATCCTCTTTTAATAAAGTATCTATACCTAATAACAAAACCTCTATATAATCTGTTTTCATTTCAACCTCACCTGTACCTGCTTGGTTCGATGTAATCAAACTTACATTAAAAATTCCTTCATCTAAATATGCAACAATTGGAGATTGCTCAGATGAAACTGAAGGAATTCCACCTTCAAAAGTCCATGACCAAGATGTAGGGTTATTAGTACTCATATCTGTAAATTCAATCGCAGTTCCAGGCTCTGTAGACACCGTTGAAGCTGTAAAATCTGCTATTGGTGCTTGAAGACCTAAGTGCTCGCCTAATGCGAAAACAACAGTCGATGATGCATCAAATGAAACCTCATTAAATGAAGCATCTAATTGTGGTGTATTTGCATTACTTGGATGTTGAACTGAGAAAAAACCATATTTATAATCTGGTGTAAATGTTAATCCAGTAGGTTCTGATCCGTTTGGCATTGAAGCAAATAATTCAACATTAGGCACATCTTGACGGTGGTTAGGACGAACGACCCATATATAATTATTACCCCCATCTTGTAAAACCCAAAGGTTACCTTTATCATCAAAAGTTAAGTTATCATTTCCTCCTCCCCAGGATTCGTTAAAAACACCTTCAGGAGTCGTTATATCGTAAGACATTCCACCTACAAATGTTTCTAAACCAGCAACTGAAGTTCCATTATCAGTAAATTTATATACCCTCCCTTTTCCTTTAGAAGTAAAAAATATTTCACCAGTAATTGGGTTAATCTCACAGTCCTCTACACCATTAAAATTTGTACCACCAAGAGCCTCTGCTGCAAATCGAACATTGTTTCTTTCATCTATAGTTGTATTAGGAACTTGAATCCATTGAGCAGTATCTGATGAAGGATTATCATTCACTAATGGATCATCTAATTTTAAAACGTATAGTGTTCCTTCAGAAAGATCGCCTGGAGTATCTGCTACAAATTTATAAACACAATCAGTTCCTCCATCTTCTCCATAGTATGCAGTAACCATATCATCACTTACCACAACATTTTCGTGATTCATTTTTCCCATTGCCCATAATTTCTCTTGCCCATTTCCATAGTCAACTACTGAGGCAGTAGCAGGATCTATTTCTACTAACCATCCCACATCTTGATATCCATCCATATTTATATCACCTCCATTAGAAGATTCCTCAGCTGTAATGATTGTTCCCCAAGGCGTAGTTCCACCTGAACAATTTCTAGTCGTTGTTACTAAAGCATCATTAAAAAAGTCTACTCCTTGTGTTTGTGAAACTTCCCATAATAAGGTGTCTTCATTGAAATTAACATCGGCAACAGTAACTCCGCCTGGTGTAGTTTCATGATTAATTGACACATATCCCAAAGTACTTGAACCGCTAATTGGAGTATATCCTGTAAAGTCATTATTTCCACCTACAGTTCCATTTCCATTTGTATAAGGATCACCTTGTTTAACTATTATTTGGAATCTATGTTCTTGAGGTATAATTAAATTACTCGTTTGACCAGTTGGCATAATTGAAGTAAAACAAGCAATATCACCGTCTTCACAAATAAATGGATCTACTGGATCTGGCGTATTTTGCATATACATATCAAATTTTAAATCTGAACTATTTCCATCTCTATTATGCAGCTCTACTGCGATAATATTAACACCCTCTATAAAATTAGATTTTAAAACATTATGAGTAAAATACACGTTTTCATCTGCTCCACTAACAATTGTAGATGAGTTGGTTAAATAATCAGTAGGTGCAGGCGGCATATTATCTCTAATAACTTCAACACCATTTACGTAAACAATTGCTCCATCATCACGATTTAAACCAAATACAACCTCATCGGTAACATCATTTAAAGACATATTAATTTCTCTCAAAAAATATGTTGTAATATATTTATTACCAGCATCTGGACCATATGAAATAATTGTAGAAACTGGATCACCATATCCTAATGGAGCAGCACCAATTGCCCAAGAGGAATTATCATACCCCAAAGTATTCCAAGCTTCTGAATCTAGACTAACTCCAGTATCTAAATAAGACCAAGATGTTCCTGCTTCTAATGGATATGCAGCAGGATCAAAAGTTAATGGTGTAAATTCAGCAGCAAAGTCAAAACTCATATCTGAACTTGAAACCGAAGATTGATGAATTTCAACAGCAAAAGTATTTGTTCCAGAAAGTAACACCGCCTCAACATCCACTACATCATAATCATCTTCATCTGAACCTGAAATTGCACCACCATTTGCAAGAGTTGAATATGAAATTTCACCACTAGGAAGGTTTCTTCTCATTAATTCTGAACCATTTAAGTACACAACAGCTGCATCATCGAATAATAATGAAATATTAAAATTACCGAATTGATCATCCCCTGTATTTTCAAAACTATATCTAAAATAATACGTTGGATATTTATTTGAAGAATCTGGACCATAACTAAGAACTGTTGTTTCATCGCCATCGCCATAACCAAGTTGCCCTGCCCCTATAGGCCAAGTGCTATCATCATAATCGACAGTTCGCCAAGCAGTTCCTAAATCTGTACCAGAATCATTATATCTCCATTCACTTCCTGCTGGAAATGGAAATATATTTTCAACTACTGACGTTTCAGTAGTATATGTAAGTGAATTTGTTGAGTTTTTCTCAGTCGCTGATGATGTTGCTATTGAAAGAAAAGACAACAAAACACCCATTAAAAAGGAATTTGTTTTCATAGTTTTTTTTAGTTAGAAAGATTAAGTTTTTAGTTGTCCCAAAATTATAAATATGGTTTCCGAAATATTAAAACTTAATCTTATCACTATGTCATAAAACTATTAACTGTAGCTTTTTTATTTTAACTTAACATCAACTAGAAATGAAAAAAGAAAGGTGTTTGTAAACTCTATTTTAAGTGGATGTTAATCTAATTCTTGATGCTTTAATTATGAACATATTAGTGAACTAAGGAAATAACGTCTTTAATAAATTTCTGTAAGAGAATTTAGAAATGAAATTATATCATCTATTTCTTTATCTGAAAGATCTAGTTCTGAATCTGGAAGCGTTTGATTTGTAACATTCAATCCCATTCCTGCTCCACCACCTTTATTATAAAAATCAAGTACTTGTTCTAACGAACTGTACGCACCATTGTGAAAGTAAGGAGCTGTTAACGCAATATTTCTTACGGTTGTTGTTTTAAAGGACTTATTATATATAAATGATTTTTCATTGGCTATTTTATTGTCCCATCTTCCTTCATCTAAATCTAACAAAGGGTCCTTACCTAATGGGTTACTTAAAACCCCTAAAATTTCGGTTTCCGAATCAACAAATAGCGGTGGCACTAATCCTGAAAAAGTAGGTGCAAAGTGACAAGTAGCACAAGCAGCTTTTCCCATAAACAAATTAAATCCATTTTTCACCTCATCCTCTATTTCATTCAATTCACCCCGAACAAATTGATCAAACTCACTGTTATGGGATTGCAGTGACAAAACGTATGAAGTCAAAGCACTAGCGAACTGTTCGCGGCTAATTTTATTTGTACCAAATTGCACTTTAAAGTCATTAGAATAATCTGCATTGTTGTTTAAACGATTTAGCAAACTACTATATCTTGTATTAAATTCTTTAGGATTGAAAATTACATGTTCAGCTTGCTGTTCTAAACTAAAAGCTCTAACATCATAAAAATATCGCTCAGCAAAAACAGCATTTAAAAGTGTAGGAGAATTACGCATAACAGTGGCTCCTTCAATACTGGATATTGATTTTATTTCACCATCAGTAAAAGCCAAGTTTGGCTTATGGCAACTAGCACAACTCATACTTCCATCCTCGCTCAAAATGGTATCATAAAATAATTTTTCACCAAGATTTCTAAGTGTTTCGGAATCTTCTTTTTCATTTAATTGGGTGAAATAATAAGGATCTAAAAAATTAGCTGAGAAAATACTAGTACTCTCTGGGTTCCAAGAAGAACTATTGGATAATAAAACAGATTTTTTATCAATAGGTAATGCTCCTAATTGTTTGTATAAAGGGTCTATATATTCCTTAAGAAAAGATAGCCTATCAAACTCTTCGAAAGAACTGTTACTTAACATATTGATAGCACCATCAATCAACTGAATTGATTGATTTAATTGAGAAACTTTATCAAATTCAGGCACTCCTTCAATTAATTGTTTCATTCCGCTTAATGATATTTTTGCTTCAGTTAAAGCATTGACTGAACCTGGAGTATCAAAACCTGTAACACCTAAAGTAAAAACTCTTACTAACTGTATTCTTGAAGCATTTACTATATCGGTAAGCGATGGCGTTACCTTTTGCATAGCAGCTGTTAAAATTGATACATTCGCTTTAAATTTTTTCGCAAGAGCAGAAATTTTAACTCTTTCATTTTTTGGTGTTTCTGAAAATATCAACTCGTCTAGTACTTGTAAACCTTCAGGCGGTATTACACTTGGTTCACTACCAGATTTTTGGATTTTTAATAACGGTGCGCCATTTAAATGTGAATTCACAAAATCTGGATTGTAATAAGCCAAGAAAAATTCAACTTTTTTATACGCATTCCTAGTATCTAAAATGTGTGTTTTTAAAGTATCAATTGGGATTTTTTGTAATTGAAAAGCTGCAGCACTTTCATCAAGGATAATTGCGGCTAATTCAACTTCATTTAAAAAAGAATTAAAGGTGTCAGTTTTTACAACGTATGTGTCTAATTTATCACAGCTTGCAAATAATAAAAATATGATTAATGCAAGAAAGGACCATTTAATGGAGCGTGGTGTTGAAATTGAAAAGTTCACGAAATTTGTTTTTTAAAACCCCAAACCTAGCTTTTATTGCTATTACTACTGTTAATTAAATATTATCAAATCTTTACAGTTGTTTCAATAAAAAAATCATCATCTATAGAAACTCGCTATAAATGATGATTTTTTATATTTTATACTTTTCACTTTTTTTACATCCATTCAGTTTTATCTTCGATAGTAGAATTACGATCTCCAGGTGTAAGCTCATCATCATATTTCCCTAGATAGAAAAAACCTAAGCAGGTTTCATTTTCTGCTAGGCTGAAAAATTTCTTTGTATGTTGTATTAATTTAGGGCTACTCCAGTAAGCTCCTATTTTCATTTCGTGAGCTACTAACCACATATTTTGAACCGCCATAGCAGTTGCTGCAACTTCTTCCCATTCAGGAATACGTTCTTGTTCGTCTCTTTGAAAACAGATAGCTATAATTGCTCCTGCTTTTTTAGGGTTTTCTTTAAGCTTGTTGTATTTAAATTCAGAAAAAGTTGGGCTTTCATTTTTAAATGTTTCGGCTAAAAACAAACCTAGTTTTTCTTGGGACGGACCTTGCAAAACTTTAAACCTCCAAGGTTCTGTTTTTTTATGTGTTGGTGCCCAATTTGCTGCTTCAAGGATTTGCAAAATTTCCCCCTTTGTTATTGGCTCTTTATTATATTGTGCAGGAAAGACAGATCTTCTTTCCTCTATAGTTTTTAAAATGCTCTTTTCCATAAGGTAAATTTAATGAAATTTAAGTGTTTTAATCTGTTTGAAAATTTCAGATTATCACAATTAACACTAAAATATTTCATAAAAAAAGCCACTTATTTCTAAATGGCTTTTTAATTTTTGCTGCTTATAGCAACGGTATTATTTTACAAAGTACCTCTTCGGGCTTGTTGTCTTTCAATAGCTTCAAATAACGCTTTAAAATTTCCGACACCAAAAGATTGTGCCCCTTTGCGTTGTATTACTTCAATAAACATTGTAGGTCTATCTAAAACATTGTTTGTAAACAATTGCAATAAATATCCTTCTTCATCACGGTCAATTAAAATACCATGTTTTTTAAGTACTTCAATATCTTCGTCTATTTCACCTACGCGTTCAAGCACATCATCATAATACGTGTCTGGCACATATAAAAATTCTACGCCTCTTTCACGCATGGCACTTACTGTTGCAACAATATCATCTGTTGCTAAAGCTAAATGCTGTACTCCTGCACCTCCGTAAAAGTCAAGATATTCCTCAATTTGAGATTTCTTTTTCCCTTTAGCTGGTTCATTAATAGGGAATTTAATACGCCCATTTCCATTACTCATTACCTTGGACATTAATGCCGTGTAATCTGTTGCAATATCATCATCTGCGAAACTTATAATTTGTGCAAAGCCCATTGTTTTAGCGTAGAACTCACACCATTTATTCATCTCTCCCCAACCTACATTTCCTACAATGTGATCAATATACTTTAAACCTACTGGCTCTGGGTTAAAATGTGATTCCCATTTAGTAAAACCTGGAAGGAATAAACCTTTGTAGTTTTCACGCTCGATAAACATATGTACTGTTTCTCCATAGGTATAAATTCCAGATTTAATAATCCATCCGTTTTCATCCTCTTCACGTGTAGGCTCTAAAAATGGTTTTGCACCACGTTTAGTGGTTTCCTCAAATGCTTTTGTGGCATCTGGAACCCACAATGCAATTACCTTAGCTGCATCACCATGTTCATTAATGTGACGGTTAATTTCTCCATCTTTAGTTAATGGAGTAGTTAAAACCAATCTAATTTTATCTTGTTTCAATACGTACGAAACACGATCTTTCAATCCAGTTTCTAATCCAGCATAAGCTTCACTTTGAAAACCAAACGCAGTTTTATAATAGTGAGCAGCTTGCTTTGCATTACCTACATAAAGCTCCACATAATCTGTTCCTAAAAGTGGAAGAAAATCTTCAGCTTCATCAAAGAGTTTTCTCAATGAATACTCTGTGTTTTGTAAATCTTTTAAATTTTTAATTTCTTTTGCCATGTGAGTAGTTTTTAGGCGAATAATCTAAAATTAGTAAATATCGAGTTACTTCCAAAAAGCTTAAGCACGTTTTTAAAGTGTATTTTAAGCCCTACTTAACTTGATAAACTTAGATTATTTTCTTACAGCAAATATCGTAATTTTAACTGATATCTAAACAAGTACAGCAATAGATGTCCTCTATTATGGTATTTCTGAAATTTTAAGCCTTATAGTGTGCGAAAATCCTTCAATACTTGTTATCGGGTTTCAATTGCATTATTTTTATTTTTCAACAAAAATTAAACTGTTATGAAAAATATCTACGTACTACTTTTTGCTGCATTTGTTAGTGCATCAACTTTTGCACAAGAAACATTTAATGCAACTAAGGAAGGCCCACGCTTTACACTTAATTCTCGTGAAATTTCAACAACGACAGATAAAATTAACGAAACTAAAATTGTAAAAATTTCATTTTTAAATGATGGGACTGAGCCATTGCTTTTAACTGATAAAAATTCAAGTTGCGCTTGTCTTGCTACTGAAATGCCAAAGGAGGTAAAACCTGGCGAATCTGGAGAATTAAAAGTGCACTTTACACCTAAAAGAACAGGGGATTATTCTGAAACTATTTATGTTAAAACGAATGCGCAGCAGCACCCTTTTCGACTTAACTTTAAAGCTTCTGTTCAAGAATAACATATTGAAGAACTACTAATATTCAAGTTTCCTTATTTTCATTGTACTCGCAACAAACTGATGAAAATAAGGAAACTTTTTACATGTAGGCTTTTGTGTTCCTACTTAAAATTTCCGAATAAAAACAAAATCTCTCGGCAACCTTTTTTATGAATAGTTTTATCTTTGACGAATGTTAAAAGCAGTATTATTTGATATGGATGGGGTTATTGTAGATACAGAACCGCTCCACCGTAAAGCCTATTTTTTAATGTTTGACGACATGAACATTGAAGTAACTGAAACGCTTTACACTAGTTTCACAGGGCAGTCTACCTTAAATATTTGTAAAAAACTTGTGGATATGTTTAGTATTCCAGAAGCTCCTGAGGCACTTGTGGCATGTAAACGAAAACATTTCAAATACCTATTTGAAAACGATAGCTCGCTTCAGTTGCTTGACGGTGTTCTCGACTTGATAAAAGATTATCATGCTAATAATATTACTTTAGTTTTAGCATCATCTGCTTCCATGCCTAATATCGATAGAATATTTGATCGTTTTGACCTCAACCAATATTTTGTAGCAAAACTTAGTGGAGCTGATTTAAAAGAAAGTAAACCACATCCAGAGATTTTCATTAAAGCTGCAGAAGCTGCTGGACACGCTCGCGAACATTGTGTTGTAATTGAAGATTCCACAAACGGAATTAAAGCGGCTAACGATGCAGGAATTTACGTAATAGGATACGACAGTAAACATTCTACAGATCAAGATTACTCAAATGCTAATATGGTAGTAAATCATTTTAATATGATTGGGTATGAAAAAATTAAACACCATTTATCTTAATTACAATTAATTAGAAGTTTAGCTGCACCAAATAATTTAATACCCTCTTAACTAAGAGTTATGGAAAGTTAGAATATTTTTATTTTAACTAAGCATAACTATGACACTACCTATCATTTTGGTATTCGCTATTATAGGAATCACCGTTTTACTTTTTGTAACGGAGTATTTTCCTATTGATAAAATTTCATTTTTTATCATTGCCACTTTAGTCCTCACCCAATTAACTACACCAGAGGAAGCAATAAGTGGTTTTTCTAATCCTGCCGTAATTACTATTTTATCGTTAATGATATTAGCTGTAGGCCTCGAAGATAACGGTGTTATTCAATGGCTTACTGACGCCATAAAAAAACTTAAAGTGTTACCATTAATATTACTCACTCCAGCCTTTATGGTCGTGTCTTCAGTAATTTCATCATTTATTAGCACAACTGCTGTTGTAATCATTTTCATTAAAATAATTACCCAATTAGCTGAACGGTATAACTTTTCGTCAGCTAAATTACTGATGCCTATTTCGTTCGCAGGTATATTAGGAGGTAGTTGTACATTAATGGGCACAAGCACAAACCTTTTAGTTAATTCAATTGCTAAAGATGCTGGCGTAGAAGCTTTTGGTTTTTTTGAATTTAGCTTATATGGTGGTGTTTTTCTAATTATTGGTATTGTTTACATGACTATAGTCTCACGCTTTTTACCTAAAGATCCTAATTCAGATTTACAAGAAAACTACGAGATTGACAATTATGTATTTACTCTAAAAATCCCGAATATTTCCGAAGCAAGTGATGAAGCATCAGATTTGATAGGACAAACTATCGCTGAAGTAGATTTTATAAATGAAGAACGCGCTGTGCCTTTAAAATTGATTAGAAACAAAAAAGTAATTAATGCGCCAGGAAAATATATTGAGCTAAAAGAAGGTGATAATCTAGTTTTAATGAGTAGTCTAGAAAGTATTTCTGAAATTGTAAATAAACATAAACTTGTCATTAACGAGAAACGAAGAGAAGCACAACAAGAAGAATTTGGCGATGGTGAAGACAGTAATAAAAGTGATATGACTTATGTAGAATTACTGATATTACCTGGGTCCAATCTAATAGGCAAAACGCTGAAAAGAATTAGAAAAATGTCGCTTAATGGTGCTTATCCCATCGCTATAAAAAAACGTAAAAACATTCGCAATACTGCTGAACGAATGATTCGAAAAAACATTCATGAAATTAATCTAAAACCTGGCGATAGACTTTTAGTTGAATTACAAGAACAACGAATTGCTAAAATGTATGAGCTACAAAACATCGCAGTACTCAATCAACATGAATACACACCAGCAATACCTAATAATCGTAAAGTTACAGCGCTTATAATCTTAATAGGAGTTATTGTATTAGCTGCTACAGGTGTTTTATCAATACTAGCTGCATCGATTACAGGAGTTGCTGCTATGCTATTATTTAAGCTTATTTCATTAGAGAATATTTACCATAGAGTAAACTGGCAAATCATTTTTTTACTTGCAGGGATGATTCCATTAGGTATGGCTATGAGTAACAGTGGTACTGATGCTTGGATAAGCGAATACCTACTTAAACTATTAAACGGACAGACACCTTTAATAATTATAGGATTAATATTTGGTTTTACTATGGTGCTTTCTGGTTTTGTTAGTAATAATGCTACTGCAATTATTATGACACCTATTGCTATTGCTCTAGCTACAGGTTTAAACCTGGACGTAAAACCTTTTATTCTTGCGGTTATGTTTGGAGCTAATTTTAGTTTTTTCACTCCTGTTGGTTACCAAACAAATACTTTAATCTATGGAACAGGACTCTATAAGTTTAAGCATTTTTTGATAATTGGAGGGGTGCTTTCATTCATATTGTGGATTACAGGTACTGTACTATTAACTAATCTATTATAAGTTTATTATGATTAAAAAATGGTTGTTTTAGTAACTTTGTGAAAAATTGACATATGAAGTCCCAAATCTTTATTTATTTATTTTTAATATTTTCCATATCTGCGATTGCTCAAGTTGGTATCAATACAAATGACCCTAAAGTTAGCTTGCATGTATTAGGAGTTAATGACGAAGGTGCCGTAACTGGAGAAGATGGTATTTTAGTACCTCGTGTAAGCGATTTAGCTATAGACGGAACCGAAAATGGCCAACTCGTTTTTTTAATTGCTGATATAACTGATGGGGCTCCCACTCCTACAGTAATAATGGCTAAAGGATTTTATTTCTGGAACGAAGCTGATTCTGTTTGGTCTGCAATTGATACAGACACATCAGAATGGACTTACGATGCGTCAAACACATATACATTTGCTAATAGACCTAATACAAACTCAAATAACATTGTTGTTACAGACGATGCTGCTGTTTACATCAATACAGATTCTCCTACAACTGCTACGCAGGTATATGCTTTAGATAAACTATTTGTAAACGGTTCTACAACCATAAATGAAGGAACTTTAAGAGTACTTAGAACTAACTTAAATTCCAATGCGAATACATTTACTATGATTGACATCTCTGGTCTTGCTGGATATGGTCCTAAATTTACATACAGAATGGCTACCCAAGGATTTGCAGGAACTAGAGAAATGGGAGGAATAGTTGCTAGGTTAGTTGACAATAACGATGTTACAAGATCTTCTAAAATGGACTTTTACACCTACAATGCTAATACTCCTAATTCAGGTTTTCAATCTGGAATAATGATTAATGACAAAGGAAATGTTGGTTTGTTTAAAAAAGTTGATCAAGACATTCCAAGTATTGATGCCACAAACAAACTTCACGTAAAAGATCTATCGAGTGACCCTTTACGCGTTGAAGGACTTAACGCATCTACCTCAACTGGAGACAAAACCCTTGTAATAACTAGTACTGGAGTTGTTAAAACAGCAACATCTTCTTCATCATATTCAGAAACTACTTCAGGAGTAGATTTTATTGCAACAATGGATAATCACACTATTAGAGTTGTAGACAATACATTAAGTGTTAGACTACCGGCTCCCAGCGCGGCTAATGCAGGTAAAATATTTGTGTTAATTGGAATGACAACAAACACTACATTAGTGCCTATCCAAGATGCTATAGGATCTCCTTTATCAATTACAGATGATGTTGCGGGTATACCTTTAACAGTTATTGCAGCCTCGACAAGGTACACAATTCAAAGTACAGGAACTGAATATATTGTTATTGGCATTTAGGTTTAAACCGAAATATTCAAAATTTAATAATAGGTAATTTGTAACAAGATTAATCATAATTTATTCGATCTCTTATTGTTCCGTCTGCTCTATGAACAATAACATCTGCTTTATGTTTTCTAGCGATTGTTTTGGCTTTATTTATAGCGGTTGATTGCTTTCTATGCTTAGAGGTGATTCGTTTATTTCCTTCACGGCGTACCGCCCAATCATCCTCATACGGCACAACATGTTGATGCCAAGTACGCTTACGCTTATTCATACTGTCTAAAATAAGCTCTATAAGCTCTCTTAAAATGTCTTTCAGGGATCGTTTAGTCGTTGTTTTAGGCATTCTGATATTTTGTATTAGTAATGAGAATTATTACTGTAATACTGTGTTTAAATAATTTTCAATAAATATAAGTATTAGTAATTAAAGTAGAATTGGATTATTTAATAACAGAAATAGAAACTTTAATATTTCCGTAGATAGTTATAGCTATAACTACTACTAACTAAAAAGTCCACACGTTTAAAACATGTGGACTTTTTAGCTTGGATTAAGGTTCAATATTTTTTAATTATTACAGGAAGTTATTTTCTGCAATCTCCTGCATAATCTCTTTTACTTTATCTGTTGAAATTGGCTTAACCACAAAGTTACTTACCATACCATATTTTTTAGAGCGCTCAATATCTACAGGGTCAATGGAAGAACTTACTATGTAAATTATAATTTTTTTATCGACTTCAATTTGAGTAAAATTATCTAGAAATTGCCACCCATCCATAATAGGCATATTTAAATCTAATAATATCAAATCTGGTAAATCCTCACCGGAGTCTATAATAGATTTTAATTTTCGTAATGCTTCTTTTCCATTATTGAATATCAAGAAACCGTTGCAGAAGTTAGCTAATTACATCATTCGCTTAGCTCCATAAACAAATATTGGATCATCATCTACAATACAAGCAATATCAATTTTTTTCATTTTGCAAATATATGTTAAAAGTAGTTCCTTTCTCAACTTCACTTAATACTTCAACCCTTCCGCCCATTGCTTCAATTTGGTTTTTAGTAATAAACAACCCCAACCCTCTAGCATCTTTATGTTTATGAAATGTTTTATACATCCCAAAAAGCTTTTCGCCGTGAGTATTTAGGTCAATACCCATACCATTGTCTTCTACACTTAGCACTATAAATTTATCTTTTCGCTTTGCGTTAATGGTTACAACAGGATATCTATGTGCAGATTGATACTTAATTGCATTAGTTAAAAAGTTCAAAATAATACTATCAACATATGCTGGAATTGCCGACACAATAAAACTGTCATCAACTTTATTAATAATAGAAACTGAATCATCTAATATAACAGAGTTGATATTAGAAATTGCTTTTGTAACATAGCTACTTAAATCTAGATTTTCAAGATTTAGCTCAGTTTTGGTATTTAAAACAGCAACCTCGTTTAGGTTCTGCACAGTTTCATCTAATTGCCCAACAGCATCCTTAAGTAAAGGAAAAGTTTCTAATTGAGTGAGTTCTGGCGTATCAATTTCCATCAAGTCTAACAACATCTGTAAATTACCTGAGTGCGATCTTAGATTATGCGAAACAATATGAGCAAAATTTAATAGACGGTTGTTTTGGTCTTTTGTGATTTCAAGTAAATTAGTCACCTTTTTATTTGCCTTTTTTATAGTAGAAATATCATTAATTTGAGTTACAAAATGTATTGGTTTCCCTTCATCATCTTTAACAACTGAAACCGTTAAATTAGTCCATATAATTTCACCATTTTTATGGATATATCTTTTCTCAATTTTATAATCGTCTAGATTTCCTTCAAGAGCCTCCTTTAATAAAACCTCATCATCAACTAAATCTTCTGGGTGTGTAAAGTCTTGATATTTAAGTTTAAGAAATTCTTCCTCTGTGTAACCAAGCATATTACACAAACTCTTATTTACTCTCAACCATTTAGTATCCATACCTACTAATGCCATCCCTAGCCCAGCAAAGTCGAATGTTTTTCTAAATTTTTGCTCAGTATTTGAAAGTTGTTTTAAAACTTTATTTTTTTCGTCGATATCTTGAAACACACCATAAACTCTTGTACAAACACCTTTTTCCATCACAGGAAATCCAATAGATCGAACCCACTTTTCAATGTTGTCATTTGTTACAATCATCAATTCCTCGTCAAATGGCTCTCCTTCAGTAACACATTTATTGAACAAGTCATTGATTTTATTTCGGTGTGTGCCTTCTTTATAAAAGTTAATAGCTGTTTCTAATACAGGTGAATAATCATCCCCCAAACCGTGAATTTTTTTTGTAACATTACTCCAGCTTATAGTATTATCAATAAGGTCAACTTCCCACGTTCCTATTAAAGCAACTTCATTAGTTTTGTTTAGAAGTTCTTCATATTTAATAGATAGAAATTCTTTGTTTTTCTTTTCTGAAATATCCTGAACATAACCCACAAGCCATTCGGGTTTATTATTACTAGTATAACTTACTATTTCACATTTATTTTCAATCCAAACCCACTCTTTATTTTCGTGTAGAATTCTAAACTCGAAAGTTTTATTTTTAGGAAGCTTAGATGTGAATGGAGGTTTTAAGAAATCAAAATTCGATTTTTCACGTGGATGTACTAAGTCTAGAATAGTATCTAAGTGCTTAATTTCCATAGATAATGAATTATATCCTATTATCTGAAGTAATGATTCATCAATAATTAGCTCTTCAGTACTAAAATTATACTTCCAGATACCAATAGATAGCAAAGACAACAGCTTCTCTTGTATTAGAGAATCAGTGACAATGTCATTATTTTGTATTATTTGTGAGCTAACTTTTTTCATTAAAGTGGGGTTTAATTAAAATGATAAGTAGGCTTTTTTCATTATGGCGATAAAAATAGACCATACAACAGATATAATCTAATTCTAATTCCTGTTTAACATAAAGTTGGGGTATTTTTGTGATAATTATCTATAAACAAACCATTTGACAATTTATTCAACAGATACTGAAGTATTAAAACCGTCTTGATACAATTCCTTTTGCCCAATCCTGGGTTTCAGGACTAAAACATTCTAAAATTGCATCAGTACCCAAAACACTTCCTTTAGCGTTCCTACCTACAACTGAAATGGAAACAACCTCATCATTATCTTGTGGAGATATCATTGTTGCGTCAGGTCGTGTAGCCACACCTAAGTCATTAACTACCGATGTAATTAAATTCTGTTTTTTTAAACTATCAAAAATTGGGCTATCAAATTCTTTCAAAATCGGACTATCCATAACCGAATTACACATCATACCCGCTATAACTTCTTTATTGTTTTCAAATTCATTTTCAATTTTCCAACCATTTGAGACTGTTGTGACTTTTGGATCCGAAACGTAATTTAAGTCTAAAATCGAAGCCTCACTTAAAGCTATAAGTTGTAAAATACTTTCAAGTGGCGGTCCGTAAGAATATCGCTTTGTGCTTTGATCTAAATCTACAACGTCTTTCATAAGCTCACCCCTAATTCCACTAAAAGCAAAGAGCCTATACAAAGTGGGTTGAACATGACGCCACACCTGCCCTATTGTAAAATCTAATGATGGTTTGATAGTTCCCCTAGCCATTTCTACAGTTTTCCTCATATAATCAACCGTGGGTAACTTTGTATCTAAAACGAGTCTATGTGTTGTTTTCATATCGCCCAACCACTTTTTAGCCACGTAATTAATTTCATCTTCAGAGCAATTGGTGTCTGAAATTTTAATAAACAACTCGGTTACTATTTCAGAAAAAGGAGTGATAATAAAGTCTAAATTTTCACAATTTTCAGGTTGTGACAATGCATTCCGAAGGAATAATTCAAATGTGTTTAATTGCTGTATAGATGGTTTAAATAGATCGTCTACAATTCTTCCATATGGTTTTGGCACACAAGGCAAACCATCAAAACTATACGGCACAATCTTAGAAACGCAGCCCTTTTCAGCACAAAATTCTAAGTAATTAGAATTTTCCTTCTCTTTAAAATTTCCGAATTTATAATTAGTTAGTTGTCTAGTAATATCTAACATTGAAAGCCCGAAACCTTTTATCGCAACAACAGTATTAGACATATCATCTTGAACAAATGTAGTTTCGTATGGATTATGAATATATTGAACATCATTATTGGTACTATGCTCTTTAAATAGCTTTGTCTCCTCGCTATCTCGTGTTGAGGTATGACCTAATGTTAGTAAACACTCTTGTACTTTGACAGCTCGTTCAATTGTATTAATAATTTGAAAATCGTTCTTGTTGATTATAGAAATCACTTTTTCGCGATAAACTGTCAGTATATCATTTTTGATTAAAATAGCACATATACTATTTGAACGTTCATTAAGATAATTACCCATTTGCGAACGTGGAGGATAAAAATCTTTATTACCGTCTGTTTTTTCAACTTTGTTGTTTTCTAGACACCATTGTGTATATGAAGGAAATGAAGGGATTTCAACATCATTAAAATGTATAGTTTCACGTCCTTTCAAATTTTGCAAGGCGTGATCTGAAATGTTAATATAGTTGGTTTTAGGTTGGTCTATATTCCAAGCTTTACCAGTACCTAGGTTTTTAGAGGGTTCAAAAACATAAAGTTGTAATTCATTAGATTTAGATTGATTACTAACTTCTAAAATTATATTTTCTAAACAAGCTAGTCCTCTAGGTCCAAATCCTATTATCGCTATCTGTATCATTTGGTATTGATTAGTTGTATATAAAAGTTGTCCTTTAATTACAAAAACCTGCACATATAGTACAGGTTTTTAATTATTTATTTCTAAAAACATTAATTATTATCGCGTTGTCCAGAAGGAGATTCTTTGTCATTACCTTTATTATCATATCCAGCTGGATCGTTAGATTCAGGCACGTCTTTAGTATTCTTTGAACCTTTAACATCTGGATCTGTTTTAGCATTAGGTTCTCCAGGATAGTCTTGATTCTCTATGTTTTGTTCGTTTTTCAAGTTCTTTTTTAACAAGGGCGCTTTTTTAGTATTGCTCATATTATAGTTTTAAATTATTGGACTCTTGTTCTTTCGTCTTGATTTCCGTATTGATTTTGATGTTTCTCCTTTTGAGGCCCCTTTATTCTATCCGGATTTAGACTTTCTTGTTTATCTGTATCTTTCTTATTTTTATCTTCCATAACTTATTAATTTAGGCATTATCTCTAGGTTTGTGTTGATCGCGACGCTGCTCCACTTGATGATTGATTTCACGACCATCAGCTTCATTAGCTTTTTTATTTATTGCACTATCCTTTTTCGAGGTTAACTCGTCTTGATTTGGTGTTTTTTCATCTGTACTCATTGCTATAAAATTTAAAGTTCACATAAATATACTTGTCATATCAGTAAGCTCATAGAACATTAATATAGATTAACACTAAATGTTAAATCAACGCTAAAAGGATAAATAATAGAGAGATAGCTATTTAAAAATTAATAAAAAATCAATATTTTAATGAGTACTTTATTAATAAATTTATAAATAAAAATGGGCATTAGCGAGCCTTAGAAAGCCCTGCACATAATAATAAGTAAGATTGTTTCTGAAATATTAAGGGATTTGAAAACTGCCCTAAAACAAAAAAAGCCCACCAATCATAAGATTGATAAAGCTTCTCATCGGTCTAATTTCTTAAACCACAAGTTACATTTAAGTAACTCAACACAACATCTTTATTTTGATTTAAACCACTTTAGAAGTGTTATCAAAAAGTTGCGGTCTGGACGAGACTCGAACTCGCGACCCCCTGCGTGACAGGCAGGTATTCTAACCAACTGAACTACCAGACCGTGCTACTATTTTAAAGACTTTACTAGCATGTCTCTGCTTATATTGCTACAAGCGAGTGCAAATATAAAACTACCTTTGATATCTACAAACATTTATTTTAAAAAAATTCAAAAAAAAATAAAAAGATTTTTTAAAATATTCAAAACTAACAGAATACAATAAAAATAATTTTAAAATATATTATCCAAACTTACCTCTTTCAACCAAATATGTGGTCAAAATAGCATTAAAGCTTTCATTAATATCTACAGGAACGTATTTTATTCTATACTGTCCACATTTTACAGCAAGCTCATCGAAGTAAAATTGAACTGCTGCTTCGTAGTTTTCCTTTACATTATCTGCATATACATTTACATGTTCTCCAGTTTCAACATCTATAAAACGCTTTGGGCGATTGTTAAAATCAAACTTTAATTCCTTCTCTTTATCATAAGTGTGAAATAAAACAACCTCGTGCTTATTATATTTTAAATGCTGTAAAGCTTCAAAAAGCTTCTCTTCTTCTTTATCACTTTGAAACATATCAGTAAACAAAAACACTAGGCTTCGTCGTTTTAACTTTTCAGCTATTAAATGTAAATGACTGTATGTTTTTGTCTGTACAGAAACACGTGATTGTGATATTGCATTATTAAGATTACTTAATAATTGTTGATGATGACGTTCGCTTCCTTTTTCACTTGCGTAGTATTCATATTCATCACTATATATACTCATCCCTACTGCATCACGCTGCCTTTTCATTAAATTCATAATAGCAGCAGAAGCAAGTGCAGAAAAACCAATTTTATTTAAATGATGAATATCCATCTCTTTCATAGAGGGATAATGCATAGAACTACTGTTATCTAATATTAAATGACAACGTAAATTAGTTTCTTCTTCATAACGCTTGGTGTACAACTTATCAGTTTTGGCATATAATTTCCAGTCAATATGTTTAGTACTCTCACCATTATTATAAATTTTGTGCTCAGCAAACTCAGCTGAAAACCCGTGGAAAGGGGACTTATGCAAACCAGAAATAAACCCCTCAACAACTTGCATCGCTAAAAGCTCCAGATTTTTAAAACCTGTAATTTCATTTATTTCTTTTTCTATATTCATCCTTCGGGATAGTTTTATAATAAATTGCTAAGTGATTTTAAATAAAACCACTTAGCAACATCTTTTTATTCTAATCTATTGGTAAATTTATTGACTAATAAATTATTCCATTATTCCATCAACAATACCATACTTTACACTCTCAGCTGCATCCATCCAATGATCTCTTTGGAAATCCTTCATCACTTTATCGAATTCGAGTCCGCAGTTTTCAGCTAAAATTTTTGCACTAACTTCTTTAGTTTTTAAAATTTCCTGAGCCGTGATTTCGATATCACTTGCTTGACCTCTAGCTCCACCACTTGGCTGATGAATCATCACTTTAGCATTAGGCTGTATAAAACGACGTCCTTTTTCTCCTACTGAAAGTAAAATACTTCCCATAGAAGCAGCAAGACCTGTACATATAGTAGAAACTGGACTTTTAATATTTTTAATAGTATCGTACATTGAAAAACCAGATGTTACATAACCTCCTGGACTATTGATATACAATTTAATTTCTTCGTGATTAAGCAAATCTAAATACATTAATCTATCAACAACGTGACGCGCACTTTTATCATCTACCTGACCCCATAAAAATATGGTGCGGTCATCTAATTGTTGTTGCTCTATTCTATCTTGAACTTTTTGTTTTTTCTCTGTACTCATTTCTTATTTCATTTCTACGCTTGCTTTAAATCAAGCCATTAATAGTATGCCTAAATAGACAGTCAAATTCATATTATTCGTTCAAATATACTAATTTTAAGTCCTATAATGTTATTAAATATCACAGGCTTCAATCAGTAAAATTTCCGAAGTTTTAAACCTACTCATCAATTTTTACTCCTTAATTTTAAACCAAAAAAAAGACTCGACATATTGCCGAGTCTTTTTTACTTTATGTGATAGTCGATTATAATAAACCGTCAATCGCTTCAGCATAAACACTTTTCTGCGCTACACCTACTTGACGACCTACTAATTCACCTTTATGAAAAACTAATACTGTAGGAATGTTACGAACTCCGTATTTAGCTGCAAATTCTTGGTTTGCATCTACGTCCATTTTTCCAACAATTGCTTTTCCTTCGTAGTCATTACTTAGTTCATCGATGATTGGTCCTACCATACGGCAAGGTCCACACCAAGCTGCCCAGAAATCTACTACTACTGGTTTATCACTATTTAATACTGTTTCTTCGAATGTTGCGTCTGTTATTTCTAATGCCATTTTTTTTAAATTTTGATTTCCTACTTGCGGAGGAAATAACGTTAATAAATCTATACACAAAAGTAGTCAATTTTTGTTCCAAACCTTACAACCAGCATATTAGAATCGTCGATAGACACATCAACTATTTTTATAGCAAAGCCAAAATTTTAATACGCAACAAAAGTGAAAACAATTTAGTTGAATTTTACATTTAGTTCAGTCGCCATTTTATTTGCTGCTCATCTAAAGCCTCAATGAGCTCATTAGATATTTTAATTTTATGAGTCCTACTTGGCATTTGCAACTTCACTTTTTCTTCCATTTGATATATGGTAAAGTATAATGGACGATCACCTTTATGAGCCGTTAACGTTTCGGTAAGAAATTTTAATTCTTTTTCTTGTAATTGCTCAATAGGCATTTGAAGGGTCAATTTTTTAGCATTGCTCTCCATTACATCGTGCAACAATTGCATGCCATTATATTGCATTCTAGGCTCACTTTTCTTTCCTGTATCGCGATTTACCCAACCGTCTTTAACATAAACTCGGGCGTGTATAAAACTATTAGGAACTAAAAAGTGTCGAAGTTTTAAATACTCCTCGCCAAATATTTTGAACTCATAACTATCGTTATAATCTTCAATCGTAAATATTGCCCAACCTTTACCCTGCTTACTTTCACGATGCTGGACATCACTTACTACTCCTCCAAAACTAAGCTCTTTACCTACATGGCGTTCCAGTTCATTAAAATCGGAAACTTGACAATTTGTAAATGAGCGCATTTCAATTTTAAAATCATCTAGCGGATGTCCGGAGATATAAACACCTACAACTTCGCGCTCTTGTTTTAGTTTTTTCATTGTACCCCAAGTTTCACAAGGTGGCACAACTGGTTCAGGAATTTGGACTTCGCTACTTCCACCAAAGAGGCTTACTTGACTGCTATTTTCGGTTTCTTGATATTTTGCAGCATACTTTAACACCTTTTCAAAAAATGGAGTCCCATCTCCCTCATCGTGCATATACTGTGATCGATTATGCTCAAAACTATCAAATCCTCCAGCTAGTACTAGATTTTCAAATGCTTTTTTATTTGCTGCTCTTAAATCAATTCGTTTTGCCAAATCAAAGATTGACTTATATCTTTCTTCTTTTCTATTCTCAACTATTGTAGCGACAGCTCCTTCACCAACCCCTTTAATCGCTCCCATACCAAAACGAACAGCTCCTCTATCGTTTACAGAAAATTTGTAAAAAGACTCATTTACATCTGGACCTAAAATCTCAAGCCCCATTCGTTTACATTCTTCCATGAAAAATGTAACCTGTTTGATATCTCGCATATTATTACTCAATACCGCAGCCATATACTCGGCTGGATAATGCGCTTTTAAATAAGCTGTTTGATAAGCAATCCAAGCATAACACGTAGAGTGCGATTTATTAAAGGCATAACTTGCAAATGCCTCCCAATCCTTCCAGATTTTTTCTAGCTTTTCTGCATCATGACCATTCGCTACTGCATTTTTAATAAAACGCGGTTTCATTTTATCAAGTACTGCTTTCTGTTTTTTACCCATTGCCTTACGCAATACATCGGCATCACCCTTACTAAAGTTGGCTAATTTCTGCGAAAGCAACATCACCTGCTCTTGGTATACTGTAATACCGTATGTTTCCTTCAAATATTCCTCCATTGCTGGAAGGTCATATTCTATATCTTCTTCTCCATTTTTACGTCTAATAAAACTTGGAATATACTCTAAAGGTCCAGGACGATACAAGGCGTTCATTGCAATTAAATCTGCAAATACTGTAGGTTTCAATTCTTTCATATATTTCTGCATTCCGGCAGATTCATATTGAAAAATCCCTACTGTTTCCCCTCTCTGGAATAACTCGTATGTCTTTACATCATCCAGCGGAAAAGTATCTGGATCAAGTAATATATCGTGTTTATGTTTTACAATTTTTACTGTGTCCTTAATTAAGGTTAAGGTTTTGAGACCCAAGAAATCCATCTTAAGTAATCCAGCACTTTCAACTACACTGTTATCAAACTGTGTAACATACAAATCACTATCCTTTGCTAATGCAACTGGAACATAATTAGTTATATCTCCCGGTGTTATAATAACCCCGCATGCGTGTATTCCTGTATTCCTAACAGATCCTTCAAGAATTTTTGCTTGGTTCACAGTCTCAGCTGTTAAATCCATTCCATCACTAAGTGCTATTAATTCAAGCACCTTAGGCAACTCATCACTTCTAAATTTACTTCGAAGTGTTTTCTCATCCATTGCGAAGATCTTGTTAAGCTTCGTCATGTTTGGAATTAACTTAGCAATTCGATCTGCATCACTCAAAGGTAAATCTAGTACTCTAGCAGTATCACGAATAGCAGATTTTGCGGCCATGGTACCATAGGTAATAATTTGAGCTACTTGGTTTGCACCATATTTCTCAATAACGTAATCCATTACCCTGCTTCGACCTTCATCATCAAAGTCAATATCAATATCGGGCATACTTACACGATCTGGATTTAGGAAACGCTCAAAAAGCAAATCGTACTTTATAGGGTCAATATTTGTAATCCACAAACAATAGGCAACTACAGATCCTGCTGCAGATCCACGACCGGGACCTACCGAAACATCCATATTTCGGGCTTCTCTAATAAAATCTTCTGTTATTAGAAAGTATCCTGGATACCCTGTTTTTTCAATTACATCTAGCTCAAAGTCTAAACGCTCCTTAATTTTAACTAGCTCTTCTTTTTGCTCTTCAGTTTCTTCCTTAAAGGCATCATATCGTTTCTTTGCACCAATATATGTTAAGTGACGAAGAAATTTATTTTCCCCTCTATTTCCACCATCAACTGCATCTTCAGGAACTTCAAATTCTTTTGGAATATCAAATTTAGGCAGTAATACATCTCGTTGTAAACTGAAAGGTTCTATTTTCTCTATAACATCACTAATATTTTGAATAGCCTGTGGAAGATCTTTAAATAAAGACTTCATTTCGTCTTGCGACTTAAAATAATATTCTTGATTTGGCAATCCATAACGATAACCCCTACCTCTACCTATAGGTGTTGCTTGCTTTTCACCATCCTTAACACAAAGCAATATATCATGAGCATTAGCACTTTCCTTTTCTATATAATAAGTATTATTAGCAGCAATTAACTTTACGTCGTGTTTTTTAGAAAACTGCACTAACGTCTCATTAATCCTATCCTCATCTTCTTGGTTATGGCGCATTATTTCCAAATAGAAATCATCACCAAACGCTTCTTTCCAATAAAGCAAAGCTTCTTCAGCTTGCTTCTCACCTATGTTCAATAACTTGCTTGAGATTTCACCATACATTCCACCAGAAAGTACAATTACATCCTCTTTATATTCTTCAATAATTTTCCTATCAATTCTAGGTACATAATAGAACCCTTGTGTATATGCTATACTCGAAAGTTTCGCTAAATTATGATATCCTTTTTTGTTTTTAGCAATAAGAATAATTTGATAACCATTATCCTTTTGACTTTTATCTAAGTGATTTTCACATACAAAAAACTCACAACCAACAACAGCTTTTAAATGCGTAGGTTTCTCAGGTTTATCTGGCACTTCTCCATCAAAATCTGTTGCCGTATCATCCACAGCATCATATGCCGCTAATGCCTCCTTATAAGCATCATCAAGACTTTTATTATAATTATTTACTGAACGTGTAAAGTGAAAGGCACCCATCATATTCCCACTATCAGTAATAGCAACTGCTGGTTGATTATCTGCAACTGCAGCATTTACTAGATCTTGCGTGCTAGATGTAGATTGTAAAATGGAATATTGTGAGTGGTTGTGTAAATGAGCAAAAGGAACATCTTCAAGATTTGCAATGTTTTCTTCAAGCTCTTTCGTTGAAATCTCATCAACTATTTTAGTTGCCTCTAACTGCTTCCTAATTTTCTCTGAAGCCTTTTTAAGGTTGATGTGTTTGAGCCCAATTATTTCAATTTCTTTTGGGTTTTCCTTGCTGAAATTTTCAAAATAATCTGGCTGTACATCAAGCTCTTCAATGGTGTATAATTGACGACGTACTAATTCTAAAAAACAACGTGTAGTTGCCTCCACATCTGCCGTAGCATTATGCGCCTCTCCAAAACCTTCATTGAATAAAAAGGTATGCAACTCTGTAAGTGTTGGTAATTTAAATTTACCTCCACGTCCTCCAGGAATTTGACATAATTGTGCTGTAGTTTCAGTACAAGTATCAAGTACAGGAAATTCGGGAAGCGGGTTTTCTATTCCTAAACGTAAAAACTCGGCTCCCATAATATTGAGATCGAACCCAACATTTTGTCCTACTAAAAATTTAGTTTTAGTTAATGCCTCTTGAAACTTCGTCATCATTTGATCTAGCGTAACACCTTTTTGTTGGGCTAGCTCTGTTGAAATTCCGTGAATTTTTTCAGCATCGAAAGGAATATTAAATCCCTCTGGTTGTACTAAATAATCTTGATGCTCCATAACGTTACCCATTGCATCATGCAGTTGCCAAGCAATCTGTATACAACGAGGCCAATTATCACTATCTGTTAACGGCGCGTTCCAATTACGTGGCAGTCCAGTAGTTTCAGTATCAAAGATTAAGTACATAAATAAATATAGAATTAAAGAGGATTGAGCAGCTGTATCACTTCGGAAATTTTAAGAATTTAACACCTCCTAAAGTGATTGAAACTTTAATATTTCCGAAGAAAACAAACAGAGACTGCTCTTTGTAAATGTAATAATTTCTACTTTTTTATTCTGTTAAAAGTTATGTTGAGTTGTTCACAGTTTTACACCAAAAAAAAACGTTCAGAATAAAAATCCTGAACGTTTTAGTTTTATAAATACTCAATCAAATGAGTAATAAGATCACTACCTTATTATTGATATGTTACATTTAAACTTGCACTATCAATTATGTGATTATCTGTAATAAAATTGAAAGTTATTTTAATTAGTCTCGCGTTTATGTTATGACTTAACACAATGAAGTTACCTGTATTTGCCTCTTCAGTAACCATTGTTTCTAGATTAGTATACGAAGCACTAAATCCTTCTGCAGGTAATGGGTTTTGTCCTACCCCAGCCGTTACAGGTACTCTAACAACAATTTTCTCATCAGGATCAGTTGCAGTAATTACAATTTGATCTTCATTAGCCACCGCCGTTATACAAATATTTAATCCTTGAGACAAAGTGTGGTCATTATCAATAAGCGCTACAAAATTTCCAGCGTAACAAGTTATCTCTGGATTATCGTTTATATCTTCTTCTGTTTGCTGAATGTATGGAACTTCAAAAAAGACACCGTTTCTTACATAAATGGTATCTAAACCAGCGATAATAGCGTCAAACTCAAACGAACCATATACTTTTTGGTTAGCTTGATCTAGTCGTGTAATTACAACTTCACCTTTACCATCAGGGTTGGTATTATATGTAAAACCACCGGGAGTAGTAAACTTAGCGTAGTTTGGACTATCGTCACCTAAGCTATAAGTTCCAGCGGTAGCACTAGAAAGACGCAGTGTCAAATCATCACCTGTTGTTAAACCTGTTATAGTCAAATCACCATCGAGACCTCTAACAGCTTGTGCATCGATCGCTCTATACAACTCATTATTAATGACTCCCTGCAATGCAGGACGATTATCTTCAATATTCTCAGAACAAGATGCGAGAATTAAAGTAGCAAAAAATAAGTATAATAACTTTTTCATAATAAACGGGGACATAAATAGGTTGTGCAAATGTATAAAATTTAATACAAACGATTGAATTACAAAGATATTTTACAGTATCTTTGCAGACCCAAAATCAGATTATAAGTGTCAGTTATCGAAAACTTTATCTTAAAATCCTCATTGGGAAACAATTTATAATTAAAACCGAAGTCGCGTACTTCAAAAATTAATTCTATGCCTGTAAAAATTAGACTACAGAGACACGGTAAAAAAGGGAAACCTTTTTACTGGATCGTAGCGGCTGATAGCCGTTCAAAAAGAGATGGTAAATACCTTAAAAAATTAGGTATCTACAATCCAACAGTAAACCCAGCTCAAATCGAACTAAACATCGATGAAGCTGTACAATGGCTTCAAAATGGAGCACAACCTACGGACACAGCTCGTGCTATCCTTTCTTACAAAGGAGCAATGATGAAAAATCACTTAGCTGGTGGTGTACGTAAAGGTGCTTTAACAGAAGAGCAAGCTGAAGAAAAGTTCAATAACTGGTTAGAAGAAAAAGCGAAAGCTGTAGATTCTAAAAAGTCATCTCTTTCTGATGCTAAAGAAAAATTAAAGGCCGAAGCTTTAGCTGCTGAAAAAGCAACTAACGAAGCTCGTATTGCTGCACAAACTCCAGAAGTTGAAGTTGCTGTAGATGCGACAGAAGAAGTTGAAGCTTTAGAGCAAGCAGCAGAAGAAGGTGCAGCAGCAGCGGACACTGAGGTAGCTAAAGAAGACGAATAAAACTGAAAGACTATGCAAAAGAAGGACTGTTTCTTCGTAGGCAAGGTCGTTAAAAAATACAGTTTTAAGGGCGAACTCCTTATCAAACTAGATACTGACGAACCCGAACTATTTCTAGAAATGGAATCGGTTTTTGTGGAACAACACAAAACACTGATTCCATTTTTTATTGAGTCAAGCTCACTTCATAAATCTACACTTTTACGTGTTCAGTTTGAAGATTGCTATGACGAAGAAAGTGCCGATGCACTTATAGGTAGAGAGCTTTTCCTACCACTTACGTTTCTTCCCGAACTAGAAGGAACTAAATTCTACTATCACGAAATTATTGGATTTACAGTTATCGATAAAAATTTTGGAGCAGTGGGAACTATAACTGCAGTGAATGATCACACAGCACAGCATTTATTTGTAATTGACAGAGATGGTACCGAAATACTTATCCCTATTAACGACCAGTTTATTTTAGAACTTGACAGAGCATCTAAAACTATAACAATGGATGTTCCAGACGGATTGATTGAATTGTACCTATCGTGAGTACCCACCCTTTTAAATTTAAAAAGTTTACCGTTAATCAAGACCAATGTGCTATGAAAATAGGAACAGATGGTGTGTTAATTGGAGCTTGGGCATCCCTTGAAAACTATCCCTCAAATATTTTAGACATTGGTACAGGAACAGGAGTAATTTCTCTGATACTTGCACAAAGAAGCAATGCTGAAAATATTGAAGCTGTTGAAATTGATGACAACGCTTTTGAACAAGCAACGTCAAATTTTGAAAACTCTCCTTGGGGAGATCGCCTATTTTGTTATCATGCGTCAATTCAGGAATTTGCCACAGAAATGAGCGAGGAAGAACCTTACGATCTTATAATAAGCAATCCGCCATTTTACACAGAAGATTATAAAACGAATGACAAAGCAAGAGATACCGCTAGGTTTACAGACGCTATGCCATTTCAACATTTAATAGTCTGTGCAGCACATTTACTTTCTGAAATTGGAAAGTTTGTTGTAATTATTCCTAAAAAGGAAGAGGTTGAGTTTCTTAAAATTTCCGAAGAACATCATTTACATCTTCAAAAAAAATGTAACGTTAAAGGAACAAAATCTTCACCTATTAAAAGAGTTATGTTAGAATTAGGATTTGACAAAATCACTCCTAATACTACCACTTTGACTATTGAAATTGAACGTCATAAATACACCCCAGAATATATTGAATTAGTTAAAGACTTTTACCTTAAAATGTAGTTTTAAAAGCACGTTTTATAGATTTTTCATTCCATTAAATTACCTGAATTTTTGAGAGTTGTGAAAAACTATAGAATCAGTATCTTTATGTAAAACTTACTTTATGAAAAAAGCTACATCTCTAGTTGCAATTGCAGTGTTTTTTACAACTCTCTTTGCAAATTCAATTTTCGCACAATCAACATCAATCACTGTATTTGATGAAGTACTATTCTATGACGGCTATGCCGGATTAGTAGACGAAGCAGATTTATACGAACCTATGCCACCTGAAGTATTAAGACATAGTAACTCTAATTATGCTGTAAAATTGACCGCAGACCAGTTAAGTGCCATTGGTAATAAACTTACACTGGACGTTACATTAAAAGCAGCTTGCGATAACTATGATAGAATTGCAAGAGTTTACCTTGCAATGGTTCCAACAGGACAAGCCACGTATGTTTCATCTGAAGTTGATAGAATTGAAATCTCAAGATTTATCACTCCATTTATGAATAAAAATAACGCTCCAATGGAGGTGCCATTTACATTTACAATGGACAATGTTGCTGAAATATTAAATGACCCAACTTTAACTGCTCAATATGATTTCTGGATGGAACTTGATGTTTTTGGAGTACCATATGCAGCACAAACACAAGTTGCTGGTTGTGATGGACGAATAGACACTTTTTATGGCACATTAGTTTTAACAACTGAAACAGATAGTAGTCAAACATTTCCAAATGACAATTTTATCCTTCCACTCTTAGACAATTATCAACTAAACAATTATAACGGAACAGATGTCCCTGACGAAACAACTAAAATTGTAAGTTTCACTTTAGACCAAGCTGTTGAAGATTTGAGCTTATTCTTAATAACTTCAAATCACGGAGCAAATGCTGGTGGTGAAGAATATGAACGAAGAGATCATTTTGTTTATTTAGACAATACACTTGTTAAAGAATACATTCCTGGAGGAAAATCATGTGAACCTTGGCGTCAATACAATACACAAGGAAATGGAATTTATTCTCCAAGCCCAAGAACAACTAGATTTTGGCTATCATTCAACAACTGGTGTCCTGGCGATGTAATTCCTATTAGAGAAATAAGCCTAGGAAATCTTGCTGCAGGAACACACGAAATCAAAATTGATGTCCCAGATGCACAGTTTGTAAACGATGAAGGATATATTCCTGTTTCAATGTACCTCCAAAACAGAACTAGCTTCCAGCCATTATGTGTTGATCCAACTGACTTTAATGGTTATCAAACAAATACTGACGGAGATATACTTGTAGAATGGATGGAAAATGGAGATGCAACACAATGGGAAGTATTATACGGAAGAACCAGTCTTATTAATGATGAAACATACATTATCGTAAATAGCACACAAGAACTTATTGACGTACCACAAGGCGGATACAACAGTTTTTATGTTCGCGCATTATGTGATAGTGATTTCACTAGCAATTGGGTTGGACCTATAAATATTCAAAACATATTAGGTACAAATAATAATGCTTTTAATTCATTCGAATTTTATCCTAATCCAGCAAGCAACAACGTAAACCTATCTGCCAATAACATTATTGATCAAGTATCTATTATTGATCTTTCTGGGAAGCAATTACTCAATCAATCAATATCACAAACAACTGGAACTATTAATATTGAGAATATACCAAGTGGTGTGTATTTTATGAATGTTTCAATTGAAGGAAGCATTAAAACACACAAATTGATAATAAAATAGTTCTAATTTTATCCTATTATTTAATGGCTAAAAGTTAATTTTACAAAACAGTAAAAGAGACTTTTAGCCATTATTTTAAAAAAAATATATGAAACCCGATTTATTTGAAGCTCCAGATTATTATAACATTGATGATTTATTAACTGAAGAGCATAAACTTATTAGAGATGCTGCCCGTTCATGGGTAAAGCGCGATGTTTCTCCTATTATAGAAGAAGCTGCACAAGAAGCTAAATTCCCTAAAAGTATTATCCCAGGTTTAGCTGAAATTGGTGCTTTTGGACCATACATTCCAGAACAATATGGTGGAGCAGGACTTGACCAAATTTCATATGGTTTAATCATGCAAGAAATTGAGCGTGGTGATAGTGGTGTTAGATCTACCGCTTCTGTTCAATCTTCACTTGTTATGTACCCAATATGGAAGTACGGTAATGAAGAGCAACGTACTAAATATTTACCTAAACTTGCTTCAGGTGAGTGGATGGGATCTTTTGGACTTACTGAACCAGATCACGGTTCAAACCCAGGAGGTATGGTTACAAATTTCAAAGACAAAGGAGACCATTATTTATTAAATGGTGCTAAAATGTGGATTTCAAATTCACCTTTTTGTGACGTTGCTGTAGTCTGGGCTAAAAACGAAGAAGGAAGAATTCACGGTCTTATTGTTGAACGTGGAATGGAAGGCTTTACAACTCCTGAAACACACAACAAATGGTCTTTAAGAGCTAGTGCAACTGGCGAACTTATTTTCCAAGATGTGAAAGTACCTAAAGAAAATTTATTACCTAACAAATCTGGTTTAGGAGCTCCTCTTGGATGTTTAGACTCTGCTAGATACGGTATTGCTTGGGGTGTAATTGGCGCAGCAATGGACTGTTATGACACAGCATTAAGATATTCAAAAGAGCGTATCCAATTTGGAAAACCAATTGGTCAATTCCAATTACAACAGAAAAAATTAGCTGAAATGATTACCGAAATCACAAAGGCTCAATTACTTTGTTTACGCTTAGGTCAATTGAAAAATGAAAACAAGGCAACTTCTGCTCAAATTTCAATGGCAAAACGTAACAATGTAGATATGGCATTAAAAATTGCACGCGATGCAAGACAAATGCTTGGTGGTATGGGAATCTCAGGAGAGTATTCTATAATGCGTCATATGATGAACCTAGAAAGTGTAGTTACTTACGAAGGAACTCACGACATTCACTTACTAATTACAGGATTTGATATTACAGGATTGAACGCTTTTAAGTAAGCCGAAATTTTAATAATTTTAAAAAGCGCTCATACATTGGGCGCTTTTTTTATGCCGAAATATTAGAAATATCTATAATTACCAAGAAATGATATTAATCCATTTCTATTAGTGTATACTTTTCTGAGATATTAGGTGATTTTTCTGATGAAATACTAATTTCCATTGGAAAAGTATTTGAAACTAATTTAGTGAGATTAATTACTGAATGAATAGGTAAATTAATTTGATTAGTGACATACATTTCATAAATCGTGTTTCCAAAATCACTATCATTTTCTTGAAGGATCAAGATTAGTTGGTAACAATCATATCCATTTATTTCCTTTCGATTATCTCTATTTTCAATTAATTCGTATAAATGATTTTCAGCGAAAAGATCATGTTTTCTGTAATTCCAAGATTTTAATTTATCATAATAATGCAGAACACCACTATTTTTATGGATCATTATATAATCACCCAGCATAACTCCATCTTGCGTTTTATGTCGCCAGATGGAGTCCTTAATAATCTCCAAGTGAATATTTACTATTGGGGTTTTGGTTAAAAAATCTGTCATCTGCATTTTCAGAAGATTGTTAATAGCTAATAAATCATATCTGTTTTGATTATACTCAGTGTCTATTAATGAGTCGGTTTTCGTATCTAAACTTATGATTCCTTCCTCATTAGAGAACATTTCCTTTTTGAACACAAATGTTTTGGGCTGAGAAATTGAGTCATTCACTTTTTTTGAAATTGAGCAACTTGTGAAAGCTAATAAAAAGAAAAGATGTAATGAAGATTTCATTTTCATAATAAGTTTTTCATATCAGCTAATTTTGTAATTTTTAGAATTTAACTTGAATTCTATTTACATTACCAATTCACAATATTTCTTGAAATGCTATCCCAGACAAGCCATTTTCTTCAATCGTATTTTTT
Source organism: Patiriisocius marinus (assembly GCF_008974325.1). Taxonomy (GTDB): domain Bacteria; phylum Bacteroidota; class Bacteroidia; order Flavobacteriales; family Flavobacteriaceae; genus Patiriisocius; species Patiriisocius marinus. Next base: position 94,270 of record NZ_BKCG01000007.1, on the reverse strand, counting down.
AATTTCTCAGAGACATAATACCCTCCACAAGGAGCATTAATAAACCGAAACATATCTACATCAACATCTTGCAAATTAAAAACTACTTTTGACTCTCTTAGCCATAATTTATTTTCTCTTAATTTTTCTTTTCTAAAAAGATAATCTTCATAATTTTTCACTTCAATTACATTACCCTTATACTTAAAATCTTTAAAACTCCCTACATAAAACTCACTTTGAGCAAAATTGATGTATTTGTGTTGTGCAGTGTCATTAATGATAAATAAATTGTATTTATCAATTAAATTATTATTCTGCCAACTCTGTAATTTCCACTTTTGATATGTGCCGATTTCATATTTTGATAATAATGTTAAAAACGAATCATCTATTACTAAAAACCTAGAAGGTATAGCAGCAACACCAATTAGGTTATTAAGTTTTGCTTTTTTATTTAGTTTAGGTTGTGGTAAAATAAAATTTATTTCTATCCTACCATCAAACGGTATAATATCTTTTTGAATATCACCTACTTCCTTCATACTTTCACAATGAGGATAGTACCCAACTTCATTTAAATTATTACTATTACTTATTTTGTAAAATTTCATTAATTTGGAAATATTATTAAATCTGCAATTTGTCCAGAATTTAAATTTGGGTTTGTCATAATAATATCTCTAATATGATTTGTAAGTCCTTCAATAAAATCATAAGCTTCATCATTGCCTAAATTAGGATATAAATTATCAAATTGATTTAATATCTGTTCAATTTTCGTATTATAAATATTATGTCCTGTCAAATGTAAACTCGAAGGTCTTGGAATTCCATTCAGAGCTTCATTCATATGAAAAGCATTTGGTGAATTAGCAGCCTTTTGAACTAAAGGATGTTCTCTTTTTGCCCAAGTAATTAAATGATGTGCGTGTGTATCTGGTACACCAACTGTACCCAAAACTTGAGCAAGCTTTCTTCTAGATCCAAAATCGATTAGACCATTAGCCTTAACAACCCAAGTAATAATTGTTTGGCTACCATTTAATGTAGATGCTTTAAAAGCATATTTTGAACCAGTAGATATCCATCCAGCCAAAGGTATTGTTGCTGCAAAACTAAGAGATGCATTTACACCATCTCCTTCTATTGTGTAAATTACTCCATTAACAACATCACAAATTTCTCCTAACCCAGGAACCAACCCTCCAATATCTAGGGTCACATGAATTACTTCCTTGGAAGCTTCCCAATAAATACGCCATTCAGACCAATCAGGGTTTTCTGCACTTAAGACTGCACAATAAGCTGAAAAATATGCTCCCCAGATTGGGTTATGTACGGCTAAATCAGTATCCGTATAACCATCAATTAAATTGTAATACGCATTATTATAAGGCCCATCTATTTTATCATTTGACATAACCTTCAACGTCATAAATGCTGCAGCTAAATCTATGTCTTTTTGACTAACATCAATCAAGTTAAGTAGTTGATTTGCAACCAATGCATTTTCTTGAATTACTTGTTCCTCAACAAATGTCAATGAAGTTTCTTTAAGCAATTCGTAACCACTCAATATATCTGCAATATCACCATAAATATTTACAGCAATACCTCCACCTTCAGGTGGACAAGGATCCTCGCCAGAAGTACGTTCACAAGGTTCGATTATTATTGGTCCGGGACAAGGACCTCTTTGTAGCATACTAAGCACATTAGGATCTGAGATACGCTGTATTTGTATTGTAGTAATAATTTCATAAGTACTACAAGTACACCCTGCAGATCCCCATGCATGACCCAAACAAGTACAAACAGCATTACCACCAGAAGTAGGGCTTCCAGCAGCACCCCCACCTGTACTACCACCCCCTCCTGTACTACCACCCCCTCCTGTACTTCCACCTCCACCAGATGAACCCCCTCCACCAACTGTATTATTTCCATCATCTGGTGGACAGGGTTCTCTGTTTATAGTATTTATTAATATCCCATCTTCTAAGTTTGACGTACTTACTAGAGTACCATCGTTTGTATAAAACAATATTTCCCCAGTATAAGTTGTCAGATCAAAAGCCTCACTGTTACTTACAAACCAATCAGGGTTAGGTTTGTAATTTATTATATAAGAATATTGCTGATTATCAATTGTCCTAGCAACAATATAATTAATAATCTGTATCTCGTTATTATGATTAATTGGTGTGGCTTTAAAACTATAACTTATAATATTATCGACATCTATAGTCACTTTAATATTATCAGTATTTATTTCAACAGCTATATTACCTTCAGATCTATTTGAGTTGTCATTTAAAGAAACCTTAAAACTTTGATCTGTTTTATCTTCTATGTAATCTAAAATTTCTGGAATATCTTCTGCGTTCACAACGCTCACTCTCAAGTGTGAATCGTGTTGAGAATCGTTTACAATAGATGTGTTTTCTAATGTAAATCCTTCTTTTTGACAACTAAGTAAAAATAGTGACCAAAAAAGTAAACTAAATAATTTAAATGAGGATTTCATAGCATTACAAATTTAATTAAAGAAATTAAAACGATACATCTATAAACAAGGGAGACTATAAAAATACAAAAAAAATTACTAAATTTCTTTGACTTTACTGAAGAAGGAAGATAAACAGATAGTGATAATCTTAATTTATCGGCAATTAAACTTAAGTAGTTTAAAATAATTAAAAGAATACCCCAATAATTATTTGTAAAAGATCAAATTATGCGAAATATAAAAAAAGCCTTAACAACAACTCCAATAAATAGCTAATGGCTATTAAATCTGAATCTACCTGTAAAATATTTTTAAATGAGGGCTTCAATTAATAATTGAAATTACTTATCAGTATTTAATGTATAATTCACTAAAAACTGTAACATCTCATTAAAATTTCAGAAGAAAAAATTGATTGCAAATTGTATCTTTAACAAAAGATCAAATATGTCCTCGCAATCTCGCATTTCTAATACCTATAAAACCGCAAAGCGTGTTTCATTTAACGACGAGAGCAAATTTGTTATTTTTAGTGATTGTCATCGAGGAGATAATAGTTTTGCGGACGACTTTTCTAACAATCGTAACATCTATTACCACGCATTAAAACACTATTACACCGAAGGTTTTACCTATTGTGAACTTGGTGATGGAGATGAATTATGGGAAAACGATAATTTCCAATCAATACTAGAAGCACATAAAAACATATTCAATTTAATGAAGCTTTTTTATGCGGAAGGAAGACTGCATCGATTACTTGGAAATCATGATATGGTTTATAGGAATCAAAGCTATGTTGAAAAAACACTATACTCCTATTTTGATAAAGTAACCAATACTAACAAACCACTTTTCCCCGGAATCACTTTTTCTGAAGGTTTAATTCTAGAACACGAAACTACAAAGCAAGAGCTCTTTTTACTTCACGGTCACCAAGCAGACTGGATGAACTACAGAGGATGGAAATTTAATAGGTTTATGGTAAGAGCTGTATGGAGGCAAATGCAGATTTTCGGGATTGGAGACCCTACAAGTCCCGCAAAAAACTACAAAGAACTCATAAAGGTTGAGCGCCGAACAAAAAAGTGGATTACAGATAATAAAAATATTTTTACCGTAATTGGACATACACATAGACCAAGGTTTCCTGAACCTGGAGACATCGCATTTTTCAATGATGGAAGTTGTGTTCATCCAAGAAGCATTACAGGTCTTGAGATAGAAAATGGCGCTATTTCGTTAATTAAATGGCACATAACTACCACAGAAGACGGTATACTTAAAGTTAATAAAAGAGTACTTGAGGGACCTCAAAAGTTAATAAAATACAAAACGGAATGAAACCCTTGGCATCATTCCGTTTTTTAATATTTACAACCAGTACTTACTCTATTCCTCAGGAGCTAAAGTTACTTTCAATCCTGCTAATTCTGGAGTAATTGGTAATTGACAACCCAACCTACTATTGTCCTTTACGTGAAACGCTTCTGCAAGCATCGCTTCTTCATCATCTCCCATTTCTGGCAGCTGAGTATCACTTTCCACATAACATTGACAAGAGGCGCACATAGCCATACCTCCACAGATACCTATTGTACCTTCAGGAGCAAGCTCGTATGAACGCACTATTTCCATTAAATTCATATTCATATCAGTAGGCGCTTGCACTTCGTGCTCAACACCTTCTCTGTCTGTGATATGTATTGTAATATCTGGGTTATCCATTATTCTATAGCTTTTACTACGGCTTTTGGCGCTTCTTTTTTGGTTCCATCAAAACCTTCAACACCACCCACTGTAGTATATTTCATTACATAACGTTTATCTGGAAAAATACGTTGATAAGCACTCTGACACATTAACGTCGCCTCGTGAAAACCACAAAGTATTAATTTTAATTTTCCCGGATAGGTATTCACATCACCTATCGCGTAAATTCCTGGAATATTTGTTTGATAATCTAAACTATTATTTACAACTATTGCATTTTTTTCAATCTCAAGACCCCAGTCTGCAATAGGTCCTAATTTAGGCGCTAATCCAAATAGTGGAATAAAGTGATCACAAGTTAGATTAGAAACATCGGCACCTACTTTTACAGAAACACCTTCAACTTTATCCTCCCCATAAACATCAACGACATCGGCAGGAGTAATTAACGTTATTTTTCCGGCGTCTTTCAATTCCTGAACTTTCTCTACAGAATCTAGCGCTCCTCTAAATTCACTTCTTCGGTGAATTAACGTTACACTCTTAGCTACATCTGTTAGAAAAATGGACCAATCTAATGCTGAATCTCCACCACCCGCTATAACTACATCTTTGTCACGATATAATTCTGGGTCCCTAATAATATATTCTACACCTTTATCTTCGTAATCTGCAATTCCTGTAATAGGTGGTTTTCTTGGCTCAAAACTCCCTAATCCACCTGCAATTGCAACTACAGGAGCGTGATGCTTTGTCCCTTTATTTGTAGTCACTACAAAAGTCTCATCTTCTAATTTCTCGATAGTTTGAGCACGTTCCCCTAGAGTAAAGCCAGGTTGAAAAGGTTCAATCTGTTTCATTAGATTATCCACTAAATCACCCGCTAATACTTCAGGAAAAGCTGGTATATCGTATATGGGTTTTTTTGGATAAATTTCACTACACTGTCCGCCAGGTTGGGGAAGAGCGTCAATTAAGTGACATTTCAGTTTTAATAATCCTGCTTCAAATACTGTAAAAAGTCCAGTAGGACCTGCTCCAATAATAAGTATATCAGTTTTAATCATAAAAAATCAAAATTTGAGACAAATGTATTTAAAGTAACAGATACTTTAAATGACAAAAATCATCCTTCCACATTAATTACTGTTTCTATTTGTGGTGCATGTTTTTTTATCGTTAATTCCACACCACTTTTTAAAGTCATCTGGTTAACACTACATCCCACACAAGCACCCTGTAACTGAACACGAACCGTAGTACCGTTTTCAATTGACAACAATGCAATATCACCACCATCACTCTGTAAAAATGGACGGATTTCGTCTAAAGCTATTTCTACTTTTTCAGTTAATTCAGTATCTGTCATAGTATTATTTTACTGCGCTGCAACCAGCCATTGTTGTTATTTTAATAGCTTCAGTTGGAGGTAAAGATTCATTACGCTTTACTGTTTCCTGAACAATATTTTTGGTAATTTCAATAAAAGCCTCTTCAATACTAGTACCTGATTGAAGTGCCGCAGGATGCCCTGCATCTCCAGCTTCTCTAATGCTTTGTATTAAAGGAAGTGCTCCTAAAAATGGTACATTTAAATCTTCAGCTAAATGCATAGCACCTTCTTTACCAAAAATATAATACTTATTATTAGGGAGTTCTGCTGGCGTAAAGTAAGCCATATTCTCAACGATACCTAACACAGGAACATCAATACTTTCTTGTTGAAACATAGCAACCCCTTTTTTAGCATCAGCAAGTGCAACTGTTTGCGGCGTACTTACTACAACAGCACCCGTTATAGGTAATGATTGCATAATACTTAAATGGATATCACCAGTTCCTGGAGGTAAGTCTAACAACATAAAGTCTAACTCTCCCCAATCTGCATCAAATATTAATTGGTTTAATGCTTTTGCAGCCATAGGACCTCTCCATATAACTGCTTGATCTGGCTTTGTGAAAAAACCAATGGAGAGTACCTTTACACCGTAATTTTCAACCGGCTTCATTTTACTTTTTCCATCTACAGTTACAGATAATGGTCGTTCTAAAGCTACATCAAACATAATAGGAATTGATGGTCCGTAAATATCTGCATCTAGGATACCAACTTTGAAACCCATTTTAGATAAGGTAATCGCAAGGTTAGCAGTTACTGTAGATTTACCCACACCTCCTTTTCCAGAGGCGACGGCAACAATATTTTTAATTCCAGGAATTGCTTTTCCTTTAATTAAATTAGGATTAGCCTCTTTCACTGGAGCTTCAACCGAAATATTAACTTGTACTTTAGCATCTTTAAAAACCTGCTCTTGTATCGTTTTAATGATATCTGCTTCTGCACGTTTTTTTATGTGCATTGCTGGAGTTGCAATTTTTAAATCTATTACTACTTCGTCTGCAAAAGTCATTACATTAGTAACAGCTCCACTTTCGACCATATTTTTCCCTTCGCCTGCAATTGAAATTGTAGACAATGCCTGAAGTACATCTTGTTTATTCACGTTCATTATTAAGATTGATTCTAAATGCAAATATACTCCGAAATGTTCAGAATTTAAAGCAGCCTAATCGAAATGATTTATAGCTATATAGAAGTAAAATTTCTTCTGAAATTTTAGAATTATAAATACTTAATAAAAGGGAAAACTATTGACTATATCTTGAAAAAAGACTACAAATTATCACCTAAATACTCTGGTAGTTCAACTTGGGGATCCCAAAAAATTACATCTAGTTGTTGAATTTGATTATCAACAACCTCAACACCTTCACTCTCTAGTAATTGTTGCATTAGGTTTGTACCTTCAAAATGATGCTTTCCTGTAAGCAGACCCTTTTTATTTACAACTCTATGCGCTGGCACATCTTCCATATTATGCGAAGCATTCATTGCCCAGCCCACCATTCGCGCACTTTTAGCAGCACCTAAATATTTAGCAATTGCACCATAACTTGTAACTCTTCCAAATGGAATTTGTATTGCTACAGCATAGACTTTATCGAAAAATCCCATTTCGGCCATGCCTAAAAGTCTTTGAAAATTTTAAAAGCTGTAATAATGGAAATTATTGCAGTAATGGCTCCTATAATATAATTCATATTTACATTAGATTCCTTTGTAGAATCTTTTCTTTTAAAAAACTGAATGTAAATTATCAGCATTGAAAATGTTCCAAGTGCTGAAGCAATTACTGCCGTTAATAACGAATAGGTTTCAAATGAAAACCAACCAAATGCTGAAAATGTAACACTAATATACACCCAATAAGGCAAAGGCAATAAATTGATTGCAGCTATCAACATGCCATTGAAGAAATATCGCTTTTTAGAAGACTGTAACTCTTTTGGCGGCATTCTTCTTGTATCTTTAGCTATGAAAAAGAAATATATTGTAAGGCAAATAAATATCCCTAAAGCAACCTGCTGCAGTGTTTTAATGATATCTGGATTATTATCTAAGTATCGTGCAGCAAGTAATGCTACAAATGTTTGAATAATTACAGTTATACATACGCCAATTGAAAAAAGTAGCGCCTTTTTTCTCCCCTCATTTCTACTAATTTTTGCAGCTGACATATTGAGCAATCCCGGCGGAATCACCCCTATAAAGGCAGCTACAAATCCAATAATAAAATTAAAAAAAATAGACATCTAGTGGGTTCTAGCGTGAAGGTACTAAATTTTAAGCTTTGAACTTAAATCTAATATAAGTAATCTTTTTACCTACTTCTAGATATTGCGACTCATAATAGGTTTGAATCCCTGTTACCTCACTTGGAGCTTCGTCACCTATTCCATACACATCATGATGCGCAAATTCAATAGGTAATTTTAACCCATGAAGTAAGCCTAATGTATAACCGTGCATGAATTCGCTATCTGTTTTAAGATGCATAGTTCCGTCTGGTTTTAATACTTTTTTATATTTAGTCAAAAACTCCTCATTAGTGAGACGGTGTTTTGTACGCTTGTATTTTATCTGTGGATCTGGAAATGTAATCCAGATTTCATCAACCTCATTTTCAGCAAACAAACAATCAACAAGTTCAATTTGTGTACGCAAAAAGCCAGCGTTAGTAATAGCTTCTTCTAATGCTGTTTTAGCTCCTCGCCAAAATCTTGCGCCTTTGATATCTACTCCTAAAAAATTTTTGTCTTTAAACTTTTTTGCAAGATTTACCGTATACTCACCTTTACCACATCCTAATTCTAATACTATAGGATTATCGTTTTTGAAAAAGTTTTTGCGCCAATTGCCTTTTAAATTTAGTAAATCACCAACTGCTTCTTCACGTGTTGGTTGTAGGACATTTGAAAACGTATCGTTCTCTCTAAAGCGCTTTAATTTATTTTTACTACCCAAAATTTAATTTTTTGGTAAAATTAAGGAAATATAGTCTGGCAGCAATTATTAGTACTTTTGTTTTATGATGCAACGCAAAACCATACTTATCGCTCCGCTCAATTGGGGTTTAGGCCATGCAACGCGCTGTATTCCTATAATTAACGAATTAATTATACTTGGTTATAGGGTTATTATTGCTAGTGATGGTGATGCTTTAATGTTACTTAAAAAAGAATTTCCAACGCTTACCGCTTTCGAATTACCTTCTTACAACATAAAATACCCTAAAAAAGGAGAGAATTTAAAATGGAAACTTCTTACTCAGATACCTCATATAGTTAGTAATATTTCGGTCGAAAAAAAAGCAGTGGCACAGATTGTTGAGGCATTTAATATTCAAGGAATAATTAGTGATAATAGATGGGGTGCTCGACATAAAGAAATTCCTTCAGTTTTTCTTACCCATCAATTAAATGTGCTAAGTGGCATCACTTCATCGTTATCAAGTAGCATACACCAACAACTTATTAAAAAATTTGATGAATGTTGGATTCCTGACCATGCAAAATCTGATAACCTAAGTGGCAAATTAGGGCATATTTCAGAAGAAACATTCATCACTAGATACATTGGTCCGTTAAGTAGAATGGTATACGAGAACGTACCAAAGAAGTACGACATTTTAATATTACTTTCTGGTCCAGAACCACAAAGAAGTATTTTAGAAAAAAAACTTTTAAAAGAATTTAAAAACGACCGAAGAACTATTCTAATGGTAAGAGGCGTTGTGGAAACTAAAGAAATTCGAACAACTGTAGGTGCTGTTGAAGTAGTAAACTTCTTAAAAACCGATGATTTAGCTAGAGTTATTAACGAATGTGAGATGGTAGTATGTAGATCAGGTTACACAACAATAATGGATCTTTCGGTAATGAATAAAAAAGCATTTTTCATTCCTACGCCAGGACAATATGAACAAGAATACTTAGCAAAAAGATTAAAAGAACTTGGTCTAGTTCCTTCGTGTAAACAGTCTAAATTTAGCGCAAAAAAACTTGATAAAATCTCAAAATATAAAGGTCTAAAGAATGTACAAACAGAGCAAAATTTTAAAAAATTATTTTGCCTTTTCCAACGTAAATGAGAATTCAGATCCAATCCCGAACTGACTTTCAACATAGATTTTTTCGTTATGAGCTTCTACAATATGCTTAACAATAGCGAGGCCTAAACCACTTCCACCCTCTTTTCGAGAACCACTTTTATCAACGCGATAAAAACGCTCAAACAATCTAGGAATATGTTCTTTTTCAATTCCCTCACCATTATCAGTCACTCTAACAATCACTTTGTTTTTAATTAAATGCTCAACACTCACTTCAATTGTACCATCTTTTTTACCGTATTTAATTGCATTTACAATTAAATTAGTTAGTACTTGCTGCAAACGCTCTTCATCGCCGTAAACTAAAACTTGAGAGGCATATTCTTTGTCAAAAGTTAATACTATATGCTTTTTTGAAGCTTTCATTTCTAAAAGGTCAAAAACATTTTTTATAAGTTTAACAATATCAAAATCTGTTTTATTAAGTGATAACCCACCCACTTCGAGTTTTGTTATCATATCAAGATCTTTGACTATATAAATAAGCCGCTCAACACCTTTTTCAGCTCGTTTTAGATACTTTTTCCGGACTTTTTTATCCTTCATAGCACCATCTAACAAAGTAAGTATATAACCTTGAACAGTAAAAAGTGGCGTTTTTAATTCGTGAGACACATTTCCTATAAATTCCTTTCGATAATTCTCTCTAATTTTTAATGTTTCAATTTCTAACTTCTTATTCTCTGCAAAACGCCCTATCTCTTTGGTAAGGGTTTCCATATCTGTTGAAATCTGTTTTTTAGAAAAAGAGGTAGCTTCTAAAAGAGAAACCTCATCATAGATATCTTTAATTTTCCTGTAAATTAATTTTTCTAATCGAGATTGGATAAAAAGAAAGCATATTAAAAAGCACAAAACAAAGAACAATAGTAAATACAAAACATTAAGAGTTTGCGACATGTAAAAAAAAACACCTAAAACACTAGTAAGTGTCAAGGTGATATACGTTGTCGTAACAGTAGCAAATCGATATTTTGTCCCTAAATTTTCTGTCATTAAACTACAAATTTATAGCCAACACCTTTAATAGTTTTTACTTTTTTATCTCCTATTTTTTCTCGTAATTTTCTAATATGAACATCAATAGTTCTTCCTCCAACTACTACTTCATTTCCCCAAACAGTATCTAAAATTTCTTCTCGTTTAAATACTTTTCCAGGTTTAGAAGTAAGTAAAGACAATAGTTCAAATTCTTTTTTAGGAAGAACAATTTCATCTTTACCCAAAGTAATTTTGTATTCTTCCCTATTGATAACCATGTTCCCTAACTTAACATCTTGACTTTCTTCAGGAGCTTTAAACCTTCTAAGAAGTGACTTAACTTTACTTATAAGCACTTTTGGCTTAATAGGTTTAGTAATATAATCATCTGCACCCGCATCAAAACCTGCTACTTGAGAATAATCTTCACCACGAGCAGTTAAAAATGTAATAACTGTTTCGGATAAATCTGAAATCTCTCTTAGTTTTTCACAAGCCTCAATACCGTCCATTTCTGGCATCATCACATCAAGTATTATTAAATGTGGCTTGTGCTTTTTAGCCTTAGCCAATGCTTGTAATCCATTCTCTGCAGTTACAACTTGATAGCCTTCACTAGACAAATTATACCCTATTATTTCTAGGATATCCGGTTCGTCATCAACTAATAATATGGTAATTTCTTTTTTTTTCATTCTCGCGAAGTCAGTTTTGAAATATAGAACAAAGATACATTATTAAATATCTCAAAAAATTCTCTATAATCTATTAAAAGATCAAAGATACTTAGAATGTTTCCCTCGAATATTAAGCTATCGTTAAATATTAAATCGAATTTTAATGTAAGTCAACCAATTGACTATCTTTGCGGAACAATCAAAACCCATTTTTAAAATGAAAAAAATTACTTTTTTACTAGCTTTATTAACCGCTAGTCTTTCTTTTGGACAAATAGCTATTAATGAGCTTGATGCAGATCAAACTGGTACAGATACTATGGAATTTATTGAACTATCTGCAGCCCCTAACTTTTCTCTTGATGGATACGTAGTTGTTCTATTTAATGGAAGCAATGACTTAAGTTATTCAGATGCAATTGACCTAACTGGATTTTCAACTGATGCTAATGGATTCTTCATTATTGGAGGTGACGCAGTTCCTGGTGTAGATATTGCTTTAGGTGCAGATAACGTAATCCAAAATGGTGCTGATGCAGTTGCTATTTACCAAGCTGCAGCTTCTTCTTTCCCAAGTGGATCAGCTACAACTACAACTGGTTTAATTGACGCTCTTGTTTATGGAACTAATGATGATGACGATCTAGAATTGTTAACTGGTCTTGGAGAAACTGTTCAATACAACGAAGATGCTAACAATAATGGTGCTGACACAGAGTCAATCCAAAGAGCAAGTGACGGTACATATTGTGTAGGACTTCCTACATTAAGAGCTACAAATATTGATTGTGGCTCAGTATGCGATTTAAACTTATTTGTAGTTTCAGTTTCTTGTGATGCTGTAACTTCAGGTGTTGACACTTACACTACTACTTTAGGATTTACAGGTGGTGGAACAGAAACTTATACTATTAACAGTACTGCAGGTACGGTAGGTGGTGATGATCCATCAACAGCAGTAACAGGTGAAATTCTTATTACTGGTGTAAATGAAGGTGTAAACTTTGACTACACAGTTACTAGCACATTATGTGACTTTTCAAACACTATCAACGCTCCTACTTGCGAACCAACTGCAAACGTTGCAACTATAGCAGAATTAAGAGCAGGTGTAATTGGAAATAGCTATGTTTTAACTGGCGAAGCAATTTTAACTTTCCAACAAGCATTTAGATCTCAAAAGTTTATTGAAGATGCTACTGCTGCAATTTTAATTGATGACAATAATGATATTATTACTACTACATACGCTATTGGTGATGGATTAACTGGTATTGCTGGAACATTAGGAGAATTTAACGGAATGATTCAATTTTCTCCATCTGCAGACCCTGGAGCACCTTCAAGTACTGCAAATACAATTACACCTCAAGTGGTAAGTATCGCAACGTTAGCTGCTAATCCTGGTGATTACGAAAGTGAATATGTACAAATTGAACAAGATGTTGTAATTGACAATTCTGCAAATACAAACTGGACTGTTGGTACAGTATTCCCACTTTCAAATGGTGGTGGATCATTTAACTTCCGTACTTCTTTCTTTGATGCAGATTATATTGACCAAGTTGTACCTACAACACAATCTACTATTGCTGGTATTATTACAGAGCGTGAAGATGATGGTGGTTACTACATCACTGCACGCGACGGTCAAGATGCTGATACAATTTTAGGACTTAATGACAATGACCTTTCGGCATTATCAATTTATCCTAACCCTGCGAACGATTTTATCAATATCGGTTCACAAAACGAAGGAGCTATTACAGTTACCGTTTTTAATGTATTAGGAAAGCAAGTTATTGCAACTCAAAACACAAACAGACTAAACATCACTAACCTGACTAGCGGTGTTTACCTTGTTCAATTAACTCAAGGTGATGCTACAACTACTAAAAAATTAGTCGTTAAGTAATTAGTTTTACATGCTATTTTAAAAGGCTTCTGGATTCCAGAAGCCTTTTTTATTATGTATTTTTACTTCACTTTAATTCTAATACACACTTGAAACTAGACCTCAATAAAATAAATTGGAAAACAGATTTTGACTCAACAGCTCTTGCTGTTTTCAATTATCAGTATAACAACGTTTCAGTGTATAAAACATTTTGTGACCATCTAAAAAGAACACCTAAAACGGTTTGTAAAGTTTTAGACATTCCTTTTCTTCCTATCCAGTTTTTTAAAGAAAAAGCACTTATTTCAAAAGAGAAAATTTCAGAAATTATATTTAGCAGTAGCGGAACAACCGGAGCAATTACAAGTAAACATTACGTTGCAGACCTTTCCCTTTATGAAGCTAGTTTCACCACAGCATTCGAACAACAATACGGAGCAATAAGTGACTATTGCATTTTAGCATTGTTACCATCTTACCTTGAAAAAGGTGGATCTAGTCTTGTATATATGGCAGACAAATTAATTAAGGATAGCCACCATCCACAAAGTGGTTTTTTCCTCAATGACCTCAATGCTTTAGCCGAAATTTTAAAAATTCAAGAAGCTGCTGGACAAAAAACATTGTTAATAGGGGTTTCATACGCACTTCTAGATTTAATAGAACACGAAACTTTCAACCTTAACAATACCATTGTCATGGAGACTGGTGGAATGAAAGGACGAAGAAAAGAGCTAATTAAACAGGAACTACACGCAAAATTAAGCAAGGGACTTGGAGTTCAAAATATCCACAGTGAATACGGAATGACTGAGTTGTTATCTCAAGCATACTCTACAGGTCAAGGCATATTCAATTGCCCTCCGTGGATGAAAGTACTTACGCGTGAACCAGAAGACCCACTACAGCTTATTAAAGGCAAAACTGGCGGCATTAATATTATTGACTTAGCTAATGTTTATTCCTGTTCATTTATTGCTACTCAAGATTTAGGAAAAATAGCATCTAACGGAAGTTTTGAAATTATAGGACGCTTTGATAATAGTGATATTAGAGGTTGTAATTTAATGGTATTTTAATGCAACAAGCAACTAATAAAAATAGTGGATGTCTTTGGATTTTTGTGGTGTTTGTTTTCACCATTGTTTCCTTTGCGGTAGTTAAATTTTTTATAGGCTTACCAGATTTTATTAGTTTCATGGTTGCAACTATTGCTTCCATTATTGCGAGTAACTATTTACTTGGCAGACCCACTTGGAAATCATTACTCAGTAATTTTCTTATTATTGGAATACTCATAGCAGGATTAAATTTTATAGGTAGTTTCTTTCTTGAATTCGCCTCCCCTAATCCTTCTTTTTCCGAAGAAGAAACTGTCGCTAATTCATACATCATTGAAAATAACGATACCATCCCTGTTTATACGAGTGTAAGAAACTGGAAAGATAATTACGGTAATCCTTACAAAGGAAATCTAACTGTTAGAAAAAATGATTACCAAGAGTTGCAAGGGTATATGCGTACGTTTACACATAACAATAATGAAACATTTTGGCGCTCAGTGTATGCTAAAATGGACCAAATGGATGCTCCCAAACTCGATTTGATTATGCAGTTATTTAAAGATATTCATTCCGAAAAAAATCTAAATCAAATGCAATTTGCAGATATGGTTGTTTCTTGTATACAAGACATACCTTATTCATTTGTATTTGAAGAAGCCTGCTTAGAGCCTAAATATTATGAAGATGCTATCAAGGATGTATTAGATGATTGTCCTGATTGCTGTATTGGAAATGTTCGTTTTGGAGTTCAAAATCCAGTTTCGTTTATTAAAAATTTAAAAGGCGATTGTGATACACGAACCGTAATAATCTACAGCATATTAAAGCATTTTAATTACGATGTTGCAATTGCAAACAGTGATTTTTACAGACATTCAATCATAGGACTCAATATTCCTTCAACAGGATCATATAAAGAATATAGGGGTAAAAAATACACTCTTTGGGAAACCACAGGTAAATATTTTAAACTTGGCTACCTCCCGCCAAATACAGATGACGTAACTCACTGGAACATCATACTAACAAGTAAATAATAACTAGATGAACACACAATTATTCACCCTTGCGCTATTGGAAATACTATTCTCCATACTCATTACCATATTTATAATTTTTATCTCGTATAAAGTATTAATTAAACTGTTTAAAAAAGGAACAGACGTTCGCGGAAACAATATGGCATTTACCATCTTCACATCTGGTATTATTGTATCTATAGGTTTAATTTTATCTGAAATACTACCATCTATAACTAATGTTATTCGCATATCACTTCAAGAAACTGAAATTGTAGATATCCCAGAATTAATAATGTATTCAGGACTATATTTATTTATTGGTTTTATCATGTCCATATTTATCAATGGAGCAACATTTCTATTATTCTCAATTCTAACCAAAGGAGTTGATGAGTTTAAAGAAATACAAAACAATAACACTTCGGTAGCTATTTTAACTGTGGCAATTTTAGTAAGTATTACACTTATAGTAAAAGATAGCATTTCATTACTAATAAGTGCCTTAGTACCATACCCTAACGTCACTAACTTTCTATAGCCGAAATTTTAATAGTTTAAAATAATGTTAAAGTTAAAGCTAACCTGTAAGAGAACTAATAAATTGCCGTCTATTACCATGTTATGATAAAGGAAAGTTTCTAACTTTCTTTCATTATTGGTTGGTTAGTTAATGTGAAAATCCCCAAGTTTAAGCTTGGGGATTTTTTTTGTTAAAAATATGAATTGAATAGTAGGCACTTTTACTTTACAAGTAATACAAAGTAATTACGTTTACCTCTTTGCAACAAAACAAATTGATTATTTAGTAAATCAGCTTTAGTAATTTTATAATCGTCTTTTACTTTTTCTTTATTAACCGAAATAGAATTTTCTTTCAATGCTCTTCTAGCCTCACCATTAGATTTTAAGAAACCAGTTTTTTCGGCTAAAGCACCAATAATATCCAGACCACCTTCAACGTCAGCCATTGTAACTTCGGCTTGAGGAACACCTTCAAAAACATCTAAAAATGTTTCGGCATCAAGGTTTTTTAAATCTTGCGAAGTTGATTTCCCAAATAATATTTCAGAAGCCGCAATTGCATTATCATAAGCCGCTTCACTATGAACTGTAATAGTAACTTCTTGCGCTAAACGTTTTTGTAATGCTCTTAAATGTGGCGCTTCTTTATGCTCAGCGACTAAAGCCTCAATAGTAGATCTATCTATAAAAGTGAATATTTTAATATACTTTTCAGCATCTTCATCACTTGTATTTAACCAATATTGGTAAAATTTGTACGGCGAAGTACGTTGCGGATCTAACCAAACATTTCCACCTTCACTTTTACCAAACTTAGTCCCGTCACTCTTCGTGATTAATGGACAAGTTAATGCGTATCCTTTTCCACCAGCTACGCGTCTAATAAGTTCCGTTCCTGTAGTGATATTTCCCCATTGATCACTTCCACCCATTTGCAGTGTGCAATCGTTGTTTTTAAATAAATGTAAAAAATCATACCCTTGAACTAGTTGGTATGTAAATTCAGTAAACGACATTCCATCTACATTTTCACCAGTCAATCTGCTTTTCACAGAATCCTTAGCCATCATATAATTTACCGTTAAATGCTTACCTACATCACGAATAAATTCTAAGAATGAAAACTCTTTCATCCAGTCGTAATTATTAACCATGACAGCCTCATTATCCTCTCCCGATGCAAAGTCAAGAAACTGAGATAATTGTACACGTACACACTCTTGATTGTGACGTAATGTTTTTTCATCAAGCAAATTACGCTCATTAGATTTTCCAGATGGATCTCCAATCATTCCTGTTGCTCCTCCTACTAATGCGAAAGGTTTGTGTCCTGCTTTTTGAAAATGAGACAATAACATTATAGGCACTAAGTGACCAATATGAAGCGAATCTGCAGTAGGATCAAAACCTACATATGCACTTCTCATTGCTTCCATAAGGTGTGTTTCAGTTTCTGGCATTACATCATGCACCATTCCACGCCATTGTAACTCTTCAATAAAATTTGAAATTTTCATCATATTTAAATTTAAGCAAACTTACATAAATCCTCTTTTTTTACCGCTGATAATACTGTAATTTAGTGGGATGATTTTAGTAACTGGAGGGACAGGATTAGTAGGCAGCCACCTATTATATACACTATTAAGCAAAGGACTAGAAGTGCGAGCAATCCATAGGGAAAGTAGCACTTTTAAAAATGTGAAAAAAGTTTTCAATTACTACACTAACGCTTCTAATGCTGAAATGCTCTTCAATAAAATAAATTGGCACTTTGCATCATTAAACGATATTCCTCAATTGAACGATGCTTTTTTAGGAATTACAAAAGTATATCACTGTGCGGCATATATAAGTTTCGACTCAAAGAAATATTATACTTTAAAAAAAACAAACATTGAAGGTACAGCTAACATTGTTAATCTTTCAATAGCAAATAATATTGAAAAATTATGTTATGTAAGTTCAATTGCAACCATTGGCAATACTATTGATGGAAGTTTAATTAATGAAGAAACTGATTTTAATCCAGACGAAAACAACAATGTTTACAGCCTTACTAAATATGGTGCAGAAATGGAAGTATGGCGAGGCACACAAGAAGGACTAAATGCCGTTATTGTAAATCCTGGGGTAATTTTTGGTTCCGGATTTTGGAATACAGGAAGCGGTGTTATTATGAATATTGGATCTAGAGGAATCCCAATTTACACTCCCGGAAGTGTAGGAGTTGTTGATGTAATAGACGTTGTTAAAGCAATAACATTGCTTATGGAAAGTTCAATAGAAAACGAACGCTTCATTCTTGTTGGAACAAACCCAAACTATAAGGAGCTACTTACATTATTGGCACAACATTTTGGCAAAAAACCACCACACAAATCTATTGCAAAATGGAAATTGAATACCATCAGTAAGCTTGACTGGCTTTCGCACAATCTCTTTAGAACTAGAAGAAAATTACTAAAACCTACCGTAGACTCACTGTATACTATAAGTAAGTATGACGGTAGTAAAATTGAGAAAGAAATAGATTTTAAATACACACCTTTTAATGAAACGCTAGCACGTGTAATACCCCGCTATAAAAGTGAATCTTGATCAGATTCTGCAGGTGTAACATCGATCCCTGAAACTATTTTTTGATTCTCTAAAACTTGAAGTAATTCGAATTGCTTTTGTAAACTATCCTTCGAAATCTCAGGGAATACAATTCTCAAGCTATCCATTTGCGCCTTATCAACGCTATCTTGATAACGAATTGCTAACTGTGTTTTTTTATAACGCGAATACAATGTATCTCGCAATTCTTTTTCTTTAATAAGATTTTGTTGTACTTCAAGAAAAATCTCTTTGTAGACATCTAAATTTGCTGAGTAAAACGCATTACTTTTCGCAAATTGTAAACTATCAATTTGATATTTATTATAAATAATTGAATCTAACTTAATTCCCTTATTTGAAATATCCCTATTCGCAACACTACGGGCAGCATTCATTAAATATGACTCTGATAGTATTTTCACCATGGTAGGCCTATCTATTAAATTAGCTGGTTCTTCCGGCCTCTTTACATCCTGACAAGAAACGAAAGCTAAAATACTCACTAATAATATATAAGCGCTACGGTTCATTAATTATCTATCAAACTCTATACGTTGTCCTTTATTTGCCTCTAATATTCTACCATTATCATAAACTATTTGTCCATTAACAAACGTATATTTAACACGAGACTTAAAGGTAGTTCCTTCAAATGGAGACCATCCACATTTGTATGCTATATTTTCTTTAGTAACTGTCCAAGGAGAATTTGGATCTATAATAACCAAATCAGCTTTATAGCCTTTACGAATATATCCCCGCTCTTTTATCTGAAACAATATAGCGGGATTATGAGCTATTTTCTCTACAAGTTTTTCAACAGTAATTCGTCCTTTATTCACCATTTCAAACAAGGCCTCAACAGCGTGTTGAACTAAAGGTCCACCAGAAGGTGCTTTAGTATAAACGTTATCTTTTTCTTCTAATGTATGAGGTGCGTGATCAGTTGCAATCACATCAATTCTACCCTCATTAAGTGCTTGCCACAATCCATCTCTATCTGCTGCAGTTTTAACTGCTGGATTCCACTTTATTTTAGTCCCTTTTGTAGCATAATCTTCATCTGTAAACCAAAGGTGGTGTACACATACTTCCGCAGTAATCTTTTTATCTTTTAGAGCTTTACGCTTATCAAATAGTTTTGTTTCTTTTGCTGTTGATAGGTGAAAAACGTGAAGCCTAGCTCCTGTTTTTTTTGCTAACTCAACTGCCTTTGATGAGGATAAATAACATGCTTCTTCACTACGAATCAAAGGATGCTTTTCAATTGGAATATCCTCCCCAAATTCTTTTATTGCTTCTGCTAAATTTCTTTTTATTGTTTCTTCATCTTCACAATGAACAGAAATAAGCAAATCGGTTTTAGAGAAAATTTCTTCTAAAATTTCAGGATTATCAACAAGCATATTACCTGTAGAACTCCCTAAAAATAATTTTAATCCAGCTACTTTATTTTTGTCAACCTTTAAAATTTCTTCAAGGTTATCATTTGTTCCACCAAACATAAAACTATAGTTTGCTGCTGAATCCTTTGCTGCTTTAGCAAACTTATCTTCTAGTAAATCTATAGTTGTTGCTTGAGGCACTGTATTTGGCATTTCAATGAAGGTTGTAATTCCTCCAGCTACAGCTGCTTGCGATTCCGTTTTAATTGTTGCTTTATGAGTTAAGCCTGGTTCTCTAAAATGGACTTGATCATCAATCATACCAGGAATAAGGTACAATCCATCTGCTTCAATAATGCGTGTATCTGCGGTTTTTACGCTAATACTTTTGTCAATTTCGACAATATACTCTCCTTCAATAAGCACATCGCCGTTAAAGACTTTGCCCTCATTTACAATCATCGCGTTCTTAATAAGTACGGTATTCATTATATGTCTAGTGTATTAAAAATACTTTTAAATTTCATTTTTAGAACTCCAAAAATAGCTTCGGAAATAATCCCGCTACTCATTTTTGAAACTCCTTTTGTACGATCTGTAAATATTACTGGTACTTCTATAATTTTAAATTTACTCAAATAAGTTTTAAACTTCATTTCAATTTGAAAAGCATAGCCAACAAATTTAATTTTATCTAAATTAATTTTTTCAAGAACGTTTCGGCGATAGCAAATAAATCCTGCAGTGGTATCGTCAATATCCATACCAGTAATCCATCTCACATATTTTGACGCTCCCCATGATAATAAAACACGGTTCATAGGCCAATTAACAACATTAACGCCAGTTACGTATCTAGAACCAATTGCCATATCAAACCCATCTATTTCACAAGCCTTATACAACTTAATTAAGTCGTTTGGGTTGTGTGAGAAATCGGCATCCATTTCAAAAATGTACTCATACGTTTCTTTAAGAGCCCATTTAAAACCAGCAATATAAGCTGTTCCCAAGCCCATTTTACCTTCTCGTTTTAAAAGATGCAACTTACCAGAAAATTCTTCCTGCATGTTTTCTACAATAGCTGCCGTTCCATCTGGTGAGTTATCATCTACTATAAGTACATGAAATGTACGTTGTAGTGAAAAAACATTACGTATAATACGTTCAATGTTTTCTAACTCATTATAGGTTGGAATTACAACTAGGGCTTGCGACATGCAGATCCTTCTTTTTTTGGCAAAGTTACCTTTTTTAAACGAGTTGATGGATATAATATTTTGTTTGTGCAGCTTTTTACACTTTGTGTTTTACCGTACCTTTATCTCAAAATTTAGGATTGGAATATTTGCTTAAAAATACAACTGATATTGATTGGATCACCCTCATTTTAGTAGGTTGTGTCATTCTAGTAGCTTTAACCAAAATCCTTTACCCATTACGTTTTCAAGAATTATTAAAACTACCAATAACTAATAAATATTTTTTTGTTTATGGAAGGAATGACGGAGTTATTCATCCATTTAATGTGTTCTTATTTATTGTTCAAATTGTACTCGCTAGCTTACTACTACTTCTTATTTACAAATGGAAAAACCCATCAATAACATCTATCAACTCCTTTCTATATTTAAAAATATGTATTGGTTTAACCCTTTTTATTTGTGCAAAAATTTTTCTTGAAAAACTAATTGGGGTGATTTTTAATATTTCAGCAATAGTTGACAAATATGTTTACCAAAAATTAAGTTATCGCAATTTAATGTCCATTTTATTTATGGCGATTGTTCTTATTTTGGTTTATATAACCCCAATGTCATCATTTATTTTCTTCACTATTGTCAGTATAGTAGCTATTTTGAACGGTATTGCCTTATTTTCAAGCTACAAGGAACAGCGCAGTATTATTTTACCGCATTTTTTTTATTTTATTTTGTATCTTTGCGCTCTCGAAATTTCGCCTTACATCATTATCTACAAGGTTGTTTTGTAACCGATTTTTCATAAAAAGCCATGCTTATGAAAGTGAAAACTATTTTAATTTCACAGCCTGAACCTAAGGTTGAGAATTCTCCTTACTTTGATCTTATAGAAAGACAAAAGGTAAAAATAGATTTTGTGCCTTTTATTCACGTTGAAGGCGTCTCTGGAAAAGAAGTAAGATCTCAAAAAGTTGACCTAAAAGATTTTACAGCAATTATACTTACAAGTCGAAATGCTGTTGATCATTTTTTCAGAATTGCTGATGAACTTAGATTTAAAGTACCAGACTCTATGAAGTACTTTTGTCAAAGTGAAGCGGTAGCATACTACCTGCAAAAATATGTAGTGTATAGAAAGCGTAAAATTTATGTTGGTAAACGTACTTTTACAGAACTTTCCCCACTTATTAAAAAATACAAAACAGAGAAGTTTTTACTTCCTGCAAGTGATAAGTTAAAGCCAGAAGTACCATTAGTTCTTAACGACCTAAAAGTTGACTGGACTGAATCAGTTTTTTACAAAACTGTAGTAAGTGACTTGAGCGGATTAAGAGATGTATTTTATGACATACTCGTGTTTTTTAGCCCTAGTGGTATTGATTCACTTTTTGAAAACTTTCCAGATTTCGAACAAAACGATACTCGTATTGCTGTTTTTGGAAATACTACTGTAAAAGCGGTTAAAGAAAAAGGATTAAGAGTCGATATACTAGCTCCAACTCCCGAAACACCTTCTATGTCAATGGCTCTTGAAAAGTACATTAAAGAAGCTAACAAGAAGTAACAAAGAAGGATTATACCTCAATAGTAAAAGCGTCCAATGTTCTTAAAAACGTTGGACGCTTTTTTTATAGTTTAATTTTAACTAAGCTGAACTAGAATAGGTGCAATTAGTAGTTAAAATAAAAATACCCTATTTCATTATATGAAATAGGGTATTTTAAATTGTTGTAAGTCTTAAAATTAAACCGCTGGTGCTCCAGCTAAAATTTCTTCATTTGCATGCTCTTCAAATTTCTTGAAGTTATCTTTAAATGAATCTGATAATTCTTTAGCCTGAATATCGTATGCTTTTTCATTACCCCAAGTTGCACGTGGATTTAAAATCTCATCCGGCACATTAGGACATGTTTGTGGAACATCTAATCCAAAGATAGGATGCTTAGCATATTCAACATTATTCAATTCGTTTTCTAAGGCTGCAGTAATCATAGCACGAGTGTACTTTAATTTCATTCGGCTTCCAGTTCCGTAAGGCCCACCAGTCCATCCTGTATTGATTAACCAAACATTTACTCCGGCATCTTGCATTTTCTTACTTAGCATTTCAGCATAAGCAGTAGGATGCAATGGCATAAAAGGCGCTCCAAAACACGCAGAGAAACTTGGTGTTGGCTCGTTTATTCCTTCTTCAGTCCCTGCTACTTTTGCCGTATACCCACTAATAAAATGGTAGGCAGCTTGTCCAGGAGTTAATTTTGAAATAGGAGGCAACACACCAAAAGCATCTGCCGTTAAGAAAAATATATTCTTAGGATTTTTCCCTATTGATGGTACTGCAATATTATCGATGTGATATATTGGATAACTAACACGAGTATTCTGTGTTATAGAAGTATCTGCAAAATTTACGTGGCCTTCACCATCCATTTTTACATTTTCTAATATCGCTCCAGGCTTTATAGCGTTATAAATATCTGGTTCATTTTCTGCTGAAAGGTTAATTACTTTAGCATAACATCCACCTTCAAAGTTGAAGATTGTGTTTTCTGCAGTCCAACCGTGTTCATCATCACCAATTAACTTACGCTCTGGATCTGCAGACAATGTTGTTTTTCCTGTTCCTGAAAGTCCAAAAAAGATTGCTGTTTCACCATTATCCCCTACGTTAGCAGAGCAGTGCATTGGCAATGTGTTTTTATAAACTGGAAGAATAAAGTTTAAAGCAGAGAAGATACCTTTTTTGATTTCACCAGTATACCCCGTTCCACCTATTAAAGCTATTTTCTTCGTAAAGTTTAGAATCGCAAAGTTGTGCTGGCGAGTTCCGTCTTCTTTAGGATCTGCCATAAAACCAGGTGCATTAACGATTAACCACTCAGGGTCAAAACCATCTAATTCACTTTCCTCTGGACGTAAAAACATATTATGAGCAAACATATTAGACCAAGGAGTCTCAGTAATTACTCTAATATTAAGTTTATACGCAGGGTCTGCACAAGCATAACTATCTCGAACAAAAATCTCTTTTGAACCAAGATAATCAGTAACCTTATCGTATAAACGATCAAATTTATCCGTTGGGAATGGGATATTAACATTTCCCCACCATACCTTGTCCCTGGTAACATCATCTTTAACAATAAAACGATCTTTAGGGGAACGTCCAGTAAATTCACCAGTGTTCACAGCTAGAGCACCAGTAGACGCTTCTTTACCTTGACCTTTTTGTATTGTTATATTATGAAGTTCTTCAGAGGAAAGTTGGTAGTTTACTTTCGCATTGTTGATTCCGTATTGTTCAATCGAAATCGTTTTCGTAGTTTGGTTATCAGCCGCCATACTTGTTTTTAATTGTTGTCCTGCAAAAATAAGAAAATGCTTATATTATTAGTGATATTATCCCCTTTATTATTACAGATGATTGTTAATAAGTCAAAATATCAAACCACAATAATTAGGCAACTATCTATAAAACTATCCTCTAATTTAAAGGCAATTAGACTTTGTTTTTATTCTGAAATATTAACGAAACACCCCATTGGCTTAACCTCATCAACAAAATACACCTATCACTAGGCTATAATTGTTTATAGCTATTTTTAGGTAACTAAAATTTCGGCATTGCCATAAAGCAAAAGTTTTAAAATTTATTTTTTAACAACTCCATATCCTAATCTCAACCATCCTAAAATAAACAAGAGACCTCCTAAAGGAGTTATAGGACCTAAAAATGAAACATTAAAAGGCAGCACATTTTTTAAAGCTAATACATAAAGAGATCCTGAGAAAAAGACAGTCCCTAAAAGAAAGAACCAAAACACCGTTGCACGTGTTTTAGAAGAGATTTGAGGAAGGCAGCCTAAAACTAATAAAGCTAAGGCATGATACATATGGTAATGTGTTCCAGTTACATAAATCGCTAAAGAATCCTGAGACACTATTTGCTTTAGTCCGTGGGCTCCAAAAGCGCCTATTGCTATGCACGATGCTGCTAAAATGCAAGCGGTGAGCACTGTTTTTTTATGTAGTATATCCATAGAAGACTGTTCCAATTTTAGTACTTTCGTAACAATTATTACCTTAGGTAAAGGTAACCAAAAACGCAGAAATGAGAAACATACTTATCATAGGAGCAGGTAGATCTGCTACCAGTTTGATTAAATATTTATTAGACAAAAGTGAGAAAGAAGATTTATTCTTAACCATTGGCGATCTAAATATACAGAATGCCCAAAAATTTACAAGTGGACACCCTAATGGCCGAGGAATATTACTTGATGTTTTTAATGAATCACAACGTAAAGAAGCTGTTGAAAATAGCGATTTAGTAATTTCAATGCTGCCTGCTAGATTTCATATTGAGGTCGCAAAGGATTGTATTGAATTTGGAAAACATTTAGTTACCGCATCTTATGTTAGTAACGAAATGCAACTTTTAGATACTAGAGCGAAAGCGAAAGGTTTAGTGTTTATGAATGAAATAGGTCTTGACCCAGGTATAGACCACATGAGCGCAATGTCAGTCATCGATGGAATTAAGGCTAAGGGTGGTAAAATGCTCCTTTTCGAAAGTTTTACCGGCGGTCTAGTAGCTCCAGAAAGTGACAATAATTTATGGAATTATAAATTTACTTGGAACCCTAGAAACGTTGTTTTAGCAGGGCAAGGTGGTGCAGCTGAGTTTATACAAGAAGGAAAATACAAATACATCCCTTACAATAGATTGTTCCGTAGAACCGAATTTATTGAAGTAGAAGGTTACGGGAAGTTTGAAGTTTACGCAAATAGAAATTCGCTGAAATATCAATCTATTTATGGACTAGAAGACGTTCTTACTTTATATAGAGGTACTATTAGAAGAGTTGGTTTCAGCAAAGCTTGGAACATGTTTGTTCAATTAGGAATGACAGATGACAGCTACTATTTACCAGATAGTGAAAACCTAAGTTACCGTGAATTTGTAAATAGTTTTTTACCATACTCACCAACAGATTCTGTAGAGCTAAAACTTCGTCATAATTTAAAGATTGATCAAGATGACCTTATGTGGGAAAAACTTGTTGATCTTGATATTTTAAACAACGAAAAAGTTATAGGAATCAAAGATGCTACACCAGCTCAATGCCTTCAAAAAATACTTGAGGATAGCTGGACTTTAGATCCTGAAGATAAAGATATGATTGTTATGTATCATAAGTTCGGCTACGAACTTAACGGCAAAAAACATCAAATTGACAGTAAAATGGTTGCTAAAGGTGATGACCAAACATACACAGCAATGGCTAAAACCGTTGGATTACCAGTTGCAATGGCTTCATTAAAAATATTAAACGGTGAAATAACAACGCCAGGAGTGCAAGTACCAATTAAAGAAGAAGTATACGCTCCTATTTTAAAAGAATTAGAAAGCTACGGTATTAATTTTACTGAAACTGAAGTACCATACTTAGGCTATAACCCTTCAACTGTTGTTGGGTAATTAATCGCACTTATAGTTAAGCAAAAACCCCAATCAACTTAAGTTGATTGGGGTTTTTATATTTTTAAACTATCTGAAATATTTTGAACTGTTTTAGAAATTAATCTCTAGATCCTAAAAACATACTTACAAAATAAAGAAGCGTCGCTAACGATCCTAATGCAGCTACTAAATATGTTCTTGCTGCCCATTTAAGCGCATCCTTTGCTCCTGCATGCTCATCTGGTGTTACCATATTCTCATTTTCTAACCAAGCTAATGCACGATTACTTGCATCATACTCTACTGGTAATGTGATGAAAGTAAAAGCAGTTGTTACAGCAAATAACAAAATTCCTATTAAAAATACTGTGCTACCAAAAGCCATTCCTGCTACAGATAAACCTAGCCCAGCCATAATAACTATATTAGATAACTTACTAGAAATACCTACCGCTGGAACAATAGCAGAACGCATTTTCAACCAGCTATATGCAGTTGCATGTTGCACTGCGTGACCAACTTCGTGAGCAGCTACTGCCGCTGCCGCTGCATTTCGTTCCGAATAAACCACTTCACTTAAATTTACTGTTTTGTTTGCTGGATTGTAGTGATCTGTCAACTGGCCTTTCACTGAGATTACCTCAACATCTGTTATACCATTATCAGCTAGCATTTTTTCAGCTATTTCTCTCCCACTCATTCCGTTTTGCAACTGGATTTGTGAATATTCTTTGAATTTACTTTTCAGTTTATTGCTTACATATGAGCTTACTAAAAAGATAACACCTGCAACTATATAATATCCTATCATTTTTGTTTCTTGTTTTTTGCCTTAGATACCTAAGGAGTTTTTATTTAAAATAAAGATAGCAAAAAGCGTGCAGTTTTTGCTGCACGCTTTTTTCAGCACTATTAATTTTTCATCATCTTGAGCTTAACCTACGATGTTTACAATCTTTCCTGGTACAACAATTACTTTTTTAGGTGTTCTACCATCTAAAATTTGCTGTGTTTTTTCATGTGCCATAACAGCAGCCTCAATATCATCTTTACTCAAATCTAACGGCAACTCCATTGTAAACTTCATTTTACCATTAAATGAAATAGGATAATTCTTGCTGCTTTCTACTAAATGTTTTGGCTCAAAAACTGGAAATGCTACTGTAGCAATACTTTCCGTTTTTCCTAATTTACTCCATAACTCTTCAGCAATATGTGGTGCGTAAGGTGAAATCAAAACTGCTAAAGGCTCAAGTATATTGCGTGAATTACATTTTTGAGCAGTTAATTCATTCACTGCAATCATAAAAGTTGATACCGAAGTATTAAAACTGAAATTTTCAATATCCTCTTGTACTTTCTTAATTGTTTTATGTAAAGTCTTTAATGCATCTTTAGAACCATTTTCTTCTGAAACGTTAAAGCTTTCATTTTCTCCACCGTGGTATAATTTCCACAATTTCTTTAAGAATGAATGTACGCCCGTCAATCCTGCTGTATTCCAGGGTTTAGCTTGCTCTAATGGCCCAAGGAACATTTCGTACATACGTAACGTATCTGCTCCGTATTGCTCGCAAATTTCATCTGGATTTACAACATTGTATTTAGACTTAGACATTTTTTCAACCTCACGGCTTACTTTAAAAGTTCCATCTTCTTCAGTTATAAATTCAGCATTTTTAAATTCTTCTCTCCAATTTCTAAAAGCTTCAACATCTAATTCATCAGATGTATTAACTAAAGATACATCTGCGTGTAGAGGCTGTATACTTTGGTCAGTAATTTTAGTTGCAGAAACAAACGTATTTGTTCCTTCAATTCTATTTACAAAAGCACTTGTTCCTAAAATCATCCCTTGATTAATCATTTTCTGGAATGGCTCATCAACAGTTACAAAACCTCTATCATGTAAAAATTTAACCCAGAAACGGCTGTACAATAAATGCCCTGTTCCGTGTTCGCTTCCTCCTATATAAAGGTCTACGTTTTTCCAATAGTCTAATGCTTCTTTACTTGCAAAAACGTCTTCATTTTTAGAGTCCATATATCTAAAGAAGTACCATGAACTTCCTGCCCATCCTGGCATGGTATTCAATTCTAAAGGAAATACGGTTTTATTATCAATTAAATCATTGCTTACAACAGCATTTGCGTTGCTATCCCAAGCCCACACATCTGCTCTACCCAATGGCGGCTCTCCTTCTTCGGTTGGCAAGTATTTTTCAACCTCTGGTAAACGAATTGGCAAATGTTCCTTTGCAATCATTTGTGGCATTCCATCAACATAGTACACAGGAAAAGGTTCTCCCCAATAACGTTGTCTAGAAAACACAGCATCACGCAAACGATAATTTGTTTTCCCTTTACCTGCACCTAATTTTTCTAACTCGTAAATGGCTAGCTTTAGTGCTTTTTTATATTTTAATCCATTTAGAAAATCGCTATTTGCAATTACAGTTCCTTCTTTGTCTGTATGTGCTGCTTCGCTAATATCAACTCCTTCAAAAACATTAGGGATTGGTATTTTGAATTTAGTTGCAAAATCCCAATCACGTTGATCACCACAAGGTACTGCCATTACAGCTCCTGTTCCATAACCAGCTAATACGTAATCCCCAATCCAAATAGGAATAGGCTCTTTTGAAAACGGATGTTCTGCATAAGCTCCTGTAAACACACCTGTGATGGTTTTTACATCTGCCATACGCTCACGCTCACTTCTTTTAGAAGTTGCTTCTCTGTAGGCTTCAACTTCAGCTTTTTGATCTGCTGTTGTTAGTTGATCTACTAACTCGTGTTCTGGGGCTAAGGTCATAAATGAAACTCCAAAAATAGTATCAGGTCTAGTAGTAAATACTGGAATTTTAACTCCGTGATCTTTTACTTCAAATGAAACCGTAGCTCCAACAGATTTACCAATCCAATTACGTTGTGTTTCTTTTATAGATTCGCTCCAGTCTATCCCCTCTAACCCTTGTAGTAAACGCTCTGCATAAGCTGAAATACGCATACTCCATTGCGTCATTTTTTTACGAACAACTGTATGACCTCCACGTTCACTTACACCATTTACAATTTCGTCATTTGCTAAAACAGTTCCTAGTGCTGGGCACCAATTTACTTCTGTTTCGGCTAAGTAGGTTAATCTGTATTTTAATAAAATTTCTTGTTTCTTCGTTTCTGAAAATGCCTGCCACATTTCAGCAGTGAAAACTTTTACAGTTTCATCACAAACTGCTTGCACTGTAGTATTTCCGTAGTTCTCGAAAATTGTAACTAGGGTTTTTATGTCTTCAGCTTTGAGTGTTTCGTTATTAAACCAACTCTCAAATAATTGTATAAATATCCACTGTGTCCATTTATAATATGCTGGATTTGAGGTACGTACTTCGCGAGACCAATCAAACGAAAATCCTATTTTATCTAGTTGCTTTCTGTAACCAGCAATGGTGTTTCCTTGTTTGTCAACACCACCTTCAATATTAACCCTTGTAGTATCTGCGGGGTGTTGCCCTGTTTGGATTGCGTATTGTTCAGCAGGTAACCCAAATGAGTCATAACCCTGTGGATGCAATACATTAAAACCTTTATGGCGTTTGTAACGTGCGTAAATATCACTCGCTATATACCCTAACGGATGGCCTACGTGTAACCCTGCACCAGATGGATAAGGAAACATATCTAGTACGTAATATTTAGGTTTTTCGCTATTGTTAGTTGCAGCAAATGTTTGGTGTGAATCCCAATATTTTTGCCACTTTGCCTCAATTTCATTAAAATAATACTTACTCATTGTTTCCTAGATTTTAAGCGGCAAATTTAAGGTTATAATTAGGAAATGAGAAGTACTGACGGAAATTTTAAAGGGGGAAAATTTGTCTATTATTTTGATGTTTGGTCATAATAATTTTTCAGCTATATATATTTTCAATGAAGTTAACATTTAACAAGCTTCAAATACTTGAAATTTCCGAAGTAAAAACACTGATATTAATACAACAACATACCCTATAAATTTTCGTTAATTTTTAATGTTCACAGCCATTTGAAATTCACTAATATGTTGTGCTCGTTTTTCGTATTTTTACACACACTTAATTTAATAGTCCACGAACCACACTATGGGAGCATCTTTTGAAAAATTTCAGAAACGACGATTGATTTCTTCATACTTCTCTGTCGTATTAAGTATCTCACTTGTGTTGTTTTTATTGGGATTACTTGGAATGTTAGTCCTAAATAGTAAAAAATTAGGTGATTATTTTAAAGAACAAATTCCTGTTGTGGTATTTTTAAAAGACACGGCAAAAGAGGTAGAAATTACACAATTAAAGCAAAGTTTAGCACTTGCTGACTACACTAAGGATGCTGTTTTTGTTTCTAAAGAAGAAGCTGCAGAAGAACACGCTGCAACAATAGGCGAAGATTTTATGGAGTATTTGGGTGACAATCCATTACAAAACAGTATTGATGTACGTATGCGAGCAGATTACGTTACTCCGGAAAAAGTAGAAGAAATTGTAAGCGAATTAAAAAGTAAAGATTTTGTAGATGATGTGGTTTATGACAAACCTTTAATTCAAAAGTTAACAGATAATGTGCGTAAAATCACCTTTTGGGTTTTAGTAATTGCAGGACTATTTTTATTAATTGCTGTATTGTTAATTAACAGCTCTATTAGATTGTCAGTCTACGCAAAACGATTTACAATTAAAACAATGCAGATGGTAGGGGCTACAAAGCAATTTATTAGACGTCCTTTTATCTGGAAGAGTATTAAACTTGGCTTTTTTGGAGCTATAGTAGCAATGCTTGGAATGGCTGCTGTACTTTTTTACATCAATAAAAGTTTTCCAGAATTAAAATTAATAGAAGACAAAGTAATGGTAGGAGCGGTATTTGGCTTTGTATTTTTAATGGGATTATTCATCACGTGGATTAGTACTTTTATCGCAACACAACGTTTTTTAAATTTAAGAACGGATGATCTTTATTACTAGATTTTTACTAGTATTAACAGTACTTCTATTGCAAGGTTGCATTAGTAACAATGTAACACCGGAAGATTGCATTATTAAAGAAATCACAGTAACAAAAATTAGAAAAGGTACCGAATTTGACATTGTAATTTATGATGGGAACACAGATCTCTATTATATCGATAGAGGGTTAGAGCGAGGTGTAGATATTTCGGTTTTGAAAGAAAAGTTATTGAACAAAAAAGCTACCTTGCACCTCAATAATTTTTGGTTTGGCACTAGTGAACACATCTCGCAATTAGGGATTGAAAACGAAATAATTTTTACAGAATTTACAGCACAAAATGGCTATAGTGAATTTTAAAAAACACAAAATCACTCTTAAATAAAATAAGATTATGGGAGAGAAAAAACGAAAAGAAGACGAAAAAGTACACTTTATATTTGAGCGTAAAAACTATATGTTTATGCTTATAGGTGCTGCAGTAATTGCTTTAGGATTTATCCTAATGGCTGGTGGTGGAAGTGACGACCCAAATGTTTTTAATCCAGAAATTTATAGTTGGAGACGTATTAGACTTGCTCCCGCATTAATATTAATTGGGTTCGGAATTGAAGTTTACGCCATTTTACTTGACACTAGAAAAAACGATTAATTAATGGATGTAATTGACGCAATCATTCTTGGAGTAATTCAAGGATTTACTGAGTTTTTACCTGTTTCATCTAGTGGTCATCTAGAGCTGGGAAAAGCAATTTTAGGTGACACTTCAGTTGCAGAAGAGAGTTTACTTTTTACTGTAGTTTTACACTTCGCAACAGCATTGAGTACTATAGTAGTCTTCAGAAAAGATATTATTGAAATTGTAACAGCACTATTTAAATTTACTTGGAATGAGGAAACTCAATTTGTAGTGAAAATTATTGCTTCCATGATTCCTGCAGTAGTAGTCGGCTTATTTTTTGAAGAACAATTAGAAGCATTTTTTGGCGGAAACGTTGCTTTCGTTGGAGCTATGTTACTTGTAACAGCAGTATTATTATGGTTTGCAGATAGAGCTAAAAATACTGGAAAACCTGTAACTTTTAAAGATGCGGTCATCATAGGTGTATCTCAAGCAGTGGCTATGTTGCCAGGAATCTCACGAAGTGGTGCTACTATTTCTACTTCGGTATTGTTAGGAAATGATAAAAGTAAAGCTGCTCGATTTTCATTTTTAATGGTAGTTCCCCTAATTTTTGGAAAAATAGCAAAAGACCTTTTAGGAGGTGAATTAACTACCGAAACTACAAACTTCACAACTCTTGGACTTGGATTTATCGCTGCATTTATTTGCGGTCTAGTTGCTTGTACCTGGATGATTACACTCGTTAAAAAAAGTAAACTACGCTACTTTGCAATTTACTGTGCAATTGTAGGTGTTATTGCTATAGGAGTAGGACTTTATGCTTAATTAATGAATATCAAGAATACTACTAAAGAAGAGTTCCAAACAGGACAAGTACTCCTTATTGACAAACCACTAGAATGGACTTCATTCCAAGTAGTCAATAAATTACGTTGGCTTATTAGAAAGGAACGAGATATTAAAAAAATTAAAGTAGGTCACGCAGGAACCTTAGATCCACTTGCTAGCGGTCTTTTAATAATCTGTACAGGAAAGTTTACAAAGCAGATTGAAACCTATCAAGCGCAACATAAAGAGTATACAGGCACAATTACATTAGGTGAAACAACACCAAGTTATGACCTTGAAACCGAAGTTGATAACACTTTCGATTTTAGTAATATTACTGAAACACAGATACACGAAGCAACTTCTCAGTTTATTGGTGATATTATGCAGCAACCACCTGTGTTTTCTGCATTAAAAAAAGAAGGCAAAAGGCTTTATGAATATGCTAGAGCAGGTGAAGAGGTTGAAATACCTAAACGCCAAATAAGCATTTCGGAGTTTGAAATTACAGGAATTGAAATGCCTAATATTCATTTTAGAGTTGCTTGTAGTAAAGGCACATACATTAGATCGTTAGCACACGATTTTGGAAAAGCACTTAATAATGGTGGTCATCTTTCTGCCCTACGTAGAACTAAAATTGGCGATTTCTCTGTGGATAATGCAATTTCTGTTGATCAATTTATAGCCGAAATAACAAACACCGAAGAGAAATAAATTAGTTTAACTTTAACGCTAGCAACTTCACTTTTGCATAAAAATTGCGTTTAATAGTTACATGAACTTCAATTATTCATATCGCGCATTTTTAATTACAAGCCTTTTGTTTGGTATGTTATACCTAAGCTTATGGAGTATTAATATTTCCGCAGAAATTCCTGAAGAACCAACAACTGCTCCAATTGAATTTCTAGAAATTGATCCAGAATTAGAAGAAGAATCTAAATTAACTGCTTTAAACAACTCGGTTATTGAAACAAACAGAGCCTATAATGAAGCAGAGAAATTTATTAGAGAAAGTGAACAAGAACGTTTAGAAAACCCTCTAAATCAAGAAAAACATACTAGTATTGAAACTAACCGAACCACACTTAGTAGTGAAACTAAAAGTGCTATTGAAGCAGCAAAAAATCGCCTTTCTAAAAATCAAGAAAATATTAGTTCACTAAGCAAAAAGAAGAAATACAATAAAACGAATGGTTACAGTAGAAAAACAACCATCACATTTAGTTTAAAATCTAGAACGGCTATTTTATTAAAAAACCCTGTTTACACCTGCGAAAGCGTAGGAAAAGTTGTTATCAATATTGAAGTAGATTCCAACGGAGCTGTAATTAAAACAGATTATAATAAAAATGCCTCTTCAACAACTAACGGCTGCCTAGTTGAAAGCGCCATAAATTATGCTGAAGAAGCACGGTTTTCAAAAAGCACTACCAATATTCAATTAGGGAGTATTACCTATAATTTTCCTGGTCAGGAATAATTATAAAAGTATTTTCTCAAGATCATCAATAATTGACTGCCCTTTATCTCTAGTGTACCACACCTGTAAATCTTGCTTAAATTCTGGTGTTAAACCACCGTGAGCTTCTTTATAATCTGCTACCATTTTTGTAGCAACAGTAGGCCTTGGACCCCATTCCCCTAAAACAACTTTAGACGCATTGTCTATTGCTATTAATTTAGGGATTGACATTCCACCATTTGTCAAAAAATGTTGCATTAGTTCAACATTTTCATCCCGTAGTGCCACTTTCATTTCAACATGAGGTGCAATGTTAGCTAACTTGTTTATTACTGGCATTGATTGCGCAGCATCACCACACCAACTTTCAGTTAGTACTAACCACGTTACGCTCTTTGAATAGTTTGTAAAAAGAGTTTGTGTTTCTTCTGAAATTTTAATTGTTTTATCTAAACGACGCATTCTCGCATTATTTAGTCCTGTATAATTTGCAAGTGCTTCAGTTTGAATTGGCCCAGTACTTAAATCTTTTTGAGCTAAATCGTGCACTAGATCCCTATATTCTTGATAGGTAGTGGAAGCGTTTAATGTCTTTTCAATCAACGCTGTTGACTCTGTAGTAATAGTTTCTGCTTTCATATGCGATATGACGTAAATTTATTGCTAAACTTACTACCTTTATTTTTTAAGGTTTAATATTTCATAAAACTTAACCTTATTTTAATACATATTGACTTAAACTCATGGAAAAAAGAAGATGCGAATGGTGTGGAAATGACCCATTATACATGGCATATCACGACGAAGAATGGGGAACTCCAGTTTATGAAGACCGCACATTGTTTGAATTTCTACTATTAGAAACTTTTCAAGCAGGATTGAGTTGGATTACAATATTACGAAAGCGCGAAAACTTTAGAGCTGCATTTGATGATTTCGATTATCAAAAAATAGCACATTATGATCAAGTAAAAATTGACGCATTACTTCAAGATGCTGGAATTATTAGAAATAAATTGAAAGTAAATTCGGCTGTAATAAATGCGAAACTCTTTATGAATATTCAAGATGAATATGGGAGTTTCAGTAAATACATTTGGAGTTTTGTAGATGGAAAACCAATTACCAATACTTTTAAATCGATGAGTGAAGTTCCAGCCAATACTGCTTTAAGTGACGCTATAAGTAAAGATTTAAAAAAACGCGGATTCAAATTTGTTGGAACCACCGTAATGTATGCTTTTATGCAAGCTACAGGAATGGTAAATGATCACGCCACATATTGCCATAGACATAGCAAAGTTTAAATTTTACTAGTTTTAGCTAAGTGTGGATTTGAAGCTATATCTCTTTTCAACACTTTAAGCGATTGCTTATATCGAAAAGCATGTATCTTTTTTATAGGAGTCTCGGTTTCAAATAGCTTTTCATACCATTTTGCAGCAGCTTTATAATTATCTCTAAAATAATTTCCATTAGCTAATTTCTTATAAATTTCTGGAGTACCGTATCCGTCTGCAACATAGGCTTCATAAACTACCAATAAATCAACATCTTTATTTACATCGATTGTAGACGTTTGTTGTTGCGCTACTATTACCGAACTAAATAAAATAGCACAAATAATTAATAAGAATTTTGGGGATTTCATAAGCAAACAGAATTGAAATAAAGATACCCCTACAAGATGTAACTATATAGTTTAAAGTGCAAATTTAATCGACGAAATACACCTCTAATGCTGAATTTATATTAAAAGAGCCGTGTAAAACACGGCTCTTTTAACTATACACTTTGACTATTATAGCTTTACAATTTTTTTGGTTGTAGTTCCAAATGCTCCTTCGAATGTAGCAAAAAGAGTTCCTTTCCAGCTATCTTGTAATTGTAATGTTACTGTACCATTTCCTTGTGGAATTGTTGTAGCATAAAGTTCTTGTCCTAGAATATTTCGGATTTTAACAGAAACAGTTCCTACAATATTATTTAGCTTAAACTGAACATCTCCAATAGTAGGATTAGGATAAGGTCCTGCAATTGCTATTGAAAAGTCATTGTCGTTTGTACCTAACTCACCCACTTGTATCTCCCAATACCCTTCTGGAGCTACTATAGGCCTCGCTAATGACTTTCCAGAATTAGCTTCTCCCCATATGTAGTATTCAACATTATTTGTTGCTACAGGGATGTCTGCTGTCCATATATCATCTGCTACTGTAGACATATTAACCTCAGCGTATGTAGTTGCACCAACTTCTCTGTAATATACTTTCGCTTGGTTTATTCCTGATCTATGCTTAACACTAGCTTCTATTGTAACTGTGGTATTTTCTTCAGACTCGTCAATAGGTTGGTGTACAATCCAAAGAGGATCAGAAACACCAATACTGTGAGTTATACAGTGTATAGCTCCAAGTTGAGAAATTAAATTTTCTCCATTGTTATCTACATCGATACCTACTATATTGTATCCAGGCATCATCTCTTGCCATTGAGCAATTGCAGGATCATCTACTTCAGCTCTATACGTTGGTATAATAATAGTTTTATTTACAAACACAGCGTTAGTAAACGTACGGTAATATCCTCCTTCATCAGGATAAAGTCCACTTGTACTTGGTGGTGCATCCATCCATTCTACCTTATAAGGTGTCCCAAAAGGGGATAGAAAGTTACTTAAAACGTAATCAATATTTTCTTCAATTTGTGGTCCATCTGCGACACCATCTGGATATCTACTAACTAATAGAGTTTCCTCATCAAGCAATTTCATGTGCATATCGATATGGTTAATTACATCAAAAGGAAGAGCAGTCATTTTAATATAATTAGTGATCCCCATATAGTCTTCCATAATTTGGTCAATTTGAGCTTCCGTTTTTGCCGTTACCCCATAAGGATTTCCAGGTTCATTTTCTTCTAGAATGAGTTCAGAAGCAAAGGCATTCCCTAAGCCATCACTCATATAATTTCCTCCAGTATTTACTAAATCATTGGGTGCGGTGTCAGTTATATACAATGGAACACCCGTTAATGAAGAATGTGCTGTTGGTACATTATTATCATTTGGTCTTGGGCGATTGTAAATCCAATCAACAAGCGCTCTATCCCCTACTTCATTTTCATACACAGTATTCCCAGCATAATCACGCATCCAGATACTATCCCAATCGCTATCCATAAAAATAACATTCGTTAAGCTAATACCTTGTGAATTTAAATAGTTAGTTACTTGTGTTTCATTTTGAGTAGTAATTATCACCTTGCACTCTTCTACTCCAGCAGCAACAATTTGCCCTAAAATACCTTGAAAATTATTTTGCCAAGTAATAACTAAATACTCTATTTCCTCCCATTCTGCAGCTGCTCTAACAGGTACAGATGGTGGAGGCGTCATTCTTGTAGATGAAAACTGAAATTGTGAAAGAAGTTGACTTTCGTCATCTGTTAAATAATTTGGTAAAGGCTCTTGAGCGTTTGAAATGCCAAAAAACAGTACCATTGTAAAAACAACAAAGCGATGGATATTAAATTTCATGAAGTATATTTTTTTAGTAAATCTCTTAAAATAGAAGAGTATAAACGCAATATATGAAGTAATTGTGAGAAATATTTGTTCTTAAAAGTTAATTAACTTCAAGGTTTTTTAGAAACTCAAGACGAGAAATCTCCTCTGCGCCTAAGCTTTCTAAATGCGAAGTATACACTTGACAGTCTACAACTTTGATATTTTCTTTCAAACAAAAATCTACTAAATGCGAAAGCGCAATTTTAGAAACATCGGTCTTTTTATGAAACATACTTTCTCCACAAAACACTTTTTGCTTTTTTAAATACACTCCATAAAGTCCCCCTACTAAAGTTTTATCTTCCCATATTTCAATAGACATTGCATCATCAGAATTATGCAACGCTAAGTATGCACTTTCCATTTCCGAAGTAATCCAAGTCCCTCCTTGTCCATCTCTTTTAATAATAGCACATTGACGAATAACTTGCTCAAAAGCTTCATTTATAGAAATTCTATAATTGTGAGTTCGTAGCGTTTTTCTAAATGTTTTAGACTTATAAAAATTTTCAGGAAACAATACCATTCTTGGATCTGGAGACCACCATATTACTGGTTCTCCTTCATTAAACCAAGGAAAAATTCCAGAACTATATGCTAGTATAAGTCGTTGAGGCGAGAGATCTCCTCCTATTGCGATAATGCCATCCTCGTTTGCAGTGGACACCTCTGGAAACCATAAATCGTTATTGAGAATTACCATTATTTAATAGAAATCATACAATTAATGATTCCGTTATATTGTGTGAATATTATTACGTAAAAATAAAAAAATCCACCCTTAAGAGGTGGATTTTAGCGTACTTAAATCTGTAATGGATTTAATTAAAACGGTAAATCATCGTTATCGTCTTGATTTAAATCTGTCGCTGGTTCAAAAGCATCTACTGGAGGCATAGGTGGCATTCCACCTTGTGCTCCAGCTGCAGCTGGCGCAAGACTTTCAATTCTCCATCCTTGGATAGAATTAAAATAACGAGTTGTATTTGTTTTAGGATCCAACCATTCACGACCTCTTAAGTTGATGCTTACTTTTACATCCTGTCCTGGCGCAAATGAATTTAATAAATCTGTTTTATCTTGAACAAACTCTATCATAATGTGCTGTGGGTACTGCTCTTCAGTTGTAACCACTAACTCTCTTTTTCTAAAACCGTTGCTTCCAAAAGTTTGAGTTTCTCCTACTAATTTTACTTTTCCTTGTACTTCCATAATTTTCATTTTCCATCATACACTGTTTTTTGAGCGTTAATGGCCATCGTTTAAATAATTAATATTAGCTATAGTGTTTGGTTTCCCTTCGGAAATTTTAATCATATTTTTAATTGCAAAGTGCATTCCAAGCTTGGTCAACCTGACCTTTTTGCAGAAAATCTTTTGCAGTTTCTTGTTGTGTCACTGTGCATTGTAAGTTACCTGAAATACCTTTTGGTAATGCATCTACATTTGCAAGCATTGCTAAATCATTTCCAGTTAACACAGCGCTTTCTCTAATCGATACTGGTAAGCTATCAAAACCAATTCCTAAGCTCTGTAATGGTTTAGGAACTTCAAACATTCCCTCTTTAGATCGTCCATACCAATTACCTCCCATTCTTGAAACGGCATCTAGTTTTACAGGATCAATTTTTCCATTTTTATCAAGTATTTCCTTTTTCACGTGTACTTTCAACACTTCGCAAATTACAAGGTTACCTGCTCCTCCTTCGGTTCCTAGTTCAATGATATCATTAACTTTACATTCTAATTGTACTGGAGCTTCACCCACTCTTGGTGGTTTTACAGTTTCAGAAGCTACTTCAGTAAAGCCAGATTTTACAAACTCATTTACTCCTTTAGCATATTCAGTAGATGAAAGTGACATTTGTTGCACCATTGCATAATCTACAATGTTAACAACTACTTCTTTTGTAGCAGCAACATTTTCTAGTGTGTGCTTTATTGTATTGTCTCGCACTCGTCTTGCAGGCGAAAAAATAAGTATTGGTGGATTTGCACTAAATACATTGAAAAAGCTGAATGGTGACAAATTAACATTTCCGTCGTGATCAATTGTACTAGCAAATGCAATAGGCCTTGGCGCAACTGCACTTAATAAATAACCGTGTAAAACACCTGTACTAACTTCTTTAGGATCTATTGTAATCATCGTAAACAAATATACTTGAAGCCACAAGTTTCTAAAAGCTACTGAGCACAATAATATTAACATATTTGCATTATATTTAACGAACAATACATTTTATTCTATGCAATTTTTCGGTTCCTTAAATAGGTGGATTTTTATTATCGTTTCGGCATTAATTATAAGCCTTATTTTGTGGAGCACATTTGGCTTTTTCAAACAACTTAAAGAAAACGAACGAGAGAAAATGTTAATTTGGGCAGAGGCTCAAAAGGAAATAGCATCATTTGACGTTGACTTAGAAACACCACTTAGTGCGACATCACTTACAGCAATTTCTAGCAACAAAACGACTCCTATGATTTTGTACAGTCATAAGGATAATAAGTATGACAGCAATAACTTAGATCCTGCCGTTGTTAATAATCCTATAAAAAGAGCAAAACTCATTTCACAATTTAATTCTGAGTACAAACCCCTAGATATAAAATTTAATGGTAAGTTAATTCAAACGGTTTACTACGGAAATTCTCCTTTAATTAACAAACTTAAATACTATCCGGCCATATTAATTATTAT
This sequence comes from Patiriisocius marinus, assembly GCF_008974325.1. Taxonomy (GTDB): domain Bacteria; phylum Bacteroidota; class Bacteroidia; order Flavobacteriales; family Flavobacteriaceae; genus Patiriisocius; species Patiriisocius marinus. The sequence goes on along the minus strand of NZ_BKCG01000007.1, from coordinate 53,559 downwards.
GTTAATGTTGTTTATTGCAGCTATTTATTATTTTAATAAAACCGCAAAATCTGCAGAACAAAATAAACTATGGGCTGGAATGGCTAAGGAAACTGCTCACCAAATAGGAACTCCACTTTCATCTTTAGTAGGTTGGACCGAAATTTTAAAAACTGAAAATGTAGACCAAAGTTATGTAGTCGAGATGGAGAAAGATATCACCCGTCTAGAGATGATTACTGAACGTTTTTCAAAAGTAGGGTCTGTTCCAACTTTAGAAAGAAAAAACCTTGTTACCGAAACTATCGAAGCTTATGATTACCTAAAAAACAGAAGTTCGAAGCTCATTAATTTCGATTTAAAAATTCCATCTGAACCTATATTTGTTGATTTAAACACGCAGCTTTTTAGTTGGACTGTAGAAAATCTAGTTAAAAATGGTATTGATGCCATGAGAGGTAAAGGTGATATAAGTGTAGTGGTTGAAGCAACTGATAGACATGCTTTAATTTACGTTACCGATACAGGAAAAGGGATTCCAAAGAAATATCATAAACGTATTTTTACTCCTGGTTTTACTACTAAAAAAAGAGGTTGGGGGTTGGGGCTTTCGCTTGCAAAAAGAATAATTGAAGAATATCACAACGGAAAAATTAAAGTTTTAAAAAGTAGCCCAGGAAAAGGTACTACCTTTGTAATCTCACTAAAACTAGCCTCGGCTTAATGACAACTAACCACACTCTTCATACCGCTACTTTAAAAAATAATTGCCCAGAATGCTTTGCTAATAATGGGTTAGAATTTACTTTTTCGCAAAAGGAAACTGCACATAAATTATATGTAAAAGCAGAAAAAACGATTGATGAAAAACTATACTGCAACTCTTGTAATACAATTATTTACCCTGTGAACTGGGATGATGATATAGAACGTGTGTATAATTACAATAAAAAACAAGTACAGCCTAAAAGTAGTAGTGCACGTTTAACAAAACTTGGTTTAGGTTTAATTGCGCTAACTATAGTGCTAGTTAGCGCATTGATATATTTCGCTTTAAAAGCTACTCAATTATAAATTAGAATGTATTGCTGTTGCCAGTGTTAACATTTCATCACTAGTTAGTGATACTTTGTGCTGGAAAGTCATTTCCTTCATGTCATTTAAAGGAACCAAATGAACGTGAACATGAGGCACTTCTAGACCAATAACACTCATCCCAACTCGTTTGCAAGGAACTGTTTTCTCTAAGGCAATCGCCACTTTTCTTGAAAATACCATCAAATCTTGATAAAGCGTTTCATCTAAATCAAAAATTTTATTCACTTCCTTTTTAGGAACACAAAGGGTATGTCCTTTTGCATTTGGGTTTACATCTAAAAAAGCAATAAACTGGTCATCCTCTGCTACTTTATAGCAAGGAATTTCACCATTAATTATTTTCGTAAAAATTGATGACATATATTAATCTCTAAAAATTTCTAATACTTCAAACTTCATTATCCCATTAGGAACAACGATATCCGCCACATCGCCTACTTTACAGCCTAATAAACCTTTACCTATTGGAGAATCTACTGAAATTTTACCTGTTTTTAAATCGGCTTCTGTTTGAGCGACAAGCTTATAAGTCATTTCCATTCCATTAGTTTGGTTTTTTATTTTAACCGAACTATGGATTAACACTTTAGACGAATCTAATTGTGATTCGTCAAGAACGCGGGCATTCGCTACAACTTCTTCAAGTTTAGAAATTCTCATCTCTAACATTCCTTGTGCTTCTTTTGCAGCATCGTATTCTGCATTTTCACTTAGATCACCTTTATCTCTAGCCTCTGCTATTGCATTAGACGCGTTAGGACGCTCCACATCCTTTAGATGATTTAATTCTTCTTTTAATTTTTTTAATCCTTCTGGAGAATAATAAGATACTTTACTCATAATATGTTCGTTTATTAGGTTGTGAGCCGCAGGTCGCTTCATATTCTAGACCGCATTTCAAAAGTCCGTATTAAATGTACAGGACTTTAAATTACACTAAAATTCCTGCTTATGCAGGAATAAAAAAAATCCCATTCAAGACGGGATTATTTATAACAAATATACTAAAAAATAAGTTGTTGCATAAATTTGATTAATTTCGCATCGCATTTAAATTTGCCTTACACAATGAAAAAGATAATTCTACTAATAGTACTTTCTATCACACTATTTTCCTGTGGAAATGATGATGACGGAACTCGTTTTGACAACCCTTATTTACTCGATCCGTTAGTAAATATTACATTAAACTTAAATTTACCAGAATACAATAACCTCAACTTCCCTGGAGGATCAATTGTCATTACTCAACAAGGGTTAAAAGGTGTGGTTGTTTACAATTTAAATAATGATTTATTTACAGCTTTTGAAATTACTGATCCAAATCATACTCCTAACAATTGTTCTAGAATGACGGTACTTGGTATTGAAGCTTCTTGTCCTTGTCCAGATGACGACAATGTATACAACATATTAACTGGTCAACACAAAACGGATCCAGAGCTATACCCAATGCAAATGTACCGCATTGAAAAAAGTGGAAATACTCTTAGAATTACAAACTAGTATTAGATTAGTTAAATTAAAAAATCCGGATGAATTTAAAACTCATCCGGATTTTTTAGGCCTTAATTTTTCTTATTAAAACTTAATAGTTGCTCCTACTATGAAATTAATCTTTGCTTGTGGGTAATACCCTGCTCCTTCAATTGTAGTAACAGTTCCTGGTTCACTGTAATCATCATCAAATGTGTAGAAAAAGCCATTAGAAACATATTCCTGATTAAAAATGTTATTTACTAATCCAGAAAGCATAATTTCTTTTGCAAGAGGCACGTTTGTAAGACGGTACGTTACATTTAAATCATTAATAAAATAAGCGTCTAACTTTGAACCTTCACTATCAATATTTCCTAAATATTGCTCTCCAACATATTTAGAAAGTAATGAAATGTTCAATTTATTTACTGGGCTATAAATAATTGCATTACCCGCAACTACAGATGGTGAATATGAAATATCAGTATTACCTAAGTTAGTCAACACACCATCTCTTTGAAAAAAGAAGTCTTTGTTTTTGTTGATACTTAAAGCCACATTAGGCTGCACCATTAATTTATCTGTTATATTCACAGAGGCATCTACCTCAATTCCTGCTCTGAAGCTATCTCCACTAGTTGCTCTAATAGGGTCACCCACATCATCAATTGCTCCCGTAAGTACTAGTTGGTTTTTATAATTCATATAAAATAAATTAGTGTTCACTCTTACTCCTTTAGAGTTGTGTCTCCATCCTAATTCAAAATCATCTAATCGCTCTGGAGTAAATAACCCTTCTTCAAAATCACTTCTTCTAGGTTCACGATTTGCTCTTCCGTATGAAAGGTACAATTGATTTCCTTTATCTAGTTTATAAGAAATTCCAGCTTTTGGATTGAAAAACTCATAATTCACTTTTGTATCTAACTCCACCCTATCTGAAGTTGTTCCTGAGTTGTTATGGTTTATAAAACGACCTTGTAAGTCTCCAAATACACTTAATTGTTCATTGAATCTATAAGTAGCTTTTGCAAATACTGAAAGTTCATTTTTCAAACCGTTTCCGTCGTAGTAACGCTCTTCATAATCATAACCTATAGGTTGTTCACTCCATAAAATTTCACCAAAATGATCTCCATCATAATGACTAAAAAATGCTCCAGCTGAAACATCTAATGAATTATTATTATAATTTACATTAGCATTTACGGCATAAAAGCTATTCTCTAACCAACGACGGCGAATGTAATCTGTTGAGTTTACTTCTTCACCATTTACTGTTATAGGTTCAACACCTAAAAAGTCGAAACTTGAAGCGCCGCTAAATAATATATTTGAAAAATAGTAATCATCTACATATTGCTCAAAATAACCTCTACCATACGTATAGTTAAGCGAAACATTAGTACTCCAGTTATTGTCAATACGTTCATTCCAAAGTAACTGATAGTGATCTTGGGCGTAGTTATCTACTTCATTATCGTAGAAACGCTGAAAATTTCCGTCGTTATCAAAAATCTGACCTACAGTATTAAACGTTCTATCATTTTCTAAAGTAGCAGCGTCAATACCATAGTACGCTTGATATGTTTCTTCACGACCTCCAAAAGCTAACAATTTGATTAAACGATTTTCATCTTTATACGCTCCCTGTAGAAAGTATGACTTCAGGTCTGAACTAGCTCTATCAATATACCCATCACTTTGGATAGTAGATAGTCTTCCCGAAAACTCAAAATGATCATTTAATGTTCCCGTTGTAAATTTTACATTGTGTTTTCTTGTATTGAAAGAACCAAATGAATTTGCAATTTCAGCTCCTGGTTCAGACTGAACTGCATCTGTCAATAAATTCAAACTTGCACCAAATGCACCACTACCATTTGTAGAAGTACCCACTCCACGTTGTAATTGTAAGCTTTCTACTGAAGAAGTAAAATCTGGAAGATTGACAAAAAATGTTCCTAAACTTTCAGCGTCATTAAATGGAATTCCGTTAAGGGTTACATTAATACTTGAACCACTAACTCCACGCACTCTTAGATAAGTATAGCCAACACCCGCACCTGCATCACTAGTTGTAACAACTGAAGGTAAATAATTGAGCATATAAGGAATGTCCTGCCCTAAGTTACGTTCTTCTAAATCTTCCGCATCTAAATTTGAATGGGTAATTGGAGAATCTGCTTTTACCCTAATACTTTGGATTAAAACTTCTTCTAGGTTTTCAACTTTTGTTGAATCTTGAACCTGAGAAGGCACTTGTGCAATAGCTGATGAAATACTCAATGCAGCAAATAATGTAGTAACGATTGTTTTCATTCGTACAATTGGTTTTGTGACGAATAAAAGGGGCATTATTCTTTATTAAAAATAAATGATGTCTTTTCGAGCGCAGTCGAATTTATTGAAAAAACTCGACGTATTCATCTCGACCGCACTCAATGCGACGTTATAATTCCTAAACAGCATTACCTGTTCTAGGTTCTATGGGTATAATCTCAGCCCTTAAAATTTCAGATTTTAAGTATTGTCTTAAACCTTTGAACATTTTAGTTCTTTTGTTTTTAATGACAATTTTCAATCGTTAATCTATCAAGCACCCCTTTGAGATGAGCGGCAAAGATAGTTTCTTTTTTAATACCAGAAATAGTAATGCAATAAAACTTTAATCAATTTTTGGCGGCTTGCGATTTGCCTTTTTCAAAGCATTATTTTTCTTTGAAGTAATGCGTTTTTCGATTGATGATCGTGAAGGTTTTGTTTTTTTACGTGTTTTAGAAACTCGTAATGACTTAATGACCAAGGTCACAATACGTTCAATCCCTATTGCTTTATTTCGATGTTGACTACGGGATTCACTACAAGACAAAGTTAAAACACCGTCCGTCGAAATTCTGTTTTTTAGTTTTTCTGAAATACGCGATTTCTGAGATTCGCTTAAAACTTCTGAATTCACTACATCTAGACTAACCTGAACTGCCGAAGACGTTTTATTAACATGCTGACCACCTGGACCACTACTTCGCACAGCTTTAAACTGAAGCTCTTTTATTAATGCTTCTTGTAAATTCATGCTAATGGCTTATGAGCAGGACTTAACAAATCGTTTACTGTTTTTACAGGACTAAACGTATATTCAGGGACCTCAACAAAAACAGTATTCCAGTTTGCCATTGAACCGTTCCAAAGTCCAGGTAATTCTAATGCCTTAATAGGAGTACCTTCAATAGTTTTCATACTTATAAAGCATGCCTCTGGATCAACAAAATGATTTAAATCAAAAGGTTCACCGTTATAGTCTCTTGTTCCACAAACTAAGTCGACAGGATTAAAATGTGTTGCTTCTTGAGCCATATTCCATTGGCGCTCATCATCCTTATCAATTTGAGACATTTCAACAATTTGAAGTGAAATTTCTCCTTCACTATTTTTTACCCAAAAAGGACCACCACCTGGAGCGCCTGTGTTTTTAACAACACCACAAACTCTAATAGGCCTATTTAGTATTGTTGCAATTCCAGCTTCAGTTTGTGGTATGTCTTTTATATTTAACTCTTTCCAAAGAAATGTTTTAATTTCTTGAAGTTTGCTATCTGTTACGTTTCGCTGAATAATAAGTTTCAAGTATTCAAATATTTTAGCCTGAAGTTTAATAAGTTTTCCTGCTAATACTTTTTTAGATTTTGCATTGTTTTTCACATATTCTTCAACAGCAACATTGTCTATATTTTTAATAAAGATAATATCTGCATCAACTTCGTTCAAGTTTTTTAACAGAGCGCCGTGCCCGGAAGGTCTAAAAACAAATTGCCCATTGTTATCTCTAAAAGGTTTATTTTCTAAAGTTACCGCAATAGTATCAGTACTTTGATCTTGAAATGAATATGAAATTTTAGTTTTGACCTTTGTTTTATTTGTTAGGCGTTTTTCGACAGCCTCATATTCTTTTTTAAACAATTCTACATGCTTAGGCGAGAATGTGAAGTGTACGTGTGCCCTCCCTTGAGAGGCTGCGTATTGTGTTGCTTCAAATAATTGCTCCTCAAATGCGGTTCTAATAATTTTAGTATACTTATGAAAAGGGACTAAACCCTTTGGAAGGTTACTGAAGTTCAAACCATCTTCGTTTAAAAGTAACTTAACCAAAACGTACATTCGTAAACCTTTATTCGACTTCTTATATTCTGGGTAAGTGCTTCTAATTTTACTTCTAACTTGTGAAATGAAGGGAAACTCTTTTAGTCTAGAGAAAAATTCATTTAACGCTTTTTTATCTTTCGTTTTAATAAAGGTAGCTAGCGTTTCTTCTTCAGGATCATACTCATCTAAAAACTGATGTAAAAAGCTAAACATTCTTGTTGCTGCACCACTTGCAGGTACAAACTTAATGACGTCTAACTCTTCTTTTTTATCATCATAATGAGCAATCAATGATTTTTGATCAGCACTATTTATTACGTTAATTCCATTTCCATGAGTTGCTGCAGTAACAATATTTGTAAAGGGTGCTCCTTGATTAAATATTTTTAATTGTTCGCTTACTGCCTCTTCACAAACTCCATGTGCGGTAAGTTGTTCAAGATCTTCTTGTGGTAACATAAGCAGTTTTGCTTAATAAATTAGTTATTATTTCGATTGCGTGAGATAATCGCTCCTCAATTGATCCCTCTAGGATTTGATAGGGAAGTTTTTTTTGTAAAAGTTGATTCTCAAAAATACGAAATAGTTCAATTCTATCGTAAGGTCTGTCCCTCAATTCATCAGCCTCCCAAGGTACATCAATTCCTGTGAGAAAATAAAAATCGTATGTTGCTGAATTACAGATTTTTAAAATTTCTTCTGGACAAAATCCATCATAATAATACTGAGAATATACCTTGATTTCTAGTACATTAGTATCTAAAAACAATACTGTATTCGTTTTTTCAGCAAGTTCATTTTCAGTTTTGATTTGTCCTACAGCTATTGGCACCAAATCTTTCTTCGTAATTTTCTGTTGATACACCTCCCATTTTTCTTCTAAATAAGTGCGCATATATTCCGGAACCCATTCAGTATTGAAATGTGCTGCAAGTTGTTTAGCGAGTGTTGTTTTACCTGTAGATTCTGGCCCAAAGAGTACAATCTTTAAGCAATCGCTACTGGCTTGTTTAAGTGTTTTTTCCATTCTAAGTAACCAAAGATAGCTACAATCGTCAATACAAAATACAAGATGCTACTAAAGGTGAGACCTTTATAAAAATAAAGAGGAATTGTTATAATATCACCAATGATCCAGTATATCCAATTTTCGATTTTCCGCTTTGCCATAAACCACATTCCCACAAAGAAAATAGCCGTTGTAAACGTGTCTATATATGCCGTCCAGTGGTTAAACTTATCAAACACTGTATATACAGCAAATACAAAGAAGAACGTCGCTACAAATATTACTGCTGAAATTTTATGCTCTTTAACAGTTGCTCTAGAAATAGGCGTTACGTGAGAATCATCAACTTTACGAGTCCAAACGTACCAACCATACACACTCATCACAAAATAATACGCATTGATCATCATATCACCCAGCAATCCCCATTTTAACAACAAATAGACAAATATTGCTGTACATATCATTCCTGTAGGAAACACGAGTATGTTATTTTTTTTAGAGTAAACTACAGATGCAATTGTAAAAATTGCCGCAATTAATTCTAAAACAATATCTAGCGTTGTATACTCAGCATATTGACCAAAAAGAAAATCAAAAATGTGGTTCATAATCGCTGCGATCTGTTTTTACAATTTTAATATACATCAATCCATTATCAACAGCTTGGAGTGCAGTTTTTATTTCAGTATTTAAAATACTCATTACAGCATCATACTCGCCATAAACCTGTGTACTTAATGGATTTTCAAGAACCGTTAAACCAGATGCTCTTAGTGATTTTATAAAATCGATAATTGCTGGTTCAAAATTATCTTGTAATGGCGTGAGGGTAAGTTCTACTGAAATATTCATTTTTGAGTTGCATTTGAAAAACAAAGATACACTTCGAGAGTATTTTGTAGTTGTTAAATGAGAATTTCAGCTAAAATTACAAAAACACCTTTAATTTTAAGAGATAAACTATATCGTTACTTTTCAAAAATAGTACCCATTACAAGGATATCAGCTCCTGCATTGTAAGCTAAATACTGTTGGGTTTCAGTACGTATTCCTCCTCCTACTATTAACGGAATAGTCAATACTTTTTTTACTGCTGTAATTATTTGAGCAGAAACCATTGTTTTCGCACCACTTCCAGCTTCAAGATAAATACATTTTGCACCCATTAATTCAGCAGCTAAAGCTGTATGGACTATCTCATCTATATTAGATTGAGACATAGGCTTTGTATTTGTTACTCGAGCTACAGCCGACTCATTACCTCCGTCAATTAATAAATATCCGGTAGAAATTACCTCGAGTGAACTACCAACTAATTGGGCTGCACCAGCTTTTTGTTGTCCAATTAAATAATCAGGATTATCTCCAGAGAGTAATGATAAAAACAATAATGCATTTGCCTTTTCAGAAATCTGACTCGCAGATCCCGGAAATATAATCAATGGTAATTGTGTGTGTATTTTTAACGAGTCAATAAGCTTGTCCATTAATAATTCGGGAACTGTACTACCACCTAAAAACAGATGCGTTGTCTGTTTAGGAATTCTACTTAAAAAATGCTTTGTAGTTGAAACATTAAACTTTTCTGGATCGATAAGTATTGCTAAAAGCTTTTCGCCTGCTATAATATTACTGAGTATTTCGGAATATATTTGAGTGTTTCTCATAGATAATTACGAAGCAATTTGAGCATATACTAGTGTGAATCCTTCAAACTCTTCAAAATCTACTTTGTAAACTTCTTTTCTGTTTTCAATTTCAACTTTAGCAGTAGTACTGGTGGCGTCTAATCTAAAATCTTCCACATAAATATTTTCTAAAAAGCTAACCCCTGGGTGTGCAAAACTTTTATATAAAGCCTCCTTTGCTCCCCAAACTATTGTCAATTTTCTAATAATAGCATCGTCATTAGCTAAAGTTCTATACTCTTCTAAAGGGGTGAATTTATTAGCAATTCTGATAATTTTGTTACGTTGCATTTCAATGTCAATCCCTACTTCAATGTCACTAATAATAATTGCAGCGAAGGTGTATGAATGCGTTATCGAAATATGTTTTCCATCTTTTAAATGGGGTTTTCCTTCAGTATCGTAGAATAAATCAAAATCTGTATATCCCACCTCAGCTAATAAATGTCGAACACTCATAAAACCCCGTCTATGCAAATCGCTTTTCATCCCATTCACTCTGTTTTGACAGTGAGTTGTTAAATCTATTCCGTCAGCAAGAGCTTCAAAAGTTTCTTCTATCTTCCAAATCAGCAATTTAGAGTTTTCCGATAATGTTATAGTTTTGTAAAGAGCCATTATTTTCTGATAGGTTTTGCTTATTTTTGCAGACCGAAATTTTAATGACTGGAACAAGTGTTCAATCAATAAAATTTCAGAATTAAAACTATTACAAAATAGTAATAAATTAACAAGTTTCTTGCTTTGGCGGGAATGAAAATGAAAAATTATATGTCAACAAAAACAGTACCTTACACAGCAAACAAAGTGAAAGATATTTCTTTAGCGGCCTGGGGTCGTAAGGAAATTGAATTAGCCGAAGCAGAGATGCCAGGTTTAATGTCATTGCGTGAAGAATACAAAAACGAACAACCTTTAAAAGGTGCACGCATTGCAGGATGTTTACACATGACAATCCAAACTGCGGTATTAATTGAAACTTTACAAGCTTTAGGAGCTGAAGTTACTTGGTCATCTTGTAACATTTTCTCTACACAAGATCAAGCTGCCGCTGCAATTGCTGCTGCTGGAACTGCAGTGTACGCTTGGAAAGGAATGAATGAAGAAGAATTTGAGTGGTGTATTGAGCAAACGCTTTTCTTTGGTGAAGATCGTAAGCCTTTAAATATGATTCTTGATGATGGTGGTGATTTAACTAACATGGTTCTTGACAAATACCCAGAACTTGCTGCAGGAATCAACGGTCTATCTGAAGAGACTACTACAGGTGTTCACCGTTTATACGAGCGTGTAAAAAATGGAACATTACCTATGCCAGCTATCAACATTAACGATAGTGTTACTAAATCTAAATTTGATAACAAATACGGATGTCGCGAAAGTGCAGTAGATGCTATACGTCGTGCTACAGATGTAATGCTTGCTGGAAAGCGCGTTGTTGTTTGCGGTTACGGAGATGTAGGAAAAGGGACTGCTGCCTCGTTTAAAGGTGCAGGCTCAATAGTTACGGTAACTGAAATTGATCCAATTTGTGCTTTACAAGCCGCAATGGACGGTTTTGAAGTAAAGAAATTAGAAAACGTTGTTGGAAATGCTGATATAGTAATTACAACAACTGGAAATAAAGACATCGTTAGAGGTGAGCATTTCGAAGCAATGAAAGACAAAACTATTGTTTGTAACATTGGCCATTTTGATAACGAAATTGATGTTGCTTGGTTAAATACGAACGCAACTAAAGACGAAATTAAGCCACAAGTTGACAAATACGATCTCAACGGAAAAGATATTATTTTACTTGCCGAAGGACGCCTTGTAAACTTAGGTTGTGCAACTGGTCACCCTAGTTTTGTAATGAGTAACTCATTTACAAACCAGACTTTAGCTCAAATCGAATTATGGAACCATGCTGACAAGTATGGTAACGAAGTTTACATGTTACCTAAACACCTTGATGAGAAAGTAGCTCGTTTACACTTAGAAAAAATAGGTGTTGAATTAACTGAGCTAAAACAAGATCAAGCAGAATACATTGGTGTTACTGTTGAAGGACCTTTTAAGCCTGAGTACTACAGATACTAATTGAAATCTATAGCAGATTTAAAATTAAGATTAAACGCTTATTTTAAATTACTTCGGAAATAGTAATCAAATAAACCCTTGTGCTTTTTAAAAGTATGAGGGTTTATTATTTCTGTTTCCTAAAGATGTAACTCATCCAAACAGGATCATTATCGTCTGAAACAATAGCTTGCCTATCTAAAAACTCCCAATTACTGCTATTCATATAATTAAGTAACTGGGCAGTAGTTTCAAAGTCTTCTATCTGCTTAATAGAAATCCCCTTACCTACTAACGATTCTTGTTCTTCTACTCTAATACGCTTTACCTTACCACGGTTATTAGCCTTCTGAACAACAATTACCTCTAGAAAATCATATTGCGGTATTTGCTGTGCTTTTACAACTGTAGAAGCACATAAAAACGCCATAAGCAAGAGTGGAATAACAATAAATTTTTTCATAATAGCCTGGTTTTGTAGAGTCAAGATACTTAAAACCTAACATAAACCACAAAAACCCCAACCGAATTTATCGATTGGGGTTTATATCTTTAAGGAAAGAAATATCTTAAGCTTCCGCGAAAGGTACGATACTTACGTACGATTTGTTATCTCTCTTTTTAGTGAATTTTACAACACCATCCACTTTAGCGTGAAGTGTGTGGTCTTTTCCACCGTATACATTCTCACCTGGGTGATGTGTATTTCCTCTTTGTCTGATTATGATGTTACCAGCAATAGCAGCTTGTCCACCAAAAATCTTAACGCCTAAACGTTTTGATTCTGATTCTCTACCATTCTTCGAACTACCAACTCCTTTTTTGTGAGCCATAATTTTATAATTTTAGTCTTGTATTGCTACAAGAGTATATTAAACTTAGAATTTAAAAACAAATAAATTAAGCTGGTTTACCACCATCTAATTCATCTTGCCATTTCTTCAATTCATCCCACTTACCATCAGCAGCCATTTGAGCTTGTGCTGGCCAAGTGTCAGTTACGTGATTTCCACGAACACCTGCAATGATTTCTGAAATTTTAGCAGCATCAGTTTTTGCTAAATCAGCAAAAGTGTTGATTCCTGCTTCATTTAACGTCTCAGCGATTTTTGGTCCAATCCCTTCAACTTTTTTCAAGTCATCACCTTTAGATGATTTTTTAGGAGCGGCCTTTGCTGGAGCTGCTTTTTTAGCTTCTTCTTTCTTTGGGGCTGCCTTTTTCTTAGCTCCAGAAGTAGCGATGCTTTCAATAACGATTTCAGTAAGGGACTGTCTGTGACCGTTTTTCACACGGTATCCTTTTCTTCTTTTCTTTTTGAAAACAATAACTTTGTCACCTTTAAGGTGTCTTAGGACTTTTGCTCCTACAAGAGCTCCGTCTATAGCCGGGGCGCCAAGGGTAATGTTGCTACCGTCACCTACTAAAAGAACATTGTCAAACTCTACAGTTTTACCTTCTTCAGTAGCTAAACGGTTTACATAAACCTTTTGGTCTTTTTCAACTTTAAATTGATGCCCTGCTATCTCTACAATTGCGTACATAGCGTAAACGTTTAAATATTAGTTAATTATTATTTTCTCTTCGGAAATTTTCGCCACCCACAATTTGTGAATAAAGCATAATTCTCCTTAGAGGGGTGCAAATATAAGTCTATTTTGTTAATCAGCAAATTGATTTATAGAAAACAAGTAAATATTAATTTCGGCTACAACATCTTTAATTCATTAATATTCATATATTTAAAATCGATAATTAGTAAACACGAGTTATGGATACAAAATTTCAATGTTTTAGAAAATGGTGGGGGTGTTGCTTTTAGCCCTAACATCCTTACAGACGACTAATGCACAACAATACGAAGAATGTATCATTGATGATTATGATGTCAATAATTTTATTGTAACCGAAGCACAAAAAGCAACAGCATCTTCTAATTTACCAGTAGTATTTAATGTAGCATTCTGGCAAATTAACGACCCCAATAGATACTACCCCGAACCAATAACCGAACACAAAGTCCTTACAGTTATTGCTGAAATGAATAAAGTTTATAATCAAATCGGAATATTCTTAAAATATAGAGGTCTTCACGAATTTAATAGTCCCACTAACGTAATAAATAGACAATGGATCTACGATCCAGATGAAGATGGATATGATGGGAATGCATCACAAGAAACAATAATTTTAAAAGATAACGAATAAATTAGTTCTATATGAAAACGCTATTTCTTTTTATTTGTTTAATTCAAACTATAATAATCTCCGCTCAATTCTCAGATTCAAAACCAATTACAACAACGGCAGATGGTGTTCGATGGATTGATTGGGCAGATATTGATGGTGATGGATTTAATGATATTATTGCTGCCAATAGATTTGGCAGCAATGTATCTTGGTATAAAAATGTTGATGGTGGTGAGTCATTTATCCCCAATGAAGTTGGGTTTTTAAACCAAACAAGTATGGTTACTCATGGTGACTTGGATGGAGATGGAGATATAGACATTATTGCCTCCACCATACCAGATCAACGGATAGTTTGGTATGAAAACCTTGACGGGCAAGGAAATTTTAGCACTCAAAAATTAATTAACTCAAATACCATTAATACATTCTTTATTTTAATTGAAGATATTGATGCAGATGGAGATTTAGACATTATGTCTAGCGGTGATGCCTCTAGAATTGAATGGTATGAAAATTTAGACAGTCAAGCAACTTTCGGTAGTGCAATAATTATAGACAGCACTATTTCTAGCTCTCGCTCTTTAATTATGGAAGACATTGATAGTGATGGAGATTTAGATTTAGTAAGTGATTCGACTGGTAAGGTTAATATTTATTGGCTCGAAAATAATGATGGTTTTGGGAATTTTGGAATCAAGAATGCTATTGGCGGAAATGGCCTTGCCGCAAGTCGAATAAGAGCAGCAGATTTTGATGGAGATGGTGATATAGATATTTTAGGAGTATATCTAGCGTTAGATAAATTTGTTTGGTACGAGAATATAGATGGACTTGGGAATTTTGGTGATGAGTAAATAATCTCATCGACTGATAACCCATCAGGAGTTGCGTTAGCAGATTTTGACAATGACAATGATGTAGACATTTTAACTTCATCCGTTAATTCACCAACCTTAAAATGGTACGAAAACTTAAATGGTTTAGGTAGTTTTGGTGATCAACAAGAAATAGAAACAGAATTTGCAGGGTCTAAATGTTTAGCAGTAGACATTGACAACGACGGTGATATTGATGCGGTGCGCGCCTCTCAAAATGATGATACGATTGTATGGTATGAAAATTTACTAATTCTAAATAACCCAGAAAAACAATTAAACACAATAAAAATTCACCCTAATCCTGCAGATACCGCATTATTTATAAAAAGTGGAGATAGTGACACCCTTGCACAGATGAATGTTACATCTATTTTAGGTAACAATATATGGCATTCTAAAACTTTCCAGCATAAAATTGATATCGAGAATTGGGCATCTAGCATCTATTTCTTAGAAATAAAAAACAACACTGGACAAAAAAAAGTATTTAAAATTGTTAAAAAGTAATCATATTAAGATTACTTTCTATTAGTCAATAAAACACCTAGTAAAATAACAAGTGCCGCTCCACCTTGCCATAAAGTAAAAGTTTCTCCATCAAGAAAACCCCATAATAATGCTATAATGGGAATTGTGTATGTTACTGAAGATGCAAACACAGGCGTACTCATTTGCACTAACTTATTAAACATCACTTTTGCAACTCCAGTACCCACTACTGCAAGTATCACTAAATACCCCAATGCTGTGTGAACCTCTGGATTATGTAGCGTTTCAGTAGTAAAAAAATCTGAAAAAAGTAATACTAAAAAAGCAGGAATAATCAATACTATAAAATTACCCACAGCAATTGCCATTGCAGGAATTTCTTGCAAATGTCTTTTTATAATATTTACATTAAATGCATAACAAATGGAAGCCAATAAAATTAGTGTTGCATACCAGTAATTTTGATCAGGGTTTACATCTGCACCGCTCCATATAAGCAACATACTTCCTATCAAACCCACAAAAACACCTATTAACTGATTGCGTGTAAAAGTTATACTAAAAAGTACCGCACCTAATATTAAGGTCATAATAGGTGTAGTAGAATTAAGTATCGACGCTACAGCGCTATCTATTTCAGTTTCTGCAAAAGCAAATAAAAATGCCGGAATAAAAGTTCCTAAAAATGCTGAAATAGCTATCCACTTCCATTTATGTATTTCAATTTTCTTTAAATATGGAAACCCAATAAGCAATAAAAAAGTAGCAGCAAACAAGGTACGTAAAGCTCCAAGTTGTAATGGCGTTAAGCCTATTAGCGCCTTTTTAATAAGAATAAATGAACTCCCCCAAACTGCAGAAAGGATGATGAGATAAATCCATTTTTTTGGAATACTTTTCATTAGCAATACTTCAGGTTTTTAGAAGATGCAAAGATGAGATTTTAAGTTTAAACTTATTGCTCCCACTCCATAGTTTCCATCATAGTTCTAATATCATCTCTTAGATACACTACTGCTGGATAAATCGAATCAAAATTAGGCTTCGCCTCAAAGTAAAGTGAGCCAGTTACAAAATGCCTAATGCTGTCAGTTAAATAAAAATGAGATTGGCTCGCAGCGTTTCCGTTGATACTATAAAACATACCATAAGTGCGATTTTCAGGATTCACAAATAATTGCTCAGGAATACCATTTGCCCTACTATCGTGATTATAAGCAAGCTTTTGAGCATCATATAACAACGAGTCTAAATTGTTGTTTTTAATTTCTTGATACGTCAAATAAACTGTTGCATTCATTCCTGGGTAATGAATTTTTGAGCCACAATTTCTGCTTTTTTGAAATTCAGCAAAATCACTCATCATAAAATTATAGTCGCATTCTGTCATTGTTTTATGAAATGATGGAGCTGGGTAATCAAGTCTAAGTTTTGCATTTGGCTTCACTAACACATCATCTCCGCAAGACAAGAGTGTTAATAACATAATAAGCATCACAGCTATTCTCATGAAATTGTAGGTAAAATTGACAGTTTAATTTGTTTTATTCGCTTGTTTTCAAACGCTTCAATAGTAAACGCAAAGTTACGGTGCGTTATTACTTCGTTCTTTTTAGGAAAACCTTTCGAAACCTCTAATAGAAACCCTGCTAACGTTTCGGCTTCGCCTTTACTATCCTCAAAAACAGTGATATCTTCAAGCCCAATTACTTTATAAAAGTCTTTTAAAGCTGTTTTACCTTCAAATATAAAATTGTTCTCATCAAGTTTTGAAAAAATCAAATCTTCATCATCAAACTCATCACTAATTTCACCTACTATTTCTTCAATAATATCCTCTAATGAAATTAATCCACTTGTTCCACCATACTCATCAACAACGATAGCGAGGTGCATTTTCATTTTTTTAAACTCATTAAGTAAATCGTCCAGTTTTTTGTTTTCAGGAACAAAATAAGGGGCCCTCTTAAGCGATGTCCAATCTAGAGTTGTGCGGTCTATGAAAGGTATTAAATCTTTCACATAAAGAATACCCGTAATATTATCTACATTATCCTTAAAAACAGGGATTCTAGAATATCCATGCGCAATAATGTCAGGTAAAATATCTTTATATTCAAGGGCTTCATTTAGAGCAAAAATATCCATCCTATTTTTCATCACCTGCTTGGTATCTGTATTACCAAAAGTCACAATCCCTTGTAAAATTTTCTGCTCTTCGTGTGTCGTATCTGTTTCATCAGTAAGTTCAAGCGCCTGCGACAATTGATCTACTGAAATATTAGATTTCTGTTTCCCAAATTTCTCATGAATTGCTATCGTTGCAGCACGCATAGGCATACTTAACGGTGTAATTAAAAAATCTAAAACTCTAAGAGGATAAGCCATAAATGTTGCAAATACAACACTGTTTCTGCTTGCGTAAATTTTAGGAAGAATTTCTCCAAATAGCAAAATCATAAAAGTAACAACACCCACTTCGACAATAAATCGCACATTAATACCCCACCATACTGCCGTAATATCGGCAAAAAAGACTTCACCCAACGAATCAAATAATAATACGATGGCGATATTTATAAAGTTATTTGCTACTAAAATTGTAGCTAATAATTTTTTAGGTTTATCGAGCAGTTTAGCGACAATTTGCATTTTTTTAGACACTTCCTTTTCTTCCCCAGCATCTAAATCTGTTGAGGTAAGCGAAAAAAATGCATTTTCTGCACCCGAAATTAATGCAGAACACAATAGCAACACCAATAAAAGTAAAATGCTTGTAATGCTCGTTGCACTAATAAGAGAAATTAAAAGGGTACTAGGAGGCTCTATATCCACAGCGGTTTAAATCAATTTATTAAAAAGGTAAATCGTCGTTATCATTACCAGGTTCTTGAATATTTTGTGTTTGCGCTGGAGTAGCTGCAGACTGCGTGCCACTATTTGCAACAGGCGCACCCTGCCCCTGAGGTTTAGGAGTAAGGAAATTAAAATCTATACACTGAATTTCCGTACTATAACGATCATTACCGCTATCATCCTGCCATTTTCTATTTTTTATTCGGCCTTCAATGTAAATTTTGTCCCCTTTTTTCAAATACTTTTCGCAAGCTTCAGCCATTTTGTTACGCATAACAATGTTGTGCCATTCAGTATTTTCAATACGCTCACCAGTAGATTTATTAGTATACGAATCGTTAGTAGCTAAAGGAAATCTACCTATACATCCACCACCATCAAAATAATGCATTTTAATTTCGTCTCCAGTATGCCCTATAAGCATCACTTTATTTAAAGTACCATTCATATCGTTTCTTTTTTCAACTACAATTTACGCTTATTCTCAACTAAGTTCAGAATAAACAAAGGTAGGTTTTGAGATTTAAATATAGCTAAAAAAACGCTTATTTGAATGGAGGGAATTTTGAAATAAAATTTTCGATAAGCACCGGCACAGCATAATCTGGCAAAGCCGAAATTTTAATTCCATTTTCAATCGTGCTTTTTACTGAAACTATCCAAAAATGAGTAATTAAATGTTGATGAGACAACTTATGAATAACAGGTACTTCGTTAAACAAAATGAGTTCCTCTAATTTGTATTCACTTTCAATTTTCTTAAAACAATCATCTTTCATCAACTCAACAGAAGTCACAATTTTATTAGTTTCCACTAATGGAAATTGATAAAGTTGCTGCCAAATTCCTTTTTCGGTGCGTTGATGTAATTTAGTCTGTAATTCCGAATCTAAAAGAACTATATAATTGAAATAACGTTTTCTAACCTTTGTTTTTTTCAACTTAACAGGAAGCTCAGAAACTCTTTCAGTTTTATAAGCCACACAAGAGTCATTAAAAATACAATGGTCACAGTCCGGATTTGCTGGTGTGCAGAATCTTGCTCCAAACTCCATTACAGCCTGATTATAAGTCCCTGTATCTTTTTTAAACAACAAGTGTTGCGCTAGTTTTTTAAACTCCTTAATACCTTCAGTTGTATTAATAGGTGTAGCAATACCAAAAAGTCTTGACAAAACACGATATACATTTCCATCAACAACAGCAGTAGGTAAATTGTAACAAATAGAACCTACAGCACTAGCCGTATAATCACCCACTCCTTTTAGAGCTAATAAGTCCTTATAGGTAATTGGAAACTCCCCATCCAACTCTGTTGCAATAAATTGCGCAGCTATATGTAAATTTCTAGCGCGAGAGTAATACCCTAAACCTTGCCATAATTTTAAAACCTGTTCTTGTGGAGCACTAGCTAAGTCCTTAATAGTAGGAAAGGCTTCAATAAATTTATAGTAGTAAGGCATCCCTTGATCAACACGAGTTTGCTGCAAAATAATTTCAGAAAGCCAAATTTTAAAGGGGTCATTAGTATTTCGCCAAGGTAAATCTCTTTTATTAGAAGTATACCACGACATTATTCTACTAGAAAACAATTCTTTTTGGACAGCCATTATTCAAAAATACGCTTCTATCACTTAAAGTTTCAGAATTTATTTTTTAATTATTAAATTTGAATCGGGAAACACTTTTAAGTAGTGTTATTTTTAATTAGCAATAAAAAAAGCTAACGTATTTATTTTCAGAAAGTTTTACGACTGACTATCGTAATTTTAGTTTTGTTTTATAAGGTTCAAAATATTATGTTAAGTATTTGTTTTTAATGCATTACCTTTTGACTTATTGATATTAAAATTGTTATATTTGCCGTCTTAAAAAAAATTGAAACGTAAAATTAAATTATAGCAAACATGACGAAAGCAGATATCGTAGCGAAGATTTCAGAGAAATTAGGAATGGAAAAAGGAGATGTTCAAGCTACTGTTGAAACATTTATGAACGAAGTTAAAACCTCTTTAGAAGGTGGAGACAACGTATATTTAAGAGGTTTTGGAAGTTTTATTATCAAAACTAGAGCTGAAAAAACAGGTCGTAACATTTCAAAAAACACTACGATTAAGATCCCCGCACATAACATCCCAGCTTTTAAGCCAGCAAAAGTATTTGTTGAAGGTGTTAAAACAAACGTTGAAGTTAAATAATTATAATCGTTCTCCTTTGGGAGGATATAAATCAAATAAATATGCCAAGCGGTAAAAAAAGAAAAAGACATAAGGTCGCTACGCACAAGCGTAAGAAGAGAAGACGTGCTAACCGTCACAAGAAAAAGTAGTTTTAAACTACTTTTTCTTTTTTTATCAATATCGTATTGATAATAGAAAGCATTGAGAGAACGTTGTTCTCTTAAGTATTAAAGTAATTTAATACAAAAATAGTTCTTTGAAAATGAAATTAGATACACTTATCACCTGTTAAGCGTGTTTGGTTTCGACGGGTTTTTTCTATTTTGAATATTTCAGAATAGAAATACACAAAACCTGTGATAAAATTATTGTTTAATCCATCTGTTTTTGTCAAATGGCATGATATGCCTTTGTTTAAACGGATATAAATTAATGTAACGTGAACTACGAATTATTTATTAGATCCAGTTCGCAAGAAGTTGATTTTGCTCTTTTAAAAGATGGAAGACTAATTGAATTAAACAAAGAAGAAGAGGCTAACAATTTTGCGGTAGGAGATGTATTTCTCGCTAAAGTACGTAAAACTGTGCCGGGACTTAACGCTGCATTTGTCAATGTAGGCTATGAAAAAGATGGTTTTTTACACTATCATGATCTAGGTCCTAAAATTTCTTCAATGTTGAAGTTCGTTAAACGTGTAAGCACAGGTAAACTTAAAGATTATACTTTAAAAGATTTCCCATTTGATAAGGAGATTGATAAAAATGGAGGCATAAATAATGCCATCAAAAACAATCAATCTATTCTGGTACAGGTCGTTAAAGAACCTATATCCACAAAAGGACCACGTATAAGTAGTGAGCTTTCAATAGCTGGCCGTTATATCGTTCTTGTACCTTTTTCAGATCGAATTTCTGTTTCTCAAAAAATAGAAAGTCGTGAAGAAAAAGACAGACTTAAACGTCTAATTACAAGTATTAGACCTAAAGGATTTGGTGTTATTATACGCACCGTAGCAGAAGGCAAAAAAGTAGCAGAACTGGATAAAGATTTACAAAATCTAGTAGATCGCTGGACAGCGATGTGCAAAAAGCTACAAGGGGCACACCACCCAAGTAAGGTGTTAAGTGAATTAAATAGAGGAGCATCAATGATTAGAGACGTATTTAACGATTCGTTTTCTGCAATTCATATTGATGATGAGACACTCTATTTACAAATAAAAGATTATGTGCAAGAAATTGCACCTGGTAAGGAAAACATCGTTAAGTTATATGACTCTAATGTCCCAATGTACGAGAAATTTGGGATTGAAAGACAGATAAAAACAAGCTTTGGTCGTACCGTTTCCGGTTCAAAAGGAACGTACTTAGTTGTTGAACACACAGAAGCAATGCACGTTATCGACGTGAATAGTGGAAATCGTAGCAACAAATCTAATAACCAAGAAGCAACTGCTTTAGAAGTAAACATGATCGCAGCCAGTGAAGTGGCTCGACAATTACGTTTACGTGATATGGGTGGGATTATCGTGATCGATTTTATTGATATGGCGCAAGCTAAAAATAGAAAAGCACTCTACGATCATATGCGAGACGAAATGAAAGATGACAGAGCAAAGCACAAGATTTTGCCTCCGTCAAAATTTGGACTTATCCAGATTACGCGCCAGCGCGTTAGGCCTGAAATGAATATTAAAACACGCGAAGAAGCCCCAGGGACTGAAAGCGGAGAAATTGAAGCGCCTATAGTAGTGGTACAAAAAATTACCGAAGAAGTTAAAAGACTCTTCAAGCAAGACTATAAAAACATTACGCTTAGTGCGCATCCTTTTATAGCAGCCTTTTTAACAAAAGGTTTTCCATCATTGCGCCATAAGTGGTTTATGGAGCATAAAAAATGGGTGAAAATACAACCAAGAGATGCTTACACGTATCTAGAGTATCACTTCTTTGACAAGAGTGGTAACAAGATTAAATAACCACAAACCCCCAATGGCTTTTGCTATTGGGGGTTTTTTTATTTTTAATAATTTCAGAAATATTAATTTAAAAACTGCTATCATTATACACGTTTTTGGAATAATAACAAAAGCTAATTGAAGTTGAAAATATAGTACTTTTACAATAAATGCAGCAAACTAAAAAAACATACACTGTTGAGGAAGCAAAGCGATCTATAGAACGCTACTGTGTGTATCAAGAACGCTGTCATAAAGAAGTGGGACAAAAATTACGAGATATGGGAATGATTCCATTAGCAATTGATGAAATTCTAAGCCACTTAATACAACATAATTTTTTAAATGAAACACGCTTTGCTGAAGCTTTTGCTCGTGGAAAGTTCAGACAAAAAAAGTGGGGTAAGGTGAGAATAACACGCGAATTGAAATTCAGGCATATTTCAGCATATAACATTAAGAAAGCCCTTAAAGAAATACCTGATTATGAGTACTATACAACTTTTGACGGTCTAGCCAAAAAAAGATTACTTCAATTAAAAACAGAGACAAATTCTCAAAAAAAAAGAAAAAAGTTTGCTGATTATATGATCTACCGTGGTTGGGAATCTGGGATGGTCTGGGAAAAGGTTAAGGAGGTTATTTAATACCTAACTTCTCATTAGTTCTAATAACTGCTTGTTCATTTTTCCAATCAATCCACTGCTGCCCCTTTAAACGACGCATTAAATTATCAAAATGACGCATAAAAAACACATTGTAAACAGCGCGACCTAGTCGTAAAGGATTTCGCGGCACAGCACGTAAACTCATAGAGAACCCTGGTGTTTTATATTTCATATAATGCCAATAACCTTCTGGCATGTACAATACCTCACCGTGATTTAAGTGTGTTTTAAATCCGTTTGCTTTTTTTAAAGCCGGCCATTTTTTATAATCTGGTTTAGAAAAATCAATATCCTCTCTTGAGATTAATGAATGCGGAACTTTATATAAATAATCATTCTGCTTTTGATCAAAGAGAATTACTTCTTTCTTACCTTGAAAATGAAAATGAAAAATATTAGCTAAATCAATGTCGTGATGCATAAATGTGTAACTATCAGTCCCACCAAAAAACAACATAGGCAATCCTTTCATAAGCTTTAAACCAAAGTCTGGCCATTTATAGTCTTTTTGAAGCGTAGGAACTTCTTTTAACACATTCCAAAGAAAAATACGATACTTTGTTGGCTCTCTTTTCAAAAGCGCAATATACTCACTCATTTTCATCGTGGCATGTGGTTCATTAAAGCCATCTTTATGATGTACTGGTCTATCATCGTATAAAGGCACTTCTTTATCACCAGCTACTTCTGCCATATAATCTAGATTCCATTTAGTAAATGCGGGCCAATCTTCAATAAAATTTTCAATAACCACAGGTGTTTGAGTTTTGAAATATTTCTTGTAGAAATCTTTACTAGTAATGGTTTGTATACGTTCTATTTCCTTGAGCTGCATAGTCTGTTATGAGGGTTAACAAACTTACGAAACTTAGCCATAAAGAGTTTTTAAAGAAAGCATAAAAAAAGCCGATGTAATAAATACATCGGCTACATTTTAAGGTGCAATATTATAATTTAGCTTTTGCTTTTGCCTCTTCGTTACGCTCAATTTTATGTCCTGGGCGCGACCACTTTGGCTTTTCCCCTTGTTCTTTAAACTTAGAGTATTGCGCTTCAACACTCTCAGGTTGTGCCTTTTTAGCAAAAGGTTTCATAGGTTGTAAACCTAAAAGTTTAAACATTTTCATGTCTTCATTTACATCTGGATTAGGCGTAGTCAACAGTTTATCCCCTGCAAAAATTGAATTAGCTCCAGCAAAGAAACACATAGCTTGCCCTTCTCTAGACATATCTGTTCTACCTGCTGAAAGCCTTACCTGAGTATTTGGCAATATTATTCTAGTAGTAGCTACCATTCGTACCATTTCCCAAATAGAAACTTTTTCAAATTCCTCCATTGGTGTTCCTTCTACAGGAACTAAAGCATTAATAGGTGTACTTTCAGGTTGTGGGCTTAAACTAGCAAGCGCTACGAGCATTCCAGCTCGGTCTTCTAATTGTTCTCCCATCCCAATAATTCCACCACTACAAACAGTTACATTTGTTTTACGAACGTTATCAATAGTATCTAACCTATCTTGGAAAGCACGAGTAGAAATTACATCTTTATAATAATCTTCACTAGTATCAAGATTGTGATTGTAAGCATATAAACCTGCTTCTGCTAAACGTTGAGCTTGGTTTTCTGTAATCATACCAAGAGTACAACAAACTTCCATATCAAGCTTATTAATGGTACGCACCATTTCTAATACATTGTCAAATTCTGGTCCGTCTTTAACATTTCGCCAGGCAGCACCCATACAAACTCTGGAGCTTCCACTCGACTTTGCCCTTAGTGCTTGTGCCTTAACTTGTTGTACGCTCATTAAATCATTACCTTCAATATCTGTATGGTATCTTGCTGCTTGTGGACAATACCCACAATCTTCAGGACAACCTCCTGTTTTAATAGAAAGCAAGGTAGAAACCTGTACTTGATTTGGGTTATGGTTTTCTCTATGTACTGTAGCTGCTTGGTATAAAAGCTCCATTAATGGGGTGTTATACACTTC
Organism: Patiriisocius marinus; assembly: GCF_008974325.1. Lineage (GTDB taxonomy): Bacteria > Bacteroidota > Bacteroidia > Flavobacteriales > Flavobacteriaceae > Patiriisocius > Patiriisocius marinus. The sequence continues at coordinate 28,883 of NZ_BKCG01000007.1, read as the reverse complement.
CATTACTTCCTCTTTAGTCCAGTTATGTCTTGTTTCTGTCATATATATGAATCTTTCAATCTGAAATTCTAATTGATTGTAAATTGTTCTAACAATAATTAATGTCATTTAGTCGAAACCCAATAATCTAATATTGCTAAGCGTTCAAAAATAAGGAAAATTAAAACTCAAGCCCCCTCTAAAACAGCTAAATCTCTTAGTAATTTTAACTAAAAAGACCTGTAAATATAACTTACAGGTCTTTAAAATATTAGAAAACAGAGGTATTACTTATCAGTAATATCTTTAGTTGTTTCAGCTTCAATTTCTTTCCCTTTTAAATAATCTGGAAGCTGCATTCCTGCCATATTAAACATTTCTTGTAATGGAGGGACAGATCCATACATTCCAGAAATAAAGTTAGAAGTTGCTGTTTTTCCATCTTTTCCGCTACCATTTTCCCAAACAGTAACTTTATCAATTTTAATATTTGCAATAGCTTCAGCTTGAGTTTTTACAAGTTCTGGTAGTTTATCTGCCACTAATAATAATACTGCATCTTTTGAGTTGTTCCCAGCAGCTTTAACTATTTGATCAAAACCTTGTGCTTGTTTTGTTAGAACTTCATAAATACCTTGAGCTTCAGCTTGGGCTTTAAATAAAATTGCATCTGCTTCACCTTTTGCTAGTCGTCTAATTCTTTCGGCTTCGGCTTCAGCATCAATTTCAACCTTACGTTTATCAATTTCTGCTGGCACAATAATATCGGCTAATTGTGTACTTCGTTCTCTTTCTGCTCTTGATATTTCGGCTTCCTTTTCAGCTAAATATGATTCTTCTAAAGCTTTCGCAGATTGTACTTTTTCTGAAGCTATCGCAACACGTTCAGCTTCTGCTTCTCGTTGTCTTCTTAAAGAATCGGAATTTGCTACAGCAATTTTCGCTGTGTTTTCTCCTTCAACAGCCTGAGCATTTGCTGCTGCAACTTGTGTTCTTTCATCTTGTACTGCATTTGCTTCACCAATAGAACCATCTCTAGTTTTTTCGGCAACAGATTTACGTGCAGCGTTTATCGCGTGTGCTGCTGCTTCTTTACCTAAAGCTTCAATGTAACCAGACTCATCAACAATATCTGTAATGTTTACGTTTATTAATTTAAGTCCTACTTTTTTAAGTTCGCTTTCAACACTGTTTGAAATGTTAGTTAAAAACTTATCACGGTCATTATTAATCTCCTCAATATCCATTGACGCAACTACTAAACGTAATTGACCAAAAATAATCTCCATCGCTAGTTCTTGAATTTCTTGTTGACCAAGACCTAATAGACGCTCTGCTGCATTTTGCATAATACCTGGCTCTGTAGAAACTCCAATTGTAAATCTAGAAGGAACATTTACACGAATATTCTGCTTACTTAAGGCATTCACTAAGTTTACTTCAATCGAAATAGGTGTTAAATCTAGAAATTCATAATCTTGTATTACTGGCCAAATAAATGCAGCTCCACCGTGTATACATTTAGCCGAATTTCCAGTTCCTACTTTTCCGTAAACTACTAATATACGGTCTGAAGGACATCTTTTATACCTTCGAATAAATGTGATAATAATTATAAAGAAAAACAGAATTGCAAAACCAATTGCGGCTAATCCTGCATATTGCTCTAGTTGTAGTGGTAGTGTTAGCATATTATTTCGAATGTTTGTTTACTATTAATATTCCATTGTCTGTTACGCTTGTAACGGTTATTATATCTCCTTGGATTAAGTCTGTACTTTCATCAGTGAGTGCTTCTAAACTTCGAAGACCTCCTTGAACATTTACTTGCACCTTTCCTATTCTTGATCTATTTGCACCAATAGTTAGGTAAACTTCACCTACGCTATTTAGAGCATTTTTCATTTTCAATGATCCGTCGCTATCAAGCTTAGTTAAGTAGTAAAATAACGTTGCCATCGCAAGCATCATTAACAAACCACAAACTACAGAGATAATCATTGTAAGGCCATTTGAATAACCCGCATCTATACAAGCAATTCCGCTCCAGCCAAAAATGGTGAAAAATCCCATCAAATTTTTAAATGATAAGAACTGAAACCCTATGCCAGTATCACCATCAATTTCTGCATCAACATCACCTAAATCATCTACTTCAGCACCTATAAAAGTAAGGACTAATAAGATTAAGAAAATCACTGAAGAAATACCAGCAGTTAACCAATAGACCTTTTCAAATATGCTAAGTGCAGCAAACCATTGTTCCATAATTAGTATTTATTAGAGATTAGAAATATACTAAATTTAAAAGCTTCCGGACAGGTAACTCTATCGATTATTCACAAGGATGCTAACATATTTATTTATAAAACATGACGTTGTGAAACCCTTTGGTTTTAGAGTTCATTCGGGATTTAAAATATAGTTTTGAATGTGCTTTTAATGTCTATGAAATGGTTGGTTTCTATCCCTTAATAATTTTGAAGCTTCTCAGGATTAAGACACTTAAGCAAAAAATTAGTCGCACAATCACTAATTTGTTACAATACAAAATTGACAACTACCTAAATACCTTGTAAAATAACACTCACAGCGTTTCCCCCAAATCCTACAGCATTAACCATTACGGTTTTCAACTTAGATGGTAAGTGTCTCGCATTACTAAAATAAGGATTTTCGACAAACTTGTTATGTTGCAACATCATCACTGCTAGTTCAACACTAAACATTCCGCTTGCGCCAAAGGTGTGACCCAATATCCACTTATTTGAAGTTAATAACGGTAACTGTTTCCCAAAAACAATATCAATTGCATTTTTTTCAGCCTGATCACCTTTTACAGTTCCTGGTGCGTGCATAACTATGGCATCTACAGTTTCAAAATTTGCATATTTTAAGGCACGTTGCATCGATTTCTGAAAACAATCTGCATTTTTAGAAATAGAACTATTGTGGACTAATTTTTCTGAGGCAAAACCATAACCTGCAATAACTGCAAGACTATTTTCCGAAACCCCTCTTTCTAAATATGCCATTGCAGCACCTTCACCAAGAACCATTGTGTTTGCTTTTTTTTCAAATCGCATAGATTCACAAGCCAATGTATTTTCAGATTTTGAATACAGTTTTAAAGCATCCATTTGAGCTAAAGTAAATGGCGTCAGTGGTGCTTCACTAGCTCCAACAATAAAAGCATCTGCCATTTCAGATTTTAACCACGCTATCCCATTTAAAATAGAATGCATCGCTGTTGAACACGTAACCGAATGATCAATTGTAACTCCATCTAGCGCGATATCCTGCGCAACCCAAGAGGAAATATTCCCTAAAGTTGTTGTGGGAGAAGTAAAGGCAGAAATCTTTTGACCTTCTAAATAATCGGAATGATATTTTTCAAATAATTCTGTAGCACCTCTTGAAGATCCAATGTTTATCCCTAAGTTTTCCTTCGGAAATGCTCCTTTATTAAACAAATTGCGCGTAGCCTGAATAGCTAACAACGTAGTTCTATCTAAATTTTTATATGCATGTGAATATTCTCTTAACTGATTTACAGCAATTTCAGTTTCCGAAGTTATTTTGGAAACCCATTTTCCTGAACTCAGTTTCTGGAAAAATGCAGATTTTGAAAGGTAACCCTCCCATAGTTCTGCAGAGGTTGATCCCAAAGCAGAAATAGATGAAATGGCACGAATTGAAATTGGTTGATGCAAATTTTGTATTTTGGCTCAAAAATACGGGATATCAAAATTGGATACTCAGAAAATTGTAGAATAATGAACGAAATTACAGAGGAAAAAAGTTGGTGGTCGAGAAACTGGAAATGGGCAGTTCCAACAGGTGGCTGTTTATTTATTATTATTGCCTTTGTAGTCTTTGCTGGTACAATGATGGTAGGTTTATCTTCATTATTTGAAAATAGTGCAGCTCACACAGAATCGTTAGAGCGTGCTGCTGCAAATAACGAAGTTGTTGCAATATTAGGCGAGCCTATTGAAACCAATGGAATGCCGCAAGGAAATGTGAATAATATTAACGGTCTTAAAACTGCTTTTTTAAACATCCCAATAAAAGGACCAAATGGAGAAGCTACAGTTAAAGTTGAAGGAGAAGGTAAAGGTGATAACTGGACATATCAAGTTATGACAGTTACCATAACTGAGAGCAATCTTGTTATTGACTTACTAGAAAATGATAAAATATTGCTTGATTAAACTTTAAAAAGTATTTAAAGCTTCTTCCAATATTACATAACATTTTTCTAAATCACTTTCCGTAATTACAAATGGCGGCAATAAATACAAGGTGTTTCCTAATGGTCTAATTAACAATCCTCTTTCTACGAAAAATTGGTATAGTTCATCTCTTAAACTTCCATAGCGATCCATTGGTATTGCTAAGTCTATTGCTAAAATAACTCCTTTAGAACGAACATTAGCCACTTTTGAGTGCTCTTTTATTTTTTCACTAAATGCGTTATGCGAGGTTGAAATCCATTCTCTTTTAGCAACAATAGTAGGCGAATTCAACAATTCCAACCCTGCAATTGCAGCAGCGCAGCCCAAAGGATGTGCGCTAAAAGTATGGGCATGGAAAAACCCTTTATGTACTTCCTCACTTAAAAATGCATTATAAATATGTTGTGTACAACTTGTAATACTTAACGGAAACATTCCTGCTGTTAATGCTTTACTCAAACACATAATATCTGGCTGTTGCGTTAATTGGTCACAGGCAAAGTTTGTTCCTGTTTTCCCAAAACCCGTCATAATTTCATCTGCAACACAGAGTACTTTATGTTTTTGACATTTCGCAATTAATGCATCAAGACCTTCGACGCTATGAAATTTCATTCCTGCTGCTCCTTGAATTAACGGTTCAAATAGAAAGGCAGCACAGTTGTTATTTTCTAGAATGTGGTTTAACGTCTGTACTATTTCGGCTAAATTATGCTCTGTAGGAACTGGAATTCGCTCTACTTTAAGTAAAAAATCTTCAAAAGGAGCATTATAACTAGCGATACCTGAAGCACTCATAGCGCCAAATGTATCCCCGTGAAATCCATTTTCAAAAGCAATTAAAGTATCTCTATTTTCGCCATTATTAAAATGAAATTGTAATGCCATTTTTATCGCCGCTTCAACAGCCGTGGAACCATTATCATTAAAAAATATTTTGGCCTGATTAGAAGGTAAAATTTTCATCAATTTCTCTGACAATTCGATGGCTGGTTTGTGAGTGAGACCACTGAACATTACAAAATCTAATTCTTGCATTTGCTTAGTCATTGCAGCAGTAATTTCTTCATTACAATGCCCATACATAGAGGTGTACCACGACGAAATTCCGTCAATATATTGCTTTCCGTTTTCGTCCCAAAGTAGTGCACCTTTCGCCTTTACAATAGGTAATGGTGCTATGGCAGTTTTATGTTGCGTAAGTGGGTGCCAAAGATATATACTATCACGTTGCGTTAAATTCATCTTACAAAGTTATGTGGTTTTGACTAGAGACTTTTGTGTATTATTAAGGTTTCTTTGCGCTAAAAATTATAATTTATTTTTTAAAATTTCAGCATATTCATTCACTACATTTGTATCAAAATATGGTTCTTCATCAATGCGTCCTAAAATAGGAACTCCAGTCATTTTTGAAATAATAGCTTCGGTTGTTGGGTGCTTTTCACCACTAAATAGAATTCCATGGATGTTGAAATTTCTAGTATTTAATGCTTCTACAGTTAATAAGGTATGATTAATACTTCCTAAATAATGTCGCGAAACAATAATTATTTTATCGCTTGGTTGTATTAAATCTGCTATCGTTTCAGTTTCGTTTAAAGGCACTAATAGTCCTCCAGCCCCTTCAATTACTAAGTTATTTTTAGTCACAGGCCTCTTTATTTTTTTAGCAGAAATTTTAACTCCGTCAATAGCTGCTGCTGCGTGTGGACTCATAGGCGTTACCAGATCAAAAGCCGAAGGATGAAAAACCGTTGTTGAATTAGATACTAATTGCTTTACTTTATGCGTGTCACTACTTTCAAGTTCACCAGCTTGGATTGGTTTCCAATAGTCTGCTTGTAATGATTCAGTTATGATTGCCGAAGCAATTGTTTTCCCAACCTCTGTTGAAATTCCAGTTATAAAAAAAGTATTCATTAGTTGCTAAATTTTGATTTACAAATTTCACACTTGTATTCGTATTTTGTGTGAAAAGGTAGTCCCCCAAATAAGAATCCAAATATAAAAGCCATTAAAGATTTTACATCTTCAATATGAGTAAAATAGTTGATTTTAGTACTCTCGCAGTTGGGACAAATAATTTTTTCTCCCTCATTTGTTAGCGAATATGCACTTATCGAATCTAAGACTTCTCTTGCTTTTTCAACATCCTCAGTTAGCACTTTCAATTTTATACCACCTATCGCATTACTAACTAAAGGGTCAGTATCTATAGTTAATTCATCACTTAAAAAAGTTTGAATACCATCAGCTTCAAGGCGACCTCTAATTATTTTTGCTTCAGAAGAATATGAAAATACTGCTACAGTTGTGAATTTTTGATTCATTTTACAAAGGTAGCTATAGTACTGATAAGTGTTTTTATTTGCTCGCTAGTGTTGAAGCTATGAATACAAATACGCAGTCGCTCTTGTCCTCTCGGAACAGTAGGAGAAAGAATAGGCTTTACATCAAAATCCTCTTCTTTTAAAGCTTCGGAAATTTTCTTGACTTGTGTATTGCCAGGAATAACACAACTATGAATTGCTGAATCACTCAAGATAAAATGTTGTTCTAAGTCTTTAGACATTACTTCCTTTAGTAATATTGCAATATTGCTTTTTAAATTTATTCTAGAACGGTTGATAATACGTAACTCTTCATGTGCAGATTGTATTGTTGCAATGGAATGAGGCGGTAAGGCTGTAGTATAAATAAAACTTCGGGAGAAATTTACTAGATAATTTTTTAAACCTGCACTACATAAAATAGCTGCTCCGTGACAACCTAATGCCTTACCAAAAGTAATGATCCTAGCAAAAACCTCATTTTCTAAGCCTAGTCCTTTAACAAGTCCTTCACCTTTATCTCCAAATATTCCAACTGCATGTGCTTCATCAATGATTAAATGAGCATTGTAATTTTTACAAAGTGAAACCAAGCTTATTAAGTCTGGTTGATCTCCATCCATAGAGAAAACAGATTCAGTGACTATGTACTGTTCTTCATTTTCTTTTCTAGTTTCAGCCCGAAAGGATAATTGCTTTTCTAAGTGTATTAGATTATTATGATTAAACTTAAATGCTTTAGCATCACTCATTTTAATTCCATCACGTATAGAAGCATGGCAAAGTTCATCATATAAAATAACATCTCCTCTTTGCGGTACGCTGCTAAAAAAACCTACGTTAGCATCATATCCACTATTAAATAGTAGTGCGTGTTCACTGTTATAAAATTTCGATAGTAATTGTTCGGTTTCTGTGTAAATAGAATGATTGCCCGATAAAAGCCTAGAACCTGTTGCTCCATTTACTTCTAGATTGTGACGCTTTAAAATTTTAGAAGTGTTTTGAAAAATCGATTTATTAAAGCTAAAACCCAAATAATCATTGCTAGAAAAGTCTATAAGTAAATTAGGCGTACCTAGTTTTCGCAAGGAATTTTCATCCATACGTTTTTGCAATTTAGTGTTAAGTTTTCTAGGTAACACAGCTCAAAGATAGCCCGAAGTATGAAAGGTAAAAAATGAACTTTAAATAATTATTCATTTATTTATTATTAAAAAATCTCATTGATATATTATTTATATTAATGATTCCTGGGCTAGCTGGGTTTTTAATCATTTTACCATTTGGCATTTTTAATACTTCGATTGGAAATGTATCACTAAACGGTTATGAAGACGTCTCTAGTTTATCAATGTTATATTGGTTAGCTGTAACAATTAGCATAATAAGCTACATATTAATGTTAGTAGCTCTTTATTATTTAAAAAGAACCGAAAGATACTTCCTTGATAATAATCTGCTTAAAAAACAAGTAATTAAGAATTTAGACAACAGTGGGTTGTATTTAGTTATTTCAGCAATAGCAGTTACTGTTTCCTATTTATTAACTTGGATTGCAGATTTTAATGGAACCACAATTTCTGTTCAATACGGTAACAATATTTTTGTGCCACTTTTTATTATTATAGTTGGACTGTTTTTTAAACTTATTTCAAATACGTTAAAAAATGTACGATTAATGAAAGCTGAACATGATTTAACAATTTGAGATGGCGATAGAAATTCATTTAGACGGTATATTACAAGAAAGAAGAAGCGAGGTAAGGAATTAGCCGAACGCATAGGAATAACACAAGCAAACCTCTCTATATTACGATCTGGCAAAGCTAAGGCAATGCGTTTTACAACACTCGAAGCTATTTGTGAGGTATTAGATTGCCCGCCGGGAGAAATTTTAAAATTTAAAAAAAACTCTTAATTCAAACTTCAATAAAAACATTATTACTATTTTCTAATTTAATCATAAGATTTTAATCAATTTCAAGCCAGTCGCCATTACCAGGATTGGTAGCATTCCAGCAATCTATAGATAATTTTTTAGCAATTGCTTTAGCAGCAAGTATGCCATCATCAGCATTTTTAAAACCTACTATTTCATAACCATCATTAACAGTTATAAATATCTTTATGATATATATTTTTGGTGCTACTTTATAAACTGAAACATATTTCAAATCTGGCAATGGTTCCCAAAAACCAAATTTCAAAAAACCCAATTGAACCTCTTCTCTAAAACGATGTTTTTTAAAATGAAATACAAAGTTGCGGGATCGGGCTGCTTGAAATCCGTACATTAATAAAAAGAATGATCCATAAAAATACAAGGCGTTAATCCATCCTTCCTCTAAATATTCACGCACCATTGCATATACACAAAATACAAAACCTGTTAATAATACTGCAGCAATAATCCTCCTAAACAAAGGCACCGGACCTTGAGAAATCACAACATATCTATCGTCTACTAATAAGGACATTTTAATTAAAACTAATTGAATATTAATATTTCTGAATTATAAATTATCTATCTAATTCTATTAGATTTTCCTTGATCAACCAATCTGCACTATTTGGATTTGATGCATCCGAAATATCCAAGTGAAGTTTTTCGGCAATATGTCGTGCATTTGTCAAGGCAATAGGTAGCTCTTCATAATATGAAATTGTAAACTGTTTATTTTTACCGTGCCATAAATTGATTTCATAAATTAAATCATTTTTACCAAAAACTGCAATATATTTTAAGTCCTCGAAGGGAAACTCCTTTGGAAATTTTATGAATCCAAATGTATAGATTTTCTTATAGGTCTTCTTTTCAAAATCAAATTGATAATCTATAACTTGAGGGTATCGAATCCCTAATATAAGACCAAATGTTATTATATATGCCAGACCACCGTATTCTCTTCTATGACTAACAATGCTATTATCAAAACATACTAGATATAAAATAAAAAAGCTAGCAGTAAAAAAAAATGCAGCAAGTATTATGTGCCACAGAGACCTTTTTCATTAGAAATGTAACTATTTTTTAAATCCACAAAGCAGGTATAAATAAAATGTCTATGATGTACTACACAAATATAAAAAGCCCAAAATCTAATAAATAGATTTTGGGCTTAGGAATTTTGTAATGATTAGAAAAATTAGTCAGCTAATACAATTACTTTATTGTTATTCATTTCGATAGTACCACCGCTAATTTTCATTAACCATTCACCATCTTGTTGAGTAAATTTATTTTCGAAACCAGCTGCAATAGTTGGGTTACCTTTAAACTTAACCATTCCTTCCATTAATAAAGATACGATAGCTGCGTGATTATTCAATAATTGAAATGATCCGTCCATTCCTGGAACCGTTACACTTTCTACCTCACCGCTTACTATGGATGCTTCTGGAGTTACTATTTCTAAATACATATTTTTTATAGTATTGAGCAATTAGTAATGTGTAGTGAGTAAAACTCAATACGCACTACTGATTACTATATTTTAAGCTTCTGCGTTCATTTTCTCTCCAGCTTCAATCGCTTCTTCGATAGAACCTTTAAGGTTAAATGCTGCTTCAGGAAGGTGGTCTAATTCACCATCCATAATCATGTTAAATCCTTTAATAGTTTCTTTAATATCTACAAGAACTCCTGGTATACCAGTAAACTGCTCCGCTACGTGGAAAGGTTGAGATAAGAAACGTTGTACACGACGTGCACGGTTTACAGCAAGTTTATCTTCTTCAGATAGTTCTTCCATACCAAGAATTGCAATAATATCTTGTAATTCTTTATAGCGTTGTAAAAGTTCTTTTACATTTTGTGCACAAGCATAGTGCTCTTTACCTAAAATAGCTTCAGTTAATATACGAGAAGTTGAATCTAGTGGATCTACCGCTGGGTAAATACCTAGCTCAGCAATCTTTCTAGATAATACTGTAGTTGCATCAAGGTGAGCAAATGTTGTTGCTGGTGCTGGATCCGTTAAATCATCTGCAGGTACGTAAACCGCTTGTACAGATGTAATAGAACCTTTTTTAGTTGAAGTAATACGTTCCTGCATTGCTCCCATCTCAGTTGCAAGTGTAGGTTGGTAACCTACGGCAGAAGGCATACGACCTAATAAGGCAGATACCTCAGAACCTGCTTGAGTAAAACGGAAAATGTTATCAACGAAGAAAAGTACATCTTTTCCTTGACCATCCCCAGCTCCATCACGGAAATACTCAGCAATTGTTAATCCTGATAATGCAACACGAGCACGTGCTCCAGGTGGCTCATTCATTTGTCCAAAAACAAATGTTGCTTTAGATTCTCTCATCTTCATCTTGTCTACTTTAGACAAGTCCCATCCTCCTTCTTCCATTGAGTGCATAAAGTCATCACCATACTTGATAATTCCTGACTCTAACATCTCTCTCAAAAGGTCATTTCCTTCACGTGTTCTTTCACCTACTCCTGCGAATACTGAAAGTCCACCGTGACCTTTTGCAATATTGTTAATCAACTCCTGAATCAATACTGTTTTACCTACTCCGGCACCACCAAAAAGACCAATTTTACCACCTTTTGCATAAGGCTCAATTAAGTCAATTACTTTAATACCTGTAAAAAGTACTTCACTTGAAGTTGAAAGATCTTCAAATTTAGGTGCATCCCTGTGTATTGGCAAACCGTTAGCCCCTTCTTTAGGGAGCGCAGCCATACCATCAATAGGATCACCAATTACGTTAAAAAGACGACCATAGATATCATCACCTATTGGCATTTGTATTGCCGCACCTGTTGAAACAGCATCTACTCCACGGCTTAAACCATCCGTTGAATCCATTGAAATGGTACGAACTGTATTTTCACCTACGTGAGACTGTACTTCAAGAATTAACTTGTTTCCATGGTTATTAACTTCTAGACTATCGTAAATCTTTGGAAGCTCGGCTCCATTAGCAAATTCAACATCTACTACTGGTCCAATAATCTGTGCAACTTTTCCTGTAACTTGTGACATTATCAACTGTTTCTGTTTTAGTTATCTACGGGTACATGAAGCACCCTCTTTTTTAACGCTGCAAAGATAGTTTTTTCTTCGGAAATATGACAACTCAAAAAACGTCTTTTTTAAATGATTTTTTTCTTCCGAAATTTTAAAGACTGAAAAAGAGCTGCAATTGATTGAAACTGCTCATAATTATATTATTACTCTCTAATTATAAGTAACGATTATTTTTTCGTTCTTCGTTTAGTTTTATAAAATTCCTTATCTGCTATATAAATTGTCTTTGAAACTTCACAAAAAACAACATCTCCATTCTTATTTGTTAGCTGTGTAAGTTTTTGGATTTCGATTTCTTGTTCATTTTCGACACGGTTTTTAATGTTTAATATTTCCGAAGGTGTGCAGTTAAAATTGGCATAAAGATTTTCTCTTCCTGGACGTTTAAATTTAATCTCAGCAGCCTTGTCCCAAACAACATAATCATTGCCAAGAATATTCAACACTTGTATCATTGGTATAGGGTCTACCGCACTAAACATACTCCCCCCAAATATTGATCCCACATAGTTCCTGTTTTTGTAATTGATAGGTAGCCTTATCTTAATATGCATTAAATCATCAGTAACTTCTGTAATACGAGCTGTACTGCGACGATACATAGGCGAAAGATTAAAACCATATTTAAACAATGTTGCTTGACTCATGAACTTAGAGCCTACTTCAGAGAGTTTTTGATAAAAAGACATATTATATATTTAATAAGTAATTTGAAATTTTTATGGATACATAGAATAGTTGTCGCAAATAAGACAAAACAAAATCAGCCCCCTCCATTAAAGGAAAGAGCTGATAATAATATAATAATTATAAATCTTATTCTACCGTAACAGATTTAGCTAAGTTACGTGGTTGATCTACGTTTTTATTAAGCATTACCGCTATATGATAAGATAGTAATTGCAATGGAATTGTAGTAACTAAAGGAGTTAATGACTCAGGAGTTTTAGGAACTTCCATAACATAATCTGCAAGTTCTCTTACAACTGTATCACCTTCTGTAACCACCGCTATAATTTTTCCTTTTCTTGCTTTAATCTCTTCAATATTACTTACAACTTTACCATAATGATTACTATTAATAGCAATAACTACAACTGGCATATGCTCATCAATTAAAGCAATAGGACCGTGTTTCATTTCGGCAGCTGGATATCCTTCAGCATGGATATATGATATCTCTTTTAATTTCAACGCTCCTTCAAGTGCGACTGGGAAATTATACCCTCTACCTAAATACAAGAAATTTGTAGCATTTTTAAATACTGCTGCAATTTCTTCTATCTTGTCATTGCTTTTCAATGCTGCCGCAACGTGAGTAGGAATCATATCTAGTTCACGAAGGTGCATCATATAATCTGACTTAGAAATAGTACCTTTTACTTGCGCCAATTTCAAAGCAATCATTGTCAACACAGTAATTTGTGTTGTAAATGCTTTAGTAGATGCAACACCTATTTCTGGTCCTGCGTGTGTGTATGTTCCACTATGTGTTTCTCTTGAAATTGTTGAACCTACAACGTTACAAATACCATAAACGAATGCTCCTTTTTCTTTGGCCAATTTAATAGCTGCAAGCGTATCAGCAGTTTCACCACTTTGAGAAATAGCAATAACTACATCATTTTCAGTAATAATAGGGTTACGATATCTAAACTCACTTGCATACTCAACCTCAACTGGAATTCTCGCTAAGTCTTCAAAAATATATTCAGCAACAAGTCCTGCGTGCCATGAAGTACCACAAGCAACAATAATAATTCTATCTGCATTAATAAACTTAGGAATATATTCTTCTAAACCTCCAAGTTTAATAATACCTTTATCTGCTAACAAACGACCTCTATATGTGTCTTTAATCACAGAAGGCTGTTCGTAAATTTCTTTTAACATGAAGTGGTCATACCCACCTTTTTCGATTTGCTCAATATTCAACTTAAGCTCTTGTACAAAAGGTTTTACTAACTTATCACTTTTAATTTGTCTAATTTTAATGTCACGACCACGACGAATAATTGCCATTTCTTCATCTTCAAGATAAATAGCATTGTTTGTAAACTCGATAAAAGGTGAAGCATCACTAGCGATAAAAAACTCATCATCACCAACACCTATTGCAAGTGGGCTACCCAATTTTGCAACTACAATTTCGTCTGGTTTATTTTTATCAAACACAGCAATAGCATAAGCTCCTACTACTTCATTTAAAGCAATTTGAACTGCCTTACCAAGTTTTACATCTTGTTTTTTCTTTACTTCTTCAATAAGATTCACAAGAACTTCAGTATCAGTATCAGACTTAAAAGTATAACCTCTATTAATTAGTTCTGTTTTAATTGAAGAGTAATTCTCAATAATCCCATTATGGATTATCACTAAATTACCACTATTTGAATAGTGAGGATGTGAATTTACATCATTAGGCACACCGTGAGTTGCCCATCTTGTATGACCTATTCCTAATGATCCTTTTTTAGAAATTTCAGAATCAGCACGCTTCTCTAAATCTGCTACTTTACCTTTGGTTTTGCTTAACTGAATATTTTTTCCGTCATAAAGTGCAATTCCAGCACTATCATAACCTCTATACTCTAATCTTCTTAATCCATTTATAACAATAGGATAAGCTTCTCTATGACCTATATAACCAACAATTCCACACATACTTTTATTTTAGTTTGGTTCTGTATAATAAATTTGAAGTTTCAATTTTCGTTCTGTATTTGTTGAGTTATTCCCAAACAATACAGTACCCTCGTGGGCAACTACACTACTAGAAGGCACCTGTTCTACTCCAGGTGCTTGTGTTGTTTCTAAATCTTGATAACCTCCAGCTCCTACATTCTGAGAAACTACAAGACCTAAAGCCACATTTGTAGAATCCTTATGAATAAGATCGCTTAAATAATTTGTAATTCTAATTTTATAAAAATCACCTTTACCGTCACTATCTCTTTGTAAACGACCTAAGTGAGTTGTATAAGCATCAATAGCTTCATCTCCAGAAGTTGTATCCTCTGTATAATCTATTAAAGCAGTTCCATTTTCAATATCATAAATAACTATTCTTTCTGGCTCTTGAGAACCACCTGAAACTTGACCTTTATCTACATAGAAAATTAAGTTAGCTTCATTAATTAGCCACTCGTCTTGTCTCATTTGATCTAACTCATCTGCAACACCATTTCCATCAGCATCATCTCCAAAAAGTTCTAACAATGTAATAACCCCATCTCCACCATGAACATACAAATGCTCTTCACCATTCACCACATCAGGATTTTCTAAATCTGCAGCTATTGAAGGTGTAAGATCATTATCAAATACATTTACATTTATCGCATCAAAACCTAAAGTCAAAACAGTTGCCGTACGAGGTATATCGTCGCTAGGAATATTTGAATCAGTTTGAAAAGTATAATGTATATCTATTCTCGCATCAGAAAGATCAAACTTTATTAAATTATCTCCACTACCATTTACTTTAAAATATAATCCTCTTAAATACTCTCTAAAATTATTATTATTTAATAAATCTGGAGTATCTTCTCTACTAAAAATCTTTTCTTCCCAATAGGCTGTTGGCAATGTGTCTCTTAATCCTGGAGGTAATTCCGTAACTACGGGCTCAGTTTCACCACCATCGTCATCTTCATCTGGAAACTCAACTGTTTCAATTGCGTCACTTGAAGGAACAAAATTCGTAATTGTATGAATCAACTCACCTTGAAATGAATTAAAAAGTGGACCCTGATTAGTATAGTATTTTTGAGTTTCTTCAAACCCCGAACTTGGATCAAAATCTCTTAGAAAATATCCAGATTCGAAAATTTCAATATTTATTGGGCTATTCCCATATACTGAGTCTAACTCATAAGTACCAACTCCTTCATCATCAGTAGTAAGCTCACTAAAATAAGGAATATATAACACAACACTATCAAGTTCTGGGTAGAAATTGAAGTTAGGATTGGTATTATTAAGCGTTAATTGACTTAATAAATTTACTGTAGATCTACCATAAGCAGGATCTGTATAGCTTCCTAATTGATAAATAGGAAGCTCATTAGACTGTGTTGGAACAAGTTTACGACTGTAAGACAGTACCGTTTTAGTATCATCTAAAATAGCATCCACATTTTGATCTCCAATAATTTGAGAACCAATAGTACCTAAATCTTCTTCACAAGATGCCATAAGAACTATGGCACTAAAAATTGCCATAAGTTTTGGCAACGCATTTTTTATTTTCATCTTCATTTTTTTTTAAAGGAAGCCGAAATTTTATTCCGGCAAAATCCTTAACGCCAAATAAAATGGCGGTTATTCTTCGCTTTCTTCGGATAAAACTTTAGACTTGTAAAATTCAATATATTCTCTTTCTACGTCTTCTTTGTGCTGAAATGGCAAAACAGGCTTATCTATTCCTCCAATGTAAGAAACTAGTTCTTCTGAAATATCTTCAGAACCCATAATCAACGCATCTGAATTATCAATTGCAATTTTCATCACATTTTCAAATGTAGGCGTATCTAAATGAGCAATAGCTTCATCATCAATAGCATCAAACCTAATTTTGTCTCCTACTTCTTCATTTAAAGTACCTGTAAAACCTTGGTTATAAACAGAAGTAACAATCTTACTATTTTCAAACAACGGCTCATTTCCGTAGTAATTACGTAGATACAATGGTAAAAAAGAAGCCAACCATCCGTGAACATGGATAATATCAGGCGACCAATTTAATTTTTTCACTGTTTCAATAACTCCTTTTGCAAAGAAAATAGCTCTTTCATCATTATCTGAAAAATAGTTTCCATCCTCATCAGCATAAGTTGCCTTACGTTTAAAATAATCTTCATTATCAATAAAGTAAACTTGCATACGCTCTTTAGGTATAGAAGCTACTTTAATAATTAAAGGCATGTCTAAATCATTAATCACTAAATTCATCCCCGAAAGGCGAATTACTTCATGTAATTGATGACGGCGCTCATTAATGTTACCATAACGAGGCATAAATATTCTAATCTGCCCATTGTTGTTATTAACCATTCTAGGTGCCTCAAACGACATGGAAGAAATCTCGGTCTCTGGCAGGTAAGGAATTACTTCAGATGACACATACAAGATTCTTTTATCTTTCATAAATTTAGTGCTTTATTAGCTAGGTTATTAAAAGTTGCAAAATTACGAAAATTTATGCAGATTGCTTACTATAAGTTAATTTAGCTATCAATTACAATACCATTATGAACGTTTATACCACCAATGAAAAATTATCACAGGCTCTTAGCGCTTTCAGAAGCACAAAAACCATTGGGTTTGTCCCTACTATGGGAGCATTACACCAAGGGCATCTGTCTCTTGTAAGCCAAGCCCTACAAGACAATGACTGTGTGGTTGTAAGCATTTTTGTAAATCCAACTCAGTTTGACAATGAAGGAGATCTAAAAAAATACCCTCGCACACTGGATAAAGACGTCACACTTTTAGAAACGTTGCAAGGAAATATAATTGTGTATGCTCCAGATGCTTTAGCCTTTTACGAAGGCAATATAAAATCTCGCACCTTCAATTTTGGAGCAATTGCAAATGAAATGGAAGGAAAACACAGAAAAGGTCACTTTGATGGTGTGGGGACAGTTGTGTCTAGATTATTAAAAATAGTAGCGCCACATAAAGCATATTTTGGGCAGAAAGATTTTCAACAGTTACAAATTGTAAAAAAACTTGTTGAGATTGAAAATATTTCAACAACTATTGTAGGTTGTGAAATTGTACGCGAACCTAATGGAGTAGCAATGAGCTCTAGAAACAAAAGACTTTCTACTACAGAATTTGAAGAGGCAATATTAATTAGCGCTACATTAAAAGAAGTGGCTTCAAAATTTAATTCACTATCACTCCCAGCACTAACAAAGTTAGCTGAAAAAAAATTTAAGGAAAGTAATTTAAAATTAGAGTATTTTGAAATTGCGAACGAGCGCACTTTAAAAACAGCATTAAGAAAACACAAATCGACTAAATATAGAGCTTTTGTAGCGGCGTTTTGTGGCGAAGTTAGACTTATAGATAATATGAGAATAAATTAATTTAAGTATTTATTAATTTGATAAATATCATTTTATAATTGTTTTCCTAATAATAAGTATCTTTGCACTATGTTAATACACGTTGTAAAATCAAAGATCCACAGAGTAAAAGTTACTGGTGCTGATCTAAACTATATAGGAAGTATCACAATTGATGAAGATTTGCTTGACGCAGCAAATATTGTTGAAGGTGAAAAAGTTCAAATTGTTAATAACAACAATGGCGAACGATTAGAAACTTATGCTATTCCTGGACCACGCGGAAGTGGAGAAATAACTCTTAATGGTGCAGCTGCTAGAAAAGTAGCTCCTGGAGATATTTTAATACTTATCACCTATGGTTTAATGACTAGAGAAGATGCAAAAAACTTTAAGCCTTCTTTAGTATTTCCTAACACAGACAACTTACTCGTTTAGTTTGAATAAAATTATATCTAAGTTTCTCCAAATAGGAATTCCGTTAGGTTTTGGAATTTTCCTCATTTGGTTTACATATAATAAATTCACTCCTGAACAATTTGTTGAACTTAAGGCATATTTTAGTAATGCTAATTATGGCATTGTTGTTTTATCTGTGCTATTAAGTGTTTTAAGCCATTTTTTAAGAGCTTACCGCTGGAATTTTATGCTACAGCCTTTAGGTTATAAACCTAAATTGGCTAATAATTTTATGGCAATTTCAATTGCCTACCTAATGAACATATTTATACCAAAAAGCGGAGAGGTATCTAGAGGCTTAATAATGGATAAGTATGAAAAAATTCCTTTTGAAAAAGGATTTGGCTCAATTATAAGTGAACGAATTGTAGATCTTATTTTTTTAATGATTTTTACGTTCACCGCACTCTTCCTTAAGTTTGACGTGCTTTACGAATACATAGCATCCAGCATTCCAAAAAAGCTCATGTATGCAGCTGGAATTGGTTTTATTGTTTTTTCTATTGCGCTAATATTTCTTCTGAAATTTAAAACATTTACAATTCCTGCTAAAATCAAAAATTTTATTGATGGCTTAAAAGATGGAGTATTAAGCATTGTTAAAATGAAAAAAAAGAAAGCTTTTATACTTCATTCTCTTTTTATTTGGGGTTTATATGTTGCATCATTTTACACTGCAACACATGCTTTAATTGAAACCTCTAGCATCCCTTTAAGCACTATTATTATAGCATTCGTTGTTGGTAGTTTCACCTTTGCCTTTACAAATAGTGGTTTTGGAACATATCCTGCTGCCATAGCTGGCATACTGGTGTTATTTGCGGTCCCGTTTACAGTAGGTACAGCTTTTGGGTGGATAGTTTGGATATCAAACATCACTTCAATTGTTGTTATAGGAGTAATATCATTAATAACATTACCCCTATACAACAAAAATAAATTAGCTTAAATTACTTTTACTAAATAAGAAATCACTAGCAAACCGCTTACTACGATTGCACAGTATAAAAGCACTTTTCTTAAAACTCCATCTGTTTTCATGCCAAACTTTGTAAGGCGAATGACTGTATTAATTCTCTATGTTCTTCAGCCCAATTAGGCAATGTTTTAACTTTAGAATTAATTTTTAATTTCTTGATGATATTACTCCTATGCTTTTCAATTGTTCTAATTGAAATATCTAATTTATTAGAAATTTTTGAAGATTTCTGATAGATTGATACAAGTGTTAAAACCTTTATCTCTGTAGCAGACAAAGAAGAAATAAGCTTTAGCGATTCATCTTTAGGATTGGTAGATTTAATGCCTTTACTCACAAAGATTTCGCCCTGTAACACCGTATTTAAGCAGTCTAAAAGATCCTCTAAAACCTCACCAGCATAGATACAACCAGCAATATTCATCTTACTGGCAATTAAAAATTGTTTGTATTCTGTTTTAGGAAAAATTATTACAAATCGAATATCAATCTCTTTTGCTCTAGCTTCGTTGATAATCTCGAAGACAGATATATCACTAAATTGAGATTGAATAATTGCGATTTCAGGTTGCTCTCTTAAAATATACCTCAGGGCTTTGACTCCACTGGTAAATTGCTTTGCGATTTTGTACTCTCTTCTCAGCACTTCAGAGACAATTCCTTCTAGGAATTGCCTATTACTATGTGCAATAATTATATGATTATTGTCCATGGAAAATGTAATTAAAATAATAATAGTTAGTTAGTTACTACTAAAAATACATCATTATAAGATGTCATAAAAATTATTGAGACGAACTACATTAATATTGGTATCAAATACACAAAAAAAGCCCATAACCTACTTATTATCAATATAAAAAAATATTTTTTCTTACATATTTCAGAATATTAAACATAAAATCATTAACAAGGTTAAATTTCTATATTCCTGAATAAAAGATAATTAACAAACTACATTTCTCAACAGACAATCCACAACCAAAAGAAAGAAAAACTAAATATTTATCGCTTTTTTACAATTGAAACTAATCTTTCAATATTTGATATAATGTGACATTTACAAAAATCACTATCTTTCCATTCTTAAAATTTCCGAAACAATGAAAAAACTGATCTTGCTTTTTACTTTTTGCTTAACAGCTATGACTGCTAGTGCGCAAATTGTATATGAAGAATTTACTTCTAACAAACTTGAAGAAACCAGAAGGCTTAAAATTCAACTACCTAGAAATTATGAGGAAAATACTGACAAAGTATATCCCGTGGTACTTGTACTTGATGCCGACTACCTTTTTGAACCTGTTGCAGGTAATGTAGATTACTTTAGCTACTGGGAAGATATGCCAGAGTCAATTGTGGTTGGAATTATGCAAGGTGATAAACGCTATGATGATTGTAATTATGATGATGACAATTCATTACCTTCAGATAAAGGAGCTGACTTTTTCGAATTCATTGGTCTTGAGTTAATGCCATATATTGATAATAATTATAGAACTGCAAAGTTTGTAATTGGTGTTGGGCACGATTTTACAGCTAATTTTTTAAACTACTATCTTTTTAAAGACCCTCCATTAATGAATGGTTATATTTCACTAAGTCCAGATTTAGCCCCTGATACCGCAAATAGATTAGCGAGTAGATTACCTGGTGTGCAATCTAAGATTTTTTACTACTTAGCTACTGGCTCTGACGACATCAAAGGGTTAATGGAAGGAACTGTTCAATTAGACGCAGCCCTAAAAGGTGTTAAGAGTGATAATTTTGAATATTATTTTGACAATTTTGAAGGTGCTACACACTATTCTCTAGTTGGACGTGGAATTCCAAATGCTCTAGAAAAAATCTTTGCTGTGTACAGACCTATTAGCAAACAAGAATTTAAGGATGTCGTTATGAAACTTGACACTCCTATTAGCCAATATTTAATTGATAAATATAAAACAATTGAAGACCTATTTGGACTAACTAACCCAATTAGGGTAAATGACTTTATCGCAACGGCAACTGCCTGCGAGAAGCGTAAAAAATGGGAGAGCTTAGAAACAATTGCTCAAATGGCAATAAAAGCATATCCAGACACCGTTTTAGGGTCTTATTATTTAGGTCGTTTTTACGAAGAAACTGGAGAGCCTAAAAAAGCAATGCGAACGTATCAAGCAGCTTTCGATAAAGAAGAAGCAGATTTTATTACTGTAGACATGATGCTTGAAAGGGCTGATAAAATAAAAGATGAATTTGGTTATTAAATAACAATCATATTTCTGAAAAGAATAAAGCCACGATACACATCGTGGCTTTTAAAATTTAATATAGTTAGTCCATTAGTTATTCCTTTATAATTTTAATCAATTTACTGTGCTGCTTAGAAGTCAGTGTCACAAAATACACGCCTGAACTTTCTTGTTTTAAATCGAGTGAATACGGATTATTTTTTATGTTTTCATCATTAAAAATTTGCCTTCCTAATATATCTGTCACTATAACAGCATCTAAAGTTTCTTGAGTATTAATATTAAAAACTCCATCACTTGGATTTGGCGATATGGTTGTGTTGCTGAAATTTTCAGAAGAAATACCTAGCACATTATTTTTAAAGTGAAGTACAAAAGCATTTTTAAATTGTCCTTTTTCCGAAAGAAACTCATAAGCATTTTCTGAAATATTAATTCTTTCACCAGTTGCAACTATTTCTAAAATTACTGTGGTATCAAAAAGTTGAGAACCTTCTATTTCGTCAACGTTTATACGATACATTGTTGGTGTATCAATCATAGTAGAATACCCAATTGGAATAGATATATTTTCATTAAACGCCTCACGACTTTGTATTCCTAGCTCCACATCACTCCCTTCTATCTCAGAAAAGATTGAAAGAATACTTGCTAATCTATTACTGTCAAAACCAGCATCTAAACCTTGGCTAGTTTGGTTTGAAAAGCCAAGCAACGTGCTCCCTTTTCTATTAAATTCGTGAGCAGTGATTGATAGCCAAAGTTTTTCTGTATCATTTTGACTTGTTCTTAAAGTTGTATTTCCTGATAATCTTCGCATTTCATTAGAAAAAATAGCCACTCCAGCCACGTTTGCTTTTACACCAAAACCTTGACCTGTGGAAATTATTCCGTTAGGTTTTGTATCATCTATTGATGGGTCACTAGCAGCTTTTACTCCTCCCATTAAATTATACATAGAAATATCTTCCATACTAAAATTAGCAGTATTATATCCCGGAAAGTCTCCGGAAGGCTCAGTGATATGTTCCCAGAAATATACTTCGCCAACCGAAATATTTGTGTTGATAAAATCGTCTGCTAATATTGCAGATGGATATGGATTTGCCAAAATATTTGGACTACTATTTTTATCTGTATTGAATAGCAATGGCATTGAAATAGTACCATTATTAAATATTCCGTCATTAAAAATAAGGCTAAAGCTCCCTCCAGTTAATAAATCTGGTTGTGGCTGTACAAAATATCCTTGTCCAGCATTAAGCAGTCCTGTTTGCATTGTCCAATCATCACCATTATCATCAGCAAAATTTTCAGCAAAAGGAAACTCCGTTGCTACGTCTACATTTGGAACAAAAAGAGTTGTATTGTGTTGACGAATTTGATGAGCTTCAGCAAAAACACTATTAGTCATTTCATTTGTCATTGGGCTACCAAGCAACATAAAATCTCGTGGAGCAAGTAAAGGAGTTGTTATATTTACATTAATAGTTCCATTATTTATGGTTGTAGCTAATGGATCTAACTGAACTACATTTGCCGTATGCGCGATCTCTAAAGTTCCATTTACAAGGATATCTCCTGTAACTTCTAAAAAAGTATCTGGAGCAATAGCAAGTGTATGTCCAGTATCTACTGAAACACTACACGCTTCTAAACTACCATATGGCTCTAATGTTGCAGGATTAATTGTTGTTGAGGTATTATAACTTTCTCTAATAATGGCATTCATTGAATTATCTGGAATACCGTTATTCCATTCCCCTGCTATAAACTCAGTTGTACCAATACAAGTTGATAATGGGCTTGGAACTACCGCAACATCGAAAGTAAATTGAGCTGCATTTATATCTCTAACTGAAGCTCTCATTTTGAGTTGAGTTCCTGCTGAGACATTAAATAATGATCCATCGTTAAAGAAACACGTTAGTTCATTCCCGCTACATTCATCAAAGAAAGCTATGTACATATTATTATTTACATTATTTAACTGAATTTCCCCATCAACAGGCATTGTCACATCATACCAAACATCAAGATATAAACGCGTTTCATTGTTTTCACAACTTATCTCACTATCATTTGAAGCACCCCGAAAATCTGTACTTACCGAAACAGGATTCAAGGTACTTAGGTTTAAAACCGAAGCATCTGCACATTCATCATTCTCAGCTTTTTCAAAAGCTTGTAATTTAAAATCGGAATTACTGTTTAAACTTACATCTCTATCAGAATATCGAAGTAGATAAGTAGTTCCTTGATTTAAATCATAAAGAAGTCCACTTCCAAATTCACACCCTACATCTACATTTTCACCACAAGCATTATAAAGCGTAATTGCCTCAGTGTTACTATTGGTGTTTGTTATTTGTACATTTCCGTTTACGGGCATTACAAACTCATACCAAACATCAACATACGTATGCAATGCATTTGCTTCACAAGGGTTTGCTAAATTTGGATCTATAGAAGGCGTTGCTCCTCGTAAATCAGTTTCAACTGATAATTGTTCCGTGGTTGTTATTACAAGAGTTTCTCTATTTTCACAGTCATCATTAGAAAGTGCTTCAATGGCCTGTACTCTAAAATCTGAGTTTCCATTTACATTGATATCCCTGTCTGAGTATCGCATAATGTAATTTGAACCCACTGATAAATTGTAAAAAACGCCACTTCCAAATTCACAATGCAACTCTACAACATCACCACACATACTAAACAAAGTAAGTGCTTCAGAATTTGAATCAGTATTTGTTATTACTAAATTTCCATTTACGGGCATTTCAAATTCGTACCAAGCATCAACATAGGTATGCAATACATTTGCTTCGCAAGGATTTGCTAGATTTAGATCTGTGGATGCTGTTGCACCTCTAAGTTCTGAAACAACTGTTAGTTCTGTTTCGGTTGGTATTTCTAATGTTATTCTATCTTCACATTCATCATTTGGCAGCGTTTCGAATGCTTGTAATCTAAAATCCGAATTACTATTTAAGTGTACATCTCTATCTGCATAACGTACTATATACGTTGTATTTCCAGTTAGGTTATAAATTATTCCACTTCCAAACTCACATCCTAAATCTACAAGATCACCACACATATCATACAATACAATAGCTTCGCTGGGACCGTCACTATTTGTAATTGCTAAATTTCCATTTACAGGCATTGTAAACTCGTACCAAACATCAACATATATATGCGCTGGATTTTCACCACACGGATTTGGCAAATTAGGACCTGCAGATTCGGTTGCTGCTCTCAAATCAGTTATTACAGTTAGTTCTTCTGTAGTAGTAACATTTAACGGAGTTCTAAACTCACACTCATCATTAACTATTACCTCTAGAGCAGTCATTGTAAATGTTCGTGTGGTCGCTTGAGATTCTGCAATCGAATTCCTAAGTAGATATGTTTCTCCTACAGTTAAATTTTCAAAAATTCCATTATTAGAAAAACAATCAATTTCAGTAGATGTATCGCAAGCACTGTACAAGGCCATTCTATCAAAAACAAAAAGACCACTCACACTAATATTCCCTTGAACTGGCATCGTAAACTCATACCATTGATCAACATTTATAGTATTTTGATCACAAGTATTAGAAATAGTACTTGGCGTAGCATTACGTTGTTTCAGGACAAAAGATGCTGAGGGATTTCCATCTACATCTGGCGAAAAAACAACCTCTTCAGCAGTAACACAATCATCGTTTAAAATTGCACTATACACTTCCATTGTAAATGTAGCAGTACTTGCCTGACTCTCTGCCATAGAGTGTCTAAGAATATACTCTGTCCCGCTTATTAAATTATAAAGCAACCCATTATTTGTCCTACATCCTACTTCAGTTGCCTCATCACAACCTGTATATAATGTCAATTTATCAAATACAAACAAACCTGAAAATCGCACGTTACCCTCTAAAGGCATTACAAACTTATAGAACACATCTAGATTGGTTGTATTATCATCACAAGTTCCATTTATCCCACTATCTGATGCGTTTGGTATCACACTTGTTTTAGTAACCTCAGGATTTCCATCTCCATTAGTTACAAAGATCATTTCATCTGCCATATTCATAAAACAGGTATCATTTGTTGGTGTTTCTAATAACTCTAAAGAAAATGTAACTGGATCTGTGGAGTTTGTATTTGAGTGCCTTAATTTATAGGTGGTGTTAGCTATTAAACCCAACAATAATCCTTTGTTTCTTCTACAAATTACTTCAGTTGCAATATCACAATCGGTATAAACAGTTAAATAATCAAATACAAAAAGGTCTCCTGAAAACTGTACATTCCCGTCAAATGGCATCGTAAATTCATAAAATACGTCGTTAAATAATCCATTTCCACTACAAGAATCTGTTATTGAACTTGCTGTTGACATATCAAAAATTGAAGTGACCGTAGTTTCAGGGTTTCCTTCACTATTTACTAAAAAGTTGAGCGTTTCGGCGGAGCTACAATTATCATTTGCAGGCGCTTGACCAAACATTGACATTAATGGAAATAATATTCCAAGGAAGAGTAATGTGTTTTTCATACTGAATACTATTAGGGGGGAGGATTCCTAAAAATATAGCTATTAACTGTTAAATTGACTAAATTTTTAGTGAGTAAACGTTTTTTTTAGTGAATGAATTTTTAAAAACAAACTCACCAAAAATTACATTTAAACATACACTATCAATGAGTAAGCAAAACTAAAACTTGTATATGTACGTAAACTAGATTTAAATAACTTCGGAAATTTTAATCATTTAAGTCCTTAGTTTTATTAAACTGAGTTAGACTTTCAATAGATAATAAAAATTATAAATTCAGTTTTGAAAATCTTACTTTTACATTCTATCTATGGCTAAAACTAAAACAACTTTTTTCTGTCAAAACTGTGGTGCTTCATTTGCAAAATGGCAAGGACAGTGCACATCGTGCAAAGAATGGAATACAATTGCTGAAGAGGTAATTCAAAAAGCCGAAAAAATTTCTTGGGAGGTTGGCGAATCAAAAATGGCTACTACAAATAGAAGCCGAACTGCTAAACCTCTTAAAGTTTCAGAAATTAGCACTTCTGCAGAAACAAGAATGGACACCCAAAATGGCGAACTTAACCGAGTTCTTGGTGGTGGATTAGTACCCGGAAGTTTAACACTTTTAGGTGGTGAACCTGGTATTGGAAAAAGTACATTAATGCTTCAAATTGCATTGCAACTTCCTTATAAAACACTTTATGTTTCAGGTGAAGAAAGTGCAAGCCAGATTAAAATGCGTGCAGAACGCATTCATCCAGAATCGGAAAACTGTTACATTTTAACTGAAACAAAAACACAAAATATCTTCCGTAACATTGCCGAAATGGAACCTGATATTGTTGTTATAGATTCCATACAAACATTACATACAGATTATATTGAGAGTAGTCCTGGTAGTATTTCTCAAATTAGAGAAACCACAACCGAACTCATCAAGTTTGCAAAAGAAACTGCTACGCCTGTTATATTAATTGGGCATATTACAAAAGATGGAAATATTGCAGGACCTAAAATTTTAGAACATATGGTAGATACCGTTCTTCAATTTGAAGGAGATCGCAACCATATTTACAGAATTTTACGCGCTAATAAAAACCGTTTTGGAAGTACAAACGAACTAGGAATATACGAGATGCAAGGTAGCGGACTTCGTGAAGTTTCAAATCCTTCGGAAATATTAATATCTAAAAATGAAGAAGAATTAAGTGGTACTGCAATTTCTGCAACCTTAGAGGGAATGCGTCCATTGATGATTGAAATTCAAGCTTTAGTATCAACTGCAGTTTACGGAACACCACAACGAAGTGCCACTGGATATAATGCCAAAAGGTTAAATATGATTCTTGCGGTTTTAGAAAAACGTGCAGGTTTCAAATTGGGTGCTAAAGATGTTTTTTTAAATGTAACTGGTGGAATTTCTGTAGATGATCCTGCGATTGATCTCGCTGTAGTTGCAGCTGTTTTATCGAGTAATGTAGATATCGCAATTGACAAAAGAATGTGCTTTGCTGCCGAAATAGGACTTGCTGGAGAAGTACGTCCAGTAACTCGAGTGGACCAAAGAATTTTAGAAGCCGAGAAACTAGGTTTTGAAACAATAATCATCTCAAAATATTGCAAACTTCCTAAAGAAACATACGGAATTCAGATAGTAAAAGTGGCCAAAGTACACGATGTGGTTAAGCATTTGTTCGCCTAAACTGTCCTATCACCCTCATTTTTAACAAAAACTACATATTTTAATTTTTCACAACTATTATTTTGTCGTAAATAAAAGTTGTTGGTCGAAAAGTAAATTGTTAGGGTCCTACAATTCCTACAATACTGATTACCAATCTATAAATTTGCAATTCCTATAAAGGTTTTGCTATGAAAAAAATTATACTTCTTCTGATTGTTTGTATGTCTTTGACTATGAATGCTCAGGTTAAAATTGGAAATAACCCGAACACAATTGACTCAAATTCAATCTTAGAACTTGAGAGTAATGAAAAGGTTTTAGTTGTTTCGAGAATATCAAACTCTCAAATGATTTCAATTACTCCATTAAACGGAGCGATTGTATATAATACTGATGAGCAGTGTTTATTTCAATTTAATAACAACTCTTGGACTAGCCTATGTGTTGATGTAATGGATAATGAAACTATTACAACACTTATTGATAATAATGACGGTTCATTCACATATACAAATGAAGAAGGAACTTTAACGATTATCCAAAAAGCTTCTTTAATCGATAACGGTGACGGAACGTTTACTTTCGACAATGGTGATGGAACACCAATAACTTTTAACGGTTCAAACTCTGAAACACTTACTTCACTTGTTTACAATGGAGACGGTACTATTACTTATACAGATGAAGACGGAGTAGATTCTATTATTGACCTAGCAACAATAATTGGAGATTTCGAAACCGTAACTGTAGCAAATTACGATCCAGTAACTGGAATTTTCACCTATACCAATGAAGACGGAACAATATTTTCTCTAGATTTAGCCGACTTAATTTCTACACTAGAAACAGTAACAACAATCGTAGACAATGGTGACGGAACAATTACCTATACGGATGAAGACGGAGTAGAAACTGTTATCGACATCGCAACGATGGTTGGTGATTATGAAACATTGACGTTTCTAAACTACGACACTACAACATCTGATTTAACTTACATAGATGAGAATGGAACACCTAGCGTATATAATTTAGGAGCTATTATAGCTTCTCTAGAAACAGTAACTACCCTTGTTGACAATGGTGATGGAACAATTACCTATACGGATGAAGAAGGTGTAGAGACCATCATCAACATCGCTAGAATGGTTGATGAATTTGAAACGCTAACATTTTTTAGCTACGACGCTGCAACTTCTGAACTTACATATACTGACGAAAACGGAACTCCTAACATATATAATCTGGGTGATCTTGTGGCAGCTCTTGAAACTACAACAACTATCGTTGACAATGGTGATGGAACAATTA
>NZ_BKCG01000006.1 GCF_008974325.1 Patiriisocius marinus | reverse complement strand
AAGGTCCTGTAACTGATACATCAGATACAGATACAGATACAGATGGAAATCCAATTGCTAATAATGAAGATACAGAGACACCAAATGGAGACGGTTCAACGAATAGTGATCCAACAGATGATCCAACAGTAACCACTATCGGACAAAATGAAATGATTGCATTAGTTAAAACTGCTGTTGTAAATGATGTAGATGGAGATTTATGTGCTACTGCTGATGTTGATACTGTAACATATACATTTACTGTAACTAACGAAGGTAACACTCCTATTTCAGCAGTATCTGTAACAGATATATTACTTGGTGGAGTTATTACAGCACCGTTTACAGGTGATGTTAATGCTGATATGATACTTGATTTAGATGAAACTTGGGTATATGTACAAGATTATACAGTTACACAAGCTGATATCGATCTAGGCAGTATTACTAATACTGCTACTGTAAATGGAACAGGAGTTGCTGGACCAGTTAGTGATATTTCTGATGATGCTTTAACGACTGAAGATGACGCAACAGTTACAGCGTTATGTCAAAATGATAGCATCGCATTAATCAAAACAGGAGTAGTTAATGATACTGATGGTGATGGTTGTGCAAATGTTGGAGAGACTATAACTTATACATTTACTGTTATAAACAATGGTAATACAACAATTACTAACATAGATATTGACGACCCAATGGTAAATGTAATAGGAGGTCCTATTGCACTTAACCCTGGAGATCAAGATAATACTTCGTTTACTGCGGAATATTCAATTGATCAAGATGATATCAATATGGGACAGGTTGTGAACACAGCAACTGCTTCAGGTTTAAACCCTAGTGGAGTAATTGTATCAGATGAATCAGATAACAATAGTGAATTAGAGGATGATCCTACGGTAACTCCTTTATGTAATGAAGCATTAATCGCTTTGATTAAAACAGGAACTCCTCGTGATGAAAACAATAATGGTTGTATTGACTTAGGTGAAACTATAGTTTATGACTTTGTTGTTACTAACTTAGGAAATGTTCAATTAGATAATGTTGTTGTAATTGACGGAATGGTTACAGTAATAGGAGCACCTATTACGTTATTAGCCGGTCAAACTGATACTGAGACATTCTCAGCTGAATATATTGTAACTCAGGATGATGTAGATAATGGTTCAGTTAGTAACCAAGCTATTGCTGAAGGTGTTGATCCTGATGGAAACGTTGTTTCAGATTTATCTGATGATAACAGTAATTTCGAAAATGATGCTACAGTATCTATTCTTTGTCAAGACCCTAGTATCTTTGTTGAGAAAACAGGAATCTTTGATGATAATAATGGAAATGCAATTACTGAAGTAGGTGAGACTATTAGTTACCAATTCTTTGTATACAATACAGGAAATGTAACATTATACAACATCACTTTAGATGATCCACTTCCAGGAATTGTTATTGAAGGAGGTCCTATAGCTGAGTTAGCTCCAGGAGATGTTGATAATACAACGTTTACCGCTACTTATACAATTACTCAGCAAGATATTGATAATGGAGAAGTTGCAAATCAAGCTATCGTAACTGGTACAACTGGTAACGGACTTGATGTTTCTGATACTTCAGATGATCCAAATGATACTACTCAGGTAGATCCTGACGGTGATGGTGATGCTGATGATATTACTGTAACTATCTTACCAAATGTAGATGCGCCGTTTACTATATTTAACGCGGTATCCCCTGATGGAAATGGTGAAAATGATTTCTTCTTTATTCAAGGAATTAGCGAGTTCCCAAATAATACTGTTGAAATATACAACCGTTGGGGTGTGAAGGTATTTGGAACTGAAGGCTATGGAGGATCTGATGATACTGAAAATGTATTTGTAGGAGAATCTGATGGAAGAGAAACAGTTGCACAAGACAATTTATTACCAACAGGAACGTACTTCTATGTAATTAAGTTCGAAGGTTCAAACCCAGGACAGGATAGTTACGCAGGTTACTTATATTTAAACAGATAATAATCAATATGATAATCCCAGAGGTTAATACCTCTGGGTTAACAAAACATATATTATGAAACACAGTTATTACATTTTAATTTTAGCATTTGTTGCGAGTGTATTTACGGCTACTGCTCAGCAGGACCCACAATACACGCAGTATATGTACAATACTCAAATTGTAAACCCAGGTTATGCGGGTTCTAAAGAAGCGTTGAGTTTTGGACTCTTGCTTAGAACTCAGTGGGTTGGTCTTGACGGAGCACCTCAAACAGGAACATTTACCGTAGATTCACCTATTGGTGTTAACGATAATATGGGTTTGGGTTTGTCTATTGTTCATGATCAAATTGGTCCAGCGAATGAGACAAACTTTACTGTTGATTATTCATACACAATCAAGACTTCTGATGAAGCAAAACTATCTTTTGGTTTAAAAGCTGGTGCGCATATATTAGATGTTGATTTTGCTAGATTAAATATCTTTGATCAAGGTGATCCTAGATTTCAAAATAATGTAGATAATAAATTCCAACCACAAATTGGAGCTGGTTTATATTATCATACGCAAAAGTTTTATGCAGGTTTATCAGTACCCAACTTTTTAACTACAAATCATTTTGATGTATCTAGCTTAGAAAATTCAACGTTAGAAACTACACCACAAGAAAATTTACATTACTTCTTAATAATGGGGTATGTATTTGATATCAATGAAAACTTAAAGTTAAAGCCAGCCGTTTTAGGAAAAGTAGTTGGTGGAGCACCATTGGCAGCAGATTTATCTTTAAATGCTCTTATCAACGAAAAATTTACGTTAGGTGTAGGTTACAGATGGAGCGCAGCACTTAGTGCGATGGCAGGATTCCAAGTTTCAGATTCTATGTTTATTGGTTTAGGGTATGACTATCAGTCAACTGAATTAGAACAATTCAGTGATGGATCTTACGAACTAATGTTAAGATTTGATGTATTTAAGAAACCAGAAAGAGTATTAACTCCACGTTTCTTCTAAAAATAAAACAAAGAGATGTATTACAATCCATTGGGGAATGAATTCGATTGTGATATTTCAGAAAAAATAATAAACGAATAATTTATTTGGGGCATTATGAAAATACGTTTACAAAAATCCTTATTGCTTACTCTTGCACTTATACTTTTAAGTCTAACAGCATCAGTAGCACAGGAAAAGAAAATTAAAAAAGCGAATGAAGATTTTGATAGATTCGCATATATAGACGCTAGAGAGGTCTATTTAAAAGTAGTTGATGATGGTTATGCTTCTGCTGAAATATTCAAGAAGTTAGGTGATACTTATTACTGGAATAGTGATTATGATAATGCAGCTAAATGGTACGGAAGATTAGTAGATCAATTTCCTGCTCAAACAGATGCGTCATATTATTTAAGAGCTGCTCAAAGTTATAAAAGTATAGGTAAATACGAAGAGTCAGACAAGTTGATGGAAAAGTATTCTGGTTTAACAGGTGGTAGTCTTATCGCCAAGAACTTTGAAGAAAACAGAAATTACTTAAGTGAAATAGCTTTCTTATCTAAAAAATATGAATTAGAAAAAACAAGTATTAGTACAAATACTTCTGATTTTGGTTCAGCATATTATCTAGATAAAATTGTTTTTGCTTCAGCTGCTGAAACTACAGGAGACAAAACATACGAATGGACAGATCAACCTTATCTTGATTTGTTTATGGCAGATAAAGATTCAACAGGACGTTTGTCTAATACACAACGTTTATCTGATAAAATCAATACAGGTTACCATGAATCATCTGCTGTATTTACTAAAGATGGTAATACTATTTACTTTACTCGTAACAATTTTGTTAAGAGAAAGCCAGGAATGGATAAAAGTAAAACAGTTAGGCTTAAATTATATACTACTTCCAAAAACGAAAGTGGAGATTGGGATAATGTAGTTGAATTACCTTTTAATAGTAAAGATTATTCAACAGCGCATCCAGCTTTAAGTGTAGATGAAACTAGATTATATTTTTCTAGTGATATGCCAGGAACAGTTGGTATGAGCGATTTATGGTATGTAGATATTAAAGGTGATAATACATACGGTGAACCAACTAATTTAGGTGAAGAAATTAATACAGAAGCTAGAGAGTCTTTCCCTTACATAAGTACTGCAGGAAATCTTTATTTCTCTACTGATGGTCGTCCAGGTTTAGGTGGATATGATATTTATTCTACTCCTATTTCTGCTGAAGGAACTATTGGTGAAATCAAAAATGTTGGTATTCCAGCAAACAGTAATCAAGATGATTTTGCACTTATTATTGATGAGGAAAAAAACCTTGGTTATTTAACTTCAAATCGTGATGGTGAACAAGGTAGCTCTGATGATGATATATATAGAATCCAATTTTCAAGTTGTAAAGTTGATATAGCTGGAGTTGTTGTAAACAAGAATACAGGAAATATTATTCCTTACGCAACTGTTAGATTATTAGATAGAGATAACAAGCTTATTGAAGAGGTTATTACAGGTGCAGATGCTACATTTTCATTTCCACAAAGAGAGTGTGAAGATCGATTTATTGTAAGAGCACTTAAATCAGGTTACGAACCTAGTGAGGAAATAGTAGACACGCCTAATGAAACAATTAAACTTAGTTTAACACTCCCGTTAACACCAGTAGATCCTTGTCCTCCTAACGATTTAGGATGTAGATTAAGTTTACAGCCTATTTATTTTGATTTTGATAAGTCATACATACGCCCAGATGCAGAAATTGAATTAGCTAAAATTTTAGCAGCTATGCGTCAATATCCTGAATTAATAATTCATATTGAATCTCATACAGATTCTAGAGCGACACATAGATATAACGATGCATTGAGTGGGCGTAGAGCACAATCTACATTGAAATGGCTAATTGCTAATGGAATCGAATCACGTCGTTTAACAGCGAAAGGTTACGGTGAAAATAGACTAACTAATCAATGTTCTGATGGTGTTGAGTGTACTGAAGAAGAGCACCAACTTAACAGAAGGTCGATGTTTATTATTCAAAACAATAATGGTTTGATAGATAATAGTGCTAACGAAAGAAATTAAGCACAGACTACATTAAATTAAATTACCAAAAGAGCACTTCAATTATGAGGTGCTCTTTTTGTTTTAGACACGTTGGTAATTTTGTATTTTTACGCAAAAGAATTCAAATACTATGAAAGAAGAACTTGTAATTCTCGTGAATGAGAATGATGAGCAAATAGGTTTAATGCCTAAGATGGAAGCACATGAAAAAGCAGTGCTGCATCGCGCTTTTTCAGTATTTATTTTCAATAATGATAATGAACTAATGCTTCAGCAAAGAGCTTTGCATAAATATCATTCTCCTGGGTTATGGACAAATACCTGCTGCAGTCATCAACGTGATGGCGAATCTAATATAGAAGCAGGAACTAGAAGATTACAAGAGGAGATGGGATTTGTAACTCAATTAAATGAAACCACTTCGTTTATCTACAAAGCCCCTTTTGATAACGGACTTACAGAACACGAATTAGATCATATTTTAGTAGGAAACTTTAATGAAACTCCTGTTATAAATGAAGATGAAGTGGTAGCTTGGAAATGGATGTTATTAGAGGATGTGAAAAAGGATATTGAAAACAACCCTCAAATTTACACTGCTTGGTTTAAAATTATTTTTGAAAAATTTTACGAACATATATCATTATGAGTTTAACTATCTATAGGAAAGCACATTTCAACGCAGCTCACAGGCTTCATAAACCTGAATGGAGTGACGAGAAAAATTTTGAAGTTTTTGGAAAATGTAGCAATCCAAAGTATCACGGTCATAATTATGAATTGGAAGTTGGTATTACTGGAGAAATTGACCCTGAAACTGGTTTTTTGATGGATATTAAATTTTTAAAAGAGATTATTAAAAATGAAGTAGAAGAACCTTTCGATCATAAAAATTTAAATGAAGAAGTAGCGGCTTTTAAAAATATTAACCCAACAGTTGAAAACATAGCTATTGAGATATATAACAGAATCTCTAAAGTTATTGGAGATAACTACCAAGTGTCAATTAAGCTTTACGAGACACCACGTAACTTCGTATTATATACAGGATAAATATGAGTATAGAAATTGGAACGAAATTACCTACTTTTCAACTTAAGGATCAAAATTATGAATTATTTAATTCATCTGAAAATAAAAGTGAAAATGGTTTAGTAATTTATTTTTACCCGAAAAATTTCACGCCACAATGCACTAAAGAAGCTTGTAGTTTTAGAGATAGTTTTGAAGACTTTTCAAACGCAGGGATTAAAGTAATTGGAATTAGTGCAGATAGTGAACAATCACATAAAAAATTTGCAGCTAAATTTAACCTTCCTTTTACCTTACTTGCAGATACAGATAAAAAAGTACGAAAGCTATTTGAAGTTGAAAATGCTATGTTTGGTTTGTTGCCTGGAAGAGAAACATTTGTTTTTGATGCCAACGGAATTCTAATTTCGAAATTTAAAGCGATGAATGCACAACCGCATATTGACGGAGCATTAAAACTATTAAAAAAATAATATTGAAGAAAATCCCCTTATATCCATTAAAATTTCGTCCTATACTATTAGAAAAAGTGTGGGGAGGCTCTAAGTTGAAAAATCAATTCAATAAAGAGGCAAAGGGTTTAATTGGTGAAAGTTGGGAGTTGTCTGGAGTAAATGAAAATGTTTCAATTACCGCTAATGGTCCACTTGAAGGACAGTCGCTAAATCAACTAATTTCAACTTATAAAGGAGATTTATTAGGCGAGCGAGTGTACAAAGTTTTTGGTAATGAATTTCCGCTTCTATTTAAATTTATTGATGCTGCACAGGACTTGTCAGTTCAACTTCACCCTGATGATAAACTAGCAAAAGAGCGTCATAATACTTTTGGTAAAACCGAAATGTGGTATATTATGGAAGCTGAAAATAATGCTAGATTAATATTAGGACTTAAAGAGAATACAACAGAAGAAATTTATGAAGCTGCAATCAAATCAAATAAGATTACTGATATTTTAGCTGAAAAGTCCGTTCAAAAAGGAGATAGCTATTTTATTGCACCAGGAACTACGCACGCTATTGGTGCAGGTATTGTCCTTGCAGAAATTCAACAAACTAGTGACATAACTTATCGTATTTATGACTGGGATCGACCAGATCTTGATGGCAAAATGCGACAACTCCATACAAACGAAGCTAAAGAAGCAATAAACTTTCAAGTTAATGTAGCGTCACTAACTAGCGAACCGCTTTTAAATAAGCCTGTTTTGCTTAAGAAATCAGATTATTTTGAAACAAATAAGTTGGTTTTAGATTCAGTGATACATCGAGATTTAAAAGCAAAGGATAGTTTTGTTGTCTATATGTGTGTTGAGGGAGACGCAAGTATTAAAGCTGGGGGCATTTCAGAAAGAATAAAAACGGGAGAAACTTTACTAATTCCGCATCGTATTGCCTCGATTGAAATTGCTACAAATTCTGCAACACTTTTAGAAGTGTATATTCCTTAATAGTTTGTAAATTTGCACTTTATTAAAAAAGAATATTTAAATTAAATAACCTGTTATAAAGGGATTTACACATGGCAAATAAAAGAGACTTAAAAAAAGACATCAATTACGTATTAGGTGATATTATTGAAGCAGTATATATCTGGGAATTAACAAATCCAGGAAAAGACACTAAGGAATCACAAAAAATTATTGATGATGCAATTTCAACTTTTGACGATTTAATCGTGAAGGTTAACACAAGAGACGTTGAAAATACAAAGCAACATTTTAAAGGTGTAAATGCAGAATTAGAAACTAAAGGAAGAGCATTAATTGATAGAATTAACGCGCTTTAATTAGATTCAATTTTCTTAATATCTTTAATGAAAGACTCCAATACGATTCCGTATTTGGAGTCTTTTATTTTTGGAGTCATTGTAGTGTAAATAGTATCTAAATATTTCACATTTACATCGTAGATTTCAGTTAGCGCTAAAAAAGGTGCGATTTCATAATCTTTATTATTCAAAGCATAATTTACCGTCGCCAGGTACTTACTAGAAAGAACTCTTTTCTGTTGCCCGTTAATTGAATCAAAAAGCTTCATATTTCCTTCTTGGTACGCGTTTACTTGTGCCTCAGTTAGCTCTAAATTTTTGTCAGCATAACGCTGCATCAATTTTCGATATTCTCTAAATTTATCTTCATTTACTGATCCTGTTATTTTAGAGTCTCTATTAAATGCTAATAAAGATGTGTTTATTGTCATCTCACCAGCTTCAGCAAAAAATGGAATGTTTTTTTCAGGTTGTTTTTGCGTTTGAGTTTTCAGGCTCAAGTAATAAACTTCAGGACTTTCAATAATACTATTGAATTCAAAATCTCCTGTTCCATTTACTTGTAGTGAGTCAATTGTTTGAAAAGTAGAGTCAATTACTTTCTGTAATAATAAAGTTCCTTTTTTTAAACCCTTTACACTTCCAGTTAAGTGCATGTTATTTTCAGCATCTTCATTAGTACAACTTGCAATGCTAAGTATAGCGATAGAAATAAGTAATAGTCTTTTCATGGAATAGATTTTTTTCAAGTAGCAAAGATGCTTTAAAAGTGAAAAATACTAAAGTAAATTCGTGACTATTATTCTGTGATATTTCAGAAATAAATATTGTTTTACAAATAGTGATGTTTCATTTATGAAACTGCAGCTAGTTGCATTAAAAACGTACAAGCTACAGCGCCAATAGTACCAATAGCGTATCCAAATACGGCTAATAATACCCCAACAGTTGCTAATGATGGATGAAATGCTGATGCAACAATAGGAGCAGAGGCAGCCCCTCCCACATTTGCTTGGCTTCCTACCGCTAAAAAGAAATAAGGAGCTTTAATAAGTTTTGCTACTAATATGAGTAATCCTGCGTGAATCGTCATCCATACTACACCAATAATGATTAATTGCCAGTTATCGAGAATCATTCCTAAGTCCATTTTCATTCCAATACTTGCTACGAGTATGTAAATGAAAACGCTTCCAAATTTACTTGCGCCAGCTCCTTCATATGTACGAAGTTTTGTGTAAGAAAGTGCAACACCAATTATTGTTGTAATAGAGATCATCCAAAAGAAAGAGGAGCTTAAAAAAGTGAATAAATTACGCGTCATTCCAGGATCTAAGCTATTCACAAAATCAGTAAAAAAGCTACTCATATATCCTGCACCAAAATGGGCAAAACTTACAGTTCCAAAAGCTATTGCTCCAAGAACCATAATATCTGTAGTGCTTGGGTTTCTTTTAACTTCCATCGTATAATTTGATACTTTATCTTTCAAAGCTTCAATAGCAGAAGTGTCTGCGCCTAACCATTTGTCAATTTTAGCAGCTTTTCCTATGCCTAATAAAATAATCGCCATCCAAACATTAGCCACTACAATATCTACAAAAACCATCCCACCGTAAAGCGCTTGGTTGTATCCATAAACCTCTAACATCGCTGTTTGATTTGCACCACCGCCAATCCAGCTTCCGGCTAATGTAGAAAGTCCTCTCCATACAGCATCTGCACCTTCACCACCTACGGCTTCTGGCCAAAAACTACCTACTAGTAATACTGCAATTGGACCACCAATAATAATACCAGCAGTTCCTGTTAAAAACATTATTAAGGCCTTTGGTCCAAGATTAAATACCGCTTTTAAATCGATACTTAGTGTCATTAAAACCAAAGCTGCAGGTAATAAGTATCTACTAGCTACATAATATAAATTAGATGATCCCTCAGTAACAACTCCTGTTTCTGAAACGGTTGTCCATTCAGGTGCGATAATGCCAAAGGTTGTGAGTATGGCAGGAATAAAATATGCGATAAATAAGGCGGGTACGTATTTGTAAAAATTTTTCCAAAAACCACTTTCAATAGTGTCAGTATAAAAAATGAGTCCTAATACGACCATTAGAATTCCAAAAACAATAGTGTCGTTAGTAAATAGGGGAGTCGTATCTAATAATGCTTCGATAGCGGTATTTTGCATGGTGTAGTTTTTATGCAAAATAGGAGTTTTAATTGAAACTCAAGGATAGAGTTTTTTAATTTTCTTCGGAAATATGACAGCATTAATAACTGTGCATTTGATTATTCTTTTTTCTTTGGGGCTCTATTGTTTTTTTTCAACATTTCATTAAGCATCCATTCAATTTGCCCGTTAGTTGAACGAAACTCGTCTTGAGCCCATTTTTCAATGGACTTCATCATATCTTCGTTAACTCGTAATGCGAATGCTTTTTTCTTTGACATTTTTAATGACCGCTTGTGCGGGAAAATTTATGACCTACTTTAAATAGGTGTTTTTGAATTAATTATCAGTATTTATAAAACTTGATTTATGAATAACGTTGCTCCTGTACAGATACTTATAATAGTAAAAATTACTAGTATAGTCAGTACTCTATAAGAATCTCTTTTAAGTAACCAATCTTCAAGCATAGCTGTTGTTTTAAGTTTAAAGATTATTTATTTATAAAATTGCTAATGCTAACAATTAGTTCTGGCATTACGGGCATTTTATAATCGTTATATGCTTTTTGATTTTCTAAGGCATCACCTTCAATTTTTTTGAGAACGTGATTCATTTTAGGGACAATCAAAAAATCGGCCCCAGGTTTTGCTCGGTGTAATAAATCTGCTTCAGTTACTGCAACTTGTATATCGTTATCACCATTAATAATCATTACAGGAATGTCAAGTTTAGTGAGTTCTTCTCTTGGGTTAAATTTCATCCAGCTATAAATAAATGGTTGAAGCGCTTCTCTAAAAATAGATGATAGACCAGGGCTGTAATTAGTGGTACTTCCGTTAGCTTTCATTTCAGCAAAAGCTGTACGAGCATTTTCTGTTAATCCTGGTGCTTGTTTGCTTAACTGTTCTACAATTACATTATCAATTGACTGTCCTGCGCCTGCAATTGAAATAAAACCGTCAGCCCCTTTTTGTGCTGCCATGATACCTACTAATGATCCTTGACTATGCCCAATGATATAAATTTTAGAGAACGTTTCAGCTTTGCTAAAAAACTTCAAAACATCGTCAGCGTCTTTGATAAAATCATCAAATCTTATAGAAGCTTCATTAATGGTGCGTTCTTTCATTTGCTTGACAATTCGTTTGTCATACCTAAAACTTGCTATGTTATTTTTATACAAACCTTCAGCTAGATAACGAAGGGAGTTGTTTTCCATCATTTGTTGATTTCCGTTTCGATCAGTTGGTCCAGAACCGCCAATTATAATTGCTAATGGAATTTTTTCAGCGGTTTTCGGTACTAAAACTGTTCCGTCTATAAACGGAGAAACACTAATGTTTTTTGAGTCTTTTTCTATTGTTTGTGCATTTATAGCACTAAAAAGAAGCGTTGTGATGATGATAAGATATTTCATAATTATTGTTTGTTAAGAACAATGTTTTGGCCATTTTGAGATAAGGTAAAACTATTAACTACAGTTTTATTAGACTCAAAAGTTAGTTGAGCTTTCAATTGTTTATTTATAAAACTATTATTGGTTATAGCATCAAATTCAAATTTTCTTTGGCCTTCAACTTGTCCATATAATTTATTGTCTTTTATCATAACAGTAATTACTAGTCCATATTGCGAATTTTTATAAATACCTTCATATGTGTTGAGAGTGTTTAATGGAACTTCTATTACTGAATCATTTTCAGTAAATAATCTGTTATTTTCAGGGTCAAGTAAATGACTATGAATATCAGTAATATTTTGATCACCTGTATTTGTGAGTACAGCTACTGCTATTTCTTTTTCTAAGTCAACTACTAAATAGGCACTAAACCCATAAGTACCGCCACCGTGACTTATAGTAGTTCCTTTTTTAAACCAATTAATTCCTATTTCGGTGTCTCCTTGCTCCGATATATATTGCGTAGGGATGGTTGCTTGTTGTGCTTTAGTTAATGGGTTTTGTTTTAAATAAGAAACTCCGTAGCTTAGTAAATCTTCAATGTTTGACTTTAAACCTCCAGCAGGGCTAAGTACGTTTAAATCCCAGTGTGGAGTAGGTGTTCCTTTTTGATATCCATCAGCAAAATTTTCTAATTCGGAAGTTGGTACTTCAAAATAGGTGTGCTTTAATTTTAATGGTTTTAATATTTCGGCTTCAATTAATGTTGTGTAGGGGGTGTTTTCAATAATTGCTAAACCTTCACCCATTAGTCCTACAGCGATATTACTGTAGCCAAACTTGTCACCAACTTTAGGGGAGCCCCAATTAGAGAGGTATTGATATAACTTGTCTTTGTCTAATTCGGCATACGGATTTTTAGGGTCTGGTGGGTTATAGCCCATTGGGAAACTATGTAATCCGGAAGTATGTGTTGCAACATCTTTATATGTTATAAGTCTTCCTTCAGGGTCTGACAACTTCAATGAATCTGGAAAAATTGTGTTTAAAGGAGTCGTTAATGAAACTTTATTTTCTAAAATCATTTTAGAAAATAAGAGTCCAGTAATGGTTTTAGTAATGGAGCCTATTTCATAAAGTGTAGCTGTTGTTGCAGGTGTTTTCGTTTCAACATTTTGATATCCTGAAACATAATAAGTGGCCTTGTTATTTTTAAAAAATCCAATAGCAATAGAAGGATTGTCACCATTTTTTATACGTTTTTGGATTTCTATTTTTAAGGCATCGGAAATTTGTGCTTGCATATAGTTAGCAACCAAGAAAGCAATAAGTACTAGCGAAATTTTAAATAAGGTTTTCATTTAGCTTGTTTTTATAGGTGTTTATTACGCTTTCTGCTTCTTTCTTTTTTTGAGTTCCAATAAGTGTCTTTTTGCCATTCTTAAATATTATTTGTATTCCTGTGGAACCACTTACATTATATGCTTTGCCGTGCTTACCGAAGCTAAATCGATATCCCCAACCTCCATATTCGCTAATGGGGCTATATTCTCTAACATATATTTTATCAATTTCTTCCCATTTAATATGTTTCAAGTTACGTTGAATAGGCCAAAAACCATAGAAAATACCTTGTTCGTTAATTTTAGTTTTTAATTGAAATATGAAAATCAGACCCAATGAGAATACTGCAATAAATACACCTAAAAGAAATTTTAATACCTCAGAGTTTGAATTTACATCTAACGTTGTGTATTCTTTAAAAAGCCCATATCCTACAAATCCAAAAGCAAGAATCAAAATAATCAGGAGCCAAGATTGGGTAAAACGTTGTATTTCGGTAAATGCTCTCATTATTTTGATTTTTCAAGCAATGCAATAAATGCACTAGCTGATCCTCCTACAAGGTCTACATCTTTAACTTCCCATCCTTGTCTTGCGTAAGTATTTAATAAATCTTCAAAATTTTGGGTGTTATTCTTCCAGCTTGTTTCAGACCTAACAATTTTATATTCTTTCATAGTTGTGTTTTATTATAGAATTGTTTTTAATGGTTTAAAGTTCCTGCGTTTACAACAGGTGTAGCGTCTTTATCGCTACATAAAATTACCATTAGATTACTCACCATAGCAGCTTTACGTTCTTCATCTAATTCTACAACTTCTTTTTTGTTTAGTAAATCTATTGCCATTTCAACCATACTTACAGCGCCTTCAACAATTTTATGTCTTGCAGCAACAATTGCCGTTGCTTGTTGTCTTTTTAACATAGCACTTGCTATTTCATTAGCATAGGCTAGGTATCCAATTCTAGATTCTAGAACTTCAATTCCAGCGATTGATAAGCGTTCATCAAGTTCTTTTTCTAAGGCAACATTAACTTCACTCATACTAGAACGAAGTGTAATGTCTTCATCAAGACCTTCATCAGCAAAGTTATCGTATGGATATTTACTTGCTAATTCTCTAACTGCGGCATCCGTTTGTATGCGCACAAAATTTTCGTAATTATCAACATCAAAAGCTGCTTTGTGAGTATCACTAACTCTCCACACTAATATTGTACTAATAATAATAGGGTTTCCCATTTTATCATTAACCTTTAAACGTTCACTGTCAAAGTTGCGAGCTCTTAACGATATTTTTGATTTTTTGTAAAGTGGGTTAACCCAAAACAAGCCGTTTTTTTTAATAGTGCCTATATATTCACCAAACAATAATAGTACACGTGATCCATTAGGGTTTACTAAAACAAAGCCAGGTAATAATATTAAACCTATGATAGTGCCTAAAAATGGCAAGGGGTTTTTGAAAAGAAATCCAAGAATAATACCTCCCAAAAAGAGAATTATAAATAAAAATAGCATTGCATAGCCGTTAGCAGGAACAATAGTTTTTTCGTTTGACATAGTTATTAATTTAAAGTGATATTAAAATGATATTAAACAAATATATAAATAAAACCAAATTTTCCAAATAGAATAACAGATATATTATGATTTGTTGCGCTATCTTTGCATCATAAATACGTATTATGAAATCTATATTATTATTTGCTTGTTGTGTTATTTTGAGTTTGAATATGGTCAATGCTTCAGAAGATTGGGGTAAAACAGGGCATAGAACGGTTGGTCAAATTTCAGAAAACCATATGACTAAAAAAGCATTGAAAAATGTAAAAGAATTGCTAGGAGGAGAGTCTTTAGCATTTGTTTCAACATATGGTGATGAGATACGTAGTGATGATCAATATCGAAAATATGCACCTTGGCATTACGTTAGTTTTCCATTTGGGAGTACGTATGAAGAAACTGAGAAATCTGAAAAAGGAGATATTATTCAAGGTATTAATACATGTATTTCTGTACTTAAAGATGAACGTTCGTCAACAGCAGACAAGGCTTTTTACTTAAGAATGTTAATTCATTTTATAGGTGATTTGCATATGCCTTTGCATGTAGGGTTAGCTGAAGATAAAGGAGGTAATGATTTTCAAGTACTTTGGTTTGGAAAAGGAACTAATTTACATACTGTTTGGGACACTAAAATGTTAGAAGACTACAATATGTCATATACAGAATTAGCTGATAATGC
Organism: Patiriisocius marinus; assembly: GCF_008974325.1. GTDB lineage: Bacteria > Bacteroidota > Bacteroidia > Flavobacteriales > Flavobacteriaceae > Patiriisocius > Patiriisocius marinus. Next base: position 188,120 of record NZ_BKCG01000006.1, on the reverse strand, counting down.
AGATGTAATTTCTAAAAAGGAAATAGCAGAACTTCAAAATTCAACAGTAGCGGATTGGATGTATGAGAGCCGTGCTCTTTGTGAAAAAATTTATGACACCACTTCCATAGGAGAAAAGTTAGGATATCGTTACAGCTATCAATATGTAAATGTAGCAAGAAGCCAGTTGCAAAAAGCTGGTATTCGTCTTGCAGGTGTTTTAAACGAAATTTTCGGATAAGATATTCTCGTTATCTTTTTGAAATTTTATTGTGAGTAATTTGTTTTTGACGACTACACTTAAAACGTGTTACGTCGTCACTACGTAATTTTTCATGTTTAGTGCTTCTTCCTTGAACTCTTGCGCGCCACATTTTAAAACTAGAGAGTTTCATCTCACGTCTCATTAGGTTAATAACTTCTTTTTCTGAAAGTCCAAACTGAAATTTTATAGCGTCAAAAGTTGTTCTATCTTCCCAAGCCATTTCAATAATTCTGTCTGTTTCTCTATCTGTAAGTTCCACTGTTTTTTTCATCATTTCAAAAGTATGATTTTAATTTGTTTATGTTTATTTACAAAACGTTAAACATTAAAAATAAGTTTTTTTAAATCTATTTTGATAATTTTTAGTTCTAAAATATCTTTTAATATGATAGTTAACGACATTTAATATTCTAAAAATAGCACTACATCGAAAACCTTTGTTTTTGAAATAAATTAATATAAATGACTGATGTTTAGTATGTTGTTGGTTTGTACATTTGTGTAGATTTAAGGGCTGGTTCTCTTTTTTTCTCCCCACGAAAGAACTTTTTATTTGATACAATCTCGCTTTTATTATTACTGAGTTTATATCAATAATTAATATTTCCAGTATACATATTTGTCGCAAAAGGCATTACACTTGAATTGTAATAATTATTAAATTATATCAATTTTATGGCAAAGTTTAAAAATGTACAGTTTACTGTAAGGGTGATTTTAGGAGGAATAATAATGCTACACGGTATTTATAGAATATTTTCTATTAGAGAATATCTAGATATAGTACTTATAGATTATAACCAATCTATAAATCAAGAATTATTCATTATTAGTGCTAGTATTTTTCCTTTTTTAGAATTTTTTCTGGGAGCGCTATTAGTTTTTAAAATAGGCGTCAATAAGGCATCTTTAACAGCATTAATAATAACATCAATTATGGCTTTTGGTAGCGTAATAGATGACGTGTCTATAACACATTTAATATATAACACTATAGTAATGAGTATGCTTGTTTGTTTATTAGGTATACGATATAAATTAATAAATAGTTCTGAAAGTCAAATTAATACGTTGCGTTAATGGGCGCTTCGTCTTTGGGAGTTGATGCTTATAATTTTTTTGAGTTTCTCCTCCCATTAGAATTAAACTTCCATTTGCTAATTCAATTTTAAATCGCTGTGAAGCGACAGTTATATGTTTTAACTGAAACGATCTTTTCGCCCCAAATGAAAGTGAAGCTATGAAAGGGAGGTTCCCCAACTCCTTTTCATTATCGCTATGCCAGCCATTGCTATCGCTACCATCTCTGTATAGATTTAATAATACAGATGTAAATTTTTCAGGACTTACTTTTTCAACATCATTCTTTAATTCAAGCAATGTTTCAGTAAATTTCTTCGGAAACATTATAATATTAGAATACTTATACGCTTTTTCATTATTTCCGTAAAGAGCTGTTAATCTTGGTTGCTTGTAGGTTTTTCCGAAAATTGTAATATCGTCTTCTTGCCATTGAGTTTCCTCATAAAGTTTTTTAAAAAGTGCATTTGCCTTTACTTGCTCATAAAAATTGGGATAGTAGAAAATTTCGGCATCTGGAATGGGTAGCTGCCAACAATCTATATTTTCTGGAGGGGTTAATAATTTCACATTAAGTGTATTGGTATGCCCAATATATAAGAGCGAATTGTAAAGGAATTCGTAATATTAATATCCATTTAGGAAGTTTCATTGCCGCTTTTTCATTTTGAAGCATAAATATATGTACAGATAAAAAAATAACAAGTTGGGAAATCATCATCCATGCTCCAGCTTCAGCAGTTTTGTAATTAAGTAAAATAAATCCTGCTAGCATTTCTGTAATTCCACTTATTTGAACCATTAATTTTGGCGATGGAATATATGGAGGCATAATGCGCTCGTAAATTTTTGGTGTTCTAAAATGGTTTGCTCCTGCGATTATAAAAATCAAACCTAGGATATATTGATGCCATGGTAACATGAAAGTTGCTTATTTAATTAATAGGATTGTAAGTGTTCTTCAAAAATTTAAAAGTATTAAAAAAACCGCCAACAACTTAGCGTTATTGACGGTTTAAAATTTCAGAATAAAAAAGCCCCAATAACATGTTTGTTATCAGGACTTTTAATTGGATAGTTAGTTGAAAAATAGCTATTCCGTTATATCTGTAATAGTACAAATTAGTGCTTAGCATAAATAGCGAATTTAAACGCTTATGTCAATAGGTATAACTACTTGTTTTTTGTAATCATTTGGTTTACAGAAGATAAGGTTTTATTTTGTAATGTGCAATATTTAGTAGCTAGAAATCACCTTTTATAAGTACAATCAGGTGTAAATACCTAATTTGTATAATTGAATTTTTTATACGAGTTATTTTTAAGAACTTGGAGTCACAATTAACCAACAAATTATTATAATTATGACAACTAACTCAGACAGTAAATTACCTAAAAATGGAGTGCCAATTGATGATGCTGAAAATTGGACAAAAGCGTGGCAGACAAAATACCCTTCGCATTCTAAAGCTTTTTTAATTCCTAATACAGATCTTTTAAGTTTGTTAGAAGAGATAGGGGTATTAGTAAGTGACGGTAAAGGTGGGCTTGTGGTTCATAGCAATCCTGCTGTTTATGGTATTAGAGCATATATGGCAATAGGTCCAGATCGTATTACTGGGGAAGAGGAAGAAAAATTAGTAATGGTAGGTACAGTAGATGTAAAAGGAGAATTTCAAGATCAGGTAAAAAACAGTAAAGATGAACCTCAAGTTCCTTTATCTGGAAGTGGAGCATTTGATTTTGGAAGACCTTGTCCTAAAACTTGTAATGTAAATAGCTCTTTGTATCATAACTAAATTATGAAAGTACTATTAGGACTGGTAGATTCTATTTGGGAATTATTAATGTTGATAAATGTGCTATTGTATTTATATAGCGCCTATAATATTAAAAAATTAAGGTCATTAAATATTTTGACTATTTATTTAGCCTTAATTTGTACAAATCAACTAGTCTCATCTTATCTAAGTAGTTTAGGGGAGAATAATCTTTTTTTGTTTCATGTTTATTTAATTATTCAATTTGTCTGTTTATCTTTTTTTTATAAATCATTGTTTACTGAAAAACAAAAACACGTTGTAAACATATTATTAGTATTGGTATTAATAACTTTATTAGCTTATTATTTAATTTGGCCAGAGGACTTTGCTTATTTCAACCTTCCTGAAATACTCATAGCTACAATACCAGTACTTGCATATATTATGATGCATCTATATAATTCATTAAGTAATAAAGGGGATTACTTATATTTTAGTGGAGGATTACTAGTGTATTTGTCTATTAGTTCCCTTGTGTTTTTGCTTTACGCACTATTAGTAGATGATGTTGATAATAAAATACTAAGTAAGGAAACGACCAGTAACATATCAGATATTAATGTAGTGAGTTATTTTTTATTACAGATAGTGATTTTTATTGAATGGAAAATTAATATTTCAAAATGGAAAGCCAAGAAAGTCTAATTGTTTTTCTCGTTTACGGGATTATGTTTACAGTGCTTCTTACAACAGGGTTGATGCTATTCTTTTTCTATTCAAGAAAACGAATAGTTGCAGAGCAGTTATCAAAAATAGAAATGCAGTTAAATAATCAAAAAGACGTTCTTAAAGCGATAATTTCAACACAAGAAGAAGAACGACAGCGTATTGCACAAGATATGCACGATGCAATTAGTTCAAAGTTAAATCTAGTAAGCCTTACAACTAACTTGTTAATTGAGGATGATAGACATTCTGAAGATCAACTAACATCTTTAAATCACATATTAAATATTACAACAAATATTTTAGAAAGCGCCCGAAGGATAGCGCACGATTTACTGCCGCCAGTGCTGGATAAATTTGGTTTACAAGTAGCTTTAGAGGAATTAGTAGAAGACTTTTTAAAAACGAATAAAGTACAAATACATCATACAATACAGGATTTGCCTGATATCTCATTAGATGATAGTTTGCATATTTTTAGAATAGTTCAAGAGCTCTTTAATAATGCTATTAGACATGGCGGAGCTTCACAAGTTAATATTGAAATGAAAAATTTAAATCCAGGCTTTGAGCTTATTTTCAGAGATAATGGTGTAGGATTTAATACTGAACGAACTGAGAAGATTTCGGGTATTGGATTACAAAATATAGAGAGTAGAGCTGCAATATTAAAAGCAACATTAGGTATTTATAGTAAAATAGGAGAAGGGAGTACCTTCGAAATAAAATCAATAAAAGATGAGCAGTAAAATTACATTAGCATTAGCAGATGACGAGTTATTGTTTAGACAAGGATTGCGTGCAATATTGAGTAAAAATGAAAATTTTGAAGTGTTATTTGATGCAGCAGATGGGTTAGATTTAGTAACTCAATTAAGAGAAACCTGTACATTACCTGAAATTGTAATAACCCTTTTAAAAATGCCAGAATTAAATGGTGTTGAGGTAACTAAGATAATTAGAGAGGAATTCCCTGAAATTAGAATTATTGCACTCACTAGCTATTTTAGTAAACCATTTATCTTAAATATGATATCAATAGGTGCAGTGGCTTATTTAGCTAAAAATAGCACACCTAAGCTGATGATTAAAACTATTAAAGAAGTTGCTTCAAAAGGCTTTTACTACGATGATACGGTGTTTAAATACATTCAAGAAGGATTATTGAGTACTGGGGAACGAAAAGTAAAATCGCCTTTTGATACTAGTTTTATTTCTAAACGTGAAATGGAGGTGTTAGAACTTATTTGTCGTCAGCATACAACTCCCGAAATTGCTGAGAAACTATTTATCAGTCCACGTACAGTGGAAGGTCATAGAACTAATTTACTGCTTAAAACCGAATCTAAAAATATTGCTGGACTAGTTGTTTTTGCACTTCAGCGCGAACTTGTAAAATTAGATTCTCCATATTAATTAACTAATCCTTTCTGAAATTTTAAGTTTTTTAAAAATCGTTTATCTCTAATAGGGTTTGCTGAATATCAACAAATAAATTTTTAAATTTTTTAGAAACAGGAGATGTTATGAGAACCAATTCATTCGTTATAGGATGATTAAATTCTAGCTTATATGCCTGAAGATAAAGTCCATTACCGTGGCCTTGATTTGATGGATTTCCATATTCCTTTTCTCCAAAAATTGGATTTCCTATATAAGCGAGGTGCTTTCTTAATTGATGTCGTCTCCCTGTATGTGGTTTTAATGCTACAAGGTTTAAAGCACCGTATTTTTGTGACGCTATTGTTTTTAATACTTGGTAACTAGATGTTGAAGGTTTTTTATCAATAGGTTCTTTAATAATACCTTGAGTAGTTTGCGAATTTACGGTAACAGCTATATAAGTTTTGTCTACTTGTTGGTGTTCAAATTGTTGGTTAAGTACCGTTAATGCTTTTGAAGTTTTACCAATTATTAAGCATCCACTTGTAGGATAGTCTAATCGATGAGCGGGTAGTGGCCTTATTAAAGCATCAACTTGATTGCTAGATTTTAATGCTGATGATAAAGCATTAGTAATAGTGTATTTTTTGTTTCCGCTCACTTCTACGCCAGCCGGTTTGTTAATGATAGCTATATACTCATCTTCAAAAAGAATTTCAAACGGTATTGAAATTTTTGGTTTTTTCTTGATTGACTCATCAGTAAAAATTTCAATAAGCTCACCTCCCAAAACAAAGTTTGATGTTTGTGCAGGTTCACCATTTAATTTCACTAAAGCCTTTTTTAAAGCCTTTTTAAAAGCTTTTCGAGATTGGATAGTCACAAATGTTCCCACAGGCAAATCAGACAAGCGCGTGGGAGTGTCAAATGATTTTAGAATATGTTTTTCTTGTAGAACCAATAGTAAATGCTTAAAATTTCTGAATTTAAAAAGATACTATTTTTTACTTTTTATTCTATAATTAATCGTTTAGTGATTTGCCCTGCATCACCATCTATTGTTACTAAGTATGTTGCGCTTTGTAATAATGTAACATCAATTGTGCTTGTTTCAATATTGTTTAAAATTTCGGTTAAAACGACTCTTCCATTTAAATCGTAAATAGTTATTTTCTCTAATGAGATTAATTGAGGGTTGCTAATAGTAATAAAGTTATTTGCAGGATTAGGATAGAGTAGTACTGTTGCTATGTTTAGCTGTACATCATTTGTTCCTAAAGTGTCATTTACTGTTAACTCAAACGTACATATATTTTCAAAGCCATTCGAATCTTGCGCTGAAAGTGTAATTGTGTAGGTCCCTTGTTCAAGCGGAGTTCCCGGACTTGGTTCTTGATCGAAAATAGTAACAGGATCTGTACAGTTATCAATAGCCATTGCTTCGCCAGTTGCGAAATAATCTGGCAACATATATGGTCCTGTAGAAATAACTGTTTGGTCATCTGGGCAGAATACTTCAGGAGCTAAGGTGTCAACTACATTTACAAGTGCAACACAACTATCACTTTCTCCAAGTGCGTTTGTAACTGTAAATACTACTTGAACAGGAGTCCCGATATCTTCACAAGTAAAAGTATCAATACTTATGGTATAACTATCAGGGCAGCTGGTTCCAGAAGAACCTCCGTTTAATGCAGAAGCTTCAATTGTTGCTGTACCATCAGCACCAAGTGGAACTGTAAGGTTTTGACAAACTGCAATTGGTGTAGCACTAGTCCCAATAACTGTGACAATTGCAATACAATTTGATTGGTTTCCATTGATATCAGTAACAGTAAGTGTTACGTTGTTATCTCCTAAGTTTGAACAATCAAAAGTGTCGATATCAATTTCTGTGGTAGCGATACCGCAAGGATCTGTGCTTCCGCCATCAATATCTAGGGCTGTTATTGCAGCCATACCGTTTTCATCTAATTCAATAGTAATGTTTTGGCAGATAGCTGTTGGTGGTGTAACATCTTCTATAGTTACCACTGCTGTACAACTTGAACTATTTCCATTAGTATCTGTAACTGTTAACACCACATCATTCTCACCTACATGAGTACAATCAAAACTATCTTGATCTATGGTTAACGTAACTGCTCCGCAACTGTCTGTACTACCACCATCTATATCTGAAGCTAAAATAGTAACGTTGCCATCCGGATCAAGTGAAACAGTGATGTTCTGGCACACTGCCTCTGGAAGGGTTTCTTCGGTTATTGTTACTGTAGCCTCACAAGTAGCAATCGCGCCATTGTCATTAGTCACGGTAAGTATCACGATGTTATCGCCTATATTAGTGCAATCAAAAGTGTCCATGTCAATTGATAAAGTCACATTTCCGCAGTTATTATAGCTACCTGCATCTATTTGCTCTGGCGTGATAGTAGCCATACCCATATCGTCAAGTGTTATTGTGATGTTCTGGCAGCTTGCCACCGGGACAGAATTGTCAATGATAGTAATAATAGCCGTACAGGTAGCCTCGTTACCAGAGGCGTCAACTACGGTTAGCGTCACTGTATTGTCACCTATATTAGTACAGTTAAACTCACTTATACTTAAAAAGCCATCTACTATGCCACAATTATCTGTACTTGCAGGATCTATAAGTTGTGTATAATCTAGAACAACCATACCGTTTACATCAAGTTCTTCTGAAATGTTCATACAAACAAGAGTAGGAGGGATGATGTCTTGTACGGTAATGATAGCAGTACATTCTTGCACATTGCCAGAGGCATCTTCTACAAATAAAGTAACTAGGTTATCGCCTAGATCATCACAAGTAAATGTGTCTTGACTTGTGTAAATACTGGCGATAGTACAATTATCTGTGCTGCCTCCATCAAGTTCATCTGGAGAGATACTTGCTATACCAGTGGCATCAAGTTGTATGGTAAAGTTTTCGCAAACTGCTGTTGGCAACTCATTGTCTGTAATACTTACCTCTTGTAAACAAGTGTTTATATTACCAGAAGTATCTGTTACCGTCCAGGTCACCACAGTGATTCCTATAGGGTAAACAGCAGGAGCATCATTAGTAATACTCATCACGTCACAGTTGTCAAAAACATCAGGTGATCCTAATGCTACATTAGTAGCAGTACATTGATCTGAGTCTGTAAATGCTTCTACCGACTCTGGGCAAGTAATAGTAGGTGGTAGTATATCTATTACGGTTACTATTGCTGTGCATGTAGATGAAAGTCCTGCATCATCGGTAACGGTTAGTGTTACTATGTTATCGCCCAGATTACTACAATCAAAAGTGGTGATATCTATTGTGGTTGTAATATTTCCGCAGTTATCTGTACTGCCTCCATCTACATCATTAGCGATTATGGTTGCTTGTCCAAATTCATCTAATTGTACTGTTATGTTTTGACAAACGGCAATAGGTGCTATCATATCTTCTACCGTAACTATTGCTGTACAACTTGCTGTGCTTCCTGTATTATCTGTAACTGTTAGTGTTACCATATTTGGACCTATATCTGTACAAGTAAAAGTATCTATATCAATAGATAAGGTTACAGGTCCATCAGGATCTGATGATCCATTATCTACATCTATAGGCAATATTGTAACAGAACCTGCAGCATCTAGTTGTACAATTATATCTTGACATACGGCAGTAGGGAGTGCGCCTACAGTTAAGGTAACATCATTACCATCGCCTCTATCATAATTAATTATAAATGATTGGTTGTTAAATAATATTGCAGCGCCATTAGGCAAGCCATTAAAATTTCCTATTACTGCATCTGCGCCATCGTTATCGATAAGGATAATTTCTGCTGCTGTAGTTATAGGCACCGCAATGTCATCTATTAGATTTAAGGTAGCGTCAGATATATCTACGGTTCCATTAACTGCTAGTTGATCATAATCTGTTCCTGGGGTGATTTCGCCTGAAATTGTGATTGAAAGTATCGCACTATCAGCTAGAACGGTGTTGCCTGTAATAGGAAGCTGTCCAAGTCCAGGTGTTGTTTTACCGGGTTGTAACTCACCGATAAGGGTAACGGTAGTACCTTCTATTAAACTTGCTGCAGGTATTCCAGCAGGAGTAACTAGTGGTCCTATCGCTGTTGTTAAAGTAGTTGTCCCGCTCGATAGAATTTGCACATCTGTGTTTTCAAAATAAATTCCGCTACTTAATGCATTTCCTGCGGTACCTGTAATATTAATATTACCGCCTCCAGTGGTGGAAACAGAAGAATCATCGGAAATCGCAAAGCCGATACTGTTGTTATTAGCCCCACTTGCTCCTGTACCATTAATAGTAATATCTCCACCAGCGGTATCAAATATACTTGCATCAAGTAGATACATACCATAACAATCGTTACCCGTTCCGGCTCCTTGACCTGTTATGTTTATTCCACCACCAGCAGTTACAATTTCGGTTGTGGCACCAATAGATGTGTCACCAATAATAAGTACTCCTAATCCCGAATTCACACCTCCAGAGGCTTGACCATTTATAGTAATAGATCCTGTTCCAATAGCCTCTGCTTTCGAATTGACTACACCTATAGCATAGCTGTTATTTGTTGTACTTGTACTTCCGCTAGTACCATTTAAAAGTAAGTTTCCATTAGTTACTTGTAAAGTACCGTCAAATAAAGAGTACACACCATAGTTAAGTTGGCTTCCATTACCTCCAGTACCATTTATAGTGATGTCTCCACTGCTGCTATCACTTACTAAAGCATCATCAGAAACAGCAACACCATAATTTCTCTGACCTATACTAATTAAGGCGCCTTGCCCCGTTAAACTTATACCTCCTCCATTTGTTCTTACTTCTGAACCTGCATTTGTTATAGAAATACCGTTACCGCGTTGCTGACTTTCTGTTGAAATACCATCCATGGTAATTAATCCCATACCTGTTGATTCTACAACAGCTCCAGTTTCAACTCTAATTCCATCATTATAAGCTAAAGCCCCAACTCCAGAAGTTCCATTACACGTAATCCCACCGTTTACGGTAGTTATAGCGGTGCCCGCACCATTTATAGTCACACCATTGTTACTATTATTTCCATCTCCACCTATTCCAGTCAAATTTATTGCTCCTGTTCCTATGTTTTCTATAGTAGCACCATCTGAAACTTGAATACCACTATTTAAATCACCCATTGCGCCAATAGCCCCTTGGCCAGTGATATTAATATTCCCGCCAGCCGCGTTTATACTTGTACCTGCACCGTTAATTAACACTCCGTTGTTATTCTCTAAGACTCCAAGAGATGTTCCATTCATAGAGATAACACCAGTACCTGTGCTTTCTACTGTGGCCCCTACTATTTTTATTCCATTATTATCATTTGTGGTCCCTGTTCCAGATATGCCAATTACAGTAATGTCTCCATTTACTGTACGCACGGTCGCAGAATTTTGAATATTTACACCATCATTATTATCAGTTCCGTCACCACCTGTACCATTAATAAAAATTGAACCTGTGCCAGTAGCTTGAACGCTACCACCATTTGCTATTACAACACCATAGTTAAAACTATCTGTGCCATTTAATACTTCTATCCCTGTTATATTAATATTCCCTGTACCTGTGGTTTCGATTTCACCTTGAGTAATAACAATAGCATTATAGGCGGTATCTGTAGATATTCCTGAGGCATTACTGTTTAAGTTTATATCACCATTTTCTGAAGTTAAATTATTCGGCGACGATTTTGTAATATGCGACAAAGCCGTTAAATTAATTTCACCAGTTCCAGAAGTGCTAAGGGCTCCTACGGCCAAAATTCGGTATGCATTAATAAAATAAGACCCTGTTCCTATATCTATCGACCCCGAAAAACTAACTTGATCCATTTCAAGCCCAGAATTTACTATTAAATCTGCATTAAAAGCAGCGTCAATATCTCCAATACCAATATTATCTGTCCCAGAACCTCCATTTATATCTGTATTTATAGTCAAACTGTTTGTCGGGTTGGTAAATGTGACGCTTTCACCTAAAGTACTATCGATTATATTAGATCCTGTTGTTGCTTCATTTACTAAGAAGATCGATTCATCTGCTCCCGTGAAGGTAAATATACGGTCTGCAACCATTAAATTATCAATCACAGGCTCTAAGCCTACATAGTTTATGGCACCATTTCCTGATACGGCAACACCACCGTCACTTGCATTAGTAAACGTATGTTCCACTGTAGCAAAAGTACCACCGCCTTGCAGGGTTAAAATATCGCCAGGGTTTGTGTTGTTTTGTGCCCCTCCATCATAATTAATGATGTCTTGAAAATTTCCGCCAGAAAAATCTGTGGTTAAAGAGTCATCACCGCCATTGGTATTTATGGTAATGTCTCCTGTTACTGATGTTATTGTAACATCTACTGTATTTGCATCTATTTGCGTAGCTCCCATTCCTGCAATAAGCGAGTTGCTAGGGTCTGTTATGCGGTAATTTGCACCGTTAATAACGATGGTGAGATTATCATCTCTATCATTATTGTCTGTAAAAATTAAATCACCGCTAGATACAATGACATTATGAGGAGGAGCAGTCTCAAAAAAATACGCAGAACCGGCTCCAAATAGTGTATTTCCGCCCATCTCATCTTCATCTTCACTACTAGCCCCAATGAGGGTACTGTCGCCAGAGATACTCACGGAATAACCAAACTGGTCAAAAGAATCACGATCTGATGCGACCAGTTTTTGTACCTCATTCCAGTTGCCAGCTCCGTCGCGCTCAAATATATAGGCTGCTCCGGCTCCAAATAGTGTATTCCCACCCATTGCATCTTCATCTTCATTGAAAGCCCCAATGATGGTACTGTCGCCAGATATACTCACGGAAAAACCAAACTGGTCAATACCATCACGGTCTGCCGCGACTAGTTTTTGTACTTCAAACCAGACGCCAGCCCCATCACGCTCAAAGATATACGCAGACCCAGCATTTAATAGTGTATTCCCGCCCATCGCATCTTCGTCTTCAAACATAACCCCAATGATGGCAAGGTCCCCCGAGATACTAACGGATCTACCAAATAAGTCATTAGGACTACGGTCTGCCGCAACCAGTTTTTGTACCTCATTCCAGTTACCCGCACCATCGCGCTCAAAGATATATGCAGAACCGGCTCCGGGAAGTGTATTCCCACCCATCGCATCTTCAGTTTCATAACTAGCCCCAATGATGGCAAGGTCCCCCGAGATACTCACAGATCCACCAAATAAGTCATCAGTACCACGGTCTGCCGCCGCCAGTTTTTGTACCTCAATCCAGTTTCCCGCCCCATCACGCTCAAAAATATACGCAGACCCGGCGCTATTTAATGTATTCCCGCCCATCGCATCTTCATCTTCATATTTAGCCCCAATGATGGCTTGGTCGCCAGAGATACTCACAGATCCACCGAAATTGTCACCAAAATTACGCTCTGCTGCAACTAATTTTTGAACTTCAATCCAGTTTCCCGAACCATCACGCTCAAAGATATACGCAGACCCAGCATTGGATAGTGTATTCCCGCCCATCGCATCTTCATCTTCAGATGCGGCTCCGACAATGGCACGGTCACCAGAGATACTTATAGAAATACCAAATTGGTCAGCAGTATCACGATCTGAGGCGACTGCTTTGATGACCTCGTTAAAATCTTGTGCGCTAATTGTGCTGGTAAAAAACGAAAGTGTAATGAATAGAAAGCATTTAATTTTTTTCATAATTAAAATGGTTAGATAAAAATGATTTACAATATACTAATTAACATAAATTTATGATATACGTGTAACTACGTAATTTTCATAAAATCTACTTGTTGTAGCCACTCACACCTGTCTCTTTTTAAAGACGATAATCAGGAAAAGTTCTTTTATTTTTTTTGAAATTGGTACAGTAAAAGTATGAAGAATGTAAATGTGAGCGATACTGCTTGCGGATATAAGTCGTTTCCTTTGCCTTGGTTATCAATTTCACCATAGGTTTTTTTATCAAAGATTTGATTGTCTCCATCTGGACCTGTAACCATATTTACATTAAAGGTTCCTGAACCATCTTGTGCTTTTGCGTTTACAGAATCACTTCCTTCACCGCCCATTCCATAATTGTCTTCTTGAAAATTACCAGATGCAGGATCAAAGCCATATTGATAAGCAACATCGTGGATTATATTATTCCAATAAAATAAGTTAGTAATAACTCTAGATTCAGATTGGTCACCAGCCGAGTATGTTGGGTTTATTGGAAGGTTAAAACTTAAAGCAGCTCCACCATCTGGGCTAAAACCAAAGTTGTCACCATCCTCGTAAGCGAATATATTATTTCCTCTTGTTATTGTAAATTCTGCTCCCGTAGTTCCATCTGTGTCGTGCCACCCAAAAGGAGATACAATTGCATTATCTGGATTTACTACTTCGATGCCGTTAATAGCTTGCCTAAGATAAACGTGTCTAATACCGCTTGTAGAGCTTGTATTTTCTTTAGTAAGAACAAACGAATTATTTTGTTTTTTAATTTATTGTTTGAGAGAGATATTAGAAATTCCTTGTTTGGCTTTGCTATGTTTTTGTGAAAAAGCACTGAAACAAACTAGGATTAATAATAGTGAGAGTAGTTTTCTTAATTTCATAAATGGAATTTAAAATGATCTGAAATACCATTTTATAAAAATGCTATCTGACAAAATAGAGATTATTGTTGTGTGTGAAAAATTGTGTTTTATGTTAATATTCAATTAATTATAATGTATTAAGCATTTAGATAAAGTCAAGTAACAAGTATTATTAAATATACTTTAGGGATATTTTGATGAGAAAATTTTGTTGTTTTTAATTGTTTTAATAATTGACTTAACCCAAGTTTTATAAAAAGTATTACTTCAGAATATAAATTTGAACTTATTATATAAAAAGAGCAACCACCCACAAAAGTGAGTGATTGCTTATATAAAGTTATTGTTATAAAATTACTCTTTTACCATTCGCTTAGTGATTGTTCTTGCATCGCTTTCTATTGTAACTAGATACGTTGCACTTTGTAGTAATGAAACATCAATAGCACTTGATTCAATATTACTTAAAATTTCGGTTAACACAACTCTTCCATTTAAATCGTAAATAGTTATTTTCTCTAATTGGATTAATTGTGGGTTACTAATTCGAATAACATTGTTTGCAGGGTTAGGGTAGAGTAGTACGGTTGCGATAGTTGGTTCAAGGTCAATTGTTCCTAACGTATCATTTACTGTTAACTCAAAAGTACATTCATTTTCAAAGCCATTCGAATCTTGCGCTGAAAGTGTAATTGTGTAGGTCCCTTGTTCAAGCGGAGTTCCCGGACTTGGTTCTTGATCAAAGACAGTAACAGGATCTGTACAGTTATCAATAGCCATTGCTTCGCCAGTTGCGAAATAATCTGGCAACATATATGGTCCTGTAGAAATAACTGTTTGGTCATCTGGGCAGAATACTTCAGGAGCTAAGGTGTCAACTACATTTACAAGTGCAACACAACTATCACTTTCTCCAAGTGCGTTTGTAACTGTAAATACTACTTGAACAGGAGTCCCGATATCTTCACAAGTAAAAGTATCAACACTTATGGTATAACTATCAGGGCAGCTGGTTCCAGAAGAACCTCCGTTTAATGCAGAAGCTTCAATTGTTGCTGTACCATCAGCACCAAGTGGAACTGTAAGGTTTTGACAAACTGCAATTGGTGTAGCACTAGTCCCAATAACTGTGACAATTGCAATACAATTTGATTGGTTTCCATTGATATCAGTAACAGTAAGTGTTACGTTGTTATCTCCTAAATTTGAACAATCAAAAGTGTCGATATCAATTTCTGTGGTAGCGATACCGCAAGGATCTGTGCTTCCGCCATCAATATCTAAGGCTGTTATTGCAGCCATACCGTTTTCATCTAATTCAATAGTAATATCTTGACAGTTAACGATAGGTGCTTCATTATCTTCTACAGTAACTATGGCAGTGCAAGTTGAAGACAATCCACTAGCATCAGTTACTGTTAGAATTACTTCATTTTCCCCTACATTACTGCAGTCAAATGTATTGATGTTTATTGTTGTTGTGACATTTCCGCAGTTATCTGTGCTACCGTTGTCAATGTCAGCAGGAGTTATTGAAATAACTCCAGTAGCATCCAATTGAACAGTTATATTTTGGCAATTAGCAACTGGTGCTATATCGTCAATAACTGTAACTGTAGCAATACACGTATTTGTATTTCCGAAATTATCTGTAACTGTAAGTGTAACTAGATTATCACCTACATTAGAACAATCAAAAGTTGCAACGTCAATTTCAAGTGTAGGAACACCACAATTATCTGTGCTTCCGTTGTCAATGTCAGCTGGAGTAATAGAAGCAACTCCTGTAGCATCTAATTGAACTGTTATGTTTTGGCATACTGCTTCTGGAATAAATATATCCTCCACCGTAACTATTGCGGTACAAATACTTTCTAATCCTGAATCATCAGTAACTGTAAGAGTGACTATATTATCACCAATATTTGAACAATCAAATGTTGAGATATCTATTGTTGTTGTAATATTTCCGCAGGAATCGATACTTCCTCCATCAATATCAGCAGCTTCAATAGTTGCTATTCCTGAAGCATCTAGTTGAACAGTGATATCTTGGCAATTAGCAGTTGGAGTAGTAACATCGTTAACTACTAAATTAAATGAGCAACTTACTTGGTTTGTGCCATCATTAGCGATTACAGTAATAACTGTAGTTCCGCTAGAAACAATTGCTCCTGCTACAGGAAATTGTGTAACAGTAAGTGTGCTGCAATTATCACTAGCAGTTACCATTGTAGTATAATCAGGAATAGTAAATGAACAGAAAGAATCTGCATCTACTATTTGCTCATCAATACAAGTTAGGGTAGGCGGAGTGTTATCAATAACTGTGATTGTAGTGGTACAACTACTGTTTAGTACGCCGTCACTTACCGTCAAAGTAACATCAGTTATTCCTAATGGATAAGGACCTTCAGGTAGTATTGTAAAAGTTAATGCTTCTCCTTCAGGGTCGGTAGAGCCACCATCAAAATCTAATGATACTGCTTCGCCCATACAGTCTGAATTTGCAGAAACAATAACCTCTTGGCATACTGCAACTGGAGGTGCATTACAGGCGAACAATGGATCTGTAACAGTAACTATTGTTGTACACATTGTTGTAAGTCCGTTTCCATCTGTAGCAGTTAACGTAACAGTATTGTCTCCTAGGTTATCACAGGTAAATTCTGTAATGTCAATCATAACACTAACGCCACAATTATCAGTAGCGCCTAAGTCAATATCAGCAATTATAATACTTGCCATTCCCGAAGCGTCTAATTCAACTGTAAAATTATCTGCGCAGTTTACTACTGGCGCAACAGTATCTAAAACTTCAATTTCAAATGTGCATGAAACTGGGTTTGTACCATCGGTTACATCAATAGTGACTTCAGTAATTCCAATTCCAACCAAAGTTCCAGCGGCTGGAGATTGAGTAATACTTGGGCTTGAGCAATTATCTGAAATGTTTGCTAAAGCAGTATAATCTGGTATTGTAAACATACAATCTGCTTGTATTTCTTCGGTTTGATTATCTAAGCAATCTATAATTGGCGCTACGTTATCTTCAACAGTTACGGTAGCTTGACAAGAAGCAATATTTCCTTCATTGTCCGTTACAGTAAGCGTTACAGTATTAGATCCAATATTCGAACAGTCAAAACTAGTTGTATCAATAGTTAATATAACTGGTCCATCTGGGTCTGAACTTCCGCCATCAATATTAGCAGGTGTAATCGTTACAGAACCACTTGCATCTAACTGAACTGTGATATCCATGCACATTGCAATAACATTTGAAGGTGTTTCAGTAGTGAAAGATTCTTCGGTACAACTAGCAGCATCGCCTACATTATTATAAGGAGTTATTCTCACATAATAAGTGCGGTCCTCATCAAGATCTGTGATAAAATCATACGTAGTAATGTTCTCTACGTCTATTGAATTCAAGACTTCAATACCTCCAGGAGTAGTACCTACAGATAGTAAATAACCAGTGGTATTAGGTACTGCCATCCACGTTAAGTTTGTATCTAAAGGAACATCCATAGTCCCATCAAGCGGGCTTGTTAAAGTTGTACAAATAGGAGGGACTGGTATTATTTCGGTTGTGAAACTTTCTTCTGTACAACTTGCTGCATCATCTACTTCATTAAAAGGAGTTATTGTAATATAAATAATGGAGTTTTCTGGGAGATCGTTTAATAAATCATAAGTTGTAACATTTCCAACATTAAAATTATCAAGAATATCAATACCTCCTGTTGTAGTACCTACTGAAATTTTATAACCGTCAGCATTGCTAATAGGATTCCAACTTAGGTCTGTGTCGACAGCAACATCTACAGCTCCATCCAAAGGACTTGTTAGTGAAGTACATGCTGGAATAGTGGGAGTAGGACTATTTATTATTGTGAATATTTCTGAAGTACAACCCATTGCTTCACCAGTATCGTTATAAGGAACAATAGTTACGGTAACTACTTCACCACCACTAAAGTCATTAATAAAATTATAAGATGTTTGGTCAACTAATACAATATCAACAACATTGTTAGTGTTTGTCGGTACTGAAGTAGCAGTAAGTCTATAGCCTCTTGCAAATACCGCTGGTTCCCAAGATAAGTTTGTATTTACAGGAACATCAATTTCTGTGTTAAACGGAGATATTAATTGTGTGCATTCTGGGATTGGACAATCTAAAACATCTCCAGAAAATGTCCATCCATAGTTTGCAATAATTGATTCACGTTCTTCAAAAGCATCACAATAAGGAACATTTAAAGCTCCTAATGTAAGTCCTAGAGGTACATCTTGTTCTGCCCAAGCAATAACTGTATTATCATAATTCATTCTAGACATCCCAGAATTATCAAGCATCTGGCTGAGGTTTGTAGTTTGTGACAAGTTCCAGTCACCCAAATATTGATCAAAAGCTGAAGCTAATCTAAACATAGCTCTCATTTCAACTTCTTCTAAATCCCATTCACTTAATTCTTGATTAAACATGGTTGCATTTTGAAACATTCTAGACATATTAGTCACGTTTCTAACACGCCAATTGTTTAATGGTTCATTAAAAGCAATTGCGTCTTCAAACATTTCCTCCATAGTTGTTACCTCTCTAGTATTCCAAGAGTTAATGTTTTGGTTAAATAAAGAAGCACCTTTAAACATTCGTTCCATAGTTTGAACAGAAGCTACATTCCAATCGTTCAATTCCTGATTATATGCAATAGCATCTTCAAACATCGATTCCATGTTAGTTACAAAAGATGTGTCCCAAGTATTTATAGGTTGATTAAAAGCACTTGCACCATTGAACATTTTTTCAGTTGTTAATATTTCGCCTGTATCCCAATCTCCAAGAGGTTGGTTGAAAACAGTGGAGTTTTCAAACATTGATCTAGTATTAGTTACGGAGGAAACGTCCCAATCATTAATATTTTGATTGAAAACTTGAGCGCTTTCAAACATAGATTCCATAATAGTAACAGAACTTACATTCCAGTTCTCTAATGGTTGATCAAATAATTGCGCACGTTCAAACATGGAAGTTGTATTAGCAACTGCGCTTACATCCCAGCCACCAATAGGCTGATTAAATGCTTGAGCGTCTTCAAACATCGAAGTCATATTCACTACAGAATTAACATTCCAAGGAGCTAAAGGTTGGTCAAATAAAAATGCATCCTCAAACATGGAGGTCATATTAGTAACTTGAGAAACATTCCAAGCACTTATATCTTGATTGAAAACCAAACTTGAATCAAACATATAGGACATATTTGTTACAGTAGCTACTTCCCAATTGTTTAAAGGTTGATCAAAAGCTACAGCATTTTGAAACATCGAACTCATATTAACACAAGAAAATGTGTTCCAGTCGTTAAGTGGTTGGTTAAAAACATTAGTACTTTGAAACATTGATCTCATTGTGAGAACATTTTCAACATTCCAAGAATTTAATGGTTCGTTAAATGCATCGGCATTTGAAAACATGGCATCCATGTTTGTTACATTTTCAACATTCCAAAAATCAATATTTTGATTAAAAGCAGTAGCGTTTTCAAACATACGGTTCATGGTTGTAACACTAGAAACATCCCATAAATCTAGGGGTTGATTGAAATTTGGGGTATATCTAAACATATATCCCATATCAATTACATTTTCAACATTCCAATCATTAAGTGGTTGGTTAAAAGCTTGAGGTTGACCGTTTCCATCAAACATTCTGTACATATTAGTAACACTACTAACATCCCAAGAATTAATAGGCTGATTAAAGTCTCGAGCAACTAAAAATAATCCACTCATATTAGTTACGTTTGACACATCCCAACTATTTAATGGGCTATTAAAAACAAATGCAGCCGCAAATAAATTAGACATGTTAGTCACGTTTGAAACATTCCAATTATTAATATCTGCATCAAAGAGAAAACATTGATAAAATGTAGATCTCATACTTTCAACCTGTGATAAATCGGGAACATCACTTGCGTTATATGTCATATTTTGACAATTGAGAAATGATTGATCCATACTTTGCCATTGTTGAGAACCCCATTGATCAATAGTTATTAATTTTATATTATCTGTATTTGAATAATTAAAATAATGTGCAGGGTAATCTCCTATAATCGATACAGTATATGTTCCAGGTGTATCGTAAGTGTGTGTAATAGTTTGTGTTACATTATTATTAAATTGATCATCACCCCAGTCAATAGAATAATTATAGGTGTAACTACTGTTTTTTGATATTTTAAGTTGATTTACAGGAGTAGTATTACTATCTGTTGTACTTGTATTATAAGTTAATTTAAAAGCTTCCGGACTATTGATCCAAGATTCAATAATAGTATAAGTTTCAGTAATACAATCCTCTGCCGCTCCTTCACCATTAAAAGGAACTACTTTTGCAGTAACAATATCTCCAGGAGTAAAATCTACAGGAAAATCGTATGTTGTAATTAAACCAACATTTACATTGTCTAATAGTGTTGTAACAGTACCGCCGGTATCTTTTGTTACAGTTAGGTAATATCCTGTTGCAGCAGTTACTTCCTCCCATACAAGATTAAAATTCTCTGGAACATTAATGTCACCGTCTTCTGGTGATATAATGTCTGTACACAAAACAAAGCTACAGTTAAATACGTCATCTAATATTGTCCAACCTTGATTGTCGATTAAATCTTGTCTAGCAAATCTACCATCACAATAAAGTAAAGTGTTCGCTCCAAGTGTTAATCCATCAACAACATCCTGTGCAGCCCAAGCAATTAAGGTATTATTATAATTAGTTTCTGAAAGGCCACTGTTATTTAGCATCTGCGATACGTTAGAAACAATAGTCATATTCCAAGAACCTAGATTTTGATCAAATGCAGAAGCATTTCTAAACATTCTAGTCAAGTTAATATTGGTGTTGAAAACCCAAGAATCTAATAATTGATTAAATGAGTTTGCATTTTGAAACATAGAGTTCATAGAACTTACATTAGCTACATTCCACGCATTAAGTGGTTGGTTAAAACTTACAGCTGAGTCAAACATCTCTGCCATATTTGTAACGCTTGATACATCCCATCCTTCAATAGGTTGGTTAAATGCACTTGATGTATCAAACATACCAGCCATAATTGTAACGCTTGATACATCCCAATCACCAATTGGTTGATTAAATGATGATGATTCAAACATATCACTCATATCTGTTACACTACTTACGTCCCAAATGTCTAATGGTTGATCAAATGCTGTTATACTAGAAAATATACCAGCAAACATATTAGACATATTAGTTACGCTCGATACATCCCAACCATTAAGAGGCTGGTTAAAACTGTAATTTCGTTCGAACATACTGGCCATATTGGTAACACTACTTACAATCCATATCTCAATATTTTGATTAAAAGGGGTACTTCTAAACATCCCACTCATATCAGTGACATTTCCTACCTGCCACAAGTCTAAAGGTTGGTTGAAAGGAGTACTGCCAAACATTTCGTTCATTAATGTTACTTGCGAAACATCCCAACTGTTTAGAGGGAAAGCCATGTCAGAAGCATAAAACATAGAACTCATATTAGTTACTTGCGATACATTCCAGTTGTTTATATTTTGATTAAAATCGTTAGCAGACCTAAACATAGAAGCCATTGTAGTAACAGATCCTGTATTCCAGTTATCTAAAGGTTCATTAAAATTATTCGCATCGTCAAATGTATATGACATATCAGTGATGCTATTTGTAGTCCAAGCATCTAAAGGTCTATTAAACGTATCACAGTCTTGAAACATACCAGAAATGTTTGTAATAGTACTAACATCCCATCCATTTAGAATACCATTAAATAAAGTGGCATTTCTAAACATATTTTTTAAACTTGTTACTTGAGATAAATCTGGTGCTGCAATAGCATCAAAATTAAGATTTTGACAACCATAAAATGCATTCTCCATACTCTGCCATTGTATGTTTCCCCAAGAAATAATTTCTATAATTTTTCTTCTATCTCCAGTTCCATTAAAATAGATAGCAGGGAATGTACCCGTAATGCTTACCGTGTAAGTATCTGGTGTTGCATATGTGTGAGTAATTGCTCCAGTTACACCTGTATCCATCATTCCATCACCCCAATCTATGGTATAGTTGTAGTTTGTAAATGCAGGATTTATTGGTATTGTTATTTGATTATCTGCTGAGGTTCCTATTTGTTCCGTGTCCCAAACACTAACAAATGGTATTGTTTGAGTTACAAGAACCTCATCAAGTGAAATGTGTACGTTTTTAGCTGAAATTTTAGTTTCATTTAATATTTCGGCTAAACTGAAATTAAGTGTTGTTGCTGAAATACTACTTGTAATAAATAGAAATAAAAATTGAAGGGAAGTTCTAAAGTAAAAAACTTTCATAGGGGGGGGATTGTAAAGGTTCGTTTTCAAAGTTATTAAAATTCTAAGCGACAGACTTTTCAAACAGAATGTTTCTATTAAAAAAGAAAATAATAAAAAAAAAATCCACCTCTTTCAAGGTGGATTTTAAATACTTAATAATAGATTTTATTCTTTAATCAATTGTTTAGTAATCTGTCCTATTTCACCTTCAATTAGAACAAGATATGTTCCTGATTGTAATGAAGCGATATCAATTGTTTTAGATTGACTAATTAACCCATTTTCTGAAATTACTAATCT
Organism: Patiriisocius marinus; assembly: GCF_008974325.1. GTDB lineage: Bacteria > Bacteroidota > Bacteroidia > Flavobacteriales > Flavobacteriaceae > Patiriisocius > Patiriisocius marinus. Next base: position 165,579 of record NZ_BKCG01000006.1, on the reverse strand, counting down.
TCCAGTAATATCGTAAATCGCAACTTTTTCCACTAGAGCATTTTGTGGGTTATCAATTGTAACTTTTTGATTTGCTGGGTTAGGGTAGAGAGTTATTGTATTTAATGCAACGGTATTTGTATCAGTTCCTAAAACAATTTCAACTGTTAACTCAAATGAACATTCTGCTTCAAAACCGTTATCATCTTGAACCGTGATTGTGATTATATGAGTTCCTGCATCAAGTAATGTTCCTGGAATAGGGTCTTGCTCATAAATTGTTATTGGATTGGTACAGTTGTCAGTAGCGATAGCTTCGCCTAAAGCAAAATAATCAGGAAGTTGGTAAGGACCATTTATAGAAGTGACTGTTTGATCTTCTGGGCAAACAACCTCTGGAGCTAAACCGTCAACTACATTTACAAATGCAACACAACTATCAGTATCTCCAGCAGCATTTGTAACTGTAAATAATACTTGGTTTGTTTCGCCTATATCATCACAATCAAATATATCCTGCGATATCGATAATCCGTCGAAACAACGTATTCCGGTAGATCCATTATCAAAATCTGAAGGTGTTACAATACCTGTTCCATCTTCACCTAATGTAACAGTTACGTTTTGACAAACTGCATTAGGAGCAAAAATACCTTCGGTAACAGTAACTATTGCTGTACATTCTGAAATGTTACCACTTCCATCTATTAAGGTTAAAACAACATTGTTATCACCTACATTAGAGCAATCGAATGTAGATACATCAATTTCCATCGAAACTATTTCACAATTGTCTGTGCTACCTCCATCAACTTCAAATGCTTCGATTTCCGCCATATAATCTTCATCGAGTGCAATCGTAATATTTGCACAAATAGCAACTGGAGCTACATTATCTATAATGGTAACCACAGCATCACATTCTGATGTATTTCCATTGTCATCTGTAACTAATAAAACAACATCATTAGTACCAATGTTATCGCAATTAAATGTAGTAACATCTATTTCAACTGTTACATTTCCGCAGTTATCAAAACTACCATTGTCAATCTCACTTGCTTCGATAGTTGCAATTCCATCAGCATCTAATTCTACTGTTATGTTTTGGCAAATTGCTGTAGGAATAATATTGTCTACTACAGTTACAGTAGTATCACAACTCGTACTGTTTCCATTTGCATCAGTAACTGTTAGTGTTACTGTATTGTCACCAACCATAGTGCAATCGAATGAAGTTACACTTGCGTCAAATGAAACAGTATCACAATTATCTGTACTTCCGCCATCAATCATATCACCAGTGATAGTAGCCATTCCCATTTCATCTAATTCTATTGTGATAGGAGCACAAATAGCTTCTGGAGCTATAACATCTTCAACAGTAACAACTGCCGTACAGCTATCTTCGTTTCCATCACTATCTACTACTGTAAGTACAACATTGTTATCTCCTATATTAGAACAATCGAAAGTATCAATATCAATAGTTGCGTTTGTGCTTGAGCATACAGTACCTGCGCCGCCTGTAACATCAACTGCTGTAATTGTTACCATACCTGATGCATCTAATTGCACTGTTATATTTTGGCAAATAGCTTCAGGGATAGTGGTGTTTTCAACAGTAACAGTAAATGAACATTCAGTTATATTTCCGCAGCCATCAACTATTTCTAATACGTTAGTTGTTGTTCCCACAGGGAAATCGCTACCTGATGGCAGACCACTAATTACATTAATAGTAATATCTCCGCAATCATCAGCCTCCATAAGATCGAAATTAACTAGTGCTGTACATTGACCAGCATCAGTATCTACCACTATGTTTTCAGGACAAACTACTGTTGGAGCTATAGTATCTACAGTAGTAATGATTTGAACACAAGAGTCAATATCATTTCCACAGCTATCTTCAGCAAACCAAGTACGAGTAATTATTTGAGTGTTACCGCAAGTATCCTCTACAGAATCTGAAAAAGTAATCATTGGATTAGGGTCACAATTTGAAACTGCTGTTGCGGTACCAGTGTTTGCAGGCGACGTATCTTCTCCACATTCAATAGTAACATCTTCTGGGCAAGTTATAGCTTGACCACCATCCATATTTTCAATTACGTTAACTACTGCAACACACGTTGCAGTTTGACCAGTATCACTAGTTACAAGTACATCTACGTTGTTTAATCCAATATCTGGTATTGTAAATGTAACAGTTGTTGCTAATGGTGTTCCTGCTGTAACTGTATAACCACCGCACTCAAGTAAAACACTTTCTAATAATTGATCTGCATTTATTGTAGCAGTTCCATTAACGTCTAAGGTAACATCCAGTGGTACTGAATTAATTTCAGAAAAATAATCTATTCTCCAATTGTTTAAAATTCCGGGGTCTCCATTAAATGTATCTTGAATAGTCAAAGTCCAAGTACCGAGTGTACTTTCGCCATTAAAACCAGCTAAAGCATTGCTAGGTATGTAATCAAGTTGGTTGTAAGCTATTGGGTTGCCACATATTAATGGGTTTGTTGATTCATCGTCTAATAATGTAATTAAATCATTACCACTACATCCATCAGCATTTCCATCAAAAATAACCACTGGAGTTAATGCTGGAGAAATTAGTGTTATAATCATATCTTCAACATAAGTGTGCTCTATATCTAAAGCAACGTTGAGGTCAGTAATATTAAAATCTTCAGTAATTTCGATTGTAGTTGAAACTGTTGTCAAATCTTCAATATTTAATGCTGGACTATTTTCTGCAGAACCATCAAGTACTGTAATTCCAGATCCTATACAAATAAGAACTGGCGGTTCATCAGTTACTAAAATGTCATCCATTAATATTCCAGGAGCACCTGTACAAAAGTCGATTGTGCTATAACTTACAGTAACATTTCCTGCTCCAGCGACACTAGGGTCAAATGTATAAGTAGTTCCGTTTCCATCATCTGTGATACCAGCACCACTATAAACTCCACCTGTAGGTGAACCACCACCTAATCCGGTTACTATACCACCAGCAAGGCAAATTTCATCGATAACCTCTAATGAGGAAAAAGAAGGAGGGAGGTCAAATGCTTCTGTACCATCACTTCTACTATTACTACTTCCTTGCGAGGCGCTAAAACCTAACCCTCTACGAGCGAATGCAGCCCATATTTCACAAGCGTGACTTCCTCCGTATAGTGCTTCGTCCGCAGCTAATATTGCATCACGACCATCAACAAAACCAGGAGAACAAGGTTGTAGCTTTAATCCTTCAGTAACGAGTGCTAATGCTGTATTGTTTCCGCCAGTACCATTATAAATATCTGGGTCAAAACCTTCAACGGCGATAATTTCCCAAGTCATTTCCCATAGCATTTCAGCCCAAACAGATCCAACTCCGTGAGGAATAGACTCTGTGTTAATATCATCGTATGTATGTGAGTTGATAGCAAAGTCAGTACTGTAAGGGAACGTTCTAATTCCGTTTCCATTAGGTCCTTCTCCTATTAGCCAAGTACCCATTGGTCTTGCATCAGTTGCTACATCAGCAGCGTCAATAGTTAACATTAAAGCATAATAGTCACTCCAACCTTCACCCATTTGTTCATCATTAAATAAACAATTGGCATTATTTGCTCCACCTGTTAATCTTGTTGTTACACCGTGAACATATTCGTGGACAATTACACCGTTATCTACATCTCCATCTCTGTCTCCACAAACATACATTTGCATAGTAGGCGATGCACCATCAGGCCCAGTTCCCATATTTGCGTTACAAGTTCCTGATCCATCCTGTGCTTCAGCATTTACAGAGTCATTTCCTAATCCTCCGTTGCCATATGTGTTTTCTTGAAAATTTCCAGATGCTGAATCAAAACCATATTGATAAGTTACATCGTGAATAATGTTATTCCAGTAAAATAAGTTTGTAATAATTCCAGATTCAGATTGGTCACCAACGGTATATGTAGGATTTATTGGAAAGTTGAAACTAAGTGCTGCTCCACCGTCAGGACTAAATCCTGCATTGTCGCCATCTTCGTAAGCAAATACATTATTTCCTCTTGTGATTGTAAATTCTGCTCCTGCAGTTCCATCTGTATCGTGCCAGCCAAAAGGAGAAGCAATGGCATTATCAGGATCTACTACCACACTTGCGGCTCCAAAGTTAGGAGACTCTATAGGCATTGGGTAAACGAAGTAGCTACCAACTAAAGCAGTTTCATCTTCTATTGTAATTGCGGTATTGTTTAAAGGTCCAACAAAAGCTGTTTCATTGTTATTGTGTGCGTGGTCCTCATGATTACCTAATATATTACACGAGAGTGTCCAGTTGTAGCTTGCTAAAATAGTTCCATTAGAGGCATCAACTATATAGTTGAACCAATTAGTACTTGATGTTTCGTAGATTGATAGATCCCAAGCTAAGTTGGTATTATTATTTTCATCTTTAAAATATACTAGTTTAGCAGGAATGTCAAGTTTTGAAATTCCAGCTTTAGAATAAAGGGATTTTCTATTTGTTCCTGTTGGAGTTTCAATTACACTTAAAGAATTTAAATTATATCCTTTATTCTGTGCTACAGCAGCAATTGCTTGTGAAGCAGTTAATGATGCTGAGGATGATTTTACTGTTGCTGTAATATTATCTACAAAACTATTATAAGTTTTTAATGCTGAACCATCTGCTCTAAGGTGAATACTAGATTCTGTGCCTAAAACTTCGATACCATTGATAGCTTGTCTAAGGTAAACATGTCTAATACCACTTGTAGAGCTTGTATTTTCTTTAGTGATAACAAACGAATTATCTTTTTTTTCAATTAATTGTTTGAGCGAGATATTAGAAATTCCTTGTTCGGCTTTGCTATGTTTTTGTGAAAAAGCACTGAAACAAACTAGGATTAATAATAGTGAGAGTAGTTTTCTTAATTTCATATATGGAATTTATAATGATCTAATATAGCATTTCCTAAAATTGCTATCTCACGAAAATAGAGATTATTGTCGTGTATAAAAAATTGTGGTTTAGATTAATAATTAATATTCAATTAATTACAATGTATTTTACTTCTAGATAAAGTTAATTAACTAATAGCTTTAAATGCATGAAAGGGATATTTTTATGAGAAAATTTTGCTGATTTTAATAGCATTTAGTGTAATATGTAGATGCCGAAATTTCATGTGCATTACTATTTCAGAATAGAAAAATATAAGTCATTAAAAAAAAAGCAATCACCCACGAATATGAGTGATTGCTTATAAATACTTTATGTTAAGGTTATTATTTTTTAATAAATTGTTTAGTAACCTGTCCAAACTTACCTTCAATAATAACTAAATAATTTCCTGATAATAATGATTCTATATTAATAGTTTTATTTGCTTCAATACGTCCTTTTTTAGAAATTACTAATCTTCCAGTTATGTCGTAAATAGTTACATTTTTAATTAGAGCTCCTTGTGGATTGCTAATTGTAATTTGTTGACTAGCTGGATTAGGGAAAAGCGTTAATGTGTTAAGTGCTATTTCATTTGTATCAGCACCTAGTACAATTTCTACTGTAATCTCGAATGAACATGCTGCTTCGAAACCATTTGCATCCTGAACAGTAATTGTTACGGTATGTACACCAGTATCTAATAAAGTGCCAGGTAGTGGATCTTGCTCGTATGTTGTAATAGGATCTGTACAATTATCTGTCGCGATGGCATCACCTATAGCAAAGTAATCTGGTAACTCAAATGGTCCATTTATAGAGGTTACTGTTTGATCTTCTGGACAAACAACTTCTGGAGCCAACCCATCGACTACATTTACTAATGCAACACAACTATCAGTGTCTCCAGCTGAATTAGTAACGGTAAATAATACTTGGATAGTCTCACCTATGTCATCACAGTCAAAAGTATCTTGGCTTATTGATAAACCATCGAAACAGCGAATACCAGTTGATCCGTTATCAAAATCTGAAGGAATTACCGTAGCAGTTCCATCTTCCATTAGCGTCACTGTAAGGTTTTGGCAAACTGCATTAGGAGCAAAAACACTTTCGATAACAGTAACTACAGCAGTACATTCTGAAATGTTACCACTTGAATCTGTAATCGTTAAAAGAACATCGTTATCACCAATGTTAGTACAGTCAAAAGATTCAACATCGATAGTCATTGATACAATTTCACAGTTATCAGAACTTCCACCATCTATATCTGAAGGTTGGATCGCAACAAAATTAGTGTCACCAAGTTCTACTGTAATATCTTGACAAACTATTAAAGGTGCTGTGTTGTCTTCAATAGTAACAGTAGCAATACATTGTGATACGTTTCCGTTGATATCAGTTACGGTAAGTGTAATATCGTTTTCTCCTACGTTGTCACAGTTGAAAGATGTTACATCTATTTCGACGGTAACATCTCCACAGTTGTCAAAACTTCCATTATTAATATCTGTCACATCAATTACAGCAAGACCGTCTGTATCCAGTTCAAGTGTTAAGTCCTGGCAAATAGCAGTAGGTAAAGTAGCATCAACAATAGTAACTGTTGTGTCACAAGTACTTGAATTTCCGTTAACATCAGTAACTATAACTGAAACTGCGTGTTCACCAACCATTGTACAGTCAAATGTTGTAGTAGGTGTCGTAATTACAATAGAATCAATAGCACAGTTGTCAGTACTTGCACCAGCTACCATTTCACCAGTTATTACAGCCATTCCATTTTCATCTAATTCAACCGTAATAGGTTCGCAAACCACCTCAGGAGCTAGATTATCTTCAATTGTCACAACTGCGATACAGCTTGCTGAATCTCCTTCATTGTCAATTACCGTTAGAACAACATCATTTTCTCCAATATTTGAGCAATCGAAAGTATCTATATCAATACTTGCATTGTCACTAACGCAAACTGTTCCAGTTCCACCATTAACATCTGCAGATGTAATTGTAGCTATTCCATTTATATCGAGTTCTACAGTAATATCTTGGCAAATTGCTTCTGGTATTACTGAATTTTCGACAGTAACGACAAAAGAACATATTGTAACATTTCCGCAGTCATCAGTAACTTCAAATTCATTGGTAGTATCACCAATTGGGAATTCACTTCCTGAAGGTAATCCGTTTACTTGAGTGATAGTCACATCTCCACAAGTGTCACTTCCTGTAACATCAAAAGTTACTACAGCAGTACATTGATCTGTATCATTGTCTATAATTATATTATCTGGACAAACTACTGTAGGGCCAGTAATATCTTGTGTGGTAATGGTTTGAATACAAGTTACTGAATCGTTTCCACAAGAATCTTCAGCAGTCCAAGTACGGGTAATTATTTGAGTGTTTCCACAAGTTGATTCTATAACGTCCTCAAATGAAACAGACGGGTTAGGGTCACAGTCAGATACTGCTGTAGCCATTCCTGTATTTGCAGGTGATGTATCATCCCCACAGTTAACAGTTATATCATTTGGACAAGTAATTTCTAATGGAATATCTGAAGCTAGTTTATAGGAGTAAACTCTCGATTTTCTATTGAACCCAGGGTCTCCTGAGTATTCTGATGTAACCCAAAAAGTTAAGTCATCTACAGGGTCAGTTACTCCTTGTCCGTAGTCACCATAACGATCATTGAATGTAACTGAAGTTGTACCTGCAATTGCTAACTCTTCAGGAACTGTCATAGTTCCTAAAGGATCGCCATCCATTCTACCTGTATAATAAAGAGAAGGAAAGGTGTTTGTTCCGGCTTTAGTGTATCCTAATCCTATATTTCCCTGACTATCCATTGAGATACAACCCATAAAAACAGATTCTTTTTCTGCAACAGTTGTAGCAGCTGGATCAGTAAATGTACCTTCTTGGTAGACACTCCAGGTGTTTCCTGCATTTGTACTTCTAAGTTCAACCCAACGAATTCCAGATTTCTGCGTTCCATCTTGGATTTCGACAACCCAGTTCAATAATATAGATTCGTGTGTTGGAAATTTATACCAGTGCGACATATTCATAACCGCCCCAACAATAGCATCGATTCGTTGTGTAGTTCCAGGTTGTGCAATGTTAGCAAAGCCACCAGCTATTGCTGCATCAAATGGTGCTGTAGGTATTTCAACTTTATCAGAAATGGTAGAGTTGTTAATAGTAGTGGCGTTTGTCCAATCCATGTCAATATTCCACATACCGATATGATCTGAATTAACACCGCCAAAAGCATCATCTTGATAATAGACAATCTTAATATCCCCTGTTGCAGCACCAGCGGCTTCAGAGTGAACTGGAATAGGAGCAGCAAAACCACCAACACCTAGGTTAGTTGGAGAGAACCCTACAATCTCAGCGGTAGGGTCACCGGCTAACATTTTATTTCTATTGAAAGTGTAAACTTTTTGAGCACCTGTAAAGTTACCAGCTGTTACATAACTATCACCCCAAACACCATAGTGCGGATAATCATTACCTGCTGGAAGTTCATATTCGTAAATATTGAAAGCACCTGTAGGATCTGGTGTAGTTGAAATTCCTATTAAAAATACATTGTCAGATAAATTTGCATTTCCAGATAATTGGAATTGTGATATAAACCATCTGTCTGCTTCTCTATCATACATTACAACTGGATCACCAGCGTTGTCTGCGTGATTAGGTCCTGAAAGAGGATCATTTAACGTTTTTGGGAAACCAGCAGCCATTGTACCAGTTTTATCATAAACTGCCCATACACCATTTTGCATTGTTACAATATGATTAGGACCAACAGCCATTGAAGGATCTGGTGGAGCAGAAGTATTACCTACATCATCAAAATTTACAATTGGCGCTCTGTTTAAACCAGATTCATCTGGAGCAATATCCATTTGCATTTTTGGGTCAATAGTCGTGCTACTTCTACCTGCAGCATTTAAATGAGCTAATTTTCTTTTTCTTTTCTCACTCATATCGTGACTTGTATTGGCACCGTCTTTAGGTACTATAAAACCATCAAAAGTGGATAAGTCATCACAAACAGGTAGGTCTCTGACCGCTGCTGAAACAAAAAAGTTAGTAGGAGTTAATACTAAAGTAGGATTGTCACTAGGAGTATAGTCTGAACTAGTAGTAGTTTCATCACTATTTTGCGCAACAATTGTTGAAGCAAAAAGCGCAACTGCAATAAATGCCACTTGTTTTTTTAATTTTAAAAGTAATTTCATCAGATAAAATGTAGGATTATATTCAATAATTAATAGGGTGTCAAGGTAATAAAAACCTAATTAATATCACATTCTCAATTAATTATGAATAATACATTTTATATCACAAAAGTGTAATTTATTTCAAATTCCCTGAAAATGAATAGTGTAAATGTGAAATCGATAATTTAATAGGCTAATTATAAATTATATATTTTCTGTTTTCATTGATTGTATTTGGAGCTTTAAAAATTTGGATAAAAAAATCCGCTCATTTCTGAACGGATTTTTAAACTTAATTGATATAGATTAAATATTATTTAATCATCTCGTAACTGCGTTTAATAAAGGCAGTCATTTCTTCACCTTTAAGAAGTCCTTTGCTAAGTTTAGCTAAATCTAAAGCTTGACTTACCAATCGTTCTTTTTTCTTAGCTGTCTTCGTGTTTAATATTTCAGCTACTAACTCATTATTAGTGTTAACGATAAGATTGTACATATCAGGCATGCCACCTAAACCAAACATTCCGCCACCTCCAGACTGTTGCATTTCTTTCATACGGCGCATAAATTCAGGCTCTGTAATCGTGAATGCATTTGCTGAACTGTCCATAGCTTCTAATTGTACTGTAAATTTATCTGAAGGAATAGTTTCAGTTAAAAAAGTTTTAAGCGTTTCTTTTTCCTCATCGTTAAGTTTAGAAATTGCTTCTTCGTCCTTTTTAATTAAATTATCAATATGATCTCCATCAACTCTAGCAAAGTTTACATCGTTATTAGTAGATTCCATTTTTTGCATTAAATGAGCAATAATAGGAGAGTCTAATAAGAGTACTTCGTACCCTTTGTCTTTAGCTGACTGAATATAACTGTGCTGATCTTCTGTATTGCTTGCATAAAGTAAAACTAGCTTACCATCCTTATCAGTTTGAGTTGTAGCTAATTTTTCTTTTAATTCAGCAAAAGTGTAATACTTACCATCAACAGTAGGATACAACATAAAGTCTTGTGCTTTGTCGAAGAATTTCTCTTCTGTAAGCATACCATATTCAATCACTATTTTAATGTCATTCCACTTTGCTTCAAAGTCTTCACGATTTCCGTTGAAAAGACTCTTTAATTTATCTCCTACTTTACGTGTAATATAACTAGAGATTTTCTTTACAGCTCCATCAGCTTGTAAATAACTACGAGAAACATTTAAAGGAATATCTGGTGAGTCAATCACCCCACGAAGCATCTGTAAAAATTCTGGAACGATCCCTTCAACATTATCTGTTACAAAAACTTGGTTTTGGTATAGTTGGATTTTGTCTTTTTGAATCTGCATATCCTGACTCATCTTAGGGAAGTATAAAATACCTGTTAAGTTGAAAGGATAATCTACATTTAAATGAATATTGAAAAGCGGTTCCTCAAATTGCATTGGATACATCTCACGATAGAAAGAAGAATAATCTTCATCCTTTAATTCCGTAGGTGCTTTTGTCCACGCTGGTGTAGGGTTGTTGATAATGTTGTCAACCTCTTGCGTAGGTGCAGGGTCTTCTTCTTTAGCATCTTCTGGCTTAGGAAGCGTTTCAGTTTTAGTTCCAAATTTGATTGGAATAGGCATAAACTTGTTATACTTTACTAAAAGCTCTGTGATTTTAGAGTCTTCAAGAAAGTCTTTTTCATCTTCCGAAATATGAAGAATGATTTCTGTTCCTCTTTCTGTTTTAGAAGCTTCTTCTAAAGTGTAATTTGGCGATCCATCACAGCTCCAGTGAGCAGCAGGTTCATCTTTAAAACTTTTTGTTATGATTTCAACTTTATCTGCAACCATAAAAGCAGAATAGAAACCAAGACCAAAATGACCAATAATTCCTGCGTCTTCTCCTTTAGTATCTTTGTATTTTTCAATAAACTCTTCAGCTCCAGAGAATGCAATTTGGTTAATGTACTTATCAACCTCTTCAAGTGTCATTCCAATACCTTGATCAATAATATGAAGTGTTTTTGCTTCTTTATCAATCTTAATTTCAATTTTAGGATTTCCGTATTCAACTTTAGCTTCACCTATATTAGTAAGGTGTTTTAATTTTAAAGTTGCATCAGTCGCGTTACTAACTAACTCACGTAAAAAAATCTCGTGATCACTGTATAAAAACTTTTTGATTAGCGGAAAAATATTTTCTACCGCTACATTAATTGTTCCTGTACTCATAATTATATTCCCTTATTTCGGGTTGATTTAATTAAACTTATATTTTGATACATTTTAGCTTACGCCAAAATATTAATGAATTAACATTTCAATCTATACATTCAAAACAAGTACCATTATAAATTTTGTGACAACATGTCATTTTTACTTCTGCTAACAAGACAAAAATTGGTAAACAAAAAGGTTGAGAATACTTTAACAAATTATTGTTTATCTAAATTACTTAAAGATTAAACAATATTATATATTTGAAGTCTATACTATAATAGAAGTTCTTTTTAAGTTGACTTTTATTTATTGGTTAGGTTGTTTAGAAAAAGGGAGCAAAGCTCCCTTTTTTGTTTTTTATATAAAACAATTCTAACACATTTCGAAAGAGTGAAGCTTATTTAAAGTGCTATGCATGCATATTAAATTAAAGCAATAAATAGGAATTCATTTTCCGAAATCCGTATCTTTCGAGCCTTAAAATTTCTAAATATGTATTCCTCTAAAATTACTGGTGTTGGGCATTATGTACCAGAAAATATTGTTACAAACGACGATCTTTCAAAATTGATGGACACAAATGACGCTTGGATTCAAGAACGAACTGGTATCAAAGAACGTCGTCATATAAAAAAAGGTGACGGAAACTCTACATCTGTAATGGGAGTAAAAGCTTCAAAAATAGCTATTGAACGTGCTGGATTGACTCCTGATGATATTGATATGATTGTATTTGCGACTTTAAGTCCAGATATGTATTTTCCTGGAGGTGGTGTTCAAGTTCAAGAAATGTTAGGTATGCGTACAATTCCTGCATTAGATGTTCGTAACCAATGTAGTGGGTTTGTTTATTCGGTTTCAGTTGCAGATCAATTTATTAAAACAGGAATGTACAAACACGTTTTAGTTATTGGTGCTGAAAACCATAGTGGTGGATTAGACATGACAACTAGAGGTAGAGGTGTTTCTGTAATTTTTGGTGACGGTGCAGGAGCAGTTGTTATTTCAAGAAACGAGAGTAATTCTGCGGGTATTTTATCTACTCACTTGCATAGTGAAGGAAAACATAAAGATGAGTTAGCACTTCAAGGACCAGCGACTGACCATTGGGTTCCAGAAATTATTGCAGAAAATGATCAAGAAAATATTCCGTACTATCCACATATGAATGGACAGTTTGTTTTTAAACACGCCGTTGTTCGTTTCTCTCAAGTTATAATGGAAGGTCTTGAAGCGAATGGACTAGCAACTACAGATATTGATATGTTTATACCACATCAAGCTAATTTGCGTATCTCTCAATATATACAGAAGAAAATGGGAGTGCCAGATGAAAAGGTGTTTAATAATATTCAAAAATATGGTAATACAACTGCAGCTTCAATTCCAATAGCTTTATCTGAAGCTTGGGAAGCTGGAAAAATTAAAGATAATGACCTTGTGGTACTTGCTGCTTTTGGTAGTGGATTTACTTGGGGTAGTGTAGTGATGCGGTGGTAATTTTTCACTGTATTATACAAAATAATAAAAAGCTGTTTTCTTAAAAGAAAGCAGCTTTTTTGCTAAAAAAATAATTTTCTATGTGTTTTAATTTTATTGAAATATTCAAAAAAAAACTGTAATGGTACTACACACAGTGGCTATTTTTCTTTTCATAGATAATTAATAAACGTAATTCAAAATTATCTGAAACTGCTAATTTCTGAAATACCCTTTATGGGGTATTTATATAAAAACAGATACCCTTCAATTTCTAGTAAATTGAAGGGCATCTTAACTTAAACAAACCTAAATATAAAGTCTTAAAATTGTAGAGGGCTAATTCAAATAATTATAATTCTTAATAAGGTATTTTTATATATAGACGACACACTTTAAGTAAACGTTTCATTTATTATCATATTTAACTTTTATATAACATTTCAGTTTTAATAAAAGAAAGGTTTAGTACAATGTCACTAATAAAAAACGCCTCCAAAATCTAGAATTTTGGAGGCGTAACTTCATTGCAATTATTAACACTAACCATCAACGTAAAATTTCTTGCAATAAAGTAGAAACGTTTCTATGTAATAGACGGTTTATTACCCATCCTGTTACACTTGTTTTTATATTTAACATTATTTAAGATAAATAATTAATTATCTGCTGTAATTTTCCCTTCTGAAATATTACATATGAAAAAGAAAACACTAGTTATTGGAGCGAGTTTAAAAACTGATAGATATTCTAATATTGCCATCAACAGACTGAAAAGTTATAATCACGAAGTTGTAGCAATAGGATTAAGAGAGGGTGAAGTTGCAGGCGTTTCAATTACTAAAGAAAAAGAACTCTTTACTGATATTGACACAGTAACTTTATATTTAAATCCAAAACGTCAGGGAGAATATTACGAATATATAATTTCATTAAAACCAAAGCGCGTTATATTTAATCCAGGAACAGAAAACCCAGAATTTTATTCCATCCTAAAAGAGAACAGCATTGAAAGTGAAGTTGCTTGTACGTTAGTGCTTCTTGGTACTAATCAATATTAGCCCAAGCGTTGTTAGGAATCCGTTTAGAATTAGAATGAAAAATCCAAATTCAAACTGAAATAATTCTTTACTAAAATAGCTTATAGCAAATCCTAAAACGGGTGCAATAATGGCAACCCAAGGAACTAATTTATCTTTTACTTTGGTTTCAGAAAACAAACCAAAAGCATATAATCCAAGTAGTGGCCCATACGTATAACCAGCAAAAGTAAAGAGTTTGGTAATAACTGAAGCATCACCAATAACATAGTTGAAAAATACAATCACAAAAAGCAATACAAAGGACATCACAATATGAACCTTCTTTCGAATTTTGATTTGTGTAGCTTCAGAGTGTTTTTTCTCTATATCTAAAATGTCAATACTAAACGATGTTGTTAATGAGGTAAGAGCGCTATCTGCACTAGAGTAGGCAGCAGCAATTAAACCAAGTAAAAAGAAAACGGCAAGCCCAATACCCAATCCTCCGTCTACGGCAATTGTAGAGAAAAGTTTGTCTTTTACTGCATCTATACCTTCTTGTTGCGCGTAAAGAGTCAATAATAACCCTAAGCCTAAGAAAATTATATTTACAATTGTTAAAACAATTGTAAACCAAAATACATTTTTTTTCGCGTCTTCTAAGTTACGACACGTCAAATTCTTTTGCATCATATCTTGGTCTAAACCAGTCATCACAATGGCAATAAAAGCACCACTAATAAATTGTTTGAAGAAATAATTACCGCTTTTATAGTCATCAAAAAAGAAAATTTGAGACATATTACTTTCGGCAATTTTATCGAAAATTCCCATTCCTGAAACACCTAGTCCCTCAGCAACGTAATAAATACCAACTCCTAATGCAACAAGCATAAATAGGGTTTGTAAAGTATCTGTCCATACAATAGTTTTAATTCCGCTTTTAAAAGTATATAGCCAAATAAGTAAAATTGTAATAGAAACAGTCACCCAAAAAGGCACACCATCCATCCCAAAAAAGGGTATTTTATCAAACACTAAATCTTGTAAAACTATAGCGACCAAATACAGTCTAAAACTAGCACCTACAATTCTTGAAAGTAAAAAAAATGAAGCTCCAGTTTTATAGGACGCAATACCAAAACGACCTTCCAAATAAGCATATATAGAGGTGAGGTTTAATCGATAATACAATGGGAGTAATACAAGTCCTATTACTGCATAACCTACGGTATATCCTAAAACAACTTGAAAATATCCAAAACTATTTGCAGCTACAGCACCAGGAACCGAAATAAATGTCACACCACTTAGGGATGCACCAATCATTCCAAAAGCAACTAAATACCAAGGTGATTCTTTGCCAGCCTTAAAAAAATCTGCATTGCTACCTCCTCGATTTGTTAAATAGGAGATAATTAGTAATAACCCGAAATAACCTGCGATGAGTCCAATAATTTGTAATGGTTGCATACGATTTAATAGTAGATTTATTTTATGAGCTGTAAATTTACATTTTAAAGCCAAATAGAATTAAACTAAGGAAATTTTATTTTGATTGACGATATTTTAGCAATTTTTAAAACTATTTTTTTTACTATTAATATTTCATTCTGAAAGTTTAATACCATTGTTTAATGGACACATTTTTTTATCTTGCAGGCAATGGATTTCTCTTCAAAATTATTAGAAAATGCAGTTAACGAAATGTCGCAACTCCCTGGAATTGGTAAGCGTACAGCTCTTCGATTAGTGCTTCATTTATTAAAGCAACCTGCACAACAAACCGAAAATTTAGCTACGGCAATACAACAAATGCGCGAGCTAGTTAATTTTTGTTCTAACTGCCATAATATTAGTGATACAGCCTTATGCGAAATTTGCGCAAGCCAAAACCGCAATGCTAAAATTGTATGTGTTGTAGAAGATATTCGCGATGTAATGGCTATTGAAGCTACTAGTCAGTATCGTGGGCACTACCACGTTTTAGGTGGCAAAATTTCACCAATGGATGGAATAGGACCACACGATCTTACCATAAACTCTCTAATTCAAAAAATTGAAGAAGGTAAAATTGAGGAGTTGATCTTTGCATTAAGTTCAACAATGGAAGGTGATACTACAAATTTCTATATCTTTAAGCAAATTGAAGGATTCAATATAATTACAACAACTATTGCCCGTGGAATCTCAGTAGGGGATGAGCTTGAATATGCAGATGAGGTGACCCTAGGTAGAAGTATTGTAAACAGAATTCCTTTTGAAAACTCTCTAAAAAACTCTTAGCCTTTTGAAAATATCTATCGTAATTCTTAATTACAATGTGCGCTATTTTCTAGAGCAATGCATCTTAACTTGTCAAAGAGCAATTACTAATATTGATGCCGAAATTTTAATTATTGACAACAACTCACCAGATGATAGTTGTGCGATGGTAAAAGAGAAGTTTCCAAAACTCACTTTAATTGAAAATAAAGAAAATGTTGGTTTTAGTAAAGCTAACAATCAAGCTGTTGATGTAGCTAAAGGAGAATACGTTCTTATATTAAATCCTGATACAGCAATAACTGAGTCGAGTATTAGAGAAGCATTAATTAAAGCCGAAAGTTTAAGTAATTTAGGAGCTTTAGGTTGTTATTTAATGGATGGTACTGGTGCCTTTCTACCAGAAAGTAAAAGAAACTTACCAACTCCTAAAGTTTCTGTTTTAAAGATGGCTGGATTCACAAAACAATATTACACCAGTCATATTTCCGAAGAAAACGAAGGAATGGTTTCTGTTTTGGTAGGTGCTTATATGTTGATGAAACGCTCCGTTTACCTTGAAGTGGGAGGCTTTGATGAAGACTACTTTATGTACGGAGAAGACATTGATCTTAGTTATAAATTAACTAAGGCTGGATACAACAACTATTACTATGGTAGTGTTAAAACATTACACTATAAAGGAGAAAGCACTACTAAAAATAAAGAATATTTAAAGCGTTTTTACGGCGCAATGAATATATTTTATAATAAGCATTTTCAAACAAATAAGCTGTTTGATGTTTTTGTACAGATTGGGATTAAGCTAGCATCTAACTCACACCGAACTGTAAGTGAGGCTAATATGGAGTATGCTGGTATTCAATCATCTTACGTACTTACGGAAAACTTAACTTTATTTGGTAAAATCTCTAAAGTTTTACCATTAGAACTTCACGCATCGTCTAAAAGTATGTTGCAGGATAGTTTATATGAAAAATCACTTTTTGTATTTGATACTGAGTATCTAAGCTATGATCAAATTTTTAAAGCAATGACCCAATTAAAGGGTAGAGGAAACATTTTTAGAATCCGCCCACCTGGTTGTAATTTTCTGTTAGGCAGTGATCGAAGTGATGAAAAAGGATCGGTTACGGTTTTTTGATAATTTTACATGTATTCAACATAAAAATTAGGTATTTTTGCACCGGAAAAAGAAAACGTTATATCGCATAAACTATGGCTAGATTTGAATTAAAACTACCCAAAATGGGAGAGAGTGTTGCTGAAGCTACAGTAACAAACTGGTTAAAAAGTGTTGGAGATACCATCGAAGCTGATGAGGCGGTTCTAGAAATCGCAACAGATAAAGTAGATAGTGAAGTTCCTAGTGAAGTAGATGGTGTGCTTGTAGAAATACTTTTTGAAGCAGACGCCGTTGTACAAGTAGGTGAAACTTTAGCCATCATAGAAACTGAAGGTGATGCTTCTTCTACACAAGCTCCAGTAGCAAGTGAAGAAAAAACAAGTGCTCCAGCTGATACAAATGTAGCTGCTGTTGAAAAAACAGTAACTGCAGCGAAAGATCAAGTTGCTCCTGTTGTAAGTTCAGGTGATCGTTTTTACTCTCCTTTAGTTAAAAAGATAGCAAGTGAAGAAGGAATTGATCAGGCCGAATTAGACGCTATTCCTGGTACAGGAAAAGATGGTCGAGTTTCAAAGAATGACATTCTAGATTACTTAAAAAATAGAGGTGCTACTCCAGCTCAAGCTGCTACTGAGTCTACAACTACATCAACTAAGCCGGCTACAGCTAAAGTTGCTGCTCCGGTTTCAGTAAATGGAGGAGATGAGGTTATCGAAATGACAAGAATGGGTAAATTAATTGCTCATCATATGGTAGAAAGCGTACAGACTAGCGCACACGTACAGTCATTTATTGAAGCAGATGTTACAAAAATATGGAACTGGCGTAAAAAAGTTAAAAACGAATTTGCTAAACGAGAAGGTGAGAACTTAACTTTCACTCCAATCTTTATGGAAGCCGTAGCAAAAGCCTTAAAAGAGTTTCCAATGATGAATATTGCTGTTGATGGCGATAAAATAATCAAACGTAAAAATATAAATCTTGGTATGGCTGCTGCTTTACCTGATGGAAATTTAATAGTACCGGTTATTAAAAATGCCGATCAGCTTAACCTTGTAGGGATGAGTAAAGCGGTAAATGATTTAGCTGGGCGTGCTAGAGGTGGGGCTTTAAAGCCTGATGATATTCAAGGTGGAACTTATACTGTTACTAATGTAGGTACTTTTGGTAGTATTATGGGAACTCCTATTATAAATCAACCACAAGTAGGTATTCTTGCTCTTGGTGCAATTAGAAAAGTGCCAGCGGTAATTGAAACTCCAGATGGTGATTTTATTGGTATTCGTTACAAGATGTTCTTATCTCACAGTTATGACCATAGAGTTGTAAATGGAGCTTTAGGAGGACAATTTGTTAAGAAAGTAGCAGATTACCTAGAAGGATGGGATGAAAATAGAGAAATTTAATTTTATATTAAATTCAGATTTATAAAAAACCCCAATCAACATTTGTTGATTGGGGTTTTTGCTTTACTTCAATATTTTTATTGATATTCCTCTAGCATATGCATTACCTCTTCAGGTGACATATATAGCTTACGAAGTTTTGCTTTATATGTTTCTGAAATATCAGCATGATCAAGAATGAAGTTTTTAGTTTTCAATATATAATTTCCCATACCGTGCTTTATCGCAAAGGTATCAGCAGATCTTTCAACTTCTTGTATATGTGATTTTGAGAATAAATATTTTGCTCCAAAAATCAACATTCCCATATTCGAGCGTGATCGATAATCCATTACATGTCCAAGTTCGTGACCAAGCCACCCAATCATTACCTCACTTGGTACGTCATCAATTGACATTTCCTCTGTATCAATTTGAATTTTTCGGCTTATTTTAATAACATAACTTCTGTTTTTTCTATTTCTAAAAAAACTTCCAAAAGTAGGTTGTGCTTGCATTGTTGACTTTTTGATATTGTCTTTAAATACAAATTCAATTTCACAATCTTTCAACTCTGGATAAAAGGATAATGCCTTTAAAGTTTCAGATTTAATTGATTCTGGAATTATTTTATTAGATAAATTGATTTCAGTTGCTGCTATCATAGTAAAGGGAAGATAAATAAACAAGAGTGCTATGTGTGTTAATGACTTTGTAAAATATCTCATTTCTAGCTTATTTCTTCTAAAGATTTTTGAAGTACCTTAATTTTATCTCTCAATTTAGCAGCCATCATAAAGTCTAATTCTTTCGCCGCTTTCTCCATGGCTTTACGAGTATCTCTAATTTTCTTTTCGGTTTGTGGTCTTGTTAAATATTGATCTTCTGGTTCAGCAGCAGATAATGTTTCGGCAGTTTCAAAAGTATATGCTTCCTGTTTAGATTTTGTTAGCGCATTGTCAAATGATTTTTTTATTGCTGTAGGAGTAATGTTGTTAGCTTTATTGTAGGCCATTTGTTTGCTTCTTCGATATTCAGTTCCATCGATTGTCATTTGCATACTTTTAGTGATTTTATCTGCATACATAATAGCTTTTCCATTTAAGTTTCGGGCTGCACGACCTACCGTTTGAGTAAGGGATCGGTTACTTCTTAGAAAACCTTCTTTGTCAGCGTCAAGTATTGCGACTAAGGAAACTTCGGGTAAATCGAGTCCTTCTCTTAATAGGTTTACACCTACAAGAACATCGAAAATTCCCATTCTTAAATCTTGCATAATTTCTACTCGCTCTAGCGTATCTACGTCGCTATGTATATATCTAGTTCGTACGTTGACACGTTCTAAATATTTAGTAAGTTCTTCAGCCATTCTTTTAGTAAGCGTTGTAACTAAAATACGTTCGTCGAGTTCAATACGTTGATGAATTTCTTCTAATAAATCATCTATTTGATTTAAACTAGGTCTCACTTCAATAGGTGGGTCTAATAAGCCTGTAGGTCGAATGATTTGCTCTACAAATACACCTCCGGTTTTTTCAAGTTCGTAATCTGCTGGAGTTGCACTCACATAAATTACTTGGTTTTGCATTGCTTCAAATTCCTCAAATTTTAACGGTCTATTATCCATTGCAGCGGGAAGTCTAAAACCATACTCAACTAGGTTTTCTTTTCGAGATCTATCTCCACCATACATTGCACCCACTTGTGGAACACTTACGTGACTTTCATCTACAATCATTAAATAGTCGTCAGGAAAAAAGTCTAACAAACAGAAAGGTCTAGTTCCTGGCATACGTCCATCAAGGTAACGAGAGTAATTTTCAATACCACTGCAATACCCTAATTCTCTAATCATTTCAAGATCAAAGTTTGTTCTTTCGTCAAGTCTTTTAGCTTCTAAGTGTTTTCCTATTTCTTTAAAATAATCTACTTGTTTTACCAAGTCATCTTGTATATTTCTAATAGCTCCTTGTAATACATCTGGCGAAGTAACGAACATATTTGCAGGGTAAATGCGAAGTTGTTCGTACTTTTCAATAACGCTATTATTTATTGGGTCGAAAGCTTCAATATCTTCAATTTCGTCTCCAAAAAAGTGAATTCTAAAAGCGTTATCGGCATATCCAGGAAATACATCTACTGTATCACCTTTAATACGGAAGCTACCGTGATTAAAATCGGCTTCAGTTCTAGAATATAATGCTTGTACTAATTGGTGAAGTAATTTGGTACGTGATATAATTTGACCTTTAGCAACTTCAATTACATTTTTCTGAAATTCTACCGGGTTACCAATTCCATATAAACAAGATACAGAAGCTACAACAATTACATCGCGACGTCCCGAAAGTAGGGAAGAAGTTGTGCTTAATCGCATCACTTCAATTTCCTCATTTATAGAAAGATCTTTTTCAATATAAGTTCCACTAGTTGGAATGAAAGCTTCTGGTTGGTAATAATCATAATAGGAAACAAAATATTCAACGGCATTGTTTGGAAAGAATGTTTTGAACTCCTGATACAGTTGGGCTGCTAATGTTTTATTATGAGCTAACACCAAAGTAGGTTTTTGTGTTCTTTCAATTACATTAGCTACTGTAAATGTTTTTCCACTACCTGTAACCCCTAAAAGCGTCTGGTATTTTTCGTTGTTGTTAATACCTTCAACTAAGGATTTAATTGCTGCAGGTTGATCACCCGTTGGGCTAAATTCTGATTCTACTTTGAATTTCATACAACTCAAAAATACGCATTATAAAAGCGTTCTTTTCTTAAAATATTCTCAAATAGTTAGAGTTTTAATATTCTAATATTTCAGAATTAAAATTATTCAAACTTATTTACTCCAGCAGTAAGTCTAGCTTTTTTTACTTCCATTTTTTTGAGAATATAATCAGGATAATGGCTAGGGTCTTCAGCGTCATAGGTACTTATGCGCTCGTTTGGATTGGGCTGTAATAGTTCATTTTGTTTTTTACCCAGAATAAGTCCTGCAGTTTGAACTCCGCTATAACTTGCGCCAGCAACACCATGTGCTGCGATACTTGCTCCACATAGATATAAATTTTCTATTTCACTTTTCGGCTTAAAGGCAAAAGGCCCAATGTGCTTCAACGTTTTCTCTGTACCGTAAACACCACCTTTAGTAGAATTTACATAATATTTATTTGTTATAGGGGTTCCAAGTTCTTTGTGTACAATATGTTCTCTAATATTTGGGATAGCTTTTTCTAGCGTTATTAACATTTTTTCCGTGCACATTTCTTTAAATTCTAAATACGCTTTAGAGCGTTTTAAATCTTCATTTTCAAAGCGTTTAAATGAATCATAACCTATGAACGTAATAACTTCAAAGGTGTGGTAGCGTCCATCAAAACTTGGAGGGTCTTTCAAAGTAGTGCAACTAATAAATATTCCTTTAAAATCTTTTATATCTTCGATGTTAGTTTCCTGCATTTCGCGGAAATTTTCATTCATATCACCATCGTCAAGCATCCAAATGTTTCCTGAATCGATTCCTGCAGCTCTCACATCCATATCAACCGTTAAAAACAACATTAATGAAGTACAAGAGTATGATGTTTTTTCTAGTTTTTTAAGTATTTTTTGCGATAGGTTTTCGCGCCCAACTAGTTTGTTATATGTGATTCCTGGATCTGCATTAGAGATTACTCTATGAGCTTTTATCTGTGTGCCATTATTTAGTTGAACTCCAATTGCTTTTTTAGTTTTACCAGAATTTTCAAGTAGAATGTGATCTACATAAGCTTTAGTTTTAACGGTGCTTCCGTATTTTTTAATGGCATTAGTCATTGCTTTTATAATAGCGCCACCACCGCCCATTGGGTAGTATCCACCTTTAAAATAATGATTCATTAAAGCAGCGTGTAAAATAAAACTCGCACGTTTAGGTTCAACACCATGGTCACCGTATTGAATGTTTAAAAAGTCTTTAAGTAATGGATCTTTTATATGCCAATCAATAACTCTTTGCAAACTAAATAAACCATATTTTCCCATATGTTTGGTGCGAAATGGAATTGTAACTTTGTCCCAAAAAGTTTTAACTTCAGGGATTAAGCTTAACTCATAGCTTACTTTTTTTACAAGGTCTAAGTATTTTTTGATGCCTTTGGCTTCGTGTGGGAATCGTTCTTGTAATCTTGTGATTAATTCTTCGTGAGTGGATGGATAGTCGAATCGTTCGTTACCAATCCAGCAATGCTCGTAAGCATCTTCTCGCATTTTGAAAAAAGTAAGTTCACTACCTATACCTAAACCTTCGTATAGATCGCTTGTAGAGTTTCCGGTGCCATCTGTACCACATAAACCTACGTAATGAACACCTGGTGTAAATCTATATCCATTTAAATAAAAACTATGACACCAACCGCCAGGAACGTCGTGCTGTTCAAGAACAAGTACTTTTTGTCCTTCGCGAGCTAAGCAAATTGCGGCAGATAACCCGCCTGCACCAGAGCCAATGATAATTGTATCGTAATGCTGGTCGTAAACATTTTTATTCATCGAAAAAGTATGAATCTCAAAGTTAGCGGTTATTTGTATAACAAAAAAAGCGCAACCTATATGGTTGCGCTTTTTACATCTAAATGTGTTACTAGTTTCTAGTTACCTTCTTCAGATAAGTTTTTCATTTCATCTTCAATCATTTCGTAGAATTGATCAATTTTAGGTAAAATTAAAATCTTAGTTCTACGGTTTGTTGAACGACTTTGTGCATCTGTGTTAGGTACAAGTGGAATGTACTCGCTACGTCCAGCAGCAATTAATTGTTCAGGCTTAACCCCTAATGCTTGTAGTTCACGTACAATTGAAGTAGCACGTTTGACACTTAAATCCCAGTTGTCAAGTAAAATACTTCCATTGTAAGGTACATTATCAGTATGACCTTCAACCATTGCTTCAAAATCTGGCTTACTGTTAATAACAGTTGCAACTTTTCCTAAAATTTCTTTAGCACGATCTGTAACTGTATAGCTTCCAGTTTTGAATAAAACTTTGTCACTTAATGAGATAAATACAACGCTCTTTTCAACATTGATTTCAATATCTGGATCATTAAGTCCAACCTCTTTTTTCAAGCTAGTTACTAAAGCTAGCGTTACACTATCTTTTTTAGTAAGTGCATCTTGTAAGCGGTTAATTTTAAGATCTTTTTCTTTTAAACTTTCTAAAGATTTTTCAAGATTAGTAGCTCCTTGCGAAGTAAGAACTGTCATATCCTTTGAAGTAGAAATTAAGTTTTCATTAGATAATTTTAAATCAGCAATACGCTCTTCTAACGATTTAATTCTTGTATTTGCCGAAGCACGATCTTGCTCACAGCTATTCAATTTTACAGTAGCTGTGTTGAGTAAATCTTTATTTTTTTGATAGTTAGCTTCCAATTCTTGGTATTTCTTTTTTGCTACACAAGAAGGAAATAGAAATGCGCCACAAAGGGCTAAAATCATCAGTTTTTTCATAATATTTATTGTTTTAAAAACGTGCTCAAAGCTATTAAAAGTGTTAACCAAATCAAACGGTTTAACAATAATTTAATAGATGAATTATTAATTAAATTATATTGATTATCAGTGTTTTAAAATTTCAATTCTTTAAATATACGGCGATTTTTCACAAAATACTGCCATACAATACTTCCTAATTTATTATACTGAAAGTTTCTAGATGAATTTTTTCTCTTTTTATAGAAAGACGGTGCCATACTGTAAAACATTACATGTGCTTTAAAAATAGCTCCAAAATGACCAAAGTCTCCTTTTGTTAAAAAACGAAATGCTGCAACACCATCGAGAAGCATTCTTATAAATAAAGTTGTAAAAACAGATGGCCCATTTATGTTTTTTAGCATTATTAGTAAGGAGTTCCTGAAATTAAAATAGGTTTTTTTAGGGTTTGAACTTGATAAAGTTGCTCCGCCTACGTGGTAAACGTTGCTAGTTCCAATATAGTTTACCTCACCTCCATTTTTTTGTAATCGCCAGCATAAATCTATTTCTTCTTGGTGAGCAAAAAGTGATTCGTCAAAACCATTTTGTTCTTTAAAGGATTTGTTTGTAATAAATAAACAGGCTCCAGTCGCCCAAAATATTTGTAGTATGTCATTATACTGTCCTTCATCCTTTTCCAAGGTATCAAATATTCTACCTCTACAAAATGGATAACCATATTTGTCTATAAATCCACCTGCTGCACCTGCATATTCAAAATAAGCTTTGTTTTTATAATCTAATACTTTTGGTTGAGCGGCAACTAGATTTTTGTTAGATTTAAATTGAGCTATAACAGGTGTTAGCCAATTCTTAGTCACCTCAACATCACTATTTAAAAGAACAAATAAATCTTCGGTTAAATCACTAAGTGCATCATTATAGCCTTTTGCATAGCCTCCATTTTCTTTATTCTTAATAATCTTGACGTCTGGAAAATTTCGGTTTAAAAAATTTAGGCTAGTATCTGTCGAGGCATTATCTGCAACGTAAATTGTCGCCTCTTTAGAAAATGCTATTACGCTTGGCAAAAACTTTGCAAGCAAGTCTACACCATTCCAATTTAAAATAACTACGGCTGTTGTCATAAATTAGTTTGTTGCGTTATTAAGAGTGTATTTTGGTAAGTTTTCTAAAAAAGCATAGCGCTGTTCTTCGTAGTCCATTCTGCAAAAGTAATGTTCTAGCCCGTTAGTAATCATTAAAAAGGATGATTGTAAAGCAAAGTTATAGCGTGCAATTTGGTCAAAAGTACTTTGGGTAATTTTTACTTTGGGTGCTTTACATTCCACTATAATATGAAGGCTTCCGTCGCTATTGTAGACTACTATGTCGTATCTCTTTATAGTGTCATGTACTTTTATTTGTTTTTCAACATTAATTAGAGATTGCGGAATGTTGAGTTCTTGTATAAGGTATTGTAAGGTATGCTGGCGAACCCATTCCTCAGGAGTGAGAACGAGAAACTTTTTTCGGATGACATCAAAAATCAGTGGTTTGTTTTCCCTATTTTTGAATCGAAACGAGTATTCTTTAAAGTTGAGTTCTTGCATTGCTGTAAAGGTAGGAAGAAAGAACGATTTTCTTGCTTTGGAATTGTTTATGAGTTTGATATTTCAGAATTAAAAAAATAGTGAAAAGCCCATGTCTTCAGTCGATACTAAAAAAATTATTACAAGCATAAAGCAAGGAGATCTTAAACCTATCTATTTTTTAATGGGTGAGGAGGCTTTTTTTATTGATACAATTTCAGATTATATTGAAGATACTGTGTTAACTGAAGAGGAGAAGGGGTTTAATCAAACGGTTTTTTATGGTCGTGATGTTACAATTGATGATATTGTAGGGAGTGCAAAGCGTTTTCCTATGATGGCTGAACGCCAGGTAATTATTGTGAAAGAAGCTCAGGATTTATCTCGAACTATTGAAAACTTAGTTAGTTATGTAGAAAACTTGCAACCAACTACAGTGCTAGTTTTGTGTTATAAATATAAGAAATTAGATGCTCGTAAAAAACTAGCCAAAGCCATTAAAAAGGTTGGTGTGTTAATGGAAAGCAAGAAAGTCTATGACAACCAAATTCCTAAATGGATTGAGAGTACGTTGTCAGTTCAGGGGCATAGTATTACCCCTAAAGCTTCAGCAATGCTTGCTGAATATTTAGGGACAGATTTAGGTAAAATCAATAATGAGCTCAATAAATTACGCTCTGTAATTGCAAAGGGTGCGCAAATTACGCCTGAGTTAGTGGAAGAGAATATTGGTATTAGTAAAGATTATAATAGCTTTGAGTTAATTAAAGCAATAGGGTCAAAGAATATTAAAAAAACATTTGCAATTGCGCAATATTTTGAACATAACCCAAAGAGCAATCCTTTAGTGATGACAATTGCGACCTTATATGGGTTTTTCTCTAAAATGCTAAAATATCACGCTGTTTCAAATAAAGACAATGCTGCAAAAGCTTTAGGAGTTAGTCCTTACTTTATTAACGATTATCATACTGCTGGACGTAACTTCAATATGAGAAAAGTGAGTATGATAATTACTTATCTACACGAAACGGATGTAAAAAGTAAAGGAGTGGGGTCAAATGCTAGTAACAGCGATTTGTTGAAAGAGTTATTAATCAAAATTTTTAGTTAGAAGAATCTCTTCGGAAATTTCAAAGGTTTTGCATTAGCTATTTAATAATATAGATAATAAATATAGAAAATAGCATAATGAATAAGAAGCCAATCCTTCCATTCCAATTTTGATCTAAGACTTCTTTCAAAGTGTACTTGTTTTTTAAAAATAGCCACCTTATAAAAGCATCAAGTTTAATGATGCTTTTAAAAAGTATTTCTTGTATAACTGTAGCGAAGAACTCCTCTATCAAAAGTCTAATCTACTTTCTATCTACACTATGTTTTCCAGGACCTAATAAAGCCACAGCAACAAAGCCAAATAAATAAAGTAATGCTTTCTCTTTTGTTCCAAGTGGATCTGCTCCGTGCACTATAAATGCAGCTACAGCCATTGTGATAATTACAGGAACACTTGCAAAACGAGTTCTATAACCTATAATAATTAGGAGTGGGCAAATTGCTTCGGCAATAACAGTTAAAATAAAAGAAGGAACAGAACCGATGCCAATAGGGTCACCAAATTCCATATTACCTTGTACTAGCTTCATTAATTTAGGAATACCGTGCGTAAGCATCATTCCGCTAAAAGCAACTCTTAAAAATAATAATCCAATGTGGTAGGTAGATGTCATGTGTGGGGAATTATAGTATTAGTTAGTTTAAAAAATAAAGAAACAAATAATATTGATAAGGAGCAAAAAATACCGTCCTATTTGATATTAGTAATTCTTAAATTTCAAGTTGTTTTGCTTCAATTAGCCCCTTTTTACATAAAGTTTACATTAAATTAAAAGTTAGGTAAATCCTGTTGTTGATAACCGCTTAAAGTTTCACATACACTTAAAGTTTAGCTAATACCGTGCAGAATAATTCGCTTTAATTTCGTGCCAACTTTAACCAACAAAAATCTTGAAATGAAGAAAATTACCTTTTTATGTGCACTATTTATAGGCGGTATGGCTTTTAGTCAATCTATTGAAATAGCAAGCACTAACTTTGAAGAGCCTGCATTAGGAACAAGTAACTACACAGATACTGGCGATGCCACAGTAGCTCACGACTTACTAAATAATGTAGATGAACCTTCAGTAAACTTTGCCGCTACTGCAACAGAAATTGGTTTTGCAGCAAGTTACATTCCTTATGATGTTCCAGGAGTAGGATTAACTGACGGAGATTATGTAGGAGTTACAGATTTTACAGGAGATGTAACAACCTTCACAAGTGGAACACAAGGATATCAATTATCAGATTTAGATGGAACAATGACCGTTGTTTTTGATGCTGTAGATTTTACAGGTTACGAAAATAACACAGTGTCTATAGATTATTTTATCAATGATACAGGATACGAAGGTAACGGTACTACAAATGACGAAGGCAATGATTTGTTTAGAATTTTTGTTAGAGATTTAACAAACAATACAGAAACGGATATTTTAAATACGCTTGGAAGTGATATAAATGATTTAATGATTGAAAACTCTTGGATTACAGGAACTGCAACTATCGCAAATGGTGCAAACGTTGAGTTAGTGGTACAAGCAAGAACAAATAGTGGTTCTGAAACTTTAATGATCGATACAATTTCATTTGAAGGAGAAGTAGCTACAGTGGTATTACCACAACTAGAAATTACCGAAATATTTTCAGGTCAAAGCGGAGATGATTTAACTGCAGATTGGTTTGAAATTAAAAATACAGGAACAACCGATTGGATTTCAGGAGTTGATGGAGATTTATATTATGATGACGAAAGTGCAGATGAAACCACAGCAGATATCATTTCAGGAGTAACTACAATTCCTGCTGGTGAAACTGCAATTGTTTTAGTTACAGGAGATATAGCAGACGTTGATGTATTTACATCAATCTGGGGTTCTGTAATAGACTTATCATCAACAGAAGTAGGTTTCACTGACGGAGCTGGATTAGGTGGCGGTGGCGATGCTGTTAACTTATGGATTGGATTACCAACTTCAATTAATACACCAGTTAATACAGGAGTTTATCCAGATACTAGTGTTAACGATGGGCAATCGTTTGATGTTGAATTGAGTGCTTTTAGTGTAGTTGGAAATGTAAATGGCGCAGTGGAAACTATTGCAACGGCAGGTTCTGCTGGCGATGTGCCCAATATTGGATCTCCAGGTAATGGAGTGCCAGTAACTATATCTCAAGTAGCTTTTAATACATCTTATATTTCAGTAAATGAAAATGATGGAGCAGTTAACATCGCTATTGAAATTTCTGAAATGCCAACAATAAATACAACTGTAGATGTTTCATTAGTAGGTGCAGGAACGGCAGTTGATGGGGCAGATTTTACATTTGGAACTACTCAAACCGTAAATTTCTCAGCTGGAAATATGGATGATCAAATAGTTACAATCAATATAACAGACAATACAATAGATAATAGTGACAAGTTTTTTGTTTTACAAATTGAAAACCCAACAAATGCTGAGTTAGGAATTAAGCAACTTTTTACGGTTTACATTTTAGATGATGATACACAAATACCTGCTGAAGACACAACACCATTAGATGCTAGCTTACTTTCAAGTTACTTAGTAGATGCAGACGGTACTGCTGAAATCGTAGCTTACGATAACGATAATCAGCAATTATTTGTTGTGAATGATTCTAAAATAAATGTATTAGATTTTACAGATCCAGCAAATATTACCGAAACTAGTTTTATTGATGTAACGTCCATTGGCGCATCTGCACAAAGTGTTGCGGTACAAAATGGTTTAGTAGCAATCGCTGTTGCAAATAACGATCCTGTTGCAAACGGTTTTGTAGTATTTAGAGATGCGTTGGGAGTTGAAACTCCTGTAGTTGTAGAAATAGGAGTATTACCAGATATGTTAGTTTTCTCACCTGATGGAACTAAATTATTAGTAGCTAATGAAGGACAGCCTAACGACGATTATTCAGTAGATCCAGAAGGTTCAGTAGCAATTATTGATGTTACAGGTGGACTTTCTGCTATCGATCAAGCTGATGTTACTTTAGTAAATTTTAATAATTATGATGGTCAAGAAACTTCATTAAATGCAAGTGGAATTAGAATATATGGTCCAGGTGCAACTGCATCTCAAGATTTTGAACCAGAATACATTGCAGTCTCAAACAACTCAGAAACGGCTTATGTGGTCTTACAAGAAAACAATGCATATGCTATTATTGATATAGCTTCAGGAACGGTTACCGATGTAAAATCATTTGGTTTAAAAGATCATTCACTTCCACAAAATTCAATTGATGTTAGTAATGATACTGATTTTGTTTTCAATGCAAATTGGCCTATAAAAGGTATGTATATGCCAGATGCAATCTCTTATTACAGTGTAGGTGGTGTAGATTATATTGTAACTGCAAACGAGGGTGATGCTAGAGAATATGATGCATTTGAAGAAGAAGTTAAAATAGGAGATTCAAACTATACTCTAGACCCAACAGTATTTAATGATTTAGATATTCTTGAATTAGAAGCTAACTTAGGTTCTATTAATGTAACTAGTGCTTCAGGAGATGCAGACAACAATGGTTTGTTTGAGGAGATTCACATATTTGGAGGTCGTTCTTTCTCAATATTTGAAGCAGCAACAGGAACTTTGGTTTATGATAGTGCAAACGACTTTGAAGTAATAACGGCTAACCACCCAGTGTACGGTGCTATTTTCAATGCAAGTAATAGTAATAACAATCTAAAAAACCGAAGTGACAATAAAGGACCAGAACCAGAAGGTGTTTTAGTTAAGGAAATTGAAGGTCAGTTTTACGCTTTTGTATTATTAGAGCGTATAGGTGGTGTCATGATTTACAATATTACAGATCCAACTTCTCCACAATTTTTACAATACTTAAACAATAGAGATGTTACTCCAGGTGGTGATGAAATGGGCGATCTTGGACCAGAAGGACTTGCTTTTGTAAGTGCAGAAGAAAGTGCTACAGGAATAGCATATATCGTTGTTGCTAATGAGGTGAGTGCAACTTTATCTGTGTACGCATTAAATAATGTAATCCTTGGGTTGAATAACTTTACTACTTCAGAAAATAATTTTGCTTTATATCCAAACCCTGCAAATGGCGATGTGTTTTTTAGTGCTCCTGGAAATTATAAAGTGTACGATATGTTAGGCCGAAATATGCTTTCGGTAACTAATGCAGCTTCATTAAACATTGCTTCATTGCCTACAGGGACTTATGTTGTGCAAAATGAAAATGGAGTTTCACAAAAGCTTATAGTTGAGTAATTAGTCAAATTAGTCTCTTTCTTAAACCCGTTCTTTGGTAGAATTTACCTTAGGGCGGGTTTTGTTTTATTCAAAAATAAAATATACAGTATAGATGAAAATGTACAAACTGTTGCTTTTGAAGCGGAGTGTAAGATATAGAATGAGTTAATTAATTAAGTCATATTTCGGCAATGTAAAATTTATTTAATAGTATTTTTGCAGCTATAACAACCTTTCAATGACAAAATTAAAAGCTTGGATTTCAGCTGCTAGATTGCGCACATTGCCTTTATCAATTTCAGGAATACTTGTCGCAAGTGCAGCGGCTTTATTTGAAAATGTTTTCAGTTTACATATTTGTATTCTAGCAATACTAACAACTGTTGGCTTTCAGGTATTGTCTAATTTTGCAAATGATTATGGTGATGGTGTAAAAGGGACTGATAATGCAGATAGAGTAGGGCCTAAACGTGCAATGCAAAGCGGACTATTAAAAGCGAAAGAGCTTAAAAAAGGAATGATTGTTACTGCCGCGATAACATTATTTCTTGCAAGTTTATTAATCTTTAGTGCCTTTGGTAACGAGCAATTTCTACTTTCTTTTATTTTCTTTAATTTAGGTATTGCAGCAGTAATTGCAGCAGTAAAATATACTGTGGGAAAAAGTGCTTACGGGTACAGAGCGATGGGAGATATTTTTGTTTTTATCTTTTTTGGACTTGTAGGTGTCATGGGCTGTTATTTTTTATTCAGTCAATCACTTTCAAATTATATTTTACTTCCAGCAATCACAATAGGGTTATTAAGTGTAGCGGTACTCAACTTAAATAATATGAGAGATCGTGTTCAGGACGAAAAAGTTAATAAACGTACGTTAGCAGTAGTGTTAGGTGCTGAAAAAGTAAAAATGTATCATACACTATTAATAATAGTAGCATTTATTGCTGCTGCCACATACTTGTATGTAACACAAAATAATTACTTGGCATTTATACCATTAATTGCTTTTATACCACTTTTTTTAAACATTGTAAAAGTTTATAAAACAACTAATCCAGAGTTATTAGATCCTGAATTGAAGAAGGTAGCTTTAAGCACATTTTTGTTTAGTATATTATTGTTAGCGACCGCTTTTATATAAACAATTTGGTACTACTTGAAGTGTATCTTTCGCAGTCAAAGCGAACTAATTATTGCTTCAAGATTATTCAGTAGCGATTCACTTTTTTTCCTTAATTTAGAATTCTCAAAACAGTTGATAATTCAGCTGAAAACCTATAAAAACAAACTGATACTGATGAAAATCACTTTTTTTGGACAGAATACACTTCAGATAGCACTTGTAGAAAAAACGATTCTGGTTGACCCTTTTATAACGGGGAACGATGCTGCTAAAAACAAAGTTGATATAATGGACCTTAAGGCCGATTATATTCTTTTAACGCACGCTCATCAAGATCACGTACTTGATGCTGAAGCTATTGCAAAAAACACAGGAGCTACTATTGTTAGTAATTATGAAATTGCAATGCATTATCAAGAAAAAGGATTTAACGTTCATCCTATGAATCATGGTGGTGCTTGGGAGTTTGATTTTGGCCATTTAAAACTTGTTAATGCTATACATTCAAGCACTTTTGCAGATGGAAGTAATGGAGGGTTACCTGCGGGTTTTATCCTTAAAGCAGATGATAAAACTATTTATATAGCAGGAGACACAGCGCTCACAATGGATATGAAGTTAATACCATTACATTACAAACTTGATTTAGCGATTTTACCTATTGGAGATAATTTTACTATGGGAATTGATGATGCAGTAATTGCGAGTGATTTTATTGAATGTTCTAATATACTAGGTGTTCATTATGATACTTTTGGTTACATTGAAATTGATCACGAAAAAGCTTATCGAACATTTAACGATGCTAAAAAGAAATTACATCTACTTGAAATAGGAGCCTCTTTAACAGTATAAATTATAGCATATTTGAAAGCTACATTCAAAAAACATACGCTAATTTTTAAAAGGCCTAGCGGTACTTCAAGAGGGGTTCTCAAAACAAAGGACACCTATTTTATCTTAATTAAGGATGAGGTGAATAAAGGCGTGGGAGAATGTGGCTTACTTCGTGGATTAAGTATTGATGATCGTCCAGATTATGAAGAAAAACTGCAATGGGTTTGTGATAATATTCATTTAGGAGAAAAAAAAATATTAAAGGAACTTGAGGAATTTCCTTCAATACAGATAGGTGTTGAAACGGCTTTTCTTTCTTTAGTTTCAAAAGATATGTTTTCCATTTTTCCTTCCGATTTTTCCCTCGGAAATGCTCCAATAGAAATTAATGGGTTAATATGGATGGGAGATGCGGCTTTTATGAAAAGTCAGATTTCAGAAAAATTAGAGCAAGGATTTAATTGTATCAAAATGAAAATAGGTGCAATTGATTTTAATACTGAAATTTCGGTTCTTGAAGATATTAGAAAACACTTTTCTAAAAACCAAATTGAATTACGGGTTGATGCAAATGGAGCTTTTAAAATTTCAGAAGCATTAGAAAAGCTAAAAACCCTTTCGGCTTTAGATATTCATTCAATTGAACAGCCTATAAAACAAGGTAATTGGATTGATATGGCTAAGCTATGTGAGCAAACGCCTTTACCAATTGCTCTTGATGAAGAACTTATAGGGATTTTTAAAATTTCAGAAAAACGAAAATTATTAGAAATTATTAACCCGCAATATATTATTTTAAAACCTTCATTTGTTGGTGGTTTTGCTGGGACTGATGAGTGGATTTCACTTGCAGATAGTCTTGGGATAGGATGGTGGATTACATCGGCGCTTGAAAGTAATATTGGTTTAAATGCTATTTCGCAATATACATTCACAAAAAATAGTAATTTGCCACAGGGTTTAGGTACTGGTAGCCTTTACACGAATAACGTGCCTTCACCTTTAACGGTTGAAAATGGCACAATCTTTTACGATACAACTAAAAACTGGGACTTCAATTTTTAAATTATGAATTACATACAGCAAGTTTACAAGGGTAAAAATGAAACGTGGATGTTTCTAATTACTGTAATTATTACTGCCGGACTTTTTATTGCAAACCTTATTTATTTTCTTTTTTTTAGTGAAGGAATTGATGTGATGGAAGAGCAACGAAAATTAATGGAGCTTATTCCAAGTAAAAATTTCTGGTTAGCTGTAAATTTATTACCGTTTGCTGTTTTATTAGGACTTTTATTTTTACTTGTAAAGTTTCTACATCAACGCAGTATTCTTTCGTTAACAACCTCACGTAGTAAAGTTGACTGGAAGCGTGTGTTTTTCTCATTCTCACTTATTGTAATTATTACAATTTCGACTTTTGCATTATCTTATTATTCAGATCCAAGTCAAGTAGTATGGCAGTTTGACCCTGTTAAGTTTAGTATTTTACTGATAATTAGCTTGTTGCTTTTTCCTTTACAAATAGGTCTAGAAGAGTATTTGTTTAGAGGGTATATCATGCAGCACCTAGGTGTTTTTGTTAAAAATAGATGGTTCCCATTGATATTGACTTCTGTGTTATTCGGAGTTTTTCATGGAGCAAATCCTGAAGTAGCAGAAATGGGATGGATTATTATGATTTTTTATATTGGTACAGGTTTACTTCTAGGAATTATGACTTTGATGGATGAAGGTTTAGAGTTGGCTTTAGGCTTTCACTTTGGTAATAATTTAATGGCTGCAATTTTAGTAACATCTAGTTGGTCTGCTTTGCAAACGGATGCATTATTTATATACACAGCAGAAGAAGCAACTAGCGAAGTGTTAGAAATTATTGTTCCAGTATTAGTTGTATATCCTGTTATATTATTGATAATGGCTAAAAAATATAAGTGGAAAAACTGGAAAGAGAAATTATTTGGAAAAGTAGTACCTCCTGAAATGATTGAAAACACTCAAACTAATAATGACGATTCATTAATTGTACATTAGAAAGATAAAAAACCTTAAATTATCATTAAATGAGACTATGGTCTATATTATAGTCTCATTATCGATTAAAAAAAACGTGTGTTAATTAGGTGTTTATTTTAGTATCTTAGTAGAATCTAAAAGGAAAAACCACCATTGGATACTTCAAAAAATCTCCATCCTCAATTTAAATTCAACGGTCTTACTTTTGAGTCTTCTCAAGACCTAGTTGACTTTGGCAATAAGTTAAAGAAAAATGGCGCTTTATACGAACGTCAAATAGCCAAGTTTATACTTAAATGGTTTGATGATAATGACTATATAAAAGTAAAAACATCTGGTTCTACTGGAAAGCCTAAAAAAATTAGACTACTTAAAGAGCACATGGTTAATAGCGCAAGTGCAACAGGTGTCTTCTTTAAAATGGGGGCAGGTAATACGGCTTTGTTATGTTTGCCAGCTAAATATATTGCGGGCAAGATGATGTTAGTTAGAGCTTTAACTATGGGCTGGGATTTACACGTAGTTGCTCCAGAAAAAGATGCGATTACTCATTACGATAATACGTATGATTTTGCAGCAATGGTACCTTATCAAGTATATCATTCTATTGATGCTTTAGATAAAATCAAAAAACTTATTATAGGCGGTGGGGCTGTGTCAAATGAATTAGATGCGCTGTTACAAAACAAAAAAACAGAAGCATTTGCAACATATGGAATGACTGAAAGTGTTACACATATTGCTGTTCGCCGTATTAATGGCGCTGGTAAAACGTCCTCCTATTCAGCAATGCCAGATGTTACTTTTAAAACAGATAGTCGTGGTTGTTTAGTTATTGACGCTTTTAAAGTAAGCGAAAAACCTATTATTACAAATGATCTTGTAACGATTAATAGCGCTCGATCTTTTGAGTGGTTAGGTCGTATTGATAATGTTGTAAATAGTGGAGGAGTTAAATTATTTCCTGAGCAAATAGAAAAAAAAATAGGCTCGCAAATAGATGTGCCTTTTGTAATTTCATCTGAAAAGGATGATGCGTTGGGCGAACGTTTAATTTTAGTTTTAGAAACTACGGATAAATTTGCGCTTAAAAATCATCCAGAAATTTTCAATACATTAGATGCATTTGAACGTCCTAAAAAAATTTATACAATGTCTAAACTTCCAATAACTGAAAACGGAAAAATTAGACGTGGTGAAATACAAAAACTTTTAAAAGGCTATCGTTAAAATATTTAGTAAAGGTTTTACTGCTGAAATTTTAAAAGTATAATTCTTTTACGAAGTTATATGACTCTTTCCCTCATTTTAAAGAACCGTTCCCTCAAGTGTCCTGTAGCAGGATGAGGTATCGTTGTAGTTTTGATTAAACAATTTAAAACCACACCGATATGAAAACATTACTACATATTTTAATAGCACTACTAATAACTAGCACCTGTTTTTCTCAAAAGGTTCCATTGATAAAAGTAGGAGAAAAGGAATTAGGGATTAAAAAACTTGACGTCAACGTAGAAGTCGTTGGAGCAGTTTCTACTACAACGTACGATATGTATTTCTATAACCCAACTACATCAATATTAGAAGGAGAGCTTGTATTCCCTTTAGGAGAAAATCAATCAGTTTCCAGATTTGCTTTGGACGTAAATGGAAATTTAAGAGAAGCAGTTGTTGTAGAAAAAGAACAAGGCCGAATTGCTTTTGAAGCAGTAGTTAGGCGGCGTGTAGATCCTGCTCTATTAGAAAAGGGAACAGGAAATACCTATAGAGCTCGTATTTACCCAATACCTGCAAATGGTTACAAACGAGTTGTATTGGCCTATCAAGAAACGCTACAAGTAACAGAAGGTGCTCATCAAGTTAAAGTTCCTTTAGATTTTGAAACTCCTCTAGAGCGTTTCTCAATGTCAATAAACTTAGTAGGACAACAAAAGAAACCTATAATAATTTCAGGAAGAAGTAAAGGCAGTGATATAGTTCAATCTAAGGTTGGTTATACTTATAATTATCAAAAACAGCATGTCACTCCAAAAAATGATTTTGCTGTAAAAATTCCAATAGATACAGGATATAAAGTTCTTAGAAATGATGATTATTTATACGCCTATACTTCTTTAGATACTACTAAAGTTGAAAGAGAGAAGAATACGAATGTAACCTTGTTTTGGGATATCTCTTATTCTATGAAAGATAGAGATCTAGATAAGGAATTAGCTTATATAGATTCGTATTTAGGTAAATTAAAAAACTTAAAATTAGAAGTAATTACGTTTAGTAATGTTTTGGTAAGTAAAAGGAAATTTAAAATTCGTGATGCTAATACT
The DNA here is from genome assembly GCF_008974325.1 of Patiriisocius marinus. GTDB lineage: Bacteria > Bacteroidota > Bacteroidia > Flavobacteriales > Flavobacteriaceae > Patiriisocius > Patiriisocius marinus. The sequence continues at coordinate 128,262 of NZ_BKCG01000006.1, read as the reverse complement.
GTAACACTTAAAAACTATTTGAGTGCGCAAGTTTACGATGGAGCAACTTCATATAAAAATCTATTTAAAGATATAAAGGAATCAGGAGATGTGTTGTTGTTTACAGATGGTATGCTCACTTTAAGTGAGTTTCCTAAAACAATAAATGGGAATGTATTTGTGGTAAATAGTATTCAAAAAGCTAACCATGCGAAGAATAAACAACTAAGTGAGAACTCGGCTGGTAATTACATAAACCTTCAGAATAATAGTATTTCAGAAGCTATTGAAAAAACATTTTTTATTCCTTTTAAATATTTAGGTCATTCAAGTTTGAATAAAAATTTAGAGGTTTATCCTGCCGAAAACACAACAGTTTTTAATGATTTTTCTTTTACAGCTAAAGGGGTTAAGCAAAATGAAGAGATTATATTAAATTTTGGTTATGGCTCAAAAATTACAGAACAAGTTAGTTTAAAAGTGCCACAAATACAATCCGAAACAGGTATGATAGCTTCGTTATGGGCTATAAAAAAAGTAGCTCAATTAGAAAAAGATAGTGATACTAATAGAAATGATATTGTAAAAGTAGGTATGGATTATAACCTAATTACAGATCATACATCATTGATTGTTCTTGAAACAGCACAAGATTATTTAAGGTATAATATTACACCGCCAGAGGAATTATTAGAAGAATACAAAAGATTACAAAACCGTTTAAAGTTAAGTAAAAACAAAGTTGCAGGAACAAATGCAAATAGGAGGGTATTTGAAACTACAAATGATGAGCAAGAAGCAACAAAAATTGAGTCAGTTGAAAATGAACAACATATTATAGCCGCTCCCACTGGAAGTCAAGTTACAGTAACAGGTACTGTTACAGATAAAAGTGGTTTGCCATTACCTGGAGTTAATATAATTATTAGAGGCACAACAATTGGGACACAATCAGATTTTGACGGAAATTACAGAATCAATGTATCTACTGGTCAAGATTTAGTGTACAGTTATGTTGGCTTTGATTCACTAGAAACAACAGTTCAAGGAGGCGGTACAATAAACATTGCGATGGAAGAAGGGGATACGCTTAACGAAGTTGTTGTTACAGGTTATGGTGGTATCTCAAAAGAACGAAAATCTTTAGGCTATGCAGTAACGACTCTTGAATCTGAAGAACTTTCGAATACACCAGAAAGTGATGTTGTAAGATCTTTAAACGGTAAAATTGCTGGGGTTCAAATTACAGGAAATAGTGGAGCAACAGGTTCTGGAACAAATTTCATCATTCGAGGTAAAAGTTCGATTAATGGAAATAACCAACCATTGTTTATTGTGGACGGTGTTCCTTTTGATAATGGAACAAATGCACAAACTGGATTTGCTGGAGGTAATACAGTTACTAGTAATAGATCATTGGATATAGATCCAAACAATATTAAAGAAGTAAAAGTTTTAAAAGGACTTAGTGCTTCAGTTTTATTTGGTACTCAAGGTAGAAATGGGGTTGTAATAATTACTACAAAAAATACAGGAAGTTCTATTAATTATGGGAATAGGTATTCAGCAAGACGAGTTGCAGAATTCATTGCTCAACAACAAGAAAGAACCAAGCTAGCTGGTGAACGTACGTGGAATGAAAAAGAATGGACCACTACATACTTAACAAAACTCAAGGAAGTAACTTCAAAGGATCTGTATAATTTCTATTTGAGTCAGCGTGATAGTTTTATTGGGCAACCAGCGTATTTTGTTGATGTGTATGACTTTATGAAAGGGAAAAATAGAATTTTAGCAAATCGAATTCTTTCAAATATTGCTGAGATAGATATCGATAATTATGAATTACTTAAAGCTTTAGCTTATAAGTACGAGGAACAGGGTGATTTTGTAAATGCAGTTTTTATTTATCGTCAAGTGTTAAAATTGCGATCTGAAGACACACAGTCATATAGAGATTTAGCACTAGCTTTGATAGAGATTGAAGAATTCGATGAAGCATATTCTTTATTAGACAATGTAGCTAATGGAAACTTAACAGAAGGGACACAAAGAAGAGTGTTTGAGGGAATCAATGAAATTGCAGCAAATGAAGTTGGAAATTTACTGTCAATAAGTAATGAGTTAAATAAAAAGCATAGTAGCGATTATCAATCTAAAAAAATGGACTTTCGAGTTGTTATTGATTGGAACCATAATGATACAGATATTGATTTACATATAATAGATCCTAACTTAGAAAAATGCTTTTATTCTCATCCTAATACAATTATTGGTGGAAAGATATCTGAAGATATGACCCAAGGTTTTGGTCCGGAGGAATTTACACTACCTAAAATGATATCAGGTTCTTACTATATTAAAGTTAAGTATTTTGGAGACCGTTATCAAAAAATTGAAAACCCAACATTTTTAAAAATCACAATTTTTAAAAATTATGGAAGTGAAAATGAATCTAAAGAGGTTAAGGTTGTTAGGTTACAAGGGAAAAATGAGCTTCAATTAATTGATAGGGTAGCAAATTTATAAAAAGTAGTTTATTGTAGAAATTTAAAGCAATCCACTTTATGCGGGTTGCTTTTTTTTATTATAATCATCGCTGAAATTTTAAAACTCAAAAATTTTCCCTAGACCATAATACCTGTTCCCTCATTTTAAGGAACCGTTCCCTCAAGTGTCCTTTATTAGGAGAATGTATCGCTGTAGTTTTGAGTGAACAAATAAAACCACAACGATATGAAAAATTTAATTTACACTTTAGTATTGCTGCTATGCGCAACTATAGTACAAGCACAAGAAGTACAAGTAACAGGAACAATTACAGACGAATCTGGATTACCATTACCAGGAGTGAATATTTTAGAGAAAGGTACTAGCAATGGAACACAATCAGATTTTGATGGTAATTACAAATTGCTTGTACATGAAGGAACAAAGCTTGTTTATTCTTATATAGGCTACATTAGTAAAGAAATCACTATTACTAAAACAAGTAAGATAATAGACGTTCAATTACAAATTGGAGCAGATTTAGATGAGGTTGTAATAAGGGGATATTCAGGAGTGAGAAAAGAAAGCAAATCTTTAGGTTATGCCGTAACACCACTAAACGCTGAATCCCTTTCAAGAAGAGATAGAAAACGTTTAAATACTAATGAATCATCAGTAGTGAGATCTTTAAATGGAAAAGTAGCTGGTTTGAAAATTACAAATTCTACTGGATCAACTGGACCAGGAAGTCATTTTACAGTTAATGATGCAGACTTAATAGAAACAGAAAGTTATAGTCGTATTCAAGAAAACATCTTTAAAAATGTAGCGACAGCACCTTTGTCAACCTTTTCAATTGATGTTGATAAAGCAGGATATAGCAATGTTCGTAGAATGATAAATAACGGACAAGAAATTCCTAGCGATGCAGTAAAAATTGAAGAAATGATTAATTACTTCAATTACGCATACCCGGAGCCAGAAGAAAACGAACCATTTTCTATAAGTACACAAGTGTCAAATGCACCTTGGAATAAAGATGCTCAATTGGTTAGAATAGGATTAAAAGGAAAAGACATTACAAGGAACACGAATACTATTCCGGCATCTAATTTAGTTTTTCTATTAGACGTATCAGGATCTATGAACAACGAAAATAAATTACCATTATTAAAATCGGCTTTACGTGTATTGGTTAATAACCTTCGTCAAGAGGATAAAGTTTCAATAGTAGTATATGCAGGAGCAGCAGGGTTAGTGTTGCCGGCAACTTCAGGTTCAAATAAAGAACAAATTTTAAATGCTATCGAGCGATTAAATGCTGGAGGATCCACTGCGGGAGGAGCAGGGATAGATTTGGCTTATAAAATTGCTTCAGAAAATTTCATTAACAATGGAAACAATAGAGTGATTTTAGCAACTGATGGCGATTTTAACGTAGGCGCTTCTAGCAATCGTTCAATGGAAGATTTAATTGTAGCGAAAAGAGAAAGCGGTGTGTTTTTAACAACCTTAGGTTTTGGAATGGGAAATTACAGAGATTCTAAAATGGAAACACTTGCAGATAAAGGAAACGGTAATTATGCCTACATAGACACTATGCAGGAGGCTAGAAAAGTACTTGGTACTGAGTTTTTTGGAACCATGTACACCATCGCTAAAGATGTAAAAATCCAGGTAGAATTTAATCCTAGTATTGTGCAAGCATATAGATTAATAGGCTATGAAAACAGATTGCTAAATGATGAGGATTTTAAAGACGACACTAAGGATGCAGGAGAATTAGGAAGTGGCCATACCGTAACAGCATTGTATGAAGTAATTCCAGTGGGTGTGAAGAGTATGTATGTAAAAGATATTTCAGATTTAAAATATACGACTCCAGTTTTAAGCGGAAATTCTAACGATTTATTAACGGTTAAGTTTAGATACAAAGAGCCACAAGGTTCTAAAAGTAAACTAATCGAAAAAGTATTACCAAATACTATAATACCAATAGATCAAATGAATGAAGATTTTAAGTTTTCTGCAGCGGTTGCTTTGTTTGGAATGCAATTACGTAAATCATTATTTACAAATACTTTTAAAAGAGAAACAGTAATAGCATTAGCCGAATCTGGAAAAGGAATAGATAAAGACGGTTATAGAGCAGAGTTTATAAGATTAGTTAAAAGTGCACAATACTCAAATTTATAATATAATGAGGTTTTCAATGAAGAAGTAGAGTGGTAGTTTGTTTAAAGGAGTCTCAGAAATGAGACTCTTTTTTATGCTTTTTATTTAAAGTATACGAATATTTTACTGTGTTACTATACAGCTTAAATTAATGAAAACTAAATTGTGTAGTAGGTACATTCCGTTTAAAAGTAAATATATTCTTTGTTTTAAATTTTTCACGTAGTATTACCTAGGAAAAATATTACAGTATAAACTATTGATAAACAATAATTTAAACTAAATTTATGAGGCTATCTAATCTTTGAGTTTTAATGCTATGAAAACAAAGTAAATATACGCACCATAACAATTGTTGTACAATACATTCAACAATTGTAAAATATAGTCAAGCTATAATTTTATAAAGTGCCAACTCAAAAGATCAAGTAGCCATCCCCCCCCAAAAAAACTTTATAATTTATTTATGTACTTATTCAATTTGGTAAAACTAATGTGTTTAATAGATACTTTAATAATTACTGATAATGTTTTATATACTTGTTCGAAGCGTTGCAAAAAAATGTCATTTTCAAGTTTCGAATAAACAGCAGCTTTAAATTGGAGGAGAGATGGATTACTTAATATTAAGAATATTTATACTTAACATGTTATGGCGATTAAGTAGAAAATGATGTGTACTAGTATGCTATTTATTGAGTAGTTAGTTTTGATTTGAGCTCCGCAGGATAACTGCGGAGCTCTTTTTTGGTACTCTTGTTTTTAATATCTTTATGAAAAAAGGATTACTTATGAAAAATCACTTACTTATTACTGTACTCTGCTTCTGTAGTTTTTTTCTGAAATTTTCAACAACCAATGCACAGGTACTTCCAGAGAGAGATCGTGCTGAAATGCGAGATGCCATTTTAAAAGATCGATTTGAAAATGTATTGCCAAAAATTATGGACGATACAAATATCGATATGTGGTTAGTGATAGCAAGAGAATATAATGAAGACCCAGTAATGCGAACCATGTTACCAGGAACTTGGCTTAATGCTAGACGAAGAACCATTTTAGTTTTTTACAGAGATAAACAAGCTAATACCATTGAACGACTTGCTGTAGCTAGGTATGATGTTGGTGAAAATATAACCTCTTCCTGGGATAAAGAGAAGCAACCAGATCAATGGGCTCGTCTACTAGAACTAATTGAGGAGCGCAACCCTAAAAAGATAGGGATAAATGTTTCTAAACATTTTGGGATTGTAGATGGTTTAGTAAAAACTGATTATGATGAGCTAATGGAAGTATTACCTCCAAAGTATGAAGAACGTATCGTTTCAGCAGAAAAACTTGCTATAGGATGGATTGAAACGCGTACTCAAATAGAGATGAAATTGTATAATCAATTAGTTGATATTACAAGCTCAATTATTGATGAAGCTTTTAGTAAAAATGTAATTACTCCTGGAATAACAACTACGGAAGATGTGGTATGGTGGATGCGACAAAAGGTTACTGATTTAGGATTAGAAACTTGGTTCCACCCAACAATCGATGTACAGCGAAATAATGAAGAATTAAAGAGTCATATCTATTCATTTACAAAAGGTGAAAAGGAAAAGGTGATTATCCCAGGCGATCTTCTGCATTGCGATTTTGGGATCACTTATATAACTTTAAATACTGATTGCCAGCGACACGCCTATGTTTTGAAAGATGGTGAAACAGAAGTGCCTTCATTTTTAAAAGAAGCTTTTGCTAAAGGAAATAGAGTTCAAGATATATTTACAGGAAATTTTAAAACGGGAAGAACTGGAAATGAAGTTTTAGCAATGTCCCTAGCACAAGGAAAAACTGAAGGAATGCGACCAGCAATTTACACACATCCTCTGGGGACTTATGGACATAGTTCAGGGACAACCCTTGGTATGTGGGATTCTCAAGGTGGAGTACCTGTTAGTGGTGATTACCCATTACATGAAAACACAGTTTATGCTATTGAACTTAATACTACCGTAACAATTCCCGAATGGAAAAAAGACATTCGAATTATGCTTGAAGAAGCAGGTTTCTGGAGTCCAAATGGTTTTAGATACGTAAACGGTAGACAGGAGTCAATTAAAGCAATAGAGTGGAAATAATCACTCTAATATAGCTAATTATGAATGATAAGGAAAGTTAATTGTTAGTCATATACCTTGCACTTAGCACAGTTAGACTCACCAATTAACGTTCCTTTTTTGTTAAATTGATAGTTACAGCATTCATTAAATTTCACTTTTAAAACATCCTTAGCTTTTCGTATTCTCGCTTTAACATTATCAAGACTAATTTCTAGCTTAATAGCAACGTCTTTTTGTTTTATACCGTCAATATAAACTAGTTCAATTACTTGTTTATAGTTTTTAGGTAGCTCATTTATAAATGTTTCAAAACAGCAGAACTCTTCTACTTTTTCAGCTTGTACGATAGTTTTATTGTCAAATTTTTCAACGTAAATCGATTCGTTGTTGTAGTAGTTAGCAATTTCATTTCTAGCTATTTGAAAAACCCAAGGTTTCGTTTTATCGTCACTTTTAAGGTGAGTGATGTTTTTATGAATTTTAAAAAATGTGTTCTGAAAAACATCATTAGCAATGTTTTTGTCATTTGTTTTTCTTAGAATGAAAAAATAAAGTTCCTCATTGTATTTCTCCCAAATATTTTGCGTTTTCATAATATAGAACTATTAAAGGTTAGCCTTTCAACTAACCTTTATAAAATTTAACAGCAAGTACAATTAGTACACTCGCATTTTGTGCAAGTACAATTTGATTTTTGACAATCGTTACAACTACAGTTTTTACAATTACAGTTTGTGCATTTACAAGTATTCATATTTATATATTTTAATGTTCAATAAGTAGACTATAAAAGATTAAAAAGGATACTTTTTTTTAAAGTTTATTTTAAAAACAACAACAGCTATCTTGAATAAGCACCTGACGAGTATGTTAATTCGTAACTATGTGTGTATATCTCAAAAACGATTCCAAAAGGGTCTTCAACATAACACATTTTAAAAGGTTTTTCATTAGGGTAATATTCTCTAATGGGCATCCTCTGTTTACCACCTTTAGCCACTATTTTATCAATTAAATCTTCAATATTTGGATCTTGAATACAGAAGTGAAAAAGCCCAGTATTGAAAGGGTTAAATTCTGGGGCTTCTTTAATTCCATTTGGGAAAGAAAATAATTCAATTCCAACACCGTCGGAAGTTGCTAAATGTGCTATTTCAAATTCCGTCCAATCTTCTCCGAAAACATCAATGCACATCTGCCCAATAGCTGTTTCTTTTTCTTTTTTTACAGTGGATGGTTCCATAATAATGTACCAACCCATAACTTCAGAATAAAAAGTTACAGCTTCTTTAATATTGGGAACTGTAATTCCAATATGAGAAAATGATTTGGGATAATTTTTAGTTTCTTTCATATTATAAATTTAGAATGTAAAATTAAATTATATTTGCTTTATTAGCAATAACTTACAAAAAAGTACTATAGTTACTTAAACGAGTAAATTGCTGATTATTAATAAAATATAACTAAATTAATTTGAATAAAGATATAGTTTGTCCATTAAATTATACTATGAGTTTAATAGGGACTAAGTGGAAACCATTAATATTGTTTCACCTTCTCAACGGAGGTGTACGTTCTGGTGTTTTGCAAAAGAAAATCCCTGGAATATCTAATAAAATGTTTACACAAACAGTTAGGGAATTAGAGAAAGATGGACTTGTTATTAGAAAAATTTTTCCGGTTGTTCCTCCTAAAGTAGAGTATAAGTTAAGTGAAAGAGGCTTTTCGCTTGAAGGTATTTTAAGAAGCCTTGATTCTTGGGGATTAGAGGATAGCAAGCACTAATGTTATTTACATTTTAACTAATAAAACACTAAAACCTGATTATCTAATCAAGTTTAGTGTTTTGAAGCAATATTAGTTAAGGTTATGTTTTACATGTTAGTAAAATCAGTTTTAGATAAATTGTTATTAAACTTAATATCTGACCAGTTTACTTTTATCCAGGGACCTTCGAGTACGTCTGCTTCCCAATTAGATTTCTTGTAAAGACGCTTAGAAGGAATCCATAAGTCATCTATTTCTTCATATTTAAGTATCATTAAAAATGGTGTTTCTACAACACCGTAATCTGCCACAGTAAAGAGAAATTGGTCTATAAATAATGTTTCTTTATTAATATAGAGTTGATAGATATCAGTAGGCTTATTATCCTTAGAAGTAAAACTGATTTTTACAATTTCATAATTAGTATTGTTTATTTTTTTCTCTCCTAAATAGTCATATATCAAACCTGGATCTAGCAATTTCTGCATCATAGCGAACCAATAAAAATTGGTAGGTCTATTAAAAGCTACTCTTTTTAATCGCGTAGTATCATTTAAGGTTTCTCCGTTATGTCTAAGCCAAAATGTTTCACCATCATAACCTTGTTCAATCTGTCCTGTTAAATCAGGGAATGTTCGTTCATGTTTATCATATAATCCATACGATAACTCTCCATCGAAAAGATATTTTTCTGTAGAAATGTCTTTTTTTCCATCAGGTGTTTGGTAACTATAAGTGTAAACAACATCCTTTCTCTCAAGTAAATCATTATAGATTCCAAGCTTATCTAATGTTTTAGAAACCAATTCGCGACCCTTGTTTTGGTAAGTGGCATTACTTTCTATAACCTCTTGTTTTGTAATTTCACTTTTACAAGAAATTAGCACAATACTTAAAATAAAGATGGAAGTTAATTTTAGTTTCATAGATTTTTAATTTAGTTAATAGACAAACCTAACTAATCGTTTAGTTATTGCAAACAATTTTAACTTTTTTAATATTTCAGAAATAGTATTCACCTATTTTAAACGAATTTGATACTATAGAAACAGCGCTAAAGAGTGTTCAGTTTAGCGCTGTTGTATAAATTAGTTATAGAAAAAGCTATTATTCTAGTTAATTAATGCTGTTTAGTCATATTAAAATAACTAACATTAATGTGAGGCAACTTTCAAACCCACAATTGAAATTATCAAAGTAGAAATAAAGAATAAACGCCAGAAAGTAGCTGGTTCTTTAAATATAAAAATACCAACTAACACGGTGCCAATAGCACCAATACCTGTCCATACAGCATACGCTGTGCCAATAGGTAATTCCTGTGTTGCCTTTACTAATAAAAGCATACTTACAGCTAAACAAACAATAAAACCTATATACCAGTAGGTGGTTTCAATTCCCGTAGTTTCTTTTGCCTTTCCTAAGCAAGCAGCAAAAGCTACTTCAAATAGCCCTGCGATTATTAGAAGTATCCAATTCATATGAATATAAATTAAGTGGTAATGGAGTAAATTATGGATTTGTAGACCATAATGAAGCACTCTTAAGCATTGCTCTTCTTGGCAATGTAAGTCCTGCTACTATTAATTCGGCAAAATCTTCAGGTTGTAACACACTGTCTTCAGAATCTTTATCTGCAATACCTAAACCTATAGACATATCTGAAGCGATGGTGCTAGGAGTTAAAGTACACACTCTAATATTATTTTTTCGAACCTCTTTCATTAAAGATTCAGACATCCCAATTACGGCAAATTTTGAAGCTGAATAAGCTGATGTAGTAGCATTTCCGCTTAAACCTGCAGTAGATGATATATTAATAATATCACCTTCGTTTTGGTTTATTAAATGTGGTAAAACTTCTTTAGTTACATAATACATACCCATTACGTTGGTTTGGATTATTTGACTCCATTGGCTAACTTCCATTTCGTTTAAAGTCCCAAAAGCTGCTATACCTGCATTATTGACTAAAATATCAATCGATCCTAATTTTTCAATAATACTTTTAATACTCGTTTGTACCTCTTCGTAATTTCCAACGTCAAATACTGAGTAGATAGCTTTTACGCCATAGCCTTCAATTTCCGAAACGGTCTCTTTTAAAACGGTTTCATTTCTTCCTGTGATAGCAACATCAATTCCTTCTTTTGCAAATGCAATTGCTGTGGCTTTTCCTAAACCTCTTCCGCCACCAGTAATTATAGCTTTTTTATTTTTCAACATCTTTATATATAATTTACTTTTTCTTAATCGTTAAATGTATACTTAGCTTTAGCTGCCTCCGTCATACACGAAAGTAATGAGATTATTATTGATTATATAGCTAATAATGCAATTGATTTTTTAATAATCATAATCAAAAGAATCGTAAAATTATCACTTCGGAAATGCTAGATTTGTGGCTAATTGTTAATTTTATGAGCAGGTTTTCCGTAATATTTTTTCCGAAGCCAAAACGAAACCCTTACTAATAAAATTAAAGCTGGTACTTCAACTAAGGGCCCAATAACTCCCGCAAATGCTTGTCCTGAATTTAAACCAAATACTGCGATAGCTACTGCAATTGCTAATTCAAAATTGTTTCCAGCTGCTGTAAATGCAACCGCTGCAGTCTTGTCATATTCTGCTCCCATTGCTTTTGTAAAGAAAAAGCCAATGATAAACATTAATGTAAAATAGATAAGTAATGGAACAGCAATAATTAATACATCCATTGGGATTTTTACAATTAATTCTCCTTTTAAAGAGAACATTATGACTATGGTAAATAACAATGCAATGAGTGTTATTGGAGAAATTGCGGGAATAAACGTGTTAGTGTACCATTCTTCACCTTTCAACTTTACTAATATTAAACGACTTAATATTCCTAAGACAAACGGAATACCTAAATAAATGGCGACACTTTCGGCAATAGTACTTATTGAAATATCAACAATAGCACCTTCAAACCCAAAGTAGGGAGGGAGTACTGTGATAAAAAGCCAGGCATAAAAACTGTATGCAAAAACCTGGAAAATACTATTTAATGCTACTAAACCTGCACCGTATTCACTACTTCCTTCCGCAAGATCGTTCCATACTAAAACCATTGCAATACATCGAGCTAGGCCTATTAAAATAAGTCCTACCATATATTCTGGGTAATCTCGTAAAAAAGTAATTGCTAAAATAAACATTAAAACTGGGCCAATAATCCAGTTAAGAATCAATGATACTGAAAGTATTTTAGTGTTGCGAAATACTTTTGGTAATAAAGAGTAATTCACTTTAGCTAACGGTGGATACATCATTAAAATTAACCCAATAGCGATTGGGATATTTGTTGTACCACTATTAAAGGTATTAATGATGCTTGGGAAAGATGGGATAAAATAACCGAGTCCAACACCTATTGCCATTGCAACAAATATCCAAAGGGTTAAATTTCTATCGAGAAAACTTAGTTTTTTTGTTGCCATTTTTAAGAATTGATTTGTGAGAAAACGTACAGTAATTCTGTTGCAATTTGGATGCTTCGTTCGTAGTATTTTTCAGCTTGTTGTGGTGTATTGTCAAATGCTTTTGGATCTTCAAAGGTAATTGGGATTCGTTTTTCAGCTCCCGGAACAAAAGGACAAGCTTCATTAGCGGAGTCACAAGTTAATATAGCTGCAAATTCAGATTTTGGGTTAAAATCGTCGTCTAGCTTTTTTGAAAATCCAATAATAGGATGTTCGTTTTCGCTAAATTTAATACTGTAAATAGGGTTGTTTCCTTCTGAAATTTTACTCACTTCAAAACCTGAGTTTTGAAGTGTTTCTGCAGCCATAGGAAAAAGTGCTGTGCTTTCCGTTCCACCAGAATAACAGTACACATTTTCAATGCCAAAACCATGTGCCATAGTTTGTGCCCAAACTTGCGATAAATGACTTCTTCGCGAATTATGCGTACAGATAAAATTGATCCTAATTTTTTGTTTGCTTGAAACTTTAGATTGAATAAACTCAGTTAGTGGCCTTAAAGTTTCTTTTCTCGTTTCCGATATAGTTTCAAGTTCTAAGCTTTTAATTACGCGCTCAATTTTCGGAAATAAATTAGTATGTTTTAGTGTCATAATTTTAGTTTTGAAGTTTTAGCAACAACCACTTCCTGGTTCGCAGGAGTTTCCGGTTGGCATTTCAGAAAATTTTAGCTTTGGTTTTTCAGCAGGAATTCCACAATTATCTTTTGCTAGACAATCAGTTTGCTTATTCGTTAATAAGAAAAATTCTCCGTCAAATTCAAGTCCGAATTTCCCAATAGTATCTGCTTGATACTCGACTTCGATTTCTAAATCTTCAATGCCTAAAACTTTTTCAGAAAGTTCAATAATGCTTAATAATTTTTCGGGGTGTAATCGATGGTCATAGTCATTTGCATTCCATAATTGAAAGTTTACAACTTCTTCATTACGAATAGTCCCACCGCAATCAATAAAGTGTTTCGTAATTTTTCCAACCTCGGTAACGTGAAAGTGATTAGGAACTAAGGTTCCATTTGGTAATTGAAACCCAATAGTTTCTAATTTTTCTAATGCTATTTTTACTTGAGATAGTTTCATAAAGTTATTTGTTTATTGCGATTATGCGATTAATACAGCGAAATTTTTTTAGCAACATTTGTTTTCTTGAGTTATATCTTGATTTAAAAATTGAGACATAACACTTTTCATTGCAATCCAGTTTTCTTTATGGATACAGTAACAAACACTTGTTCCTTCAACACTTCCTTTAATTAACCCTAATAGTTTTAATTCTTTTAAATGCTGTGAGATTGTAGGTTGAGCTAATCCTATTTCGTTTACTAAATCTCCACAAACACAGGAGTTAATTTTAAACAAGTGTTGTAGAATTGATACGCGTGCAGGATGACCAAACACTTTTGCAAAAAGTGCAATTTCGTTTTGTTGATCTGTAAACATTTCGGTTTTAGCTAATCCCATAATTTTCATTTATTAATCTATTGCAATATTACGATTAATATGATTGTGAACAAAGTAATTTTAGTGTTTTATTGATTATTTAATGTTATTAATTAAAAACCATTGTAAACCAATGATGGTTTTAGCATCTCTAAATTGATTGTTTTTAAGATGATTTATTACTTCTTTAGTTTTTAATTTAACAAGCTGGATATCTTCTTTTTCATATTTCATTCCACCACCTTTAAAAATTTTGTCAGCCGAATTTACTTCAGAATAATACAGTAATATTCTTTCCGAGGTTCCACCAGGGGAGACAAAAAACGAATTAATAAATGAAATTTTCGTTATGTCATATCCAATTTCTTCTTCAACTTCTTTTTTCACTCGTTCTACAGGATCTTCACCATTTTCAATTGTACCTGCAGTAAGCTCAAGAATCCAACCATCTTTATCTTTTATAGTAGGATATCTAAATTGGTTTGTGAAAAGTAAAGTGTCGGTATCTTTTTCGTAAATAAGTATTGCAACGGAATCACCTCTTTCAAAACACATTCTGTTTACTTCAATTGTTTTAGAATTAAATAATTCGTGTTCAATTGTTGCCTTCTTAATTTTGAAATAATCATCAAAAACTAATTCCTCTTTAATAATGCGATAGTTCATGTAAAATTTTATGGTACGGTGGTTTTTAGTATTGCGATGTTAAATTTTTAAACCCATTTATATTTTTCCATTGTATTAATCTTTTTGGATGTTCATTGTCATCCGGAAATTGAGATTTAATAAAATCAAATTGTTTAAAAGTTAACAACACCATTTCTCCATCATTACCACATTTTATTGGATAAAATCTGTTTTCGCTTTTTTGATTTGTTAATTCCATATTGAGCATTTTTATAAAATTAAGATATGCAATTACCCAATTATATTCAGTAAAATTACCATTGAATGCTATGTATTCAGTTCCGTTTAATTCTATTGTATGTTTCCAATAGTTTTCTATCTGCTCACTTTTTTCATTCGTATAGCTCAATTTTAAACCTAATTTTTCGAATGATAACTTGACTTTATTTAAATATTCAGTTAATCCTCCACTTTCAAATAATACTTCACAATCGACAGAATAAAAACGATTATCAGTATAATCAGTTGTCTCTCCACGCATTGTTCCAGAAAAGAAATTCCATTTATTTTTTGATTCCGCAAATCCCTTTTTAACAATTTCTAATTCAGAAGCTTCAACTAGGTTGAAAAACTCAAGGTTATCCAGTTCAGACACGATTTGTTTTCCAGATAATCTTTCTACAGTTTTGGATTCAGTTTTTAAAGATTGAATATTTTCTTTTTTCTGTTGAGAATTACAACTCAAAATTCCAATAGAAAGTAAAAAGATGAATTTTCGCATACGTTTTTTTTCAAATTATATACAACCTATTATAAAAAAAAGCCTGCTTATCTTGATATTTTCAGGACAGGCAGGCTTATTAGTATTTCAGTTAAACTTGTATTACTCCTAAGTTAAAAGGTTTTTCGATAGGAGCGTGGTTAGCAGCTTCAATACCCATACTAATCCATGTTCTAGTATCTAATGGATCAATAACAGCATCAGTCCATATTCTGCTCGCTGCATAATAAGGTGAAATTTGCTCGTCGTATCTAGCTTTAATTCTGTCGTATAATTCCTTTTCAACTTCAGGAGTAATAGCTTCACCTTTCTTTTTAAGTGAAGCAGTTTCGATTTGTAATAATACTTTAGCAGCACTATTTCCACTCATTACCGCAAGTTCCGCGCTTGGCCAAGCTGCGATTAATCTAGGATCGTAAGCTTTACCGCACATTGCGTAGTTTCCAGCTCCGTAACTGTTTCCTATAATTATAGTAAACTTAGGCACAACACTATTACTTACAGCATTTACCATTTTAGCGCCATCTTTAATTATACCACCGTGTTCACTTTTACTACCTACCATAAATCCAGTTACATCCTGTAAAAAAACTAAAGGAATTTTTTTCTGATTACAGTTGGCAATAAAGCGAGTTGCTTTGTCAGCACTGTCACTATAAATAACACCACCAAATTGCATCTCGCCGTTTTTGGTTTTGACTAGTTTACGTTGATTAGCAACAATACCAACAGCCCAGCCATCAATGCGTGCATAACCAGTAAGTATGGTTTGTCCATATCCTTCTTTATATTCTTCAAAGTCACTATCATCAACAATACGCGATATAATTTCGCGCATATCGTATTGGTCTGCTCTAGATTTTGGAAGAATCCCAAAAATATCTTTAGGATCTAATTTTGGTTTAGCAGGTTTTTCACGATTGTATCCTGCCTTATCATAATCCCCTATTTTAGAAACTATGTTCTTAATAGTGTCAAGTGCATCTTTATCGTCTTTCGCTTTATAGTCAGTAACGCCACTTATTTCGCAGTGCGTAGTTGCACCACCTAATGTTTCGTTATCAATACTTTCGCCTATGGCTGCTTTTACTAGGTAACTTCCTGCAAGGAAAATACTACCGGTTTTATCAACGATAATAGCTTCGTCACTCATTATAGGTAAGTAAGCACCGCCGGCAACACAGCTACCCATAACAGCAGATATTTGGGTAATACCCATACTACTCATTACGGCGTTATTTCTAAATATGCGTCCAAAATGTTCCTTATCAGGAAAAATTTCATCTTGCATTGGTAAATACACACCGGCACTATCAACTAAATATATTATAGGAAGTTTATTTTCAATAGAAATTTCCTGTGCGCGTAAATTTTTCTTTCCAGTAATAGGAAACCAAGCGCCAGCTTTTACAGTAGCATCATTAGCTACAACTATACATTGTTTTCCTTTTACATATCCTATTTTAACAACGACACCTCCACTAGGGCAACCGCCGTGTTCTTTATACATACCATCGCCAGCAAAAGCACCTATTTCAATACTTGATTTTTTATCGTCTAGTAAATAATCAATACGCTCTCGGGCAGTCATTTTGCCTTTCGCATGATGTTTTTCAATTCGTTTTTCACCACCTCCAAGTTTCACTTTAGTAAAGCGTTGTCGTAGGTCTGACGCTAATAATTTATTATGATCTTCGTTTTTGTTGAACTTAATATCCACGTGTATGTTGTTTTCAGCTAAAATACAAATTATCCAAAAATTACAGTAGACACAGTTGCAATTAAATGATATTATATTTTTTCTGAAATGTGCTAGAAATTTACCCTTTGACAACTAGGTAATTACCAATATTTATCTAAATAATTAACCATAAATTTTAATAAACGCATTACTTAGAAGGATACAAATTAATCATATATAGATTCCACGGAAATATATTCCTAGGAATATATTGTTTATTTTTTGTATCTTTGTAGTGTAAAATTTAAGAATAGACATCTATTGATATAGATAAAACTAGAGATAATTATGAAAAACATCATCGCATTTGCAGGAAGTAATAGTAAAGTTTCAATCAATAAGCAATTAGCTGTTTTTACAGCAGAACAGGTAGTTGATTCGAAAACAGAAGTGTTAGATTTAAACGATTTTAGTTTGCCTTTATATGGTATCGACTACGAAATAGAACACGGAATTCCAGAAGTAGCAACTCAATTTTTAGATAAAATAAAATTAGCTGATGGTATTGTACTTTCATTAGCCGAACATAATGGGGCGTATGCAACGGTGTTTAAAAATTTATTCGATTGGATGTCCCGTATTGATGGAAAATTATGGAGTAATGTGCCTATGTTTTTAATGGCAACTTCTCCAGGTGCAAGAGGTGGGGCTACTGTTTTAGATATAGCAATGGGGCGTTTCCCTTTTATGGGAGGTAATGTGGTTGCAGCTTTTTCGCTGCCAAGTTTTAACGACAATTTTTCCGAAAATGGTATTGCAGACCCTATTTTAAAGCAAAACTTTGAAGCAGAATTAGCAAAATTCTCACAAGCAATTTTTCAATAAACAGTAGTATGGGTGATCTTTCAAAAGATATAAATAGTGAGTTTCCAAACGATAAAATAAAAGCATTACTCAATATAATGTACACTGCTAGTTGGATTCAAACAAAACAAAATACATTTTTTAAACCTTTTGGTATCTCTCCACAGCAGTACAATATTCTGCGTATTCTAAGAGGTGCTGATGAAGCAATTTCTGTACAAACTATTAAAGATAGAATGTTAGAAAGAGCGCCTAATGCAACAAGGTTAATGGATAAATTGACTAATAAAAATTTTATTGAGCGTGTGGCTTGTGCTAGTGATAGGCGAGTAGTGCATATTAAAATCACGCATCAAGGGCAAGAGCTTTTATCTCAAATAGATACAGCAAACCGAAAAGATCTTTTAGAAAATCTAACACTAAAAGAGGCAGCAATATTAAGTGACTTGTTAGATAAAATAAGATAGGAAAAAGAACACGTTTTATTATTAAAACGATAAAGCAATAGTTATGAAATATAATAGCATTAAAAAATTAGGGAGAAGCGATTTTGTAAATATGGGACCCATTAAATTGCGCCAACCAATCCCTACGCAAGAAATTGAGTTACTAGATCCATTTGTGCTTTTACATCATTATGGCCCTTATCCAATTAACGAATTTAATAATCCGTTTGATCTTGGTCCACATCCACATCGTGGTTTTGAGCCCATTACATTTTTAATCCAAGGTGAGCAATTACATCGTGACTCCTTGGGTAATGAAAGTGTAGTAAAAGCAGGTGATGTTCAATGGACAACTGCTGGAAGAGGTATTATTCATGCAGAAGGACCAACAAAGGAATTTGTTAAAAAAGGAGGTGAACTTGAAGGAATACAATTATGGCTAAACCTTCCCGCTGCAAAGAAAATGATACCAGCAAATTACCAACATGTAGAAAACGAAAAATTCCTTTTGGTGAATTCTGCTGATGAGAAGGTTTCAGTTAAAGTAATCGCAGGAGAATTGGATGGATCTAATGGGCGTATTGCAACACAAACTCCCGTGAATGCTTATATGATTCACGCAAAAGAAGCTGGTTTTTTTAACCTGAAAATTTCTAAAAGTCATCAATCCCTCTTGTATTTGTTAAAAGGAAAGGTGGCAATCAATGACACAACAACTTTAGAATTGAACGAAGATCAGTTGGTTTGGTTTGAGCAAGACGGCGATGGAGCTTCTATAAAAGCTGAGCAAGATAGTATGTTGTTATTTTTATCCGGCGAACCCATCAATGAGAAAATACAAAGTTGGGGTCCTTACGTAATGAATAACCAAACTGAAATAATGGAAGCACTACGAGATTATCAGCAAGGAAAGATGGGGTATCTACCATCTTAAAAATATTTAAGTTACATGTATTTAAAGCACTCTTAGGAGTGCTTTTTTTATAGAAAAACCCGATATTTGCGACTGCTTTATTTTTTTACTGAAATACTATGTTTTTAGCTAATTATTAATTGTATTGGCATTTCAGTATATAAACATCTAAAAGCATATTTTAATATTATAACCATCGAGCGTTTATTTCTTTAAGACGCAAAACAATTAATAGTATGATGAATAAAAATACAGTCCTAGCTTGGGCAACTTTTATAATGATTTTAGTAGGCTTGGCACTTATTGCCTTAGGTGCCTTTAGATATGATGATGTAGCAGGTTGGGGTTTTGCAGCAGTAGGAATTGGTTTCTTCGCAATTGCTTGGGTTTTTAATGCCTTAAAAGGTAGAATGTAGTTCTATAAAAATAACCAGTTGCAATAAAGAGATAGAAATAAAGTAATAATAGTATTCAACTAATTTAATAATAACATGGCTGACGATAAAAAAGTGATTTTTAGCATGTCTGGATTGACTAAATCCTTTCAAAATGCACAAACACCAGTTTTAAAAAATATTTATTTAAGTTTCTTTTATGGAGCTAAAATTGGAATCCTAGGATTAAACGGTAGTGGTAAATCTACCTTATTAAAAATTATCGCTGGAGTTGATAAAAACTATCAAGGTGATGTTGTTTTTGCACCAGGATATTCTGTTGGATATTTAGAGCAAGAACCTCAATTAGATCCTGAAAAAACGGTATTAGAAATTGTAAAAGAGGGAGCTGCAGAAACAGTTGCGATTCTCGATGAATACAATAAAATTAATGACGATTTCGGTCTTGAGGAAAACTATAGCGATCCAGATAAAATGGACAAGCTAATGGCTCGTCAAGCAGATTTACAAGATAAAATAGATGCAACTAACGCTTGGGAATTAGATACCAAGTTAGAAATTGCAATGGATGCATTACGTACGCCAGAAGGTGATAAAAAAATAGGCGTATTATCTGGAGGTGAAAAACGTAGAGTTGCACTTTGTAGGTTATTATTGCAAGAGCCAGATGTATTACTATTAGATGAGCCTACTAACCACTTGGATGCTGAAAGTGTACATTGGTTAGAGCATCATTTAGCACAATACAAAGGAACTGTTATTGCTGTAACGCACGATAGATATTTCCTTGACAATGTAGCAGGATGGATTTTAGAACTAGATAGAGGTGAAGGTATTCCTTGGAAAGGAAACTACTCTTCTTGGTTAGATCAAAAATCTAAAAGAATGGCTCAAGAAAGTAAAACAGCTTCTAAACGTCAAAAAACGTTAGAGCGCGAACTTGAATGGGTACAACAGGGAGCAAAAGGAAGACAAACAAAGCAAAAAGCACGTTTGAAAAACTACGATAAATTAATGAGTCAAGATTCTAAACAACTTGATGAAAAATTAGAAATTTATATCCCTAATGGTCCTCGTTTAGGTACCAATGTTATTGAAGCAACAGGTGTTTCGAAAGCATATGGAGATAAATTGCTTTATGAGGATCTAAATTTTAGTCTTCCACAGGCAGGGATTGTAGGTGTAATAGGACCTAACGGTGCTGGTAAAACTACTATCTTTAGAATGATAATGGGTGAAGAAACTCCAGATAAAGGTAGCTTTACAACTGGAGAAACTGCAAAAATCGCGTATGTAGATCAAGCACACTCTAATATTGACCCTAATAAAACAATCTGGCAAAACTTTAGTGATGAGCAAGAACTTGTTATGATGGGTGGGAAAGAAGTAAACTCTAGAGCTTACTTAAGCCGTTTTAATTTTAGTGGAAGTGAACAAAACAAAAAAGTAAATCTTCTCTCTGGTGGTGAGCGTAATAGATTGCACCTTGCAATGACTTTAAAAGAAGAAGGTAACGTTTTGTTACTGGATGAGCCTACCAATGATCTTGATGTAAATACATTAAGAGCTTTAGAGGAAGGTCTTGAAAACTTTGCTGGTTGTGCAGTAGTAATTAGTCACGATAGATGGTTTTTAGATAGAATTTGTACACATATATTAGCTTTTGAAGGAGATAGTCAAGTGTATTTCTTTGAAGGTGGTTTTAGTGAATACGAAGAAGGTAAAAAGAAACGTCTTGGCGGAGATTTAATGCCTAAACGTATTAAGTATAAAAAATTAGTTAGATAATTGTCTAGCTAGTAATACAATATATTTTTTTTTAAAGACAGTAATCCTTAATGAGGGGTTACTGTCTTTTTTTATGCTTTATATTAATTAGTATCTTGTGATTTCATTACAAAAAACAACTATGAAACACCTATTTCTCTTAACATTATTACTAATCTATATTGATGGTAACTCACAAACAAATTTTGAACCTTTGGATGTCTTTCAGTTAGAGTATGCTGGTAGCCCTCAAATCTCGCCAGACGGAAATCAAATAGTTTATAGGCGAACTGGATTTGATATAATGAAGGATAAAAGTAAAGGGGACTTATGGATAATTAATAAAGATGGATCACAACATAGAAAGTTAACAAATAAAGAAGGAAATCAACAAAATGCAACTTGGTCTCCAAATGGTAAAAAAATAATTTTTACAACAGGTACTGATCAGGGTAGCGAAATATATTTGTATTGGGTAGATTCAAAATCATTAGCACGATTAACACAGCTAGAAGGAAGTCCTTCTAATTTAAGTTGGTCGCCAGATGGAAAACATATTGCTTTTTCAATGAAAATTTCATCTAAGCCACCTGTAATTGCTAAAATGCCAGCAAAACCAAAAGGCGCTAAATGGGCAAAATCTCCAAGAATTACTGATAGATTAAAACACGAAGCAGATGGTGCAGGTTATATCAAACCTGGTTTTCGACACATTTTCACAATTAGTGCAGAAGGGGGTACACCACGCCAACTTACATCAGGAGACTTTAATCACGGCGGAAATTTGAGTTGGAGTAAAAATGGTGCTAAAATTTATTTTTCAGCTAATAGAAATGATGATTGGGAATACGATTTCAGAAATTCTGAAATTTATAGTGTTGATACAAATACCTTAGCGATTACTGCATTGACAACATCTCCTGGTCCAGATTCAAGCCCTATTGTTTCACCAGATGGTTCTAAAATTGCATTCATAGGTTTTATAGATAAAGTACAAGCGTACCAATTGAGAGCCTTACATTTAATGGATATCAATGGAGGTAATAAAGTTAAAATTTCAGATAAACTAGATAGGAGTATCAGTAGTGTAGTATGGGATTCAAATAGTAAAGGTTTATACATTCAGTATAATGACCTAGGACTTACTAAAATTGCATATTTAGATCTTAACGGAAATATAAAAGAGATTTGCAATGATGTAGGAGGAACAAGTTTAGGTCGCCCATATGCAAGTGGAAGTTTTTCGGTTTCAAATAAGGGTGATATTGCTTACACAAAATCTAAAACCGATAGACCTGCAGATTTAGCGATTACTTCAAAAAAAGGAAGCTCAACTGTTATTACGCAGTTGAATGAAGATTTACTCACCCATAGAACTTTAGGGAAAGTAGAAGAGTTGTGGTATAAATCGTCTGTAGATCAACGAGATATTCAAGGGTATTTAGTATTTCCGCCAGACTATGATGCCACTAAAAGGTATCCTTTGTTAATTGAAAATCACGGAGGACCTATATTAAATTATGGACCACATTTTTCTGCTGAAATTCAGCTATATGCTGCTGCTGGTTATGTAGTGTTTTACCCTAACCCTAGAGGAAGTACGAGCTACGGTGAGGAATTTGGAAATTTACTCTATAACAATTATCCAGGAGAAGATTATAATGATGTAATGGATGGAGTGGATGTTACGATTGCAAATGGAATTGCAGATCCTGATCATTTATACGTTACAGGTGGTAGTGCTGGTGGGATTATGACTGCGTGGATTATTGGAAAAAATAATAGATTTAGAGCTGCTGTCGTGGCTAAACCTGTTATGAATTGGATTAGTAAAACGCTTGTTGCAGATAACTATTACGGGTATGCAAATTCAAGATATCTTGGGCAACCTTGGGAAAACTTTGAAGGCTATTGGAAATTTTCTCCATTGTCATTAGTGGGTAATGTAGAAACGCCAACGATGGTTATGGTAGGAATGAATGATTTAAGAACACCACCTAGTGAAGCAAAGCAATTGTATCACGCACTTAAACTTCGAAAAATAGAAACTGTACTTGTTGAAATTCCAGATGCCTCGCACGGTATAGCTTCAAGACCAAGTAATTTAATTACTAAAATAGCGCACACGCTTGCTTGGTTTGAAAAGTATAGAACTGAAGATAAGAAATAGTAACGATTCAAGTTAAAATATTATGAAACATATATTTGTCTTAATTTTTACACTTCTTTCAGTACATAGTTATTCTCAAAATAGAAGTTGTATTGACTTTAAAACAGGTGAATTTAGATATTTAAAAGAGGGTAGGAAAGAAAAAATTATTAGAAAAGAAAACCTACAGATTGAAACTAATCCTTATGACAATATTATCATTAAGACTTCTATTGATTGGACATCTGAGTGCAATTATACTATGACGTATATTGAAATATTAAATCATACTCAGGATGTTAGTAGTGTAATTGGGAAGAAAATTAACTGTGAAATAATAGAAACAAATGGAAATAACTTTACAGTTCACGCTAAGAGTGATGTTATGGATGAAATTCTAAATTTTATTAAAGTTAATTAGATTTACATTTGAAATACTAAAATCAAAAATGCCTAAGATTTTTATCTTAGGCATTTATTTTATATTGAAACAGTTACTTTTAACTAGGCACCATATTTATCAAGTAATGTAGCTTGTTTTGTAATTGCATCTCTGAATTGATTTTTCATAGTGTCAATTAAATCTGCCATTGAAGGGTCGTCGTGTATACTAGTTACACCTTGTCCTGCACTCCAGATAGTTTTCCAAGCTTTAGCTTCGGTATCAAGCTCTTTACCAAAATCTACTTTTTTAGTGCTTTTTAATTGCTCATCAGTTACTCCAGCTTTGTCTAGACTTTTCTGTAAAAAGTTAGCAGCAACACCGCTAATTGCTGCAGTATAAGTAACGTCGTTAGTTTCACTATCGATAATCATATCTCTATATTCATCTGTTGCAAGACTTTCTTTTGTATTTATAAAGCGAGTTCCCATATATGCTAAATCTGCACCCATTTGCATAGCACTAGCAACATCTTGTCCAGTACTTAATGTTCCTGATAATAAAATAAATCCATCAAAAATAGATTTGATTTCGTTTATAAAAGGAACTGGATTTAAAGTACCGGCGTGTCCACCAGCTCCTGCACAAACTAAAATAAGACCATCAACACCAGCTTCGATAGCTTTTTCTGCGTGACGCCTTTTAATTACGTCGTGAAATATTAATCCACCATAACTATGTACAGCATCTACAACCATAGAAATAGCTCCAAGCGATGTAATAATCAACGGAACTTTATGTTTTACACAAACTTTTAAATCGGCTTCAACACGAGGGTTCGTCATATGGACAATTAAGTTAACACCAAATGGTGCAGCTTTTTTACCAGTTTCTTTCTCCCAAGCTTCAAGTTCTGTTTTAATTTGTACAACCCATTCTTCAAAACCTTCTGTTGTACGTTGGTTTAATGCAGGGAATGTTCCTACTATACCACTTTTACAAGCAGCGATTACAAGCTCTGGTCCCGATATTAAAAACATTGGGGCAGCAACAATAGGAAGTTTTAGGTCTTTTGTAAATTTATTTTTATCCATAGGAAATTTATTATGTACGCATAGTAATTTGTACAGTAAAAATAAGGCTTTCTTTGCTTCTATTTTTAAAACAAAGAAAAAAAAATCCCTCAACAGAATTTGTTGAGGGATTTAAATACTTCGCTATCTAATTAGCTCCAAGCATCTGTTACATCTTCTAATCTTTTTACAGAAGATAGTGTTTTGTTAATTTCATCAGCTTGTTTTGTTAGTAATGATGAAATTTGAGGTGGAAAATTGTTCTCTTTTAATGTTTCTTGATAAGCATTTACACTTGCTTTCTCACCACGAATACATTCTTCTAAAACAGCTTCGTCATTTTCTCCTGTAAAAGTGTTTTTAATATCCATCCACGTGCGGTGTAAAGATCCTGTAACACTTCCAGATTCGATAGGAGTTTCGTTTAATGATCTAATTTGATTATCGAGTTCCGTTGCAAAACGCGCGCGTTGTGCACTTTGTTTTTTTAAATATGTTTTAAGTAGCGGACTTTCTGCATTAAGTAATGCATTTTTAAATCCTAATTCTGCATCATAGTTCTTTTCTAGTAACCCTTGTAAATTTGAAACTAGATTTTTATGATTTTCTTGTTTTGCTTCTTCCAATGTAGTTTTCATAGTTATATGTTTTTTTCTGAATTGATAGTTTCAGAGGATTAATAATGATATAAAATTAAGAAGTTAGTATAGTAAACTATCACATAGAAATGCTAATTGAGAAAGTCTTAACACCTAGTGTTAATGAATTTGTAACATAGCCTACACTTCGTTTAAGGTTAGGGTTACTTAATGGTAATGCCAATTTAATTAGTTTTAAATACTAATTAATTCAATTTGTAGTTTTATAAAGAAACTCATTGTTATGTATAAAATTGAAATGATTACTATGTTGAAGAAATTTGCTTTTGTTCTTTTATTTTTTCCAACTCTTATATGGAGTCAACAAGAGAGTGGTTTGGGTATTTTGGCCGGGGTTAATTTTGCGTCAAATGGTGAGCTAATTGATGAAACGACAAACGTTGCTGAAAACCCATCACGAAATGTAGGGTATCATTTGGGGCTTTTTGGAAAAGCAGATTTTGGTAAAATTTTTATAAGACCCGAACTAAAATACACGCATACTAAAAGTGAATATTCGAGAGCTAACTTAACCATAGATAAGCTAGACGCGCCTATTTTAATAGGGTTTGATTTTCTACAACATCTTTCAGTTTTTGCTGGACCTTCCTTGCAATATATTTTAGATACTGACTTTGGTGATTTCTCAATTGAGAATGCTCAAGAAGATTTTACGGTTGGTTTGCAAGTGGGTATTGGACTTAATATTGAAGCTATTGGTATCGATCTTCGATATGAGCGCGGTTTAAATGAGAATGAAGCTAATTTAAATGAGTTCACTCAAACGCGAGTTGATACTAGGCCAGATCAACTTATTTTAGCTGTTTCTTTAAGTATTTAATATTTCAGCAATATTCATTTCTGAAATATGAATGGTTTGTAATTTGTTATGTTACTTTCGAAATTAGGGTTCATTCCATAACTAATTCTTGATGTATAATTTTATTGCTTATACTATTAGTTTTTACAAAACTAGCAATCAATTTAGTAGTGTGGTAGGTGTTTTCATATCGGGTTATGTAACTTGAAAAATCATCGAAATTGTTGATTGTATTGTCATTTTCAATGAATCCAAAGCCTTTATATTCTCCTTGTTCTACTAAAATGATAGCAGTTTCATCTGGAGTCCTGCCGTCGTGTTTAATAATATAAGTTTCACGATTAGCTTCCAGATGTTTTAATGCGTTTCTAACTCGGTTATTGTAAACTTCAACTTCTTCATCTCCTGAACAGATACCATTACAATCTTTAATTTTATAATGAGAACATGGTTCATTAGTAGTTTGTAGTGAGCAGTATTTTGGGCAAAGATTAAATGTTTCACAAACTTTAATTAACGTTTCAATTCCCACAACTTGGCTGTAAATTGTAGCAACTGAATTGATAGTGCTCTTCGTTTTACCAACAGCTAATTGCATAATACCACGTTGATTTATATATGAAATAACCTGAAATGTGTTTACAGGACGCTTTTGTGCTTTATTAAATTTCGGATAATATTTCTTAATATAATCTGCTTCTAAAAGTAGGGCGCATAATTCATTTCCAGTTTCAACAAAATCTAAATGATAGGTTTCAGTACATTGATCAATAGACTTTTGAGTTTTAGAATACAAATGAGATAGTACTCTCGATTGTATGTTTTTAGCTTTACCAACATAGATAATTTTCTCTTGTTTGTCCTTAAAAAGATAAATTCCCGTGCTTGTTGGTAATTTATTAAAATCTTCTGTGCTAATATGTGGTGGGAGCGTTGCTTGTCTAGACGATTTATGTAAAAAGTTATTGAACACTTCAAACTCTTGTTCAATATCTAGATTCATTAATTTAAAAAATAGGGTAGTGGTTGCACGTGTATCAGCTTCAGCTCTGTGGGCACCATTCAAAGATATGCCAACAGATCTGCAAAGCTTCCCTAAACTATATGAAGGCAAGCCAGGAATTAGTTTTCTTGATAGCCTAACAGTACATAGTTTTTTTCTAAGAAATTTATCTCCTAAAAATTTAAACTCTTTAGCTAGAAAGCCAAAATCAAAATTAACGTTGTGTGCAACAAAAATAGCATCGCAAGTTTTCTCTTCAATAATATGGGCAATTTCATGAAACTTAGGCGCGTCTGCAACCATTTCATTAGTTATTCCTGTAAGCGCAATAATATTGCGAGGAATATATTCTTCAGGATTTATTAAAGATGAATACACATCTGTAATTTCCATATTTTCAATAGTGATAATACAAATTTCCGTCATTCGTCCATTTCGAACATTTCCGGTTGTTTCTACATCAATTACGGTATATTTTGCTGTTTTTAAATTCACATTTCAAAGATAGTGTAATTTGGATTAATTCCAAGTTGTGGGAAAATTTCCTGTTGTTTGTTGTTTTAATATTTCCGAAGTAAACATCAAGCTATTTATTATTAATAAGTAAGCAGCATCTATTTGATTAAATACTAGTTACTAGTTGTCTATATTTGCGGCTTCTGAAAAAATATAACCACATGCAATTACTCATCTTTATATTAGTGTATCCGTTAATGTGGGTGCTGTCTAAATTTCCTTTTAGAGCATTGTATATAATCTCGGACATCGCTTTTGTTTTAATTTATCACGTTATTGGATATAGAAAAAAAGTAGTTAGAAATAATATAAAAATTGCTTATCCAGATATTTCAGCTGAAAAACTAAAAACTACTGAGCGTAAATTTTATCATCATTTCTGTGATATTTTTATTGAAATGATAAAGACGATGTCTATTTCGGAAACCGAAATGAGAAAGCGTTATACCTTTACAAATATGGAAGTAGCTGGAAAGTTTATGAACCATAATAGAGATTTGATCCTTTGCTTAGGTCATTATGCTAGTTACGAATGGGTATTGTCATTGCATTCTCACTATGATAATAAAGGCTATGGAATTTACAAAAGAATAAAGAATAAGCATTTCGATAAATTAATACGAGATATACGCGGTAAGTGGAAAACGACGCTAGTAGTTAATAAAGAGGCGAAAACTAAGATTGCAGAGGTAATGAAAGGGACGCACGATAAGGCAGTGCTCTTCGGTTTTATTATGGATCAATCTCCATCTAATAATAGAAATAAACACTGGGCGAAATTTTTCAACGTAAAAACACCTTTTTTTACAGGAGTTGAAACGATTGCAAAGGAGCATAATCTTCCATTATTATTTTTAGGAACTAAGAAAATAAAGCGAGGATATTACGAATCTACTTTTACAATAATAACAGAGACCCCTCGAGAGCATAAAGATTTTGAGTTAACCGATACTTTTGCAAATCTATTGCAAAAGCAAATTGACATAGCTCCAGAGTATTATTTCTGGACGCATAAGCGTTTCAAATTTGTAAAAGGGCTTGATGAGTAGCGTGTAGATAAAAAAAAATAAAAAATGCTTCAGCCTTTGGTTGGAGCATTTTTTATTTCCATCTCCTAAAGAAAACAAAAAGAAGTAAAAAACATCTAAAACTAAAAATGCTTCACATCGTAGATGTGAAGCATTTAATTAATGCGGAGAGTAAGGGATTCGAACCCCTGGAGGTGTGACCCTCAACAGTTTTCAAGACTGCCGCATTCGACCACTCTGCCAACTCTCCAAAGTGTCTATCCAAGCTATTTGCCTGAATGCGGCTGCAAATATAAGAGTCTTTTTGAAAGAATAAAATAAATAAAGAAACTTTTTTAAAACTTTTTTAAAATTGTATCAAATAGTAATTTTAGACTAGCCCGGTTCTTGTTCACTGCCACTTTCTAATTTAATAAGACTTTTAAAAGCTTCATAAACCGTATTGCTTTCATAAAGAACTTTATACACTTCTCTAGATATAGGCATATCAACATTATAATCGCTTGCAAGTTCCATTACAGCCTTCGCAGTTTTTACACCTTCGGCAACTTCATTCATTTCTGCAATAATTTCATTTAAGCTTTTTCCTTGGCCTAATTGGAACCCAACGTGATGATTTCTACTTTTAGAACTCATACAAGTGGCTACTAAATCCCCCATTCCAGCTAATCCAGCAAAAGTTCTACGTTTTCCTCCCATAGCAGTACCTAAGCGTGTTAACTCAGACAATCCTCTAGTGATTAAAGCAGCTTTAGTGTTGTCACCTGCATCAGCACCGTCTCCCATACCTGTTGCAATGGCCATAATGTTTTTTAAAGCACCACCAAGTTCGCAGCCTATAACATCGTTGTTAGTGTATACTTTAAAAACACCCGAGTTGAAAATACCTTGTAATTTTTTAGCTATAATTTGATCTACCATTGAAATGACAGCAGCGGCAGCTTGACCACTATGAATTTCTTTAGCAAGATTTGGACCTGTTAGTACACCAGCTGGATGTCCAGGAAGTTCTTCTTCTATAATCTGGGTCATTCTCATCTTAGTGCCTAATTCAAGGCCTTTAGCTAAGCTAATAATGGGAATCCAAGGTCTAATAAATGGTTTAGCTTCTTTTAAAACGCTTCTAAAATATTGTGAAGGGATTCCCATTATCAATACATCTGAAGTGCTTACTACTTCTTCAATAGAGGTCGTCGCAGTTAATGATTTATGCAATAATGCTCCGGGTAAATATTTAGAGTTTGTGTGGTAATTATTTATTTCATTAACAGTTTCTTCATCTCTAGCCCATAAAACAGTTTCTGCATTTTTAGCAGTGAGTGATGCTACTGTAGTTCCCCAGGAACCTCCACCTAATAAACCTACTTTCATTTTCATAATCCTCGTTTTTGGTTCCTTAAATTTAGTTATTTAATTCGTCTAAATATAATTGTCTCACATCACTTATATGTTTATCAATATTTTTAGTTTTCCATAAACTAGTATCTACTGGATCTAATGCAACAACTTCAATATGTGTAGGTCTAAGTGCTTTAGTCCCTTTAGGCATTGCTTTATAAGCGTTTTTAATTACAATAGGAATTATAGGCACTCCTGCTTGCATTGCAAGATGAAATGCTCCTTTTTTAAATGGTCCTAATTCTGGAGTTCCGCTTCTGGTTCCTTCTGGCGCAATTGCTACTGAAATTCCATTTTGTAGTGCTTCAACAGCAGGTTGCATTGCTTCAATAGCTTTTTCTTTATTACTCCGGTCAATATAAATTGCTCCTAAAGCAGAAAAGATAGGGCCAATAGGGCTTTTTTCTAACTCCTTTTTCGCCACCCCTGTTATGTTATTACGCACAAGCTTCATTACAATAAAAAAATCGGCAGCACTTTGATGGTTAAAACAGAATACTGCTGGTCTAAAATCGGTAAGATTATGTTTTCCTTTAACCGAAATATCAAGGCCGGCAAGCTTAGTTCCAAGGTCACCTATACTCTTAAAAGTGGTATTAGCAGCTTCCTGTTTAGACATTGTTACTAAACCTCTTAAAGCTCCTTTAAATGCAGAAGGGTAAATACTAGCAATTGCTAGTCCAGTTCTTAAACCATTTATAACGGGTTTGGTAGTAGGTTCATCAAATCTCAATATTGGCCAATCGTTTTCGAAGGCTACTTGTGATAACGCTGTGTCTGGATTAGTTGCTATAGGATTTCCTACAATTTTAAATAGTGGATAATCTTCAAAACTATCGGAATAAAAATAGCTCTTAGCTAAATCAATTGTATGTTTTTTAGCGTGTTTTCGCGCTGCTCTTGCTTTTCCTTCACCCCAGCACATTTCGGCTACACGACCTGTAAACTTACCGTTACGTAATTCCATTTTAGTAGCATAAACATCAGTTATGCCTAACTCATTTGCAATAGGCATAATTTGATAGGAGGTAGCTGCTGAAATTATAACCACTTTGTGCCCTTTTTCTAGATGCTTCGCAATCAACTTTCGTGATTCTGGATATATTGTAGTAGCTAAAAAATCCTCAAATACTGTCTGTCCTAAGTCAACAAAGGCTTTTTCTGAAATACCTTTAACCCCTAATGCTGCTATTTTAGTTAGAATTTCAAAGTCTCTATTTCCAACAGAGAAAGCTAAGGCAGTCATAAACTGCGTTAGGTATTCTTTCACGGTTGTTTTTCCACTAAAAAGTCTTGTGGTCATAAATTTCTTGGCCGAAAAATCATTAATTAACGTTCGATCCATGTCGAAGTAGGCTGCAATATGTGGTCCTTCTTCTATAATTTCTTTTCTAGCTTTTGTATCATTTTTTGATTCAGGAACTAGGGTTTCTTTTTTAGCTTGTTGTTCGAGTACTTTGATACTAGGATCTACTTCAATGGATTTTAAGTACGCAAGACGTTCTGTAAGTTCGTCTAATTGCGTCATCCATTTATCAAGTGCCTTAAAGTTAATTTTTCTATTAGTTGGGGCCAACTTTGCATTTTCAGCAAATAGAAATGCATTTTCTAAAAATGGTTTAGAAACGCTATCAAGCCTTGTTATGCGTGACTGCCAGTGTAGTTCTTTTCCTTTGAACATACATAGTTCTAAAAACACTTCTTTTTTTAAAACATCGTCTTCATCCCAATTGTTTAGTGTATGACAAACAACTTTATCTGCTTCAAGATAGGTGAGTAGTAGTGCTCTTGAAACGTATAGGTTTTGTTTTTTTAATATTTCGGATACATCTTTTTTAGGGTCGCTTATAATTGCACGCCAGTTTTTGTCAAATCTATTTAACTCTTCTTCAATCTCACTACTAAATTTAGCTTTGTTAGTATAGAAAAATTCAAATTTAAAAAGATTGCGCAACTCCATTATTTCTTCCCAAAAATGTACAATACGATTTTTAGAAGTGTCGTCTTTAATTTTGACTAAAGCCATCTCAACGAAAGCGGCGTGGTATAAATGTCCCGCAGCCATATTTGCATAATAACTTGCAGGTAAGTATTCTTGTGAACTAAGGCTATATTGTGCTCTTTGACCAGCTCGGCTTTTTTGAACAATTCTGGCTCCTTGTAATAAATTTAATGATTTTTGGATACTAACCGCAATAGGATTACCACGGTCAAGTAAAATATTTTCGCGTTTATTACCAATAAATTCCATCAATTTATTGACTTTAAATTCAATTTCTTGTTTAGTGAGTGCAAAGTCATTTAACAATACGTGACAAACTAATGAAACAGTTGTCACAGGAGTAATCATCGAAGCTTGATTAATTAACTCAAATGCAAAACGAGGTAAGTTATTTTTATCTTTATAGGTACTTTCTTCTAGTTGAGGTACTACAACGCTATTAGTTTCGTCCATAGCAACGGGGTCTCCAAAACGGATTGCTGCACGGCCAAAATCGTTTCCAAGACTACGAATGTAATTAAGTCCTTCTTGCACGTTTTCACTCTTTTTATTTTTGGTTCCCTTTGCTTGTTCTGTCATTTCCTTAACATCAGGAATTAGATCGTACACAATAGAAACTGGAACATATTTTATATCCTTGGTGCTTTGTGTTTCAGCATCCATAATGTATTTTAAAATTCCCATTTGTGGATGAAGAATTTTTCCAGTTCTAGATCTTGTTCCTTCAATATTCCACGTTAAGTGATCTCCTTTGTCGATTATGGTAGAGATATAATGCCGTAATGAAGCTTTGTAAATAGGGTTGTCTTTGAAGCTACGTCTAATAAATATTAATCCTGCGCTATTACCTATTTGTTTAAGTCCTGGGAATGCTAGATTTTTCCCGCCAAAAGAGTAGGGTACTGGCATCCCATAACGCGCTAATGTTGAAATTAAAACAAGTGTATCAAGATACGTTTTATGTGTCATAATAAATGCCACAGAATGCTTACGCATAAGTTTCATTAACTTTTTAATCCCATTAGGGTCTACGTCAATTTTTTCTTGATATGCTCTAGAAAGAATATAATCAAAACCACGAACCGCAAGCATTTTAGTGATAGGCTGATGCTGTGCGTACAATTCTTTAATATACTTGCTCGCTTTTTTTTGGACTTCTTTATAGTCCATTTTTTGCTCCTTCGCAATGCGCTTAAGTATTTGTTTAAATTTTGGGTGATTAATGATCTCTTCCATGTGTTAAGATGTTTGCACTAGGTTAGACTTTTTTTTAAATAGTTTCCATTTTTTATGGCTCCAATAAAAAGGATATAAAATTCTTTCAATATGCGGAGTTGCATCTTCAATGGTCACGCCATTTATGTTAGCACTTAAGGCGTTAGCTGTAATCATTAATACACTTGCATTTGCTCCTAATCCTGAGTGGCTTCCAAAAACTTCAATATTTTTAATCCCTTTTCTGTATGATTCTGCTTCCATACAATGTTTCCAAGGAACAAGGCCATCTGTTTTTGTGTAGATACAAGTTACAGGAACATTTGGAATAGGTTCTAATTCTTGTAAAAAACGTTTATTCCGTTCTTTTAAAGATTTACCTTGGAAAAATTCTAATAACCCATAAACTGGAGTTTTCATGTCCATAACTCCCCATACAGGTGAAGCAATAGTGATAATTTGCTCTACTTGATTAGGATGTCTATTTGCCATTATTTTAGCAAATATTCCACCGCCACTCCATCCTACAATACTTACTTTTTCTTTATGCATCTCATAGATGTCATCTAGTTTTTCTTCTAAACGCGGAATGTAATGTGACTTTACCATATTAAAGCCCATTTCCCATTTATACGTTTTGAAACCTAATGAATCTAAGTATCTACGAACAAATGAGGTTGAGTAATCATCACCTAAATAAGGTGGTATTAATAAAACTGGGCGTCCATTACCTTCAATTCGTTTGGGAATAAAAGGATAAATAGCATAAATAGAACCCCACTCTAAAAGTGATCTTGATTCTAATAGCATATTGAATAATGGAGGTTTTGGTATTTTTTGATTTATGAGTT
This sequence comes from Patiriisocius marinus, assembly GCF_008974325.1. GTDB lineage: Bacteria > Bacteroidota > Bacteroidia > Flavobacteriales > Flavobacteriaceae > Patiriisocius > Patiriisocius marinus. The sequence goes on along the minus strand of NZ_BKCG01000006.1, from coordinate 94,243 downwards.
CAATTTCTTTTTTAAACTTAAGTACTATTTCGTGAACTAATTGATTTTGCTCTAGAGTTTTATTTTCCCCGGCTTCGTTAGCAATTGTTGTAAGTATGGATAAAAGTGTTATGTATTCTCGACTTGGTCCAAGCTCATCACAAATACGAACACATTCATTAAACAGAAATTTGAAATCTTCAATATCTTTTTCGTGTATATTTTCTAAAGCACCCAGCATAAACTCTGCGTGAGGATGCCTTTCATAACTATTTTTTAATACCGTATTGATCTCATCAATTGATAGACCGTTAAGTCTACCAAGTGACATAGCAAATTGTGTAAATTTATTATATAATTGAATTCTAACTTCCATAAATTAATTGGGGATGTGTACATTGAGCCATTCCATAATATCGTGTTCAACTTCCTGGCTGTTCTTCTCATTTATCATTTCGTGACGCCCTCCTTTGTATAAATAAAAGGTTAAATCGTCATTTCCGTTACACTTATAATTTTCGGCAACTTTAGTTACTCCTACGCCCATATCTCCTACAGGGTCTTCGTCTCCTGAAAAAATTAATATGGGGATATTATTAGGTGTTTTTTTAAAAGCGGTTGTTTTATTTAGCGTCTTTAAATTAGATACAAAATCTGCAAAAACTCCCATTGAAAAATTTTCAATTCTATAAGGATCTGCTTCAAATGCATCTACTGCGGCATTGTTTGAACTTATCCAGTCTAGTTTAGTTCTATTTGGTTTAAATTTTTCATTAAACTTATCAAAAAAGAACGAACGCAATGTTTCATTACCTCGTTCACGTCCTCTAATAGTTGTTACGGCTTTAGTCGCTAAAAGTCCAATGTTACCAAGTCCTTTAATAAAATTAGCCGTTCCAGATAGCATTAATGCATCTATGTCTTCGCCATAATTTAGTACATATTTTCTACTCAACAATGATCCCATACTATGTCCAAATAGGACAAATTTAGTATCAGGATAATCACGTTTCATTATTAATGTAAGTGAGTGCATATCATCAACGACATCTTCAAAATATTCTTCACCATCATAAAAGCCATACATTCTTTTAATTTCTGCTGTTTTGCCGTGAGCACGATGATCATTAGCATAAACTACAAAACCATTTTTTTGAAATAGATGCGCAATATGGTCATATCTACCAGCGTGTTCTCCAAGACCGTGGGCTATTTGCATAATCCCTCTCAATGGAATTCCTTTAGGAAGATCCCATTTGTAATAGCATATTTTCTCACCATCTGTAGCAGTGAATGTATGTGTTTTATAATGCATTGATTATCGTTCTAAAAACGCTCTTAATAAGTTTGTAAACTTGTTTTTATTAGTTGCGGAACCCAACATTACAATTCGTTGTTGAATTTTAAGTTCGTCAAGTAACAAGTTCCCTTTATAGAGTGCGTGTAAATTGGCATCCTCAATTTCTATTAAAATTGCAGGGTCTAAATTTTTAGTTTTCTTTACAACTACCGCATCTTCAGAAAGGTTTATTTCCCAGCATTCTGAGGTGATACCCATGTCTACATTTATATGATAGACTCCTTTGTATTTTTTAGCAAGTGCAGTTTCTTTTTTATAATAACGTTTTATAGCATTAAAGAAAACAGTGCTTTTGCTTTTTTCCTTTGCAGCTTTTTTGTCATCTGCAGTTTTCTTTTTAGAAACTTTTTTTATTAATGTTTCAAGCTCATTTGCAGATGCTCTAATGTGTCTTGAAAACAAATCTGCATCAGGCATTGTTTTAGCGTCTGATGTTGTTGTAATAGTTATGGAACCATTATAACTAAAGGCAGCAATTATTAATCCAAAACCATCGACAACAGGAGTAAGTCCAAACATTGAAACAACTTTGTGACCATTTAAATACAATAAGTCTCTTGGGCCAGGAACATTAGTAATTGTAACATTAAAAGGAGGCCTATGAAGGTCTTTAATATTGTATTTGCTATACAATCCTGCAGCTAGATTAGCAAGTCCAAAAGGTACAGCATCTGCCATTTTAGTTAAGGTTTTTGCGCCCATTGTTTTATGGCGAGATTTCCCTAACATAGTTTGTTCTTGTATATATTCTAATCGCTCTAATGGATTTTCTATATGTGTTGCTAACTGTATCATCATATTAGCAATTTTATTTCCTGTAGTAGTATCTTCATTGTGTCTAATTGAAATGGGAACATTCGCAACTAGCGGTTGTAATGGAAGCTTTTCCTTTTCTTGTAAATATTGACGAATAGCTCCAGCACAAATTGCTAGAATCACATCATTTACACTTCCGCCAGAAAGTTTCCGAAGATTATTAACTCTTTCAAAATTAAGTATTGCTGTACCCCAAGTTCTTTTTGCCGAAATTTTACCATTGAAAATAGTGATTGGTACAGGGTAACGAGCTGCTGCAAATTCCTTCTGAATACTTAACGATTTAGATGCTTTATTCTTTACAAAAGCAAAAGCAGTTTCAGCAATCGTTTTAGGAATTTTAAAAGGGTTTTTCAAAAAACCATATCCGCTTTTTAATAATAAACTAATATCATCGGGCAGTGGATCTGGATCAAAATGAACAGGTTTAACAAGCTTCGTTTTTTTAGGGATTTTCTCGTTATCAAATAACACGCTCAATAATCCAACACCAGATTTCCCATCTATCATCACGTGATGGACTTTGCTTACAATAGCAACAGACCCTTTAGGAACTTGCGCTATTTCATCAATACCTTCAATAAAATCAATAGACCATAAAGGTCGTCGTAAATCTAGAGGCGCACTAAAAATACTAGAAGTCATATTACGTAGCGTTTTCCAATTAGACGGATCTGGTAATTTAGATCTATGTAAATGTAAGTCGATATCAAAATTAGGGTCGTTTACCCAATATGGATAATCAAGATCCATTGGCACTCGCTTTAAACGCTGTCTAAACTTTGGCATTAAATGCAACTTTGAGGCAACCGTTTGTTTAAAATCTTCAAAATCGATAGAGCCTTCTACAATAATCAGCGTTGCAATATGCATGGGACTCGTAGGAGATTCAGCATACAAAAAGGCGGCGTCATAGCCAGAAATTTGCTTTATAGAACCATCTAATGCATCTTGCACTATATCTTTAATATCTAATTTTGTTGCCATGTAACATTCATTTGTCAGCCGTTAATATTTGGTATTTTAGTATTTCCGAAATTTTAAGAACCGAATAATTAATTAAACTATTATTTTAAATAGGTCTCGTAATTTCTAATTTTTATATGCTTTGCTTTTAAATCAAACATCAGACTAAATAAGCCGAAAAATGTTCTATTCATATAAATAATATGTCTAGATCCTCTATTTCCGTTGAGGTCCCTAACATTTGTATTTTTCATATATCGCTCTCCTAATGATGATATTTCATCAAAAAATGTAGCGCTAGAAAAATCAAAAGTATCTTCTTGAAAAGGAGTGGTAAATAACTCTAAAACCTCATAAAACATTTGAGTAAAAAATTCTAATTCTTTCTCTGAGTCATCCGCTCTTAAAACTTCAAGAGCTCTTAGGTTTTTTCTGAAACTCTCAGGATTGTTTACAACCTCCATTTTAAAAAGTTCAAAATAAGGAATGTAGAAATCATCCGGAATTTCCTTCATACATCCAAAATCTAAAGCAATTAATTCTTTTTCCTCACTAATTAAAAAGTTTCCAGGATGAGGATCTGCGTGTACTTTTTTTAACACATGAAGTTGATACATGTAGAAATCCCATAATGCTTGCCCAATTTTGGTTGCTATTTCTTCGTCAGTATTAATTGCTGTAAACTCAGATAAGTGAATACCTTTCATCCAGTCCATCGTTAAAATCTGTTCCGATGAATATTGAGGATAATACTTCGGAAATTTTAAATTCGGAATATGGCTACAGGCTTTTTCTACTTCTTGACTTTGTTCTAATTCGAGAACATAATTTGTTTCTTCTACAAGTTTATCTTCAACTTCCTTAAAGTACATTTCAGAATGTTCTCCCTTTATGTTGAACATTTTCATTGCAATTGGTTTTACAATAGCAAGATCACTTTGGATACTATGTGCAACACCTGGATATTGAATTTTAACGGCTAGAGTTTTACCATCTTTCTTAGCTTGGTGAACTTGGCCTATACTTGCAGCATTAATTGCCTCAGGATTAAACGCATCAAATAATTGATCTGGAAACTTTCCGAAGGACTTTTTAAATGTTTTTAAAACAAGTGGAGCGGAGAGAGGAGGTACGGAAAATTGTGATAAAGAAAACTTTTCTACAAATGCCTTGGGCATAATGTTTTTTTCCATACTCATCATTTGCGCCATTTTAAGTGCGCTACCCTTGAGTGTTTTTAAACTATCATAAATATCATTCGCATTATTTTCGTGCAAACGACCTTTAGCTTCTTCTTCAGAATTCACCATTTTGTCGCCAAAATACTTAAGATAATTTACGCCCACTTTTGCTCCAGTTGAAACTAGTTTTGAAGCACGATGAATTTTAGATAAAGGAATATTTTTTGCGGTTTTCATGTGCAGTGTTTAAGAGTTGAATTTTTCACTGTACAGAAACTTTCCGAGGTCAATTATATTATGTAAGGATTGAGTGTTTAATAGCTCAACACTTGTATTAATAGATTTTTCAATAAATACATCTGTTTTCTCACAAGCCTCAGAATGGTCTGCTGTCCAGAATTTTATAGTGAGCAAAAGTTGTACCCAAGCAGTCTCTTTTATGGACTTTTTTTGGATATTTTCTAAGGTATCTATATTTAAACTAAGTGTTTCTAACTTAAGGCTATCAATAAATTGTGTAAAACTAGATTTAAGTGTTTTAAATAGGGAGATAGTGCTAAAAATAGTACCATAACTATCAATAGTAATGAGTATGAAATCTCTATTTAATGTAAGGTTTTCAAAAAACGTATAGTACAAACTAAGTAACTTGTCTTTTTTACTAAACGACACATAGTCTGCACTTTCTGCCAAGGTGGCAACCGAGGTATCAAAAAGGATTTTTATTATTTCTTGGTCTAGCTCTTCAAAGCTATCAAAATGCTCTAAGAATTGAGCTGAATCAATTTTCAAAGTAGAAGTAAAAGCCTCAATTGAGTCAGGTTTTGCTTTTAAGGAAACGATCATATCCATGTAATGATCAATTATATAAGCTGCTGTTATCTTTTTAGTTTTCGCCATTTAAGAAGGTATCATATAGCTGCACATTTTAGAATATTCTAAAAAAAGCAGGCGGTATTTGTTAAAAATAATGATTTTCCCTTTGTTTTTCTCACCAGATTATATAAAACTGAAAAACCGAGCTGTATATTCATACAACTCGGTCATTTTCAAAACTTAAACTAATCTATCTAATTACTATGCTACTAACTTTTTAAACCTTTTTTTACCATCCTTTAATTGACCTTTAACAATTGTTAAAGCATCAAATACGAGGTTTTGTTGGTTTGCTGCTAGCTTAAGTCCACCTTTTAAAGCTTTATCAGCAACAGTTTGCCATTGTGCAGTTGCATCTATTGCTTCTGTTACAACAGTTTCAGTAGTGTTTAAAGCGATGTCATTTGCCTTAGTAGCTATTGTTTTAGTTGTAGACATTGCTTTAGAGATCATACCTTTAGCGTCTTTTTTATTTACTGTCTTTTTCATAATATATTGTTTTAATAAGCAGAGTTACCTTTGCTTAATAGTTATAATTATTGCCTTTAAGCTTATGCTGTTCTGTAACGAGCAACCCAAGTTTTTAAAGCATCTTCACCACCTTCAGCACCTACTTCAGCTTGTTTTTGCCAGTCTGTAGTATTAGTATTTTTAAAAATTGGCCCTGCTTCTGCAAGAATTTCTTCAATTTTACTACTTTCAACTTTCGCTAAATCAGCATACGTTTTTATACCGTTTTTATTGAAAACACCTTCTAATTTAGGTCCAATTCCGTGAATGATTTTTAAATCGTCCTGAGCAGTATTCTTAATGGCTTTTTTAGTTTCTTTTTTTACGGCTGCTACTTTTTGTTTTCCAGCTACTATAACATCAGCAACTTTTTCAGTTCCTTCGTTTTTGATTTCTTTTACTGTTTCTTCAGCAGTTGCTTTGACAGCTGCTACTTTTTTAGCGGTTGTTTTTCTTACAGTTGTAGCTTTTTTAGCTGTTGTCTTTTTAGCAGTTTTTACTTTTGCTGTACCTTTAGCTTTTACTTGCTTAGTTGTTTTTTTTGGAGTTTTAGCTTCTTCAACTAACTCTTCACCTTTATGAAGTATTTTTTGAGCTTGTTCTAAAACATCTTCTTTAACGTCATTAAATTTAGCAACGCTCATTTTTTTGATGTCTTCAGTAGTTTTTTCAACTTTCTTCACCATTGGGTTTTTCTGAACCTTATCTGCGATACCTCCAGCAACATCCATTACTTTTTTGCTCACTGGATTTTTCTTAGCAAAGTTCATTGCCTTATCTATAACTGATGCGTCATAACCTACAAGATCCATCATTCTTTCAGCTCCAGAATTTACTTGGCTTTTTACAGCAGTTGCCGTTTCAAAAACCATATTCATTTGCTTAGTTCTAACTGGCTCAGACTTCTTCATTAACTTAGAAGCTAATTTTTGCCATTTCTCACCATTTTCAACAGTTGTATTAATTGCTTCCATAGATGCATTAACTAATCCTTTATTTACTTTAGAAACTGTAGATATTTTATTTGAAACTTTAGGAGTTACTTTCTTCGATATCTTTTTAGTTACTTTTTTTGCTTTTGTTGTAGTTGCCATATTATATAAACTTTAATGTTGTGTTATTGATTTTGATACAAACATACAATCAGTGAGTTACAGATGAGTTGCAGTTGTTTGATTTTTAATTATTTACGGATAATTTTTTTCTTAACGCTTTCTAATACGTCAAATACTAAATCTTGTTGCGATGCACTTATCTGTAAACTTCTCTTAATAATGTTACTAGAAAAACCGATACATTTTTCTGCCATTGAAAATGATTTAGTAAATGCTTTTTCAGTTGTATTTAAAGCGACATTATTTGCTTTTGTGGCTATGCCTAATACCGTTGAAGTTGTGGTTTCTACGATTGATTTATTTGCTTTTTTAGTTGCCATTATAAATTGAATTTAAATACTTGTTATTTTGTTTGTTGCAAACTTACTTTGAGTTAGTTGCAGTTGAGTTGCAGTTAAAATTTACATCAAAAACCAATTTCACGGTTCTTTTATTTTAATTACGATACAAACATACTATCAGGTAGTTACAGATGAGTTACACAATTAAAAATAGAAGTAGATACTATTAAATGAATATTTGAAACTCCCTTATATTAAGGATGTTTTAGAAGAAATGTATATGTAAAGTCTTAATAGAAATATTAATTAGGCAATCGTTTCAATTTCTTTCAGTAGTTTCTTGGTAGCAGGAAGTGGAGAAATCCCGAATTCTTCATCAAGTACATTGACACATTTTTGATATGTTTTAAGTGCTTGTGGCCTATTTCCCTTATGAATGTAGGCTTGCATTTGTATGCGGTACGCATCTTCCCAAGTTGCGTCAATTGAAATGGCCTGTTGTGCTAGGCGAACACTCTCCATTGGGTTTTCTTCAACTAAAAGTTCAGCTAGATTTACAAGTCCTCCTAAGATTAAAATTTGGACTTTTTCTCTTTCTTCTGTAGACCAATCTTCAAATATTCTATTTGGTAAATAAGAGCCTTGATATAATTTAATAGCGCATTTATAAGCTTCTTTAGCAATGTCTAGATCTTTTGCTAAAGCTTCGTTTCCAAGAATGATATACTTATCGAGTACATCAACATCAATACAAATTTCATTTAAATCTAATTGATAGGTAACGCCTTGTCGTTGTAAATAAATGGGTTCAGTCCTTGATGGTCTGTTGGGTTCAAGTGCTTTGTTTACGCCGTGTAATGCAACTTTAAAATCACGGTCGTCAGCATCTTCCCATAATTGCTCCATAATATGTTCCTTGTGGAGTGCGTGTCTATTACGATAAGAAATAAGGTATTGTATTAACTGCAAGGTTTTATCCCGTCCCCATTCCTTATTGCTCACTTTCTCGCCATTACGCCACAACACAAACTGCCCTAAGGTTTGAAACCTTATAGGAGCTGTTTCTTCAAAGTGTTTAAGTGCCGCCAATTGCGAAACGAGATCAGCCATTGAAAATTATTTCTTGGTTGTTTTAGTTGTTTTTGCCTTAGCTGTAGTTTTCTTTACTACTGCAGGAGGTTTTTTTATTGCTGTTTTTCTTTGAGCGGTAGGCTTAGGAGCTGGTTTAGTAACGTCCATTTCGTCTACTTTTTTAGATAAAGCAGCAACCGATTTGGTTAAGGAACTTAAAGATTCTTTAATTTCTTGAAAATCAGATTTTGAAGCGCTACGCCATTCGTCAAGAGGTACTTTTTCCATTAACTCTTCACCATATTCACTTATTTGATCTTGAATAAATGCAACTTGCTTTCGCGGATCTTTTAAGGTGTCCTTTAATAATTGTGGACCCGTTGCTGCAAATGTTTTAAAAAGGGAAAAACTTTTAGATAAAATCCCCTCTTGCTGTTCTCGAGATTTATGTTTGGTAGCTTCTTTAGTCAGTCCTTCTAAATGTTGCTGTATAAAAAGCACAGCATCGTTAAAATCAGTAAAATTGGTGTCTTCACCACCTTGTACGTGTGAGACGTTACCGCGCCATTGCACTTTAGATTCCCCTTTCTCTTCGTAAATTTTTTGATTAAACCGAACCATAAAGGATGCGGTTTGAGCTGCTTTTTTTGTCATAATGTAACGCTATCTAATTTTATATAAAGATATAAATTTTTAGCTTGTTTAGTTTCTCTTCAAAAATGTCACTTAAAATAATTTAACACAGCCTTAAAGTACTATGCGTGCATAATAAATAGTATCTTGTAGCTTTGCACTCATTTTACACACCAATGGAGAATAAATATATCATTGCATTAGATCAAGGCACTACAAGCACTCGCAGTATTCTGTTTGATGAAGAAGGTAATATTGTGAAAATTTCGCAAAAGGAACTTACACAGCATTATCCACAATCTGGATGGGTAGAACACGATCCCGAGGAAATTTTTCAGCATCAAAAAGAAACATTACACGAGTTATTTGAGACTTCTGAAATCCATCCCAGTAAAATAAAAGCAATTGGAATAACCAATCAACGTGAGACAACTGTAGTTTGGGATAAAAATACAGGAGTTCCTATTTATAATGCAATAGTTTGGTTAGATAACCGTACAAAAATGTTCTGCGGAAATTTGAAATCCGAAAAACTTGACCAATATATTCAGGAGAACACTGGGCTTGTTTTAGATGCTTATTTTTCAGCAACAAAAGTTCATTGGATTTTAAATAATGTGTCAGGCGCCAAAGATAAAGCAGAAGCCGGTGACTTGTTATTTGGAACAATTGATAGTTGGTTAATCTATAAATTCACTAATGGAAAAAGGCACGTAACTGACCATACTAATGCGTCACGAACTTTATTATATAATTGTAAAAAGTTGCAATGGGACGATTATTTATTGTCGGTTTTTGATATCCCTAAGTCGATGTTGCCAGTGGTGCAATCTTCATCATCAAATTTTGGGAGTATAGAAATACAAGATGTTTCAATTCCTATTTATGGAGTAGCGGGTGATCAACAAGCGGCACTTTTTGGGCAAGGCGGATTTGAAAAAGGCATTGCAAAAAACACCTATGGGACAGGATGTTTTATGCTTTTAAACACTGGAACTAATTTTATAAAGTCTACCCACGGATTATTAACAACCATAGCGTGCAGTATTGAAGAAGAAGAAATTCAATATGCATTAGAGGGGAGTATTTTTATTGGAGGGGCTTCCATTCAATGGCTGCGTGACCAAATGAAGCTTATTTCAGAAGCAAAACAAACCGAAGCTATTTGTAATAGTATTGAGCCATTAGAGGATGTTTATGTAGTTCCGGCATTTGCAGGATTGGGTGCTCCACATTGGGATGGCCAAGCTAAAGGAGCAATTTATGGATTGACATTAGATACTGGGAAAGAGCACATAATCAAAGCAACTGTTGAGGCGCTTGCTTACCAAACAATGGATGTGCTAAAAGCGATGGAGCAGGATGGAAAAATTGCTCTTAAAAAATTATTAGTGGATGGCGGTGCAAGTGAAAATGGCTACTTAATGCAGTTTCAAGCTGATATTCTTAACGTGTTAGTGGATAAGCCAAAAATGATTGAAGTGACTGCTCTTGGTGCTGCTTTACTAGCAGGAATAAAAGCAAGAGTTTGGACAAAAATGGATATTCAAAAACTACGCAATAACGATGTAATTTATGCTCCTAGTATGGAAGCTAAACAACGAAATAATAAGATTGCAGGATGGCAAGATGCTATTTCTAGAACTAAAACAACGCGCTAAATATGAATGCTTCACGTACATTTTCTAGCCTTCAAAGAGAAGCGCAATTACAGCGGTTGCAATCCGCTAAATATGATTTAATTATAATTGGTGGCGGTGTCACGGGTGCAGGAATTGCACTTGACGCAGCTTCACGCGGACTCAAAACCTGCTTAGTGGAGAAGAACGATTTTGCGTCTGGGACAAGTAATAAATCTACAAAGCTTATTCACGGCGGACTTCGGTATTTAAAACAATTTGAAATTGGATTAGTTAAAGAATCTGGTCGTGAGCGTGCAACGGTTCATAAGTTAGCGCCACATTTAGTGATTCCAGAAAAGATGTTATTACCACTCACAAAGGATGGTGTGTATGGAGCATTTTTAACTTCAATAGGTTTAAAAGTGTATGATATCCTTGCAAATGTAGAAGGAGATGATCGTCGTAAAATGCTTGATAAATCCGAAACGTTATTAAAGGAACCTTTATTAGAGGAATCAACATTGTTAGGTGGTGGCTATTACTCAGAATATAGAACGGATGATGCGAGATTGACCATAGAATTATTAAAAACGGCTCATACCTATGGTGCTGAAATTATCAATTACTGTGAAATGACTGATTTCATTTACAGTGAGAAAAACAAAGTAAAAGGAATCACCTGTGTTGATCATAATACGGGAGCTAAATTTATTATTAATTCCCGAAGGATAGTTTCGGCAGCTGGACCTTGGGTAGATAAATTGAGAAAGAAAGATGGTCCTTTAAACAATAAGCATTTATACTTAACAAAAGGGGTGCATTTAGTGTTTCCGAATAAAAAATTACCCGTAAAACAATCCGTTTATTTTGATGCTCCGGATGGTCGAATGTTATTTGCAATCCCTCGTGGAAAAGTCACGTATGTTGGTACAACGGATACACCTTATAATGGCTCACTAAATAGAGTTGTAAGCACAAAACAAGATGTAGCCTATATTTTGCAAGCAATAAATGCCACTTTTAAAACCTGTAATGTTACAATAGACGATGTTCAATCTTCTTGGGCAGGATTGCGCCCTTTGATCCATGAAGATGCCGCATCACCGTCAGAATTATCAAGAAAAGATGAAATTTTTGTGAGTGATAGCGGGTTGATTTCAATAGCAGGAGGGAAGTTAACCGGATACCGAAAAATGGCACAAAGAGTGAATGCGAAGGTTTTGAATACCATGAAAAAGAAGCATAAATTGAATGTAACGGGGTCAATTACAAGAAATATCCCGCTTACACCGCTCGCCTTTAAATCACTAGAGGATGTGGACGCATTTAAAAAGGTGTTAAGAAAAAAACTATTGATTGAAGGCTATGACAGTGCTTATACCATAGAATATTTAACATCAACCTATGGAAGTCAGGCTAATAAAATTATTGAAAAGCTATCTGACTTTAAAGGGGTGCAATTAGAAGAAAAGCTGCTTCTTGCAGAGTTATGGTACAGTATTAATTTTGAAATGATGAATAGTCTTCCTGATTTTTTTGTTCGTAGAACTGGACGTTTGTTTTTTGATATTAGCAGTATTTATGACTATAAAATAACGGTATTAAATTATTGCATTGACCAATTACAATGGGATTCAAAGAGAGCAAAACAAGAAATGAAAGCGCTCGAGCTTTTAATAACCGATGCGACTACTTTTTATGAAAAAGAGATACTATAGTGGTCTTATTAGTTGTGCAGTATATTTATTTTTTTTATTTTTAAAAAACTTAAAGGACAGCACCGCTTTATTTTAAGGTTATGACTCCCCTCTTAGTATACTGCTAAACAAAAACATCTTTAATTATGAGGACACCATTCGCGCACCATTCGCGCACCATTCGCGCACCATTCGCGCACCATTCGCGCACCATTCGCGCACCATTCAAAAAACATTTAATATACTTTTTATCGCTTTCTGCGGTATGACGGTTAATGCACAAGATACGGTAACATATAAAGTAGAATTTAAAGAAGGGCAAAATATACAACTTCTTAATTCAACAACTAATAATGATAATACACTAAGTATTACAACTGATAGGTCAAACTTAAATACTTTTTTAGCCGGTAAGCCTTTATATAGATTTGAAAAAGCCTACCCGCTATTTACAACCCCTAGGTTACAACGTATTTATTTAATGGAGGTGCCTGTAAGTTATAATATTACCTCTTTTAGCCAACGGAGTGATGTTACACAATTAACTCCTTATGAAGAATCCATTCCATTATTACTGTCAAATACAGAACCTAATGATTATATTGAGAATATGCAGGAGGATAGGCCTAATCCTTCACTCGATCTAATTAAAGCACCACTCGCTTGGTCTATTACTACCGGAGATCCAAATATTTATATAGGTATTGTAGATGCAGGATTTTTAGAAACACACGAAGATTTACAAAACAAAATTATTAGTAATATTGATGATGTTTCAAACTCTAATTTATCATGGTTAAAACATGGTACCCAAGTTGCAAGTGTTGCCGCTGGAGATACTAATAACGGTTTAGGAATGGCAAGTATTGGTTATAGTTCTAGTCTTATTACAGCAGATATGCATTTTGGTTTTTTGAATAGAGTAAAGGAAATTTCATTGATACCTGGAGTTAAAGTAATTAATTGCAGTTGGATTGAAAGTTGTACTTTTGATGCTGATAATGCTTTAGGATATCAAGAAATTTTAGATAGTGGGGTATTAGTTGTAGCAGGTGCTGGAAACGGTACGCAGGGGAATAGTTGTGGAACAGATAGCCACGGTTATGCTTATCCAGCCTCTTATGATGCTGTTATTTCAGTAACTAGCGTAGGTTCTCGAAATGATATTGATGAGTATCATAATTTATTAATACCTGGAACAGATGATAATTATTGGGCACAATCGTGGAAAGATCATCATTTATATAAACCTGCACAACATCCAGATGAATCTGCCACACATAATGATAAAGTTAATGTAAGTGCCCCTGGTATTTTAGTTCAATTAGCCTCAATAGCTCCGGACGGGATAACAAATATTTATGAATATGGCGCAGGTACCTCAATGGCCGCACCATTCGTTTCTGGTTTAGCAGCTTTAGTTTTTGCTGCAAACCCTAGCTTAACCGCTGCTGAAGTTAAAGCTATTATTGAAAGTACTACAGATGATATATATCACATTCCTTTAAATCGTAATACAAATCCTGACTTAGACTTATTAGGTAAATTAGGCACAGGACGTATAAATGCTTTTAGAGCGGTGAAGACTGCAAAATGTTCTGAGTATAGTCCACCAGAAAAAGATTGGGCGATGCAAAACTCACGGTATGATATGTTTTTAGAGCCAGATACCTATACTGATGAAATATTACATCAAAGCGAGGATATTTGGGTTAGAAATAGTAATGATGGACAATTAATACAAACGCATCAAAATCCAGAATATGATGCCGTCGATCCCAATTATGCATATGTAGAAATTACTAATAATAGTTGCTGGGAAACAGAAGAAGATACAAAAACACAAGTAACATTGTATTGGGCAAAAGCAAGTACATCATTAGCTTGGCCTGATAATTGGGATGGGACTACAACAATGACTGATCCAGTAACAGGAGCTACTATAGAGATGGGCGGTGTTGTTGGTACTATGACGATACCTAGTTTAAAAATAGGACAATCAAAAATAGTAGAATTTCCATGGATGATTCCTAATCCTGATGACTATGTAAATATTAATCCACATCCTTGGCATTTTTGTCTATTAGCTAGAATTACCTCGACTGATGATCCTATACTATTTTCAGAAACTTCTTATATACCTGGTAATGTAAGAGAAAATAATAATATTGTTTGGAAAAATACGAGCATTGTAGATTTAAAAACAATGACCAATGCTACTACAGGAGGAGTCATTGCTATTGCAAACACTGATAATGTATCTAGAAATTATATTTTAGAATTTAGACCAAAAGCAAATGAACTAGGGAAACCTTTACATGAAGAGGCTGAAATAACGATCACTATGGATTCAAGTTTAAATACTGCTTGGGAAAATGGAGGAGAATTATCACAACAAATTACTTCTCAAGGGTTTACCAATAAAAAAATAGTTTCAGGGTCACTAGCGCAATTTCAAAATATACAATTGGCTCCTGGTGAAATTACTACAGCGTACATAAGCTTCAATTTTTTAACAGAAGAACTCACTAATAAGAGAAAGTTTGTCTATGATGTATTGCAACGAGATGCAATAACCAATGAAATCATAGGAGGAGAAACTTTTGAAATACGTAAAGATGATCGACCTATTTTTGCTGCAGATGCAGGGGAGGATAAGGAGATTGAAAAAAATGAAAGCGTTACCTTAAGTGCTGCTGAAATAGATGATAGTGCTACCTATAATTGGTATGATCCAGAAGGTAATCTTATTTATACAGGGAGTAATTTTACAATATCACCAGATGTTACTAAAAAATACAAACTAGAAATAATAAGTGATGTAGATGGATTAAAAGATTATGATGAGGTAGAGGTAAAAGTAAATCCATATAAATTAGAGTCTATAAGCCCGAACCCTGTAAGTGCTAATGCAACTGTCATTTATGATGCAGAATTAGCAAACTCTGCTTATTTACGTATAGTCCATACCAACTCAGGCACTGAATACAACTATATTTTAGACATATTAGAAACTTCACTTACTATAGATACTAGTTTATTTGCAACAGGCTCCTATGTTGTTGCCCTAATTTGCAACGGAGAATTCCAGACGTCTAAAATTTTAGTTAAACAATAAATCAAGCCTCATGAGAAATTTAATCTTATTAATATTTATAGTCATTTTTTCTACAACAATAAAAGCTCAAGAGTCAGATTTAGTTGATACATTCTGGTATTTAAGAGAAATAAGTATAGATGGAACAGTTATTACTCCGCCAAATAATGATGAATTAGAAACACCTTTTTTGGAGTTTTTATCAGTAACTAACGGTTATACGTTAGTTACTTGTGTTTGTTATTGTGGTGCAACCAATTTTGTTCAATTTGGAAATGATTTTATTCAATTTGATGGCATGTCTTTCCTCATTACTGATGATTGTGATATGTCTGAAAATAATATCTTCCAAGATATATATTTTGTTGAATTTTTTCAAAGTGAAATGGCAGCTGTTAGTGACCCTATTGGTTTCGATATACTAACAGACAGTGACGGTAACAAACAACTCACGCTCACCAACAGTAATGGTGATATTGCCGTCTATGGCGATCAGTTATTAGGTATTGATACGGCTACGGTAAACTCTTTTTCAATTGCAACAAACCCAGTAAATGAAACATTGAGATTAATACTGCCAGATTCAATGAAGAAAGGCACAATCAAAATTTATGATTTGAATGGAAAGTTGCATTTTTCTGCTACTACTTCTAGTCTTAAATTTTCAACAGATGTATCTAGTTTGAATAGTGGGATGTATTTAGTAGAAGTAGCTGATGGAGATAGGAAAAGTATTAAAAAGTTTATAAAGATCTAGCTAGAATATTATATAAACTGAGGGTGGTCTTATTAATTTAAATATAAGAAAACACTAAAGCCTAATCACTGTTTAGATGATTAGGCTTTATTAATATTGTTAATCAATTATAGCAATTGGTTTTTTATCATCGCCAATCGCAACAAAAGTAAAGAAACCAGTTACTGCTTTACTACGCTCATAGCTGTACATATCTTCCATAAAAATATCTACTTGTACAACGCAGCTAGTACGACCTACTTTTGTGACTTTTGCAACTAACTCAACAATAGATCCTTGTGGAATAGGGCAGGTAAAATCTATTTTATCTGTAGAAACGGTAACTACTTTTTTACGGCTAAAACGAGTTGCGCAAATAAACGATGCTTCGTCCATCATGTGCAATGCAGTACCGCCAAATAGAGTGTCGTAGTGGTTTGTAGTATTAGGAAATACCGCTTTAAAGATGCGAGTTTCACTACGTTTTATTAAAAGCTCTAATTTTTCCATCACGTATTCTTGTTGGTAATTATGGTGTATTTATTACACAAATTCGGATAAAGGTTTAAAGTATTAAGCCGTATTTTTGCATTTCAAAGATACTATTTATGGCTTCGGAAATATTACAAAAATTACAATGGCGATATGCGACGAAAAAATTTGATTCGTCTCGTAAAATTTCTGATGAAAAGCTGAACATTTTAAAAGAGGCTTTCAACTTAACGGCAACCTCTTATGGATTACAACCACTTAAAATGGTGGTAGTTTCAGACAGTGAATTGAAAAAGAACTTAGTGCCATTAACGATGAATCAAGTTCAGGTGGAAGATTGCTCGCATGTTTTAGTGCTTTGTACTGAAACTAAAATGAACTCCGCTTTCATTAAAAAATATTTCGATAACGTGGTGAAAACTAGAAATACACCTCGCGAAATCTTGCAGCCATTTGAAACATTTTTAACTACTGATTTTGATTCTAAAGATGCTTTAGAAATTAATACTTGGATGGCAAAACAAGCATATTTAGCTTTAGGGAATCTTTTAACTGTTTGTGCACTAGAGGAAATAGATGCTTGCCCTATTGAAGGATTTAGCCCATTAGAATACGATTCTTTTCTAGGATTATCTAAAATAGGGTTACAGTCGGTTTTAGTGCTAACAGTAGGTCATCGTGCTGATGATGATATGTTTGCAACTATGAAAAAAGTACGTCGTGGTGTTGAAGACGTAATTATTTCAATGTAGTGCGATATTATTTTTAGCTAAACTAATTTTTGGATAGCTATTGACTCAATAATATAAAACGAAATTATTTTTAATTAATAATTTACGTAGTCGATAATCTCAAGACCATAGCCTATCATTCCTACGCGTTTTTCTTGAACGCTATTAGATACCAATCTAATTTTGTGAATACCTAAATCATGAAGAATTTGTGCTCCAATTCCAAAATCTTTCGCATCCATAGCAATTGATGGTGCTTTTGAAATTGAATCTGCTTTTTGCGACTCTCTAAGTTGGCGAAGTCTCGCTAAAAGATTGAAGGATTGACTTTGTTGATTGATAAATACTAAAGCGCCTTTTCCTTCGTCATTAATAACCTTAAACATTTGATCTAATTTAGCATCATTGTTTTTTGTCAACGTTCCTAAAATATCATTATTCACTAAGGTAGAATTTACACGAACCATCACTGGCTCATCAGCTTTCCAAGACCCTTGTGTTAAGGCAATATGGATTTGGTCGTTAGTAGTTTGCTTGTAAGCTCTAAGTCTAAACGGACCAAAGTTTGTATTTATATTAAAGTCTTCTTTTTTCTCTATTAATGAATCGTGTTCCATTCTGTAAGCTACAAGCGCTTCGATAGAAACTAGTTTTAAATCGAATTTTTGTGCAACTTCAACAAGGTGTGGAAGTCTTGCCATTGTTCCATCTTCATTCATTATTTCAACAATAACACCTGCGGGTTGGAAACCAGCTAAACGTGCAAAGTCAATTGCAGCTTCAGTATGGCCTGTTCTTCTTAAAACTCCACCATCTTTAGCTTTCAATGGAAAAATATGCCCAGGTCTGCTTAAATCATAAGGTTTTACTGTTGGGTCAATTAATGCTTTAACTGTTTTTGCTCTATCTCCTGCAGATATACCAGTTGTAACACCATTTCCTTTTAAGTCAATAGAAATTGTAAAGGCAGTTTCCATAGGATCAGTATTGTTACCTACCATCATTTCTAACTGAAGTTCTTTACATCTACTTTCGGTAATAGGAGTACAGATTAATCCACGACCATGTGTTGCCATGAAGTTAATCATTTCAGGGGTTACCATTTCGGCTGCTGCTACAAAGTCACCTTCATTTTCACGGTCTTCATCATCGACAACGATAATTACCTTTCCCATCTTTATATCCTCAATGGCTTCTTCAATGGTATTTAATTTTATTTGAGTCCCGTTTGCAGTAGTTAGCATAGTTATTCTTTTTTTTGCAAAGATACGGAAATTGTGATTTTATATCACGAGATTTTAAGAAGAGCTTAGTCGTATTTAAGTCTTAAAATATCTCAATAGTAGGGTAGAGGTTAAGTTGAAATTTTACAGTATTAAAACGGTTTAAAGTTTATTTAAATCGTAACCCTTTTTAAGAAGTTCTTGTTTAGCTGCAACAATGACTTCATTTGAGTAGGTATCGCCATCAGTTTTATTTACAATTGCTATTAACTGTTGCTCATTACGAGATAAAACCATCGCTTTTTCTTGCTGAGTCAATAAAACAGCTTTATCGCCATCAACAATTGCAGCATCTGTTGCTTTTTTTCCAAAAAGTCGTGCAATACGTTGAAAGAAAGCATCCATGTCAAATATACCTTGATCTGTTGTTGCTCTATAAGTTAGCCATATACTTAAAGGTAGCATTATTGCTGTACTCAACCACGTTGCAATAAATGGATGTAAAGTGCCATCTTCTGCACTGTTTTTAGCAAATATTCCAATAAAGTGGTACGTTAAAAATAGTAAGATTGCAACAACCATAGGTAATCCCATTCCTCCTTTACGTATAATAGCACCCAATGGAGCTCCTACAAAAAATAAAATAATACAAGCCGCAGCAAGTACATATTTATCGTGTAGCGCCATTTCAAACTTGTTAAGTCTTTTAGTTTTAACTTTAAATTCGTTTTTCTTTGCGTCAATAGATTGAATCGTGCTTTTTACATTGCTGACTGCCATTTTAGCAATTTCTGGACGACGACGCTCGGGTAATAATTCTATAAATGATTCAATGGTGTCATTTATAGGTTTTGCTTTTATTTTATCACTCTCAAACTTTGAGATACCAGTACGATAGTAAGTATTATCTGAGAATGAAATAATGTCCTTAGTATAGCTTTTAGACAGCGAATCGATTTCAACAAAAAGCTCACTCATGTTAAACATGTTGTGATTACTTAAGTTATTATCTGCATCAATGTCTGTATCATTAAGTGCCGTCAAATCTATGTTAATGGTGTATTGTTCGAATGCTGTTTTAACAAAAGGCATTCTTTTTTGTTTAATGGGATCTTTTTCTTGAATCTCATCATAATAATTACCATCAAATAATATTAGTGATAGGGTATTACTTCCTTCTTCACTAGCTAGTTCTCCTCTTTCAGCAATGATTACGGTGTAATTTCCACCAGGTTTATCTGGATTTTTTTTATGAATAATTACGTCACGTAATA
The DNA here is from genome assembly GCF_008974325.1 of Patiriisocius marinus. Lineage (GTDB taxonomy): Bacteria > Bacteroidota > Bacteroidia > Flavobacteriales > Flavobacteriaceae > Patiriisocius > Patiriisocius marinus. The sequence continues at coordinate 74,583 of NZ_BKCG01000006.1, read as the reverse complement.
ATTCCTCTCGTTCACCAGATTTTTCTTCTACTTTAATATTGAAGTCATCACCAATTTGCGAAAATTGTCCTTCGCTTATTACCATGGACGGGCTTAGTTGTGCGATATTTCGGCGTAAATTTTGCCATTTATATTCTGACCAAGGAATAACATTGTTTGCAAAGAGAAATGCAACAAATGATAATCCTAATATAAAGAAAGTCAAACTACGCATAGCACGTTGTAGTGAAATACCAGTCGATTTCATTGCTGCGAATTCGTATTTTTCAGAGAAACTTCCAAAAACCATCAAGGAAGTAACTAGGATTGTAAGAGGTAATACTAGTGGAATTAATCGCGGAGATACAAACCATAGAAATTTAAGTACAATCCAGATATCTAAATCTTTACCTGCAAGTTCGCTTATGTAAAGCCAAATTGTTTGTAGGACAAAAATGAACATTAAAATAATGAAGACGCTAAAAAACGTCTTCAAATAGGATACTAAAATGTACTTGTCCAGTAACTTCACAAGAAATTCTTAATCTAGTTTATTGATGTAATAGCCATCGTTTGTGTACTTAGCCTCGTCAAAGGTAAACAACGTTTTTGAGATGGGTTGATTTGTCTTGAAACTTTGTACAGTAATTGTGTACTTTGTTCCTTTTGAATCAGTTTGTATTACTTTGTAGATATGGTTTGTTTGCTTGTCAATTCCTAAAAGAATGTCTTTGATTTCAGCGTTTGTATCGATTGGAGATAGTTTAACGTATTGAATTTTACGACCATTTACGTTTTGAACAATATCTAGTTTTGCATTATAGCCAGATTCGTAAAAAGTCAACATTTTAGATGGAGTAATATCTTTATCGTCCTTAGCATTGAATTTAGAAATTGTTACTTCTTCATCTTCTGGAACAATAGTATATATTTTAGCTCCGTCAAAAATACGTGTGGTACCTAACATGTTAAGCACATAGTTTTCACCTTGTAAAGCAACATCACCACGTGTGTCTTGGTTTACACCTTCTTTTTTATTGTTTAAATTGTATTTAAAGTCAATAGCAATATTGTCGTAACTGCGAACTTTAGCAGATACTTCTTTAAGTAAAGAGTTTGCGTCTTGCGCAGTTGCAGCTACTGTAGTGAAAAGAACTACAGCAATAATCATTAATTTTTGTACCATTTTAATTGTTACCTTCATCGTTAAATAATTGATTTAATGCTTCTAATGTGGGAACGTAAACTTGTCTTGCTTTACTTCCTTCAAAAGGTCCAACGATTCCTGCGGCTTCTAATTGATCGATAATTCTACCAGCTCTATTATAACCTAATTTCAGTTTACGTTGCAGTAAAGAAGCAGAACCTTGTTGTGCTATTACTAGAACTTCAGCAGCTTCTCTAAACAGTTTATCTCGTTCACTAACATTGTTATCAATTGTTGTGCCACCATCTTCTCCTACGTACTCTGGAAGAATAAGTGCTTCAGGATATGCTTTTTGGCTACCTATAAAATCAGTAATATCAGCAACTTCTGGAGTGTCAACAAATGCACATTGAATTCTTACAAGATCGTTTCCTTGAGTGTATAGCATATCTCCACGACCTATAAGTTGGTCTGCACCACCACTGTCAAGTATCGTTCTAGAATCTATTTTACTTGTTACTCTAAAAGCGATTCGTGCTGGGAAGTTTGCTTTAATAATACCTGTAATAACGTTTACAGATGGACGCTGTGTTGCAACAATTAAATGAATACCAATTGCACGTGCTAACTGTGCTAAACGAGCAATAGGTGTCTCAACTTCCTTTCCGGCGGTCATTATTAAATCTGCAAATTCATCAATTACTAAAACAATATATGGCAGGTATCTATGACCATCGTTAGGGTTTAATTTACGAGCTTTAAATTTAGTATTGTATTCTTTTATGTTACGTACGTATGCTTCTTTTAATAGATCATAACGTTGATCCATTTCAATACAAAGTGAATTTAAGGTGGTAATTACTTTGTTAGTATCTGTAATAATAGCATCCTCATCGCCAGGAAGTTTAGCTAAGAAATGACGTTCTATTTTATTGAATAATGTTAATTCTACTTTTTTAGGATCTACTAGTACAAACTTAACCTCTGCGGGATGTTTTTTATAAAGCAGGGATGTTAAGATGGCATTTAAACCAACCGACTTACCTTGTCCTGTAGCACCTGCCATTAGTAAGTGGGGCATTTTAGCTAAATCAACTACAAAAGTTTCATTACTAATTGTTTTTCCTAACCCTAATGGAAGTTCCATTTCTGCACTCTGAAACTTAGGTGATGCAATGGTAGAACGCATAGAAACCGTTTTAGGATTCTTGTTTGGTACTTCAATACCAATTGTTCCTCTACCTGGAATAGGAGCAATAATTCTAATTCCTAATGCAGCTAATGAAAGGGCAATATCATCTTCAAGATTTTTAATTTTTGAAATTCTAATACCTGCATCAGGTACAATTTCATACAACGTAACCGTTGGTCCTACCGTTGCTTTAATACTTGCAATACCAATTTTGTAATTGTTGAGAGTATCTACAATTCGGTTTTTATTATTTTCTAATTCTTCTTGGTTTATAGTGATACCTTGCCCAGCGGTGTAGTCTTTAAGCAAGTCAATAGTAGGAAACTTATAATTACTTAATTCTAAAGTAGGATCAAACTCGCCAAAATCTTCAACTAGTTTGTCGCTTAGATTTTTCTTCTCACTTTTTTCTTCAACTATTTTAGCAACTTCTATCGTTACTTCTTCCTCTTGAGCTATTTCAACTTTAAAATCTCCTGTATCAATAATAGTCTCTTTTACTTCTGAAATTTTCTCCACTTGATTACTGATGCTTTCATTTAAAGGAATTTCGGTTGTTGTAATTGGTGAAGTAGGAGTTTTAACTTCTGAAATTGTTTCGGTGTTCGATATTTCAGAAGTAGTTGTATCATCAATATTAGCTGTTGATGGTGCTTTATTAAAGTCTTCTGAAATTTCTGATTTTTTCTTGTTAAAAGCAGCAATAACTTTTTCAGGAGTTAGCTTTAAACGAAGTACTAAATATACAATTGCAAGAAATACCATTAAAAGGACAGTACCTGCAAGTCCTGTGTAGTCTTGAAGCCAATCGTTAATTTCAAAACCAATCACACCACTTAAAAGGGAATTTGTTTTAGAGAAAAACCCAAAAAATACAGAAAGCCAAATCATTAACAAGATACCCCAAAACCAGAATTTTTTCAATTGTGTTTTTGCGTAGTCAAAAAATAAGTAAACTCCCGTAAGTGTTGTTAATATGGCAATCGCGAAAGCTGCTATACCAAAACCTTGATACACAAAAAAGTGCCCTAAGCCACTACCTAATTTGCTTAAAAGATTTTTAGCCTCTACTTCTCGTTCCGTTATAGTACCTATAAGGCTTTGGTCTTCTTGCCAAGTAAAAAAGAAAGAGGTAAATGAAATTAATAAACCTACACCAACAAGCATTAATAAACTTCCTAATATTATTTTCTGCTGCTTAGAAAGGACCACCTTCAATGGTGTTTTTGCAGTTTTAGTTTTGGTTGATTTAACTTTCTTTTTTGTAGCCATTTATAGGGTTGTATTGTAACAAAAATACAAATAGTTAGTGTATGTGAGAGGGGGTTTGTTTTAAAAAGTTAACGAACTTATTAAGATGAAAGTTAAATAAAGTATTTGTTTGGCAAATAACTGTCTGTTAGTACTTTGGCAGTTCTTTTTGATTATAAAATTTGAAATGCATTTAAAAACTCCACTTTTAGATTACAAATCTGGAGTGGAATTCTGTTTTATTAACAATGTTACGGTTGTTTATCTTTAAGTTGAATTAATTGATCTCAACTTGTGGAATTTCAATAGGAATTTCTGAAATATAAAACGATAAACCAAAGGCAACAATTGATATAATAGTGCCAATTACAAAAATAGTGTAGGTGTATCTTAAAATTCTATATTTTCTATCGAGCACTTTTCCTAAAAAGTACAAATCCTTAGTTAGTGAGGAATAAATATAATCGCGATCTTTTAATAATTCCTCTACAGCCCATTCAAATTCGGAAAGTTCCATTTTATGAAAATTTCCGAAGAAAGTTAAGTTCACACTTTTATTTGCAACATCTTCTTTTGTAAATTCTCCACGAGTTACATTAGGTCTCGTAGCAATTACTGAAAGAATCATTGTGGTAGCACTAGAGATTACGAAAATTGCTGTTGGAATTACTAAAAAGTCGTTTGAATCTAACTTAGATAAAAGGTTAGAAAGGACTAATGAAATGATGATGGCATTTACAGAAAGTAAAATGTTTGCTTTAGTATCTGCAATGTCACTAAGTTTTATGTGGTTTTTTAAGGCTACTCTAAAAAATGACTGAATACCACGTTCTGGACTTGCATCTTTATACTTGGCTTTTAATTCGGCCTTAAGCTCTTCTTTTTTTAGTTTTTCTTTAGTTTTCTTTTTGTCTTTTATAAGTTTAGATAGGTTTTGTTCTTTTTGTGGTTGCCAGTTCTTCATAGCATAATCACTATAAAACTGATGCTTTTTTACTAAAACTTCAATGTTTTCGTCACGCCATTCTGCTGGAGAATAATCTCTAATACCTTGCGATTTATATTCTTGTCTTAGAAAATTACTTGCTTCTTGAAAATATTCTTTACCAAAGTGAGAAGAGTCTGCATCTCGCATTATTTCTTCAAGTTTTCCGTTTGGTTCTCCTTTAAACTTAGTCGCCATTATGCATTTATTCACACCGTCAATGATGTCTTGATCAACATTTTTTGATTTAAGAAAATCTGTTGCAATTAATACGCTTTCTTCTTCGTGCCCTTCACGTTTATTTATGTAACCTGTATCATGTAAAAGACCAGCTAACTTTAATATCGTTTTATCTTTAACATTAATTTGTGAATCTTCGATAATTTCCATGATACTTTTATACACCCGTTTAGAATGGGTATAATTGTGGTATACAAAGGTGTTAGGTAACTTCTCCTTGAAAAGGTGTAAGATAAAATCATCTGTTTCTTGAATAATGTCGCTCATAAGTTAATTTTACATATCAATATTACTAAAAAAAAACAAGGCGTTATTCCCCGATTATTAATTAACAACAATATAACGTTTATATTATTATTTCAAATCTAACAAAAGTGCTTCCGTACAGAAAAATGATTAAGAGAATCTTTATATTATTAGGGCTATTTACATTTATTTCTTGTGCTTTATACGAACCTCAATACAGGAACCCTGATGTAGTTGCGGTATATCCTACAGCTAAAAAAAATGAGAAATCTTTTTTTCTAATAGGTGATGGAGGAAAATCTCCAGATGGATTGTTGAGTGAAGGACTTGAAGTGGTTCAAAAATATTTAAAAGCGAACCCATCAAAAAATGACTACGCAATTTTTTTAGGAGATAATATTTATCCAGACGGTATGCCTCCTAAAGGTGCTGATGATAGAAGACATTCGGAATACCAATTAGAAGCGCAACTAAAATCGCTAGAAAACTTTGATGGAACCTACTATTTTATTCCTGGTAATCACGATTGGTATAATGATGGTTTAGAGGGTTTAAAAAGAGAGGAAGAATATTTGTTGAAAATTGCAGGTAAAAATTTATTACAACCCGCAAATGGTTGTCCTATTGCTAGTGAAGCTGTTACAGATAATATACAGTTAATAATGATTGATACACAATGGTATCTGGAAGACTGGAATAAACACCCAACGGTAAATGAAAATTGCGACATTAAAACACGTGAAAAGTTTTTTATTGAATTAGAAATCGAATTAGAAAAACACCGTAATAAAACAATTGTTTTTACAATGCATCATCCAATGTTTACGAATGGTACACACGGTGGTTATTTTGCTCTAGAGAAACATTTGTATCCAACTCAAAAAAAGATTCCACTACCTATATTATCTTCATTAGTAACTCAAATTAGAGCACAAGGAGGTGTGTCTATTCAAGATAGATATAATGAGCTGTATAATAATTTAATGAAGAAGTTAGGTGCGCTCGCAAAAAAGTATGAGCGTGTAGTTTTTGCTTCAGGACACGAACACACGTTACAATATCACGAAAGTGATGGTTTAAAACAAATAGTAAGTGGTAGTGCCTCGAAAGAGTCAGCAGCTTCACTAGGTAAAACAGCATTATTTGTGTCAGGAGCGCAAGGTTTTGCAAAAATGGATGTGTTTGAAGATGGTTCGTCATGGGTGCAATATTTTATAGCTGATGCATCTTTAAAGCCTAAATTGGTTTTTCAGAAAGAATTGTTTGCTGCTAATAAAATATTTAGACCAATTGATGAAGTTACTGCATTCCCGGAAGAGATTGAAACTTCTATATTTCAACAAGATAGTTTAAGGGAAACGTTATTTTTTAATACAATTTATGGTCGAAAGTTTAAAGATGAAATTGTAACTGATGTGACTACAAGGGTAGCAATGTTAGATACGCTATATGGAGGTTTAACGGTTGAAAGAGCTGCTGGTAAAAAGAATTATAAGGCATTGCGATTACGGGATAAAAAAGGAAGAATTTACAGAATGAGAGCGCTGAAGAAAAATGCCCTAGCTTACGATATACCATTTGCTTATGATGATGCAACTATTGAGACTACTGAAGAAGGACAGTTAAATGAAATTACCGTTCCGGATAATTTTACGGCTGAATTTTATACAGCTTCACATCCATATGCTTTAATGGCTGTTCCAAAATTGGCGCAAGCTGCAGATATCTTTTATACTGCGCCTGATTTATATTACGTACCAAAACAAAATACCTTAGGATTATATAATGAAGACTTTGGTGATGAGCTTTATTATATTTCAATAGAGCCATCTGTAGCTAATGAAGGGGAGCGAATATTTAGTTACCCAATTGATATTGAAACTACAGATGATATTTTAATAAAAATTAGAGAACAAAAAGATATTCAAATCGATGAGGAAAGTTATATCACATCTCGTTTGTTCGATATGATGATAGGAGATTGGGATAGAGAACCTGACCATTGGCGATGGGCAGAATATTTCAGAAATGGTAAAAATTTATATGTTCCAATTCCAAAAAATAGGGATGATGCTTTTGCAAGTTTCGATGGTAATATTCTTGATGTTGCTCGCTCACTTTTTACAAGTTCAAGGCAAACACACACTTATAAACAGAATTTTAATGATTTGCAGTGGTTTAATGAAGAAGGAATTATTCTTGATAGAGCTGTTTTACAACGTTCAGGGCGTTTGCAATGGAAGTTTGCCGCAGAAAAACTGCAAGCTGTAATAACTGATGAAGTAATAGCGCAAGCTTTTAATGACGTCCCAGAGGAGGTGCAAAGTAAATCTTTGGAAGAAATAAAAACAGTTCTAAAAACAAGAAGAGATAATATTGCAACTATCGCAAATACTTACTATGACTACCTTTCAAATCTACAAACAATTACTGGTACAGATGATGCTGATTATTTTGAAGTAACTCGTTTAAAAGGAGGTTTAACAAATATTAAAGTATATCGATTAGAAGGTGAAAAAAGAGGAGAGAAAATAGTAGATAGAACCTTAGAGCATTCTAATACTAGGGAGGTTTGGATCTATGGACTTGACGGAAATGATACGTTTATCACTAAAGGGGAGGATAATGATTTAATTTTTGTGCGAATTATAGGAGGGAAGGGTATTGATACCTTCGATATAGTTGAGGGTAGAAGAGTGAAGTTTTATGATACTGAGGAGCAAAATACTATAATTGATACTAAAAATGATGGTGAATTGATATTTACAAGCCTCTACGATTTAAATACGTATGATTATCGTAAAAATCTAGAACGTAATTATCGATATGCTCCAGCGATAGGTTATAATCCTGATGATGGTTTTAGATTAGGGTTACAAACGGTGTACACTGTAAATAGTTTTAAACGAAATCCATTTTCAAAAAGGCACATAGTTCAAGCGGGATATTATTCAGATACGCAAAGTTATGATGTTGAGTATAAAGGTGAATTTGCAAATTCAATAGGAGATAGTAATTTAAGTATAGGGGCACGTTTTACAAGTCCTAATTTTACAGTAAATTATTTTGGCTACGGAAATGAGACAATTAATAGCGAAGAGGCTATTGATTATGATTATAATCGTATTCAATTACAACAAATAACTGCTAAAGCTGGATTAATACGTAATTCAAATTTTGGTAGTGTATTTAGTCTATTTTTAATGGCAGACTCCTATCGATTACAGTCAGTTGAAAATAATTTATATCAAGAAAAAGGGGACGTTGAAATTGAGGATACCAATTATTTTTCAACTTTAGAAGGAAAGTATGATTATCGAAGTTTTGATGATCCATTAAATCCTAAGCGTGGGATGGTGTTCAATTTAACTGCAGGGCTTACAGATAATTTAGTTGATGTTTCACGTGTGTTTGGATATTTAAAATCGAAAATAACCTTTTACAATAGTCTAGTTAGAAGTGAATCTTTTGTATTGAAAACTAATGTTCAAGCTCAGTTTAATTTTGGTAATAAGTTTGAATTTTATCAAGGGGTGCAAATAGGAGCTAATAATGGCTTACGCGGTTTTAGAGAAGAACGTTTTACGGGTAAAAGTTCCTTAACAGCAAGTGCTGATGTAAGATATAGTTTTCCAGAATTTCAAATTGAATTATTGCCCATTCAATTAGGTGTTTTTGGGGGAGTTGATGTAGGTCGCGTTTGGACACCTACTGGAAATTCAGAAAGATGGCATAACTCGCGAGGTGTTGGTCTTTGGGTTAATGGCTCTGGAGGATTAGGTGGTACATTTAGTGTGTTTAATTCTATTGAAGGAACAAGAGTGTCATTTGGTCTAGGTTTTAATTTTTAATCCTTTAAAATTCATTTGTAAAATCAAATTCATAAAGGTTTCCTCCATCTGGTCCATTTCGTTCATCTGCAAAATATAGCGTAGTTTCATTCTTGAATGTAATACTCTCTTTTTGTGATTTATGACCAAGTTCAATTTCTTTAATATTTCCGCTTAAATAGTTATCCTGTTTAAAATCCTTAATAATCCATATTTTATTATAGCTAAGTAGAGCAATTGTTTTGCTTTGTTTATGATATGCTGCACCTGTAATTTGACATTCTTTATTATCATTACAAGTTTTATACGAAGCGACTAATTCAGCCACGTGAGTACCTGGAGTTGCTGGTAGTTTATACATTTTAGTCGTGCCGTCAAAATCTTTACTTCTATTGCGGGTAAAAAGGTATAGATTGTTATTTGCGTGAAAAAAAGCTTCAATATCGTAATTCAGGTTCTTTTTTTTAGGAGGAAATTCGGTTTGATCGCTTAGGGTGAAATTTATTTCACTTGTAGCATTTTGATCAGGTTTGGCATTTTTAATATTGTTTATTTTGTAGATTTTTAAATCTTCACGTTTACTCTTATTGTTTCCAAAATCTCCAATATAAAGATTGCCATTAGAGTCGCTAGTTAAATCTTCCCAATCAATATTAGTGGCTTTGTTTATTTTGTATTCGGCTCCTATTTTTTTCTTCTGAATATTGTAAGTGTAAACGGACGCAGCATTACCTCCGTCTGTAATCATCCACAATAAATTATTGTCGCCAGTCATTAATTCAATACCACTTATTTCGGTAAAACTATCAGGCAACGAAGCGATAATCTTCAGCTTTCCAAAATCTTGTTGGCAACTTGCAAATGTGATTGAAAATAAAGCAATGATTAATAGTCTCATAATTGTGGTTCTAATTATAGAAAAAAATCTGTTTGTAAATTAGAGGTTTCCCTCATATTCACAAACAGATTCAAGTTGTAATTTTATAAATATAATTAAGCTTCTGGGTGATTGTCACCAGTGTTCATTGTCCAAGCATCTAACATCCAACTTACTTTTTCTAAGTTAGCGATATAACCTCCCATTAAGTCAATAGTACCTTCGTCCTCTGCTTCGTTAGCTGTTTCGGTCACTGTTCTCAATTGTTTAAGGAGTGTTGCGTGGTCTTCAAGTAGTATTTTAACCATTTCTAAATCTTTTAATTCAGATTTAGACTCTTTCAAGTTTGAAAGTTCTAGATAATCTGAAAAATTACTTACAGGTTGAAATCTTAAAGTTAAAATACGTTCAGCAATTTCGTCAACTTTTAATTTTGCATCGTCATACATTTCTTCAAACTTAATGTGAAGATCGAAGAAATTTCTACCAACTACGTTCCAATGGAAATTGCGTAGTTTTTGATAATACATATGGTAATCTGCCAATAGCACGTTAAGTTCTTTTGCAGTTTTAGAAATTTTATTTTTGTCTAAGTCTAGATAGTTCATAATGATAATTTTAACCAAAACTACAACTGCATTTTAAGCCAGCCAATTTATAGCCTTCAATTAGCTTATTTTTAACTCCAACTCTTAAATATTAGTGAAAATAATGAAGCATAGTAGCGTCTAATTTAATTTTGAATTAATATATTTTGTAAGAATTACAATTAATACTTTTAAGTTATCGGATTTGTATAACTAATAAGTTTAATGTTTCTTTATTAATAACATTAGATTTGTGAGAATGTTTCTTATAAAGTACATTAGCTTAAATTTCGATTATTTCAGTACTTAACAGATTTTTTCTAAATGTTAATATCAAGTTTTGAATTCTATTTTTAAAACTAATTTTTAACCAATTAATTAGTCGATTTGCATTTTTAAATATGGTGATAAATAATGGTAAATAGATTAGAATCTAGACTTCTAAAGGGTTTGTTTTGGAGTGTTGCTCAGGTTTTAATTAAACGAGTTTTCGATTTATTTATTAAGCTTGTACTTGTTAACATATTACTTCCGGAAGATTTTGGTATTGTAGGTGTAGCTGTTGCAATAACTAGTGTTGTATATGTAATATCTGACTTTGGATTACAATCAGCTTTAATTCAAAGAAGAAAAACAACTACGTTAGATGTTCATTTTCAATCGGTTTATTGGTGGTCTCTTTGTTGGTCAATAATTGTATTTCTATTAATGGTTTTTGTAGGAGCGCCTTACTTTTCTTATTTCTATGAAGAGCCACAACTAAAATTGATTATTACAATTTTATGTATTCCGGTAATCTTTAATGCACTTTCAATAATATATAAGGTAAAAATGCTGCGATGTCTTGATTTTAAAAGAATAGGGGTTATCAATAGTATTGCTGCTGTTGTATCAAGTTTTATAGCACTTTTTATTGCATTAAAAGATGGAGGACTTTGGTCTTTAGTGGTGTATACTGTTCTACCTTTTGTAATTACATATCCATTTTATGTTAATTGGGTTTCTTGGAAACCAAAGTTTATTTATAAAATTGAATATCTCTTGCAAAATTTTAATTTTGGAGGTTTCACATTTATTTCATCGTTAGTTTTAGTGCTCTCATTGAACATCTACCATTTTTTTATTGGTAAAATTATAGATGCTACAGCTGTTGGTATTTATAGTTTGGCATTTATGTTAACTATATTGGTTAGCAGTCAAGTAACAAGTATGATTGATAGAGTGATGTTTCCGTTTTATAGTAAAATTCAAACAAATGTTACTACAATTAAAAAGTATTATTTATTGAGCTTAACCTACTATTCACTTTTTTTATATCCTATAATGCTAACGCTCATAATTTTAAGTCCTTCTGTAATAAAATTTTTCTTTGGGGTTAAATGGATAGATGCAAAAAATCCTATTCGAATATTAGCAATAGTGGTTTTGATAAATTTGTTCACACACGGCTGTCACTTGGTTTTTAGAAGTATGGGTAAACCAAAGTTAGAAATGAAAATGCTTGTTTTTATTTTGATATTTGTGACTGTTCCTTCAGCATACATAGGGAGTCATTATGGAATAGTGGGCGTTTCAATAGGTGTTCTAATAGCAGCAGTTATAAATTTTTTATTCTCTTTCTATTTTATAAAAAGTCAATTAGATGTGAGTTTATTAGACATTTTGATTCGATTAAAACCTTCTATAATTAGTTTTTCAGTTACCTTCTTAGTAATTTTTCCATTGTATCTTTTTACATCAATAAATTTTATCGTGTTACTTGTATTATTATGGGTAATCTACATTTTAATTATAGAGAGATTTTATAAAGCTGAAATACGATTTTTAAAAAAGAAATATCTGCTTAATGATTAGTACGACATTTATAAATAATAATGCGATACAACAATTTTATAAATGGAGTGTTTTTATTTATTTAATTTTTAAGCCATTATATTTTTTTGACAGCGGAATACCACAGATTGCAGATTTCCTACTTTTAATTCCTTTTACACTTTTTGCTTTTTCAATAAATTTTAAAAAACTGTTTAGAAACAGAGGGATTTTATATTTATTGTTGTTTTTTTCTGTTGTTAGCGCTGTAAATTTGACCTATCATTTTATAGATAGTGATAGTGTTTATTCTACTTCATATATTTTTGCTATTTTATATTTCGGCTTTAATATTTACTTTTTTGTTTTTTGTTTTACAGTATTTAAAAGCTTTATTAAAAAAGATTTTGAGTACTTAGTTTATGTGATTTTTATTGCGCTAGCAATGGAATATGTCTTGTTAATTACTGGATATGATAAAGGCATAGATAATGACTTTAAAAACAGAGCGTATTTAAGTTTTAATAACCCTAACCAGCTTTCGTACTATTGTTTAATTTTGAGTGGAATAACACTCTTTGTCGTTAAAAAAATACCAATTAAAAGATATCTCGTTTCGTTAATACTATCCTTATCTTTTGTTTTAATAGTTTGTGCTACCTCTAGACCTGCAATTATTGGGGCATTGATATTAATTTCTTTATATTATTTTGTTGTGTGTAAAAAGCATGTTTTTAAAGAGTTATTAGTATTTATCATTCCTATATTATTGTTTTTGGTATTTAATACAGAACAAATGCAAGAAGATTTTAAAAGAATAGACAAGCGTTTTGCAAAGGTGGAATATGCAGGTAAAACTGATTTAGTTGAAAGAGGGTTTATGAGGGTGGTAGATAATCCTAATATGTTAATTTATGGTGCAGGGGAAGGAAATTATGAGCGTTTTGTTAAGAATGAAAGTCTGTTGTCAAGTGAGTTTCATTCAGCTATTGGTTCGGTTTGGTTTAGTTATGGTTTAGCTGGCATCACCTCTTTCGGATTATTTCTTTTTTATATATTTAAAAAATTAAGGGTGTTTGATTTAATAACATTTCTTCCAATTCTTCTATATAATTTATTTCATAACGGAATGCGTTTCTCGTTGCTTTGTTTTTTTTTAGCGTTATTATTTGCAATTAGCACTAACGTAAAACAAAATATTCCATAATAAAACTTCAATTGTAGTGGGTTTATTTACATTACATAAAATGACTCTCAAAAAATCATATCTTTGACTTTTAAACACAGATAAATTTGTAGTGTATTTTTTTTATTCAATTAAAAAAGTACATTATTACTAACTTTTTATAGATATTTCTTTTTAATATAAGAAATTCTAAGCTATTATTAACTATTCAATTTGATAATCTATTATTAATGAAAAAGAAGATATTAATTACTGGTGGAGCTGGATTTATAGGCTCTCATGTAACAAGATTATTTGTCACTAAATATCCAGAATACGATATCTATAATCTGGATGCACTTACATATGCAGGAAATTTAGAAAACCTTAAAGACATAAGTGAGAGTCCTAATTATTTTTTTATAAAAGCTGATATAGTAGATGAAAAAAATATTTTAAATCTTTTCAATACGTATAAATTTGATAGCGTTATACATCTTGCTGCTGAATCTCATGTAGATAGATCAATTAATGACCCGCTAGCATTTGCTAAAACAAATATTTTAGGGACAATGAATTTATTAAATGCCTTTAGACATCTGTGGGCCACTAATTGGGAAGGAAAACTTTTTTATCATATTAGTACAGACGAAGTCTATGGTAGTTTAGGCGAAACAGGTTTGTTTGAAGAAACAACACCTTATAGTCCTAACTCTCCGTATTCTGCTTCAAAAGCAAGTTCAGACCATTTTGTTAGAGCGTATGGTGAAACTTATAATTTACCATATGTAATCACTAATTGTTCTAATAATTATGGTAGTTATCAATTTCCTGAAAAACTAATCCCGTTATTTATTAATAATATAATCAATAAGCGTCCTTTACCTGTTTATGGTGATGGTAATTATACTAGAGATTGGTTATTTGTTGAAGACCACGCAAAAGCTATAGATCTTGTGTTTCATAAAGGTAACAATAATGAAACGTACAATATAGGAGGTTTTAATGAGTGGAAGAATATAGATTTAGTCAAACAACTATGTAAGCAAATGGATGCTAAACTTGGAAGAGAAAGTGGTGATTCAGAAAAACTAATAACTTTCGTAAAAGATAGGCCTGGACACGATTTAAGATACGCAATTGATGCTTCAAAAATAAATAAAGAATTAGGGTGGAAACCTTCAGTAACTTTTGAACAAGGTTTAGAGAAAACAATCGATTGGTACTTAAATAATGATGAGTGGTTAAATAATGTAACTTCTGGAAATTATCAAAAATATTACAGTCAACAATATAAATAGGCAACTATTAGCCTATTTGCAAATTATAATCAATATAAAGATGTAAGCAAAAGCTATTTATCTATATATTTTAATATTATCAACTAGAGATGAAAGGAATAATACTAGCGGGAGGTTCAGGTACTAGATTGCATCCATTAACTAAAGTGGTTTCAAAGCAATTATTACCTATTTATGATAAACCAATGATATACTATCCTCTTTCGGTATTAATGCTTGCTGGTATAAGAGAAATATTAATAATTTCAACTCCTGAAGACTTACCAAATTTTAAAAAGTTATTTGGTGATGGAAGCCGAATTGGTTTAAAACTTTTCTATGCAGAACAACCTTCTCCCGATGGATTAGCTCAAGCATTTATAATTGGCGAGGATTTCATAGGAGATGATGATGTGTGTTTAATATTAGGAGATAATATTTTTTATGGAGCAGGATTAATTCAGCTTTTAAAGGAGTCTGTAAATACAGTTACTAATAAAAAAGAAGCCGTTGTTTTTGGCTATTATGTTAATGACCCAGAGCGATATGGAGTTGCTGAATTCTCAGAAGATGGAAAGGTTATCAGTATCGTAGAAAAACCTGAAAATCCGAAATCTGATTATGCAGTTGTAGGCTTATATTTTTATCCAAATTCTGTAGTAGAAATAGCAAAGGAAGTTGCCCCTTCTAGTAGGGGTGAGCTTGAAATCACTTCCGTAAATCAAGCATATTTAGATCAAGACGCCTTATTGCTCAAAAAAATGAGTAGAGGTTTTGCTTGGTTAGATACAGGAACGCACGAATCTCTAACAGAAGCGACTGAATTTGTAAAAGCAGTTGAAAAACGGACTAGTTTAAAAATAGCCTGTTTAGAAGAGATTGCTGTTAATTCTAAATGGATTTCTCGTGAAAAGATTTATGAAGATATCAAAGACTCTAAAGGTGATTATTTTGAATATCTCAAAAAAATTATTAAAATAGCATAATTTCATTAATTACCTTAAGTAAAAATAATTTACAAATTGATTTAATGTTAGCAATAACTATAGGCTCTTTTTTGAATGTTAGAACGATTTATCTATAATTTACTCATTGCAGATTGTTAATTCATAAAGCAATATATCCCTTAAATATTCTTAGAACTCTGTGTGTGTTATAAACTTAAGAGTTTCTGTTACTTAAAAAAAGAGGATTAAACACATTTATTATTTTAATATCTCAAAAAATCACAATCACTATATGAGAGAGTTACTACAAACTGCAATTGAAGCATCTATAAAAAGTGGAAAAGAGATATTAAAGATTTACTCAACTGATTTTGAAGTAGTGTCTAAAGATGATGATTCGCCTCTTACCATGGCAGATAAAAATGCAAATGATGTTATTAATACTTTTTTAGAACCTACAGGAATTCCTATAATTAGTGAAGAAAATAAACAGGCAGATTACAATGTTCGCAAAGAATGGGACACTTGTTGGATAGTAGATCCACTTGATGGAACAAAAGAGTTTATCAAGAGAAATGGAGAATTTACAGTAAATATAGCATTAGTAAAAAATGGATCCCCAGTACTTGGAGTAATATATGTGCCGGTAAGCAAGAGCTTGTATTTTACAGCTGCAGATGGTTCAAGTGCTTATAAAATAGAAATTGAATCGGAAGATCAGTTTGATGTGGCTGAAATTTTAAAGAATGCAAGTATAATTGGTCCATCATCAATTCCTAATAAAATTAGAGTAGTAGGAAGTAGATCTCACTTAAATGAGGCGACGCAAAGTTTTATAGACCAATTGCCAACACAAAATGAAGTTGAAATAGTTTCAAAAGGGAGTTCTTTAAAATTTTGCTTAGTAGCCGAAGGTGCTGCAGATGTTTACCCAAGGTTTGCTCCAACAATGGAATGGGATACAGCGGCAGGACACGCTATATGCCAGGCAGCTGGAGTAAAGGTTATTGACCAAAATACACAAAAGCCAATGCAGTACAACAAAGAAAACTTATTGAACGCCTATTTTTTAGTTACCAAATAATATGGCATGTTATGTTAAGGCATCACATATTAGAAGTCTCTTAAAAGGTGTTTCTTGGCGAATAGTAGCAACAACTGATACGATATTAGTTGTATTGCTAGTTACCTGTTTAAGTGGACATTGTAGTATTGAAAACGCATTGAAAATAGGAGCTGCTGAGTTTTTAGTTAAACTAGCAGTTTATTATGTTCACGAACGAATTTGGGAGCATTACAGAAAAGAGGGTGATACTTCGACAAAAAGAACAATGAGAAAAACTGTTTCGTGGCGAATTATAGCGACAAACATGACATTTTTTATTTCTAGTGTTGTTTTTGATAGCTTTAATGAAATAGCGCTTTTTATAGCATCGACAGAATTAATAACTAAATTTATACTTTATTACTTCCATGAGAGATTATGGTTGCGTTTACCACTAGGAAGAATTAGAAATTATTTTTAAAGTAAATTTAAGCATTAATGCAAGAAAATGTTATTAAGCACACTTTTGATGTAACCGTTGAGCAGAGAAGCCAGATGAAAAATCAAAAACCACTATTATTGTGGTTTACGGGTTTGTCTGGTTCTGGGAAATCAACAATAGCAAATGCTGTTGAAAAAGCATTGTTTGAAAAAGGAGTACATACATATTCTCTTGATGGAGATAATGTAAGATTAGGATTGAATAGTAATTTATCCTTTTCCGCAGAAGATAGAACTGAAAATATTAGACGTATTGGTGAGGTTGCTAATTTAATGATTGACGCTGGGTTGGTTGTTATAGCATCATTTGTCTCTCCATACGAAAAAGATAGAGCAGCAGTAAAGAATATTGTTGGGGCATCTAAATTTGTAGAAGTATTTGTCAATACCTCTGTCGAAGAATGTGAAAAAAGAGATGTCAAAGGTCTTTATAAAAAAGCAAGAGCAGGTGAGATAAAGAATTTCACAGGCATTAATGCACCTTATGAAGCACCAACTAATGCAGATATAGAAATTGATACAATTAATACAACAGTTGTAGAAGCTGTAAGTATTATTATTAAAAATATAGAAAATAAAATAGCATACTAATGAGCAAGTATTATCTTAATTATTTAGGTGAATTAGAAAGCGAAGCTATCTACATCCTTAGAGAAGTTTGGGCACAATTTAATAATCCAGTAATTCTTTTTTCTGGTGGGAAAGATTCAATTTTAGTCGCACATTTAGCTAAAAAAGCCTTTTACCCTTCTAAAATACCATTTCCATTTATGCATGTTGATACAGGGCATAATTTTCCTGAAACCATAAAATTTAGAGATGATTTAGTTAAAGAGCTTGGAGTTGAGCTAATTGTGGGTTCTGTTCAGGAAGCTATTAATGATGGTCGTGTTGCTGAAGAAAAAGGTAAAAATGCTACAAGAAATGTGTTGCAGATTACAACACTATTAGACGCAATTGAATCTAACAAGGTGGATTGCGCCATTGGTGGAGGAAGAAGAGATGAAGAAAAAGCAAGAGCTAAAGAACGTTTTTTCTCACATAGAGATGATTTTGGTCAATGGGATCCAAAAAATCAACGTCCAGAATTGTGGAATATATTAAATGGTAAGCATTTCGAGGGTGAACATTTTAGAGCATTTCCTATTAGTAACTGGACTGAAATGGATGTTTGGAATTATATTTTAAGAGAAAGCATAGAAATACCATCACTTTATCTAGCGCATCAAAGAGACGTGGTTTGGAGAAGTAATAGTTGGATTCCTGTTTCAGAACATTTAAAGCTTGAAGAAGGAGAAAAAATTGAATCTAAAAAAATTAGATTTAGAACCTTAGGAGATATTACTATTACTGGAGGAATGGAAAGCGAAGCAGACACTCTTGAGAAAATTGTAGATGAGGTCTCTTCAATGAAGCAAACCGAAAGAGGAAATAGGACAGATGATAAACGTAGCGAAAGCGCTATGGAGGATAGAAAGAGACAAGGGTATTTTTAGAAATAAGTTCAGAAAAAATAAGATATGGCTATAGATAATAACCAATTATTAAGATTCACAACTGCAGGAAGTGTTGATGACGGAAAAAGTACATTAATAGGAAGATTGTTGTATGATAGTAAAGCTATTTTTGAAGATCAGTTAGATGCTGTTACAGCAACGAGTAAGCGTAAAGGTTATGATGGTGTTGATCTTGCTTTATTTACAGACGGATTGAGAGATGAGAGAGAACAGGGTATCACCATTGATGTGGCGTACCGTTACTTTACAAGTCCAAAACGTAAGTTTATTATTGCTGATACACCGGGGCATATACAGTATACTCGTAATATGGTTACTGGTGCTTCAACAGCAAATGCTGCGTTAATTTTAATTGATGCGAGACATGGAGTTATTGAACAAACTAAAAGACACGCATTTATTGCTTCTTTGTTGCAAATTCCTCACGTGATTGTTTGTGTTAATAAAATGGATCTAGTTGAGTATTCTGAAACAGTCTACAACAATATTCTTTTACAGTTTGAAGAATTTTCATCTAAGTTGTATGTGAAAGATGTTCGTTTCTTACCAATGAGTGCACTTGATGGAGATAATGTTGTAAATAGAAGTACTAATATGCCTTGGTTTAAAGGTGCTCCATTATTGCATACACTTGAAACGCTTCACATTAGTAGTGATTTAAATAAAATTGATGCGCGTTTCCCGGTACAAACGGTATTACGTCCTCAACGTGAAGGTTTCATAGATTATAGAGGTTATGCTGGTAGACTAGCAAGCGGAATATTAAGACCAGGAGATGAGGTTGTGGTACTTCCGTCTGGATTTAATTCTAAAATTAAAACCATTGATACGGATAAAGGGCCATTAGAAGAAGCTTACGCGCCTATGTCAATTTCAGTTACTTTAGAGGATGATATTGATGTAAGTAGAGGGGATATGATTGTGAAGAAAAATAATCAGCCTGAGCCTAAGCAAGAGTTTGATGCAATGATCTGTTGGTTACACAATGATTCTGCAAAGACAAGAACAAAATATACAATTTTACATACATCCAACGAGCAAATAGCAATGATTAAAGACGTTGTCTATAAGGTTGATATAAATTCATATTCACGAATTAAAGATGATAAAGAATTGCAAATGAACTCTATTGCAAGAGTAACAATTAAAACTACTAGGCCTTTAATGATTGATGAATATAGAGATAACAGGGTGACGGGTAGTTTTACTTTAATTAATAATGCAACCCATGAGACTGTTGCTGCAGGTATGATAGTTTAAAGGGCAACTTTTTCACTCATTTTTTGTCATATTGTAAATTATACTTTCTAATTTTGACCTACAAAGCCATTAGAATAGAAAAACTGCAAACATTATTTATAATTGCAGTTTTTCTACTTTATAATTTCAATTGTTGTTTAATAAATAGTTTGTTTTTGTTAGTGTATTAATAACCTTTTATCTTCTTAAAAATATATGTTGATCAATTACATGAATAGTAGTTTGTAGATGATAACTGATTTGCAAATTATCACAGTACATTATTTCAGATTATAGAGACCCATTTGCTTGTTTGTACTATGGTTTTCAAGCTTATTAAACCCTTACTTTAATTACATAATTACTAATTTTGTTATTAAAATTTATATATTTGTAAATCGTGTTTGCGATTTTTGTCACACACGATTTTTTATAGCTATCATTATTTATTTTAACCTACGTTTTGAATTTTTAAAGCCAATGTTTTACTCAAAAAAGTCGAGTGTCCTTGTATTGTTATTTTTACTAATAATAGGTTCTGGTCAATCAGTATGTGCAACTACGTCACAAGTTAGTACAATGTCAAGTGATGAAATTAAGGCATTTGTGACAACTCAACAGCAAAAAGGTCTTTCCAATGAGCAAATAAAATCTTTAGCTAAGTCGAATGGTGTTTCAGATTCTGAAATTTCATCTATTGAAGATAAATTAGGTGGAACACCTAAAGTAGAAACCGGAGTAGATACTTCATTGAACGTTAAGCCTTCTGCAATTGCTTCTAACCCAAATACGTTAATACAGCAAGAAGTGAAGAATGATCCTTTATTTGGATATGATTTTTTTAATAATCCTAATATTAGTTTCCAGCCTAATCTGAACCTTGCAACTCCTACTAATTACCAATTAGGTCCTGGAGATGCATTAGTGATTAGTTTGTGGGGAGCTGCAGAAAACACGTATGATGTCGAAGTAAATAGAAATGGATTGGTAAAGCTTCCTAATATAGGGCCTGTGGTTGTTAGTGGCTTAAGTATAGAGGTTGCAACTCAGAAAATTAAGAGTGCATTAAAAAGAATTTATGCAGGTATTTCTGCTCCAGATTCGAGTCCTTATAAAATTTTTACTAGTGTTTCATTGTCAAATGTAAGATCTGTCCAAGTTGATATTATTGGTCAGGTAAAAGTTCCTGGTACATATTCATTAAGTGCATTGTCAACTGTTCTAAACGGACTTTATGCTAGTGGAGGTCCTACTAAAAATGGTACGTTTAGAGAAATTAAGCTAGTTAGAAACGGTAAAGAAATTTCTTATTTTGATATCTATAAATATTTAATTGATGGATCTCAGGAGGGGAATAAAACCTTACAAGATCAAGATGTTATAATCGTAGGGGCTTATACTTCTAAAATAACTATTGGTGGTGCAGTCAAACGCCCAGGTGTTTATGAAATTAAGGATTCTGAAACCTTAGAAGATTTATTAGAATTTGTGAGTGGTTTTAAATCAAATGCTTATCGTGATAATATTAAATTAACACGTATTGATGGCGATAGAAAGAAAATAAAAGAAATTGATTACAATAATTTTAGATCATTTAGATTATTCGATGGTGATATCATTAATGTGGGTTCTATAATTGATAAAATAGAGAATAGTGTAACAATTAATGGTTCAGTATATAGACCAGGTAACTTTGAATACACGCCTAATATTTCACTGTTACAATTGCTAGAGAAAGCCTCTGGTATTACAGAGACCGCATATCTTGAACGTGGTATCGTGAAGCGACAAGAAAAAGAAGGAGATGTCAAAACAATTATTTCATTTTCTGTTTCAGATATATTGAATGGAAAAGAAACTATTTTATTAAAGCCAAATGATATAGTTCAAATATTTAATAAATCTGTAGTTGAGGATAGGGGTAAAATTAGTATTTCTGGAGCAGTGAATAATGGTACTTCCATACAGTTTATTGAAGGAATAACGTTAGAAGATCTTGTGATAACAGCTGGAGGATATAAAAAAAATGCTAACTCAGAAGTGATAGATGTTATTAGAGAAGTAATTGATGAAGATTATAAAACGTTAAATAAGGTATTTAATATTTCAGCAGACAAATCATTAGATTTAAGCAACAATACACCTTTTGTTTTTGAACCTAATGATCAAATTGTAGTGAGATCATTGATGGGCTCTGGAGAACAATTGTATGCATTTATTGAAGGAGAGGTAAGTTATCCTGGACAGTACTTTTCAGAAAGTAAAAATGAAAAATTATTAGATTTGTTAGATAAAGCAGGTGGTTTATCACCATATGCATTTCAAGAAGGAGCAACACTTATTCGTCAAAATCCATATTTTAATGAGAAGGCGTTAAGTATCACAACTAAATCTATTAATGTAGATGATGAGGATACTGAAGTTAATGTTGATTTAAATAACCAGAAAGAATTTCGTGTTGGAATTAACTTAAAGAAACTTTTAAAAGAAGGTGAAAATTCTAAACAAAATTTAGTTTTGAATAATGGAGATCGTTTAGTAATTCCTTCGGTTAAACAAACAGTAAAAGTGGAAGGGGAAGTATTATTACCTACATTAATTAGATTTGATAAGGGGGACAATTTGAAAGACTATATAAATAAATCTGGCGGTTTTTCTTCTGAAGCTAAAAAAGGCAAGGTTTATGTAATACATCCAAACGGAGATATAGCTTCTACGAAACACTTTTTATTTTTTAGGACATATCCTGATATTAAACCAGGATCAATTGTATTAGTCCCTAAAAAACAAGAAAATGTAAGTAGGCTCTCAACCCAAGAGGTTATAGGTATTTCAACAGGTTTTACTACGTTAGCTCTATTAATTGAGCGTTTATTTAATTAGAAAAATGAATAATACATCTATCGATACTTCTGAAGATAACTATAAAGAAATTTTAAGTTATGTTAAAGACTTCTTTACAACACGTAAATTTATATTCTTGTGTTTGTTAGTGGCTTTAATACTAGCTCTTATTAAAACCTCTTCAACGCCTAACACCTATACTTCTAAAGTAACTTTTATTGTGCAGGGATCCAGTAACCCTAAGTCGAGTGGAGGGATTGGTGGAATTGTTAGTTTACTAAATGGAGGAGGAGGAAGTTCTTCAAACGCTCCATCAGATATGCCTACGTTTTTGTATCCTCAAATTATCAATAGCTTAAATTTTCAGCGTCAATTATGCGAAACACCTTTAAAGTTACGAGGTGTTGATTCTGCTGTCACTTATAAAAACTATGTTTTAGAATTTGAAAAACCATCTATTACTGCTACAATTTCTAAATATACTATAGGATTACCTAGTTTACTTTTTAAGTCCTCTACTAGAAATGCTACTACTCCCAAACAAATTGATACCTTAGTATATGTAAGTAATGTTGAAAAGAAAATATTTCATTCCTTACAGGAAAAAATTTCTCTTGAAATAAAAGATGAGGATGGAACACTTGAAATAATTACAACATTCCCGAACGAACCTATTGCTGCGGCTCAATTAACGCAAAGTGTAAAGAAAATTTTACAAGATGAAATAATTCGTTACCGAATCGCAAAGGCCAAGGAAAAGTATGAGTTCATAGATAAACAATATGAAGATAAAAAAATACTTTTCAATGAGTCTCAAGTAAGTTTAGCAAGGTATAATGATAGAAATTTATTCAATGCTACGAATTCTTCATTAATTAGAAAACAACAATTACAAGATGAGAGCTTGTTGTTGTACACTATATTTTCAGATTTAGAACAACAGCGTTTGGCTCAAAGTATTAAAATACAGGAAGACACACCTACTTTTACTGTGATAAATCCTGCTGTAGTACCAACTGCTCCAGATTCTAAAAATACTATGAAAACGATCATTATATTTTTAATGGTAGGTTTTATGGTTTCAGTTTTTAGATACATTTATATTGTAACTAAAAAGTATCTCAAAAACTTATGGAGTGAAGTATAGTTTGTTAATATATTAAATAGCTTAATAATTTGATAAATAACGATTAGTATATGGTTAATAAAGATCCCTATTTTGCTCACAATACTGCTTTAGTAGATGCAAATTGTAAAATTGGAAATGGTACAAAAATTTGGCATTTTTCTCATATTATGTCTAATTCAACTATAGGCGATAGATGTAATATTGGTCAAAATGTGGTAGTTTCTCCAGATGTTATTTTAGGGACAAATGTAAAAGTTCAAAACAACGTTTCTATTTACACTGGTGTAATTTGTGAAGATGATGTTTTCTTAGGTCCTTCAATGGTTTTTACAAATGTGATCAACCCACGTAGTGCTGTAAATAGAAAAAGTGAATACGCAGTTACAATCGTGAAAAAAGGTGCTTCTATTGGTGCTAATGCAACAATTATATGCGGCAATAATATAGGCGAATATGCTTTAATAGGTGCCGGAGCTGTCATAACAAAAGAAGTAAAGGATTTTGCTTTAGTTGTAGGTAATCCAGCTAAACAAATAGGATGGGTTAGTGAATATGGACATAGACTTGAATTTGATAGTACTGGGAATGCTATCTGTCCTGAAACTAAAGACAAATACCAACTAATTAATAACCAAGTACAGAAAATAAACTCATGAAGAATTTCGCATTGATTGGAGCCTCAGGATATATTGCACCGCGACATATGCAGGCCATAAAGGATACACATAATAACTTAGTTGCAGCTTTAGATAAGTTTGATAGCGTTGGTATTATTGATAGTTATTTTCCAAATGCTGCTTTTTTTACTGAATTTGAACGTTTTGATCGTGAAGTCTCAAAATTGAAATATGAAAAGAATACGCAGTTAGATTACGTAAGTATTTGCACACCTAACTATTTGCATGATTCACACATTAGATTTGCATTACGTCATGGGGCAGATGCTATATGTGAAAAACCATTAGTATTGAACCCTTGGAGTGTTGATTCTTTAGTAAATATTGAAGCCGAAACAGGAAAAAAGATATACAATATTCTTCAATTAAGAGTGCACGAAAGTATTATTGCTCTTAAAAAGAAAATAGATGAAGGTCCAAAGGATAAAATATATGATGTAGATCTCACCTATTTAACCTCACGTGGTAGTTGGTACTATACTTCTTGGAAAGGTCAAGAAGATAAATCTGGAGGTATTGCTACAAATATTGGAGTACATTTTTATGATATGCTTTCTTGGATTTTTGGAGGAGTTAAAGAGAATATTACTCACGTGTACACACACGATAGAGCTTCGGGTTATTTAGAGTTAGAAAGAGCACGCGTACGTTGGTTTTTATCTATTAATGATGAAGTATTACCGGAAGATGTTGTTGCGAAAGGACAACGTACTTATAGAAGTATTACAGTAGACGGTGAAGAGCTTGAGTTTAGTGGCGGATTTACAGATTTGCATACTACAAGTTACAAGGAAATTTTAAAAGGAAATGGGTACGGTATTGAAGATGCACGACAAGCCATTGAAATTGTGTATAATATTAGGAATTCTACGCCAATAGGTTTAAAAGGGGACTATCATCCTTTTGCTAAAAAGCCATTATCTAAGCACCCTTTTAAAAAATAAGATAAATGAAGATTGTTACAGTTATAGGGGCTAGACCTCAATTTATTAAAGCGGCTGCTGTTAGTGACGCAATTATTAGAAGTGCAGCTAGTGGGAATGCTATTGAAGAAGTGGTTATACATACAGGGCAACATTATGATCCGAATATGAGTGATGTATTTTTCAATGAGATGAATTTGCCAAAACCTAAATATTTTTTGAATATTAATGGTCTTTCTCACGGAGCGATGACAGGACAAATGCTTGAAGAAGTTGAAAAGGTTCTTCTTGAAGAAAAGCCTGATTGGGTGCTTGTTTATGGAGATACTAATTCAACATTAGCAGGAGCATTAGCAGCTAGTAAATTGCATATTAAAATTGCACACGTAGAAGCTGGGTTAAGATCCTTCAATATGAGAATGCCTGAAGAGGTAAATAGAATTTTAACAGACCGAATTAGTACTTTATTACTGTGTCCTACTCAAACAGCTGTAGATAACTTGGTGAAGGAAGGGTATGATAATCTTGATATAAAAGTGGAAGTATCTGGAGATGTGATGCTAGATGCTAGTAACCTTTTTGTTAATCATGCGTGTAAACCATCTTTTGATATTCCTGATACGTTTATCCTAAGTACTATTCACCGTGCAGAGAATACTAATGATGCGTCTAAGCTTAAAGATGTTTTCAAAGCAATAAATGAAGTTGCAGAACAAACAGCTGTTGTTTTACCATTACACCCAAGAACAAAAAGTTTTATAGCCAAATACGATATTAAAATTGGAAATAACGTACACATCATTGATCCTGTTGGATATTTAGAAATGATTTATTTGTTGCAAAACTGTGCTATGGTTTTTACAGATAGTGGTGGACTTCAGAAAGAAGCTTATTTCTTCAAAAAATTCTGTGTGACTATGCGTGAAGAAACGGAGTGGGTTGAATTAGTAGAACATGGAGCTAATATATTAGTTGGCTCTGACTATAATAAAATAAAAGAAGCGTATTCTAAAGGAACTAATGCCAAAGTAGATTTTGAAAAAAATCTTTACGGTAATGGTAATGCAAGTGATTTGATTGTAAAATCTATATTAGACTTTACTATAAAATAGAATTTCTAAATGCGTTTGTTTTAGTTAATAATACTATTTGCAAAATTGCAAAACAATGATGTCTCCTAAATTAAATATTTACATTAAATAGATACAAATGCTTATAAATATTCAGGATTTTATTTCTAGAAACATCACTAAAAGAGATGTTTCTATGTTTTCAGAAGATATAAAATCTAACGCTGAAAAATTAAATCTAGAAATTAATAATAAAACTGTATTAGTCATTGGTGGTGCTGGTTCTATAGGAAGTTCGTTTATCAAAGCATTACTTCCATTTAAACCTAAATCTTTAGTAGTAGTTGATATAAATGAAAATGGCTTAACAGAGTTAACTAGAGATTTAAGAAGCTCTGTAGATTTTGAAATACCTGAGGATTATGTTACATATCCTATAAATTATTCAGATGCTGTTTTTACAAAAATGTTTATGAGTAGAAATGGCTTCGATATTGTAGCTAATTTTTCAGCTCACAAGCATGTTCGTAGTGAAAAAGATCGATATTCAGTAGAAGCATTAATAAATAATAACGTTTTTAATGCAAGAACGTTATTAGACTTATTAGTTGATCATAAACCGAGTCACTTTTTCTGTGTTTCTACAGACAAAGCTGCTAACCCAGTTAATATTATGGGTGGTAGTAAAAAGGTTATGGAAGATTTAATAATGTCCTACACAGATAAATTTCCTGTTACTACTGCTAGATTTGCTAACGTTGCTTTTTCTAATGGTTCTTTACCTGCAGGTTTTATTGAACGTATTTTTAAAAACCAACCTATATCTGCACCTAGCGATGTTACAAGGTATTTTGTATCACCACAGGAAAGTGGACAAATTTGCTTACTAGCGTGTATATTAGGTGAAACGGGAGATATCTTCTTCCCTAAGTTGCAGAAAGAACAAATGCTCACATTCTCTAAGATAGCAACCTCTTTTTTAAATGAATTAGGGTACGAAGTAGAAGAATGTACCTCTGAAGAAGAGGCTTTAAATAAAGCTAGCCAGCTAACTAGTGATGGCAAGAAATATCCAGTTTATTTTTCTTCAAGCAATACAACAGGTGAAAAACCGTACGAAGAATTTTACACTGCAGGAGAAATTACCGACTTAGAACGTTTTAACGCATTAGGAGTCATTATCAAGCAATCTGAAATTGATACGGATAATTTAAAGCAGTTCTTAAATGATATTAGCGTTGCTTTTGATAATGTAAATACTAAGAAAGAAGATATCGTTACAATTATGAAGAGGTATCTTGTTAATTTTGATCATAAAGAAGAAGGTAAAAACTTAGACTCTAAAATGTAATTATGAATATCAAAGTTATAAACGATTTTATTAAAAATATCTTCAAGGGTCAAGATTTCATTCCTCTTCATGCTCCAACTTTTGGTGGAAATGAAAAAAAATATTTAAATAACTGTATAGACTCAACTTTCGTTTCAAGCGTTGGAGAGTATGTAGATTCGTTTGAAAGAAAAATTGAAGAATTCACAAAATCGAAACATGCTATTGTTTGTGTAAATGGAACAAACTCTTTACACATAGCACTATTATTAGCAGGTGTTAAAAATGATGACGAAGTAATAACACAGCCTTTAACTTTCATAGCAACTACAAACGCAATAGTTTACGCAAATGCAACTCCAGTTTTTGTTGACGTAGATAAAGATACTATGGGATTGTCCCCAATTGCATTAAAAAACTTTTTAGAGAATAATTGTTTTATTAAAGATTCATCTTGTTTTAATAAAATAACAAATAGAAGAATAAAGGCTTGTATGCCAATGCATACATTTGGTCATGCCTGTAGAATTGAAGAGATTATCACAATTTGTAAGGAATATCATATTGAAGTTGTAGAAGATGCAGCAGAAGCAATGGGAAGTTTTTACAAAGGGAAGCATTTAGGTACCTATAGTAAAATTTCAGCTATTTCATTTAATGGAAATAAAGTGATGACTACTGGTGGTGGTGGAGTGATTTTAACGAATGAAAGTGAGATAGCAAAACAAGCTAAACACCTTACTACGCAAGCTAAAATACCTCATAAGTGGGAGTATAATCATGATGAAATTGGATATAATTATAGAATGCCTAATTTAAATGCAGCATTAGGTCTCGCACAATTAGAGCAATTACCTGAGTTTCTTAAAAAGAAAAGAACATTAACAGCTAAATACATACCATTTTTTAAAGATCAAGGAATCTCATTTTTTAATGAAAGGGAAGAAGAGGAATGTAATTTTTGGTTAAATGCAGTGATACTTGATAATAAAGAGGACAGAGATTTATTTTTAACCGAAACAAATAGTAATAGTGTAATGACTAGGCCTATTTGGACATTAATGAATAAATTACCAATGTTTAAAAACTCTCCCAAAGGTGATTTAACAAACTCTGAATGGTTAGAAGAACGAGTAGTTAATATTCCAAGTAGTGTAGTATGATAGATATATACATAGTTGGGGCTGGAGGCGCAGCAAAAGAAATATATCATTTAATAAATTCCATTAATATTGAAACCCCTACATATATTGTTAAGGGGTTTGTTGATATATCAAAAGCTGATACGCTAAATGTAGCAGGTAAGGAATTTGAAATCATAAATGAAAAGTCATTTTTGAGTAATTTTTCTGAAAAAGTACATGTTGTTTTTGCTATCGCAGATACCAAAAGGCTTAAGCAGATAGTTTCTGAATATATTTCTCACGAAAACTTTATTTTTCCTAATTTAATTCACCCAAAGGTTCATATTGATGAGTCTGTGAAAATGTCTAAAGCAAACATTATTAGTGAAACTTGTGTGTTTACGGTTGATATATCTATTGGTTCATATAACTATTTTAATAGAGGAGTGCACGTAGGTCATGATTGTAACATAGAGTCATATAATGTAATTAATCCTTGTGCAGTAATTTCTGGATCAGTTAAAATTGATGATGAAGTTTTTATTGGAACTAATGCAACGGTCTTACAAAACTTGAATATTGGTAAGAAAGCTACTATAGGCGCAGGAGCTGTTGTTGTAAAAGATGTAAAAGAAAATACACTAGTAGTTGGAGTTCCAGCTAAAGAGATAGCTTAATTCTTTTAATTAAGTTTATATCACTATTTAAAATTAAAAAACAATGTCAGATAACAGAGTTAATTCAATTTCAATACAGAGTCAAAATGATTTGATTTCAGCTATGAAACAGATGGATGTTATTGATAAAAAATCATTATTAGTTTTTAATGATAATAATGAATTTGTAAATATCATTACAATAGGGGATATCCAAAGAGCTATATTAAATGATTTTGATTTAAAAACTCCAATTCAAGATATATTAAGGCAAAATACACGTTTATCTTCTCCTGAAATTACTGAAGAGGAAATTAAGAATACAATGCGTGAGTTTAGAATGGAAATAATGCCCGTTGTTGATTCTAACAAAAAGCTTATCAAAGTATACTTTTGGGAAGATTTTTTTGCAACCTCTAAGCGTTTAGATAATGTAAATTTAGGTTTGCCAGTTGTAATTATGGCAGGAGGATTTGGAACAAGAATGCAACCGCTTACAAGTGTTATACCTAAGCCATTAATACCTATGGGAAACCAAAGTATGTTAGAACATATTATTGGAAATTTTCAAAAAGTAGGTTGTAATGATTTTTTTATATCGGTAAACTATAAGGCCGAATTAATAAAATTTTACTTTGATGATATTAAAGATAAAACCTATAACATTAACTTTTTTAAAGAACCTAAGCCTTTAGGAACAGCGGGAAGTCTTTCTTTACTAAAGGGAAAGTTTAATTCACCTTTTTTTGTGTCAAATTGCGATATTTTAATTAATGATGATTATGAGGCAATTTATAAATACCATAAGGAGAATAAAAATGAACTAACAATTGTTTCGGCATTGAAAGCATACCAAATACCTTATGGTACTTTAAAAACAACCACTAAGGGTGTGCTAAAAGAAATTACAGAAAAGCCAGAATTAAATTATCAAATTAACACAGGTTTTTATTTAATTGAACCTCATTTGCTTGATGAAATCCCTGAAAATGAATTTTTTCATATTACTCATTTAATGGAAAAACTATTAAAAGAAGGGCGCAAAGTAGGTGCTTTTCCTATTAGTGAAGGTTCCTGGCTTGATGTAGGGCAGTGGGATGAATATAATAAAACAGCCTCAAAACTAGGGTTTAAGGGATTTGATTAATTTTATTTAATTGTAATAGACTTTATAGACAAGTTTAATAGTCATATTAATTAGAATAAAGTTAAAAGTAAAATAATTATATAGTATTAAAAATGAATAATTTATCATAATGGAAAACACTTATGAATAATTTGATTAAAAACATATTTTCTTTACTAGATGAGCTTTTTTAAAATAGCACTAAATGGTGTAAAATGGACAGCCTTTTCTTCAGTAGTGGGGAGTATAGTCAAACTACTTCAGGTAGCAATACTCACGCGATTTTTGACCAAAGAAGATTTTGGTACAATTGCGATAGCTATTTTGTTTATTGGTTTTACAAGTATTTTTTTAGATATGGGGTTGTCAACTGCTATTATGCATAAACAAAATATATCTAAAAAGGAATATAGTTCATTGTTTTGGCTCAATATAATATCGGGAACAGTACTTACAATATTACTTGCACTTTCAGCACCATTAATTGCTAGTTACTATGATGATGAAGCATTGATACCTATTATACAATTATTGAGTTTAAATATTTTTTTCTCATCAGTTGGTAGGCAAAGTAGAACTATTAGGCATAAAAAGTTGAATTTTAAGTTAATGTCTAATGTTGAGAACATAACGTCTGTTTTAACCTTATTAATTGTAGTTTTCTTAGCTGTAAATGATTTTGGTGTTTACAGCCTAGTGTATTCAACAATGTTTAATATTGCATTTTCAAATAGTATCTATTTAGTATATGCGTTGAAAATTGATAAAAACATAATGCTCCATTATAAGTTTTCAGAAACATATGCTTATTTAAAAATAGGAGTATACCAATTAGGCTCTGGAGTATTAGATTATTTTTCTAGGGAATTAGATGTCTTTATAATTAGTTCGGCTTTTGGTAGAGAAACGTTAGGGGCTTATAGTTTATGTAAGCGTATTGGTATAATGTTATTTTCCATTATTACACCAATAGTATTGAAAGTTACAACACCACTATTTGCCAAGATGCAAAACTCTAAAAATAAAATGACTACCTCATTTTTACAGTTATTTAAATTTACAGCCTTATTTAATATTCCTATTTTTTCATTGGTAGCATTATTAGCTCCACTATTACTAAATGTATTGTATGGAGCTAGTTATGTGGAGCACAATTTAATTTTAAGCTTTTCAGTATTTATATATGCTCTTTCATCTGTTAATGTATTAGTATCATCAGTACAAATTGCTTTAGGAAGAACAGATTTAGGGTTTTACTGGACAATTTATAGAATTATTTCGACCTCTATTTTTCTTTTTGTAGGAGTCTTTTTTACTCCAGAAATTTTAACACTTATTTTATTGATTGGTATAGTTATAAATCTTTATCCTTTTTGGAAAATACAAATAAAACCTCAACTTAATATCAGTTTTAAAGAATATGCAACAAAATTACTTGTTCCTTTTGGTATATCAGTTATTTTAGTATTTGGAATACGCTATGTTATTGGAGTAAGTGTTAATATTGGCGTTATGGTATTAAGTTCTATAGTTTATTTGATGATGTATATGGCTTTAACTTTTTTATTAAATCCAACATTGCTTAAAGAAATAAAGTTATTTACTGAAAAAATTAAAAATAAATAGATGGGAAGATTCGTGTTTAGTTACGGCAATATAGAAGTTAATAAAAAAACCATTTTATTGGACAGTAGTATTTCTAATGATAATTTTTTTATTGGAAGAGAAAACCCTCAAAAATTTAAAAATGATAAAATTTTTGAGGAAAATGAAAATTTTATCATACTTATTGATGGAGTTATTTTAAATATAAAAGAATTGAAATTCAATAAAAATGACTTTTTCAATCAAATTATAGCACTTTATGAATTAGAAGGTGATTTTTTCTTTGAAAAATTTAGAGGTCCTTTTAGTGGGGTATTTTATGATAAGAAAGCAAAAAAATGGATACTATTTACTGATCATACAGGGAGTAAAATCATTTATTATTCAAGACTTGAAACAAATAAACTGATAGCTTCATCTAGTTTACAGGATTTATTAAAAATAAGAGTTGGTAGTAAACTAGACAATACAATTAATGAAAATTCTGCTTACATGCTTTTGTCTTATGGCTTTTTAGTAAGTGAAAACACTTTGATTAATGGAGTTAATAAAATATTGCCTGGTCAATGTATTGTTATACAAGATGATAGCATTGATTTGAAGCAATTTTATAAATTTAATAATAAAGAAAATCATTCCTTAACGGATACTGAAATTATTGAAAATGTAGATTTATTGTTTAAAAAAGCTATTCATAGGCAATTTGAAAAAGATAAAGAGTATGGATATAATCACTTAGTCGGATTAAGTGGTGGATTAGATTCTAGAATGACCACTGTAGTAGCAAATGATGTAGGGTATAAAAACCAAATAAATTACACTTTTTCTCAAACAGATTATTTAGATGAGACTATACCCAAAAAGATAGCAGAAACTTTAAGACATGAATGGTTGTTTAAGTCATTGGATAATGGAATATTCATGAAGAAACTTGATGAAGTTTCTGCCATTACCGAGGGGAACGTAAATTATTATGGCGTGGCGCACGGTCACAGTATGTTGAAGTTGATTAATTTTAATTCTCTTGGTATTATCCATACAGGACAGTTAGGTGATGTTATATTGGGGACATTTAGTAGTAGTAAATCACATAAAAAAACCTTCAATATATCAGGAGGGGCTTTCTCAAAAAAGTATGTTTCAAAAATCGATTTTTCTAACATTAAGATGAAATTTGATAATGAAGAAATGTTTAAGTTATATTTACGAGGTTTTTCTGCTACGAATGCAGGACTACTAGGTATTCAGCACTTTTCTGAAACAATGTCTCCATTTTACGATATTGATTTTATGGAATATTGCTTTTCTATCCCAGCAAATAAGAGGTATGGTCATAAAATTTATAAAAAATGGCTAAACCAGAAACATCCTATAGCATCAAATTTTATTTGGGAAAAAACACGTTCCAAACCTAAAAATAAAAAATTTAATTTTACTTTTAAATATAAGGGCAGAATCATTAGTTTGAATACAGTTTTATTTAAACTTAAAATTCTAAAATATGGTTTAGATAATAGATACCATATGAACCCTTTGCAATACTGGATTAACAATAATGAAGATTTAAGAGTATATTTAGATAATTATTACAGTGAAAATATTGTGGATACAAATTTAAGTATGGAGTTAGAAAAAGATATTAGAGATCTTTATAATTCAGGTAATATTATGGAAAAAGGATTAGTATTAAGTTTATTATCATTTATTAAATTAAATAAAACAATACAATAAACTTTTTCCTAGTTAAAAAAATATATACTAATTAGCTTTTATTAGAACGTAGTAAACAACGTGATTCTATAAAAAAAATGAAATTTTAAATGCTTTTTAATTCAATAGATTTTGCGATTTTTTTACCAATAATGTTTATATTATATTGGTTTATTACGAATAAAAACTTGAAACTTCAAAATCTTTTGATTGTTGTTGCGAGTTATGTCTTTTATGGCTGGTGGGATTGGCGTTTTTTATCACTAATTTTATTTAGTACCGTAATCGACTATTCAATTGGTCTGAAATTACTAAAAGAAGAAAGCATATCTAAAAGAAAAATCTTACTTTGGATAAGTATTTGTGTGAATTTGGGTTTTTTAGGTTTTTTTTAAATATTACAATTTTTTTCTTGAGAATTTCATTACGGCTTTTTCATTTTTGGGAACACCTATAAGTTCTCAAGGATTAAATATTATTTTACCAGTTGGGATTAGTTTTTATACATTTCAAACATTGAGTTATACAATTGATGTTTATAAAAGGAAACTTGAACCTACCAAAGACTTTATTGTATTTACTGCATTTGTAAGTTTTTTTCCTCAGTTAGTTGCTGGGCCAATTGAAAGAGCTACAAATTTACTGCCTCAATTCTATACGAAACGAACTTTTGATTATAATAAAGCTGTAGATGGGTTAAAGCAAATTTTATGGGGCTTATTTAAAAAAATAGTAATTGCAGATAATTCAGCAAAAATTGCAAATGAGATATTCAATAATTCAGCTGATTATTCTGGAAGTACATTGGTTTTAGGAGCAATATTTTTTACGTTTCAAATTTATGGAGATTTCTCAGGTTATTCTGATATTGCAATTGGAACATCAAGACTTTTTGGGTTTAATTTAAAGCAAAATTTCGCATTTCCTTATTTTTCAAGAGATATCGCAGAATTTTGGAGGCGATGGCATATTTCACTTTCAACTTGGTTTAGAGATTATTTATATATTCCATTAGGGGGAAGTAGAGGAGGGACTTGGATGAAAGTTAGAAATACGTTTATTATATTTATTGTAAGTGGTTTTTGGCACGGTGCAAATTGGACTTTTATTGTTTGGGGTGCTTTAAATGCCTTGTACTTCATGCCTTTGCTTTTACTTAATAAAAATAGGTCAAATACTAACATCGTAGCGCAAGACAAGTATTTGCCAAGTATTAAAGAGTTTTTTCAAATTGGATTTACATTTAGTTTAACTGTTTTAGCTTGGGTGTTTTTTCGCGCTGAAAATATAGAACACGCTTTTAATTATTTAAATACAATCTTTTCAAAATCCTTTTTTACATTTCCTCAATTTGTGGGAGTTAGAGATGCATTAATAACCTTGATATTAATATTTTCATTTATTATTATTGAATGGATAGGAAGACGTGAACAATTTGCAATATCAAAATTAGGTGTTAGATGGAAGAGTCCAATTAGATATGTTATATATTATTCAATAATATTTGCTATTTTTTGGTTTATGGGTGAGGAGCAACAATTTATATATTTTCAATTTTAGCTTATTTTAAATGGAACACTTTTTAAAAAAAGTAGGTGTATTTTTTCTTATACTAGTCATATTTGTTACAGTTTTAAGTTTTATACTAATACCGCTTATAAAAAAATCAAACTACTACAAAATAGAATCCGATATTACTGATATTTATATCGGGGATTCCCATATTAGACAAGCTGTTGTTGATAGCTTATTGAGTAATAGTCAAAACATAGCCCTTGATTCAGAGTCTTTATATTTTACCTATTATAGATTAAAAAAGATATTTGAATCTGAAAATGATATTGAGACGGTATATTTAGGATTCAGTTATCACACTTTAAGTGATTATTATGATGATTATATTTACGGAGAATTTTCAAATTCTACTTCTCCTAAATACTTTTTCTTGCTTCCATTTAGTGAGCAAAAAAAAATGTTATATCTCAATAGAAAAAATAATTATGTTAAGGGTCTAATAAAAAATGTATACAAGCCTATTTTGAATAACTCAAAATTTGGAGGATATTCTAATGTATTCATGAATACTAAGTCTATAAAATCATCAATGGATAAACGTATTAATTTACAGTATTATACAGAAAATAAGATTAATCAATTCTCACAAATAAATTTATTGTATTTAGAGAAAATAATAAACCTTAGCATAATAAATAATTTTAAATTAATCATTGTTAATACTCCTTTAGATTCATATTATAAAGCTAAAATTCCTATTGAATATATAGACAAATACGATAGTGTAATTTCTAAATACGATTTACCGCTCATTGATTTTTGCAATATTACTTTTGACGAAAACCAATTTATTCCTGATGGAGATCATCTTTCGAAAGAAGGAGCTTTAAAAATGACAAAAGAGCTTATTAACTTACAAAAACAGAACGTTGCATTTTAATATTAGCTAATTATATTAAAAATTTAGTGTAGTATTGAATTCATATATGATTAAGTTGACTAAGCCAGTTCATGTTTTACGAAAACTAAATTTATATAAAAAGATTTCCTTAATATATTGTAGCTATTTTTGCAAAAAATTGTAATTACGTTTTTATATAATTGAAATGGCTAAAATATTATTTATATCTACAATTAAAATAAATGATTTTGATAATTTTCTAGGCGATATTTCTAGAAAGTTATCTAAACAACATGAAATTTGGAGGTACTCTATATTAGATTGTACACTTACAGATTATTCTTCAGGTAAAGAGATAATATTTTCGAATAGCAGTTCTAATTTTGCTATGTTAAAATCTATATTTAAATTAAAATCGAATTTGAAGGATGTTGATTATATACATTATCATTTTATAAATTTTTATGTTGTTTTAGTTCATATTTTAATTTTTAAGTATTATAATGCTATTAAGTATGCTACTTTCTGGGGTTCAGATTTTGCTATAGCTAATAAGAAGAATTATTTATTAGGTATTTTTTTTAAAGGAATGAATAAAATAATTTTTTCAAATAAAGTATCCTTGAACTCTTTCTCAGAAATTTATCCTAATTTAAAAAATAACTTAGGTATAGTTAAATGGCCATTAGGTCAATTAGAACTTCAAAAAAATATAGTAAAAGTAGATAGAGATATTTTTGAATTTGATGTTCCAAAAGGTAAGCAGATTGTTTGTGTTGGTACAAATGGAGGTAAAAATCAAAATCATTTAAAGATAATTGATGAACTAAGTAAACTTAACCTAGCGATTACTGAAAACTTTTTCTTCCTATTTCCAATTGGGTATCCAAGGAATAATGAAATTTATATATCTGAAATTTTATCAAAACTTAAGGAGTCTTCCTTGCCTCATTATCAATTAGATTACACGTTTCATGAAAATACAAGTTTAGCTCATTATAGAAAAATGACTGATGTTATGATTCAAGTGCAAAATAATGATATGTTTTCCGGTGCCATGCAAGAAGCTATTTTTGGTGGTGCTAAAATTATAACTGGATCTTGGTTACCTTATGATATATTAGATGATAACAATGTTTTGTTTTTTAAAATAAAGGATTTTTCTGAGATGTGTTCCGTATTTATAAGGGCAATTAATTATGAAATTTCTAACCTTGAAAAGCAACATAATGCTGAAGTTATCTATTCATTATCTGGATGGGGAGCTATTAAAGAACAATGGTTTGGATTATATAAAAATGGTTAATAGATTTTTTTTGAGTTGGTTTACGTTAATAAAATAATAAGTATCATTTTTATTATCGTAACTATTTATTAATATTATATTGAAAAATCACTAATACTTAAAGATGATTACATATAGATTAGCAATAGAAAATGATTACAATAATATTGTAGTATTCTATAATAGAGTAAATAAAACAAATAGAACAATTAAGGAGTTTTGTTGGCTATTTAATGACGGACCTTTTGGTAAAGCAGTGTATGTGTTAGCTGAGGATGGTGAAAAAATAATTGGAACAAATTGTGTAATTCCATTCCATTTTATTTTAAATGGTAAGATAATAAAAACAGGTAAAAGTGAGGATACATTAGTTGATTCAGATTACAGAGGTCAAGGAGTTTTCTATAAAATTTATGATGTTTTATTTGAAGAATGTAAAAAAGCCAATATTGAGATAATATGGGGATTTACTTCCGCATTAAAACCATTTAAAAAATTAGGTTTCTCAATACCTTTTCATATAAAACAAAGTACTGCTGTAGGTAATGTTTTTAAAGGATATACATTTTTTACTAATAAAAATAGTTCATTTACTCAAAAGAGTAAGTATTTGGGTTTTGTAATAGCTTCTAAAGCTAAAAATTATTTAAAGTCAAAATCAAAATTAAGTCACTATAAAATCATTGAAAATGAGGATATTACTAACGAAATTGATGAAATAATAGCATCTTACTTTTCATCAAATAAAAATCATTTTGCGATACTTCAAAATTCTGATTTTCAAAATTGGAGAGTTTATGATAACCCTTATTACAAAGAAATCAAAACATTTGGTTTCTATGATCACACTGTAAAATTAATGGCATTAATTGTTGTTAATATTAATTCAAAAGTAGGCTATGTTATACAAAGTACTTTTCATAAAGCTGTAACTCAAAAAGATAAATCTGAAATGATTAAGTATACAACATCTAAATTATTTAAGAAAGGAGTAACCTTAGTGAAAAATTGGGTATTTGATAATAATGATGTCAATGAAAGTGAATTAAATGCATACAATGATGCGGGGCATATAATAACAAATAATGGAATGGGATTTGTTTGGAAAAATTTATCAGACAATACTTATGACCCTAATAAATTTATTGTTTCCAAAATTTCATCACAAGGAACTATTTAATAAAATAATCATATATGAATATTTATATAAATGAGGCTTGTCCAGAAAAAGAGTACATTGTTGATGTTTTTTTTAAAACTTTTTTTGGTATTGAATTTAATGTGATTCTAAATAGAAATATTAATAATCAGGACTATATTATTGAATTTGAAGGAAAGACCATCATACTAAAAAATACTTTATTCAAAAAAGAAGATTATTTAAAGAAAAGTAATTTACCTAAAGATGTTAAATATTTATGTAGTCCTTTTACAAGTGAACCTATTCCAATTTTATACGGCGAAAATAAAATAGATATATCAAAAAATTTAGTAGTTATACATGCAGATATATTTGCGACAGCCTTTTTTATGTTAACTAGGTGGGAGGAATATGTAATCGATATTAGGGATGAACATAATAGATTTCCTGCTAGAGAATCTATTGCCTACAAGAATAATTTTTTAAATAGGCCAATCGTAAATGAATGTTTAGATTTACTTTGGGGCGTTTTTGAATATTTAGGTTATCAAGGAGTACGGAAAGACCGCGATTTTGAAATGGTAATTACTCATGATGTAGACTTACCTAGATTATGGTGGAATACTAAGGATTTTATTAAATCTATTGGAGGTGCTTTAATAAAACGTAAAAGCTTAAAAGAGTTTATTTTATTGTTTAAATTTAAATTAAAAAAGGAAGACCCTTTCAATACCTTTAACTTTTTAATGAAAGTATCTGAAGATAATAATCTTAAGTCTCATTTTTTCTTTATGAGTGGAGGTACATCAAATAAGGATAACTACTACAGAATTGATCATCCAACCATTATTAAATTACTAACAGAGATTAAGAGCCGTGGCCATTTTATTGGTTTCCATCCTTCTTATAATGCTTACAATGATAATGCGCAATTTCAAAAAGAGTTAATTAAACTTAAAGAAGTAGCCAATACAGTAATAACTACTGGTAGACAACACTTTTTACGTTTTGAAAACCCTACAACTTGGCAAATTTGGGAAGACAATAATATGAAATGGGATAGTACTATGTCTTATCATGATATTCCTGGTTTTAGATGCGGTGTTTGTTATGAATTCCCAGTTTTTAATATTTTAACTAAAAAGCAGTTAAAACTTATAGAAAAACCACTAATTGTGATGGAAGGTAGTTTTATTACTTATCAAAATAAAAATCCATCACAGGTTTCTCAAGAAATTAATTATTTGATTAAAACAGTAAAAAAATACAATGGAACATTTGTTTTTCTATGGCATAATTCAGCATTTAACATAGGGAAGTCTATGTCATATCAACATCTATACAAACAAATAGTAGATGAGAATACTTAAAGAATATTTGAATTAAATAGGTTTTTTTAGATAATCCTGTTTAATATATCTCTAATTAATTACGGAGTGATATTTTAGATAGTTTTGACTGTAAGAAAATCACTAAAAAAAGTGAGTTTCTTATTTTGATAATTAAGTTTGCTTAACTTGCTTATTATTAACTAAATTTTATAATTGTGATTTATGTATTGAGACTAAACGGTCAATATATTCAATATAGTTCAACGAATGAAGAAAACAAAAATAGATTTAAGAATACCGTTATTCTTTATTTGGCCATTTGGTGCATTTTTAGTGTCTTTTAATACTATTGCTTCTAGAAAGAGTCAAATAATCTACATTTTTTTTAATACACTGTTTGGGTACTCTTTTGCTTTCACTGACGTGTCAGCAGATTCGTACAGAGTAGCTTTTGGTTTTAATGAGTTTTATTATAGGAATCTATCAACCATTTTTAATGAATATTTAAATGGATATCATACTGATTTATATAGATATTCAGCTATTAGTCTGGTTAAAAACTTTACGAATAACCCAAAATTACTCTTCGCATTCTTGGGTTTTGTCTTTGGAGTTTTTTCATATAAATCTGTAAAGCTTTTTTTGAAAGTTAAGGGCATCGAAAAAAGTTTTTCCATATTTATACTTTGTCTTGTTTTTATCTCTTTAAATTCTGTTGTAAGTATAAATGGAGCTAGATTTTACACTGCTGCAATTATTTGTTTGTGTTCTGTTATTAATTTGATGGTTTATAATAATAGGTTATGGTTATTGGGCTTATTATCCACTTTTTTATTCCACTTTTCATTTTTAATGATCATACCCTTTTTATTAATATTCTATCTGTTTAGAAAACGATTATTTAAAACAGAGCAAACGTCATCTTGGATTTTTACAATATTTATAATTACATTTTTTTCTTCCTTTATTTTAGAAAGTAATATTATTAATTTGGGAGGTATTTCTTCAATGCTTTTACCTAGTATTGCTTCTAAGGTAGATATGTATAACAGTAGTGAAATGACAGAGTTATACAGCGAAAGGACTAAATCATTTTTTCATACAGTTACAGCTACATTTAACTATTTTTCTCGTTTTTATATTTTCTTTCTTATTTTTAAAATAAAGAAAATGTTGAAGGATTGTAGTGTTGAAACTCCAGAATTAAACAGTTTATTTAATTTTGTTTTATTGTTTTTCTCCATTACGTTTATGCTAACACTATTCCCATCCGGTGGTAGGTTTATGACAATATCTACTCAAATGTTTTTCTTTTTTCTAATACGTTTTTATGTGCATTTTAAGTCTAACACACTACAAAAATATATTTTAGGTTTTGTTCCAGTTTATTCGTTTTTTATTTTATTTAATGTGGTTTATTTAGGTTTTATACTAACAAGCAGTAAAATATGGTATGGAAATATCTTTTGGATAATTTATGAAGGAATGGGGTATAAATTTATATATTTCTAATTGAATAGCTTAAATATATTACCTAGTAAATATTATTTTGTAGAAATACTAAACTTGAGTTAACTATAATCATATTAGAATACGATTATATTTTAAAATGTTTTATGAAAAAAAAAATACTAATAATTACAACTGCTTTTGCTCCTAAAAATGTGATTGGCGCCATACGCATTACTAAATTAGTAAAATATCTAGAACGGTTAGATTATGATATTACAGTTATATCGCCAGAATTAGATGAATATACAAAAATTGATAAATCTCTATTGAGTAAAGAAATTGATGTTGTAAAAAAACATACTATTTCACAAAGTGATTGGTTCGTTAAAATGTTTTTAAAGAAGCGAAATGTTATGTTGCAAAAACAGAGTGCTTCTAATTACATGACAAAAAAGCAAAATGAAAATATTTTAAAATCCTTAAAAGCACTCTTATTTACTTACTTGCAATTTATATATACAATTATTAGGAACTTAGATTGGAAGAAAAATGTAATTTCATTTATAAAAGAAAATTATGTCGAAGGAGAATTTGATTTTGTACTATCGAGTTATCCTGCATTAGGAGATCATTGGGCTGCAAATTGGGTTAGAAAAAATAAATTTGCTAACACCTGGTTTGCAGATTTTAGAGACCCAATAAATTATGAAACTAATTCAACTTGGTTAAAACTTAAAATAAATACAAGTTTTCAAAATAGAATTTTGTCTCAAACAGATTACGCAACTTGTATTTCTAAAGATTTGTTTAAAAAGTTTAATTCTAAATATCATTACAAATTAAAATTTTTACCTAATGGTTTTGATACAGATGATTTAGATAAAGATTTGTTGGTTAATAATTCTGTGCCAAGTAATGTACTTACCTTTTGTTATGTAGGAAGTTTATATGGAGGAACTCGCAGTTTAAAATCTTTTTTTAAAGGACTGAAGTATTTGATAGAACAAGAAGATAATATCGATGTTAATTCATTCAAACTAGTTTATGCTGGTAGTGAATTTAATGAACTTTACAAGCAAGCTTCTCAATTTAACTTAACTGAAATTTTAGAGGATAGAGGTAGAGTAAGTAGAACTGAATCTATTAGTATTCAGAACACTTCTGATATGATAATTGTTGTAACTTGGAATACTATTAAAGATCAGGGAATATTAACAGGAAAATTATTTGAATGTTTTTTAACTCAAAAAACAATTTTGGGAATAGTAAATGGAAATTTACCTAATAGTGAGTTCAAAAATATAATTCACGAAGTAGATGGAGGTTTTGCCTTTGAAGATGCTAGCTTAGATTATGATTTAGATTTTAAAAAATTAACTAATTTCATATATGACAAATTCAAAGAAAAAAACGAGTTTGGTATTTTGAAAAATAGCTACAATAATAAATTAGAAAATTTCGATTATAAGAATATAACTAAAAAATTAGTTTCTTTTATTAATGATTAAATATATTTCAAACATTAACTTGAATATACGAGATAAAAGTTTATTAATATGAAAGAAAAATTATACAAGGTATTACCGCATATATTTCAAAATTCACTTATAACACTTTATAATTACAAGAGTAATAGAATTAGGTATCGTGGGAATTATAAACATTATAGAACTCTGTTTAATGAAAATAAAAATTTAAGTCTCGTTGAGTTAAAGAAACTTCAACAAGAAAAGTATGGCTCATTTATTTCATTTGCAATAAAAAATTCAACATATTTCAATGAAAGACTAAGTTTAGATCCACAATTTAAAGAGATAAAGAACATTTCTAAGCTACCAATTTTATCTAAAGAAAACATTAGAACTAACCTTGATACAATTTACACCATTCCTAAAACAGAAGCTGTTGTTTCTAAAACTGGAGGTACAACAGGGAAGTCACTTGAAGTATATTTCACGCATGAAGATTTTCAGGAACGTTTTGCGATGTTAGATAACTTTAGATCAAATTTTGGATACGAACTAGGGAAAAGAACAGCTTGGTTTTCAGGAAAAAATATTCTTACTAATCGTGATATTAAAAGCAACCGTTTTTGGAAGAAAGATTATTTATACAATGTAAAATATTATTCAACTTTTCATATCAAGAAAGATTATTTACCATATTATATTAAAGATCTTATTAAATTTCAACCAGAATATTTAGTTGGTTTCCCTTCAAATATTCTTGAAATAGCTAAATATGGTTTGAACAATGATTTAGCATTTCCCAAAGGAGTTGTAAAAGCTATTTTTCCCACAGCAGAGAGTATTTCACCTATGAATAAAGGACTAATTGAATCTTATTTTCATTGTGGTGTTTATGATCAATACGCCTCTTCTGAAGGGGCTCCATTTATTATAGAGTGCGCTAATAAAAAATTACATTTAGAATTGCAAAGTGGTGTTTTTGAAGTTTTAGATTCCAACAATAAACCCACAAATTCAGGTAAATTGGTGGTGACAAGTTTTACAACACATGGGACGCCATTAATTAGATATGATATTGGTGATTCTATAGAGCTAAGTAGCGAAACCTGTAGTTGTGGTAATAATAATCCACTAGTTAAGGAGATATTAGGGAGGATTGATGATTACGTTTTTTCTCCAGAAACAGGGAAGATTAATCTTGGAAATGTCTCAAACACTTTAAAGGACACACAAGGAATTGTGAAATTTCAAGCCACACAAAATGAATTGGATAAGATTATTATTAAGCT
Organism: Patiriisocius marinus; assembly: GCF_008974325.1. Lineage (GTDB taxonomy): Bacteria > Bacteroidota > Bacteroidia > Flavobacteriales > Flavobacteriaceae > Patiriisocius > Patiriisocius marinus. The sequence goes on along the minus strand of NZ_BKCG01000006.1, from coordinate 30,166 downwards.
AATTATCGACGACGAAAATTTTAATGAAAAGAGTAAAAAGAGATTCATTGATAATTGGACAGATAGAGTGGGTAAAAAAATGCAATTAGAATTTGAATACGTCTCTTCAATTCCCGTTGAGAAAAGCGGAAAATTTCGACTTGTGAAAAACAATATTAAACATTTGATAGATAATTAATTTTGAGAAAACTCATAAGAATTACCACCATTCCATTATCATTAGAAAAGCTTCTTGAAGGACAATTAACCTTTATGAAGGACCATTTTGATGTGACTGCAATTTCAGCAGAAAAAGAACGTCTAGAAGTGTATGGTAAGTATAACGGGGTTGCTACTAAACATATTGAGCTAACAAGAAAGATAACACCCATAAAGGATTTAAAAGCTGTTTATGAGCTTTACCGTTATCTAAAGAAAGAGAAGCCTTTAATAGTACATACGCATACACCTAAAGCAGGAATAGTAGGGATTATGGCTGCTTATTTTGCTAGAGTGCCTTTGCGATTACATACTGTAGCAGGACTTCCACTTATGGAAGCCACTGGAATGAAAAGAAAAGTATTAGATTTTGTAGAAAAGCTAACATATAAATTTTCCACAAATGTGTATCCAAACTCTAAAGGACTTTATGATTTTATACTTTCAGAAAAGTTTACTAAACCAAGTAAACTAAAAGTTTTAGGAAAGGGAAGTTCTAATGGTATTGACACTTCTTATTTTGATCCATCGTTATATTCTGAAGAGTTTATAGCCCGACAAAAGCGTCAATGGAACATTCCATTAACCGATTTTGTTTTTGTTTTTGTTGGCAGAATGGTTGCAGATAAAGGTGTAAATGAAATGGTAGGAGCATTTCAGCAGTTATTAAAAGAAAATAGTGCGTGCACTTTGCTACTAGTTGGACCATTTGAAGAAGAATTAGATCCATTAAATCCATCAGTTGTTGAGGCAATTAAAACAAACAATAAAATAGTACACGCGGGATATCAAAATGACGTAAGACCGTTTTTTGCAATGAGTGATGGTTTGGTTTTTCCAAGTTATCGTGAAGGTTTTCCTAATGTTGTTTTGCAAGCAGGAGCAATGGGATTACCTGCAATTGTGTCAAATATTAATGGATGTAACGAGATTGTAACCTCTGGAGAAAATGGAATAATAATTCCTGTAAAAGATGAAGCTGCCACGCTAGAGGCAATGAGAGATCTTTCTATTAATAAAGAATTTCAGTCAACACTTAAAAAAAATGCACGAAAGATAATTGTAGAAAATTACGATCGTCAAGAGATGTTCCAATATTTATTAAACGAATACAAACTATTACAATCAAACCTTTGATATATTTGCACTGTGTATAGAAAAATAATCAAACCTTTTTTGGATTTTTTAGTTGCCTTTACGGTGTTTTTGGCGATTAGTCCTATTTTTTTATTAATAACGCTTTTTTTAGCGATTGCTAATAATGGGAAGCCCTTCTTTTTTCAAAAAAGACCAGGCGCTAAGGAGAAAATATTTACGATCATTAAGTTTAAAACAATGAACGATAAAAAGGATAAAGAAGGTAATTTATTACCAGATGCAAATAGATTAACAAAAATAGGATCCTTTGTTAGAGCTACTTCTTTAGATGAAATCCCACAACTATTAAACGTTATTAAAGGTGATATGAGTTTTGTAGGGCCAAGACCATTATTACCACATTATATACCTCTTTATTCTGAAACGCAACGAAAACGACATAAAGTTAAACCTGGTATAACTGGCTGGGCTCAAGTAATGGGACGTAATGCGATTAGTTGGGAACAAAAATTTGAATACGATGTTTGGTATGTTGAAAATCAATCATTCATTTTAGATTTGAAAATATTAATTAAGACAGTTAAGAAGGTTATCTTTAAAGAAGATATTAATACAGAGGGAGTTGCTACAACGACTCCTTTTACAGGCAGCAAATGAAAGAAATACAAATTTACGGTTCAGGTGGGCATAGTTATGCTGTTATTGAGTTGATTAGGTCTTTAAATGAATATACTCCTGTGAGAGTTATTGATGATAGTCCTAAAATAGATGCAATATTAGATGTTCCTGTTTGTAAATTCTCCGAATCGTTTATCAATCAATCAACAGTTATTAGTATTGGAAGTAATAAAGCAAGAAAGAAAATATCAAAAAAAATAAAAGGAAATTTCCCTACATTTACTCATAAATCGGCTGTGGTATATCCATCTGCTAGAATAGGTGTTGGATGTGTTGTTTTTCCAAATAGTGTTGTAGATGCAGATGTTTCTATTGGAGATTTTTGTATAATAAATAACAATGCTACGGTATCTCATAATGCTAGAATAGGCGACTTTGTTCATATAGCGATCCAAGCAAGTGTCGCTGGTGGTGTTCAAATAGGTGAGGGGACAATAGTAGGAGCAGGTAGTGTAATTTTACCTGAAATTAAAATAGGAAAATGGGCAACCATTGGTGCTGGAGCAATTGTAACGAAGGATGTTCCAGACAACGCAATGGTGTATGGTAATCCCGCTAAAATAATTAGAAATTGAAATGAATAAAACTAAAATTTGGTTATCATCTCCACATATGGGTGGTACAGAACGAGATTTTGTAAACGAAGCTTTTGATACTAACTGGGTAGCACCTTTAGGTCCCAATGTGAATAATTTCGAAGTTGATATTCAAGAATATTTAAAAGAAGATGTTCACGTAGCTGCTTTAAGTAGCGGTACTGCTGCACTACACTTGGGGTTAATTTTACTTGGTGTTACTGCAGGTGATGAAGTGATATGTCAAAGTATGACTTTTTCTGCATCAGCTAACCCTATTGTATATCAAGGTGCAACTCCTGTTTTTGTAGATAGTGAAGAAGACACTTGGAATATTTGTCCAATTCATCTTGAAACGGCTATTAAAGATCGAATTGCAAAGGGTAAAAAACCTAAAGCGATTGTAGCAGTACATTTGTACGGAATGCCTTTTAAAGTAGACGAGATAACAGCAATTTCTAAAAAATATGATATTCCTATTTTAGAAGATAGTGCAGAGTCATTTGGAAGTGAATACAAAGGAAGAAAATGTGGAACCTTTGGAGCGATTAGTATTCTATCATTTAACGGTAATAAAATTATCACTACTTCAGGCGGTGGGGCTTTAATTTCAAAGGATAAAGAGATTAGAGATAAGGCTATCTTTTTAGCCACTCAAGCAAGAGATGATGCTCCTCATTACCAACATAGTCATATTGGGTACAATTATCGATTGAGTAATATTTCAGCAGGTATTGGTCGTGGACAAATGCAAGTATTGCAAAAGCACGTAGGGTATCGACAAGATATGAATGCCTTCTACAAAAAAATATTTAAAGACATTAAGGGAGCAACGGTATTTGTAGAACCTTCTTCAGATTATGTTTCAAACCATTGGCTTTCGTGTGTGGTTATAAATAGTAACGAAGCTTCATTTACAACTGAGGAACTTCGTTTAGCTTTATTAGAAGAAAATATAGAGTCAAGGCCACTTTGGAAACCAATGCATATGCAACCGGTGTTTAAAGAATCACCTTTCTATGGCACACATGTTGCTCAGTCTCTTTTTGAAAACGGACTTTGTTTACCATCAGGTAGTAACCTAACTAATGAAGATCGAGTTAGATTAACAAACGTTATTCAAAAATTCTTGTAAATATCAGTACCTTCGCGGTATACGAATAATATTATAAAATTTGAAAATACTACTACATCTAAAACAACTTTACTCAGGAAATAACAGATTAAATATACTTGATCAGCGTTATTTACCTAGGTGGATAGTTGTAGTTATTGATTTGCTAATATGCGCTTGTTCCTTATCAATGGTATATTTATTACTGTTAGGGACACCTGTATTTTTCAGTGATTATGTATCAATACCTACTCAAGCAATACTTTTACTCATTGTAAATTTATTGTACTTCTTCATATTTAAAACATATTCAGGTATTATAAGGCATTCAACTTTTAACGATATTCTGAAGTTGGCATTAGCAGTATTAAGTTCTTATATCACATTAGTCCTCTTCAATGTAATTTATAATAGTATTACAGGGCATAAAGTTTATTCATACGCGGTATTATTACTTTATCTTCTAATTTCATTTGTTTTACTCTTATTTTTTAGAATAGTTGTGAAGGAATCTTATTTCTTTTTGAAGAAAGGAATGAAAGGTATTTTGAAAAAAAGAGTAGCCATAGTTGGAGCAAATGACCAAACAATATCAATAGGTAGAGCACTCACACAAGAGTCTAGTTTACCATACAAGCTTGTTGGGTTCTTAACTGAAAAATTTGATTCTAAAAGATATAAGTTACTTGGTAAGCCCGTAATACCCATCAATGATAATTTTACTGAAATGTTAATTAAGTATGACATTCAGGGAGTTTTATTAGTAAGCGAAGCATTAGAAGTAAAAGATAAAAACCGAATTGTTGAAGTTTGTCTTGATAATAATATTGAAATATTAAATGTCCCAATACTTGAAAAATGGAATCAAAAATCTGATATCCATAGCCAGATTAAACCTATTCAAATTGAAGATCTACTAGAAAGAGATCCTATTGCTATTGAAACAGATACCATTAGTAAGGATTTAATTGGCAAAACAATTTTAGTAACAGGTGGAGCCGGATCTATTGGTAGCGAAATAGTACGCCAAATAGCAAATTTTAATCCTAAGCTAGTTGTAATTTTAGATCAAGCAGAATCTGCCTTACATGAACTTGAATTATATTTAAACGTAACATATCCTGAATTTAATTTTATTACTGAATTAGCAAATATCAGTAATATGTATAGATTGGAGTTACTTTTCAAAAAGTATAAGTTCAATATGGTATATCATGCGGCAGCATACAAACACGTACCATTAATAGAAAGAAATCCACACGAAGCTATATACGTAAATATATTAGGTACAGCTAACCTTGCAGTACAAGCGGTAAGTAATGATATTGAACGTTTTGTTATGATATCGACAGATAAAGCTGTTAACCCTACAAATGTGATGGGGGCTTCTAAACGTGTTGCTGAAATGTACGTTCAGTCATTACAGAAGAAAAAAGATATTAAAACGAGATTTATTACTACGCGTTTCGGAAACGTTTTAGGAAGTAATGGATCAGTTATTCCGCATTTTAGAAGGCAAATTGCAGCTGGTGGTCCTGTAACAGTTACACATAAAGATATTATTAGATATTTTATGACAATCCCAGAAGCTTGTCAATTGGTTTTACAAGCTGGTACAATTGGTGCTGGTGGTGAAATATTTGTTTTTGATATGGGACAACCAATCAGAATATATGATATGGCTGAGCGCATGATACGCCTTTCAGGCTTAGAACCTCACGAGGATATTAAAATAAAGATTACTGGACTTCGACCTGGAGAAAAGTTGTATGAAGAATTACTGAATGATACTTCAACATCATTACCTACGCACCACCCTAAAATTATGATATCAGAAGTTCCAACGGTGGATTTTGATGATCTTAATATTAAGATTAAAAAGATTGTAAAAGTTGCAACTAGATACAAGGATAAAGAAGTTGTAATGTTATTGAAAGAATTGGTGCCTGAATATAAAAGTGAAAACTCAGAGTTTGAAGCACTAGATAATAAGTAACCTATTTTATTACATATCTAATATTTCTTTTTTCTGAAATTTTACTTCTTAATTTAATTAAGTTGTTTTAATTTCATATGTTCCTAGAGTATTAATAGAATTATCTAAAAGAAAATGAATCAATGCATTTTATTTAGACTTATTGCTGCTTACTTTTTTTTAAGCACAATAGGAACTTATGCCCAAAATTCTAACTATAAAGCTGAAATATCATCTACGGCCATACGCTCTTCACAAGATGAAATTCCATTTTGGTTGCAAGCAAATACTGGAACTGAATTTAGTGAATTAACTAATTTCTCTGGTGCAATTAATGGTTTCTATTCCTACGATTTCTCAAATTTCTCTTTAGAAACAGGTGCATATGTGTTTGCCAGAGATGGAGTTGAAGACAATATTCAACGTAGAGATTTATACTTGCAATTAAAAAATAGTTGGCTTAAAATAACTCTCGGCTCAAAACAATGGGATGAAGCATTTTTTGGCTTGTCAACTACAAACCAAAATTATTTGTATTCTAATAACGCAAGGCCACTTCCAGGATTACTTATTGAAGCTAATGAGCCATTAAAATTGTTCAAAGGTTTTGAACTTGATTGGGGAATAGCACATTATCAACTCAATGATGAGCGCTTTGTTGACAATACAAGACTTCATTATAAAAGAGTTAATCTAATAGTTCAATTATCTGAAAAGAGTAGAGTAACCGCAGGTATACAACATTTTGTTCAATGGGCCGGTACATCACCTCGTTTTGGCGAATTAAAAAGTGATATTGGTGCTTACTGGAATGTTTTTATTGCAAATAAGACAACCGAACTTGGAGTAGAAGGAGAAATACAAAATGCAGTTGGTAATCACTTAGGTTCGTTTTTATTTAAATATGATTTTACTTCAACTTCTGGAGACTTTTCATTTTATCACGAACATCCTTTTGAGGATGGTTCAGGTACCAGATTTCAAAACTTCCCTGATGGAGTTTGGGGACTTACATATAAACCTAATTCAAATAGGTTTATCAAAGCTATATTGTATGAATATGTAGATACACGTAGCCAAAGTAATACTAGAACTAATAATAGAACCGATGGTTATTTTGGTAATTTAGTGTATAATAGTGGTTGGAGTTATGAGCAAAATATTATAGGAAATCCTTTTTTTAAGAGAGTTCGAAATAATGATGGAGTATTATCGACTGGATCATTTGAAGGTACTAGATTTCAGGTTCACCATCTTGGTGTAACAGGGGAAATCAATTCTATAACTTGGAATTTAAAGGCTAGTTATTCTAAAAATCTTGGGAGATTTGGAGAAGCAGAGTTTGAGACTCCCAAAAAAGATTTTTACGCTGCAGCCCATTTAGGTTATACTTATAGAAAGTTTCATAATATAAAACTGCTAGCAGGATTAGATTTGCCATCATACACTTACAATACCGTAGCGGTAGGGATTTCTTATTGTTATACTTTTTCAAAGTAATACTAGTTTTAAAACGTACAAATAAATTAAATGAGCGTACTTGTTCAAATTTCAATATTACCTAGGCAACAAGAAGATGAAAGGTTCATCTTGGAAACAGCCTTAGAAAAAGCTAAATTAAGACGAATTGATATTAGTGATTGGCGAATTAGAAAACGTTCAATAGATGCTAGAAATAAGCGGATTAAAATCAATCTTCAAATAGAATTTTGGAAAGAAGGGGAGGTTCGTGAGGAACTGCCTGTTTTTACACCCAAGAAAATTTCAGCAGGGAAAGAAGTTGCAATTATTGGTGCAGGTCCTGCAGGGTTATATGCTGCCTTGAGAGCTATTGAAGCAGGAATTAAGCCAATAGTTTATGAAAGAGGAAAGGATGTGCGTACAAGACGTAGAGATCTTGCATTGTTGAATAAAGATCATATTGTAAATCCAGAAAGTAACTATTGTTTTGGAGAAGGAGGTGCAGGTACGTATTCCGATGGAAAACTTTATACGCGTTCTAAAAAAAGGGGTAATGTGCTAAAGGCATTGCAGTGGTTTGTTCATTTTGGAGCTGATGCTGATATTCTTGTAGATTCACATCCACATATAGGAACCAACAAATTACCGAAAATTATTACAGCAATGCGAGAAGCTATTGAGGATAATGGAGGTGAAGTTCATTTTAATACAAAATTGACAGATCTTAAAGTTGAAGAATCAGCTATTAAAGAACTTCAGTTTAATGATGATAAATGGGTGTCTTATTCTAATGTTATTTTAGCGACAGGACATTCTGCAAGAGATATTTTTGAATTGCTTTATAGCCGAAATATTAAAATTGAAGCAAAGCCCTTTGCTATTGGAGTTCGTGTAGAACATCAACAGGAATTAATTGATTCAATTCAATATCACGGCGATTGTGACAATCCTAATTTGCCGCCAGCATCGTATGCTTTAGTGCATCAAGTTGATGGTTTAGGTGTGTATTCGTTTTGTATGTGTCCTGGAGGTATTATAGCTCCTTGTGCTACGGATACTGACGAGGTGGTTACAAACGGATGGAGCCCTAGTAAACGAAATAACCCTTATGCTAATTCAGGTATTGTAGTAAGTGTTGCTCCTAAGGATTTACCAAATTATAAAGAAAATGATCCTTTTGTGTGTTTAAACTTTCAGAAGAAAGTAGAGCATGATTGTTGGGTTGCTGCTGGAAAAACTCAGAATGTTCCAGCGCAGCGAATGGTTGATTTTGTTGAAGGTAAAATTTCAGAAGATTTTCCAAAAACATCATATCAACCAGGTATAACTAGTGTTGATTTAAACAAAGTATTGCCTCCAATGCTAGCAAATAGATTAAAGAAAGCATTTGTAGTGTATGGAAACAAAATGAAGGGATTCTATACTAATGATGCCGTACTACACGCTCCAGAAAGCAGAACCTCCTCTCCAATATTGATACCTCGTAATCCAGATACGTTAGAACATGTTGAAATTTCGGGACTTTATCCTTGCGCTGAAGGAGCAGGCTATGCAGGCGGAATAATATCTGCAGCAATTGATGGAATTAATTGTATTGATGCAATCGAATTAAAATTAAATAATTCTTAAAATTGTTCACTTTACGCATAATTAATTTAAAGTAGCGTTACCTTTGTATAACGACAAAACGCAGTGATTAAAGACAGCATTATATCTTTTTTATGGAGTATTTCACCCTTTGGAGAAGCAAAGGTAGGAATCCCTTACGGAATATTTCACGACTTAAATATTTACTGGGTTCTCTTAATTTGTCTGGTTGCCAATATATTAGTATTCCCTATAATGATGTTTTTTCTTGATAATATTAATCGTAGATTATTACAATGGAGAAAGTATAAGAAAACGGCAATTTGGATTGCTAAGAGAGCAAAAGTAGGTTCAGGAGATAAAATTCAGCGTTATGGATTTTGGGGACTTATCTTTTTTGTAATGATACCTCTTCCTGGAACTGGGGTTTATGCGGGTAGTATTGCGACGTATCTTTTTAAAATAGAGCGTAAATCGGCTTTTGTAGCAAATTGTATTGGAATTACGTTTTCATCCATTATAGTTTGGGTAACAACTATATTAGCCTATAATGGCGTTAATTAGCAGCTAATACTTGTTAAAAAAACTTATTTAGACTTAGCAATTATTTCTTTGAGTCTTATTTTTCTTAACTCTTTTTCTGAAACTAATCTATTCTTTTTTTGGGCCATTAGCTTGGAGTGCTTAGCCTTATTTTTTGTGTTTTTTGCTTTTCCTTTTTTAGCCATATTATTATGTCTAATTTTTATAATAGAAATTATCCTACTTGAGTTAAACTATAAGCTACCGCAAAAAAGCCACAGCTAATAAGTAATCCGCATATAAATACCGTATAAGTAGTTTTTAGTAATCTGTACTTTTTATCTAAAACTACTCCTTGAAAATAGAGGTCTTTAGTAAGCATACCGTAAATTTTTTCTTTGGACTTTAAACTTTTTTTCACTGCATCTTCATAAACATCAAGATCCATTTTATAGAAATTTCCGAAGAACATTAAATTTACATTATTACTTTCAATATCTTCTATTGTAAATTTACCACTGGAAACCTTAGGGTTTGTTACTAAAACAGATAGATATATAACAATTAAGCTAAATGTTAAAAGTACTAATGATGGAATAATTAAATATTTGTTTGATTCAACATCAAACTTTGAAAATAATGAAGCTGCAAATAATGAAATGAGAATAGCATTGATATATAAAAGGGTATTTGCTTTAGAATCAGCAAGGTCACTAAGCCTAAGGTGATTATCTAGCACTTGCCTATAAAATGACTGTATAGCTCTCTCTGGGCTATTGTCCTCAATCATTTGTTTAAGTTTCGCACTGTTATCCATTAGATATAATTAACCAATAAGGTAATGCGAAAGATACTGAGATTTTTTCTATTAGTTAGAATTAAAGTAGGTGATACAGCTTAATTTTAGCTAAAGCTTAAAATCTATAGAAAAATAGACTAAGCAGCTATTGTGCTATAAAAATCTTCATAAATGTCTTTACTTCCTTTTCCTATAATTGAAAATTCGCTGTTGTTTTGTAATGCAATAGCCATTAATGTTTTGAAAGCCTCAACACCGCAATTATCAATAAAACTAACTTGATCAGTACTTATAGTTATTTTATGACCTTTTTGTACTAGATGTTCAAACTGAATAATTAATGATCTAGTTGTGCTCTCATTTATTATTCCTCTTAATTGAAATGTACCGTTTTGTTCGATTATTTGTAAAGCCATAATGATAGTTTTAATGATTCTATTTTTCTTATACAAATATCACTAATAACTAAGCTTTTTTATTTTATAATTCGATGAGTTGCATTTAAGTGTAGTTCAAAGTAATTGTTAATGGGGTCAATTATTGAGTAGGAGTGTAGAATGTTGGTATAGGTTAATTAACCATATTATTGGTGACACTTATTCTAAAACAACGTTCCTCGCCAAGAAAACGTGGATCTCCGTGTTTTTCTGACCAAAAACCATCTAATATATCTTTTGTAATACATGTATACACTACGACCCCTTTGTAAGTTAAATCGTTGTTGCCTAAATAATTAAAATTAATAACTAAGATGTCATTTTTAAAAAAGCCTGTTCCGGACTGTTTTTGGTTTTCGTTTATAAGCCATTCAGCTGTTATTCTGTTATGTTCATCCAAAGTCAATTCTAGAGTACCTTTGTAATTTTCTCCATCCGCATCTTGATTGCTTCCAAGTATATTAAAACTACCAACTAAATCTTCAACATTCATTTTTAGTAATGTTTTTTATTATTTGTATTTAGTTATAGTTAACTATTCTTTTTTTACAAAATGTTCAATTGAATTTACTTCCCAATACAGAAATTAGCAAAAATATTTCCAAGTAAATCATCATTTGTAATTTCACCGGTAATCTCTCCAAAATAATATAAGGCCTGCCTAATATCAATAGCCATTAAATCTCCAGAAAGACCTATGTCGATTCCTTCTTGTACTTTGTTTATTTCTTCTAATGCTTTTAATAATGCGTCGTAATGGCGTGTATTAGTAACAATTGTTTCGTTGTTTCTTAAAGCACCAGTATTTACAAAATCGAGAAGCGTGTTTTTAAGATCTTCAACACCTTGTCCGGTCTTAGCTGAAATTAAATGTAAATTCTCAACTTCAGAACGCATAAGCTGACTAGTTTCATCTGAAATTTTATCGGCTTTATTACCTATCACTACTAATGCTTTTTGTGGATATTGGTTTTTGATTTTGCTAATTTCAATTTTTAGATTTTCTAATTTTTTATTATTCTGAATAAATTGAGAACTGTCAATCAAATACAAAACTACTTGTGCTTGTTCTATTTTCTCAAATGTTTTTTTAATTCCTAATCCTTCAATGGTATCTGTAGTATCTCTAATTCCTGCTGTATCAATAAATCGAAATCCAATTCCTCCAATGTTTAACTCGTCCTCAATCGTATCTCTAGTTGTTCCGGCTATATCACTAACAATGGCGCGCTCTTCATTTAAAAGGGCATTGAGTAATGTTGATTTACCAACGTTTGGTTCGCCTACAATTGCCACAGGAATACCATTTTTTAATACATTTCCAGTTGCAAAACTGTCAATTAACCTTTTTAATACTAAAGAAATTTTTGAAATTAGTTTTTGAAAATCATCTCTATTTGCAAATTCGACATCTTCTTCAGCAAAGTCTAATTCTAATTCTATAAGGGAGGCAAAATTTAAAAGCTCTTCTCGAAGCCTAGATATTTCGGTTGAAAAACCACCTCGCATTTGCTGTATGGCAAGTTGATGACTTGCTTCACTATCACTAGCAATAAGGTCTGCAACGGCTTCTGCTTGACTTAAATCCATTTTACCATTAAGGAATGCTCTCAGTGTAAACTCACCAGCAGTAGCCATTCGCGCCCCTGTTCTAAGGCATAATTGTATTATTTCTTGCTGTATAAACGGACTTCCATGGCATGACATTTCAATAACATCTTCACCAGTATAACTATGTGGGTTTTTAAAAATAGTAGCAAGTACTTCATCGATTACACGGTTTCCATCTTTTATATGTCCTAAATGTACTGTGTGTGATTTTTGCTTTTTTAATTGCTTATTTGATATCGAATGGAATATTTCCGAAGCAATTGTAATAGCTTTCTCTCCTGAAAGTCTAATTACTGCGATGGCTCCTGCGCCAGAAGGTGTTGCTAATGCTACAATGGTGTCATTATGTGTCATATGGCAAAAATAGCTATTTATAAAGTATAAACTAGGGGAGTTTTCCAATTGAAAAATTGAATTTTCAATTCTATTTAAAAAAATAAGTGTAACAATATTTTAACTATTAAGACAGATAAAGTGAACACAAAGAAGGATACTAAAGTTAGTATTTAAACTAAAACCAATCTCGCTATGGAAGTTATAAATCACACTGCTAAAAAGAAAGACACAAACTTATTAATGGTAACTCATTTGTTACAATTAGCAACAGTATTTACTGGTTTTGGAGGATTAATAGCGCCATTAATTGTTTGGGCCACTAAAAAAGATGATATTCAAGGAATGGATTACCATGGGAAAACAATTATCAATTTTCAGATATCTATAATACTTTTGGCTCTTGTTAGTATTCCATTAATATTTGCATTAGGATTAGGGATACTAATGTTAATAGTTATAGGAGTTGTTTCAGTCGTATTACCTATAATAAATGCATTGAGGGCTACTAATGGAGAAGATCCATTGCTTTGGTTAACATTTGAATTTCTAAAATATTAGTCAATTAATACATTGGTATTTTATTTAATAAAAATCCCCACAATTATATAATTGTGGGGATTTTTTAAATTTATGTGTGTGTTCTTTATGCGTTCAACATTACTGGCATAACAAGCATTGTAACAACTTCACCTTCATCAAGACCATCAACTGGAGTCAAAATTCCTGCTCTGTTAGGTAAGCTCATTTCTAATGAAACTTCATCACTTGAAAGGTTATTTAACATTTCAGTTAAAAAACGAGAGTTAAATCCTATTTGCATATCGTCTCCTTGATAATCACAAGTTAAACGCTCCTCTGCTTTATTACTGTAATCAATGTCTTCAGCTGAAATATTCAACTCAGCACCCGCAATTTTTAATCTAATTTGATGTGTTGTTTTATTACTGAAAATAGATACACGACGTACACTATTTAAAAATTGATTACGGTCAATACTTAATTGGTTTGGGTTTTCTTTAGGGATAACCGCTTCGTAATTAGGATATTTTCCATCAATTAATCTACTAATAAGTACAGTATTGTCAAATGAGAACTTTGCATTACTTTCGTTATATTCAATTGTAACTTCATCCTCGCTACCTGCAAGAATGCTTTTAAGCAAGTTTAATGGTTTTTTAGGCATTATAAATTCTGCCGTTTCAGTTGCTTTTACATCATTACGAGTGTACTTCACTAATTTGTGAGCATCAGTCGCAACAAATGTCAAACTCTCTGTAGAGAACTGAAAAAACACACCACTCATTACAGGGCGTAAATCATCGTTTCCACTAGCGAAAATAGTTTTACTAATTGCCGTTGCAAGAATATCACCTTGCATAACAGTAGATGAAGGATCCTTTAGGTCTACAGCACTTGGAAACTCTTCTCCAGATGCATATGCAAGAGCATACTTACCATGGTTAGAGCTAATCTCTACAGTATTATTATCTTCAACTGTAAAGGTAAGCGGTTGCTCAGGAAATGTTTTTAACGTGTCTAATAACAAACGAGCAGGAATACAAACTTTTCCGTGTTCGCTACTTTCTACATCAAGATGAGAAGAAACAGTAGTCTCCAAATCTGAAGCTGAAACGGTAAGTGATTTTCCATCTAAATCAAACAAGAAATTGTCTAAAATAGGCAGTGTGTTATTATTATTAATAATACCACCTAAAACTTGTAATTGTTTTAATAGGTACGAACTAGATACGATAAATTTCATCTGTTTATTTTCTATAAAATTAAGTCTAAAAACTACAAGCTAGGCACTAAAACTTATCAAATTCTTCATTAATAATAGGGCATAGCCGAAATACAAATATATCTCAATTACTACGCAATATAAAACCAACTTATTAACACTTATTGCTGGTATTTGCGTTTGCGGATATAACTAAAAATAACTCCTAAAATTGCCAATAATCCTAGTGGAAGCAGCAAGTTTATTGCCTGCCAGCGCGTCCGTTCTGTAATCACTTTCTGTTGATCTAGAAATGGAATTGCAATTTCCTTGGTTCGTATGTTTATAAGTCCGTTTTCGTCAAGCAAGTAATTAACGCTATTGAGTAAAAAATCGCTATTACCATACATAGTTTGCGTCAACTTGTCAAAGCCAGTAGGTAGTGGACGGCCTTTGTCCATATCATTTGCAATAACATCGCCGTCACTAATAACAATCATTTTAGTAGCAATGCTTTCATCTTTAGGTAGTTGTTTATCTGAAATTTTAAAGGGTTTAATTCTGTTCTTTAAAGCCGAAGTAAAGGTGCCTTCTAATAAAACAGCCAAAGGTTGCTCTCCAGCCGAAAATTCTTCAGGGTTAGGTCCCTCATTTACTGTTTGTAAAAAGTGAGGGATATCAACATCAAAGTTTAAAGCCGCAGGATAGGAAACTAATCCCGTAATTGGCGAACTGCTTAATAAAACCGTCTTGTTATTTGTAGATTCTAATAATTCTAAAGCTGATGCATAGCTAAATCTAACCGCTTCAAGGTTTGTAACTATTGGGTGTGCATTTGCACTTGCAGTTAATGGGTAATAAAAATAGGGATAGCTATTATATTGCGAATCATCTTCTGTGCCTTGTGCTAGTACAATAGGAGCACTATACATATCTTTTACAAGCTTAGATGAAATACGCAATCCATATTTAAAAAACAAATTGTTTAACCCTAAATCCTCTTGAACTAAATAGGGAACACCAGTTTCAGGAAATATTTGCTGAAAGGCATTATCAACTAAAAATAGTGAAGCACCACCGTTCATAATATATTGATCGAGTACATAAATTTCCGCTTCGCTAAATGGTTCGGTTGGTTTAGCAACTACAATTAAATCATAGTTTAATAATTGCTTTAAGGTACGTTCTGGATTAATAGAAACACTATCTAATACAAATGGAGCGATACCATAATAGCCTTTAATATTTTTTAAAAAACTAGCCAGCTTTGTATCATCTAATTCACCATTACCTTTTAATATAGCAACACTTTTCTTTTTAGTTGAAATAAGTTTCTGAAACCCATTAGCAAAAGCATATTCTAAATTTTGAATGGAATTATTCACACGTTCTTGAGAAGTAGCTCCTAAAGTGTTTTTAAGCAAAGGGATTTTTACAGATTTCCCAGCATATGATGCTAATGCCCAAGGATAAACTTGCTCAATAGTAATTTTTCCATTGTCTCTTATTTCAACTTCGGCAGGAGTAACTCCCATTGAAAAAAGTTGTTCTTGTACTTTTATTGGGTCATTTTCACCATCCAATGGATTTAGAAATGTAAAAGCTATGTTTTTATTTTCTGATTGAAATTCAGCCAATAGTTGTTTAGTTTCTGTTTGAAGTTTTCTAAATTCAGACGGAAGGGTTCCTTCTAAAAAAACATCAATGACTAAAGGAGAATCGATAGGTTCAATTAGATCTTTAGTTGCTTGCGAAACTGTATATCGTTTGTCTTGCGTTAAATCGAAACGAGCATATATATAATTTCCAATCACATTTACAGTAATGAGAATGACAATAAAACCGATAATATTTTTTATGTTGCTGTTCATTACGATTGAGTTTTCTTAAGTTGAACAGAAGTGAGTGCTACAAATAAAGCTGCAATACTAATAAAGTATATTAGGTTTCTTGTGTCAATTACGCCACGTGCAATACTATCGTAATGGTGCTTTAATCCAATTGCAGCAATATTTGTTGATGTGTTGAATATTTCGGCAATAGCTTCAAAACCGTAATACAATAAAAAGCAGGCTAGTACAGCACTAATAAAAGCAACAATTTGGTTGCTAGTAAGTGCAGAAGTAAATACACCAATTGCTGTATAGGACGCAACTAAAAAAAATAAGCCTAAATAGGAGCCAAAAATGCTACCCATGTCTACAATACTTTCTTCACTTTTTAAACTACTAATGGTGTAAATATAGAGTAGAGTAGGTATTAGCGCAATAAGTACTAATAGAAAAGCGCCTACGTATTTACCTAATACTAGTTGTAATGTCGAGATTGGTTTAGTAAGTAATAACTCTAAGGTTCCCATTTTTAACTCGTCACTAAAGCTACGCATTGTAATGGCAGGTATTAGGAATAATAATATCCAAGGGGCTAATTCGAAATAGGCATTTAAATCTGCGAAACCAGCATTAAAGACATTAAAGTTTCCGTCAAAAACCCAAAGAAACAGTCCATTAATAAGTAGAAATACCCCTATTACCAAATAACCAATGGGGCTGGTAAAAAACGTGTTTAATTCTTTTTTTATAAGTGCAAGCATTAGTTGTTTTTTCCTTTTTTTAGATTGGTAAAACTTCCATAGTTGAAACACTCCAAGCTTCTGCTTTAGAACGAAACATAGGCTTCGTTGTTGCCCAAACGCCTTTAAACAATTCGCTTTTACGATATTTTTCTAAATCGTTTGGGTGTTCCCATTTACTATATGTGAAAAAAATGGTGTCATTTGCTTTATCTTGTAAAAGGTCAAGATGACAACAACCCGGGAATTCTCTAATTTTATGTTTTACAAGTTCAAAATTAGCTAAAAATGCTGATACATTTTCGGCTTCAAATTCCATTTTTACAATTCTAGTAAACATATAATGTATTGGTTTTTTTAATAGATAAAGCGTGTTATTTAAAATTGATAGTAATTACTTCTCTATATTCAAGTCCAAAGAGAGAAGCAGCGCTACCCACTGTAGCAGGATTACTTTTGTAAATAGCAAGTTCGAGATAATTACTAGAATTCCACAATGCTATTTTTTTACCTGCTTCATCTCGTTTATCTGCAGGTGTACCAAAATCAATTGCATCACTATAATTATTATATATTGTGTTAAAACTTGCAGTGCGCGATGTTATTGAAAAAGGCCGGCCTTTACCCACTTTTTCAAAGTGTGCTTTTTTAATATTTGTAATAACATTTCCGTAGTTATCAATATAGATTACGCTCCCCACTATTTGCGTTTCATCATTATTAATATGAGGGTCTATACCTCTAATTTCTTTAATGGTTTCAATAGTTTTACCAATTACTTCTAACGTTCCACCTCTAGCAATGTGACAAGCAACTTTAACAAATACGTCTAAAACTGGGAAATTGGTAAGAATACGATCGTGAATATTGATTTCAACAATTTTCTCCGGTCGTATCTCGTTTGCGAGCATAGAAATAATTCCATTGTTTGCACAAATAAAATAATGGCCATCTAGTAAAACGGCAATATGCTTATTTTCTGGATTGAGTTCACTGTCAATACCCACAATATGTATAGTTCCTGGAGGGAAACTACTGTAAGCATTTTGTATAATATAAGCAGCCTCAGTAATATGAAACGGAGCTACAGAATGTGAGATATCAACAATTTTAATATCGCTAAGTTCACTATAGATTGCGCCTTTAACCGCACCTGCAAAGTGATCTTTCTCACCAAAATCTGTAGTAAGGGTAATTATGGGCATAAAGGATTGTTGATATTTTGTTGAAACTAGTAAGACAAATTTAAACTACTTTTAGGAGTAGAAAAACTATATTTACCTATATAAATAGAATATTATAAACAGCTTTTTAATAAACACGCTTTTGAACGAACTTATTATAGAACTAACGGAAATTAGTCCAAGAGATTTTTTTGGAAATCAAAACTCAAATATTGATATTCTAAAAAAATATTTTCCAAAACTTAAAATTGTAGCACGAGGCAATAAAGTGAAAGCTTATGGTGACCAAGATGTATTAGAAGAGTTTGATAGGCGAATAACAATGTTGTTAGATCACTTTGCTAAGTATAATAAAATTGACGAAAACGTAATTGAACGTGTACTTTTAAGTCGAAGCAAAGACGACTATGAAAGTACTCCCAAAAGTGGCGAAGTACTTGTGCACGGTGTTAGTGGTAAACTAATCAAAGCACAAACTGCAAACCAACGAAAGCTTGTTGAGTTAATGAATAAAAATGATATGGTTTTTGCTGTTGGACCAGCAGGTACAGGTAAAACCTATACAGGAGTTGCTCTCGCAGTAAAAGCCTTAAAGGAAAAACAAGTAAAACGAATAATACTAACTAGGCCAGCAGTGGAAGCAGGAGAAAATTTAGGGTTTTTGCCAGGAGATTTAAAAGACAAACTAGATCCATATATGCAGCCATTATATGATGCGCTTCGCGATATGATACCTCACGAAAAACTAGAATCGTATGTAGAAAAAGGAGTTATCCAGATTGCCCCTATGGCATTTATGCGTGGACGTACTTTAGACAATGCTTTTGTAATACTTGATGAAGCTCAAAATACCACACACGCACAAATGAAAATGTTTTTAACGCGTATGGGTAAAAGTGCTAAGTTTATGATTACAGGAGACCCTGGCCAAATAGATTTACCACGTCGTGTAATTTCGGGACTTAAGGAAGCACTTTTAGTATTAAACGATGTAAAAGGAGTGGGAATTGTTCATCTTG
Organism: Patiriisocius marinus; assembly: GCF_008974325.1. Taxonomy (GTDB): domain Bacteria; phylum Bacteroidota; class Bacteroidia; order Flavobacteriales; family Flavobacteriaceae; genus Patiriisocius; species Patiriisocius marinus. The sequence continues at coordinate 11,280 of NZ_BKCG01000006.1, read as the reverse complement.
ATGATAAAGATGTTATTAGACACCGCCTTGTAAAAGAAGTAATTGCTGCCTATAAAAAAATTGAAAATTTAGACTAGCATCAATTTTTCTTCCGAAATTTTAAATAACTTCAATAACACCTATACTAAATATTAATAGCAATTGAATTAGCATCGAATCGTTCGATATTCAATTTCAACTTAGATTTCAAAAATGAGTAATACCATCATAGAAACCAATTTCAATTTCCCAGGGCAAAAAAATGTATACCATGGAAAAGTACGTTCAGTTTACACATTAGAAAATGACCAACTATTAATGGTCGCAACAGATAGACTAAGCGCCTTCGATGTTGTAATGCCTAAAGGAATTCCATACAAAGGACAAATATTAAACCAAATAGCGACAAAAATGATGCGCGACACGGAAGATATTGTGCCTAATTGGTTAACAGCAATTCCAGATCCTAACGTCGCTATAGGTGTAGCCTGCGATCCATTTAAAGTAGAAATGGTTATTAGAGGTTATATGAGTGGTCACGCTGCAAGAGAATACAAAGCAGGTAAGCGTATTTTGTGTGGAGTGGAAATGCCAGAAGGAATGAAGGAAAATGATAAATTTCCCTCACCTATAATTACTCCAGCAACTAAAGCTGAAATGGGTGATCATGATGAAGACATTAGCAGCGCCGAAATTTTAAAGCGTAACATTGTCTCTGAAGAAGATTATCTAGTTCTAGAAGATTATACTCGGAAACTTTTTAAACGCGGAACTGAAATAGCAGCCTCAAGAGGGTTAATTTTAGTGGATACTAAATATGAGTTCGGTAAAACGAAAGATGGTAAAATTGTATTAATTGATGAAATACATACGCCAGATTCTTCACGTTATTTTTACGCTGAAGGTTATGAAGAACGCCAAGCAGCAAACGAACCTCAAAAACAATTATCAAAAGAGTTTGTACGCCAATGGTTAATCAAAAATGATTTTCAAGGTCTTGAAGGACAAACTGTGCCTTTTATGAGTGATGAATATATTGAAACAGTTTCAGAAAGATATATCGAACTTTATGAAAATATTACTGGTGAGAAATTTATAAAAGCAGATGTTTCAGATATTAATGATAGGATAGAAAAAAATGTAGCTGCTTATTTCAGTAAGTAGTCTATATTAAAATCAATTTCTTAAAGTCCTTTTCGAATTTTTCGAGAGGGACTTTTATTTTAACCTAAAGTTGTAAGTGTAGCCTATACTAACTTCAGTAAAATCTGCCTGACCTAAATTAGAGTTGAGGTGTGCACCTATATAGTAATTCTGTTTTCTGTATGTGTGTGTACCAAAAAGATAATATTTAAGCCCCATTCTTGTAGAAATAGATTTCTTTAAATGATATTTAGAATTAAACTCACCCAACATCCAAGTGTCTGTAATTTCTCTTGGAGTATTGTCCCACCCTTCATTAATACGCCAATCAATTTGATATCCGGGTTTGTAAATATTGTATCCCACAGTGATATCAATTCCAAAATGATTTAGTAAAAACTCAGTATTAACATGTATTCCTAAATTACTTGCATAATAAAAAGGTCGTTCTCTAAAATTTTCAAATTCTTTACCATCTCTTACAAGCGATTCATTGTCTTGTATATAATCGTAGTAGTTTTGATAAAACCTGTAATGAGCTCCAACACCAATCTTTAAAGAATTGTTATATACATTCCCAAATGTAATTGCTCCTGTATAAACAGGTTTATTTTTATTAAAAGCTAATCCCAATACTTGGAAACCTTGCCCATAACGCGCATCAATAAATTTATACCTAGATTTTTTAAGACTATTAATTCGTTTCCTTTCTGAAACTTTAGGAGCCTGATGTACTTCGCCAGAAACTGAAAAGAGGATAGAATTATAACCTTGGTTTAATAACTTGGTATGTCCATTAGAATGATGAGAGTATCCAGCACCTATACGCCAATCTATGCTATTTCCTTTATAAAATTTATAATGTAGAAATAACCTAAACGCCCAAGTATAGTCTGTAGTTACAGCTTGGTTATTTGGGTTTGTTATAGGATCATAGTTTTTTGTAAAGTAGGATGCACCTAAACCTACAACAGTACTAAAACGTTTAGATCCAAAAGCATTAAACTCAACTTGAGGTATTATTGTAAAAGCAACTCCTAAACTGTCTAAGTTTCCAAAATCGGTTATACCAAAACCTACTCCAGTTTTGATTCCTTTATAACGTTGTGCCCATTCTTGTGGATTATTTTGATGATTTCTCCCAAATTGAAAAAGCAATTGTTTATGTTTACCGCGATCTGGAAAACCATCATTTGAAGCAAAAGTTTGTCCTAAGAGTATTTCTGGAGTGTAAATACGTGCTTGCTTTTTCCAAAGGGAATCTTGTTGTGCTAAAACACTAAAAGATAAAGAGATTAAAAGGAGTGTAAACAGTTTGTTCATTATAATGCAAATAAAACGATTCGGCTCAAATATCAAAATTTATTACTCTTAGATTTGCAAAAACAATTTTTCACCCTTTAAAATTTCAGCTTTGCTTAAAACTATTGATTCGTTTATTTCTGAGATGGCTTCAAATGCTTGGGGTTTACCATTACTAATATTATTAGTAGGTGGAGGAGTAGGATTGCTTTTTTATATCAGGTTTTTACCTTTTAGATATTTAGGCCACGCTATTTCTGTATTAAGAGGTACATATGATGATGAAAAAGATGTTGGCGAGATAAGTCATTTTCAAGCTTTAACTACTGCATTGTCTGCTACTATAGGTATGGGAAATGTTGCAGGAGTTGCTGTAGCGATATCAATAGGAGGTCCGGGAGCTGTTTTCTGGATGTGGGTAAGTGCTGTTATTGGGATGTCTACAAAGTTTTTTACAGGGACATTAGCGGTATTATATAGGGGTAAGGATGATAAAGGTGATGTGCAAGGAGGTCCTATGTATGTTATTATGGAAGGTTTGGGGAAACGATGGAAACCTTTAGCTATTATATTTAGTACCGCAGGCTTAGTTGGAGCACTTCCTGTATTTAATGTGAACCAACTTACGCAAGCTTTAAATGATATTGTAGTTAAACCATTAGGGATTTACACAGGTTTTCAAAGTAATTTGGTTATTGGAATTGTGCTATGCATTATTACAGGGATAGTTATTCTTGGAGGGATTTCTAGAATAAGTAAAACCGCAAGTAAAATTGTACCTGCAATGGTGGTTTTATATGTTATTATGATTTTTATTATTTTGGGTAATAATATAGCTGAATTACCAAAATACTTTTCATTGATTTTTACAGATGCGTTTTCAGCAAACTTCTATAAGGGTGATGTTTTTTTAGGAGGTGTTGTAGGGGGTCTAATTCTATTAGGAATTCGTCGTGGAGCATTTTCTAACGAAGCAGGAATAGGAACAGCGCCTATGGCTCATGGAGCAGCTAAAACAAATGAACCAATACGCGAAGGGTTAGTAGCAATGCTAGGGCCAGCAATCGATACATTAATAATTTGCACCTTAACGGCACTTGCTATTTTAGTAACTGGTGTATGGCAGGAAACTAGTGATAGTGGTGTTAGTTTAACAGTAAATGCTTTTGAAGCAGGTATTTTAAGTTATGGTAAATATGCACTTTTACTTTGTATAGTTGTTTTTAGTGTTTCGTCTTTATTTTCATATTCTTATTATGGAACAAAATGTATGGCATTTCTCTTTGGGACCAAATATAAAAACCTTTATAATTACATCTATTTAGGAAGTATTATTGTTGGGGCGACAACTTCGTTAAGTATGATGATTAATCTAATTGATACTTTTTTTGCTATAATGGCCATACCAACTATGCTAAGTACTTTTATCCTCGCGCCAAAGGTTAAAGAAGCAGCGATTACATACTTTAATACATTGAAAAACTAATTCTGAAATATTACTTCGGGAAGTTTTGTGCTATAAAGTTGTCAAGTAACGTACTAAATTTATTTGCACCTGAAGGGTTGAGGTGGTTTTGATTATCAAAATCTCTAATGTTGAAATGTAATGTATCTTCCTCTTTTCTTAAAACTTTTAAATTTGGATATTTCAGTTCTATATCTTTTAAAACACTATCTCTTCTTCTAAGGATATTTGGGTTTCTAGCTTTTAGATAGTCCTTATACAAAGGAACAGTTGTTACAACAATCTGCATGTTATTTTTACTAGCGTGATCAAGCATTTTATAAAAGTAAGCAGTATTGTGTTTAAATACTTGTGGTAGCTCTTTCGTTCTTATTTCAAGGTCAGCATTTTTAATTATATCAGGACTATACTTTACACTTTCGAAAAAACCTTTTCTTTTAGAAATATCAACGCCATATTGATTAAAGTTGAAGTGGTCCTTTTTTTTAATATAGTAATTCACTAATAATCTAGAAAATATGTGCGGATTTGAAAGATACATTAGTTCGTCTTTAAAATATGTTTTACGTTCAAAAGCATTAACGTCGTAGTATTTTAAATACACTGAATTCTTCCAAAAGTAATTTCCGTTGTGCGGTATTTCAAGATGTGAATAAGAAAGTTCGAAAACCACAGTTTTAAGTTTACTCATTTTAGGAGCAAGTTGAGCATAAATAGGAAAGTCAAGGTCGTGATGTTGGGACTTTGAAGCAAGCGAAATTGTTTTATGTTTAAAATAGGTAGGGTCAATAGCAGATTCCATTTGGCTAGAGCCTAAAGTCATTACCGTTATTTCATCTTTTTCATTATTGAAATAGTCACTATTATTTTTATAGCTAGCGGGCATTTGAATCACAAGAAATTCTAATACAGCCATTATTAAAATAATAGGTATCAAAAAAAAATAAAGCACCTTTAATAAACTTTAACTGCATAGAATTAAAACTGAAAATAGATAAATTGTTCTTTTGGGCCTGCATAGCGTATGATCAAAAATATTATTAAATAATAGATAACCCAACGCATAGGCTTACTAAAGTATTTGTCTAGATTGTAAAGAGGATATGGTTTGTTTCTTGTGAATACTTCGGCAATCACTAATATTGGTATTACTAATACTTTCAAGCCTATTTCAAGACTAAAATTATCTGAGGGAATAAAGGTAAAAATACGTTTAAAAATATGTAATGCCGTAGGTATATCATGAGCTCTAAAAAAAACACTTGAACCTAAAATGATAGCACTAGTATAAATAAAATTAACAATTAATGGAGCCTTGTTTAATGCTATTGGTAAAGAGTAGGTTTTCTTCTTTGTAGTAATTCTAACTCTTTCTAAAGCTATAAATATTGCTTGTATCAAGCCAAAAATAACAAAGGTCCATTTAGCTCCGTGCCATAAACCTATAAGTATCATAGTAAGTATGAGTACTAAAGTCTTTATAAAATAACTTCTACTAGTATTTTTTACAATAGGAATATAAACATAATCTGTAAACCATTTTGTTAATGTAATATGCCATCGTTTCCAATAGTCTATTACAGTTTTAGCTAAATATGGGATATTAAAATTCTTGCTTAATTTAAACCCGAAAAGTTTAGCAGTACCAATTGCCACATCGCTGTATCCTGAAAAATCACAATAGATTTGAAAAAAGAAAAGGGTAGTGGCATATACTAATGAAAGACTCCCATAATCATCTGGAGAAGCGTAGATAGTATTTACAACAACAGCAACATTATCTGCTACAACAATCTTTTTAAAAAGTCCCCATAGAATCTGGCGTAAGCCTTCTTTTGAGTTTTGATAGTCGAAGGTACGTTTCTTTTGAAATTGAGGTAATAAGGATGTTGCCCTTTCTATTGGTCCCGCAACTAGTTGTGGAAAAAAGCTAACAAAACATAAAAACGCTATTAAGTTTTTAGAAGGCTTTATGGTTTTTCGGTAAACATCAATACTATAACTCATTGTCTGGAACGTGTAGAAACTTAAACCAACAGGAATAATGAACTTCCAGAATATTTCATCAGTACCATTTAGACCATCATAAAAGGAGGACATAAATGAATCAACAAAAAAGCCAAAATATTTAAACAGAAACAGGACCCCTAAATTCCAGGTTAAGCTAATCCATAAAAAGGTGAGCTTGGTAGCTTTATTGGAAGATTTATCAATTTTTAAAGCTGCTATATAATCAATTAACGAACTGGCAAATAATAAACCTAAAAAGCGCCAATCCCATAGACCATAAAAAAAGTAACTAGCTAAAAGTAGCAGTACGTTTTGTGCAACTCGTTTATTTCTGCCAAGCGCCCAATAAAGCGAATAGACTATGATAAGAAATAATCCAAAATCAAAAGAGTTGAAAAGCACATGCTATATTTAAGTTACAAATATAAAAAAGGCTGCCAATGGGCAGCCTTTTATTAATTAGATTTTAAAAAGTTTATCGCAAACCTTCAATCTTGAAATTATCGAATCCAGCATAATCTGAACCTCCATTTTGTTTTACTGATAATATGAGTCCAACAGTTGATGTTCCATCAGGAATCATCACACTTTCGTTATTTTCTATAGAAAAATTTGAAGAACCATTAACTAATTCAACTGGAGTTTGATTAACACCGTCCAGTACAATTGTATAGACTACATCATCTCCATTGTCAAAACCAAATACATCATAATCAAAACTAACTGTAATCCCTGTAGCAGTTGAAACATCTACATCATCAAACGTCAATGTAGCAGGATCTCCTACATTAGTTCCTCCATTACCATTAGCTAAATCTTGAACAAATAAAAAGTTCCCAGTAATGTTTGCAAAGTTCACATCGTCAGAGTTTCCACCAGTCATTCCATCTGAAGGACCAAAAAAATCATCACCATTTCCATTTGTGAAATAAGCAATGCTAGGGGTGCTACTCCAAGCAGGTAAACCTCCATCAAAATCTTCAATTGCAATTACTTGCTGTGTAGGCACACAAGCAGAAACAGTACTTGAATACGTACCAGAAATTGTACCATAATTTAAAGTTGTCCAAGACCATGTTCCATCAAAATCAGAACAGTCACTTGGGCTAGACGTTTGGTTGTTGTATACATGTGTTCCATCCCAAGAAATAGATGTTCCATCTACAACATCAAAAAATCCAAGTGTATCACAAGTATTTAAACTACCAGCAACAGTACAATTTCCGTCTTGAAGCCCGTCACCTAAAAACTCAGTAGAACCTAATAGTACCTGAGTAGAAATATCAAATAAGCCATCCATATCTACTTCTGAAACCACAACGTTGAATGTTTGTGTGTTTCCTGCATTTAAATTCGGGTGATCTCCACAAGCAACACAAACGTATGTTCCTGTAATAGGAGTAATTGGTGCTTTGTTAGTGTGTTTTTTTATTAAAACAGCACTTGGTTTGTTATTGTAAATTACGTTTGAAAGTTTAGGATTAGTTCCATCATCATTTACTGAGAAACTAAAAGACATTTCGTTAGATGTAAATTCTAAATCCTGTATTCCTTCTCCTAGTTCTAATGATCTTGTGGCAATAGCAGAAATAATACTCCCATCTTCAAATGTAAATTTACCAGTGGCTCTGTTACCTAAAGTAGCAACAAAAGTAGTTGCGTCTGTGATAGTTATCTCAACAGTAGCTCTGCTATCAGAATCTAGCGTTGTAAATACCCCTTTGTATTTACCAATATTATTGTTTTCGGATAAAGAATCAAAAGTCAAATTTTGATTAATATTTAATGTTTCATTGTCAGTTTCACAGGCTAAAAGAGCAAATGAAAGAGCAAATAGGAAGGCAATTTTTCTCATGAGGTTATTTTTGATTTGAACCAAAAATAAAAGGTTTTTTTGAGCTTTAGGTTAAGATAGCATTAAATATTTTTATTATGATTTAATATTTATTGTGTAGGTATTCAATAACTTAAGCATAGATTCTTCTGTAACGGATAATAATGTTGATGCATTAGAGTTTCCAATGGTTTCTATATATGGTCTTATACTCTTATTTGTATAACTTTCTGATATTATGGGATGAATGTAACTAGACTTGCAAACTGCTCTAGTGTTATTTAATCCTTTTGCGGCAGCATCGTAAGCTTTGATGAGGTTTTTATTAGCTTCTTTTTCTGTTTTGGCTATTCCACATTCTGCTAGAGTTTCAAAGAATATTTTGCTTCCAGCCCAAGTTCTAAAATCTTTAGCTGAAAAAAGTTCTCCACTAACTTCATGTATGTAGTCATTTAACATTCCGCTATCTATTGTTTGGTGGTTTCCTTTTTCGTCATAATATTTAAATAATTCCCAGCCAGGAATCTCTTCACATTGTAGAATAAGTTTACGTAGTTTCTTGCTTTTTACTTTAACCTCATTAGGCTTTCCTTTTTTACCAATAAATTTAAACTTTACTTTATCCTCTAGTATCTCAATATGTTTTGTTCGCATAGTTGAGAGTCCGTAAGTTTTATTTTTTTTAGCATAGTATTTGTTACCTATTCTAATGTGTGTTTCTTCCATTAAGTTAATTACTAAAGCTAGGCATTTGCGTTTAGTCATTTCCTTTTCCTTTAAATCTATTTCAATCTGTTTTCTAATTTTAGGTAATGCTGCACCAAAGGCACTCATTTTATAAAACTTAGTTTTATTTCTAATCTCAGACCATTTATTGTGATATAGATATTGTTTTCTATTTTTTTCGTCCCGACCAACGGCTTGTAGATGTCCATTAGTGAGGTTTGTGATTTTTACATCTTCCCATGCGGGTGGAATTATCAATTTCTTTAGACGGTCAATTTCTAAAGGATCAGTAATTTTTTGATTAGTATTTTTAAAATAAAACCCTCTTCCTTTTCTGTGGCGGGTTATAGGCATTTGCTCTTCGGTTACATAAAACAAGTTTGCATATTCCGCAGCTTGTTCTGGATCTTTAATAATAGCTAATGCATCTTGAGGGTTTAATTTCATATGATAAAATTACATTACCTTTTCTTTAAATAATCCTAAGTAAAACATAAAACCTTCAAAAAATTAGCTTTTTTGAAGGTTTTAAAATTTCGGCGTAAGCCTTAAAATTTAAGAAAATATTTTAGTCAAAATAACTAAAAGTATCACCATTTTCTATGTTTAGTAATGTTTCATAAATCAATTTAATTACATTTTCTACGTCATCTCTATGTACCATCTCAACGGTAGTATGCATATAGCGTAATGGTAAAGAAATTAATGCTGAAGCAACACCGCTTCCACTATATGCAAAGGCATCAGTATCAGTTCCAGTAGCTCTCGATAAAGCGGCACGTTGAAAAGGAATGTTTTTCTTTTCAGCAGTTTCTGTTATTAAATCACGAAGCTTTTGCTGTACAGCTGGAGCATAAGCAATAACGGGACCGTCACCTATTTCAGCTTTCCCTTGTTTTTTCATATCAATCATTGGGGTTGACGTATCGTGAGTTACATCGGTAACAATAGCAACATCTGGCTTGATGCGTTCTGCAATCATTTGTGCACCTCTTAAACCTATTTCTTCTTGTACACTATTAGTAATGTATAGTCCAAAAGGTAATTTCTTTTTGTTCTCTTTTAATAAACGAGCAACTTCAGCAATCATAAAACCACCCATTCTATTATCTAATGCGCGGCAAACAAATTTATCTTCGTTTAAAATATGAAATTGATCTGGGTAGGTAATTACACAACCAATATGAATTCCCATTTTTTCAACTTCGTCTTTATCTTTTGCACCAACATCAATAAATATATTATCTGGCTTAGGAGCTTCTTCTTTAGATTTATTTCTAGTATGTATAGCTGGCCAACCAAAAACACCTTTAACAATTCCTTCTTTAGTATGAATGTTTACAATTTTAGAAGGAGCAATTTGATGATCACTTCCACCGTTTCTAATAACGTATAACAAACCATTATCACTAATATAGTTCACATACCAAGAAATTTCATCAGCGTGACCTTCAATAACAACCTTATATTTTGCGTCTGGATTAATAACTGCTACGGCAGTTCCATAAGTATCTGTAATAAATTCATCAACATATGGTTTTAAGTAATCCATCCATATTTTTTGACCTTCCCACTCATAACCCGTGGGAGCGGCGTTATTTAAATAGGATTCCAAAAAGGTTAATGATTTTTTTGTTAATATAGATTTTGACATATGTATATAGTTTTTTATTCCTTTCAAAATTAGGGATTTCTTATGAAGAGGGCTTCAGTATTTTACTATTTTTGGAATGGTTTTAGCACAAATTTTTTAAACCGAAATTTTAATCAATGAAGTCTCGTTATATTTTCATTATACTTTTTGCCATACTAGTAAGCGGAACTGTCAATGCTCAAGACAGTTTGAGCTCTGGTATTAATGTTAAGGTTGCACCAGAAACCTTCTACTATATAATTGATGGAGACACTATTCCTAGAGAGTTTATAGATTTACAAGAAGTTGTATTGTTAAACAAACTATCATTTAATAATAAAAAAGACCGTCGTCGATACTTAATTTTACGTCGCAAAACAAGAAAGGTGTATCCATACGCAAAACTAGCAGCTGAGAGATTAATAACAATGTCTAATAGATTAGAAGGAATTACTAAAAAGAGTGATAGAAGAAAGTATACTAAACGAATCCAAAAGTACATTGAAGAAGAGTTTTCCGAAAAACTTAAAAAGCTAACCCGTACCGAAGGCCAGATTTTAGTTAAACTAATTCATAGACAAACAGGTCGCACAGCATTTGATTTAGTTAAAGAACTTAGAACAGGGTGGAGGGCTTTTTGGTATAACACAACAGCGAATCTGTTTGATATATCTATAAAGGAAGAATATAGGCCCTTTAGTGTTAAAGAAGATTATTTAATTGAGGATATATTAGAGCGATCTTTTCAAGCCGAAATATTAGAACGTCAAGCCCCATCCTTTCCTATTGATTACTTTGAACTCTCTTCTCATTGGGATAGTATAAATACGGAAGAATAAAATAAAACACTTAAGACTTGTGTAGTTTGTTGAGAAGCAGTAATTTAGTCGTCCGCTCTTTTTTTTTAGCAATTTATTTTTCTAGTTAATTGGTCAAATTAGTGGTGTCTGTAATTTTTTATTGTCACGAGAGGCGCCTTCATAACCGTATTTACGTTAGTGTAAGAGTGATTTGTAAAACTCATTAGATTTATTTTCACATCCAACAAATGGGTTATCAGTGAGTTGGGATTTGGATGTAAATTAAATAGTATTTTCTTTAGAAATTGTTTGGTTGCTAAGAATAAACGGTGGTATATTTGCAGCCGCTAAGAAAACGAAAGTTATTGTTTTTAGTGATTAAAATAAA
>NZ_BKCG01000005.1 GCF_008974325.1 Patiriisocius marinus | reverse complement strand
ATTGGACAGGTTTAACAGTAGCAGCAAACAATGGTACAGTTGTACTGAGTTATGAAGCTACGGTGAATGCACCGACAGGCGCAGTAGGAGAATATACGAATGCTGCACAGATTACTGCAAGTGATCAATATGATCCAGATAGTGATCCAACGACAGATGGAACAGTAGATGAAGATGGTGATGGCGATGGTGACGATGATGATGAGGATACAATAACGATTACACCAGCTCAAGCTGATTTATCATTAACTAAAATAGTAGTAGATAGTGATACAACGCCTTTAGTTGGATCAGAAATTACTTTTCAAATTACAGTATTTAATGATGGTCCTCAAAATGCAACAGGGGTAACCGTTACGGATTTATTACCATCAGGTTATGATTTCGTATTGTTCAGTTCTACAACAGGAACGTATAATGAAGTCACTGGTTTATGGACAGTTGGTTCTATCCTTGCAGGCGAATCAGAAACATTATTAATCGATGTATTAGTTAATGGATCAGGTGATTATTTAAATATAGCTGAAGTTACAGCATCAGATGTTTTAGATATTGATTCTATTCCAAATAATGATGATGGTGACCAAAGTGAAGATGATGAAGATAATGCTATAGTAACTCCTGTAGATGCTATTGCAGATTTATCATTAGAAAAAACTGTTGTCGATGGTGATACAACACCATTGGTTGGTTCTGAAATCACTTTCCAAATCACAGTAACTAATGATGGTCCTCAGACTGCAACAGGAGTAACAGTAACCGATTTGTTACCATCAGGATATGACTTTGTTCTTTTCAGTTCAACGTCAGGGTCATATGATCAAGTAACAGGATTATGGAATATAGGAAGTATTGCCAATGGCGAATCTGAAACCTTATTAATTGATGTATTAGTTAATGGAACAGGAGACTATTTAAACATAGCCGAAGTAACTACTTCAGATGTATTAGATATTGATTCAGCACCAGATAATGATGATGGCGATCAGAGTGAAGATGATGAAGACAATGCAATCGTAACACCAGTTGATTCAATTGCAGATCTTTCATTAGTAAAAACAGTAGTCGATGGAGATACAACACCTTTAGTTGGTTCTGAAATCACATTTCAAATCACAGTAACTAATGATGGTCCTCAGGCTGCAACAGGAGTTGAAGTAACCGATTTATTACCATCAGGATATGACTTTGTGCTTTTCAGTTCAACGTCAGGATCATATGATCAAGTAACAGGGTTATGGAATATAGGAAGTATTGCTAATGGCGAATCTGAAACCTTATTAATTGATGTATTAGTCAATGGAACAGGAGACTATTTAAACATAGCCGAAGTAACTGCTTCAGATGTCTTAGATATTGATTCAGCACCAGATAATGACGATGGTGATCAAAGTGAAGATGATGAAGATAATGCTATAGTAACACCAGTTGATGCTAGCGCAGATTTATCATTAACAAAAGCTGTTGTAAATGACGAAACATCACCATTAGTTGGTTCTGAAATTACATTTATAATTACAGTAACTAATGATGGACCTGATGCTGCGACGGGAGTTGAAGTGACAGATTTATTACCGTCAGGATTTAATTTTGTATTGTTTAGTTCTACAGCAGGTACTTATAATAATACAACTGGACTTTGGACTATTGGAACAATGGCTAATGGAGTAACAGAGACTTTATTAATTGACGCTATAGTTAATGAAACAGGTGACTATACCAATATTGCTGAAATATCTGCAACAGATGTCTTAGATCCAGATTCTGAATCTAATAATGATGATGGTGATCAAAGTGAGGATGACGAAGATAATGTTGTCGTAACACCTGTCGATGCTATGGCAGACCTGTCACTTTCAAAAACAGTAGTTGATAATGATATTATGCCAAATGTTGGTGATGAAATCACATTCCAAATTACAGTAAGTAATGCTGGGCCAGATGATGCAACTGGTGTTGAAGTCATTGATTTATTACCAGCAGGTTTTGATTTCATATTATTCAGCGCAACTTCAGGAACTTATAATGAAGTGACTGGTCTATGGACGGTTGGTACAATTGCAAGTGGATCGTCTCAAACATTATTTATAGATGTCATCATTAATGAACCAACAGGTGTAGATGGAGAATATTTCAATACAGCAGAAGTTACTGCTAGTGATGTTATGGATCCAAATAGTGAACCAAACAATGATGATGGAGACCAAAGTGAAAATGATGAAGATGGTATCCAAATCATGACAGAAACTGCTGATTTAAGTTTAAACAAATCAGTGAGTAATGTCAATGCTAATGTTGGTGATGTCGTAACGTTTACACTTCAGATTAATAACGCTGGAGCTAATGTAGCAACAGGTGTTGCAGTACAAGATATCTTACCAATAGGTTATAGTGATATAACTAATATTAGTAATGGAGGTTTATTATTCGGAAATGTCATCGACTGGACAAATCTAACCGTACCATTGATGGGATTAACTTTAACCTATGAGGCAACAGTAAATATGCCTACACTAGAGGAAGGAGAATATTTAAATGTTGCTCAGATTACTGCAAGTGATCAATTTGATCCAAATAGTAATCCAGATAATGATGATGGTGATCAAAGTGAAGATGATGAAGGCAGTGCAACTTTAAATACACCAACAACTGATATTGAAGTGAATAAAACAGTTGATAATTCAAATCCGTCAATTGCAGATACTGTAACCTTTACAATAACAGCTTCCAATCTTGGTAATATTGATGCAACATCGGTAGAAATTCTAGATGTACTTCCTTCAGGATATGAGTTTGTGTCTTCTAATGCGACTTCTGGATCTTATAACGAGATTACAGGTGTATGGCAAATACCTTCAGTAAGTGCTGGAGATACAGAATCATTAGATGTATCAGTAATTGTATTAGATATTAACGATTATGTTAATACAGCAAGCTTAGAATTCTTAGATCAAATAGATTCTGATGATACAAACGATTCAGCTAACGAGACTATTGATCCTGAATGTTTGAAGATTTATAAAGAGTTTTCTCCTAACGGAAATGGCAAGAATGAATTCTTCTATATCGATTGTATCAATAATTATCCTAACAATACCTTAGAAATATACAACAGATGGGGTAATCTAGTGTATAGTAAGGAAGGTTATGATAATACATTTAATGGAGAATCAAATGGAAGGTCAGTATTCAATAAAAATGAAAAACTACCAGTAGGGACTTATTATTATATACTCGATTTAGGTAATGGTTCAGAGCGGAGAGCTGGCTGGCTATATTTAATTAGATAAAATGACTATTAAAAAATTCAATATACCTCAAACATAAATAATTAAAGATGAATTTAAAACATAATATAGCGATTAGTACACTAGTGTTTTTCTTAACACTAGTGAGCTATGGTCAACAAGACCCACAATACACAGATTATATGTTTAATACATTAACTGTAAATTCTGCTTACGCAGGGTCTAGAGGCCACTTAACTTTTACTGGACTTCATAGAACGCAATGGGTAGGTCTCGACGGAGCGCCAACAACACAATCGTTTAGTGTCGATTCTCCAATAGGGAAAAATGTTGGACTAGGTGTTTCTATTGTAAATGATAGATTAGGACCTTCTGATGAATTTTATTTAGATGCTAATTTTTCTTATACCATTAGAGTTTCAGATGAAAGAAAGCTGTCTTTTGGAATAAAGGGAGGTGGTCGTTTATTGAATGTTGATTTTAATCGTGATAACCAACAAGTTGATGAGGATATCTTTCAGCAAAACATTAGAAATAAATTTTTGCCAACTATTGGAGCTGGTGTATATCTTCATAGCGATAAAAGTTATATCGGACTTTCAGTACCTAATTTTTTAACTAGTAAATTTTATGATGAAGTTCAAAATTCTGTTTCAGCAGAACGATTACATTTCTTCTTAATTGGTGGAAAAGTATTTGATTTAAGTCCGAGAGTAAAATTTAAGCCAGCCTTTTTAGGAAAGTTTGTAGTTGGAGCTCCTATTATAGTTGATTTGTCTGCTAATTTTATGTTTGACGACGCTCTAAGACTTGGTGTAGCCTATAGATGGGATGACTCTGTAAGTGGCTTAATAGGCTTGCAAGTATCGCCCAAATTAATGATTGGCTATGCTTACGATTATACAACAACTGAATTACAGGATTTTAATTCTGGTACTCATGAAATCATGTTGCGTTTTGAATTAAGAACCAAAGAAAAACAATTAAAATCACCTCGTTTCTTCTAAACATAAGCTAAATGAAAAATACAATAACAATATTACTATTATGTGCATTACATTTTTCTTTTGCGCAGAGTTCAACAAAAAAGGCAGACAAACTGTTTGACAGAATGTGGTATAAAGAAGCTGCAGCTTTATATGAGGCTGAAATTAAGTCTTTAGATACAAATAGCAAGTCTTTTGATTCTGAAGAAAGAGCTGAGCACGTCAGATTATTGAAGCGAGCAGGTGATTCTTACTTTTTTAATACAGATATGGAAAATGCGCATCGTTTCTATGATCAATTGGTTTCTAGTTTCTATTCTGATATTGATCCAGAATATATTTTTAGATATGCACATTCGCTGGAAGGTATTGGTAAATACAGAGAAGCTAAACGTTGGATGAAAGAATTTGCATCAAGAACAAAGACTAAAGATGATAGATCAGAACATCTTAATCAAGTAGGATTAACTATAGAAAACGTCTTAGATATTGAGCCAAGATTTATATTAAAAAATGTATCGGTTAATACGAAATACTCAGATTTTGGAGCCATGTACTATAAAGATAAATTAGTGTATTCTTCGGCTATTGATTCATCGAATTATCATACTAGAATTTATCATTGGAACGAACAACCGTTTCTTGATATGTATCTCGGTGAACTTGATGAAATAGAGTCGGATGTTAGTCTTATAGATGAGTTTTCAAAAGCAATAAACACAAGATATCATGAGGCTACTTTGGCTTTCTCTCCTGACGAAACTAAAGTGTATTTCACAAGAAACAACTATGATGGAGATTTGCAACGAGATGGAAATGGGACCAATCATTTAAAGTTATATAGTGCAGAATTGATTCGAGATGAAGATAGTCTTCCAACATGGCAAAACATTAAAGAATTGCCTTTTAATAGCGAAGATTACTCTGTAGGTCATCCTACAATTAGTAGCGATGGTAAATCATTATATTTCGTTTCTGATATGCCTGGCTCTATTGGTGCTACCGATATTTTTGTTGTAGATATTTTAGAAAGTAACAATGCACAAGATTCAACATTTACTGGGTATTCTAAACCCAGAAATTTAGGCGAAAAAGTAAATACTGCTGGTCGAGAAATGTTTCCTTTTATAACAGATAACGCTTTATATTTTGCTTCAGACGGACATCTAGGTCTTGGTGGTTTGGATGTTTTTGAAAGTAAGGTTGAAGCTTCTAACTTTAGTACCCCTAATAATTTAGGAACGCCTTTAAATAGTGAATTAGACGACTTTGGATTTATTGTGAATGAAGAAAAAAATAAAGGTTTCGTTTGCTCAAATAGATTAACAGGAAAAGGTGACGATGATATCTATTCGTTTATAAGATTACCAGAACCTGAAGCAGCTCCATGCAATCAATTAGTAAGAGGCTATGTATCTAATACAATAACTGGAGAACGAATTTCAAATGTTAAAATGGCATTATATAAGGATGGTTCAGAAATAGAAACGACAATGACAGGAGTTAATGGTGCTTATAAATTCAATACTGTATTAGGTTGCGGAGAAAATTATAATGTTACTGCTACTAAAGTTGGTTATGCAGCGAAAGAAAAGACAGTAATAACTCATGAAGAAGAAGGAGAAACCGTAGTTGCACTTGGTATTGAAACTTTAAATGAATTGATAGTTGAAGAAAGCGGTGTTTTGAAAATCAAAATTGGCATTATTTATTTTGACCTAGACAAGTCATACATTAGAAAAAATGATGCAGCTCTTGAGCTTAATAAAATTGTCTTATTAATGACAGAATATCCAAAAATGGTTATTCAAATTGAATCACATACAGACTCAAGATCATCAGATGATTACAACCTTGAACTTTCTGATAGAAGAGCTAAAGCAACAAGAGATTATTTAATATCTCAAGGTATAGCAGCAAATAGAATTGATAGTGCTAAAGGCTTTGGTGAAACTCAACTTATTAATAGATGTTCTAATGGTGTGGGATGTTCAGAATCTGAACATCAAATGAATAGAAGATCAGAATTTATAATTACAAAAATGTAATACCCCAGATAATTTAGTTTTTATGTTGATTAATTGCCTGCCATGATTCATAGTTGGAGGTTTTGAATTGAAATTGCAAAAAATTATGATGAATGGCAGTAGAATAAGCGAACTTTCGAGTTCGCTTATTTACTTTACATACTTATATAATTTGTCTAAAAGACTTTTGTCATCAAAAGGTTTAGAAATAACATCTTTAATGCCTGAGCGTTTATAACGCTTTAAATCTTCCTTAAAGACTTCTGTAGAAAGTGCAAGTATTGGGATTTTTTTATGTGCTGTAGATAGTTCTTTGATTGACCTTGCTAATTCCTCAGCTGAATAGCGTTGAATGGTATTTGAAATTAATATGATATCGGCTTCTTGATTTTTTAAAGTTGGAATCACATCTTCACCATTAGAAATAATGTTTAAAAAGAAATTACCGTTAGAAGATAGAATTTTCAATATTGATAATTGAATTAATTCTGAATCCTCAACAAGTAGGATACTCTTTTTTTTGTCAAAATCAGGATAGACAATTTCATGAGAAACTTCTAATAATTTATGAGATTCTTTGGCTGTTTTTAAACTCAAATTACAAACAAACTTAGACCCGAGATTAGATTGGCTTTCGATACTTATATTGCCATTCATTTGAGCGAGTAAATATTTCACAATAGCAAGACCTAAACCTATATTTCTGTTGTTTTGAGAATTTGGGTTAACCTTAGTAAAACGCTCAAATATCGAATCATGTTCAGATTTATCTATACCAATACCTGTATCTGCTACTTCAATATGTAAGCTTGCTTTTTCGGCTCGAATATAATTCAGCGAGACATGTAAACTTACTTGACCTTTTGAGGTGAAGTTTATCGCATTATTAATTAAGTTTCCTATAATTTGTTTTAATCTGTAACGATCACCCACTAGATAACTTGGTAATTTTGGGTCAAAACCTGTTTCAAAATCAAGGTTTTGTTTTGTCGCAAAGATCTGATATCCAGTTGCTATTTTATTTAATAACTCCTTCAAATTAAAAGTAGTCTCATTTAAAATTAATTGGCCAGATTCTATCTTAGCCAAATCTAAAATGTCATTAATTCTATATTTGAGATCATTGTTTGCTGATAGAATAATGTCAAGGTAATTTTTCTGTTCAGAGTTCAAATTTGTATTACTCAAAAACTTACTAAAAATTGCTGAGGCAGTTATTGGGTTTCTTAATTGATGACTAAAATTGGCAATGAAGTTATTTTTAAACTGTTCTTTTTCTAATAAATATTCGTTTTTAAGTTCAAGAATCTGAGAA
This sequence comes from Patiriisocius marinus, assembly GCF_008974325.1. Lineage (GTDB taxonomy): Bacteria > Bacteroidota > Bacteroidia > Flavobacteriales > Flavobacteriaceae > Patiriisocius > Patiriisocius marinus. The sequence continues at coordinate 246,187 of NZ_BKCG01000005.1, read as the reverse complement.
TTTATGACCGACTCATTTCTTGTTTGAGCTGTGAGTTGATATCTATTATAATGTTCTGTAAGATTTTCAATGATAATGATGTTTTCGTTATTATCATGAGTATAAATAACAATGTCGGCAATTATTGATTTTTTTTCAAAATCTAAATTAACGCACGAAAAATCATAATGTTGATTACTAATAGTAAACAAATCACTTATAGATTCAAAAAAAGGATGCACTTCCTGAATTGAATATTTTGATTCTGATGGAATTATAGAATCATCAGTATCAATAATCTTCCCTAACGAATCAACTAGTATATATTGAAAATTATTTTTATAGTATTTCTCTTTGTATGCTTTAAGCATTTATGACTAAAATTAAAGTAGCTCTTTAGCTAATTTAGAAAAAAGATTATCAACTCTACTACCAGTTTTAGCACTTGTAAAAAAATCGACCAAATGCCCGAAAACTTCGCTGTAATCCTTTAAATATAATTTGGTTACCAAATCCATTTTGTTTCCTACAACTTTCACAGGAATATTTGGAAAATTTTCTTTCAAAAATTCTAATTCTGAATTGAGGTTTTCAAATGTTATAGGTCGAGATAAATCAAATACGTATATAAATCCGTTTGTACCTAAAAGGTATGATGATCGTGTTTTTTTTATGTCATCTTGCCCCTCTAAATCCCAAATTATTAGAGAAATAGAATCTGAGTTGGATACTTCAACCACTTTTTTAAAAATATGTACACCAATAGTTACTTTATAATTTTCAGAAAAAGTATTTTCAACAAAACGCCTAATCAAAGAAGATTTACCGACCCCAAAATGTCCAAGTAAAACTATTTTTTTAGATGTTGTCATTATTAAAATAAACTTTAATTTTTTTGGTTAGTATTTCTTTGTTTTTTAGTATTTCAGGTTTTATAATTTTGCTAGCGAATTCTAAGAGTTTGTCTTCTAATTTATCTTTATATAAAACGTTATAAGCACCAGAAACAATAACAGCGATATAGTAAGATGATAAATTTTGAAGGTGAATATGGTAATGGTCATATTCGATATACTGCAAATCTTGCTCTTCTTTTTTAAATGCATCCTCAATAAAACTTTTAATTGCAGTAAGCATGCCTGCTACCATATCTTCATCTGTAGCTTTTTCTTTAGAGTATACTGCAAGTACAAGCCCAGAGCCTTTTTCAATAAAAATTATTTGTTCAATTTTAGGACTCGATTGTTTTTGAATGATTAAATCGGCATCATTCACACCTTTATTTTTTGATCTTTTACTTCTAAAAAAGCGTTTAAAAGAAAACGTATTGTTCAACTGTGTGTTTATTTTCTCTGACAATAATTTCATTTCGTGCTGTACACATCGTTTAACCATTTTTCCTAAAATTGGAAAAAGTGCTTCAACTACAGCATCTTGAGAGTTTTTTATCTCTTCTTTTAGAGCTTCAGTGATTGTTGGGCCAAGACTGTTAGGTATTTCTTTGACAAATTCACTTAGCTTCTCGTCAATTATAGGGCTTATCTTTTCTGAAAGCTGATCTTTCTCATTAACAGTGTTTTCTAAGACTTTTATTTTTTTTTGAATTGAGGCAGCAAACTCACGCTCGTCAGTGAGTAGAATATCTTTTATGATATTTAACCGTTCCTCTTGGTTCATAAACTAAAATGTTTTATTCGCCAATTTTCTCTCCCAATTTGATAAAAAGATCACCAAGCAATTTTCGATTCACTTTTTTCTGATCAAGAGTTTCAATTTTCTCATTCATAGAGTCTTCAAGATCTGTAATTCTAATGTTTAAATCTGTACTAAGAGAATCAATACTTTGTATAAGTTCAGATTTAACATCGTCAATGAGGTTTTCTAGATCTTTTTTCTTAGAGAGAATATCACGTTTTACAGCTTCAAATTCTGAATCATAGGCTTGAATATTTTCGCCGAAAATAAGTTCTTTGATAGCATCAATCTTAGATGTTACATCTGTGTTATTGCCATTAAGGTTCTCTGGTTTTTCTTTTACTTGTTTTGCCATTACTAGAGGGAATAATATTGATAATATATAAATAGCGAACCTATCATAATCCATGAAGGTGATGCACATGTTAAGCTAACATGTTTTCAATTAACAAGGCAAAAACTATTTTAAATGCCAACAGAGAAGATAAATTAAATGATAATCAAGTAAAGCAAGTTTTAGAATTGCTAGAAGTATTTGCACAAATGACTGCAGATCAATTTAAAAATTAAGAATGATGAAAAAAACAGCAGTAATCATGTCGCGAGTTAGTAGTGATGATCAGGTACGCGGCTATAGTTTAGATGTTCAGTTTGAACAGCTTACTAAACATTGTCAAAGACATGATATAGATATATTGAAACACTACAGAGAAGATCATTCGGCAAAAAACTTCAATAGACCAGAGTTTCAAATTTTTTTGGAATACGCTAAGCGACATAAAAATCAAATTGACTATCTGTTTATAACGACTTGGGATCGATTTTCAAGAAATATGACTGATGCAAATTTAATGCTCAGGACACTTAGAGCTCTAGGAATAGAAGTACAAGCCATAGAGCAACCTATAGATTTTTCCATTCCAGAGAGTAAGGCAATGTTAGCTATATATTTAGTCTTTCCTGAAATCGATAATGACAGACGTTCTCTAAAAATTAGAGGAGGAATAAGGGGTTCGCTAAAAGCAGGACGATGGTGTAGACAAGCACCAATTGGGTATAAGAATACCAGAGATGACGAGAACAAGCCAATTATTATCCCAAGTGAGAAGGCTAAACATATTCAATATGCATATAACGAAATCATCAAAGGTAAATCACAAGCTGATATACGAAAGGATATTAAAGAGAAAGGAGTAATTATTAGTAGAAACAACATTTCACTGATTTTAAAAAACCCGATGTATATGGGTAAGATTGTTGTTCCTGCAAAAGATGATGAGCCTAAGGTTTTAGTTGAAGGATTACATGAAGCGATTATTTCAGAAGAAACCTTTTATCAAGTACAGAATATTTTAAATAAAAGAAAAAGGAAATCCAATCGTCCAGTATATAATTCTCTAAGAGAGGAATTGCCTTTAAGAGGACTTATTTATTGTTCAAACTGTAATGGTAAAATGACGGGAAGTCCGTCAAGGAGTCAAAATGGGAAGCAATATTTCTATTACCATTGTAACCATTGTAAAAAGGATAGAATTTCAGCAATAAATGCCAATAAGACTATTGAATCTATATTAGATGATTTTAAGTTTTCAAAAGGAGCAGAGACTATTTATGAGATGATGGTTCAAAAATTACTCTCAGGAAATGAACAGCAAGTAGCAATAAAACGTAAAAAACTCAATGCTGAAATAGTACAGACTAGAAAGCGACTGGAAAAGCTTCAGGATTTATATATTGATGGTAAAATGGAAATTGATGCTTATACTGAGACTTACGATAGATATAGTTTAAAAAGAGAATCGCTAAAACTAGAACTTAAAAGTTTGCAAACAGGAAATAGTCAATATAGAATATGGCTTAATAAAGGTGTTCACTTACTTAAAAACCTAAAAGAGTATTATAAAAAATCTTCTGTTAAACAGAAACAAATGCTCCTTAGTTCGATATTTCCCGAAAATCTCTTTTTTGAAGGAAACGAATGTCGAACTGCCAGAATTAATGATGTTTTACGCTTTATATTGCAGATAGACAATACGTTAGGGCATAAAAAAAGAGGACAATTTTCAACGAAGTTGAAATTGTCCTCTCGAGTGGAGAAGGGAGGAATCACACCTCCCCCTATTGTGCGCTTTAACTTCTACTGGTTAAACTCAGAACTAACTCGTATATTTTTCATCAGGACTTTTCAGGCAATTTTTACTTCTCCGCTAACACAAAGGTCCATCCAATACTCTTAAAAATAACTATCAATTCACTTCCTAGGAAATTACTAATTCTATCTATTTCTACCATAATCATTGTTTTTAAAGTTAAAAGATTTACTTCAGAGAAATAAATACCTATCCTGACTACGAACATACCGACGTTATAAGACTTCGTTAACCACGAAATCAAACTCTTAATTTCTTTACTCATACAATATACTTTAAAACGTTTTTAAAGTCAATAGTAATCTGTTTTTTTTCGATAAACAGTTTAGTTCCTCCGTCCCAAAGTCCCTTTCGCGACAGCGGAAAAACTACCATTCATTCTCAACTTCGCAGTCAATCAAGGTTTAGAGACCTCGCCAAGTAATTCAAAACGAAATCAATCAATAATTAAACGAATGGCAAACAAGAACGACATCGCCTGGACACCAATTCTGTATTGTGTGGGAGCAGGCGTCGCTGGAATCGCATTAGGAACTTTTTTAATTGCTCCGATGATGCAAAAAATGAAAGCTAAAAAATTAGCTGAAGCAAAGAAACCAGCAACCGCAAGTCCAACTAAAAAATAGTGTTTAGAGACACTTTTGGACACCAAAACAAAAGTATCATCCTGTTTTTTGAACAGGCAAACAATGAAAACAAATGAAAGATTATAACGACGAATTAATGCGTTACGAAGAAGCTGCTGAAGATCAGTATGACGACTACGATAATGACGAGATGTACGACGATGAAGAGGACGACTTCGATACTGGATTTGAAGGTTTAGAAGATGGTTATGATGAAGAGTACGAAGATGAATATGATGATTACGACGACTACGCTGATGAAGGCGAGTACGATGATGATGCCTATGACGATTATACAAAATCGAGCATTGGAAAAATAGATCCTAACGACAGAACCCTTACGGTTGTAGTAACTAATAAATCTGGCGCTCGTGCTGAGGCAGTCATTTTTGGTGGTAATGCAGAAGCTGCACAACCTAACGGACTAACCGTTGAGATTGAAGAGTCCAGCCACAAGGAAGTACGCGAAGAGAGTAAATCAAATCCGTTCAAGATTGCGGGAATGAAATACTCTGTGAGTAACGCGCTGCAATTTGATAACGTGCTACGTATTGACCGTAGAACCGCTTCTGGATCTAAAACCACCAGAGTGTATCAACCGCGTAATGCGACTTCACCACAAAACTTTACCCAACAACTCATCGACGATGACAATTTCGAGATGGATGTTACTGGTCAGGATTCCTTGCGTGTATCTGTAGAAGATGGTGTGACGGCAGTATTCACATTCACGATTAAAGCTAGAGCAAATCTGGGTAACCTTTTAAAAGGTACCAACGTGGCAGAGCTTTCAAGAGCACCACGTACCACTGGGCTTCCACAACTGGATTTAATCCGTAGAAAAAGACCGACAGCATTAGGTGTACGTCCTAGACGTAGAGTGGTGAGACGTCCTACTCGTAGAGTTGTAAAACGTCGTAGACTAGTCAGAAAACCGGTGGCGAGACGTCCAGTTTCTCGATTGGTAAGACGTCGTAGACGATAGTCCTGTAATAAGGAACTCGTCCAGACTTTGTACCTAATACCAGACAGCCAGAGTCGGTTTCCCCTAAACCATACACTCTGGCTGTTCTTATTGAAAACAAGATGAAAAACTCAAAACAAACACCTTCACTAGCTCAAAATAGAATCGATTATATCGTCTATCACAATACAGATGATGTTGCAAAATTGTTATTTGAGTATGGTTTTGAAGCGCCAGAAGAACCTAAACACCTAGCTGAAGCTATAAAAGAACTTGCTCGCAAAAAAGGGCGTAAAGTCATTAAAGAGCTCATACAATTACATCCCGATAAGGATGCTATATTAAAGCTCAGTCAACCCAAAGAAGACAACTTTTGTGGTGCTTGCAGCAACGACTCTTACAATACAGAAAGTAATTTCTGTAAAGCTTGTGGACATTCTAATTATTCAGGGACAGGAGATGAAGATAGCTTTCTTAACCAGTTTGAGAGTTATTCAGATAAGGACTTAGAACGCTATTACCAGACCATCGTAAAACGATCTAACGCTCAAGCAGATGACAAGAATCTTGCGCAGGAAGTACAAATGGTTTGGAACGAAGTGCGCATTCGTAAAGAAGCAAAGAAAAAAGAAGAAGAACCTAAACCACAACCGCATAAAACCTTCAGCGTGACTAAAGATGAACTCCTACTTTTTGGAGTGGTATTCATCGCAGGCGCTTTAGTTGGGCACGGTTTAAAATTCAATTTTAGCAATGTCAAATAAACAATCACAATACAATCAGGCGATTGACAACCTTACCTATTTGGTTCTCAATTATCCAAAACCTGTTCAAGAATTACTTGCTAAAAGCAATGTGTTCTTTCAAGGTAAACCATCAAAAGAGCAACTCGTTAATGAAGTGGTTGACCTATTAAAAGATGGAGATTACGCTTTCGCGAAAGCGTTAGAAAATTTAATCGCTCGCTTTTCATCACGAGAGAACGACCAATTTTGGGGAGCGATTGCCAAAGGTGCTGTAGGCATTATAGGTGGACTCTTTAAGAAAAAGAAACGTGGAGGTTCATCTAATAGTGGCGCAGCTCAAGCAGCTGCACAAGCAAGAGCATCTGCCCAAGCTGCTGCGGCCAAAAGAGATATGGAAATGCGTATGCAGCGTATGCGAGAAGAGCAAGAACGCAAACGTCGTGAGGCAGAAGAAAGACGCAGACAAGAGGAAGCGCGTCGTCGTGAGGAAGAAAAGAAGAAAGCCGAAGCAGCCAAAAAGAAAACCAATATGATGCTGATGATAGGCGGCGGTGTGGTCGTTTTAGGTATCGGAGCGGTAGTATTAATGAAATCGGGACGTCCACCAATGCCTTACGGACAGCCACCGATGCCAATGCCGAGATAAAATGACAAATACCTATGCACTTACTGATTATGATGTTTATCAGGACGAAGACTACGATAATTTTGGAGGCATACGTCGTCGTCGCAGAAAGAAACGTCGTACTCGAAAACTATTAAAACGCAGACGGTCTTCTAAACCAAAATTAAGCAGACCACCTGTACGAATTCGCCCCAGAGTCGTTCGTGGTCGTCCTATGAAATTACCGCCTATTCGAGTGAAGAGTATTCCTGTGATTCGTAAGAAAACGGTACAACCAAAAAAAGCGGTCATCAAGACTAAAAAACCACCAGTCAAAACAAAGACACCCATAAGTCACTTGATTAAAAAATCAAATCCAGCGGTTGTCAAAACAACATTATCTGCTATTGCAAAAGCCGAAGTCAGACAACTTCAAACTGCACAAGTAGAAGCCAGTAAAAAGGCAATAAAATCTGACAGTAAGGTGAGCAAAGTGGTTAAAGTAATTGCTGTCGTGGGAGTTGTAGGTGCAACAGGGTTTGGGATTTATAAATTCATTCAAAACAAAAAATTACAAAATGGACATATTAGCACAAGTAAATGAAATTGACACAACGGTCTCAGGAGAAATCAGTGATGGTTTTTTAAGCGCCTCAATTAAAAACGTGGGAGAAGGAAAAGCTTTGGTTAATGGAGTGGTTTTATTTCCTGGCGAAGCAAAGGGCTATCCTTTTGTGGGTAAAGGTTATAAGAAAATTACCTACAATCCTGGAGCCTCGACTTTAAGAATAATGCAAATTATCTAATTCCCATTTATGATTTTAGGAGAAACAGAAAGCATTTTAAGTCGACATCTACAAGATGACGATTATGATGACTTTTTTGGAAATAAAAAGAAACGTAAAGCAAGACGTGCCAAGCGAAAAGCAAAACGTATCGCCAGAAGAACGATAAGAAGATCTGCTCCAAAACGAATAGAGCGCAAAGCAAAGCGCACGAAGTTCTTTAAAGATGTAGGTCAGATTTATAAAGAAGCTGGTGGCGCTACAGCGATAGGTCAAGTAATCGATTCGTTTACTACACCAAAACCTTTAGATGGATATGGCGCTAACACAGAATTGCCTTCGGACTTCTCTGTAGACTTAGGAGCTCCAGAAGTTCCAGAAGAAGAGAAAAAAGGGATTCCTACCATCGTTTATGTTTTAGGTGGCGTCGTAGTTGTCGGAGTCATTGGACTTGCAGTAATGAGTAGTTCTAAAAATAAGCAACACCAACAATATCCTCAGTGATAACAACCATTCCATCAAATAGAGAACGCTTTCAGATTAAACTGACCATCAAGGCCTTGATGCCTTTTGAGTTGGGAATTCGTGTGTATGATCCTGAGCATCCTAATAGCTATTATTTTAGAAGAAAAGCCGCTTTCGCGAAAGCGAACTCAAAACGAGAATTTGTGATCGCACTGCCAGTTTCTCCAGAAGTACTGGAAATGGAAGTATTTGATAAAAACGAAGTAGATGATGATGCATTTGAAATCGTCAATGTTAAAATAGAAAAGATGCCAGCGCTGGCAGTTTGGGCGACTGATGACCAACATCGTTTTTTAGAATTTGCGATTCAGTTTGCGCAAAAAGCAGGTTACGTACCTCCTGGTTTTTATGAAAGTACCGACAACGAATTTCTGTTTCAATATTTAGATAAAATAACTGATCCTTTTGGTGCAGAGCTTATTACACCAGCGAGAACGCATCGCAAAATGCCGAGAGTTCAAATATCGCAACGTTTGTTTAAGTCGTACACCATTCCTATTCGCGTTGCAATTTTAGCGCACGAAGGCTGTCATTGGTTCTTAAATACACGCAGTCAAACTACCGCAGATTTATGCGGAATGAAACAATACCTCGATTATGGTTTCCCAACCATTGAGGCGGTGTATGCAGTAACAAAAGTGTTCGGGAAAAACCCAGAAATGGTTGGTGCATCCCAAATTGAGCGTACCAAAGATGTTATCAATTTTATAGAAAATTATAGAGCCAATGAGTAGAGCAACATATACTTGGTTAGACAAGCAGGCAAGTTTAAAACGTTTCTACGCGCAACTTCAAAAAGAGAATGATGTTGTACAAGTAACGGTTACAAACCATACTAAGGACATAAGAAAAGTATGTCTTTGGGGTGCAATTGCTTGCACACCGCTTACTGATCCTATGTTTATAAATGAAGAAGGCACAAAAAGTGTAGTCGTAGATAAGCAACCACAAGAGCTGGTCTATAATCTTGTTACAGACTTATTTTACGTAGTGAATCAATTAGGAGATTCTGTCTCGGTGGTTAACCCTTCAGGAGAACTTGTTACGACTATTGACTTATCACAAGGTACTTCTCAAGCTGGAAGTGGTTATGGAGTTGGAGAAAGAAGAGCTTCTAATTCAACAATTTTTAGCGTTCCAGGCAGTGTTAGTCCAGTTGCTTTAGCTGTAAATACATCTACTAATAGTGTTGAATACGGAGTAGTTGCGATAGCTTGCTCAGTCTCAAATGAAGTCGTTTTTATAAATCAAGACTTTACAATTTTACGAAGAGAATCTGTTGGGAATCGTCCAGTAGATATCGTTTATAATCCAGTGGATCAATGTTATTATACAGCAAATTTAGTTTCGGGAACAATCTCTAAAATTTGCATCAATCGTAGAGTAAATAATTTGCCTTTAGTACCTGGAGCCAGAACACTTGGAGTTGATACAGATTCAGGTGATTTATACATTCACAATATTGTGGATGGCGCCATCAATGTGTATGATCTTCAAGGCAATCAAAAAGGAAGCGTAGGTTCTGTAGTGGCAGATATTGTTTCGTTTCAGTTCCATCCAGTGACCAAGAATATGTATATGGTACTGAATAACTCAAATTCTGTTTCGGTTTTAGACACCGTAAGATTTGGAGCCATCACTAAATTAAGCGTAGGTAAAGATCCTGTAGCTATTGCTTATAATCCGCATAATGGATTAATGTACGTGGGGAATCGAGGCGATCAAACGTTTTGTAGAATTAGTCCAAAGCATCAAATAATAGATACAATTAAAACTGAAAGTTTTGGACTTGGGTTAGCTATTAGTTCTAAGGAAGAAATTATAGGCGTGAGCAACTCTGCAGATGATACGGTTAGCATTTCGGGATTACAATCTGGTCCTACCGTAACAGTAAACGAAGAATATTATGAAGACCGTGAAGACTTCCAGCATAATCCTGCGATGGTTGGTCACGTCAAGCTGGTCGCTTCTGGAGAAGACAGAATCAATGCACTACAGATTACTGAAAAGTCCGTCACTGGTACCGAAATCTGTAAAACCATCTCGTTGAGTAATAGTCAGAGTCCTCAAAACTTTGCAAATGTTTCAGAAGTATTTGACTTTGATGGAAACTTAATAGATGGACACGTGACCTGGTGTTTTAAAATTAATCCATTACAGCAAGTCAGCTTTTTAATTTATTACAATCAAATCGAGATGTATAATATGCTTCCCGAAAAATCAAGAATATCTACTGGTGTCCAAATGAGTAAGGGCATTCCAGTATCGTGGCTCGATAACCCTAAAGACGAGTCACCCAATGTCACAACTTATTAATATAGCCTTAAGCCAATACGGTGTAACCGAAATTGTAGGCTATCAACATAATCCCATTGTTCTCAATTACTTCAAAGAAATAGGTCATACTTGGGTCTCTACAGACGAAACCGCTTGGTGTTCTGCCTTTATCAATTGGGTAGCGCTCAAGACGAAAGTAGAACGAAGTAATAAACTTACTGCGCGTTCTTGGCTGCAAGTTGGTACCGAAATCAACAAACCAAAACTTAATGATGTGGTCATCTTCTGGCGTCATAAAAAGTCCAGTTGGAAAGGTCACGTAGGTCTTTTTATTAGCTATTCCGAAGACAAAAAACACATCTATGTCTTGGGTGGCAATCAGAATAATCAAGTCAACATCAAGAAATATCCTGTCTATCGCTTATTGGGCTTTAGACGCTTATCAGCTATAAACTCTTAAATCACAACAGATGCAAAAAGTAGATTATCTCATTATACAAAGTACAGACACCAGCGAAGCTAAAGACTTTGGCAAGGAAATCATTATCAATCAGCACACGCTACCAAAAGATAAAGGCGGTTTTGGATGGAATCGTCCAGGTATAGATTACCTCGTGCTTCAAGATGGTGTGTTACAAACCATCATTAGTGAGGACAGCCCAACAACTATTGATTTATGGGGCATCTCTCACGGACAAAATGGTATCACGGGAATCGCCAAACACATTGCTTATGTAGGAGGTAGAACACTTAAAGAAGCTTGGGATAAAGACACACGTACCGATGAACAAAAATCGGCACTTGAAGCGATTGTAAAGTTCTATATACTGCGCTTTCCAGACATCATTATCGCAGGTTTTAATGAAATTCCTGCCAAAGCAGATGAAGATAGTCCAGGATTTGAGGTAGCAGAATGGCTCAGAGCATTAGACATTCCCGAGCATAATATTTACAAGAGAAAGTAGATGAAAACGATTTTGACATTAGGCGTTGGTTTTTGGTTGGGCAGGCAGCTGTATATCAATTATGATAAGCGTACCGCCTTGAGAAAAGAAGCGCAACTTAAAGCTCGCCTTCAGCAATTTTTAGAACAAAACGATTTCAGTAAAACCGATAGCAAGAAACACAGTAATACCATTTTCAGAAGTAATTAATGGCGATACAAGTAAACATAGATAACCGCATTTTTTTAGTTCCAGAAGCAGACGATCCGTGTGACTTCTGGACAAGCTATTTCGCAAAATTAAAAAGCGAATTAGGTCAAGAGAATGCAAAAATGATATGGCTCATTACTTGGAAATCTAATGGTGCAGCATCTTGTACGACGAGTCCCAACTTTAACAAATGGCTCAATCAAAACAATCTTGATGTTTCCAATATGGCCACCAGAACCATTGCCGATTTATCTGAAATTGGTGGTAATATTTTTGGCTTGGGAAAAAATTTGACAAAAGTATTATCCATTGGAGTTCCTGTAATACTGGCAGTCGTATTGGTTGGTGTTATCGTACTTCTTAAAAATTCAGCAAAGAATGCAGATGTGTCGGATTTAGCAATGCTCACACCTGCAGGTCGTGGCTTAAAACTGTTGGGCAAATGAGTATGACGTATAAAATCATAGGCGCAAGTGTAGGAACTCTGTTTATAGGGACAACGTTTTTCTCAATGAGGAAGCGCAGTCGTGACGTACGCACCAGCAAATTACTGACTGCTATTCAGGCGCAAATTCAACCAATTTCAAGTGGACTGACCTCACAAAATGCTTTTGATATTCATTTTTTGAATAAGGTATTGCAAACTGTAAATCGCGAAGTATTGGTATTAAAAACAAGTACCGCTTCTCGCTATGCAGACCAGATTCACAAAGCTTGGGGAAGCTGGTATCAAGGTGGCGATGATGAAGAACAAGTCTACGGAGTCTTCCGCAAGATGAAAGATAAAGTTCAGGTGTCACAAGTAGCAAAAGCCTACCAAGAAACCTATTCAAAAAACCTAATTGACACGCTCAAAGACCGCTTTGACAAGGAAGAAATAACCATAGTGCTCAACATCGTGAAGGCGCTACCTAATTACAGAACAGCTTAATATGGAAATCTCAAAAACAGGATGGTGGATGATAGGTGGCGCGGGACTTGGCGTTATCGGGATAGGTGTTTTTGTTACGCTTTCGCGAAAGCGTACAAAGCAACAAGCACTGCAATCCACAACAACCACATCTATAGGAACTGGCGTGCAAGTCACTACTGGAAATGTAGGAACTACCAAACAAGAGCCGAACTGGAACAGTCCATTTGATATGAACTATCTCACAGATGTCCAGAAATGGGTAGCGCCAAAAAATATTCAAGTATTGGATGATGCTTCGGCTAAGAAACTGGCTAAAATCATTAAGGATGCAAAAGGAACTTTTAATGACGACGAAGAGGCTATCAAAGATGTTTTCGGTAAAAAATTGCGTGATAAAACACAAATCGCCAGTCTCTCCAAAGCTTATTATCAGCTATATAAAAAAGATATGTGGCAACATTTGAATAGCTTTTTAAGCCAAAGCGAAATGAAGGAATACGTCTCAAATTATGTGCAACGCCTTCCCAATTACCAATCATAAATCGAACCAATGAAACAGAAATCAACAGCAACAAATCCATCATTTATGGCTAAAAACAAAGACCTTTTAGTGGTAGGTGGTGTTATCGTGGTACTCGTAGGAGCAGCCACCGCGTATTATTTTATGACCAAGAAAAAGGAGAAAAAAGAAGCTGAATTAGCGAGCGCATCTTCATCAGGAATCACAACAGTTCCAAGTAGTTCCTCCAGCTATCAAACACCACCTTTTATTCCGAGTTCTTCAACATCATCGAGTTCAAGTACGAAGCCAAATATTACCAAAACAGGCTATCCCATAAAATACGGAAGCCGTCATCCTGATGTAAAAATACTACAGCGTTACCTTAAAATCTATAAAGAAGATTTAGGCAAAACGGGACCAAAACGTGATGGTGTTGATGGGCAATTTGGTCCCAAAACATCGAGAGCTGCACAAAAGCGATTAAAGAAAACAGTATTCACTCAAGCCGATATCGCAGGAATGCGAAAAGCGCTGTCAAGTCTCGGGAAATAATGAGCGAACAAACAATGCAAAAGGGATTGATTATCGCTGGAGGGCTTTTGGGATTAGGATTGTTGGGCTATGTCCTCTTTAGAGATAAAGAAGAAACGGCTGAGGATGCAGAATTTACAATCGTCGAGGAATCCAAACCTGTAAAAGTTGAGAAACCTATTCCGCAGAAAAAAGAAGTTTCTGTAGTTGAAATGAAGCCTGTAGTTCCTTTAGAAAAAGAAAAGAAAGCAATCGTCATAAAGCCCGAAGTATTGCCAGAACCCAATGATGATTTTCCATTAAAATTAGGAAGCAAAGGAGAACGTGTCTATCAACTACGCGTCTACCTATTAAAAAATCACGGTGCTGCAAAAGGCTTAATCACAGATGAATTTGATGCTGTTACTGAAGAACGTGTTTTAAGACTTTACAAAGTAAAAGAAGTATCAGAACAGCTGTTCAAAGAACGCAATATGGGTAAGATAAAAAAGCAACAAAAAGATGCCAGAAAAGCGAAGCATTAAAGATTTAATAGATGGTCTGGTAGATAAAGACGGTATCAAGACCGAAGTTACTGTAACTCTTACCAATCAAACATTAACCAAAATTGTGCTTGCTCTGTTGGCTTCTGGAGCAACAATAGTTGTCGTGGCACATTTGACCAAGAATCTATTTCCAAATCATCAAATAGCGGCTTTGCAAGTAGATATTAAAAGCATAAAAGAAACCCTAAAAAAACAATTAAAATGATAGAAATTTTATCACACATCTCCAATTATTTAAACAGCCTGGATTGGGCTTATATTTTCACATTCATTGTCATTGCTTATGGTCTCAACCATTACCGCTCGACCAACTTCTTTTATGAAGTTTTTAAGCTGAAAATAGCCACTCGCTATCGTGTCCTCATCATTGGCATTATTTACGGAGTCGCTTTGTACTTCATAAGAGGTTATCAGATTAAAATGATTGAATGTTTGTTGCAATCGTTTGCTTTTGCGCTGGTGTTTCACAAACTCTTATTGGAGAAATTTTTAAACAAATTATTTCAAACGAAACCCAAGGAGTAATGAAGTTTTGGAAACCTTTTTTATTAGTGCTTTGGATTGCAGGAATTATTGTCCTGCTCATCTTTTACATCATTCCGCAAGAGGAAGCTTTGAACAATGAAACTATTCAAAAACTTGAAAAGGAAAACGAACTGCTTACGGTTAAAAACGTAAGCCTTGATGAAGAAATTAAAAAGCTTAAAAAGCAAACCGATAGCTTAACTGGTAAAATAGTTTTAAGCCATAAAATGATTCAAAATTTACAAAATGCACTGGATGAAAAAATTAATACTATTGATAGGATGTCTGCTCTGGACTTATACGAGTATTTCTCAGGATTTACAGCCGATAGTACAAGACTTAAACAATAAGAAATATTTCTGTTTTGACTTATCACAATCAAAGTATTTGGCAAAGCGATTAGAGTTCAGTCTTTATCAAGATAGCATTATTGATACGTTGCAATTACGCAATTATAGATGGCAGTATCTCACTCAAAAAAAGGATACCATCATTTTTAAATTGGAGCGTAAGGTTGAAAATCTTGTGGTCATTCAGGATAATGATGAATCTCATATTCAAGAACTTAACTTGACCATTAAGAGACAGCACAAACAAATAAAGAGAGGTAAGCTGGAGCGGTGGTTTTTTGGCGGTGGCTTACTCATATTAACCGGAATAATAATAGCACAGTAATGAGTATAGTAGGATATCAAAGTAATGTGCCAAAAGCACAAGGTGGCGGATTAATAGCAAACACTCAGCGTGAGCTGAGTGTGCCACCCAATCATCTAAATTCAGATTTATTCCATTCTCCTGCACGCAATATTTATGCAGTGATTAATGAGAATATAGTAATCGGCAAGGACATTAGATTACGCACAAGATCTGGTGCAAAAGAAATTGCTGGCTGGCAATTGAGTTTACCAGCACCTTTAGTAAAGAATCAACAAGGCGAGTACACGGGAACACTATTGAGTAGAGAAGGAAAACCTTTTTTCTATGCCATAGATGATGATGGCAGAGTGTTTATGTCTGGAAAGTTTAATAGTCCAGAAGATGAAGTGATTTTAAATGTCAATCCTTATGTGGCAGAGTTGCCATTAAAATTCAGATCCTTTCCAGATCGTCAAGCACCCATACCTGCTAAAAGAGCGGCATCTGCTAGGTAAAAACATAATAGCGCTTTTGCGAAAGCGTGAACCTAAATAAAATGGACTTAATTAAAATACTTGCAATTGTACTGGGCGCTACTGGGTTTTGGAAACTCATTGAAGTGCTATTGCAATATGGGACGCAAAGACGTCTTAAAAGCGCCGAAATACGCAATCTCAATGTTCAAGCGAATAGCCTTGTAGTGGAAAACTATAAGCTATGGTCTGAAAATATGGAAAAACGGTTGAAACAACTGGAAAGTAAGAATACGCTGATGAATAAAACGATTACCAAACAAAGGGATCGTATAACAGATCTTGAAAGATACATCGAGCAATTGGAAGCTGAAATTCAATTATATAACAAACAAAAAAACAATGAACGTGGACAAAGGAAATAACACATTGAACTATATTTTTGGGGCATTTATACTACTAAGCGCTGTAAAAATAAGTTCAGATTTATTCTTGAGATACAAGAAAAGTAAAGAAACAGCAAAAGGTTGTGGCTGTGGTAAAAAGTAACAATCAGCATATCTATGTTGGATTAGGCACCTTGTCCCTTTTGATGATAGGTGCTTTTGTTATTTACAGAAAATCAAAAACAAAGTCAATTAAAAATCGAGTGGTACAAATCAATCAACGACCTATCGATTTATCTGTTTTTGATAGTCCAGATCTTCCAGGTTCTGGTAATTGTATGGATAGGGAATTAATCTTTATGCTTCAGCAATTGGAAGCCAGAACAGGATATCCCATTTTTGAATGGATCAACTCTGGAGCTCGTAGCCCATCACACAACAAAAAAGTAGGCGGTGTTTCCAGTTCTTCTCATAAAATACCAACGTGTAAAGCTGTAGATATCAAAGCTCAATCTACGTTTATCCGCAATCACTTAGTCTCTGTAGCTCGTGATGTTGGATTTAAACGGATTGGTGTAGGTAGAACCTTTGTACATCTTGATACGGATGATATGAAGTCTCAATATGTAGCTTGGGGATATCCAAGTGGTACTCCTGCAGAGGTTAATCCTTTTGTTTAGGTTTTAAATTAATTACTTTACTTTGTCTTAAAAAAGTATTGTGACAAGAATTAGGGCAAAGGAAATTGAGCAACTACAGATTGAACGCTTTATATCTAACGTGAAGCACGGTATCATATTTCAGACATTAGAAGCGTCTGAAACACCAGATTTTACTGCGGAGACGACTGATAAAATCATATCGATAGAACATACGAGATTCATTAACAATCAAAGTAAAATGATTGAAGTCTACCGGCAAAGTATTATCGATGCAGCACGCCTTAAATTTGAGGATAAGTACGATGTGGAGTTGCAATGTATGTTCAGGTACTCCGATGCCGTGATGGACAAGCGACATTCTAAAAACCATTATATTGACTTGTTTTTCAGTCTTGTAGAAACTATTTATTTAGCAAATAAGGGAAGAGATTTTAGAGTTAGTACTAAACATTGCAAGTTAGAAAATGAATTTGTAGATAGTATCAATGTGAGCTCAGATACTACTTGGAGTAACTGGCAATCTGTAGGTGCATATCTGGTAAAGCCAATAGATTACAAAGATGTACAACTTGTAATAAATCACAAAGCCAGTCTAATTACCCAATACCCAAATAATATTGATGAAAAATGGCTTGTTATTATTGCTGGCTTAGGTCATCGATCATCAGGATACAGATTCGATTTACTCGATAGGTCATCAATTGATAAAAACGGTTTTGATCGTATTTATTTTTTTGATGATAGATCTGAAGATACTATTGAGATTGTTTAATTGGAATTAAAGACTAATGATACCATTTCTTTCAGATTATTATCCTCTTCGGTAATCCACTGGTTATTTTCTATTAATTTCTTTAAAATAGTTTTATGCTTTGTATCTAAGTCTTTTATGTCAAGATTAGAATAATTTTCAGGATTATCCATATCTGCCCATAGGCTTTTATGTTCCGACTTTACGATGCTTTTTGGATTTGCGGTTGGATATAACAACTTAATATTAGGGATAATTTTTTTTATCATATTAAAAATGAGTAAGCCATCATAATCCCAGTCTGCGGAGTAATAAATTGGTAAACCTCTGTTATCTGTGAATTTTAATTTATCAATATTTTTACCGCCAGCATACCATAATTCATACCCATATTTTTGTGGTAATGATGGCCTTTTTAAAAAGTCTAAATTTTCACAAAGTATTATTAGATTAGCTTTCTCGCATAGTAGCTTGTACATATACTGCTGATCTTTATCATTTGCAAGTTCTTCAATTTGAAGTATTTGTTTTATAGCATCTATGAGCGATTTCTTTCCGAGCAAATACTTTTCATTTTTAAAAAACATAGAAGATACATTTCTAACAGTATCTTCATTTTTGATAATTTGGTCTCGTATTGGCAATAGCTGACCATTATCCATACGACGCTTCATATCCATTAGCTCAATAATATCTGCCTCTTCAAATCTTGTTTGGGGTTTTAAGAGTTTATTATGTTCTAAAAAATCATAGTATTGATTAAACTTCTCTAAATGCTCTTCTTCATACATCTCAAAAAATTCTTCATCATCAGAATAATAAATTTTATAACCTTCTTTTATCTCTTGAGTATCGTTCAGTAAATGTTGAAACAAAGAGTCCTTGATTAAAGTTTCTTTAATCTTTGTCTGTTTATCTCTATAAAGTTCATTTAGGGATTTTAGTGCGACCCAATTCATTGTTTATTTATATTTTTTAAGTAATCTGATAAATCTTCTCTAGATTCATTTGTTTTAAAATAGCTGCTTGGCATCGCATAATTAATATTAACGTCTTCATAGCCCTCTATTAAATGGTGTAAATACCAACCTTCATTTTCATTAGATCCGTAAGGTTCTGGTGTCATCGTTAGCATTTGATATCCAAACTCTTTTGCTATGTTAGGAAATGTGTTAAAGTTACCTTTATCCATATTTGAGACTTCTTCAAGTATTAAAAACTTTACACCTTTTCTATCTTCCTTTTGTACAATAGAAAGTCTCCCAATACCTAATAAAACAATCGCAGTATAGCTTTGTCCTGTGCTTCCTGTTTGGTCAACTCCATCTTTGTCAAGCAACCTCGTACTCAAATCAAAATACGTTTTCGGGTCTAATAGATCTGAAAATTTAATCTTTTCGTTGTAGGATGTTGTTTCTGTGAAAATCTTCTCAACAAAACTTTCTACTGAGTCTGAAAATTGCAATTCTCCTTCTGAATATGCAGCTTGTGTGGAAGATTGTAAATTTTTCATCCAATCTATTTTAAAAGTCTCATTAGGTGTGAAGTCGATCTTGAAGTTGTATTTATCACTAATAAGTCGCTCACTAAAGAAGTCGTTTAAATCTTCAACTATTTTTTCAAAGTCTTTATATTTTGTTTTTGTCAACTTAAATATTCGGAGCATCGCCTGAGTGATGGCCTGCATTACTTTAGTTCTGTTTTGATTGGATTTTTTAAGTGCTGGTGCCAGATTTTCTGTATGCTTAATTTTTGGACCTAAAAGAACTAATTCTAAAACTTCAAATGAATAGTTTTGATCATCCATCTGGTTTTTAACTTCTAAGTCATCCTTTGTAGTATCAAACTGAGACGATGCTTTACCATAAGCGTTTATATAATTATCCTTGTGCTTATTATGTTGTTTACTAAGGTCATCTAAATCAATCGAGTCGAGGTTGGTAGGTTTTAAATCGTTAATATTTAAGAGCTTAAAATGCTTTTTAAAATTTGTTAACGCGTCTTCGTATTGTTTCTTTAAGTCATCTCTTTCCTTTTCTTTTGCTGTAAGTAGTTCGTTTAATGTAGTTAAGTTATCTTCCTTTTGGGTTATTGTAGATTTTGAGTTTTTAAGTTTGTTTTGTAATTCTTTATAAACGGATTTTTTAGCAGCTATTTTTTGAATATAAGACGTTAACTGGTCGTCTATTTTCTCATCAGTAATTTTAATTGGAATTTTCTTTTCAAGCATCTCTAACTCCTGTAATGATTGCGCCAACTCTTTTTGATCAGTAAGGATCTTTGTAGAAAGACTTTCGGCTATACTCATTGCGATTTTTGAGGATTCGTATAATGAGAAGTCTTTAAAATTTTTATTGAGATTTTTTAACTCATCAACCGATGACAGATTATTAACGTCTCCTTTCTCAAATTTCAAAATTTCGACAAGTTCATTTTTAATAGACTTGATTTGCTCATCAATTGCATTCTGCTTTTTTTTTTTGGCAATTTTCATTTTAGCAGTATCTGCAAATATTTGCTTCTCATTGGAATAAGGTACGAATGTTCGCAGAGCACCAACCTTGAACCAATAACCAGAATTAACTTTATCGTCTTCTATATTATCATATTTTAAAAGAGAACTATCTTTAGTGAATTGTGTTCCTTTAGAAGGATTATCTGGTTTTTCCAAATGAACATTTTTGAGCAATCCAAACAGAACCGTTTCCTCTTCTACCGTAAGATTTCTTCCATTTTTTATAATTTGTGCTATTAATGAGCCATCTTCTCCAGCAGAAAGAATACGATTAAGCGCTTCCAAATCAGCAAGTTCTGAGGTTTTTTTCTCTTTGTATTCTGTTATTATTTTTCGTTGCGATAGCGTTTTTTCATTTATGTTATGTATCGTGCCGTATTTTTCTAAAGCTGAATTAAGCTTATTTATCTTTTCAATGATTATCTGGTCGCCATATTCATCAATATCTATCTCGACTAAATTTGCTTGATCTATTATAGGTAGCTTCATTTTTTGAAGCTGGTTAAGACTTTCTAATTTTTTCGATCTTGTATTGAACAGATTTTTATAATTTATGAAGAATATTTGAGCATTAGAATAGGTGTCGTATTCCGACTTTGTAATTCCTATTTGTTTTTCAATTTTAGGGACTCCTTTTTTTAAATTACTAATAAAATCTGTTTCCTTCTTTATCTTATCGGAAGTATCTGTGCAGTTAGTTGCTACTTTATCATACCTAAAATAATTGATGTGATATTTTGCTATAAGGTATTTTTTTTGAGATTCATTTTTAAGCTGTTGTAACTCTTTAAGATCGCCTAACACTTCTTGTTTTAATTCAATCGTATGTATTTCCTCATCCAGCTCATTGTATTCATTTATTAGTTTCTCAAGCTTCTCTTTGTTTGATTGGTATTTAGACTGAAGCGTGTCCAAACTATTTTCAAATAGAAAATCTTTTAAAATCTTATCGCTTTCAGTATCTAACGAGTTTGCTTTTGAAAAGGATTGTATCACTTTCGCGAAAGCGTCCATATTTTCATCAATCGCAAGATTTATGGGCAAAAGCTCATTTGAATAAAGAAATTCATAGTATTCCTTTTTATCTTCTACATCCGTAAACGATTTCAGAAATCCTTTTTTATTCTTTTTAAGGTGTCTTGCAAGTTGGCTTATAGGCAAAAAGTGGCCATCTTTTAAAAAATCTTTACTATATGATAGCTGGTCGGCGTTAAGTGACAAAGTTTCAAGGTCTTTTTTGTCATTATCATTATAGGCTTGGTTTAATATCCAGAAAGATTTCAAAGGTCTGCTACGCTTGTTACCTATGTTAGTACCAATGGTTATAAATTCATTTTTCTTAAACTCAATATGTATAAAAACGTAGGCATCATCGGTATCGTAAGGTATGGTATGTATGTGCCTATCTTTGTTTTTAAAACTTTCTGTACCAAAACTTATTTTGCTCTTTTGCCCAATAAATATAAGTTGAAATAAGTCTGCAATAAGCGATTTACCAATACCATTATTACCGGTAAAATCTGTTCTTACGCGATGCAGTAAATAGTCTTGATTATAGTGCTTTCTAATACCAACCGTAGATAGCGAAAAGATTCTAGGATATTCTATCATTGTAATTGGCTAAGGTATTTTTCACTGAACTCTGTGAAGTTTGTAATTTCTTTTTCATATAATTTTTGAAACCTAATAATGGGTTCACGAAGCACAAAATGAATTTCTTCGCCATCCTCGACTGCCAGGTTTGTAATCCATCCTAGCCTACTGAATTCTCTTAACACACTTTTAAATGGTTTTATAACTTTTATTGACCAGTCGCCCTCAAGATAATCGTCTTGCACTTTGTTGAAAAATAATTTTTTGTACAAAATGTTGTTCTCACTTTCTTTAATTTCTTTTTTAATGTCCGCAAAGCGTACCTCTTTTTTATTTTCAAAATACTGCTCATAATACATATTAAGTAATATTAGACCTATTAGCGTTTGTTTCTGAGTTAACATTTTGTGGCGCGACGGATTTGCAAGTGCCCCTTTAGATGTATCGGGATAATCGACATAGTAGTATTTAGAGTTCTCTCTGGTTTCCATTAATAGTTCTAAACCATATAATTTTTCATAATAAAACGAAAGTTCGTTGTAGTAATCTTTAAGTAGTTTGTAGAGATAAAATCTATCTTTCTGGATGTGCCTACCAGATAGCAATTCAATATTCAAATCTGCAAAATATTCTTGTACGTCGGCGTTTTCAAAAAACGAAAAATTTTGATTTATCTCTTTATTATTTTCATTTTCCATAATGCAATATTTTGTGACAGCGAGGATTCTGGTATTTCTCTGTCTATTTTAATTTCATACTCTTTATTATGTCTTGCAAACTCTACAAGTTCAAACCCTACTTTAAGTGCAATTAAAGTATCATTTTCTTTCAATGCGATATCGTAAAAATGATTGCTAAAATCAATCTCTCTTTCTTTTTGCAACTGCTTTTTGAATAGATTAACCCATTTTGCGGTATTCTCTTGCCTTGTTAATTCTGTATCCAGTTTCAAAACTTGTGATTTAAGATGTGCTTCATTAGTCTTAGGCTCAATAACGTAGCTTTTCTGAAGACCAAATTCTTCATAATAAACCAAACCAATATGTTTAAAACGTTCAGTTACTACAGACTTAATTGGGAATTGTTCAGGTAATAAGAAACCTTCTTTTTTTGAAAATTTGGCTTGCTCTAATGTAAACTTCAATAGGCGCTTAATATTAATTCTAACTGCAGATTTATTTTTAAAATTATCTTGTACCGTTATAAGTTGCGTACTTGCATAGGCAGATCTGTCTAATAACTGTCCCAGTTTATATTCAACTTCAACAAAAAAGTCATCTACCTTTTTCTTAATTTCTACAGCTCTATCGTATTCCTCTCTTAAAATTTTATGCGCTTCTTTTTGCTTAGGCGTTTTATTATCAGGAAGACTATTTTTCTTCCTTAGAAAGTAGTTTACAACCTTTTCTATTTCTTCATCAAGACTGTTGCTTATTAAAAGAGTGTCTTTTATCTCCTCACTTTTTGCGGTGATTTTCTCAAATAAAATAGAAACGTTTTCTGCTGTTTTTAATGCAGAATCTTGATCTTGATTAATGTATACATTAAGCTCATCAATAGCTTTATTTACGTAATCCTTTAATGCCTCTAGATGATCTATAATAACGGTACCGCTGTTTCCTTCAAAATTGAATTCATACCATCTATTAAAATCATCTATACTTTTAATTTCTGCAGATTTAAAATCTGCAAGTTTTTTAAAAGTATCACGTAACGGAAATTTTGCGTACGGACTATAAAGTTTATTATCTAAAAGTTTGACGAATTTGAGTGCGAAATCGGTTAATGCATACTTAAAGCGTTCTTCTCTTGGGTGTTCTAAATAGTACTTTAGCAAACCATCTACAATAGCATCCGTATGAGGTACGACGCCGCTTTCCATAAGTGCCGCTTCTTTAATACATCTTTCAATATCTTTATATGTAAAGTGCTTATTTACCTGTCTATTAATGATTCTCTTATGAAGCATATAGACAGTAATACCGTCAATCTTCTTTGGAATAAGACTGGAGTATGATGCGTGTATGTCTGCTAAATCGAAATCTATAATTAATGAAGTTTAATGATTTGTGAGCTTACTAAGTTAAAAGAATTTCATTGTGATTTGTTCTTAATTTTCTAAAATATGATTTTATCGAGAGCATAAAAATTAGTTAAAGACAGCTTCAATGTTAAATAAATTTTTAACTTTGTATCAAATGAAACAATTTATCCACAAATCAATGGCAGTTTTTATGGCAGCCGTAGTTCTTATGACTACGATGTCGTTTACTGTGGATATGCATTATTGTGGAGATATACTTGTTGATTTTTCTTTTGTTCAACAAGTAGAAACTTGCGGAATGGAGAAAGCACAAGTAACTGTTTCTTGTGAGAAACCAACACTATCTAAAAAGTCTTGCTGCTCTGATGAGCAAATGGTTAAGCAAGGGCAAGATGATTTAAAGGTTTCTTTTGATTCACTCAGTTTCGAGCAACAAGTTTTTGTTGCCTCATTTACATATTCTTATTTAAATTTATTTGAAGGAACCGCAACTACAGATGTTCCTTTTGTTGCTTACTCGCCGCCCTTTGTCAAACAGGACGTGCAAGTGTTGCACCAGACTTTTCTTATTTGATCTATTAGACTTTTGAAACAAAGCCCAGCAGTTATACTGTAGTGGGCTGAATCTCGTGTACGGTATTTTTTACTTCGCACAATTTCAACTATCTAATAATCAAATCGTATGCTTAATAAGGCGATTAAATTTCTAATTGAAAATAAACTTGTAGCGGTACTTCTTTTAACTCTTTTTATAGGTTGGGGAGTTATAAACGCACCATTTAGTTGGGACACAGGTTTTCTACCTACCAATCCAGTTGCAGTAGACGCTATTCCAGACATTGGTGAAAATCAACAAATTGTTTTTACAAAATGGCAAGGGCGATCTCCGCAGGATATCGAAGACCAGATCACCTACCCACTTACGACTTCACTTCTGGGTATTCCTGGAGTTAAAACTATTCGTAGTTCTTCTATGTTTGGGTTTTCCAGTATCTATATCATTTTTGAAGAAGACGTAGAGTTTTATTGGTCACGTAGCCGCATTCTTGAAAAACTCAATTCGCTTCCTGCAAATTTATTGCCCGAAGGTGTCAACCCAGCTTTGGGCCCAGACGCAACGGGATTGGGACAAATATTTTGGTACACACTCGAAGGTCGTGATCAAGACGGTAATGTTACTGGTGGTTGGGATTTGCAAGAATTACGTAGTATTCAGGATTATTACGTGAAGTATGGATTGTCTTCTGCAGGCGGCGTTTCAGAAGTAGCATCTATCGGCGGCTATGTTCAGGAATACCAAGTGGATATTGACCCAGAAAAAATGCGTCAATATAACATAAGTCTCTCCCAGATAGCAAAAACTGTCAAGGAAAGCAATCAAGACATCGGTGCTCAAACTTTAGAAATTAACCAAGCCGAATATCTCGTGCGTGGTTTAGGGTATGTGAAATCGATAGCAGATATAGAAAATGCAGTCGTAGATTCAGAAAACTTCACTTCTATTCGTATAAAGGACGTTGCAAATGTTCATTTAGGACCAGCAACAAGGCGTGGTATTCTAGACAAAGAAGGTGCCGAAGTTGTAGGTGGTGTTGTGGTAGCTCGCTATGGCGCAAACCCAATGGAAGTCATTAATAATGTAAAAGATCAAATTGCCGAATTATCATCAGGACTTCCAACTAAAATATTAGCAGATGGTCGCACCTCACAATTAACTATTGTTCCATTCTATGACCGTACACAGCTCATTGAGGAAACACTTCATACACTTAACGAAGCGCTTACTCTTGAAATACTCATTACTATTTTAGTAATTATCGTAATGGTATTTAATCTACGAGCATCCATTCTAATTTCAGGATTATTACCTGTAGCGGTATTGATGGTTTTCGTCGCGATGAAGCTTTTTAATGTAGATGCAAATATTGTTGCACTATCAGGAATTGCTATTGCTATTGGTACAATGGTGGATGTAGGCGTCATACTTGCCGAAAATATGATTCGGCATTTGGAAGATGAGAAGTTACGCTTTCGCGAAAGCGGTATAGAATACACCACAAACGAAATAATCTACAACGCTACTGCTGAAGTTTCTGGCGCAATCTTAACTGCGGTACTCACAACGATTATCAGTTTCTTGCCCGTTTTTACAATGATAGGTGCAGAAGGTAAATTATTCCGTCCACTGGCGTTTACAAAGACGATGGCACTTGCATCCTCTTTAGTTATTGCTCTATTTATAATTCCGCCAGTTGCTGCTTTCCTTTTTAGAAATAATACTCTTAGAGAACGTACTAAATACATTGTCAATAGTGTTCTCATCATTCTAGGCGTTACGGCGATTATTTTCGGCTACTGGCTAGGACTTATTTTAATTGCCTTTGGTGTCGTAGCAATTTTGAGTGTGAGAGAGATTATTACAGCAAAACGAGCAAATCTCATTCATATTATTATTTCCTGTATTGCGATAGTCATACTTCTTGCCGAATACTGGAGACCGCTAGGTTTTGACCGTAGCATTTTTCTCAATTTGATATTTGTATCTATTATCTGTTTCGGACTGCTGGGTGTATTCTCTATTTTCAGAATGTATTATGATAGAATACTACGCTGGGCATTAGAAAATGAACTTTTGTTTTTAATTATTCCAGCAACGGTATTGACGTTTGGGTTTTTGATTATGCGTAATACTGGTAAAGAATTTATGCCAGCACTTAATGAGGGTTCATTCTTATTAATGCCTACATCCTTACCACACGCAGGAGTTGAAGAAAATAAACGTGTACTACAACAGCTCGATATGGCAGTGGCAAGCATTCCAGAAATTGAAACGGTAGTAGGTAAATCTGGAAGAACAGATTCTGCTTTAGATCCTGCTCCACTCTCTATGTATGAAAATGTAATTCAGTATAAATCTGAATATATACGTAACGAGAATGGTGAAAGACAACGCTATCAGGTAAATGATGACGGATTTTTTGTCCTCAAAAATAATAAGTTCATCGTAAATCCAAATAACGAAGTTGAGAAAAATGCAAATTATGATAAAGCAAGTCTACAGACTTCTGCAAACCGGGATGATTTAATTGAAGATAACGATGGCGAGTATTACAGAAACTGGCGACCAGACATCAATAGCCCAGATGATATTTGGAATGAAATAGTTAAGGTGACCAAATTCCCAGGAGTTACTTCTGCACCCAAATTACAGCCTATTGAAACTAGGCTCGTGATGCTACAGACGGGAATGCGAGCGCCTATGGGAATTAAAGTAAAGGGTCCTGATTTAAAAACGATTGAGGATTTCGGTTTACAATTAGAAGGTATTTTAAAACAAGCCGAAGGTGTAAAAGAACAAGCTGTTTTTGCAGACCGTATTGTTGGGAAACCTTATTTACTTATTGATATCAAGCGAGAACAATTGGCCAGATACGGTATTTCAGTAATGGATGTGCAGGAGGTTCTTAAAGTAGCTGTTGGAGGAATGCCACTTACACAAACTGTTGAAGGTCGCGAGCGCTATGGTATTCGTGTACGTTACCCACGGGAATTACGTGGTAATGAAGACGACTTAAAAAAAATTTATGTTCCGGTTGAAAAAGGGAATCCTGTGCCATTAGGCGAGTTAGTAGACATTCGTTACGAACAAGGACCGCAAGTCATTAAAAGTGAAGACACATTCTTAATTGGTTATGTACTATTTGATAAACTCGATGGTTTTGCCGAAGTAGATGTTGTAGAGAATGCACAGGCATTAATTCAGGAAAATATTGATACGGGAAAATTGGTTGTTCCTTCAGGTATAAGCTATCGCTTTACGGGAACCTATGAAAATCAATTAAGAGCAGAAAAAACCTTAGCGGTTGTAGTTCCACTTTGCCTACTCGTAATTTTCTTGATTCTTTATTTCCAGTTCAAGTCAGTTTCCACGTCGTTGATGGTTTTTTCTGCGATTGCTGTGGCGTTTGCTGGTGGCTTTATAATGATCTGGTTATATGGTCAAGATTGGTTTTTCAATTTTAGTCTCTTTGGCGAGAATATGCGAGACCTCTTTAATATGAAAACTATCAATTTAAGTGTTGCCGTATGGGTAGGGTTTATAGCGCTGTTTGGTATTGCTACAGATGATGGTGTGGTAATGGCCACTTATTTAGACCAATCTTTTGAAAGTAAAAATCCAGATACTAAAAAAGGGATAAGGCTTGCTACTTTAGAGGCAGCTGGAAAACGTATTAGACCTTGTTTAATGACAACCGTTACAACCGTACTCGCTTTACTTCCAGTCCTTACGTCTACTGGAAAAGGTAGTGATATAATGATACCTATGGCGATACCTATTTTTGGTGGGATGATTATAGATGTTACATCCTATTTTCTACTACCAGTATTGTATAGCTGGAAAAAAGAATTTCAACTTAAAAGAGCAAACAAATGAAAAATACACTAATAATTCTTTGTCTTTTGTTTGTTTCCGCTTTCGCGAAAGCGCAACAATTACAAGCATACATAGACGAGGCACAATCTAATAACCCAGACATTCAGGCTTTTGAATTGCGCTATAATAGAGCCGAAGAAAAAGTAAATGAGGCTGACTGGATTCCTAATACAGAGATAAGCGCAGGCTATTTTTTGAGCACACCAGAAACCAGAACAGGAGCGCAACGAGCACGTATAGGTGTAAAACAAATGTTGCCTTGGTTTGGAACTATAACAGCACGTGAAAATTATGCCACCTCTATGGCAGATACCGAGTATGTGGAAATCGCGATTGCAAAACGAAAGTTAGCGCTTTCTGTTTCTCAATCGTATTATAGACTATACGCCATTCGAGCAAAGCAAGAAGTACTTGAAGAGAATATCCAGCTTTTAAATACTTACGAGCGATTAGCTTTAACATCTGTAGAAGTGGGCAAAGCGAGTGCGGTAGATGTACTGCGTTTACAAATACGCCAGAACGAAATGCAACAGAAAAAAGAAGTGCTTGAAGAAGAATTTATCGCAGAGCAAACTGTATTTAATAATTTATTAAATAAAGAAAAAAATGCCCTGATTACTATTCCTACAGAGATGAATATTCCAGAAATAGACTCAATCAAAACTTTAGAAGGTTTAGCATTAAATCCTGAATTACTCAAGTACGATAAACTTTACGAATCTGTAGCGCAATCAGAGTTACTCAATCAGCGTGAAGGATTGCCTACGATAGGTTTTGGCGTGGATTATTTACCTGTTAGTGAGCGTACAGATGCATTTCCTAGCGATAATGGTAAAGATATTTTGATGCCTATGGTTTCTGTTTCTATTCCCATTTTTAATAATCGGTATAAATCTATTTCTAAGCAAAATGAACTGCGACAGCAAGAAATTAACTTGCAAAA
Organism: Patiriisocius marinus; assembly: GCF_008974325.1. Classification (GTDB taxonomy): domain Bacteria; phylum Bacteroidota; class Bacteroidia; order Flavobacteriales; family Flavobacteriaceae; genus Patiriisocius; species Patiriisocius marinus. Next base: position 217,228 of record NZ_BKCG01000005.1, on the reverse strand, counting down.
GGATGAGCGATTAAATGTGCTGGAGTCAGCTTTCGCGAAAGCGATATCCCAACATAATCAGTCCAGAATAGCATACAACACACAAGCTAAAAATTTAAAGCAAGCTAAAGATGCCGAACAAATTCTCATCAAGAATTATGAAACGGGAACTATCGATTTTAACGACGTGCTGGATATTCAAGAGCTACAACTCAAATTTGAGTTGAATCAGGTGGAATCCATACAGATGTATTACATACAATCTGCATTGATTAATTACCTAATCAACTAACCGATGGAAAAGAAATTATTCATAAAAAATATGGTTTGTAATCGCTGTATTAAAGCAATCCAGAGAGATGTCGATGCATTGGGTATTCAGTCAAAACATATCGAATTGGGCTCTATAATTTATGAACAGAAATCTAAAGATGATTTTCAAAATATAAAAGATGCCTTAGAAAACAATGGCTTTGAAATTCTACTTGCTCAAGACCAGCAATTAGTAGAACAAACTAAAATTGAACTCATCAAATTACTGCAAAAATTACCTTTACAATTAGAGAAAACACTCTCTAAATATTTAGAAAGTACAATGAATATTGAGTACTCAAAAATCAGTAAGATTTTTTCATTTAATGAAAGTATAACTATAGAAAAATACTTTATCAAATTGAAAATAGAAAAAGTAAAAGAACTGATACAATTACAAGAAAACAACTTTACAGAAATTTCACAACTACTTGATTATAGCAATTTAACGCATTTAAGTAATCAATTTAAAAATGAGACAGGTATGAGCTTAACAGAGTACAAAGACAACAAGCAAAATTTTAGGAATCCTTTAGACCGAATTGTGTAAATACCAACCATAATTAATAGATAGCAAGCTGTTAACCAACAGTATTTTTATAAAAAAAGATAACTATGAAAACAAAATTGATATTTCTTTTACTACTTGCTTTAACAACGGGCGTTTTTGCTCAAGAAGTACAGTTAGAAGGAAACATAAATAACCTTCCTATAAGAGAACACACCATCACCTTACGAGAGGCTACCGTAAATAAAGCAGGAAAAGACGTTATGGGAATGACCGTTAATGGAACCATTCCTGGTCCGACATTAGAATTTACCGAAGGAGAATATGCAATTATTTATGTAAAGAACGAGATGAGTGTAGAAACATCGGTGCATTGGCACGGACTTTTACTTCCTAACTTTTACGATGGTGTTCCTTACTTAAATACACCACCTATAGAACCAGGCCATACACAGAAATATGAATTTCCTATCAAGCAATCTGGAACCTACTGGTATCACTCGCATACAATGTTACAAGAACAAAGCGGTGTTTATGGTTCCATTGTAATTCAGCCTAAAGAAAAAGTGTTGGATTATGATAAAGAATTGGTATTGGTTTTTTCTGATTGGACTAATGAAAAGCCAATGAACGTATTGCGTAATTTAAAACGTGGCAACGAATGGTATGGCATTAAAAAAGGAACAGCTACACCACTAAATCAAGTAATCGCACGAGGTGCTTTTGGTGCGCAATTAGATTTTTGGAGACAGCGTATGGAAGGTGCAGATATTGCAGATGTATATTATCCTGCATTTTTAATTAATGGAGAAGAAAGCATTGACTATCCAGAATTTAAAGCTGGTGAAAAAATAAGACTACGAATGATTAATGGAGGAGCTTCTACCTCTTTTTGGATGACTTTTGGTGGGGAAACGCCTGTACTGGTTTCTTCAGATGGATTAGATGTGGTTCCTGTAGAAAGAAATAAAACTTTTATAGGAGTAGCCGAAACGTATGATTTTATTGTCACGGTACCAAAAGAAGGTAAGATGGAATTTAGAATTACTGCACAAGATGGTTCTGGTACAGCATCTGCTTTTATAGGTAATGGTACAATTTTACCTGCAATGGATGTTGCTCGACCAGATAAAATCGGGATGATGCAAAAAATGGCTAAAATGGATATGAAAATGGGTGCACACGCCTTAAAATTTCAGCCAGGTAAGGATGAGCGTTTTGAGATGAATGAGGAATACGGGATGCAGATGGATAAAATGGAGGGAATGAAAATGGATGGAGAGATGAAAATGGATCATTCTAAAATGGAAATGCCTAAAGATTCAATGCTAGTGGATCACTCTAAAATGAAAGGTATGAAGACGGATCATTCAAAAACATCTGGAATGGATATGAATAAGTCAAAAGATACTATAGCAATGGGTAAGATGGACCATTCTAATATGGCAGGAATGGATATGAATAAAGACAAAACAATGTCTGGAATGAATATGAAGAAAGAGGATTCTATGCCGGGAATGAAGATAGAAGGAATGGATATGTTTTCCGAATACAATTACGATTATTTAAAGTCGCCAGAGAAAACAACCTACGACAAGAATGTTCCTGTAAAAGAAATCTTATTGAATCTTACTGGTAATATGAATCGTTACATCTGGAGTATGAATGGTGTACCATTGTCTGAGGCTGATAATATCAAAATAAATAATAAGGAGGTAACGCGCATTACATTCAATAACCTGACGATGATGCACCACCCAATGCACTTGCACGGTCACTTTTTTAGAGTACTTAATGAAAATGGTGAATACTCGCCATTAAAGCACACGGTAAATGTGCCACCAATGCAAAAAATGACCATAGAATTTTATGGAAATAATGGCGATGAGGCTGGAGACTGGTTTTTCCATTGCCACATTTTATATCATATGATGGGTGGTATGGCAAGAGTAGTGTCTTATGATACGCCAAGAGACCCAAGAATGGATGAATTTCCAGCTTCTAAAATCATTGAAGAAACTAATAAATGGTACACTTGGGGAATGGCAGATGTTGCATCGCATACTACAGGTTTTAATTTATTGACTTCGAATATTAGAAATCAATTTAATGCCTCTTTTGAATATGGCTGGAATGAGAATATGGAAGGAGAATTTACATATGAACGCTATCTACACGATTATTTACGAGTTTTTGGAGGAGTTAATATTGAAAATGAATCTCCAGACAGCTTAGATGAATTTAGTACTACAGCAGTTGTTGGTGTGCGTTATTTAACGCCCTACTTATTCAATTTAGATGTGCGTGTCGATAATAAACTAAGACCAAGAATTGGTGTAGGACGCAGTATAATGATATTCCCTAAACTGTCTGTATTCGGTTATTATGAATACCAAATAGATTTAGGTTTCGTAGATGATTTACCTATGAATAAAGATTTTACTTCAGAAACCGTATGGAGTGCAGGAGCCGAATATATGCTATCTAGAAATTTCTCGTTAATGGGAAGTTATGATAACCGCTTTGGAGCTGGCGGAGGATTATCCGTAAGATTTTAAGTAAATAATATTAACACTAAAACAAATAGTAATGAGAAAACTAAAATTAACAATAGGTATAGTTGCAATAGCATTTATCACGGTAACAGCGGTGTCTTGCAAAGACGCAAAAAAGGAACAAAATACCTCAGATGGTAATCATTCAGAAATGAACCACGATAATAGCGATGGACATCACGATGGAGAAAGCAAGAAAATGGCAATGAATGGAGATGGCGCATCACAAGCTATTTTAAATGACTATTTCAATCTTAAAGATGCATTGGTCGCAGACGATAATGTAAAGGCAAAAAACCTTGGTGCAACCCTTGCTAAAAGTTTAGGAAATCTTGATGTTTCAAATTATTCAGATGCTAAAAAAGCAGATTTAAAGGATATTATTGAAGATGCTGTTGAGCATTCAGAGCATATTTCAAAAAATGATATAGACCACCAACGTGAGCACTTTAAAATCTTAAGCAAGGATGTAACTGATATGGTAGCAATTACAGGAACAACAACAAAATTATACGAACAATTTTGTCCAATGTTTGACGGTGGTTCAGCTTGGTTAAGTATGAATGAAGAAGTAACAAACCCATACTATGGTAGCAAAATGCTTAAATGTGGTAAAGTGCAAAGAGAAATTAACTAAATGAAAAAAGCTATAAAAATCATAGCAATTATCGCATTGGTCGTTCTTGTGGGAATTCAATTTGTACCCACAGAACGCAACCAAAGCGATATTGTCCCAGTAACCGATTTTATGTTGGTTAATAATGTACCTAAAACTATTCAAAAAAAGTTGCAAGTATCCTGCTATGATTGCCATAGTAATAACACCCGATACCCTTGGTATAATAAAGTGCAACCTTTTACCTGGTTTTTAGAAGGTCACATTAAAGAAGGAAAAGCGGAACTAAATTTCAACGAATGGGATTCGTTATCAAACCGAAGAAAGAAAAGTAAACTTCGATCAATTATTAAACAAATAGAAAGCGGAGAAATGCCTTTAGATTCTTACACCTTAATTCATAAAGACGCAACGTTCTCAAAGGAAGAAACGAATGAAATAATCAATTTCATCACACAATTAAAGGATAGTTTATAAATAATAATTAAATATTAAGGAAAATGAAAAATTTAAAAATGAGTATAGCAGCAATGCTATTGTTAACAATTTCTTTTACTAATGCACAGGAAAAAGAAAAAATGAACCACGGAGAAATGGAAATGGATCATAGTAAAATGAAAATGGGAGATGCCAAAACAGAAGTAATTCTTACTGATTATTTTATGTTGAAAGATGCTCTAGTAGGAGATGACACCAAAAAAGCCGCACAAGCAGGTACTAAACTAGTAGCCTCTCTTAAATCATTTGATAAAAGTAGCTACACAAAAGATCAGCAAAAGGAGCTAACCGACATTATAGAAGATGCTACTGAACACTCAGAACATATTGCTGAAAGTGCCATAGACCACCAAAGAGAGCATTTTAAGATCTTGAGTAAGGATATTACCGATATGATAGCTATTACAGGGTCAAAAAGCACATTGTACCAACAATTTTGCCCAATGTATGATAAAGGGAGTGCTTGGTTAAGCACAAGTGAAGAAATTAGAAATCCTTATTATGGAAGCTCAATGTTGAAGTGTGGAAAAGTTCAAAAAACTATTCAATAGATAGTCCCTTGTATAGAAATCTTTTCAATACTCTGGTTTATTAGTTAACAGAAAGTTGAGAGATGATAAGGATATCTGAATAGTTAAAAAGTCCTGTTTTGGAAGGAAAAATAATTGATGGTTAGTGTTAGTTACTTCCCAATTCAAGCACAAATTAAAGTCCTAATAAGAGAAAGGGATGTTCTTTTCATTGGTTGGTTTAGTAAACCCTTTCTCTTTTTTAGGCACAATGTATTAATTAAAAAAAAATAGTAAAGAGTATCTGATTTTATGAGATGAAAGACTTAAGTGGTTAATCGTTTAATACTAGTTCGCCCCACATTTTTAAGTATAAAATAAAGATTTCAGTTTACTAATCACAATCAAAAAATATGTAAAGTGAATGAAGAATTGTTGTAATACTAATAATGCCAAAGCCCAAAATAAGAGCTCTTTTGCAAAATGGTTCAATTATTTAGTGTATGCAATATTAATAGCAATAATTGGCGGTGCATTGGTGCTACAGATATTAGTTTAAAAGAATAATATAATTGAAGAGACCTTTGATGAAAAATCATAGTTAACTAATTAATGAATGGGTAAAGAAAAAGACATAGAAACTACAACTGCGTTTTATGGGCAGCTATTCTATGGTTCTAAGTATGTGCTATTAGTGCTGCTTATCGCTTCGGTAGTCGAACTGTACGCTATGCCTAGTCTTGATGCGTCTTACGTTACAATTATAATTTTAGTTTTAACATTGATTAAAATTGGGTTTATTATAGCCTTGTCCTTTAATCAGTTGATGAAAATAATTGCTCAAAGTCATCTCTTGAGTCACGTATTGGTGCTGTTCGGATATTTGATTGTGTTGGTTATATTCTCGTTTGCAATAGATTTTACAGCATTACAATTTTTGGACCCTACTCATTTTAAAGTCAACAATGGCATTGGAAATAATGGACTCTCGGTATTTTTCGATTTATCCTATTTCAGCCTTATTACATTTTCATCTGTAGGATTTGGAGATATAGTTCCAATAACGGTTCCTGCTAAAATTTTAGTAACACTTGAGGTATTACTTAGATTTTTCGTGTTGGTTTTTGGTATCGCAAATGTGAATAGAATTAGAGTGAATAAATAACCCTTTAAAGAAAAAACAGTATGAAAACAGTAAAACTTACAACATTATTAACGCTATTGTTATTTGTGACTAGTCAAATCAACAGTCAAAATGCCGATGTGGATACAGAAGAACAAGCGGTCATAGAAGTGATGAAGTCGTATAAAGATGCCATTCAAAACCTGACTACAGACGGTACTTTCGAACTTTTTACGGAGGATGCTACAATTTTTGAACAAGGTAAAGTAGAGGGCACTTATAAAGAGTACATTAATGGGCATCTAGGTCCAGAATTAGGTCACTTTAAAAGTTTTACATTTTCAGATTATAAAATTAATGCAAATGTCAATTTACCGTATGCATATACAACTGAAAATTACCTGTATAAGATAGTTTTAAAAGGTGACAAGGCTAAAGGGACAGAGGAGCGAACCATTAAAAGTAAAGGAGTTGCTACTTCTATTTTAGAAAAAATAGAAGGCAAATGGAAAATCATACACTCACATACTTCATTTAAAAAGTTATAATTCAATTGATTGTTAAATAGATGTTATGAAAAACATATTAGTGCCCACAGACTTTTCAGATAATTGCGATAAAGCAGCAAAACTGGCTATTAAAATCGCAACACTTTTCAAATCCGAAATTCATTTTTTACATCAATTGCATACACCTGTAGATTGGGTAAAACTCGATAAGGAAAAGGAAAGTAATTATCCTGATACGCTTGCAGCAATAGGTGATGCCAAAAGTAAATTAAGAGCATTAGATATGGAGGCAGAACATAAGGGTTTAAAATCAAGAACCTTTTTACAATTTGTATCAGACAATCAAGCAATTGTAGAACATTCTCACGATTTTCATCACGATTTTATTGTAACTGGAAGTAAAGGTATTCAAAAAGGATTCTTAAGTAAATTATTGGGTAGTAACGCCCAAAAGATTATTCGGAATACTCGTGTGCCTATTTTGGTTGTTAAGGAAAATGAAGTAATATTTCCTTTTAAAAATATTGCATTTGTGTCAGACTTTAAGGAAGATATTTCCAATGCATTTAAAACAGTTGAAGAAATTTCAAAAAAATGTAATTCAAAAATACACTTGTTAAACATCAACACAACAACAGATTTTAATAGCGTTGAAGATGGTTTGGAGCCTATTAAAGATTTCATAAAGCATTTCCCAAACTTGGAAAACTATCAGATGCACGTTTATAGTGAAACTAATGTAGAAAGTGGTATCCAAAAATTTGAAGAATCCATTGATGTAGATTTAATTGTAATGTATACCCATAGCAGAAAGGGATTATCAAGTATGTTTTCAAAGAGTATTGCCGAAGATGTAACGAATCATTCAAAAAAACCAGTGATGACAGTTCATCTATAATATGAAAAATTACGATACTCTTTCAGAGGCTATGAACAGTTTAAAAGCTGATGGCTATACCTATGATTTCAATATATGCTCGGGACATATAGAATGCAATTCTTTAAAATTAAAATTACACCCAGAAGATTTTGAGGTTGATAAGATGTATCGCTTTGAAGGTATGAGCAGTACCGACGACAATAGTGTGCTTTACGCTATATCTTCTAAAAAAGGAATTAAAGGCTTATTAGTAGATGCCTATGGTGTCTATGCCGAGAACATTTCCGAAGCTATGCGAAAAAAATTAAGATAAAATGAAACCACCAAAAATAAATAATCAAAAACTTTCATTAATAGGCTCTGTATCATTAGGCACAGGCGTGATGATAGGTGCTGGTATTTTTGTCTTAATGGGTCAAATAGCAGAGTTGGTAGGCGATTTGTTTCCCATTGCTTTTATTGCAGGTGCCATCGTGGTTGGGTTCAGTTCTTATTCTTATGTAAAATTTTCAAACGCGTATCCTTCATCTGGAGGTGTTGCAAAATTTTTAACAAAAGCGTATGGACCAGGTACTGCTGCTGGGTCTTTCTCATTATTAATGTACGTGTCTATGGTAGTTGCAGAGAGTTTAGTTGCAGGTACTTTTGGAGCTTATGCATTGCGACTATTTCCACAGGAATATTCAGGATATGCAGCAGTATTAGGTGTGGTTCTTATAGGTCTCGCTTACATTATAAATATATCCGGTAACAAGATTATTGAAACTACGGCTACGTTTACAGCAATTATTAAAGTAATTGGCATTGTACTGTTGGCAGTTTCAGGATTGATTATTTCAGGCTTACCGACCATCACGGGGAATTATGTAGCGAGTAGTAGTCAATCCTTACCCGAAGGTTTCGGTTTTATAGCTGCTTTGGCTTTATCTATACTTGCCTTTAAAGGATTTACAACTATTACGAATCAGGGAGGGGATATTAAAAATCCACATAAGAATGTTGGGCGTTCCATAATTATTTCAATAGTTATATGCACCATTATTTATGTTGTTTTGGCCTTATCAGTTGCTGGAGCATTAGGTGTTGAAGAAATAATTATAGCAAAAGATTATGCTTTGGCGGCGGCAGCAAAACCAATATTTGGCGAATGGGGTTCTATATTAACAATTATTCTTGCAATTATTGCTACGGTATCTGGGGTAATAGCTAGTGTATATTCCGCTTCAAGAATGTTAGGAATGTTAAGTAGTATGAAACAAGTGCCCAATTTAAACATCATTCAAAAACTTAAAAATCCAGCACTCATTTTCACGGTTTCTTTGGCAATACTTTTGACTATTTTGTTTGACTTAACTCGTATAGCTTCCATAGGTGCAATCTTTTATCTGATAATGGATATTGCAATTCACTGGGGACTATTTAGACATCTTAGAACAGAAGTAAAATTTAATCCAGTTATTCCTATAATAGCAATAGTAATGGATGTAGTTATTTTATCTGCATTCATTTATTTAAAATATATAAACGACCCCTTCGTGCTTATAGTAGCAGGAATAGGTATCATTCTTATATTCCTTTTTCAATTCCTTTTTATGAAATCTCATACTGATAGTGATGGTAACATGCATATGGAAATGAAGATGGATGATGAGGGAATGATGAAAATGTAAAATTTAGAAAATTATGAAACACACCTATCACATACAAGGAATGACCTGCAACGGTTGTCGAAATCACGTAGAGCAAACACTTTCTAAAGTGGAAGGTGTTACTAACGCCTCGGTAAATTTAGAGAAAGCAGAAGCTACAATCGAAATGGAATCTCACATTGCAATAGAGACGTTTCAAGAGGCTTTACAAAATGATGGTGGTCGATATAGTATTCATAATTCAGAAGAACACCAACACCATACAAAAAAGGCAAATAAAGAAGAACCAAAAGGTAAAGGAGCTGGCACCTTCTATTGCCCAATGCATTGCGAAGGCGATAAAACCTATGACAAGCCAGGCGATTGTCCTGTCTGCGGTATGGATTTGGTCGAAGAGCAAAATCTATCAGTAGTAACTTCAGAACAATGGACCTGCCCAATGCACCCAGAAGTCGTAAAAGACGAAGCTGGAGCTTGCCCTATTTGCGGAATGGATTTAGTCCCAATGGAAGCCGATAGTTCAGCAGAAGAAAAAACGTATAAAAAGTTAGTAAAGAAGTTTTGGGTTGCTGTAGCCTTCACACTACCTATTTTCATAATCGCTATGAGTGAAATGATTCCTAATAATCCATTATACGATATAATGGAGCAAAAATGGTGGAACTGGATTCAATTCGGGCTATCTATTCCAGTTGTGTTTTATGCCACTTGGATGTTTTTTGAGCGTGCCTACCGAAGCATCAAAACTTGGAATCTCAATATGTTCACGCTTATTGGCATAGGTGCCGGCGTTGCGTGGCTTTTTAGTGTTTTTGGAATGTTGTTTCCAGATTTTTTCCCCGAACAATTCAAAACAGCATCTGGTGCGGTTCACGTTTATTTTGAGGCCGCTACCGTAATTCTCACATTGGTATTGATGGGTCAAGTTTTGGAAGCCCGTGCGCATAGTAAAACCAATTCCGCAGTAAAGGAATTATTAAAGCTCGCACCCAATAAAGCAATTAAAGTAGTTAATGGAAATGAAGAAGAAGTTTCTATTGACCAGATTGAAAAAGGCGATATACTACGAGTGAAGCCGGGCGATAAAATTCCTGTAGATGGTAAGATTACTGAAGGCAAAACAACTGTGGATGAGTCGATGATTTCTGGCGAGCCAATACCTGTCGATAAAGTTGAAGGTGATAAAGTGAGCAGCGGTACAATTAACGGAAACCAGTCTTTTTTAATGAAAGCCGAAAAAGTAGGTAGCGACACCTTGCTTTCCCAAATTATACATATGGTAAACGATGCCAGTCGCAGTCGTGCACCCATTCAGAAATTAGCAGACACGGTTTCAGGTTATTTTGTTCCAGTTGTAGTTGTTATTTCACTCATCACATTTGCGGTTTGGGCAATTTGGGGTCCAGAACCTGCATATGTCTATGCATTGGTCAATGCCATCGCGGTATTGATTATTGCTTGCCCTTGCGCTTTAGGATTGGCTACACCTATGTCAGTAATGGTGGGCGTGGGTAAAGGTGCTCAAAACGGAGTGCTGATTAAAAATGCCGAAGCGCTCGAAAAAATGGATAAGGTAGACACGCTCATCGTGGATAAAACAGGAACCATAACGGAAGGAAAACCAACGGTAGAGAAAATAGGTGTTTTTGGAGACCGCTTTCGCGAAAGCGAGATTCTAAATTTTATCGCATCCCTAAACAGTTCCAGCGAGCATCCACTTGCCGAAGCTACCGTGAAATATGGAAAGGAACAGAAAACTGAAATATCCAAAACCGAAAACTTTAGCGCAGTAACAGGAAAAGGCGTAGAAGGAACAGTTGATGGAAAAAAACTCGATTTGGGAAATGCAAAGATGATGGAGTACGCAAATGCTACGCTATCCTCTGAAATGCAAACCGAAGCAAAATCTTTTCAGAAACAAGGTAAGACAGTTTCGTATCTATCCATTGATGGCGATGTTTTAGGATATGTAGTAATAGGCGATAAAATCAAAGAAACAAGCGCTAAGGCAATTAAGGAACTTCAAGAAAAAGGTATTGATGTCATTATGCTTACGGGCGATAATCACGATACAGCTCAAGCCGTAGCGAGTGAATTGAACCTTGCAAACTTTATGGCAGGAATGTTACCCGAGAACAAACTTGATGAAGTCAAAAAATTACAGGAACAAGGCAAAGTCGTAGCAATGGCGGGCGACGGTATCAACGACGCACCAGCACTCGCTAAGAGTGATGTAGGTATTGCAATGGGTACGGGAACAGATGTCGCTATTGAAAGTGCGATGATAACGCTTGTAAAAGGAGATTTGCACGGCATCGTAAAAGCAAGGAATTTAAGCCATAAAGTAATGCGGAATATTAAGCAAAATCTATTTTTTGCTTTGATATATAACACACTCGGTGTACCTATTGCAGCAGGAGTATTGTTCCCGTTTTTCGGAATTCTACTCTCGCCTATGATTGCTGCATTGGCAATGAGCTTTAGCTCGGTTTCTGTAATCGTGAATGCACTTAGACTTAAAACAAAATCAATTAACTAAACCATACTTATATGAAAAACAGTATCATTCTTTTATGCCTTATCCTCTTAGTCTCTTGTAAAGAAACTTCAAAGAATGCGCAAGAACCACAGAGTGAAGAAACGACGGAGCAAAAAACAAAAAGTGCTGAACCAGATAAGAAAAAACCATTGAGTCCACATACAAGTACAATGGCAATGGTGGGAGATGCACACATCCATTTTGACTATTCATCGCCCGGAGTTCGTAATCGAATCGTTTTTGGAGGATTACTTCCTTATGACGCTGTTTGGCAGGCAGGTGCACATAATGCAACTTGGATGGAAACAAATAAAGATTTAACCATTGATGGAAAAGTATTGAATGCTGGAAAGTATGGATTCTTTGTTATTCCTAATCAAGAAGAATGGACAATCATTTTTAATACCAATTGGGACCAACACGGTAAGGATGAATATGACGAGAATAATGATGTATTGCGATTTAAAGTAGCCCCTAAAATTTCCGAAGAAATCAAGGAACATCTAGAGTACAAAGTAACTAAGGTTAACAATACATCAGGCACAATTAGTTTAAGTTGGGAAAAGGTCATTGTTGAATTTCCATTTGAAGTAAACTAAAATGGTTAAAAGAAAGACAGCTCTTAAAATTAGAAAAGCACATCGCTATTTGGGCCTCTTTTTAGGCGTTCAATTTTTGATGTGGACTATTAGCGGAATGTACTTTAGTTGGACGGATATTGATGAGATTCACGGTGACCAATTTAAAAAAGAAAATCCTGAGCAAGCTGCATTTGTGGATTTGTTGGGAAGTTCTCAATTAGGTATTCAAGAGCCTATTAGATCACTAGAGCTTCTTGAAATAGCAGATGCACCTTACTATTGGATTAATGAAGCAACACTTTATAATGCGCTTACAGGAGTAAAAAAAGATAAACTCACAGAACAGGAAGCAATAAAAGTAGCGGAGCGTTATATGTTGTCTGATTTAGAATTTAACCAAATACAAAGGATTGAAACTGTTGGCGATCATCACGAGTATCGCGGAAGACCTTTGCCAGCTTATGAGATTTCATATAGAACTGATGAAAACCTTAAGGCTTATGTGGCAATTGAGAATGGGGCTTTTCAAACAGTACGTCATCGAGATTGGCGCTGGTTCGACTTCTTATGGATGACCCATACAATGGACTATCAAGGGCGAGACAATTTTAATACAATAGTCCTAAGAGCTTTTTCACTTTTAGGATTAATAACAGTACTCAGCGGGTTTTTACTGTGGTATACAAGTTCGCCTACTGTTAGAAAAATGAATAAAAATAAACGTAAATAATTAACACTAAAATTAACTATTATGGAAAATTCAATGGAACACAAAAACAACAAAGAGGGAATGAGCCAATACACAAAGTTTTTTTTGATGCTGGGAGCATCATTTATAGCAATGTATATTACAATGTATTTAAATACGTATGAGTTTGACCACGTAAGATTTAGCCTTACCAGATTTTATATGGTTTGTCTGGGTATTTCTACAATGGCTGTAATAATGCTGCTTTTTATGCTTGATATGTATAAAAATAAGAAGAAGAATATCGCCATCTTAATAGGGAGTGCTGTATTATTTCTTGGTGCGTTAGGATTAGTACGTGAGCAAAAATCTACTGTTGGGGACGTACTTTGGATGAAAGCTATGATACCTCACCATTCCATAGCAATATTGACCAGTGAGCGTGCAGATATTAAAGATCCAGAAGTAAAAAAATTGGCCAACGATATTATCAAAGCACAACGTAAGGAGATTGAAGAAATGAATGCGATGATCGAACGTTTACAAAACGAGAAATAATAGTATGAAAAAGAATATTCTATATATAGGGGTTGCTTTAGTTATTGGCTTATTAGCAGGATGGTTACTTTTTGGTAATTCTCCATCGTCAGATATAAATACAACTGCTGAAGCTCACAACCATTCAGAAGAGACTACAAACCAAATGTGGACGTGCTCGATGCATCCACAAATTATGCAACCAGAACCAGGCGATTGCCCTATATGTGGGATGGATTTAATCCCAGCAGAATCTAGTGCAGAAGGTCTAGCTGCAAACGAGATTAAAATGACAGAAAATGCAATGGCGTTAGCTAATATTCAAACAACAATTGTAGGTAATGGCGCAACTTCTGAAGATGATGGTATTATTTCACTTTCAGGAAAAATTGCAACAAATGAAGAGAACAATGCTGTACAGGCTAGTTATTTTGATGGAAGAATTGAAAAGCTAAATGTAAGTTACGAAGGGCAAACTGTAAATCGTGGTCAATTACTGGCCACTATTTATGCACCTAACCTAATAGCTGCTCAACAAGAACTTTTAACTACGGCTGCTTTAAAAGAATCGCAACCTGCATTGTATAAAGCAGTGCGAAACAAGTTGAAACTCTGGAAGCTTTCAGATAAACAAATCGAAGCAATCGAAACCTCTGGCAGAGTGCGTGAGAATTTCCCAATATACGCCACGGTTTCTGGAACCGTTGCTATGGTTATGGCAGCAGAAGGTGACTATGTCAAACAAGGTCAACCCATTCTAAGAGTAAGTAACCTCAACTCTGTATGGGCAGAGTTTGATGCTTACGAAAATCAAATATCACAATTTAAAAAAGGTCAGAAAATTAAAGTATCTACAAATGCGTATGCAAATAAAGAGTTTGATGCGACCGTTTCATTTATAGATCCCGTTTTAAATAATGCAACGAGAACGGTAACCGTACGAGCAACTTTGAGTAATAATGACGATTTATTTAAACCAGGGATGTTTGTCACTGGAAAAATCGAAGGAACTACTCAGACTACATCTTCTGGAACCGTAACTATTCCTGCAAGTGCTGTTCTTTGGACAGGAGAACGCTCATTAGTTTATATCAAGACCAATCCTAATGAACCTGTATTTGAAATGCGAGAAGTAACGCTTGGTAATAGATCTGGAGAGAATTATCAAGTTTCTACTGGTTTAAAAGATGGCGATGAAATTGTAACCAACGGGACGTTTACGGTAGATGCTGCTGCACAATTGCAAGGAAAAAAATCAATGATGAATCAAGGAAAAGTTGTTGAAGAGATGGCAGATATGCAAGCTATGAAAATTGACCTACCTCAAACTTTTCAGAAAGATCTTCAAACAGCTATGACGTCTTATTTAGAGATGAAGGACGCTTTTGTAACAAGTGATGCTGGTCAGGTTTCCGCTTTCGCAAAAGCGGCATTTAAAAAGTTTAAAGGGATTAAAACAGATGATTTAGGTAAAATGGAAAAATCACATTTTGAGCAGTCCCTCAAAATGCTAGATGCTATTTCAAGTAATGAAAATATAGAAAATCAAAGAGAACACTTTGTTATTTTAAATGAAAACCTAATTGCACTGGCTATGAATGCAGAGCAAGGTTCTAATACTCTGTACGTACAGAAATGTCCTATGGCAAATAATAATAAAGGAGCCATCTGGATGAGTTTAGAAAAAGATATACGTAATCCGTACTATGGAGATGCTATGCTTACTTGTGGAAGCGTGATTGAAGAAATCAAATAAAAACCTTTGCAATCCAGTTGCATCATAATTCTGTTATCTTTGTATTGTGAAAATTTTTACTCTCATATTCTCTTTATATCTGCTCGCGCTTAATTTTGCGCCTTGCAGTGATGCAAATGTTGACTCTTCTGAGGATAGTACGCAAATAGAATTTTCACAAATTGATACTGGAGATCACGACCACAATTTACTTGATACGTGTTCCCCTTTTTGTCATTGTCATTGCTGTCACGTTCACACGTTGGATTTTGGATTAAATATTTTAGACCTTTACCACCCAGCGGACTATAAACTTTCTACTGTTTATTTTGACAGCATAGGTAAGGATATTTCCCTTTCCTTATTTCAACCACCACGGGCATAATTCAGTTTTCATAGGATAGCTATATCCTGTTTTAATATTTCTTTTTAGGAGATATTCATTGTGTTTTCGCTTTCGTGAAAGCGCATAAACCATTTATTAACTGAATTAATACCACAATTAAATGATTAATAGAATCATTGATTTTTCAATCAATAACAAATTCATTATTGGGTTACTCACCTTTGCACTTATAGGTGCAGGGATATGGAGTATAACACAAGTGCCTATAGATGCGGTACCAGATATTACAAATAACCAAGTACAGGTAATAACTCAATCACCTAATCTAGGGACAGAAGATATTGAGCAATTTGTAACCTATCCTGTCGAAATAGCAATGAGTAATTTGCCTAATGTTCAAGAGATACGATCTGTATCTCGTTTTGGGCTATCAGTAGTTACCATCGTGTTTGATGACGATATCGGTACGTATTTGCCACGACAGTTAGTCGCAGAAAAACTGCCCGAAGTACAAGAACAAATACCAGCAGGATTTGGAGAACCAGCTATGGGACCTATATCTACTGGGTTGGGTGAAATTTATCAATATACGCTAGAGATAGATGATAAAATGCGTGATAAGTATACCGCAACAGAACTGCGTACGATGCAAGACTGGATTGTACGTCGCCAGATGTCTATGGTTCCAGGTGTGGTAGAAGTCAATGCCTTTGGTGGTAATCAAAAGCAATACGAAGTGGCTGTAGATCCTAATGAGCTACGAGCCATTGGTATCACGATTTCTGACGTTTTCTCAGCTTTAGAAAACAATAATCAAAATACGGGAGGTGCTTATATAGAGCGTAATCATCAAGCAAATTTTATACGTGGCGAAGGTCTAGCAAGAACAACTTCTGACATCGAGAATATGGTTGTAAAAACCATAAACGGTATTCCAATTAAGATTAAGGATGTGGGGACTGTAAATATAGGAAGTGCAGTAAGATATGGTGCGCTAACTAAAGACGGAAAAGGCGAAGCCGTTGGTGGTATGATTCTAATGCTTAAAGGAGCAAATTCTAACGAGGTTATTGAGAATGTGAAAACTCGAATGGAGCAAATTCAAAAATCTCTACCAGAAGGCGTGAGCATTGTTCCCTTTCTAGACCGAAGTGAGTTAATTGCAGAGACTACTGGAACGGTAACTGGTAATTTACTGGAAGGTGGTTTAATAGTCATTTTTGTTTTAGTTCTCTTATTAGGAAACTGGCGTGGTGGCCTTATTGTAGCCTCTACCATTCCGCTATCTCTTCTTTTTGCATTCATTTTGATGAACGTTTTTGATGTATGGGCAAACTTAATGAGCTTAGGTGCTATCGATTTCGGGATCATTGTTGATGGCTCTGTAATCATTGTAGAAGCCACAGTTTTCTTGATGTATTCCTACATAGTTAAAAAACAAGAAGTCGATAAGAGTAACGCTTTTGCGAAAGCGGAAAACAGAAAATCACTCAACGATGAAATAGCGGCAAAAGCATCTAAAAAAATGATGAATGCAGCCTTCTTTGGTCAACTTATTATCCTTATTGTATTCCTTCCTATTCTCGCACTAGAAGGTGTTGAAGGTAAAATGTTTCAACCTATGGCGCTCACATTCATCTTTGCAATGATAGGTGCAATGATATTGTGTCTTACCTACGTTCCTATGGTTTCAGCGTTATTTCTTCGTGTGCCTAAAAATGATAAAAAGTCATACGGAGATAAATTTGTGCATTGGGTGGAACGTAAATATGAACCGCTACTTACTAAATCGCTGAGTAAAGGAAAGGTAATCATAAGTGTTGCTGTTGCTCTTTTTGCGGTTGCCATATTTGCCTTTACAAAAATGGGCGGAGAATTTATACCGCAATTAGATGAAGGTGATTTAGCATTTCACGCCATTTTAAAACCGGGAAGCTCACTTACTGAAACTATCGAAACCACAACAAAGATTGAACGTATTGTGAAATCTGAATTTCCAGAGGTAAAAACCATCATCAGCCGTATAGGTGTTGCAGATGTACCTACAGACCCAATGCCTATGGACATTGCAGATGTGTTTGTGATTTTAAAACCCAGTGATGAGTGGACATCAGCTAGTTCAAAAGAAGAACTGCTGGATAAAATGAAGGAAGCTGTGAGCATTGTGCCTGGTGTCAATTTTGAATTCACTCAACCTATAGAAATGCGATTTAATGAACTGCTCACAGGTGTACGTGAAGATGTTGCAATAAAGCTTTTTGGCGAAGACCTAGATATATTAGCGAGCAAAGCTGAAGAGATGGGCAAAATTATTGCAAGCGTTCCTGGTGTGGCAGATATGAAGGTGGAAGCGATAGACGGCTTGCCTCAAATCACTGTAAACTACAATCGGAACAAACTGGCACAATATGGCTTAGAAATCAATCAGCTTAATAGTGTGGTACAGGCATCATTTGCTGGTGGAAAAGCAGGTGTCATATTTGAAGGAGAAAAAAGATTTGACCTTGTTGCGAGGTTAAAAGCTGAAAACAGGACAAGTATCAATGACATTCAAAATCTATTCATCAATTTGCCATCAGGAGCTCAAATCCCTTTAAAGGAATTGGCAAATATCTCTTATGAACCTGGACCTATGCAAATAAGTCGTGATAATACAAATAGGAGAACATATGTAGGTATTAATATTAGAGGTCGTGATGTAAAATCTGTTGTAGAGGATATACAAGTAAGACTGGATGAGCAATTTGAACTACCACCAGGCTATTTCTTGCGCTATGGCGGTGCTTTTGAGAATTTAGAACGCGCTAGTAATCGTTTACAAACCGTTGTACCTATTGCGCTTTTACTCATTTTTATTCTTATTTATTTTGCCTTAAAATCATTCCCACAAACGTTAATGATTTATCTCGCAATTCCTATGGCAACTATTGGTGGAGTGTTTGCCTTATGGCTTCGTGATATGCCATTTAGTATATCTGCAGGTGTTGGTTTTATTGTACTCTTTGGAGTTGCAGTTCTTAATGGACTTGTTATGATAAGCGGTCTTAATGAGCTTAAAGAAGAAGGTGTTACTAATTTAAGAGACAGAATTGTAGAAGGTACAAAGCGCAGGATACGACCTATTATGCTTACCGCATTGACAGATATCCTTGGGTTTTTGCCTATGGCCATATCATCATCTGCTGGCGCTGAAGTACAACGACCACTTGCAACCGTAGTAATAGGTGGATTATTGACTTCTACTTTACTTACGCTGTTTATTCTTCCTATTTTTTATCAATGGGTAGAAAAACGTTCAGAACGTAAAGTAAAACTCAATCCTAACTATGTAACTGCCACAGCAATTGTCTGTTTATTGTTTACCATACCAAGTGCAAAAGCGCAAGAAGTCGCGAGTAGAATGGACACAACTATTGTTCAGCAAGAAAGCTATCCAGAGATTGTACTAGATAGTGCTGTAACTATGGCAAGACAGAGCTACCCTTCATTGCAAACTGGCAAACTGGAAATACAACGTCAAAATGTGCTCAAGGCTAGTGCATATGATTTGGGAAGCACGCAACTTTTCACTGGTGGAGAAGAAATAGCGAGTGGTCAGGGAATTTATACATTAATAGGAATTGGACAGCAGAACATTGATTTACTAAGCATAGGCGCAAAAAAGCGATTACAAAAACAACGTATTGCACTAGCTGAAGCAGCTTATAACCTTACAGAAATTCAAGTTACCCAAGAAGTGAAAAATTCTTGGTCAGAAGTTTTTCAGCAAAAACGTAAGATGAAGCTATATAAGGAGCTAGACTCTATTTATAGTCAGTTTTCAAAAGCAGTCGAACTTAATCTGGAAGTTGAAGCTATTTCGCGATTAGAATATGCATCTGCAAAAAACCAGGTATTGCAAATTAAAAATAAGTATCAACAAGCGCAACGAGATTATACCATAGCATTACAGAAATTAAATCTCTGGTTAGGTTCAGAGATTGTTTATACGGTGCCTGATGACTATCAATCTAATGTCCTTGGTTCCAATTTCAATAAGAATGTAAGTCAGCATCCAGAACTATTGCTTTCGCGGAAGCGTGTAGAAGAAGCCGAAGCTAATTATGATGTAGCACGAGCAAACTTGTTACCTACATTTAATTTACAAGGTGGTATCCAGCAAGTAAATGGAAATAGTGGTTTTTATACCTATCAAGCAGGTATATCAATTCCTCTTTTTTCAGGTTCTGATAAAAGTCGAGCTAAAGCAGCAAAAATAGCGAGCCAAATAGTTACTGCTGACGCTGATTTTAAAGAGCGACAGATTGAATCGGAATATCAACAAGCATTGCAAGCTTATCAAAAGTGGGAAGAAGCTTGGCAATTTTATAAAAATGAATCCTTACCACTTGCAGAAGAGCAACGTAAAGGAGCATTGCTCGCTTATAGAGAAGGTGCTGTAGATTATGCTGCATTTACACAGATTATTCGTGATGCTATACAAACAGAAATGGATGCGCTAGAAGCATTAGAACAGTATTTAACCGCATTATTCAAACTTGAATATTATACCTTATAAAAATGAAAAACTTAAAAATATATAAATGGATTGGGCTGTTATTGCTCGTTATAACTATGACAGCTTGTGGAGACACAAAAAACGAAACGTCTAAAAAAGGAGATGAACATTCGGAATCTGAATCTAAACATAGCGATGGTGAACATAATGAAGAAAATCACGCTGAAGGCGAAGAAGTAATGTTAACTGCAAGACAGTACGAAACTTTGCAAATGTCTATAGACACATTACAAACGCGCAGTATGAGTGGTTATATAGAGGCTAATGGACAGCTAGAAGTACCACCACAAAATGAGGCAACTATTACAACTGTAATAGGAGCAAATGTAGTTTCTATCGAAGTTATAGAAGGAGATGAAGTTAAGAAAGGACAAGCTGTTGCCTACATATCACATCCTAATATTATTGAGAAACAAACGATGTATCTCAACGCATATAGTAATAGTCAGTTTCTCAAAAAATCATTCGATAGACAGAAAACACTTTACGATGCTGGTGTAGCTAGCGGTGCTAACTTTCAAAGTGCAGAAGCCGAATATAAAGCCTCTCTTGCGATGGTCAATGGTCTGGAAGCACAATTAAAGCAACTTAATATTAACGCTTCTGGTGTAAGAAATGGAACGATTTATCAACGTGTGGCGTTACGCAGTCCTATTGAAGGTTTTGTACAAAAAGTGGAAATAAAAACCGGTCAGTATGTAGAACCACAAACAGACTTAATGGACATAGTAAACACACATCACGTTCACGCAGATTTGATGGTTTTTGAAAAAGATGTCTATAAAGTTGAAAAGGGACAAAAAGTAACGTTCAACGTTCAATCCATTCCTGGGAAGCAACTCACAGCAGAAATTTACTCGATAAGTAAAACTTTTGAGGAAAACCCAAAAGCACTACACGTGCACGCAGAAATAGAAAACAAGGCGGGAAACCTCATTCCTGGAATGTATATTCAAGGACGTATCCAAACGGATAATTCAACTACTATGGCATTTCCAGAAACTGCGATATCTATTGAAGGAGAAAAAGCTTTTGTGTTTAAAGCAATGAGAGAAGGTGATGACTGGAGCTTTGTCCCTGTAGAGATTATTACTGTAGCAAAAGATGGAGATTGGGTAGCTGTTAGCTTTTTGGAACCCAATAAAAAAGACGAGCAATATGCTATGAATAATGCCTATTACCTAATGGCTGAGATGAAAAAAGGCGAAGCAGAGCACAGCCATTAAAAAACTATTAAATGACAGAAATAGAAAAAACATTAGAAAATCATCAAGTACGTCCTACGGCGATGCGTATTTTGATTTATAAATACTTGGCTGAAAAGAAGATTACGGTGGCGTTAACTGATATTGAGTCCGCTTTCGCGAAAGCGGAACGTACCACACTTTACAGAACCATAAAGACTTTTGAAGAAAATGGAATTGTACACCACATAGAAGATGGTACAGGTATTACCAAATATGCTTTATGTGAACCTGGATGTAATTGCGATTTGGAACAAGATTTACACTTACATTTTCATTGCCATAATTGCGATGAGACCGTATGTCTGACAGAACATAAAATACCACATATCAATTTGCCAGATGGTTACGTGGCCGAAAATGCCAACTTGGTACTTAAAGGAATATGTGAAAAATGTAGTGGACGATAATTGCACTTCCGTTGCACACTATTTTAAAATAAATTTGAATTATGAAAAAGAAAAAAGTAAACTTAAGAGATATAGATGCTCAAAATCATCAAGGCGAGCATAGTCACGATGATGGACACAATCATAGCAGTCCAGAAAGTGTCTCAAAATTCAAGACCTATGTACCTGCGATTTTCAGCTTTGTAATGCTTATGATAGGTATTGCAGTTGATTATTTTGACGCCATTCCTTTCTTTGAAGGATGGATAAGAATCGTATGGTACTCTATATCCTACATTCCTGTTGGCTTTCCAGTAATAAAGGAAGGATGGAACAGTATTAAGAATGGAGATTTCTTTACGGAATTCTTCTTAATGTCCATTGCGACTTTGGGTGCATTTGCGATAGGCGAATATCCCGAAGGTGTGGCTGTGATGTTATTCTATGCAGTGGGAGAATTGTTTCAACAAGCAGCGGTTAACCGAGCAAAAGGAAATATCAAAGCACTATTAGATGTAAGGCCTAATGAGGCGCTAGTGTATCGCAATGGCGATTTCATTTCGGTAAATCCCGAAACTGTAGAAATAGGCGAAACAATTCAAGTACGCGTAGGAGAAAAAGTGCCTCTTGATGGAATATTACTTTCAGATATAGGTTCTTTCAATACCGCTGCTCTTACCGGAGAAAGCAAACCAGATACAGTCCAGAAAGGAGCATCTGTATTTGCAGGAAGTATCAATCTTGATGGAGTTATTGAGGTAGAAACTACTAAGGAGTTTAAGGACAGTTCTATTGCACGTATCCTAGATATGGTACAGAATGCCACAGCTCGTAAATCTAAAACTGAATTATTCATTAGAAAATTTGCTCGTGTTTATACGCCTATTGTAGTTTTTTTAGCGATAGGTCTCACATTACTTCCTTACTTTTTTGTAGATGATTACGTTTTTAGAGACTGGTTATATCGAGCTTTAATCTTTCTTGTAATCTCTTGTCCTTGTGCATTGGTAATCTCTATTCCGCTGGGATATTTTGGTGGATTGGGAGCAGCATCTCGTAATGGAATTTTATTCAAGGGAGCTTCTTTTCTTGACGCAATGACCCAAAATAATACCGTTGTGATGGATAAAACTGGAACGGTAACTAAAGGTGTGTTTAAAATAAAGGAAGTTATAAGTGATTCCGCTTTCGCGAAAGCGGACTTTATGAAATACTTAATGGCAATGGAAGAGAAATCCACTCATCCCATTGCTAAAGCCATAATGGAATACAAGGCCGAAGGTGCCGACTATGATGCAACCGAAGTAACTGAAATCGCAGGAAAAGGATTGAAAGGAACCGTAAACGGGAAAACCGTGCTGGTAGGAAACAAAGCTTTAATGACTTCAAACACTATTAACGTTCCATCAGAAACTGATAGTATTGTTGAATCCATAGTGATGGTCGGAATTGACGGTAAATTTGCTGGTTATGTAACTATTGCAGATGAGTTGAAAGAGGATGCTCATCAAGCCATTAAAGAAATACGTGCGTCAGGTATTACTAAAATTATTATGCTATCGGGCGATAAAGATTCCATTACTCAGCAAGTAGCCAAAGAATTAAGCATTGACTGGGCAAAAGGAGGATTACTCCCAGAAGACAAACTCAACGAAGTAGAAAAACTTAAAGCACAACCAGGTACTAAGGTTGCTTTTATAGGAGATGGAATTAACGATGCACCAGTACTAGCAGCAAGTGATGTAGGAATTGCAATGGGAGGCCTTGGAAGTGATGTTGCTATTGAAACCGCAGATGTCATCATTCAAAATGACCAACCCTCGAAGATTGCACGTGCTATAAAAATAGGACGTTCCACAAGAGGTATTGTTTGGCAGAATATTGTTCTAGCCTTTGGAGTCAAAATTATAGTTCTAATCTTGGGAGCAGGTGGTCTAGCCACAATGTGGGAAGCTGTATTTGCAGATGTGGGTGTAGCATTGCTCGCTATTTTAAATGCCGTTAGGTTGCAAAAGATGAAGTGGGATTAAATCATTAAGATGCTGAATTATTCATAATTATTGATTTTGAGATAATTAGGTTAATATCTTCATTCAAAAAGTTTGAACTCTGTCCCTTCGAGGTCACGAACATTATGTAAAGCTCTTTAAACTAATTGTTTAAAGAACTTTTTAGCTTTATTGTAAATTTTAGATTTTTGTTAATCATTTGATTATGAAATAAGTAAAAGTTTGATAATTTCTCGTTTAAGTTCAATATATAATATTTTGGCTATTTATGTTTTGACAAAAAAATGATCCAAGTAAGCACATATATTGTTTCTCTTTAATTTAGAGTTTCAATTTTCACCCCAATATTTCTAATAAGTTCGCAGCAGTCAACTCAGATGAGGCTTGGTTTAGTCCAACGATTAAATTACCTTCTTAAATGGAGTATGAATTGCAATGTGCTACTTGTATTAAATTTCACTATTTTTCTTCAAACCATCTTCTACTTCTAATGAAGATATGTAACCAATAAATTATATCTTAAGCAAATCTTAAGAAACAACTAATGCTACTTTAAATTTAAGAATTGATTTTTGTACAATGCGAATACTAATAGTAGAAGACGAACCAGGTATATTTAATTTTCTAAAGCAAGGATTAGAAGAAGAATCCTATGCTATAGATATTGCAGAAGATGGCAAAAAAGGTTTAGAATTAGCACTGTCAGGAGAATATGATCTCTTATTATTAGATTGGATGGTTCCTGGTTTAAGCGGTATTGAAGTATGCCGTCAATTTAGAAAACAATTTAAAGAAACACCTATCATATTTTTGACCGCTAAAGACACCATAGACGAAACTGTTTTTGGACTACAGGCTGGCGCAAATGATTACATTAAAAAACCTTTCCATTTTGAAGAGCTTCTGGAACGCATAAAAGTGCAATTACGACCAAAATCTGGAGAACATTCTATTTTTAAAATTGGAGATATCACGCTGAACACAACAACCTATCAAGTGTTTAAAGGAACAGAAGAAGTCAACTTAACACAAAAAGAATTTGCTTTGTTAGAGTACTTATTACGTAATAAAGGTATAGTATGTAGAAGATCCCGAATTATTGAAAGTGTCTGGGATATACATTTTGATTATAATACAGGTGTTATTGATGTTTTTATTAATGCGCTTCGTAAAAAATTGAAATTGAGTAAGGACGAAAACTATATCCAGACCGTTAGAGGTGTTGGTTACATTGCGAAGGAGCTATGAATTTAAGTTTTAAAAATAGGGTTGCGTTACATTATATGATCGCCACAGCAGTTATAATGGCTGTAGCATTTACAGTTGTATTCTTTGTGGTAAAAGGTGTGGTGTATCAAAATATAGATAGTGACCTTTCTTTTGAAGCTGAAAAGCATACCGAAGAAATAAAAATTGTTGGTGACAGCATCAAAATTAAAAACAAAAAAGAGTGGGAAGAACGCGAACATAGAGAGGTTCAAGTAAATCCTGTTTTTATCCAAATTTTGGATAGTAACGGTTCTTTTATGGATAAATCCCCTAATCTTAAAGAAAACGAACTTGCATACAATTCTGAAGCCAATTTTGGCGGAAGCTATAACGAAACTCTCAATAGTAAACCCATAAGACAGATTCAATTACCCATTGAACAAGATGGTAAAATAAAAGGTTTTATTGTGGCGGCTATGCCATTAGAATCCTCTCTAATGGTGTTATTGAATTTAAGAAATATTTTATTTTTTGTCTATTTAGTACTCTTAGCAAGCCTTTATTTTATATCAAAATATATTGCAGGTAGAAGTATCATTCCTGTACAAATAGTTACGGAGACTACTAACAGAATCACCAAAAACAACTTAAACGAACGCGTTGCACTTCCTCAAAACAAAGATGAACTGTTTGATTTGTCTTCTGGTATTAATGCTTTATTACAGCGTATCGAGAATGCTATCGAAAGAGAACGTCAATTTACATCGGACGCTTCTCACGAATTACGTACACCTTTAGCAACTTTAAAAGGGACGCTGGAAGTATTAATTCGTAAACCAAGGGAGCAATCAGAATATGAAGACAAAATTAAGTTTAGTCTTACAGAAATAGACAGAATGACTGCCACTATCGAACAATTATTGTTGTTAGCAAGATTAGATACTAATTCAAAGCAAAAAAACAAAGCGTCCATTTCCTTAACAACAATCATTGACGAAATTCTTTCAAGACATAAAAATCAGATTACAAAAAAGAAACTCTCGATTGATTTTAAAAATGAAACAGTAAATGACACCTCAGTCCCTCAGTATTTTAGTAACCTTATATTAGAAAATATTATTGGTAATGCTATAAAATATGCTAAGGATGCTACCAAAATACACATATCAATTACCCAATTAGATTCAGAAACTATTTGCAAAGTTCAAGATGAGGGTATTGGAATAAAAAATGAAGATTTAGATAATTTATTCAACCATTTTTTTAGATCTGATGCACTAAATCACAAGACTATCTCTGGAAATGGTTTGGGACTATCAATAGCCAAAAAAGCTGCAGATGCTATTGATGCAAACATTGAAGTAGAAAGCACGTTGAACGTTGGAACCACTTTTACTGTTTACTTTTAAGCCAATCTTAAGACTATCCTTAGACAGTCTTAAAATTACAGCATTACTTTTATAAAGAATTAGCTTAATAACTCTTGAAAAAGAAAACAGTTCCCCCTCTTGACCTTTAAATATTTTGGTTGGTTTTTATTGGTTAGTAGTTGCAAAAGCCTTGAGGTTTCTCAGGGCTTTTGTTTTTTAGAGTAACACATAAATAATCAATCTTAAGCTAATCTTAAGAAACCGTTTAGATTACAATTAGATAACCCATCTACATTTGTTTCATTATTTTAATTAACCACCAAAAAAATGTTAGAACGTATTATTCAGTACAGTATTCATCACAAACTTATTGTGCTATTATTTACTGCAGGAATCGTTGGATTCGGCTTGTATTCCCTTTCCAATATACCTATTGGAGCAGTTCCAGATGTGACCAATAATCAAGTTCAGGTTATTACCACCTCAAGAACCTTATCGACCGAAGATGTTGAGAAATTTTTAACCTACCCAGTAGAGTTAGAAATGGCAAACTTACCTGGAGTAACAGAAATTCGTTCTATTTCTAAATTTGGATTATCAGTAGTTACTGTAGTTTTTGATGATGAAATGGGTACGTACCTACCGCGTCAACTTATTGCTGAGAAAATAAAAAGTGCCGAAGAAAAAATACCAGCTGGTTTTGGTAAACCTTTTATGGGGCCAGTCTCTACCGGTTTGGGAGAAATTTATCAATATGTAATTGATGTAGACCCTAAATACAAGGACCAATATTCCTTATCAGATGTTCGTACCATCCAAGATTGGGTAGTAAAACGTCAGCTTTCTGGAATACCAGGAGTTGTAGAAGTAAATACTTGGGGAGGCTACTTAAAGACGTATGAAGTAGCGGTTAATCCAGAACGTCTACGTTCAATGGATGTTTCTATTTTCGATGTTTTTAATGCGCTTGAAAAAAACAATAGCGTTGCCGGAGGTGGTTATATTGAAAAAATTAATGAAAGTTACTTTATAAGAGGTGAAGGCTTAGTGTCTTCAATAGAAGACATTCAAGACATTGTTGTAACAAATAAAGGTGATGTTCCTGTCTATGTTAGAGATGTGGCCAATGTAGGCTTTGGTCACGCTAACCGTTTTGGTGCTATCACAGGAAACGGAGAAGGCGAAAAAGTTTTAGGTCAAGTAATGATGCTTAAAGATGCCAATTCTAATGCTGTAATCGAGGCAGTAAAACAACGTGTGGCAGAAATACAATCCTCATTACCTAAAGGAATTTCAATCAACCCATTTTTAGAGCGTAGCGAACTTATTGCCAAAACGACCTTCACAATTGCCGAAAACCTGATTTTAGGATGTTTAATCGTGATTTTTGTAGTGGTTTTACTTTTAGGAAACCTGCGTTCTGGTTTAGTAGTGGCTTCTGTAATTCCATTATGTTTATTGTTTGCGCTTTCGTTAATGTACATTTTTGGGGTCGATGCAAACTTGATGAGTTTGGGTGCGATCGACTTCGGTATTATAATAGACGGTGCTGTAATTATAGTCGAATTTATCGCCTTTAAAATCACAAGTCAACGAGCTAAATTATTAGCGCTTCCAAAAGAAGAACGACAAGGGTTAATTGATACCATTACCTATCAAGGTGCTTCAAAAATGATGAACTCTGCGGTATTTGGGCAATTAATTATCATCATCGTTTTTATACCTATTCTGTCTTTAGTTAATGTAGAAGGAAAAATGTTCCGTCCTATGGCATTGGTATTCTGTTTTGCGCTTATAGGTGCAATGCTGTTATGCTTTACCTACATTCCAGTAATGGCTTCATTGTTTATTAAACCTTCTAATACAGAAAAGAAAACCATATCATCAAGACTTATTACATTTTTAGAAAACAAATACCGACCTACCATTACTTGGGCATTGCGTAAAAAGACATTGGTATTAAGTATGGCTGTAGGATTGTTAGTCTTTACAGGATTTCTATTTACAAGAATGGGTGGCGAGTTTGTACCTACTTTAGATGAAGGTGACTTTGTGATTCAACCCGTTCTAAAAACAGGAATGTCATTAAGTAAAACGATTGAAGCCACTACCAAAATAGAAAAAATACTAAAACAGTTCCCTGAAGTAGAACAAGTGGTAAGTAGAATTGGAGCTGCCGAAGTGCCAACAGATCCAATGTCTATGGAAGAAAGTGATGTTATCATAAAATTGAAACCTAAAGGTGAATGGACTTCTGCTGAGTCTAAAGACGAATTAGCAGATAAATTTAAAGAAGCATTATCCAATGAAATTGCTGGTGTAGATTTTGAATTTACACAACCTATTGAAATGCGATTTAATGAATTGATTACAGGAGTAAGAGCAGATTTAGCTATCAAGGTTTTTGGAGAAGATTTAGATGTGCTTTATAGAAAAGCATTAGAAATAGAAAAGGCTATTCAAAATGTGGAAGGAGCAGCTGATATTTCTGTAGAGAAAACAGCTGGTTTACCACAAATGTCTGTAAAATATGACCGCCAGAAAATAGCTAAATATGGATTAAACATTGAAGACTTAAATAAAGTGGTAACAATGGGATTTGCAGGAATGCCTGCAGGAACTGTTTTTGAAGGCGAAAAACAATTTGATTTAGTATTGCGTTTTGATGCTGCTCACAGAAAAGATATTGAAAACTTAGAAACCGCATCGGTTACATTAACTAATGGTACTAAATTACCGCTTAGCGAATTTGCGAACATAAGCTACACCAAAGGACCAGCTAAAATTTCACGTGATAACACCAAGCGTCGTATCGTAGTAGGTGTCAATGTTAGAAACCGAGATTTAGAATCTGTTGTAAAAGATGTGCAAGTAATCATTGAAAGAGATGTTAAGATTCCAACTGGATATTCTATAAGCTATGGAGGTCAATTTGAAAATTTAAGAACTGCATCAGCACGGTTAAAAGTAGCGGTACCCATTGCGCTAATATTAATTTTTGTGCTGTTATACTTCGCTTTCGATTCTGTAAAAGAGGCGTTAATGATTTATAGCGCCATTCCATTATCTGCAATAGGTGGCGTTATGCTTCTGTATATCAGAGACCTTCCTTTCAGCATTTCGGCAGGCGTTGGGTTTATTGCACTTTTCGGTATTGCAGTATTAAATGGTATTGTGTTGATTGAAGAGTTTAAAGAACTAAAAGCACACGGTGTCAGCAATATTAATAAGCGAATTTTAATGGGAACAAAAAACAGATTGCGTCCAGTATTATTAACTGCAGCAGCAGCAGCTTTAGGATTTTTACCTATGGCAATATCAACTTCCGCTGGCGCCGAAGTACAAAGACCATTAGCAACAGTAGTTGTAGGTGGATTAATAACTGCAACCGTTTTAACTTTAGTTGTACTGCCTATTTTATATGCAATGTTCGACAGAAAAGGACATCATCCTAAAATAAAAACAAAAGTGAATTTTAAGGCTCTAAGCATTATGCTTTTATTGTTTTTACCATTCTTTGGTAAGGCACAACAAAACCCAGTAAATGTTGAGCAGACTGTAAAAATGGCTATTGAAAATAATAATGGATTGCAAGCTTACGCGAAAAAGATTAATCAATCAGAACAGTTGGTAGGAAGTGCTTTTAATTTGGACAAAACACAAGTTTACTATAGCTATGACCAAAATAACATTGCCGAAAATGGTTTGCCATTAAAGGTGTTAGGCATTAGTCAATCACTTCAATTCCTAACAGTATATGGCGCACAGCGCAAAGTAGAAAAACAAAAAGTAGCATTAATAACGCAGCAGTATCGTCTAAATGAAAGAATATTGACTAAAGAGGTTAATTCAGCCTATTATAATGTAGTCTATAGCAATAATCTTGTGAGGCAATATGTCTATTTAGATAGCTTATATGGTCAATTTGCAAGAGCTGCTAAAAAGAGATACGATGTAGGGGAAACTAATTTATTAGAAAAACTAACGGCTGAAACCAAGCAAAAAGAAATCGCTATCGCACTTTCTCAAGCACGCGAAGACGTTTCTAAAGCCTACACAATGTTAAATCAATGGGTACAGACCGATTCAACAATTACGGTTTCAGAAGATGTGTTACCAAGACTGGAATTAAAAGAATTCAGTCTAACAGATCATCCTGGACTAATGTATTATAATTCAGCAGA
Organism: Patiriisocius marinus; assembly: GCF_008974325.1. Taxonomy (GTDB): domain Bacteria; phylum Bacteroidota; class Bacteroidia; order Flavobacteriales; family Flavobacteriaceae; genus Patiriisocius; species Patiriisocius marinus. The sequence continues at coordinate 186,701 of NZ_BKCG01000005.1, read as the reverse complement.
AAACTTAGCTAAATCTTCTCTTTCATTAGAGCGACAAAAGATTTTACCTGATTTACAATTATCAGTATTTCAAGGCACAAACAATGGTGTAGCTGCAAGAAATTATAATGGATTTCAAGTAGGTATTGCAGTACCATTATGGTTTGGAGCACATAAATCAAAAATCAATGCAGCTAAGACAGAAACATTGATTATTGCTAATGAATTTGAAAACTATAAAATTCAATTACAATCAAAATACGACGCCTTGCTTTCTGATTTAAAAAAGTTTCAAGAAACAGTTGATTATTATCAAAGTACAGGAAGAGATCTTTCTAAGCAATTAACAACAACAGCTTCAAAAGCGTTTCAAAATGGCGAGATAGATTTTTTACAATATGTGCAGCTTTTAGAGAGTTCAAAAAACATTGAAATCAATTATTTACAGAACTTAAACAAGTACAACAATACCGTTTTAGAGTTAAACTATTTAACCAATTAAAAATGAAAAATCCACACAACAATTCATCAAATTCAATTTTTTTCAAAAGCCTTTTATTGGTCGCAATAATGGCTTTAGCTTCTTGTAACTCAAATGAAAAAACTGAAGCTGCAAATACAGCCGAAACTGAAACAACTGAAGATACCGACATCATTACAATTACAGAAAATCAGTTTTCTGCAGGAAATATGGAAGTTGGAAAAGTAACCACGCAGCCTTTTAACACCATTGTAAAAGCCAATGGTATGTTTGCTGTGCCACCAGAAAACCAAGCAGATGTAAGTGCTTATTTTGCAGGCTATGTAAAAAACATCAGCCTGTTACCAGGCGACCCTGTTAAAAAAGGACAGACCTTATTCACGATTGAAAATCCTGAATACGTGCAAGTACAACAAGATTTCTTAGAAGCCAAAGGACGTTTGAGCTACTTAAAATCAGATTATGAGCGCCAAAAGGAGTTGATGGCAGATAACGTAACCTCAAAAAAGAATTTTCTAAAAGCAGAATCGGAATATACTGTAACCATGGCGCAATATCAATCCCTTAAAAAGAAGTTGAGCTTAATGAACATTAATCCGAATACATTATCGGGAGAGAATATTCGTTCAGTCATTAGCGTACTATCGCCATTATCGGGTTATGCAACAACCATTAATGCTACTAAAGGAATGTACTTAAATCCTTCGGATGTTGCTGTAACCGTTACTAATACTGATGATTTACACATTGAACTAAAGATTTTCGAAAAAGACCTTCCAATGGTAAAAGAAGGACAATTTATTAATGTACGACTACAAAATGATATGAATAAAGTGTATCAAGGCAAAGTGCATTTAGTAAATAAAGCGATAAATGCCCAAGACAGAACCGTCGCCATTCACGGCGATTTGGTAAACGAAAGTGATGTAAAACTATTTGCACCTGGAATGTATATAGAAGGAGAAATATTAACTACCACTTCAGAACATCCTGCGTTACCAGTAGAAGCAGTTGCGAATATTGATAATGACTACTTTGTTTTGGTTAAAGAAAACGGTACAACTTTTAAAAGGGTGTTAGTCAAAGTGGGTGCTGCTAATAATGGCTTTATTCAAATAATTAACGCCAATGATTTTAAACCAGATACAGAATTTTTGACCAAAGGGACATTTAATCTAATAACAGAATAGATGGAAGATAAAGAACAAGGATTAGACAATTATTTAGATAGCCATTTCATCCACAGAAGTAATTGGTTAAGAGCAGCGGTACTTGGCGCAAATGACGGTATTTTATCAACAGCAAGTCTCGCCATAGGTGTTGCAGCTGCAAGTGCGACACGAGAGCCTATTATTTTGGCAACATTAGCAGGTCTTGTTGCTGGTGCTTTGTCAATGGCAGCAGGAGAATACGTTTCCGTGAGTTCACAAACCGATGTGGAAAAGGCAGACATTGAACGCGAAAAACAAGAATTAAGCGAAATGCCCGAAATTGAATTACAACGCCTTGCAGAAATTTATGAAAAAAGAGGTTTGAAAAAAGAAACAGCTTTAACCGTAGCTAAAGAATTAACAGAACACGATGCTTTGGGTGCACACATTAGAGATGAATTGGGAATAAATGAAATTAGCCAAGCCAAACCTATTCAAGCGGCTTTTGCATCTGGGGCGGCATTTACCGTAGGTGGATTACTTCCTTTTTTGGTAACACTTTTTCTGCCTTTAAATAGTATGGAATATTCTCTTTATGGTTTTGCACTTTTCTTCTTGATAATTCTGGGAGCACTAGCTGCTAAAACAGGCGGTTCAAGTATCGTTAAAGCCATTGCTCGTATCACGTTTTGGGGAACAGTTGCAATGGGTCTAACTGCATTGGTCGGTTACTTGTTCAATGTAAATATGGTTTAAACAAAAAAATAAATTATGAACGACGCACATTTTCATTTAGTAGTCAATCATTTGCCTATTGTGGGCGTATTGATTGGTTTTTTAGTGTTGTTAGCAGGTTTAATTATGAAAAAACCGCAAATCAAAAATACAGCATTAGGTATTTTTATTTTTTCTGCATTAACAGCTATTGCAGCTTTTTTAACAGGTGAAGGTGCTGAAGAAATCGTTGAGAATTTACCTGGAATTAGCGAGACATTAATTCATAAACACGAAGAGCACGCGGAGCTGTTTTTGACAATGCTGTTAATTTTAGGAGGAGTTTCGATAACCACTTTGTTTTTGGAGTATAAAAAGTTGCCATTTTCAAAGTATGGCTTTGTTGTGATTTTACTGCTTTCCGTTACCTCAATAGGTATTTCTAAATATGTAGGAACAAGTGGTGGCGAAATCACTCATATCGAAATTAGAAGTGATGCAAATGTAATTCAGTTAGATTCTCATAATAAAGAAAATGACCACGATGACGATTGAAAATGTTTCTAAATTTTGTTCTGGTTTACTTACAAGTTCTAAATGCAAAGAGCTGCCATTTCACAATCTTGAGCATACAAAAGAAGTTGTTCAAAATGTAAAGTACTTATGTGCAGCAATGGATATCAATTTGGTAGAAACAGATTTGTTAATTATTGCAGCTTGGTTTCACGACACAGGATTTTCTAAAACATACAAAGACCACGAAGCCGAAAGTATCATAATTGCTAAAAAGTTTCTTTCCAGCTTAGGAATGGAAAGCGATAGCATTAACAGAATCTGTAATTGCATTGAAGCCACTAAAATGCCTCAAAGTCCAACAGATAGATTATCTGAAATTCTGTGCGATGCAGACATTTTTCATATAAGTAGCTCGCATTTCTTTTACAGAAAATTATTGCTTCGTAGAGAATGGGAGTTATTCTGTGATATTAAAACAACAAATAAAGAATGGCATTTATTGAATCTCAAATTTTTAAAAGAGCATCACTTTAGAAGTGATTATGGAAAGCAAACTTTAGAAATCGGCAAGCAGGAAAATCTTCATAAAGTTGAAAACATTTTAAACTATTTTAATGAATAATAATTTTCCATACTCAAAATACAATTTTAATAATCAAGATTTATTATCTGGGTTAACAACAGCTGAATGCGAGAGACTCACAGCTAATAAAGAAATACTGAACTTTAAGGCAGGCACGCAGATATTTAAAGAAGGTACAGAGCCTAAAGGTATTTATAGAGTACTATCAGGAAAAGTAAAGAAATATACTGCTACCAATTTTGGTACAGATCATATATTTTATATCTGTGGAGAAAACGAATATCTTGGGTATCACGCTATTCTAAGTGAAGAAGAGTATCCAGACTCTGCAACTGCATTATTAGATTGTGAAGTAGCATTTATTCCTAAAAATGATTTTTTAAACGTAGTAAGTACATCTCACCTATTATCGCAACGTTTGCTAAAGAATTTAAGCCACGAATTTGGAGTTTTTCTAAATGCAACTAAAATATTAGCACGTTACACGGTTAGAGAACGCACGGCAATAAATCTATTGATTTTACAAAGAAAATTCAGCGTTAAAGAGAGTCTTAAAGAAATTGAAATGAATAGAGATGATCTCGCGAGTATGGTGGGTACTGCTAAAGAGTCCTTGGTACGAATGTTGAAAGATTTTAAAGAAGAAAAGCTTATTTCTACTAAGGGTAGAATCATTTTTATTGAAGACCTTGAAGGGCTTGTAAAAGCAAGTAATTATAAATAAAATTGATAAATGTCAATGTAAGAATAAATAGCTTTTAACGTTAAACTAAATACCTTTACAGATTATAAATTATTATGAAAAAAAACATTTTTACATTACTTGTGCTACTATTAACTATTAGCGGAGTAACCGCTCAAGAATGGCATACGGATTTTGCAAAAGCAAAGAAAACAGCAACCGAAGAAAATAAACCTATAATTCTTGTTTTTCAAGGATCAGACTGGTGTGCGCCTTGTATAAAATTAGATCGTGAAATTTGGAGCACAGAAGCTTTTAAAAAGTACGCAACAAAAAACTATGTAATGCTTCAAGCAGACTTCCCAAGAAAAAAGAAAAACGCATTGAGTGAATCTCAAACTGCAGCAAATGCAAAATTGGCAGAGGCCTATAACAAAAATGGGATTTTTCCTTTCGTAGTTATACTTGACGCTAACGGAAAAGTATTAGGAGAAACGAGTTATAAAAAGACGACGCCAGAAGCGTACATTGAGGAACTAAACACTTTTACCAAGTAATTTGAAGAATCTAATCACTTTATCATTATTGTTCTTTTCAGTTGTCTGTATAGCGCAACAGCCATACAAACGTACACTCAAACTAATGGGTAGTCGTTTTGACATAACCGTAGTTGCAGAAAATGAAAGTATAGGAAATAAGTATATCGATACTGCTGTAGCCGAAATTACAAGAATAGAAAAACTGATTTCTTCTTGGGATACCAATTCTCAAACATCAGAAATTAATAGAAATGCTGGTATCAAAGCTGTAAAAGTAGATTCAGAATTGTTTCAATTAATTGAAAGAGCAATAGGTATTTCAAAATTGACAGATGGCGCTTTTGACATTAGCTATGCATCTATGGATCGCATTTGGAAATTTGATGGTAGTATGACAGAGATGCCTTCCGAAGAAAAAATAAAAGAATCTGTTGCTAAAGTTGGCTTTAAGAACATCATCTTAGATAAAGAAAATAGTACAGTCTTTCTCAAGTTAGAAGGAATGAAAATAGGCTTTGGAGCTATCGGAAAAGGATATGCGGCAGACAAAGCTAAGTCTTTGTTAATCTCTAAAGGAGTATCATCAGGCATTATAAACGCCTCTGGAGATATGAATACTTGGGGAAAACAACCTAGTGGTAAAGAATGGAAAGTAGCCATCACAAATCCAATGGATAAGGATAAGGTATTTGCGCTATTGCCTATTACAAATGGTGCTGTTGTGACCTCTGGTAATTACGAGAAGTTTGTAAAATTTAATGGAACACGCTATTCCCACATTATTGATCCTAGAACAGGATATCCATCTAGCGGAATTATAAGTGTAACAGTTTTTGCGCCCAAAGCAGAACTTGCCGACGCACTCGCTACGTCTGTATTTGTTATGGGTAAAGATGTAGGATTGAGCAGAATAAATCAGATGCCAAAGATAGAATGTATCATCATTGATGATAAAGGAAATATCTTCAAATCAGACAACATAAAAATAGACAAAATATGATAAAGAGATTAATGATAGCGGCAGTAATAGCTACCTGTTTAAGTAGTTGTGTAGTCGTAAAAGAATACGAAAAAGTAAATATCAATGATCCAGATATGGCGTTGTCTGAAAAGAAGTGTGATCGTAATGTAACCACAGCACATTCCTATCGCGAAGCAGCGGTAGGTGCAAATGGAGGAAAAACTGGAGGAGGCTGCGGCTGTAATTAACTGAATTCCTTTTTTAAGAAGCAATCGGCACTTAAAAATGTGAATTGAAGTTATTCCGCTGTATAGCGGAATCTAATTAATACAACAAAACAATTTGAAAAAATTAATTTTAGTAATGTGTGTATTCGCTTTCGCGAAAGCGTACTCACAAACAGCACAAGACTCGACTAAAGTCTATAAAAAAAGAGTACTTGAATCTGTAGAAGTGGATTTCTTATCAAGTTATTACACGCAAGATGGAGATAATGCTGCCGTAAGTGGCGGTATTGGTACTGAAGAGTTGACAGACGTTACAGGTACATTTGTGGTTTCCATTCCATTAAATGATGACGATGTATTAACGATAGATGCAGGAGTTTCTGCATACACCTCTGCTTCTTCAAGTAATGTTGGACCTTTTGACGGTGGTGGACATGCAGATCCTTTTCAAGCTTCATCAGGTGCGTCAAGCAGCGATTTATGGGCAAACCTAACAGGAAGTTACAGTCACAGCTCAGACGACAGAAATGATATCTGGTCAGCTAAACTATCTGTGTCTTCAGAATATGATTATTTTTCTGTAGGTGTAGGAGGTAGTTATACTAAGCTCTTCAATGGGAAAAATACCGAACTAAGTGTGAACGGTAATGTGTATATAGATACCTGGAATGCTATCTACCCTACAGAGTTAAGGCCTTTTGGCGAAGGAGGAAATGGTTTAAGTAACAGATTATTTACTCAAAACACGATTACTGGAAATACAAATTACGCACCGATTTTTACTGAGTTTGCAGATGAAGGGCGTAATTCATATTCTCTAGGTTTTGGATTCTCTCAAATTCTTCACAAGAATGTTCAAGGGTCTTTAGCACTTGATTTTGTTCAGCAGCAAGGTTTATTGTCAACACCATTCCAGCGAGTATATTTTGGAGATGTTGCAGACTCTTTTATTGAGAATTTCCAACTGGCAGATGCTATAGAACGCTTACCAGATTCTCGATTTAAAGTGGCAGCAGGTGGTCGCTTAAACTGGTATCTCAATGAAACCTTTACAGTACGTACTTTTTACCGCTATTATTATGATGATTGGGGAATTACATCGCATACCGCAAGTATAGAAGTGCCTATTAAGATAACAGATAAGTTTACGCTTTATCCTTCGTACCGATTCTATAACCAAACCGCAGCAGATTACTTTAGGCCTTATGAAGAAGCATTATCCACAGATGAGTTTTACACTTCAGATTATGACTTATCTGAGTACAGTGCAAATCAATTTGGCTTTGGAGTTTCTTACACAGACATTTTTGCGAAAGCGCACATCTGGAAATTGGGCTTAAAAAGTATAGACCTTAAATTCTATCAGTACGATAGAGATACAACATTTAGCTCTAGCATCATTACCGCTGGATTTAAATTTGTGATGGACTAATTCAAAACCTCTTATCAAACTAATCTTGTTCTACTATAACAGTAGGACAAGACTTTTACAGACTAATATGAAAAATTTAATTGTAGCTTTAGTCCTTTTTTTGAGCGGAATAAGTACGGCTCAACAAGGCGTTATAGATCCTGTAACCTGGGAATCTAATATTACTAAAATTTCAGACACCGAGTACGATGTAATACTCACAGGATCAATTGATGAGGAGTGGCACGTTTTTTCTCAATTTACAAGTGAAGATGGCTCATTACCATCTGTTCTTAGCTTTGAGCAATCAGAAGGCAACTATGAGCTACTGGGCACAGCAAAAGAGAGTGAAACTGTAAAAGCATACAATGATATTTTTGAAGTAGAAGAAACTTATTTTCTTAAAAAAGTTGAGTTTACCCAGCGAATTAAAGTTTTAAATCAAGACTTAAAACAGCTCACTATAAATTTAGAGTATCAGGTTTGTAAGGAAGTTTGCATTAATAAGGAAGAGCAGTTTGTAATCAATCTGGATGGTAGTAAAGCAACGCTTGACAATGTGGTTTTAGATGAAAAAAGCAAAACACTTTCTAATAGCTTATTACTCGATTTAAAACATAAAGAACGCTTATTGTCAGACTCAGAAGAGCTTACCTCAGACGGGAATTTGTGGAAGATTTTTGTTCTTGGTTTCTTGGGAGGTCTTGTTGCGTTACTTACACCTTGTGTATTCCCGATGATACCGCTTACAGTTTCATTCTTTACAAAGCAGTCAGGGAATAAAGCAAAAGGGATTAGAAACGCAATTCTATATGGAGCCTTTATTGTTATTATTTACGTAGCGCTTAGTATTCCGTTCCACTTTTTAGACTCTGTAGACCCAGAGATTTTAAATACCATTTCAACTAATATTTGGTTGAATGTTATCTTCTTTGTGATTTTTATATTCTTTGCTTTTTCATTTTTTGGCTATTATGAATTAACACTTCCCAACTCTTGGTCTAATAAAATGGATTCTGCTTCCAGTACTGGAGGGCTTATCGGTATATTTTTTATGGCCGTTACATTGGCACTAGTTTCATTTTCTTGTACTGGTCCTATATTAGGTTCTTTGTTAGCAGGATCACTTACAAGTGATGGAGGCGCATTTCAATTAACAGCAGGAATGACAGGATTTGGAGTAGCACTTGCACTGCCTTTTGCTTTATTTGCGCTCTTTCCTAATCTTTTAAAATCCCTGCCAAAGTCAGGTGGATGGCTAACAACTGTAAAGGTGTTATTAGGTTTCGTAGAGCTTGCATTAGCATTTAAATTTTTATCAAACGCAGATTTAGTGGCGCATTGGGGATTATTAAAACGAGAGGTTTTTATTGGTATCTGGATGCTTATATTCTTGCTAATGGCTTTATACTTTTTTGGAGTCATAAGATTCCCTCACGATGGTAAAAAGAAGTTTAGTTTCCCAAAAGTTTCGTTTGCAGTTTTAGTGGTAGCCTTTGTTATTTATCTTGGTACAGGACTTACTAAAAATTCACATCTTAAATTATTAGCAGGCTTTCCACCACCGACCTTTTACAGCCTTTACGAGCAAGAATCAGATTGTCCGTTAGGATTAGACTGCTTTAAAGATTTTGATGAAGGTATCGCTTTCGCGAAAGCAAACAACAAACCCATATTATTAGACTTTACTGGTTGGGCTTGTGTAAACTGTCGAAAGATGGAAGAAAATGTGTGGAGTGATCCAAAAGTATATCAGATTTTAAAAGATGAATACGTACTTATATCCTTGTACATAGATGATAGGAAAGAATTGCCAAAAGAAGCTCAATTTAGAATGAAGCTCAATGAAAATCATTTAAAAGATATAGAAACCATTGGAGACAAATGGTCAACGTTTCAATACCTAAATTTTCAAACTGCATCGCAACCATTTTATGTAACAATGACCTCTGACTTAGAAATTTTAAACGAAGCGAAACAGTATTCAGGTGTGGATGAATATTATGAGTGGTTGGCTAAAAGTTTAGAAACGAAAGGAAATTAGATTTTAAGACTTACTTTCATACTAATTGATTGTGAGATAATTAGATTAATATCATCTGTCAAAAAGTTTGAACTCTGTCCCTTCGAGGTCACCATTTTAGTCTAGAAAAGACTATAAAATCAAATAAAAACCCTGATTCGTCAGGGTTTTTTTATGTTTAATACTTTCCTAAACTACTTGTTTAAATTCATAAAAGAAAGTTTCTGAAATTTTAGTTTTTTTAAATATTTGAGCAGGTTAATTGCTATTTATCAATATGATAACTATCATTTTTTTAATTTTATAGTAGCGTTATTTTCGTTGTATAAAATTTCAGAAAGATGAGAAAAATACTTTTACCTACAGACTTTTCAGCAAATTCAATGAATGCGATTGACTACGCATTGCATTTTTTTAAAAATTGGGAATGTGACTTCTACATACTCAATGTCCAGAAAATGTCTAGTTATATAAGTGACGATCTTGTCTCTGGTTCTAAATCTGATAGTGTATTTGATAGTATAGCTACAGATAATAAAAGAGCTATTAATGATTTAGTATTAAAGCTAAAAAAAGACTATGAGTCAGAATCTTATGCTTTCCACGGATTGTTTGATTATGATGATATTGTTTCGGCAGTTAACGAAGCTGTACAGTTTCACGCTATCGATTTAATTGTTATGGGGACAAATGGAGCGACTGGAGCTGAAGAAACACTTTTTGGTAGTAATACCTTAAAAGTAATTAGAAACTCTAAATGTCCTACCTTAACTGTGCCTGAGCATTATACTTTTACAAACATTAAGAGTGTATTATTTTCAACACAAAATTGTGAAGATTTTTCAGTGGAAGGAATCAAAGCTTTTAATGAAATGCTAGATATGCATCAGCCAGAACTAAATGTTTTAGAACTCGATGACGATGCTATAATTATGTCTAAAAAGGAAGATAATCAGTGTTTGAAAGAACTTTTCCCAAATAGAGAGTACACATATTATTGCTTAAATACAATCCCTGGGTTAGTTGCTGTAAATACTGCTACACAACTTTTAAAAGTAGATCTTCACGCAGTATTTATTGAAAAAGAAACTTTTCTTGATCGTTTATTGTTTGGTTCAAATACTTCAAAGCTAGTTTACAGAACATTGATACCATTGTTATTTTTACATCGCTAATTAATTGTTTTTAAAGTTATACTATTTAAAAACAATTAATTAGTTGGTGATCAGCTACATTTTAAGAAAGCTCATTGAATGCATGTTTTCCACTCTCCCAATCGTTGAGGTTTTCAAAAGTTGCTGAAGCTATATTTTGTAACGCTTCGTTTGTAGCGAAAGCTTGATGAGGGGTTAATAATACCGAAGGATGGTTTAAAAGTTTCTCTAATTTTTCATCTTCAGGCTTATCATTTGAACGGTCATAGAAAAATACTCCGTGTTCGTGTTCATAAACATCTGTTGCGTAACCACTAATAACATTAGTGTTTAATGCGTTTAATACTGCATCTGTATCTACAACTGCTCCTCTAGCTACATTTACAATAATTGGCTTATTTACCATTTGATCAAAGTAACTTTTATCAAAAAAGTGATGTGTCGCTGTTGTTAATGGAAGACATACAAATAGTACTTCTGCTTCTTTTGCAATAGCATTTTTAGAAACGTATTCAACATCGTATAAATCGATAAGAGTCTTATTGCTACTAGTGTCGTTAGCTAATACATTAGATCCAAAACCGTGTAGAATTTTAACTAATACGCTGCCTATTTTTCCTGTTCCTAAAACTCCAACGGTTTTCTTGTTTAAATCGAAACCAATTAAGTTATCTAGTAGAAAATTATATTGACGTGTTTGTTGTTGTGCCAAATTCAATTTTCTATTGAAAGCTAGAAAAAGAGCAATGGCGTGTTCGGCTATTGCGTTAGGGGAGTAGTCTGGTGTGTTTGCAACACTAATTCCTAGTTTGTTTGCAATCTTGACATTGATATTGTCGTGACCAGCAGATCTTAAGGTAATGTATTTAACATCGAAGTCATTGAGTTTTTCTAAAATTAGGGAAGAAGCGTCATCTGCTGAAAATATAGAAACAGCATCATAATTTATTGCCATTAATGCAGTTTCAGAAGTTAATCGCTCTGGTGTAAAACTAAGTTGATGCTTTCCGTTATTTTCCTTTTGCAGTAATTCAATTTCAAAAGGTTTGGCGCTATATATTAATACTTTCATTCGTTTAATAGTAAAAGGTTATTTTCTTTAAGGGCTTTAAATAGTACGTTAATGTAGGAGTTAATATTTTGGTTCGTTTTAGCAGCATCAACTAATTCAATTTCTCCACGCCATAATAATTCTCGTTCTTTACCTGGACATATACAGAATAGAGAAGTTTCTGTGGTGTAAATTTGGTAACGTTCCTCTTGTTCTTTAAAATATTCGTTTTGATTTCTGAAATAATAATCTTCAAAGGTTTGATTCTGTTTTGAGAAATTTTGATAAGCATCAACTAATGTAACTCGACTTTCTTTTCCAGTAATTTTAGAAAACAGAATTGCATCAAATCCAGATTCAAGTAATTTGTTCTCAATTTGGTTCAATTGTCTAATTGATTGCTTATTATCTGAAAAAGATTTTTCAAAAAAGTCAATACTTTTAACAGCGATAACATCTTTCTTTTCAAGTGATGAAACCATTTTACTCTCAAATGCCCGTCTAAGTTCGTTGTCTGATGAAATACCTATTACCAAAACTTTATTTGCTTGAAAATAACCAGTATCAGGATTTTTGTATTGCTGCGTAATTTTAGTGCTGCTGCACCCAAATAGCAAAGCTGAAATAATAATTGTAGTTATTAATAGTAGTGATTTTTTCATAATTCTAAATTTGTAGTATTTCAATTTTTTTACGGTGCAATTATTTGAATTTTATTTATTTGGCAATTGCTTTTGCTTACTTTTTTTCATTATTTCAGAAAGCATTTTAAAAATCTGGCGTTTGGTTTTTTTTAAGTCAGCATGAAAATCCATTTCTTCTAAAAGTAATGTATAGTGCTCATTCTTATAAAATTGTAATTCTCCTTGATTATCATCTTCATCTACAAAAACCTTAAGTTCTTTGCTATGCGCATTTAACTTTGTCATTAGTACATCTAATCGTTTAGAATGCGCTGTTAATTCCTTAATGATAGCTTTACTTTCTTCAGAATTTTTTCCGTAGATAAGTTCTAAAGTATGTTCGCTTACTAAATCTTCTAAAAAGCGGAGTTCGTCTTTTAAAAATTTGAGATCTAAAATAGTATTGGCAGTGTCTTTATATAAACCAGCAGTATCTCGCCATTCAATAAATTTGAAGTGTGTATTAGTAGCCATAGCGTTTGTTTTTTAAAAGGTGGAGAACATCTCCTCACAGACGTTCTCCGCCTTTGGTTAATAATGAATAAATTACTTTAGTACTTCCCATTAGCTCACACTAGCTAAATATGTAGCATGTTGTGTTTGTAATTGTATCATTCTAAATCAATTTCTTCATTTTTTTTTAATGTGTCGTTGAATTTTATTATACCATTAATAGTTTTTATAAACTTCATATTAATGGTTGTTGTTATTACTATTATAAATGTAACTCACTATGAGTACTTTATAAATGATATTTGTCAGTTTTACAGTTTAAGTAACTGTATTACAGTTAACTAATATTGATAAATTAATAATGTCACCAAAATTTAAGTTGAATTAGGTCCCATTAATTTCACTATAATGGCAAGATTAAGTTGATTAAATTAGAAGGCTATCTCAACCACTTGATTTAGTTTAGGGATGGTAACCTCCCAGTTGTAGGTGTCTTTAATTTTGACTCTAAGGGTATCTAAAGCGTTGCCTTCACCGTGAATTAAAAATGTGTTTTGAGGAATATTTTTAACCTCGCTAAGCCAGTTAATAATTCCAGCTTGATCAGCGTGAGCTGAAAGACTATCAATATGTTCCACTGCAGCTTTAACTGGATAATATCTGCCAAAAAATTTAAGTTCATGAGTTCCTTCAAGTAGTTGGCGCCCTCTTGTTCCTTCAGCTTGATATCCTACCATTAGTACCGTTGTAGATGCTTCATCAATAAGTTGTTTTAAATAGGTGAGCACGCGTCCGCCAGTAATCATTCCGCTACCAGCAATAACAATTTTTGGTCTTGGGTCGTCAATAGTCTCCCAGGTTTCTTTATACGAAGTGATTATATTCATACGGCGTTTCATGGCGCTAAATTCGGTTGGTGGAATTTTATGCCAATCAGCAAATCGTTCAAAAACCCCAAGTACATTATTTCCCATTGGACTGTCAATAAATATGGGGATATTAGGGATTTTCCCTTTATCGTATAGTTTCCATAATAGAAACATTAATGTTTGAAGTCTTTCAACTGCAAACGAGGGAATAATTAGTGCACCGCGGTTATGTACCGTTTTATTAATAAGTTCAATTAGTTTTTCGGAAACACTTTCTTTTGGGTGTAGCTTATTTCCGTAGGTGCTTTCTACAAATAGATAATCTGCCTTTTGAGGTTTTTCTGGCGGAAATAATAATACATCTTCTTCTCTTCCTATATCTCCAGAAAAGACAAACATTTTACCTGAAATTTCAAGCTCAATAAAAGTTGCGCCTATAATATGTCCATTATATTTAAATTGAAATTTTATGTCTTCGGAAATAGGATACCATTGATCTTTTTGGGCTGTTTCAAACTTTTTTATGGTTCGCTCAGCATCGAGCATTGTGTAAAAAGGAAGTGCAGGATGATGTTTTGTGTAGTTTTCTTCATTTGCTCTCTTTGCATCTTCTTCGTTTATTTTTGCGCTATCTAGCAAAATGATTTTAGCAATTTCGAGAGTAGGAGTAGTTCCTATTATTTTTCCATTAAAACCTTGTTTCATCAATCTTGGTAAATAACCTGTATGGTCTAAATGAGCGTGAGTAAGTAATACAACATCGATAGCTGAAACATCAAATTCAATATCCTTCCAATTTAATTCCCTTAGTTCTTTCAAACCTTGAAACATTCCGCAGTCAACAAGTATATTTTGCTGTGGTGTTTCTAAAAGATATTTTGAACCAGTAACAGTTCCGGAAGCTCCTAAAAAATGGATTTTGATTGAGTTCATATTATTGGATATTACAAAGCATTGAAACTTCGTCAAGTATTTTAGTTTTGCGCGTTTCAGAAATACCTAAATGATCTAAGTAAAAAACATCGTTAGCTAGTTGTCGACATAGCACAATTTCTCTACTTAATAGAAATTGTTTTTCACGATTAGTTAGTAATGTTGAAACCGTAATAGGATAGAGCCCTAGTCTATCAATGCGGTCTTTCAAACCATTATCTTTTGGGAAATCCCAACTTAATAAATACAAACCTGAACATTTTCCATACGCAATAGCATCGGCTGTAAAACGTGTATTGGTAACTACCCAACCTTCATTGGGGCATAAAGGTGTATCTTTATATTGAGCGATAATATCTTGGTAGCGTGAGTTTATATATAGTGGTACTTTTACATTACAAGTTGTTGTTTTTTCGCTGTGAAATTTACACTCTGCTACAATATGCTGTTTTAATTTTATAGCAATTACATCTACCTCGTGGTTTACACATTTACCTTGTAGTATTTTACCAACTTCTACCTTATAACCTGAATATTCCATTAATGCACCAATAAAGTTTTCGAAAGGAAAACCTGTTGGGCCAAGCTCATAAATTGCTTTCTTTAATTTGTATTTAGAAGCAAAAATGGGTTTGCTATTTTTTAATAATGCGAAGGCTCTATTATAAATTTCTTTAGTAGAAATACCTTGGTATAACTCATCGCGTACCACGTTAATAATATTGTCAACGGTAAGCTCATCTGCACCACTACGATACAAGCTACTACGAAGTTTTGTAAGTGAGAAATCTACTTTTTCTCCTGATGATTTAATTACTTGAAAGTTTTCTGTTTTCATTCTTAATTCTAAAAGGTTAAAAAGTAGATTTTGATATGCTGTTAGATGAAATTTAGCTCATTTGTATAATTTTAGTTTCTAAAATCGTGAAGTGCTAACACAGGAACTTTAGCATTTTGCCCTAAGTCAATAACCATTGGTTTTGAAAATATTGCGTCGAAAAAAGTATGTTTTTTATTAATGAATGCTATCATTTCACTATTTCTACTTTGTGTAAAAATGTTTAATCCTGTTTTTACATCTGCATTTTCTAGATAATGAGATGTGAAGGTTAAGCCTTCAAAACACTCTTCTAAAAGTAATTTTTTTTCTTCTTGTTCTGCACTTAGTTTTTCCTCATTATTTACATGAAGTATTCTAATAGGTGCATTTGTAATTCTGGCAATTTCATTAAGATGCATTAATTCTCTTCGCTTGTAATGTGTTTTGTAACTAGTAGGAAAAACAATCTCGTTAGGTTCTTTAAATGATGTTTCGGCTGGAATAACTAACACAGGACAATTACGAACCTTTTCCATAAAATCAATTGTGTTACCTCCTAAAACTTCATCAATAGCATTTGTTTCTCCTTTGTTGCTTACTATTACAAGATCGATATCTTTTGTCTCTACATAGTTTATAACAGCTAATATAGGAGAGTTGTAGACTGCTTTAGTAAAGTACTTGTGATTATTAGGGATGTTTAAAATTTGTAATCGATCTAATAATTTTTCAAGTTCATTTTCAGCAAAAGCTTTTGCTTCTTCAAAGTATTTTTCACCAGGTTCTGCAACCATAAAACTATCTAATGAAAAATTACGAACCATAAATGCGTGAACCAAGTAGAATTCTACTTCTTCGTTTTTGTATAATTCGCTTGAATATCTAAGAGAGTTCCAAGAATTTTTAGAGAAATCTGTAGGTATGAGAATTTTCTTTTTCATTGTAATTTGTATTGCTGTTGATTGGTTTAAAAATAATACGTAACTAGAAAAGTAACTATGACTTTTATCAGTCTATTTTAGTCAACTTTAGGTAGAATTAAAAATGGTATTTCAGCATAACGTGCTATGTTTTTGATAGTAGCTTCTCTGAAAAGCCTAACAATTGCATTGTGTTTATAAAGAATCATTGAAACCATATCTATATCTTCAGTGCTTAAGTAATAACTTATAGCATCAAATGTTTCACCTTCATCAAGGAGTAATGTGTTTTCTGGTTTTTCAGATTTTAAGAGTTTAAATAATTGTTTAAAATTAGTTTGTTGTGCCTCGCTCATATTTTCTCTCTCATTAACGTGCACCACTTTAATATCGGCATTGTTTAATGATGAAATTGCAACAAGTGGTTGTAGTTCTTTTTTAGAGTATGCTCTCTTAAAACCTGTTGCAAAGGCAATATGTTTGACTGGTGTAAAGTCTAACTCTTGTGGTATTATTAATAGTGGAGCGTTTTTGATTTTTTGAATCATTGAAAGTGTATTACTTCCCATTAAAATATCGCGGGCAGCGGTACTACCTTTGCTTCCCATAACTACATAATCTCCAGACTCTTTTACAATTAATTTGTTAATTGCACTTGATAGTGTTAGAGATGTAGCAATAGTATCATACGAGTGATTTTTATTATCACAATCTAAAATAATTTTATGCTTAATTTCTTCACATTTAGTTTCGGTAGTGTCGTATAATTCAGTTACAATAGCTTCAGTTTTGCCTATGTCAATTCTACTTGTAAGGTTTGTTACTTGACTTTCAAATGAATGAATTATTATGAATTTGCACTTTTCAGCAGCAAATAACTGTGTTGCATAAAAGAATGCGCTGTAGGCATTTTTAGAAAAATCTGTAGGTATAATTATTGTTTTCATAGTTGGTTATTATTGGGTTTGTTTTTCTGCTGAAGGAATTACTAAAAAGGGAACATTTGTATGATATACTATTTGATTGATAACTGGTTTAAATAATAAGTTTTCAAAAAATGTATGTTTGTTATGAATCATCACTACAAAATTTATTTTCTTTTTGGCTTGAAATTTTTCTACGGCACTTACAATATCAGTTTCCTCGGTAAGCTCAAATATGTGTGCGTTATCAATGAAAAAGGCATCTAAAAAACCTTGTGTTTCTTTTTGTTCTTCCGTTAGCGGCGTTCCATAATAGGCATTTAAAAAATGTATTCTTGAATTATTACTGTCGCATAACTCGCGAAGCATAGAGAGATATTGATTTTTACTATCTAATTTATAGTCGGTTGGAAAAAGGATCTCTGTAAGTGGTTCGTATTTAAATTCTGAAGGCACTGCCAATAATGGGCATTTCAATTTTTTTATTGCATACATAGTATTGGTACCTATAAAAATTTCTTTCGCTCCACTAGCTCCTTTAGTACCCATTACTACATAGTCAATATTGTGCTCTTTTACCATATTTAACATTTCGTCAACTAGCATATTTAAGGATGCTACTGTGGTAATAGTGTGATTATCATTATCGAATTTTTCAACAACTCGATTTTCTAATGCTTCTAATTTTTCATCAGCAGTTTTCTTTGCAATATCCTGCATAACTAAAGCGGAGTAACTATCAAGCATACTTCCAGCACTTACAATTGGCACTGAATATGTGTGTAAAACGTAAAACTCGCACACATCATGCTTAAGCAATTGCATAGCATACTCAATGGCATTATATGAGTCTATCGAAAAATCTGTAGGTAATAAAATACGTTTCATTTTTACATCAATTTAGGTTAACGGTGTAGGTTATTCATTACTAAAAATGGTATTTTTATTTCTAGTCCTATTTTTTCAATAGTTGAATGGTATAAAATATTTTCAAGATAGGAGTGACGTTGATTTACCATTACCAGCATATCAAATTCCTTTTCATTAAGGACTTTATTAATGCCTTCAGTAATATCTTTCCCGGGTGTTTGGGTAAATTCTACTTTATTATCATTAAAACAACTATCTAAAAATGCACGATTATCTTCTTGTCTATGAGATCGTTGTTTAAATTCTGAAATGAATAGCATATTAATATTTGCGACAAACGATTTAGCCATTGTACTTAATAATTTTAGCGCTCTTCTATTAAAAGGAACCATATAATCTGTAGGAAATAGAATGTTTTTTGGTGGTGCACCGTGAAATCCTACTGGCACTGCTAAAACAGGGCATTTTACATACTTTATAACTTGAAGCGTAATGCTGCCAAAAGTGATATCCTTGTCTTGGGTTTTACCTTTGGTTCCCATTACTACAATATCAATATTATCCCGCTCTACAATTTGATTAGCTTCATCAACAATACTCCCAAAACGTGCTTCAAAATTATAAGCGTGTCTTGGGTTAGAAGTTCTTTTGAGCATTATAGCAACCTCTTTTTGAAGTTGGTTTTCTACACTAGTACGATACTTTTCTTTGAACTCTTCAAAGAATTCACGATCCATTTCCATGGTGTTATTGTATACTTCATCTGCAAAAGCATTCATTATGATAAATTCGCATTTATCATATTTAAATAGCTCTAAGGCATATTCAATGGCATTCATTGAAGTTTCAGAAAAGTCTGTTGGAATTAATATTTTTCTCATAGTGCAGTTTTTAACTAACTCAAAGTTAGATGTAAACAACTGGTGATAAAATGACATTTGTCACTCTTTACCTAATTTTCTATGAAATATAGCCTACTATTCGTGAAGAATTAGAAAAGGAATATTAATATGGTAGCTAATTTTTTCAACTTGAGGTTTAAATAAAATACGTTGATAGAAATTAAGATTTTTAGCCACCATGGCAATAAAATCGATTTTCAATGTTGTGACAAAAGATTGTATGCCGTGTTCTAAGTTTGGGTTTTCAATCTCGTGAAAGCTATGTTGAGTGTTTAAAAGCTCATTTAATAATCCTTTATTATTAATTTGAGTATTGTCTAGTGGCTTTTCAGTTTGTGCAACACGTAAAACTCTAATAGCAGATTTGTGCTCTTCAGCGACTGTAATTAAAGTATTTATTACTTTTTGGTTGTACTTTAAATTAAAATCGGTTGGGAAGCCAATATTTAATGGTTTTTTAAATGTTGCTTCTTCCGGAATAACAAGAATAGGAGTTCTAACGCGAGTAATAACTGAACCTGTTTTGCTGCCAATAGTCATTTCTTTAATTCCAGAAGCACCTTTAGTTCCCATAATTACAAACTCAATAGTATGATTTTTAATGTAAGATCTAACTCCTTCTATAAATGTAGATTGTATTATAGATTCTTTAAAAGTATGTTTTGTATTGGGACAACAAGTATAAACCTGCTGTATCCAATCTTTCATTTTAAGCTTTAATTCTTTTGAAATTTCTTTTTTGAAAGTAGGACCAGCACTATGTAAATCTAAGCTATCATTTACCTGTATAGAAATATCAATGTGCAGAAAATGGAAGGAGACTTTTTGTCCTTTAAAAAACTTCAATGCATAGCTTGTTGCATTCCATGCGTTTTGTGAAAAATCTGTAGGTATTAAAATATGCTGCATGATACTGTTTGTTAAAACAAAAGTATCGATGTAAAAAAGAGTGTGATATGATAAAAATCAGTTTCCCAATTATTCCACTTCTTCTAGTAGTTGTAATTTCAAAATTTTAATATTTCGGCCTTCAATTTCAATAAGTCCTTTTTTCTTAAATTCGGAAAGTGTACGTATCAAACTTTCGGTTGCTATACCTGCAACACTGGCTAAATCGTTTCGAGAAATTTTAATAGCTTCTTCTGGTTTTTTATCTAAAATGCGTGTGAATTGAAGGATTGTTTGCGCTGTTTTTTTTCTTACAGAACTATAAGCCATTTGCAATAATTGATCTTTAGTTTCTGAAATATTCATAGAAAGAAGATTGATCAACTCAATTGAAACATTTTGATTTTTACTTAAAATGGATTTTAAATCGTCTTTAAAAATTCCAGCGACTGTAACGTCTTCAACAGCTGTAGTTGTTTCTTGATAAGGAACGTCTTCTGCAAAAGAAGTAAATCCTAAAAAATCATCTGGTTTATGTAATGCCGTAATTAACTCCTTACCGCTGTCCTCCATTTTATGGCTTTTTACAATACCACTCAGGATTAAATAGATGCTTCGTGAGTATGTACCTTCTTTGTAAAGTAACTCACCTTTTTTAAATTCTTTTACTTGACCTGTATCATCAAATAAATTTTTTAATTCGTTTAAATTTCTAATATCATCTTCAACGATGTTAGTTGAGTTAGTGTTTGATATTTTTGCTAAAATTTCGGCTTTAGCAAGTCTACTCTCTACTGCACTTAAAAGTTCTTCTTCTTCAAAAGGTTTTGTGAGATAATCATCAGCACCTTGATCCATACCTTTTCGGATTTCTTTATGTTCCGTTTTAGCTGAGAGAAATATAAAAGGAATGTGCGATGTTGTTGCTTCTGTAGAAACAGCTTTCAGAACCCCATACCCATCAACTTCTGGCATCATAATGTCGCAAACAATAATATCTGGCAACACTTTTTTAGCCATTTCAATCCCAATTTTTCCGTTAGGAGCCGTGTGAACCGTATAGTCAGATAGCTCTAAAAGCTCGGCTGTGTTTTCACGTAAAGCAGTGTCATCTTCTATTAATAATATTGTTTTCATAGTTGTAATTAAATATTTGATACGGGCAAAGTTACTGTGAATGTGCTCCCTTTATCTTGAATGCTTTTAAAAGTAATAGTTCCTCCTAGGTTTTCCAAATGCGTTTTGACAATATTGAGCCCAATTCCAGTTCCTTGATTTAATAGTGCGTTTTCGGCTCTAAAATACCTATTGAAAATATGTTTCTGTTCTTCTTCGGGAATCCCAATTCCTTCATCGCTTACTTTAAGAATTAGCTTGCCATCTTTTTCGGAAGCCGAAAGATGAATGGTTGACATTTCAGAAGAATATTTAATTGCGTTATTGATGAGATTGGTCAAAATGAGTTCCAAAATTTTTTCGTCAAAATCGATAAATATTGCATCGATATTCTCTGGATAGTCAATAATTTGACCGTCTTTTAAAAGCATGTTTGCATCGTAAATAACTTCGTTTATCACTTTGCTTAATGGGAAGTGAGAAAATTTATAATTTACTTTACCGCTTTCTAGGCGTTCAATAGATAGAAAATCGTTTATTATATTATTGAGGTATTTAACCTTTCCTTGAATAGTTTTTAAGTGCTTTTCGCGTTTTTCTTGTTGATCCTCTCTTGGGTATTTACCAGCTAAAGTTGCTGAGGTTAAAATACCGCTAAGGGGAGTTTTAAACTCGTGAGAAACTAAGGATAAAAACTTGGTTTTTAAGTCACCTAATTCTTTCTCTTTTGTAAGGGCTTCTTCAAGTTGCCTAGTTCTTTGTGTTACTTTTAGTTCAAGTTTTTGAGTGTAGGCTTCTTGCTCTGTAATATCTAATATTATTGCAACTAGAGTTTCATTATTACCCGTTGAGCTTTTTTGTAAATGCACTTCAACAGGATACATTGTACCGTCTTTACGTTGATGTGTTGTATTAAATTTTAGTTTATCGCTTGTCCCATTTATAAGTGGTTCAATCGTTTTGTAAAACGCTTCTTTTTCGTAGTAAGGCTTAATGTCTACAGGAGTCATTTCTCTTAATTCTGAAATGCTATAGCCTATATTTTTTAAAGCTCCTTTGTTTACATCTATAAAACGCATTGTTTTTACATCGAAAATATAAATTTCATTGAGCGATTCATTAAAAATATTTGCCCAATGTTTTAATTCTTGTTCTGCTTTTTTGCGTACTGTAATGTCAATTATTAGCGCCATTACATAGTCATTGTCATACACATTAAATGGATTTAAACCCGCTTCAACTGGAAATTGTGAGCCATCTTTACGGGCGCCATATAGGTCACGGTTGTTTCCCATTTGTCGTTTATGACTCTTAGTCATAAACCCATCTACGTGCTTGTGATGATTGTGGTGAAATCTTTTAGGAATAAGCACATCTAAATGCTGTCCAATTAGCTCTTGATCATCATACCCAAAAAGTTCGTTTGCGGCGGCATTAGTAGCTACAATTATTTGTGACCTGTTAACGATAATAATCCCTTCTGAAACAGCTTCTGATAGAATTTTAAATACGTTACTACCCTTTTTGAAAATTTCCATAAAGTAAAAATAACATTTAATATTTCTTATGACTGATAAATGTCATAGTAAGTTACTATTATCAGAGCTAATTTTACCTTAGTAAATAGTGCCAATTTTAACTAAAATAAAAAAAAACTCAAGACAATTTTTATAATATATTAAAGAATTCAAATTGAGAAAAAACCATTATCTTTTAAAGAAAATTTAATTTGTTGAATATGAAATATCTAAGCGTCGCATTTTTAATATTAGTGCTCATTTCTTGTAAAAACGAAAAACAAGAGTCACAAGAAATTGTTGAACAACCTAATCAAAGGGATGTATTAGAGCCATTTGAGTATACACTTCCTTACGATACCATTTATAATGTAAGCGAAGCAGAATTGAATAAAACGAAACAAGTAGTTATTAAAAGGCAAACGCTTATTGATAAAAAAGATGATAAACTTGAATTGCAGGATTTAGTAACTCAAAAAACGTTTAAAAAGGATGAGGATTTATATTTAATAGATTACAAATACCCATATTTAAATGAAAACTTAAAAGAGTCGTATCACAACTTCAATGAATATCTTGAAGAGACGTATATGGATATTGCAGGAGTAGAGGCTAGTATTTTAGAAGATAAAGAAACTATTTGCGATACCCTAAGTATCAATCGTTTTAGAGAACAAAGACTTGTAGATTATAAAATGTATAATTTAAACGAAACGTTAGTAAGTGTTCTTTTTTATAAAGAAAATTATTACTCAGGTACATTGCACCCAACATACAGCTTTGATTGTTTGAATTTTGATTTAGAGCGATCTGTGTTTATGAATTATGAAGATTTCTTTAATCAAGGTAGTGAGGAAGAAATGACAAAAATATTAAACGAAGTTATTTCCGAAAAAATTAATACTGGTGAGATCTATTACGATTGTTGGAAAATCTCATTCGACGATTTTTTTGAGTACAAAGACAACTTTGTGGTTGACGATTATAAAGTGGAATATTACTTTGATGACTGTGTTATTTGCCCTTCGTATACGGGAACTTTTTCCGTAGAGATTCCTTTAGAAAAATTACTGCCAGTCCTTAAAAAATATAAGTTAAATCCATTAGTTTTATAACAAATGAAAATAATTTTAAAAGTATCATAGATTCTGAAACGCCAGTTTTAGTAGATTTTTTTGCAGATTGGTGTGGTCCTTGTAAAGCTTTAGCTCCTATACTAAAGCAAGTGAAAGAAGAACTTGGCGATGAAGTTAAAATTGTTAAAATTGATGTAGATAAAAATCAACCTTTAGCAGCTTTATACCAAGTACGCGGAGTACCTACAATGGTATTGTTCAAAAATGGGAAAAAAGTTTGGCAGCAATCTGGAGTTTTGCAGAAAGACGAAATAGTTAGGGTAATTAAAACGAAATAAAGTGACGAACCTTCATACATATATTGAGCATACGCTATTAAAACCTACTACGACTGTTAAGGATGTTGTTAAGCTTTGTGATGAAGCAAAACAATATGATTTCTATGGGGTATGTGTAAATAGTTGCTATGCACTTTTAGCTTCAACTGAATTAAAAGATTCTCCTTCAAAAGTAATTGCTACCATAGGTTTTCCTCTTGGTGCATCTTCAACAAAATCTAAAGTTGCTGAAGCTAAACAAGCTGTGAAAGATGGAGCAGATGAAATTGATATGGTTATCAATATCGGCTTTTTCAAGTCTGAGCACACTAAATATGTAAGTAAAGAAATACGTGCTATAAAAACAGCCATAGGTAGACGTCAATTGAAAGTGATTATAGAAACTTGTTATCTCGATGAAGCCGAAATATTAATGGCTTGCGAAATTGTGCGCCTTGCAGGTGCAGATTTTGTTAAAACATCTACAGGTTTTGGTGATAATGGAGCCCAGTTAAAAGATGTGGAATTGATTAGAACCAAAGTGGATGGTCAATTGGGTATTAAAGCTTCCGGAGGTATTAAAACAGCAAATCAAGCTATTGCTTTTATTGTAGCTGGAGCAACAAGAATTGGGACATCTAATGGTGTTTCAATTGTTTATGATCCTAAAAATCATGAAAAATGAGTACACACATAGAGGCTAAAAAAGGGGAGATTGCAGAAAATGTTTTACTACCTGGTGACCCAATGAGAGCTAAATGGATTGCTGAAAACTTTTTAGAAAATCCTAAACTATATAATGATGTTCGCGGAATGTTAGGATATACAGGGACCTATAAAGGCACTCCAATATCGGTTCAAGGAACTGGAATGGGAATTCCGTCTACACTCATTTATTGTCATGAATTGATAAATAATTATGGTGTAAAAAACTTAATTAGAGTAGGTAGTGCAGGCTCATATCAAAAAGATATAAAACTACGTGATGTAGTAATAGCTATGGCTGCATCTTCAACATCAGGAGTAAATAATGCTCGCTTTGTGAATGCAGATTATTCACCAACAGCTAATTTTGATTTATTTATGAAGGCAGCAACCTATGCTCAAAAAAATAATATTCCTATAAAAGCTGGGAATGTGCTTTCAAGCGATGAATTTTATGCAGACGATTTCGATACTTATAAATTATGGGCTGATTATGGTGTGCTATGTGTAGAAATGGAAGCCGCAGGTTTATATACAATTGCAGCAAAGCACCAAGTTAAAGCATTAGCCATTTTAACAATATCAGATTCACTAGTTACCAAAGAAGCTACATCTGCAGAGGATAGAGAAACAAGTTTTTCTACAATGATTGAAATCGCATTAAACACACTATTAATTTAGAATGCTGTTTAGTTAATTATTGATTTTAATATTGGGAATTCTAATAACTTCTACAGTTGTTGATGCTAATTCTACAAGCCCATCAGTTTTATTTATTTTATCGTGAATTGCATTGTGAAGCAAGCTTTTAGTCATTCGTCTTTTCTTATAATCTACAATGTAACGAAGGTTGAATTTTACCCAATTATCAGTTAAGCTTATTGCAAGTGTAGGGTCTAAAACGGCATCTTCAATATAAAATTTGTTAACGATTTCACCCCATTTTTCTTTAGAAGCTGCTGTGTAATCGCTTAAAATTTCCGAAGCCACTGATATCATTATTTGCTTTGTTATTTCCATATCAGATTTATAACGAATCATTACATCTAATTCATCCCAAATAAAAGGGAAATCTTTAGAGTAGTTATAAACGGGACCTTTAAACACGAAAGCATTGCTCAGTTTTACGATACGACCACTGTAATTATCACTTGTAACCCATTGCCCTATTTCCATCATCGTGGTGTAAATACTATCAATGTCAATGACATCGCCTTTTATTCCATTAATTTCAATACGATCTCCAGGAGCGTACACTCTTACAATAAATATATAAATGGATCCTGCTAAACTTAAAAACAGCTCTTGAAGTGTGATGGCAATACCTGCAGAAAATAACCCAATTGCAAGTGTAAAATCTTTAATACTGCCCGTAAAGTATGATATGGTTAAAACAATAATGAAAAAGTAACCGAAAATTTCTACTGCTTTTTGAGCCTTGTAACGCGAATTAGCTGCGGGTAGTCGGCGTTTTAAAAAGCTACGTAAAAATTGAATAACACCAATTACAAAAAGTACCCAAACAATATATTTAATGATGCTTGTAGTAGTTGGGTGAGCAGAAAACCAGTTTGTTATGTATTCTAATGAGCCCATAAAATATAGTGTTTTGTGTTTTTTTATTCTGAAATTTTCAATAAATGTAACTTTCAAATTCTGAAATTGTCATAACTTAAAATTTTATCAAAGTGTAAATAATGTTAATTTTTGCGTTTCAGTATCTTCAAGTATTCCATCAGTAATCATTCTACTAATAATAGCGTTTACAAAGTCTTGTATTGATAATTTTGAAAGTTGATAATCATAAATGTATAAACAAGTTGACCATTCTAAAGTAGTGCTATCACCTTCAACTTTGTATAAGTACGAAGTGAAATGATACAATTTAAAATCTCCAAAATACCCGTCACCATCAATTCTAGTGTTTTCTACATCACTAATACCTGATATCAATAATTTATTAAAACCTTTGACAGGCAGCGATTCCATAAGTTCTAATAATTGTTTTTTCGTCTCTTCCTCTTTTTTTAAAAGCACAGGAAGTTCCTTAACGCTTGTCTCTGTATGTATCCCATGAAACTGTAATTGTTGTTTCATTTGGTTTTCAAAAGAAGTCCTAAATTCATCTACTGGAGATAAACATAATACCATTGTTTTATCAATACTTAGTGAATTTTCTAACGGTGTTATTTTAGGTGCACTATCTATTTGTGCATAACTGTATGTGACAAACATTAGTGCAAAAATTAATATATAATGTTTCATAGCGCTACAATTTTATAAAGCTAAAGTAGTTTCTGTAAGTGTTTAATAATATGATATTTATCATACCTAAAACTGAGTTTTAATGCTGAAGGTATTTGCGGTTAAATCATTGTCTAACAACTGAATTGATAAAATGCTTATTTACTACAGTTTCGATAAAAGCATAATTTTAATAATATGATATTGGTCATTCCAATTGTAGTTTTATTCCCTCATTTTTGATTAAAATTACTGAAATGCAAAAGTTACTTTGTAGTATTTTCCTATTCGTCATATTAGTGTCTTGTAAAAAAGGAGAGACGGCAATTACGCCTTCATTGGAGACTATAAGCCAATCGGTCTACGTGTCTGTAACAGTACAGCCTGATAGTTTATATGAAGCATTTGCTAGTGTAAACGGTATTTTAGAAAGTAACTTAGTAACAGAAGGAACGATAGTGAAAAATGGTACGCCACTATTTCAAATAATAAATAGTAATACGAAGCTTAATACAGAGAATGCTAGGCTAGCATATAATCTTGCGCAAAAAAATTACTCAGGAAATACAGCATTATTATTATCGATTAGGGACGAAATAAAAGCAGCTGAATTAAAACTAATCAACGACAGTATTAACTTTTTTAGACAGAAAAATTTATGGGAAAAGAGCATTGGTTCGAAAGCCCAATTTGATGCTAAGCAATTA
Source organism: Patiriisocius marinus (assembly GCF_008974325.1). GTDB lineage: Bacteria > Bacteroidota > Bacteroidia > Flavobacteriales > Flavobacteriaceae > Patiriisocius > Patiriisocius marinus. The sequence continues at coordinate 159,286 of NZ_BKCG01000005.1, read as the reverse complement.
GAATATCAATTAAGCAAAAATACAGTAGCAAGTATAAAAAATAAATATCAACGTACTAAAAACGAGTTAGAAACTCAATTAAACCAAGCTTCAAACACATACCAAAATTCAGTAATTACTACTGGAGATTATACCGTTACTAGTAAAATGAATGGTAAAGTTTATGCGCTTTATAAAAATCCAGGTGAAATTGTCAACCCACAATTACCTCTTGCTATGCTTGGTAGTGAAGATAATTTTATTTTAGAGTTATTAGTGGATGAGGTGGATATTGTTTCAATTTCAAATCAACAAAAAGTGGTGGTTACTTTAGATGCATATCCCAATCAGATATTTTTAGCAGTAGTCTCTAAAATATATCCTAATAAAGATGAACGCAACCAAACATTTAAAGTAGAGGCGAAGTTTGAAAACCCGCCGAAAACATTATATCCAGGACTTTCTGGAGAAGGGAATATCATTATTTCAGTAAAAGAGAATGCATTAACAATCCCTACGGAGTATCTTTTTGATAAGAATAAAGTAAACACTAAAACTGGTATTGTTGTAGTTACAACAGGAGTGAAATCTGATGATAAAATTGAAATACTTTCTGGAATTACTTCAGAGTCCAAATTGCTAAAACCTAATGTAGAATGAATACAAATCTACTTTTAGGAATTGCAAAAGCACACTTATTGACTAAGATCAAGCAAACCCTAATTGCTGCTCTTGGAGTTACCTTTGGTATAGGCTCTTACATAACACTTGTGAGTTTTATGACTGGTTTAAATGAAATGCTAGATAGTTTAATTTTAAACCAAACACCACATATTCATGTTTATAACGAAATTGAACCTTCAGAAAGTCAACCTATAGCTAATTACTCAGATTTTGAAAATTCGATGAACGTAGTTAAATCTATAAAACCGAAATTTAGTCAAACTAAAATACATAATGCTTTGCCGCTAATTGATAAGCTAAATGCAGATAAACGAGTACGAGGAGCATTACCACAATTGAATATTCAGCTTTTTTATATTTCAGGATCTATTGAGTTAGTGGGAAACCTAAAAGGAATTGACATTATGAAGGAAGTCGATTTATTCAATTTTGGGGATTATATAATTGAAGGGGCCGCTAAGGATTTAGAAAATACTAATTCGGGAATATTTTTAGGTTCAGGTGTTGCGGAAAAGATGTCTCTTAAAGTTGGAGATCGTATTCAAGTAAGCACAGTAAAAGGAGGAGTATTTCCCCTAAAAATTGTTGGAATTTTTCAAAGCGGTGTTGCAGATTTAGATGATATACAGAGCTACGCTAATCTATCGACAGTTCAACGTATTTCTGGAGTGCCAAATAATTATATTACAGATATCAATGTTAAGCTTTACGATATTGAAAATGCGCCGTCAATGGCGAAAAGCATCGCTTATCAAAACAAATTAAAAGCAGTTGATATTGCTACGGCAAATGCACAGTTTGAAACGGGTACAACTATTAGAAATTTGATTACTTACGCTGTTTCTGTAACCTTATTAATTGTTGCAGGTTTTGGTATTTACAATATTTTAAATATGCTCATTTATGAAAAAATGAATGATATAGCAATTCTAAAAGCAACAGGCTTTTCTGGTAAAGATGTTCAATTTATTTTTTTAAGTCAAGCGATGATTATTGGAATAATTGGAGGCTTACTAGGCTTACTAGTAGGTTTTTTGCTTTCTTCGTTAATAGATGGAATCCCTTTTGAAACAGAAGCGCTACCTACCATTAAAACATATCCCGTAAATTTTGATGTTTGGTACTATATTATCGGGATTTCATTTGCATTAGTTTCTACATTTTTTGCGGGATATTTGCCATCATTGAAAGCCCGAAGAATAGATCCTGTAGAAATAATTAGAGGTCAATAATTTAGATATGGTTTTAGAAGCAAAAAAAATCAATAAGCATTTCAGAAAACCCGTAGACTTTCACGTGTTAAAGGATATTGATTTGAATATTAAAAACGGGGAGTTTGTATCTATTATGGGTAAATCGGGTTGTGGTAAATCTACGCTTTTGTATATTTTATCTACAATGGATACTGATTATGAAGGGGAGCTTTTTATAAAAGGACAGAAAATTTCAGGAAAAACCCGCGATGAACTTTCATATATACGCAATAAGCATATTGGTTTTGTATTTCAGTTTCATTATTTGCTTTCAGAATTTACAGTGCTTGAAAATGTGATGCTTCCAGCAAAAAAGTTAGGAGAAAAATCACTAAAAGAAATCGAAGCTGATGCTATGGAAAAGCTCAGAATTTTAGATATTGAAGGTATAGCCTACAATAAGGCTTCTAATATTTCAGGAGGACAAAAACAACGAGTAGCTATTGCTAGAGCTTTAATAAATAATCCTTCTATTATTATGGGTGATGAACCTACTGGGAATTTAGATAGTCACAATGCTCAAAATGTGTTCTCTATTTTTAAAAAGCTAAGTGTGGAGCAGGGTTTATCATTATTAATTGTGACTCACGATTTAGATTTTGCTAAAAAAACAGATCGTATAGTTGAAATGCTTGATGGTAGAATTATTAGCTAACCTTTATTTATAGATTTAGGAGGTACTGTATCCTACTTTAGTTCGCTTATTTGGAACTTCCCATTGTATCATTTCTTTTAGAAACTCTTCTACTTTTTCTATAATTACTTTTTCTGTAACCTCAGATGGATTTATTAAACCAAATTCAACGGTATTATTATCTGCAGGTATTCCATCAACTTCAGGAAACATTACAAAAATGTATATATCGCCACTATACGTTTGAGAGAAAATTAAGGCTCCTCCAGGTATAAATTGAAATGTAGGGATTTTATTAGTGCAGTCCATCAAGTCTTTTGGGAACGTTTCAAAACTAATATTAACAGCTTCATTATTATGTATCCAGTTAAGTTCTTGAACTTTCCATCCTATAGTATATTTTGTAACAATAGCTTTTAGTGTTTTCAGCAATAAAGGTTTACTAAATTCATTCCATTTAGTTTTTTTAGCGACTACAGTTTCAATAGATGTTTTATAGTCTTCAACGCGTTCTTGTAGGTATTCAATATTCATAGGTTCTACTCTTTAATTGTTTCGGCTTGCTTTTTCGCTTCTCTTTCTTGTTTTTTGAAATAACCTCTGAAGAAAAAATTATGCTTTAAAGCTTCCATATTTTCATTTAGTTTAACTGAAGCCTCATTAATTTCCCGCATAGTTGCCTCAAGAGTTTTTGGTAAGTTTTCATCTTTAGTTAAGTAGTTGAAAGCACTTTTTGAATTATCTATTTCAGAAATCATTGACTCTAAATGTTTTGTAGTTTCTGAAATTTTAACACTTGAATTTTCGAGCTGTAAAAAAATATTTTTTGCTTGATTGCCCACTAATGTGTCAGTCATTAATATACCAATGGCGCTATCTTCCAAATCTATTTTTGATAATTTAGTGTTCATTGAACTTACAAGATTATTAGCACCTTGCGTTGTTTGTTTCAAATTAGAAAGTGTAACTCTTATATCTTTAGTTAATAATGAGTCTGTAATTAAAGCCCCCAATGTTCCTTCTCCTTTTAAAATTTTATTAGTTATTTTAAGTAAATCTGCTGTAAGCAAAGCCGCATTTTCATTAGTTACATTAAGTGTAGATAACATATCGTCAGCGCCTATTTTACTGTAAGTATTTATAGTGTCTCCAGATTTAATAGCTAATAAATCGTCTTTTCCTGGCAGGATATTAATAACCATACTTCCTACTAAACCATCAGACCCTATTGTGGCTATGGCATCTTTTTTAATAAAAACGCCGGTTTTTTCTTCTACCATCATTTCTACAATTATCGTAGCTTTATCAGTCATTTCTATATTAGAAACCGTCCCAACATTAATACCTGAGTATCTAACATTGTTTCCTAATTGTAAACCATTAACATTTTGGAACACACCAAACACTTTCATATTGTTGCTGAAAATATGTTGTCTGTTTCCAATAAAGTAGAGTGCTATTATTAAAATAATGGTTCCTAGGACAACAAATATTCCTACTCGAGTTTTATGTGAAGCTGTTTTTTCCATACAATTTAGTTTTTAAAGAAGGCTTTGACCTTTGGGTCTCCAGATTTTGAAAGTTCTTCAAATGTTCCTTCTATATAGTTAGTTCCATCAATCAATAATATCATTCGGTTACTGATAACACGTGCACAATCTACATCGTGTGTTATAATTAGAGATGAGGTTTTATAGGTTTCTTGAATTGTACCCATAAGTTGAATAATCTCTTTAGATGTAATAGGGTCAAGTCCCGTTGTAGGTTCATCATAAAGAATAATTTTCGGTTTTAATATCAATGCTCTTGCTAGTGCTACACGTCTTTGCATACCTCCAGAAAGTTCTGAGGGCATTAAGTCAATTGTGTGTTCTAATCCTACATTTTTCAATGCTTCGAGCACTATTTCTTCGGTGGTTTGCGAAGTGTTGATTTTATCTCTATTTCGGCGTAAAGGAAATGCTAAGTTTTCACGAACGGTCATAGAATCATATAAAGCACTGCCTTGAAACAAAAATCCAATTTCAGTTCTTAAAACATCTAATTCTTTTTGACCTAACGATGTAATGTCTAAGTCTTTAATTTTTATGGATCCGCTACTAGCTGCCATTAAACCCACTAAGCACTTAATCATAACAGATTTCCCTGAACCTGATTTTCCCATTACAACTAGATTTTCACCTTTGTAAAGTTTCAGATTAAACCCATTAAGGACTTGGTGTTCGCCAAAACTTTTCTTTAAATCCTTTATTTCTAAAATTACTTCTCTCATATTAATAGAATATATCGGTTAGAAAAACGGCTATAAAATCAATAATAAATAATAACATTGAGGTGTAAACAACAGCTGCGTTTGAGGCTTCACCAACACCAACGGTACCTTTAGAGCAGTTAAATCCTTTGTAACACCCCACTAAACCTATAGCAAAACCAAAGAAGAATGATTTTATGGTTGCGGGTATAATGTCACTAAATTTTAATGCATCAAATACTTTGTTGAAATATAAAATATATGAAACATCTCCTTTTAGATTTTCAATAATGGCAGAGCCGAAAAGTGCAATGGCATCACCCATAATTATTAATAAAGGTAACATGAGTGTAGTAGCTACAATACGAGTAACTACAAGGTATTTGAAAGGATTTGTACCCGAAACTTCCATCGCATCAATTTGCTCTGTTACTTTCATACTTCCCAGTTCAGCACCTATTCCTGAACCTATTCTACCTGCGCAAATAAGCGCTATGATTACAGGACCAATTTCGCGTATTATTGAAAGACTAACCATAGATGGCATCCAAGAAACTGCACCAAACTGGAGTAGTGTAGGGCGCGATTGTAATGTAAATACTAAGCCTAAAATAAAACCAGTAACACCCACTAATATAAATGACCTATTTCCCATTTGGTAGCACTGTCTAATGAGTTCTTTCCACTCAAAAGGCGCACTAAAAACTTCTTTAAAAAAACGGATGGCGAAATATGACATGTCACCTATTTCTTCGAAAAAGTGTTTAGTTTTTACAGATATAGATTTAATTCCGTTCAATTTAAATTTATTAGGCTACGTAAATGTAGCCGTTGTCAATTGAAGGATAAATGATATTCATCAGTTGTGAATAGTAGTGTTGTAAATTGGAATTTTTATGGATTTAATCTTGTTTTATAAAAAGACAAAAAAAGTGCGTCAAGATTATTGACGCACTTTCTTAACAATATTAAACTTTTCTTTACTTTAAAGTAGTAGGGCAGACGTAGTCAGTAGTTTTAACACCTACTTCTTTAATTGCATCAAATCCACCCTTTACATCAATTAAATTGTGGATTCCACGGCTTTTTAAAATTGATGCGGCAATCATACTTCTGTATCCACCAGCGCAATGAACATAAAAAGTTTCATTATTAGGATACTCTGCTAGGTGATTATTTAAATCAGAAAGCACGGTGTTTTGTGCATTAATTATGTGTTCAGATACATATTCGCCTGTTTTTCTAACATCAAATACTGGAATTGAATAATCATTTTCCTCTTCAATTTGTTTAAATTCAATAGCAGAAATAGAGCTAACAACGTCATATTCCTTACCTGCTTTTTTCCAAGCATCAAACCCGCCTTTTAAATAACCTAATGTATTATCAAAACCTACTCTTGATAATCTAATGATAGTTTCTTCAATACGATCTTGATCAGCAATTAAAAGAATAGGTTGTTTTACATCTTTAATTAAATCGCCCACCCAAGGAGCAAAATTACCATCAATACCTATAAAAATAGAACTTGGTATATGACCCTTTGCAAAATCTTGTTGATCTCTTACATCTAGAATTACAGCCCCAGTTTCATTTGCCGCTGCTTCAAAAGCATGTGGTGAAAGTGCATTTTCACCTTGAGCAATTACATCATCAATATCCTTATAACCTTCCTTATTCATTTTAACATTCATAGGAAAATAGGCTGGTGGAGGTAAAAGACCGTCTGTAACTTCTTTTACAAATTCCTCTTTCGTCATATTTGCGCGTAAAGCATAATTCATTTCTTTTTGGTGCCCTAGCGTATCAACTGTTTCTTTCATCATATTTTTACCACAAGCAGATCCAGCACCGTGAGCTGGATAGACTATAATATCATCTGCAAGAGGCATAATTTTAGTTCGAAGACTATTGTAAAGAATTCCAGCTAATTCTTCTTGAGTCATATCTGCAGCTTTTTGTGCAAGATCTGGTCGTCCTACATCTCCTAAAAACAAGGTGTCTCCAGTAAATAACGCATAATCTTTTCCATCTTTATCTCTTAATAGATATGTTGTACTTTCCATTGTGTGCCCTGGCGTATGGAGTACAATAAATGTAAGCTCTCCTAATTTAAATTCCTGTCCATCTTTAGCTGTAATGGCTTCAAATGATGGGTTTGCATTTGGGCCATAAATTATATCAGCTCCTGTTTTTTCAGAAAGTGTAACGTGACCTGAAACAAAATCTGCGTGAAAATGAGTTTCAAATATGTATTTAATTTTTCCACCTGCAGCTTCTGCTTTATCAATATAAGGTTGAACTTCACGCAATGGGTCTATGATAGCAACTTCGCCATTACTTTCAATATAGTATGCTCCTTGTGCAAGGCAGCCTGTATAAATCTGTTCTATTTTCATAATATTTTGTTTTATGCTTTCGCTACTTACTGAGAAAGCTTTTGCGAATTTGTAATTTATGCTAAATTATAAAGTACTAATATGTATTTCAGTAACCTACGTTACATAAATAACTCTTTGTAGATGATGTACATTCCCATTATTAAAACAAACCAGCCAAACCCCTTTTTAAGTTTTTTGCCATCAATAAATTTATTTAACCAAATCCCAATAAAAATACCTACAATAGAGATTGCTGTAAAAATTAATAAGAAATGCCAATCAATTTCTAAATTTTGTACGTCACCTAAAAAACCGATAAGTGATTTAATAGCAATTATAAATAATGAAGTTGCTACGGCTTTCTTCATTGGGAGTTTGGCTAAAAGAACCAAGGCAGGGATTATTAAAAAACCTCCTCCGGCACCTACTATTCCCGTAATTGTTCCAACTACAAAACCTTCAATAATTATAAGAGGATAATTATAATTAATTACGGTGTTTTCATCAGTCTCTTTTCGATTATTTCGAATCATTGAAATTGATGCTAGCAACATAATAATTGCAAAAAACAGCATAATTGCTAGGTTTTTTGTAACCATAAAATTACCAACTTGAAAAAGCTCATTGGGAATTGTAGGAATTAAAAAAGCCCTGGTAAGGTATACTGCGATAAATGCAGGTATTGCAAAAATGATGGCTGTTTTAAAGTCAACCATACCCTTCTTCATATTTTTAATGGCACCTACAAGTGATGTTGTACCAACAACAAAAAGAGAATATGCAGTTGCAATAACAGGATTTAATGCAAGTGCATAAACTAAAATAGGGACGGTCAATATGGAACCACCACCACCAATTAAGCCAAGTACAAGGCCAATGAAAAGTGCCCCTATAAATCCTAGAATTTCAATAATTTCCATATACTTATCAGTTAAAAAAGCAAAAGTAATGGAGTAAGTCACTTATGTTTTGTAACAGATGTTACAAGACTTCAATAAAACTACGGTGTAATTTTATCTTTTGAATATTTTCCATCTTTTTTAATAATCTGGAAATTACCACACGACTCGTATGAAGGTCTGATGCGATGTCTTTATGAGTGATGTATATATGTTTACTATTTAAAATCTTGATTTTATCGTTTAAATAATTTTCTAAACGCTCATCCATATTGTTGAAAGCAATATTATCAATACTTTCTAGTAATTCCATCATACGGTTATGATAACTATTGTAAACAAAATTTCGCCAAGTTTTATACTTACTGGACCATTCTTCCATTTTGCCAATAGGAATCATTAAAAGCTTAACAGGTGTTTCGGTTACAGCATGAATTTCACTTTTAGTATTTCCCATACAACAAGACATTGTCATTGCACACGTATCACCTTTTTCAAGATGGTAAAGTAAAAGTTCGTTTCCGTCAGAATCTGGCCGCATGATTTTTATGCTACCTGATAATAATAGGGGCATAGATTTAATATACTGTCCGGGCCTCATGATATCTTGCCCTTCCATAATATCTACAAATGTAGCCACACTATTAATTTCTTCTAATAATGCAGGCTCAAATTGAGATCCGTAATATGATTTAAGTTCTTTTATCATTCGGGACTTTTTTAGCGATTTCAGGTTTGTACTTTATAAACAAATGTGCCCAAATTGCTTTAGACACAGCGCCTATGTACGGCATAGTAATAATTAATGCTACTATAATGCTAATTAGAAGTTCTTTAGGACCTAATTCGATGTTGAAAATTATAGACAGCATAAATACTGCTACAGCAATAGCGATACCTACACCGTATGAAACATACATAGAGCCTGTATAAAAACTAGGTTCAATATGGTAGTTTAAATTACATTTTGGGCAATGATCCTTCACCTTATTCATTTTTGAAAGTTTGTAAGGATGTGCTTCTAAAAACTTACCCTGTCTACATTGAGGGCATTTTAGAAATAAGATACTATACAGCATTGTTTTTTTCAAAATAGGTCTTTTTATAAAACAAAAATAGGTTGATAACTATTAATCCTTTGTAACTGATGTTACATAAAAATATTTTATCATCAAACCACTAATTATGTTTGCTTAAAATTACTATTTCAATAAGTTATATACTGCTTAATTAAGAAAATTTATTTGGGAAGTTTTTTTTTATTAATGTTTAATGTTTCTTTCTGAAATATTAAGCAAATCAAGTGAGGCCAAGTGGTTTTTGATTCGAAAATTGTGTAGAATAGGTTAATTAATAGGGGGAGTTTGTATGAAGTTAAAATCGTTTAGTCAATGTATACTTCTAAAATTTTGGCACTTTCAGTATTGAAAGTTACTAATTCAGCGTTCGCAGGTATTAATATAGTTTCACCAGTGCTGATGTTTTCGATATTTCCGTCGACACCAACAACAGCAGTTCCTTCCACACACATGAAAATTACAAACGAATCTAAGTTAGAATAATTTTTTATGTATTGATGTTTAACATCAATAATGTTTGTTGTAAAATAATCACTTTGTACAATTTCTGAAGAAGTATTGAAACTTGGATTAATGGATTTTTTACAATCTGATAATGTTTTTTTTGAGGCAGAGATTGATTCTTCAATGTGTAAATCTCTTTTGTTCCCAGCATCGTCTGTACGATCCCAATCATATACTCTATAAGTGATATCTGAAGTTTGCTGTATTTCGGCTGCTAGTACGCCAGCACCTATTGCGTGTATTTGTCCAGCAGGAATGTAATACGCATCTCCTTTAGTAACTTTTTCAGTATTAAAAATATCGTAAACATTACTTGAGTTTACATTTTCTAATACGCTAGACTCTGTTGTTTCATCTTTAAATCCTAGTATTATTTCTGCATCTTCATCGTGATCCATTATGTACCACATTTCAGTTTTACCAAATGAATTGTGAGCTTCTTTAGCTAGTGTGTCATCTGGATGAACTTGTACAGATAAGTTTGTTTTTGCATCTAAAAATTTGATTAGAAGTGGAAATTCATTTCCAAAACGTGCATAATTTTTATTTCCTAGAAAGTCTTCTTTGTGTGTTTCTAAAAGGTCAACAATTGAAAGTCCTTTGTATTCACCATTGTTTACTTGTGATATATTTTCTTGAACACCAGATATTTCCCAGCTTTCTCCTACTAAATCGTTTGCACAATTTTTATGTAATACGGTATTTAGTTTAGATCCTCCCCAGATTTTTTCTTGAAGTATCGGTTCGAATTTTATAGGATACGTGTTCATAGTAAAGGTTTAAATAGTTTAGTAGTAGCGTAGTTTTTTATGCAGCGATAGAAAGTTCTAAGTTGTTATCTTGAAAAGCTAATGTGTGAGTAAAGTTTGCTCCGTCAACTACTTTAGTATTAATTACATTATAGTTTAACCATATGTGTGCTAGTCTTCCAGGAATTTCTAAAGCATCTCTCATACCTAATTTAGAATCATCAACGTGCACCCATCTCATTAAAGGTTGTTCTAATATATTTTTCATGGTATTTTCTCTACCTAAGAAACTTTTAAGTCTTAAAAAGATCTCTACATCAAATAACCATCTGCTAATAAAAGGGCGATCGTATACTACAGGAACGATACTTTTCTTAAATACTTTAGCTCCACATTGAGTATCTCTAATAGGTAATCCTAGAATAAGTAGAATAAACTGCTTGATGAATTTTGAAAAAATGTTTCTCATTACATCTCTTTCAATACCAGCAGTACCGCCTAGATTTCTTGATCCAAAAACAACAAGTTTTTCTTCCCTTTCTAAGCTTTTAACTAAATCTTTAAAATCTCTAAAGTCTGTAGATAAATCTGCATCCATAAACCCAATGTTAGAGATATTAGATTTGTTGTATAAAAATCGAACTCCCGCTCTAACAGCTGTAGCTTTACCTGAATTCTTTTTGATATCAACAATACTAATTGAATCGTGAGCTTTCGCTTTCATTTTGTGAAGTACATCTAATGTATTGTCTTTACTTCCGTCATTTACAAAACACAAATGGTAGTCTTTGTTTTCTAAGATGAATGATGTAAAAGCGTCTTGATCTAATCTTTTTTCTTCGTTGTAACAAGGGATGATAATTCCAGTTTTCATAATGTAATAGTTTAATTTGTTATTGTTTACACTGCAAACATACTTGGGTATCGAAGCTGTTTTTTTGCTTTTTCGGTGGATAACATTTAGCTGTCGACAGATACCGTTCATCGAAGGATAGACCATTTATCGAAAGTTGTATCTTTGGCTAAGTTGATTTAATACAGTATCATCTAACTAATAAATGGCTGCATCTAGAACTAATAAATATTTAATTACAGCAATTCTACTCGGAATTATATTCCATGGAACTTCTATGTTCTATACGTTAGAGCGAACATATGATGCATTAATACATTTATTTTTCGCAAACCATTACTCTATGAGTTGGTTTGAACCTTGGAATTATAGTTGGTACACTGGCTTTACCGTAATGGGGTATCCACCATTAGTGCATCAAAGTATAGGAGCACTGTCTCACATAGGTGGATTGAAATTTGGGATGTTTACTGTGGCACTTATAGGAGTGGTACTATTTATCACAGGAGTATATCGATTTACTCAAGTGCTTATACCTAATAAGAAAGTAGCAGGTTATGCAGCAGTTTTAGCTGTATTTTCATCTTCCTTTGTAGAAACGCTACATATATTTGGACAATTACCTAGTATAATAGGTATCTCTATATTATTACATACACTTCCGGAAATTTATATTTGGCTTAAAACAGGAAGTAAAGGGGCATTCTTTAAATCGCTAGCCTTATTAGCGGTTACAGTTTGTTCGCATCATGTTACACCTATTTTTGGGATGATATTTTTTATATTTCCACTAATAGGATTAGTACTTATGGATGCTTCTCGAGAGCAAGTAAATAGTGATAAAGAGATTACGTTTACTGTATTTTTAAAAACGTTTTGGAAACATTTAAAACGAATTTTACTTTTTGGAGGTTCTTCATTAGTGCTTATAGTAGGTTGTATTCTTCCATATTGGATAAACACAAAAAATAACCCTATAACTCAAGTACCTATTCCACATGGGTCTCGAGATAGTTTTATAGAAGTAACATCATCCGGATTAGTGTTTTTTGTAATTCCGTGGGGAATTTTATTAGTCTTTTTACCTTATTTCTTTTATCGATATTATAGTAAAAGGCTTTTGTTTTTCGGGATCTTTTTCACCTTATTGTTTATTCTAGGAACAGGAGGGACAACTGTGATTCCAAGATATATGTTAGGTGAAAATGCCTTCAACATATTAACGCTAGATAGATTTACACTTTGGGCCTCAATAATGGCACTTCCTGTTTTTGGTGAGCTATGTTATCGTTTTGTTGAGGGAGATTATAAAGATGCATTTCAAAAAAGATTTGGGCCTATTATTCATCGCCTCACTGGTGGTGCATTAGCAATGTTGTTTATACTTATTGGAGTTTTTACAATTACTTTAGGGAAGTTTAGACCTAGCCAGCCTGATACTATAAACATGCTGCCTATTGTTAATTTTTTAAATGAAGATGATCACGATATGTGGCGTTACCTTCCTTTAGGTTTTGGAGATCAAATGGCATGGCTTTCAGCACAAACAAGTGCTACAACAGTAGATGGAAATTACCATTCAGCAAGAAGGTTGCCTGAGCTTACTTCAAGAGCTGTAGAGCGACTAGAAAATTCAAAATACCAAGGTCTAGAAGGAATAGGCTCGTTACAACAGTTTCTAACTGTTCCTGAAAAGTACCATTTAAAATATGTTTTCTCTAATGATAAATTTTACGATCCATTGCTGTACTTTACAGGGTGGCATCGATTAAGTTTATTAGAAAACGGTATTATGGTTTGGGAAAAGGCAGGTATTACGCCATTACCAAGTTTGCTTCCAAAAGACGATGTACCATTATTTCAAAAATTATTATGGGGAATCGTTCCTTTTAGTACAGTATTTATAGCCATATTCTTACTACTCAAATCTATGTGGAGTAGATCTTTCAAAGTAGGAAAAGAATACCACCCTATTTATTTCTCGTTTCAGCCAGTACGAAAACAAAACTATAGAGTGATATTTATAGCTTCAGCAGTTTGGGCTGTTATTTTAACTGGAATCATATTATTTGGTGTCTATCATTTTTATACAGCTAATGCAACACAGGCGAGTGCTAAAAATCTTGTAACTGCTTACTATGATGCGTTGGATTTTAAAGAGTTTGAAAGAGCGCATTCTTATATTGATCCAGAGAGTGATTATGATATATCACAATTTATGCTTGAAATATCTACATCAGATGGATTGTTAAGTTCGTATGCTAAAATGGATAGTATTTCGGTTAAAATTGTAGAAGAAAAAGGTCCAACCGCCTTGGCTTACGTAGCTGCAAACTGGGTTACACCTTTAAAGTTAATTAAAACAAACGATACTTTAAGTCTTAGAAAAGATAAAGGGGAATGGTATATTTTACCTAAAGATATTGATCCAGATATTCCGCCAGATCAATTGGTAATAGAGAGTGCAACATCATTCTATAATCACGGAAAACGAAAAATAACTACTCAGAAAACGCATCATGAGGATGTGTTAAAACAACCTGTAATAGAAGTGCTTTCTGCTAAATTGGTACAATTAGATACCACATACGCTATTGTAGGAGAGCTTCAAAATGTAGATAATATACCTTCTGATGTTTCTGTAACTGGTATTTTATACGATAAAGAAAACGTTGAAATAGCTAGGTTTAATGCAAAAGATGTAATAAAACATAAGCTACTTGCGAAAGAGACTACACCATACCGAATAGATTTTGAATCTATAGCCTGGGTAGATTCCGAAGTAATTGAGCCTGTAAACTTCAGTATTCAAGTAAAAGCGAATGTAGCTACGTCCGATTTGTATCAAGCTGCTGCGCCATCAAGTGTAAAACAAGAAGGAGCTATTTTAGATGGTTTTTTATTCAATCAAAGCTCGCAAGCAGCAACAATACCACAATTACTAATTAGTTATTATGATGCTGAAGGTGGATTACTTTGGGTAGATGCGCAATATGTTGATGAGAGTGTTAGACAACAACGAAAAAGACCATTCTCTTTGTCGTTACAAATAAATCAAATCCCAAAAGTGCTTTCGTCAAGCTTAGATAATGTGTCAGTTAACGGGCTTGCAAATAGTAGAATTTCAGCTAAAATTGTTCCGAATAGAAATGATAATGGGAAAACTGAATCTTTAATTGAAGTTACAAATGAGTTATACCGTTTTATTTCAATTACCACTAACTCGTACATAGGAAATCCACGATGATAAAGACCTTAAAACATATAAAAGTTAGTATCCTTTTTGTATTAGGAGTTCTTCTTATGGCTTGTAGTAATACTCCAAAAACAGTTTCTACTACTGTTACAACAGAGAGATTTAAAATCGAAATTCCAAGAGATCAACAAGTGTCAAGTAATGGAATTAACGTTAATTTTAAAGAGTACAAATTAAGCCAACTTGAATCTATAAGGTTTATAGTTTCGGGAACTTTTGGAACTTCGGTATTAAAGCCAACTGAAGACAGTGGTCTGGCTCGCGTAGTGATTCCTTCGGAAATATCACAAATTGCAGGACAATTAGAGTGGATTTTAATGGAACATGAGCATTTTTTAGAAAAGGGGGATTTCCGCTTAATGCCAACTGCATCTTTAGGTACTGTAGAAAATTACCTTGGGCCGCGTAGTATTACAGCAAGTAAACGAGACAACACAATGCTAGTTACAGTTCCTACAGATAGCTTAGACAATATGTTGCCAGATGACACCGCTATATCAATGAATCATCAATTTAAAGGGCAAACAGTTAAAACTCCTGTGAAATTAAAAGCTGGTTTTGGGTGGAAACGTATTGCTGCGCCTTTGGTAACAGGTAGGCTTAGTACGGGAAGTACCGTTGGAGTTATTTCGTCAAAAGAGTTGGTGGCAGATGTTTTTCCAGATATTGCTCAGGACTTTTCAATTAATTACGAAAGGACACATCCTTTTGCAGATGGAAATGAATTGATGTCAATAAAAACTTCGCAAATAAAAGATGCACAAGGAAACATAATGACTGATGGAACACTTGTAAATTTCTTTATTGTTGATGAAAAAAATAACCATTGGCAAACCACTTCGAGTACCATTAATGGTTATGCTTTTGCTAAAATATTACATCCAGAATTACCTTGTACTTTGTCAGTAAATGCGGTTATTAAGGGGATGGCAGAAAGTCCAAAAATGACTGTTGATTTTAAATCTATTATCACAGAAATTCCTAAAGCTATTTTTGATAATAGTACATTGAAAGTGGGACCATTGACGAGTTATTTAGGACAGCTTGTTCAAGATGGTGTTGAGGTTGAATTACAATTAAATGAAACGTCTTGGATTTTATTAACTAAAGATGGTTATGTGAGCCAAGAACTTGATTCATTAAAATTTCCGAAGGGAACCTATAGTTTAACGGTGAAAACTTTAGGTTTAGAATCTACATATCCAATAACAATCGATTGAAAAAAAATAAAACACTATATCGTATACTCATTATCCTAGGATTTATTTTTATAAATGCCGCAGTGGTTTTTGGTTTAAGCCAAGTGTATGCTTACTTAAATACAGGAGCAGATCCTGCAAGTATGTTGCATTTGGATTTGAAGCGGACCACTTATTATAGTCCGGATGTAACGTGGGTTTCTATTGAAAATCCAGGGAGGCCTATAGATGAGGCTAATAAGCGAAAAATAGAACAAGATTATCTTGATGCTTGGTATGTGAAAAATCAAGCTTTCGAAACTGGAAATGATCAAGGTATTTATGATCATTTTACGGATAAAGCTCGTGCTAAAGTAAGGGCGTTAATTAATTTAAATCAAGCAGAACAGATTAAAATTAAATCAACCACATTGAGCCATAATATAACATTAGACTTTTATAGCGATGATGGAACTGTGGCAATACTTACAGATAGAAATGTAGCTGGAGTAGAGAAAATTTATAAAAATGATGCATTTATTCTACAACGCGATTTTAATAATGATTACCATATTATGTTACTTTTAGAAGATGGTTTTTGGCGTATTCGACATTTTGAAAAACTGTCTGCAAATGAAATAAGACCAAGTGTTACTGAAATAGCAACGATAGAAACAACAGCAATTGAAGGGATAAATTATTACCCAAAGGATACTCCCTGGGATACCTTTGGTGAAAATTTTGATGCAGCAATAATAGAGCAGGATTTTAAAATCATTAATGATTTAAAACTTAATACTATTAGAGTTTTTGTTGGTTATGAAGATTTTGGGAAAGCATCAGTAGCTAAAGCGAAACTAAAAAAACTTCAAATACTTTTAGAAAAAGCAGAAAAAGCTAACTTAAAAGTGATGCTAACTCTTTTTGACTTTTATGGTAATTATGATATTCAAGATTGGACTTTAACGAATAAACATTTGAGTGCTGTGGTAAATTCGGTTAAGGATTATAAAGCTTTAGCAAGTTGGGATATTAAAAATGAGCCTAATTTAGATTTTGAAAATAGGGGAGAACAACGTGTTGTTTCTTGGTTATCTCAAACATTAAAAAAACTAAAACAATTAGACTCAATTCACCCTGTAACTATTGGGTGGTCGTCACCGGAAACAGCTTTAATTTTAGAAGATGAGGTTGATTATGTTTCGTATCATTTTTATAAGGACTTAGATGGGCTTAGTGAAGCGCATAATAAGATAAAAAAAGGTACTAATAAACCTATAATTCTTCAAGAAATGGGGCTATCTACTTATCACGGTTTATGGAACCCATTAGGTAGTAATGAAGATGATCAAGCAGCTTATTATGCTCATTTTTTAGAAATACAAAAGAGAGATAGTATCAACTATCTCTCTTGGACTCTGTTTGATTTTGGGGAAATTCCAAACAGTGTTGCCGGGTTTTATCCTTGGCGTAAACATAAGCAGGCATATTTCGGTTTAATTGATTTCGTTGGGGCGAAAAGTAAGTCGTATTCTATAATTAAAAACCGATAATTTATGCAGCTAATATTGAATTTACTTCAGTATTTAGCGCTTTGTCTTGAAATGCATTCAAGTACATTTTAGTAATTTTTGACATTGGCAAAGCTGTTGCAGCTCTGTAATTTGTTTGAGCGATTAGCGTTCTATAAGCTTCATTTGCTACTAATTCATTGATTGCTTTGTAAAGGCTTATTACATCTTCTGCTTCAAAATATAATCCTTTGTAACCTTCCTCTTCAACTAGTGTTTTTAAATCTCCTAGATTAGGCATTATCACTGCTTTTCCATAGCTTCCAGCTTGGTGTAACACACCTGAGCTACCTGTTGTCGATGTGTATGGGAAAACTACCATTGCACTTTCAGAGAAAATAACTGGAACATCTTCTTCCGCAACGTACCCTGTAAATGTAATGTTAGGTACATCTTTATATTTTTGTCTTACACTTTCTAAATATCCAGGAGTGTTAGGGTTATCAGTTCCTGCAATTACAATTTCTAATTCTTTTCTAGTAACTGTTCTAGCCATTTCAACTGCTTCGATAAGTACTTCTACTTTTTTGTAGGTTCCAAATTTTCCGAAAGTCATAATTTTTAATGGTCCTTCTGCTACTGTATAGTCTGGTTCATCAGGAATTTCAAAAGTTCCATGTGGAATAAGTAAACAGTTTTTAGCATTGTATTTTTCTTCTAAGATATCTACGTACTTGCTTATAGTAACAGCTACGTTATCAGCTTTAAGTACCACTCTTGTTAGCATTTCGCCTATAAAGTTAAATACATTTTTCTTTAAGTTATTGCTAGCAAATCCTGCACTATCTAGGTCTACTGCTTCCATAATGTTGTGCAATAAAACAATAGATTTTACTTTCATCATTTTAGTAAGCCAAGGAGAGAACAAGCCTAATGCAGCAGGTATTTTTTTGTCTCCAAACTTCATAAATTGAAGGTTGTATAATACAGCATCTGGTTTTGTAGCTTTTATTGCTTTTGCAATTGTAAACACGTTTCTGTATCCATTAAATTTCCAGCATTGTTTAACTGTAATTTTGCAACCATCTTCTTCGAAAGTGATATCTGCGCTTTCTGGAGTTACATCACTTAGAAGGATTAATTCAGTTACTTCTTGGTGTTGGCGAAAATGTTTTACTAAGTGGTAAGCATATTCATTTAAGGTTACTTTACTCGGGGGATATGCGGTAACAATTGCTAATTTCATGATAATGTTTTTTAAGATAAGTTGACTATGGTTAAGTATTATGCTGCTAGGTATATTCTAACTGGCATTTGGTTAATTGGGTAAAGTTGTTTCACTTTTGAGCTACTTACACCGTAGTAATATATTGTTTGGTAATCT
Source organism: Patiriisocius marinus (assembly GCF_008974325.1). GTDB lineage: Bacteria > Bacteroidota > Bacteroidia > Flavobacteriales > Flavobacteriaceae > Patiriisocius > Patiriisocius marinus. Next base: position 140,691 of record NZ_BKCG01000005.1, on the reverse strand, counting down.
TGAATTTCAGTTTTAATAGTTTCGATCATTTTGATTAATGATTCTTGACCTTCTTTTACTTGTTGGATATTTAATAGCACACTATCCTTTATAGTCATTAATGCTTTTAAATAATTTTTTACTTGTGTTATTTGTCCTTCTGAAGCGTTTCCATTAATGTTAATTTCTCCGTTTGTATTTTTAATTTCTAGAGCCATAATATTGTTTTTTAAAGTGTTTATCTGTTTTGATAGTACAAAGATCTAGGTTTAACCCTTTTTAAATTTTCAATTATCGTTAGGCTGCATTTTTGTATCGATGAGTGGAAGTAAGCTTGCGATTAAGCTGTTTTTCGGTTTTAATATTTCCGATGAAAAAATACCCTAACTGCCCTATTAATAAAGCACACATCGCTATAACTTGCATTATTACAACTTGATACAGGTTTTCGTGAAATAGTGTTATTAAAATTATTTGTGCTATTCCTAATACAGATGCAATGATAATTGGCATGTATTTATCTAATGAAAGGAAGTAATAGGCAAAGACATTTGAGACTGCAAAAAACGATGTTGCTAATGCATACCACCCTAATAATGGAGCAATTGCTATGTAGTCCTCACCAAAAAGCATTGTAACTGAAAATGTAGGGAAGAGAAATGTAAACCCAACAATCCCACCAGCAAGAATACTTATATAGGTTACATACTTTATAAGTACCGGAACCGTGTTCTCTCCTTCTTTACGTTTAGCTATTACGGTAGGGAGCAATAACATTACAAACATCCAGGTTACAAAATATACTACTCTACCTATTAATGCGAGTGAAGCATATAAACCTGCATCATACGATGGAAAAAAGTGTTTGACTAAAAGTATATCGCTGTTATTGCAAATTATTTGAGTTAGCTCGTAACAAGCGGTTATTATAAAAAACCTGATGAGTAATTTTTGTTCTACATTACTAATCGAAAGTTGTGATTTTATATAAAATGATTTTTTTTGTAGCGGAAATATTCCGGCGATGAAAGATATTGCAATGGCAATTGAAACAGCTAATGAGGAGTCAATATTAAAGAAGAATAAAAGAACCAAAGTAATAATGAATCTTGAAAGCATTTCTAATTGATAGGTAGCAGCAAGTTTTGTAAACGATTTTACACCTTGCAATTTTCCTCTGTTGACGCTCATTAAAAAGTAAAAAGGAATAGCTAATCCAAATATGATAAACATAACTTGTGACTGGGTATTAAAAATGTCTTTCAATAGTTTTGAAAATACAACCACTAGTGCGCCAACAAAAATTCCGAATCCTAATGCATATCGATATGCTTTTTTGATAAATGCAGATACATTTCTGTCTGTATGCTCAGCCATACCTTTAGCGACAACTAATTGGAATGTCATTGCAACAAATGACACCACTAATAACAATGTAACAAGTATAGCAGCATCAGCAAATTGTTGAGGTCCTAAAATTCTTCCAAGTATTAAATTGTAAGCATAGTTTCCTCCATTTACTACTATTGCGCTAATGATAAAAACCTTTTCAGGAGTAAGAAATTTCGATAAGTTTTGAACTCGTGCTAGCATGGTATTTATTTTAGCAAAAAGTTAATTTGATTACAGGAGTTTCTACTTTCCTGTAAGCAACTTGTAGTTTTTGAGCTGAGCTAAATCCTCTTGCGTTGTGAACTACTTTTAATGAATTTGTATTTTTAATAACTGAAAGTCCCATTTTGTATCTGTTTTAATTATGATGCAAAGATGCATTGATGACCAATGAAGAATCGTCGAATTTCGTTCAATCAAATTTTGATGTAGACGAATGGTTCAAATCTGACTTTAAAGCGAAATCTCTTCTTGTAAATAGATTAAGCTATACTATAATAAGGTAATAGCTTTATTTAAGTCCTATAAAAATACCTTCAAAACACCTTGAAATTGATCAGTTTTGTAGCTCAATTCTAGATAATTGACCTTCTAAATAAAAATCTGTCCACCAATCGACGAAATGTATAGACGAGTTGCAGGAATGCTAAGATTGAAACACTTAAGTCCAAACGTATCTTGCAGGTATAAAATAACTACAATGAAATTATTAGGATTTACTTTAGCATTACTTTTAAGTGTAACACTTTCTGCACAAGATATGACCACTGGGTTTACGTTTTTAGAAACGGGTAAATACCAAGAGGCCGTTACATATTTTAATGATATATTAAAAGATTACCCTGATAATAAAACTGCTCGTTTATGTTATGGTCGTGCATTAGGATTAAACGGTACAACGGAAAAAGCGAAAACATTGTTCACTAACTTAAAAGAAGAATACCCAACAGATTTTGAAGTAGCACTTAATTACGCTGAGTCATTATTATGGAATAAAGACTACGATCAAGCAAAAACTTTTTATCAAACACTGGTTCTAAAGGACACTACTAGCTTCTCTGCAAACTTAGGGTATGCAAACACTTTATCTAACTTAAAAGAATATGATCAAGCTATTGAGGCGGTTGACAAGGCGTTAAACATTCAACCAGGTAATGGTAATGCTTTAATTTCTAGAAAGTATATGAAATTAGGAAAAGCATCAGCATTAAAAACAAATGATAGCTTGAAAGAAGCAATCACATTATTAAAAACAAATTTTTTAGAATTCCCGAACGATGAAGCTACACAACGTGACTTAGCAAACATCTATATTGCACAAAAGGATTTTGTAAATGCAAAGGAAGCATATACTCAAATAACTGATTCAATAACTTCTTTAATAGGTATCTCATTAGTAGAGCATTTAGACAAAAAAGATAAAACGGCACTTACAGTTTCTGAAAATGCATTAAATTTAATTACTGCTAAAACAGATAGTATTCAAGTTTTAAGTGCTAACGAACGTTATATTCAAGCATTAATTTGGAATGGTAAATACAAGCAAGCTAAAAATAAAATTATAGCACTTGATGTTGCATTTCCAGAAAACAAAACAGTTGCAGCACTTAAGGCAACAGTAGGGATGTACACAGGAACATTCGCTAAAAGTATTGCTGAATATCGCCAGATGATGGAAAAAGATAGTACGTCATTTGATGGTAACTTAGGGATTGCAAATGCATTAAGAGCTCAAGGAAATTTAAAGGAAGCGTATAAGTACGCTCAACGTACTCTTGAATTTTATCCAAACCAGAAAGATGCTATAACATTAATGAAAACTATAGAAAATAGCCTTGCGCCAGTAGTTGAATCTCTTGTTTCTACAACTAGTGATAATGGCGACAACGTAGCATATACTGCAATGGTAAGAGCTGAGGTTCCTTTTAGTGAACGTTTTAAAACTACCCTTCAATATGAATACCGTGAAACTGAAAATGAGACTACTAACACAATGGCATACAACACATCCGTATCTTTAGGGGCTAATTATAGAGTATTAAACAATACTTGGGTTGAAAGTAAACTTGGTTTTCTAAAAGCAAACGGAAACGCTGCAGAATACAGTGATGTAAATGGAAGTATATTTGTTAAATCTAGACCATTGCCATTACAGTATCTAGAGGTAGGATATAGCCGTATGTTACAAAACTTTAATGCCGACCTAATAAACCAAAAAATATTTATGAATAACTATTCCCTAAACTATAATATGGGAACTAATATTAACTTAGGATGGTATACAGGATTAATGCACACACAACAAACTGATGGTAACTCACGTAACTTATTGTTTACATCTCTTTACTATTCATTCTCAAAAGCACCTGCTGTAAAAGGAGGAATTAACTACCAATACTTAAGTTTTAAAGATCAAGTCCCAACGGTTTACTTTAGCCCATCAATATATCAAGCAGTTGAGGTATTTGTTGAAGCAAACGGATCAACAGGGAAATTTAGTTATAGTGCTAGTGCTGCTGGAGGATATCAGTTTGTTGAAGATGATGAAGCTACCACATTGTTTAGACTTGAAGCAAAAGCAACATACGATTTTACACCAAGATTTCAAGTAATGACCTACGGTAAGTATAGTAACAGTGCATCTGCAACTGCTTCTGGTTTTGAATTTATGGAACTAGGTTTAAAACTAAGATGGCAAATACTTGAGGGTCCACTATTCAATTTATAAAAAACTACCTTAAAAACTGTTAATAAATAGTTGTTACAGAGTGTTTAAATAAAGAAATACGCTTCTCCCCAATTTATAGTGTTACACTTTTAGAACTACAAACTTGTAGATCTAAAAGTGTTTTTTTGTTTAAATATAGTATATAATGTCAATATTTATTCTGAAACTTTAAATTCATTATTAATAATTCAACGCTTAATATATGCTTCTGAAATTTTCTAAAAGTTATCAGTAGTACGTTTGTAGAAAGTTTAATAACGATGTTTTAACTAACGTTTTGAATTGAATGTAATTGGTTTACAATATTATATTGTAACAGTCTTTATTTAACATAGTCCTTTTGGGAAATAATAGGATTATGAAAATTATTCTTTCGTTAGTAGTATGTTTGATTTTTATCAATGAGAGTTTTAGTCAAAAAAAATACTTTGAAAATAAATTTGAGCATTATTCAATTATAAAAAATAAGGATACAATTAATTTCCATACTTATTCTAACGGAGAAGTAGCTTCAAAAAAAGGGGTTCTTTTGTATATTCAAGGATCAGGTAATGATCCTTTTTATAAAATAATAAGACAAGTGGATACTATCAGTAATCCTAAAAAAGGAAAGCCTGAGATTAAAAAATACCTCGAAGTTCACAAAACAATACCATTTGATTTAGCTAACTTTCCTAAAGACTATTTGTTAGTTACAATCTCAAAGAAAGATATTCCTTTTGAAATATTTGGAAACGATTTCATTGCTCCAAACTCATTTTATATAAATGACACCTTAGATTATAGAGTTTGGCAAGCAAGTGAAGTTGTAAATTATCTTTCTGATAACCTTTTAAAAAAGCCAACTAAAATTATTGCATTTGGACATTCAGAAGGTACCGAGGTTGTAGCTAAACTAGGTACAATTAATGATAGAGTGTCAAATATTGGGTATTTTGCTGGCGGTGGAAATGCTCAGTACTATGATTTTATCCTCGATGTTAGAAAATATGTTCAAAGAGGAGAGATGACGGAAGAAGAATCAATTATAGAGATTGAAAAAATTTTTACTGAAGTAAAGGACATCTATAAACACCCTAAAAGTTTAACTAAAAAATGGCTGGGACATCCCTATAGAAAATGGAGTTCTTCTGTGGAGCCTTCAATAGATAATTTATTGAAAATTACGGTTCCTATATATGTTGCACATGGCGCAAAAGATACGGCAGTGCCAATAGAATCGGCTTATTTAATCCCAATTGAGTTTATTAGAAAAGGTAAGAATAACTTGACTTTTAAAGTGTATCCTAATTTAGATCATTCGTTTTCTATAATGCCAGAATCTAAAAACGAAATATATGAAGAGAAATGGGATGTTGTACTTAAAGATTTTTTAGAATGGTGTGAAGCGAACTAAATTAAGGATATCAATTTTATGAAAGTGATTAATTAATAATCACTTTCATATTTCAGCATAAAAAAACCACCACTGTTTCCAGTGATGGCCTTAACATCAAAACTAATCTAAAAAACTAAAACTATTTTATTATAAACCTTCCGTTATGTTGTATCGAAGTGTTGTCTATTATTATGTAATTATACACACCAGGTTGTAATTGGGTGTTAATATAAGTTGCTTCTGTACCATTTTGCTGTGTTATTATATTTTGTGTGTCAACTGTTCTTCCTAGCATATCAATTACCGTAATTTGTACACTTGTGCTAGGTTGATTTAATTTAAGGGTTGTAACTCCGTTAAAAGGATTTGGAAAATTCTTTAGCTTTTGTGCTGGTGTTAAGTCCGAATCTGTTGTTCCTAATATATTTTCATTTACAAATTGAATATCTTCTAAGTTCATTTCTTTAGTTTGAACTGTTCCATCTTCAGAAGTCATTGAAAATACTATTGTTACTAAGTCTTGTAGTTCTATTGTTTCACCTGTTCCATTTGTAAAACTTTCTAGAGCAATGGTAAATGGTTCTAAAGTTTCGGTTAAAGAAATAGTGTATTTGTATTGTTCTTCCCAGTTTTCAATTTCTTGTTTCACTAATGTAATTTGTAATGAACCATTACCGCTGGCATTTAATTTTAAACCATTATACTGCGTTAAGTCTACCGCTTGAAAACGTGCTGTTAAAGCTCTGTAAGCTGAAAAATAAGTGCTTGTAGTTGCTTGTAAATTGATGTTACGTTCAATAGGGAATACATCGTTATCGAAGATGTTTGTGTTTTCAGTTACCTCATAGCTTTCTAAAGTTGTTTCAGCTTGCGCTACATCAATTCCCCAAGGACCGTCAGATAAAAATAAATCGTCTGGTATTGCAACACCATCACCAATTCTAAAACCAATGTCAAATAAGTTGCCTGTATCGATTGTAGTATTTGTAATGTAATTACCACCAAGGTTAATTGTTGTCGTGTAATCTTCTTGATTACTCGTTTCTGTTGCACGTAATACGGAACTAAATGTAACACCTTGAGTAGCATTTGTATTTACAATTTCTAATTGTAATGTACCATTTAAATAAGTTCCTTTTCTAACAAATACTGCAGGTGGAGTGCTGTTGTTGTAAGCTGTTATTGGTTTGGTGACATCTACTAATCTAAGTAGCTCTTCTCCCAAAGTGTACAAGTCATCTACAGAGTTTGACCATATCTGGAAGTTGTAGAATTCTGTATTATTTTCATATTGGTCTAAATTCCAATGACTTTCAATTGAGAATTCAGAATCGTTAGCAGTTACTTTAGCCGAAAAACTCAACACGAATTCAATTGTGCCATCTATGTTTCGAATAAGTGATTTGATAAATTGCTGGTCATTAATTTCAATAGTTGAAACAGAAATTAGTTCAGCACCTAATAAACGATCACAGATGTATTTAGTGTGTTCGTATACACCGTTTTCAGTTTTTAGTGCAAGTATTGAAGCAATTGCCTTTTCATTTCTAATGTAGTCAACACCATAAACTTCAGTTGCATTTGTAATATCTATTAGATCAACTGGCGAAGTTTCTATCACGTAGTCTTCATCAATTATAGTTAGAGGAATAAAGTTTTCTAATTCAATATCAGACATTGGATTACGGTTTCCGTAAGTTGAAGTCTTTTTTAATTTCTTTGCATTTTTTCTATCGAATTTATAATTGCTTTTCAAACGGTTGTAGTTACGTTTTAAAATTGCATCAGAGAGTCTGTTGTTACTTTCTAATCCACCTCTGTTAGCTCCAGAAGTTTCTGGGTCAATAACTGCACAGTTACCAAAACCAGAACAAGAAGGGTCTTCACAGTCAATTAATCCATCACCATCATCATCAATTCCATTATCACAAATTTCCTGAAGTACAGGAGCAGTAGGACAACGTGCACCATCATTACTTGAACTTGCTGGACCAAAGGCAAATAAGTTAGAATCCATAGCAGTTACACCATCTAATTCTTGAACGTTTTGAATAACATAAATAGTTCCAGTTTGGTTTGCTGATACATAAAAACGACCAGAAGCATCAAAGTAAACAGCTCCATACGTATAGTCTAAACCAGAAAGAATAGGTACTTCGCCAAGTGAGCGAATTTCGCCGTTTGCAGGATTAATTCGGTATAAAGTATTTGTTCCTTTTTCAACAGCATATAAATTATTGTCTACAGCATTAAAGGCCCAATCGTGAATACTAATATTTTGTGATAATGTAGAAGTGCTTGTTAGCTCAGTATAGGTAGCTGATTCAGGATCTAAATCAATTGTGTAGTATGTGCTACCTCCTGCTTTAAAATAATACATTCCATCAGCACTAATATCACCTACGTATTTGTTTCCTGAAGTTAAGGCATCAATTGTATATATAGTTGTAGAAAAATCATTTCCAATTCGTACAATCGATTTGGCCGGGCTACTTACGTATCCCCAAATATATCCATCTACCGGATTGTATGCTGCTGCATTTACGTTGCCTGCTGTAATGTTTTCAGCAGCAAGGAATGAACTACCAGAGGCAAGATCAAGTGCATACACATCGTTATATTGAAAAAGATATGCGCTATAGTCACAGTTAAATGGCTCGTTTTGTGCCGTGCTCACATTTGTGAAAGCAATGTAGCTCAAAAAAAGTAGTAGCATTTTCAATGTAGTAATTCTAGTTTTCATTTCGTTTCTATTTATTTATAGGAACAAAATTACGGACTTACTTCAGCTGAAAATGTGCTTTTCGCTAGGGTAACTTCAACACTCGATGAGTGGTTGTTTAATGTAGATGAGTTGTTTTACAGTAAGTTTAGCCTTTTCATTAATTCAGGTCTATTAGATCTGCTAATAGGCACTACATCTCTGGCTATAAGTACACTGCTGTCCTCAATATCAATAATTTTTTTAATATTAATAATATAAGAACGATGTACTTTAAGAAATAAACTATCTGGAAGTTTTTCTTCAATCTTCTTTAAAGTTGAATGAACCGTGAAGTTCTTTTCATCTGTTTTAATAAGAATATAATCTCCTTTAGCTTCAATTAAATAGATTTTCGCAAACTCTAGTTTTATGAGTCTTCGGTCTATATTAATGTACATTTCTTTTTCAGTAGAAGTTTCAGAACTTTTATGAGGAGAACTCTCTTGTGAAATTGAAGGAGCAGGTGCACTAAAGTTTTCTACTTTTTGTACTGCTTTTAAAAAGCGAGGCAGGGTAATAGGTTTTACTAGATAATCCACAATACAGTCGTATTCAAAAGCTTCAATAGCAAAGTTTTTGTCTGAAGTTGTCAATACTATTTTTGGAGGGTTTTTTAGTGTTTCAATAAAATCAAAACCAGTAAAATCTGGCATATGAATATCTAAAAAAATAAGGTCTACTGTATTCTTGTTTAAAAATTTCATTGCCTGTATTGCATTTGAAAATTCTTCAAGGACATTAATACTATCAACCTGGCTGCATAAATGAGAAACAATGGTTCTCGCTGCAGTTTCATCATCTATAATAATACAATTCAAATTATTGGGACTTTAAGATATAAAAGCAAGTTACAAATTATAACTCATTTATAAAACTGTGAATTAACTGAAGAATAGCTTCAAATTCTTCTTTAAGATCTAAATTTCCTTCAAGCAATCCAGCTTCATAATCGATTGCTACTTGGTAGCTTTTTTCTAAGCCAACTATACCAAATTTATGTTTTAATTTATGAACATTTTCAGCCGCTAACTTATAGTTTTCAATTTCAATATTGTTTTGGTATTCTACTATTTCGTCTGGCAATTCGTTTTTTACAACATTAATTAATTTCTCTTCAAAAGAGGCATCACCTCCTGAAAGTTCTTTAATGTAGCTTAGATTTGGTTGTTCCATCGATTAAGTTTTTGGTAAGGTAAAATAGAATGTAGTTCCTTTACCTAATTCACTATCTAACCAAATTTTACCACCGTAGTACGTGACTATTTTTTTTACAATAGAAAGCCCTATTCCAGTAGAATTAGAATCATTTTCTAGCTTTTGAAACACTTGGAAAATTTTTTCAAAATAGTCAGAGTGTATCCCTTTTCCATTATCTCTAATTTCAAATTGATACTCATTATCTAATTCTCTAGCAATCACTTGAATTTCTCCATTTGGCTTGTCAATACTGCAAGCAGCATTGCAAATTAGATTCTGAAAAAGCTGTTGGATTTTAAATTTATCAGCTGTTATATTTGGTAGATGATGTACTTTAATATGAATTTTCGGCGGTATATTTAATAGGTTGATTGTTTCTTTTACAATTTCGTTAAGATCTAAATTTCTCGCTGTACTCTGGTCTTTATCAATAGTTGAATAACTTAAAATACCAGAAATTAAAGCGTCCATCTTTTCAAGATTAGAGACAATTAATTCTATTTGTTTAGTTCCTTCTTCGCCTATAGTATTTCCGTAGTCTTCTTTTAACCAGCTTACTAATGCTTCAATACTTCTTAAAGGCGATTTTAAATCGTGCGAAACAATGTGAGCATAATCATTAAGCTCTTGGTTTTGCAGTGCAAGTTCATCAAGTAACTTTTCTTGATTTTTATTCACTTCAATAAGTTGCTCAGCTTGAGAACTAATATAATCTGCAAGATTAGCACCTTCTAGAATTTTCTGTGTTTTTAAACTTCCAGTTGCCCCTTCAATAGGTCGTACAGTATTAATTACATTTTGTAATCTAGTAAGTAAGGCTTGTTGTTGTTGAGTTTCTTGTCTCAACAGTTTATTTGCATTAAACAATTCATCTGAGCTAATTTTCATAGCACGTTGAGTCATATTGAATTGTTCGTCAAAGTTGTCATACGAATCTTCAATCGCTTTCAAAAAGCTTTGTATATCCACGTGTTCCTGAAGATTTTCAGGGAGGTATTTTTTTATTTGTCTTTTTAAGAGGGGATTCATTTATTCGCTAATTAGTGTAATTGTCATAGTTTGGTTGTGCAATTTACAACTACGTTCACCATAAAAAGGTGCGATCTCTCCGTAAGAGTACATTCCGCTTATAGTTACGTTATTACCAATAACACTAACAACTTCTTCCACTTCTTCTTCAATACGTTGGTCTAAAACTAGCTTACGACCAATGCAGCTAATTAACAATGCTAATTGAGGAGGAGAGGTTCTACCTTCCATAGCTCTGTATGCAGCTGTTTCAGATGCAGCAGCTATGCTATCCATATTTGTCATCATTAATTGTACAGAAGAAAGCTCAGGAACATCTCCTGCTAATATCATAGCATTCTTTTCTTCGTCTATATTTAAAATAGTTCTAACAAAAGATTGTTTGTTTTCTTGACTTTTTACATTAAGTGGGTAAATAAGCGCTGAACCTGGAAGGTCTTTCGCTTTATCACCTAGGTATATTTTATATAAATCTAAAGCAGGTTTTCCATCTATTTCATAAAGAATATTTCCTTCAGATTTTGTTACTAAGCGTTCAGGTCCAAACGGAGTCCAACCTCCATATATTGAGAATGACGCTTCAAATGTTTCACCATAAAAACCAATAACAACAATTTCTCCTTGTTTTGGGTTTTCATTATATGAAGCAAGTGTTTTTTCAAATCTACTATCATCTCCACAAAGACCACCAGTTATTAAAGTTTTTGGAATTTCATTTTGCATTCCTTTTGTAAGTTGCGAGCCGTTAATTGTACTTCCTTCTGAAATAACAAAAACATGTTTTAAACCTTCCTTAGATAATTTTTTTACAGCTTCAGCACCAGCTTTTTCACTGTCTTTATTTGCATCTTCAATATTATAAGTTTGGATTTCGAAAGTTGATTTTTCAAACTCTATCGCAGTGATAGTAATGTGGTTGTCATTTACAGCTCCCGCTACAATTTCACCACTTGACGAACCAAAAACAAGATGCCCAGTTGGGAAAATGGTTCTAATTTCATTGTAAATAGAAGTGTCTTCAAGTAAATATCTATTTCCAAAAATGAGAACTAAAGGGTTGTTTAATTCAATATGTTCTCCCAAATAATTCCAAGCACCATCTTTAACTCTTTGTAACTGTACTGTTTTCATAAGTTTATTTTTTGAGAGTGAAAAAGAAAGTTGTTCCTTGACCAACTTCACTTTCTAACCATATCTCACCTTTATAAAGATCAATTACTTTTTTAACAATAGAAAGTCCTATTCCTGAAGAATCCTTGTGATCATTAAGTGATTGAAATATTTTAAATATTTTATTGTGGTATTCTTGAGCAATACCTATACCATTATCCTTAATTGAAAATTGATAATGATCTTTAAGTTCTTCAAAGTCAATTACAATAAGCCCAGGGTTTTTGTCGCAATATCTGATAGCGTTACTAATTAAATTTTGAAAAAGTTGCTGGATTTTAACTTTGTCAGCTTTTATTATTGGTAATGTTTGCTCAACTTTAATTGAAATGTGTTCTGGAATATGAAGCAATGTTTTAATGTCTTCAATAACCTGATTTGTGTCTACGTTTTCTGAAATTGAACTATCAGACCCTAAGCTAGAATACTTTAAAATATTAGAGATTAACTGTTCCATCTTCTCTAAAGTTTCGTCTATTAGGTCTAGATTGCTAAGCGTGTCTTTATTTAAAGTTTTATCGTTATCCTCCCGTATCCAGTTTACTAAAGCGTTAATGCTACGTAAAGGCGACTTTAAATCGTGTGATACAACGTGAGCGTATTCTTGCAGTTCATCATTACTCTTTTCTAATTTTTCAAGTAATAATTCCTTCTGAAATTCTAAATTTTTAAGTTCTGTAATATCTAGATGAACACCAATTGATCCTGTAACTTGTCCATTAATATTATAGTTAGGAGCGCCACTTATTAGCCAATATCTAACTTCTCCTTTTTTATTTTTTGCTTTAACTTCATAGGAGTTTGATTTACCTTTAAGTCTATCTTTATTTTCAATCTCTATTATATCTGAATTTTCTTCAAGTAATAAAACTTCAGCCCCTTTTTTGCCTATTAACTCTGCTTCAGAATAGCCAGACATTTCTTCAAGACTTTGGTTGACCATTAAAATTTTATCGTCATTATTAACTTCGATGAGTCCTAATTTCATATTAGCAATAATGTTGCTATATTTTTGTCTTTCAGCTTCTATACTTTCTCGATATTTCCTTTTAAGTGTACCATCTCGATACGTCCACAAATGGCCTTTGTAATCTCCATGCTCGTAAATTGGAATAAAATCACGTTCTAAAATTCGACCGTCATTCATGATTAACTCATCAGAAAGTACTTGTACTTTTTGACTAGTTAATTCGTTAATACGATTCACAAATTCGTCTGGATCTTGGAATAAACCTTTACTTTGTTCCGCTGCGTGTTCACAGTTCTGTCCTATTAATTGTTCTGGAGAAAATGGAATATTAAAAAAGTCGCAAAAACGTTTATTAGTAATAACAATATCTCTGTTTTCATCCTCTAATAAAATACCGCTTTCAAGGTTTAAAATTAAGGTAGAAAGTCTGTTTTGCGAATCTATTAATTGTTGTTCTGCAGCTTTTTCACTTGTGATATCTCTTACAATACCTTGTGCAGCAATAGGTAAGTTGTTTCTGTCGTATATAACAATGGCATTGATGTGTACAAGCCTTGTTTCTTTATTAGCGATAATAATGTTAACCTGGAAATCTGTAATTGCACCTTTTGAGAAAAGTGTTTTGAAACCTTCTTTAACTTTCTCGCGTTCTTCTGGATGAACAATGCTAGCAAGGTTTAGTCTATCAGCAATAGTGTAACCTAATAAGTTTTCAGCAGCTTCATTCATTTTGATTACATCTGCTTTTAGATTCATCACAACGTATGCATCCACAATGTTTTCAAAAACACCTTTAAGTTCAGATGTTGCTTCTCTTACTAGTCCTTCAAGCTTTTCGTTTGTTACTTTTAATTCTTGTGACTTTGAATATAACTCTCTAGATTTATCTTCTAGAATTCTTTCTGCTTGTTTTCTAGCTGCTTTTTCTCTATCGAGAGCTCTTTTATATATGTTAATTTTATCTTCATCCATAGACTTTAATACTGAATTTTACTTCAGTACCATTCGGTTTAATTTTCTCTACTAATATACTAGCTTTTGTATTAAAGTGCTCAAAGGTTTTGTTCATTAAACCTCTTCCAAAAGCGTGCATTGCTCTGCTAGACTTGTAGATCATTACAAGGCTGTCTTCTGTTTTTTCAACTATTGCAAAAGTAGGAAGCTCTGCATCAGGGTATATTTTTCGAACCTCTACATGAATGTGGTTTTCAATAGATGAAAGCATATCAATAGGGTCTTTATATTGTAATAGAAATTCAGGATAACTATCTTCAACTACAGTAAAGAAATGTTCGCCGTAAACCAATAGTAAATCGTCAATTGAAATATCAGTTTCGTTACTTAAATTAGTAAGTAAACTTAGCATTTCTCCAAAACTGTAAGTTCCTACAGCAGTGTATGCTCCATTAGAAGGAAGTTCAGATTTGGTGATAATAGTGTCAACCATTTCAAAACCAAATTTTTCTTCAACTAATTCTAAAAAACCTGTAAATACAATACCTTTCATTATGCTTTAATTAATTCGTTCATAGCCCAATAATTTAGCGCAGTCTCAATTTTAGCTACGTAATCTTCATATTTTAATGGCTTAATAATATAACCCGCAACACCTTCGCTATAGCAAGCTAAAACATCTCTTCTGTTGCTAGAGGTTGTTAAAATAACTGTAGGAAGAAATTTTAAAACATCATCCTTTTTTAATATTTTCAAAAACTCTAAGCCATTAATTTTAGGCATATTCAAATCTAAAAATATAATGTCTGGAAGTATGTTATCGTCTTTTAATATAGACAATGCTTCCTCACCATTTTTAGCTTCAATAAGAGTGTGATTCATCTCGAGCTTTTTAACGGCTCGTTTTAGCTTCATCACTTCTATTGTGTCATCTTCAATAAGAAGTATTTTTAAATTTGTTTTCCCCAAAATTAGCATTTTTATTACATACAAAAGTGCAATTAATTAACAGTATTTATTTGAAAACTTAGACCAACTAGCTAATTGGTGTAGACGGATGGCAGTTAAGTGTCGATGAACGGTAATTGAAAGTTGTTCCTCGAAAAACAATTTTTAGTACATCAAATAGCTCAATTTTTTTCTGAAATGTGCTAATAAATTTAAAGTATTATTACAATTATTTTTTTAATCTAATAGTGTTTAAATCGCATCATATTATTCCTAACTGTTTTTTATTAACTTAATATTTCGGCATTTATTTATAGTTTTTATTTTTCTTTTAAAAATAGTTAGTATAGTGTTAAGTGCTTGATTTTTAGTTTATTGTTGCGTTTTTGTGTTCGCTGATATATTATATTTTTAATTAGTTTAAAAAGTTTTTCACATGTATTGCGAAGGAATTTCTTAAAGTGCATCGTCAAAAGTGCATAACAATTAAATTAGAATGATTATGAAAAAAATGAGCTTAAAAACATCAATAATGACAGCACTCTTACTATGCTTTGGGATTAGTTTTTCTAATGCCCAGTCTAAAGATGAAAAGAGAAAAAAACGTCCCACTTTTTCTGAATTAGTAGAAAAAATGGATGAAAATAAAGATGGAAAAATTTCTTTAGAAGAAGTAAAGGGACCACTTAAAGAACATTTTACTTCAATTGATACAGATGAAGATGGTTTTATGTCAGAAGAAGAGTTTAAAGCAATGCCCAAACCAAAAGGAAGAAGAGAACGCTCAAACTAAATAATAACAATTGACCAAAAACACGTAATTATGAATGCTACTTTTTTAAAATCTATATTAATTATTTCAGCCCTGATTAGTGTCGTTGTTGTTGGTTGCGTTTCTTGCTCAGAAGAAGATGATACAGCTGTCGCTGAGGGAGAAACTACAGGTGATGGTCTTGTTTTAGCTGTCGATTCATCTTTGTTTTTAACGAATGATGGTTCAGTAATTATAACAACAGTTCCTTGTACATTATCTGATGGAACAGTTACAGATTGTTACCAGATTGTAGCAACAAGTACTCCGGCAGATCATCAAATGGGACCTTGGTGTCCAGAGAATATTGCAGATGGAGATGAGGCAGGTGGAATATGGTTAGAGAATGGTCAAGTATATGATGTTGATGGCGCGTTTATAGAAAACATGGCGACGTTTTATAATGATGATACTTGGTTAATGTACAACGAAAATGGCGATATTTTTATTACTGAAACAGAAGAAGATTGTGCGAATGCAGCAAATCCTAACGTGGGAGAAGAATATGAAAACTTTTGCGTAGAATGTCTCCCGTCATACGTGGCAGATTTAACGCAAACGTATTTGATACCAATAACTCCAGTGAAACTTTCGAGTTCTGAAAACTTTGGAGGTGATGGTCCTGGAGGGGGTAATGGTCCATCTGTTCGTGGAATTGCTTTTAATGGAGTTCGGTATGACGCACCAGCACCCACTGATGCAATTTTAGGGGCTTATACATTAGCGCCGTTTGATGATGCAGGTGGTCACATTAACTTAAATGCAGGGTATCATTATCACGCTGCAACAGGTGTAAATACACAATTAGCGCAAGACGATGGTCATGCAGCTATGATAGGATATGCAATTGATGGTCACGGCTTTTACGCTCAATTAGACGCAGAAGGAAATGAACCTACAGGTTTAGATGATTGTAGAGGTCACGAGGATGAAACTAGAGGGTATCATTATCACGCAGATGCTCCAGGTAGTAATAACTTTATTAATTGCCTAAATGGAGCCTATGCAAACTAGTAATTAATTTTAAAATCAAATGAGTTATTAATCAATTATGTTGATGAAGATGTTAACGAAGAAAAGCATATTATTTATAGTGTTGTTGTGTTCTGCAATGTGGGTTAGAGCACACCAGCCAGATATGTCAACTACAATGTTAGTGGAGCAGGAAAATGGTGTTTGGGTTCTGCAAATTAGTGCTTCGTTAACAGCTTTTCAACAAGAGGTGAAAATCCATTTTGCTGACACTCCGTATAAAACACCTGAGGAGTTTCAATCTATGGTTCTAGAGCATGTTAAAAATACTTTAAGTCTTCGTGTTAATGGTGTTGATAAAGTTAGTTTTAGTAGAGGAATAGTCAAACTAGGCCACGAAACTAGAGTGATTTTTGAAGTTTTTGGTATCTCTGAAGATTTACAAAAAATAGACATAATCAATAACGTTTTTAAAGATGTTTTTAAAAGTCAGAGTGCATTAGTGATCTCAAAAAACGGATTTGATAAAAAACAATTTGTGTTAAATAATGAGAATGAGCATAGTATTAATCTTCTTGTTGAAAAGAATTCATTTGTAAATGCAAAAATGGAAGATTCTGAAACAGTAGGTAATTTATTAAAAGCAGGCGCGATAACACTTAGTATCGTTGTTTTTATTGGGTTGCTTTTGTTTAGATATGATTCTAAGGAACATAAAATATTAAGTGCATTATTAAATTAGCACATAAAGAATATCACGATTTTCATTAGTTGGTTGGGATTATGCCTCGTAAGAAATTGCGGGGCTTTTCTTTTATCTGAAATTTTAATTGTTTGAGAGAGTGATTTTTATAGTAGTTTTTCAATAGTTTATTTTTTATGTTGAAACAATATGAATTATGATGGTAACTTTTGGGAGTAAAACATTTTCATTTTTATCTAAATTATCTAACTTCGCGGTATGGGAGTAGGAACATTAGTTTTAGGTACAATTGGACTTGTTTTAGTAATAGCTATTTTAGCTATAGCTAAAGAGAAGTTTTAGTACTACAATATTATATCTATATGAAAATCAAGTAGCTTAATAATTAGGCTGCTATTTTTGTGTCTAAATTTTTCAGATTATGAACATTTCAGAATACATAAGAGACATTAATGATTTTCCAAAACATGGTATTGTTTTTAAGGATATCACACCTTTGTTAGGAGATTATGATGCTTCGCTAGAATGTTTAGAGCAACTAGTAAAACTTGTTGGTGATAAAAAAATTGATAAAGTTGTGGGTATGGAGTCTCGAGGATTCTTTTTTGGGACACTACTTGCGCAACGTTTAAATGCTGGTTTTGTACCCATTAGAAAACCAGGGAAACTTCCTGCTAGTACTTATAAGGAACCGTATTCGCTTGAGTATGGAATGGATGTTCTTGAAATACACGAAGACGCCATTAAAAAAGGGGAACGCGTTTTAATTCACGATGATGTTTTAGCAACTGGAGGAACTGCTCGAGCAGCTTGCAACTTAGTTAAAAAATGTGGAGGCGAAATTGTACAGTGTAATTTTATTATGCAAATCGACTTTCTTGACGGTGCTAAAAAACTTAAAAACTACGAGATTGCTACCTTATTAAACTATTAGTCTAAGGCATTTTTTGTAACCCATAGTTTATAACCAAAAATCGCCATCTGAAATTTAGTAGCCTTAGCTAGGTCTAATTTCTTCTTAGTGAAACTAGGTAATATAGCTTTGTTGATTTTTGCTAAGGTCTTGAATAGCTGCTTTTTCATTTAACAAAAATACGTGAAATAATCCGTCCAAATTTTATATTTTTCAACGTGCCTACTGTTTGAAATATTAATCTGCTTTATACTAACTGCGTTTATTCTTTCTATTTCGTTTTATTTATTTGTTTTAAAAATTGCAAATAGGTTAGTAATTCAAATCCCGTTTTAAGTATTTCTACGAATCAAAAAATGTATTTAGTTTCTTTCCTATTCTTTATATTCGCACCTTAATATATAGGTAGCAAAATAATGAGTATTCTGTTTGTTTTTTTAGGGTTGGTATTATTAGTAGTTGGTGGTGAATTTTTAGTTCGTGCCGCTGTAGGTTTGTCATTTAAACTTAAGCTATCTAAAATGGTTATTGGTCTTACCGTAGTTTCATTCGCTACATCTGCACCTGAGTTATTAGTTAGTATTCAAGCTGCTCTTGATGGTTTTAGCGATATTTCATTAGGGAATGTTATTGGTTCTAATATAGCCAATATTGGTTTGGTTTTAGGAATTACAGCTATAATAGCACCTCTAAGTATTGATAAAGACTTCTATAAGTTTAATTGGCCAGTGATGATGATTATGTCTATCGCACTGTACTTTATTCTTTCTAGCGGTAATGTTATTACAGCAATTGAAGGTTTGATATTGTTACTAATGCTAGCGGTGTATCTATTTGTGCTTATTCGTAGAGCTAGAAAACAAACTAATAATGAAGAGTCGCTTGATGAAGTTGATGATAAATTAGCTACAGTTTCTAATTTTAAAATAGGTATCTGGTTATTAATAGGTGGTGCAGCGTTATATTTTGGTAGCGAGTTTTTAGTAAAAGGTGCAGTAGATTTAGCAACAACTTTAGGTATTAGCGAACGTGTAATTGCAGTTACAATGATAGCGGTGGGAACAAGTGTGCCCGAACTTGCGGCTTCAGTTATAGCAGCTTTAAAAAAGGAAAAAGCATTATCTCTTGGAAATTTAATAGGATCTAATATTTTTAATATCGCTTCAGTATTAGGTGTTACGGCACTTATTCAGCCTATTGTTTTAAAGAGTCAACAAGTACTTACTAACGATATTTGGTGGATGTTAGGTTTTGCAGCTTGTTTAATTCCATTAGCATTTATTCCTAAAAGCTTTGAAATTGGAAGAGTCAAAGGTCTTGTAATTGTTATTGCATACTGTGCCTTTGTAAGTTTAGCATTTATCTCCTAAATGTACTCATTATATATAGATCTCTATTTCGCCTGTAACTATCTAATTTCAAGTCAATCTTTTTTCTGAAATATGAATACAATATCAACTTGGCGCTAATTATTAATTTGTATTCTATAAGTAATAGTTTAGATAGTGGTTTTTTATTTGTAAATCAATTATTTGATAAAAAATAGGGGGTCTTATTCCGAAAAAAACAATTTTATGACAACTAATTGGTAAAAAACAGGGGGTATAAATTAATTTATCATATTTTTGCGCTTTAATTTTGTAAATTCTGAATATTTCAGAATAAAAATCATTCACTTAAAAAGCACATTAGTATGTCCACGTTAAGATTTCATGCAATCAAAGAAACATTCAATCGTCCAGTAATAGACGTACAAGAGCCAGCAAGACGCTCTGATATTTTTGGTAAAAACGTTTTTAATGATGCAGCAATGCGTCAATATCTTACAAAAGATTCATTTAGAAGTGTACAAGATGCAGTAACAAACGGAAGTAAAATTGACCGTAGTGTTGCAGATCACATATCTACAGGGATGAAAGAGTGGGCAATTTCTAAAGGAGCTACACATTACACACACTGGTTTCAACCATTAACTGGAACAACTGCAGAAAAGCACGATGCATTTTTTGAAACTACTGAAGATGGAGCTATTGAGAAATTTGGTGGTGGACAATTAGTGCAACAAGAGCCAGATGCATCTAGTTTCCCTAACGGTGGAATTAGAAATACATTTGAAGCAAGAGGATATACAGCTTGGGATCCTACATCTCCAGCATTTATTTTTGGGACTACATTATGTATCCCTACAGTTTTCGTTTCATATACTGGTGAAGCGTTAGATAATAAAACACCTTTATTAAGAGCATTACAGTCAATTGATAAAGCAGCTACTGATGTTGCTAAATATTTTGATAAAAATGTAACTAAAATTAATCCAACTTTAGGTTGGGAACAAGAATACTTTTTAATTGATAAAGCATTAGCAAAGTCGCGTCCAGATATTAATTTAACAGGTCGTACTTTATTAGGTCATGCTTCAGCAAAAGGGCAGCAGTTAGATGATCATTATTTTGGATCTATCCCAAAACGTGCTTTAGACTATATGCGTGATCTTGAAACAGAATGTATGCTTTTAGGTATTCCTGTTAAAACAAGACATAATGAAGTAGCACCTAATCAATTTGAATTAGCACCTATTTTTGAAGAAACGAACCTTGCAGTTGATCATAACTCCTTATTAATGGATGTAATGAGTAAAATTGCAGATCGTCATAATTTTAAAGTATTATTTCACGAAAAGCCTTTTGCAGGTGTAAATGGAAGTGGGAAACATAACAACTGGTCATTAGCAACAAATACAGGAATTAACTTATTAAGTCCTGGTAGTACACCAATGAAGAATCTTCAGTTTTTAACCTTCTTCATAAATACTATTAAAGCAGTTAATGAACACGAAGAGTTATTGAGAGCAGCAATAGCAGGAGCAAGTAACGATCACCGTTTAGGAGCTAACGAAGCGCCACCAGCAATTATCTCAGTATTTATTGGTAGCCAATTAACAAACGTACTAGATGCACTTGAAAAAGTAAAGAACGGAAAGTTATCTCCAGAAGATAAAACAGACCTTAAATTAAATGTGGTAGGTAAGATTCCTGAAATATTACTTGATAATACAGATCGTAACCGTACATCACCATTTGCCTTTACAGGGAATAAATTTGAGTTTAGAGCTGTAGGTTCAACTGCAAACTGTGCAAAACCTATGACAGTATTAAATGCTATTGTTGCAAAGCAATTAATTGAGTTTAAAGGTCAGGTCGATGAGTTGATTAAAGGTAAGAAAATGAAGAAGGATGATGCCATCTTCAATGTGTTGAGAGAATATATAAAGGATTCTAAGAGAATTCGTTTTGAAGGAGATGGATACGGTGAAGCTTGGGAGAAAGAAGCTAAAAAACGTGGTCTTAGTAATAACAAGACAACTCCAAGTGCTTTAAAGGAGCAGGTTTCTAAAAAAACTATTAAGCTTTATGAAGACCTTGGTATTATGAGTAAGGTTGAAATTGAAGCAAGACATGAGATAGAAGTAGAGGAGTATGCTATGCATATTCAAATTGAAGGACGTGTGTTGGGAGATATTGCACGTAATCATGTAATTCCTACTGCTATTCGTTATCAAAATATCTTAATTGAAAACGTTCAAGGGTTAAAAGATATCTATGGTAAAGATTTTAAAAAGTTAGCTAGTGAGCAAATGAGACTTATTGAAGAAATAAGTGGTCATATTGAAAGTATTAATAAGGACATTACATCTATGATTGATGCGCGTAAGAAAGCAAATA
Organism: Patiriisocius marinus; assembly: GCF_008974325.1. Lineage (GTDB taxonomy): Bacteria > Bacteroidota > Bacteroidia > Flavobacteriales > Flavobacteriaceae > Patiriisocius > Patiriisocius marinus. The sequence continues at coordinate 119,061 of NZ_BKCG01000005.1, read as the reverse complement.
AATTAGATGATGCTGAGAAACGTGCTTTTGAATATTGTGAACAAGTGAAACCTTATTTTGAAGAAATTAGATACCACTGTGATAAATTAGAGTTATTGGTTGATGATGAAATCTGGCCGTTAACTAAATATCGTGAGTTATTATTCACGAGATAGAAAATAATTTTTCTTTTTAAAAAGCTCAAACCTAATTGGTTTGAGCTTTTTTTTTGTTTTTATTTTATTTGATATAAAAACTATGTGTTTTTAATCGAGTATAAATGGTATATCGCCGAAAAATAATCAATATGAAAAATTTTAACAAAATTTTAACGTTTTAAAATTGGATTCAATTTGTTAAAGTTTAGCGATTTATTGTGTGTTTTAACGAAAATCGTAAAAATCATTAACAGGATTTTTCCTACAAATAATCTTAAATGGACTACGTATGCGTATTTCTACTTATAGCACGAGTCAGTTTTTGACTTAGATTTGTTGTGTAGATTTTTTGGAAAAGGATCCGTTCATTAAATCTCAAATCAAAATTACCTCCTCACAGATTTTGATAATTATTTGTAAAATTTCGCTTTTAAGTTTTTGCAGCTCAGTTGTACAACCAAGCAAATTTTGACTATTAATTTTTTAACTAACTATTTAAATATTTTTATCATGAAAAAAGTAATTTTAGGCGCAACAGCGCTACTAATGTGTGCAGCAGTAAATGCACAGGTTACGGACACAAAAGGAGCCACTTCTTCTAATTCTACGGTGGTAGCAGCAAAAGCTGGTGCAGCGGTAGATGCAAATACAGGGGAGTCAATCCAAAACGGAGACGATAACAGAGTAATGGTTCGTCAGGCAGGAGCAAGAATGTCAGTACGTACAGTTCAAAACAACGGTTCTGGTACAGGCGGTAACTTAGCACAAGTATGGCAAACAGGAGAAGTAATGCCTGGACCAAGTGGTTTAGAAAATGCTGTTGAAGTTTTACAGTCAGGTAGTTTAAATGAGTCAACTTCAATACAAGAAGGTAACTATAACGACGCATTAACTAGACAAGGACAAAATGATGATGCTAGTTCAGGAAACAGAGCTTTAATTCGTCAAGGAACTGGTAACCAAGCAGAAAACAACTTTGCAGGTATCGATCAAGATGGTACTGATAACCAAGCTCAAACTCAACAAACTTACGACAACAGTGATGCTTGGACGCAACAAGTTGGTAACCGTAACTGGTCAAGAATAAACCAAAATGCAGGTCCTAATGGATCAGACGGACATTTAGCTTCTGTTGAGCAAGATGGTGATGATAACGCATCTGATGTTATGCAATCTGGAGCTGGTGCAAGAAATAGCGCTACAGCAGTACAGGTAGGTAATGATAATTACGCTAAGCAAACTCAAACTACTGATGCTGTACAAGGTGGAGTTGGTAACTCAGCTTTAGCAAATCAAGGATATGGTTCTATTTCAGCACCACTTATTGGTTCAATCTGGTCAGGACAGTTATTAGCTGTTGATGATGTAGCAAACGGAGCTTTCTCTGGAGATGGTTCATTTGCTGGTATTGCTTTTCAAAACCAAAGTGGTAGCGAAAACACTGCTGAGTCTCACCAATTTGGTGCAGATGGTGTTGATGGAAACTACTCTGAGCAAAATCAAGGTGGATCTAACAACGATGCCTTTGTAGTTCAAAATGCTTATGGTAACCCAGCAGGTGGAGCGAACTATGCTCGTCAAGATCAAGACTCTAATGCTACTAACAGTGAAGCTGGTATTGCTCAAAATGGTTTCAACCACAAAGCTTACCAAAGACAATCTGGAGATGATAACAATGCAATGTCTACTCAAAGAGGAAACGGAAACATCTTAAACACTTACCAAGATGGAAACAGTAACCGTGCAACTACTGCACAAAGAGGTGCTGATAACCAAATCCTTTTAGTACAAAGAGGTGGTCATAGCTACGGTGTAACTCAAAACTTACCTAATGGAACTCCAGTAGGATCTCCACACGCAGGAAATGTAGTTGATGTTTTACAATTAGGACCTGATGGAGACTTTTCAACTGATGGAATTGACTGTGTAATTCCTGATGCAATGACTCCAATGGATACTCCTGATATGGGGAACTTTACAATCGATGCTCCTTGTGATGGATGTTAAGAATTTTTCTTAACCGAAATTAATATTAAAAAACAAAGGTGCAGCAATGTGCCTTTGTTTTACTATTTTTTATAACTTTAAAAACAATCACGATGTCAAATAGAAAAATTACTACAATGAAGGCTTTAGTTCTACAAGCAGCTATTCTATTTTTTTGCGCTCAGGTTTCTTTCGCGCAGACTTATGGTGATGATAAAGATTCTGATGTTGATAATGCTCAGAAAATAGATAATGTTCAAGGGTTGTTTTCTTTAATAGGGATCAACAATCAGGCAAACTCTAGAAATAGTACCTTGCAAGGAAACTCAGTTTTTATTAGACAAATAGGTTCTTTAAATAAAGTAGCTATTTCAGTAGACACTCAAGCAAGTGAAATAAAATTAACTCAAAATGGTAGTTTCAATCAAACCAATTTAGATTACACAGCAAATACTGCTTATGCAGATTTAGTTCAAAATGGAAATTATAATAGCATTGTTGATTATGTTAATGATAGTCAGGCTGACGTTTCTTTAGAACTAGTACAGGATGGTGATAATATTACATTTGAACGTTTTGGTGTAAATAATTTAACAAAATCATTGAAGTTTAAACAAACAGAAGCTTCTCCTACAATTATAGTAAGAAGTTATAATTAACAAATAATGGATAATAATAGAATTAGGAAATACATACTTAATTTTATATTCACTCTTTTTTCGATTAGTACCACTTTTGCCCAATTTTACAATAAGGAGGTGAAAGCTAGTATTAAGGTAGAAAAAAGCAGTGAATTCTATACATTTAAAGCTATATCTGAAAATCTAACTCCCTCAGATTACAACTTGCGCTATGAATTCATGGTCTTTAAAACAGACGAAAATAACAACTCTTCAAAATCAAGCCAAGAAAATAGATTTTTTATAAAAGCAAATGAAAAACAATTATTATCTTCAGTAACAATTAATTACAATGTAACTGGTAAAATCGTGATAGCACTTCTTATCTATGATGAGAATGATAAACCAATAGGTCAAGATAGAATTGAACTATCTGAAGGAGGGCAAACACAATTAGAGGATTATCCAGAAAAAGCAGAAGCGGTAACCCGAGATCAAGCAGCACCTCAAGACGGTTTTGTCAAAAGAGGGCTTGTGTTGAAAAAAACATTAACAAAAACAGGGTCAGACTTTTATAGATTTTTCTATGAGAAATGTTATAACCTTGGCTTAAAAACTCCTCATGATATATTAATAACAGAATCATTTGCTAGAGGTCGAACAACTAGAATAGAGGTTTTAGTAGAAAACAAATTAGTATGGCAATTTTTCTCACAGCCTAAAAAAGATTTTTTGAAGCAAATGGCTGAAACTGCTTTTGAACGGTCAATTGCACAATTAAGAATTTTACAAAAACAAGATAAACAACTAACACAGTATTAAATATGGAAAAGAACCTAACTGCTATTTTAGTTATTTCAATGTTGTTTATAAGTAGCTGCTGTTTTTCACAACAACTATCTTATAAGCCTAAAAATCCAGCTTTTGGAGGAGACACTTTTAATTATAACTGGTTATTAAGTTCAGCAACTGCTCAAAATGGTTTGCTAGCTCCGGTAAATCCAAATGAACAATTGTCTGAACTAGAACGTTTAGCACAAACCTTGCGAACTCAAGCTTTGAGTCAAATTTCAAGAACCGTGTTACAGCAACAGGTTGGGGGTTTAGGGGATTTAACAGAGCCAGGATCCTATGTAATAGGAAACCTCACGGTTGAAGTTTTTGAATCAAATGAAGGATTAGTTATAAATATATTTGACACTTCAAACGGAGAGCAAACTCAGGTAGTTATACCTATTGGAGGCTAATTATTTATTCTGATTTTTACAACGATAACCCAAATTCCTTATGATAAAATTTTTAAAATTTATTTTTACCGTAGGCTCACTTTCTTTATGTTCTTGTGCGGCTATGTTTAATCAACCTTTAGAGAGAACTCCTGCTAGAGTTGGAGAGCATTCTCGAAGCACTAAGTTATTAGAGAATTTACCAGAAGCATCTTTTCCTGTTGAAGTAGCAGTGTATAATTTTAGCGATCAAACTGGACAGTATAAACCTGTTGAAAATGGTAGTACTTTTAGTACTGCAGTTACTCAAGGAGGAACTACTATATTATTAAAAGCATTAGAAGATTCAGGTTGGTTTGTGCCAATTGAAAGAGAGAATTTGAACAACTTGTCTACTGAGCGAAATATAATAAGAAACACTCAGCAAGAATATATTAAAAACCTCGATCCTAATGTGCCTCCATTGCCTGCGCTTTTGTATGCAGGACTTTTGTTAGAAGGTGGTATAATTTCATATGATACCAATATTGTTACTGGTGGAATTGGAGCACGTTATTTTGGTATTGGTGGCTCTACACAATATCGTCAAGACAGAATTACAGTTTATTTAAGGGCAGTTTCTACAACAAATGGTGAAATATTAAAAACTGTATATGTTTCTAAAACCATACTATCACAAGCTCTTGACGCAAGTTTTTTCAGATTTGTAAAATTTCAAAGACTTCTTGAAGCTGAAACTGGAATTACTCAAAATGAACCAGGGCAAATTGCGGTAAAAGATGCTATTGAAAAAGCTGTTCACGATTTGATTATGGAAGGAATAGTTGATGATATTTGGGGAACTAAAGAAGGGAATCAACTAGATGAAAAGATAGCTGCTGAATACCTAGCAGAAAAAAACAAAACAGAATCAATCGAATTGTATGATAGGATAATGGTAGATAATAAACATAAAACTTCAATTGGATTAAGTGGTGGTACTACATTGATTGATGGAGATTATTCTACTCAGAAACTAAGTTATTTCTCTCGATTAGAATTGAAACAGCGACTAAATAAATATTTGAGTGTTTCGGCTTCATTTGGTTTTCTTGAGTTAAGTAATGGAGAGCAATTTTCAAATCGATTTGGCGATATAAACTTAAATGCTCATATAGATATGTTGCCAAGAGATGACTTTTCACCTTTTGTATATGCTGGTGGAGGTTTAGTAAATGAAATAGATGATATTAATCCAAAATTAACTTACGGTGATACACATTTTAAAATGCAATTTGGCTTAGGAATGCGATATCGTATTACACCCCGTTTCGACTTCAATATTTTTGCAGAGCAAAATGTAGCTTTTAGTGATGAACTAGACAAGTTAGCTCAAGGTACAAGAGATGATTTTTATTATGCTTTTGGTGTTGGTATAAGCTACAACTTTAGCCCTAAGTTTGGGTGGAAAAAGAAAGCAGATGAACCAGAAATAGTAGAATAACCATTAGATAACAGAGATACATTATGAAAACAATAATAAAATATTTTATAGCAGTACTATTTCTTTGCGCACTTGGTTGTTCTGAAGATACTTTGGATCCAGAAATTACGGGAACAATTACAGGTGTTGTTGTCGATGAAGAAACTGATGAGCCTTTAGCTGGAGTGGTTATAAAAACTAATCCTACTACTACAACTACCATGACGGCTTCAAATGGTACCTTTACGATTTCTCCAATTGCTGTAGATGATTACTCTATACAGGCAGAGTTTGATGGTTATACTACTGGATTTGAACCTGCAAGTATTACTGAAAATAATATTTCAGAAGTAATCATTGAGTTAAGTAAAAATACGGAAGATAATGATCCGCCAACTGTACCGCAGTTAATTTTACCTGAAGATGGCGCAGAAGATTTGGATTTGGAAGTTCAGTTTATTTGGGATGCTGAAGACTCTGATGGTGATGAGATTACGTATTTACTTCAACTTCGAAATGGTTTAACTCAGGAAATTCAAGATTTTGAAGTTGTACAAGATACATTTTTTACGGTATCGGGTTTAACATTAGCAACAAATTACTTTTGGGAAGTTACAGCAGATGATTTAGAGAATGATCCTGTAACATCCTCTATCAGTGAATTTACAACATTGACACAGCCGGATAATCCTTTCTTTTTTACAAAACTTGAGGACGGAAATAACATTATATATTCTGGAAACCAAGGTTCTGGAGCAAACCCACAATTAAATCAAAATATACTTCAATTAACTAATGCTGAAAATAATAGTTTTAAACCTAGAAAAAATGCTACAGTAAATAAAATTGCCTATTTGAGGAATGTAGGAGGGGATACTCACATATTTACAATGAATTTAGATGGAACTAATAAACAACAGGTTACAAATGCAATACCTTTAGGTGGTTTTAGAGTGGAAGAGTTAGGTTTTACTTGGGCACAAGATGGAGGTTCTATTTATTACCCTTATTTTGATAAATTATATAGAATTAATGTAGATGGGAGTTCGCGAACATTAATTTACACAACACCTGATGGTTCTTTAATTTCTGAAATTGAAATACCACAATTTAATCAAGATTTACTGTTGTTAAAAACAAATAACTTTCAAGGTTATAACGTGCGAATCTATACCTATAATACAATTACAAATGCTGAAGAAAATATCATTTTAGAAAATGTACCAGGAGCTGCACTGAGTATTGATATTTCAGCTGATGGGAATAGAATTCTCTATTCAAGAGATATTGATGAAGCTGAAAATACTAACTATCGAATATTTAACGCTAGACTGTTTGAACACGATATAGCTTTAGAAACTACAATTCAAATAGGAAATGATGTTGTTGCAGGCCAAAATGATTATCAATGTAGGTATTCACCTAGTGAAGGTGGAGTGATTTTTACAAGACAAGAAAATTTTCCAAGTGCTGTGCCTAGTGTGTATACATTGCAGTTTGGTCAAGATGATAATGATAAACAAATATTTGAACCTGGTTTTTTACCAGATTGGGAATAATATTTAACTGACAAACCAAGAGTTAAAGCCCACTTCATTGTGGGCTTTTTTTTTAATATGTATTTTTGTGACACAGTTAAAATATATGAGCCAAGAAATTTCAAAAAGATATGCCCAACGTGGCGTTTCAGCAGGTAAAGAAGATGTGCATAATGCAATCAAAAATGTAGATAAGGGATTGTTTCCTCAAGCATTTTGTAAAATTGTTCCAGATTATCTTACGGGTGATGAGGATTACTGTTTAGTAATGCATGCGGATGGAGCAGGTACAAAATCATCTTTAGCTTACATGTACTGGAAAGAAACTGGTGATATTTCTGTATGGAAAGGTATTGCTCAGGATGCACTTATAATGAATGTTGACGATTTATTATGCGTAGGTGCAGTTGATAATATTACACTTTCTTCTACAATAGGTAGAAACAAAAATTTAATTCCTGGTGAAGTAATTTCACAGATTATAAATGGAACTGAAGCGTTGCTTGAAGGACTTGCAGATCACGGCGTTAAAATCCACTCTACAGGTGGTGAAACTGCAGACGTAGGTGATTTGGTACGAACTATTATTGTTGATAGTACGGTTACTGCTAGAATGAAGCGAAGTGATGTAGTTGACAATGCAAATATTAAAGCTGGTGATGTTATTGTGGGTCTTGCTTCTTTTGGGCAAGCTACATATGAAACAGCTTATAATGGAGGAATGGGTAGTAATGGTTTAACAAGTGCAAGGCACGATGTGTTTAGTAAAGTTTTAGCTGAAAAGTATCCGGAAAGTTACGATCATGCTGTGCCTGAAGAATTAGTGTATAGTGGGTCAAAAAAATTGACAGATTCGGTTGAAGGAAGCCCATTAAATGCTGGTAAATTAGTGTTGTCTCCAACAAGAACTTATGCACCAGTAATTAAAAAGATTCTATCAGATATTGGTGGTGAAAAAATTCACGGAATGGTTCACTGTAGTGGTGGAGCACAGACTAAAATTCTGCATTTCGTTAATAACCTTCATATTATTAAGGACAACCTTTTTAAAACTCCTCCTCTTTTTAAATTGATTCAAGAAGAAAGCGGAACAGATTGGAAAGAAATGTACCAAGTATTTAATATGGGGCATCGTATGGAACTTTATGTTCCACAAGAAATTGCTGATTCGATAATTGAGATTTCTGAATCTTTCGGGATTCCTGCTCAAGTTGTTGGTAAAGTGGTTGAGTCCACTTCTAAAAAGTTGACTATTAAGAGTGAATATGGAACGTTTGAGTACTAGAAATGTATTTAAATTAGGTCTATTAATATAAGATGTAAACAACATATTTTATTCTGAAATTTTATAGAAACTTACACTTTTTAAGTTGTAAAATTTCGGCGAAAGCATTACACTTATTTATTGTAAATTTGACAAAAATCTGCCTAAATTAGGCAATCCAAACATATGTTAGAAAAACTTCAAATTGTAAAAAATCGTTTTGATGAGGTGAGTGATTTAATCATTCAGCCAGATGTTATTAGCGATCAAAAACAATACATCCAGCTTACAAAAGAATATAAAGACTTAAATGCTTTAATGAAAAAGCGTGAACAGTATTTAATGGCTACTGAGCGTATTGCTGAAGCTGATGAAATTCTAGCGGATGGAAGTGATGCAGACATGGTTGAAATGGCTAAAATGCAAATGGATGAAGCAAAATCAAAAATTGAAACTCTAGAAGAAGAGATTAAATTTATGCTTATTCCAAAAGATCCAGAAGATGCTAAAAATGCAGTAATGGAAATTAAGGCTGGAACAGGTGGTGATGAGGCTAGTATTTTTGCTGGAGATTTACACCGTATGTATACAAAATACTGCGAAAGCAAAGGTTGGAAAACAAGTGTTGTTGATTTTAGTGAAGGTACAAGTGGAGGTTACAAAGCTATCCAGATGGAAGTTGAAGGAGAGGATGTGTATGGAACATTGAAATTTGAAGCAGGTGTACACCGTGTTCAAAGAGTACCTCAAACTGAAACTCAAGGTCGTGTTCACACCAGTGCTGCTACTGTTATGGTTTTCCCAGAAGCAGAGGAGTTTGATGTTCAAATTGAAATGAAAGATGTTCGTATTGATTATTTCTGCTCATCTGGACCAGGTGGACAATCTGTAAACACTACGTATTCAGCTGTAAGGCTAACCCACGTGCCTACTGGATTAGTGGCACAATGTCAAGATCAGAAATCACAACATAAAAATAAAGAGAAAGCTTTTAAAGTGTTACGTTCTAGATTGTATGATTTAGAATTAGCAAAAAAACAAGCTGAAGATGCATTAAAACGTGGTTCGCAAGTTACTAGTGGAGACCGTAGTGCAAAAATTAGAACATATAACTATTCTCAAGGTAGAGTTACTGATCATCGTATCAACTTAACATTGTATGATTTAAGTAATATTATCGATGGTGATATTCAGAAAATTATCGATGAACTTCAGTTAGTTGATAATACTGAAAGGCTTAAGGAAACCGGAGAGTCATTTTAATTGAATTAAATCTAAAACTTTTAGCGTATATCTAATGAAAACCACAAACTTAATTTCAGAAATACGAAAAAAGAACTCCTTTCTTTGCATAGGTCTCGATGTTGATTTGGATAAAATCCCTCAGCATCTGTTAAAGGAAGAGGATCCTATATTTGCTTTTAATAAAGAAATAATTGATGCAACGCATAGTCTTGCGGTTGCTTATAAGCCAAACACTGCTTTTTATGAAGCTTACGGCTTAAAAGGGTGGAAAGCATTAGAAAAAACTATAAATTATCTAAACGAAAATTACCCTGAAATCTTCACCATAGCTGACGCTAAAAGAGGAGATATAGGTAATACTTCAACAATGTATGCGAAAGCTTTTTTTGAAGATTTGGGTTTTGATAGCGTAACAGTTGCACCTTATATGGGGCAAGATTCTGTTGAGCCATTCTTATCTTTTGAAGATAAACATACCATCATGTTAGCTTTAACGTCTAACAAAGGTGCTTTTGATTTTCAGGTTAAAGTTTCTGAAGGAAAAGAGCTTTATAAATCTGTGTTAGAGACTTCAACTCATTGGAAAAATAGTGAAAACCTAATGTATGTTGTGGGTGCAACCAAAGCTGAGTATTTTGCGGAGATTAGAAAAATTGTGCCATCTAGTTTTTTATTGGTTCCTGGAGTAGGAGCTCAAGGTGGTAGCTTAAGCGAGGTTTGTAAATATGGTATCACTAAAGATATTGGGTTATTGATTAATTCGTCAAGAGGAATAATTTATGCTTCTCAGGACACTAACTTTGCTCAAGCAGCTAAAAGTAAAGCATTAGAATTGCAGCTTGAAATGAAGGCAATTATAAATGATCTATAAGGATCAATTAAATAGGACCATTTCCTTAAATGCGACACCTAAGCGTATAGTTTCATTAGTACCCTCACAAACAGAATTACTAGTCTCTCTTGGACTAGAAGAGTTTGTAGTAGGTGTGACAAAATTTTGTGTTCATCCTAATTCATTACGAAAAGAAAAGATTGTTGTTGGTGGTACAAAAACAATTCATCTAGAAAAAATAGCTGCACTTCAACCTGACATAATTATTTGTAATAAGGAAGAGAATACTAAAGATATAGTAGATTGTTGTTCTCAAATTTCATCTGTATGGGTTAGCGATATTGTTAGCCTTGAAGACAATAATGAAATGATATTATTGTTGGGAGAAATATTTGATAAAAAAGACGAGTCAACTCGTTTAGTAGATGAAATAAACAGAGAATGCGTAGATTATATTTCGTTTGTTAAAGACCAACCAGTAGTTGATGTAGCGTATTGCATATGGAAAAACCCGTATATGGTTGCAGGGGGTGATACCTTTATTGATTCATTACTGCGTATGGCTAGATTTAATAACATTTTTTACGAGAAGGAGGGAAGATATCCTGTAGTTGATATTAGTGAATTGAGTGCTGCTAAATTGATTCTACTTTCAAGCGAGCCGTATCCTTTTAAATCTAAAGAAGTTCAAGAACTAAAAAACGAACTCCACTGTGAAGTTCGTTTAGTAGATGGTGAATATTTTTCTTGGTATGGATCTCGAATAAAAAATGCCTTTAAATACTTTCGAACTTTAAGAGATTGATATTATTTATCAGCTCTCTTTAGTTTCAAATATTCTATTTCTTCATAAATTTCTGAAGCTTTCTTTTTTGCATCGCAACTTTTAGAACTGTTCTTCACAGAACATTCAAAAGAGGTACGCATTAGCTTGCGATACTTATCTTGAAGTTTTTCAAGTCTTGTTTTTTTGTGAAACCACTTAGGCATAATTGTAATTATTGATGGGACAAATTTACTAAGTCATTCAATAATTAAGTGTCAACTAACCGTTAAACCTTTGATAATAAACGCGGAGCTTATGATTCAAAAGTGTTAAAAATGTTAATTGTCCTGTAAAGCAAATACTTGTTTTAATAAGCTTGTAGTTCTAGAATTAAGATTGTTTCTAATTTCCTTTTCTTCAACTCCAATCATTGTAAAAACACCTTTTAAAGCTTCACCAGTTACATAATCAGTTAGGTCTGGATTAACATTATTGGTTAATGGAATAGCATTATATTTATTGATAATATTTGCCCAAATCTGGTCTGCTCCTACTTTAGAAAACGAGTTCTTAATCACAGGATTGAACTTAGCGTATAATGCAGAAGTTGTTTTGTTTTCTAGGTAAGCAGTTGCTGCGGTATCAGCTCCTAAAAGTATGTTTTTTGCATCTGCAAAACTCATTGTTTTAACAGCGTCTACAAAAATAGGGGTTGCTTCTTTAACGGCGTCTTCTGCAGCACGATTTAAAACTTTTAGTCCTTCATCTGCAAGACTTCCAAGACCTACGCTTCTTAGTGTGTTGTCAACTTTTTGAAGTTCGTCTGGAAGTAATATTTTAACTAAGTCGTTTCCGTAAAATCCGTTTTGTTGAGTCAGTTTAGTTACTTGTTTGTCGATACCAAAATCTAATGCTTGGCGTAACCCATTAGCTATAGTGTTTGGGTCTAGTGAGCCTCCAGTAGTAGGAAGGTTATTCACTACAGTTTGTAATTCTGCACAAGAAGTCGCAATAAAGCAAAGTAGTACAATTGCTATTTTTTTCATAAATAAATATTTTAAGCTGCAAATTTAAAACAAAAAAAAGGCTCTTTAATTAAAAAGAGCCTTTTAAAATATATAAGTAAAAAATTACTTGATTACTTTGATAGTTTTAGAAGCGTCACCAATAGTAACGTTTACTAAGTAAGCACCTGAAGTTAATGAGCTCATGTCAACTGAAGGAGAAGCTACACCTGGGTTAGCAGATAAAACAACTTTTCCAAGAATGTCATAAACAACAACTGAATCAACAGCAGTTCTAGTACTGATGTTTAATACATCAACAACTGGGTTAGGGTATACAGTAAATACATCAGCGTTGAAATCCTCAGCACCTAAAGTATCACCTTCTTCTAATAATACATCATCGATGTAGTATAAGATAGTTCCGTCACCACCGTAGAAATCTGCTCCACCGAATTCAGTGATAGAAGCATCGTTAAATGGAGATGTAGGAATTGCTTCAACACCTGCAACTACCATTTTAAAAGTTTGATTGTCAACATCAACTACGAAACCAACTTCGAACCACTCATCGTGAGGAAAATTCCAAGTATTAGCTCCGTCGCTACCTTCACCTGGAGTACCGTTAGCTTCATTGAAGTAGATATCAGATGTAAGGAAAGAACCTGTTAACGCAACACCTGCATCAGGAATTGCTCCCTGTAAGTTAAAGTATCCAGATTGTCCAGTTGGAATATACATGTTAAATTTAAGAGTTGCTGCACCAGAAGTTACACCAGAAGTGAACTCAAGAATTTGATCAACACCTTCTTCTACTTCCATAGATAAATCTCCAGAACTTGCAAATTCGTCAGAAACGTTTGCAGCTTCACCGTCTACAGAGTTATCAGCTCCCCAGTTTCTCCAGTAAGGAGACTGAGTACTTATATTACCATCAACTAGGTAATCTTCCATGTTATCTTCTAATAATTGTGCGTTAGAAGTTGACGCAAATCCAAAAGCTACTAGAGCTAAAATGTAGATTTTTTTCATAATGTTTGTTTTAATTGTTTAAATGAAAGAGCAATATACAAATATTTTTTCTTAATGACGTTAAATTTTTCAGAAAATTAATCATTTTGTAATTACGATTTTAGCAAAATAGACCTCATTTTTTTATTAAATTTACAATCTAATAAATAGCTATAAAAATGGTACAAGCCACACCTTATATCCCAATAAATAAAGTAAGAATAGTAACAGCAGCTTCACTTTTTGACGGTCACGATGCAGCAATTAATATTATGCGCCGTATCATTCAGTCAACTGGAGTTGAAGTAATTCACTTAGGACACGATCGAAGTGTTGAAGAAGTTGTAAACACAGCTATCCAAGAAGATGCAAATGCTATTGCAATGACCTCTTATCAAGGTGGTCATAATGAGTACTTTAAGTATATGTATGATTTACTTAAAGAAAGAGGTGCTGAACACATCAAGATTTTTGGTGGTGGAGGTGGTGTAATTTTACCTTCTGAAATCAACGAATTGATGGATTACGGTATCACTCGTATATATTCACCAGATGATGGAAGAGAATTGGGATTGCAAGGGATGATTAACGATTTAGTTAAAACATCAGATTACCCTATTGGTGACGCTCTTAACGGCGAGATTAATGATTTAACAGCTAAAAAGCCAGGTGCTATTGCTCGTATTATTTCCGCAGCAGAAAATTTCCCTGATATTGCTGCTGAAACGCTAAAGATCATTCATAAGAAAAATGAAACTTTAAAAACTCCAGTTCTTGGTATAACTGGTACGGGTGGTTCTGGTAAATCTTCTTTAGTTGATGAATTAGTAAGAAGATTTTTAATAGATTTTCCTGAAAAAACAATTGGACTTATTTCTGTTGATCCATCTAAACGTAAAACAGGTGGTGCGCTACTTGGTGATAGAATTAGAATGAACGCAATTAACTCTCCTAGAGTATATATGCGTAGTCTTGCTACTAGACAATCTAACCTCGCATTATCAAAATATGTTGCTGAAGCTATTGAAGTAATTAAGGCTGCAGAATACGATTTAATTATTCTTGAAACATCAGGAATTGGTCAAAGTGATACTGAAATTCTAGAACACAGTGACGTGTCATTATATGTAATGACACCAGAATTTGGTGCAGCAACTCAATTAGAGAAAATTGATATGTTAGACTTTGCAGATCTTGTGGCAATCAATAAATTTGATAAGCGTGGGTCCCTTGATGCATTACGTGATGTGAAAAAACAATATATGCGTAATCATCAATTATGGGAGACGCATCAGGACGATTTGCCTGTTTATGGTACAATTGCGTCACAATTTAATGATCCAGGAATGAACAAGCTTTACAGTGCTATTATGGCTGAGCTTGAAGAAAAAACGGAAACTGAATTAAAATCTACATTTCAAATTACAGATGAAATGTCTGAAAAGATATTTGTAATTCCTCCAGCAAGAACTAGATACCTTTCTGAAATTTCAGAAAATAATAGAGCTTATGACAAAATAGCAAGTGAACAAGCTGAAGTTGCTCAAAAGCTTTATGGAATTTTTAAAACAATTGAGTCAATTACAGGTGCAATACCAGAACTTGATAAATCTGGACTAGATAGTAATACCTTTAAAGTTTCAGAAGAAAATAAAGATCTTATTAAGCTTTTAAACGCGGAGTTTGATAGAGTGAAATTAAACTTAGATCCTTATAACTGGGAAGTAATTACAGGATGGGATGAAAAAGTAAATAAATATAAAAATCCTGTTTATACCTTTAAGGTAAGAGACAAGGAAATTAAAATTGATACGCACACCGAAAGCCTGTCTCACACGCAAATACCTAAAGTTGCTTTACCTAAGTATAAAGCGTGGGGCGATATTTTAAGATGGACACTACAAGAAAATGTTCCAGGAGAGTTCCCTTATACTTCAGGATTATATCCTTTTAAAAGAACTGGTGAGGACCCAACAAGAATGTTTGCTGGCGAAGGTGGTCCGGAACGTACTAACCGTCGTTTTCATTACGTAAGTATGGGGCTTCCGGCTAAACGTTTGTCGACAGCTTTTGATAGTGTAACACTCTACGGAAATGATCCAAATGAGCGTCCTGATATTTATGGGAAAATTGGTAATGCAGGAGTTTCTATTTGTTGTCTTGACGATGCCAAAAAATTATACAGTGGATTTGATTTAAGCCACCCAATGACTTCGGTAAGTATGACAATTAATGGTCCCGCGCCTATGTTGTTAGGGTTCTTTATGAATGCTGCTATTGATCAAAACTGTGAAAAATATATCAAAGAGCAAGGTTTAGAGAATGAAGTTCAAGAGAAAATTCTTGCAATTTATAAAGAGCGTGGTGTAGAAAGACCAACATACCAGGGAGAATTACCAAAAGGGAACGATGGTCTTGGATTGATGCTTCTAGGTGTTACAGGAGATTTAGTATTACCTAAGGACGTGTATTATAAAATAAAAGCTGATACTATGATGCAAGTTCGTGGTACAGTTCAAGCTGATATTTTAAAAGAAGATCAGGCACAAAATACCTGTATATTTTCAACAGAATTTGCACTTCGACTTATGGGAGATGTTCAGCAATATTTTATTGAAAATCAAGTGCGTAATTTCTATTCAGTTTCAATTAGTGGTTATCATATTGCAGAAGCAGGAGCAAATCCAATTACACAATTGGCTTTTACACTTTCAAACGGTTTTACGTATGTAGAGTACTACTTGAGTCGTGGAATGGATATCAATAAATTTGGACCAAACCTATCATTCTTTTTTAGTAATGGTATTGATCCAGAATATTCTGTAATAGGTCGTGTTGCACGTAAAATTTGGTCTAAAGCGATGAAGAACAAATATAACGCTAACTCTAGAGCTCAGATGTTAAAGTATCATATCCAAACATCAGGAAGATCATTACATGCCCAGGAAATTGACTTTAACGACATCCGTACTACATTGCAAGCATTATATGCAATTTATGATAATTGTAACTCATTACATACAAACGCTTATGATGAAGCTATTACAACACCTACGGAAGAAAGTGTGCGTCGTGCAATGGCAATCCAATTAATTATCAATAAAGAATTAGGACTAGCTAAAAACGAAAACCCAATTCAAGGATCGTTCATCATTGAAGAGTTAACTGATCTTGTTGAAGAAGCTGTTTTGTTAGAATTTGATAGAATAACTGAAAGAGGAGGGGTTCTTGGAGCAATGGAGACCATGTATCAACGAAGCAAAATACAGGAAGAGAGTTTGTATTATGAAACATTGAAGCATACAGGAGAGTTCCCTATTATAGGTGTGAATACATTTTTAAGTAGTAAAGGGTCTCCTACTGTTCAACCTGCTGAAGTAATTAGAGCTACTGAAGAGGAGAAGTTATATCAAATTAAAACGTTAAACAATCTTCATAAAGCCTTTGGAGATAAAGCACAAGAATCTATTAAAAAGGTACAGAGAGCTGCTATTAGTAACGAAAATATGTTTGAACAATTGATGGAAGCAACTAAAGTTTGTTCGCTTGGGCAAATTACTGCGAAACTTTTTGAAGTAGGTGGGCAGTATCGTAGAAATATGTAATATTCTTTAGGAGAAATATTAATGAACAAAAAAAGCTACTTAATTTTTAAGTAGCTTTTTTTATAGAATCAATTTTTATAAAGTCATTAACCATTTACGCTGTAGCTTTCTAAACTTCTTCAATTCTTTTTTTAGAATAGGTAAAAAATCTTTTCCATTAGAAGGGAATTTTTCAAGTCGTTCACAATTTATAGTAAGTGAAGTTGTTAATTTCTCTAATGAGGCAATGTGCTTAAATCGATCTTCTTGAAAAGGTTTGCTTTCAGCCTTTAAAATTTCAGGAGCAAGCGAATTAGATTGTTGAATAATATCTCCTGAAAAATATATTACGGGATGGTCTATATGTTCAGCTGATCTAGAATTAAAGTCTTCAACTAAGTAGCTTGATATATTTCTCGATAGCATAAATATCTCAATCGCCTTATTGTAAATAGGCGATTTAGGAAAATTGTGTGTAGCAGTAAGTTTCATTAATATGTTCAAATTCAATAGCGTATCAAATTTACTAAGTAGTCCCAATAGTTGTATTTAAAATTTAAAGTAAAATGGTATATTTGATTTAATAAATAACTAAATATTATGGTTGACTTTAAAATGAACATAGATTCGTTAAACTGGAAGATATTAGACCTTTTGCAAAAAAATGCTAGAATGTCAAATGCTGAAATTGGTAGAAAAGTTGGAATTAGCTCTCCGGCAGTTTCAGAGCGTATAAAAAAGATGGAAGATGCAGGGCTTATAAAAGGATATCATGCAGTTGTGTCTCCTTATGTAGCAAACTATCAGTTAAAGGCAATAATTACTGTAAGAGCATTTATGGGGAAATTAAAACCCTTTTTAGATAAATTAACAACCTTTGATGAAGTGCTTAATTGTTATAGAATAACAGGTAATGAAAACATAGTAATGGAGGTAATTTTAAAAAATCAGAGACATTTAGAAGTATTTATTGATCAATTAATCATCTATGGAGAGACTAAAACACAGATAGTATTATCACACGTAGTAGCTCACAATAGTATTAAGCCTTTAAAATAGGTTGTTAAAGTACAGCCAATTGACATTTTATTAATACAATATGGGAGAGGTGTTTTTTAGTTTTGTGTAAACATCAAATCATGAAAAAATATACTTCTCAATTTCTTATTGGTTTTATCATCACGTTACTACTTGGGTACACTGGATTGAAATTTCCAGGAGATGCAGTAGTGCGTTTTATTTGTTTAGTTTTTGGAGTGGGACTAATTGTTTCCTGTTTGGATGCTGTATTGGTTTCTGAAAATATGAAAAAAATGAGATTCAGAAATTTAAGAGATAAGCTTAGAAGAACTAAAAAAGTTCAAGAGTAATTTTTATTCTGAAATTATAAGATGTGGTACTTTGTCTACATCCCAGTCAATTACAAGCCCACCTGCTAAGGATTGGGCTATTTTTTTACCATAGAGGTGCTCTGTTAAATATAAAGCAGCCTCGAAGCTTTTAGCACCACCTGCAGATGTAATATATTTTCCATCGTGAACAAATAAAACATCTTTACGAATATCTAACTCTGGAAATTGTTCTCTCATTTGTTTAATGTCGCTAGGGAAAGTTGTTGAAACAGCATTGTCTAATAACCCAGCCTTGGCTAGTACAAAAGCACCATCGCAATGCGAAGTAATAAATAGCGCTTCCCTATCTATCTTTTTTACAAAAGCAATCATTTGAGCGTCTTCTAAATCAGTGTCAAGATGATGCTCAGCGCTTGGAACCACTAGAATATCAATTTTTGGAAGATCGTCTTCAAGGTAATTGAAGTCAGGTAAGAGTCTTAAACCCTCAAATGTTACAATGGGTTCACTAGTGTTTGCAACAGTAAATACGTTCATAGCTTTTATGCTATCTCTAAATACGGTATGTTGAAAAATATCAAACGGAGCAGTTAATTCAGTATTAAAAGTGCCATCCATAATTAAAAATGCAACATTATACCTCTCTGGATCGATATCTGGTTGCCAAGCATTTTGTATCTCTTCTTCTATAACAATTTTCTTAGTAGTTTTAATATCGCAACTAATTACATTGATAGCAATAAAAAGCAAGAGTAATTTTTTCATAACTGAAATTTTAAGTCCCTTCAAAAGTAGGCGATTTTTTTAATAGCTTATATAGCCATATTGTTAGAATAGACACAATAATTAGTACACCTACCATTATCCACCAAGTTGTATCAAAGCCGTATGTGTCGGCGAGGTTCATTCCTCCGTTGTGTCCAAATATATGTGAGATTGAAAAACTCATGCTAAATAACCCCATATAACTTCCTTTTCTGCCTTTAGGTGCCATCTCTAAAGCCAATGCACTAGAAAAAGGAGAGCCTATCATTTCTCCTAAAGTTAGCAATAACATTCCTATTATTAATACACCACTCCACGACGTAATATTAATAACAATAAAGCTAAGTGCAATAAAAACTCCTCCCCAAAATGTTGCCATAGTTTTAGAAATATTTATTCTTTCTAAGTATCCTACGAGTGGCATTTCAAAAATGACAATAATTGCTCCATTTACAAACATTAGCCAACCTATAAGGTCTTCGCTCAAAAAGTGCTCCTTTGCCCAGTATAATGGCATAACGCTAAAGTATTGCACAAACGTAATACTTGTTAAAACCATAATAATAAATAGGAGTATGTATAACTTGTTTAATAGTGGAGGAAGTCCTTCTTTTTTAATACTACTATCAGGATCTATCTTGTCTTTTTCTTTAGGTTTTAAAAGAACAAATAAACCTATTGAAGCAATAACACAGCTTATACCATCAATCCAAAATAATGATGAGTAGTCTATCGAAGCGATAATCATTCCGCCTATCAATGGCCCAATAGAAAAACCTAAATTAATAGCTAGCCTTATTAAAGCTATACTTCTTGTTTTATTTTCAGGTTTACTATAAACATCACTAGCTACATAAATTGCAGGACGATAAGCATCTGCAATTAAAATTAATGTAAAAATACCGATGCAAAATCCAGCAAATGAATCTAACCATTGGAGTCCAATAAATCCTAAACCTCCAAAAAATAATGAAAGTGTGATTACCTTATAAAAACCAATTTTATCAGTAAGTCTTCCGCCTATCCAAGTACCTGTTAGTGAACCCAAACCATAACTTGTCATAATCCACCCTACGTCTGGCATAGAAAAACAACGATCATTAACTAAGTATAAAGAAAGAAAAGGAATAACCATAGCACCTGCTCTATTAACAAAGGTGACCAATGACAAAAGCCAAATCTCTTTACTTAAACCAGTAAAGTTGTTGATGTATGAGTTATAGATTTTTCTCAATTGCTTGGTTGAATTTTGACCAAAAATAAAACGTCTTAATGTTATTTAAGACGTTTTATGATTGATTTATGTTATTAAAGTATTACTTCTCGTTCAAAGCACCTTTAATATTTTTTGGTTTTGTTTTAAATTTTCCACGTTTTGGACGCAATTTTCCATACGAACCAATATTTATTTTTCCCTTTCTAGATTTTTTATCTCCTTTTCCCATTGTTTATGTTTTTTCTGTTAGCTTCTATTTCTTAAAAATAACGAACAGTAATGATATACTAAGTTAAACGAGTAGTAAAGGTTTGTTAAATATGTCTTTGTATTAAATCTGAAAGATTTCAAAAAGAGAAAACTATCTAATTGATTTTACAAAATCACTAATTCCATTAAGACCTTTTTCAGTAAGTATTTTAATAAAAGCACTTCCTATTATTGCTCCTTTTGCGTGGGTAGTTGCAGCTTTAAAAGTTTCAGTGTTACTAATTCCAAAACCTACAATTTGTGGGTTATTTAAATTCATATTCTTAATACGAGTAAAGTAGTCCATTTGAGCATTTCCGAAGCCAGATTGAGATCCAGTTACACTCGCGCTGCTAACCATATATATAAAACCGTCGCTTGCATTATCTAGTTGTTTAATGCGCTCTTCACTAGTTTGAGGAGTGATTAAAAACGTATTTGATAATCCGTATTTTTCAAAAATTGGTTTGTAATGTTCTTTGTATTCAGCTAGTGGTAAATCTGGAAGAATCAATCCGTCGATACCTATTTCTTGACATTTCTTACAGAAATTTTCTACACCATATTGTAGCACAGGATTAAAATAACCCATTATAATTAAAGGAATAGAAACTGTTTTTCGAATATCTTTCAATTGTTCAAAAAGGAGGGTAGTGGTCATTCCATTTTTTAATGCTTGAGTTCCACTAGCCTGAATTGTTGGCCCATCTGCTAAAGGGTCACTAAATGGTAGCCCTATTTCAACCATATCGACACCATTTTCTTGTAGACTTTCTAAAATGGGAACGGTGTCTTCTAAGCTTGGGTATCCAGCTGTAAAATAGATGGAAAGCAGCTTTTTATTGTTTTGTAATTTATCTTGAATTCTCTGCATAATATATTTATCTGTTCGAGCGTAGTCGAGAACTAATTTTATCTTGATGGTTGTTTTGACTTTTCTCAGTCGGAAACCGGTATAGGTTTTATAAATTAAAATAGGCTATATACGTATTTAAATCCTTGTCACCACGACCGCTTAAATTTACGACTACAACATCATCCTTTTTAAATTTTCTAGTTTCAAAAATGGCTAATGCGTGGCTCGTTTCTATAGCTGGAATAATCCCTTCTAATTTAGATAATTCTAAACCCGCCGTCATTGCTTTCTCATCAGTTACACTAATAAATTCGCCTCGCCCACTTGTAAATAGATGCGCGTGCATAGGCCCTACGCCAGGATAATCTAGTCCTGCTGAAATTGAATAAGGCTCAGTAATCTGGCCATCATCAGTTTGCATAAGTAAGGTTTTACTCCCGTGGATGATTCCTGTTTTTCCTAAAGCTGAGGTTGCAGCACTTTCACCTGTATGAATTCCTTTCCCAGCAGCTTCAACAGCAATTATTCCAACTTCAGGTTTATTTAAAAAATGGTAATATGCACCTGCGGCGTTACTTCCACCACCTACACAAGCCACTACAAAATCTGGATTTGTACGTCCTTCTTTTTCTTCAAGTTGTATTGTTATTTCTTCTGAAATTACACTTTGAAAACGAGCAACCATATCTGGATAAGGATGAGGTCCAACCACACTTCCTATAATATAATGTGTGTCTGTTGGGTTGTTAATCCAATCTCTAATGGCTTCGTTTGTAGCGTCTTTTAATGTCTTACTTCCGCTGGTGGCTGGAACAACTGTTGCGCCAAGCATTTTCATACGGGCAACATTTGGCGCTTGTCGCTCAATGTCAATCGCTCCCATATAAACAATACATTCCAGCCCCATTAAAGCACAAACAGTTGCGGTAGCAACACCATGTTGACCAGCCCCAGTTTCAGCGATAATACGTTTTTTACCTAAGCGTTGTGCCATTAATATTTGCCCAATTGTATTGTTCACTTTATGAGCTCCGGTGTGACACAAATCTTCTCTTTTTAAGTAGATTTTGGTGTTGTATTTTTCACTTAGTCGCTTAGCAAAATATAATGGAGTAGGTCGCCCCACATATTCGCGAAGTAGGTCCTGAAATTCCTCCTGAAACTCTGGAGACGCCATAATTTCAAGGTATTGCTGTCGTAACTCCTCTACATTTGGATAAAGCATTTCGGGGATGTAAGCACCACCAAACTCTCCATAATATCCTTTTTCGTTTACGTTATAATTCATCTTCAATTGCTTTATGCTTTAAGCGCTAGGCTTTAGGCAAATTGTTGTATTAGTATTTTTAATGCTGAAATATTCTTCAAACCAGGACTTTTTTCAAACTTGCTATTCACGTCAATACCATAAATTGGCAAGTTAATTTCTATTAATTTTTTTACTTCTGAAATATTCTCCATTGAAATTCCGCCACTTAAAATAAAAGGTTTGTTACTTGGGTAATTTTTCAAAACAGACCAATCAAAAGCAAAACCATTGCCTCCTTTAGCATTTCCTTTAGTGTCAAATAAGAACTTATCTACCACGTTTTCAAATTCTGAAAGTTTGCCAAAATCAAAGTCATCACCAACTGAAAATACTTTCCAAATATCAATACCGTTTGGTTTTTGGATTTTAGATCTTGAATTATAAAGGCTCTTATTTATTTCATTAATAAGAAAAACTGTTTCATCACCGTGCAATTGTATTACATCTAAGTTGAAAGCGATGGTTTGTTTTATAATAAATGAAATAGGTGCGTCAACAAATACTCCTACACGTTTTATATGATTTGGGATGTCAAGAACTTCCTTGTCAAAATTTCGCGGACTTTTTTCAAAGAAAATAAATCCTAAATAGTCGGGTTGTAATGCTGCTACTTGTGCAACATTATGTTTCATACCGCATATTTTTAATTTAATCTTTTTCATTTAACTTTTTATTATTAGCTTTATGAGAGCGCATTAATAAAGTGTTCTGCGCTTTCTCCAGGATTTTCAGTTTTCATAAATCGTTCACCAATTAAAAATCCTTTAAATCCGAATGGCTTTAACTCGTTTATAGCATCTACAGAGCTGATTCCGCTTTCTGAAATTTTCACATACGTATCAGGCATTAACGTTGATAATCGTTTGCTAGCTTCTAATGATACCTCAAAGGTTTTTAGATTTCTATTATTAACTCCTAGTAAATCTACCGTTGGATGTAGTGATCTTTTTAATTCGGCCTCATTATGGATTTCTAATAACACATCCATTCCTAATTGTTTTGCAATTTCAGAGTATTCCTTTAATTGCTTTTCATCTAAACAAGCGGCAATTAACAATATAGCATCTGCCCCATAAGCTTTGGCTTCGTGTATTTGATAAGGATCTATAATGAAGTCTTTTCTTAATAAAGGGATGTTTACATGAGCTCTAGCTACTAATAAATCATCTAATGAACCTCCAAAAAACTTTGTATCAGTTAATATTGAAATAGCACTTACTCCTGCTTTTTCATATCCTATAACTACTTCAGGAACTAGAACTTTTTCGTTAATTACAGATTTGCTTGGAGAACGTCTTTTGTGTTCTGCAATAATTCCAGAGCCTTCCGACACATTTTTTGCCATTGAGAAACACTCGCGATTGTAAAGCTTAGATTGTTTCAACAATGAGAGTGGGAATGCCATTTTTCTAGCAAAAACTTCTTGTTTTTTATAGCTCGTTATTTTTTCTAGTATGGTCATAGTGCTAATTTGAAAATTGAAGATTAACAGTTTTTATCTGAATTTTTAGTTGCTCAATGCAATCAATTTTTTTAATGCATTTAACCCTTTTCCGCCAAGTAAACTTTCTTGTGCTTTTTCAAATCCTTCATTAATGGTGCAACCAGTGACTGTTGCTATAGCAAGTCCTGCATTAGCACAAACTACATTATTTTGTGACTCAGTTCCATTTCCATTTAATATTTCAGAAAAAATAAAAGCCGAATCTGCTACGGTTTCTCCTCCATAAATATCGCTTTGAAGAATCTGTTTTACACTAAAACTCTCAGGAGTCAACATCGTTTCAGTGTTACGGCTAATCATTTTAGTGGCCCCTGTTAAGCTTATTTCGTCGTATCCGTCCATTGCGTGTATGACAGCAAAGTTTTTAGTTCCTTTTTGGTAGAGATATCCGTACATTCTGGCAAGTTCTAAATTAAAAACTCCAACTAATTGATTTTTTGGGAAAGCTGGATTTACCATTGGACCAAGCATATTGAAGAAGGTTTTAACGCCTAATTCTCTACGAATGGGAGCTACATTTTTCATTGCTGGATGAAAGAGAGGTGCGTGTAGAACACAAATTCCAGCTTCGTCTAAGCAGCGTTTATGGTGATCATTATTATTACTAAATTTAATACCTAAATGTTCCATTACGTTGCTGCTTCCACTTATAGAGGAAACTCCATAATTTCCGTGCTTGGTAACGTGAACACCTGCGCCTGCGGTAATAAATGATGCAAGTGTACTTATGTTAAAGGTATTTTTTCCGTCACCACCAGTGCCGCATAGATCGATGGTATTGTAATTATTTACATCTACCGGAATACAAAGTTCAAGTAAAGCATCGCGAAAACCTTCTAGCTCTTCAATACCAATACTTCGCATCATATAGACTGTCATAAAAGCTGCAATCTGACTTTGATTATAATTTCCTTCTGAAATATTAATCAACACCATTTTTGCTTGCTCTTTTGTGAGTTGTTCGTGATTGATAAGTTTGTTAAGTATGTTTTTCATCTTTGATTTCGGCACTAATTCATTTCAATCCAATTCTTAATCATCTCTTTTCCTTTAGGTGTCAGTACACTTTCTGGATGGAACTGTACACCTCTAATATCTAGTTCTCTGTGGCGAAGAGACATTATTTGACCATTATCGTCAAGTGATGTGATTTCAAGACTAGGCGGGAAATTTTCTTTGTCAACTACCCAACTATGATATCGTCCTATTTCAATCTGATTCCCTAAACCTTTAAAGAGTGGTTCATTATCAACTAGAATTTCTGCTGTTGTAGAAACTCCATGAAATACTTTAGATAGGTTACTTAATGATCCTCCAAAAACTTCACCAATAGCTTGCTGACCAAGGCAGACACCTAAAATTGGTTTTCTGCCAGCATATGTTTTAATAACTTTTTTTAACAATCCAGCTTCATCAGGAATTCCTGGGCCAGGAGATAAAAGTATCTTGTCATAACGTTCTAAATCTTCTAAATGAAATTGATCGTTTCTTACTACGGTAACGGTACAATGTAATTCTTCTAAATAGTGAACGAGGTTGTACACAAAACTGTCGTAGTTGTCTATTACTATAATATTCATATTTTGTTTTAGTTAATACTGGGTTTTAATAGAACTCAGTATGCGGCTAGTTATAAATTAACTAAGCTGTTTAAATATTTTCGGCTAACTGAAGTGCTTTTTGTAAAGCTCCTAGTTTGTTATATACTTCTTGTAGTTCCTTCTCTGGATCACTATCATTTACAACTCCTGCTCCTGCTTGAAAGTGTAGTGTATGATTTTTACTTACAAAACTTCTAATAATAATGGCGTGATTAAAGTTTCCTTTAAAATCCATAAAACCAATGGCTCCACCATAAAAATCTCTGTTTACATTTTCGTATTTCTCTAATAATGTCATTGCGTTATGTTTAGGAGCACCACTTAGCGTTCCAGCAGGAAATGTGTCTGCAACTACTTGCATTGTTGCAGTGTCTTTATTTTTAATAGCAGTAACCTTACTTACTAAATGTATTACGTGAGAGAAAAACTGAACCTCGCGATATGTTTCTACTTTTACATTACTTCCGTGACGACTTAGATCGTTTCTGGCAAGGTCGACTAACATTACGTGTTCGCTATTTTCTTTTTCGTCTTCGGAAAGTTGTTTTGCTGAAATAGCATCTAATTCATCATTACCAGTTCTTTTAAATGTTCCTGCAATAGGATGAATTTCTGCTTGGTCACCGCTCACTACTAATTGTGCTTCTGGAGAAGATCCAAATATTTTAAAATTTCCGTAGTCAAAATAGAATAGGTAAGGGGATGGGTTTACACTGCGTAAAGCTCTGTAAACATTAAACTCGTCACCTGTAAATTGTTGTGAAAATCGCTTGCTTGGTACAATTTGAAACACATCGCCACGTGCACAATGCTCTTTGCATTTAAGAACTAACTCTTTAAATTCCTCATCTTTTAAATTAGTTGTAGGTTGCCCTTTTTTGGCAAAAGGATATTCAGCGAAATTTTTAGAGGTTATGAGTCGTACTATTTCATCAATATTACTTTCATTCTCATAAGTATGAGCGAAAATATAGGCTTCGTTATTAAAGTGATTGATAGCTATTACGTTTTGATACACCGCGTAATATGCATCGGGAATTTCAAGGTCCCCTTTTTTCTTAGCCATTTCGATATTTTCAAAATACCGAACCATATCGTAGGACATATAGCCAAATAATCCATTGTTTATAAACTTAAAAGCTTGGGGGTTATCTGCTTCAAATGATTCTGAAAATTTCTGAATTATTTTTGGTACATCTGTCGATTTGTCAATCTTTAAAATTTCAGAAGTTCCATCAGGAAATGTTTTAGAAATAGTTTCGTTTGCAACTTTTATTGAAGCGATTGGATTGCAACAGATATAGCTAAAACTATTATCGTTTGCGTGATAATCACTACTTTCAAGTAATAAGCTATTTGGAAATTTATCGCGTAATTGTAGATATACAGACACTGGAGTAAGAGTGTCTGCCAATAGATTTTTGCTGTATGTTTTTAAATTGTATTTCATTTTTAAATAAAAAAAAGGCTTGTCGTGAATGACAAGCCTTTTGTATAATAGATACCAAATAGTGCTATGCTCACGAAAATTGTCGAGAGTTATTCCACCACCAAGTATGATTGTTTGTTGTTTGCATAATTTTAAAGTTCAAAGATAGTAACTTCATAAAATTACACAACTTAAATTTTCCTTAAAATTTTAAAGTGACGTCTAGATTGAAGTTATCTGAGATTGTTTTATCTCCTAAACCGTCAAAAAAGCTTCCTGATCCGTAACGAACATTATACTTTGTTCTGTCTACTTTTAATGATGTTGTAGCGGTGTTTTTAGTTGTAGCTAAGTCAAAATAAATTGGCTCAGTTTTTCCTTTAATTGTAAGATCTGCAACGACTTCATAACCACCAGACATTTTCTGAACTTTAGTAAATTCTAATGTTGCTTTTGGGTAATTAGTTACGCCAAAAAAGTCATCACTTTTTAAATGTCCTTCTAATTTTTCTTTTCCTTCGCCAGCTTTTAAATCTGTTACATTGATCGATGACATGTCTACTGTAAACTTTCCGCCAGTAATTGTTTCTCCGTCCATTTCGATAACCCCATCACTAAATGCGATTGTTCCTGTGTGAGAACCAAGTACTTTTTTACCTTCCCAGTTAATTGAGCTAGCGCCTGTGTCGATTGATTTTTTAGTTTGAGCTTGTGCGAAAGCAGTTGAGCCTAAAATGACTACTGCGATTAAAATTGATTTTACTGTTTTCATAGTTATTTGCCTTTAAAGTAGGCCTCCTTTTTTTAATTGTTAATTTCTAAGTTTATCTAGTAAAGTGTTAAGTGTATTCAGTTCTTCTTTTGTGAGATTTGCCAATTGCTTTTTATTGTTTTCTTCAGTGATAGGGTCAAGTGTTTCTAAAACATCTAAACCTTGAGGGGTAATAAATAGTTCTATTTTTCTTCGATTTTTTTTACAAACCTGCCTTTTTACAAAATTTTTCTTAATTAATTTATCAATCAATCTAGTTGTATTACTGCTCTTGTCAACCATTCGTTCTTGTACAGTAGATAGATTAGCAGCAGCCCCTTTTTGACCTCTTAAAATTCTAAGAACATTGTATTGTTGAGCACTTATATCAAACTGTTTAATATGCGAAAGCAAGCCTTCCTCAATAATACGGCTAGTAAAAATGATATTAATAATTGTTTTAGTTTCTAACCTAAGTGATAAATCGGATTTTATTTCTTCTTCAATTCCCATATTTGTATATACAACTGTTGTTAGTACAAATGTATGTGTTTGTTTTAGTTTTTGCCTCATTCTTTAACAAATATTTAATAGTAGAATTTTAGCTTTCATTATTTTTGGGAGTATTTTTAGCTTATGAAATATCTAGTAATCATACTTCTAGCGTTATTTGCTTCTTGTAACAAAGGGGTGAAAGATGAAGTGTCTATACATGAAGAAACTACAATTTTACAAGAGGGAAGTAAGATGACTTCTGAAACTTTAAGCAATCAAAATATTGTGAAGGTAGTTGATTATAACGCTCTTGCTCCATTGTTAGCTAAGCAAAACGATACGACCTATGTAGTGAATTTTTGGGCTACTTGGTGTAAACCTTGTATTAAGGAATTACCAGCTTTTGAAAAATTGGGTAAGACCTATATAAGTGATAAGGTGAAGGTCATATTAGTAAGTTTAGATTTTCCTGATAAGTTAACTTCTCAGGTGCTTCCATTTATTGAAAAAAATCAAATTGAAAGTGATGTAATATTGCTAGATGATGCTGATGCAAACTCTTGGATTCCTGCAATTGATGAAACCTGGAGTGGAGCAATACCTGCAACAATTATATATAATAAAAATAAAAGAACGTTTTATGAACGCTCATTTACATACCAAGAATTAGAAAAAGAAGTTAAATCAATTTTATAAAGTCCGAAGTGTTTCGGCATTAAATTATGAAAATATATTTTAAAATGATAGTGGTAGCTGCATTAATGAGCCTAGGTTTTGTTAGTTGTAACAACAAAGAAAGTAAGAGCGAATTAGCAATTGCAGAAGGAGATTCAGTTGAGAAAATTTCCGAAGAAAAGGAAGAGAAACTTGATATGAAAATTCGTGATGGAAAATTAATTAAGGGATACGGAATAGGAGATGAGGCAATAGATTTTAACCTGAAAGATGTCGATGGCAAAATGGTATCGATGTCAGATTATAAAGATGCTAAAGGGTTTGTTGTAATTTTTACGTGTAATACGTGTCCCTTTGCTGTAGCTAGTGAGAAGCGTATAGTTGCATTAGACAAAAAATATAAGGCTTTAGGATTTCCAGTAATTGCTGTAAATCCTAATGATCCAAATGTGCAGCCAGA
Organism: Patiriisocius marinus; assembly: GCF_008974325.1. Lineage (GTDB taxonomy): Bacteria > Bacteroidota > Bacteroidia > Flavobacteriales > Flavobacteriaceae > Patiriisocius > Patiriisocius marinus. The sequence continues at coordinate 89,724 of NZ_BKCG01000005.1, read as the reverse complement.
TGACACTTATGAGTTAATGCAGGAAAAAGCAAAGGAAGCTGGATTTACATTTCCATACTTGTATGACGCTAATGACAAGGTGTATGCAGCGTATGGTGCAACTAAAACTCCACATGTTTATTTGTTACAGAAATCTAATGAAAAGCTTATTGTTAAATATATAGGAGCGATTGATGACAATGTACGTAATGCAAGTGCAGTTAAAGAGACATTTTTAGCGAATGCTATTGATGCATTGCTAGAAGGCAAAGAAATTGAGAAAAAAGAAACTAAAGCTATTGGGTGTTCAATTAAGGTATAGTTGACATTCTGAAATTTTAAATGCCGAAACTTTGATGAGTTTCGGCATTTTTTTTGCTAAAGAGTTTGTTATTAGTAATTTTACTGAAAAAATAAATAGTGGTTCCACTTTAAGAACAAACTCAAATGAAAGATTTAAATCAACAACAATGGCGAGAAGAGCTTGCTAAAGATACAGATGCGGTAATTATAGATGTACGTACAGAATTTGAAATAGCAGAAGGATATATACCAAATGCAATTCATTTAGATATTATGAATGCCGGCTTATTTATGGATGGCGCAAATAAACTTGATAAGGAGAAAAATTACTTTGTATATTGTAAAGCTGGAGGCCGTAGTGCACAAGCTTGCATGATAATGGAGTCGATAGGTTTTAAAAATACATACAACTTAATGGGAGGATTTTCTCAATGGGTTGGGGAAACTACCATATAACTATGAAATATTTAAATAAATTATTAGTAATAGGTTTAATGCTTGTAATTGTTGCTTGTAACAATGTTCAAGGAACAGAAGGTGTTTCTGGAAATGGTATTATTGAAGTGGTAGCGCCAAGAGCAATGTATGATGTGCTAAAAGATCAAACAGGTGCTCAATTAATTGATGTGCGTACTGATAAAGAGTTTGGGGCGAGTCATTTAAAAAATGCACAGAACATTTGTGTTACAGATGATGATTTTAAACAAAAAGTTACAGCTTTAGATAAAAATAAACCAGTATATGTTTATTGTAAAAAGGGTGGAAGAAGCGCTCGTGCAGCCAAAGTTTTAAAGGAAATGGGTTTTACTAAAATTTACGATTTACAAGGAGGTATTACTGCTTGGGATAAAAATAATCTCGAAACTCAAAAGTAAACTTCTATAACTTGTAATTAAACGTATTACTTTAAAGACAAAAAAAATACCGCTATAAAGCGGTATTTTTTTTATCCTAAATCTGTGGGTAAACCACCTAATCTTTTTTCTATTTTTTTCTTTTTAACAGTCAGCTCCTTCATTTTTTCCATAAGGGCTGGATCTTTAGTTTTTTTAAATTCTTCGTTGATGCCTAAAATTAATCTTTTGGCTTCTCTTGATGCAGCTACTTTGTCACTAGTTGACATATGACTCATCTTAGCGTTTAAAAAGACTTCTGCATCTTGCAATAATTGCTTGCTCATGTATTCATTTAATTAATTGACGGTAAAACTAGTTAAACAATTTGTAGTAGCCAAATTCTATTATAAATTGGTGTCTATGAGAGTATTGATATTACTTATAGTTTAAGTAGTTTTGTTTTTTTAAAATCAAATAAATGCGTGTAAATACTTGTTTTACAGGTGTTTTTAGCGCGAAATGTTTATTTTTTAGATTCCTTTAAAGATTGAAAACTTTAACATTTTCGAGTAAAATATTTTTTTCTCATTAAATTATTATAAGCTATTTTATAAATTTAATTGAATGTTATGATTTTTTGAACTGAAAATCTGCATCTTTTATTAGTTGAAGTATTGTTTATTATTAGTGTCAAAATACTTAATACCGTGTCTTTTTTTTATCTTGTTAACTAAAATTATAAATATGAAAAAAATTACAATACTAGTAGCATTATTAACTTATGGTGTAAATGCTCAAGTTTTTCCAGCACCTTATTGTGATATTGATGATGCAGGAACTACTGTAGAAGAAATAACAACTATTAGTTTTGGGGATGTTAGTTTTACTAACACAGATACGTCTTCTATTTTAGTAGATATGACTTCTGAAATAGCTGTTCTCGAATCAACTTCTACTGTGGCAACATTTTCAGTAGCTGGAAATACAGCAGGGAATTTCGATAACGAAATTGTTGCTTTTATAGACTGGAATCAAAATGAGATTTTAAATGATCCAGGAGAAGTTTATGAGATGGGAACAATTACTAGTTCAGATGGTAATGATGGAGTTACTGTAAGTTTTGAAATAAGTATTCCTGCTGAGGCTTTACTTGGAGAAACTAGAGTTAGAGTTACTAAAATTTATACTGATGCTGATTCACCTGCTGAAATTGATCCTTGCGCCATTTCTTTCAATCCTTTTGGTCAAGGTGTTTTTCCTGGATTTGGACAAGCTTTAGATTTTTCACTTCAAGTGGGGATTTTGGATATAGATTCATTTGATACTAGTGCATTAAATATATATCCATTGCCTACTAATGACGTTCTAAATGTGTCATATAAAACTGAATTAACAGGTTTAAAACTATATAATATTTTAGGCCAAGAAATTATTTCGAATACTATTTCGGCTACAAATACAACTATTGATATGTCTGGATTAAATCCGGGAATTTATATGTTAAAAGTATTTTCAGAAACAGGGTCACACTCTGTGAGAGTTGTGAAAGAATAGTTTTTAGAAATTAAATTTTATAAAAAAAAAGCCACACTTTTAAGTGTGGCTTTTTTTTTTAGTGGAGCCGGAGGGATTCGAACCCTCGTCCAAACGTGCACTTGCACGGCTTTCTACATGTTTAGTTTTCATTTAGATTTTCGTGAATTTGCCGGTCGAAAACTACCAACGCGTCCCTTATCCTAAATTAGATGTCTCAAGCGCATCTAGGTACTACGCTCGATAGGTTTACTTTTACGAAGTCACTAAATCGATTGCCGTAAACCAAGGCTCTCGAGTGACTTCCTGCTTGTCTACCTTGTAGACCGAGGCACTATCCTACTATGATTCGGATTATGCAGCTAGGGCGTAGTTGTTCTCGCCGTTTAAAAAGTGTGAAAAATGAGATTTAAGAGCTGTTTCCCAGCGCTCTACATGCTTACTGTACCAGTTAACCCGCTGTCAAAACCAGTCGGCCCCATAATTAAGTTGTCAGCTATTAATTGAAAATGGAGTTTGAAATACACCAATCAATTAAACACTGGGCTTAATTTAAGATGGCAAAGATAACAGAAATCAACTATCTTTGAGTCACAATACAAACACAAAATCTATACCAAATGCCAATTACATTTGCCATCCTTAAAGAACGTAAAAATCCACCTGACAGACGTGTTGTTTTTTCTCCTGAAAAGTTAAAAGAAGCTGCATTGCAATTTCCAGAAGCACATTTTATTGTAGAATCAAGCGATATTAGAGTTTTTCCAGATACTGCTTATGCCGAAGCTGGATTTAAGGTTTTGGATGATGTGTCTGAGGCCGATGTAATGTTAGGGGTAAAGGAAGTACCAGTGGAAGCATTAATACCTAATAAAAAGTATTTCTATTTTTCACATACTATAAAAAAACAACCTTATAACAGAAAGTTATTGGTAGCAATGCTTGATCGTAATATTGAAATGTTCGATCACGAAACAATTGTAAAGCAAAGTGGTGCTCGATTAATTGGTTTTGGAAGATATGCGGGTTTAGTTGGAGCTTATAATGGATTTAGAGCTCTTGGTATTAGAGATGGTTTATTTGAACTTCCTAAAGTAGAACATTTGACAGATCTTAATGCAGTTAAAGCTGAGTTAGATAAAATCAAACTTCCAGCTATTAAAATATTATTAACTGGAACTGGAAAAGTCGCAAAAGGAGCTAAGGAAATTTTAGATCATTTGAACATTAAGCAAGTTAGTGATGCATTATATCTCACATCACAATTTACAGAGCCTGTTTACTGTATGGCAGATGTAATGGAATATAATAGGCGTAAGGATGGTAAAGTTGGTGATAAATATGCTTTTTATAAGGATCCAACACCGTATGAAAGTAATTTTATGCCATATGCATCTGAAACAGACTTTTTTATTGCAGGTCATTTTTACGGAAATAATGCACCTTATTTATTTACAAGAGATGATGCAAAACTAGAAAATTTCAGAATTAATCTAATTGCGGATATATCTTGTGATATAGATGGACCTGTTGCAGCAACAATTAAACCTTCTACGATTGCTGATCCTTTTTATGGATATGATCCACAAACCGAAACAGAAGTTACCATGGATGCGTCAGGTTGTATTACTATGATGGCTGTAGATAATTTACCTTGTGAATTGCCTAAAGATGCTAGTGAAGGCTTTGGTGAAATGTTTCTTGAATATGTAATTCCGGCATTTTTTAATAACGATGAAAATGGAATTTTGAAAAGAGCTAAGATTACCGATTCATCAGGAAAACTAACAGAGAGGTTTAAATACTTAAGTGATTACGTTGTAGGTAAGTAATTTTTTTAGCGAACCATTACAATTAAGCTTATTTATTAAGATGACATTATTTAATGTCTTTTTAACTTTAATTTTTGGATCTGCAGATAGCAGTCTGTTTACCTGAGATAGAATTATCTGGCCTGTTGCTACTGGTAATAGTTAATAAAATATTTAGCAATTTTATAGCCAATTAATATAATTTGTAGAAACGAGAAATCTTTTGGGTTTCTCGTTTCTTATAATATACTTGACCAAGTATTTTTTAAAAAAGAAACATAAACTTTAGAGGAAGTTTAGAAAAAGCTCATATGACTGTGTATTTCATCGAATAAAACACTGTTTTTGTGCTGTAAAGGCTTGCTGTTAACTTAAAATTCTTACATTTAGTATTAAGTAACTAGATAAAACTTGTAGTTTTGTCTTTAACCCGCAAGTTATGAAAAACAAAATTACTTTAGGATTGTTATTTTTTATTGGATTACAAATTAATGCTCAGGTTGGAATCAATACTTCAGATCCCCAAGCTACTTTAGATGTTAATGGTTCAGTTAGAATACAAAAAAGATCAATGGATCACGGTCAAGCCGTTAGACTTTTAGGAGTAGATGAGCAAGGAGTAATATTAGAACTTGATATGGATGAGAACATCTATATTGAGGGTGATAAGGTTAAATATTCTGATAGAAAAGCTGGTGTAAACCAAGTTTCATTGATAGGGATTACTTTATTAGATAACCTTGCTGGAATTATATGGCCTGGCGCCACTGGAGATGGTAAAGCTATTGTACGTCTTACGGTATTACTTGGTGATGTTGAGTTAACAGGTATTGATATGTCAGCCTTCACGAGCCCAATGGATGCTCATGGGTATACATTGTCATTATACAGCGTTAGTGGTGAAGTGAAAATCAAAAACCAAGATAATGGCTCTATCACAAGAAATCAATTTATATTAGGTGGTGGTTCTGATATTACTATCAAGCAATATGAAATGATTAAGTTGATGTATGATGGAATATTGGAAAAATGGATAGTGATGAGTAAACATTAGACTATATTATAAATAATTAAAAGCACCTACAATATATATTGTAGGTGCTTTTTTATAACTCAAACTTTAGGAAAACTACTGTAATAGAGGTTTTGGTAGTACAGACAACTCATTGTTTCATTGACTCTAATATTTCTCAAGTAGCTTATATTAAACTAACTTTAAAGCTATGCGAAAGCTATGTTGCAGATTTCAAGTAGCAAGATTCGTAAGTTTTAAATGTTGTTTATGATTCAGATCTATAGAACTTTTATAATTGCTTTATAGATAATTAAAGTGAGAGAGATCAATTGTAGAGCTATCGTGTTTCCAAAATAAACAAATATGCAAACACACTATATTTAGTTTATTTAAACGAATAGAAATTTGGGGTGATTTTCAATTTTAATTAAATACTAAGTGTACTTAAGTAAGTGAAATTTATATTAATACAATCTAAACTTGTAAGTAAATTGGTATTAACTAGCTCGTGAAATAGTAATGTTAGCTAATAACGTATTTAAAAATTGTTCATTTGAATATGGCTTAATTATTATCCCATTCATTAAATTAAAAGAATGTGCTCCTACTACCTTTTCTTTATCTACAGCGGTTAACGCTATAATAGGTATTTCATTATCAAATGATCTAATTATCTCAGTGGCTTCAAACCCATTCATTTCTGGCATATTGATGTCCATTAGTATCACATCATATTTATTGTTTTTAGCTAGTTCAATGGCTTCTTGTCCACTTCCAACGGTGTTGCCTTTTGCGCCATGACGTTCAACAAATTTTCTTGTTATTAATTGATTGATTTTATTGTCATCAACTATTAGAATATTTAATTCACTTAATATAGTTTTAATACCCTCTGGTGAAATTTCGTCGAGTACTTTTGTTTCTGCTATTCCGTAGTTCAAACTAAAAGTAACAATTGTTCCTTTTCTCAATTCACTATTTAAAGCTAATTGTCCACCCTGTTGCTCAATTAATTTTTTTACTATAGGTAGTCCTAAACCTGTCCCCATAAAATTTTGCCCAGTTCCAGTTTGTGCATATTTATTATAAATAGTTTTGAGAGTTTTCTCATCTATCCCTATTCCTGTATCTTTTATCGTAAAAGCAATTTCAATATTGTTTTTAGTACTAGCTATTTCTTCAAGATTAATTTCTATTACTCCATCATTTGTAAACTTAGATGCATTCCCGAGTAGGTTTATGAGAATTTGAGAAATTTTCATCTCATCACCCGAAATAATATTAGGTATTGAGTGATCAATAGTTACAATGTATTTGTTAGGATGGTCTTCACTCAAAAATTTAGATGATTCTACCGTGTTGTATACCAAATTTCGGATATCAAAATTTGAAATTTTTATGTCATCTGGTTCGTCACTTTCTAATTTATTAAAATGTAAAATATTATTTACAAGCGACAATAAGTAATCAGCAGAGAATTTTAGTGATTTTAGGTGTTCTCGCTCGCTTTTAAAAAGTTTATTTTCAGAAAGCATATTCGAAATCCCAATAATACCATACATTGGGGTTCTTAGTTCATGAGTGATATTAGAGTAGAGTATACTTTTAGCTTTCATTAATTCTTCACTACGTTCTTTCTCTTCTAGATATTGTTTGTTCTTTGCTCTAAGACTTACAACTAGTTTTTTTCTGTTTAAATAAGAAAAGAAGAGAATTGTTGAAAAGATTAAAAGAATTCCAGAAGCTATTTTAATCCAAAAGAAAGTAGTTTCTTGCTTTGCTTGTTTTTCTTTTATTTCAGTTAGTAGATTAGCTTCTTCAATCTTTTTTTGCATTTCCACAACCTTAAATCTTGTTGAAACGGTTTGTACAGCTTCAATTTTGTCAACCTCAAATTTTTCTTTTTCTAAATCATCTAAAATTTGTTGATTTTTAAAAGCTGCCTTGTATTTTCCTTGTTTAGCATAAATTTTAACAAGGGTTTTATATGATTGAATTTTTCCATCTAAATGATTTAAATTCGAAAAAATTCTAATACTTTCATTCAAGTTTTTTATAGATTCTTCATTATTTCCTTTTTGAAATTCGTAGTTACCTTTGTTTAAAGAATAACTTCCTTTAAAGCCAATAAACGTTTCTTCATTAAAATATTTTGCTGATTCTATAATAAACTTTTCTGCATTATCTGGTTCATTTAATTTCAAATACATCTCAGCAATATTTGAATTCAGAACTAATAATTTATTTTTGGTGTTTAATATTTCAGCAATCGGGAGTATATCTTCATAAAGCTTAATGGCTTTTCTTTGAGAAGTTGTGTCTGATTTTAGTGCGTGGTAATTTGCTAGATCTATTTCAGCGGCTAATCTCCAAGCTGTATCATTTCTTTTTAAGGCATATTCAATTGAATTATTGAATATTTTTTTAGCTCTAATAGAATCATCAATTTCTAAATAAGAACTTCCTAAATAACTAGAAATAAATTTATATTGTTTTAAATAACCAGAACTGTCTGATAATCTAATCGCTAATTCACCTTCTTGTATCGTTTTGTCATAGTTATTTTTGAAAAACTCAGTTTGAACTATTTGCATTAAACTATCGATTCTCTTAATGTTAACAGAATCAACAGCAACAGTTTTCCTCTCCTGAGCGATAAGCCCAAAACAAGTGAATACAGATATATAAATAAGAATTAGGTGCCTCAAACCATTTTATTTAAAATCAAATATATATAATTTTATTTCATATAGCGCGTTAAAATGCGTATAAAAACGTTAAAGTGTAATTATCTTGTTTAGTTGTAGTACAATTCTTTCAAATTGTTTGTTTGCTAATGTAGCGAATAAACAAGTAATTAGTAATCAATAAGATGCTCCCTATAAATACCGTAGTTGTAATTACTAGCCCAATTTTAGATTCGTCTATAAAACTAGTTAATACGTTATTTAATAAGCCTAACGGGTTTTGAGCGATATTCCAACTGTTCCACCGTTCAAATCTTCCTAAGTAAATTCCGTAACCTGATAGAAATGGAATCATAAATTTTATAACACGAACGATTTTCTTAGAAAACTTCCTTTCAAAAATTTTCATCATTTGTCTAACTGAGTATAAGTAGAATAAGAGTCCGCTTAATGCAAAGGCACTGATAATTATCCCATCAATCACAATTGAAACGGAGGATTGATTAGTTAAATGTATTAAATCGGTAAGTATATATGGTGCGTTTGGTAAAAATAGTAACCACATACTACTTCCGGCAACTAGTGTAAATGTATTAATGTCATTTTTTGATTCTAAATAGGATGAAACTATATAAGGTACTGCGGCTAAAAATAAATTCCAAACCAAGAATATTAGAAAAAATGATTGGGTTATTTTTAAACGAAGCCCTAATAATGCAATACTGCTAATAGTTGCAATTGATAAAATGGCTAAGGTTTCAAAATTCTGAAATACGTATGCTTTAATATGTTTCATTTGATCTGTGTTTTTCAATTAATATAATAGGAAGTATCCCTAAAATGTATGCTAGAATATCGATGATGTCATAGCTGTTTCCTATAAACAAAAGCAATACTCTGTTAGTAATATTTAAGTATTCATTAAGCTTATAATATTGTGATATTTCCGAAGCTATTGCGATAGTCAGTACAAGTAGTGCCGCTTTCATTTTAGAGAGTTTGGTTATCATTCTAACTAAGCAATAGAGTAGTGGTATTATCAGTAAATCGCCTACATAATATCGTATCCACTTATGAAAGTGAAATACGGCAATAGCTATTTCTGTAACAAGGATTAATATAAATATGGTGCTATATTTTTTCATACATTATAGTAGTTTCTAAACATATAGCCGAAAATTTCAAAACTGAAAGTTTCAGCTAGATGTTCAATTGTTAATTGTTTACTATTTCCAATCTAGTTTTCGGCTAGCAAACATGATAATAGCGAGAATTACAAATAATCCCACACTTCCTACAAGTAGCGCATAATTTTCAAGCTGAATAATTACATAGATAAATCCATATAAAGAAGACAGTGAAAATGCAATAAGTATTGGGAACTTCATTTCTTTAAATACAATTTTACTGTACACGGTTATTAATAACATCACAGCACTTGCCGAGATTAAATAGGCTTTTAAAAACGAACTATGCTCACTTATAGAAATTAACAGCGTGTAAAATAATACTAACGCGAGACCTATTAATACATATTGAAATGGATGAATGTATATTTTGCTCCCTATTTGAATCATTAAAAAGACTAGAAACGTAAGCCCAATTACTAGAAAACCATATTTTGCCGTGCGTTCACTTTTTTGATACTCGTCCACAGGGATTATTAAATCTGCACCAAAAGCAAAATGAGTTAAATTTGGCAAAGTATTATAGAACACTTGCTCAAACTGTCTGTTTATTTGGTACACTTCCCAGTCTGCATTAAAGCCCTCTTTAGTAATCGTTTTAGAATCTTCAATTGGTAAAAAGTTACCGTTAAAACTAGGCGAGTGCCAGTTAGATGTCATAGAAACTTTAGATTCTTTTCCTATAGGTATAAACTGCAAACGCTCGCTTCCGTTCACTTTTATGGTGAATGAAAATGGCATCGCCTGTTTTGCTTTAGTTTCAAATTCAGGAATTACTTGACTTTGAATCGTGTTTAAATAATCCTTTGTAAACTTTGGGTTTAACGCTAAAGCTGAATCATTTAATTGCACTTCCATATTGCTCCGTATACCTTTTATGTTTGTAGTTTGAATAACTACAGTGGCTTTCTCCCATAAAATATCGCTTAGCGGGATATCTTTTTCTGATAAATCTATCTTCGGAAATGTTCCAGAAACATTCATGTCTGCAGTAAATACTACCGATTTATAAATGGCTCTATTTCGTTCTAGCGTGTTTACATCTGCCTCCACATTTAAATCATCCGGAAAAATATAAGCGATGTTTGTGATAGTTTCAGTTCTAGTTTCATATTTTTTAGTATCGGAATTAAAGTGTTCCGTTTTCTCTATGGTTTTATATGGAATTTTTAAAATAGGTCCAGAAATAATCACCTCATTTCCCCATTTATTATTGATTTCCCTAACTACTTCAACCTGCCTTGATGATCGTTCATAAATAAGACTTTTTACAAACTCTAGCGGAATTAATAAAACCACTAATAAAAATCCTACAACAATCATTCTAGCTGATATAGAGTTGCGTAACCAGTATCCAAATTTTCCTTTTCTCTCTTCCATAATAAGTTGTTTTATAATTAGTTAAAATGTGTATTCAAAAACGATGTATGTGTATGCAATTGCAACAGGTACGTTTGCTAAAATGATCGCTATAGATTTTAATGTTTCGGTGTAGTTTTGGTCTATAAATAGTTTACCTATCAAAGTGAGTACTACAATGGAGTTAATAATAACTGCTGTAAAAACGTAATAAAAACCAATTACGGGTACTGTACTTCTGTCTGTCAAGACTAACTGTAGTAGAAATAGTAATGAGCCAATTACAAAGAAAGTGAGAGCTATTCCTGCTGAAATTTTAATTGTTTTCATATTGCGATGTGTTTTTTTCTTTGGTGATAATCCATTTTTAATTGCGCTGAGCTTGTGAAAATGGTGTCTTGAAAACTTTTAAAATCTAGTTTTAAGATTTGCTTAAAATCGAAATGATGAAAATCGTTTGCATTTTTACCATAGCGATAAGCTTTCATATAAAAGGGGAAGTATTCTGGCAGAATTAGTGTGCCTATAAGTAACACGCCGTATAAGTAAGGTGTTCGTTTTCCATTACCGTAGCAACAATATTGTAATGCTATTTCTTCTTCAACGGTGGTCCCAAAACCAGTAAGTAAATGATATGCATCATGGCGTTCAACCTTTGGGATCAACTCAAAACCATTTTTATGGAGTAGAGCTCCTAGTTTATAGCCAAACGTATGTTTTTTCATTTCAAGCAACGCTGCTGTAGAAATGTTCCACGCTTCCTTTTTCTTGAACTTACAGTACACAACCATTGTCCATTTAAATAACCAAGTGATAAATTTTTTTCGATGCTTCATCTTAAAGTACTTTGAATTACAAAGTGAATAATTAAAAAAATACGCTCAATAGGGTAGAGCGGATGTTAGTATTAACTACGTGTTGTAAATACTGTGCGATTGTTTTAAATCTTTAGTATTTCCGCAGTTCAAATGTAGTATTAGATCATAGGCATTTATAAGGAACTTTAGTTACTGGTTTTAATAAAGTAGTATGCGTTGATTATTTTTAAGTATTCGTTATTTCTAAATTTCAGAATCTATTTTTTGCGCAGTAAAGTTTCAAGAGCTTCAATATGTTTTTTGAATTCCTTTTTACCTAAAGCTGTACTGCTATAGCGTGTGTTTGGTTTTCTACCTATAAACTGTTTTTCAACTAATATATAAGCTTCTTTTTCAAGCGCTTTAATATGGCTCGCAAGGTTACCATCTGTAACATCGAGTAATTCTTTTAAACGATTAAAGTCTGCTTCATCATTTACCATTAATATGGACATAATCCCTAAACGGATGCGATGGTCAAAAACCTTATTTATGTTTTCAATAATTCCCAAGAGTGTTTATCTTTTTTCTTTTATGAGCATAAAACTACCATAAATAATGTGCATTACTCCAAAGCCTAAAACCCAAATCCAGAATCCATATCCAGGCAGTAGTGCGCAAACGAGCCCTAGGGCAATTTCAATATATCCTAAATACTTGATATTCCCTATAGTAAACTTAGATGCGTTTACAAGTGCCAATCCATAGAAAATGAGCATCAATGCGCCTGTTTGCCCATATTTTTGTTGGTTGAGGATTATTAAAATATAGATTCCTCCAGTAATTAAAGGCACAAGAAAACTCATTAAAAGCTTGCGTGTAGTTTCGTCCCATATTTTAACTTGATCTTCTTTTGCTTTTCGGGTGGTTATAAAAATCGCAGTAACTATGCTGCATAGAGCGACAAGAGCTAAGTCTAACAGAATCATTTTGAAAATATGACCATCAAGAATAAGATAATCTCTACCTGAATTTACTACTAAATAGTAGGCAATAGCTGCACCTATAAGAGCATAAATACCGGCAAATATTCCAGCCAATCCACTAAGTGATATAAATCTAGACGATCTATTCATTAAGTTTTTAATCTCACTGATATCTTTTAAATAATCCTGTTCGCTCATAATAAAGTACTTTGAATTACAAAGTAACTATAATTTAATATAATTCACAACTATTTTTTTTCGGGTATAATCTACTGTTAGTAGTGCTTGTAATATAAATAATAATAAAATATAGCTCCATTACGGAAAACCGTAATGTACTACGTAGTAATTGATTTTTATTTGTAGTATAAATCATGCATTATAAACTGGGGAGTTTATATGTGATTACCTAAAGGCTGCTTTTTTAAGTAGCCTTTTTTTATATTTATAAAATGAAACCTGCCTTAGAATATATTCTCTCAAAACCTGAACCTTTTAAAGCAATGCTCCTTCAAGTACAAGTACTTATTGAGCACACTTTACCCAATAATGAGTTATTATATAAATGGAAGTTACCTATATATTATAGTGACGATTGTCCTATTTGTTACTTAAATGTACGTAAAGGCTATGTGGATGTGTGTTTTTGGTGTCGAACAGATTTCAATATCCACTTAAATATATTAATTTCTGAAAAGCGAAAATTTGTAAAATCACTTAGATATTATAAGCCCGAAGATATAGACGCACAAGTTTTAATTGAATGTCTTGAAGAAGCCTACCGAACTAAAAAGAAAGGGTACACTGCTTAATTTTTTATAAATCTTTTAATGTATTTTCTAGATTCATTTTCAATATGTAAGAAATATATACCAGCTTGTAAATTATCAACATTAATTACCTCTTTATAATCTTCTGTTCTTAGTAACTTCCCTTGAATGTTATAAATTGAAATAATATCATTTTGGTTTAACGTATCTCCTTGAAGCTTTAAAATCTCAGTAACTGGGTTTGGGCTCAATACTAAAGATTTTGAATTATTCTCATTGCTACCGAGTGTGGAAATTTCACCTTCAGCAACAATGTAATAATTTACATTAGGTCTATTTAGATCAACTGTGGTTTGATATGTTGTCGTTAAGCATCCACCTAAATCCCTAAACCAAGAAAAATCATTGCTCATAGCTGTTCCGCCCATAAAAACAGTTTGATTAGAGTTCTGTTGGAATAGTTCAATTAAAATACGATCTACAGATGCTGGTACTACTACTGGGCTTGTGAAAGTATATGTAAATATTTGTCTATTTACAAAAGACGGCATATCTATAATTTCACTTTCACCTAAAAGTGTGCTTGTTGGAAAAGAATCTGGAAAATTTTCGTCAATGGCGTAAACTCTCAAAAACATACCATTGTCTGGTGCGGATGAGCTTTCTTGAATACCATATTTTATTTGATTAATATTAAAGTCTTCAGTAATTCCAAAATCTTCTAAGTTATATACTCGCCCCCAGTTTACTCCACCAAAACTGCAAGATGCATTTGACGCTTGATCGATTATTTGGTCACCTATATTGTGTCTTAATTCAATAATATTTTGCGAAAAAGATGAAAAGAAAAATGATAATGCAATTAATGTGTAATATTTTTTCATATCAAATAAGTGGTTAGTTATTTCTCAATTTTAATTTTTCATTACAAACTACCAATAGTTATAGATCATTAACCACTTGTCTAATAGCAACAAGATCTGTTAGTAATTTTTCAAGTTTTGCGATGTCTAGCATATTTGCCCCATCACTTTTTGCGTTAGCTGGATCAAAATGAGTTTCAATAAAGAGACCGTCTGCACCAGTAGCAATTCCTGCTCTCGCAATGGTAGCAATCATTTCTGGTCTTCCGCCAGTAACACCTACGCTTTGGTTAGGCTGTTGTAAACTATGTGTTACATCGAGTACTACGGGAGCATATTGTTTCATTGTTGGAATTCCGCGGAAATCTACAATCATATCTTGGTAACCAAACATCGTCCCACGATCTGTAATCCAGGCTTTATCACTTCCAGCATCTTTTACCTTTTGCACTGCGTGTTGCATTGCTTCCGGACTCATAAATTGTCCTTTTTTCAAGTTGACTACCTTTCCTGTTTGTGCTGCTGCAACAACAAGATCTGTCTGGCGTACTAAAAAGGCAGGAATTTGTAATACATCTACATACTGTGCTGCAATTGCTGCTTCGCTTGCTTCGTGAATATCAGTGACTGTAGGCACATGAAATGTTTCTGAAACTTTACGTAAAATTTTTAATGCTTTTTCATCGCCAATTCCTGTAAAACTATCTATTCTGCTACGGTTTGCTTTGCGGTAACTTCCTTTAAATATGTAAGGAATGCCAAGCTTGTCTGTAATAGTTATAACTTTTTCAGCAATGCGCATCGCCATATCTTCACCTTCAATGGCACAAGGGCCAGCAAGTAAAAAGAAATTATTTTTATCTGTGTGTTTGATATTTGGGATACCTGCTAAAGTCATAGTAGTAGTTTTAGTAAGTAACAAAGGTAAAATTTTCTTTTTGCATGTGATTAGGATAACACATTAAAAGGGCAAGATTTTGTTAATATTAGAAGACTTTAATTGTTAGCTTTTCTATTTATTTTTTTTCACTTATCACAAAACATTTTAATTAATAAAGAGGTGTTTGTAACGAATTAGTATTTCAGAATAAATTTAAACTGCACAATATCATATTTATAATATAATAAATAGTACTTTTGCACGCTGAAATGTGCTAGTTAAAATTAAGCAAAAGCTAGTGTTGTTTCTAAACAATTTTAAAAGAAAAAATTTTTCTTGTAAAATGTTGTAAATTAAAAAGTTACCCGTCTCACGGGATTGTATTATGAAAGTTATAAATATCGCAATTATTGCTCACGTAGATCACGGTAAAACTACCTTGGTTGATAAAATTATGTATCACTGTCAGTTGTTTCGTGAAAACCAAAACACAGGTGATTTAATCTTAGATAATAACGATCTTGAACGTGAACGTGGTATTACCATTACGTCTAAGAATGTTTCTGTTGTTTATAAAGGAACAAAAATTAATATTATTGACACCCCTGGTCACGCCGATTTTGGTGGAGAAGTAGAGCGTGTATTAAACATGGCTGATGGTGTTTGTTTATTGGTAGATGCTTTTGAAGGGCCTATGCCACAAACACGTTTCGTATTGCAAAAAGCATTAGACTTAGGTCTTAAGCCTTGTGTAGTAGTAAACAAAGTAGATAAAGAAAACTGTACTCCAGATATCGTTCACGAAAAAGTATTCGACTTAATGTTCGAACTTGGAGCAGAAGAGTGGCAGTTAGATTTCCCAACAGTATACGGTTCTGCAAAGAACAACTGGATGAGTGATGACTGGAAAGTTGAAACTGAAAACGTAGAGCCACTTTTAGATATGGTTCTTGCTAACGTTACACCTCCTAAATTTGAAGAAGGTTCTCCTCAATTGTTGATTACATCGTTAGATTTCTCTTCATTTACAGGACGTATAGCTATTGGTCGTTTAACTCGTGGTACTTTAAAAGAAGGTATGCGTGTTTCACTTGTAAAAGCTGATGGTACTATTACAAAAACAAAAATTAAAGAACTACACACTTTCGAAGGTCTTGGACGTTTAAAAGTAGAAGAAGTTCAAGCAGGAGATATTTGTGCGCTAGTTGGATTAGAAGGATTTGAAATTGGTGATACTGTTGCTGATATCGAAAACCCTGAAGCTCTCGAAACTATTGCAATTGATGAGCCTACAATGAGTATGTTGTTTACAATTAACGATTCACCTTTCTTTGGAAAAGATGGAAAGTTTGTAACATCACGTCATATTAGAGAGCGTCTAGAAAAAGAATTAGAGAAAAACTTAGCAATGCGCTTACAGGAAACTGGATCTGCAGATAAGTTTTTAGTATTTGGTCGTGGTATACTTCACTTATCAGTTTTAATTGAAACTATGCGTCGTGAAGGTTACGAATTACAAATAGGACAGCCACAAGTAATTATCAAAGAAGTTGATGGTGTTAAATGTGAGCCTGTTGAAGAGTTAACTATCGATTTACCAGAATCAGTTAGTGGTACTGCAGTAAACTTAGTAACTATCCGTAAAGGTGAAATGGTATCTATGGAAGCTAAAGGTGATCGTATGATTTGCCAGTTTATCATTCCATCTAGAGGAATTATTGGTTTACGTAATCAATTGTTAACAGCAACAGCTGGTGAGGCAATTATGACACACCGTTTTGTTGAATACCAACCTTTAAGAGGAGGTATTCCAGAACGTCAAAATGGATCTTTAGTATCTATGGAAAACGGTTCAGCAATTCCTTATTCTATTGATAAATTACAAGATAGAGGTCGTTTCTTTGTTAATCCAAACGAAGATATCTACGAAGGACAAGTAATTGGAGAGAACACTCGTCAAGATGATATGGAAGTAAATATCACTAAAACGAAAAAACTTTCTAACGTACGTTCAAGTGGAGCAGATGACAAGGCGAAAATTGTGCCTGCTATCAAGTTCTCTTTAGAAGAAGCATTAGAATTTATACAAAAAGATGAGTACGTTGAGGTAACTCCTAACTTTTTACGTATCCGTAAGGTATACCTAAAAGCTGTTGACCGTAAACGTTATAAGCTGTAAGTAAATTTCTTCGGAAATTTTAAACACTTCATATAAGTTAATCTGCATTATACAATACTCTAGGGTATGTTATAGTGCAGATTTTTTTTATACAATTCACTTTATTAACCAACGGTGATTTTGGCATAAAAACCACTAAAAACGAATAGAAACTGACATAGTTACCGATTAGCATTTAAACCTAATATTTTATTTAAAGAAAGCAATAAACTTGCCTTGTACCGCTATTAAGGGGATGCAAGCATAACTTAGACTACCTTACTGCTAAATAGGCAGTACGCCTTATGTAGTTTGTTTCTTTGGCTTGGTTTTAGAGTTTAACAGAACATAAGTTTAAATTAAAATAGTTACTGCGTAAGAGTTACACAAAGACTATTTTTTGAAATTAATAAATAGAGTATGAGTCAAGTAAAAGAGAAAGACACTGTTGTAGTACATTACACAGGTAAATTATCTGATGGACAAGTTTTTGATAGTTCAGTAGGGAAAGACCCTTTAGAACTTACATTAGGTTTAGGACAATTAATTCCTGGTTTTGAAAAAGGTTTAATTGACATGAAACCAAACGAAAAGAAAACAATTACAATCGCTAAAGAAGAAGCTTACGGTGAAGTTATAGCTGAGTTAAGACAAGAGGTTAACAAAACTGAATTACCTCAGGATATGGCTCCAGAAGTAGGTATGGGACTTGTTTCTAAAACTCCAGACGGACAGGAAATGAATCTACGTGTTGTTGAAGTAAGTGAGAAAACTATTATTGTAGATGGTAACCACCCTTTAGCAGGACAAGATCTTGTTTTTGATCTTGAAGTTTTAGAGATTAAGGATGCAACTGAAGCTTAATAACAACCTTAAATTTGTAAATAGCTAGCCAAGGCTTTTTATTTAATATAGATTTACAACGTTATATAAATTAAATACGCCCACTAAATAGTATGTTTAGTGGGCGTTTTAATTTGGTTAGTTACATTGTTAGTTACAATATGGGCAACTAGCGCCATACTCTGCTATAACACCACAGATGTAGCTTAGCTCAGTTGTAGCATCTAAACATTCATACAATTGTGCAGCTTGGCACCATTGCATTACTTGGCCTTCAGTTGGGCCATTATATACTAAATTATCGCAGTCAGCGCCACCGCCACTATTACCACCACCGCTATTACCGCCACCCGTAGGTGCTGTGTATGGAGTTCCTAAAATATCCTGATCAGTCATATCAAAATCTACATTAATGGTATGGTTTGTAGCACTTCTACCTGAAGTAAAATTAACACTATAATTCCCTGCAAGTTTATGAATACCAGTTTCGCTATTTCTAACGATATCTGTTATTTCTAGCTCAAAATCTGTTATATCAATATGAGTGTCAAAGGCGTTATCAAAATCAAAATCATCCTCATTTAATTGTGTGTAACGGGTAGTAGGTGTAATAAGAGAAAAAACAGCTGGAGTTATTGTTTGAGGTACACCTATCGCAGGGTCCTCATTAGAATTTAGGTTCACGATGAACGTTGGGAAAATATCATCAGCGTCATTAGCTCCATAAGCCGATTTTTTTAATGATAATTCAAATCTTGAATAATCTTCATAGTATAGCATCACAGATGATACAATATATGTTTCACTTTCTTCTCCAAAATCATAACCACCTTGTAGATTATACGTTTGTCCGTCAAATACCATGTCAACAAGAATGGTGGAATTCCCATCTGGACACGTTGGGCAATCATCATCTTTACAAGAAATAAAGGATACGAACAATGCAAGGCTTAATAATTTTAAAATGTTAGTTGTTAATTTCATTGGTTTAGTTTTTGGCTAAATTATAGAAGCACTACTAACTACAAAATACCCAACGTTGGGTATTTTAATAAAAGTAAACGCCCACTAAAAATAAATGTAGTGGGCGTGTTATTATGGTTAATTAAATTGTAGTTATTTCAAGCACAAAGCTACTTTATTCTTCCACCTATTAATTTGATATAGGTCAATTAATCGATGTTAATTTTAATACGACGTCGAGATTTTTTTAGAAACGTTCTATCTTAGTGTATAAACTCATCTACTACATTTTAATGAGTTTCCATTCCTCTAGTATCAAAGAGATAATGGTATCGCCCCAAAGTTCTACACTGTGTATTTTTGGAAATACAGGAATTATACTAGTTTCAACCCAACCTTCACTATATGGAGTAACCATATATGCTTTGTAGCTTAGTTTTTTATCAAATGGATTGTACATATCTAGTGTCATTTGCGTAGTAAAATCCTCATGGACTGTTTGTGTAAACTCCAGCGTTACGGTTTTTTCTGGAAACAGTATTTTGTCCACCACTTTCATAGAAGCAATGGTGTCTTTAGCGATTTCGATTTCTATGTTTAGGGTATCGCTTGGATAAATTAAGAGCACTTTTGGCTCCACAAAATACGGTGATATCTCTACAGGGATATCAATACTTGTAATACTGTCAAGCACAATTTCAATAGTTTGTGCTTTTCTATGTTCAATACTATTTTGCCCACTACACACAAGTATGTTTAGTATTAATAGGAGCGATGTTAGAGTTCGAATCATAGTGGTTTTTTTAAAAAATAGGTTAGCGCTTGTATTTATTTTATACAGTGTTGTAAAACGTTTTTTCTATATTTTAGTTAATGTGTAAAGTGTTGTAAATTGAATCCTTTTCTTATTAGCCAAATTGCTAATACTATTTCTTGAAAAACTAGAGGTAAGGTCATAATAGCAAAAGAAGTTGAAATAACATCTATAGTTTCAAATAGAATTAAAAAACTTGATATCATTGCTAATATATTTCCAAATATTCCCCAAATAGTTAGCCATTTAGGTATTAATTTTGTTTGATAAAATATAAAATAGAGGATTAAATTCCCTAGTCCTGTAGCTAACATTACTCCAAGATGATTTGATAAATCACGTCCCAATTTTAACAATGAGCCTAGTGTTTCAAAGTAGAAAAAGTTAGAACTTTCAGAGTTTAAATATTGTTCACTTAACAATATAAAAATTGGTATTAATATAACTCCAATTAACTGAAATACACTTGATATTATACGAAACCCAACAAATCCAATTGCTAGATTTTCTTTATATTTTTTTACTACTTGATATAATATAAGTGAAAAGCCAAGATAGATAGGAATTAATAAAAATTGGAATACTACTCCAATTAATACTCGGTTTCTTTTTGGATAAACTTCTGATAGATAATCTGTACTCTCAACAGCTGGAACAATACTCAAAATTCCAGCAATCATTCCAAGTAGGATTAATACTCCTGCAAAAATTGCGCTTTTATTAAATGAATTCATATTACTTTAAATCTTCAATTAATCCTTTTACAGTTTTCAATAACTTATTGGCTGTGTCCAAGTCACTTTGATTTGTGATTACAGAAACACCTAAATTATACTTTGGAATTATAAAAAACCAATTTTGGCTTCCAAAACCTCCTCCGTGCATATTATAATAAATTCCATATTCATCGTCATTTTTGACAGGTAAATAATAAGCCATTTTTCGATTTCCGTTTTCATAAAGCATTCTGTGAGATTCTATAACAGCAGGTTTAGTTCTATCCAACTGAAACTCCATATAATTTACTAAATCTGGCATTGTTGTTTTTACACCACCATCTGCTCCATACAATACAACTTCGTGGGGAACAAGTTTTCCAGTCATTCCGTAACCATTTGCTAGATATTGTTCTTTATTTTTTGGAAGTTCAATTTGGGTATTTTGCATATTTGCACTTGTCTGGAAATAGTCTTTCAAAATATTGTTAAATGACTTGTTATATATGTTTTCTAATATTTGAGCCATAATTTCGGTATCTACATTTGAATAACCATATCGTATACCAGGAACAGTGTCTAACTTAATTTTATACAAGTCAGAAAAGAAATCTTTTTTGCTATAATTCTTTTGAATTTCATAAACCTTAAACGGTAAATCTTCATTAAAATCGGAAAATAACTCGTTAATACTTTCAGGTAGAAACTTTTTCATTTCACTTGTATGCGTAAGTAGGTGTTTTATTTTTATAGGTTCTTTATTGTATTCAAAATTTTTGAAATCTTCTTTTAAATACTTACGAATATCATCGTCAAGGTTTAATCTTCCCTCTAGCACTGCATTTGCAACAAGAATTCCAGTAAAAGTTTTACTCACAGATGCTATTTCATAAATAGTATTATCGGATGGCGTATTACCTTTTCCTTTGTCTAATTCGCCATAATGAGAGGTATATTTTTCTCTGTTTTTATAAATACCGATTGAAACAGCATTTATTTTCGAATCCAAGAGAAGTGAATCTGCGTTTCTGTCCATCGAAAGTTGGATTGGGTCAATTGTTTTATTCTTTGATTGTTCTTTGGAATTTTTACATCCTACAAATGCAAGAGCACAAATAAGCATTACTGTCTGAAATTTCATTTAGTCATTTTTGATTGATTACTATTTATATAGACGTAAACTTTTCATAAATGGTTGCCTGTCATAAAATGCGGAATGTTTCTTTAAATGTTTTACAACGTTCTTGTATACGAACAGTGCGAGGGAGAATGGCATTAGCCATTCGGTTGAGCACGAGCTGATTTTTACAAATTTCGCTTATTATTTTTTTGTTCAATAAGTCGGATTTGTAAAAATTTGGCGACGTAAAAAAGTACCTTCATTTTTTCTTTATCGACTGCTCTCGCATTGTTTGTATACTTTGTTGTGGTTTGTATTTTCGTCAGAAGCTTAGTCTAAATTTACTTTAAATGAAATAGCAAGTAATAATAGATTTTAATGTATTCCTTTAATGCATAAAAGCAGAAAATTTGCATTGTTCTACCCAAATTTTATCTACTTTTTTATATGCCTTAATTTCTCCACCAAATTTACTAGAAGCAACTAAAATTATAGCAAAGTTTTTTTTAGGAGAAATGAAAGGTTTTGAAATCTGTAAATAATTTTCTAATCTTGACTCTTCTTTTTTTCTAGTTCTATTCTTTTTAACATTTGCTAGCGAATTAGGATTGTTTTTTTTTTGTTCTAAGTAATATTGTTTGAATTCGATAAAATTCATTTCTTTTTCAAAATCTAGGGGGCAATGTTTTAAATTTGAAAAGAATCTACTACTATTATCAAGAATGTATTCGTCATTTATAGCTAAAGATGAGCCGTGTAAACCTTTCGTAAATTCATTTTCTACAAATTTAAAAACATCAACACCCTTAAATTCATTAGACTCAGCTAAATCATTTAATACCTTGGTTATTAATTTTTCAACTTCTTTTTCTTTCGGCTGCTTTAACGTAGCACAACCTGTAAATAATATTACAATAAATAGATGTTTAAATTTCATAGTTATTTAATTACAAAAGTTGCCAATAGCATATCCTTGATCTACTGTTTCATGAGATATTATTGAATTTATTTCAGAAACTTCATTTTGATTAAAGGGATTGATTTCAAAATGATTCCAAAGATCAGTGTCTTTTAAACCTACCCAAGCTAATTTTTTTAAATCTTCTAATAAATTATTGCTTTCTGAATAGCCACCTTGTGTTACTGCCCAATTATAGACTCCTTGAGCGATTTGGTTTTTATAATTTGCTATAAAATTATGTTGTATTGTTGAAGAGCTACTTCCTGTCTCTAAGCTAGCAAAAGCTTCAACTAATTCTGCGTATGTTGGATTTGAATTTTGAGGAATATTAAAATCGTTGCTTGGATCACTATCTTCACTATTAACTTTAAATATATAATATAGGTTTGCATGAAATATTTCATGAATTGCAACAGTTGTCATTAATATGTCGCTACCCTCTAACGAATTTAATCCAAACGTAATAGGAATTCTCTCAGGAGCAAATGTTCCTTCTGTTACTGCATAATTAATATAGTTTGGATCTACAAAAAACTCGACATCAGCACTTGTGTTTCCCTCAAATATATCTTGGAAAAGATTTGTAATTGGTGAGCATACATTATAGGCTCCTTGCACAATATCTTTTTGGCAAGGGTAATCTTCCCAAGATTCGTTATTAAATAAAATATTTGCAATTTCAACTACTTCATCAAAATAAAAGTTTGTGTTTTCATTTAACCATTTTTCATCATACTTATATTTTTTATTTAAGTACTCTATATATTGAAAATCATATATTCCATCTCCTGAATAAAAAATGGGTTCAATAAACACATCTTCTCCTCCAAAAAAATCTTCTTTACTCGGATTTATATCATTCCCTTCTTTTAGGTTATCAATTATAGGTCTGAATTTATTAATTGAAGGAATCATTGTGGATGAATGAAGTTCATCCATTATTTTTCTTGTTTTTTTCTTGAGACTAATCAGGTCAAGAGGATGTTTAGGCTTCTCTAAAGAAATTTCTTTCTGGATTAGAAAACCAATTAATAGAGATATTTCATTTTTGTTAAGTCTTGCTCTAAAATCAACTTCGTGCATTTCTTCTGCATTGAGATGAAAATCTTCTACTAAAATTAAGCACAAAGTATAAATGAATCCTGTTGTATCAACCAAGGATTTAATTTCTTCAATAATCTCTTTAGGACTTCTTAAATTCATTTATTCAATAGGTGAGTAGTGTTACTTGAAATTACAGCTAACGGATTTGTATATGGGCAGTGCGGGCGAAAATGGCTGTTGCCATTCGGTTGAGCACAAGCCGATTTTTACAAATTCCGCTTTTTATTTTTTCTTGTCAAAAGTCGGATTTGTAAAAATTCGGCGACTTCCAAATATACCTTTACTTTTGTGTTAAGCAAAAGCTCCCGCATTGCCTATATACGTTGTTCTACGCAGTTTATTTTTCCGCTTGTTCAACTTTAAATTCAATATCCCATTGTTTAACATATTCGCTCAAAGGTTGCATTCCGATTTCTGCACGTCTTTTATCAACAGTCTTTGGGTTTTGTAAATCATAAATTTTCCAACCACCATTTTCTCTATCTTCTGAAATCTGTGAGCCATAGATTTGTGGTTTTCCGTCCATCATTAAAATTCTATCTTCCATTAATGCCATTTGATTTTTTCTTAAATCGCCATTTTGAGCAGACTTTTTCAATAGTGGCAAATACTTTTTTCGATGATAATTATCTGCGTGCTGAAAAACTAACCAAATAGCAGACATTTGTTCTTGGCTAACTTCATTCAAAGTCGGCATCCCACATTTTTCGATTAAACTCACAACCGTGACCAAGTTTTCTCTATCAATATTTGGATTTCCTGCACTTCCATTTTGACGCATATCTTGGTCTAGGGAATGAACTTCGGTCAATATACTCTGAATATTATCACAATCAATTTCAACTTGGATTACTGGTCCAATTGTTTCTTCTGTATATGTTTCTTTTCCATAAATCGCAACTAACTTTTTCTGAAATTCTTTGTCATTTTCGGTTACTCTTCTTAAAATCAGTTCCTTTAGTTCGTTATCAACATTAACGTAACTGTCGGCAGTCCATTCTTCCAAATTCAATTTTTTCACGCTATCAAGTGAGATTTTGACTCCGTTTTCGTTTTTGTAAACTACATTATCGTAATTATATGACAGCCGTTTTTCTGCATTTTCTAATAATTCGTTTTGAGATATTTGTCTCAATCCGTTAGGCTTATATTTTCCGCTATTATCACAGGAAAATATAACTATTGTAAGTAAGCCTAATATTAAATGTTTTAACTTCATTTTCTTGATTTGCCTTAAATTGCGTAGAACGTGTTTGTATAAGAATAGTTGCGGTTTTGTGTGCGAGGATTTTCCGTAGGAAAATCAGACGTAACAAAAGAGCAACGACCTTTGTTTAAGCCTAAAAATAAGCAATTATTTTTATACGTTGTTGGCAACTGTTTTTTTATTCATTAATAGTATTATTCCCAATATAACGAATTGTAAAATTGGAAGAAATGCGAGATAACCTCGCAATATTAAACTTCCTTTATTTCCTTTCGCATAATCCTCAAATTCTGCTGAATATTTTTCCATCAAAAAGTCAGTTCCGAAATAAGTAAATAGAAACTGTAATATCAAAATTCCAAATAATATAACTATTAAAGATTTCAGAGTTTTTCGTATGTCAATTTCAGTCAGTTTATTGTATTTCTTTATTCCCCAAACTACAATTGTTGTAAAAAGTAAAAGACTCATTATTTCAGGAAGCCAAATTGTCGTTAATGGTTCTATTCCAGAAATTATTAAAACATTCTCAAATAAATATTCAATTAATCCACAAAATTCACTAATTGAGATATAAGCAAAAGCTCCAATTCCTAATTTGCCAATAAAGTCAGTTTCTTTCAAATTTTTGTTTTTCAGATTATGAGTGAGTAATAGTTGCCAACGTTGTTGTATATGGTTTGTTGCGTGGTTTAGCACGTAATTTAGCAAATAAAAACCGAATAGAAAATCCGCGAGGATTTTCGTAAGTAGGCTAGAACCAGCAATAAATTATATACGGTGTTGTGTGTAGTGCTTTCTATTTCGTTAATTATCTTATTCAGTTCAGTTTCCGTAATTCCTTTTTGATTAGTACTCAACTTTACTTTATTTACTTTGTCAGAAATCAGAAGAATTTTTTTTGAATTCGAACGAGTTTGAACATTCTTTAAATTCAGAGTCAGTTCCGAAATATTAATTTCCGTTATTTTATCATTCCGTAATTGTCGATTAAATATAAAAGTCAGTTTTCCGTTTTTTGTATTTTTTTCAATTCGTTTTATAGTTTTAGCACTTAAAATTAAATAAACGAATAATATTCCTAGTGCAATTCCGAAAATCAGCGTAATATTTGGATTCATTTCCTTGTTTATAAACCGAATTTTATAAACAAAAAAGCATAAAACTATGAAGAGTATTCCTCGTATAATTTGAATTGGAATATCCGATTTTTCTATTTGTTTTTTATTCTCAAAAATTGTCTCCATTCAGTTTTTCCGCATTACACACAACGTCTCTGTATATGAGTAGTGCGGAGGAAGAAAGGCGAAAGCCTTTCGGACGGACACAAGCTGATTTTTACAAATTTCGATTATTAATTTTTTTTTAGTAATAAGTCGAATTTGTGAAAATTCGGCGGTCTTCCAAATATACCTTTACTTTTAATTAAGCACAAACTCCCGCATTGCTTATATGCGTTGTTAGCCACAGTTATTTATCCATTATAATTTTTAAGATTTCAATTCCGCCATTTGTTAAATCATATATTTTGAGAAAAGAAATACCGTTTGGAATGGGGAAATTTTTAAGCTCAATAACACTTTTTTCAGAAAAACTTTTTTGATATATTATTTGGCCAAGATTATTTATTAGTTCAATTTTATTTGAAGTCGAATTCCTATTTAATTCAATCACGGATTTATCTGAAATTGGATTTGGATATACAATTGAACTTTTTAATTTTTCATAAAAATTCAGATTAAGAATAGCCTCTTCAATACATTCGTGATGTTCAATTGAATTATTTATGTCATCTAATATTTGAAATAATTCCGCTGTAGCTTCAATGTAGACAACTCTTCGAAGAAATTCGGATTGTACACTAGGAAAAGCTTTATATACTGAAGTTATACTAGTATTTAAAATTGCTAAATCACTATTGGAAATATTATCAAGTCCAACTATAAAGTTTATAAAATCATCTTTATTAAAGTCAACAGGAACCTCAGACAAAGTAAGTAAGGCATAATAATGAAACGTTCCATCGCTCATTGGACAATTATTGAGTACACAATATTGGAATTCAATTGAATTATTTAATGAATTTAAAATTGTATATATTTCTGTGGTGGCAAAAACAGTAACAGTATTATGAGGATTTTGCGAAGGAAATGTTTTATAGACTAATGTTATATGTTCATTTAAAATATTTAAATCAGCACTAGAAATATTGTCAAGAGCAATAATGTGATTTATTAAATCAACTTTGTCGAAGTCGGATTCCACGTTTGAAATGTAAAGCTTTACTCCGTATCGAAATGTTCCATCACCCTGCGAGCAATCATATTGACTATATGAAGAAAATATTCCTAAAATTAAAGTCAGAAAAAGTAATGTTTTTTTCATAATTTTTGGTTTTAATTGTGGCTAACTCGTTATATAATCAACTTTATCATGGTTATCCTGTTACATATTCAGGATACCATTAAAAAGTAGTTTCGCTTATCCCGTAAATGTACAGATACTTTTCACAAAGTGGAATACGGGAAACCGTAACGGCTAAAATTTAACATCTCAAACCATTAAAAAGAAAACACTGCGCATACAATAACAAAAACCTACATTTTTCGTTTATTTGCTAACAGATTTAAAACTATGATTTCATTATATTTTGATCCCGGTTTGGGAGCGATGATTGTTCAAGGCTTAGTGGCTGCTGCCGCAGGTATTCTATTATTTTCTAAAGGCGTGATGTATAAAATCAAAGGCCTTTTTGGGATGATTAAAGAAGAGGACGACGACTACGATTCTATCGACATTGACGAAACTGATGACGATGATGCAGCAAAACACTAATACCACACACGAAGCATCTTTTAGAGACCCATCTGGCTATATGTTTCACGATGGAGCAACACTTAGACGTAGAATAAACCCTATTTACTTTAAGCAATACAATGCCTTAAAAGAGCAAGGGGTTTTTAAAACGTTAATTAAAAATAAGCTGTTAATTGCACACGAGGAAACCTCAGTTGCAGCAGATAGTATTGTAATTACGCCAGCGCCTATTCCGTTTATTACCAACCCGTATGAGTGGAGTTTTGAGCAATACAAGCACGCAGCCTTACATACTTTAAAGCTTCAGAAATACTTGTTGTCTAAAGGGTTTATCCTTAAAGATGCATCAGCCTATAATGTAACATTTCACGAAGGGAAACCCATTTTTATAGACACCCTTTCCTTCGACTTTTACGAAGACGGAACACCGTGGAGAGCTTACAAACAATTTATTACGCACTTTTTTGGTCCACTAGTGTTAGCGAGCTACAATGGAACCGAAATTTTCAAAATGATGCAAACGCACATTGATGGAATTCCGGTGAAATTACTATCGTCATTATTGCCAGGGAAAACCAAATTGAGTTCTACCATATTTACCAATATCCATTTATTGGCTAAAATGGAAAGCAAGCACAGTGAAGACTATAAAGCCGAAACTAAAATTGCAACGCTTTCATTAAAAGCACAGAATAATATTATTGATAACCTTTTCAACTTTATTAAAAAATTAAGTTTAAAGGAAGAAACGGAGTGGGGTAATTATTACGATAAAACCAATTATAACACGAGCGCGTTTCAGAATAAAACAACGTTAATTCAGCAATGGATGAAGGACCTCAAGCCACAACGCATGATTGATGTGGGTGGAAACGATGGTACTTTTGCCAGAACCGTTTTAAAAGAGGTGCCACACGTTATTGTAACAGATATCGATAGCAACGCCGTAGCGCATAACTACAAGCAAGCTAACGATAATAAGGAGACTAATATGCTCGCTTTTGTGTGCGATGTATTACAACCTGCTCCAGGAATAGGCTTTAATAATACAGAGCGTAACTCCTTAATTGATCGTTTACATACCTACAATTCAGAGGTGACAATGGCACTTGCCTTGATACACCATATTACATTAAGCGGAAATGTGCCTTTCGAAAAATCGGCTGAGTTTTTTGCTAAATTCTCTAACCAATTAATCATTGAATTCCCAAAGCGTGAAGACTCTTGGGTAACCAGTTTATTAGTGAGAAAAAGGGAGTTTATCAATCATTTCGATTTTTACAATTTAGATAACTTTATTGCAGGATATAAAACACAGTTCGACCTTGTGAAACAGGAAGTCATTCCTGGAACGCAGCGTGTGTTGTGTTTGTTTAAGAAAAAATAAATGGCTCAAAAGAATCAGCAGAAACAATCTATAGCAAGCAAGTTATTTGGTTCTACTAAAATACGTGCTTGGATTGCGGCAATTGCGGCAGGTTTGTATCCTATGATTTTTTATTTCTCTGCAAATTTTCCATTGGTAAATTCGTGGGCGCACGTGGGCTATTTTTTAGCGATGTTTATCTTCATGCCAGTGATTGTCATGGTGCTAGCAAAGTTGCTAGGAGGGCTCGTAATTCCTAAATGGAAACACTTAATAGTTCCGTTTTTAAATGTGTTCTTCTTTCTATTTCTGTTAAAAGTATGTCTGTATGCAGGCGTTCAGAAAAAGATGATTCTTGTCATTATAATGATTGCAGGTTTGGCAGCCTTCTTTTTGCACAAACACTTAAGTAAACTGGTAGTATTACAATTTCTGCTTGCTATTTTAGGGATGACAAGTTTAATTCCGCAGATCGTAAACGAAGTAAACTACAATGACTCTTGGACACAATTGCCAGATGCCATTGAAGAAGTGACGCTTAAAACAACGCCTAATATTTATGTAATTCAGCCAGATGGTTACGTCAATTTTTCTGAACTTTCTAGAGGCTATTACGCTATAGATAACAGCAAGTTTGAAAGCTTTGTCGCAGATGCAGGATTTAAACATTACCCTAATTTTACCAGTAATTACGCATCTACACTTACCTCAAACAGTGCTACGTTTATGATGAAACATCATTATTACAATGGTGCTAAAAACTTTAGTGAAGGTATTAGAATGCGAGATCAGATTGTAACTAACAACCCAGTGCTCGACATTTTAAAAAACAACGAGTACGAAACAACCATCCTAACTGAAAACTATTATCTAATGCTCAATCGTCCGGAATTAGGCTACGATAACAGCAATGTTGATTATAAAGAAATTCCGTTTATTGGAACAGGATTAGGAGACAGTAAGGATATTGTTGATGCATTGAAAAGCAATTTTTCGGTTTCAAGAAAACCACAATTTTTCTTTTTGGAGTTTTTAATGCCAGCGCATATTGCTGGTCGTGCAGCAGTCACAAAAGGGAAAGACGAAGAGCGAACAATCTGGGAAGAGAAACTACAAATAGCTAACGAAAAATTAGAAGCGTTAATTACCACAATTAACAAAAGAGATCCAAACGCTTTAGTAGTAATAATGGCAGATCACGGGGGATTTGTAGGTATGGAATATACAGAGCAAATTTACAGTCGTACTACAGACAAGGATATTGTAAAATCGATATTTAGCAGCAACTTGCTTATTAAGTGGCCTAATAATGAAGCACCTGCTTTTGACACGTTGTTAAAGAGTTCGGTAAACTTGTTTAGAGTGCTATTTGCACACCTTTCTGGCGATAACGCACTACTTAACAATTTAGAGGATAATAGCAGTTACGTGATATTAAAAGACACTAAAAACAACGGAGTTTATAAATACTTGGACAATGAAGGAAGAGTGGTTTTCGAACGCTTAGACTAAACTGTTTTTCTGAAATTTTACTAACTGTAAACCTCGTGCTGTTTCATAGTATTTAAGGCTATTACTAATCGTGTAAGCTACAGAACTTAGCTAGTGAAACACATATTAACTGTTTTCTTTTAAAACAAATGAGCAATAAGGAACGTATAATTAGCACTTTTCTTAAAACTAAAGAAGTCTCTCCACTAGTGGCTGCTTTTGCAGCAGGACTATATCCATTATTTTTTTACTATTCGAACAACTACACACTCATAGGAGCGTGGGAACACATGACGGTGTTTTTTACACTTTTTATTGTAACTCCAGTTATTGCTTTTATCATTGCTTCAAGAGTTATTAAAATGCAAGTTTTTAAAAAAATAGCACATTTTGTGCTTCCGTTTTTAAACCTATTTTTCTTTTTCAACTTTGTGAAACTGGCCGTGTATCCAGGAACACAGTGGTTGATAATAATCGGAATTTTTACAGTTTCGGCAGTAATTAGTTTCTTTTTTAGCGGGTATTTTAAAAAGTGGGTTGTGATACAATTAGTGTTGGCTATTATTGGTTTTATCACATTAGTGCCTAAAATTATAACACAGCTTAACTATTCTACCGAATGGCAAAAACAGCCAGATGATATCACCGAAGCTATCTTTAAATCAACACCTAACATTTATTTGATTCAGCCAGACGGTTACGTCAATTTTTCAGAATTAAAGAAAGGGGAGTATGGTTTTGATAATTCGGCTTTTGAAGGCTTTTTGAAACAGCAGCATTTTAAATCATATGCAAATTTCCGAAGTAATTATGCAGCGACTTTAGCAACCAACAGTTCGTTATTTGCAATGAAACATCATTACTATAATGAAGGTGCAAGTTTTAGTGAAACATTAGGTGCTCGCGAAGTAATTATGACGGACAATGCCCTGCTCACCATTTTAAAAAACAATGGTTATAAAACGTCGTTCTTTTCAGAACATCCTTATTTTTTATTAAGTAGGCCAACTTTAGGCTACGATAAAAGCAACTTTACAGCTAAAGATGTATCTTCTATTACAACGGGAATGACGGTAAAGCGTGATGTGCTTGCAGATTTTGAAAACAACTTTGCAATTGAAGATAGTCCAGTTTTTACCTTTATTCAGGTGTTTAACCCAAAACATATTACTAGAACTAATGCAGATACTAAAGGAGTTGCAGGAGAAAAGGCGATATATTTAGACGGTATTAAAACGGCAAATGATAAGTTAGCGCGTTTAATTACGTTAATTACTAAAAAAGATCCTAATGCATTAATAGTGATAATGGCAGATCACGGAGGTTTTGTAGGTTTTGAACATACAGGACAGGCCTATAAAAAAACCGAACATATAGATTTAAAACGTTCTATTTTTAGTGCAATACTAACGGTTAAATGGCCATATGATAAGGAGGAATTATATAGTAAACATTTAAAATCTCCCGTTAATTTATTTCGTATTTTGACAGCATATTTAAGTGAAGAGCCACGTTTTTTAGAGAATTTGCAAGACGACGGTAGTTACTTAATACTCAATGATAATGAGTTTAAAGGAGTGTACAAATACTTTGATGACGATGGGGAATCCACATTTAAAAAACAATAATATTTATACAGTAAAACGATATACGGAGTCTCAAAAAGAACTGTGGAATGCCTTTGTTGAAAACGCAAAAAACGCCACATTTCTATTTAACCGAAACTTTATGGACTATCACAGTGATCGATTTAAAGATCACTCGGTTTTAGTTTTTAAAGAGGAAAAACTCTATGCGGTTTTACCAGCTAACGAAGTGAATGGTAAGGTGATTTCGCATCAAGGTTTAACCTACGGTAGTTTTGTTTTAGCCGAAAGTGGAAAGCTTTTATATTCCTTAGAAGCATTTAAAGAAGTGCTTAAATATTATGAAAGTGAAGGGATTACAGCAATTGAAATACGAAACATTCCTACCTTTTATAACACAATGCCGGCAGATGAATTGTCGTACTTTCTATTTTTAGCAAAAGCCGAAATGGTAAAGCGCGATGTGTTAATGGTTATAGATACTACTAACAAATTAAAATTTCAGAAAAACCGTAGAGAAGGAATTAATAAAGCCATTAGAAACGGATTGAGAATAAAAACAGATGGTAATTTTAAAGACTTCTGGAATAAAATTTTAATCCCTAATCTAGAGCAAAAACACGGTATAAAACCTGTGCATACTTTAGAAGAAATAGAATTGCTAGCAGCTAAGTTTCCTGAACAGATTAAACAAGTAAACGTGTATAAAGATGATGAGATTGTGGCGGGAACAACGGTGTTTTTGACAAAGACTACAATTCATCCGCAATATATTTCTGGAAATGCAACTAAAAATGCTTACGGAAGTATTGACTTGGCGTACGATTTTATTATCAATCATTTTGATAAGTCGAAGCGTTATTTTGATTTTAATATATCGAGTGAAAACAATGGTAAGGCACTTAATAGCGGACTCATTTTCTGGAAAGAGACTTGTGGTGCTCGCGCTTACACTGCAGATACCTATGTTATCAATACAGCAAATTATCGATCAATAGATCTTACCATATTATGATACCATTTTTAGATGTCCATAAAATTAATGCGCGCTTTGAAACTAAATTTAAAGAGCAATTTGATGCGTTTTTAGCATCGGGTTACTATATTCTAGGAAACCAAGTAAGCCTGTTTGAATCGCAGTTTGCTGACTTTTGTGGTGCTAAATACTGTATTGGAGTTGGTAATGGCTTAGACGCATTAAGGCTTATTATTGAAGGTTATAAAGTACTTGGAAAATTAAAAGATGGAGATGAAGTTCTTGTAGCTGCAAATACATTTATTGCAACCATTATCGCAATTAAGCAAGCAGGTTTAAAGCCTGTACTTGTTGACTGTGAAGGAGTAAATTACAACTTTAATATGTCGGCATTAAAAAGTGCAATAACAGCTAAAACTAAAGCGATAATGCCTGTTCATTTGTATGGCGAATTAGCGCCAATGCAAAAAATTAAAACACTGCTAAAAGGGAGTGATATTTTAATTATTGAAGATGCAGCACAAGCACACGGAGCAGAAAGTGTGAATGGTAAACGTGCAGGGAATCTTGGAGATGCTGCAGGATTCAGTTTTTATCCTACTAAAAATTTAGGAGCCTTAGGCGATGGTGGAGCAATTACTACTAATGATGACGCTTTAGCAACTGCTATTAAAAAATTACGTAATTACGGAACATCATCAAAATATGTAAACGAGCTAGTAGGTTTTAATTCTCGTTTAGACGAAATTCAAGCTAGTTTTCTTCATTGTAAATTGCCAAAATTAGAAGCAGATAATGAGAAAAGAAGAGCTGTCGCAACACGTTATTGTGCTGAAATTACTAACGATAAAGTGACATTGCCTAATTACACTTCAGGGAAATATCATGTATTTCATTTGTTTGTTGTGCAGGTAGAAAATAGAGTGGAATTTCAGGAGTATTTGACGGCTCATAAAATTGGGACATTAATTCATTATCCTATTGCACCACATCAACAAGAGGCTTTAAAAGAACTTAACACCTTTAGTTTCCCACAGGCCGAAATGTTACACAACCACGTAATTAGTATTCCTATAAGTCCAGTAATGACTAAGGCGCAAGTGACAAAAGTAATTAAGGTTATCAATAACTATATATAAAATAAGCTTTTGAAAATACCAGATTTTATTAAGTCTAACTTATTATTGAAAATGACTTCGCTTAATGCGGTGGTTGTTTCTATGCGCTTATTAGTGAGTGCGGTGATACAGCGACTACTTTTTGATCAAGTAGGAGCAGAGGGCTTATATAAAATAGGACAACTTCGTAGTTTAACACAGTTACTAACATCAGTTACGTCACTTGGTGTTTTTAATGGAGTTGTAAAATACCTAGCCGAATATAAAGATGATAAGGAAAAATTAAAGGAGTTGTTTTCTTCCACCTTTGTGTTTATTCTAATAGGATCTTTAGTTTCAGGAACGTTTTTGTTTTTCTTTTCAGACTGGGTGAGTTTCTATTTGTTTAACTCAACGGAGTATTCTTATTTAGTAAAGTTTGTGGCCATACTTACACCGTCGATAGCAGTGCAAAGAGTTTTTAATGGTGTTATAAACGGACTTTCAGAATATAAAAAGTTTGCTAAAATTGAATTGATTAGTTACTTACTAGCAGCAGGTTTATTAGTATTATGCCTATATACTAATAACATAGACGGAGCTTTAATGGCCATTGCTTTAGCGCCGTTAATTTGGATTTTAGTGATTCTTGTTATCTTTTTCAAATTATTAAAAGATACGATTCAGTTTTCAAGTTTGAAGTTAAAAGCGCCACTCGCTAGAAATTTATTAGCTTTTTCATTAATGTCTTTTGTAGCAACGGTGTTACTCAACTTTGTTCATATTGATATTCGTTCTATGTTAGCGGAACAAATGACGGAACGCGATGCAGGTGTCTGGACTAATATCACCTTTATTTCACAAAATTATATGGTGTTTTCAAGTTCACTTTTCACACTATATGTATTACCGAAATTCTCCGGAATTTACACTGGTTCAGATTTTAAGAAAGAAGTTTTTAATATCTATAAAACACTACTTCCAATATTCGGGTTAGGAATGTTGCTCGTATTTTTTGCTAAATCGATTGTTGTAAACTTACTATATCCTGGCCTTGACGAAATGCTACCCTTGTTTAAATGGCAGTTATTAGGTGACTTTATTAGGTTAGCATCTTTGGTTTTAGCTCATCAGTTTTTAGCTAAAAAAATGGTGCGTAATTTTATTTTTAGCGAATTACTATCGCTTGGACTATTTTATGGATTTGCAAATTATTTAGTTGCGAGTTATGGTGTGGAAGGTGTTGTAATAGCGCATTGTATTCGCTATGTTATTTATTTCTTTGTAGTGAGTTTCTTGGTTTGGAGATATTTCAGAAATAAGAAAACACAAAACTTCGATACAGGAATAGCAAATGATATTGTTAGTGATTAGGGATAATTTAAATAACTAAAAGTTTATTTCCCCCAAATTTCAAGATACTTTTTCGCTACAGTTCTATATTCGTGATGCGTTTCTACAAAGGCTCTTGCGGCAGAACCAATTTGTACTAACTGCGCTGGAATTTCAATAAGTTTATTAAGTTCTGTAACTAAATAATCTACATTAGGTAACGCATTAATAGCAACAGGTTGCTTTAAGTGATATTGCTCTTCAAATGCTTTTTCAGCTCCTGTAAATACTACTTTACCTTTTGCCATTGCCTCTAGAGCATTGTATCCTTGGTCATAGGCAAGTACTTGGTCTAAAACAATATGTGCGGTATTATACTTTTCTATATATTCGTTATACGGCAGGTTTTCTGCAATTTCTATTTTGACCTTTTTACCGTGTTTCTTTTGTATTTTTTCAATCGCCTTTTCGAAATAAATAATACCTTTTGTATGATAGGTAGATCTATTAATCCCCATAAAAATAACTATAGGTGCTTGTTGCGTTAGCGATACAAACTCTAAGTTTTCAATGTTTATAGGGTTAGGAATAAGACCTAAATATTTAGGGTGATTTTTTAATGGAATATGATAATCGATATCACTTGCAATTACACCATCAATCAATTTAAAAACGTGTTCGTGTAATTTTTTAAACGGAGGGCTTACATACTTTAAAATGTACTTGAAGGTATCAGCTTCAACACTTTTGTCTTTGTAAAAACTTAAAATAGAATAAGGGTTGTCGTCGCTTAAAGCGTGACTAACACTTGTATAGTCAGTTCCGCAGCTTAATAAAACTAGTTTTTTGTTATATTTTTTTAAAAATGAAATCATGGTCATTTCATCTTTAGGTGAAGCGCTAAAAGGGCTCTCGTTAATAAGCTGTACAATGTCAAATCCTTTTAGCATTTCCGCATTAGCGAAAAACTGTTTTTTTAGATTTTGAGAAGTAATATCCCATTTAAAAATACTATAAAGAATAATTTTTACTTTTTTCATCACACCACTTTCGTGATGACGAATCAGCTTAATATCACTGGGGTAATCTTTAAAATAATCGCCAGTCGAAATTAACGTAACCTCGTGGCCTAGATGCCGCAATCCCTCTTGTAAAGAGTTGTGCAATCTACTGTATTCTCCCACGAGCAGTATTTTCATATTTATGGTATCTTTGATGTTTAGTGAACTTCAAAAATAGCATTTATTGATGACGCAAACGGCGAATCAGTCTACATTTAAAATTTGTCTTGTCTCAATTTCTTTAGCAAAAGGAGGTGCGGAACGATCTGTAGCCATGTGCTCGCAAATGCTAGCAGCACAAGGACACAACGTCCATATCGCGGTATTGAATGATGATGTAGGTTTTCCTTTTGAGGGCACATTGTTTAATATGGGAGCTTTAAAAAATACAAATGGGTCAGTAAAATCAAGATTGCAACGGTTTATAGCACTTCGGAAATATCTTACATCTGAAGCCTTTGACGTTATAATAGACCATAGACCAAAAAATCAATATTTTCGAGAGCTGTTTTATGCATACTATGTATATCGAAACCTAAAAAAATGTTATGTAATTCATAGTAGCAACGTTCCAGAATATTTTACGCATAGAACAAAATCTTTTGTGAAAGTGTACAATAGCACTGTTAAAACGGTAACTGTTTCAGATTATATTACTAACGAAATAGCGGTTAAAAAAGGTGTTACTAATGTTGTGACAATACATAATGCATTTAATGCTAACTGGGGTAAAGTTGAAGTGCAATCTCAAGTTTCTGGAACATATATTTTAAGCTATGGTAGGTTAGTAGATACTATAAAAGATTTTAAGTTTTTAATGCAATCTTTTGAAGCATCGTTAGTTTGGAAACAAGATATCAAATTGGTTATTATGGGAAATGGTCCAGATGAAGCCCAATTAAAATTGTTTGCTAACTCTTTAACTTGTGCAGCATTTATTACATTTTTACCATTTCAGAAAGTGCCTTTCGCTATAGTAAAAGGTGCACGATGTGTTACATTAACAAGCAAATATGAAGGTTTTCCAATGGTGCTAGTGGAGTCTTTAGCAATAGGAACTCCAGTGGTTTCGCTAGATATTGTTTCAGGACCTTCGGAAATTATCAAACACCGAAAAAATGGCTTGCTCATTAAAGATAGAGATGTGTCGCAGTTTGGCGAAGCTCTAAACCTCATAGCCACAGACGAAAAGTTATATTTAAAATTAAAACAACATACCATTCCATCAGTTCAGGCGTTTTCAATGGAGCACATAGGGATTAAATGGAACAAATTATTACAAGATGCAATACATTAATATAGATAAAATAGCGTTAACCGAAATCACTAAAATTAGTGATCCAGACGGTCGCGGAAATCTTTCAGTAATTGAAAAGGATGTGCTTCCCTTTGAAATTAAGCGTGTGTATTATTTGTATGATGTTCCTAGCGATAGTAGTAGAGGAGGTCACGCTCATAAAGAGTTAAAACAGTTTTTAATAGCACTAAGCGGTAGTTTTGATGTGGTGCTTGATAATGGAAAAACTAGACGAAGTATTACCTTAAATAGACCCAATAAAGGATTGTTGATTCCTAGTGGTGTATGGCGTGAGTTAGAAAACTTTTCCGCAGGAGCAGTTTGTCTATCTTTAGTGAGTGCTGAATATGATGAAACAGACTATATTAGGAACTACGACGAATTTAAAACCTTTGAGTTTTAAGCTTATTTGTAAGCGCTCGTAGAAATACCTAATAGATCCATAAACTTTTTAGTGTACTTAAAAATTACAAGTTGATATCTAGGAGATGCTAATAAATAGCGTTGTTTGTTATTCAGGTTTGTAACGTCAATGCCTTTTTGATACTTTTCAAAAGCTGTTTTGTTACCAGCTAAATTTGCAGCTACTGCAAGCGAAAATCTATTGATATCTAAAAACTTTTTAAGTCCGGGATGATGAGGAGTTTCACTTTCATAAGCGTCAAGATTTAACACGCTATCAAAATCTATACGTCCGTTTGAAAGACTTTCCCCATCAAATCTGTAAGTAGCTAGCGGAGTATTTTTAAAAGCGATAGCATAATTTAATCCAAGTCGTATCCAGTAATCTGTATCTTCAGTACTTTTTAGTTGTACATCGAATTCTCCTATCTCAGCAAGTGCTTCTTTGTGTACAACTGTACTTGACGACGTAAGCAAACTACTTATTAAACTACTTTCAAAAAAGTTGAGTACTCGAGTTTCATTTGGTTTTAAATCTGAAACTGAATATACAGGAGCGATGCTTTGTTTTTTAGTTTCAACAACACATTGTGTTGCAAATACACGTTGTCTATCGAATGTAGAAATTAGTTTAGAAATACTACTTAAATAACTAGGATCCCATAAGTCATCTGCATCTAAAAAAGCGATGTAGTCATATTTTGCAGCTGTAATTCCTGTATTTCTAGCTGCTGAAACTCCACGGTTAATTTGCGATATATAGTTGATTTCACTGTTATCAAACTCTTTGATGATAGCTTCACTTTTATCTGTAGAGCCATCATTTACAAGGATAATTTCAAAAGTAACGTCCACTTGGTTGAGAACAGATTGTATGGTTTCTTTAAGGTATTTTTCCTTGTTATAAACAGGTATGACTACAGAGAACTTATGCATTTTTTTTAGTGTCAAGTTCTAGATAGTATCCTAATCTGTACACGTCAAAAGTGCGTAAGGAAGGTTTTTTAGAAAGTAAGTTTGAGCGCATCGTGTTTTTCGCTCTTTTGTAAAACACCAATACAAATCTAGCTATTCCAGATTTTTTTAGTGAAGCCGCTTTTTTAGAGAGCGCTGTTTCATTTGCATCAATTAAGCCTTCTTTTACAAACATATGTAGTGCCTCAACAGACTCCATTGACTTACGTAAAAACGTTTCACTGCTTTCTAATCCATTATGTTGAACAGGGTTGTCAATGTGTGCTACATTGATGTTGTTCTTTTTACAATCGAGTGCAAATAAGGTGTCTTCGTGTCTAAGATTTGGGATTTCTTCGTTGAAAGTCAATACATCAAAAACCGCTTTTTTAATCAAGAAGTTTAATGTTAGAAAACGTAAATGTGGAGCTTTCATTCTCTCAGAAACTGGCAATGCTTCTCTTGCATGACCATAGTGCCACCTTAAAATTTCAGAAGGACTAGGTATTTCTTTTTGATAGGTAATACCGCCGTAAATAATTTGCGATTCAGGTTTTAAAGCTGTTAAATATTGCGATAGGAAATCGGCTCTTATAATTTCAGTATCAGCATCAAGAAAAAGTAGGGTGTCGAAGTTGGCATCTTTTGCAAGTTTATTTCGAATTGCGCTTCGGCCTATGTTTTTATCTAATACTGTAAATGTTGCGTTTGAGAGTGTATTTATTCCATTGTTTCTTTTTACTGGAGTTGGCGAGCAGTCGTCATAAACAGTGATTTCAAAAGGTATAGTACTAGCAATTCCTTGACGATGTAATTCGAGTACAAGCTGTGACACATCATAATTATATGTGGGAATTAAAATAGAAAGCGATTGTTGCATAAGTAGTTATTAAACCGTTTTCTGCACAACTTCGAAA
Source organism: Patiriisocius marinus (assembly GCF_008974325.1). GTDB lineage: Bacteria > Bacteroidota > Bacteroidia > Flavobacteriales > Flavobacteriaceae > Patiriisocius > Patiriisocius marinus. The sequence goes on along the minus strand of NZ_BKCG01000005.1, from coordinate 49,536 downwards.
ATTTGATTTTCATCGCATTTTAAAGTTTTAGAAGGGTATTTTAAAATCAATGCGTAATCGTGAGTAGCCATTAATATGGTATTTCCGTTTGCATTAATTTCTTTTAAAACTTGCATAACTTCAACACTGGTTTGTGGATCTAAATTTCCCGTAGGTTCATCAGCGAGGATTAACTCAGGGTCGTTTAATAATGCTCTTGCGATAGCAACCCGTTGTTGTTCACCACCAGAAAGTTGGTATGGATATTTAAAACTTTTAGTTTTCATCCCAACTTTTTGAAGGACTTCATCAATTTTAAGTTCCATTTCTTTTTTGTCTTTCCAGCCGGTTGCTTTTAAAACAAAGCGAAGATTATCTTGTACCGTACGATCGTTAAGTAATTTGAAATCTTGAAAAACAACACCTAATTTACGTCTCAAAAAAGGAATGTCTTTTTCCTTAAGTTTCGCTAAATCAAATCCAACAATATTTCCTTCACCTTTTTGTAATGGTAAATCGCCATAGAGTGTTTTCATAAAACTACTCTTTCCTGCTCCCGTTTTTCCTATTAAATATACAAATTCTCCCTTTTCAATAGAAACTGTTACATCATCAAGAATGAGGTTTTCTTTCTGAAATATAGTAGCATTTGTAAGGTGTAATACGGCGTTAGACATAAGTTGCAGTTTTTAACAAAGATAGCGTGATTTTCTAATTTTTAAAATTTCCGAAGTACTTAACAAATTACTTCTCATAAGTAGCTTCTTTCCAAGGACCATAGTCTTTTACGGGTTGCACATCGCAAGTTTTTAAAGTTATAGAAGGGTCAGACTTTAAGGCGATTGCACCATCTTTGTTTGGCTTTAAATGAGTTCCGGGTTTTAGCACGATACCATTTTTAGCTTTAAAGTTAACGGTGGCTTCATCTCTAAACGTTTGGTTTTTTATGGTTATTATATTTGGTGCGCTTGTTAAATTGAAATCGAACCTATAAAAATCTCTGTTTTGAACAATGATGTTGCTGTTTTTTGTTGCCATTAGTTTAGACATAGCAACAGCGCGATACGTGTTTAATCTACCTGCACCCATTAATCCTTTATAATGTGTATTTCCTGGCAGATTTTCAATTTCCTCTGTTGTAAGTTTTAAAATGGTTTCAATCTCATAGGACGATAAGCAATAATTTGCAGACCACATTAGTCCAATAGTCCCCGTTACATAAGGTGCAGCCATAGATGTCGCTCCTCCATATGATACTTCAAGTTCGCATTGTTCGTTAGTAATTAGTAAACTTTGGCAAGGAGACATTAAATCTATAGCTTTATTAACTTGCATCCCTTTTTGAACTTGGAATTGGCCTAAAGATCCATCTTCTTCCACAAAGAAATACCCATCTCTACGATCCTTTAATGTCTTAGTCATAAGGTTTCCTTCTTTATCAGGAAACACTTTGTCTGTACTAAAATTATGTTGAACAAAAACTCCGGAAACTGAAATTACTCGTTTAAAACTTGCTGGATAAAGTGAATCTCCAACGGCAATTTTGTCTTTATTGCAATCTGTTCCATTTCCGGCACCTGCAACTATAATAATTCCATCGTCGTACCATTCACTAATTCTGGCATCAATGTTTTCTGAATATTTCCCTCCCATTTTACACATTGCCCAACTTGCATTAATCACTTTTGCACCAGCAGCAACAAGTTCTTCTAATTGTGCCATACCTCCGTAATTTGTGGCAATTACATCGCAGCCGCTGCAAATACCAGCTTTCCCAAAATTATTATCCATACGGCCTATTGCAATTCCTGCAACATTACCACCGTGAGCACAGGCTTGACCTTTCTCACTATTTCGGTAATGTAAATAGTTGCTGACCCTTCCCCTTAAATCAGGGTGGAGGGAGTCTATTTTAGTATCGGAAATACCAACAACTACTTTTTTGTCACCCTTCGTTATTCCCCAAGCTTCAGGAGCCATTACAATATCTAAGTCTTGAGAAGGATAGTCTAAACCACTGTTTTTAATTGGACTTGTTTCGCCGTAATCATTGGGATAGTAGGCGTTGTCTGTGGTATAGAATTGATCTATTCTAGTGTATTTTTTTGGGAAATTATAACTAAGTTCACTTAATAAATTCACGTTATCTGTAGCAATAGTGTGCACTGTTTTAATTAAATCGGATTTAGTATTGGGGAACGCTAATTGAAATTTGTAAATCGTATATTTTTCAAAAATGGCATTCTCCTTTCTATTTCTACTTTTTACATCGATAGTTCCGTTTCTGTTTTCTTTAATTTTTAAAGATGAAACGTCATCAATATTAGTGTGGAAGTAGAATATTTCTGGATCAGTTTCTTGTCCATTCGCGATTAGAATTGAACAGAACAATAATAAAAGGCTGTAAAATTTCGGCTGCATTATTTTTTGATTAATGTTGATACAGCAACTTTTAATTGGTCAATTTGCGATTGTTGTTCGATAGTGTATAGCGTGAGTTCCTCTATTTTTTGAAGTAATAATAAATTCATTTTTTTAAGTTCTAATCCTTCCTTCGCTAATGTTGCTGCACTTTCAATTTCTGGAAGATGGTGGTGTTCTTTTATATAAGCCGAAACGTCATTTAAATCCATCATTTGGTAAGAAGGTTTTAAGGCTGAAGCTCCATTAAAATATGCTTCAAAAACGTAATCTGGAGCAACAGCACCTTGAAGATCGACTAAAACTTCTTGTGAGTGAATTATACCTTTTACTGTTAATAGTTCATCTGGAGTTGCAGTTCCAATCCCTATTTTACCGTTATATTCTTTAATGATTCCTGAGGAGTTTGAAATATTTTCTTGACTACTTGTAGTTACTGGAGCCGTTGCGGAAAGTGTGTTTTGTGCTGCGCAGGATGTTAATGCTAAAACACTTGAAATAATGAATACTGAAATTTTCATATAGATGTTACTTTTTAGTTGTTTGAAAGTTAGGTAATTTTTAAGAAACAATTAACGCATTTAATCCAAATCAAGTCTCTCAATATATAATTAACTATCAGTAGCTGCGTTATCAAGTAAGAAAGTTGTAAGGCAATTAATTACCGAAACTACTGGTATAACTGGCAGACAGGGTTTTAGCTTTGTTTTTCATAACAGTTTTTTAGTTGGTAATACACAATTTCTACTTACATTTTTTACGTTAACAACCTGTGAATACTTCAATTATATAATTGATTTCTTGAAGTGTTTAAGTATTATTTTTGATATAGCAAAAAACCACTATTTATGTTAAAAAACCTTTTCGTTGTATTTTCTATTTTCGCTTATTCTTTTAGCGGAATTTCACAACAAACCGCGGCTTTTACAAACGACCTTGTAGCTTATAATCAGGCAATTGAGTTGTATAATAATAATCAGTATCTGGCAGCACAAAGTATGTTTTCTAAAGTGAAGCAAACTTCAGATCGTGAAAGTATTGAAAGCGATTGCGCTTATTATATTGCAAATTGTGCTGTACGTTTAAATCAACAAGATGCAGATCAATTAATGGAGTCGTTCGTTTCAAATTACCCAACGAGTGTAAAACGAAACTCAGCATATATTGATGTTGCTAATTACTATTTTGAAAATGGTAAATATGCTTATGCTCAAAAATGGTATGAGAAAGTAGATGCTGGAAGTTTAAGCAAAGCTGAAACGGAACGCTTCAATTTCAACAGTGGATATTCTTTTTTTAAAGCAGAACAATTTACACAAGCAAAAAAATATTTAAACCGTGTAAGCGATTCAGAAAAGTATGGCTCTCAAGCAAAATACTATTTAGGTTTTATCGCTTATGAAGGTGATAAGTATCAAGAGGCAAACGATTTGTTTGAAGAAGTTAAAGATAACGAACGTTACAATAAAGAGCTTTCATATTATCAAGCAGATATGAATTTTAAGCTAGGAAAATTTCAGAAAGCAATCGATATGGGGACGGAGCAATTTGATAACTCAAGTCCAAAAGAAAAAAGTGAATTGTCTAAAATTATAGGAGAAAGTCACTTTAATCTTGGGCAATATGCGCAAGCTGTTCCTTATTTGAAGGAGTATAAAGGCGAACGTGGAAAATGGAATAATACAGATTATTACCAACTTGGATATGCGTACTACAAACAAGGAGACTATTCTAACGCTGTAGGTGAATTTAATAAAATTGTTGATGGACGTAATGCAACAGCACAAAACGCCTATTATCATTTAGCCGAATCATATTTGAAACTTGGTAAAAAACAAGAAGCACTAAACGCATTTAAAAATGCAAGTGAAATGGATTTTAGTGCTGAAATTGCAGAAGATGCTGCTTTGAATTATGCAAAGTTGAGTTACGAAATTGGGAATAGCTACCAGAGTGTGCCACAAATTCTATTATCATTCATTGAAAAATATCCAAACAATACTAATAATCCATTACTTAAAAATCTATTGATTGATAGTTACATAACATCACGAAATTATAAAGAAGCTATTACATTATTAGAAAACAATAGTGAATTTGAAAATAAGCTTGCTTATCAAAAAGTAACGCTATATAGAGGGTTAGAATTATATAACGAAGGTGATTATACATCTGCAATTACATTGTTTAAAAAATCATTGAAAGAACCTCGCGACCCTAAAATTACAGCGCGTGCTACATACTGGAAAGCAGAGAGTGATTTTCAGTTGTCTAACTTTGAAGAAGCTGGTTTAGGATATAAACAATTTTTACAACTGCCAGGAGCTGCTAGTACGCCAGAATATGCTAATAGCAGTTATAATATGGGATACAACTATTTCAAATTGAAAAATTATGAAATGGCAATCACTAATTTTAAAAAATATGTATCAACTTCTAATGCAGAAGTTTCACGAAAAAACGATGCTTATTTACGTTTAGGAGATAGCTATTTTGTAACCAGTCAATACTGGCCAGCAATGGAAAATTACAATCTTGTTCTTGAAGCAAATGGGAATGATAAAGATTATGCAGCTTTCCAAAAAGCAATTAGTTATGGTTTTGTTGATAGAACTGAATCTAAAGTAACTGAACTAAACTCGTTTGGGTCCAAATACCCAAAATCATTTTTTAGAGATGACGCTTTATATGAATTAGGAAACACATACATATCACAAAACAAAACTGCCGATGCGCAACGAACTTACAGCAAACTAGTAAAAGATTTCCCTTCAAGTAGCTATGTTGCTCGCTCATTATTGAAGCAAGCGCTATTATACGATAATACAGGTGATACTAATAAAGCATTGACACTCTTCAAAAAAGTAGCTAACGATTTTCCTTCAACACCAGAAGCAGTGCAAGCTGTAAATAGTGCGAAAATAATTTACATAGACCAAGGTCGCGTGGATGATTACGCATCTTGGGTACAAACATTAGACTTTGTAGACATTGAAGATGCAGAACTTGATGATGCAAGTTATCAAGCAGCAGAACAGCCTTATCTAGAAAATAATGTGTCGCAAGCTACAAAGCGATTTGAAGATTATTTAAAACAATTCCCATCAGGGCAGCACGCTTTACAAGCACACTTTTATGTAGGTCAGTTGTATTTTGGCAAAGCCGAAATATCACAAGCCATTCCACATTATAAGTTTGTTTTAAATAAGGAACGCAGCGAATTTACAGAGCAAGCACTTGCTCGTATTTCTGAAATTTATTTGACACAAAAGGATTATCCAAATGCATTATCCTATTTAAAACGATTAGAAGCTGAAGCAGATTTCCCGCAGAATATCATTTTTGCTCAAACCAACGCAATGAAAGCAAGTTACGAGCTAGAACAATATACTAAAGCTGTAGCTTACGCAGATAAAGTATTGTCAAACGATAAGATTGACACAAATATCCAAAGTGACGCTCAAATTATTATAGCACGTTCTGCAATCAAAACTAACAACGAAGCGAAGGCTAGAATAGCATACCAAGAAGTAGCTAAAATTGCTACAGGGCAATTAGCAGCAGAGGCTTTATATTATGATGCTTATTTTAAAAACAAGGATTCTAAGTTTGCAGCTTCAAATGAAAGCGTACAAAGGTTAGCAAAAGATTATTCTGGTTATAAATTATTCGGAGCTAAAGGTCTTGTGTTAATGGCGAAGAACTTCTATGCTTTAGGGGATGCTTATCAAGCTACTTATATTTTAGAAAGTGTTATTACAAACTTTAAAGATTTTCCAAACGTTGTAGCAGAAGCACAAACCGAATTAAATAAAATTAAAGCCGCAGAAGCAAAAACGAACTCTTCAGTGGAAAGTCCGGAAGGAAATTAATTTCTTATTGAGCAGTTTTAAAACAATCTAATAATTAGTACAACATAATATTTCAGCAATATGAATACAGACTCATTAAATAAAAGAGCCAATACTATTCCATATTTATTTCAAATTTCAATCGCTTTGTTTGGGTTACTTTTAACGGTGCCAGCAATCGCACAAACAGATGATGACGATCCTCTAGGAACGGAAGTTGTAAATATTGTAAAGCCATATACGCCTACAATTAGTGATGCATTTAAAATAAAAGAAACACCACAACTTAACGATAGTGTTTCAACGCAAAAGCAACCAGTAACATATAATATTTTTTCTGTGCCAGTAGCATCAACATTTACCCCAGCAAAAGGAAAAGCTGCAACAGTTGAGAAAGCAAAAAAAGTGAAGTTGTATGATAATTATGCAACCTTAGGTTTCGGAAATTATACAACAGGATTGGCTGAGTTGTACAGTAATTTTCAATTAAGTAGAACGGATAATGCTGGAATCTTTTTTAAGCATAACTCGGCTCAGGGTGATATTGATGGCATCCGTGCAGATGCTAATTTTATGGATACCCAATTAGACTTGAATTATACAAGTAGACAACGTGATGCTGCTTATAGAATTGATGCCGGAATAGAACACCAAATGTATAATTGGTATGGAATTAATGATACATTTAATTTCCTAACAGATGATGAAGTAGAAAGTCTTGATGTAGCCCAAAATTATTTTAGTGGTTATTTAGGTGGAAGTATTTCTATGGAAGATTCATTTTTCAATAAGGTTTCGGCTAAAGTTAGATACTTAGCAGATAGTTATGAGACATCAGAATTAAACGCTATAATTAAGCCAGAGTTCGCATTCCCTATTGCAGAAAATGATTTTAAAGTAGGAGTAGACATTAATTACTTGAGTGGTAGTTTTTACGAAGGATTATTTACTCCAGGAACTATAAATTATAGTCATTTAAATGCAGGTGTTTTACCATCACTTTCAGTAGTACGTGATGACTTGTCTTTAAAATTAGGTGTTAACGCTTATGTAAATTTAGATACTGAAAACAGTGAAACTAACATTTATATTTCTCCTAATGTTTCAGCATCCTATAGAGTAGTAGATGAGTTGTTGATTGCTTACGCTGGTGTCGAAGGTGGATTAAAACAAAACACATTTTATGATTTTAAAGAAGTGAATCCGTTTATTTCTCCTACACTTAATTTAAAACCAACAAGTACACTGTATGATGCTTTTGGAGGGGTAAAAGGGAAACTTACAAATGCAGTTGCATACAATTTGAGAGCAGGATATAAACGAGAGTTAGATAAAGCTTTTTTCGTGTCAAATCCTTTTTCAACTCAATTAGATACGGAAGGGTATAAATTTGGAAATTCGTTTGATGTAGTTTATGACGATACAAACACACTATCAGTTTTTGGAGAATTAAAAACGGAACTTTCTCAGAACATAACTATAGGAGTAAATGCAACGTTCAATAGTTACAGTACAGATGTATTATTAGAAGCGTATAATGCACCTTCTTTGCAAGCAACCTTATTTAGTACCTTTAATATTACCGAACAATTATATGGTGGTGTTTCCGTATTTTATGTGGGAGAACGTGAGGATCTTAACAGCGATATAGCATCTAATATATTAGAGCCAAGTGTAACGCTAGACGGTTATGTAGATTTAAACGCACATTTGGGGTATCGCATAAACGATCGTCTTACGGTATTTGCTAAAGGAAGTAATTTAATTGGCGACAACTACGAGAAATGGTACAATTATGATGTACAGGGAATCCAGATTCTTGGAGGAGCAACTTATAAGTTTGATTGGTAATACCTATATAAGGCAAAGCCGAAATTTTAATAATTTAAAAAACCGTACGTTCAAATTAATATTGAGCTTGCGGTTTTTTTGTTTCTGCACATATTTAAACTCACGGCATTTTTTAAGAACCCTTTTCCTTATTTTTACGAAATAAGAAATTCGAAATATTAATACAATGAGACTCTTAACTACGTTTATAATTTCAGTAACAATATTTAGCTGCGTGCCTAATAAAATAGACGCAGATTTACTTGTTAAAAATGCAAATATCTACACAGTAGATCAGGACTTTAGTACCGCAAGTTCTTTTGTGGTAACAGATGGGAAAATAGTTGAGATAGGGATAAAACCCGAATTAGAACTTAAATACAACATTGCCAATACTTATGATGCAAAAGGACATACTATTGTGCCAGGGCTAATCGATGCTCATGGTCACGTATTTAATTTGGGAGTTTCAAAACAGTATGTAGACCTAATGGGGACTACTAGTTTTGAGGAGGTATTAGAAAGAGTTGTAGCATTTCAGAAAGAAAAAAAATCCGATTTTATTTTGGGAAGAGGTTGGGATCAAAACGATTGGGAAGTACAAGAGTTTCCTAATAATAAAATGCTAGATTCATTATTCCCAGATACTCCAGTGGCAATAACTCGTGTTGATGGTCACGCATTAGTAGCAAACTCACTTGCATTATCAATGGCAGGAATTACTACTAAAACTAAAATGCCTGGTGGAAGTATTGAAGTTGTAGAAGGGAAACTTACAGGAATAGTAATTGATACGCCAATGGATTTAGTGTATGCTGCAGTTTCTGAGCCAACTCCAGAGTTTATAAAAACAGCTTTGCTAGATGCAGAAGCTGAATGCTTATCTCTTGGTTTAACAACCGTAGATGATGCGGGCCTATCAGTTGAGGTAATTGAGGCTATAGATACAATGCAACAAGAAGACGAGTTGAAACTGCGTATTTATGCTATGGTTAGTAATACGCCAGAAAATTTAAATCATTTTTTAACCAAAGGGATTATTAAAACAGACCGTTTAAATGTGCGTTCTGTAAAAGTATATGCGGATGGAGCTTTAGGTTCTCGCGGAGCCGCTATGCGTGAGCCTTACAGTGATCGTCATAATCATTTTGGAGCAATGATTACAACACAAACCGAATTAAATGACTTAGCACAACGCATTGAAAAAGCAGGTTATCAAATGAATACACATGCTATTGGTGATTCAGCTAATGTAGCAGTACTTCGTGCATATAAAAACACACTAAAAGGTAAAAAGGATATGCGCTGGCGTATTGAGCACGCGCAAATAGTAACACCTGTAGATTTTAAAGATTTTTCTAAAAACATTATTCCTTCAGTACAGCCTACGCACGCAACAAGCGATATGTATTGGGCAGAGGAGCGTGTAGGGAAAGACCGTATTGAAGGTGCTTATGCTTATAAAACATTATTAGATAATGCAGGGATAATAGCTCTAGGAACAGATTTCCCTGTAGAACGCGTAAACCCGATGCACACTTTTTATGCAGCTGTCGCTCGTAAGGATTTAAAGCATTATCCTGAAGGTGGTTTTAGACCTTCGGAAATTTTAAGCAGAGAGGAAGCTTTAAAAGGAATGACTATATGGGCAGCTTACGCAAACTTTGAAGAAAATGAAAAAGGAAGCATCGAAGAAGGAAAATTAGCAGACTTTACGATCTTAAATCAAGATATAATGACAGTTAATGCAGATAGTATTCCTCATACTAAAGTAGTTGCTACATTTATTAATGGAGAAGTAGTCTTTGAGAACACTACTCTTAAAAGTGTTGAGAGAAAAGAAGAGAGAATTAAAGCTACTGATGAAGCGCATTAAAATTTAATTCATTTAAGTATTAAAAACAACAAAGCTCGAAAACTAAGTTTTCGAGCTTTGTTGTTTTAGTTAGAATTACTTGCCACCTTTAGCTTGCAAGTCTGCAATGCAAAGTGGATCTAGGTCTGCAACCTGAGCTCTAGATCTCGCACGCTCCATAATGCGTGTTACATTGTTAGCTTCAAAATACATTAAACAATCTTCAATAATACAGTGCTTTAAGTGATCTAAATCTTCGTGATCACCTCCAGGATGTATGTCATCTTCTTGAATATTTACTAAACCAAATAAATGTCCAAATTCGTGATGCAATGTTGTGGATTCTAATATAGGTAATATTTCAGGCTCGTCTAGAGTAATTTGTTGCAGTGTACGTTCATACACAACCATTGATGTATTTTGGTAAGCTGTACCCAAAGTTACAGAGGTAGAAGTGTCATTTTCTGAACTTCCGTTAGAGAAAAATACATATACAGCTATATCATCACCTACAGTATATTGTGTTCTATTTAAATCTTCAATGTTTCTTATTTCTTCAATAGTAAAAGGAGCATTGGGTTGATTTGAGATTTCAGTTTCTATAAATGTAACTCCATCAGGTTTGTTGACTCTTGCAAGTATAAAATCTTTAAAAGAGTCTATTGATTCTTGCTTAGGTCTATAATTAGGAGCATAAACAAGTTCAACCGTCATACTCTTAAAAGTATCATCACTCAATAACTCTTCAGCTGAAGTGCCTAGCGAGCGTCTATTTTCTGCTTTAGGATCATCAGCATTGTTGTCTGAATCATCGTCTTTACACCCTGTAAATAGGATAATTGATAAAAAAACTAGAAGTATTTTGTGAGGGACGTTAATCATGGTATTATATTTGTCTATTAGCAAATCTAACTCTTTAATCGCATTATGAAAATACGTTTATTCTTTTTAACGATAATTTGCGCCGTTTGTTTTCAAGCAAACGCACAAAATGAATTTCAACAGGAAGTTATTTCCTATTTGACTGTAAATGGTACAGTAAAACAATACAACACAGTCTATGATGATATGATAGACGTACTTAAAAGTCAGTTTTCTGGTGCTAACGTTCCACAAGCTGAATGGGATGCTTTAAGAAATGATAAGCCAAAGGCGGTTAGCCAATTAGTGCGCATGATGTCTTCAGCGTACCGTAAGCACTTTAGTCAGGACGATATAGCTCAAATGTCTAAGTTTTTTGGAAGTCCAGCTGGTGTACAAATGCGTATTAACCCAGACGAATTAGATTCAGATCAACGTCAAGTAGTTGGAAAGTTTTATTCAAGTTCAGTTGCTAGAAAAATTGATGAAGTAAAAATTGATTTAACTACTGATGTATCTCAAATTTCAGAATTTTGGAGTAGAGATTTGTTTAATAGCACAATGAATAGTTTAATTGCTAAAGGTTACTCTCCGCAATAGTTAAACGAGCAAGGTAATCGTAATGATTACCACGTTCTAAAATTTCAAAATTAAAACCGTTTGCAATAGCTGCGGTTTCAAATAAATTTTCATCCAGATAGAGCCAAGAAAACGGTGCGGTCTGGATTTTTTTATACTTCATTGTGAAGGTTAGTTCGCCGTAGTAATGATCACCAGGAACCCAAACTCCTTTAGGTGTATCATTGGCATTCGCCGAAACATTATCTACATTTTCACTTTGTTCTGTTTCATCCTCCTCATACATATATATTAAATCGCTACTGTCAATTAATATTTGACCTGCTTTATTTAATAGTGTTTTTAAATGCATTAAAGCGTCTGAAACATGGGCTAGTTTTCCGAAGATTCCAGTTCCATTCATTAAAAGAAGAAGGGTGTCGAACTTGGCATTTTTTAACTCAAGAACATTTCCGAAGAGTACCTCGTTTACACCTCTTTTTTTTGCAACTTCACAAGCACCTTTTGAAACATCCATTGCTGTAACTTCTAACCCTCTTTTTTGTAATATAAGTGAATGGCTACCAGCGCCACAACCTACATCTAGTGTTTTACCGTTACATTTTTTTAGAGCTGCTTTTTCAATAGTAGGCATTTCCTCGAGGTCACGAAACAAATAAGAAAGTGGTAACACATCATCCTCACTAATGTTTGTGGATGTAATTATATCCTCAGTGTAGTTGCCTAATTGATAGTCTAATAATGCTTGACCTAAAACATCGCTCATAGAATTGATTCTGTTAAAAAAATTACCTTAGTTTTGTACTATGCAAGACATCATTGACGGCTTACCTAAAAAGGCCAAAGATAAACATAAGGATAATAAAAAATATTTTACAAAGCTTAAGAATAGGCCTCCTAAAAATTTAGATACCGTTATGGTAGAATTGCACGATGCTGAGTTTGAAAAAACCGATTGTCTTGAGTGTGCTAATTGTTGTAAAACAACGAGTCCTATTTTTACGACTAAGGATATTACTAGGATTTCAAAACACTTTAGAATAAAAGATCAGCGTTTTATTGAAACATATCTTGCAGTTGATTCAGATAATTTTTTTGTTTTGAAAACGGCTCCGTGTACTTTTTTAGCTGACGATAATACGTGTTCCATTTATGAGGTACGTCCAAAAGCTTGTCAAGAGTTCCCTCACACAAACCGTAGGGATTTTCATAAAATTAGTGAGCTAACATTAAATAACGTAGCTATTTGCCCAGCAGCGTTTAATATTGTAGAGGCTATGAAAAAAACTATAGGACTTGGTAAAAACCCTAAAGGTCAAAAATATAAGTTTAATGGGCGTGACTAGTACAAAAAGTACTGTTGTCTCATTTGGTTGTAGTTTTCTAAACCTTTAAGCCATGTTTTCCTAATCTCACGAGCAGTATATCCTTTTTCAATTTGCTCTTGTAGTTTATTTGTACCTGCAAGTTTTACAAAAAAGTTGTTGAAAAACGTTTTCTTTTTACCGTTTGCAACATAAGCGTCAATAAGCCACTCTAGATTCAGTAATTTTAATTTTGGTGTTTGTCTTAAATCTAAGCCATTACAAGTTTCTCCTTTAAACTTAGGGTATTTAGCACCTTCGTTTGCTTGAGGTGTGTATTGATAGTTATATATTTTAGATGGTAAACTTGGCGCTCCAAAAACTTGGAACTGCGTCTCTGTTCCTCTTCCAGCACTTACAATTGTACCTTCAAAAAAGCACAGGCTAGGGTATAGGTTTATAGCTACGTCATTAGGTAAATTTGGGGATGGCTTAATAGGAAGCGAATATTCCATTTCGCGATTGTATTGCTTCATTTTAATAACGGTTAAATCACATTTAACACTATTTTTTAACCAGCCTTCACCATTAATCATTTGTGCGTATTCTCCTATAGTCATTCCATGTACAACAGGAATTGGGTGCATACCTACAAAGCTAGCGTGTTCTCTTTCTAAAATAGGACCATCTATATAATGGCCGTTTGGATTAGGTCGATCTAAAACGATTACTGGAATACCTGCTTCTGCACAAGCTTCCATTACATAATGTAAACTAGATATATATGTGTAAAATCTAGCGCCCACATCTTGAATATCAAATACCATTATGTCAATATCTTTCAACTGCTCTTGAGTTGGCTTTTTGTTTTTTCCGTAAAGCGAAACTATTGGTATTCCTGTTTTTACATCAACTCCATCTTTTACAATTTCGCCAGCGTCTGCTTTTCCTCTAAAGCCGTGTTCTGGTGCAAAAACTTTAACAACTTGGTTGTCAAACTCCATTATAAAATCTACTAAGTGATTGTCAACAATACGACGCTCGTCTGTGTAATCTAGAGAATCGTTCACTATAGAAGTTTGATTTGCAACAATTCCTACTTTCTTTCCTTTTAACAAAGGCATATATGCAGTAAATTGATTAGCTCCAGTACGAATAGTGTTTTTATCTTCTATAAAAGTTCGGCCTACACGTTTAGTGGTATCATTTGGTTTATTATTAAAAACAATATTTGTGTTTATTTCGGTAGTAGTTGATGAGGTTTGTTCTGCAATAGTTTTTTGATTTGAAATCGATGTTTGCTCATTAAGGGGTGTCGATGTGCTATTTCCACACGAAAACAAACTCAACAACGTTATAAATACTGTATTTTTGAAAAAAGCTAAGACCATATATTTCTGTGAATTTTGAATATTTTATAGCCCGCCGTATTGTTGCGAGCAAAGATTATAAAAGTAGTATTTCGGCACCAATAATAAAAATTGCTATTGTAGCAATTGCATTGGGTATGGTGATGATGCTCATCTCGATTGCAACAGGTTTTGGACTTCAAAAAAAGGTGCGCGAAAAAGTGTCAGCATTCAATGGTGATATTATTATTACCAATTTTGATACCAACTTTTCAGACGACTCCCAAATACCAATTTCTAAACAACAGGACTTTTATCCCGATTTTACTATTTCGGATAATGTTACCAATATACAAGTTACTGCTTCTAAAACGGCAGTGATTAGAACCGAAACTGATTTTGAAGGTATTATTGTGAAAGGGGTAGGTGATGATTATGATTGGAAATTCTTCGAAGAATTTTTAGTAGAAGGTGCTTTGCCAGATTTTAAAACCAAAGCTTTAGGTTCCGAAATTTTAATTTCGTCATTTCTTGCTAATAGATTACATATTGGGTTAGGAGATAAAGTACTTACGTATTTTTTTGATTCGACAAGTGAAAAGGGTCCAAGAACAAGAGGTTTTAATGTGGTTGGGATTTATAATAGTGGTTTTCAGGATTTTGATGCACAGTTTATAGTTGCGGATATTCGGCATATTCAAAAACTTAATAAATGGGATGATGATCAAATAGGAGCCTTTGAAGTTTTTGTAGATGATTTTGAAAAAATAGACGCCATAAATAATACCATTTACGATAATATAGGGAGCGAATTAGATACTCAAACTATTAGAGGAAAGTACTATTCTATTTTTGAGTGGATGGATTTGTTTGATTTTAATATTGCTTTGATTATTGTGATGATGATTATTGTTTCTGGCTTTAATATGATTACTGCTTTGTTAGTGTTAATACTAGAGAGAACGCAGATGATTGGGATTTTAAAAGCGATGGGTAGTAACGATTGGAGTGTTCGTAAAATATTTATTTATAATGCATTGTATTTAGTTGTTGTAGGTTTGTTTTGGGGAAACTTAATTGGGATTGGTCTTCTTGTCATACAGGATACTTTTAATCTTTTTCCGTTAAATCCAGATACTTATTATGTAGACCAAGCACCGGTCTATTTACATTGGAGTTATATTGTCGCGCTTAACGTGGGGACATTTGTGTTGTGTTTTTTAATTCTATTAATTCCTAGTTATATTATTTCTAAAATTAGCCCAGTTCGAGCGATTAGGTTTGAGTAGGTTTTTTATTACTCAACCAAACGATGGTTTTACTAATTGTTTATTTCATATTAATAGTGATAGCAATATATTTAAATATGAAAAAATATCTAATATTCTTTTTATTAATTTCCTTTCCAATTTGGTCTCAAAGGGAATTAGTTAATTTTGAAATAATTGAAGAAAATATAGAGCGAGAGGTTTTGTCTAAGTTTCTATGGGAATTACCAAATTACACTCATCTTGATAATGAAATTAAAGGTTTTGATAAACCTGAAAATATCATTAATCGTGTTAAACGAAATTTACAGAGTTATAAAAATAATGATAGTATTTGTAGATACAGTAATAATATAGAACAGCTACGCATAGCGTGTCAAATTAGTGAAGGTTTATCTGATTTTGCTAATTTATTTACAGAAGAAGATTTTAATTACTTAAAAGAAACTTATTCTGTTGAAAGCAAAACTCGTGCCTTAGATGTTGATTCATACATTAAAAAGGGGTTCATATTAAAAAAACATTCAAAGGAGTACTACAATGAGAAGAAGAAACAAAAATCTTTTACAACAAATATATTTGAAGGATATCCAAGTGTAGTAATCTATGATATTTATTATACCGAAAATAAAGAAATAGCAATTATAATTTACGGTTATAATCATACACATGGAATGCCAGGTTATTTCATTCTCCAAAATGTGAGAGGAATTTATTGGCGAATTATCAGTAAGACTAATTTTAAAAAATAATTTTTTATATTCTTTGAATCTTTGAAGGCTTACAACAATTTAGTTGCAAGCCTTTTTTGTATCAAGTACCTTTGCAGCTCATTAAAAGATATACATGGAATACGCTGAAAATATACTTGGAACCATAGGAAATACTCCTTTAGTAAAAATCAATAAACTTGCTGAAGGCATTCCTGCATTGGTACTTGCAAAGTATGAAACTTTTAATCCTGGAAATTCTACAAAGGATAGAATGGCATTAAAAATGGTTGAAGATGCAGAGGCAGATGGAAGATTGCAACCTGGAGGGACTATTATAGAAGGTACAAGTGGTAACACAGGTATGGGTCTAGCGCTTGCTGCTATTATTAAAGGCTATAAAATGATTTGCGTGCTTAGTGATAAGCAGAGTAAAGAAAAAATGGACATCCTTCGTGCAGTAGGGTCTAAAGTGGTTGTTTGTCCTACGAATGTTGAGCCAGACGATCCACGCTCATATTATTCAACTTCGGCAAGATTAGCGAAAGAAACTCCTAATAGCTGGTATGTTAATCAATATGATAACCCAAGTAATGCAGCAGCACATTACGAAAGCACAGGTCCTGAAATTTGGAAACAAACTGATGGTAAAGTAACGCATTTTGTAGTAGGTGTTGGAACAGGAGGAACTATTAGTGGTGTAGGTAAATACTTAAAAGAACAAAACCCGAATATTAAAATTTGGGGAATTGATACCTACGGAAGTGTATTTAAGAAATACCATGAAACAGGAATTTTTGACGAAAACGAAATCTATCCATACGTAACTGAAGGTATTGGGGAAGATATACTTCCTAAAAACGTTGATTTTTCTGTAATTGACGGTTTTACTAAAGTTACTGATAAGGATGCTGCAATCTGGACACAAAAATTATCTAAGACTGAAGGTATGTTCTTAGGAAATAGTGCGGGTTCTGCAATGAAAGGAATTCATCAATTAAAAGAGCATTTTACAAAGGATGATGTAGTTGTGGTTTTATTCCATGATCACGGAAGTCGTTACGTAGGTAAAATGTATAACGATGAGTGGATGAAGCAAATGGGTTATGTGGAAGAAGAAGTAACTATTGCGGCAGATTTAATTAAAAATCATATCGATAAGCCTTTAGTAACAGTTAAAACTGAAGAGTTAGTTTTACACGCTATTGAGAGAATGAAGCATTTTAAAATTTCTCAAATCCCTGTGGAAGATATTACAGGAATTGTTGGGTCACTTGATGAAACTGATTTGCTTAGAAAATTTATAGATAATAAAGACATTGCAAATCTACCTATTAGAGAAGTAATGGGGGCACCATTCTCAATTGTTCAAAAAAACACTAGCATCGAAGATGTTTCTAAGCTAATTGACAAAGACAGAAATGCTGTTTTAGTTGATCTTGAAGATGGTAAATATCATATAATTACAAAGCACGATATCATTAGCGCATTGTAATAACTATTAAAAATAATGAAAACTCTCTTTGTTTAATCAAGGGGAGTTTTTTTATGCGCATATATTTCAAAAATGAATTGCGCTTCAAATTTTACTATCTTTATAACATTGTAAGCTCCCCGCAAACAGCTTTTTATGAAAGAAGATTTTCTGCATTATGTGTGGAAGTTTCAAAAGTTTACAACGCCTACACTCCTTACCGTAGATGAAAAACCAATTCAAATTTTTAAAACTGGCCAACATAACTATCTTGCTGGTCCTGACTTTTTTGACGGCCGTATAAGTATTGGTAACCAAAAGTGGGCAGGTAATATTGAAATACATATTAACTCTAGCGATTGGTATGCCCATAGCCACGAGAAAGATATAGCTTACGACAATGTAATACTACACGTTGTTTTTAATCACGATGTCGAAATTTATAGAAAAGACCATACAATAATTCCAACCTTAGAATTAAAAAATTATATCCCTTCGGAAATATTACAGAATTATAACGCGTTATTTTCTAAGAATAAAAAGTTCATTAATTGCGAACAGCGTTTTACTGAGGTAGATTCTTTAATAGTAGAGAATTGGGTAGAACGTTTATTTATTGAAAGACTTGAGCTCAAAAGTGGCTTACTTCAATCGCGGTTAGCTGTACTTCAAAACCATTGGGAAGCATTACTGTTTGAAATGCTGTGTAAAAACTTTGGGTCTAAAGTAAACGGAGCTTCTTTTTTAAGCATAGCGCAATCTGTGACTTTTCATGTGATACAAAAGTGTAGGCATTCTCCACTAATGTTAGAGACTTTGTTATTAGGACAATCAGGTCTTTTGGACAGTGATATTAATGATTCATATTTTAAAGCACAGAAAAAGGAATATGCCTTTTTAAAACAAAAATTTCAACTTGATATTAGTTCGGTTATAAAACCTCAATTTTTCAGACTTCGTCCCCCAAATTTTCCTACAATTCGCTTATCGCAATTGGCTTCTTTGTATAGTTCAACGCCACAGTTATTTTCTAAAGTAAGCACGATTAAAAGTATAGAAGAATTAATTTCAATTTTTAAAATTTCGGCATTGCCTTATTGGGAATCGCATTACAATTACGGTGTTGCTTCTAAAAAAAGCTCTCGAAAATTAACACCTAATTTTATCCACTTGTTAATCATTAACACCATAATACCATTACAATTTGCTTTTCAGAAATTTATAGGTATTGAAGATTCGGAGCGGTTATTTGAGTTAGCACAACAGCTTCCTAGCGAGAAAAATAGCATTATTGAAAAATTTAATAAACTAAAACCAATTGCTAAAACCGCGTTGGAAAGTCAGGCTCTGCTTCAATTAAAGACAAGCTATTGCGATAAGTTACGCTGTTTAGAGTGTGCAATAGGAAATCAATTACTAAAGCACTAATAGGTGTTAATTATACTTTTTGATTACCCCTTAATGTTGTATTTTGCATGCTATGTTACAATGGGTTTATAATGTGCGACATTACTTTGAACGACACGGCTATTATGTTTGTGCACGTCTAGCAGATCGATTAGGTATGCGAGCAAAAAGTGTGAGGTTGTTTTTTATCTACGTATCCTTTGCAACATTAGGAGTGTGGTTTGCTATTTATCTTACACTTGCATTCTGGTTAAAATTAAAAGATTTAGTCTATACTAAACGAACATCAGTTTTTGATTTATGAGTAGGTTTTTCCCATCTAAAATAGTTGGTGCTATTTATTTGTTACTTCTGGTATTTGTTACAGGTGTTTTTGGCTACCGTTTTATATCAGATTATACTTGGATAGATGCATTTTACATGACAGTTATTACTGTTACTACTGTAGGTTTTGGTGAAGTCCAAACGCTAAATGATGTAGATAAAATTTTTACATCAATACTAATTATCTCTAGCGTATTTATTTTTGCTTATGCCATTACATTAATAACAGAATATATTTTAAGTAAAAATAATATTGGTAACCTTAGAGAAAAAAGAGTGCATAAAATGATAGAAAATTTAAAAGGTCACGTTATTGTTTGTGGTTATGGTCGTAATGGAAAGCAGGCTGTTCAAAAATTATTAGATTATAAACAACAGTTTGTAATTATAGAAAGTGATCAAGAAGTCGCAGAAAAGTTATCTGAAGAAAATTTATTATTCGTTCTAGGTAATGCCAATGAAGATGAAGTTTTATTAAACGCAGGGATTGAGCGTGCAAGCACTTTGATTTGCGCTTTGCCAAGTGATGCGGATAACCTTTTTATAGTTCTGTCTGCTAGACAAATAAATCCAAAATTAAAAATTATAAGTCGTGCTGCTGAAGAGACAAGTTATCGTAAAATGAAGCTTGCTGGAGCAGATAATGTAATTCTTCCAGCTAAAATAGGAGGAGATCACATGGCTTCATTGGTTGTCGTTCCAGATTTAATTGAATTTCTAGATAATTTATCGGTTTCAGGTAATGAAGATAGTATAAATGTGGAGCAAGTAGGATTTGAAAATGTTTGCCCTTCTGGTGAAGAACGCGCTATAAGTGATCTTGATGTTCGCCAAAGAACAGGCTGTTCTATAATAGGTTATAAATCTCCAAGCGGCGAATATATTGTAAATCCTGAGCCGTCATTGGTACTTGAAAAGGGTTCTAAACTAATTTTAATAGGCCGTCCTACACAAATTGAAAGCCTTAAAAATTTGTACAACGTTTAGTTTTTCGTTAACATTTTAACGGCTAATAATTTGAAAAACTCATTTTTTTTAGCATCTTGCTAGCTATATTAATCAAAACTAGAATAAAAGATTATGAAGAGATTTCTTCTTTCCTTATTAACAATTGTCTTACCATTAGTTTCATTTGCCCAAGAAGCGCAAGAATTAGGTATGGATCAAAAAATAGATCGGGCCTTTGGAAATGCTACAGGCTGGTTTGTAGAATTTATATTTTATCAAATTCCTTTTACAGACGAGATAAGCATTTACTGGGTGTTGTTTCCGTTAATTTTAGGAGCGATGTACTTCACAGTTTATTTTAATTTTATAAACTTCCGTGGTTTTTTTACATCTATCAATATTGTTAGAGGAAAACACGACCACGTAGAAGGACATGAAAATCACTTCGTTGAAGTGTCAGATGCAGTACATAAAAATGCAGAAGGAGATAATCCAGATACTATAAGGGTCGAAGGTCATGAAGGTGAGGTTTCTCACTTCCAGGCGTTAACAGCAGCATTATCTGCTACAGTTGGTTTAGGAAACATTGCGGGAGTTGCAATTGCAGTTTCAATTGGTGGAGCTGGAGCGACATTCTGGATGATAATCGCAGGATTTTTAGGAATGGCATCTAAGTTTGTTGAATGTACACTAGGAGTTAAATATCGTGATATCGCTGCAGATGGAACTGTATATGGAGGTCCTATGTATTACTTAACAAAAGGATTGAAAGAAAAAGGAATGGGCGGATTAGGAAAGGTGCTAGCAGCACTTTTTGCAATTTTCGTTATTGGTGGATCTTTTGGTGGTGGAAACATGTTCCAAGTAAATCAAGCATTTCAATTAGTGGAAAATATAACTGGAGGAGATCAATCATTTTTACATGATAGAGGATGGATGTTCGGTATTGTAATGGCAGTATTAGTAGGTATTGTGATTATTGGTGGTATCAAGAAAATCGCTAAAGTAACTGATAAAATTGTACCATTTATGGTTGTAATTTATGTTGCTGCATCGTTATTTGTTTTAATAGCAAAATATGATTTAATTGGAGATGCATTTGGACAAATCTGGGATGGAGCTTTTAGTCCAACAGGTATTGCCGGTGGTGCTGTAGGGGTGTTGATTCAAGGGTTTAGACGTGCAGCTTTCTCTAACGAAGCTGGTATAGGTTCTTCATCAATAGCACACTCTGCTGTAAAAACTAAATATGCTGCAAGTGAAGGTATGGTTGCTTTATTAGAGCCATTTATTGACACAGTAGTAGTTTGTACAATGACCGCTTTAGTATTGATTATTACAGGATCATTAACAGGTACAGGACCTGCAAACGATGCAGAAGCAATTTTAATGACATCAGGAGCATTTGAAAGTGTTATTTCTTGGTTCCCATACGTATTAACAATTGCAGTTGTGTTATTTGCATTTAGTACAATGATTTCTTGGTCTTATTATGGTTTCCAAGGTTGGGCTTACCTATTTGGTCGCTCAAAGAAAATGGAATATGCTTACAAATTTTTATTCTGTGTATTCGTTGTAATTGGTGCAGCAGCAAGTTTAGGGTCTGTAATTGGCTTCTCTGATGCAATGATTTTCGCTATGATGGTTCCTAACATGATTGGACTTGTATTACTTGCTCCAAAAGTGAAAGAAGAATTGAAAAAATATATGACAGCGATCAAGAAAAAATAAGCTGTAAAATAAGCTGAAATTTTAATGCCTTATAGACTCCCCGATGATGCTTAATCCGGAGTCCTATGGAAAATTTTAAATCCCACCTATTGTTCAATAAAGAACAACAAGGTGGGATATTGCTTTTAGCCTTATTGATACTTGGAAGCATTTTGTTTCTGTTATTCAATAACCCCGAACCCAAAATTGTTTTTGATTCCAGCTCTGCTGAAATTTTAAAACATCAAGCTTCGATAGATTCATTAAAACTGATAGCTCTCGAAAAAAGAAAACCCAAAATATATCCTTTCAATCCTAATTTTATAACAGATTATAAGGCCTACACGTTAGGAATGACAACAGAACAATTTAATCGTCTATCAAATTTCCGAAGTAAAGATCAATGGATAAATAGTATAGCAGATTTTAAACGTGTGACTAAAGTGTCAGATTCAGTGCTTGATAAAATAAGTCCATATTTTAAATTTCCAGATTGGGTGACGCATCCGAAACCTCGAAAACAATACCCAACTCAGTTTACTAAAAAGGCAACTGTTGTAAAAAGTTTTGATCAAAAAATAGATTTAAATGAAGCTACGGCAGACCAGCTTCAGGCAGTTAGAGGTATAGGGCCAGCTTTAAGTGCTCGAATTATTAAAGATCGAAAAAGATTAGATGGCTTCAGTACAGATGATCAGCTTTATGGAGTTTGGGGTATTGATGCGGAAGTAGTCGTTAGGGTGTTAGGGCAATTTACCGTTAAAACTCCTAAAGAGATTCTAAAAATTCAAATTAATACAGCTTCCGCTTCAGATATAGCTACGATTCCAGGTGTGTCCTTCGATTTGGCAACTGAAATATGGGAATATAGAACCTTAAGAGAGCGAATTAATAATCTAGAGGAACTTCGTAAAATAGACGGTGTTAATGATTCAAAATTTAAGCTATTTCAATTATATTTGAGCGTTGAATAATCTTCATTATATAGTAAGATTATCGATATAATATTAAGGATATATCAATTATAGCATATGTATTTTACAGAAGAACACGATTTTTTTAGAAAGAGTTTTCAAGATTTCTTGAAAAAAGAAGTAGTCCCACACATTGAAAAATGGGAAGAAACAGGAACGATTGATCGTTTTATTTGGGAGAAGTTTGGAGAGATGGGATACTTTGGTTTAGCAACTCCAGAAGAATATGGTGGTTTAGGACTTGATGTTTTTTATACAATTATATTTATTGAAGAATTGCAGAAAATAAGTAGTGCAGGTTTTGCAGCTGCTATGTGGGCGCATGAATATCTTGCAATGACGCATCTAAATAAAGAAGCTAACCACGAACAAAAATTAAAATATTTAGCTCCAAGTGTGACAGGAGAAAAAATAGGATGTCTTTGTATCACAGAACCTTTTGGTGGGAGTGATGTAGGAGGTATGCGTACAACTGCTGTGAAAAAAGGAGATAGCTATATTATTAATGGATCTAAAACATTCATTACAAATGGTGTTTATAGTGATTACTTAATTGTTTGTGCTAAAACAGCACCAGAATTAGGAAATAAAGGGATTAGTATTTTTGTGATGGATCGTGATACTCCAGGTATTTCGGCTACAAAACTAGATAAGCTAGGATGGAGAGCAAGTGATACAGCTGAGATTGCATTTGACAATGTTGAGATTCCTGCAGCTAATTTAATGGGTGAAGAGAATAAAGGTTTTCCTTACATTATGCAGCATTTTGCTTTAGAGCGTTTAATAATGGGTGTTAATGCACACGCTCGTAGTGAATGGGCATTAGATTATACCATTGAATATATGAAAGAGCGTCACGCTTTTGGGAAATCAATTTCTAAATTTCAAGCATTACGTCATAGAATAGCAGAATTAGCTAGTGAAGTTGAAATGGCTAAAACATTTAATTATGTTACCGCTAAAAGGCTAGATGATGGTGAGTATGTTGTGAAAGAAGCTACAATGTCTAAGTTACTTTCAACTAAAATAGCAGATAAAGTTGCTTATGACTGTGTGCAATTTTTAGGTGGATATGGATATATGGAAGAATACCCAATGGCACGGAATTTAAGAGATAGCCGTTTAGGACCAATAGGTGGTGGTACTTCTGAAATATTAAAAGAAATTATTGCTAAAATGGTAATAGAAGAGGTTAGCTACAAACCAGCAACTTAATCAAGTTCTATTTTTCGGCACATTATTCGCTAAGTTTGTATTTAATAACTAAAAGTCAAAAATTTTGAAAAATACGTTTTTAAAAGGATTACTAGCGAGTACATTATTTATACTCGCATTTTCTGCAACCGCTCAAATTGAGATAAAAAGTAAGATTATAGATTTTACTTCTTTCGAGCCTGTTGAAAGTGCGAGTATTTATGTTCAAAATAGTACTGTAGGAACCATTAGTAATGTTGATGGGAAATTTGTGTTACTTGTTCCTAGAGAATTAGAGAATGATACTTTGATTATATCGTCTATTGGGTATAAAAGTTTTAAAACTGTAGTAAAAGACTTCGATGCTACTATGGATGTAATTCTTGAGGAAGATATCGCTTCGCTAGACGAGGTTTTGCTTATTGTTGAAAATAGGCCAAAAACAGGAAACGACATTGTTTTAAAAGCAATTGAAGAAATAGGAGAGAACTTACCAGAACAACCTTATATGATGAAAGGTTTTCTTCGTCATAAAGAAAAAAATACTACGGAGTATAAATGGTTAGTGGAAAGTGCGATTACGTTATATGATGATAGTTATGCCTCTGGAGCGAAGAAAAACTTACGTATTAACGTAGACGAGACCCGTAAAAGTTATGATTTGCGAGATGTAGATAGTTTGTTTGCGTACACGGCTTATTTAAAGAAACGAACTCGGAATAAAAAATTACGCAAAAGCAATCTTCGAAGAGATACTATTTCAACGTCATCTTTAGTAAATGCTATTCGCTGGAATGATGAACGCGTAAATGGTGTTGGAAATCTTTTAAAAGGTCGTCTCAATTTAGTGCGAAACGCTAACGACAGAAATGCATTGTTTGGAGAAGATATATTAGAGAAGCACCAGTTTAAGCTAGACACCGTTTTAGTAGAGAACGATAAAAAGCTTTATAAAATTAAAATAGGAAAGAGCAAAGATTTTGTAGGTTTAAATACCGAAGATATCTATAACGAGGGTTTTGAAGCTGAAGGGTGGATGTACATAGACTGGGAGACATATGCTATTAAGAAAGTTGAATATCAGCTTATTGCAGCTTCAGATGTTCAGAAAAGGCGAAGTAAAAGTCTTTTTGGTACAACGCTCAATCATAAACTTGTGATTTCCTATTTGCAATACAATGATAGAATGTACCCTAAATATATCTATTATGAAACGCCAAAACTTGTAAATGCAGGTGACAGATCATCAGACCAAGTGGACAAGGATGGAAACCCAACGCAAGACAAAACCGAGTTTTATTACAATACCGTTCAAGAAATTGTTTTTACTGAAATCATAGAAGATCCAGAAACTCTTACGGAAGCATTAACGAAAAAATGGGATGAAGATATCTTTTCTCCACGTCCATATCACAAAGAATTTTGGGAAGACTATAATGTTTTGTTAGAAAGTGATGAAGAAGATAAATTAATTCGTGATTTGAGTCAGCGGGTTTCACTTTATAAGCAATAGCGGGAGGATTTAATTTAGGTTATTAAGAAAAGCAAATTGATTTTTTTTGTCTTTTACATTAATTTCTAATATGGTGTCAATTTTTTTGTTAGTTAAAACGATGGCTTTTGTTTTTTGAAAAAATGGATCTTTAAATTTTTTTCTAATAACATTACTTTTTGGAGTTTCAAACATAGAAATGTCTACTTGTAAGCCTTTTGCATTGATTATAAAAAGTGCTGTGCTGTCTTTTAAGTTTTGTTCCATAAATAATGCAAATTCCTTATTGCAAGTTGGGCATTCTTTTTCTGTAAGTATGTAGACCCTTTTTGTGTCTTTGGTAACAGCTAAGTCCACATTATTAAATAGAATACTCTCTTCTTTTTTGTAACCCATTTCTTTTTGAGTACAAGATGAAAAAATACTAAAAATCAAAAAAATCGTAGTGTAATTCTTCATCGGTGCTTTCTTTTTTATTTAATAGCATTAGCCCTTTAGGAGTGAATTGAATTGAAGAACCCTTGTAAATTTCATTAGTAAAAGGAATCTCCTTTATTTTAATAAACTCTTTATTGTATTTAATTATTGAAAATGGTCGAAGGGATATATCCTCTATTTTTTGATAATTTGTTTTGTGATAGATCAAAACATAAAATTCATTTTTAGTACTATTATGTAATATAGTGCCAATCCTCCCTGAATTTTTAGCAATTTCACCAGTTTTTTTACCTAAATTAATACTGTTCTCTTGAATTAAATCTAATGCTTCTGATCCAACAGAAGTATATTGAGATTCAATAATAAAAGAATTTGATAATTTGAAATCATTTATGTTGAATTTAAATATTTTATTTGAATATAATGAAAATGCATAAAATTCATTTCCCAATTGGATGTACTTCGGAGTTTCTAAGAAGATTTTTGGTTTTGAATAAATCTCTTTGTACAGAGAAGAATTTTCAGAATAACTTACATTAATAGAATCTCCAAAAAAATCACTTATTCTTGAATACATAGGTTTTTCAAAATAATTGGCATAATATTCTTTAAAATTTAAGTCTGGTTCGTTTTTATTGTATCTCCAATCGTGATATAGTATTATTTGACTTGTATTGTTAGTGAAATTTGAAATGGTTGGAGAACCGAAAATAAAAAAATCTCCATTAGTGTTTTCTAGAGGTAATTCCTTACTGTGAGTAATAGTGCCGAATCTATTTATTGCGATTATCTTATCAGCAAAGTACATTAAAATAGTATCTCTTGAGATAACCGAAATGTTTTCTACATTAGCAATTTTAGATGCAATTGGCTTTAAATTAATAGAATCTTTGTATTCTCCATTTAAATCAAAAAACTTAATTATTTTTTTAGTAACTGGCTCTGCAAAATATACTGAAAATTCATTGGCTTTTTTTGATTTTACGTTACCAACAAATACTTTTCTAGGTTCGAAGCCAGTATTAAAAATTACATTTTCAATATGATGCTCTTTTTGATTGCAGCTAGAAAAAAGGTAGCTTATGAATAAAAAGATAATAATTTGAATTTTCATTTGTTAGAGTGTAGTAATAAATACAGCAAATGGAGGGGAGATCCATTGCTGATTTATGTTTGATGTTAAATTAATATCTTCATCATCATCATCATCATCAAAGCAGTGGTTGTTTCTTCCGTTTCGCAACTTGCAAAGCAAACTAAAAGTGATAAACACATTAAATATTTCATAATTATTGATTGTTTCTTATGCAATGAATTACCATTAGGTTTGAAAACTTTAGAAACAGTTTTAAGTTAGTTGTTCCGACCAACCATTAATAATATAGCTGTGTTGATCGCCATCTACGCCGTCGTATTTCCTGCATTATTTAAACTAAGTAAAAATTATCTGGATACATTAGTTATTAGTGATTTATGGTTAACGTAAATATAGAGTCAATTACCGTACGGTAATTGTTAAAAATTTTGATTGTTAGAAATTTACCTTCTTGAATTTAAAAGAGGAAAATAGTATCAATCTTGCTTGGCTTGCTAAAAGAATAAAATCTTTAAGGAGTGAAAGTGGTTTGACGCAACTCCAGTTTTTACACGAAACAAATATTCATATAGGTAGAATAGAGCAAGGTAAAAGGGATATTTCTTTTACAACATTATGTAAAATTTGTGATTATTTTAAAATTTCTCTTGAAGATTTTTTTGCTAATGAAAGATTGCATAAAAAAAATCATAATTCATAATTCATAATTCATATTTTGTAGTATTTTTGCAGTCCAATAGAGAGGAGGTTATGGAACTATGTTAATTATACCAGTTAAAGACGGAGAAAATATCGATAGAGCATTGAAGCGTTTCAAGCGTAAGTTTGATCGTACAGGAACAATGCGTCAATTACGTGCACGTCAGGCATTCTCAAAACCATCAGTTGTGAGAAGAAAAGAAATCCAGAAGGCACAGTACATTCAGGGACTTAGAGATGCAGAAGAAATCTAGTATTCTGTTATCAATTTATATAAAACCGCTATCATTTATGGTAGCGGTTTTTTCATGGCTTATGTTTCCGTAATTTAGTCAAGTAATAAATCCAGTCACGTGTATATTAATCCATTTGTTGAGTATTTGAAATTTGAGAAGAAATGTTCTGCTCATACTACATTGGCTTATGAAAAAGATGTAGAGAATTTCCATCTATTCATACAGAGTGAGTTTAATGAAAACGATCTTTCTAAAGTTTCGTATACATTAATAAGAAGTTGGATTGTTCAATTAGTGGATAGTGGTATCACAAATAGATCAATCAATCGTAAAATTTCTTCTTTAAATACATTCTATAAGTTTTTAATTAAGACTTCGGTTATAGAAGAGAATCCCTTAGCAAAACATAGAGCTTTAAAAATTTCAAAAAATATTCAAGTTCCATTTTCCGAAAAGGAAGTAATAGAGGTTTTAGATTTGCTTTCAAAAGCAGACGATTTTGAATCGTTTAGAAATAAAGCGATAGTTGAGTTGTTTTATAGTACTGGGATGCGTAGGGCGGAACTAATTAATTTAAGGGTTGAGGATGTTTCAGTTATTAAAAAGTCGATTAAAGTATTGGGTAAACGAAATAAGGAGCGAATAGTTCCTCTTCTTTCTACAGTATTAATATCTATTAATGAGTATCTAGAATTTCGCGAGAATCTTCCAAACATAACTGATGGCGAATTTCTTTTCTTGACAGCTAAAGGAAATAAGTTGTATCCTAATTTAATTTATAGAGTAATCATAAATTACTTCAAAAAAGTTTCAGCAAAAGTTAAAAGGAGCCCTCATATTTTGCGACACTCGTTTGCGACGCATTTGCTTAACCAAGGAGCAGAGTTAAATGCAGTAAAAGAACTGTTAGGGCATACTAGTCTGGCTTCCACGCAAGTATATACTCATAATGACATTGCAAAATTAAAAGACGTTTATAAAAATACACACCCTAGAAATGAAGGGTAAAAAAAAAGTGAAATTTTTATTTAAAAATGTTGTCGGTAAGAACAAATTGTTTTAATATTGCACCCGAATTAAATGCAAGTGGTTATTTAATTTTAGCAAAATTTTTTTTCAGAAAAAGTTTGCGAGAAGGAAATAAAGTTATACATTTGCACACCGTTAGAAAAAACGGAATTTTTATACTAGATTATTTAGTGTAAAAAGGCATTAAAACGCCGATGTAGCTCAGCTGGCTAGAGCAGCTGATTTGTAATCAGCAGGTCGTGGGTTCGAGTCCCTCCATCGGCTCATTTTTCTACTAAAAAGTAGAGAATTGAAATTTTGAAAATTATTGTTTGAAGTGTAAATTTTAGACAATTTGGGGAGATACTCAAGCGGCCAACGAGGGCAGACTGTAAATCTGCTGACTACGTCTTCGCAGGTTCGAATCCTGCTCTCCCCACAAGAATATTTCGAAAGAAATATAGGTGAAAGAGAATAGTTCATAAAATTATTGAAGTTTGAAAGTTTGTTAAAAATCTTTCTATAAAAAGCGGGAGTAGCTCAGTTGGTAGAGCGTCAGCCTTCCAAGCTGAATGTCGCCAGTTCGAACCTGGTCTCCCGCTCTATTTAACCTTCACATTAGTGAGGGATTTCTTGTTTGTAGAAACGAGAACATTATAAGCTCTTAGGGTTTAAGTTTTTAAAACTTAACACTAGCGTCTATGGAGGCAATTGTTATTGCCGGTGTAGCTCAGGGGTAGAGCGTTTCCTTGGTAAGGAAGAGGTCACGAGTTCAATTCTCGTCATTGGCTCAAAAAAAATATTACAATTGAACACTAATATATAACTAAGTTTAAATAAATACAAAATGGCAAAGGCAACATATGATCGTTCGAAACCACACTTAAATGTAGGTACTATCGGACACGTAGATCACGGTAAAACAACATTAACAGCTGCTATTACTAAGGTATTAGCTGATGCTGGATATTCTGAAGCTTCGGCTTTTGATCAAATTGATAACGCTCCTGAAGAAAAAGAGCGTGGTATTACAATTAACTCTTCTCACGTAGAGTATGCGACGGCTAATCGTCACTACGCACACGTTGACTGTCCAGGTCACGCCGATTACGTTAAGAACATGGTTACTGGTGCTGCTCAAATGGACGGTGCTATTTTAGTTGTTGCTGCAACTGATGGTCCAATGCCACAAACACGTGAGCACATCCTTTTAGGACGTCAGGTAGGTATTCCACGTATCGTTGTATTTATGAATAAAGTAGATATGGTTGATGATGAGGAGTTACTTGAATTAGTAGAGATGGAGATTAGAGATCTTTTATCTTTCTATGAGTATGATGGTGATAATGGACCTGTAATTGCTGGTTCTGCATTAGGTGCATTGAACGGTGAGCAAAAATGGGTTGATACTGTGCTTGAATTAATGGCGGCTGTAGATTCTTGGATCGAAGAGCCTTTACGTGAGGTTGATAAGCCTTTCTTAATGCCTATCGAGGATGTATTCTCTATTACTGGTCGTGGAACTGTAGCTACAGGACGTATCGAAACAGGTATCGCTAATACAGGAGATCCTGTTGAGATTATTGGTATGGGTGCTGAGAAATTGACATCTACTATTACTGGTATTGAAATGTTCCGTCAAATCCTTGATAGAGGTGAGGCTGGAGATAACGCTGGTATCTTATTAAGAGGTATTGAGAAGTCAATGATCTCTAGAGGTATGGTAATTGTTAAGCCAGGATCTGTAACACCACACGCTAAGTTTAAGGCTGAGGTTTATGTGTTGAAAAAAGAAGAAGGTGGACGTCACACTCCATTCCATAATAACTACCGTCCACAGTTTTACGTACGTACTACTGATGTTACAGGTAACATTTCACTTCCTGATGGAGTAGAGATGGTTATGCCAGGTGATAACTTAACTATTCATGTTGAGTTGATCTCTGCTATCGCGATGAGCGTAGGTTTACGTTTTGCAATCCGTGAGGGTGGTAGAACAGTAGGTGCAGGACAGGTTACTGAAATTTTAGACTAATTTTTAGTCAAAAGATAAATAGTCAAAGGTGTTCCGTTTTTGCGGAACGCCTTGACTTTTATAACAGGTTTAGCTTCTGTTAGGAGTTGGGTCTTTTTAGGGGAGTTTCTATGGAAATGTTAAACCTCTAAAGCTAAATTCAATTTATTGAATTAATTATACGGGATTAGCTCAGTTGGTAGAGCACTGGTCTCCAAAACCAGGTGTCGTGAGTTCGAGTCTCCCATCCCGTGCAATTTGGAACATAGCTAATATTTAATTAGGATGTGTTTGTTCTTCTGAAATTTAGTATTTCAGAAAATACAGAAAGAATAATAAATACCTTTTACAACAATGGTAAATTATATTAAAGAGTCTTATAACGAATTGAAAAACCACGTAACTTGGACTCCTTGGGCTGAAGCTCAGCGTCTAACTGTAATAGTTGCGGTATTTTCTATAGTACTAGCTTTAGTAGTGTGGGGAGTAGATAGTGTTTTTTCAAAAGTTATTGCTTATTACTTTGATCTAATTAAATAATAAGAATGGCTGAAACTAAAAGTACAAAAAAGTGGTATGTGGTCCGTTCAGTAAGTGGACAGGAAAACAAGATCAAAGAGTATATTGAATCTGAAATTGGGAGACTTAATTTAGAGGATTATATAGAACAGGTTCTAGTTCCTACTGAAAAGGTAATACAAATACGTAACGGAAAAAAAACAAACAAAGAGCGCGTTTATTTTCCTGGTTATATCATGATTCAAGCTAGTCTTGCTGGTGAGGTACCACACATTATAAAGTCTATCAATGGTGTTATTGGTTTCTTAGGAGAGACTAAGGGAGGAGATCCTGTTCCATTGAGACAAGCTGAGGTTAATAGAATGCTAGGAAAAGTTGATGAGCTTTCTGTTAAGGATGAGAATGTAAATATCCCTTACGTTATTGGGGAGACTGTAAAAGTTGTTGATGGTCCATTTAATGGTTTCAATGGTACAGTTGAAAAAATTAACGAAGAGAAGCGTAAACTTGAGGTAATGGTTAAGATCTTCGGAAGAAAGACTCCATTAGAATTAAGTTATATGCAAGTTGAAAAAGTATAATTGTTACATGCTAGATAATAGGTTTTTTCTTTGGCTTCCACTTTAGAAGAAATCGCAAATCAAAAATTAAGAAATGGCAAAAGAAGTCAGTAAAGTAGTAAAATTGCAAGTTCGTGGAGGTGCGGCTAACCCGTCACCACCAGTTGGACCAGCTTTAGGTGCTGCCGGTGTGAATATCATGGAGTTCTGTAAGCAGTTTAATGCTAGAACACAAGATAAGCAAGGAAAAGTATTGCCAGTTGCGATTACGGTTTATAAGGACAAGTCTTTTGACTTTGTTATTAAAACTCCTCCAGCTGCAGTTCAAATTCTTGAAGCTGTAAAGATCAAAAAAGGATCTGGTGAGCCTCACGTAAAGAAGGTTGGTACTATTACTTGGGATCAAGTAAGAGCTATTGCAGAAGACAAAATGCCCGATTTGAATGCGTTCACAGTTGAAAGTGCTATGAAAATGGTTGCTGGAACTGCTCGTTCAATGGGAATCAAAACAAAAGGTGATGCACCTTTTAACTAAAAAGAATCTATAAAATGGCAAGATTAACAAAAAAGCAAAAAGCAGTTGCTGGAAAAGTAGAGGATAGAGCCTATACTGTTGCAGAAGCTTCAGCTTTAATAAAAGAAATCTCCAGCACAAACTTTGATCCTTCTGTGGATTTAGCGGTGCGTCTTAATGTAGACCCACGTAAAGCTAACCAAATGGTAAGAGGAGTTGTTACCCTACCTCACGGTACTGGTAAAGATGTAAAGGTGCTTGCATTGGTTACTCCAGATAAGGAAGCCGAAGCAACAGCAGCCGGTGCAGACTTTGTTGGATTAGATGAGTACCTCGATAAGATTAAAGGAGGTTGGACAGATGTTGACGTAATTGTAACAATGCCTAGTGTGATGGGTAAGTTAGGGCCTTTAGGTCGTGTTTTAGGACCTCGTGGTCTTATGCCTAACCCAAAGACTGGTACGGTAACAATGGACGTTGCTAAAGCGGTTTCAGATGTGAAAGCTGGTAAGATCGACTTTAAAGTTGAGAAAAACGGTATCGTTCACGCAGCAATAGGTAAAGCTTCTTTTGATGCAGAAAAAATTGCTGGAAACGCGAGAGAATTATTAACTACATTAGTAAAATTGAAGCCTCAGGCTGCTAAAGGTTTATATATCAAAAGTATATTTATGTCTAGTACAATGAGTCCAAGTGTTGAGATAGACACTAAAAGATTTACTGATCAGTAAAAACCAGAACTTATGACAAGACAAGAAAAATCACAAGTAATCGAAAGTTTGACTGCTCAGTTACAAGAAAGCCCAACAATTTATGTTGCGGATATATCAGGACTTGATGCAGGAGCTACTTCAAACCTACGTCGTGCTTGCTTTAAAGCAGGTGTGAAGTTGGCTGTAGTTAAGAATACATTGCTTGCTAAAGCAATGGAAAGTAGTGACAAGGAATTCGGTGATTTAATCGGAACTTTAAAAGGCAATACTTCATTATTATTTTCAGAAACTGGTAATGCACCAGCAAAAGTAATTAAGGAATTCAGAAAAAAATCTGATAAGCCTTTACTTAAAGGAGCATATATCGAAGAAGCTATATATGTTGGAGATGATCAACTAGAAAACCTAGTTAATATCAAATCTAAAGAAGAGCTTATCGGTGATATCATCGGATTATTACAATCTCCTGCTAAAAACGTTGTTTCAGCACTTAAGAGTGGTGGAAACACATTATCAGGACTTGTTAAAACTCTTTCTGAAAGAGCAGAATAAATTAGCACTAATAATTACAATTAATAAATTACAATTTTAAAACGATAGAAAATGGCAGATTTAAAAGATTTCGCAGAAAAATTAGTTAACTTAACCGTATTAGAGGTTAATGAATTAGCTACAATATTAAAAGATGAGTATGGTATCGAGCCTGCTGCTGCAGCTGTAGCTGTTGCTGCTGGTGGAGGTGCTGGTGGAGACGCAGCAGAGGAAAAGTCAGAATTTGACGTAATTCTTACTGCAGCTGGTTCTTCTAAACTAGCAGTTGTAAAACTAGTTAAGGAATTAACTGGAGCTGGTCTTAAAGATGCAAAAGAATTAGTAGACAACGCACCATCTCCTATCAAGGAAGGTGTTTCAAAGGACGAAGCTGAAGCTTTAAAAGCACAATTAGAAGAAGCAGGAGCAGAGGTTGAGCTTAAGTAAGCTTAACACATCCAAACCTTAAAGGTTTAGGTCATTTCATTCGTGAGATGACCTAAACCATTTTGCGTATATAAAGGTTAGTACATTTTTGAGTATACGCTCACACAGTTATTTTAATTAAATTCCGTCCATAGATGTCAGCAACGTTAACTGAAAGATTGAATTTTTCTTCTGTACAAAACAAGCCGGACTACCCGGACTTTTTGGATATCCAAATAAAATCTTTCCAAGATTTTTTCCAATTAGAGACCAAGTCAGAAGAAAGAGGCCAAGAAGGACTTTATAAGACTTTCTTAGAGAATTTCCCTATTACAGACACTCGTAACCAGTTCGTACTAGAGTTTTTAGATTATTTCGTAGATCCACCAAGATACTCTATTCAAGAGTGTATTGAGCGTGGTTTAACTTATAGTGTGCCTTTAAAAGCACGTCTAAAATTATATTGTACAGATCCTGAACACGAAGATTTCGAAACAATTGTACAAGATGTGTACTTAGGTACTATTCCTTATATGACACCTTCTGGTACATTCTGTATCAATGGAGCTGAGCGTGTTGTTGTTTCTCAGTTACACCGTTCACCTGGTGTATTTTTTGGACAGTCGTTCCACGCAAATGGAACAAAATTATATTCTGCTCGTGTAATTCCTTTCAAAGGATCATGGATTGAATTTGCTACTGATATTAATAGCGTTATGTACGCATATATCGATAGAAAGAAAAAATTACCTGTTACTACACTTTTCCGTGCAATTGGTTTCGAAAGAGATAAAGATATTCTTGAAATCTTTGACCTTGCAGAAGAAGTTAAAGCATCTAAAACAGGATTGAAAAAATTCCTAGGTCGTAAGTTAGCAGCACGTGTGTTGAAAACTTGGCATGAGGATTTCGTTGATGAAGATACTGGTGAAGTAGTATCAATTGAACGTAATGAAATTGTATTAGATCGTGATACTGTTCTTGAAAAAGATCATATCGAAGAAATAATTGAATCTGGTTCAAAGACTATTCTTTTACATAAAGAGGATAATCATTTAGCAGATTATGCTATTATTCATAATACATTACAGAAAGATCCAACGAACTCTGAAAAAGAGGCTGTTGAGCATATCTACAGACAATTACGTAACGCTGAACCGCCTGATGAAGAAACAGCACGTGGAATCATCAATAAATTATTTTTCTCTGACCAGAGATATAATTTAGGTGAAGTGGGTCGTTATAGAATGAATAAAAAATTACAGTTAGATATCGCTATGGATAAGCAAGTGCTTACTAAAGAAGATATTATAACTATTGTAAAATATTTAATTGAATTAATTAACTCTAAAGCAGAGATTGATGACATTGATCACTTATCTAATCGTCGTGTACGTACAGTAGGTGAGCAATTATCTTCTCAGTTTGGTGTAGGTCTTGCTCGTATGGCTAGAACGATTCGTGAGCGTATGAATGTGCGTGATAATGAAGTTTTTACACCTATTGATTTAATTAATGCTAAGACATTATCTTCTGTGATTAATTCGTTTTTTGGAACGAACCAACTATCACAGTTTATGGATCAAACTAATCCTCTTGCAGAGATCACACATAAACGTAGACTTTCAGCATTAGGACCAGGTGGTTTATCTCGTGAGCGTGCAGGTTTTGAGGTACGTGATGTACACTATACACACTACGGAAGACTTTGTCCAATTGAAACTCCTGAAGGACCTAACATTGGTCTTATTTCATCTTTAGCAGTATACGCTAAAGTAAATAACTTAGGATTTATAGAAACACCTTACAGAAAAGTAACTGATGGTGTAATCGATTTGAAAACTGTACCTCAATATCTTTCTGCAGAGGAAGAAGAAGGACAGATGATTGCACAGGCTAACATACCATTAAAAGAAAATGGTACTATTGATGTAGATAGAGTAATTGCTCGTGAAGAAGGTGATTTTCCAGTTGTTGAGCCAAATCAGATTAACTATGCTGATGTTGCTCCTAATCAAATTGCTAGTATTTCAGCTTCATTAATTCCTTTCTTGGAACATGATGATGCCAACCGTGCATTGATGGGATCTAACATGATGCGTCAGGCTGTACCTTTATTGATTGCAGATTCGCCTATTGTAGGTACAGGATTAGAGCGCCAAGTTGCTTCTGACTCTCGTGTACTTATTAATGCAGAAGGCGATGGTTCTGTTGTAAGTGTTGATGCTAGAGAAATTACTATTAAGTATGATCGTACAGAGAGTGCTGCAATGGTAAGTTTTGATAGTGATGAGAAGACATATCAATTAGTTAAATTTAGAAAAACTAACCAAGGAACATCTATCAACTTGAAGCCTATCGTTTCACAAGGTGATAGAGTACAAAAAGGACAAGTATTATGTCAAGGGTACGCTACCGAAAAAGGAGAGCTAGCTTTAGGTCGTAATATGAAAGTTGCTTTTATGCCTTGGAAAGGATACAACTTTGAGGATGCCATTGTAATTTCTGAACGTGTAGTACGTGAAGATATCTTTACATCTATTCATATTGATGAATATTCTTTAGAAGTTCGTGATACTAAATTAGGGAACGAAGAATTAACTAATGACATTCCTAATGTTTCTGAAGAGGCTACTAAAGACTTAGATGAACACGGAATGATCCGTATAGGAGCAGAGGTTAAGCCTGGTGATATATTAATTGGTAAGATTACTCCAAAAGGAGAATCTGATCCAACTCCAGAAGAAAAATTACTTCGTGCTATATTCGGTGATAAAGCTGGTGATGTAAAAGATGCATCTTTAAAAGCATCTCCATCATTACACGGTGTTGTAATTAATAAGAAATTGTTCGCAAGAGCAATAAAAGATAAGCGTAAAAGAGCAAAAGACAAAGAGGATATCGCTGCACTTGAAGTGAAGTATGATGCAAAATTTGATGCATTAAAAGATGTTCTTGTAGACAAACTATTTGCTATTGTTGGTGGTAAAACAGCTCAAGGTGTTACTAATGATTTAGGTGAAGTAGTATTCCCTAAAGGTAAAAAGTACACATTGAAAATGTTGAACGCTGTAGATGATTATACGCATTTAGTAGGT
This sequence comes from Patiriisocius marinus, assembly GCF_008974325.1. Classification (GTDB taxonomy): domain Bacteria; phylum Bacteroidota; class Bacteroidia; order Flavobacteriales; family Flavobacteriaceae; genus Patiriisocius; species Patiriisocius marinus. The sequence goes on along the minus strand of NZ_BKCG01000005.1, from coordinate 12,154 downwards.
GGTGTTTGGGCAACTGATGATGAAACCAATCAAATGGTTGCAGATTTAATGCATAACTACCGTATTAAAGAAAATGATCTTCAAGGAAGTTTACGTCGTGAGAAGTTTACAATCTCTGTAGGAGATGAACTTCCTGCAGGTATTCTAAAACTTGCAAAAATTTATGTTGCTAAAAAACGTAAATTAAAAGTAGGTGATAAAATGGCAGGGCGTCACGGTAACAAAGGTATTGTAGCACGTATCGTACGTGAAGAAGATATGCCTTTCTTAGAAGATGGATCACCAGTAGATATCGTGTTGAACCCTCTTGGGGTACCATCTCGTATGAACATTGGACAAATCTATGAAACTGTTTTAGGTTGGGCAGGTCAAAAATTAGGTCGCAAGTATGCTACACCTATTTTTGATGGTGCAACAATTGATCAAATCAATGATTTGACTGATGAAGCAGGAATTCCAAGATACGGACATACATACTTATTTGATGGAGGAACAGGACAACGTTTCGATCAACCTGCAACAGTAGGAGTTATTTATATGCTTAAATTAGGGCATATGGTAGACGATAAGATGCACGCACGTTCTATTGGACCATACTCATTAATTACACAACAACCATTAGGAGGTAAAGCTCAGTTTGGTGGACAGCGTTTTGGTGAGATGGAAGTATGGGCACTTGAAGCTTATGGAGCATCGAGCACCCTACGTGAAATATTGACGGTTAAGTCTGATGATGTAATAGGAAGAGCTAAAACTTACGAAGCAATCGTAAAAGGAGAAGCTATGCCGGAACCAGGTTTACCTGAATCTTTTAACGTGTTAATGCACGAATTGAAAGGTCTTGGGCTTGATATCAGATTAGAAGAATAATCTTAGAACCCCGTGATTCGTCATGGGGATTTTAGACATTTTCTTCGGAAATTTTAAACATCGATTAGAATTTCCATTTCAATAACAACAAAGTTTATTTTACAGCATTATGGCAAGAAATAATAACAGAGAACAAGCAGCACCAAAATTCAATAAAATTTCTATTGGATTATCCTCTCCTGAGAAGATTTTAGCAGAGTCGCGTGGTGAAGTATTAAAACCAGAGACAATTAACTACCGTACGCACAAACCAGAGCGTGACGGTTTATTTTGTGAGCGTATTTTTGGACCTGTAAAGGATTACGAATGTGCTTGTGGAAAATATAAAAGAATACGTTACAAGGGAATCGTATGTGACCGTTGTGGTGTTGAAGTAACAGAGAAAAAAGTACGTCGTGACCGTGTGGGCCATATTAATTTGGTAGTACCGGTTGCACATATTTGGTATTTCCGTAGCTTACCAAACAAAATTGGATACCTTTTAGGCTTACCATCTAAGAAATTAGATATGATTATTTACTACGAACGTTACGTAGTAATTCAGCCTGGTATTGCTAAAAATGAAGAAGGTGATCCAGTACAAAAATTAGATTTCTTAACAGAAGAAGAATATTTAACTATTTTAGATAGTCTTCCTCAAGAGAATTTATATTTAGACGATTCAGATCCAAATAAGTTTATCGCTAAAATGGGAGCTGAGTGTCTAATCGATTTATTAGACCGTATAGACTTAGATGCATTGTCATTTGAGTTACGTCATAAAGCAAATAACGAAACTTCTAAACAACGTAAAACGGAGGCTCTTAAAAGACTTCAAGTTGTAGAGGCTTTACGTGATGCAAACAAGAATCGTGAAAACAAAGCAGCTTGGATGATAATGAAGGTGGTGCCAATTATTCCACCAGAATTACGTCCATTAGTACCATTAGATGGTGGTCGTTTTGCAACTTCAGATTTAAATGATTTATATCGTCGTGTAATTATTCGTAACAACCGTTTAAAACGTTTGATGGAGATTAAAGCTCCTGAAGTAATTTTACGTAACGAAAAGCGTATGTTACAAGAGGCAGTGGATTCACTGTTTGATAATACACGTAAATCTTCAGCAGTTAAAACAGATAGTAACCGTCCATTGAAATCTCTATCAGATTCATTGAAAGGTAAGCAAGGACGTTTCCGTCAAAACTTACTTGGTAAACGTGTTGATTATTCTGCACGTTCTGTAATTGTTGTAGGACCAGAATTAAAATTATTCGAATGCGGTATTCCTAAAGGAATGGCAGCTGAATTATACAAGCCTTTTGTGATTCGTAAGTTAATCGAAAGAGGTATTGTTAAGACTGTAAAATCTGCAAAGAAAATTATAGATAAAAAAGAACCAGTTGTTTGGGATATCCTTGAAAATGTATTGAAAGGACACCCTGTTATGCTTAACCGTGCGCCTACTCTTCACCGTCTAGGTATACAAGCATTCCAACCTAAATTAATTGAAGGAAAAGCTATCCAATTACACCCATTAGTATGTACGGCATTTAACGCCGATTTTGATGGGGATCAAATGGCAGTACACCTTCCATTAGGACCAGAAGCTATATTAGAATGTCAATTATTAATGTTGGCATCTCACAATATTCTTAATCCAGCAAATGGTGCTCCAGTAGCAGTACCTTCTCAGGATATGGTACTTGGTCTTTATTATATGACTAAACTTAAGTTGTCTACACCAGAATTAAAAGTTAAGGGTGAAGGATTAACGTTCTACTCAGCTGAGGAAGCAGTTATTGCTTACAATGAGAAGATGGTTGATTTGAATGCTCAAATTAAGATTCGAACAAAAGATTTTAATGAAGAAGGTGAGCTTGTTTATCAGATTATTGAAACAACTTTAGGAAGAGTAATCTTTAATCAAAACGTTCCAGAAGCGGCAGGATATATTAATGAGGTATTGACTAAGAAATCTCTAAGAGATATTATTGGTGGTATTTTAGCTAAAACATCTGTACCAGTTACAGCAGCTTTCCTTGACGAAATTAAAACATTAGGATATAAGTTTGCATTTGAAGGAGGGTTATCATTCTCATTAGGGGATATTATTATTCCTGCAGAGAAGTACCCAATGATTGATGAAGCGAACGAAAAGGTTGATGGAATTAGATCTAACTACAACATGGGTCTTATTACTCAAAACGAACGTTATAATCAAGTAATTGATATTTGGACAGCAACCAATGCGGCGCTTACGGAGTTATCAATGAAGCGTATTAGAGAAGATCAACAAGGATTTAACTCGGTATATATGATGCTTGATTCTGGAGCTCGTGGATCTAAAGAACAGATTCGTCAGCTTACAGGTATGCGTGGATTAATGGCAAAGCCTAAGAAATCGAATAGTGGAGGAGGAGAAATTATTGAAAACCCAATTCTTTCTAACTTTAAGGAAGGACTTTCAATTCTTGAATACTTTATCTCAACTCACGGTGCACGTAAAGGACTTGCCGATACAGCCCTTAAAACGGCCGATGCAGGTTACTTAACTCGTAGACTTGTAGATGTTTCTCAAGATGTTATTGTAAACACAGAAGACTGTGGTACCCTAAGAGGTATTGAGGTACAAGCTTTAAAGAAAAATGAAGAAATAGTTGAAAAACTTAAAGCAAGAATTGTTGGTCGTACTGCATTGAATGATGTAGTTAATCCATTAACGAAAGAGGTACTTGTTGAAAGCGGTCAACATATTGATGAAGCTATAGCAGCTAAAATTGAAGCATCTCCAATTGAATCAGTTGAAGTACGTTCTGCATTAACATGTGAAGCGCAAAAAGGTATTTGTGCTCAATGTTACGGTAGAAATTTAGCTACTAATAAAATGGTACAACGAGGGGAAGCTGTTGGTGTTGTAGCTGCACAGTCTATTGGTGAACCAGGAACACAGCTTACATTACGTACATTCCACGTAGGAGGTATTGCAGGTAACATTTCAGAAGAAAATAAACTTAAAGTTAAGTTTGATGGTAAAGCTGAAATAGAAGATTTGAAAACAGTTAAAGGTCAAGATAGTGAAGGGAATGATATTGATATCGTGATCTCTCGTACATCAGAGCTTAAATTGATTGATAAGAAAACTGGTATTACATTAAGTACTAATAACATTCAATACGGTTCTACTATCTATGTAAAAGATGGAGATATGCTTAAAGCTGGTGACATTGTTTCACAATGGGATCCATATAATGGTGTAATTATTTCAGAATTTGCAGGTAAGATACGTTACGAAAATATTGAACAAGGTATTACGTATGCTGTAGAGATTGATGAACAAACTGGTTTCCAAGAAAAAGTAATTACAGAATCTAGAGATAAGAAAAAGATTCCTACGTTACAGATATTAGGTAAAAAGGATGAAGTGATTCGTTCGTATAACTTACCAGTAGGGGCTTTAATTCAAGTTGATGATAGTGAGAAAATTAAGATTGGAAAAATCTTAGTTAAGATTCCACGTAAATCTGCGAAAGCGGGTGATATTACAGGGGGTCTTCCACGTGTAACTGAATTATTCGAAGCACGTAACCCTTCTAATCCTGCTGTCGTTAGTGAGATTGATGGAGTTGTTTCTTTCGGAAAAATCAAACGTGGTAACCGTGAAATCATCGTTGAGTCTAAGTTAGGTGAAGTAATGAAGTACTTGGTTAAATTAAGTAACCAGATACTAGTACAGGAAAATGATTATGTGAGAGCTGGTATGCCACTTTCAGATGGATCAATTACTCCTGAGGATATTTTAAGAATTAAAGGGCCATCAGCAGTTCAGCAATACTTAGTAAATGAAGTACAAGAGGTATATCGTTTACAAGGTGTGAAGATTAATGATAAGCACTTTGAGGTAGTAGTTCGCCAAATGATGCGTAAAGTACGTATTGTTGATAGTGGAGATACGCTATTCCTAGAAAATCAACTAGTTCATAAGTCAGATTTTATCATAGAAAACGATAAGATTTTCGGTATGAAAGTGGTTGAGAATGCTGGTGATTCTGAAAACCTTAAAGAAGGACAGATTATTACAATGCGTGAGTTGCGTGATGAGAATTCTATTTTGAGAAGAGCAGACAAAACTTTAGTAGAAGCAAGAGATGCCGTTAACGCAACAGCAACTCCTATTCTGCAAGGTATTACGAGAGCGTCGTTACAGACTAAATCGTTTATTTCTGCTGCATCTTTCCAAGAGACAACTAAAGTGTTAAACGAAGCTGCAGTAGCAGGTAAAATAGATACACTTGAAGGTCTTAAGGAGAATGTAATTGTAGGACATAAAATCCCTGCCGGTACCGGTATGAGAAAGTATGATACTATAATTGTAGGGTCAAAAGAAGAGTTAGAAGCAATGACTCAAGAAAAGCAAGAAGTTAATTATAACTAATCGATAGTAATATCGTTCCTTAATAAAGGTTAAGGCTTGTAAATTATATTTGAAAATCCCGTGACAATCGTTTCGGGATTTTCTTTTTTATATACCTTTAAGGCTTAAGGCAGTGCCGAAATATTAATTGTTTTCTAATTATTTAACACATTAATATTTCAGAATAAATCTATTAAAATAACATTATTAATTCATCAGTTTTACTGAAGTAATAACGCAAAATATGGAAGAAAATAAAAAACCAAAACAAGGCCAAATTAATATAGAACTAGACGCTGATGTGGCGCAGGGTATCTACAGTAATTTGGCAATTATCAACCATTCTCAATCTGAGTTTATAGTTGATTTTGTGTCAATTATGCCTGGTATACCTAAGAATAAGGTTAAATCTAGAATAATATTAACCCCAGAGCATGCAAAGCGATTAGTGAAAGCATTACAGGAAAATGTGTCGCGATTTGAGCAACAACATGGTGTTATCAAAGGGCAGAAGCAGCCTTCTATTCCAATCAACTTTGGGCCAACAGGAGAAGCCTAATACATGTTTATTATCTAATAATTTAGACAAGGAAAAACCCGCATATTTAATGCCTATTTGGATTACATATGCGGGTTTATTTATACTGTTAATTTTTCAAACTATGCTTTAGCTTTTTCATTTTTCTCAAACTCACTTACAAAATGAAGCTTTACATTTGGGTATTTACTTTGTGTCATCTGTAATGTAAAAGCTGAATCTGCAAAGAATACCAACTGCCCTCTTTTGTCTTTCGCTAGGAATTTAGATTTAACCCTTTTGAAATCTTTAAACTCGTCACTTTTAGGGTCTTTAGGTTCTACCCAGCAAGCTTTATGAACATTAAGGTTTTCATAACGACAGGTAGCACCGTATTCGTGTTCTAGTCTATATTGAATTACTTCAAACTGTAGCGCTCCTACAGTACCAACAACCTTACGTCCATTAAGTTCTAAAGTAAATAATTGTGCAACTCCTTCATCCATTAATTGATCAATTCCTTTTTCAAGTTGTTTGCTCTTCATTGGGTCTGCGTTATTAATATACTTAAAGAACTCGGGAGAGAAGCTAGGGATGCCTTTGTATTTCATTTCTTCCCCTTCTGTTAGTGTGTCTCCTATTTTAAAATTACCGGTATCATGCAAGCCTACAATGTCTCCTGGGTATGATACATCCACAATTTGTTTCTTTTCTGCAAAAAATGCGTTTGGGCTTGAAAATTTCATCTTCTTACCATTGCGTACGTGCATGTAATTAGTATTTCTTTCAAAAGTTCCTGATACAATTTTCACAAAAGCTAAACGGTCTCTGTGTTTAGGGTCCATATTAGCATGTATTTTAAATACAAAACCTGAAAATTCTTTTTCCTCTGGTTTAACTAGTCTTGTGTTACTTGACTTTGGTTGTGGTTTAGGTGCTATTTGGATAAAACAGTCTAGTAACTCTCTAACACCAAAATTATTTAACGCTGAACCAAAAAATACGGGTTGTAATTCTGCAGCCAAGTAAGCAACTCTGTCAAATTTAGGGTATATACCTTCAACAAGTTCCAGCTCTTCTCTCAACGTTTCTGAGGCTTTTTCACCTATTAGCTCGTCTAATTCTTTATTAGCAAGATCTTCAATCTCTATGGTTTCTTCTATATTTTTACGGCTATCTCCACTAAAGAGGTTAACATTCTTTTCCCAAATATTGTATATACCTTTAAAATCGTAGCCCATACCAATAGGGAAGGAGAGTGGTGTTACTTTAAGATGTAGTTTTTGTTCAATCTCATCAAGTAGTTCAAAAGCATCTTTTCCTTCACGATCTAATTTATTCACAAAAACGATCATTGGAATATTACGCATTCGACAAACTTCAACTAATTTTTCTGTTTGTTCCTCAACACCCTTTGCAACATCAATAACAATAATAACACTGTCTACGGCGGTTAGTGTTCTAAATGTATCTTCAGCAAAATCTTTGTGTCCAGGGGTATCTAATATGTTTATTTTTATTCCATCATATTCAAATGCCAAAACGGAAGTTGCAACCGAGATACCACGCTGGCGTTCAATCTCCATAAAGTCACTTGTAGCTCCCTTTTTTATCTTGTTACTTTTAACGGCTCCGGCTTCTTGAATAGCACCTCCAAATAATAATAGTTTCTCGGTAAGTGTTGTTTTACCTGCATCTGGGTGTGATATGATACCAAAGGTTTTACGTCTATCTATTTCTTTTTGTAATGACATTTTCTATAAAATTATACCACAAAGATAAGTTTAGTTTGTGAAAGGTTAAACTTCTTTATCGAACTAATGTTTAAGTAAATTGCACCGAATTGAGGGAATTTACCTACATATTAAGTTTGATAACAGAAATGTACAAATACACTTTATCGAATATATTTGTACTTAATCGTTTATACCTGTGTGTTAATAATTTGTTAAGCTATGTTGATATTGCTTGTTTTAAATTTTAACATATGTTTTAATTATTTTTTAAATAAATGAAATAATAGGTGATAATGATTTAGTGTAATTTTGATTGTGAAAGTAATTTTTCCTACAACCACAATAGGTATAAATGCGTGGTTTTACTGCAATTTTGCTTAGTGTAGTGACTGCGGTTCCTACAACATTTATAGTGAATATTAAGGTAAAATAGTATTTGAACGAGTATTTAATGCTCTTTAGCTAATACCCCTATATTAATAGAATGTGTAGGCTTTTATGCTCTTATATTTGCGTTATCTAAAAGAATAAACCTTTATGGAATTAATATTTCATATAAATTAATTACTATGTATAAAACTATTACTCATCTTAACATTAACTGGAACGCAGTCTTGTTCTCGATTGTTGTTTTGTTTTCATCAAGCTTATTTGCGCAAATAGGAACTCAGTCTCCTTCAGTGCAAAGTGGTGTAACATTTCAATGGAATGATATACAGGATATCAACTTTAATGGCGATATAGATACATCAGAGAATAATAGACCTGCATCAATACGCTCTATTATAATTAACGACGGTAATGAGGCTACTGTGTTTGATAAATTTGCAATTCCTACTTTTTATCAATTGACACGATTAGGGAACGGTGGATCTGTAATAAATCATTCTCGAAATCACTTATGGTTAAATGGAGTGCAAATTGTGAGTACTAGTGCTACGGCAACTTTAAATGTAAATGATAATAATTTATGGGATACTAGTGCAATAGCTGCATTTCAAGATAAAAACTTAAATCACTATTTTGAAGCTAATCCTGTTGGTAGAGATATTTGTGGTGATTTTGATGCTGCTAATGGTACTAATGGAGTGCCGGAGACTGATGCTCAATTACAAACTATATTTTATGACCCTGCGCTTCCTTCTAATGAAGGAGGTGTTTTAGCGGTTACGGAAAGAGGTGGAAACAACTGTTATTATATAAGAATGATTGGAATACCAGCAGGTGGAGGTTCTGAGCAGGTTTTAGGTGACACTTTTGTTAATAATGATGGGCAAGATTATAGAAATTTAGGATATAGCCCTCCTTTGGGTAATTCTGATTATTGGAGTTCAGGACGTGAATATGAAAATAGCCAAGATATAGCGATTGCACTTTTTCAATTAAGTGATGTTGCTCCTACGGGTTCTTTTATTACTAGAATTGAGTTTGTTGCTGCTACTAGAGATCACGGTGATGGTAAATTCTTTATACTACAACGTTATGCAGAAGATTTAGAGAAATATGGTTGTGAAGACTCAATTTTTAATGGTGATATAGCTGAAGAAAATAATGTCCCTGAAACATCAGTATATAGTGTAGAATCTGCACCTTCTCCAGCTGGAGCAGTGCAGTCATTTAGTTTAAACGCGGATGGAACTTATACACTTGTACCTACTCCTGGTTTTGTGGGTGTAATCAGTTTTGATTATGGGGTTTGTTTACCGGCTCCAAATGAAGTAATTTGTGATACGGCAACGATAACTGTTGAGTTTTATCCTTTACCTGATCCTGCTGTTGTAGAAGTGAGTTGTCCAGGTAATAATAATGTTGCTCAGATTACAGTTGTTTCTCCATTAGGATCACAATACGAGTATTCTTTAGATGGTGGAGCTTTTCAAGCATCTACAGTTTTTCCTAATATAGGAGAAGGTTCTTATGAGATTACAGTGAAAAATATAAATACTGAATGTGAAAGTGATGTTTCTACAACAGTAACTTTTATAGAAGTAGAAATAGGAGCAATAACAGACGTAGCTTGTTATGGAGCTAGTACTGGTGCTATTAATATTAACGTAAGTGGTGGAACTGCTCCTTATACATATGCTTGGAGTAATGGAGCAACTACAGAAGATTTAGAGAATGTACCTGCTGGGGACTATACGGTTACAGTAACAGGGGCAAACGGATGTTCTGATTCTGATACATATACTATAGGTCAGCCAGCTGAAGATATTGTAATAACAGGAGTTGTAACTGATGTTTCTTGTTTTGGCGCTTCTACGGGAGCGATTGATATATCTGTTTCAGGTGGGACGTCAGGATATACTTATTCTTGGGATAACGGTGCAAGTACTCAAGACATAACTAATTTAGCTGTAGGTCAATATACTATTGTAGTAGAAGATGCTAATGGTTGTGAGAAAGAAGTTAGTTTTTCTGTTTCTGGTCCAAATGAAGGATTAAATATTTCATTTACTAAGGTAGATGTATTGTGTAATGGTGCTAGTACGGGATCAGTAAATATTACTGTTTCTGGTGGAACTGCTCCTTATACATATGCTTGGAGTAATGGAGCGGCTACAGAAGATGTTTCAAGTCTTCCGGCTGGTAGTTATTCAGTAATAGTTACTGATGCAAAAGATTGTACATTAGCTCAAAATGGAATAAACATAGAAGAGCCGTCATCGCCAATAGGTATTGTAATTACTAAGGTAAATGCGACTAATGCTCAAGGATGTGCTGATGGAGAAGCTACTGCGTCTGCTAGTGGTGGAACAGGACCATATACTTATCAATGGAGCGCTAGTGCTGGTAGCCAAACAGGTGCTACGGCTTCAAATTTACCATCAGGAAATCATACTGTTGTTGTAACAGATGCAAATAATTGTACTTTGGAACAAACGGTTGTTATCGATTGTTCAAATACTTGTGATCAAGTAATTGCGGTAGATAATGTAACTAATGTGTTGTGTACTTCTGATACAACAGGTTCGGCAACGGTAAGTGCTAGTTCGATTGCTAATCCATCTGCTACTTATACTTTTGTGTGGAATACTGTTCCAGTGCAAACTGACGCTGGAGTAACTTCTAGTACAATTAGTGGTCAAGGTGCAGGTGTGTATACAGTAAGTGTAACAATAGATGGTACGGTATGTTTACCAGTTGAACAAAGTGTAACAATAACAGAGCCAACAAACGCATTAGATGTTAGTGCCTCATCAACAGATGAGAGTGGACCAACAACAAATGATGGAACTGCAACTGCTAATGTTTCGGGAGGAACACCAGTATATGCATACTCTTGGGCTCCAGGAGGTCAAACTACTCAAACAATAACAGGTCTTGATGAAGGGACGTACACTGTAACAGTTACTGATGCAAATGGATGTGTGTCGACTGCAACAACTGTTGTGAACCCAGGAAGTTGCCAAAACTTAGCTGTAACTGCTACACCTTCCGGTGTAACTTGTAATGGTGATAGTGATGGTACTGTAGATGCTACAATAACAGGAGGTTCAGGAAACTTTACGTACTCTTGGGATAATGGAGCGACAACAGAAGATATTTCGGCACTAGCAGGAGGTGTTTATACAATTACAGTTACAGATACAGTTACTTTATGTACAGCTACAGCAAACGCAACAGTTATAGAGCCAAATGTTTTAAGTTCAGGTATTGCAGTTAATAGTGTGCTTTGTTTTGGAGAATCAACTGGTTCATTAGATTTAACAGTTTCAGGTGGAACAGCGCCTTATAGTTTTGCTTGGAGTAATGGAGCAACAACAGAAGATATTAATACGCTTTCAGCTGGAGTTTATAGTGTTGTCATTACAGATGTTAATGGGTGTAGACTTAATGATAGTGCAGAAGTTTTAGAGCCGGCCGCTGAATTAACAGCGCAGGTTGACTCTCAAGTGGATGTTCTTTGTGGAGCGGAAAGTAGTGTGACTGTTTCGGCACAAGGAGGAACACTTCCTTATAGTTACAGTCTAGATGGTGCAACTGGTCAAGCTAATGGAATTTTTACAGATTTAGCGGCAGGAACTTATGTGGTAACTGTTGTAGATGGTAACGGTTGTACTATTGATGTTGATATTGATATCTTATCAAATTGTACAGATGCTATCGATGATATTAACGATACATTTATTAATGTAGCTGTTGACGGCAACGTATTGACAAATGATGAAGACGAAGAAGGAAACACTCAGGTGGTAACATCAAATACACAACCATCAAATGGAAGTGTAGTTGTTAATCCTGACGGAACATACACTTACACACCTGCTACTGATTTTGTAGGAACTGATATGTTCACATATACTATATGTGATGATGGAACGCCACAAGCTTGTGATACAGCAAATGTTGTCATCGAAGTTTCAGATATTCCAGTGAATGATCAGAACAATCCACCTGTAGCAAATAACGATACAAACACAACGGAAGTTGGCGAGCCAGTAGATGTTGTAGTGTTATCAAATGATTTTGATCCTGATGGAGATATGATTGCTGTAACGCCAGGTTCGGTAACAGATCCAGCAAATGGTACAGCAGTTCTTAATCCTGATGGAACAGTAACTTACACACCAGATCCTAATTTTACAGGAGAAGATACTTTCACATATGAAATTTGTGATAATGGTTCTCCAGTAT
>NZ_BKCG01000004.1 GCF_008974325.1 Patiriisocius marinus | reverse complement strand
CTTTTTCCCAATATTGTCATCATACCAGTGCCATGCTTCTTCATTAATAGGTTCCCCTACAGTTCCTAAAACTTTTAAGGATGATAAATCGTGTTTTTCAACGTGTTCAACACCTTCTTTAGCTAATACTCTAATTGCAGTAGGTGCTGTGTAGAATTGAGTAATTTTATGTTTTTCGACAATTTCCCAAAAGCGACCATAGTCAGGATAACTTGGAACACCCTCAAACATAACTGTAGTTGCTCCATTTGCTAACGGTCCATAAACAATGTAGCTATGTCCTGTGATCCAGCCTATATCGGCTGTACACCAATAGATATCATTTTCTCTATATTGAAATACATTTTTAAATGTATACGCACTATAAACCATATAGCCTGCGGTGGTGTGTACCATACCTTTTGGTGTTCCTGTAGAACCAGAAGTATATAATATAAATAATGGATCTTCAGCATCCAGGACAGTAGCTGTAAGCTCATCTGAAGCATTGTCTAAAAGTGGTTGTAGCCATTCATCACGGCCTTCTTTCATGTTGATTTCAGTATTAATACGTTTAACCACTAATACATCTTTAACTCCACTGCAATCTTCTAAAGCTTCATCAACAATTCCTTTTAAATCAATTGTTTTTGAACCTCTGTAAGAACCGTCTGATGTTACAACTAATTTACAATCACTATCGTTAATTCTAGTTGCTAATGCTGTAGCAGAGAATCCTGCAAAAACTACAGAATGAATAGCGCCAATTCTTGCACAAGCCAATACTGAAATAGCCAATTCTGGAATCATCGGTAAATAAATACAAACTCTATCACCTTTTTTAATTCCTTTAGATTTTAAAACATGTGCAAACTTGTTTACACGGTGGTATAATTCTTTATATGTAATGTGTTGCGCTGCTTCACTTGGATCGTTTGGTTCAAATAAAATTGCGGTTTTTTCACCCCTAGTTGCTAGGTGTCTATCAATGCAATTTTCAGTGATATTGAGCTTAGCTCCTTCAAACCATTTTACTTCGGGTTTTTTAAAATCCCAACTTAAAACATTGTCCCATTTTTTACGCCATAGAAAATGTTCCTCCGCTATTTCTTCCCAAAAAGATTCTGGATTACGAACTGATTTTCTATATACTTGGTAGTATTCTTCTAGGTGTTTTATGTGATAATTACTCATTACAATTTTTTTAATTTTATTTATGAATCCCGATTTTTTGGGTTTGATATGTTGATTTTATTTCGTCAATTATGGATGCGTCATCAATTGTTGATGGTATGTTATATTGGTGTTCGTCAGCAATGTTACGCAACAATTTACGAAGAATTTTTCCACTTCTAGTTTTTGGTAATCGCTTAACAATATGAACATCTCTAAAGGATGCAACAGCACCTATTTCGCGTCTAACGTCTTGAATTATTTCTTTTTGAATAACATTAGTTTCTGAAATTTTCTCCGATTTCAAAACAATGAGACCTAATGGTTTTTGTCCTTTAATTTCGCAGTGTACTCCAAAAACGGCACATTCTGCAACAGCCTTATGTGAAGAAACAATTTCTTCCATTTCTGCAGTAGATAATCTGTGTCCCGCAACGTTGATTATATCATCTACGCGTCCGGTTATAAATACATATCCATCTTCATCTTTATAACCACCATCTCCAGAAAAATAATATCCAGGAAATCTATTTAAATATCCCATTTTAAAGCGTTCAGGGTTTTCCCAAAGGTTGCTCAATGTTCCTGGCGGTAAGGGTAGTTTTATGGCTACATATCCCTCAACACTATTTTCAACTTCTTCACCCTCTTCGTTTAATATTTGAATGTTATAACCACAAACGGGTAAACTTGCAGATCCAGGTTTTACAGGTTTTAAATCTACTCCTACCATATTCGAAATCATAGGCCAGCCACTTTCAGTTTGCCACCAATGGTCAATAATAGGTACTTTTAATTGCTCTTCTGTCCAGTTTAATGTTGCCACGTCGCAACGTTCTCCGGCTAAAAATTGATATTTCAAGCAAGACAAATCATATTTTTTAAGTAATGCTCCATCTGGATCTTCTTTTTTGATAGCTCTAATTGCAGTAGGAGCAGTAAACATTGCTTTCACATTGTGTTCGCTAATAACTCTCCAAAAAGTAGATGCGTCTGGAGTTTTAATGGGTTTACCTTCAAATAGAATTGTAGTATTTCTGTTTAATAATGGGCCATAAGCTATAAAGCTGTGTCCTACAACCCAACCTACATCACTTGCTGCCCAAAAAGTATCTCCTTCATCAACACCGTAAATGTATTTCATTGAAAATTTTAATGCAGTTGCGTATCCTCCTGTGTCCCTAACAATTCCCTTAGGTGTGCCGGTGGTTCCTGAAGTATATAATATATATGAAGGATGTGTAGATGGCATTGGAATAGCCTCAATGGAAGGAGATTTTTCAACTAAGGCTGAATAGCCTACATCATAGTTTTTGTGCTGTATGTTAACCCCTAATTTTCGGTCAAAAACAATTACCTTTTCGGGTTTATGGTTTGCTTTTACGATTGCTTCGTCAACAAAAGGTTTGTAAGGAATTATCTTGTCTATTTCTATTCCATTTGATGCTGTGATAATTAGTTTCGGCTTACAGTCATCAATTCTTATCGCTAACTCGTGCGGTGCAAAGCCACCAAAAACAACTGAGTGTATAACACCAATTCTAGCACAAGCTAACATAGCATATAACGCTTGTGGAATCATAGGCATGTAAATAATTACGGTGTCACCTTTACTGAGTCCTAAATTTTGTAAACCTCCAGCTAGTTTTGATACTTCTTCATGGAGTGTGTTGAATGTAATATGTTCTTTCGTGTTTGTAACAGGAGAATCATAAATAATCGCATTTTGATTTCCAAAACCATCCTCTATATGTTTGTCAATACATAGGTAGCTTAAATTTAATTCGCCATCTTCAAACCATTGATCATAATTGTGCTGGTCCTTCGATAAAATTGTAGAGGGTGTTTTGTACCATGCTAAATTATTCGCTTGAGATTGCCAAAAACGTTCAGGATTATCAATACTGTCATTGTAAAATTTTGAATACTTCATGACTTCGGAATTTTAGGATTAAATAAACCGAACCAATTAGGATTAAGAACCTTTAGTTTGATAAGAGACCAAGGCATAGCAACAAGGCATAGACCTATTACAAGAGATTGTAATGCGGTTACACCTGCTTCATTTTCAAACTTTATTCTATAAAATAAAGTGAGCACAACATATATAGTTAACACTATATCTGAAGTACGCGGGTTTATCTTAAATTTCACGTCTTAAAATTTTAATTAAACATTGTTTGTTTGCACACAAAACCAACATTTAAAAAGACTTATAAGACTACTTTTAAGTCACAAGTTCCAGTATTTCTGAAACTATTTTTTTTACTGAAAAAGGTTTTATTAAATATTTATCTGCTCCAATTTTTAAACCCTTTTCAATATCTGAAGCTTTATTTTTTGCAGTAAGGAAAACTACTTTTGTAGCTTCTAAACTAACGGTATTTTTTATGTGTTTTAATGTTTGATATCCATCAACATTAGGCATCATAATATCCAATAATACGATATCTGGAATAGTGTCTTTTAAAATCGTTAAAGCTTCACTACCATCCCTTGCAATAAACACCTCAAAACCCTTTTTTTTAAAAGCGTATTCTAGCGACATTACTATGTTTGGCTCATCATCAACAATTAAAATTCTGTGCTTCATAAATCAAGATGTAATTTAGCTAATTGGCAACGTAAAAACAAATTTTGCACCTGTTTTTTTCGTTTTGTCTACCCATATTTTACCTTTATGTTTTTCAACAATTTGCTTTGTTATCGCTAAGCCCAATCCACTACCTTCTGGTTTAATGGTATTTTGATGTTGCGATTGATAAAATTTGTCAAAAATGTATTCCATATCTTCGTTAGGGACTCCCTTTCCATTATCAGAAACTGAAATTTCTAATTCATTATTACCTAGTATGTAATCAACTTCAATTATTCCTATTTCAGGTTCACAAAACTTAATGGCATTAGAAATTAAATTCATCAAAACCTGAAGAATTCGGTCTTCATCATAATCTAGTTTGAAGCGGTAAACATTGTTAAGTTTTAATGTAATTCCTTTTTTTGCAGCAATATGCTGTGTATTTGCAATCGCTTTATTAATAGTT
This sequence comes from Patiriisocius marinus, assembly GCF_008974325.1. GTDB lineage: Bacteria > Bacteroidota > Bacteroidia > Flavobacteriales > Flavobacteriaceae > Patiriisocius > Patiriisocius marinus. The sequence continues at coordinate 327,889 of NZ_BKCG01000004.1, read as the reverse complement.
TCATGAATGTCCAAATAGGTGATATCTAAACTCAAGCGACCTGTTTCTAGTTTTTCAAAATCTAAAATATTATTGATTAGACGGCCTAGCCTATCTGAGTCTTGGAGGATATTGGAAAGAAATTGTTTCTTAATTTCAGTAGGCATATCATCTTCATCATCCATTAGCAGTTCAGTTGCGGCTCTAATTCCTGTAATTGGTGTTTTTAATTCGTGCGCAACAGTATCTAAAAACTCATCTTTTTGTTTATCCTTAATTACTAATTCTTTGTTGGCATCTTTTAGTTTTGAGGATAGTTGTGAAAGCTCATCGGATTTTTCGAGTAATATTTTATTGCTTACGATATTTTCCTTTGATTCTTCTAAAATTCTTAAAACTTCAATCAAACTTATTTGTTCCTCTTTAACCACTTTAGCAATCAATATTTTTGCCGAAGCACTACCAATACTTCCAGTTAAAAGCTTTTCAGAAAAATTAATTAATCGAGCATCAGCTAATTGAGTGTCTAGGGGTAATTTATATTTCGTAAAAAATAATCTTAAAGCTCTACTTGCTTTTTTCTCCCCTAAAAACCGAACAAGAACACTTTTAATATCGGCCACATAAGCCTCACCTTTCCATACAAGCGCACTGTCTTGTAATGCCTTAAAATTATTGCTGTCAACAAACATTTCGGCATAATTTCGTTCTCTATAATTTCCTTTGGTAATGATTGAAAATATTAAATAGCAAAGAAGATTAAAAAGTATACTCCAGAAAAATGCGTGTGCTGGCGGACTTAAAAAATCTATGCCGAAAAGCGCATGAGGTTTAAGTGCTTCAATTCCATTAAACCCTAATTGAGTAAATGTATCTGTGCCTGTGTAGGCAACTAAAGTAAATGGAAGTATCAATGTGTAAAAGGTAATACAGAATCCAACGATGATACCAATGATTGCTCCTTTAGAAGAACCGCGATTCCAGAAAAGTCCAATAAAAAATGATGGGGCAAGCTGGGCTATAATTACAAATGAAATAAGTCCAATTGAATATAAAGACAGTTGTTTCGAAAAAAGAATATAAAAGAAATAGGCAATTATTATAATGGTGAAAATTGAAATACGTCTAATATTTTTAATGTATTTGGCATTTCGTTCGGGTTGATTTTTTATGAATTTATCTAAAAATCCATAAGGAATAATCAAGTTATTACTAACCATTATGGATAGGGCTAATGTCGAAACTACAACCATTGAGATTACAGCAGAAAAACCACCTAGAAAAACTAAAGTCGCTAAAAATGAATTGCCATTTTCTAAAGGAAGTAACAGTGTGTAATATTCTGAATTTACAGCACCATCAAAAGTCAATTTTCCTGCCCAAGCAATAAAGATTACAAACGCATTAAAAAGTAATAAATAAAGAGGGAATAACCAGATTGCTTTCTTTAAGTATTTCTCACGATTGTTTTCTAATACCGAAACTTGAAATTGGCGTGGCAATAAAAAGATTGCCATAAAAGATAACGATATTAAAAACAGCCAATTAAAACCGTCTTCTAAACCATTTAAACTGGTGAGTTCTTTAAAATTATCGATTATAGATATTTGATTGTAAATATCAGTAGTGCCATCAAAAAGGTAGAAAGTGATATAAATACCAATAATTAGAAAAAATACAAGTTTTAAAATAGATTCGAAAGCTACCGATGCAATGATACCTGTATGTTTTTCTGAAGCATCTGCATTTTGGGTTCCGAAAAATGTTGCAAAAATGGCTAGTAATAGAGCTACGTAAAAAGTGGAATCATCTAATATATTAGTTGAAACATAACTAGTGTGATCAGCCATAATTTCAAAAGTTTCAGAAACTGCTTTTAGCTGTAATGAAATATATGGCAGTGTTCCAAAAAGACAAATGACTGTAACAAGTGCTCCTAAAAATACATTGTTTCCATAGCGGAGCGAAATAAAATCTGCTATTGACGAAATTTTATTCTGATTAGAAATTCGGATTACTTTTCGAAGTACTATAATCCACAACGGAGCGGCAATTACTGGGCCAATATAGATGGGTAGGAAGTCGATTCCGGAGTTCGCGGCAATACCAACACTCCCATAATAAGTCCATGCAGAACAGTAAACAGCTAGGGATAATGTGTAAACGTAAGGATTGTTTACCCATTTACTTTTCTTTCTTTTTTCAGCAAGAAAAGCAACATAAAATAACATTGCCAAATATGAAACAATGATAATTATGAGGATATAATTATTCATAGTGTCGTTTTAAAACTATTGCCGAAATAATAATAGAAAGCAGCCAGATTGAAAAAATAGAGAAGTAAAATGTTGGGATTCCAAATATGGCACCTTCAAAATTGAAAATCAAAACAAATGGAATATTGAAAGCTAAAAACAACGCAATCGATAATACGATAAGTTTTTGTTCGTGGCGTTTCTTCATATTTTACGGATTTCTATTTGTTTTTTGCGTGAGGGATTGAAGTGAAAATCCCGCAGCTCGACTATAAGGAAGAGCGAGGAATTGTAACACAAAGCCCGACCCTTGTGGTCACGCCATACAATACTAACTTCGGAAATTTTAATGGTTGAGCACTTGTGCTGTTATAATGTTATAAAGTTAAATAATTTTAATTAAGAAAATCAGCACCACAAAAATATGTAGTGCTGATTTATTACTAACTAAATTACTAATTTCTATACAAGTGTTATAGAATATCCTAACAGTTTAGTGTGCAGAAGCTTCCCCGGCTCCTGAAGGTATTCTAATATTTTCTACTATTTCTTGAACATTTTCTGGTGGTGCAGGTGTCATTCTAGAAATTATTACAGAGAAAATGAAGTTTACAAACATTGCGATTGTTCCAAATCCTTCTGGAGAAATACCAAACCACCAGCTAGATTTTAATCCAGCAACTGCTTCTTTTCCACCATCGAAAATTCCGAATTTAAATTTTAACATATAGAATAACATTAGTCCTAATCCTATAACCATTCCTGCAATTGCTCCTTCTTTATTCATTCGCTTGTCGAATATTCCTAAAACAATAGCCGGGAAAAAGGAGGCGGCTGCAAGACCAAAGGCTAGTGCGACGACGGCGGCGACAAATCCTGGTGGATTAATGCCAAAGTATCCTGCAATTACAACTGCAACTGCAGCAGCAAGACGTGCAGCGATAAGTTCGCCTTTTTCACTAATTTTTGGCATCAATATTTTTTTGAATAAATCATGAGAAATTGATGATGCAATTACTAATAACAAACCAGCAGCAGTTGAAAGTGCGGCTGCTAAACCACCAGCTCCTACAAGTGCGATTACCCAGTTAGGTAGTTTTGCAATTTCAGGGTTTGCTAGTACCATAATGTCACGGTCAATAGTAAGTTCATTAGTAGATTTATCTGCTACATATTGAACAACACCGTCATTGTTTTTATCTTCAAAGCCTAAAAGGCCTGTTTTTTCCCAGTTTCCAAACCATTCTGGTAAATCTGCATAATTTTCATTACTTACAGTTTCAATTAAGTTCACTCTTGCAAAAACTGCAACGGCAGGAACAGTAGTGTACATGATTGCGATAAATAATAAAGCCCATCCTGCAGATTTACGTGCATCTTTTACTTTAGGTACAGTAAAGAAACGAACGATTACGTGTGGTAATCCTGCTGTACCAGCCATTAATGCTAGTGTGATGGCAAATACGTCAATCATAGATTTACCTCCCGTGGTGTATTCACTAAAACCTAATTCTTTATGTAACCCATCTAATTTATCTAGTAAATAAACGCCATCTTCTCCAACTCCTCCAAATCCTAATTGTGGAATAGGGTTTCCTGTCATTTGTATAGAGATGAAAATGGCAGGTACCATAAAGGCAAATATCAATACACAGTATTGTGCAACTTGTGTGTAGGTGATTCCTTTCATTCCTCCTAAAACGGCGTAGAATAATACAATACCCATACCAATGTAAACTCCTGTGTCAATTTCAACTTCTAAATATCTTGAAAAAACGATTCCAACACCTCTCATCTGTCCTGCTACATAGGTAAAAGAAACAATTAATGCGGCGATTACTGCAACAATACGCGCGATATTCGAGTAGTATCTATCTCCAATAAAATCTGGCACAGTAAATTTTCCAAATTTTCTCAGATAGGGTGCGAGTAGTAATGCTAATAGTACATAACCTCCGGTCCATCCCATTAAGTAAACGGAACCGTCATATCCACCAAAGGATACGATACCAGCGAGTGATATAAATGATGCGGCAGACATCCAGTCAGCAGCTGTAGCCATACCGTTTACGATAGGGTGAACTCCACCACCGGCTACATAAAATTCTTTTGATGATCCGGCTCTAGCCCAAATTGCAATACCAATGTAAAGTGCAAATGTGATACCTACTAGTATCCAGGTCCAAGTTAATATTCCCATAATATATGTTTATTTTTTATAGTTAGTTTAATCGTCAAGACCGTATTTTTTATCCAGTTTATTCATTAATCGTATGTAAACGAATATGAGGATAACAAATACATAAATTGACCCTTGTTGAGCGAACCAGAAACCTAGTTTGAATCCGCCTAGTTTAATTTCATTTAATTGGTCTACTAGTAGAATTCCAAATCCAAAAGAGACTATAAACCAAATAGCTAGTAATATGGCTAGGTATCTTAGATTTTCTTTCCAATACGCAGTTGCGTTATCTTGTTTTTGTGACATAGTTGTTTGTTTATAGATAAATCATTGCCTGAAGTGAAATGACATTTGAGTCTAATTCACCAAACTTTTGATTTTTATATTCTAGTGTTAATTTTGAATTGTGTCCACTCATAAAAGCATTAACTCCTACGCCAAGAGTGTTTCGGTTATCGCTTACAGCATCGTAACTGTGAGTTCCATAACTTATATAAGGTTGGTATCTAGTTTTAGTAGCTTCGCCTTTAAAAACGTAACCTACGTGACCGTATAACATACTCCCTGTTCCGTAAGCACTAAATAAATAATCTTTTCCATAATCGTTAGACTGAAATACAGCGTAAGCAGTTATTGCGCTTCCGTTGTCGCTTAGTGGAGCATCGTAAAAAGCATCGACTGCAAATATTGAAACATCCTCACCTTGAAGATCTGGTGCAGTTTCTGAGCCAGTATCTATAACAGCTCCTTTAGGATGTAAAAAGAAACCTGCTCCTACGTTAAATACTTTTTTGCCTCCAAGATAAGTACCTACTTTGTACGGTAAAAAGTTCGATTCTTGATCAAAAAAGTGATAGTCAAAATATCCTGCATATGTTTTTCCAGCATCTTTAGAACCTAAAGTAGCTCGACCGTTGTAAACAGCTTCTCCACCTGCTATTGCAGTACGACTATCTAATGATGAAGCAGATGCATCGTTTATTGCTACTCTATATTGAAGTTTTTCAAACTGTCCTTTAGCAAAAACTCCTATATGCCTTGCAAATTGATCTGATAGGCCAATTGTAGCCCACGATTGACGGTTATTGTCAAGGGTCATCATATTCAATGTACTCTGATTGTTAAGTCTAGAAATTCCATTGAAATAATGTAATCCACCACCAACAGTGTGGTTTTTACCAATATTGTATTGTGCCCAAACATCGTGAAAAAATAATTGAGAACCATCACCTTTACCTGTAGGGCTTAAAGTGGAACTGTTTAAACTATTAAGTCCAAAATGCGTAAGAATTAAAAAATCCTTGTTGATTTGAGCAAACATCAATACACGTGCTCGACGTAAATTAAAACTCAGTTGACTGTTTTCATTTCCATTAGCATCTAAAGATTCGTCTAGATTATAATTGGCTTGAACTTGTGCCCAGGAAATTACACGGAGATACTTAGAGCCATCTTCGTTAAATTTCATTTTTAATCCTCCTGTATAATCTGGAGACCCTTGGGCATTTGAATACTGAAAGGATGCAAGTAGCAATCCCGTTAGTAAAAGTGTTAGTTTTCTCATTGATTGACTGGTTTAGTGGTGAATCATTGGTTCTGTGTGCACCGCTAAACTCTTAAAAACAACGTGTTAATGAAAACTTAATATATTTTTTTGGTAACTTACTATAGTTAATCTTTAAATCGTTCCCATTTTATAAGCATAAATTTATCACCAAGTTCGGTTACAATAACTCCTGCTCCTTTAATATTAGCAGCATTTTTAAAGTATTCACTAAGCTCTATCGCATTAAGTATTTTATATGTAGGGTGGTAGTTCGCGTTATAGGGTCTTTTAATGTTATATTTTTTAACCCAATTCATAATGCTAACGTGAGAAATACCTAAAATACGCTCAATTTCTCGATAGGTTAAACCTTCTAAATATAGTTGTAATGATTTATTGACGTAATAGTCGTCAATTTTCTTTCCTACCTTATTTACAGTGAAGAAGTAGTTACATTCTTTACACTTATAGCGCTGTCTATTATTGACAATCCCACTCTTAATTTTTTTATCTGAACCACAATTTGGGCAAGCTTCAATTTTCATATATACTAAATTAGCATAAATATATTAATTTAGCAACTATTATTAGTTAGGCTTATTGCATCTCTGTATTGTATTGAACATATTATTCTGAACATTTCAATCTCTTCACAATACTGTAGGTGCTTTTTTAGTTGTTATTTAATAAGGAAAGTGTTATTCTATCCGAGTTTAATTTTTAAATAGCAAATTATCTAAAATTGATATTTTAATTGATTGATATGGCACGAGATTTGGACATTAAATAAGTTTAAATTCTATTAAATATTTCAGTAAATAAAATAAAATATTTAATAGGTATTTAGCTGATTATTAGGGGAATATTTAGTAAAATTGCACAAATTTATAATTATATATATGAAGAAAATTGTAAACACTTATTTACTAGTAACATTTTTAACTTTATTAGGCACAAGTGTTTTCTCGCAGGAACTTCCAATCTCAGAAGATTGTGATATTGATCCTATTGGTAATTTACAAGATGAGGTTTTACAAAAAAATCTTGAATTAGAGATATTTAAAAATAGAAGTTGGAAATCGCTTGTTCAAAATAAGCATATGTCAGTCGCTATCGTTGATCTTTCTGATATAAATAACGTTACATATGCTGGTTTAAATGATAAGCATATGATGTATGCTGCAAGTTTGCCAAAAATTGCGGTTCTTTTAGCTGCTATGGATGCATTGGATAAAGGAGAATTAAAAGATTCACCAGAAATCCAAAAAGACATGCGTTTAATGATTAGTAAATCTAATAACCAAGCGACAACAAGAATGATTGATCGTTTAGGGTATGAAAAAATTGAAGAAGTTCTAAGAATGCCGAAGCATAAATTATATGCTGAAGATCAAGGAGGTGGATTATGGGTAGGTAAACGTTATGCAGCAGGTGGTAAGCGGCATCCAGAACCTATGAAAGGATTGAGTCATGCAGCGACAACTCGTCAAGTATGTAGTTTTTACTACCAGCTAGCTATGGGTAATTTGATAAGTGAGGCTAGAAGCGAGGCTATGTTAGATATAATGGAGGATCCAGCGTTACACCACAAATTTGTTAATACATTAGATCGTATAGCTCCTAAAGCACGGTTGTTTAGAAAATCTGGTTCTTGGAAAAATTACCATAGCGATTCAGTTTTAGTTTGGGGACCTAACCGTAAGTATATTATGGTTGCTTTAATTGATAACGAATTTGGAGAACAAATTATAAGAGATTTAGTAATTCCTTTAGAAAAAGCAATGAAAAATTCACGTTCTTTATAGGGTCTAACCAACCAACTGAGCATGCTCAAAAATTTATTTAAAAAAACCTTTGATATAAGAGATGGGGAAATCCGCATCTCTTTTTTTATGCAGTTATATATTTTTCTGCTTATCTCGGTTTTATTAATGGTGAAACCTACCATTAACGCATTGTTTCTTTCAAAACTAGGCGCAGATCATTTACCATATGGTTATATTCTTGTAGCAATTATAGCTGTAATTACTTCTTATTTTTACAACAAAGCCATACGGAGTTATTCACTTAAACGTATTACCATAAGCACACTTGTGTTCTTTAGCATGAGTTTTATTGTTTTAGGAATTCTTATGTACAATAAAGCTTTAAATGAGTGGGTGCTTTATACATATTACTTAAGTGTAGCATTGTTTGCAGTGCTTGTTACATCGCAGTTTTGGGTGATTGCAAACCTTGTTTTTAATGCTCGAGAAGCAAAAAGGTTGTTCGGTTTTATTGGCGCTGGAGCAATAGCTGGTGGGATCTTTGGAGGTTATATTACATCATTGATTGCGCCTATCTTCGGAAATGTTACAGTCATTATCCTTGCAGCACTTTTAATTTTACTTTGTATCCCACTAATACAGGTAGTTTGGCGATTGCGTATTAGAAAAATGAGTAGTTATAGTATCAACCAGAAAAAGGTTGCAGCTAACGAAACCTATAGTACACCATATAAAATTATTATTAAATCTAAACATTTAAGCTATCTCGCAGCAATTGTAGGGGTAGGAGTGATAATGGCAAAACTTGTTGATTATCAATTCAGTGATTTTGCTAACAGAGCAATTCCTGATACTGATGAGTTGGCTTCTTTTTTCGGCTTTTGGTTTTCATCTTTTAACGTAGTTGCATTATTGATTCAATTATTTGTTACGAACAGAGTTTTGGCTTGGCTAGGGGTAACTACAAGTCTAATGATTCTGCCATTAGGGATTGCAGTGGGATGTTTGTTATTCTTAACATTTCCGGAGTTATGGGTGCTCATTTTAATTAAAGGAATGGATGGTAGTTTTAAGCAATCATTGAATAAAGCAGGAATAGAGCTTGCTATTTTACCTATTCCGTTGCATATTAAAAGTCAAGCAAAATCGTACATTGATGTTGTTGTAGATAGTATTGCAACAGGATTTGCTGGCTTACTTTTAATATTTGTTATTAAAAAGCTAAACCTTAGTACGTCTTACATTACCGTCATCATTATCTTCATTTTGTTTATTTGGATGTTTTTAATTTATAAACTTCGCGAAGCATATTTTGAGTCTTTCAGAAACAATATTCAAAGTGCAATAGTTCAAACTGAAAAGCCAAGAGCTTTGATTAAACGTCGTATTAATTTAAATACAACCATTAAAATATTGCGAGATGGAACGGAAGCCGAAATTTTATATACTTTAAACAGTCTGCAAGAATATCAATTAAGAACGCTCGAAAACCAAATTACAAAGCTTTTAGATAATCCATCTATTGTTGTAAAGAAAGCAGCAATTGAACAATTGTACTTCTACAAAAAGGGAGCGGCTGTAAACAAAATTGAACAACTCATTTTTGAAAAAAATGACGGACTTGTTTACAAAGCAATGGAGTATTTATTACATCACACACTAATAGATGATAAACAGATTTATAATAAATATCTGGATCACTCATCTTCTTATATTTCACAAGCAGCATTATTGTGTTTAGCTAAAGAGTCTCAGTTAAATCAAAAACTAGCTGATAATTATAACTTACACAACCGAATTCAAAAGCAAATTCGGGAGTTGTTTTTAGCTGAAACAGCTACTCGTAAAGAGGAAATTGCAGAGCTTTTAATGACTATTGCTCACGCAAAAGAGCCTAAGTTTTATTCTTTTATCGCAACACAGTTTTATAATAAGGAACCTTACATTGTAGGTTACGCTATTAAAGCTGCAGGTATCTCCGCTCACGAACCATTTGTAGATACGTTACTCAATTTTCTTGCTGAGAAGCAATACCGTAAGGTTTCAACACAGGCTTTGAGAAATTTCGGTGTTGGAATTATTACGAACATTCTTAAGAAGGATAAATCTCAATCTTTTGATGAGTCTATCAAGCGATATTTGCCTAAGGTTATAGAGTCGTTTAAAAATAGAGAAGCGATACGTGTGTTAATGCGTTTACTAAATAGTAAGGATTTTGTAATTCGTTTAGAGGCAGCTAAATCGTTAAATAACATTCGTAAAAATGGTGCGGCTTTTAATATAGATCAACGCAAACTAACAAGAGTAATTTTAAAAGAAAGTAGTTACTATCGCAACTCAATAAATACAGCGGCATCGATAAAAGGGGTTATTGAAAAATCTGGTATCGAAGATATTTTAGATTCTGATCTTGAAACTGATAAAGTAATCGCTTTAGAAAATTTACTTGAAATACTTTCAGATCAATTACAGCAGAGTCTTGATGCGATATTTCAATTACTGAGTCTTAAATATGACCAAGTGGATATTGAAACGGCTTATTTCGGTTTACAAAGCGAATTGCGTGAAACTAAAATAAATGCTTTAGAATTTTTAGATAATTTGTTGCAATCTAGATTGAAGAATGCAGTGCTTCCATCTATTGAACATCATATAATTGATGCTGAAGGCAATCACGTTTCAGATTATGAAGTTAAAATACTTACTGAAAAACAAGCTTTATTACGTTTGTTGAACAATAGAGGTGCTAGAATGAAAGTGGCAGTGGTGCAGGTCATGCAGTATTCAGATGATGCATCATATACCAACCGAATGATTCCTCTGTTAAAGCACAAAAACCAAAAAGTGCGTATTTCTGCAAAAAACGCACTTGATGAGTTAAGAAGCAGACTAAAAAAATAGTCTGTAAAATGTTAATTGGCCGTTACCGCTTTATCAATAGCTGATGCTAAATACATGTGTTCTCCAGCAGAATTTTTACTTAGTACATTCGTCATTAAACATACAATGTATCTTTTTCCATTAGGGTGTTCAACTGTAATAACTGAATTCATATAATTGAACTTATTACCAGCGTAATCACCACACGGTGCACTTTTAGTTTTATCACAGCTGTAGAAACTTCCAGATTTGAAATAAACTCTAGCGCTATCTAATTTACTTGATTTCGCATAACGAATACGGCGATCTGTTATATATAGCAAGCGCTTCATTTCAAGGCTTGATTCCTTGTCTATAACATTCCCTTGTTCTAATTGCACAAGATATTTCATTAGGCCCTTAGGCGTTCCTATACTGCCTCCTAAACGACCAACATATTTCCCTGCTGGATCTGTAAACATTCCGCCTAATCTCCAATCGTCTTCCGTTATTCCAATTTCTCTTAACGGCTCATTCACTACGGTATTTGCTAATAATGTAAGGGTGTCTCTTGGAGTATCAACAAAGTACTGTTCAGCATCTTTATTTGATAGTCTTGGGTATTCTTTTCCAAAAGCAGCCATCAACATAGCTTCACGATACATCACACTTGCAGCTCCATTATTGCTTACTGATAACATATGGTCAAGCCATTCGAATAAAGTAAATTCATCACTTGCAACAACTTGCCTTTTTGTCAATTTATCTTTTTCTACATCGTAGATAGGTATAGTGTGGTGATCTCCAGTTCCCCAATAACGAGAATCAACAGTTTTATTGCAAAGTAGTGCAATGCGAGCTTCAAAATCATCAGGATACATTTTCTTCATTTGATAAAACACAGCGTTTAATACTGCAATCTTTCCAACACTTCCAGGTTGATATCCTACATTTTCTCTATGAGCAGCATATTTTAAATTGTTAGGATCAGTTATATCCATCACTGCTAATGAGTAAGCACCTCCTGGAGTTATTCGTTGAATTTTTCTTGAGAATTCGCTATCTTCTTTTAAAAGACTATCTATGTTTTTATAGCTTATTTCACTTAAGTTAAGGCGTATGTCATCAATACTTCCTTTTGCTCCAAAAGGTATACGTTTATATTCATCTCCTTTTTCAAGGGTCTTTTTAATTTCTAATAATCTCTTTATTCTTGAGCGTTCGTAACCATCAATAGGATAAAATCCTAAGGATAGAAAGATCCCAATTCCTACTATTGCAATTCCTATATTTTTCATTGTTGGTTTGTTAATTGTTGTTGGTTTCTAATGGTAATTTCACCCACACTTTTTTGGTATAGTCAATTTCGGGTGTTATTGATTTTAAGTAGTCACTGCTTTTAGCTTTCTTGTTTTCTACAAAAGGTCTAATCTGAAATAACCATAACTTATCATTTGCAAAACCTAGTTCCACATCCCAAGCACCCTTGTATTCGGTTCCAGTTTCTTGCGGTATTTTAGTTCTAATTTCTTGAGCAATATTTTTTATATCTGAAATATTCTTTTCGTTTAATATTTCGGTTTGAAACGTTGTAATATTTTTAGTTGTCCCACCTGTTGATGGTAGTCTCAAATAGCTTTCTTCTCTCGCAGGCGCTAATAAATAGTTTGTCTTTGATGTAATTAAGCGAGTTTCTGCAATTTGACCGTCAACGGCTCCACCAGCACCACGGCTAAAGGCTACAGTTAAGTCATCATCAGTACCGCGATTGATACCTTTTGTTATTATAACACCACTGTATTCAACGTCTACACTTGGAATAATAAGTATTGATGGAAAAACATTCTCAGGATTGTTGAGGTATTTTTGCCTCCATTTAAAACTGCGTTCTGTGTATGGTGAAGCCCACACTTTTTTGATACCTTCGGTGATGTTTTTTTCTGAAAGTATATTGAAGAGTGTTAAGTTTAGACCAGCGCCAGTAAACTCTTTTAAGTCTTCCATATTTGTGTCACTTCTTAAAAATACAGGCACATTTCCGATGGAATTACCAAACGATTTTTTAAATCCTTCTTGTAACTGTGAAACGAAAACAGGATCTAATGGCATTTGTTCAATAGCCGATTTTAACTTTGAAAGACGATTTAATTGAAATTGTTCAACTTCATTTTCGTTGGTATTATTGCTTCGCATAATATCAGCATCTTTGAAGGTTTTATTTAAATATTGCCAAAAAGTTACACCCTCACCAGGCATTTGTTGGTCCATATGTTTTCTGAAAATCCCAAAAGGAATGATTAATCCTTCCACCACATTTTCTGGAAACATCTTTTTAAGCTGCCCTAGGTTAGCTGCTTTAGGGCCACATAACTTGCCTGAGTCGCTAGCGTCAACATCTCTCATGTTTAAAACGTTAGTTACATCTAAACGAATGTCTTCAACAGGAACTGCAATTTTTTCTTGATTGCGCTCTTTTTTACTAAAAAGTGCTGTTTCTTCCTCACTCATATCAGCTTCAGTTTTAAGAATCACATTTCCTTTTTCGGTTACAGCGTAAAACACTTTTTTGCCATCATATTTTTTAAGCGCTTTTAAATTATTGCCTGAAAGTGCTGCATTGGGTATTCCTAAATTTCTAGCTAATAATTGAACGTGCGAAACAAGGTTTCCTTCACTAACCGTCATAATACCAGCAACAGGTTTTAAATCGCTTGGTGGTTTTTGGAAAATATAAATCTTGTCCGTATCTATTGGCACATTTTCTGGAGATTCTTCTATAACTACTAACTCTCCATAAGCATAACCAGGGTTTAAACCTCTAACGCTACTTTGAGAGTCAATGTCCATAATGCTATTTGAAATGTTAGCATATTTAGAGATTAATGCACCTAGTTCACTAACGCTTTCCCCAAGGTCTAATGCAACTGATGAGCGAACGCGGTCATCAATAAAACCATATGCTTTAGGTTCGAATGTAGTGTACGTATCAACTATGTCACCATAAGTAGCTTTAGTCATAGCAGCACTCCATTCTACAATACCGCGAGAGGTTTGTAGAAATTGGTTGAGTTGTTCAATCGTTATGTCTTTGTTTCCTAAATGAACTTCAAGATCATTCTTTACTTTATCCCATTCCCATAATTCAATAAGTCCAGTTCCAGCTGCTGCAATACTTAAATGTCTTATTTTTTCTAATAATCCCGTAAGGTCATCAGGGTTCCACTCTTGTGTTTTTTTTAATAATACATCTTCAATAGCATTAGAAAGATCTAATAATAATAAGCGATCGTTTCCAGTAGTAGCATCGGTAATTGAAGTCCTAATTACACATAGTATATCAGCTAAAGCTGGCACGGCGTTTTCTGGTGCATCTGTATCTTTATAACTTTCTAAAAACTGAATTAATCGTGCTCTAGTTTCATTGGTTTTAGATACTTGTTCTACTTGTGAACGAAGCGTGCTAACATTTAAAGGTGCGTAAAAGTCAGCCATGGTTTGCTGTAGCGAAGCAAACTCTTCTTTAAGTTTAGGAGATAATTTGTCGTTATGTTTTAATTGGAAATTTTTCACCATTTCAATATCCTCAACTGATGGGTTTCCGTGTATTTTAATACGGGCGTCCATAAATTTAGGGTAAGCATCTGCAATTATTTTACTTTCGCTTCGCATTGCTTGCGCGAGGTTGCTGTCGCCGTCATGTGGAATATCGCGTAGAGATTGGCGTAATAAATAATAGTGGTTTGTAATACGAGAATCTCTTGGAAGAAATTTTTCGTAAAAAGCTACACCCCAAGCTTGTTCATCTTCACTTTGTATTGCACCTCGATAAAATTGCGATTGTCGCTGGATCCATCCATCGTCTACGCTTTCAAGATATTTATTTAATTGGTATTGTTTAAGACGACTTTGATGATTGTCTTCATCCCAAAAAGCAGTACGATTAGTACCAGCTAGTATCTCTCCAAAGTACAGCTTGTATTTTTTAGCGATTTCCTTAGTGTCGTCACGATAGTCTGCGTGCTGTACTGCGTCATCTTTATTTTCTGGACAAGGATCTCGAGCATCGCGAACTTCACCATCTTTACAAAACCAATGGATACTTTTATAAGGTCCACGAGCATTTGTTTTAAAGAATGCTATTTTCTCTTTAAGGTATGAAGTAGGAATTTCCTGTGCTTGAGCCGAATTAATTACTGAAAATAAAAAAACGCCTATTGTAGTAATAAGTGTTTTTTGAACGTAGTGGTTAGATTTCATAAATAAACTTTAATGGAAATAGGTTGCGTTATTGTTAGTTGTATGTAATGTAACTATAGTTTTTGACTAGTTATTTATTGTTATAAATTAAAAGTAAAAATTACTGAGAATTTATTTTGAAATTCATAAAATAAACAAATCATTCAATACTTAAAGTTACCATAAATATTATAAGTAAATCATTCGTATACTGTGTTTTAACTTACCTTAGTATTTAAAATAAAAATAGTGAGAGGTGATGTCTTAAAAAATATCTTTAACACACTTTAACGCCTATTATTGGTGATGTAAGAAAGTTTTGTTAAGGTTCTGTTTGATGCAATATGCTGAAATTTTATGAATACTTCGGTTAAATGGTTTGTTAGTCGAAAAGCCAACTTATTAATCAATAAAGAGGGTTTAAAATATATATTATTTATTATTTTTCATCTCTGAAACAGGTATTAAATCTTTAAAATTTTGGCGAAAGCCAACCACTTATGAAACTATTAGGAATAGGCTCGCGAATTGATCATTCAGAATATGGAAAAGGAGTTGTGACAAACGTTACTTCAACAATGTATTGGGTTACTTTTATTGAAAAAGGACTAGAAACAATAGCAATTGATGCTGACTTTAAGGTCATAGAGGCAGCTGAAGACGAAGTGGATTCGGTTAGTTTTTATGAAATAGAAGCGTCACTTATTCAAATATTAAAAAAATGGAGTGATACTAGCGAAGTAGTACCATTGGCAGATAAATATAGAGGTGGTAAAATGATACTTCAACCTGAAGATGTAAGCCTTTCAAATAAGGAAATTCCTATAAATACATTTTTCCATAAAATTGTTATGTTACGTGATAGATTGCGTGTAATGGAGCAAAAAATAAATAGCAGTAAAAATCTAGACGATCAAGAAAAAATTGATTTGCAACAGTATATTACTCGCTGTTATGGAAGCTTGACAACTTTTAATGTGTTGTTTAAAAATAACAGTCAAAATTTTAAAGGAGACAGCAGTAAAAAATAAGGAGGCTAATATTTTAAAAGCTGGCCGTTTAGCGTTGTAAAACAAAAAGCGGTTACTTACGTTAGGTATTCATCACTTTTATTTTAACAACTTGCCTATGAATATTTTTTTGCAATTGTATAAACCCATTTCTACAATGGGTTATGTAGCTATAGCTTTGTTAATAGGTGGGGTGATACTGGTTACAGTTTTAGCAATTGATTATTGGTATTCGCGAGCAAAGGATAAGCCTTTATTCCGAAATTTTCTAACCAATAAAAAGTTAGACAAAAACCAAATAGCGGTCTTAAAATCGGAGTTCTCTTTTTATCAAAACCTTTCTCCTGAACTACAAAAACAATTTGAACATAGAGTCGCCTCGTTTATTCTTAAAAAAGAATGGATAGGTAGAGAAGAGCTATTAGTTACTGATCGCCATAAAGTTTTGATAAGCGCTGTTGCTTGTATGGTAAGTTTTGGGAGGCGTAATTACACGTATCGCTTATTAGATTATATATTGATTTACCCGTCTGAGTTTTACAGTAAAATTGCAGAAGATCATCATAAAGGCGAATTCAATCCCAAAAATAAATCGTTAGTACTTTCTTGGAAACACTTTGAACACGGTTTCCGTATTAGTGATGATAATTTAAACTTAGGTATTCATGAAATAATGCATGCAATGCACATAGAAGCCAAAGTAGGAAAAGACATTGATTCTGCTCGCTTTATGAAACATTTTAAATTGTTAATGCTCAGGTTGCATGACGAAGATTTAAAAAGAACTTTAGATCAAACACAGTTTTTTAGAGCTTATGCTTTTACAAATCAATATGAGTTTATGGCTGTTTTAGTAGAATACTTTTTTGAGTCTCCAGACCATTTAAAACAGCACTTTCCAGTTGTCTACACTCATGTAAACAAAATGCTCAACCTAAAGTTTTTAGGGTATTAGGTTGCTTAGAAGAGAGAGCCTAGAGGTGAATTTTAAGATTTCTTTAAATGAAATATTAAAGTCAATCTATTGTTTTTTGAGGATTGATTTAATTATTAGTTGAGCGTGTACTCGCGAGTTTTCTATAAACCATTTGTGCGTTTCTGTACCGCCACAAACCACGCCTGCTAAGTACAAACCTTCCACGTTGCTTTCCATTGTTTCAGGATTGTATTGCGGGATTAATTTGTCTTCGGAAAGTGTTATCCCCATTGATTTTAAAAATTCAAAATTAGGAACATAGCCTGTTAAAGCTAAAACAAAATCGTTTGCAATTGTTACATTTCCTTCAGGAGTTTTAATTTCAATTTCGTGTTCTGAAATTTGTATGATTTCAGAATTAAAATACGCTTTAATACTACCTTCTTTAATGCGATTAATAATATCTGGACGAACCCAATATTTTACTCTGTCGCCTATTTCTGAACCACGAATCACCATTGTTGGAGTTCCACCTTTGCGCCAGATTTCTAACGTTGCATCTACAGCACTATTGCTGGCACCTACTATGGCTACATTTTGTAAAATATACGGATGTGCCTCCTTGTAATAGTGACTTACTTTAGGAAGATGTTCCCCAGGAATGTTGAGGTTTTTAGAGATGTCATAAAACCCTGTAGC
Source organism: Patiriisocius marinus (assembly GCF_008974325.1). GTDB lineage: Bacteria > Bacteroidota > Bacteroidia > Flavobacteriales > Flavobacteriaceae > Patiriisocius > Patiriisocius marinus. The sequence continues at coordinate 310,441 of NZ_BKCG01000004.1, read as the reverse complement.
CACAACTATGTTAGTAGCTATGTAGCTATTTTTATCAGTTTTTATACTGAAATTTTCGCTCTTTTCAACATGTTCTACCGTTTCATATAGATGAATGTTGAGGTTGTTATTAGTAACTACTCTTCGGTAATACTCGAGTGCTTCGTCTCGGTTAGGTTTGGGCTTAGTGCTTATAAAAGGAATATCTTCGATTTCTAGTTTTTCAGAAGTTGAAAAGAAATTCATATTCAAAGGGTAGTTGAATATTGAATTAGTTAATGCTCCCTTTTCAATTATTAGATAATCAAGGTTGTTTTTTTTACAGGCTAGGGCACAGGCAATGCCTATGGGACCGCCACCAATAATGAGTACATCGATAATTTTAGTTGTATTATCCAAGGGTGAAATAAGTTTAACCTATTGGTCTTGAATCCTTAAAATTTCTTACTAAAAAAGATTATTTAGCTAGTAACGTTTTTAAATCTTTAATAGTTGCAATTGGATCTTCTGACTTAAAAACGTAGCTTCCAGCAACTAATACATCTGCACCAGCTTCAGCAAGTTCCTTTGCATTTTTATTAGTTACACCACCATCAATCTCAATTTTAGTGTCGCAACCACGTTCCTCTATTAAATCTTTTAATGATGCTACTTTATGGTAAGTGTTTTCAATAAAGCTTTGACCTCCAAAACCTGGGTTAACACTCATTAAACATACAAGGTCAATATCCTCAATAGTATCTTCTAAAAGGGCAATGTTTGTATGTGGGTTAAGTGCAACACCGGCTTTCATTCCCGCAGCTTTTATTGCTTGTAGTGTTCTGTGTAAGTGTGTACAAGCTTCGTAGTGTACTGTTAATATATCTGCTCCAAGATCTGCAAAAGTTTGAATATAACGATCTGGATCTACAATCATTAAATGTACGTCAATAGTTTTTGTTGCATGTTTTGCAATATCTCTCAATACTGGCATTCCAAATGAAATATTAGGAACAAAAACTCCATCCATAATATCAATGTGAAACCAATCTGCTTCACTGTTGTTAATCATTTCAATATCACGTTGAAGGTTAGCAAAGTCTGCTGCTAGTACTGACGGGGCAATTAAAGTATGGCTCATAACACTATTAAAAAGGGTTCTAAAAGTCGCTGCATTTTTTCAGCAGTGGTGCTTTCTTTATTAGCGCGAAGATACAATTTTAGGTTTTCAAGTTGGTCTGCGTTTCTAACAATATTAAAAGTGGAACTATAATTTGCGAAGAGAGCTTTAGGTTTGGGTTTGTTAATTATTGTAAATATATCTGAATGTCTTTCATCTTTACAAATAACATCCTCAAAAAGCGGAACTATAACATCTTCAGGACCTTCTAAAACTTGAAAAAAATCATCCATTCCATGTAATAGAATTCCTGTGATATTTTTGAGTGAGTTATTAGTATATGTTTTAGCAAATATTGCTTCTACAGCTTCTTTTGAAAGATTGTTTGTTTTACTAGTATAGCATATTGTATGAATCATTTAAGGTAAGGTTAGTTATTGTATTCTCAAATGTATTAAAAGTTTAATTTTTAAAGGTTATTTTTTTAAAACTTAACTCAAATTTTCAAATTGAATACTTATTATTCTAAGTTAAACGTACTAACAAATCTCTAACTTGCTCAGTAGTTTTAACCTTATATTTCGCTTTAGTGTAACCAACTTTTTTGTAGTTGCATTTTTGGGTGCAGCTTCAAACATATCTTCATCTGTCCAATCATCACCAAGTATTAATATAAAATCGAAGTCATTTTTTACAAATAAGTTGTTTGCAGCTCTCCCTTTGTTAACATTACTACTATATTTCTTATTAAGTTAATGTAATGCCAATTTGTATAAATATAATCAATTAACAGATTTCTAATAAAAAAGGCGCAACTTTATATAAGTTGCGCCTTTTACAGTGAGCTCATAAGTGCCTAATTCCAACCACCACCAAGTGCTTGGTATAATTTTACATTAGCTAGCAATTGGTCGCGTTTGGTTTCTATAATTTCAATTTTAGAATCTAAAGCTTCCCTTTGTGTAAGTAACACTTCCGTGTATTCTGCTCGTGCAGATTTGAACAATAACAGAGAAAGGTCTATAGACTCAGTTAAAGCCTTGACTTGTTCTTCTTTAAGTTTATAACTTTTATTTAAATTATCAACATTAGATAATTGATTTGCGACTTCCATATACGCATTTAAGATAGCACGTTCATACTCAAATACGGCTTGTAATTGCTGATTATTGGCTGTGTTATATGCTGCTTTAATCCCATTTCTGTTAATTAATGGCGACACCACATCGCCAACCAATGAATACACTAAAGATTCTGGTGTGCTGGTTAAAAACTTAGGATTAAAAGCCTCTAAACCAACACCTGCTCTAATTCCAAAAGACGGATAAAAATTAGCTTTTGCAATTTTAACGTTCAGCTTTGAAGCTTCAAGTTCTAATTCGGCTTGTCTAATATCTGTTCGATTTGCTAATAATTGTGATGGCACTCCAACAGTAAGAGAATCCACTGTCGTATCCATAAAATTCTCAGAATTGCGAACAATAGGCTGTGGGTATCTTCCAACTAAGAAATTAATAAGATTTTCTGTTTCTACAATTTTTTGTTTTATTAGATATTTATTGCTCTGATTTTTAAGTACATCAGCTTCAAAACGTCTCACGGCTAATTGTGTAGCACGTGCAGCTTCCTTTTGTAGTTTTACCATTTGAAGCGCATTTTGTTGCAATTCTAAATTTTGCTCAATGATTTCTAGTTGATTATCTAGAGCCATTAATTCGTAGTACGCACTCGCAATCTCTGAAACTAATTGGGTAACCATAAAATTTTTGCCTTCAATAGACGCTAAATACTCTAAAACTGCTGCTTTTTTTCCATTGCGTAGTTTTTTCCAAACATCTAATTCCCAAGAAGCAGATAATCCCGCTTGAAAATTTGCTAAAGGTTCTGGAAATTCTTCGTCTTCTCGGATATTGAGATTATGTTCTACAGCTCCATTTCGTGTAAATTCTCCAACTTTTTCAACTTCTGCACCTGCAACAATATTCACAGAAGGTAAGTATTCTCCTTTTTTAGCTTGAATTTCATTCTGTGCCATATTTACACGCTGTAATAAAATATTAAGCTCTTGGTTATTTGCTAAAGCAGAATCAATTAGTGTTATCAAATTAGGATCTGAAAAGAAATCTTTCCATTTTACAGTAGCAGCAGTAGTTGTGTCTGTAGTTTGATTTTTAAACTGCTCTGGTACTGCTTTGTTTTCTTCTCGTACCATTTTTGTTGGGACACAAGCATACAATGAAAAGAATGCAAAAATACCAACGACAATGTGTTTTTTTATCTTAATTACCTTATTCATTATTATTCTTTTTTGTCAATTTATTAATCAGTTTTTTCAATTTGCTAATACTTTCAGTATTGACTTTGGATTGATCTTCAGCTTCACTATTTCTAATAATGTTTTCAGAAAGTGGTTCAAAAGCTTCATCTTGAATTAGGCCCTTACCTTTAGCCATTTTTGCAAAAATGTAGTATAAGCCAGGAATAATAAGCACTCCAAAAAGGGTTCCAATAAACATACCTCCTAAAGAAGAACCTCCAATGGTTCTGTTTCCAATAGCACCTGCACCTGAGGCAACAACTAGCGGAATCAATCCTGCAATAAATGCGAAAGAGGTCATTAAAATAGGTCTAAAACGTGCTTTAGAACCTTCAATTGCAGCTTCTAAAATAGTTGCGCCTTCTCGCTGTTTCTGGACAGCAAATTCTACTATCAAAACTGCATTTTTACCTAAAAGTCCAACAAGCATTATTACACCAATTTGTGCATACACATCATTTGCTAACCCCATTGCTTTTAATAGAATAAAAGAGCCAAATACACCTACAGGAAGTGATAAAATAACAGCAAAAGGCAATAAGAAACTTTCGTATTGCGCAGCAAGAACGAAGTATACAAATATGAGTACTACTATAAAAACATATAGAGATTCATTACCTCTGTTAGCTTCATCAAAGGAAAGACCTTCCCAAGCTATATCATATCCATTTGGTAATTCCTTTGCAGCAACTTCCCTTACAGCATTAATAGCATCACTACTAGTAAATCCTTTTGCAGGTAAGCCTCTAATGGAAGCAGAATTGTAAAGGTTGTAACGTGTAATTTCATTAGGCCCTAATTTTTTTTCAATACTCATAAATGCAGAGTATGGCACCATTTCTCCGCTTTCATTTTTAACAAATAATTTTTCTAAATCTGAAGGTAAACGTCTATATTCTGGTGCTGCTTGAGTATAAACTTTAAAGAAACGACCAAAACGTATAAAACCTTGTTCATAAGTACTACCGATTAAGATATTGAGGTTTTCCATTGCTTTACTAATAGATACTCCTTTTTGCATTGCAATTTTATTGTTGATTTTCAATTTATATTGCGGATAGTTTGCAGAAAAGAACGTAAATAAACCAGTTAATTCTTCTCGTTTAGACAAGGCTTCCATAAACTTATTGTTGATGTTTTCAAACTGATGATAATCGGTAGAGTTTGTTTTATCCAATAAACGCATAGCAAACCCTCCGGAAGAACCAAAACCAGGAACTGCTGGTGGCTCAAAATACTCTATTACAGCACCTAAATCTTTTGTTTCTTCTTCTAGTTCTTCCATAATTTCGTGTACGGAATGGTGTCTGTCTCCCCAAGGTTTAAGATTAATTAGACAGGTACCAGCATTAGATCCTCGACCTTCAGTCATAATTTCATAACCAGCCAAAGACGTTACTGAGGCAACACCTTCGGTTTCTTCACATATTTTCTGAAGTTTTTTAGCCACTTCATTAGTGCGTTCTAATGTTGCACCTGGTGGTGTTTGGATTATGGCGTAAATCATTCCTTGGTCTTCGTTGGGGATAAAACCAGCAGGAAGTGTTTCGTTGGTTGCATAAATTCCGAAGCAAAAGACAGCTAATATTCCGAAGGTAACAATGCGTCTTGCTACAATTTTATTTAGAATTTTTACATATTTTCCTGTTAACCTTTCAAAACCTTTATTAAACCAATTAATAAATTTATCGATGAGTGATTTTTTCTTTTTTCCGTGGTTATTCTTTAATAACATCGCACACAAAACAGGTGTTAGTGTTAACGCTACAATAGCTGAAATTACAATAGAACCAGCCATTGTAATTGAAAACTGTCTGTAGAATACACCCACAGGACCCGTCATAAATGAAATTGGAATAAAAACAGATACCATTACCAAAGTAATCGCTACAATAGCACCACCTATTTCTCCTAATACTTCTGAAGAAGCTTTGTAAGGAGTAAGGTTTTTTTCTTCCATTTTTACGTGGACTGCCTCGACTACCACAATTGCATTATCTACCACAATACCTATGGCTAAAACTAAAGCAAAAAGTGTAATTAAGTTAATGGATAAACCGAACATTTGCATTACAAAAAAGGCTCCAATTAACGATACAGGTACTGCTATAATTGGAATTAAGGTAGAACGCCAATCGCCTAAAAATAAAAATACCACAATAGCTACCAGTATAAACGCATCTCGTAATGTGTGTAATACTTGCTCGATAGAGGCATCTAAAAAGTTAGACACATCATAACTTATTTGAAAATTAACATCTGGTGGTAAATCAACCTCAAGCTCTGCTAATTTTGCTTTAACGGCCTCAATAACATCGCTACCATTACTACCAAGTGTTTGTTTTAAAACTATGGAAGCTGAGGGGTTTCCATCAAGGTTTGAATAGATATCAAAAAATTCACTTCCCAATTGTACATCTGCAATATCTTTGAGTTGAATCATTTCGCCTTCTTCATTAGCACGAATGATAATCTCCTTGTATTGATCGGGTTCGTTATATCTGTTTTGGTAAGTTAGTACATATTCTAAAGATTGGGACGTCATTCCCGAACTTTGCCCTAAACGTCCTGGTCTGGCAAGAATACTTTGCTCTTCCATAGCTTCCAGTACTTCTTCGGCAGATATATTATAAGCTCGCATACGGTCTGGTTTTAGCCAAACACGCATTGCATATTTTCTACTTCCTAAAATTTTAGCACTTGCAATACCATTGATACGTTGTATTTCTGGAATAATTTTAGTGTAAGCATAGTTGTATAGAAATTTCTCGTCATTGTTTTTATCTATACTAGACAAGTTGACGTACATTAACATACTTGGTTGCACAGGTGTTATAATTACACCTTCTTGCTGTACCAATTCTGGCAATAAAGGCATAACTTGATCCACACGTGTTTTTACCCTAACAACAGCCTCATTTGGGTCTGTGCCTGGTTCAAAAATTATACGAATGGTTGCTTCTCCTGCACTTGTTGCATCAGATGCTATATAACGCATACCTTGCACGCCATTTATTGCGGTTTCTAAAGGGATTAATGTAGAATTAACTAATACTTCAGAACTAGAACCTGGATAGGCAATAAAGATGTTTACCGTAGTTGGTGCAATTTGCGGGAACTGTGATATAGGCAATTGCTTTATGGCAAGACCACCTATAAAGACTATCATTACCGAAATGACAATTGCCAAAACGGGTCTTTTTATAAATTGTTTAAACATTTTTTCTTTGGATTAGGATTGAGATTACTCTGCGTACAAGTTTAAAGCGTTCATAACCTTATTAGGTTCTTCAAATTTGGTATGGATTTCTTCATTGTTTTTAACCATTCTAATACCTTCTAGAAGAATAGTATCGTTTTCCGAAAGCCCTTTGCTTATCACGTAAATATTTGGCAACTCTGCGCCAATGGTAATTTCACGTTGTCTTACCTTATTTTCCTTATCCACTACAAAAACATAAGTTTTATCTAAAATTTCGAACGTTGCTTTCTGCGGAATTAATATTACATCCTTAAAGGGTACAGTCATTAAAACACTACCTGTTTGGCCGTGTCTTAAAACACCTTCAGGGTTTGGAAAGGTTGCTCGAAAGGCAATATTTCCAGTTTCATTATTAAATTCGCCTTCTATAGTCTCGACAATACCTTTTTGATTAAACTCACGGTTATTTGCCAATAACAAACGCACTTCTTCTTTATCATCTTTATGACCGTTCATCATATAATCTAAATACTGTGCTTCGGGAACATTAAAATAGACCCACATTTTGCTATTGTCTGAAAGTGTGGTTAATAATTCGCCTTCATCTAAAAGACTACCTTCTCTTGCTTCAAGATGATCCATAATGCCATCAAAAGGTGCTTTTATTTGTGTGAAACCTAAGTGAGTTTGCGCTAAGGATACGTCAGCTTTCGATTTTTCGTAGTTGGCATTTGCCATTGCTAATTCGTTTTTAGAAACCACATTACCATCTGCTAATAATTTGGTGTTTTGTAGTTCTATTTCTGCGACATTAGATTCTGCTTGCGCTTTCTGCAACTCAGCTCGATAAATATTAGGCATAATTTGAAACATAGGCTGTCCCTTTTTAACGTTTTGACCTTCATCTACTGATATGCTTTTTAAATAGCCTTTTTCTAAAGCCCTTACTTCAATGTGCTTGATAGCGTGAATTTGACTTACATAATCTTTAGTTATTATGGTATCTTTTTTTATAGGATTTGTAACAAGAAATGCGGTGTGTTCCTTTTTTACTTCTTTTTTAGACTCGCAACTTGTTTGAATTATAAGCATAAACAAGCCTATAAGAATGACTAATTTTTTCATAAGTATGAAATGTATTGGGTGTATAAAATGTATTGAGTTAGTCTAGGTTTTAGACAAACTGAAAAGTGAAAATTATTCTAAAATGGAAATGGAGTGTGTAAATCTATTTTTGGATCATTTACACAGAAAGAAGTATCAGATAATAAATACTTGAAATTTGACATGAAGTCGTGTGGAAGTGGTATCTAAATGCGGAATATATTGGACAACATCGTTTTGAAGCTTTTTAGACAGCGCATCTAATGGCTGAGAGCTAAACAAGGCAAGGAGGTATCCGTAAACTGAAGTTAATTGATGTGTAGAGGATTCAGAATTAGTTTCAACTTCCTCATATTCATTAATCTCTGCAAAAAGAAGATTGTCTTCTTTTTCTTTTGATATTTTAAAAAAGACGTTTTCTGAAGATGTTTGAACGTCTTTTATATTATTTTGAATATGCTCATAAAAATTATCCACTCCATAAGTAGGTAGTGTATTAGCATACAAGTTGCTTGTTTTTGTTAAAAACAATAGCAAAAGTATGGGTATGTAATTTTTAAGCTTCAAAAATCTTTATATTTTGCTATGCAAACTTATATTATTATTTTAATATCATCAAAAATAATGATTCGTATTTCTTTTATGAAGTAGATGATTTATGATAAACTTAACTTTAGCTATTATTAATTTAAAAAAAAAAAATAATATGAATTTTAAAAAGGTGAAATTTTAATGTCTATTTAATTTTTGTGCTTCCTTTTATTGTTAATATTAAAAATTCATAGAAATAATTCTTTTTGTTTAATCAAGAGAGGAAAAAGTTTGCTCTAACAATTTTGTATACAAGTAGTAGAACAGAAAGTAAGCTATTTTCATTCTGTTCAATTACAAACTTTTTTTATTAATAAAACCTCCTTATTATTTTATAAGTTGTTGTGGTTTGTATTTTCATTAGTAGCTTAGTCTAAATTTGCTTTTAATGAAATATCAAGCAATAATAAATTTTAATGTATTCCTTTAGTGCATAAAAGCAGAAAATTTGCATTGTTCTACCCAAATTTTATCTACTTTTTTATATGCCTTAATTTCTCCACCCAACTTACTAGAAGCAACTAAAATTATAGCAAAGTTTTTTTTAGGAGAAATGAAAGGTTTCGAAATCTGTAAATAATTTTCTAATCTTGACTCTTCTTTTTTTCTAGTTCTATTCTTTTTAACATTTGCTAGCGAATTAGGATTGTTTTTTTTTTGTTCTAAGTAATATTGTTTGAATTCGATAAAATTCATTTCTTTTTCAAAATCTAGGGGACAATGTTTTAAATTTGAAAAGAATCTACTACTATTATCAAGAATGTATTCGTCATTTATAGCTAAAGATGAGCCGTGTAAACCTTTCGTAAATTCATTTTCTACAAATTTAAAAACATCAACACCCTTAAATTCATTAGATTCAGCTAAATCATTTAATACCTTGGTTATTAATTTTTCAACTTCTTTTTCTTTTGGCTGCTTTAACGTAGCACAACCTGTAAATAATATTACAATAAATAGATGTTTAAATTTCATAGTTATTTAATTACAAAAGTTGCCAATAGCATATCCTTGATTTATTGTTTCTTCTGGATATAATTGAATTTATTTCAGAAACTTCATCTTGGATTAAAAGGATTGTTTTTTATACAGTTTTTTAAATTTTTAACTAATAGAATCCACAACGCGTAAAATAATCAGGATAGTAATGGAAAGTTGTCTTGGTTATCCCGTAAAGTTACTTTGTTTAAAGCAATATCTAAGGGGCTTTTTATTTGCTCTAAATCCTTTCTTGCTACATGAGTGTAAAGCATTGTGGTTTCGGGCCTAGAGTGGCCTAATAATTCTTGTATGTGTCTTAATCCTGTTCCTTGTTCTAATAAATGAGTAGCATAACTGTGCCTTAAAGTGTGTGGCGTAACTTTTTTTGTAATACCTGCAAGCTTGCAACTTCTTTTTAAAAATGATCTAATTGAAGCAGGACTGTATTGACCGCCTTTTGGATTCTCAATAAAATATTTTTTGGGTTTAAAGGTTGAATTATAGTTTTTTAGAAGTGGGTATAAATTTTCTGCAATTGTTGCGTATCTATCTTTTCTGCCCTTTCCATTTCTAATGTGTAATTGCCTACGTTGAAAATCGAAATCAGATAGTTCTAAAGCTATTAATTCGCCAATTCTTAATCCCGAAGCATATAGCATAGCAATTGCAGCCCTATGTTTTAAATTTTTAGTTACTTGTAGTAGACTTATAATTTCTTCTATACTCAATACTACGGGTAATTTTTTGTCTTTTGAAGGCATATAAATGGCTTCTGCATTTATAGAGCAGGCAGGATAAAAATGTGCAAAATGTCTCAGTGCACTTACCATTTGGCGATGTGTGCTAACGGCATAATTTAAAGTGCCTACAGCCCATTCTAGATATAAACGTACATCATTTTCATTTAAAGAATCTGTAGGTTTGCTTTTGGTAAATCTTAAAAAGTCTAGTATAAAATTTCCATATGCAGTAACTGTACTTATACTATATCTTTTTCCCTTCAAAAATTTAATAAAGTGCTTATAGACTTCAATTTTCTCTTCGTTTAAAGGTTTTTGATTGGTAATAATACCTCTTCTACTAGTTTCGACAGTTTTGGGTTGTTCGCTTATAATTTTAAAGTCACCATTGTTTAAGTAGCTTTTAAGTTTTTCAAGTCGCAACTCATCATAGTATATATAAAAACAACGATGTGTTTTAGTCCATTTAACGTCAGGCCCTCTTTTTATGTATTCTTTCGCAGTAAAATTATATAGAAATTTAATAGCAATACAGCTTTTTGAATTGTGTGTAAAAGGGGATAGTGTTATCGATGTCATACCGTTAAAGGTAAGTTGTTTAAGTCAATTTTAAAAAGTCTTTTTACTTGATCAGCAACTTTTTTAGGGTTATTTCTTTATAGTCTTGAACATTTTAAAAAAAGTTGCGTGATTATTTATAATAATATATTCTATTATATAATAGAAATAGTGCTACTTGGAGTTTTAGAGTAGTTTCGTTTTTAATAGCTCGAAGGTAAGTTCTTCTCCATCTCTTAAAATTGTAATGGACAATACATCTGTTTCGTTATCATAACCGTTACGGAAAACATCGCAGTATTGCGCTTCGGTAATGTTAGCATAGCTTGTGTTATTGATGCTTACTATTTTGTCGTTTTGCTTTAGAAGTTTAAAGGCACTCGTTTTTTCTATAATTGTATTTACGTAAAGGCCTCCGTCTTCGTAAATAGGGGCAAAGCCATACGAGTTATAAGTGTCATTGCCTGCTTTACTAACTTCAATCATTCTAATTCTTTTCTTATTCCAGTTTAAAATTACTCTATAGTTTTTAAAGAAATCTAAGCCTAAATTATTTCCAGCGCCACTTTTTACCCTTGTATGAATACGGTTAATGGTGTGGTCTCCAATTTTTAGTTCATTAATCATTGTATCATAAAACACCTTGCTTTCTCTTCGGCCAAAACCACCAAAAGCTTTTTCAGTTCCTCTTACATATTCGGTTATTAAGTGCTCCTCTTTTTGATTGTTGAAATGATCTCCTCTCAATAGATTAACTCCGCCATTCCCAAAATCTACTGTATTGTTTAGAATTTTATTTCCATTGATTTTTACAGTAATAGCAGGAATACCTGCAGTACCAATGTATGGCTTAGAGTCAATAGTTTCTGAAGGGATATTTAAATTGGTTTCGTCATTTGTAATTGTGATTAACTTATTTTGAAAATCGAAATCCCAAATGGCTTTTCTCATTAAGTTAGAGCCAATAAAACCATCAATTTTAACACAGGCTATTTCTGTTATTTTATTTAGATCAACAATACCTGCGATGGTATTTTGAAAATCAATATTTCCTATTTTAATACTATTGATTTTGGTGTATTCGGTGGAGTTTTCTGTGTGATTGATATCTTTTATTGTTTCAGCACCAAGTACTTTACTATTAATTTTTTTAGCAAATTCCTTTGTTATTATATTAGAAGAACCCGTGTCTAATATGAAATTGTAAGTGTTGTTTTGAATTTCTACTTCTAAAACAATCCATCCATTTACATAGTTAAAAGGAATAGTGGTTTTAAAGTTTTCCTGAAGTACATTTCCTTGTTTTAATACGCTGTCAATTTTTGAACCTGCGCAGCTTGACAATAAAACTACTGTTATAATAGAATAGAATAATTTGGTTAATTTCATAATTAGAGTTTCTTAGTTTTTTAGAATAAACAGTCGTTGATTCTTTTTTAATAAGACGCTAATTTTTATGATATAGTTGCCTGACTTATTTTTTGTTGACGAAAACTAAGATGGTTTTTAATGTGCAACGGTGGTTGTGATCGTACGAGTTTTTTTGAAGAAAACTTAGCAATGATAACGCGCGGGAAGCTATTTGTTGAACCTAAACTCGTTATATAAAAACTTCACCTTAATTCTTCTGTACTGAAATTTGTAAATCGATAAAGTATTTAAATGTTTCAGGTAAAAAAAAGGTGTTTAGATTAATCCCCAATAGATGCTTATAATAAGTCACTACTTAATAAGAACTACAATAGTTTATCGACGAGTAGTTGCTTTTTGAAGCGCGATAATTTCGCCTACAGCATTTCGGTATTTAAATGGGTTTCCAGCTTTTTTAATAGCCTTATACACTTTTTGTGGGTTGTGGGTAGATTGTGAGAAAAATTCCCAAAAACCAAGCATTTTCATTTTTATAGGGGTTGGCCCTGAAAGTGCTTCGTCATACTGCTTGTAAATAGTATCGTGAAATTCTCTAAAAATTTCCCATCGGTCAGCAGGATATTCAGTGGTATCTGCTTTAATCATACTTGGTAAAAAAGGATCCGAAATTAAGCCACGACCTATCATAAAATGTTCAACAGACGGAAAACGTTCTCGCATATTTTTAAACTGCTCAACAGTGGTTATATCGCCATTGTAGTAGAGTGTATGTTTAGCAACGTCAATACATTTTTGGAAAGCTTCAAGATCAACACCTCCTTTGTAAAGTTGTTTTCCCAATCGTGCGTGGATAGCTACGTTTTTAAGGGGGTATTTTTCTAGAATGGGAAATGATTCTAATATTTCCGAAGGACTTTCATAACCCAAACGCATTTTCATTGAAATGGTTACATCGGTTTCGGTATGTGCGCGATCTAGGATGTGGTCTATTTTTTCAGTATTACATATTAAACCTGATCCCATTCCACTATTGGTAACCATAGGGTAGGGACAGCCCAGATTCCAGTTAAGCTCCGTATAGCCTAGAGATTTAATGTATTTAGCAGCAAATATGAACTCGTCTGCATTTGCAGTCATAACTTGCGGGATTACCTCAAGTGTGGTATTTACATCTGGATTTAAGTCCCGTTGATACGATCCTTTAATAATCATTTTTTTATTAAACCTAATGTATGGTGCATAGTAGGTATCTATTCCTCCAAAAAATTTTTGTTGTGCATTTCTAAAGCGGAAATCCGTGAAGCCTTGTAGTGGAGATGATAGTAGTTTGTAGGACATTGCTAAGTTTTGTTAACGCAAAGATAGTGTAATGTCGAGTTGTTTAGCTCTATAAAAGCAATGCTTCTCCAAAGGTAAAAAGTAAGGTGTTCTACTTATTTTTATAAAATTTATTTTGTTCTTTTTATTTTTGAAAATTCAATCATAAAAAAAATGATTATATTGTTAGAGTAAATAATTGAATACTATTGGAGTTCCCCCAAGTTGTAATAGAAATAGCCTATTCTACTTATACTTTCTTATAAATTCATTTAAAATCTTTATATTCTTTTATATATAAAACCACTTTGGCCTAGTGAGTTGTAAAACGATTTATATGCTATATAGCTACTATTCCCCACCACATTTATTTTCAATAGATATTAGCTGCATTTTTTTTAAAACTATTTAATAGGTTTTGTAATGAATAATTCAGCCAAATCTATCAAAAATAGGTACTTCCCTTTTGTTATAACTGCCGTGATACTTATAATTACGGTGTTGCTTGTGGTGCGCCATAGTGTTAATTGCCAAACTGAGGACTCTTACTTAATTAACTTATCTGGAAAACAGCGTATGCTTAGTCAAAGCATTAGTAAAGTTGTTTTCTCAATTAATAATAGTGAGAATGAAACTTCTAAATTAAACTCTATTACATCATTAAAAATAATAGTAGAAGAGTTTGAAAACTCGCATAAATACTTGGTTGAGAATAATAAAGATAATTCGGTTGTTGTAGATTCTTTATTAGGTGTTAGTCAGATTTATCTAAATAAAATTGTTCAATCTTCTTGGAACATAATCAATAAGCCAGATACTATTAATATAAAGGATAATGTAGCGGTTATTGCTAAAGCAGAATCATCGTATTTGTCTAATATGGATTTATTAGTCCTAGCGTATCAAAAAAAATTAGATCAAAACCTAGAAGATTTAGCTAACTATATCAATCTACTTGCATTAGCAGCTTTCTTAATAATAATAGGGCAATATATATTTATAATTGCACCAAGTTTTAAACAGTTATTTAATAGAAATACTGATATATCTGCAGTTGAGGAAGAACTTTCAATTTCAAAAAATAATCAAGAGCTTTCAAAAAGAGCTTTGAGTAAAGTAAATTTAGAATTAAAAGCAATCTTAAATTCAGGGCCTATTGCCATTATTTCAACAGATGTTAATGGAATAATTAATCACTTTAATCACGGTGCTGAGTTATTGTTAGGGTATTCCGCTTCTGAAATGGTTGGTTTAAATGAACCTGAAATGTTTCATATTAAAGAGGAGCTAGATAATTTTAGAATTGATATAGCCGAAACGTATGGGGCAGATCCCGAAGGTTATGATCCTTACTTAGAACTAGCTAAAAGAAATTTATACGACACTCGCGAATGGACTTTTAAACGAAAGGATGGTTCTGTATTTCCTGTGCAATTAACCTTAAATGCAATTAAAAATAGTGCCGGTGAGAAAGTAGGATTTCTCGGTATTGCATTTGACATTACAGAAAGGAAAAAAGCTAAAGAAGAACTATTAAAGAAAAATCAACTATTAAATTTTTCTGAAGTTATTACAAAAACAGGGCACTGGAAATGGGATGTAATTGCAGATAGGGTAAGGTGGTCAGATAATTTGTATAACGTTTTTGAACTCGACAAGAATGTAATTGATATACAATTTGACACCTATTTCAAATATGTACATCCTGATGATAAAGATTTTGTTGCTGAAAGGTTCGATGATGCTATTAAAGGAAGGGGGCTGAAGAGTTTTGTGCATAAAATTTCTACTAACGGAAAAACTAAAACAATTCAGATTTTAGGAGAAATTACTACCAATGAAAAAGGTGAGGTAGTTGAAATGATTGGTACTTGTCAAGATATCACAGAGCAATGGATGTCCGAAAATAAATTTAGAGGTTTGTTAGAGTCTGCACCAGATGCTATGATTATTGTAGATGAGGATGGATTAATTCAAATAGCAAATAAACAAGCCGAAATTTTATTTGGTTACACTTCGTCAGAATTGATTGGACAGTCTGCTGGGATATTATTCCCAAAACGAATAGCATATTACTTTGATAAATATCAGGCTAAGTATTTTGGAAACCCAAAAATTAAATCAATTGGTGTAAATAAGGATTCTTTTGGGATCACTAAAGATGGCAGAGAAATTCACGTGCAATTAAGTTTAAGTCCACTTGAAACAGATGAAGGGATTTTAGTTTCAACGGCAATACGAGATATCACCATTCAAAAAGAAGCGGAAAAAGAATTGATTAGAAAAAATCAATTATTAAATTTTGCTGAAAAAATCACCAAAATGGGTAACTGGCAATGGGATTTAATTACCAATGATTTGTATTGGTCAACTAACCTTTGTAAAATATTTGAAATCGATGAAAATACCGATATAACATTCGAAACTTATTTTGATTTTGTGCATCCAGATGACAGAGAAGAAGTATCTGATCAAATAAAAGAATCTATAGAAGGTGAATTGTTTAATAGTGTAATTCATCGTATCATTTTAAAAAGTGGAACTATAAAGATTATCCAACTTTTAGCGGTAGTAGTTAAAAATGAAGATGGTGATGTTTTGGAGATGATAGGTTCTTGTCAGGATATCACTGAACAACGAATGGCTGAAAATAAATTTAGAGGCCTACTTGAATCTGCTCCAGATGCTATGATTATTGTAAATGACAAAGGAATAATCCAACTCGTAAATAAACAAGCTGAATATTTATTTGGTTACCCAGCATTTGAACTGGTAAACGAATCTGTGGAAATTTTAATTCCTAACAGATTTATGGAAAATTATGAAATCTACTTAACGGAATCTTTTGGTAATCCAAAGGCTAAGGTTTTGGATTTATTGGAAAAAGACCTTTATACAATTAATAAAATAGGGGAAGAGATTCCAGTCCATATTAGCTTAAGTCCTCTACAGACTGAAGAGGGTTTGTTGGTGTCTGTAGCTATACGTGATATTACAAAGCAAAAAAAAGCTGAAAATGAGCTGCTGCGTAAAAATCAATTATTAAGTTTTGCAGAGGAAATCACCATGATGGGTAATTGGCAGTGGAATCTAATGACAAATGATGTCAAATGGTCTGCTAACTTATATCGCATATTTGGTATTGATAGTTCTTTAGAAGTGAATTTTGATGACTATTTTTCATTTGTTCATCAAGATGATAAAGAACTTGTAACAAAGCATATAGAAAAATCATTGAAAATAAATTCATTTGAAAGTTTATTACATAAAATAAGTTTGAAAGATGGTACAGTAAAAACAATACAGCTTTTAGCAGAAATAATTTTAAATAGTGAAGGAGATGCAGTTGAAATGATAGGTACTTGTCAAGATATTACTGCCCAGAAATTTACTGAGAATGAGCTGATTAGAAAAAATCATATATTAAATTTTGCTGAAAAAATAACTTTGATGGGTAATTGGCAAGCTGATATTGTCAATGATGAAGTTAAATGGTCTACTAATTTGTATCGTATTTTTCAGCTAGATGAGAATACTAAAACAACACTTGCAACATATCTTGAATTCACCCATCCCGATGATAAAGCCAAGGTGGCAAAACATATGCGCGATACAGTTGAAAAGAAAGTTTTTACTGATTTAGTTCATCGTATTCAATTAGCTGACGGTACGGTAAAAATTGTACAGTTATTAGCTCAAGTTGTAACTGATGATTCTAATAATGTAACTGAAGTTATAGGTACTTGTCAGGATGTTACGACTCAACGAATGGCTGAAAATAAGTTTAGAGGTCTTCTTGAATCTGCTCCAGATGCTATGGTTATTGTGAATGATCTTGGAAATATTCAATTAATAAATAAGCAAGCCGAAAATTTATTTGGGTATACATTAGATGAAATTTTTAATAAATCTGTTGAAATATTGATACCTACTAGATTTTCTAATAATCATTCTCAAAATCGATCTGATTTCTTTTCTAATCCAAAAATTAGGTCAATGGGTGTTGGAAAAGGACAAGAATTATTTGGAATTAATAGAGATGGTAAAGAAATTCCGATTCAGATAAGTTTAAGCCCACTTCAAACAGAAGAAGGATTGTTGGTTTCAGCAGCAATAAGGGATATAACAGTCCAAAAAAATGCAGAGCTTAAAATTATTCAGGCTAATGAAAATTTAAAATTATTAACTAAACATTTATCAGGTCAAAACAAACAACTTGAGGATTTTGCACATATATCATCTCATAATCTACGCTCTCCAGTTAGTAATTTAAATGCATTATTGCATATATATAACCACTGTGAAACCGAAGAAGAAAGAGAAGAAGTTTTTGAAAAATTTGAAATTGTAATTAGTCATCTTACATCAACTTTGAATGTATTGATAGAGGCGATTAAGACTAAAAAAGAAAACATAAAAGTGCTTGAAAAAATAAGTTTTAATGATGTATTAGTTAAGACAAAGGTTTTAATATCACAACAAATACAAGATACTAATACGATGATTACAAGTGATTTTTCAGAAATACCAATTATTGAGTATCATAAAACATATTTGGAAAGTATTTTTCTTAATTTAGTAACGAATGCAATTAAATATAAAGACCCAATTCGACATCCTAAAATACATATAGAATCTAAACTCGTAAAAGGAAAAGTTTGGTTAACTATAAGTGATAATGGCTTAGGGATTGATTTAAATAAACATGGTCATAAGCTTTTTGGTTTAAATAAAACGTTTCATAGACACCCAGAGGCAAAAGGTGTTGGGTTGTATCTTACTAAAATACAAGTAGAGACTATGGGAGGAACAATTTTTGCTAAAAGTGAATTAGGTAAAGGTTCAAAATTTACTGTAATTTTTAATAACTAAAAAAATGAAAAATTTTTATAATATTTGTGTCATAGATGATGATTTAATCTATCAATACACTATTACTAAAACAATAAAGTTGTATGATTTGGCCAAGAATATTATGGTTTTTTCAGATGGAGAAGAAGCATTGGATTTCTTAATAAGGAATATTGAAACTAATGAGACTTTACCAGACATTATTTTGTTAGACATTAATATGCCTATAATGGATGGTTTTCAATTCATGGAAGAATATGTTAAAATAAAACCTAGAGTCGGCAAAAGTATTTTAATTTATATGGTTTCTTCTTCAGTAGATTCAAGAGATATAGAAAGAGCTAAAAGAATTTCAGATATTTCAGATTATATAATAAAGCCAATTAAACCTGGAGAATTAATTTCAATTGTTGAATCTTTTCAGAAAAACGTTAACTAAAAAATTACAAGTGTCTTAGTGAAGTTAAAATTGAAATCAAAAAAAATGCCCGCTATTTTAGCGGGCATTTTTATATCTAATAGTTAAAAAGATTAGTCTTTCTTTCTATCGTCTTTTCTAGTATCACGTCCACGATTATCTCTACCGCGATTGTTACGATCACCTCTGTCCTCACGAGGAGCAGGAGCTACATAACCTTCTGGTTTAGGTAAAAGTGCTTTTCTAGAAACTTTCTCTTTTCTAGTACGTTTGTCAACACCAAAGTATTTTACATCAAATACATCGCCCATGTTTACAACATCGGTAACGTTTTCAGTACGTTCCCAAGCTAACTCAGATACGTGCAGTAATACTTCATTTCCAGGAGCTTCTGTATATTCAACAACAGCACCAAAATCTAGCATTTTGATAACTTTTACTTCGTAAACTGAACCTACTGTAGGTTTAAACGTAATAGAATCAATTTTCGCTAATACAGCGTCGATTCCTTCTTGTCCTGTTCCTAAAATTTCAACAATACCTTCTTCAGTTACAGGGTCTTCGTTAATAACGATAGTACATCCAGTTTCTTTTTGAAGCTCTTGTATTACTTTTCCACCAGGTCCAATTAATGCACCAATAAATTCATTTTTGATGCGAACACTTACCATTTTAGGAGCGTAATCTTTTACATCGGCTCTAGGAGTTGCAATAGTGTCAGTTAGTTTTTCTAATATGTGTAAGCGACCATCTCTTGCTTGTTTTAATGCACTAACAAGAATTTCATAGCTTAATCCTTTTACTTTAATATCCATCTGGCAAGCAGTAATTCCATCTGCAGTTCCAGTTACTTTAAAGTCCATATCTCCTAAGTGATCTTCATCACCAAGGATATCAGATAATACAGCATATTTTCCTGAATCAGCATCAGATATAAGTCCCATTGCAATACCAGAAACTGGTTTCGTCATTTGGATACCTGCATCCATCATTGCCATTGTTCCAGCACATACAGTTGCCATTGAAGATGAACCATTAGATTCTAATACTTCACTAACTACACGTACAGTGTAAGGGCAATCCGCAGGTACCATACCTTTAAGCCCACGTTGAGCTAAGTTACCGTGACCAACTTCTCTACGAGATGTTCCACGAATAGGTCTAGCTTCACCAGTACAGAAAGGAGGGAAGTTATAATGAAGGTAGAAGTTTTCTTCTCCTTCATAAGAAGGCATATCAATTTTATTAGAATCTCTAGATGTTCCTAATGTTACTGTTGCAAGAGCTTGAGTTTCTCCACGTGTAAAAATGGCAGAACCATGTACAGATGGTAGGTAATCAGTCTCACACCAGATTGGACGAATATCAACAGTCTTACGACCATCAAGACGAAGTCCTTCATTTAAAGTAAGATCTCTAATTGCAGCTTTTTCAGCGCTACGGTAGTATTTAGATACTAAACCTCCATAATCAGCTAATTCTTCTTCGCTAAAAGTAGCTTTTATGTCTTCTTTTATTTCATTGAAAGCAGCACTACGCTCGTGCTTAGATGAACCAGCTTTAGCGATTGCATACACTTTGTCGTATGCCATTGCATGAACTTTTTCTTTAAGCTCATCATCTTCTCTTTCAGGTGGGTACTCACGAGTTTCTTTCTTTCCGAAAGCTTCTGCTAATCTAAGTTGCGCAGCACATTGTACTTTAATGTGATCGTGAGCAAATTTAATCGCATCTGCCATTTCTTCTTCAGAAATTTCATCCATTTCACCTTCAACCATCATCACAGAATCAGCCGATGCTCCAATCATCATATCGATGTCAGACTCTTCTAATTGAGCTCTAGTTGGGTTAATTACAAATTCACCGTTTACACGTCCTACTCTTGCTTCAGAGATAGCACATTCAAATGGGAAATCTGATAATTGAATTGCTGCAGAAGCTGCAAGTCCTGCCATAGCATCTGGCATAACATCATCATCGTGAGACATTAACTGGATCATCACCTGAGTTTCAGAATGGTAATCTTTTGGGAATAATGGACGTAATACACGATCCACTAAACGCATAGTTAAAACTTCACCATCACTTGGGCGCGCTTCTCTTTTAAAGAAACCACCTGGGTAACGTCCTGCTGCTGCAAATTTTTCACGGTAATCTACCGTTAATGGTAAGAAATCTAGATCCTTTTGTTCGTAGTTAGAAACTACTGTACAAAGCATCATACATTTTCCAGACTGAACCACGACTGAACCGTGTGCCTGTTTTGCTAATTTTCCAGTTTCAATAGAGATCTCTCTACCGTCACCAAGGTCAATGACCTCTCTAAATACTTTAGGTATCATAAAAAAATGTTTTTCATATTTCCGCAAGCGGAAATGTTAATTTGGTCAACAATTGGGTCTCAATTGAAGTGTTGTTGTGTTGTTGTGGTTTGACCAATGAAAAACTAAAGGGTAGCCTTTTCAGTATTTTTATATCTGAAAATTCAGATATCTAATTTCCATATAAAACACTAATAAGGTGTACTTCGGAAATGTTATTTTAATGAACGTTTCGATAGTTGATTTATTCTCCTAGCGAAGGGTATTTAATATAAAAAAGTCTCGAAATTGAATATTCGAGGTAAAAATAAAGGAGCACTATTAAGTGCTCCTTTAAATATATTACTTACGTAATCCTAGTTCAGCTACAATAGCTCTGTAACGCATAATGTCTTTCTTCATTAGGTAATCTAATAATGAACGACGCTTACCTACTAGCATAACTAGAGAACGCTCTGTGTTGTAATCTTTGTGGTTTCTTTTAAGGTGACCTGTTAAGTGCTCAATTCTGTAAGTGAATAAAGCGATCTGTCCTTCTGCAGAACCTGTGTCAGTTGCAGATTTCCCGTGCTTTGCGAAAATTTCTGCTTTTTCTTTTGAATCTAAATACATGCTAATATTGTTAAAATGATTTTTATGTATGAATCACGCGTGTCGTAATTCGGCTGCAAAAATACTAAAATTTAGTAATATCACATTGTTTTATTTAAAAATACGTATTGTTTTAATTGCAAGTCAGTCAATGACTTAAAATGATATTTCTGAAATACTCATCTAGAATTGTTTTATGAAGTATTCTAAATTGAATAAAATAGCTGCACAGGGAATAATCAAATTAATATTTCAGTAAAAAAAAGTAGTATAAATAAACCCGTTAACAATCAAGTTAACGGGTTTTGTATTGTAGAGATATTAGCTGTTTAAGCTGTTTTCTCACGTAATGGTTGATTTAAAACTAAGTCTAAATATAGGTTGATTTTACGTTTCATATCCTTACGGTGTGAGATAAAATCTAGAAAACCGTGTTCAAGTACAAACTCAGCACTCTGGAAACCGTCTGGTAAATCTTTTCCCGTTGTATCTTTTACAACACGTGGTCCTGCAAAACCAATTAATGCTCCAGGTTCACTTATATTGATATCACCTAACATTGCAAACGATGCTGTTGTTCCTCCTGTTGTAGGGTCTGTACATAGTGATATGTAAGGTATTCCTGCATCTGCTAATTGTGCTAGTTTTGCACTTGTTTTAGCTAATTGCATTAATGAAAGTGCAGCTTCCATCATTCGGGCTCCACCAGATTTACTTATTAATAAAAATGGGGTGTTGTTTTTTAGTGCATAATCTGCTGCTCGAGCAATTTTTTCTCCTACAACAGATCCCATTGATCCACCAATAAAACTAAAATCCATACAGGCAATAACAAGATCGTTACCCATAGATTTTCCTACGGCTGTTCTAACTGCATCTTTCAATCCAGTTTTCTTTTGTGCTGCTTCAAGGCGATCAGTATATTTCTTTTTGTCTACAAATTTTAAAGGGTCTTTAGATGTTAAATTAGCATCTAACTCTTTAAATTTATTGTCGTCAAATAATATTTCGAAATATTCCTTGCTTCCTATTCGTACATGATATCCGTCTTCTGGACTTACGTAATAGTTACGCTCTAACTCTTCAGCGTCAACAACTTTACCTGTTGGGGATTTGTACCACAGTCCTTTAGGGACATCTTTTTTGTCCTCTGTAGCTGTTTGTATACCTTTTTTTGTTCTTTTAAACCAAGCCATATCTTCTTCGTTTAGTTGAATTTCAATGTTTTTTATCATGAAATTCTGATTATAATGTATTTACGTTATTAAGATCCTCAAAGGCTCTTTTTAAACGAGTTTTAAATGTTAATTCTCCTTCACGAAGCCACTTACGTGGGTCGTAATATTTTTTGTTAGGTAATTCAGCTCCATCAGGATTTCCTATTTGTGTCATTAAATAGTCTTTATTGGTAATTACATAATCACGAACACCTTCAGTAAATGCGAATTGTAAATCTGTATCAATATTCATTTTAATAACACCGTATCCTATAGCTTCTCTAATTTCTTCTAAAGTAGAACCACTTCCTCCATGAAAAACAAAATCAACTGGGTTGTGACCCGTGTTAAATTTTTTCTGAACGTATTCTTGTGAGTTCATTAAAATTTTAGGAGTTAATTTTACATTTCCTGGCTTGTATACACCGTGCACATTTCCGAAGGCAGCTGCAATCGTAAACTGGTCGCTCACTTTCATTAGCTCTTCGTAAGCGTATGCTACTTCTTCCGGTTGTGTATATAGTTTAGATACATCAACGTCTGTATTGTCCACACCGTCTTCTTCACCACCAGTAATTCCTAATTCTATTTCTAGTGTCATGCCAATTTTACTCATACGAGCAAGGTATGTTTTGCAGATTTCAATATTTTCTTCAATAGGTTCTTCACTTAAGTCAATCATGTGAGAACTGTAAAGTGGCTTACCGTTTTCTTTGTAAAACTTTTCGCCAGCTTCTAATAAACCATCAATCCAAGGAAGTAGTTTTTTTGCACAGTGATCTGTATGTAGTACTACTGTTGCGCCATAAAGCTCAGCCATTTGATGAACGTGCATTGCACCAGAAATACCACCTGCAATTGCTGCTTTCTGGTTTTCATTTGAAAGACCTTTACCTGCAAAAAATGTACACCCACCATTAGAAAATTGAATGTTTACAGGAGCATTTAACTCTGCCGCTGTTTCAATTACTGCATTTACAGTGCTTGTGCTTGTTACGTTAACAGCTGGCATTGCAAATCCTTTTTCCTTCGCATACGCGTGTATGGCTTGAATTTCTTTTCCAGTGGCTACGCCAGATTTTATATTGTGACTCATAGTTGGTGTTTAATTAAGCTGCAAAAATAATGATTTTAGACGAAGCAGAAACGTTAATGATTACGTTTTCATTTTTTGATGAAAATGAATCGTTAATGCTTTTTTCTAGATATTTAAAAAGGGTAGTTAATCCCAATGTTGTATACTGCATTACTAAAATTATATTCTTTAAACCATCGACTGCCTTCAGTCAATGCTGGGTTGTGAGTTTTAAATCCTGTGTCTAAACGGAAAACAAAAAAGCCAAAATCATATCGTAATCCAAGTCCACTTGCTACGGCTAATTCGTTTAAATCGCTAAGTCCGCTAAATCTAGAAGCTTCATCAGTAACATTGTCTAGTGCATTCCAAATGTTTCCCGCATCTACAAAAAGGGCTCCTTTGAAAGCGCCTAAAATAGTAAAGCGATATTCAGCATTAAAAGCTAATTTAAAATTTGCTTCATTAAAGTCGAACACACTACCGCTGCTACCAGGTCCAAGATCGTAAGGGCGCCAACCTCTATTGTCATTTGCTCCACCAGCAAAATAACTTCGTGTAAAAGGAATGCTTTCGCTATTGCCATAAGGAATTGCAATACCACCAAATGCTCTAATTGCAAATACATTATCTCCACCAAAAATTTGCCAATGTTTGATGTATTCACTTTCAAATTTTCCGTATTGAGAGAAAACAACACCAAAGGTGCGATATTCGTCATCGTCGTTTTGCTCTAAACTTGCGATGCTAGCAATATTAGAAAGTAAATTTCCTGCAGATTCAATTTTCCATCGAAATCTTGAAAAGCTTTTGTCAAATATGTTTTCTCTTGTATCTCTAGTCCAAACAAAATTAGAAGCGAAAATAAGATTGTCTTCTGTAAGTCTTAATTGTCTTTCAATAACACTTGATAAAATGTCTGCTTGATCACTATTAGTATTAAAACTTGTTCCATCTGTGTCAAAATCATTTAAAAAAGAATCAATACCAGTAGGTATTTCAAGCTCCAGATCTCCATCATCATTAATAAAATAATAATCTGGATTTATAGATCCTGTGTCTGCAGTTTCTAAATCTTGCGCAATGTCATTAACCTGATCAAATGAGTTTTGGTAGACATTGAAAAAGTTGTTTGTATTTAAGTTACGTACATATTGAACATTAAATAAATCGAAACTATTCGTGCGTATTTTTTTAGGTTTCCACTCGTAATTAAATATAAAACTTAAGTTTTGACGATCTAGACCTATATTGTTTTGTGCGCTAAAACCTGTGCTGATATTGGTTCTAGGTGACATGTATTTAGGAATATATCTAGTGGTGTTAATTGGGAATAAAAATCTTGGAAAAGAGAGCTTGGCATCGATACCAACTTCTGTTGTGTTGAAGAAACTTTCATTGTCTCCAGCATCCTTTGATGAACCAACACTACCACTTCCTGAAATTTGTAGAATTTCAGCTCCTCTAAAAATATTTCTTAATAGGAGGGAGCCACTAAAACCAACACCTACTTGTTGAATTGTTGATGTGTACGTGTCAAAACTTACATCTAAAGTTGCTTTTTTTCTAGGTGTTAGAAAAATTGTGCTAATTAAACCGTTACCTATGGTGTCCCTCGGATCTTCTTGATAAGAAATATTAGGGTATTTAAAAATACGTAAATCACTTACTTGATTGTACGTTAAATTTCGGTCTACATCTTTAAAAATTCTATTAGGTGATATCGCTACAGCATCAGTAATTGCCCGAGGACGATATCTCATTTTGCCATAACTATATATAGTGTAGCCTTTAAATTTTACGGAATCTTGAAATTTTCTCCCTTGATTAGCGAACGTGTAGTCAGTTATTATTTTAACCTCATTCACTTTATGTACTTGGAATGGTTTTGTTTCAACAGTATCGCCCACTTCAATTTTTCTGTCAGGAATAATATAAGTGATATTCGCTTTGTGATTAGTTTTCACAGTATCAGCTTCAAAACTGATGTAATCTCTGTCAAAATAGTAAAGTCCAGAGTTTCGAAGTTGAATGTTAATTCGGTTTCTTTCATTTTCAAAATCAGTTGCTGCGTATTGCTTGCCTTCTTTTAAGAATGATTGATTTTTAGTTGCCTTAAAAATTGAATCTACAACAGGAGAGCTAATACTTTTCTGAATGCTATCTACAAAATAAGGCTGGTGTTTTGTTATTCTGTATTCAACCGAAGCGCGTTTCTCTTTGTTCTCGTTCGCTGTAACTTTAGAAGAGCCTTCAGTATTGAACCATCCTTTTTTAGAATACCATGATTTTATGCGTTGAAGTGATTTGTTGGTTTTGGCTTCGTCTATTATAACTGGGGCATCTCCACTCTTTTTTAGCCATTCATTAAAGCCTACATAGCTATTGCCTAATTCGTCAACTTGTTTTTTAGAAATAAAGTTAATTAAGCGTTCCTCACGTTTAGGTTTTTTGTGTAGCCATTTATAATATGTGCTATCTGCTTTTTGATCTGCTAGATTGTAAATGTAAAGACCCATCGGTATTCCGAATAGTGGAACTTTCGTGTTAGGGCGTTGTACTATTTGCGAGAGTACACCAGCATCTGTTTCTTCTTCGCCATCAACAATAATTGTGTTTTCAGTTAAAAGAAACTTATCATCGGGAACATTCTTGACAGCATTACACGAAGCAATGAGCAGCGCCGTTCCTAAAATTAGTGATATTTTTGTGAAGCTTGTTTGCAAGAAGGGTGTTTATCTTATTTCTTGTCACGGTGTAATGACAATGTAAAAATACTACAATTTGATTAGTAAAGGACAAATAAAACTTATAACGGGATTACAGCAAAAAAAGTACCGTACTAAAGCGGGACTTTTTGCAGCTGAAGGTCCTAAAGTTATTGCTGAATTAGAAAAAGAAGGCTTAAAATTACATAGTCTTTTCACTATTAATGATGAGACAGTACAAAGTAACAACGTATTTAAAGTTTCAGAATTAGAGCTTAAAAAAATTAGTTTTCTAACAACAGCGAACTCGTCATTAGCACTTTTTGAAATTCCAAAAACTACTCCTTTGGCAACTAAAGGACTCACAGTAGTACTTGATGCTGTTCGAGATCCTGGGAATTTAGGGACAATAATTAGATTGTGCGATTGGTTTGATGTTACGCAATTGGTGTGTTCTAAGGATACGGTAGATTGTTACAATCCTAAGGTTGTGCAAGCAACAATGGGATCAATTGCTCGTCTTCCTATTCATTATGTGGATTTAAATGAGTTTTTAGAGAATGCTAATCTTCCTGTTTACGCGGGGATGATGGATGGAGCTTCAATTTATGAAAGTGCCTTGCCAGAAAATGCAATAATTGTCCTTGGAAATGAAGCTAATGGTGTTTCAGCCGAAATTTTAAGTAAAGTAACAGCGCGCATTACCATTCCACAATTTGGAATTCGTCAAGCTACTGAAAGTTTAAATGTAGCAACGGCTACTGCAATTTTATTGAGCGAATTTAAAAGATCTACTGGAAAGTAAAGTTGATAAAAACTCCTCTTGAGTTGATGCTGTTTAAGTTTCCTGTATAAGGGCTATTAGGGTTGTCGTCTGGGACAAGTTCATCACTCATAGCAAAAACTCCTCTAATCGATGGCGTGAATTTAAAAAAGTATAAATAGAAGTCTATGCCAACTCCTAGTTCATAATAGTTTGTGTAACGGGTAGTTCTAAATTGGCCTTCTTCGTTATCTTCTGGATTGTTTTCTTTACTTGATAAATTAAGTGATGTAGAAACACCACCAACTATAAATGGTTTCCAGTTATTAAGTCTTTTAGTTGAAAATTTAACCAAAAGAGGAATGTGTATATATGTAGATTTAACTTCTCTTAGTATATCTTGTTCTTCAGTAAATCCAGGGAAACGAAGGTTTCGTTGTGTAAAATAAAGTCCTGGTTCGAGTCTTAAATTTATGTAGTTGTTAATACGCATATCGCCTATTAGACCTACGTTAAATCCTGTTGAAGGTTCTACTATTACATCGGTAAGTTCTCTACCGCGCTCATCATTATATTCAATTTTAAAATCGTAATTATTAAAACCTAGAAAATAACCCCAAGTTAAAAAACGGTTGTCAAATGTTTCTAAATTAGATAAACGTTCTCTGCTAAAAAGTTGTGCTTGAATGCTTTGTGCTAATAATCCAAAAGCTAAGAGTAAGATTAATTTTTTCATATAAAAAGCTCGTTTTAACGAGTCGTACTTTTTATTATACCACTATTTGTAGTAAAATTGTTTTAAACTTTATTTAGATGCTGAGTAAATAGTAGCAACGCCAAAAGTTTGTGGTTTGTTATCCACTTTAATAAACCCAATTTTCTTTAAAATATTGTTGAGTGCTTCACCATGTGGAAAAACAGAAGCGCTTTCCGACAAATAGCTATAAGCAACTTTGTCTTTACTAAATATTTTACCAATTAATGGTAAAATATTTTTACTATAAACGTTGTAGCCTTGCTTAAAAGGAAATTTAGTTGGCACTGATGTTTCTAAAATAATAAAAAGCCCTCCTTTTTTAAGTACTCTTTTAATTTCAGATAATCCTTTTTCAAGAGTTTCAAAGTTTCTAATTCCAAATGAAACTGTAATAACATCAAAGCTATTGTCTTCAAATGGTAAGTTTTCACTATCACCTTGAATAAAAGAAACCTTTTTCTCAATTTCAGTGCTAGCTACTTTTTTGCGCGCAACTTCTAACATTCCGTTAGATATGTCTAGGCCAACAATTTTAGGAGTAGCGGTGTGCATTGCAAATGATATCGCTAAGTCACCTGTTCCTGTAGCAATATCAAGAATGCTTTCAGGTTTTTTTGCCTGAACCATTTTAAGAACTTTCTTTCGCCACTTTACGTCGGTACCTAATGATATTACACGATTAAGGCCGTCATAGTTAGAAGAAATATTATCAAACATTTGTTCAACTTGTTGCTTTTTATTGAGTTCTGAATCTTTGTAAGGAGTTACCTTTTTGTTTTCTGCCATATCAACCGCAAAAATACAGAAATTAAAGACAAAAGTTTAGCGTTATTGATGTGTTCATTTATGTAAATGGTAGAATTTAAAAGGAGTATAATTTTTTATGGTTGATTTTGTTGAATCATTAATATTTCAGTATAAAATAATATAGCAGTTCACTCAGGCTCATAGGATTTAAAAATTCAATACCTTTGTAATCTTATGTGTACGCGCAAGAAATAGGAGTAAAGAATAATTGTTTTAATAAGTCCCCTGTTTTATTCTGCTTGCGTACGATTAATAAATACAAATGAAGATAATTATTGCTGGTGCCGGCGAGGTGGGATTCCATTTAGCTAAACTGTTGTCTTTTGAATCTCAAGACATTACGTTGATTGATACTGATCGAGATTCGTTGTCATATGCAGATACACATCTTGATATTCGCGTTGTTCGTGGAGATGCAACTTCCATCAAAGTACTTGAGGATAGTAATATTACAGCTACAGATTTAGTCATTGCCGTAACAGCTTCTGAAACTACAAACATCACAGTTTGTGTTCTCGCAAAGCAACTTGGAGCTAAAAGAACAATCGCGAGAATATCAAATACTGAATTTATTGATCGAAAAGATGAAGTAGGTTTTACGAAGTTTGGGATAGACGAACTTATTTCTCCAGAGTCACTTGCTGCAAATGAAATTGAATTATTATTAAACCAAAGTGCATTCAATGATACTTACGAGTTTGAAAATGGAGCCTTGACTATGATAGGTTTACATTTAACTCGTACAAATAGTTTTGTTGATAGAACTGTTAAAGAGGTTGCTGCTATTTATCCAAATTTAAAGTATGCGCCTATAGCAATGCAACGTTTTGGTACGCAATACACATTAATTCCTCGTGGAGATACCAAGTTTAAAGAAGGTGACCAGGTTTATTTTATAACAACAAAAGAGGGTGTTGATGAAATCTATAAACTTACAGGTCGCGAGCGTCACGAAATTAAAAATGTGATGATTTTAGGTGGTTCTAATATTGGATACAAAACTGCTAATGATTTGTGTAAGAATAAGTTTAATGTAAAACTTATAGAAAACGATAAAGAAAAAGCATTTGAAATTGCAGATGATATTCCTAGCTGTTTAGTAATTAATGGTGATGGACGTAATGTCGATTTATTGCTTGAAGAAGATATTCAAGGTATGGATGCCTTTATTTCCGTAACCGGAAATAGTGAAACTAACATCATGTCTTGTTTAGTCGCTAAATCTAAGGGGGTACAAAAAGCAATAGCGCTTGTTGAAAATATGGATTATTTTCAATTATCGCATTCGATTGGTATTGATACGCTAATCAATAAAAAGCTTTTAGCGGCAAATAATATTTTTAGGTATATCCGAAAAGGAGAAGTTGTAGCAATGACTAAACTCAACAACATGAATGCTGAGTTATTAGAGTTTATTGTCAAGGACTGTTCAAAGGTTTCGGGTAAAAAAATCAAGGATATCGATTTACCTCGATCTGCAATAATAGGAGGTGTAATTAGACAAGATATAGGTATCATTGCTTTAGGAGATTTTAAAATCGAAACAGGTGATAGAATTGTCGTTTGTTGTCTGCCTCAATCAATTAGTAAAGTAGAAAAGCTCTTTATCTAATGAATATTCTTACTAAATTAAATGTTAAGATTGTCGTTCACATTATGGGACTGCTTTTAGCGGTTAATGGGGTATTTATGCTTATTGCTTCTATTATAAGCATTGCTTATAATGATGGAGTTTTTAAGGAAATGTTACTCTCTGCCGGAGTTACACTTTTTGTGGGTATTGTAACTATGTTGTTGACAAGAAAACATAAAAAAGAAATTCATAAACGAGATGGGTACATCATAGTATCTCTTGGGTGGGTAATTATGTCGCTTGCAGGGACAATTCCATATTTGTTTACAGGTGCAATCCCCAATTTTACAGATGCTTTTTTTGAAACAATGAGTGGTTATTCAACTACCGGTGCTACCATTTTAAGTGATATTGAAAGTATTCCTAACGGAGTTCTATTTTGGAGAAGTACAACTCATTGGATTGGTGGAATGGGTATTATTGTTCTCGCGGTAGCGATTTTACCGCTTTTAGGAATAGGAGGGATGCAGCTTTTTGCAGCCGAAGCTCCAGGTCCAGGTGGAGATAAATTGCATCCTAGAATTACCGATACTGCAAAAAGATTATGGCTTATTTATGTAGGATACACAGCTGCTGAAACATTGCTTTTGTATGTAGCTGGAATGAGCTTTTTCGATGCGATAAATCATTCGTTAAGTACTTTAAGTACGGGAGGATTTTCAACTAAAAATGCTAGTGTAGCATATTGGAACGATACCCCATTAATACAATATATAATTATTTTCTTTATGTATTTAGCGGGTGCAAATTTTGTACTAAGCTATTTTGCATTTAAGCGGAAATTTTCTAAAATTTTTAAAGATGAAGAGTTTAGATCTTATTCCTTATTAGTGATTGGGATAACAATAATTATGGCGTTTTTAATTTACTTTAATGTAGATTTTGGTTTAAGTAGTATTGATCATCCTATGGTATTAGGAAAAGCTGAAGCAAGTATTCGCCATGGACTTTTTCAAGTGTTAAGTATTGTTACAACTACGGGGTTTGTTTCTGCAGATTACGCAATATGGACACCAATTTTAGTCATAATCTTTTTTGGATTAATGTTCTTAGGTGGTTCTTCAGGATCTACCTCTGGGGGTATTAAAATAGTGCGGCACTTAATAATGATAAAAAATGGAGTTTTAGAGTTTAAAAGAACGCTTCATCCACACGCTATTTTACCAGTTCGTTACAATAATAGAGCAGTACAACAACCTATTGTATTTAATATACTTGGATTCTTTATATTATATATGTTATCCTTTATTGTTGGTGTGTTGGTGTTTTCATTGCTTGGACTGGATTTTGCAACTGCATTAGGTGGAGCTGCATCTACTCTAGGGAATGTTGGTCCAGCATTAGGTGATTTAGGACCTGTAAATAGTTACGGAGTGTTATCTACGCCAGCAAAGTGGTGGGCATCATTTTTAATGCTTATAGGTAGGTTAGAGCTTTTTACGGTTCTTATACTTTTTAC
The DNA here is from genome assembly GCF_008974325.1 of Patiriisocius marinus. GTDB lineage: Bacteria > Bacteroidota > Bacteroidia > Flavobacteriales > Flavobacteriaceae > Patiriisocius > Patiriisocius marinus. Next base: position 278,582 of record NZ_BKCG01000004.1, on the reverse strand, counting down.
ACCGTTCTTTTGGAGAAACCGATAAAATGATAAAACAATTTAATTAACGGCTGTGATTTCAATTTCAACACGTCTATCATCTTCATCAGTTCCTCCAAGGGGTTGGATGAAGGCCATACCTATATAACGCATTCTTTTACCATCGATACCATTTTTACGTAAGTAATTGTAAACCGATTTTGCTCGAGCTTCACTCAAGTTGCGTTTTTTAGTGCGTAGATTAATTAAATCTCTTCCGGGATTTGATGTGTCACCACAACAAATGTGGCCTATTAGCTTAAATTTCACATCAGGGTTTTCTTCAAGAAAATGAAGAAGGTTGTTTAAAACAGGAATACTTTCTTCAAGAATGACATCTCTATCTTTATAAAACATAACTCCGTCAATTGTAATTCTGTCTCCTTTTTTAAGGTCGCTTTTTATTGCAATTGGAGCTATTTTTGGTGTTTCTGAAATAGGTGGAATAACAACTTCGTTAGGTTCATAAACGTGTTCGTCTTTGTGGTGAACTAAAATATCTACACGTCTGTTTTTAACAGCCTCGCTGGCAATTTCACCATAGCCTTGTGAGGAAATAATGGTAAATTCTCGAAGCATCTTAGTGACATTTGCAGCACGACGTTTTGATAACTTTAAATTATAATCTGAATCGCCCACATTGTTTGTGTATCCTTTAATATGAACATCTAAGTCTCCTTTATTGTGAGATCCTTTGATGCTATCAATTACTTTTAAATGGTCTAAAGTAAGTGCATCTTTATCATTTTCAAAGTACAAGGAAAACCGCTGCTCTGTTTCTTGCGCGCTAGTATTCCATTGGCTGCCTATTAAGCAGATTGTAATAATTAAAAAGCGAGCATAGGTATTCATTCCGAAATATTAACGGTTTAAAGTTACTTTAAAATTTTGAATAACAGTTATTTACTTATGTACGCTAATTAGTTTAGCTGCATTTTTAGCACGATTAGTAACGTCTTGAATATTTCCGCTTAAAGAATCGTGAGTTACAACAACACCCATCCTACGGTATGGTCTAGAGGTGGGTTTTCCAAAAATTCTAAAATCTGTTTTTGCAAGAGGAGCTACGTTTTCTGTTCCGCTAAAAGTAGGGTTTTCAGAAAATTCACTTGCAAGAATAACAGCACTTGCTCCCATTCGTTCTAACGTTATTTCTGGAATTGGCAATCCAATAATTGCACGAAGGTGAAGTTCAAATTCATTGAAATTTTGGGTTCCAGCAAGTGTAACCATTCCAGTGTCGTGTGGGCGTGGGGAAAGTTCAGAGAAATAAACACCGTCTGGAGCGATAAAAAATTCAACACCCCAAATGCCGTTACCGCCTAAGGCATTTGTAACTTTTTTTGCCATTTCTTGAGCGGTTTCAAGATGGTTTTGATCCATAGTGGCAGGTTGCCAACTTTCTTGGTAGTCACCTCTCTCTTGTCTATGGCCTATTGGTGCGCAGTAAAGGGTGTTACCATCGTTTTGTGTTAGTGTGAGTAGGGTTATTTCGTAATCAAAATTTACAAAAGCTTCTACGATAACTTCGGCTACATCACCACGTGATCCTTCTTGAGAATATTCCCAAGCTTTATTGATGTCAGCTTCTGTTTTGATGGTACTTTGTCCTTTTCCACTAGAGGACATTAATGGTTTTACAACGCAAGGCATTCCTATTTGTGAAACAGCGTTGTGTAGTGATTGAGCAGAGTTTGCATAGCGATAATTCGCTGTTTTCAAACCTAAATCCTTAGCCGCAAGATCCCGAATAGCTTTTCTATTCATTGTATAATTAGTTGCTTTTGCTGAAGGTACTACTGTGATCCCTTGTTTTTCGTAATCGTATAGTTTTTCAGTTCTAATGGCTTCTATCTCTGGAACTATATAATCTGGTTTGTGTTTTGCTACAATACTATCTAGAGCAGCTCCATTTAGCATATCAATAACTTCAAATTCGTGAGCAACTTGCATAGCGGGAGCATTTGCATAGCTGTCAACTGCAATTACATATTGTCCAAGACGTTGCGCTGCAATTACAAATTCTTTTCCAAGTTCTCCAGATCCCAATAGAAGTATTTTAGCCATTATGTTGCTTTTAGATTATTGTTAATGCAAAGCTATCAATAAAATTGACTTTTTTTCATTTCCTAGATGCTTAATGGGGTAGCTTTGAGAGATAAGCTTAACAGGGTGTTTTGTTAATTTGTTTAAAAGTTAAAAATCAATATAATCTTATTTTGTTGTTATGTAGTGTTTTATGTGCTACATTTAACAAACTGTTAACTTAAAAACTTATTATGAAAAAAATTATTTTATCGTTAATAGCATTAGTTATTAGCACAGGTTTATTAGCACAAGTACAAGGATTTGCAGTAGGAGAGGTTGTAGATGATTTTACGGTTACAGATACTGAAGGAAATGTTCACAATTTATATGACATAACGGCAAATGGTCAATATGTTTATATTGACATGTTTTTTGTTGATTGTCCACCGTGTCAGGCTACTGCTCAATATTGGAATGAATTCTATGATAAATATGGGTGTAATCAAGGTGAGTTATTTATGATTTCTATAAATGGAACGGGAGATAATGATGCTGAAGTTATTGATTTTGAAAATCAATTTGGAGGATCCTTTGAGCATAGTCCTGCTGTTAGTACTATTGAGGGTGGTGGGGCTGCTCCCGATGGTGCATTTGATGTTGTTGCTTACCCAACATATTTTTTAATAGGGCCAGATAATACATTATTGATAAATGATATTTGGCCAATTAGTAGTGTGGTAGATTTTGAAAATTCGTTTGCTCAAGTAGGGATTAGTCCAACTCCTATGCAATGCTCTTTAGGTTTAGATGACATCGTTACAACAGATTTTACAATATATCCAAATCCAAGTTCTGGTGATGAAATTAATGTTACACTTTCAGAAAATACAAGTCAAGCACAAGTAATAATTTATAATGTATTAGGTAATGTGGTGTATTCAAATTCATTCTTACAGCGTAGTTTTACGATGTCTACAGATTTATCTACGGGAAGTTATATAGTTAGCATTAAAACTGAATCTGGAACAATAAATAAGAGTTTAGTTGTTAAGTAATCTCCCCATTTCTTAGCATACAAAAAAGCCTCGTCAAAATTTTGACGAGGCTTTTTATATAGTTTTATTGAATTTTGTAGAGCTATGAAACAGCTGCTTTAATAGCTTTTAAAGCAGCAACAATATCCTCTTCAGAAGCTGCATAAGAGATTCTAATACAATTAGGGTCTCCAAATGCTTCACCTGTTACAGTGGCTACTTGAGCTTCTTCTAGTAAGAACAGTGAAAAATCTGTTGCATTATTAATGGTTGTTCCTTTTAGAACCTTTCCGAAGAATTCTGAAATATCTGGAAAAACATAAAATGCCCCTTCCGGTTCGTTTGTTTTAAAACCTGGGATATTGTTTAATAAGTCTAAAATAAGTGAGCGACGTTCTTTAAAAGCATCGACCATGTATTGAATTCTACTTGGTGGGTTTTCTAATGCTGCAATGGTAGCTCTTTGTGCAATACAATTAGCGCCACTTGTAACTTGTCCTTGTATTTTATTACAAGCACGTGCAATCCATTCAGGTCCTCCTATGTATCCTATTCGCCATCCAGTCATAGAGAATGCTTTAGAAACTCCGTTAACCGTTACGGTGCGTTCGTACATATCTTCAAAGCTAGCCATAGAAATATGAGCTTCTGTAAAGTTGATATGTTCGTATATTTCATCGCTTATTACGATAATGTTAGGAAATTCAACAAGAACATCAGCAAGAGCTCTCAGCTCTGCTTTACTATAAACTGATCCTGATGGGTTACAGGGACTACTGTAAATCATCATTTTAGTTTTTGGAGTAATAGCAGCTCTTAATGCTTGAGGTGTTACTTTAAAATCATTGTCTATCGACGTTTTGATTTGAATTGGAACACCACCAGCTACTTTGCTAATATCAGCATAACTTACCCAGTAAGGAGCGGGTAGTAAAACCTCATCACCTTCATTAAGTAATATCATTGCTAAATTGTATAAAGACTGTTTTGCTCCAGTTGAAACTACAATTTGTGAGTGTCCATATTTTAAATTATTGTCTCTTTTGAATTTAGTGATGATTGCGTCTTTTAATTCGACATATCCATCAACAGGTGTGTAAGAGTGATAATCTTGTTCAATAGCTTCAATAGCTGCCTGCTTTATAAAATCTGGAACCGTAAAATCTGGTTCTCCTAAGCTAAGGCCAATTATGTTTTTGCCAGATGCTCTAAGCTCTCTAGCTTTAGCTGCCATTGCAAGTGTTGCGCTGGTAGCCATTTTGTTAATTCGGTTAGAAAGTTGGTCGTTCATATTATTAAGCGGTAAGAGCGGGATTCATTCCCATTTCCTTTAAATGTTTAAAATGTGCAATAAGTGCTTTTCTTGTTGTCTTATATTCGTTGTAAGGTAAATTAAACTCTAGCGCAGTTTCACGAACGATTTTTGAAATTTTAGTGTAATGCACGTGACTAATATTTGGAAAAATATGGTGTTCAACTTGGTGATTTAAACCACCTGTAAACCAATTCATAACTTTATTTGTTGTTCCAAAATTTACGGTTGTAAACAATTGATGAATAGCCCAAGTGTTTTTCATATTTCCAGATTCGTCAGGTAATGGCATGTTAGCTTCTTCAACAACGTGTGCTAATTGGAAAATGACACTTAATATTAATCCAGCAACATAATGCATAATAAAAAAGCCAATTAGTATTTTCCACCATGCAATGTCAAAAAATAAAATTGGTATAACAAGCCAAATACTAAAGTAGATGATTTTAGTAATAACCAAAATACTCCATTGAACTGAAGGTTTAGGGAATTTTCCAAAAGATAATTTACGCTTTAAGTAGTTTCTGGTTTGCTTAAAATCTGTAGTAATTGCCCAGTTAAAAGTTAATAATCCGTAAAGGAATATGCTGTAGTAGTGTTGAAACTTATGAAGTTTGTGCCATTTAGCATGTTTAGAGAAACGTAATACCCTTCCAGCCTCAAGGTCTTCGTCGTGACCGTGAATGTTAGTGTATGTATGGTGCAGTACATTATGTTGTACTTGCCAATTATAAACGTTACCGGCAAGAATATAAATACTGCTTCCCATTATTTTATTAATCCATTTTTTAGAAGAGTATGATCCGTGATTTGCATCGTGCATCACATTCATTCCTATTCCTGCCATACCAATACCCATTACAATAGTTAAAAGTAATTGAGCCCAAGTAGGGAAATTTAATGTAAGTAAAAGAAAATAAGGGGTAAGATAGATGGAAAACATTACTACGGTTTTTAAATGTAGCTTCCAGTTTCCGGTTCTTTTTATTTGATTATCCTTGAAATATGAGTTTACTCGCTTGTTTAATGTTCTGAAAAACTTAGCAGAATCTACTCTGGAAAATTTTATTTGGGTTTGATCCATGGTACTAATATTTGTGAAACAAAATGTTTCTTTTTTAAGAAACGTAAAAATACGCATCTATTGTCTAAATGCATATCGCAAATTAATAAAGTTATGAAAGAAACTGTATTTTTGCTCTATACTCTATATAATGCAAGAAATACTTAAATATTTTCCCGACTTAACTGATTCTCAGCGTTCGCAGTTTGAACTTTTGGCTGAATTATACAAGGATTGGAATCTTAAAATAAACGTCGTGTCTCGAAAAGATATTGATGAAATTTATACAAGACATGTCCTTCACTCATTAGGGATTGCTAAAGTACAAGCTTTTAATCCTGGATCATCAATACTTGATGTAGGCACTGGAGGTGGTTTTCCTGGAATTCCACTTGCAATTTTGTTTCCTGAAACTCAATTTCATTTAGTGGATAGTATAGGGAAAAAAATAAAAGTAGTTGAAGAAGTTAGAGACGGTTTAGGTTTGACTAATGTGAAGGTTACCAATGCTAGAGCAGAAACCATTGATGATCAATATGATTTTATAGTGAGTAGGGCGGTAGCACAAATGGAAACGTTTAATCGTTGGGTTAAAGGGCGAATTGCTAAAAAAAATAATCACGAATTGCCAAATGGAATTCTATATTTAAAGGGGGGTGATCTTACTGAAGAACTGGCTCCATTTCCAAAAGCTACAATATACCCGTTACCCACTTACTTTGAAGAGCCTTTCTTTGAAACTAAAACAGTAGTGCATTTACCTTTAAAGTATAGGGCTAATAAATAATATTATTGTGTTTCTTATTGATATTATTTCAAATATTTGACAAAGAATAAAACAAAAAAATCCCCAACATTTCTGTTGGGGATTTTTAGTTGTATAAAAATCAAATTATCTAGCGATAACAAACTTTTTAGTAGATACTGAAACTCCATCGTTAATTTTAACTAGGTAAGTTCCAATTGCAAGACTAGATACATCTAAAGCTTCATTTACTGAAATGTTAGAACGAATCATCATTACTTGTCCAAGTACATTAAAAACTTCAACAGTAGCATTATCTGCGTTAGAAATGTTTAAAACTGTGTTTGCTGGGTTAGGGAAAATAGATACTTCACTTAAATCATTGTCTCCTAGTCCTAATACACCGTCTGAATCAAACTGAATAGAAAAACCAGCACCGTAGTCAGCGTTCAATGCATAAACAATAACACCATTAGCATCTTTTAATTCAACTCCACCATTTCCACCAGTTGTAAGGCCGTCACCATAAGAATCAACCATATTAAAAGTAATACAGTCATCTCCAAAGTTGAACGTATAATTAAATGTAGTTTGGTCATCAGCATTAGCGGTGTAGCTACCAGTTTCTAAAACTGTACCGTCAGAACCAACAAAACTCCAAGAAGCTTCTTCAGCCCAGTCATCAGTAATAACAGTTAATCTCATAGTACCAACAGTTTCTGGAGAGGCATTGAATGAACCAGACACTTCGTTGTTAGTCGTTACATCATCGTTAGGTACTGATACATTTAATGTATAAGTTGCTGCAGATGGAAAAGAAATAGCAGGTAATTCGATATCAGTGCTTTGTAAAGATGTTAAGCTTCCTGTCCAAGTGTAAACTTCTGGAGTTCCATCGTTAACGTCGTAAGTAATATCTAAAGATGTAATTTCATTTTGTCCAAGATTTTGAACATTTACAGTAGGTGATGCCATACCTAAACAAGTGTCAGGTAAATCTGCAACTGTACGTAAATTAGCATCATTCGCATTGTCAAGTCCTGTAATAGTTGGTGTTGTTCCGCTACCACTAACTAGGTATTGTGTAGTTTCGGTTACAAATACTACAACTTCTAATTCACCTAATTCTACTGGTATTCCGTTTACATCTGCTGGTACAGTGTATGAGAATGTATTAGAGTACAAAGACGAAGCTGTTGTGTTAGTGATGTCTTCACCCCATTGACCTGTTGCAAGGTCTATCAATCTGTGTTGGTGATTATAGTTATCTCCCATATTACCTCCAGTTTGCGGTCCAGTAGTGTTGTTTTGTAAAATAGCTACGTTAAACTTGTTAGTAGCTTCTGGGCTATCTGCAGTATAGTAAGCTTCAACGTCAATTGTCATTATACCTGATGATACGTCTAATTCGGCTTCAACCCCAACATTAACGTATGAAGATTCACCTAAAACTTGAGTTGCTGCACTTACCCATTCTCCACGACCAATAGCGGTTGCTCCAGCAGCTCCTTGCTCTTGTCCTGGGAAATTTTGACGGTTTACAGTTCCTGCTGGATATCCGGCAAGTCCACTTTGACCATCGATTGCTGCTCCCCAAGGTGTTCTAAAGTCTGGCTGTCCAGCACCTGGTGCAGCAAAACCACCTGAGTGAATATTTACTAAAAATACATCACCTGGGTTATCATCTTTTAATTGTTGTGCTATTGCGTGACCTTGTGGACAGAATACACAATTAATACCTGTAAACTCCTCAAGAACAACATTTCTGTTTTCTGGCGTTGTACCTACAATTGTTTGTGCAAAAGCTCCTAAGCCTAAAAAGGCGAGTGCGATGCTAAGAGGTAATTTCTTTGACATAGTTTTTAAATTTAAAATTAGTAGTTCACGAATATAATAAAAAGGTTAATAAATTAATAAAATATTAACAGAAAATAGCATAATAAAATAATCTGTAAACCCTAGTAAAACAATAGGTTAAACGCTTTATTGTTAAGTAACTAAGATGTTTTTATCTGTAATATCAATTATGAATTGTTGTTAATTTTTTAACTGTTTTTTTTACTATATTTACCATCTTAATATAAAAAAGAAATACTATGAAATTTAACTATTTACTTATTGCATTTGCTCTTCTTGCTTTTAATGCTAATGCTCAATTTACTTTTCAAGACAATGATGGTGTTGTTTATAATGACGGTGATGTATATGTTACCAACTCATTAGATTTTTCTGAAGCATCATTAGAATACCGTGTGTTCAATTCAACTGGTAGTGATATTTTTATGAAAGCTGAACTTGTTAGTGCAACAGGAAACGATGGAGCAGATTTTGAAATTTGTTTTGGTCTTTGCTATACAGGTGTTACTATAGGACAACAATTTCCTAATAATGGTTCTAATACAGTTCCTGCAAATGGAGATTCTGGACCAGGAAATCACATGTATCACGGTAGTACAACTGTTGACCCTGCTGTTGTAACTGAATATGAATTACGTTTTTTCCAAACAACTGCAGATGGTAATACTGAGTTAGGTACTGATGATTTTACTATCATTTACAGGTATGACCCAGATGCATTAGGAACTAACGATGTTGCTACTTTAAACTTTGATATAACTTCAACAATTGTTTCAGATAATTTAGAAATAAGAGTTTCTGAAGATACGCAGGTTACAATTTTTGACCTAAGAGGACGTATCGTTAAAAACGAAATGATTACTGCAGGTTTACAACGTATCAATATGAGTGATCTTGCTGCACAAGCTTATATCGTACAGTTAAAGAATAACAATAACATTTCTGAAACTACGAAAATTATTAAAAGATAGATTATTCCTCAATTTTAGAAAAAGCCTGACGCGAAAGTGTTGGGCTTTTTTATTGCTAATTTTTTAGTTAAAGTGAAGTGTAGAAGTTTTTTTTTTAATAGTTAGTCAAATGTTTTTAAGCTGAAATTTTCAATATCTAATTTTAGCGAAGTCTAATTAGTATATAGGGTTAAGTTGTTTTGTTTAAGGATATGTTGCTGATACGTATACTTTAGAATTGCCTTTACATATATAATATATTGAACTTTGTTGCTGAATCCTCTTAGTCAATGATTAGGTGAGATTTTGATAAGTGATTTTATAGTTTTTTTTCTATTGGTTAGTTTTACTAGTGTCTAAAGCTTTGGTTTAAGGGTCTCAATTATTAATGGAACTTTACAATAGTCAGTTTTATAATATTTCAGCATAAAAAAAGTCGCCTAAATTAATAGACGACTTTTTAAATGAGATTTTTTTTTGTTCTAGAAAGAGACCACTAAGTTAGCACTTACCCCTGTATTTGTTGGTACAAAACGGCATACACCACCTACGCAAATAAGTCCACCTCGTTGGCGACCATAATTCATAGCTGCACGAACCCTACCTTTAGTGTATGAGCCACCAATGTTGTAGTAGTGCTCTTCACCTTGTCCGCCATAATTCCATGAGTCTGCAACATATAATGAGTAGTTTGAGTTAAAGTTGTATTCAACAACTCCACCTGCCCAGTTACCATCAATTCTTGAAGCATCGATGAAAGATCCGTCTTCAGCAGTGATGTTTTTTTCTCCATCTTTGTCAAATAAATGTTGAGCAACTGCTCTAACTGATTTGTTTCCTCCAAATTTGTAAGTTGCCTCTAAAACAGCAATGTAAGCGTGTATTTCACCTTGTGTTCCTACAGGACCTCCTTGAGATACACCTTTGTCAATTATTACATCTTGGAATGTAAAAACAGTATTTAATGACTTAGACCACTTGTTTTTTACTTCAACACTAAAGTCTCTAAAAAGTCTAGAACCGTTTCCTACAAATTTAGCGTCATAAAAAGCATTTTCTACGTTATATTCTGCATCAAGTCCAGCCCAATATGAAAAGTTAGCTGCGATTTTAGTTTTGTATTTTCCAGCCCAAGAATCTTTTTTGAAACTATAAAATAAGTCAAATTGCGTTCCTACTTCACCAGCTCTTTGGTCAAAACTGTCAATGATTAATCGGGGTTGTGAGTTATATACGTAAATGTTCGTTAATAAGTAATCTTGTTGTTTAGTTAGTGCAGGGACATAATTAAGTATCTGCTGGTTAAACACATTTCCTTCAGCTAATCTATCTGAATAAAAGCTCCAGTTTTCTAATCTTCTAAAAGTACCATTAACACCAAAACCTTTTTGAGCATATCCAACATTTACTTGCATAGAGGTACCATCGTAGAGTTTGTTAGTTGAAATTTGTCCTTCATTCGCAATAACATCTTTAGATTTAGCATTTGCTTCAATCCCACCATAAACATTACCAATTACAAAATCTAAACGACCACCAAAAGCAGAAACAACATCTGGAATAGTATCATTTCCATTTACATCTTGATAACGACCTACGTAACTAGCGCCTACTTTTAAATCTACAGTTTCTAAATTAAGCGCGTTGCTTAAATTATAATTAGCATCTACTCCTTGTACTGTTCCTTCGCTTACTTCAAAACCGTTTCGTTGTTGTCCGTAAATTCCGGTTAAATCTAGGTTTTCAGTTGCATTGAAACGAACTCTAATACCGCGTAATGCGTTGTTTACACCTAATTGCCTATCTTCCCAAGTACGAAGTATTAAACCACTTCCAAACTGTTCGTAAAAGTATCCACCCGTTACATCAAGTTTTTCATCCTTATAGTTAAGGAAGTAATGTGCAATACCATTTTGATTATCGTAAACTGGAGAATACCCTAATAAAGCTGAAGGTAAATAAGCTTCATACTGTATACCAGCGGTAAATTTTCCAAGGTTATAGTTTAGTTGAAAATAGTTGTTAGATCTAAGTTGATCTGAAGGTGCGTCAAACAAAATGCCTTCGTCATCTAAAAGCCATTGTGTGTTAGATTCGAAACCTCCGTAGAAGCTTCCTGTGTCTTGTGCAAAGACGACTGTACTTAAAATGATCGAAAATAAGAATAGTAATTTTTTCATTTTTTTTTGGTTTTTTAGTTGTTGCATAATAGCCTAAAGAGCCTACTGCTTGTATTATCCTATTAGTTTGGTATGATTACAAACTTATATAAAACAGAGAATGGTTAATAGGAGATCCCTATTAACCATTAAATGATTGTTTTGTATACTAATTAGTTTGAGTACTCTTTTACCTTTTCGTATAATTCGTTTTCAGAACCAGGTGTATATCCTGAATGTCTGTACACTATTTTGTTGTCTTTTATCAATAATGTTAATGGTACTGTTGAAGCTCCTAAGGCTCTTTTGAAATCATTATTCTCGTCAAGAAGAATTTCATAATCCCAACCTTTTCCATTAATAAGTGGTTTTACTCTTTTTACAGTACGACTGTCGTCAACTGATACTGCTATTAGTTCAACGTTAGTTTCGTCTTGCCAATCTTCATAGACGTCACTAATAGCGTCAAGTTCTTTTAAGCAAGGTACACACCAGGTTGCCCATAGTGAAACAATAACAACGTTGTCTTTTTTTGTAGCTTCGGTGATGTTAATTGATGAACCATCGATAGTGGTTAAATCAACACTTGGAAGATCTTCTTGTGCAACTGCATTGATAGTTGCAAGGAAACTGAATAGCAAAACAATTTTTTTCATTCTGATTTTTTTTTATTAGTGTAACAATATTAGTTAAAATTCTTTTAAATAGTTAATTTAATAGTTGATATGTCAATTTTTTTTAGAGTTGTTGAACATTCCTTTAAAAAACTACTATTATTGTATTAACAAAATAAATGCCAATGTCATGAAAGAAAAAAGAAATCTTAAAGTTTTGCTAATGTTTGCTATTGCATTAGCAGTATTTTCTTGTAGTAGACAAGAAGAAAATGTCCCTCTTAACGGAGGAAGTGGAGTTGAAAGTTTAGTATTAACAAGTGATACTTCAAACAATATTACTTCAATTAATCAACTCGTTACTTTTACTTTAATAGGAAGTGATGGTGTAGATTATACATCAGAAGGTGTGTTTTCTGTAAATGAAACACAAATTACTGGCAACACATATACTTTTGATACAGTAGGTGCAGCAACTGTTTCAGGTAATTTAAGCGGAACAGTAAGTAATACGTTAAATTTAAATGTAATTAGTGATGATGATCGCTCATTATTATTAAGTACAAGTCGTGCTATGAACGGTCAAACAATTACTTTCTCAGTAGTTGATTCTAATGGTGCAGATGTAACTGACTCATCAACAATAGTTGTTAATGGGGCGGCTATTACAGATACAACTTTCTCTAGTGGAGCGGAAGGTGATTATACTGCGTATGCTGAATATGAAGATGCAGGAGTTACATTGCAAACAGCGACTCAAAATTTTTCTATATATGTTCCTAAGCAAAAAATAGTTGTGGAAGATTATACTGGATCTTGGTGTGGATTCTGCCCTAGGGTAACCGCCGCAATTGATGCTTTGAGAGACACGGATGCGTTAATTTCAGTAGTTGCAATTCACGAAACAGCTAACAGTAATCCAGATCCATATGATTTTGACGAGATAGATATCTTAAAAAATGAATTTGATGCTTTTGGATTTCCACAAGCACGTATTAACAGAACTATTAAATGGGAAAGCCCTTATGTTTCTGGAGATGTAACTTCTATTGCTGGGCAGCCTACAGATTTGGCAATTGGAATAAATTCAAATATTACAGGTCAAACTTTATCTGTTAATGTAGATGTAATTTATGCTAATGGAGCAGGAGCAGGTGATAAGTTAGTTGTGTATTTAACTGAAAGTGGTTTAGTGCACCCACAAACTAACTATTTAAATGAAGATCCTACTAGTCCATATTTTGAAAAAGGAAACCCTATTCCAGATTTTGTTCACAATGAAGTTTTGCGTCAATCTTTAACAAACGTGTTAGGTGATGCTATTTCTGGATCAGGAGCTTATGAGGTTTATGAGCGTACATTAACAGCTCAAATTCCAGCTGATTATGATGTAGCAGCATTAGAGATTGTTGTTATGGTTGTAAACGCAGATAATACTGCTTTAAACTCACAACACGCTAAAGTGAATGAGAACAAACTATTTGAATAATATTAAATAGTTAGAAGTAAGCCTCCATTGATTTACCGATGGAGGTTTTTTTATGGCTTAGCGTCAAAATATAAATGATTTAGTATTCGCGCTATTCCATTAAACAGTTTGCCTAAAAAAAGCCCTAAACTAATAATGAAGTTTAGGGCTTAAATATTGAATATTTCAGAATTATCCTAAGAAAGGATATTTATAATCTGTAGGGGTTACAAATGTTTCTTTCACCATTCTTGGAGAAACCCAACGTAGTAAGTTTAATTTGCTTCCTGCTTTGTCATTTGTTCCACTTGAACGTGCACCACCAAATGGTTGTTGACCAACAACAGCACCTGTAGGCTTGTCGTTAATATAGAAGTTACCTGCAGCATTTTCAAGCATTCTAACAGCAGTTTCTAGTGCATAACGATCTTCACTTAATACAGCTCCTGTAAGGGCGTATTCGCTAGTAGTGTCAACAAGATCTAATGTTTCTTCCCATTTATCATCTTCAAAAACATAAATAGTTACAACAGGTCCAAAAAGTTCCTCTTGCATTGTAGTGTATTTAGGGTCTTTTGTGACAATAACTGTAGGGTCAATAAAATAACCTTTAGATTTGTCGTAAGATCCACCTACAATAATATCAGCATTTTTGTCTTCTTTAGCTTGGTTAATGTACTTAGCTAATTTGTCAAATGATCCTTCGTGAATTACAGCTGTAATAAAGTTCCCCATATCTTCAGGAGATCCCATTTTAAAACTGTTTACTTGATCAACAAGAATTTCTTCTACATCATTCCAAATGCTTTCGCTTATGTAACAACGACTAGCCGCACTACATTTTTGACCTTGGAATTCAAAAGCACCACGAGCAATGGCCGTAGCAACTTGTGATGGGTTAGCTGTTTTGTGAGCAACGATAAAATCTTTACCACCAGTTTCACCTACAATTTTTGGGTATGTTTTGTAATTGTGAATATTCATACCTATTTTTTTCCAGATATCTTTAAATACGTGTGTAGATCCTGTAAAGTGAACACCACTAAATTCTGGGCTAGCAAGTACAGTGTCAGTAATCATAACAGGGTCACCCATTACCATATTAATTACACCATCTGGTACACCTGCTTCTTTAAAAATATCAAGAATAATTTTGGCTGAGTATACTTGGCTATCACTTGGCTTCCATACTACAACGTTGCCCATTAATGCTGCACTTGCAGGTAAATTAGCTGCGATTGCTGTAAAGTTAAATGGTGTAATTGCGTAAATAAAACCTTCTAGTGGGCGGTATTCTAATCTATTCCAAGCGCCTGAAGTTGAAGCAGGTTGTTCGTTATAGATTTCCGTCATAAATTGAACATTAAATCTTAAAAAGTCAATAAGTTCACATGCTGCATCAATTTCAGCTTGGTAAATAGTTTTTGACTGAGCAAGCATTGTTGCTGCGTTAATTCTTGCACGGTATGGACCCGCAATAAGTTCAGCTGCTCTTAAAAAAATTGCTGCTCGCTGTTCCCAAGGTGTTTTAGACCACTTTTTTCTAGCTTCTAAAGCTGTAGCAATTGCAGCATCAATATTTTTTTTCTCAGCTCTGTGGTATGTTCCTAATATATGTTTATGATCGTGTGGAGGTGACATTGTATCTGTGTCGCCTGTTTTTACGTCCTTACCGTCAATAAATAATGGCACATCAATAGTGCTATTGTACATTTCTTTATAGGTTTCTGAAACGGCTTTACGTTCTGGAGATCCTGGTGCGTAGTCTTTGACTGGTTCGTTAACAGCAACAGGTACTCTAAAAAATCCTTTTCCCATGGGTTGTTTTATTTTTTGGCTCTTTGTAATAAACTAAAAAGCGTGATTAAATACTTTAATTGTGGCGCGAAGTTACAAAATATGTGACGCTTAATTTAATGGATAACATAATCTTAAGAAAACAAATAGGCTAATGTGTCGTCGTATTTGGTAAAGTATTAATATTTCAGAATGTATTTTTTAAATGGAGCACATTTACAATATCTTAAATTAATTCCTAGTTTTGAAAACCGAGTGTATAATGATACCGTAAGTTTAACAGAGTTGTAGAGACAAATAAATTTAATATGTGCACACTAACTTTTATTCCTAAATCATTAGATGGATTTATTCTTACTTCAAATAGGGATGAAGCTCCTTTGCGAGATACAATTGCTCCTGAAAAATATGCAGTTGATGGTGTAAATCTATTATTTCCAAAAGATGCAGCAGCTGGTGGAACGTGGATTGGTGTTTCAGAAAAAAAACGACTTATTTGTTTACTCAATGGAGGTTTTACGGCACATACAAGAGAGGAATCTTATCGATTAAGTAGAGGTGTTGTGGTAACGCAATTATTGTCTGCTGAAAATTTTAAAGAAACTATTGCAACTTTTGATTTTAATGGCATAGAGCAATTTACAATTGTCTTGATTGATTGGGAATCGAATGCTGCTATTTATGAATTGGTTTGGGATGGATGTAATGTTTATTTTGAAGAAAAACCTTGGGCGCCACAAATTTGGTCTTCCTCTTTATTATATACAAATGAAGCTAAAGAGTTAAGAAAACAGTGGTTTTCTGAGTTTTTATTTAATTCACTAAAACCTTCTACTTCTGAAATATTAGATTTTCATAAAACTGCAGGGAATCAATATGGTGCTAATGCGTTAATTATGGATCGCGGATTCGTAAAAACCAAAAGTATAACACAGATTTCAAAAATGGAACAAACGGTTACATTTCGTTATGAGAAATTAGAAACGGGTGCACTAACAATAAAAACATTTTGAGAAATACAGGTAAGATAATAGTTTTAGCGTTTCCAGATACTTATGTGCAAATGAGTACAGAGTTTATATGTAAAGTACTTCCTTTAGTGGGGTTGGGTACACGCGATTATATTAAAGCAGGTCATGCGGCGCTTGTGCTTATTGATAATAAAACAGGGAATGCAAGGTATTTTGACTTTGGGAGATATGTAACACCACAAGCTCACGGAAGAGTAAGAGGAGAAAATACAGATGCGGAATTGTTTGTTCCATTTAAAGCTCAAATTAGTGAAGAAAATCAAATATTAAATCTTGATGAATTTTTAATTTGGTTAGATGCAAATCCTCAAAAAACTCACGGTTCTGGGAGACTTTTAGCATCGGTTTGCGATGAAATAGACTACAAAGCTGCATTAGATTACATTATTAAATTGCAAAGTAGAGGGAGTATTCCATATGGAGTTTTTGAAAAAAATGGCAGTAATTGTTCTCGTTTTGTTACTGATACTATTCTATCTGCAACGGACAATGACAAAATAATAAGGTGGTTGAAGTTTAATAAATTGTTTACGCCAAGTACTGTTGGTAATGTAGAAAAAGCTGCTGTTGGGAATCCTATTTTCGAAGTTTATAACGGAAATATCAAAGAATTTGCAGGATCTGCTTTTAAAGAAAACTTGACTAATTATTTCGACAAGAAAAAAGCTCCCTCTAAAAAAAAACAATCAAATTGCAATGTGTCTGTTGCTCCATCACATTTTCATAAACTAGAAGGAACAGGGAGTAATGCGTATTTTGAAATTGTTAATATGTCTAGTTTACCAAGATTTCATTATCGTATTAGACGTTACAACGAAAATTTAGAAGAAGATTTTGATGGTATTTACAATTCTGAAATTTTTAATATTTCAGAAGCATATTCATTTACATACGATTCGCATTGTGCATTTTGTCACGTTGAGCAAGGTGGTTCTAAAATAAAACTACATTGTGTAGATTCATTTTCAAATTTTAATTCATAGAAAAAGGAGTACTCAGCTTAAACACAGGGATAATGGCTCTAAAGGTTTTTGTAGTACTGAAATTGACCATTTCATAATAGCCGTTCATAGAACCAAAAGGTGCGTGAAGCAAGCAGCCACTAGAGTATGTATAAGAATTACCAGGGTTTATAACAGGCTTTTTGCCAACTACCCCTTCACCATAAACTAAATCAACCTCATTTAGAGCATCTTTAATTTCCCAATGTCTGGCAATTAGTTGAACTACATCTTTGCTTTGGTTTTCTATAGTAATGGTATAAGCAAACGCAAACTGTCTAAGGCCGTTTTTTATATATGTGCCCTCATATCTAGTCTGAATTGAAATCTTTATTCCTTTTGTTATTGATTGTACCATATTAGTATGTAGCTGCTGTAGCTAGAAAAAATAATGAAGCAGCAGTTGATGCGCCTATCATAAATACGAAATTTAAAATTACGAATTTTATAATTGTTTTTGTACGCGATTGCTTGTAAAAATTGCGGAGTGCTTTGTAGAAGTAAAAAGGTGCTACAAGACCGAAAAATATAGCGAAAGCAAAAGAGATGTCTAAAAATATATCAGGTATAGATAAAATTAACATCACTAAAAACACAAAGCTAAAAATGTGAAATATTAATACTAAATGTTCCATATAAGTAAATGGCCTTCTTGCGTATAATAGCCAAAAAAATAAGGCGAAAAAAGGAGCGAAGAAGAAGAGGAACACAGGTGTTTTACTCAGCACAAACTGTATAAATGAATATGGGTCATCTTCAATTCGTTCAATTGTTTTGTTCTTGCTGTAAAGCCAATTGTTTGTTCTTGTATTAGGTAGAGATAAGCTGTCTAATGCGGTTAAAGAAGAAGATATTTTAGTGTCTCTGTAGAAATCTTGCATTATTTCAAATTTGTTAAAGAAAGCTTGAATATTATTCTCAGAGCTTAACATTGCGACTCTTTTAGTATAATCATGATCATTAATTGTGTCGCCATCAATTATTTTAATATCATCTTTTAAATCTCTAATTTCTGCTTTTCTAATAGAGTCTGTTTTTTTAAGCTTTTCAGCCCATTTTGCAGTTGCAGGGTTGGATTCGAGTTGTTCAATAGCAACTGTTAAATCTCCTGTATTTTCATCGTCTAAGTAGAAGTTACTTGTGTTGATGTTAGTATTTGTTGTATCGTTTTTATTACCGTCAACATCAAAAAAAGGAGTTCCAACTTCAGGATTGAAAAAATTAATCATTCCGTAAACCAAAAAGTAGATAATCGAAACGCTTAGAAAAAACCTAAATGGATTAGTGTATTTCAGGCGTTTACCATTAACATACTTACGCGTGATAGTTCCAGGTTTAAATAGTAAATCCTTTACGGTAAAGCGTAAACGGGAATCGTAACTTATAAAACTGCTAAAAAATTCTTCAATAAAATCTTTAAGAGAAAGTGGTTTTGTACTGTTTAGTTGAGAGCAATACGGACAATAGCGATCACTTAAATCAAGAGGTTGTGAGCAGTTTAGGCACTCATTACTTCTGTATTTAAAATGTCTGCGGCTATTGCTTGAAACAGTTTTTGTATCCTTGTTAGATTCAAGTTTAGTTTCGACTTCTATTACCTCATGGTTAGTTAAATCGCTCATGTCGTAAAAATAGTAAAGTTTCTATCATTACATATGAGGCAGTGCCGAAATATTAAAGTACTCCTATTTCAGCATTTAAATGACCTCTGTTAGTAATATAGAGTGGTTTTCTTCTACAAAATTTTCGATAACATTAAAGAAATTTAGTATTTCTTGGTTGCTATTATTGCTGTTAATTGTGACGAGTCTAATAAATTGAGTGCCGTTAAAAGTTCCGTAACCAACCATTGCTTCGGAATACTCATAAAGTGCTGTGCATAGTTTTTCGGCAGGGATTCCTTTATAATTAAAGCAAATAGAAATGGAATTGTCAAAGCTATATAGCTCGTAGTCTTTATTGTTTTTAATATAATCTCGTGCTACTTGTGCTAAATGAAATTGATGATTGACTATTTTTTCTAAACCTGAAGTTCCAACTGATTTCCATAGCGTCCAGAATTTTAAAGCATCGTTGCGTCGTCCACATTGAATAGATGTTTTGCCTAAGTTATAATCATCTCCATCTGTTTGATATAGATAAGCAGCGTCATTGCTAAAAGAATTGTTGAGGTGCTTTTTATGTTTACTTAATATGATAGAGCAGGTTAATGGAGTGCCCATCATTTTGTGAGCATTGTAGCTAAATGAATCGGTTAGTTCGATTCCTTTTAAAAGGTGTTTGTACTTTTTGCTAAAAATGACACTACCACAATAAGCGCCATCTACATGAAGCCATAACCCGTGTTTTTTACAAAGCTTAGATAGAGGTTCGATAGCGTCAAAAGCTCCAAGTACTGTTGTTCCTGCTGTTGCGTTTACAAAAAATGGATGCAAACCGTTTTCAAGATCTTCTTTGATACGGGCAGCTAGATGTGTAGGGTTCATTTGACCTATACTATTTGTTTTTATGTAATGAACTTGGTCTCGACCAATACCCATAAAAGCTGCATTTTTTGGTATTGAATAATGTGACTCTTCAGAGGTATAAACAATTAATTTTTGAGAAACACCCTCATGTTTAATGCGTTCGTTAAAAGCGTCTCTTGCCATCAACATAGCCATGAAATTACTCATCGAACCTCCAGGAGCGAAAGTGCCATCGCTATGTTTGTCGTATCCTATTAAATTACAAGATTTGCGAATAATCTCTTTCTCAATACCTACTTGTGGCCCTGCAACTTTATAGGTATACATGCTATTGTTGAGCATTACAGCCAATAGGTCGCCTAGCGTTGCCTTTGAGTTTCTACCGCCAAAAAGCTGATTAAAAAATAACCGTGTTGCTGTTCTGGGAGTGGAGAGGACTAGTTTTTCTAATATTTCTTCAAATTTTTCATCTTCGGCAGGAGCATCTTCAAGTGAGATAGCAAGTGTTTCAAATAAACTTTCTGCTGGTATAGGTTTAACTAAAGGTTCTTCTTGTTCTGCTTTTAATAATTTTTCTGATAGTTTTTGAAATAGTGCTAAGTCCTTGTTCATTATTAATTAGTGTTTGGGTGTGCTGAAAATGATAAAAATCGATTAATTATTAGTTATAGTCGTACTACTTCCGGTTCCCTGACCTAAAAGTCTATCAAATCGTTGTCCTGGTGCACGATAATACACTAGTACTGTGTATTCGTTTTCTGTTTCCCAAAAATTTCCACTTATAGCACCTGGTTCTACAGTTCCGTCACGGTCTACAAGTACGTAGTTGTAGTTGTAATATCCTTGTTTGAAAAGACGAGAGTTTTGGTAAGAATCGGTTTTATCGTTATAACGCATGTAGGTTGTTTCATCAATGGTCCAATTATTAAAATTTCCGTAGAGATGAATCTCTTTATCACCTAAATCATCAAAATATTGAAGATTGAAGTGCATTACAACATATTCTGCTTCGATGTCTTGATTTTCGGCGTAAATATTTCTTACAACAAAATTTCCGTTTATTTCGGGGTTATACGTATAAGGTCTATCACTTCGCTTTATGTCTGTAAATAGGTAATTTTCATACAAATCTTTTAAATCGACACTTCTAACACCATTTTGAGAAGATCTTACGTCTTTGTTGTCCCAAGCGAGAAATTCATTTCCACCCATAAACGCAGATTCTTGATCGTATTTGTAAATTAATTCAGTGCCTATTGTATAAAGAGGTTTTAAATCTGTTATTGCTGTTTTTAGATTGCTATTTTGTAAAACGACAGTTTTTACATTTTGTTTCGGATTTATTAATAATAAACTAGGAGAGTCAACAGTGAAGTTAACTACTTGCTGTTGGTCAATTAATTTAATGTTTCTAGCTCTCTTAATGTCTACTTGTACGCTTAATTCTCTTTCAAGCACCATAAATTTTCTTGAGAAAACGATATCTCCATCGTCATTAAAGATGCTTAGTAGGTAATTTCCGCTTTTTTGAATTGCCCTGGTCTCTCTATTTGGTATTGTTACTCTGTAATGAGAAAATAATTGTAATGTGTTAAAACTGTTTTCGTATTCTTCAATACGGACGTCGTCAAAGCCATCAAGGTATTCTCCTTTTGAAAGATCACTTGGTGTCCAGTCAAAATTATAATGTGTAATTGTATAGTAATAATCAGATTCGTCACCTACTATGTCATCAAATGAGAGTTGAAGTCGTTGTCCTAATTCTATGATTGGCAACTGGCTTTGGTTTGAACTTCCTTTAAATTGTATGGTTCTAATACGGTATGGCTCAACGGTTTCGTAAACTTGAGCAATTGTAAAAGAGTATGAGAATAAAACAGCAATAAGACTGCATATTAGTGAACGCATGAAGTTTATTTTAGGTGTCTAAATATAAACAAATTTTGTGCCTAAATATTGTATCTAGGGTGGTGGAGCATACTCTTGAATAAAATTAATATATTTCTGTTGGGATATGCTCTTTTAATTATTAAATTTGCAATCCGAAATCAGACTATTATTAACGTATTGATATTTCGGATTTAAAAGACAATTTTAACACGACTTCCTATGTCCAAAGACATTAAGATTAAAAAAGGTCTTACCATTCGCCTAAAAGGTGAAGCGGATAAAACACTTTCTAACGCACCGCGGTCTCGCACATTCGCAATTCGTCCTTCAGATTTACACCTTGTTACACCTAAGATGGTTGTAAAAGAAGGTGCTAAAGTAAAAGCTGGGGATACTTTATTTTACAGCAAAGACAATGAAAACATTAAGTTTTCATCTCCTGTAAGCGGAACTTTAACCGAAATTTTAAGAGGTCCAAAGCGCGTTATCACAATGATAACTCTAGAAGGAGATCAACAAGACACATTTAGAGATTTTGGCGTGAAAATGCCAGATTCAATGGATGCTGAAGCTGTAAAGAATCATTTGTTACTTTCTGGTTGCTGGCCATTTATTAAGCAACGTCCGTATGATGTGATTGCAAACCCAGATGTAATGCCTAAAGCAATTTTTGTTTCGGGGTTAAGTACGGGGCCTTTAGCTGCAGATCTTGACTTTACACTAAAAGGTAAGGAAAAAGAATTGCAAGTAGCTATAAGCGCTTTAGCTAAACTGACAGAAGGTGTAGTTCACGTAACAGTTGGTAAAGATGGAAATTCTCCGCTTGCAGGCTTAAACGATGCAGTGCAACACCGTGCTAATAATTTGCATCCTGCTGGAAATGTGGGTACTCAAATAAATAAAATTGATCCTGTTAATAAGGGAGAAACTGTATGGACAGTAGCTGCTCAAGACCTAGTAATAATTGGGGAGTTGTTTTTAACTGGAAAGTATAATGCAGAGCGTATTGTTGCTCTTGCTGGCTCATCAGTAAAAGCTCCTAAGTATTATAGAACTAGAATTGGTAGTGAAGTTTCTACAATGATTTACGATTCTGGATTAAATGAGGAAAACGTTCGTGTAATTAGTGGTGATGTGCTTTCTGGTAAGGCGATTTCATTAAAACAACATTTAGGTTTTTATAATAATGTAGTTTCGGTTATTCCTGAAGGAGATGACTATGAATTTTTTGGATGGAACAAGCCAGTTTTCAATAAGATATCTACTTCAAGAGCATTGACTTTTTCTTGGTTAACACCTAAAAAAGAGTTTGAACTTAATACAAATACTAACGGAGAACACCGTGCATTTGTAGTAACAGGTAGTTACGAGGAAGTATTTCCACTAGATATTTATCCTATGCAAATTTTAAAAGCTTGTATGGTTAAAGATCTTGATGCTATGGAAGCTCTTGGTATGTACGAAGTAGCTCCTGAGGATTTTGCTTTGACTGAGTTTGTTTGTGTATCTAAACAGCCTCACCAAGACATTATAAGAAAAGGACTTGATTTAATGTATAAAGAAATAGGATAAACGATGGGATTAAAACAGAGTTTACATAAGATGAAAATGAAGTATGAGGGGACTAAAATGGCTCCTGCGTTTAACGCAATTCATACTTTTTTATACTTACCTAACGAAACAACTCATAATGGGACACACGTTAAGGTAGCAGATGATCTTAAGCGTACAATGAATATGGTAATTATGGCATTAGTGCCATGTTTATTATTCGGAATTTTTAACGCAGGGTATCAGTATAACTTGCAAACAGGTGAGGTGACAAAGGCGCTTAGCTTTTTTAGTACGGAATTTTGGAACTTTTCAAACTTCAGTATTGGTGCTTGGAAAGTGCTGCCATTAGTTATTGTTTCATACGGAGTGGGATTATTAGTTGAATTTATTTTTGCTGTAATTAAAGGTCACGAAGTAGAGGAGGGATATCTTGTAACAGGGATGCTAGTGCCATTAATTGTACCAGTTGATATTCCATTATGGATGTTGTCTGTAGCAGTTGTTTTTGGTGTTGTAATTGGTAAAGAAGTTTTTGGGGGTACAGGGATGAATATCTTAAACCCTGCTTTAACTATTCGTGCATTTTTATTCTTTGCATATCCTACTTGGATGTCTGGAGATAAAGTATGGGTTACAGGAGCGGTAGACACTGTTGGGCAACCAGATGCAATTTCAGGAGAAACAATTTTAGGAAGCTTAGCTCAAAATAAAGGATTTGCAGACTGGAGTATGATGGACCAATTTTTAGGATTTATTCCTGGATCTGTTGGTGAAACTTCAAAACTTTTAATCATTGTTGGAGCATTAATTTTAATACTTTCTAAAATTGGAAGTTGGAGAATTATTTTAAGTACCCTAGTGGGTGCACTGTCAATGGGACTTATTTTCAACGGAGTTGTTGAAATGGGATGGATTGATGAAAGTTCTAAATTCTTTGGATTGATGAATGTCGTGTTTTGGCAACATTTATTTATTGGTAGTATATTATTTGGTGCTGTTTATATGGCAACTGATCCCGTTACTGCTTCTCAAACTAATAAAGGAAAGTGGATTTACGGTTTCTTAATTGGATTTATTTCAATTATGATTCGTGTTTTCAACCCTGCATATCCAGAAGGAGTTTTCTTAGCAATTTTATTAATGAACGTGTTCGCACCAACCATTGATCATTATGTTGTTGAAGGAAACATCAAGAAAAGAGCAAAACGTTTAAAAGTTAAAACAGCTTAATTATGGCAGTTAACACAGATAAAAACAGTTATACTATCATCTTTGCCATTATAATGGTAGTGGTAGTTGGTTCAATACTTGCACTAGCTGCAAACGGATTGAAACCAATGATTACTGAGAATATGGAAGCTGAAAAACAGCAGAATATTCTTTATGCAATGAATGTTAATGATAATGAAGGTGATGGCGATGTAACTTTTATTCCTACTGATAGAGTTGCAGGTGAATTTTCAAAATACATCACTAAGCAATATGTTATAGAAGGAACTAAAGTAACAGAAAATCCTGAGGCATATTTAATTGACATCAAGAAAGAAGCAACAAAAGCAAAAAATCCAGAATACACTAGAAAGCTACCAGTTATGGTAGGAGAAAAGGATGGTAAAGTAATTTATGTTGTTCCAGTAAGAGGTAAAGGTCTCTGGGACGCTATCTGGGGATTTGTTGCAATGGATAAATCTATGACAATCCAAGGTGTTTATTTTGATCATAAAGGTGAAACTCCAGGTTTAGGAGCGGAAATTAAGCAACGTTATTTTATGGATGACTTTACAGGTGAGAGTTTCCTTAACGGTAATGCTTTTGAAGCAATCGATGTTGCTAAAGGGAATAATGATCCTTTAAATACAGATAAAACTGATTATGAAGTTGATGCCTTAGCTGGTGCAA
Organism: Patiriisocius marinus; assembly: GCF_008974325.1. GTDB lineage: Bacteria > Bacteroidota > Bacteroidia > Flavobacteriales > Flavobacteriaceae > Patiriisocius > Patiriisocius marinus. The sequence continues at coordinate 253,694 of NZ_BKCG01000004.1, read as the reverse complement.
CTATTACAGGTGACGGTGTTGCAGCAATGCTTAAAAAAGACATCAAAATGTATGTACCTTATTTTCAATCTCTAAACAAATAAGCAATGGGATTATTATCGAAAAAAGACGCAAAACTAATATTAGATCCATTAACGGATGACAACCCAATTACTATTCAAGTACTTGGTATTTGTTCTGCACTAGCAATTACGGCACAGTTAAAGCCTTCTATTGTAATGGCAGTATCAGTAATTTTTGTATTAGGAATAGGAAACGTGGTGATCTCATTAATGAGAAACATCATCCCTTCAAAAATTAGAATTATTGTACAGCTTATCGTTGTAGCAACACTTGTAATTATTGTTGATCAAGTTTTAAAAGCATTTGCTTACGAGCTCAGTAAAGAACTTTCTGTATTTATTGGACTAATTATCACTAACTGTATTATTATGGGTCGTTTTGAAGCATTTGCTCTAGGAAACGGACCTTGGAGATCATTTCTTGATGGTGTAGGTAACGCATTAGGATACGGAGTTATCTTAGTTGTAGTAGGTTTCTTTAGAGAGTTACTTGGTAGTGGAACATTATTCGGTTTCAAAGTTTTAGGAGACCCTATTACTAAAACAGGATTATATGCAATAGGTTACGAAAACAATGGATTTATGGTATTACCTCCAATGGCATTAATTGTAGTTGGAATTATTATCTGGGTACAACGAAGCAGAAACAAAGCACTTATTGAGGAGAATTAATCTTCTTCTAGAAATTTAAAAGAAAATTTTAAAATAGATTTCTTCGGAAATTTTAAAAAATAAAAAGATGTTAGAACACGTTGAACTTTTTTTCAAATCTATCTTTGTTGATAACATGGTATTTGCATATTTCCTTGGAATGTGTTCTTACTTAGCAGTATCTAAAAAGGTAAGTACAGCTGTAGGACTTGGTGCTGCAGTAATATTTGTATTGACGGTTACAGTTCCATTAAACTGGTTTTTAGATCAATATATTTTGCAACCCGGAGCTTTAGCTTGGCTAGATGGTAATCGTGCTACACCAGAGTTAAGTGCATATGCTGATTACGATTTAAGCTTTTTATCTTTTATTCTATTTATTGCGACCATTGCGACAATGGTACAATTAGTAGAAATAATTGTAGAGAAGTTTTCTCCATCATTATATAACTCACTAGGTATTTTCTTACCGCTTATTGCAGTAAACTGCGCAATTTTAGGTGGATCTTTATTTATGCAGTCAAGAGAAATTGAGACAGCTGGATTAGCTTTAAACTACGGATTTAGTTCAGGAATTGGATGGTTTCTAGCCATTGTAGCAATTGCAGCTATTCGAGAAAAAATTCGTTATTCAAATGTACCAGCACCCTTAAGAGGTTTAGGTATTACATTTATCATTACAGGATTAATGGCAATTGGGTTTATGAGTTTTGGAGGTATGTTAACTGGAGGGGATGACGCAGCACCTTCTTTAGAGGGGCAACCAGAAAAAGTGGGATTACAACTTGAAGAATCAATTGAAACTGAGACTGCTCAAGCGGCAGTAATTTCAGAATAATAAAACTTTATACTATGTTTTTAGCAGCAAGTACATTAGGAGTTATAGTAGCAACAGTGGTCGCATTTTTAGTGCTCACACTATTATTAGTTGCACTATTGTTATTTACAAAACAAAAATTATCTCCATCAGGACCAGTTAAAATTACCATTAATGGTGAAAAAGTTATTGAAGTTGCCAGTGGAGGTACATTACTTTCAACACTAGGTAATAATAAAATATTTTTACCATCAGCTTGTGGTGGTGGTGGAACTTGTATTCAGTGTGAATGTCACGTTCTTGAAGGTGGTGGTGAAGCACTACCAACAGAGACACCCCACTTTAGCCGTAAAGAGTTAAAAGAAGGAGCACGTTTATCTTGCCAAGTAAAAGTTAAGCAGGATATGAATATTACGATTCCAGAAGAAGTTTTCGGAATTAAAAAATGGGATGCTGTTGTTGTTAGAAATTATAACGTAGCTTCATTTATTAAAGAATTTGTAGTTGAAATTCCTGAAGATATGAACTACAAAGCTGGTGGGTATATTCAAATTGAAATTCCAGAATGCGAAGTAAACTTTAAAGATATTGATATTACAGCCCACCCAGAAGAACACGAAACTCCAGATAAGTTTCAAGCTGAATGGGATAAGTTTGGTTTATGGCCTTTAGTAATGAAAAATAATGAAGTTGTGGAAAGAGCTTATTCAATGGCTTCTTACCCTGCTGAAGGACGTGAAATTATGTTGAACGTTCGTATTGCTACGCCGCCATGGGATCGCGCTAAAAATCAATGGATGGATGTAAATCCAGGAGTTGCATCATCATATATCTTCAACTTGAAGAAAGGTGATAAGTGTGTCATTTCAGGACCATACGGTGAATTCTTTATTAATCCTTCTGAAAGCGAAATGCTATATGTAGGGGGTGGTGCAGGTATGGCGCCAATGCGTTCTCACTTATATCACCTATTCAAAACATTACGTACAGGTAGAAAAGTAACGTACTGGTATGGTGGGCGTTCTAAGCGTGAGTTGTTTTACTTAGATCACTTTAAGCAATTACAAGATGAGTTTCCAAACTTTAAGTTTTACCTAGCTTTATCTGAACCAGCTGAAGAAGATAACTGGAAAGTAAAAGACGGTATTGAGGGCGAAGGAGATGGATTTGTAGGATTTATACACCAAGTAGTAATAGATAACTATTTGAGTTTACATGAAAACCCAGAAGACATTGAACTGTATTTCTGTGGTCCACCATTAATGAACCAAGCTGTTCAGAAAATGGGTGAAGATTTTGGTATCCCAGATGAGCATATTCGCTTTGATGATTTTGGAGGTTAATTTTAACTTCATAAATATTACATTTAAAAGCCCCCTATCAATTATTGATAGGGGGCTTTTTGTAGTTATTCAATATCATTTAAGGGTTTGTTATTCATAATAAAAAATTATATTTACTATTTGAAAATCAGGTTATTGACTTTTTTTTAACTTGTATAACAATTTTCAATAAATATCATTATGAAAAAATCTCAACTCATTACTTTATTAGTACTAACAAGTGTTTTATTTCTACTTATTACAATCAATCTCAATACTGCTTCGCATATTGATAATGTTCAAAGTCAAAGTGTTTTAGATATTGAATTTTCTAAAGAAGAAATTGAAGGATTGAAGAAGAAAAAAGCATTTTCAATAGTGATGCCTCATTTTAAACAATCATTTACGCAAGCAATACAAGAAACTATGGGTACAACTGATAGTTTTGCAGGTTTCCCTGCAACTTGTTTCGCTCCAGACACGGATCAATCTTACATAGATAATTTTTATGAGAACAGAAATGCCGTAGCGAATAGTTTAGGTTTAAATAACGATTCTAGATTTAATATAGCGAATCGTTGGTTTTCAACTGCTATTAATGGTTCAGGTTTAGGACAAGGTGATATAACAACTTTAACTTGGAGTTATGTTCCAGATGGTACCCCGATAGGAAATGGCGGATGTTCAGTTCCGGGCGAATCATCTGATAACAGTAATTTTATTGCTTTCTTTAATAGCATTTATGGTCCCCCAACAGTTACTGGAGATTATACAACAGCTCCATGGCATAACGTGTTTGTTACTATGTTCAACTCTTGGTCTGAAGCTAGTGGGTTAATTTTCGTTTATGAACCAAATGATGATGGTGCTACTGTAACAGGTTTTGATGGTGTTTTAGGAACTAGAGGTGATATGCGTATTTCTGGTCATGATGTTGATGGTAATAGTAATGTATTGGCTTGTAATTTTTTTCCTAACAATGGAGATATGGTGATAGATACAGCTGATGCTTTTTACATTAATAATCCCACAGTAGGTACTGCTAATGTATTAACTCACGAAATAGGTCACGGTTTAGGAATAGCGCATGTTTGCCCGGTGAATGAAACTAAATTGATGGAACCCTTTGTGACAGTTAACTTTTTAGGTCCTCAGGAAGATGATATTTTAGCGACAAATAGAAACTATGGCGATCCCGATGAAGGTAATGATACTTTTGGTTCTGCCACCTTTTTAGGTTCAAATGTTATTCCAGCTTCATATTCTAAATTACAACGCAGTATTGATGATGATACAGATGTAGATTACTTTTCTTTTACAATAAATGCACCTGCATTATTATCTGCAACACTAAGCCCTACAGGATCCACATATTTAGATGGTCAGCAAAATCCAGTAGATGGTAGTTGTGCTGTTGGAACACCTTTTAATGCTCTTAATATTTCAGATTTAATGTTTGAAGTATTGAATACAAATGGATCTACTGTTATTGCTACTGCTAATACAAATAGTTTTGGTGAAGCTGAAAATTTAACAGACGTCAATTTGCCTTTGGCAGGAACATATTTTGTGAGGGTAAAACAACAAGGAGCTCAGGTGGATAATGTTCAAATGTATGATCTTGACTTATCTTTAATTTCTGCAGTAGTTTTAAATGAAGATGTTACAATTTCTAACATAAGTTCATTTAACGAATTAGAAATGGGATTAACTAATAGTGAGCAATTAGATTTTACACTTTCAAATTTGGGAAGTATTAGTCAGTCAGGAATTCCTTATGAAGTTGCTATTAATAATGTTGTTGTTGCAACCGAAACTTACGCTCCATCTTTACCAGGTGGAACTTCAGTTACTGTTACCGTTCCTATTATGGTAGATTTGTCAAATTTTGGATTTTACAATATTTGTATTACAACATTATTAGCTTCAGATGAAAATACTTCAAATGATGAATTCTGTAAAACAGTATTCCACATTAATTGTATTCCTGAAACTACTAATGATTGTTCTATAGACGGGATAAAACAATTTGTTCTAGGTTCTATTAATGTTGATGATGGATTGCAGGGTTGTAATACAGATTCTGAGATAGGAATTGAAGGTTACTCTAATAGGACAGCTTATATAACTGATCTTGACAAAGCTTCTGGTTTAAACACGCATATTTTACAAGCCTCAACACTTTATGACATAGAACGTATAAAAGTGTGGATTGACCTTAATGATAATGGATTGTTTACAGATGCTGGAGAAGAGTTGTTAAATACGACTTTCACAATTACAGATGGTACTTTAGAAACTTTTAGTATTACTATACCAACAAATACAAGTAATGGTCAAAAGCTTTTGAGGGTAAGGGCTTTTGATGCATTAGAAGATCCATCTACAACAGGCCCTTGTGATGATATCGTATATGGAGAAACTCAGGATTATTTAGTGAATATTATTAATTCTAATTCAGTTTGTATAGGAGAGACAAAAACATGGGTTGGTTCTTGGTCACCCGCAGGTGAGCCAGATGCTACAAACCCTGTAGTAATTGCTACTAATTTTAGTGGTGATCTAGAAGCTTGTTCATTAAGAATTGAATCTAATGCTACACTAACGGTGCCTTCGGGTAATTACATTCGTGTACAAGGAGATATTACTGTAACAAATGGTTCATCTTTAGAGGTGGAACATCAAGGTAGTGTAGTTCAAGTATTGGATGATGCAATAACTATAAATGATGGGGCTATAAACGTAGCTGTCACAACACCAAATTTAATTGCTAGGCAATTTATGGTTGTAGGAAGCCCTATGAGTACTACTAATCAATCAGTTTTTAATGGTGCTCACCAAGTGTTAAATCATAATACTGATAATTACGTTATGTATACCGGTCAAGCTGTAACAGGTGTTAACTTTTATGATGACAATAATAATGATTTAGCAAACCATACTGGAGTTTTAAATCCATCTGAAGGATATATAGTTAGACCTTCACTAACAGCAAGTGGTGCTTATAATTATAACTTCAACAATGGAACTTTAAATAGTGGTAATGTTAGTTATAACGCAGGATTTAATGGCACGCAAGATAATAGTGCTAATTTACTAGCTAATCCATACCCTTCTGCAATTGATGCTAACTTGTTGTTAGGAGATCCGGCCAATGCAACTGTTGTAACCGAACTTTACTTCTGGGAACACTTAACTGCTCCTACAACTACACCAGGACCATATGGTACACAGAATTTTAGTATGGAAGATATTTCTATGTATAACTTAACAGGGCCAATGCCTGCAGCAAATGATCCAGGTACGAGTACAATGCCAAATGGAATTATTTCAACTGGACAGGGCTTTGGTATTAAAGCAAAAGCAAGTGGATCGATAAATTTCACAAACGCTATGCGTGTTACTTCTGGAAATACAACATTGAGAACTTCTGAAGAAATGAACCGTTTATGGCTAAAAGTACGCCAAGAAAATAAAAACACAGGTAGTACTAACCTTATTGGTTTTACTAATGCAGCTACTTCTGGATTAGATGTTGGTTTTGATGCTGATAAGATGGGTACCTCAGTGTCATTATATACGCACCTTCAAGACGGCACGGAGCAATTAAGTATTCAGGCTAGAGAGGCGTTTAATACTTCTATAACTATCCCAATGGGATTCTCAACTTATTTTGATGAAGATTTAACGTACACTATTTCAGTCTTAAATAGCGAAGGAGCTCTTATCTCAAATGCAACAGTGTATTTAATTGATAATTTGTTGGGTACTATTACAAACCTTAATGAAGGAGATTATGAGTTTGCCACTACCGGAGGTGTATTTAATAATCGATTTACAGTACAGTTTGAAAACGAAGAAATACTCGATGTAACAAATAATTTAGTTGAATCTGTTAGATTATTTCCAAATCCAACAACCGATGTTTTACAAATACATTCCCCTAATGCATTAATTGAAAACATCTTTGTTTACGATTTACAAGGGAGAGTTGTTCAAGAAAATGCGTTTGAGGCAACTGAACAAGCTCAACTTAATTTAAACGCTCTTAAATCTGCTATCTATTTTGTGAAGGTTTTCACTGAAAAAGGAATAATAACTAAAAGAGTAATTAAAAACTAAGCTCTGAAAATGCTTTAGTTTAGATTTACCGCTTTCAATATTTTGGAAGCGGTTTTTTATGCTTCTGAAATATTCATTCGGAAAGATAGTTATGTATGTATGAAACGCTTAATTATATTATTAATAGTATTGCTTGGAATTTGGTTCTTCTTTTGGACTAAAAAGGGAGATGTTATTAAAAATACGGCATTGACTTACGTGCTTCCAGTTTCAAATATTAATGAAGCTGGGACTAATATTATTTCAAGATTAAAAATCCCAGAAGGCTTTAAAAGAGATACAGCTGTTGCAGGCAGTTTTCAAAACTATATTCAAGAATATCCTTTAAAAGTGTACGGAAGTAAGGTGATAAACTATGATGGTAAACCTTATTTGTATCAACAAGGACATGTAGGTGTTTTAGAAGTTTCAGTTCCTTCAAATGGTTTACAGCAATGTGCAGATGCCTTGATAAGATTGAGAGCAGATTATCTGTGGAATACAAACCGAAAGAAAGAAATAGGTTTTAAATTCACTTCAGGGCATTATTGTTCTTGGAAAAAATACTCTGAAGGATTTAGGCCTAAAGTTGATGGTAATAAAGTGAGTTTTCATAAAACAGCTTCGGTTAATAATTCAAAAGAGAATTTTTATAACTATCTTAATCTCATGTATACCTACGCAGGTACTCAATCTCTTTTTGCAGAGTTACCTTCAATTGATAAAATTTCAGAATTGAAAATTGGAGATATGCTTATTAAACCTGGCTTTCCGGGTCACGTGGTTATGATTGCAGATATTATTCAGAATGAAAGCGGAGAGCGATTGTTTGCGTTAATTCAGGGAAATACTCCTGCACAAAGCGTACACCTCTTAAAAAACCCGAAAAACACTTCAGTGTCGCCTTGGTTTACCCTTAAAGTAGGAGCTCCGCTTCAGATACCTACATATTACTTTGAAGAAGCTCGATTTATGCGATTTCTATAAACACCAATTTATGTTTTTAGTTAGCAATTGATAGAGAACAAAAAGTTAAATGACCTAAGAATATTTCATTTTACATTATTTTTGTAATGTTTAAATAACACAACAATTCTCCATGTCGCAAGAACTTTCAAAACAGGAATTACATAACCTCGCAATGAATATTGTGGGAGAAGATATGAAAGCTAAAGGCTTCGAGTTTTTAGGAGTAAATAGTAAAATAGGTAAGGATCCACAATTTGTGGGTCTTAAAAATAAAGACCTTCATTTTGTAATTGTTAGAAGCTCCTCTTATCCTCAAGATGCTAATGTCTATGATCCAGTTTTTATGCAAACAATCAAAGAACATGCAAATGCGTTTGATGCTAAAACGTATTATGCTGGAGTAGGATTAGGGCACGGAGATGATTATGCTAAACCTGTTTTAAAAGATGAGCCTTATACAATGGTGTATAAAGGACTTCAAGAAATAATATGAAAAATATATTCGCACTTTTAATGGTATTAAGTATTTGCTCTTGTGCTACTGAAAAGAGCCCAGAACTTAAAGTTTTACAGGGTGATGCTTTTGGTACTACTTACACCATTCAATATTTTACCGCTACAGAGTTTAAGGCTGAAAAGGGAATTGATTCAGTATTGTATGCTGTAAACAAATCAATGAGTACATACTTGCCACAGAGTGATATTTCTAAAATAAATCGCGGAGATACTACAGTAGTTGTAGACGATATGTTCAAGGAAGTTTGGCGTATCTCAGAAACGGTACATACAAATAGTAAAGGTTATTTTGACCCTACAGTCGGGACTTTGCGAAATGCATATGGTTTTGGAGATACTAAACCTGTAGCTGAAATAGATATTGCAACACTTGATAGTTTAAGAGAATTGGTTGGGTTTAGAAAATTTCAGATTAATGAAAACGGGACCATAACTAAATCTAACCCTAATGTGTATATCGACTTTAATGCAGTAGCAAAAGGATACGGAATTGATCAATTGGGAAATTTTCTAGAATCAAATAATATTACCGACTATATTATTGAGTTAGGTGGAGAAATACTTGCTAAAGGCCGAAATGTTAAGAAAGATAGCTTTTGGATTTCAGGTGTTGAAGCTTTGGATTCTGATGTAGACAACCGTAAGGCGACTGTGCTTTTCAAATTAGAAAATAGGGGTCTTGCTGGATCTGGAAACTATAGGAAATATAGAATAGATGATATTACGGGAAAAAAGTATGTTCATACTATAAACCCGTTAACAGGGCTCGCAGAACAAAGTGATGTAACTAGCGCCACGATAATAGCACCGTCTTGTGCTCTAGCTGATGCATATGCTACAGCTTGTATGGCAATGGGCTTTGAACGCGCTAAAAAAATGTTGTCTGGCTTAGATGGGGTAGAAGCGTATCTAACATACACAGATACTGAAAATGCAACGCAAGTTTATTCTACTGAGGGATTTAAAAAGTTAGTGTTAAACTAGTTTTTTACAAACAGGAATTAGTTCGCCATCAGCTAAACGAAATTTATCAATAGCTTCTTTTGAGAGTTGCTTTGTGTAATCTACAGCCTCAACATTAAAGCCTATGCGTTCTAATTTAGTGAAATAATCCATTCCATAAACTCTTACATGATCATATTGACCAAAAATACGAGTTCTTTCAGCTTGATCTGTAATGGAGTCATCCTCAAAAGTTGTAGCTCTATCAGCTTCGTAAGGAACTTGTAAAACTGCCATGCCTCCAGGAGCCAAAACACGATATAATTCTTTCATAGCTTTTGTGTCGTCTGGAATGTGCTCTAATACATGATTGCAAATAATCACATCGTAGCTATTATCCTTAAAAGGCAGATTGCATATATCAGCTTTAATGTCTGCAATTGGTGAATTTAAGTCTGTTGTAGTGTACTCCAGATTTTTCATTTGCTTAAACTTTCTTAAAAAAGCTTGTTCAGGAGCAAAATGTAAAACCCTTTTTTTAGCTGTAAAAAAATCGGTTTTATTAGTTAAATATAACCAGAAAAGTCTGTGTCGTTCGAGTGAAAGTGTGCCTGGAGCAAGTACATTTTCTCTTACCTTTTCATAACCGTAAGGTAAAAATTTACGGTACGATTTCCCGTCTATTGGGTCAGTGTATTTTGATCCTCTAAGGTAAAAAGCGACTAAAGGGCGTACGAGATAACTTATTCTGATTAAAAATGTTCGAGGAAATAGGTTAAGGAAAAATTTGAAAATTTTGGACATAGATTGTTATGCTCTAAATTCATCTTCTTCATTGCTCTTAATGCCTAATGCTTCGTATACGTAATCAAAGGTTGATAGCAATTGTGGTTTTCCGTCAACAATAGCAACATCGTGTTCAAAGTGCGCACTAGGCTTACCGTCTTGCGTTACAATTGTCCAGCCATCTGGTAATTGAGTAATTCTTCTTGTGCCTAAATTGATCATAGGTTCAATAGCCACTGTCATACCTTCAACGAATTTTTTTCCTCTACCTCGACGACCATAGTTAGGCATTTCAGGATCTTCGTGCATAGTTCGACCTAGTCCGTGTCCTACTAGTTCTCTAACTACTCCGTAACCTTTTTCTTCACAGTACTTTTGAATTGCAAAGCCTACATCTCCTACGCGGTTTCCAATTTTCAATTCTCTTATACCTATGTAAAGTGATTCCTTTGTTGTTTGAAGTAATTTTCTTGTTTCTTCTTTTACAACACCAACTTCAAAAGTATATGCGTGATCTCCGTAAAAACCATTTTTTATGGCACCGCAATCTATACTAACAACATCTCCTTCTTTTAAAGGAATGTCTGTTGGCAAGCCGTGAACAACAGCTTCATTTACACTACATAGCAATGTTGAAGGGCAATCATATAATCCTAAAAATCCTGGAATGGCATCTTGTTCTCTAATATAGGCTTCGGCTAGATCATTAAGTGTATTTGTTGTTACGCCTACTTTTACTTCTTTAGCTAACATCCCTAAGGTTTTTGAAACTACATGCGCTGCTTCACGCATAAGCTCAATCTCTTCTCTTGTTTTTGTAATGATCATTCTTTAGAATTTAAACCAACCTTTTTTCTTAGGCTGTATGTGTGTAGGCCCTGTAGGTCCTATTATTTCTTGATAAATTTCTCCCCAACTTTTCATTCCTCCAATATTTCTATCATCTATAAAAATATCAGCGTTAATTTTCCGACTATATTCTGGGTCAAATACTTCTTCTGGAAAGCTTTTATTAACGGCATAAAATTCAATGCCATTTTTTTTACAGAATTCAACTGCTTCATTCAAAGCTCTTCCTCTTCGATATGTCCATAAAATTGTACGATGCCCATTCTCTTGAAGTTTTTTTATTGTTTCAAAAGCAAAAATGATAGGTTTCCCAATTTTAGGATACGCATCGTGGACAATAGTTCCATCAAAATCTATAGCGATAGTTAATGATTCAGTTTTCATAGAGCTGCAAAATTACAAAGAATATAAAGGAAATTATAGTAATTATTCTGAGTAGGCTGGAGTATATGGTTCTCCTTTTAAAATTGTGATAAAGTCGTCTTCTAATGTATCACCTTGAGTATACTCAACAATACGGTTAAGTTCTTTTCCGTTTTTCAAAAATATAATTGTTGGAACATACTCTAAATCATACCCTTTTTCAAGTCCAGATGGTGTTTCTTTGTCGTGAGATACAGCGGCAATTTCCATTGAGCTCAAGTTGTAATCAATAGTGTGGAGAATTTTATATAAACGTGGAATTTCACGTTGGCTATCCTCGCACCAAGTTCCCATAAAAACTTTTAAAGTTACACCATCTATTAATGTTTTAATTTCTTGAAGTTTAGTTGGATTTGGCTTGTAACTCTCAAACTCCTCGTACATCCATGGGAAATGAGATTGATCTTTAAAACCTTCTTGGTTTACAAGACCGAGCAACATTTTTTCACCTTCATTTTCTGGGTCATCGACCATTGAGTTTAGGTCGTCAGTTGTAGGATTGTTTTCTTCAAGTAATACGTTTTCAACTGTGTTTTCTTCTGAAATATTCTTTTCGTTATTCTTGCAGCTAGTAAATGACACTGCAAGAAATAATGAAAAAGTGATTGAGATTTTTGAGAAATTTGTCATAATTGAATTTATATTATTGAATGTTGTGTCATTACTTCCGGTTGTGGAATATCTAAAATTTTTAAAATAGTAGGGGCAATATCACCTAACACACCATCTGAAACTTTTTTGATGTCATTATCTACAATAATAACTGGAACTGGATTGATTGTATGTGCTGTATTTGGTGAGCCATCAGGATTTCGCATTGTTTCGCTATTTCCGTGATCTGCAATAATTATAGTTACATATCCATTTGCTAAGGCTGTTTCAGTAACTTCTTGTGCGCATTTATCAACTACTTCACATGCTTTAACAGCTGCTTCAAATACACCTGTGTGACCTACCATGTCAGGGTTTGCAAAATTTAAGCAAATAAAATCTGCAGAGCGTTCTTTTATTTCAGGTATAATTTTATCTCTAATCTCGAAGGCACTCATTTCTGGTTTTAAATCATAAGTGGCAACTTTAGGTGATGGACATAAAATTCTTTTTTCTCCTTCAAAAGGTTTCTCACGACCTCCATTAAAGAAAAATGTAACGTGTGGGTATTTCTCCGTTTCGGCAATCCTAATTTGAGTTTTGTTATGCTTCTCTAGAACTTCTCCTAGTGTTTCAATAATATTATCCTTATCATAGATTACATGGATGTTATTAAATGTAGCATCATAATTAGTAAGGGTTGTAAAATGAAGTTTTAATGGCTTCATTCCATATTCAGGATGCGCTTTTTGACTAAGAACTTCTGTTAATTCACGACCTCTGTCTGTTCTAAAATTAAAAAATAACACTGCATCACCTTCTTCAATTATAGCTAATGGTTGAGAGTTCTCATCTGTTAAAACAATAGGTTCAATAAACTCATCAGTAGTTCCGGTTTCATATTGAGATTTAATTGAAGCTACAGCATCTTTAGATTTAGTTCCTATTCCTTTGCAAATAACATCATATGTTTTTTGAATACGTTCCCATCGTTGGTCACGATCCATAGCATAATAACGCCCTATGACACTTGCGATTTTTCCAGTAGAATTGTTAAGGTGGTTTTGTAGATTTTCTATGTGATCTGCACCAGATTTAGGGTCTACATCGCGTCCATCTGTAAAAGCATGAACAAATAAATCTTTAACTCCGTATGCGTCAGCAGCAGAAATTAAAGCCTTAATATGATTGATGTGCGAATGCACCCCACCGTCTGAAACAAGGCCAATTAAATGAAGTTTTTTTCCATTTTTGATAGCATACTCAAAACTATTTTTGAGTACTTGCTCATCTTTAAGAGTGTTATTTTCTATTGCCAGATTTATTTTAGCAAGATCTTGATATACAATGCGTCCTGCACCTAAATTCATATGTCCTACTTCGCTATTTCCCATTTGTCCTTCAGGAAGACCTACATTCATTCCGTGGGTAAGTAAGTTAGCGTGAGGGTACTTTATTAAAGCTTGGTCAATAAAAGGAGTTTTTGCTTGAGCTATTGCAGAAACGCTAGGGTCTTGTGTATTACCCCAGCCATCTAAAATCATTAAGAGTACTTTTTTTTCCATTCCCAAAGATACTGAGAATCTCAATCTTTCAATAGTTTGAAATGTAAAATGAATTTATAGTACTATATTTTTTACAGATTGATGTTATTGAGTAATATTTCGGCTAAAAAAATAATTCAGTTTTATCTCTCACAAGGCATTCCTTGTGTTTTAATTTTAATTCCTTGAACCATTCTTACGCTAGTAATAGCATTGTTTTTAATGAAGTTTGAACTGTCTCCGTCACCTACATAAATTCCATAGCGTCCTACTGGAGCATCTGTGTTAATAGGGCTTAGTGGCATAGAAATTACATTTCCTTGAACGCTGTTTTCAATATTGTAACCAGCTGTGCCATCTCTGGTTGATGTACATTCTATATGGATGCCATCAAAGTTTTTAAGGTCGCCCGTGCTAATTGTTTGGTATTTTCCATTTACTGCAGGTCTAATATAGGCCTGTCTATTAAAATTCATTATGGTGTTTGAATGAATAGTAGAGTTTCTAGAGCGTTCTATATAGATTCCATGTTGGCGTTTATTAATAACTTGATTGTTTGTTATTGAAATGTGATCTGCATAACGTACTCGAATTCCATGTCCTTGAGGGAAGCTGCTAGTCTCGTCACAATTTTTTGGATTGCTTGGGTTTCCTTCTTCGCATCGAGGGTATAGTTTGTTTGGGTTCCAAGTAAATGAGCCGTCAATTAAGTTGTTTGAAATAGTTCCGTAAATTCCACCATAAGCTTTAATGGCAGTGTCAGTTGAACTCAATATTACATTGTTGTCAATTTTAGTTCTGTCAACACTTCCTTCAAAAAATGTTTTACTATCGTCTGAGTAATTGTTTGTAATCTGATTGTAAAAACCACTAACAAAATAACTTTCGGGGTTTTTGTGATATGGATCTGGGAAGAAGTGTCCTTTCGCAGCAATTATTTTAATGCAAGCAGCATCGTTTAAAAATTCATCTTGAAAAAAGCCTCCCATACTATGGAATCTATTTCTGTCGATGACATGTCCGCGGAAATTTGGATTTGTTAAAGTATCTCCTTTTGCATTAATGTATTTAGCTTCTTGAAGATTTACCCCAATATAGGATGCTACAAAATGATTGTCAATGATCTTCAAATTGGTTCCCTCGCCATAAATACAGTTTTTAAAATTTAAGAAACCACAGTTAGTTACTAATGCGTCAACGTCCTTTACAGGGTCTGGGTAATTTGGGTTAGTGGGAATACTTCTTATAAAATTAAGGGCAGTAGCTTTACTTTTTCCGCCTTTTGTCAAGTATTCTTTTTTACCGTTATAGCCAGTAAAGTTTAAGTATGATATTACTACTCCTGGTTGTTTAATTTCAAATAAAACATCTAAGTTTGGGTTAACAACAGTTAGGTTGTTAGATGGTCCTTCAGCAGGGAAGTAGTTTACGTTGTTCCCTTTTATGTGTATTGTTTTTGTGTCAACTAAAACAGTATTGCTGATGCGGTATTCAATACCTCTTAACAACACAGTTCCACCTTCTACACAAGCTCTAATGGCTCTAGATAGAAAAGGGTCGTCATCAATTTCCGAATTATTTTGATAGGAACATATCCCAAACCATTCTGGAACGATATCTTGATTATGGATTTTAAGGTTATGATTTTTCTCAGTTATGAAAATGTGTTTTCCGTTTGAAGTAATTTTACCTTTAATGATAACTTCTGTTGAATGATCTATTACTAGTTTACTCCAATTTTCAAAAACCAAGTCAATGGTTACTGGAATATTAAGTTTTTCTCGAACTAAAATGTTATCTCTAAGTACAATTGTACCATATCTATTTCCTTTTTTCTGAATTTGATCAACAGCATCTTGGATTGATTTATTTGAACCTTTTTCGAGAACTACTTCGGTTTGAGCACTTGTATTATTGAAGAAAAAAAATGCTGTAACTAGAAAAATAAATAATCTCATTATTGTGCGAATTCAGAATTATAGACTTTGATGGATTCCTTTATTTGTTCAATTCTATTTTCTGGGTCAGGGTGTGTGCTTTTGTGTTCGGGTACTCTGTTTGGACCTGCGCTAGCTTTTAAAATCTCCATAACCTTAATCATCTCATAAGGATCGTAACCAGCTTTAATCATAAACCTAACTCCCAAATCATCACTTTCTAACTCATCGCCACGCCCATTAGTTAGTAATTTATTGGCTCCCATATTAGATATAAGTCCGCCCATATCTGCACCTACAGATCCTGCTTGAGCTAAGCCTTGCCACAATCCAGATTCTGCTATACGCTCACTAGAGTGACGACCAAGAACGTGGCCTATTTCGTGCGCAAGTACACCTGCTAATTGGTCTTCACTTTCTAATTGAGAGAATAAAGCATAAGTTATAAAAATTTGTCCACCAGGTAATGCAAATGCATTGATGGTTTGACTATCAGCTAATAAGTGGAAATCATATTGATATTCACTTGTAGCGGCCATTGAGTTGTCTACTAAACGTTTACCTACTTGGTCAACTAGTTGTTGTGCTCTCTCGTCAGGGAAAAGTCCGCCATATTCTTGTGCCATTTGAGGAGCAGATTGTAATCCCATGGCAATCTCTTCATTAGGATCAAGAGCCATTGCTTGTTCGCGACCTGTATATTTGTTTATTTCTTTGCTATTGCAATATTGAAAATAAGTAAAGGCAGCAATAGCTAGACCTATCATAATGCGTATTTTCCAACTTCCTCTCATGACTGTAATTGTTTAGGTGTTTTTAGTTTGTTACCAGTGTAGTAATCAACTTTTGCAAGATAAATATAATCGACTTTAATCAGTTGAAATACAGTGTGTCTATATCGATTATTGAATTGCGTATATCGAAAACCAAATCTACTAAAGTAAATCCGGATTTATATCTAAAATGTTCTCTTTGCGGTATTTAGCAATAAATTGATCAGTAAAAAAATCACTTCCTTTAATTTTTTCAGCTTGCATGATAGCTTTTACATCTAGTGCTCTGTAGGCTTTAAGCATAGGGATTGAAACTGGCGCATAGCTAAAATGCCAAGGTTCATATTCAAACCCTTTTCTGTTAGCATTGTCTGTGTAAACTTCGTAAAATCCGAAACTTTCAGCATTTTTATTTAACCATTCTTTCAATTTGCAAAATGGTCCATTGCCGTGAAAATTTTTTTCTTGCAAAACGCTTTTTGGTCTAGGTACATTTGCATCAATGATGTCAATATCTGTTCCCCAATGATGGCGAGATGTCCCTGGGATTGTGGAGTATTCTATAATTTTATCAATGGCTTGCTCTGGTGAAAGACCTTGTTTTGTAAACTTATTGTATTTGCTTTCAAATATTTCACGCTGCCTTTGGAAACTGCGATAAGATGATACAACTTCAATGTCAAAACCCTCTTTTGCAGCGGCTGCTTTCATTTTTAAAAATGCAGTTTTTGCATCTTTATGCATTTTACTTGTATAAGTTTCCCCTACAATATCTGGATTACCTGTTCCTATTAACTGCGAAACTGTAAATGTTTGTTCGCTTTGTGCAAATACTTGAGTAGTTGCGATAGTATAAACCGCAATTATTAGCAATCGAGTTAAATATAGTTTAGCTTTCATTTTATATCTTCGTGTAGACCTGTTCACCGTTATTAATTTGATTTAAAAGTACCATTAATTTGAAAGCTACAATCGATATTAGGCTAATTAAAGCTTCTGAAATTTTAACCATTTTACCACTGCTCTCTCAATTAGGGAATCATAAAGTGGACCAAAAAGTGTTGACTGAGCGAATTTCAGAAATGATTTTACAAAATTACGAATGTGCAGGTATTTATGATGGTTCACAATTAATAGGGTGTTGTGGGTTATGGTTTCAAACACGACATTACGCCGGCCGAAGCATAGAGTTAGATCACGTAATTATAAACCCAACGTACCGAAGCCAAGGAATAGGTGCTCAATTGTTAGATTTTGTTTACGAATATGCTGAGTCTAAAAATTGTAATTGGGTAGAGCTTAATACCTACGTCGATAATTTTCCATCACATAAATTCTATAACAATCACGGCTTTGTAGCCAAAGGATATCATTTTGTAAAAATACTTAAGTAAGAAGTTGATATTTGGTTTTTAGAATAAGCTCTATCTTTATAAAGAAATAGTATAGTGTTTAATTATGAAAAAGCACATAATTTATATTCCTTTAGCAGTAATTTTAGTTACTCAATTAATATATCCAGGTAAACACATAGCCTTTCAGTTGATGTGTTTAGGGGTTATGTTTATCCTTGCTATTTTTCTTTTTTTCAAAAGATGTAAGTCGCAAAAGAATAAGTAGTTTGTTATTTGAGGGACTATTTCTATTTAAAAATTGATTGAACTTCCACTATCTATTTCCCTAGCTTCTTTTCCTTGCTCAAATATTCGGGCTGTCAAATTTCCGCAGAGTGTAATTGTATCACCTTTTACATCTAGCCAACTACCTTCTCTAAGTCCAACAACAGGTACCGTATTTTGAGTGTGGTATTCCTTAATGCGTGTTTCGCGAGTTTCTCCCATATGCGTTCCTGTAGGGTCTGGGTCTAAATAATGCGCGTTAATGTTAAAAGGAATTATACCTAATGTTTTAAATGAAGGTGGGTACACTATAGGCATATCATTAGTGTTTTGCATGGTCACTCCGCAAATATTACTTCCCGCACTTGTGCCTAAATAAGGGGTGCCATTCAATAAAATTTCGCGCAAAGGAGCCATTACTTGATAAGCGTACATTTGCTTCACTAATAAAAAAGTGTTTCCTCCTCCTGTAAAAATGGCTTTTGCATTTTTAATGGCATTAGTAGGATCTTCAAAAGTGTGAAGCCCAACAACTTTCTTGTCTATATTATTAAAAGCTTTTTGGACTCTTGAGGTGTACTCATCGTGAGTAATTCCGCTAGGTCGAGCGAAAGGAATAAACAGTATTTCATCAGCATCTTTAAAGTGAATTTCAAGAGTTTTGAGAAGGTATTCTAGATAAGTCCCACCGTGTAAGGTTGAGGTACTTGCAACAATTGCGTTTTTCATTCGTATTTATTAAAACGTAAAGCTACTAAAATAGTGGATGTTTTAATAAGTCTCAAGTAACAATTTATCCCTTTAATTGACTAACTTTATGATATGAAAACTACGCACTTATTATTGTTTTTTCTTTTTATTTCTTTAAGTTCTTTTGCTCAAGAAATTAGCCGCATCCCTATTGATGGTTCTATAACAGCACCTGTGGGTGAACCTGTTGAAGGGATTCATATTTATAATATTTCAGCTCAAAAAGGAACTATTACAGATGAAAATGGTTTTTTTAAAATGGAGATGGCAGTTAATGATCGTTTAGAGGTTACCGCTTTGCAATTTGTGAGTTTTAAAGTGGTAATTGATGAAGGTGTTATTAAAAATAAACAGGTTAAAATTTATATGAACCCTGCAGTAAACGAACTTGCCGAAGTGATAATTAGACCCTATGATTTAACAGGGAATATTAAAGTAGATGTTAGTAAAATCAAAACGTTTGACGTTGCTAAAAATTTAGATTTATCTTACGAAGAAATCACTTTTGCGTACGATTTTGCTCCGGATGCTCAAACTTCAATTAAAGGTAATTATGCTGAAGAAGTTTTTTATAACGGTCAATCTCAAAATGGGGGAAATGTTTTAGGATTGGTTGCTTTGTTAGCTGATGCAATATTTAGATCCTCAGTAAAAACTAAATTTCCAGAACAGTTGGAAGCTGAAAATCAGAAATTGCTACATAGTTTTAAAGCTCGTTTTACAGATGAAATAATGGTGAGTAGGTTCCATATTCCGGAAGATAAAGCAGCACAATTTAGATATTATTTAGAGGATCAAAATATTCCACAAAATTTAATGAAATTAGAAAATGAGTTGTTGCTTTTTGAATATATAAAAATGCAAAGCAGCTTATTTTTAAAAGAGTTTAAAGAATAGACACATAGCGAAAGGGTAGAGGTTACTACTAGAAATAAAATCTATCAATTAGGATATTTATATGAAATGAAACATACTATAAAACTCTTCTTATTTCTTTTAGTTTCTATAAGTTCTTTTGGGCAAGAAGTCACTCGAGTACTTGTTAATGGTGCGATTACGGCACCTTTAGGAGAACCTGTTGAAGGAATCCATATTTATAATATTTCCTCACAAAAGGGTACGGTTACAAATGAAATTGGTTTTTTTGAAATGGAAATGGCTGAAAATGATCGTTTAGAAGTAACAGCGCTTCAGTTTGTAAGTTTTAAAGTAATTGTTGATAATGGTATTATTAAAACAGGACAAGTTAAAATATATATGAACCCAGCTGTCAATCAACTTGAAGAGGTTATAATTAAACCCTATGATTTAGCTGGAAATATTACAGTTGATGTTGGTAAAATAACCACTTTTGACGCAAGTCAAGGTTTAGGTTTGTCATATGAAGAATTGACCTTCGCATACGATTTTGCTCCAGATGCTGTAACGGCAGTAATAGGAATTGTAGCAAATGATGTATTTCATAATGGACAAACTCAAAATGGTCTAGATTTTAGGAAAGGTATTCCAGCTTTGTTTCGTGCTATTTTTGGTAGTAAAGAAAAGTTGCAAACAGCTGAGCAAATACTTGCAGAAAATGATAAGCTCTATTATAGTTTTAGAGGAAGATTTACAGATAAAATTATTAATAGTAGATACGGTATTCCTGAAGAAAGAACAGCACAATTTATTGATTACCTTAGAGATAAAGGAATTCCTAAAGATTTGATGAAATTAGAAAATGAGCTTTTATTGTATGAATTTATTGCTAAACAAAGTGCTATATTTTTAGTTCAAATTGAAGAGTAGTTTAGTACTTTATATCATCCTTTTTTTAATAAGCTACTCAAGCTTTTCTCAAAACGAACGTTTAATTGAAGGGGATTTGACTAATGAAATTGATGTGGAAGGCATCCATATATTAAATAAAACATCGCGTTTTAATGCAATTACTGATCAAAACGGAAATTTTAAAATTGAAGCAAATGCTAAGGATACGCTCGTGTTTTCGGCTATAAACTTTTATCCGCAACAGGTTGTTGTTACTCAAGAAAATTATGTGAGTCAAAGTATTGTTGTTACGCTCAAATATTTGACAAATGAGTTAGATGAGGTTGTGATAGGAAATCAATTGACAGGAGATATAACTAAGGATTTAAAAAATATTAAAACTGAAAAGAATATAAATTTTGATGATGTTGGAATTCCAGGTTTTAAAGGAGAGCCAAAAGAAAAAATACCAGATATGCTAGGGGAAGTAATTACGCCAGTTTCAGTAAATATTGATGCCTTATATAAGCATCTTTCAGGATACTATAAAAATTTAAAAAAGATGAGGCAATGGCAAGGTCAGGCAAATGCTGTTGCAATTATTTTATCATTATATCCACCATCTTTTTTTGAAGATGCATATAAAATTCCAGAAAATAGAGTTTATGATTTTGTGTTGATGTGTGTTGAAACTTCGGAAATGCAACAAGATGTAGCACTCTCAAATTATAACGGAATTTTAACGGTTTTTAAAACTAATGCCCCGTTATATTTAGCGAATTTAGCCGAAGAATAATTAACAAAATTTAATGCTTTTAGGCATTGTATAAATGTTTAATATTTCAGAATAATAAAAAAGATAAAAAAGTGTTTTTGTAACAATTAACATCTCTACATTACTAATAAAAGATACCCCTATTACTATGAAACGCTTAACAATACTATTACTCCTTATTGCAGCACCATTGCTTACTGCAGCAGGTATTCATAAATTTTATGCGAGTGTAACTAAAATTGAATATGTTGCGCCCAAGAAGTCTCTTCAGGTTATTACTCAGATATTTACAGACGATTTAGAAAAAACGTTAAGCGAAAGGTCACAGCGTAAAGTCCATTTAGGGACTAAAAAAGAAACTGAGGCTGATGTTGAATTGATGAAACAATACATTGTTAAAAAATTAGCCTTAACGGTAAATAATGAACCTGTTGTTTTAAAATATATTGGACATAAATTTGAAACAGATCAAGTAAAACTTTTTTATGAAGTTACAAATATTACTAATTTAAAAAGTGTTGAGATTGAAAACACTGTATTAATGGGTATGTTTGAGGATCAACAAAATATTATTCACTTTAAAACTTCTAAAAATAGAAGGAGTTTAATACTTGAACGTGAAAATCCTAAAGGATTGTTAAAATTTGATTAAATCCTTTCAATAGTAGGGGAATACCTTATTTTTAAAAACCAAATAAATTTAACAAATAAAACCAATGAAATTAGTCAAGTTATTATCTCTTGTGGTACTGTTTTCATCAACAGGAGTCTTGTTTGCTCAGGATGTTGAAAGTAAAACAGAGCGTAAGCCAGGTCACACAAACGAAAACAGGTTTAAACAGCTTTACCAGGAGTTTTCTACTCCTAACCAGTACCGTTCTGCAAACGGAGCTCCAGGGCCTCAGTACTACCAGCAACAGGCAGATTATGTAATGGACATTGAATTGGATGACGAGAATGCTCGTATCTACGGTGAAGAAACTATCACATACACTAACAACTCACCAGATGTATTAGAATATCTTTGGGTACAATTAGATCAAAATGTACGTGCAAAAACGTCTCAATCTCCTTTGATTGAACCTAGTGGAGCTGCTCCAGTTGAGCAAGCATCATCATTCGTAAACAAGTATATGGGTGAAGGTTTTGATGGAGGTTTTAAAATTGATTACGTAAAAGATACTAAAGGAAATAATCTTCCACACATAGTAAACCAAACTATGATGCGTATTGATTTGCCAAGCGCATTGCAGCCAGGAGATAAATATAGCTTCAGTATCAAGTGGTGGTACAACATTGTTGAACACACAGTTGATAGAGCTCGTAGTGGATATGAAACGTTCGAAGATGGTAACAGAGGATATGTAATTGCACAATTCTATCCACGTATGGCGGTTTATAATGATGTTGAAGGATGGCAAAACAGCCAGTTTTATGGTCGTGATGAATTTGCATTACCATTTGGAGATTTTGAAGTAAATATAACTACTCCAGCAGATCACGTTCTTGACGGAACAGGTGTGTTGACAAATCGTAAAGAAGTTTTTAGTAAAGAAATGATGAATCGTTACAACAAGGCAAAAAAATCATACGATAAGCCAGTAATGATTGTAACTCAAGAAGAAGCTGAAGCAGCTTCTAAAGGAAAAGTTCGCTCAAAGAAAACTTGGAAGTTAGACGCTAAGATGGTTCGTGATTTCGGATTTGCATCATCTAGACGTTACTTATGGGATATGATGGCAGTAAAAATTGGTGGTAAAGACGTTATGGCGGTTTCAGTATATCCACCAGAAGGAAATCCACTATGGGAAGATTATTCAACACTTGTAGTTGCTAGTACATTAAAATCATACTCTCGTATGTCATTTGATTACCCTTACCACAAGGCAATTTCAGTACATGCGAAGCAACAAGGTATGGAATACCCAATGATTTGCTGGAACTATGGTCGTCCAGATAAGGATGGTAGCTACAGTGATCGTACAAAATACGGAATGATGAGTGTTATTATTCACGAAGTAGGGCACAACTATTTCCCAATGATTGTTAATAGTGACGAGCGTCAATGGACATGGATGGACGAAGGTTTAAATACTTTTGTACAATACGTTGCTGAGCAAGATTTTGGTGAATGGTATCCAGATGCAATTGCACCTAACAAGGCATACCCTTCAAGAAGAGGACCAGCTAAAAACATTGTTAGTTATATGGCAGGTGATCAAGATTACATTGCGCCAATTATGACTAAAGGTTTAAATACGTATAATTTTGGAGCAAACGCATACTCTAAACCAGCAACAGGATTAAACATATTACGTGAAACTATAATGGGACGTGAGTTATTTGACCACGCTTTTAGAACATACTCACAAAGATGGATGTTTAAGCACCCAACACCAGAGGATTTTTTCCGCACAATGGAAGACGCATCTGCAGTTGACTTAGATTGGTTCTGGAGAGCTTGGTTCTACACAACAGACTATACTGATATAGGTGTTAAAGATGTAAAGAAATTCTACGTTTCATCTAAAATGAGTAAAGAAATTAAAGAAATGATTGCTGCTCGTGGAATGAAAGAAAGCGATCTTCCACCATTAGTTTACTTAGTTGAAGAAGGTAGCGATGAGTTTGAAGAGTCTATGAAAACACAATCGTTAAATGATGTAACAACTTTACAAACATATTTAATGGATAATATGTCTCCAGCAGAAAGAGCTAATTTAAAGCAACCTAAGTATTTCTACGAAGTTACTTTTGAAAAGCCAGGTGGAATCCCAATGCCAATTATCGTTGAGTACACTTACAGTGATGGGTCTACAAAGCGTGAAACATATCCAGCACAAATCTGGAGAAAAAATGATGCAGAAGTTGGTAAAACTATAGCGTCAGATTTGGAGATTACTAAAATTATGGTAGATCCAGATGAAGAAACTGCGGATATTGATACCTCTAACAATGCGTGGCCAAAACGTAAAAAATTAGGTGAATTTGATACTTTCAAAGAAGGACAGAAAAATTAAGGTGTAGCTTACGCCAAAATTTTAAATATTTAAGCCCGCTATGTTTTATTACATAGCGGGCTTTTTTATTAAATTATAGTGTTATAATTTTTGGAATCTAACCAGTTTGATATTTATAATTTAAATTATGAAATACATAATTCTGAATTACTATTTCTGAATTGAAAAATGAATATCTTTGCACTATGATTTCAAACCATCTTCTTTTTATTAGCGGTGCCGAAATAGCCTTCATACTTTTTTTCGTGCTACTCATTTTTGGTGCAGATAAAATTCCCGAAATAGCTCGTGGATTAGGTAAAGGGATGCGTCAAATAAAAGATGCTACTAATGATATTAAATCTGAAATCACTAAAACTGCTGAAAAGCAAGGTTTAGATATTGACATCACAAAAGATGTTAGAAAAGAAATTGATTCTATTAAAGATGATATTGAAGAGTTTGGCGGCTCCGTCAAAAGAGGGAAATTCTAAATGTACGAGGCAATAAAAAAATGGGATCGTGATTTATTTGTTTGGTTCAATAGCCTTGGAATAGAACAATACGATAGCTTTTGGATTACAGTCACACACATTGAAACTTGGATTCCATTATTTGCATTGTTTTTCTTTCTATTATTTCATTTTTACGGTTGGAAAAAAGGTGCCATACTTATAGGCTCTTTGCTTGTAACTTTTGCAGTTACTATGCTGTTTACAGATCTTGTAAAAGGTAATATAGAGCGTTTACGGCCTAACAATGTTAAAGCATTTTCATCAATAATTAGAATATTGCAAAAGCCAGAAAACTTTAGTTTTTTCTCAGGTCATGCTTCTTCAAGTTTTGCAATTGTAACATTTATCACACTTACACTTAGAAAGTATACTAAATGGATCTATATAGCATATTTATGGCCTTTACTTTTTGTAATGAGTCGATTATATGTTGGTGTGCATTATCCTAGTGATATATTAGTTGGAGCATTAGTGGGAGCAATATTTGGAGTATTTGGTTATCGAATATCTAAATATTTTGTTAAAAAATTATAAAATGCATATCTTAGGTTCTTAAATCAACCCATATTCATTTTATGAAAAAATCTTACCTCTTACTTGCAACCGTAGGTCTGTTGCTATTTGTGAATTGTTCACAAGAACCTATAGCATCTACAATCGATACAGAAGCATCTTTAGAAAATTCAATATCTCAGGATTTGCTATCTATCGACCAAATCAATCAAATTATTGATAAAGAATTACGTGAAACAGGCGAATTTGATTGGAATAATACTTCAGATCAAGTGCTGTGGAGTGCCACGGTACACGGAAAAAACTTACTGACTATTGGTTATGGAAATATCGGCGAAAGTTTCAGCACAAGTCAGAATAAATCTAGACTAAACATTTCAAAAAATAGCATTCTTGAAGTGGTTCAAATTTCAGAAAAGAAGACAAAAAAGCAAGCGTTAGTAGAAGATGATGAGGTGTTAAATGTTGTAGATGTAGTTGTTGAAAATATTAATAGCATTACCGAACTACGTAAAAGAAAGGACATTCGATATTTAGAGCCTAATGGATATTCATTTTTTACAAATACAAATTATCCTGAAAACCAACGTTCATCGAGCGGTTGTAGCCAAGATGGACAAACACTAAATAGTGCTGATTATAGAACAGTAGCGCCAGGTTCATTAGTTAGCTGGACGTACGATAAACATAATATAACGCAGGCTTGGCAACATAGTACTGGAGCAAATGTTACAGTGGCAGTTGTCGATACTGGGATTTCTCCTAATCAGTCTTTATTAGGTAGTAATTTTAATGATGGTTATAGTTCTGGTAGAACAGTACAGAAATATGGGACTTTTATAGATTCTAACTGGTGGTGGAGTACTAATATTGATGGTCCTAATGATAGGTGTGGTCACGGTACAAGTATGTCTGCAACAATAGCATCTCCAAGAAATAATAACAATCTTCCAGTAGGTGTTGCTTATAACAGTAATTTAGTTTCATATAGAGCTACGGAAGATGTTGTTCTAAATGATTACCACGAACGTAAAGGTGTTAAAAATGCATTAGTACAATTAGGAAATAGGAGTGATGTTAAAATAATTTCAATGTCAATTGGGTATCCTTGGAGTATAGGTAATGTAAAAGATGGAGTGCGTTATGCACATAGTAAAGGAAAATTAATTTTTGCTGCTGGAGGAACTTCATTAGATTTTACAAACTGGTACCCTGTTATTTTTCCTGCAAGTATGAGCGAAACAGTAGCGGTTACAGGAGTTACTGATAGCGGAAATTATCAACAGTGTGATGTATGTCACGACGGTAGTCAAATAGAGTTTACCGTTGTTATGGAACGTGACAATAATAATAATAGAACAAGTACTGTACTTGGTTTTAATAATGGACAATCAAGCTATGTAGGGGGTTCTAGTGTAGCAACTGCAACAACTGCAGGTATTGCTGCGTTAGTTTGGTCTAAATATCCAAATTGGAATAGAGATCAAGTTTTACAAAGGCTTCGTCAAAGTGCCGATTTATATCCTTACAAAAGCAGCACCAAAGGCTACGGAAATATTGATGCTTTACAAGCTGTTCAATAAATAATAGCTCATACAAAATTAAAAGCATCGCTACCATAATAGGAAGCGATGCTTTTTTTATTCTGAAATTTTAAAAATGTTATTACTTAACTCTACTAATGGTTAATCCATCTCTAATTGGTAATAAAACGGTTTCTAAAAGCGGATGTGTGTTTAGTGACGTGTTGTATTCTAAAATAGCTTTGGTGTCTAAATCGTCTTCTTTTAATGGCTCTACTACTTTACCACTCCATAATACATTATCACTTAAAATAATTCCACCAGAATTCATCCTAGATACAATGATTTCAAGATATTTTGGGTAGTTGCGTTTGTCTGCATCTATAAAAACAAGGTCAAACTTTAAATCAATAGTTGGGATTATTTGTACTGCATCACCAATGTGCTGTTTGATATTTGTCCCGAAATCTGACATTTCGAAGTATTTGCGTTGTAAATCAAATAATTCTTCATTAATATCAATGGTATGTAATACACCATCTTTCTTCATACCTTCGGCTAAACATAAAGCCGAATAGCCTGTATAAGTGCCAATTTCTAAAATATTTTTAGGATTCAAAAGCTTAGAAATCATACTTAGTACACGACCCTGAAAATGACCACTTAACATTCGTGGAGCTAATACTTTTTGCCAAGTTTCTCGTGTGAGTTTCTGAAGTAATTCTGGCTCTTCTTGTGAGTGCTTTACTGCGTAGTCGTCTATGTTTTCTGGAAGGAAATGCATTTGAAATTACTTTTATTTAAAATTTTGAGTGATGTGTGACAGCAAAGATATTTCAAGTTTGTCATTCAATACCCAGAATTTCTCATCAATTTCTTCAATAAAAGCTTCTTTAAATTTTCCAATTTCACCATTCCTGTCATCAATGTCTGCGGGAACACCTTTTTTAAATTTTGAATTGAATTCAATCATTAACTCAGCTATTTCATGTTGATTTAAAAGTTTTAAATCTGCTATAGTATCTGAGTTGTATTCAGCTCCGTAATTTATATAGTGGTCTATTAATCCATCAACTACTAGAGGTTCAATATTAAACCAAATTCGTTCATTTTTAGTGAGTTCTTCATAGTTGCTAAATCCTTTAACAACTATAAGTTCCCATGCTTCTTGAAAATCGTCTCTTGTCATTAATTAGCTTAAAATACGTTCAATCAATTTTTTCTTAGCAACCTCATCATCTCCACATAACCATTGGATTACATTGTCTTCCCAGATGGCGTCACATTGTGCATCATTTAGAATATGTTGTTTTTTAGCTAAATCAAGTATTTTTCCAGGGTATGATGATTGCTTTTCACTTTCCATTTCACCTAAAGGATATGGATCATCAAGTCCCATTACTATTTGTTTCGAGCCTTGATTTTTTAATAAAAGCTCTAATCCTCCAGTATCGTGTACAAGAGTATCAAAGAAAATATTTTTATGTCCTACAGCTTTACGAGGGTGTGTTTTTCCTTCAAATAAATCTGGACGGCCATCAAAACCTTGAATACGTCTTCCTAAATTCATTTGAGCTAACTGTCCACCGTGAGCAAAACAAGTTCGCATTCCAGGATATTTATCTGCGTATCCATTTAACGTTAAAAAGTGGTAAGCATCTGCACATTGTGCAAGCATCCATATTAAGTGAAAGCGCCAAGAAGTATTTTCAAGTTTGATGAATTTTTCTCCATCGTATGGATGAATTTCAACAGCTAAATTATACTTACTTGCCATTTCGAAAATAGGTTCATTTTCTTCATCAAAAATACAACGCCAAGTCCCAATTGTATCCATATAATGTGTAGGTAAACACAATAATTGCATACCTAGTTCTTCTACACATCTTTCAATTTCCCATAATGCCCCTCTAACTACACCAGGATGTACTACAAAACCGCAAGTAAACTTAGAAGGGTTTTCTCGTTGAACTTTTGCATTAAAGTCGTTTTGGAATCTTAAAGCTTGTTTCATTTCTTCTAAACGAAGCCCGTTTCCATAGAGTTGGGAAAGGTTTAATACAACTGCGTGGTCAATTTTGTATTTTTCCATCCACGCTAATTTTTCATCAAGGAAAAAACTAGAATCCGTAACTGGACGGCTCCAGTCCTTTTGGAGCATAAATTTTCGGTCTTTATCTACCCAAAATATTTCTTTGTCCTGCATAAATTGAGGAATCTCTTCAGGATAAGGAAGTAGGTGTGAGTGGCCGTTAATTCTGAGCTTTCTTTTTTCCATGTGTTATTTTGGCGTAAGCTAAAAACTTACTAGTTAGTTGGTGAAATTTCGTCTTTGATAAAGTTACAATTAAATTTCTCAATGAACCCTTACGCATTAGGGAAGAGTCTAAATAATTTATAGGCTTTTTGTGCGCCCACCATCAACTGGTAAATTAATTCCGTTGATGTATCCAGCAGCTGGACTTGCTAAAAATGCTATTGCATTTGCTACTTCCTCAGGTTGTGCAAAGCGTCTTGCAGGAACTACACTCTTCATAAATGCCTCTGCTTTTTCTTCTGAACCGTCAAAACGTTTAGCAGCATTGCTTAAAATACTAGCAAGTCTATCAGTTGCGGTGAACCCTGGTAATACATTATTTACTGTAATCCCAAATTGCCCTAGCTCATTTGCCATTGTTTTACTCCAGCTTGCAACTGCACCACGAATGGTATTACTTACACCTAATCCATCAATAGGTTGTTTTACTGATGTGGAAATAACATTAATAATACGTCCATAATTATCCGTTTTCATTCCAGGAACTACTGCTTGTACTAAGATCTGATTACATTCAAGATGCATAGAAAAAGCTTTAATAAACTCAGATGTATCTGCCGAAAATATTGGTCCACCTTTTGGTCCACCAGTATTATTTAGTAAAATATGAAAGTTTTTGTTTTGAGTAGCAGCGGTTACTTTCTCTTTTAGTAATTGCGGGTTTGTAAAATCAGCTACAATGTATTCGTGTTGTTGTCCATCTTGCGTAGCTAGTGTTTTAAGAGAAGCTTTTAGCTTTTCTTCATTACGAGCTACTAGTGTTATGGTTGCGCCTAACGAAGCTAATTCCTGTGCTGCTGCTTCGCCAATTCCTGCACTTCCACCGCAAATCATTGCTTTTTTGTTTTTTAAATTAAGATTCATAATGCTATATCAATGTTTATTTTATTAGTTTTTGAGCTCGTCAGTTTCTAAAATTGCATATTCTAAATTATCCGGCCAGCCGCTTTTTAATAATTTATTAATACCATTAAGTTATGTGACAACTCTGGATATTAATATATTTCTAGTGTGATTAAAGTTTTAGTCATAGGAAATACAAACGTTCTTAGCTTCCGTAAAAAATTTAAGTGCTTCAAAGCCACCTTCACGGCCTACGCCACTTTGTTTAACTCCGCCAAAAGGCGTTCTCAAATCACGATTTAACCATGTGTTTACCCAAACTATTCCAGCTTCTAATTTTTTAGAAACGCGCATTGTTCTGTTTACATTACTTGTCCATAATGTAGAAGATAAACCATATTTTACATCATTAGCCATAGCAATAACTTCATCTTCAGTATCAAATGGCATAATCGTTACAACGGGTCCAAAAATTTCTTCTTGGTTTAGTTTACAGCTATTTGAAGTTACTTCAATAATAGTAGGTTCTAAATAATAGCCGTTTTCTAATCCTTCAACAGTAATTCGTTTCCCACCACATAAAATAGTATCCCCTTCCGTTTCTGCTAAAGCAATATATGATTGTACTTTTTCTAAATGTTCCTTTGAAACTAAAGCACCTATATTAGTGTCAGCTTTAGAAGGGTCTCCAATTTTTAAAGCTGAAACTTTCGCCACAAAATCACTTTTGAATTTTGAATATAAACTGCGTTCTACAAAAATTCTGCTTCCGCATAAACATATTTGACCTTGATTAGCAAATGAAGATCTTACTGTAGTATCTATCAATTTATCATAATTACAATCAGCAAAAATTAGATTGGGATTTTTTCCTCCCAATTCTAAAGAGAGCTTTTTAAACATTGGAGCTGCAGTGCGAGCAAGATGCTCACCTGTTTTTGTGCCACCTGTAAACGAAATGGCTTTTATATTTGGATGCTCCACAATTGCTTGTCCAGTTTCTGGGCCAACCCCTTGTACAATGTTTAAAACACCTTTTGGCAATCCTGCTTCGGTTAATATTTCACCTAAAAGAAAAGCAGTTAGCGGTGTTACTTCACTTGGTTTAGCAACCACGCAATTACCAGCAGCAATTGCTGGGGCTACTTTCCAAGTAAAAAGGTATAAAGGTAGATTCCATGGGGAGATACAACCAACAACACCTATGGGTTGACGTAGTGTGAAATTCATTGTATTCATCCCTACACTTTCGTGTGCTTCACTAGCAAACTGTGTAATGGCATTACCGAAAAATCTAAAGTTTGATGATGCTCTTGGGATGTCTACGGCCTTTGCTAAGCTTAATGGTTTCCCATTATCCATTGATTCCGCTTCAGCTAATCTGTCAAGGTTTTTTTCAATTAACTCGGCAACTTTTAAAAGTATTCTGCTTCGTTCATCTATTGAGGTATTACTCCAAGATGGGAATGCAACAGCTGCAGCTTTATACGCATTTTCAACATCCTCTTTTTTAGATTTGGCAAGTTTACCATAAACGTCTCCGTTGCTTGGATTGTAAAGGTCTAGCCAATCGTCTGCAATAGGATCTGCATAATTCCCGTCAATGTAGTTGTTTAAATACTGCATAATTCCAATTGTTATTTTTTGAAAAATGTTTCTAATCCTAAATAAGCGGCAAGGTGTAATGTGTCTCCGTGATTTAGATTTTCAAGAAATTTAAATGTTACCTTATTCTTTTCTCCGTGCGCTTGTAAAAGGTTGTAATAAAGTTTAGTTGCTCCAGTTTGCATTAAAGGTCCCTCTGTTCCTACTGCAACAAAAATGTTTATTGGTTTTTTGACTTCTGTGGGTTTCATCTTTAAAAGCGACTCATCATCCCACCAAGTACTTGGGCTAACAATTAAATAGTTATCAAATAGCGATGGTTGTTTTAATACAATTTCCGAAGCTAAAAGTCCACCAAGTGATTGTCCAATAATCGTTTTTACTTCGGAAATTTTAAAGTTCGAAGCCATATACGGTTGTAATTCATCTCTTAAAAACTGAATAAATTTTTCAGAACCTCCTGAAGTGGGGAGCTCTTTATTATCAAGCTCGCTGTTTGAAGGATATGTGAAATCTCGTTTTCGGTCAATATTTGCAATCCCAACGACTATACTTTCTGGGATGATATCCAACCAAGAAAACGATTGAAATTGTACCAAACCAGCAATATGAATAAAATCTTCATTTGCAGATCCATCAAGTAAATAGATGACAGGGTATTTTTTATCTGAAGTGTCATATCCCTCTGGAAAATAGATGTTTAATGTTCGATTTTCTTTTAATATATCCGATTTTACAGTGATTATTTTTCCTATCTCAAAAGCTTTAGATGAAACATCTTTTATATTTTTTTGCGCAGATACGGTACCCGAAGCTATACAAAGCAAAAGGCATAATTTCAAACTGTATTTAAGGAAATCGATTTTCAAACTTTTAATTTAAAGGTTTATAAGCGGTTACTTTAATTTCGATGTTAAGATGTGGATGCGGTAATTGATGTACCGCAACAGTAGTTCTAGCTGGCCCAGTTTCTTTGCTGAAAAATTCGCCATAAACTTGGTTGTAACCACCAAAGTCATTCATATTAACTAAAAAACTACCTACGTCAACAACGTCTTCCATAGTTGCGCCCTCCGTAGCTAATACATCTTTTATGTTGTTTAAAACAGCACGAGTTTGTTCTTTAATGTCAAGAAAGATAGTTCCCATTTCATCGATTTTATTTGCTCCTGCTATAGTATTGTCTGGTAAACGGGAACTTGTACCACTTACAAATAGAAAATCGCCTGCTCTTTTAATATGTGGATATGCTCCTCGTGGTGTTGCTTTGTCTTTAACTAGTCCCATAATATTGTCTGGTCGAGCGCAGCCGAGGTCTAAATTGAAATTGATATTTTGAAAGTTTCCTCGACTGCGCTCGAGGGAACATTTATATTTAATTTGAAGTCTTATTCTTTATGAAAAGGCTACATCATCATCGTGTAATATGGCATTCGTTTCGCTTATTACAATGTTTAAAATTTCCGAAGGTTTATCAGCTTCAGATATTTTTTTGTCATCTAATAAATTTAGAATGGCTTTGTCTTGTGCTCTTCCTTTTCTTAAAGCTTCTGCATACCCAATATTTTCATTGAAAGTAACTAGGGAATATTTACTTGAATACACATCAGGAAATTGCGATTCTAAAATCATTTCAATCTTCCTTTTTTGTTGAAATAATGGGCTTGCTGTGTGCTCTTTCATTTCGTGAAAGTTGTCTACTGCAAGGTCTGCAATAGCATCAGTATCATGTTTACGAGCTTTTTCGTACTCGTAGAATACTTTTTTCCAATCTATTGAAGCATCTTTTTGGTTCTCTAAAATTTCATCAAAAACCACCACATCTTCAAATGATGCATTCATTCCTTGACCATAAAATGGAACGATGGCGTGAGCAGCATCTCCTAAAATTAATGATTTTCCATAGCTGTTCCAAGGGGAGCATTTAATAGTTCCTAATGGTCCCGTTGGGTTGTCAAAAAATTCTTCGACAAGGTTAGGCATTAATGCAACGGCATCAGGATACTCCTTTGTAAAATATTCTGTAACCATTTCAGGTGTTGTTAAATTATCAAAACAGTAGTCGCTATTTGAATACGGTAAAAACAATGTTACCGTAAAACTACCGTCTAAATTTGGAAGTGCAATTAACATATCTTCACCTCTTGGCCAGATATGCAATGCACCTTTTTCGGTTCTATATCCTCCACTATCTGAGGCAGGAATTGTAATTTCTTTATAGCCGTGAGTTAAATAGTCTTGTGAAAAACTAAACAAGAAATTTCTATCATTAAACATGCTTTTTCTAACTACGGAACCAGCACCGTCCGTTCCTAAAATAATGTCACCTTTTAATTCGGTTCTTTCTTTTGTAGTGTAGTCTTCGAAAACAGCAGATGCGTTTTCAAGATCGACAGATTTACAGCCTTTGTTGAAAATAATCTCAACGTTTGGCATTGCTTCAGCAGCATCTAGCAGTAACATATTCAAACCAGGACGAGATATCGAATTTATATATTCGCCATCACGACCGCTGTAGTTACTCATAAAGGTGTTGCCTTCTTTATCGTGAATCATTCTCCCTAACATTGGGATACATAATTCTAAAGCTTTTTCTTCTACGCCTGCTAAACGTAGACCTTTTAATCCACGATCACTTAGTGCTAAGTTTATTGAGCGTCCTGCATCCTGAGTAACATCGCGCAAGTCTGGACGTTTTTCTACAAGTGTTACTTGAAATCCACGTTGAGCCATTCTAAGCGCAAGAAGGCTTCCACACAGTCCTGCGCCAATAAGTAATAGGTGTTGTTTTTCTGTCATGTTTCTAGTATTACAATACGTTTTTCAATCGTTCAACAAACTCAAATACATCTTCATAATTGTTATATAGAGGTGCTGGAGCAACCCTAATAACATCCGGTTCTCGCCAGTCACTTATTACGTGTGCTTTTGTAAGTTTTGTGTGTAAATCTTTATTTGCATTTTTAACTTGGATACTTAATTGACAACCGCGTTCTGCTTTATCTCTAGGTGTAATTATATGTATTTGATCGTTGTCTAGTTCATCTAATAAGTACTCTAAATAGCCTGTAAGTTTTTCGCTTTTTGCTCTAATAGTATCAAAGCCTGCTTCTTCGTAAATATCTAAACTAGCTCTAATAGCTGCCATAGATAAAATAGGAGGGTTGCTTAATTGCCAACCTTCAGCGCCTGAAAGAGCATCAAATTCGTGACGCATATTAAAACGAGTTTCTTTATTATGTCCCCACCATCCTGCAAAGCGGTTGAGGTCTTTGTTATCTGCGTGACGTTCATGAACAAAACAACCACCCAAACTTCCTGGGCCACTGTTTAAATATTTGTAGCTACACCATACAGCAAAATCTGCTCCTGTGTTGTGTAAATCTGGCTGGATGTTTCCAGCTCCGTGTGCTAAGTCAAAACCAACCATGCAGTTGTGAGAATGGCCTAACTCTGTTATTTTTTTTAATGGGAAATGTTGACCACTGTAATAATTTGTACTGCCAATCATTAATAACGCAATTTCATCGCCTTGTTCTTCCATTATTTTTTCAAGGTCTTCAAAGCGGCATAAATCTTCACCGTCTCTCGGTGTCCATAAAACCAGTCCTTCTTTAGAATCAAAACCGTGAAACTTAAGTTGGCTTTCCATTGCATATTTATCGCTGGGGAATGCATCACTTTCAATTACAATTTTATATTTAGTTTTTGTAGGCTGATAAAATGATACCATCATTAAGTGCAAGTTTGTAGTAAGGGTATTCATCATTACCACCTCACTAGGTTTTGCGCCAACAATTTTAGCCATAGAGTTTGTTAAAAACTCGTGATAAGGAAGCCAAGGGTGTTCAGCATCAGTATGGCCTTCCACACCGTGTTTTGCCCAATCAGTCAACTCATTTTCTATATATTGTTTTGTTGTAACAGGTTGTAAGCCTAGCGAATTTCCGCAGAGGTAAATTTGCGGATTTCCTTTGTCGTCTTTGGGTAATAGAAATTTACTTCGGAAATGTGCTAGCGGATCTTCACGGTCACATTGTTGAGCAAATGCTAAGGTATTTTGGTAGGTCATTGGTTAATTATTTTATGACTTTAACATTAGTAAAATATATTTCGAAACCATCATCAGCTTTATGCATTTTTGCGATATTAATTCCGTTGAAATTTTCGTAATCTTCCCAAGTTGTGGTCATTGATGCATCAGGTGAGTTACCTTTTCTGAAAACCCATTCCTTCACTATATAATCATTTCCGAAATAAAAATCATACGCATCTCCTGGTGTGTAACCACCTTCATCGCTATAGGTTAGTGTTAACATATTTAGGGTGTCCTTAGATCTAGGAGCTATTTGGTTTTCTTTTTCTGAAATTTTTGTACCACTATCCCACACTAAATTGAATGGAGCAAGCAGCCAGAATTTATCATTAATAAACGCAGCATCGTGTTTCATTGAAATACTATCTAGTGTATTTCGGTTAAAACTAACAGTGTCAGTTATACTGGTCATAGTGACATCATTTGTTTTTGGTTTCCAAGTCCATTGGCGACCGCCAGCACTTTGACCATTTCGTCCTACATTAAATGTAAAATTAATTTGGGATACATCTTTCCAATTATTGAAACCATTTTTAAGTGCGATGGTTTGAGCTGTAGTTAAGTTTTTGTTTTGGTCAAGTTCTAGAGATTGATTATTAGTGTCAGGATTCAAGTTTTCTTTGCAGGAGCTGAAAATAGTTAGTACTAATAATAGACTGAAGATGTTTTTCATTGGGTGAGCTTTTCAGTAAAAATAAGAATTTATAGTGCTATGTTTAACACTTAAACATAAAAATATAGTATTGGCAAAAGTAAATTTAATTGAAAATGGACCTCTTGTCGTTGTGGTAGAAATGACGATTACTCACGAGGATAGAACAACAGATGTTAAAGATACTAGAGCTTCTTTTTGTAGATGTGGTAAAAGCGAGAATATGCCTTTTTGTAATGGGGCACATAAAGGGGAACTTTAAAAGCATTAATGTAGATTTTTAAAATTTCGGCATAAAAAAAGTCCCTTTCTTTACTTTGAGAAAGGGACTTTAAATTTTTATTTATTAATTAATCAACAGCATCTTCAATATCATCTGCTACTTTTTCTACTGTAGATTTTTCTCTACAACTTACTGTTCCGGTTAAAAGGCCTAAGGCCATAACTACTACAAGAAATTTTTTCATGGTGTGTTTGTTTAATAATTATTAGTTGTTTAAGTTTTGTGAAGACTTAGTTAGGGTCTTCTTCCAGTTGCTAATCGATATAAAATACCGATGACGGCCAATACTAAAAGGATATGAATAAGGCTTCCTACGGCTTCACCGAAGCCAAAATAACCTACTAACCATCCTACAATTAGTATTACAACTACTAGCCAAATTAAATCGCTCATTATTGTTGTTTTTTAGATTAGTTATGTAAATATATATTGTTAGGAGCCGTTGTAATTTTCATTTAACAATGTTTAACTATAAGAGTTAAAATATATTTAAATTGCTAATGAACTATTGTTATTATTGTGTATTGCATATAAAAATATTTGATTAATTAAAATAACTGTGAATAAATGACTGATTTAACAAAAGCGTTTAATTTAAATAAAGAAACTTGGAATAAGCGAATTGCACAACACGTGGCAAGTGATTTCTACGATGTAGCTGGTTTTAAAAAAGGACAAACCAGTTTAAATATTTTTGAGCTTAAAGCGCTTGGTGATGTAGTAGATAAATCAATATTGCATTTACAATGTCACTTTGGTCAAGATACGTTGAGCTGGAGTAGGATGGGGGCAACTTGCACTGGTGTTGATATTAGTGATGCTGCAATTGCGTATGCACGTACATTGAATGATGAAATTTCAGAAGATGCGACTTTTGTTTGTTGTAATGTTTTAGATGTTGCTAAGCACATTGATGAGAAATTTGACATTGTTTTTACAAGCTATGGAACGATAGGCTGGCTGCCAGATTTAAAACCGTGGGCACAAATGATTGCCGAACGTTTAAAACCAGGTGGTGTTTTCTACATTGTAGATTTTCATCCTATTGCGTGGATGTTTGATTATACAGTTTCGCCACCAGTTATGAAATACGGTTACCAACAACGCGAAGCTATTTATGAAGAATACACAGGGAGTTACGCCGCACCAGATGCCGACTTTGAAAGCAAAGAATACGGCTGGAACCACAGTTTGGGTGAAGTAGTTTCTTCGCTTGCAAATGCAGGATTGACAATCGAATTTTTAAAGGAATATGAGCAATCCCCTTACAATGTATTTCCAGATTTAGTGACAAATAAAAACGGGTTGTATGAATTGCCTTCTAAACTCTATCCTTTACTTTTTGAGGTGAAGGCTGTTAAAGATAAAGTTTTTATTGGGAACAGCCTTCAGGAGTTTTAATTTCAGTATAAGCAAAATTATCTACTTCTTCTTGTATAGTTATAGTAAGATCTCCATTAAAAATATTTACTATTTGGGGTTCATTCTCATCATCCTCGCCACAGGCAATAAGAGTTAATGCGATTAATATGAAAAGGAGCTTTTTCATAGTTTTAGTTTTTTTATTGTGAGCACGCAGTTGTTGATTCCATTTGTGGTTCGGTTGGATTATAAGCATTTCCGTTTACTTGATATTCTGAATAAACTTGTGGCTCAATATATTCATCATAACAAGTGGTGTTTAGCGCATATGTTGTTAAAGCACAAAAGTCTGTTAGTTGGCTGTTATTGTTAATGTAAATCCTTGCTCTGTCTCCACTTCCGGATGATGAGGTAAGGTTATTTAGTCCTTCAAGAGAAGTTATACCTACAAGACTGTTTATCTCTAATTCCTCAATTGCAGTTAAGTTTTCTAAGCCATCAATAGCTGTAATAGAAGGTAGATTGCTAAGATATAGACCGTAAAGGCTAGTTACATTTGTTAGAGAGGGTAAATTGCTAATTTGTGGTAGGTTACCAAGATTTAATGTGTTTAAAGACGTGGTGTTATTCAGAAATGTGAAATCATTAAGCAATGGTAGGTTAGTAAATTTAATGTCATTAAAACTGATAGAACTCAATGGGTTGAAATTAGAGAGTAGCGGTAAGTTGTTTAACTCTAATCCATATATTGAATTTACATTATTTAAACTACTAATGTCAGATAGTTGAGGAGCATCTTTTATTTTAAGATTCTCAAAAGTATTTACATTACTAAGTGCGCTAATATCATGTAACGCTGGTGCATTATCTATTGTTAAGCTTTTTAAAGTTTGAACGTTGTTGAATCCATTTAAATTTGTAATACCTGAGTTTTCAATTGATATAGTGCACTCATCACAATTTGCAGCAATATTTGGAAGTATGATTTCAGGAGTGTCATTAAGTTCAAATCTAATATATTCTCCACCTATTGTTAGTGCGCTAATATCTGTAAGACTTGGATTATTTTGAATTAATAACCAGCTCGCTGATAAGTTTTCTAAACCATTTATATCATTTAGGTTTGAGTTGTCCCAAATCCAACAAGTGCCTACTTCCGTTAAGTTTTCTAAACCATCTACATTAGTTATTGTGGCTTCGTGAATCCAAAATTTTCTAATGGTTTGTATATTCGATAAGTTATTTAGGTTTGTAATGTCGTCACCTGTATTTGTTGCTGAAATTGTTAATTCATTTATTGAAGTATAAGGGGGTAAATTATCTACCTCTGTTTGAGTCCTTAGCGTAATAAAGCAGTTTCCGCAGTCTGGGTTAAAAGGAGTGATTTCAGTTCTAAACGAAAAATTTGTGACAGTGCTGTTTCCGGAGGTGTCTACTGCAAAAATAGAACCTGAGTATTCATAGTCAGAAAAAAGCTGCGTAAAATCCCAATAATTATTAGTGTAGTTTTCAGCTAATACTTCGCCTTCTAAAACTATTTTATAGGAAACTGTCCCTTCAATACTTTGAGTTGGTGTTGTCCAGTTAATACCCACTTCGTGATTTGTTACATAACCAATGGTTACGTCAAAAGTATTTGCCGATGAATTTGGGTCTGATGTTGTGTCGTCATCTCCACCACATGAAACAAGTAAATAAGCGAAAAATATAAATAGTAACTTTTTTATCATAGTAGCTTTTCTTTTTAAGATACTAATTTATGAAAACCGTTGCGCTATTTGTTGTTAAATGATAAAAAAAGGAGATTCCATTTTTATGAAATCTCCTTGGGGAATTTAATAAACTAGCTATATGTTAATGAGTGTCAGTTTTAAGTAATTCAGGGAATTTACGTTGAAATCTTTTTAATCGAGGAACAGATACATTTTGTATGTAAGGGTTGTTAGGGTTTAGGCGTTCATAATTTTGATGATACCCTTCAGCTTCCCAGAATTTTTCAAATGGTAATACTTGAGCTGCTACTTTACCTGTTCCAATCTCTTGTTCAATTTCAGTAATCTTATCATCAATAATGTTTTTCTGAGCATCATTTTGATAAAAAATTATTGAACGATATTGCGAACCTCTATCGCCACCTTGACCATTTACTTGAGTAATATTTTGTGAACCAAAATACACATCAACTAGGGTTTCAAAACTAACCACACTAGGATTGTAAATTATTTCAACTGCTTCAGCATGTCCAGTTCTTCCTGTGTTGCTAGACTCGTAGGTTGGGTTGTCTGTATGTCCACCAGAATATCCCGAAATAGATTCCTCAACACCTTTAACACTTTCATAAATGGCTTCTACGCACCAAAAGCATCCGCTTGCAAAATAAGCTCTGTCAAGTCCATTTTTAGTTGGGACTTCAACAGGGGTTTTAGACAATTGCGCTTTAGCTTCTGCTTCTTTATTAGTTTTATTTGATGACTGGCAAGCAGCTTGAAGTGAAAATATTACTGTAGCGATAAGTAGTATGGTGTATTTTTTCATAGGTTTTATTTTAAATACTTTGTCGAAGCTCATATAATTTGCTTGCAATACAAGTAAGCTCTATTTAGCAAAAGTGAAATTAATAAAAAAAGCCTTCACGTTATGTGAAGGCTTTGCCATATTTATTATAATGAGGTCTTAAAGTTTTACTATTT
Source organism: Patiriisocius marinus (assembly GCF_008974325.1). Lineage (GTDB taxonomy): Bacteria > Bacteroidota > Bacteroidia > Flavobacteriales > Flavobacteriaceae > Patiriisocius > Patiriisocius marinus. The sequence goes on along the minus strand of NZ_BKCG01000004.1, from coordinate 213,120 downwards.
TAATTTAGCAAAAACCTTTTCCATACGCTCAATTTCTTCGTTTGCAAGTTCTGGATCTACAAGGATACGTCCACTGTGTTCATCTGTAATAATTTTTTTACGAGATGCAATTTCCATTTGTACTTGTGGTGGAATAGTAAAGAAAGATCCTCCAGAAGCTCCACGTTCAACAGCAACAACTGCCAATCCGTTTTTCACGTTTCCGCGAATACGTTTATAAGCTTTAACTAAACGCTCTTCAATTTGTTTTTCAAATTTAGCGCTTTCTTTCATTAGTAGCTCTTCTTCTTTTTGAGTCTCGCTCAAAATTTCGTCAAGTTCACCTTGCTTATGCTTTAAGTGTTCTTCACGGGCACTAATACGACTTTTAGTCTCGTCGATTACAGCAGTTTTCTGCTCTATTTGTGCTTTATATTCTTTAATGTGCTTTTCGGCTAATTGAATTTCAAGTTCTTGAAACTCTACCTCTTTGCTCAACGCGTTAAACTCACGGTTGTTACGTACATTGTCTTGTTGTGCAGTATATTTTTTGATCAACTCTTTTGAAGTCTCAATACCGTTTTTCTTAGACTTAATGTCATCTTCGATTACATCAAGGTCTGCAGTAAGTTTCTCCATGCGAGTGTGCATACCAGCAACTTCATCTGCAAGATCTTCCACCTCTAAAGGCAGTTCTCCTCGTACGTTTTTGATCTCGTCTACGCGAGAGTCAATAAGTTGTAGATCATATAAAGCGCGAAGCTTTTCTTCAACAGTAATTTCTTTCTTTGATGCCATACCTTAAAAATAGCTAATTGGATTTGTGTTTATTTGCGATAAAACGACTGCAAAATTAGGCATTTTTTTTGTAAGGTAGGCATGTAATAGCTCTTTTGTGTACTGTTCACTTTCGTAGTGGCCAATATCAGCTAATAATATGTTGTTTTCCGCGCTAAAAAAATCGTGATATTTACAATCAGCAGTTACATAAGCATCTGCTTCTTTGTTGATTGCATTTTTTATTGCGAAACTTCCGCTACCTCCTAAAACTGCTACTTTTTTAATCGTTTTACTTTGTAAGTTTGAGTGACGAACACAGTCAGTTTTCATTTTTTTCTTCAGAAATTTTAAAAATTCAAGCTCGTTCATGCTTTCAGAAAGTGTGCCTATCATTCCCATTCCAATATGCTGATTCATATTGTTAAGCGTTGTAAGCTCGTAAGCAACCTCTTCATATGGATGAGCAGTGTGTAATGTTTTTAAAATTTCGGCTTCAAGATGAGGGTGGAACGTTATATTTAACTGTGTTTCGGTTTCTTCTTGTACAACACCTCTTTCGCCAATAACTGGGTTTGAATTTTCATTTCCTTTATAAGTACCTATGCCGTCTGTGCTGAAGCTACAATTATCATAATTGCCAATACTGCCAGCACCTACTGAAAACAATGCATTCTTTAATTTTTGCGCATCTTTAACTGGTACATATGTTGTCAGTTTTTTTATGGTTCCTTCTTTTGGGATAAGCACCTCGCGATTTTCTAAACCTAATACATCACATATTTTTGCATTTACGCCTTGAAAACTATTATCTAATGCTGTGTGAATTGCAATAATATTAATGTCATTTTTAATAGCTTTTAAAACAACACGTTCAACATAGCTTTTCCCTGTTATTTTTTTTAAACCGCTAAAAATAATAGGGTGGAAGCTTACTATTACATTGCATTTTCTTTGTATTGCTTCGTCAACAATGTTTTCTAACGTATCAAGTGTGACTAAAACTCCAGTTGTCAAAGCATTGGGATTACCTACTAAAAGACCAGTATTGTCAAATCCTTCAGTATAATGCAGAGGAGCAAAATCGTTTAGTAATGAAAGAATATCTTTTACATTCATGAATATTAATTTATAGGTAAATATAAGGCATTCTCCTAATCCTTAGCGAGCAATTTTAAAATGTATGATTCTTTCGATTCTTTGAGAAAGAGTTTTTTGTACTTTCGTTTTATGAAAAATTTACGCAAAGTGTTATTTCCTTTTGCCGCTGGTTATGGCGGTGTCACAAGTTTGCGTAACTATTTTTATAATCAAGGTTATTGGGAGTCAAAAAGTTATGAGCTTCCAGTAATTTGCGTTGGTAACCTTTCTGTAGGTGGTACTGGAAAAACACCTATGATTGAATGGCTTATACGTTTATTGAAAGAAGATTATAGTGTTGCCGTTTTAAGTCGTGGTTATAAACGAAACACGACTGGTTTTATTGAGGTTTTAACCACAAATACGGCTGAAGAAGTTGGTGATGAACCACTTCAGTTTAAACAGAAATTCCCAAAAGTAACCGTCGCAGTTTGTGCAGATAGACGTACGGGAATTAACCGAATTAAAGATGCTGCAGATGTAATTTTGTTAGACGACGCATTTCAGCATAGAAAAGTAAAACCAAGTTTTTCAATACTTCTTACATCGTATTTAGACCCTTATTTTAAGGACTTTTTATTGCCAGCGGGTAATTTGAGAGAATCTAGAAAAGGGGCTGATAGGGCTAATGTGATTATAGCTACAAAGGTCCCTCCGCATACAGCTTATGCTAAAATGCAGGAATTCAAGTTTCTTGTTGATAGCCTTCCTGAGCAAAAAGTTTATTTTTCTAAAATTGACTACGCACAGGAGTTGATTGGTAAAACCGAAACTTTAGCACTTGACTATTTGGTGAATAAGAAATTTACATTGGTTACTGGAATTGCAAATCCAACGCCTTTAGTGGATTTTTTAAAAGAGCAGGGTTTTAATTTCGAACATAGAAAATTTCCAGATCACCATTCTTTTAGCGATAGCGAAATTGAATCTCTACGAAAAGAAGAACTCATAATTACCACAGAAAAAGATTACATGCGCCTTAAAGAGGATCTTCAAAAATATGCATTGTATTATCTGCCAATTAAAACTGAAATATTAAATAATCAAAGTCAATTTTTAAGAAAACATGTTTTAGAACATGTTAGAAACTTTAAGAACTAGTTGTTTAATTCTTCTTTGTAAAGCGTGTTGTAGATTTTAGCGAAGAATAATTCAGGTTTAAATGGTTTTGGGATAATATCATTAAATCCTGCTTTGTAAAATTCGTCTAGATTTTCATCTATAGTAACAGCGGTTAAAGCTATAATAGGAATAGTTGTGTTAAACTCTCTTATTTTAATAGTTGCTTCAATACCACTAATACCTGGCATATGGATGTCCATTAGTACAATGTCAAAGTCGTTTTCTTGAACCAATTTAATTGCATCGGTTCCATTGTCTGCTACTTGACACGTCATCTTATTCTTCTCTAGAATTTTTCTTGTAATCATTTGATTGATCTTATTGTCTTCCACAACAAGAACATTTTTACCTTTCAATTTGTCATAATTTACAAGATCGCGTTCTGATTCTTTTTGAGCTGCAATTGCTGAGTCTTCTGGAATATCAATATCTAGATTAAACCAAAATTTTGACCCTTGTCCAAGCTGGCTTTCTAGATGTATTTTGCTATTCATTAATTCGAGTAAGTTTTTTACTATTGAAAGTCCTAATCCTGTACCGCCAAATTTTCTATTAATTTGTAATGATCCTTGTGAGAAGGTTTCGAATATACTTTTTTGTTTCTTCTTAGAGATACCAACACCGTTATCTTCAATTTCGAAATTTAGTTTTACGGTTTTGTTTAATTGATCAATTTTACTCACTCTCACAGTAACATTTCCGTTTTGTGTGAACTTAACTGAATTACCAACAAGGTTTATTAGTATTTGTGATAGCTTTAGTGGATCTCCAGAAAGTTTTTTAGGAATGTTATCGTCAAATTCTAATTTTAAAATAGTCTTTCTGTCGTCAGCAGATTTTTTCAAAGCAATTAAAACATCTTTAATTCGCTTCTTTAGGTCGAAAGTTGTTTTTTCAACTTCCACTTTATTAGCTTCAAGCTTATTTAAATCTAGAATATTATTAATTAGTGATAATAGATATTCTCCTGAAAATTTCAGTGAATTTAAGTGTTCCTTTTGGTGTTCTTTCGGGTTTTCCTCAATTAGTAAGTGTGTTAATCCAGTTACTGCGTAAAGTGGAGTTCTAAGTTCGTGTGTTATTGTAGATAGGAATTGTGCTTTAGCTAAGGAAGCTTTTTCTGCTTTTTCCTTTGCCATCATTAGCTCAGTGTTTTTGTCTTGTAACAGATTGTTGGCTTTCGCTCTTAAATTGTTGTTTTTATAAAATGAAAGTGTAAGTAAGGATAGAATGGCAATTAAAGCGATACTTAAGCTATTAATAATACTGTTAAAACTTTCAGACTTTTCTTTTTCAAATAAATCGTTTTTGTAATCTTTTATTTCTTTTTTTAATTCGGCAACACTAGTATCTCCATCAACACTCGATGAGATCGCACTAATGTAGATAATATGAATAGAGTCAAGTTTTGTTGTGTAGTCGTTTAATTGACTAAACGCAAGAGAGTCTTGGCCTTTTCTTAAAGAAATTTTTGAAGCAGTTTTATAACTGTCAATTTTGAGTTTGGTGTATTTTTTTTGATCAATAATAGTTAGAGCTTCTTTTAGTGAAGTTTCAGCTTGAGAAAGGTATGAATGTCCATTACTATCATCAAGCATAAGTAAAGCGTCAGCTTTATTAATTAAGCAAAAAGCTTCTTGGTATTTTGTGCCGTTATTTCTAAATTGTGTAATGCCTGCATTGAAATAATTAACGGCTACTGTTGGGTTTCCCTTTTTGAGTTCATTAAATCCTCTAGCTAATAATAACGATGTTTTACCTTTTTCGTCATTTGTGATTTTACAAATAGAATCAGATTTTTTATAGAATAAATCTGCTTCTGAAAATTTGTTTGTCCTTGTATTTATTAAACCTTGTATTAAATAAGCTCCTGATAAACTCTCTCTCTTTTCTGAAATTTTAAGAATGTCAATAGCTTCAATATTTATTTTTGAAGCTTGCTCATAGTTTTGGAAATAATATTGAAGCGTAGCATTTGTAAGTAAAACATCAGCTTTTAGGTTTAGATTATTAACATTTCTAACTAGTTTATTCGCTAATGTTAATTGGTCAATAGCATAAGTAAAATTTAAAGTGCTTATAGATTCAGCAGCATTTTTTCGATACTCAAGCACTTGGTTTATCGAGTCTTGGGTGGTTAATAGCTTTGTCTTAGAATCGGTTTGCCCAAAACCATTAAATGCCACTAGAAATAGCAGCAGAAGTAGAAATTTATTAAGTTGAATAGACGAGGGCATAGTAATCAACCTGTGTATTTTAACGGTAAATATAGTTATTTCCTCGATATTTTAATTATCAAATCAATAATTCTTGATGAATAGCCAGATTCGTTATCATACCAACCTATTATTTTGACCATATTGCCAATAACAGATGTCATTTGTGAATCAAACACACAAGAGTGGCTATTCCCTATAATGTCAATTGAGACAATTGGGTCTTCTGTGTATTCAATAATGTTTTTTAATGAACCTAAAGCGGCATTTTTAAAAAGTGAATTTACCTCTTCAATAGTGACATCTTTCTTTACATTCATTGTAATATCGCAAAGTGACCCGTTAGGGACAGGAACACGTATTCCACATCCACCTATAGCATCGCTTAAATCAGGAAAAATTTTTGTCAATGCTTTCGCAGCTCCTGTGGTGGTGGGTACAATTGATTGTCCAGCGGCACGAGCCCTTCTTAAGTCACGATGTGGTTGATCGTGAAGGCTTTGGTCTGTAGTGTAACTGTGTATTGTGGTGATATATGCTTCATTAATTCCATAGTTTTCGTGGATTAGCTTAAGCATAGGCGCGGCGTTATTTGTGGTGCAGGATGCATTTGAAATAATCACATCATCTTTATTTAATAGATAGTCGTTAACGCCAAGGACTACAGTTTTTATACTTTCATCAGTAGGAGGAACAGAGAGGATTACTTTTTTTGCTCCAGCTGAAATGTGTTTTTCTAATTGAATTCTGTCTTTATATTTACCCGTGGATTCTACTACAATATCAATATCTGGCCAAGTAATATTATCAAGTGACTTTTCCGAAGTAAATCTAACTGAAGTGTTGTCAATATTAATAGAAGTTTCAGTACTTGAAATGTTCTTCTTTAAAACACCGTGAATACTATCGTATTTAAGAAGGTGACTTAATGTTCTTGCATCTGCAATATCATTAATAGCAATTACTTCAATTTCTGGATGATCGATTAAGAGTCTAAATAAGGTTCTTCCTATTCTTCCAAATCCATTGATCCCTACCTTAATCTTTTGCATTTTACAGTAGTGTTATATTACGTAAGGTGTTTTTGTGCTTTGTATGATGATCGAACAAGTGCGCCACTTTCAACGTGACGGAATCCCATCTCTAAGCCAATAGTTTCGTATTTTTTAAATTGCTCAGGAGTTATAAATTCTTTAACTGGCAAGTGTTTTTTTGAAGGTTGTAAGTATTGACCTATAGTAATAATGTCAAGTCCTACACCACGTAAGTCTTTCATAGTTTGTAAAACTTCTTCCTCAGTTTCACCTAGCCCCAACATTATCCCACTTTTTGTTCGTTCTATTCCTTGATCTTTTAAATATCTTAAAACTTCTAAGCTGCGTTCATATTTTGCTTGTATACGAACCTCTCTAGTTAAGCGCTTAACAGTTTCCATATTATGAGAAACAACTTCAGGCTTCACTGCTATTATTCTATCTATGTTACGAGTGTTTCCTTGAAAATCTGGAATCAATGTCTCAAGAGTAGTTTCGGGATTCATACGTCTAATAGCCTTAACTGTTTCAGCCCAAATAATACTTCCCATGTCTTTAATGTCGTCACGATCTACAGAGGTGACAACTGCATGTTTAATCTCCATTAATTTAATAGATCTGGCCACTTTTTCAGGTTCATCCCAATCTACATCTTCAGGTCTTCCTGTTTTGACACCACAGAATCCACAAGAACGGGTACAAACATTTCCTAATATCATAAATGTTGCAGTTCCTTCTGTCCAGCATTCACCCATATTTGGGCAGCTTCCAGAAGTGCAAATAGTGTGTAAATCGTATTTATCAACAAGACCTCTAAGTGCAGTGTATTTTTTACCCGTAGGTAATTTTACACGAAGCCACTTCGGCTTAGGAACTCGTTGTGTAGTAGGTGCGATAGTTTCTGTACTCATAGACTACAAAGATACTCATTGAAAATTAAATAATAGGGTATAGGATAAAGCGAAAAAGGCTCAATATTATTGTGTAGCGATATTCATTTTAAGCAGAGTGTTTTCTGCTAAATTTTTGTGGTAACAACCATCCGTTAATTAGTTTAACTAATTACGATTGTTTTGGATGATTTCAGCAAGTAATTTTTTAGCTCTTAGTAATCTAACTTTAATGTTACTTAAGGGTACGTCAATACTATCGCTAATCTCATTATAGCTCATTTCTTGAAAATATCTAAGATTGATAACTTCTTGATATGCGGGTTTTAGTTGCTTTATGTATCGTAAAAGTTCAGCAAGGTTTTGCTCTGTGATTAAAATATCTTCAGGAGTAGGGCTAGGATCTGCTACATTTTTTATTTGTTCTTCACTAGTGTCTGAAATATTAGCATATAAAGCAGCATTTTTCTTTCTTATTTTATCAATATGAATATTCTTCGAAATAGCGATAAGCCATGTTGAAAAAACATAATCATCATTGAATGTGGCTATTTTGTCAAATGCTTTTGAGAATGTTTCGATAGTAATGTCTTCAGCTTCAACATCATTGTGTACTCGTTTTATTTGGAACCCATAAACGTCGTTCCAATAAGTATCTAATAGGAAATTATATGCGCTCTGCTTACCTTTTTTTGCTAAGGCTATATTTTTTTCAATAAGAGATTTGTCTATTTCCACTGAGTTGGCTTAGAGGCACTGTTAGAAATAAAGATAACAATTTGCCCCACAATTAAAAATATTTCTAAGAATATGAAAAATGGTATCAAATTCTGTTCCTTTAATTTATAAGCAGCTTTTCCTAAAACAATACTTTGTATTATGAAACGTATTACGATTATAGCAAGGGCAAATTCCCAAGCGATAAAGAAAAAACTTAACGGAGCTGCAACCCAAAAAAGAACATTGCTAATATAAAATAATCCTAAAATAAATTTATGGGTTTTTTTGTAATGTGATGCTGCCGAAACGTGCCTGCGTTTTTGAGTAATCCAAGATGACCACGTGTTCTTAGGTGTGGAAATAGTAAAAGCATCTTCTTGATAATTAATCGCAGTATTTTTCTTAGTAGCAACTTCGTTTACAAATAAGTCATCGTCACCACTAGCTATTTTTATATGATTTATAAAACCCTTATTTTCAAAAAATAATGTGGAAGTGTAGGCTAGATTTCGTCCTACACCCATATAAGGCGTGCCATTTAATGCATATGAAAAATACTGAGTTGCAGTCATTAGAGTTTCAAACCTAATCAATGCGTTAAGAAACCCTTTTTCTTTTTTATAAGCGCCATACCCTAAAACAAGTTCTTTGCTTTCTAAAATTTCCGAAGAAATAATTGATAACCATTTGTTAGATGATGGTGCACAATCTGCATCAGTAAAGACTAATTTTTTGTGTTTTGCTTTTTTAATCCCTAGTGTAAGCGCATATTTTTTACTTCCCCAAAATGTTTCGTTATTGACAACGTTCACTATTTGAACACGAGAATCCAACTCCTTAAACTCTTCCATAATATCAAGTGTTTCATCACTTGAAGCGTCGTTAATAAGGATAAGTTCAAAATTGGGATGATTTTGTGATAAGATAGAAGGGATATTCTTCTTTAAATTTTCGGCTTCATTTTTAGCGCAAATTAAAACGGAAACAGGAGAATTTTCATACACTGTTTTAGCCGAAATTTTATGAAATGAAAACTTGGCAAAAGCGAGATAAAAAAGGATGTTTAATAAAGTAATACTCCCAAAAACGTAAAGTAACACCATAGGCATTTATCCAAAGGAGATTAGATGGTGTCGTATTATGAGTGAGTTTCTTCGTTGCAGTTTGCAAACTGATCTGGAGTTTTACCACAAAAACCACAAGCTTCACCTTCTTTGTTTAGAAAAGGACTTTGGCTGGCACAAGTACCTGCGAATTTACCATCTTTTTTAGCCCAGATTTTAATAGCAATTCCGCCAACTGCGACTAGTAATAATGCGATAGTGAATAAGAATAATTCCATAGCGATTTATTTTATGCAAAAATACAATCTTTAGAATAGATATCCCCGAAATTTTCCTATTTTTAAAATAAACCCAAATCCCAATTTTTGTGAAGAAAAGTGTGCTTTTACTACTGTTGCTGACTCCTGTTTTACATTTCACTTCGTGCAAAACCGAAACTGAAAGTGAGAAGAAACTTGTTAGTGAAAAGGCCTCTTTAGCTGAAGCGACAACAGTTAGAGATACACCTATGATGTTGGGAACGAGTATTTATAAACACCTTGAAAATAAAGCTAATTTAAGTGTTTATAGAAATGCTTTGACTATCAAACTCAAAGAGCTTTTAATGGGAACCGAAGGGCCTTATACTTTAATAGTGCCAACTAATGAAGCATTACGTAATTTGAGTACTAATGATTTAGATGAATCCTTTCTTAAAAAGTATATTGTTAAAGGTAAAATGACAACTGCTTTTTTAGTGAAACGAATACGCGAACACGGTGGGGTTTATACATTTGTTGCATTAGCAGGAAATGAACTTAAGGCGACTAGAGACGGAATGGATATAATGATACTTGATCCTTTTGGTAATGAGGCTTCCTTAAAATTTACAGATTACTTAGCTGAGAATGGCGTAGTTCATACCATTGATACTTTTCTGAAGTAGGTACTAAGGGACGATGTTTACTTCAGGAGTAATTTCTATTCCAAAATTTGCAAGAACTTTAGCTTGTATTTTTAAAGCTAATTGCCAGATTTGATCGCCAGTAGCATTTCCGTAGTTTACTAAAACTAATGCTTGGTTTTTGTGAACTCCTGCATCCTCAAATCTTTTTCCTTTAAAACCTACTTGTTCTATAAGCCAACCTGCAGGAATTTTATATTCAGTTTCCGAAACAATATAAAATGGAGCGTCAGGAAATTTTGTGTGAAATACTTCAAATATGGCTTTTGATACAATCGGGTTTTTGAAAAAACTACCACTGTTTCCTAATACTTTAGGGTCAGGAAGTTTAGATTGTCTAATTGTGATAACCGCATCACTTACATCTTTAATTGAAGGTTGTTTTATGTTATTAGTTGCTAGTTGGTTTTTGATAGCTCCATAACTAGTGCGAAGTGTGTGATTTATTTTTGAAAGCTTGAAAGTAACGTCAGTAATAATAAATTCACCTTTTCTTGAGGTTTTAAAAATAGATGTTCGATACCCAAAATTGCACTCTTCTTTTGTGAAAATTATGATGTTGCCAGTAGCTATTTCTAAGGCAGAGCATTCAACAAATGTATCTTTCAGTTCTACTCCATAAGCACCAATATTCTGAATAGGAGAGGTTCCAACATTTCCAGGAATAAGGGACATGTTTTCTAAACCTCCATAGTTGTTTTCAATGCAGTATAAAACAAATTCATGCCAGTTTTCGCCAGCCATACTCTTTATTAAAATGGTTTCATCAGTTTCTGAAACTACTTCAATTCCTTTTAAATCTATATGTATTACTAATGTATCAATATTGTCTTTTAGAAGCATATTGCTTCCTCCTCCCAATATAAAAGGTGATTCAAATTTCGGCATCGCCAAAACCTCTTTCAATTGATTAATAGATTTTATGGAAACAAAAAATCGCGCAACCGCATCAATACCAAAGGTATTGTACGGTTTGAGCGAAATGTTTTCTAGTATCTCCAAGTAGGATATTTTAAATATATGCTAATTAATCTTTGTAGACTTCAAGCGCCTTTTTTAAGATATTAACTGCTTTGATTAAACTCTCTTTGTTTAGAACATATGCAATTCTAATTTGATTTAATCCTACGCCTGGAGATGAGTAAAAGCCTGCGGCTGGAGCTACCATAATGGTTTCTCCGTCAACGTCAAATTCTTCTAATAACCATTGTGCAAAAGCATCACTGTTTTTAATTGGTAATTGAGCAATACAGTAGAATGCCCCTTTAGGATGGCCTACCTGTACACCAGGAATTTCTTCTAGCTTTTCAATTAAAGTATCACGACGTTCTTTATATTCTACAATTACTTCGTCAAAATAACTTTGTGGTGTGTTAAGTGCAGCTTCACTTGCAATTTGTGCAAATGTTGGTGGGCTTAATCGTGCCTGAGCAAATTTCATCGCAGCACTCATTACTTCTTTGTTTTTAGAAACGATACAACCTATTCTTGCTCCACACATTGAATAACGCTTAGAAACTGAATCAATAATAATAGCATTTTGATCTAAACCTTCTTCTTCGAGTATTGAGTAATGCTTTAAATTGTCATAAGTAAACTCACGGTAAACTTCATCAGCAATAAGGAATAAGTCGTGTTTTTTAACTATTTCAGCAAGTATTTTAATTTCTTCTTTACTATATAAATAACCTGTTGGGTTACCTGGGTTACATATAAGAATTGCCTTAGTTTTTGGTGTGATTAGTTTTTCAAATTCCTGAATAGGAGGGAGTGCAAAATTGTCTTCAATTTTTGAAATTACAGGAACTATATTTACGCCAGATGCGGTTGCAAAACCATTGTAGTTAGCGTAAAAAGGCTCAGGAATAATAATTTCATCTCCAGTGTCAGCGACACTTCCCATTGCGAAAAGTAGTGCTTCACTACCGCCAGTTGTTACAATAATATTATCAGCTTCTACCATAATATGGTTACGCTTGTGATAATCGGCAATTTTAGCGCGGTAAGGCTCGCTACCTTCGCTACGCGTATATGCAAGAATTTCAAGATTGTGATTCGCAACTGCGTCCATTGCTAATTGTGGACTTTTAATATCTGGTTGACCTATGTTAAGGTGAAAAACAGTTTTATTCGCTTTGTATGCTTTTTCAGCAAACGGCACTAGCTTCCTTATTGGGGAAGACGGCATATTTTGTCCTTTCTGGGAAATTGCAGGCATAGTCTTAATTTTAGAAAACAAAGTTGCAAAAAAATAGTGAATTATTAGAGCGATATAATGTCAGGTTCTTCATTTTTTTCTACCTTGAAACAGATGGATTATTTTAATAGAATAACTGCATTGTTTTTTTGTGTCATGATGTTTTTCTTCGGAAATTTTATAGCCATTTCACAAGAGGGATTTCTTTTGCCAAAAGGGAAGAAGGTTGATCGGTTTTCTTTTAAATCAATAAACAATCTTATAGTTGTCCCTATTGAGCTTAATGGTTCAAAACTTTCATTTTTATTAGATACTGGAGTTGATAAAACAGTGTTGTTTGGTGTAACTCAAGAGGATTCAGTTGAAATTAAAAATGCCGAAAAAATTAAAATTAGGGGTTTAGGTAGTCAGGAATCTAAAGAAGCTTTGCGAAGTTTTAATAATACTCTAAAATTAGGTGATGCTGTAGATGTTAATCATACACTGTATGTGGTTTTTGATGAAATGATTGATTTTTCTAAATATATGGGAGTTCCTATTCACGGAATTATTGGTTATGAGTATTTTAAAAATTTTGAAGTTTCAATACAATATAGTGCTAGTAAAATTGTTGCTCGAAATTTTCGTGACATTGCTAAGAAACCTTGTAGAAAGTGCGATTTACTACCATTAGATTTTTTTAAAAATAAACCGTATATCTACCTTGATATAGAAGGTGAAAAGCCTGTTTCTATGTTGATTGATTCAGGTTCCAGCGACGCTTTATGGTTGTTTGATTCTGAAAAGCATATTGATGAAACAGCTATAAATTATTTTGAAGATTTTTTAGGGTACACTTTAAGTGGTGCTATTTATGGTAAGCGATCTCGAGTGTCGAGTGTGGTAATAGGGAAATTCACTTTTGAAGAAGTGACAGCTGCATTTCCTGAAGATATATCCTATGATGGAATTGAACTAAAAGAAGAACGCGGTGGAAGTATAGGCGGAGCACTACTTTCTAGATTTAATACTACAATAGATTATAGAAATAAATGTCTTGTTTTAAAGAGGAATAGAAAATATAAGAAACCCTTTGATTATGATTTAAGTGGCCTTACGCTTATGTATGATGGTTCATATCGTGTAAAGGAATTGCAAGATGTTAAGAGTGAAGGATTGAGTATTGCTTTTTCAGGGAAGCACAATAGTAGCACTTCTAATACTACGATACGTATAGATCCTTTGTATCAATTGTTTACTGCTCCTAAAGTCGTTATTGCTGAGGTTAGGGAAGATTCAGCTGCAGATTTGGCAGGATTAAAAGTTGGTGATGCGCTAATTAAAATTAATGGTTCATTTAGCTATAATTATGAGCTATATGAGCTAAATGCATTATTTCGTCAAGAGGTTGGTAAAAAAATAAAAATTGAATATGAACGCGATAACGAATTGTTAAAGACCAGTTTTAAATTAAAGAGAAAATTTTAATCTTCAATGTTTCATCATGCAAAAGTCCGTTTCACAAATGTGTGAAACGGACTTTTTATTATTTAAAATTTCGGCGAATGCCTAGATTTATTCTTCAGTTTTTTCAAGAACACTACCTGCTGGCTTCATAACCTCACCTTTAATTTTTAAAAGTTTAATTGGTTCATCTGCATTAGAGTAAACGGTAACGTTTTTTCTAATTGGTCCTACACGGTTTGTATCGTATTTTACTTCAATAGTCCCGTCAGCACCAGCTGCTATTGGTCCTTTTGGTTTTTTAGGTACAGTACAACCACAACTTGACTTAACGTCAGTTACGATTAATGGAGCGTCTCCTGTGTTAGTGAATTCAAAAACACGAACTCCATCGCTACCTTTTTCAATTTTCCCGTAATCTACCGTGTCACTCTTAAAAGTGATTTTTGCCTGTGCATTTGTTGCGAAACTCACTAGAGCTATAACTGCAACTAAAAGTAATTTTTTCATAATATCGTTTTTTAAGTGATTGCTAAAGTAGGTAACTTTCTTACTATTTGCAACCCAAGTTATGCACATTAATAATTTCATAATCTTGAGGAGTTGCCTACTTTTGTAGTGTATTTCAAAAATCAGACCAAAATGGCCTTAGACGCAACTTATAACGCAAAAAATATAGAAGATAAATGGTATTCATATTGGATGGAGAACAACTATTTTCATAGTACTCCAGATGATCGTGAACCTTATACAATAGTGATTCCACCTCCTAATGTGACAGGGATATTGCATATGGGGCATATGCTTAATAACACCATACAAGATGTGCTAATACGTCGTGCGCGTTTAAAAGGTTTTAATGCTTGCTGGGTACCAGGTACAGATCACGCTAGTATTGCGACGGAAGCAAAGGTTGTAGCAAAGCTGAAAAGCGAAGGAATTGAAAAAGCTGATCTAACCCGTGATGAATTTTTAAAGCACGCTTGGGACTGGACAGATGAATATGGCGGTGTTATTTTAGATCAATTAAAAAAATTAGGTGCTTCTTGCGATTGGGAACGAACTAAGTTTACGTTAGATCCATCAATGTCACAACAGGTAATTAAAAGTTTTGTAGATCTATACAATAAAGGTCTAATATATCGTGGTTACCGAATGGTTAACTGGGATCCTGAAGCTAAAACTACATTAAGTGATGAAGAGGTAAATCACGTTGAAAAACAAGGGAATCTATATTTCATCAATTATAAAATTGAAGGTAGTGATGATAAGTTAACTATTGCAACAACAAGACCTGAAACAATTTTTGGTGATACAGCAATTTGTATAAATCCTAATGATGAGCGTTTTGCACACTTACGAGGGAAAAAAGCAATAGTGCCAATTTGTAATCGAGTAATTCCAATTATAGAGGATGATTATGTTGATGTGGAATTTGGAACTGGTTGTTTAAAAGTAACGCCTGCTCACGATGTTAACGATAAAGCACTTGGTGATAAACATAAGCTTGAAGTTATCGATATTTTTAATGATGATGCAAGTTTAAATAGTTTTGGTTTGCATTATGAAGGTCAAGATCGTTTTGAAGCTCGTAAAGCAGTTACTAAAGAACTTGATGAGTTAGGAGTTTTGGTCAAAACGGAGCAACACCTTAATAAAGTAGGAACTAGTGAGCGTACTAAAGCGGTTATTGAGCCAAGGTTAAGTGATCAATGGTTTCTTAAAATGGAAGATCTTGTAAAACCAGCTATTAAAGCTGTGTTGGAAGATGATGATGTTGTTTTGCATCCTAAAAAGTTTGAAAATACGTACCGTCATTGGATGACAAATATTCGTGATTGGAATATTTCACGTCAATTATGGTGGGGACAACAAATTCCAGCTTATTTCTACGGTGATGGTAAAGAGGATTTTGTTGTAGCCGAAACTTTAGAAGAAGCAATTGTAGCTGCTAAAGAAAGAACTGGTAGGGCAGATCTAAAAGCAGAAGATTTAACGCAAGATGCTGATGCGCTTGACACTTGGTTCTCATCTTGGTTATGGCCAATGAGTGTGTTTGATGGACTTAATGATCCAGATAATGAAGAGTTCAAATATTATTATCCAACTAACGACTTAGTAACGGGTCCAGACATATTATTTTTCTGGGTTGCACGTATGATTATTGCTGGTTATGAATATACAGGAAAAAGGCCTTTTAAAAATGTGTATTTAACTGGGCTTGTTAGAGACAAGCAACGTCGTAAAATGAGTAAGTCATTAGGGAATTCTCCCGATGCGCTAAAATTAATTGATGATTACAGTGCAGATGGTGTAAGAGTAGGGCTATTGTTAAGTGCTCCTGCTGGAAACGATTTAATGTTTGATGAGGGTTTATGTCAACAAGGAAAAGGGTTTTCTAACAAAATATGGAATGCCTTTAAGTTAACGCAGTCTTGGGAACAAGATGCGAGTATATCTCAACCGGAGGCTTCTCGTTTGGCAATAGATTGGTACAGGTCTAAGTTACAGCAGACAATTTTAGAAATTGATGATCATTATAGTAAATATCGTATAAGTGATGCTTTAATGGGGACTTATAAATTGATATGGGATGATTTCTGTGGTTGGTTATTAGAAATTATTAAGCCAGCTTACCAAGCGCCAATAGACTCAAAAACATACAAAGAGGTAATGTCATTATTTGAAGATAACTTAAGAATTTTGCATCCATTTATGCCTTTCTTAACTGAAGAGTTATGGCACGAAATTGCAAGTCGTACGCCAGAACAGGCATTAATTGTAAATCACTGGCCTGAAGCGACAGAAATAGATACTGCGCTTTTAGAAGAGTTTAGTTTTGCTGCCGATGTGGTTTCAGGAATTAGAACAATTAGAAAAGAGAAAAATATAGCGTTTAAAGATGCTATTGAGCTACATGTACTAGCATCAGAACAAAGTGAAAATCGTTTTGAAACTGTAATTAGCAAATTAGGGAATATTGAAAAAATGTCTCAGGTTGCTGAAGCTGTAGAAGGTGCGCTAACTTTTAGAGTAAAATCGAATGAGTATTTTATTCCAATGGCAGGTGCTATAAATGTTGAAGAAGAAATTGTAAAACTCGAAGAAGAATTAAAGTACATAAAAGGATTTTTACGAAGTGTGCAAGGGAAACTAAAGAATGAAAAATTTGTAAGTGGTGCTCCTGAACAAGTAGTTGCTAACGAACGAAAGAAAGAGGCAGATGCAATTGCTCAAATTGAAACTATTGAAGCCTCATTGAAAAGTTTGAAATAGGTATTCACATACGGCTAATTTAGTAATTAGCTTTAAATAAAAAAGACAGCTATTTAGCTGTCTTTTTTATTTTCTATAAAGGAAGTAGTTGTTTGCTGTTTCTATGTATAATTGTTTTGCTTCGTCCTCACTTAAATGTTTAGTTTGGAAAAGTGCATTTGTTTTAAAAGCTGTGATAAGTGCTTGTTTACTCTTACTAGCTTTATGAGGAGCATTTGTTGCAATTTTGTAATAAGCATATAATTTAAGGAGGGTATCTGCAGGAAAGGGCTTGTGATGGCTGTTTACAATTTCAACCGATTTTTTAAATGCTATGTCTATTTCCTCTGAAGTCATTACTTTCTAGCTAAAACGGTGATTCCTCCTTTTACTTTTTGATTTAAAGTAACATCAAGTTTTGTGTCAACTGGAAGGAAAACATCAACTCTTGAGCCAAACTTGATAAATCCACTATCACTAGCTTGTTCGACTACCTGACCTTCTTTTGCATAATTAACAATACGTTTTGCTAATGCGCCAGCAATTTGACGGTGAAGCACATTTCCGAAGCTTTTATTATTCACTACTACAGTGGTGCGTTCGTTTTCTTCACTAGATTTTGGATGCCAAGCTACTAGAAATTTTCCAGGATGATATTTGCTGAAAACAACATTTCCTGCAACTGGATACCTTGTTACGTGAACGTTTATTGGAGACATAAAAACGGAAACTTGTAGGCGTTCTTCTTTGAAAAATTCTTTTTCAAAAACCTTTTCAATTACTACAACTTTTCCATCCACTGGTGATAATACAGTATCGTCACTGGTGATGAAACTTCTTTTAGGATTTCTAAAAAATTGTAATACTAGTACTAGTAATGCTATTGCGGCAATAACAATACCTCCTCTAATAACTGAATTATTAACTAAATAATCTGCACCTAAACTTATTGCAACGACAATAAATAATGTGATTAATATAATTTTATGACCTTCTTTATGAAACATAGTCTACGATTTCTAAAAATGCAAAAATGAATGGACTTGCATAAACAACACTGTCTAGCCTGTCATATAATCCTCCGTGCCCTGGCATTAAATTACCACTATCCTTAACTCCAGCCTGACGCTTAAATTTAGATTGCACAAGATCTCCAATGGTACCAAAAACTGAGGCAATCAATGCGAGACATAGCCAAATAGGGAGGTTGTAAATGTTAGTTAATTTAAAGATAATAAATCCTGCAATCAATGAGCCTCCAAGTCCACCTAAAAAGCCCTCGATAGTTTTTTTAGGAGATATTCGCTCAAGTAATTTGTGTTTACCAAACGACTTACCTATTACATAAGCCATTGTGTCGTTAGCCCATATTAAAGAGAAAACAGCAACAATAATCTCAGGCATAAATGTTCCATTCGAAAATGGGATAAGTGTTAGAAATACAAATCCACTAATTATGTAAAAGATAGTAGTGATATATTTCTTTTTCTCGAACATTGGAATTTTTGAAGTCCAAAGCATATCCTTAAATAAAAACAAGCAAACAAAACAGGATAGAATTAAATATATATTTACTGCTTGATCTGCAAATGTATTATAACTTAAAAAGTATAATCCAGCAGCAAGTAAAACGTAAGCAATGTAGGAAGTAAGGTGGACTAGTTTTAAAAATTCTTTTAGGACTAAAATACCTAGTAGGAAGAATAGTGCCATAAACCACTCTCGCGATGTATACATAGAAAAAATTACGATAAGTATATAAAGTACACCAGAAATGGTGCGTACAATAACTTCTCTCATATTATAAATCTTCGAGTAGCAGCAAATATAGGTTTTTTGTACTACTTCCGTAACTCATAAAATCCTTTTCTTTTCCAGTTTCGAAGTCTTGAATGGTGGTAATATTGCTTGGAATAAAGTTGTCGCATGTGTTTTTAATAATGCGTAAGCCTTCACTAATATTCTCTGTGAATTGACTGGTAGTGGCAAAAACAACAATATTGCTTGGTAGCTCATCTAGCTTTTTCTCTTTAATTTGTCTAGATGAAAGAAGAATTGATCCGTTATTACAAACTAGAGATTCACATCTGGTAAGAAAAAATGTAGCTTTTGTTTTCTTAATGAAATTTAAGTTATAGCCAGTAAATTTACTTTTTAAAGTTTCGTCTATGCAAAAAACATCATTTTCATACCAATCATTCTCTAAAAGGATATTGTCAAACGATTCACTAACCTCCGCCATATTTTCACAATAAAGAAACTTACCTCCATTTCGATTAAAGTTATAAGTGAACTTTTCATCGATAGGTGAGTTTTCTTCAGGGTAATAT
Organism: Patiriisocius marinus; assembly: GCF_008974325.1. GTDB lineage: Bacteria > Bacteroidota > Bacteroidia > Flavobacteriales > Flavobacteriaceae > Patiriisocius > Patiriisocius marinus. The sequence goes on along the minus strand of NZ_BKCG01000004.1, from coordinate 194,010 downwards.
TTACCACGTGATGAACCTTTACCTTTATTGCTAGGTTGATTATCACTTTTGGTAATTCCTTTAAAAAGTCTATCAAAAAGACTCATACAGTGGGGTTATGAGGAGTTTAAATAAGTCTAAACCCAAAGATACTAAAATATTATAGAGAGTGTAATTTCTAAGCTAAAGTTTAACTAACAAAAACTAAAGCCAACTATATAGTAGTTGGCTCTTCAGTTTCTTCAGTTTTGTCAAAAGGTCTTCTTCCAAAAATCTTTTCAAGGTTATCTTTAAATATAACCTCTTTGTCTAGCAATACATTAGCTAGTTCTGTAAGCTTGTCTTTATTAACTTCTAGTAAATCTATAGCTCTTTGATATTGAGTTTCTATCAAATTAGAAATTTCTTTATCGATAAGTTCGGCTGTTTTTTCACTATAAGGTTTTCCAAAACTGTATTCTGACTGTCCGCTAGAATCATAATAGGTAAGATTTCCTACTTTATCGTTTAAGCCATATATGGTAACCATTGCGCGAGCTTGTTTAGTAACTTTTTCAAGATCACTTAATGCTCCAGTTGAAATTTTATTGAAAATAACTTTCTCAGCGGCACGACCCCCTAAAGTTGCACACATTTCATCTAGCATTTGCTCTGGTCTAACGATCAATCGTTCTTCAGGTAAATACCAAGCGGCACCTAAAGATTGCCCTCTTGGAACAATGGTTACTTTAACTAATGGTGCGGCATGTTCTAACATCCAGCTAACAGTTGCGTGTCCTGCTTCGTGAAAAGCAATTGCTTTTTTCTCACCTGGTGTGATAATCTTGTTTTTCTTTTCAAGTCCACCTACAATCCTATCAACAGCATCTAAAAAGTCTTGTTTTCCAACAGCTTTCTTTCCGTTTCTAGCTGCTATTAATGCAGCTTCGTTACAAACATTTGCAATATCTGCTCCAGAGAAACCAGGTGTTTGTTTAGAAAGGAAATCAGTGTCTAATCCTTCCTCTTTTTTTAATGGACGAAGGTGTACTTCGAATATTTCTTTACGTTCTCTTACATCAGGTAAATCCACGTAAATTTGTCTATCAAAACGACCTGCACGCATTAATGCTTTATCTAATACATCTGCACGGTTAGTTGCTGCAATAACAATTACATTAGAATTAGTCCCAAAACCGTCCATTTCAGTTAATAGTTGGTTTAGAGTGTTTTCGCGTTCGTCATTTGAACCTGACATATTACTTTTTCCTCTTGCACGACCAATTGCGTCAATTTCATCAATAAAAATAATTGATGGAGATTTTTCCTTTGCTTGTTTAAATAAATCTCTAACACGAGATGCACCTACACCAACAAACATCTCTACAAAATCAGATCCTGACAATGAAAAGAATGGCACTTTTGCTTCACCTGCAACGGCTCTAGCTAAAAGTGTTTTACCAGTTCCTGGAGGTCCTACTAGCAATGCACCTTTTGGTATTTTACCTCCTAAAGCTGTATATTTTTCTGGGAATTTAAGAAAGTCTACAATTTCTTGTACTTCTTCCTTGGCTCCTTCTAGTCCAGCAACATCTTTGAATGATGTTTTTACATCCACTTTTTCATCAAAAAGTTTTGCTTTAGATTTTCCGATATTAAATATTTGACCACCAGCACCGCCTCCGCCGCCTGCAGACATGCGTCGCATAATGAAAATCCAAATTCCAATAATTACAATAAACGGCAAAAGACCAACAAGAACCTCACCCCATACGTTTGACTCGGTTTGCCAAACTATTTGTGTGTCAATATTGTTTTCAGCTTTTATTTGCTTGAAATTGTTTTCAAAGTTTTGAAGATCACCAAATTCAAATTGATAGTTAGGATCATTAGGTCCTGGTGCTAAAAATCCTTTTGGTTTATTTTTTAAATGTTTCTCTTCGGTTAAAGCTTCAGGTGTTAAATATACCTGAGCTACTTTCTTGTTTACAATTTCAACTTTAGAGACTTCTCCGTTTCGCAGGTATTGTTCAAATTCTGCTTGAGTAGTTTTCGTTGCTTGAGACATGTTACTGCCGCCTGTAAAATAAAAAGCTAAAAAGAAAAATGCTAATGCACCATAAATCCAATACGCATTGAATTTAGGTTTTTTTAAGTCTGGTTTCTTGTTATTCTTATCTCTAGAATCTTGTTTTTTATCGTTTGCCATGTGGCTTGCTGTGATTTAAAGTGAAGTTTCGATTTTTACTGACTTAGCATCTCCCCATAATCCTTCGATGTCGTAAAATTCTCTAATGTGTTTTTGGAATACGTGAACTACTACGTGCACATAGTCCATTAATATCCATTCGCTATTATCGCTACCTTCAATGTGCCAAGCCTTTTCTTTTAAAGCTTTACTCACTGTTTTTTGTACCGAACTAACAATAGCATTTACTTGTGTATTTGAAGTACCATTGCAAATAATAAAATAATCTGTAACTGTATTTTCAATTTCTCTAAGGTCTAGGATTTCAATATCTTGTCCTTTTACCTCTTCAATTCCTCTAATAATATTTGTAATAAGAAGATCTGTATTCTTTTCTTTTTTGGCCATCCAACATATTTATTTATGCAAAGTTATTACTTTTTTGATTGTTTGCTTACTTTGCATCGCTAATAAAATCTTAATTTGTCACCTTACACTCTAATCAAACTTAGTGCCACCGCATCAACTAACACGTATCTCAAGGACTTGTCACGTGTAACTAAATTAAATGACGCCACCGTTGTGGTAACTAGTCATCAGTCTAAAGGTCGCGGCCAGCTTGGTGCTACGTGGTTTAGTGAGGATAAAAAAAGTTTAGCTTTTAGTATTTATAAGTTGTTTGAAGGGGTTGAGGTAAAAGACTCTTTTTATGTGTCTATGGCAGTTGCAATAGGCATAGCCGAAATTTTAAAAGAATTTAATATTTCAGGTATAAAAGTAAAATGGCCTAACGACATTATGTCACGTGGAAAGAAATGTGGCGGAATTTTAATTGAAAACTTTATTCAAAAAAGTGTAGTAAAAACCTCAATAATAGGAATTGGTCTTAATGTTAACAATGAGTTTTTCCCTGGTTTGCCTCACGCGTCTTCAATGAAATTGAGTAGTGGGCAACATTATACTATTTCAGAAATTCTTGATAAGATTATATGCAGGGTGTTGAAAAAGTTAGCATTGGTTGAAAGTGGCTTGTATCAAAAAATACATACCCAATATCACGAACTACTTTTTATGAAAGAAAAGATTCAGGTGTTTGAAGATCTTTCAAAAAATAGATTTAACGGTGTAGTAAAAGGTGTTACAAGCGATGGTTTGCTTCAGGTTTTATTAGAATCTGAAAACATTCAAACGTTCGACTTAAAAGAGGTGAAGTTTTGCCTTTAAACTGTTGTTAAGTTTGTCGCAAGTGTATCAATAAATTTAGATACAGGTCCTTTGACCATCATTGCCATCATCATATTGAATTTACCAGTAAAAACCAGTTCTACTTCAGATGTGTTCTCATCAATAGCTTCAACATTTGCAATTAATGTAAATGGAATTTTGTCGCTAATTGCTCCTAAGGTAACAGTATTTGGAGAATCTATTTCTTTGATTTCTAAAGCAATTTCGGGCATTCCACTTAAACCAAAAACAAAAGCGTTTTCTCTAATAACCTCAAACTTATTTATGTTTTCTGGCATTAACTCTTCAAAGTTTTTCACGTCACCTAAATACGTACAAACATCTGCTGCGCTTTTATTAACGGTTACTTTGTTGCTGTTTAATTCCATAGAAGTATTTTATTTAGTAGGTTAAATGTTAGATTGGTATTATCCATTTGGCCAAGCAGCAGGGTTTTCTCTCCAGTTGCTTAATGCCTCAGTTTGATCTGCAGTAATATATTGAGATTTTTCTGCGCTTAATAATAAATGTTCGTAGTTACTTAATGTGTTTAGAGTAACATTCGCATTTTTAAAATTTTCTTCTGAAATATCAAAACCATATGAAAAGATAGCTAGCATTCCTTTTACGTTTAGTTTAGCATCTCTTAAGGCATCAACAGCAAGTAGGCTACTTTTTCCAGTACTAATTAAGTCCTCTACAACTACAACTGTCTGGTTTTCTGAAACTGTACCTTCAATTTTGTTTTGTCTACCGTGTTTTTTAGCTTCAGGTCTAACATAGCAAAAAGGAAGATTCATGTAATCTGCAACAAGCATACCAATACCTATAGCTCCTGTTGCAACTCCTGCAATCACATCTGGCTTACCGTACAATTGTTCTATTTGGTTGGCAATGTGTTCTCTAAGGTAGTTTCTTATTGTTGGATATGATAATGTTATTCTATTATCACAATAAATAGGGGATTTCCACCCAGAAGCCCATGTAAAAGGTTCTTGTGGTTGTAATTTTATTGCGTTAATTTGCAGCAGTAATTCGGCTGTTTTTTGAGCAGTCTCCTTATTTAAAATCATAGTTGCAAATGTATAAAGTTTTCGTCAACGACGTGCCAATTATTTTATCTACTGAAAAAAAGATAGGTAAACAATACACAACCATCCCGTTAAAGCTTGTTAAGTTTAAAAAGCTGATTGAAAAAATTAATAGCGGAGAGCTTCGGTACATTAATTTATACCATAAAAATGAGGAGAAATTAGAGCAATTTCTATTAAAAAAGCTTCCGGTTGTTGAAGCTGGAGGAGGAATGGTGTTTAATTCTAAAAAAGAAATTTTATTTATTCGCCGAAACAAAAAATGGGATCTTCCAAAAGGGAAGATTGAAAAAGGTGAGACTCATCAAGAAGGTGCGATTCGTGAAACTGAAGAAGAAACAGGGGTTACGGGTCTTGAAATACGTTCGTTCATTACCAAAACATACCACGTTTTTAAACGTAACGGTAAGTTTAAGTTGAAAGTTACTTATTGGTATAAAATGTACAGCGACTTTGATGGTGATCTAGTTCCTCAAACTAAAGAAGGCATTACTAAAGTACGATGGAAGAACTTTGAAAAATCTCAAAAAGCCTTAACGGAGTCCTATGAAAATATCAAATTGCTTTTTCCAAAAGAGTATTTAACGACTCACCCTAACGATAGGGTATCTTAAATGTGCTTTTTCGTAATGAGAAGATTTTTTGTGTAGCCAGTCTAATTGTGCGTACCAGTTTTTCTCAAAATCTTTGTCGGTAGCTTTCTTGTTGTCAAATTCTATTTTTAGTGCTGGATTAGATTTCAATAGTTTATCAGCTTTATCTTCCCAAACATATGGGGAGAAACCTTCTTTTTGCTGAAGAATTGTGTCGAAAAAGTTCCAATTAAAAAAAGAATCTACAGCGGAAGGTTCTAGTGTTTCTAGTAGATAGCGAATTCCGTCTTGATGAGTGTTAACAATAAAATCGCCTTTTGTGAATTTGTTTTTTTCTTTAGTGGTTGTTGTTGAAGTATTGTAATGAAGGTAATGGCCTTCATAAGGAGAATTTCTAGTTTTATAATCATCTATATGGTACACTTCAACATCAATTAAAGTATCCTGAGTAATTTCTTTAACTGAAATATTATTGAGTTTTAATCTGTCCAGAATTTCCCATTGACCTCTAGGGATAATATAATATTCTGGAACTGTAATTGAATCGGTTGATTTGAAATAATTGTAATAAGTAACGGGTTTTGTAAATGGTTTAGTTCTGTCAAATTTCAATCTATTTTTTCCAGTAACATTGCTTTCTTGAATCTTTCCTTCGTAACCTTTAAATTGAAGGGTAGTGGTTTTGCTGCTATCAATCGCCCATCTAATTGGGTATTTATCTGAGGCTGAAATTCTATTAATATCATTTTTGTAAAATGTTTTTATTGTTTCGGCTTCCGCATCTGCAATTGATATAAAACTTTTCATTAGCTCATAGGTGCCTTCAACTCGTTGTTTGTATGGTTTTAACATATGTGTTTCAACCATCATTCCTAATGTGTTATATAGTGTTGTGTATCCAGTAGAATAACGTGGAGAATCCATAAATTGAGAGAAGCCTTTTACCTCTGGTTGTGTATTGAATACATTTACATAAGGTGTGATGTCCCAACCTTTGCTACTTAATGAATCTTCGAGTTGTGGCATAAAATTTCTGTTTAGGTATTGCCCCAATTCGCCTCCTAATTTATTGTGTTGTGTAAAAAGATGAGTTAAGGTGTATTGATAGTCTGCACCATTACTTACGTGGTTGTCAATAAAAAGTTGTGGTTTTATAGTTCTGAAAATATAGTTAAAGGTCTGTGCATTTTTCGTGTCAGTTTTGATAAAGTCTCTATTTAAATCATAATTTCGAGCATTTCCTCTAAACCCATATTCTAATGGTCCAACTTGATTTGTACGAGTTGTACTGTTTCTGTTAAGCGCGCCGCCTACGTTATATATAGGGATAATTGCGATAATAGTATTTTTGGGAGCATCTATATTTCCTTGGGCTAAATCACGAAGAAGGAGCATAGAGGCGTCAATTCCATCACTTTCACCTGGATGAATACCATTATTAATAAGTAGTGTGTTTTTGTATTTTGTTGCTAAAAATGCATTTTCAAAATCTTTGTCTAATTTATCTGTAGAGAAGGTAATTACATGTAATGGATTTCCACTATCGGTAGTTCCTACTTCAAAAATTTGAATAGATGGAAACGAATTAGCTAAATTTTTGTAAAAGTCTACTACATCACTATACTTAGCAGTTTCTTCGCCATTAGAGGTTTCGAAGAGTGTAGTGAGGTCTAATGTAGCATCATTTTTTGATGTGTGATTGCTGCATGAGCTTAATAATAGGGCAATTAACACAGGTTTGTACGGTGAAAAAAGCCTTAAAATGCTATTTGTGGTGTTTTTTAGTGATTTCACAGTTTTTTTGATTTTTTTTCTAGGATATTAAAATACCTTTTCTATATTTGTTAGACAATATTAAACTTTAAAATTACAATTATGAAAAAAATTACTTTATTAGCTGCTGCTTTTGCATTCAGTTTTGGAGCCGTAGCACAAACAGTTGTTATCGATCGTCCAGCTGATTCTACTCAAGGATTAATTTCTTCTAACGGGGATAATGATGCAGGTGTATTCTGTGCTGAGTTAATTGAGTTAGATTCAGATGTTGTTCTTGGAACTATCGCTGTTGAAGGTTTTTCTTCTACAGGTTTAGCTTTAGAGCCTTCTATGTCAGGACTTGACTTTTTTATCTATGAAGATGATGGTGATGTTCCAGCTTCTAATCCTTCTTTCGCAGGTGAAGCTTTAGTTGACCTTCCAGGTATTGCTGTAGGTGGTGGTGGATTTGACTTCTTCGATGACGGAGCAGGTGGAGTGCCAAACAACTTTAGAATTAATGTAACTGCTGCTAACGGAGGAACTCAGGTTACTCTTCCAGCTGGAAACTACTGGGTAGTTGTAGCTCCTGCAGGTGCTGGTGATTCTGCTGGTGATGTAAGATGGAACTGGTTAGGAAACTTAGGTAGCCCTTCTAGCGTTGAGCCTTACTTAATTGATACTGATGATTTATTTGGAGCAGGTGCAACAAACTGGACAAACATTGCAGGATTAATTGGTGAAGCTTTCCCAGCATTAAACGTAACTGTTACTGACGAAGCATTAGGATTAGGTGACAACGACCTTACAGGTGTTGCAGTATACCCTAACCCAGCTCAAGACGTATTAAATGTAACTCTTCCTTCTAACGTTGAAGTGAACTCTGCTACATTAATTGATGTATTAGGAAAAACTACTGGTGCTTCTTTAGAGAATGGACAAATGAACATCGCTGATTTAGCTGCTGGTGTTTACATTCTTAACTTGGACACTAACTTAGGTTCTTTTTCACAAAAAGTGATCAAGCAATAAGCTTAAGACTTAGAATAATATTAAAGCCCTGTTACTTTTGTAACAGGGCTTTTTTTATGTTTTAATCCTAGTCTTTAAGATTATCTTTCAATATTTATTTAATGAGGTAGGGCTATTATTCTATGTTTAATAGATTCAATAAAGTTTAATAAAACTCACATTTTATTTCAACAGGGGAATATTCAATATTTTTTTCAGTTTGAGTTACCTGTCTTTGATTGAGTTGCTACAGTTAATGTAATAATATACCTCTTTTAAGTTTCTTAATTGCATACTTACAAATACTAAATGTTTGATTTAGTTGTTAATAGGGTTTAGTCTAATATGATTTAAATGGGAAATTTATTAAAGCATAAAAAAGGCGCGATTCATTTAAGTATCGCGCCTTTTTTATAGAATCTAGAATTCTTAATTTCTATGCATTCATAGAGATTAGGAATTCCTCATTGTTTTTAGTTTGTCTAAATCTATCATTGATAAATTCCATTGCTTCTACAGGGTTCATATCTGCAAGATATTTACGCATTACCCACATACGTTGTATTGTGTTCTCGTCAAGTAATAAATCGTCTCTACGTGTGCTTGAAGAGGTAAGGTCTATAGCAGGGAATATTCTTCGATTAGAAATTTTTCTGTCTAATTGTAATTCCATGTTACCTGTACCTTTAAATTCCTCGAAGATAACTTCGTCCATTTTAGAACCAGTTTCTGTAAGTGCAGTTGCGATAATACTTAATGAACCACCATTTTCAATATTACGAGCTGCTCCAAAGAAACGTTTTGGCTTGTTAAGTGCAGCAGCATCAACACCACCAGAAAGTATTTTACCACTTGCAGGTTGAACTGTGTTATATGCACGTGCTAAACGAGTAATTGAATCTAATAATATAACTACATCATGACCACATTCCACTAAACGCTTTGCTTTGTCAATAACTAAATTGGCTATTCTAACGTGTTCTGAAGGCTCTTTGTCAAATGTAGAAGCGATTACTTCACCTTGAACATTACGTTGCATATCAGTAACTTCTTCCGGGCGTTCATCTATTAAAAGAATCATCTGATATACTTCAGGGTGATTAGCTGCAATACCATTTGCGATATCTTTAAGCAGCATTGTTTTACCTGTTTTGGGTTGTGCTACAATCATTCCACGTTGACCTTTTCCAATTGGTGCGAAAAGATCAATAATACGTGTTGAAATTGTGCTTTGTTTTTCAGAAATATTAAATTTCTCTTGAGGAAATAACGGTGTTAAATGTTCAAAGGCTATTCTGTCTCTAACAACATTAGGGTTTTGACCGTTAATTCTATTTACTTTAATTAGTGGGAAGTACTTCTCACCTTCTTTTGGAGGTCTTACTTCGCCAAGGACAGTATCACCACTTTTAAGTCCAAATAGACGAATCTGTGATTGTGATACATAAATATCGTCAGGAGATGATAAATAATTATAGTCACTTGATCTTAGAAAACCATATCCATCTTGCATAATATCAAGAACACCTTCGCTTTCAATAATTCCGTCAAATTCGAAATCTGGTTCTTTATAACGATTACGGGTATCTTTGTTTCCGTTATTGCGATTGTCTTTTTTATTATTGTTATTACGATTGTCGTTTTTTTGCTTGTTATCGCGTGGCGACTTGTTATCGTTAGATTTTTGACGATTATCGTTGTTTTTTTGATTGCGATTGTCGTTAGAGTGTTTCGGTTCTCTTTTAACGTTTGTGTCGTTAGTATTTTTAGAATCCTTTGAATCTTTAGAGTCAGTGGAGTCTTTAGTGTTCTGTTGTGGTCTCGGGTTAGCTTTTTTGGCTGGGCGAGGTTTGTTGTTTGCAGGACGAGGTTCTCTTTTCGGTCTTTCGTCTTTTGTTTTAACTTCAACAGTTTTTTCTACTGGTTTGGTGTCAACAGGTTTAGAAGCTTTAGCTTCAGTAGTTTTAGGAGCAGAAGGAACTTCCTCTTTAACTACGGCTTTTACCTTATTTGGGTTAGCAGCTTGATAGTCTAGTATTTGGTAAACTAGGTCAAGTTTTTTTAATGTTCTGTATTTAGGGACTTTTAGAGCTTTTGCAAGTTCCTGTAATTCAGGCAACTTTTTTGCTTTTAATTCTGAAATTTCTAACATTTAATAAATGATGATGTGAGTACTTAATTTTGTGAATAGGAGGAGTAATTTGTACTTCCTGAAAATTATTTGAAGATAAGTAACCTATATTGAAATGGTTACGGATATATACTGCAATTATACAATAAATTATTGAAAACTTCCATTATTATATTAGAAAAGAAATCTTATTTTTGTTTCTAATAAATTGTCAATCTCTAATGATTCAACGCATACAAACGGTATATTTAGTAATTGTTATTCTAGTGATGGCAGCACTGTACGTTTGGTTTCCTATTATCAACGACGCTGAAGGGGCTGTTGTTATAAGTAATAGTGAGCCTTTAGTATTTGGGATGATCTTTGGAAGTATTGTTTTGGCAATTGTATCAATATTGTCTTTTAAAAAGCGACAATTACAATTTGTAATTAATCGTCTTAATATCATATTAAACTTTGTATTACTGGGAGTTTTCGTATACAGATCACTTACTTTATCCGGAGAAACATTAGTTTCTGAGAAGGGTATTGGGGTGTTACTTCCCATCATTTCTATCGTTTTTTTAGTGTTGGCTAACAAAGCCATCAAAAGGGATGAGGACCTCGTAAAATCTGTCGATCGGTTACGTTAAAACGTTAACTTGGTATATTAGTGCAAAACCCTTACAGAATGCCATCTGTAAGGGTTTTATTATTTTGGATGTTTTGGAATTGGTTAGAATAAAAGTATTTTTAGAAAAATTTCATAAATGAAAAACGTTATTACTCTTATCATTTTGTGCTTTGCTGCTGTAGCATTTTCTCAACACGATACTGATGAAAATGATGCTTTAGCATATCAATTTTCTGAAAATGAAAAATTTGCTTCTCCTGAAACCACGATATTAACTCCTGAAGATTTTAAAGACTTTAAAGAACTTGACTTTTTTCCAATAAATCTTACATACCGAGTAACTGCTAATTTTAAACGAACTGCATCTGAAATCCCATTTTTGATGCCAACCACCACCACAAGACTTCCTGAATATGTTAAGTATGGTGAGGCTCATTTTGAAATTGAAGGTGTAGCTTATAAACTTAATTTATATCAAAACACTGCACTTGTAAAAGACCCCAAATATGTTGATTATTTGTTTTTACCTTTTACTGATTTGACAAGTGGAGAGGAAAGCTATGGTGGAGGTCGTTTTTTAGATACTAAAATCCCAAAGGGAAATACTTTGGTGCTAGATTTTAATAAAGCTTATAACCCTTATTGTGCATATAATAGCAATTATTCTTGCCCAATCCCGCCTAAAGAAAATCACCTAGAACTTGCGGTTAGGGCAGGTGTTATGGCATATGAGAAACATTAATTGAATTAATATTTCAAAATAATATTTAAGCAATTATTGTTTTGCTAATCCATATCCCTAAAAAGATAGCTGCAATTCCAAGAGTTAAACTTCCGAAAGTGTACAATAGAAAATTAGGGTAATCACCATTTTTTAAAAATTCCATATTTTCGAAAGCAAAGGCAGAAAATGTTGTGAATCCACCACAAAAACCAGTTGCTAAAAATAATAACAAGGATGTAGATAGGTTATGATTGCGCAAAAGCTCGCCTAAGAGTATTCCCATTAAAAAGCTTCCTATTACATTGACTGTTAGTGTTCCTAGCGGAAATGTGCTGTTGTTTAAGTAGCCGCTAATTAAATAACGTATGCCACTTCCTAAACCACCACCTAAAAAAACTAATAAAAATTGATTCATTATTGAGGTGTTTCAATTTCTAAAATAGGTAAATAAATTTCAGTAATCCAGTTCGAAGGATTAGGAACTTCTTTAGGGTTTGTAGCATACACTTCAAACATCTTTGCTGTTGGATGAGGTGTATACCCATTTTTAATAATAAAATTAGCTCCTTTAGTGTAAGCTTCTTGTAAGTTTTTATAATCTCCCTTTAAAATAACTTTAATGGTAGTAACAGGTTCCATATATCCAGAAATTACTGGACTACCATTAGGTGTTTCAATCTTCTCTCTTACTGGAGCTCCAGTAGAAAAAATTGCGGTTCCATTGCCTTCGTCTATTTGATTATAAACCGTAAATGTTGGTCCAGACATTGCAATATTATTTTGAGTCATAAAGCTAGTAACTTCATTCATTAATTGCCCCATTTTCATACCAACATCTTGAATTCTAGCGGCAGTGGTAGCGTATAAATAATAGCCGCCCCCGTATTTAGTAATGCCATCTACAGTAATTTCGAAACGTTGCATTTCATCTTTAACATCTTTTTCAAGATTCGATAGTCCTTCTTGGTACATTGTAGAAATACTAGTTTCTAAATCTTCATCCTGAAATGTCATAAAAACTTTTTCTAATAGCGATTGTTCACCTTTCATTCCCCATGTTACTTTGGTTTGAGATGGTGTGCCTTCAACAGGTTCAAATTTCCAAAATACATCACTTTTAGAATCTCCAATAGGTGTGTTGAAGGTAATTTTTTGTTCAATTTCTTTATTTGGGATTACTTTTAAAGTCTCCATCGAGCCATTTCCAACTTCCATATTATCACTAGTCCAAGAGTACGTTGCTCCTTCGCCTTCGGTTTTTTCCGCATATGTAATATTGATATCTGGATCTACTGTCATCCAAGGACCCCAGTTTTGCCAATTTTTGTAATCCTTTACATTGTCGTAAATGACAGATGCAGGTGCGTCCATTATTTTGGATTCGGCAACTTCATAAGTTCCGTCTTTTGTGCCAAAATATAAAGCACCTACTATTATGACAATTAGTAATAAAAAGAAAATATATTTTAAAAATTTCATAATCAAAGGGATTCATTAATATGCGGTAAAGATATGCAATTTTTGATTTTGAAAATTGCAAGTAATTTGTTTCATTTTTACCGAAATATTAAACATCTAAATACTTTAAAACCATTAAAATTTCCGCTTATAAACTGGAACCAATTTAAAGATATGGCTCGTTGATAATTTTGCTACATTTGTGAAAATTAAACTAGATATTATGAAACAATCATTGATTATCGCAGCAGCGTTTTCATCGCTAATGTTTTTTTCTTGTGGTGAGAAAAAAACAGACGAAACGGCTGACAATACTGAGGCGACAGCAAAAACAGAAAATTTTGATTATAACGTTGAGCAGTTTGGCGATATCAAAGTTTTACGATACCAAATTCCAAGTTGGGATAATTTAACTTTAAAGGAACAGAAATTAGTATACTACCTTACACAAGCAGGACTTGAAGGTCGTGATATTATGTGGGATCAAAACTACCGTCATAATTTAACAATCAGAAAAGCTTTTGAAAATATTTATACTACATACAGTGGTGATAAAGATTCTAAAGACTGGAAGAACTTTGAAATGTATATGAAACGTTTATGGTTTGCTAACGGAATTCACCATCATTATTCTAATGATAAAATGACTCCTGAGTTTTCAGCAGATTACCTAAAACAATTATTAGCTGATACTAACACGAAGTTAGAGGGTGAAGCCTTTGATGTGTTGTTTAATGATAAAGATATTAAAAAAGTAAACCAAGCAAAAGGTGTTGATAATGTGAAAATGAGTGCAGTAAACTTTTACGGTCCTAATGTAGGGAATGCAGATGTTGAAAAATTTTACAAGGGAAAAGAATCTCCTAATCCTGAAAAACCATTGTCTTATGGTCTTAACTCACAGTTAGTAAAAGAAAATGGAAAGCTTGTTGAGCGTGTTTACAAGTCTGGAGGTCTTTACGGTGCTGCTATTGATAAAATTATTATGTGGCTAGAAAAAGCACAAGGTGTTGCAGAAAACAAAGCACAAGGAGATGCATTAGGGCTTCTTATCAAGTATTATAAAACAGGTGATTTACAAACTTGGGATGATTATAATGTGGCTTGGACTGCTGCAACTGAAGGGAATATTGATTATATCAATAGTTTTATTGAAGTGTATAATGATCCTATGGGGTACAGAGGTTCTTATGAAACTATCGTGCAGATTAAGGATTTTGATATGTCTGAAAAAATGGCGGTTCTTTCAGAAAATGCTCAATGGTTTGAGGATAACTCTCCTTTAATGGAAGCGCATAAAAAGAAAAATGTTGTAGGTGTTTCTTACAAAGTAGTAAATGTGGCTGGTGAGGCTGGAGATGCTTCTCCAAGTACACCAATAGGTGTGAATTTGCCAAATGCTAACTGGATTCGTGCAGAAGTAGGATCTAAGTCGGTTTCATTAGGAAACATTATTAATGCCTATAATAATGCTGGAAGTAGTGGAAGATTAAAAGAGTTTGTGAATAGCGACGAGGAATACGAAATGGAAAAGGAGTATGGACAATTAGCAGATAAATTACATACGGCATTGCACGAAGTAATTGGTCACGCTTCTGGTCAATTAAATCCTGGTGTTAAAGAAACTAAAGAGACACTAAAAAACTACGCATCTACACTAGAAGAAGGTCGTGCAGATTTAGTTGGACTTTACTATTTGTACAATCCTAAATTACAAGAATTAGGTCTTGTTAAGGATTGGAAAAAAACTGGTATGACAGCTTACGATGGTTATATTCGTAACGGTTTAATGACACAATTAATTAGATTAAATTTAGGTGATGATGTTGAGGAAGCACATATGCGTAACCGACAATGGGTTTCTGCTTGGGTTTTCGAAAAAGGTGCTAAAGACAATGTTATCGAAAAAGTATCTCGCGATGGTAAAACATATTTCCAAATAAACGATTACGAAAAACTACACGGTTTATTTGGTGAGTTGTTAAGGGAAACTCAACGTATTAAAAGTGAAGGTGACTTTGCTGCTGTTGAAGCTTTAGTAGAAGGCTATGGCGTGAAAGTGGATCAAGCTATTCACGCAGAAGTGTTAGAGCGTAATAAGCAATTTACATCAGCTCCTTATAGTGGGTTTGTAAATCCTGTTATTACTCCATCAATGAATGATAATGGTGAAATTACAGGTTTTGATATTGTACAACCTACAACATTTGAATCTCAAATGTTAGACTATGCTAAAAATTATAGTAATCTTCCAGCGAAGAACTAAGCTGAAATTTTAATAAATTGAAAAGCCCGAAGATGACTTATCTTCGGGCTTTTTCTATTTCGGTTAGTTAGTTGAATTATATATGCAATAAGTAATTAAGACAAGAAACATCACTTTCAATATTAAATGAACCGCTCCAAGTATAAGGATTGTCTCCACTTTCTGAAGCTGTAAATGAGTATGTTCCGGGAGAGAGTGTTCTTGTTATGTTTCCGGAAGATCCGCATCCTGGAGAGCTAGAACTAATTGCTGTGATTGTACCTACATTACTTCCGTTTATATAAACTGTAATGGGTTCGCCTTGAAAGTTTGACCAAAATACAACGCGATTGTCTATTTCGATTACTGGAGTTGCTGGTGGATCATCTTTTTCACATCCTGTTAAAAATAATGCTAGTAGCACAAATAAGGGTAGTAATTTTTTCATTGTTAGAAAGTTTTAAATTTATAACAGTAAAATTACTAGTACATTAACTTATTTGAAATACCCAATAGCGGGTATATTTTAACTGAAATATGCTAGTTTTATAACGAAATCAAGATAATTAACCTATCCTAATTAAATTTTAATTTAGTTAATAATAGTCGCAAATAAGGGAAACATATGTTTTTAGCTAACTTCTAGTAAGCCTAGCTTTGATAATTCCTGTGCCATTAGTATACTACTTTCTTTATCAATAGAACTGGGAATATCTGCTACTCGTTGAGGAGTAGTAAAACTGAAAAGTGCACTTAAAAATGATTCGGCAGCCAGCGGCATTGTAAGTTGTAAGTCATAAAACTTTATAGAAAATACTTCTTCATTTTGGGAAATACGGATTTTATGTTTTTCCTTGAGTAATATTTTAGAGTCGCCATTCAATGCATGGACGTCTAACATTTGAAGTAAATGTCCTTTAGAGATTGATTTTTGTCTACTATAAAAATCATCAATTAATTCTTCGTCTTTTTCTAAGGAGTTGATAATTTCTTTTAAAGCATCAATAACCTCAGTTTTTTCTTGATTGTAGTTAATGTTGGGTAGTTCGTGTAATTTTGTAAAACGCCTTAGAGCAAGGTGGTTTTTACTTCTTTCTAATAACATTTCGCCTAAATGTTCTGCCCAAGTTTTTCCTAAAAGTCCAGTTGTGATATGCCCGCTATTTTCGTTTGTGCAATATGCATCATGAACTATACCGCGAGGCACATAAAGTACATCTCCTTGGTGTAGTGTAAACTCATCTTCTATTGGTCCAGGCTCAAAACCTTCTTTTACGAAAGCGTTAGATTTATCTGCCAAAGGCATTGCATTATTATAAATACGCCATGTTTTAGATCCTTCAAACTGGAGGATAAATACATCGTGAGAATCGTAATGTGTGGCAAACCCTTGTGCGTTTTTTGGGGTTAAGTAAATATTAGATTGAGTTCGGTGTTTAAAAAAAGATTCAAACTCATTTGTCAATCTACGACAACCCTCAATTTTGTGTTCGAGGTTACTCATTACTAAAGTACAACCCGCTTCAAAAGATTTTACAAATTTTAGAGGATCAATTAGATCACTATTTTTTACAGTATATGATTTAGGGTCTGGTACTTCATCAAGTGAGTGGTCTACTAGCCTAAAGTTAGGATGATGGTTTGATACTGTGTAAAACATTTTATCTAAATCTTCTACAGTCAAAACATCTTTAAATGTTTCCCTATTATTTTTTCTAATTACGAGATGTTTTTTCTCGTAGTAGTTTGTAAAAAAGTCTTCCAATGTTATTGGAGCTAATATTTCTTGTAATGTCATAATTGAGCGGGTGTACTTAGTGAGAATTTTACTAGTCAGAATCTACGCAGGCAGATCCACTACCTACGTTGTCAAATGAATTTGCATCTGTACAACTAGCTGGATCAGAAACACAAGATCCCATTGCTAGTGATGAAGCAATTAACGAAGTAAAAACTACTTTTTTGAATGTGCTGGATTTCGAGACGTTAGTGACCTCAAAATCAGTCTTTTTTAATTTAGTCATAATTGATTAGTTTTGATTAAGGTCAAATCTACGGTTATTTATTTTTTTATAAAATAACCATTAATGGGTAGTTTTTTGTCAATTAAAGTTCTCCTTTTACATGTTCGCTTGCAATTACTTTCAATTGCCTAGTGCCTTTAATTCCAAGCTTTTTTATAATATTTTTTCTATGGGTTGACACTGTATTACTGCTAATAGAGAGTGTTGTTGAGATTTCAGTTGATTTAAAATTACATCCTATTAGTTTGAGAACTTGGAGTTCTCGTTTAGTTAATGAAGCGTGTTCTGATGTACTGTTTTTTATATATAGAATTTTTGAAACAAGTTTTCTGATTAACAATTTGTCTTCAGCTATTTTTTCTAAATGGTTTAGTACATCAAGTGTTTCAGCTAAGGTTAATTGTCTATCTTCTTTTGAAGATCTATTAAGCAATTTTTTTATTTTTAAATACGAAGTCATAACTCAAAAATACTTAGTACCTAAACCATATAAAATACCCACTGTTGGGTACTTTTTAAAAATCGTATTTTTTTTCGATGGAGTACCTAAGCAATTCACCTTTACCTTGAAGACCTAATTTTCTAATCATGTTTTTACGATGTTTTTCTACTGTTGAAACAGAAGTAAAACGTAAAGCTGCAATTTCATTACTCGATTTACCTTGCCCAATCATGAGTAGAATTTCCTTTTCACTTTTAGATAGCAGTGTTTTTTGTTGCGTTGTGGTGACGGTTTCAGTTAAAAATTTTGGATTGATATTTTTATCGTAAAAAGTTCCGCCTAGGTGTACTGTTTTTATAGCATTTAAAACTTCTTCTAAAGGAGAGTTTTTTAATAAATAACCAGTTGCTCCTGCAGCAATCATTTGTTGAATAGCTTCTTGTTGATCAAACATACTAAACCCAATAATTTTAGTTTCAGGAAATTCTTGTTTAATAAGCTTCGTTGCTTCTATACCGTCAGTTTTAGGCATCTTAATATCTGTAATTACTACGTTTGGTTTGTTTCTTCTTACAATGCGCAGTAGTTCTTCACCGTCATTTGCGGTACCTATTATTTTTATATCGATTTCGTATTTTAGTAATAACTCAATACCGTCGATTAGTGATTGATGGTCTTCTGCAATGGCTATTTTTATCATAATGGTATGTCTATTAATATAGAAGTTCCTTTTCCTGGAAATGAATCAACTTCCATTGTTCCTTCAAGATGTTCAACGCGTCTTTCGATACTGCTAAGTCCCATACCGTTAGTACTATTTATAAATTCTGAAATATTAAATCCCTTCCCATTGTCCTCTACTATGATAGAAAGGAGTGATTCGTGTTGGGTAATGTTAATACTAGCTTCGGTTGCACTCGCGTGTTTTACAATATTTGTAATTAACTCTTGTATAATTCTAAAAATGGTTATTTCTAAACTATTGTCTAATCTGTTTTCTAAACCAAAATCTTGTAGTGCAACTTCGAGATTTCCGTTTATTGAAACATTGTCAGTTAGTTTTTTAATGGCAGGAAGTAATCCATTTTTAGCGATTACACCACTATTTTTAATATGTGCCATACTTCTAACTTCGGAATACGCGTCATCCAGAAGTATTTTTGTTTTTTCAAATAGTTCATCCATCTCTAAGGCTTTATCCTTGTTTTTTGAAATATGATCAAACTGTAGTTTGGCTGCTGCAAGTGTTGCGCCTACGCTGTCGTGAAGGTCGCTAGCAACGCGTTGACGTTCTTTTTCTTGACCTTCTATCATTGCATTAATAGAAGTGATTTCCTGCTCTTTTAATATTTTTTCAGTTTTTTGAATTTCGATTTCTCTTTGTTGTTCGGCAATACGTTGTTTTCTTTTTGTGTTGCGATAAATTAAAAATGCGATAATACTTCCCAATATTAATAGGGAGCCAAGTGCAATAAGTATATAGCGTTGTTTCTGATTTGCATTTTCTATTAAAACTATTTCCTTCTCTTTTTCGGCAGACTCATATTTTACTTCTAATTCGTTGAATAAATTGTTTTGAGCAGCTTCTTCGATTTCAGCCATTGAAACTCGATATTTCATGCTTTCATCATAAGCACTCAAGAAATCTCCACGCACTGAGTCTATTACTGATTTTTGATAATGCCCTAGAGATTTTGTTTTCAAATCAATACTAGTGAATAAAGTTGTTGTTGCATTTTTTCTGAATATTTCTGCTTTTTCAAACTTTTCTTCTTGTAAAGAAATTCTCGACATAAAGCTATTAATTTGGTTTAATCTAGTCCCTTTATAGCCATATGGTATTGAGTCTAATGCCTGTTTTGCGCTATTTGCATAATACCAAATACTATCCTGTTTTTGTACTTCTTCAAAATAACTTGCAAATACTGTTTGTGAAATACCTCGCAAGTAAGGGTGATCATTTTTCTTTAAATAATTAGAGAGTTTTTTATAAGAATTTTGAGACCATTGATCTACATCGTAGTTTTTAAAGTTTAAAATAAGATTGAAATAATGATAATATGCTTCTTCATATTCATCATACACTATCTGTTTGTAATCTTCTAAAAAAGGTACATATGTTTGATTATTGTATAGGTAGTTAACTCTGTGAAGTGTTAAAATACGTTTTAATGATTCACCAGTCAACAATTTATTGTCCAGTTTTTTTGCAATTATCAAAGCTTGTTTGTAATTATCAATAGCCTTAATATTTTTGTCTAGTGAATTGTAGAAAAAATAATCACCCCAATTAATGTAATAAAGATAATCTCCAATACCATTGTCATTAGGTTTAGTTATATTTTCTAAACTGCTGAAATTTTCATTGCTTATTTTGAAATCTTTTAAGAATTCAATTTGCCAACTTGCCAAAGCTTTGGCTTTCTTGGGTAATAGAGAGATTTGTGTTTCAGCTTCCTTTAAGTTGTATAGTCTAAGGTTGTTCACAAATTCATTGCTTTGCGCTGTTGTAGTAGACAGCGCAAAGAAGAGTGTGCAGAGTAGTATATATATTCTAATCATAAACAATTGTGAAAGCTAAAAGCAAGTTACATAATATATATGTCTGATGTTTTTTGCTTACACTTAGGGTCATTACGACGGCTTTTGTTGCTAGATATGCCTAATGTTATTTCCGCTAGTTGTTTAGTGTTTTCTAAAGATTTTTCTATTGAAGTATTGTTATATTTTAATGTGTTATTTATTTGATCATTTATTATAAAGCCAGCACTTTCTAACATTAATAGCGTTGATTTATCTTTCCACATATCATCATTAGTAATCACAATTTCCTCGCCATCTCTATACATATGGTTTTCATCTAAAATTAAAGCTTGATTTTCAAACCTGGTTCTTCCTGCTCCAGAATACTCTTGGTCAATGAGTTTTTTCATTACTTGAGTTTCAAATATATCACCTTCGTTTAGGGTAAGAGAGAGGGAGTTATCTAGTTCAATTGTTTTTTCTTGACAAGAATTTAAAGGCTGTACACTAACAATTAATTCAACAACTCTTTTGGTTGAAAAATTCTCAACCATAAACTCCTTCATGGATTCTTCTCCATTATAAATATTAATACCAATAATTTCCGAAATCCCCATGGTGATAGGCCCTGTAAAATTTTGAAGTTTAACTCTAATTGAACCTACTTCAAAGCTTCCTTCATAAACTTTATTACTATCTTTTGGTAAAAATTCAGCAAATAAAGTGTAGTGAGTTCCATGGGATGCTTCGCTAAAAATGGGATTTAAACTTGCTTGAGATTTTGAAGTTGGGTGGTTGTGGTTTCTTAAAATTAAATTGAATCTGTGGTTTTCATGTGCCATAATACGGTTTGTTAGTTTGATTATTAGTGCAATTAATAAAAAAAACCAAATGAAAGCCATACCCGCTAATGGGTATATTAATTATTAAATACTAGCAAAAAATGCTAAATGGAATTGCGAAATAGTTGGTTAGTTTTAGTTCTGCAATTCGAATCTACTTTTTAAAATGTAAAAATCCAACTTGTAGAAAACAAGTTTTTATTGTAAGTATAGATGATTAGAAAAGAGGTGTTTACTGCTTGAGTAAGTATTTAGCGCCAACGAGTAAAGCTATGAAAACTAGAAAACCAACAAGCACCCAAATGCTACCTTTGTAGTATTTTCTATGGAGTTTGATGTCTTTTCTATAGCTAATGATCATTAAAATCACGAAGCCAATAACAAAAAATAAAGCGAAAATCCATTGGCCTGTACTGAACATATTTGTGTAGTTTTATATTTGTAAAAATACAACAGAAATCTAAAATAAGTTCCTAATGGGTGATTTGATTGACATGTGTTAAGTCATTAATATTTCGGAATAATAAAACTTAAAGAATGAAAGATAAAATTGCAGCGGTATTAGAATTTCATAAAGCCTTTGGTGCTGGTATTAATTATGAGCCAACGGCAGATATTGGAGAGAAAAGAAACCAACTTAGGTTTGATTTAATGAAAGAGGAAAATGAAGAATACCTAGAGGCAGCAAAAGATGGGGATTTAGTTGAAGTTGCAGATGCGTTAGGAGATATGCTATATATTTTATGTGGGACCATTATTGAACACGGTATGCAGGATAAAATTGTTGAGGTTTTCAACGAAATTCAGCGCAGTAATATGAGTAAACTAGGGGAGGATGGAAAACCTATTTACCGTGAAGATGGAAAAGTTTTGAAAGGACCAGATTACTTCAAGCCAAATATCAAAAAGGTTTTAGAATCTTAAGCATTAAAAAAAGCCTTAATAAATAATTATTAAGGCTTTTTAAATTTGGAATTGTTTGTTTAGATTTTAACTCTCCAGCTAAAAGGATCTTCACTTACATTATATTGTATGTCCATTAAGTCATTTTTAAACTTAGTAGCATAACTATCATCTTGTTTGTCAATATCGTAAACAACATCTTTGTAGGAGAAGGCACTAACAGGACTAATGACAGCTGCTGTTCCACTACCAAAAATTTCTTTTAATTCGCCAGCTTTTGCAGCATCTACTAATTCAGTAACTGTTAGTTTTCTAACTTCTGTGTTGATACCTGCTCTTTCGGCTAGTTTTAGAACACTCTTTCTAGTAACACCATCAAGAATACGATCACTTGTAGGCGCTGTGATTAAAGTGTCATTTATTCGGAAAAACACGTTCATTGTTCCAGCTTCCTCTAGGTATTTATGTTCGTTAGAGTCTGTCCAAATAACTTGGTCAAAACCTTGCTCTTTAGCTAAATTAGTAGGGTAAAACTGAGCTCCATAATTACCAGCAGCTTTTGCAGCACCAACACCGCCATCTGCAGAGCGGCTATATTCCTCAGCTATTACTACACGAACATCACCAGTGTAATATGCATTTACTGGCGCCATAATGATCATGAATTTGTAAGCATTTGAAGGAGATGCAGATACACCTACCTGTGTGCTTATCACAAAAGGTCTAATGTATAATGAGTTTCCTCTTCCTGGTTGAACCCAGTCTTTATCAAGAGCTACAAGTTGTTTTAAGGCTTCCATCATAATTTCTTCAGGAAACTCAGGTATCGCCATACGTTTAGACGATTTGTTTATACGTTCTATGTTTTGTTGAGGTCTGAATAAATGCACATCTCCATTGTCATCCTTATATGCTTTCATTCCTTCAAAAACAGCTTGGCCGTAATGCAATACTTTTGCTGCTGGAGACATTACTAAATTCCCGTAAGGTTTGATAGTAGGTGTCTGCCACTCACCATCCTTAAAGTCGCATTCAAACATATGGTCTGTGAAATTAGCGCCAAATGCTAGGTTGTTAAAGTCAACATCCTTCAGTTTAGAAGTGTCGGCTTTAATTACTTTAATTGCTGGTGTTGTTATGTTGTTCATTTAGTTAATTGTTGTTTTTGCAAAAATAACGATTTTTTACCCTACATAAAATCCAAAATTTTCCTAAAATTGCAGTATATTAATTAACAATATTAATTTTGAAAATAGTAGTAACATGAAAAAAATATTTATCACATTACTAATAGCTACAGTGCTTGTAGCTTGTAGCGACTCTAAGCAAAAAGATGTTGAGGTAGCAACTGAAACTATAGCGGCTAATTATGATTTTTATGGTGAAAAAATCACAGATAAAGAGGTGTTGTCTGCTGAAGAGATGCTGGCAAAATATAATTCGTTAAAGCCAGGAGATACTATAGACGTTAAGTTTAGAGCTAAAGTGAACGAAGTTTGTCAAGCAAAAGGTTGCTGGATGCAAGTTGCAATTGGTGATGATACCGAGGCAATGGTTAAATTTAAAGATTACGGATTTTTTATGCCTACAGATTTAGGAAATGAAGAAGTAATAATGGCAGGAAAAGCATTTGTTGCAGAGATGAGTGTTGATGAACAACGTCATTATGCAGAAGATGGAGGTAAATCGAAAGAGGAAGTTCTTGAAATCACTGAGCCAAAACGAACATTATCTTTTACATCTTCAGGAGTTTTGATTCCTAAAAAGCAGGAAGTAGAATAATTTGAAGCGTGAATTTCTAAAAACAGGTGATGGTTCTACGACTATTCACTTGCCAGATTGGGATGAACAATATCATTCTAAACACGGTGCAATCGCTGAAGCAAATCATGTGTTTATTGCCACTGGTTTGTATCATTTTTTAAAGCTAAACCCTTGTGCTGAAATTTCTATTCTTGAAATAGGTTTCGGTACAGGGTTAAATGCTTTATTGACTTTGCTTGAAACCGAAATTTTAAAAGTAAAAATAAACTACACAGGCGTTGAGGCTTATCCTATTTCTAGTGATGAAGTTAAAGGACTTAATTACGCTGAACAACTTGAAATTTCAGATACCATTTTTCAACAGTTGCATGATGTTAGTTGGGAAGAATCTGTAGTAATAAATTCAAATTTCAGCTTAAAAAAGAACCAAGTTTTTTTTGATAAAATTTCAGAAAAGAACAGCTATCAATTAATTTATTTTGACGCTTTTGGCGCTAGAGTACAACCTGAATTATGGACTGAGGAAATATTTCAGATTATGTTTGAAGCACTAAAGCCTAAAGGTGTTTTAGTAACTTACGCAGCAAAAGGTAGTGTAAGAAGAGCAATGCAAGCAGTTGGTTTTGTGGTGGAGCGTTTACCTGGACCTCCAGGAAAAAGAGAGATGCTAAGAGCTACAAAATCTTGATATTTTAAGACAAACGTTATTTTAATCCTAATAAGGAGTTAAACATGATATCAGTGAAGTGAAAAGTGCTTAATTTTAAGTAAAAAATAAAATGAAAGTATTAATAACGGGTGCAACAGGACTTATAGGTACACAAATCACTAAACTACTTTTAGAGCAAGGTATTCACGTTAATTACTTAACAACGCGTGAAGAGAAAATTAAACATGAGCATAATCATAAAGGATTTCTTTGGTCGCCTAAAAAAGGTGAAATAGATGTAGCTTGTTTTGAAAATGTAGGGAGTGTTATTAATCTTGTTGGTGCTTCAATTTCTGAACGATGGACAAAGTCGTACAAGAAAATTATACTTGAAAGTAGGACTGAAACGGCGAATTTACTTTATACTACATTACAGAGAATAGACCATAATGTGCGTCATTTTATAAGTGCTAGCGGAATTAGTATTTATCCAAATGATGAAACACATTTATATACTGAAGAATCAACTGAAGTTGATAAAGGTTTTTTAGGTGAAGTGGTTGTTGCTTGGGAGGCAGCCGCAGATCAATTTGCTACACTAGGGATTGATGTGGCTAAAGTTAGAACAGGTGTCGTTTTTGCTAAAAAGGAGGGGGCGTTTCCAGAATTATTAAAGCCTGTTAGATTAGGTGTTCCGGCACCATTAGGTTCTGGTAAACAATGGATTTCTTGGATTCATATTGATGATATAGCAGCAGTGTATGTTTATGTTTTAAATAAATCACTTGTGGGTGTTTACAATGCTGTTGCACCTACAGCTGTAAATAATAAGAAACTTACAAGATTATTAGCTAATACTTTAAATGTACCAATGTTTTTGCCTAACGTTCCTGGTTTTATGCTCAAGCTTGTTTTAGGGGAAATGGCAGTATTGGTCTTAGAAGGACAACTTGTTAGTTCTCAAAAATTAGAAAAACACGGTTTTATATTTAGATATTACAATGCAGAAAATGCAGTGAAAAACCTTTTAAAAAAGTAATAATTTTGGGTAAAACAAAAAGCCACTTCAATTTGAAGTGGCTTTTTTTAAAGAATTTTTTTTATAATTACTTAGCAGCAACTATACTTACTTTAAGTTTCATAGCATCATCAATAAATTTATCTCCTAAGTTGTCAAAGATAGATTTAGAACCATAGTTGATTCCCCATTGAGTACGGTCAATTTCAAACTGCTCGCTTTTAATCATAACTGCATTTTTATTTTCCTCAACAGTTACAGGAATACTTACAGGATTAGTTTTGTCCTTAATAGTTAAGTCTCCTTCTAAAACGGTCAATCCATTTTCAGATTTTACAGCTGTAATTACAAATTGTGCAGTAGGGTATTTTTCAACGTTAAAAAAATCACCTTCTTTACCTTCAACAGTTCCCATTAAGTGAGCTTCTAAGCTTTCTTTGCCATCTCCAGCTTCTAGGTCAGTTACAGTAATTGACTTCATGTCGATTGTAAATTTACCCCCAGTAATTGCTCCTTTGTCAATATATACAGCTCCTTCGTTTATAGCAATAGTACCAGTATGTGTGCCTACAGGCTTACTTCCTTCCCAAGCTATAGAAGAATTTGCATTTTTCACAGTGTAAAGATCTCCAGAGTCAGTAGCTCTAAAATCGTTTGCAACTTCAGTTACTTCTTCGTTTAAAGTGTCAGTATTCTTTGCATCATTTTTACAAGCAGTAAAACTTACTGTTATAAGCGCTAAAGCAAGAATAGTTAAGATTTGTTTTTTCATTATTTGTTTGATTAGAATTGAAATGCAAAATTACAATTGCTAAACGGAGCAAACTCTTAACAAACTACTAAATTTTAGGAGTGACATTTTGACAAAATAATATTAATGGCAGTACATTTGCATCCCCTTACAAAAATGAAAAATTATCATAATAATGAGTGAAGAAACTAAAAATACAGATGCTGCTTTAGAAGGAGAACTGTTAAATGATGTTACGATAGATGAAGGAAATACTGTAGATGAGGCTGAAGCCGAAATGTCAACAGAAGAAAAATTAAATCAAGAATTACAACAAGAAAAGGAGAAGTTTTTACGTCTTTTTGCAGAGTTTGAAAATTATAAAAAACGAACTTCAAAAGAGCGTATGGAGCTTTTTAAAACTGCGGGACAGGAAGTTATGGTTTCTATGTTGCCAGTTTTAGATGATTTCGAAAGAGCGTTAAAGGACTTTAGCGATGATAAGGATGATGTTCACGTTCAAGGTATGATACTTATCAATAATAAGTTAAATGAAGCTTTAAAGCAAAAAGGTTTAACTGTTTCAGAAACTGCTGTTGGAGATACTTTTAATGCAGATCTTCATGAAGCAATCACACAAATTCCTGCACCTTCAGATGATATGAAAGGAAAAATCATTGACATCATTGAAAAGGGATATGCTTTAGGTGATAAAATAATTAGATACCCTAAAGTTGTTATTGGGCAGTAATTTCTAGCCGAAATATTAATAAAACATTATGGCTCTTTTTTTTAGAGCTAATCAAAACGTTGCATAGAAAAGATTTTTATGAAAGAAGATTTTTACGACATATTAGGAATATCAAAAAACGCTACGGCTGCCGAAATTAAAAAGGCATATCGTAAAAAAGCTATTGAGCACCACCCTGATAAAAACCCAGATGATTCTACTGCTGAAGAAAAGTTTAAAAAAGCAGCTGAAGCATATGAAGTTTTAAGCGATCCTAATAAAAAAGCGCGTTATGATCAATATGGTCATCAAGCTTTTGAAGGCGGAGGCGGAGGTGGCTTCGGTGGAGGTATGAATATGGATGATATATTTAGTCAGTTCGGCGACATCTTTGGTGGCGGCGGAGGTGGTTTTGGAGGCTTTGGCGGTGGCGGCGGTCGTCGTACTGTAAAAGGTTCAAACCTACGTATTCGTGTAAAACTTACACTAGATGAAATAGCAAATGGTGTAGAGAAAAAAATAAAAGTAAAACGTAAAAAAGTAGCGTCAGGTACAACTTACAAAACTTGTTCAACTTGTAATGGACAAGGGCAAGTGGTTAAAATACAGAATACTATTTTAGGACGTATGCAAACTTCAGCTACTTGTAGTACTTGTGGTGGAGCAGGACAGATGGTTGATAGTAAACCTACAAATGCTGATGCGCAAGGAATGTTAGCTACAGAAGAGACTGTGAGTATAAAAATACCTGCAGGAGTTGTTGATGGAATGCAATTAAAGGTTTCTGGAAAAGGAAATGATGCTCCAGGTAATGGTATTTCTGGTGACTTATTAGTTGCTATTGAAGAAGTTCCACACGAGTTTTTACAACGTGAAGGAGATAACCTTCACTATGATATGTACATTAGTTTTTCTGAAGCAGCTTTAGGTACTTCAAAGGAAATAGAAACAGTTACTGGTAAGGTTAGGATTCCTATTGATAGTGGAGTGCAAAGTGGAAAGATTTTACGTTTACGTAAAAAGGGAATTCCATCAATTAATGGGTACGGAACAGGAGATTTATTAGTTCATGTTAACGTTTGGACACCTAAAACGTTAACAAAAGAACAAAAAGAATTTTTCGAAAAAATGAGCAATGACAGCCATTTCGAGCCGAAACCTGAAAAAGAAGACAAATCTTTTTTTGAAAAAGTTAAAGATATGTTCTCATAATTAACGTTTCATTAAGAAAATTTATTATATTTGAATATCACTACTTCTTAAGTGGTGATATTTTTCTTTTTCATAGCAATTTTTTTCCCTCTTCCTGCTTGCAGGGAGAGGGTTTTGTTTTAAAGCAACTTCTCAATTTACATTACAATGTAACAAGATCAATAATTTAACTACTAACTATAAATACTGTTAGAAGTGCAATAATTTTACGTTGCTATTTTGATACCTTTACAACACATATATCTAATCAATGGAATATTTATTACAAGCAAATAATGTGTCTAAATCCTTTGGGGAATTTAAGGCATTAAACAATGTTACTATCCAAGTACCAAAAGGAAGTGTTTTTGGACTTTTAGGACCAAATGGAGCAGGAAAAACAACTCTTATTAGAATCATTAATCAAATTACTATGCCAGACACTGGTAATGTAATTTTAGATGGCGAACCTTTACGTCCAGATCATATTCAAAATATTGGTTACCTGCCAGAGGAACGTGGTTTGTATAAATCAATGAAAGTAGGAGAGCAATGCGTATATCTCGCTCAACTTAAAGGCTTAACTGCTAACGAAGCTAGAAAAAGACTGATGTATTGGTTTGAACGTCTTGAAATTGGTGACTGGTGGAATAAAAAAATACAAGAGTTAAGTAAAGGGCAAGCGCAAAAAATTCAGTTTATTGTGACAGTAATGCACAACCCTAAACTATTAATTTTTGATGAACCATTTAGTGGTTTTGATCCTATTAATGCTAACTTAATTAAAGATGAAATATTAAAACTTCGTGATGATGGAGCTACGGTAATATTCTCAACACACCGTATGGAATCTGTAGAAGAAATGTGTGATCATATAGCCTTGATTCATAAATCAAATAAAATTCTTGATGGGAAGTTGTTAGACATTAAAAAAGCTTATCAATCTAACACTTTTGAAGTAGGTTTACTGACTGACAATAAAGAAGCTGTTTCAGCAGCATTGAAAGAAAAGTTTGAAATAACACCAACAACATTTAAAAGTATTAACGACGAATTACAGTATAAGGTTAAAATACCTCAAACGCATTCGGCAAACGATCTTGTAAGTTTTTTAACAAGTTACGGGCAGCTTAATCATTTTGTTGAAGTAATCCCTTCTGCAAACGATATTTTTATTGAAACGGTACAAAAAAACTAAGCAATTATGAATCATCTTCCATTAATAATAAAGAGAGAATACCTTAATAAAGTTCGTAATAAGTCTTTTATTATAATGACTTTTTTGAGTCCATTAATATTTGTAGGAATTTTTGCCCTAGTGGGATATTTATCAAGCGTAAACAATGATAATGTTCGTAATATTTCAGTATATGATGAAAGCGGTATGTTTATCAATAGCTTTGAAGATACTGAAACTGTTAAGTATAAAATACTCACAAGTGGTACATTAGACGAAGCCAAAAAAGTTACTGAAAATGATAAAAGCTATGGATTACTTCACATTCCAAAAACGGAAAATTTAGTCCAGCTTGCTAATGCTACTACATTTTATTCAGAAGAGTCACCTGCTATAAGTGTGATGAATAAAATGGAGCGTACAATTGAAACTAAAGTTAATAATGCTCGTTTAAAACAAGCAAATATCGATGCTGAAAAAATAAAAGAATTACGAGTTGATCTTGAAATTAAACAAGAATCATTTGCAGGTGAACGTACCTCAGAAGTAGGGTCAATTGCTAAACTTATTTTTGGTGGTGCCGCAGGATACCTTCTTTTTATGTTTATTATTATTTATGGAAATATGATAATGCGTAGTGTAATAGAAGAGAAAACTAGTCGTATTGTTGAGGTTATTATTTCTTCAGTAAAGCCTATTAAATTGCTCTTAGGTAAAATTATAGGTACTTCTCTAGCAGGAGTAACACAATTTGTTGCTTGGGTTATTTTAATAGGTGTCTTATCATCAGTAGTTGCATTAGTGTTTGGTATTGATCCAGGTGCTATGCAAGGACAACAACAAGAAATGCTATTGCAAAGTCAAGGTGTTGAAAGTGGTTCTCCAGATTTTATGTTGCAAGTGATGGATGCTTACAATAGCTTACCCTTAGTTAATTTAATAGTTATGTTCTTATTGTTTTTTATAGGAGGATACCTTTTATATGCTTCGTTATACGCTGCAATTGGTGCTGCTGTAGATAGTGAAACAGATACACAGCAATTTATGATGCCAATACTTATGCCTTTAATTTTAGCTGTGTATGTTGGTTTTTTCACTGTTATAGAAAATCCACATGGTACCGTATCGCAAGTCTTTAGCTACATACCTTTTACATCACCAGTGGTTATGTTAATGCGTATTCCTTTCGGAGTTCCAGTTTGGCAGCAAATACTTTCAGTGGTGATTTTATTTGTTACATTTATAGGAATAGTTTGGTTTGCTGCAAAAATTTACCGTGTTGGTATTTTAATGTACGGTAAAAAAGCTTCATACAAAGAAATTGCTAAGTGGCTTAAATACTAATAATTAGTGCAAGAAGACGTAAAAGATAAAATAGAAGAGGTGGTTAAAGAAGATGTGTGGGGAGCTATACAGGACTTTTTCAACTTCGAGATTATCACGTTTGGTGAAGGAGAAAATCTTGTAAAGATTACTCCTTGGGCAATCCTATTAGTAGTACTTGCATTTGTTATGGCAAGCTTTCTGCTAAAGTGGATTCGTGTGCTCTTTACTAGAAAAATGGATGCGCAGGATAAAAACAAATTTATCAGCGTATTTAAATTTATAAAATACATCACTTATATCGTTGTTGTATTTATGGTTTTAAGTGCTTCGGGGATAAATGTAACTCCGTTTTTAGCGGCTTCAGCAGCACTATTAGTAGGTTTAGGTTTAGCGCTACAAGAGTTGTTTCAAGATGTAATAGGAGGGATTTTTATAATCTTAGACAAATCACTTCTAGTGGGCGATATTGTTGAAGTAGATGGTAAAGTAGGGCGAGTTTTTGATATTAAACTTCGGACTACTAGAGCGATAACTCGCGATGATAAAATTATCATCATTCCTAATCATAAATTTATTTCTGAAACAATATACAATTACACCCAAAACCATAGAACAACAAGAGAGTCCGTAAACGTTGGTGTAGCTTATGGAAGTGACACGCGTCTTGTTGAAAAATTACTACTTAAAAGTGTGAGTGAACAACGCGGAGTTTTAAAATCTCCAAAACCTTTTGTGTTGTTTCAAGATTTTGGCGACTCTTCATTAAATTTTAGCGTTCTTTTCTACATTAATGACAGTTTTGTTGAACCACGTATTAAAAGCGAGATTCGTTTTAAGATAGATACTTTATTTAGAGAGAATAATATCACAATTCCATTTCCTCAAAGAGATGTGCACATATTTAACACAAAATTAGAAACAAATAAAAACGATTCAGATAATTTAGCGGAAGATTAATAATCAATCCTTATGATATACAAGAGTCTCGTGTTTATTTTAGTATCGTTTTTATTTGTGCAGAATTCAAATGCACAACTAACCGATCTTGCGCGTTTAGAGTATACGTATTTTCCACAAGATAATTCGGATAACACCTTTAAGCGACTCCGCGCTTTCGTTAATTACCCATATGAGATATACGAAGATGCCTATTTAGTAGTAGGTGTAGAGTACCGAAATGTAAATCTATTATTAAGAGATAACTTACCTTTTGACAATAATAATATTGAAAGGTTTCAATCTTTTACAGGATCATTAGGTTTTACAGATAAAATGGAAAATAATTGGCGCTGGGCAGTTCAAGCTGAAATAAAACTAGCATCAAATTTTGATAATTCAATCACAGGAGACGATTATATTTTTGGAGGAAGCGCATATTTTATAAAAGATCGAACTAAGCTTACACAGGAAAATATGCCTAAAAAGCCTTGGCGATTAATAATGGGATTAAACTATTCAACAACCGCGGGGAGACCATTTCCATTACCGTTTATTAACTATTATAGGGAGTTTGCACCTAAATGGTCGCATACATTGGGAGTGCCTAAATCAAACGTAAAATATAAATTTGTTCCAGGAATGGCTTTCCAAGCATTCATAACTCTTGACGGTTTTTATGCTAATATTCAGGAAAACACCCCTATTAGTCTTCCAGATAATAGCCAACTGTTAGGAGAAAACATATCTTTGACAACCTTGCTTTCTGGTTTAGGATATGAATGGGAATTTATGGACCATTTTGTGTTTTATGTGTATGGTGGACACACCATAATTAATGAAATAAGATTTAGAGATTCAGCAGGAGATAATGTATATGTAATCAATGATGAAAATAATTGGTACGGAAGATCAGGAATCAAAGTAAAAATATAATGTATGCCTAAAATTTTAATAATCGAAGACGAAGCAGCTATTAGAAGAGTGCTTGTTAAGATACTAAGTGAAGAAAGTAATACATACCAAGTAAGCGAGGCGGAAGATGGTTTAGCAGGTATTGAACTCATAAAAAACGAAGATTACGATCTTGTACTTTGCGATATAAAAATGCCTAAAATGGATGGAGTAGAAGTACTCGAGGCGGTTAAAAAAATTAAACCAGAAACTCCTATGGTTATGATTTCTGGACACGGAGATTTAGACACAGCAGTTAACACAATGAGGTTAGGTGCTTTTGATTATATTTCAAAACCACCAGATTTAAATAGATTATTAAATACAGTACGTATTGCGCTCGATCGTAAGGAACTTGTCGTAGAAAATACCCGCCTAAAAAAGAAGGTGAGTAAAAACTACGAAATGATAGGAAATAGTGACGCTATTTTTCAAATCAAAGAAATGATTGAAAAAGTAGCGCCTACTGAAGCCCGTGTTTTTATTACAGGACCAAACGGAACTGGAAAAGAATTAGTTGCGCACTGGATCCATCAAAAAAGTGACCGTAGTAATGGTCCTATGATTGAAGTAAACTGTGCTGCAATACCAAGCGAACTTATTGAAAGCGAATTATTTGGTCACGTTAAAGGCGCTTTTACTTCTGCAAATAAAGATCGCGCAGGTAAGTTTGAAGCTGCAAATGGCGGTACAATATTTCTTGATGAAATAGGCGATATGAGCCTTTCCGCACAAGCAAAAGTATTGCGCGCACTTCAAGAAAATAAAGTGCAACGAGTAGGTAGCGATAAGGATATTAAGGTTGATGTTCGAGTTGTTGCAGCAACCAATAAAGATTTAAAAAAGGAAATTGCAGAAGGCAACTTTAGAGAAGATTTATATCACCGTCTTGCAGTAATCCTTATAAAAGTGCCCGCGCTGAATGATCGTCGTGAAGATATTCCATTACTTATATCATATTTCGCAAAGAGAATTTCTACAGACCACGGAACATCACCTAAGCAGTTTAGTGATAAGGCAATAAAACTTCTTCAGGAGTATGATTGGACAGGGAATATTCGTGAATTGCGTAATGTAATTGAGCGATTAATAATCCTTGGTGGAGATGAAGTGAGTGAGAAAGATGTAAAGCTCTTCGCTACTAAATAGTGAAACTTAAAGTATTATTTAGGCTTCGGAAATATTCTGAAGCCTTTTTTTATGCCGAAATTTTAAGTATACTACAATTGTTAGAACATCCGTATCTTAGCTACAAATAAATTATAATAAAACTATTAAAATTTCCGAAGCATTATGAAATCGATTGACATTTCTGAATACAAAGTAACTAGTAAAATTGCTATTAAGGAGTCAAATACCTTTGTTGATTTAGAGGCAGATGAAAAGGCTATTGAAGATGCTTTAGAAGAAACGCGTGAGCAATTAGGAGAATTACAGGATACCTTGTATGCTCACGGAAAATATGCTGTTTTGGTATGTTTACAAGGAATGGATGCAGCAGGAAAAGATAGTTTAATACGTGAAGTTTTTAAAGATTTTAACGCTAGAGGAGTTGTGGTGCATAGCTTTAAAGTGCCAACCGAACTTGAGAAAAAACATGATTTTCTATGGAGACATTATATAGCATTGCCGGCTAGAGGGAAATTTGGTGTTTTTAATCGTACACATTACGAAAATGTATTAGTAACAAGAGTTCACCCAGAATATATAATGGGCGAAAATATTCCTCATATTAATGGAGTGGAAGATATTGATGATAAATTTTGGGACAAACGCTTTGAGCAAATCAATAACTTTGAAGAAACCATCGCAGATAATGGGACTATAATTTTTAAGTTCTTTTTGAACTTATCGAAAGAAGAGCAAAAAAACAGGCAATTGAGAAGACTTCATAAAACTTCAAAAAACTGGAAGTTTTCAGCAGGTGATCTTGATGAACGCGACTTATGGAGCGATTATATGAGTTGCTATGAAGATATACTTAATAGAACCTCAAAACCTCATGCCCCTTGGTATGTAATTCCGTCAGATGATAAGCCGTCTGCAAGACTAACAGTGGCATCAATTATGCTACAAGAATTACAGAAATACACTGATATTAAAGAACCTGAATTAGATGATAAAACTAAAGCTCGTATTGACGAGTTTATAGCAAGGCTAGAAAGTGAATAAATTTAAGAGATATTTTCACTTTTTTGTCGTCTATTAAATCACATACCGAATTTCCATATTTATGAAAAAAATACTTTTACTTTTTGTTGTTTGTAGTTTTCAAACCATTTTTTCTCAACAGGTAAATCAAAAAGATGCTACAATGTTGAGAGCAATTTACGATGCTTCATTATTAAACGGTAAATCGTATGATTGGCTTGATTACTTATCTAATAAAATAGGAGGTAGATTATCTGGTTCAACAAATGCAGAGAAAGCAGTAAAATACACTAAAGCTGAGCTTGACCAATTAGGACTTGATAAGGTGTGGTTGCAACCAGTAATGGTTCCTAAATGGACTCGTGGTTTAAAGGAATATGCTTTTATGGAAACAGGTCCTGGGCGAACAACAACAATGGATATTTGTGCTTTAGGTGGGTCTGTTGCTACACCAAATGCTGGCTTAAAAGCAAATATAGTTGAAGTGAAAAATTTAGAAGAATTAGCCACATTAGGAACTGAAAAACTAAAAGGAAAAATTGTATTTTTTAATAGACCAATGCAAGCTAATCTTATTCAAACATTTGAAGCTTATGGTGGATGTGTTGATCAACGATATTCTGGCGCTGCAGAAGCTGCAAAGTATGGTGCTGTAGGTATTGTGGTGCGTTCAATGAATTTACGTCAAGACGATTTTCCTCACACAGGGGCAATGAGTTATGGTGATTTGCCAGAAAGTAAACGTATTCCAGCTTGTGCTATTAGTACCAATGGCGCAGAGCAACTTAGCAATACATTGAAACTAATACCAGATTTAAATTTTTACTTTAAGCAAAACTGTAAAGTTTTCCCTGATGTTGAGTCTTACAACGTTATTGGAGAGATTACAGGTACTCAATATCCTAATAAATATATGGTTGTTGGAGGACATTTAGATTCGTGGGATTTAGGAGATGGTTCTCACGATGATGGTGCAGGAGTTGTTCAGTCAATGGATGTCCTTAGACTATTGAAAGAAATAGGTTACAAGCCTAAACACAGCATTCGTGTTGTCTTATTTATGAATGAAGAAAATGGATTACGCGGTGGTCGTGAATATGCAGAACAAGCATTATTGAAAAAAGAAAATCACGTGTTTGCTTTAGAAAGCGATTCTGGAGGATTTACTCCTAGAGGTTTTTCGTTTGACTGTGACGAAGCAAACTTTGCTCAAATTGAAAGCTGGAGATCATTATTCAAACCATATTTAATACACTATTTTGAAAAAGGAGGTAGTGGTGCAGATATTGGTCCATTGAAAAAAGATGGAATGGTCTTAGCCGGGTTGCGTCCAGATAGTCAGCGTTATTTTGACTATCATCATGCAGAGAATGATACCTTTGATGCAGTTAACAAAAGGGAATTAGAATTGGGTGCTGCAACAATGACAAGTCTTATTTACTTGATGGATACTTACGGTGTTAAAAATGGATTTACTCAAATTAAAAATTAACCCATTACCACCAAACCACAAAAAATTTTCTATTAATAGCGTTCTTCTTTTCGTAAACTTGGACAGCCCTTTTTTCTTTAATTGAAATATTAATTTGAATTGTAGCCTCATTATGGTCTAGCCAATTTTCTATAGATTCAGCAGGGAGTAGCCATTGTTTTTTAGAAGGAAGCGCATAACTATAATCACTTTTCAACTTTAGATCTTCAAATGAAATCCAGGTGCCAACAACACATTCTTGATATTCAATTGGTAATGTGTGGAGATCAATTTTTTGAGGGATATAAAGGGAAGTAAGAATACAGTGCTCTTGTTTAAATTGAGATGCTTTGATATTTAATTCGGAAAGTAATCTTTTTGATTCTTGGCGATGTAGCAGTGGAAACTGTTTTTCTTTTAATTTATTCAGTTTATCTAGTAAGGTGTCTTTTCTATTAGGCCCAATCCATTTGCCTTCAAATTCGCTCTCTATTGCTTCGTCTAAAAGATAGAATTTACAAGCAACTTCTACGTGAATATAAGCTTCAGTTTCTAGATTTTGAACTAAGTAATCTATTTCGCCAATGGTAATTTTTTCATTTTGAATTTGTCTGTTGGAAGCTAATAACTTGTATTTGGATGATATTGAAAGCAGATGCTCAAAAATAGCTTCAGCTTGTTTTCCTAGAATAATGTCTGGTAATTTGTAATCTTCAGTTAGTTTATTTTCTGAAATAGTAAAGCTGAAATTTTCGTACAAGAACGTTTCCGAAGAACATTTAATTATCGGAATATTTAAAAAATGTTGAAGTAGTTTATTTGAAATACTATTTACTTTTTGATGGTAGCTTCATAACGTTCAATCCATTGGTCAGCAGTCATTTTAGAAACCAATTCTCCTAGAAGATTTACGGGAATTTTTTTAATATTTTTAAACCGAATACAACTTTTACCCATATCTAGCTTGTTTGTAGCGTGTTTTGGGTATTCATTTTTAAACCATTCTAAAAGTTTTGGGTCGCTGTAAATCCCCATATGGTAAAAGTTGATGCTGTTTTTTTGTGAAGCTAGATTCATAAACGGCAATGGTTTAGTTGTATCACAGTGATAGCCGTCTGGGTATTTAGAATGTGGTACTACATAGCCTAACATCCCGTAATTCATACATTCTTCAAAACCTTTGGGAAGATTTTTTAAAATCACTTTTCTTAAGTTTTCCATTACCTCTTTTCGCTCTTCTGGTAAGCTTTCTATATATTCTTGGGGTGTAGTGGCTGTAGATTGCATTTTTTAAGTTTTTAGTATTTCGGTTTAAAGATAAAAGAAGTGATGATAAAATAAAATAATATGTGCTTTAGCGTGTTGCCATTGACTAAATTTGCTAAAAAAAATAAAAGCGTTGTTAAAGCAATACACAAAGGAATTTAAATATAACCTTACCCTTGCAAGTCCTGTAATTTTGGGAATGTTAGGACATACTGTTGTGGCTTTTGTCGATAACATTATGGTAGGGCAATTAGGTACTGCTGAACTCGCTGCAGTGTCATTAGGGAACAGTTTTATGTTTATTGCAATGTCGTTAGGAATTGGATTTTCAACGGCCATTACACCCCTAATTGCAGAGGCTGATGCGGAAGGCAATTTTGAGAAAGGGAAATCTTCATTTAAACACGGTCTCTTTCTATGTGCTATTTTAGCTGCTTTTTTAGTGGCTGGAGTTTTTTTTGCTAAGCCATTAATGTATGCAATGAAGCAACCTGTTTCGGTGGTTGACTTGGCGTTGCCTTATCTTAATCTTGTTACGGTTTCATTATTTCCGTTAATAATATTCCAAGCTTTTAAACAATTTAGTGATGGGTTGTCACTTACTCGATACCCTATGTATGCTACCGTTGTTGCTAATGTTGTAAACGTGGTGCTTAACTATATGTTTATTTTTGGTAAATGGGGAGCGCCAGAATTAGGTATGATTGGTGCTGCAATTGGGACTTTAGTTTCTCGTGTAATTATGGTGCTTTATTTATGGTTTTTACTGTATAGAAAAGAAAAGTCTAAGCCTTATGTAACTTCAATAAAACTTTTTACGCTTTCTAAAGCGATGCTTAAAAAAGTGTTCAATTTAGGTTTTCCTTCAGCATTACAAATGTTTTTTGAGGTCGCTATTTTCACAGCTGCTATTTGGCTTTCAGGAATACTTGGTAAAAATCCACAGGCTGCAAACCAAATAGCACTTAATTTATCATCTATGACATTTATGGTCGCAATGGGTTTTAGTGTTGCAGCCATGATACGTGTGGGGAATCAAAAGGGGTTACAGCGTTTTGATGAATTACGTCGTATTGCATTTTCTATATTTTTACTCTCAACAATATTAGCTGTTGTCTTTGCAATTTTCTTTTTATTATTCAGAGAATTATTACCTGGATTGTATTTGAATTATGATAACCCATTAGAGTTAATGGATAATACTGAAGTTGCAACTACAGCTGCAACATTATTATTAGTTGCTGCGGTTTTTCAAATAAGTGATACAGTCCAAGTTGTTGCTTTGGGAGCACTTCGCGGAATGCAAGATGTAAAAATACCTACCATAATTACTTTTGTCGCCTATTGGGTGGTAGGATTTCCTATTATGTATTATTTAGGATTATTTACTGATTATGGTAGTATGGGGATCTGGATAGGGTTACTTGCGGGACTTACAGTTTCAGGTGCTTTATTGTTTTTAAGATTTCATTCTTTGTCTAAGAAATTGGCAAATTCTGGTACATTAAAAAGTATAAGTTAGAAAATTGCTACATTGTTTTTTGATAAGAAATATTAGAGATATTGAGAACCCCTTTTTCAAATTCATCAATTAAATTTTTATACAATTCTATTATAGGTTCAACAACATCTGTCCAGTCATCAAATTCTAAGTGATATTTAGTTGAAATGCTTTTACTTTCATTAAATTCACACACGATTAAAGGATCAAAAGCTCCTTTTTTAGCAATTAGTTCTAATTTTATAAATGATTTATTTGCTAATAAAAAACTTTTAATGTTCTCATTTTTAGCTGTTATTTTAAAACGACTTTTTCTTCTAAGAAATAAGTTTTTGAAATGAGAAATCGTATCAATTTTAAAATCTGTGACCTTTAGCGTTGAAGAAAAATTACAAGTGATGATCCCCACAAATGAATTTCCTGTACTATTCATCACAGAAAAATTATGGTCTTTATAATTAAATTTTACAAGATATGTTACGTTGGGACTCCTTACTCCTAAACCGTGACCGCTAAGTATATCTTTGTCTTTAAAATAAAATTCTCCGCCTTCTGTTTTAGCTAAATTTTTAAAAAATGCCCTTTTCATAGATTCAAATCTATTACCACTTAAGTAATAACTATAATAATTAGTAACTGTTTAGATAGTATATTTCAATGTACTACTATTAACTAGTTTTATAATGTAAACCTAAGTAAACGTTATGTTTGTCGAAAACTAAATTTATGATTAGGCTACTCGATATTTATAAAAGCCGACTGATTTAGTTTGTACAATGCTTGAGTTCTATATACTTTAGCTTCAGGTTTAAACTTCAAGATATCTCTATTTATAAAGTATATGTCTATTGAAAAAGAAAAGTTTAATCTTGTTTAATTAATTGGTTGAAAATCTCGAAGTATACTTCGAGATTTTTTTGTTTTAAGGTGAATTTAAAAAGCAGTAATTTTATCCCTCGAAAACGAACTACATTATGCAACTTCCAGAATATATTTTAGGTGACAACAGTGATTATCCAAATGCAATCTATGTGATACACACAGAATTCCCTCGTTTCATAATCAATCTTGAAGATGATGAGGTGGAATGGTTGGAGGAATTTGATCAACACGATCAAAAAGAACTTGAAGCAGAAACTGAAAACTTCATAAAAGAGGCAACGGCCTTTTATGATCGTGAAATAGCTCTTTACGAAAAAGAATAAATGCTAGACCAATTACTTTCATACGACGAGCAACTTTTTTTATTCCTAAATAATTTAGGAACAGAGTCGTGGGACGAATTTTGGAAAGTCGTTACAGAAAAATGGTCTTCAATTCCGTTATATGTAGCGCTTTTATATTTAGTATTTAAAAATCTAGGGGCTAAAGGAACATTGATTGTAATGCTTTGTGCGGCAGTTATGATAACTGCAAGTGATCAACTAGCAAGTTTGTTTAAATACGTATTATTTAAACGCCCACGCCCTTGTAGGGTAGAGGAATTGCAAAACCTTATGCGCTTTATTGCTGATGGCTGTGGCCGTTACGGTTATTTTTCAGCACATGCAGCAAGTTCTATGGCAGCAGCAGTGTTTTTAGGCCTACTACTTAAGCCATATTATAAATACCTACCGTTTCTATTACTTTTTTGGGCAGCAGTGTTAGCCTATTCTCGTATTTATCTAGGAGTACATTATCCTCTCGATATTATAACAGGAATGTTTTTTGGAGCTTGGATTGGTTACGGAATCTTCCATTTAAATAAATGGGCACAGCGTAGATTTAATGCTGAAATATTACAAACCAATTAATAGTGATATTATTTTGAAGCTTCTGAAGTTGTGGAAGTAATTACATAAAAATCACGCCATAATCTAGACTTATGTTGTCTATTACCTTGAGGTTGTGGATTCATATCGTACTTGTCAATTTTCTCGATGCGATACCCATTAAATGTTTTTTCAAATAATTCCATATCGTGTTCGGCTACAAGAATTCCAAATTTATTTTCATTTGGTATCACAACTTCTTCTCCGTTATGTAATACGGGTATGTTTGCCTTATAATCCCAAATCAATTCTGGAGTAAAAAATGTTAATTCGTAAATAGGAAGTTGTTTTGTTTTATTCCATTCACGTAAGTCTGCCATGGCTTTATACTCGGGGTTTACCGTTGTTTGTTTTGCAAGAGGCATCCCAAAACAAGTGATGCATATTATAAATGCAATTGTTAAATAGAATACAGGTTTAATGCTTTTTTGTTTCAGTTTAATAACTATGTTTATTGCTATAGCAACTAATAATAATGATAAAGTAATAAACCAAAACCAATCGCCTCCACTTAAATTATCTTTAAGAAAAATATATCCTCCAATAGGGAATGCAATTCCAATTAAAGCTATTAATCCGAAATTAAAATACACAGGTAATTTCTCTTTCCAATTTTCCATTTGGCGAAAATTTCGGAATAAATACATAATGTAGAAGCCAGTATTTAAAGCAAGTGGAATTAACACAGGCAGTAAATAACGAGATTTTTTCTCTGGAATAATTGACAGTAAAATAACTGAAGTCATTGTCCAAATAAATGTAAATAGATATCCTTTTTTGTCGAGTACTTTATTTTTTAAATAAGGATATAAAAGTCCAACAAAAGCCGGGATTGTCCAAATACCACTTTGTGTGAA
The DNA here is from genome assembly GCF_008974325.1 of Patiriisocius marinus. Classification (GTDB taxonomy): domain Bacteria; phylum Bacteroidota; class Bacteroidia; order Flavobacteriales; family Flavobacteriaceae; genus Patiriisocius; species Patiriisocius marinus. Next base: position 152,753 of record NZ_BKCG01000004.1, on the reverse strand, counting down.
GAAACTCCAGTAATAGTAAAAAGGACGCACGTTATAACTTGTCCAGTTTCCAGTTTCTTTATTAGTAATTGCAAGTACTGTTTCTGCATCAAAAACATACGTGTAATAATGCCACCAAGCTGATAGTATAAAACTCACGACTAAAAATAATAGTAATGGGAGGATACGCGTCTTCATTTTCTTGAACTTATATACCCAACCAAAAGCAATTAAAAATGGAAGTAATAAAGCGTAAAGTGACACAGGGCCTTTACTCATAAACGAGCAGCCAAAGAAAATAGCAGCCGCTAAAGCACGACCATATTTGTAGGTATTCTCTGTGAAAAAGCGATAAAGTTGATAAATTGTCAACATCATAAACCCGTGAGTAAAAATATCCCATTGTCCATTTCTACCAGAAAATATAATGTAAAATGATGTAGCCAGTACTAATGAGCTAATAAAAGCATAAGTGCGCTGTGCTGTAAATCTAATAGCAATACTGTAAGTGGCTAATATTAAAACTAATGTAATTAGTGCTGCAGGAAGTCTCATTGCAGTTAAACTTTCTAAACCAAAAAGTGCTGCAGAAATTGCCGTAAGCCAAGTGGGTAATGGTGGTTTTTGATAACGAGGTTCTCCGTTAAGAGTAGTTAGTAACCAATTATCATCTTGCAGCATTTCTCTTGCTGTTGCAAAATTTCGGGCCTCCATTATATTTACCCATATCGCGTCAAGATTCACAAAAAAGATTCCTGTGCAAACAAGTACAAGAAGTACAACGGGATTTTGTTTAAGAAATTGAATCATGCTGTTTTTTCCAAATAAATATATTACGAACGTAGATAACCAATCCTGCGCAATGCCCTACAAATAAAACAGGGTCTTTACGTAATATCGCATAGGTTAATATTAAAGCAGCTCCAAGAACACTTAAAGTCCAAAAGCCAAGAGGTAATTCGCTTGATTGTTTTTTCTCACTATGGATCCACTGATAGACGAAGCGAAGCGTAAAAATTACTTGTGCTACAACTCCTAAAATTAATAACCACTGTGGTATTGCATCGTTCTTAAAAAGAGCATCAATATCGTATTGCCCATTGTTATATCCATAGATAACAATAATTATAGGGAATAATAATAGGGACCAGCGCAATAGAAAAGGAGCAATTTTCCACTGTCCTTGAAAATGTAAATTTCTAATGTAAATGTAATAGGTGAGTGCTTGCCCTAACATAATGGCAAAATCATCTCTAAGATACCCGTAAACAAATAGTAAAAAGGAAGCTATTAAACTCAGTTTCCAAAAAAGTGAGGGTGTTACAATACGTTTACTTTTTTCTGAAAGAATCCACTGTACAAGCAATCTCCCTGAAAATAAAAGTTGAGCTACAAACCCAATGGTATAGATGAGAAATGGACTCATCCTTTATTCTCAATTTCGTAATTAATATATTTTTTCTTCATCCATAAATATGCGAAACAATCCATTAATGGACCAATAAGCCTATTCCAAACTCCAAATTTTGCCGTTCCAGCTACACGTGGAAAATGCCTAACGGGTATTTGTAAAACGGTTCCGTTTTGTAATAAAATCATCGCAGGTAAAAATCTATGAAGTCCTTTAAACATTGGAATACGTTTTGCATATTCCGTTTTGATAACTTTTAGAGGGCAACCAGTATCGTCCATACCATCGTGAGTGAAAGCACGGCGAATACCATTTGCAATAGTTGATGACATATTTTTCACAAAACTGTCCTTTCTATCTGCACGAACACCTGTAACTAAATTATACGTGCCGCTATGTTCTAAAAGCAAGTTAAAATCTTCAGGAGCTGTTTGTAGATCACTATCAATGTATCCTACATATTCAGTAGTTACATTGTCAAATCCTGCTTTAATTGCAGCACTCAAGCCTCTATTTTCTTTAAAATTAATAAACCCAAAAGCTTTATTACGGCTGCAAATAGTTTCAATCATTTGCTGGCTGTTGTCCTTAGAGCCATCATTCACAAATAATATGCACGTAGGTTTGGTTGCTATTTTGGTATATGCAAGTAACTCTTTCTCTACACGATCAAGGTTCTCTTCTTCGTTATAAACTGGTACTATTATGGTAAATTCGTACATTTTAAATGCTCAAGGTTTTGTGCAAAAGTATTTCTTTTTTGAAGAATGCCGCAAAATTAAAAGACAAGCTTAAAAAAGATGTTATTTTTACAATAGATTTTACAAGAAATAGCGATTAGCGTATGAATGTTTTAGTTACTGGAGCTGCAGGTTTTATTGGGTCACACACGTGCGAACGATTAGTTCAACTTGGGCACACGGTAACTGGAATAGATAATTTTTCACCATATTATGATCGCGCTTTAAAGCAACTAAATGCTGAAGCAATTAAACATGTAGGCGTAACGCTTATTGAAGCAGACCTACGCAGCGCTCCTTTAGCCGAAATTTTACCAGAAAAAATAGATGTGCTTTTTCATTTTGCGGCACACCCAGGTATTTCTGCAACTTCAAGCTTTGAAGATTATTATACGAACAATATAATAGCTACACAACGTCTATTAGATGTTTTTGAAACTAGAACGCACAAACCATTTATTGTAAACATTGCTACATCGTCTATTTACGGACTAGAAGCTACTTTAACTGAAGATCAAGCGCCTTTGCCTGCATCTTGGTACGGAGTTACAAAACTTGGCGCAGAGCAGCTAGTGTTAGCGTATTCACGTAGAAACATCATTAAAGGATGTTCGCTTAGATTGTATTCAGTTTATGGACCACGTGAACGACCAGATAAGTTGTACACTAGATTAATTAAAAACGGTTTAAATGATGAGGCATTTCCACTTTTTGAAGGGAGTGAAAAACACCTTCGTAGTTTTACCTATGTGCAGGATATTGTAGATGGAATTGTTTCTACAATCGATCATCAAGAAGTATGTGATGGCGAAATTTTCAATTTAGGTACCGAAGAAGAAAATACAACTGCTGCGGGAATCGCAACTACTGAAAAAATACTGGGTAAGAAAATAGCTATTGATCATAAACCTGCTAGACCTGGAGATCAATCTCGTACCAAAGCAAATATTAATAAAGCACGCCAACTTTTAAAATACAACCCTCAAACTAGTTTAGAAGATGGATTAAAGGCTCAAGTTGATTGGTATAAAAATAATTTTTAGGACAATTCAAGTAAAAGTGCAGCAGCTGCAAAAGGGGTAGTTTTGTTTTCGGAAAGTAAGATGAGTTGTTTTTCTAGTTCAGCCGAAATTTTCTCATCATTATAAAAATCACTTTTCAATCTGCTTTCGATAGTTTGTAATAACCAGAATTTTTGCTGTTCGTTTCTCTTTGAGGCAAAATGATTACTTTCTTTCATTTCAGAAACAAAATCAGCTATTACGGTATCAACTTCTTCGACACCTTCATTATTTAAGGCACTGCAAGTTAATGTTTTTGCAATCCAACCATTACTTTTAGGAGGATAGAGGTGTAGGGCACGATTAAATTCAACTTTAGCAATTTTAGCAGCTCTTATGTTTTCGCCATCAGCTTTATTAATAACAATAGCATCTGCCATCTCCATAATTCCGCGTTTGATACCTTGAAGTTCATCACCAGCTCCTGCCAATTTTAATAACAAAAAGAAATCTGTCATAGAATGGACGGCTGTTTCACTTTGTCCCACACCTACAGTTTCAATAATAATATAGGTGAATCCTGCAGCTTCGCAAAGTATAATAGCTTCTCTAGTTTTACGAGCAACTCCTCCTAAAGAGTCTCCACTTGCAGATGGTCGAATAAATGCTTTTTCATTTGTAACCAGCGATTCCATTCTTGTTTTATCACCCAGAATACTTCCTTTGCTTAAGCTGCTACTAGGGTCTACAGCAAGTACTGCAACTTTGTGCCCTTTTGTAGTAAGCAAGTTACCATATTGTTCAATAAAGGTGCTTTTTCCCACGCCCGGAACTCCAGTGATTCCTACTCTAATGGAGTTGTTAGAATGTGGTAAACAGGCTTCTACTAGTGCTTTGGCTTTTTCTTGGTGTTTAGTGGCAGTGCTTTCAATTAATGTAATTCCACGGCTTAATGCTGTCACATTTCCGTTTAAAATACCATGTAATAACTCCTTTACAGAGTGCTTTTTTTTACGAGCCTCTTGAAGTTTTTGCGCGGCACTTTTAGAAAGAGCATCAGGTTGTTCTATTCCAGCTTGCTCGTTTAAAGCACTTGTATTTTTAGTAGGTTTTGACACGATGACAATTTAGCAATATTTTATGAATCTATCTTTTTTAATACAATGCTATCTCCGTAATTTAGTACTTATAATTAATTAAAATTTAAAACGAGATGAAAACGTTATATACAGCAAGCGCAACAGCAGTAGGTGGAAGAAAAGGACACGTAAAGAGTGGTCCCATAGATTTAGCTTTATCTACGCCAAAAGGTTTAGGCGGTCCAGGTGGTGAAGGTACAAATCCAGAGCAGTTATTTGGTAGTGCTTACGCAGCTTGTTTTGGTGGAGCTTTAGGTTTAGTTGCTGGAAACGAAGGTGTAAAACTTGATGGTGACATTGAAGTTGAAGCAACAGTAAGTTTAGGTAAAACAGATAAAGGTAATTTGCAAATTGAAGTTGTTTTAGATTGTACAATTCCTGGTGTAGATACTGAGGTTGGAGAGGATTTAATTAACAAAGCTCACGAAGTTTGCCCTTATTCAAGAGCGACACGCGATAATATTACTGTAGAATTAAATTTAATGGTTTTAGAATAATTTCTGAAATATTAAGAAGTTGAAAATCCCGCCATTTGGTGGGATTTTTTTATGAATTAAAAAGACAGTGTATTAGCTATGTCTTCTCGATCAGAGTCTAGAGTTTTCTTGATTTTAGCTACTATTTCTACAACCTTTAATGTAAAGGAAGATTTCGACTGTGCTCAAGTAGATAAAATGATATATTTAATATTTCCTCTTATTTACTATTGAAAACAATGCTGTTTCAACAAATCAAACCCAGTACAAACCTCAATAAAATAGTGCTAATATTCCCGCATTAAAATTTCGGCGAAAGCCTGATGTAAAAAAATAGAAAAAAAATGTGCTCCTTTGCAACAGTGCGAACAAAGTATCGTCTTTTTAACAACAACCAGCAAAAACCATCAACTGAGTGTCTAATTCATTACTTGTCGAACAATGCAGAGCAAATAATGCTAAAGCCCAAATGGCGCTTTATAAGCAGTATTGCGACGGTATGTTTATCGTTGCGAGCAGGTACCTAAAAAATACCGCGGAAGCAGAAGATGCTATGCAAGAGTCATTTATTAAAGCGTTTAAGAAAATTGAACAGTTTAGTGGTGATGTAACTTTTGGGGCGTGGTTAAAACGTATTGTCATAAATACGTGTTTAGACGCCATTAAAAAGAAGAAAGCGCATTTCGAAGAAATTAATGACGATGTACTTCGATTAGAAGATGATGAAGGTGATGCAGGCTGGGAAGTGGAAGATGGTACAACGATGGACGAAATTACAAGTGCTATCGAAAAACTGTCTCCTAATTATAAAGCGGTTGTCAAATTATTTTTATTAGAAGGATACGACCATCAAGAAATTGCTCAAGTATTAGATATTACTGAGAGCGCTTCGCGAACAAATTTGCATCGCGGAAAAATACAATTAAAAGAACAATTAAAACATTTACAATATGGCACAGGATATTAGAGAGCTTATGAAGCAGAAACCATCTCGCGAGCCGTCATTACCAGCAGGACACGAAGCCCGCTTTGAAGCCCGACTAGGAGCAGCTTTTGGTAGTGAAAAACCAACCACGGGGAAAAAACCGATTTTTCTATGGATGAAAGTAGCCGCAATAGCTATCGTAATGATTGCTTTAGGGACTTTTGGCTATAACAGTCTAACAAAGGAAAACGGAACAAATAATTTTGTAGAAGCTGAGTCTCCTATCAAAGACACAGAGACGAAAGCTAACGAAAAACTATTGCGTCTGGCAGATATTTCGCCAGAGTTGAAGAAAGCTGAAGGGTTGCTTTTAGCGGGAATCAATATGCAAATTGCGTCGCTTGAAATTACCCCTGATAATAAGGACGTAATTGATGGCTATATGGAACAATTGAGTATTCTTGACGAAGAATATGCAAGTTTAGGAGAAGAGCTAGCAAATAATCCTAGCGAAGAAATTATCAACGCAATGTTTGACAATCTTAAAATGAGAATGTCATTACTAATGAAACTAAAAAACAAATTAAAAGAACTAAAAAATCAAACTGATGAACAAATTAATAGTATTGAAGTATAGACTTGTCGCTGCATTTGCAGTACTGGCAGTCGCTGCGGGTTTCTCTCAGGAGAAGTTTGTGGAATCCTTTAATGCAGGTGACGATATGGTAGTAACTGTTAATACAGATTATACTAATGTAATATTTGAAACTTGGAATAAGGATAAAGTAGAGGTAGAAGCCTTTATTGAAGGAAAGGATTTAACAAAAGATCAAAAAGAACAGCTTTTTGAAGCTTGGGATTTAAATGTACTTGGTAATAGTAGAAGTGTTGTTGTTTCTTCTAATTCACAAGGTAACTGGAGTAGAGATAATAGTGTTGCAGGGTTAGAATCACTAGGAGGTTTAGACTTTTTAGGACCACTACTTGAAAATGCATTAATGCCAGTATTGAGCGCAACACCAGAGTTGACTGAAACTGTTTTAAGAGGAGTTAGCAATGTGGACTTCGATTATGATGAGTTTAAGAAAGATGAAGAAGGATACATGAAACGTTTTGAGAAACGTATGGAAAAGAACTTCGGTAAGGATTTTGAGCGCGATATGGAAAAATGGGGAAAGAAACTCGAAGCTGAATATGAAAATCGTTTTGGTCCTGAATGGGAAGCTGAAATGGAAGCTTGGGGAGAGAAATTTGGTAAAAGCATGGAAGCGTGGGGTGACCAATTTGGTGAAGACATGGAAGCTTGGGGAGAGAATTTTGGTGAAGACTTTGGAAAGCAAATGGAGGAAATGGGACGTATTATTGAACGTAATATGGGTGAAGGAAATGGATCGAGCTATTCTAAAACTGTAACAGTTGATGAAAACGGTAATACTAGAACTGTTATTAAATCAAATAACACTAAAAAATTACCTGCAGCTAAAAAAACTATTATTATTCGTATGCCTAAAAATACGAAGACAGAAATAAAAGTACGCCACGGAGAAATTAAAATGGCAGATGCTTTTAATGTGAAAGCAACGCTAAATCACACACCGTTTACAGCAGAACGTATTGATGGGGGGCAAACCCTCATCAATGCTTCTTATGCTCCTGTAGTGGTTAAGGATTGGAAATTTGGTACTCTTTATGTAAAGTTTGTTGATGTGTGTAATATCAATAATGTGGGAAGTATTCAGCTTAATGCAAACTCTAGTGATGTTCGTGTAGGTGCTATTGATAAAGAGGCTTTTATAACTGGCTCTTTTGGTGCATTAGTGATTGGTACTGTATCTGATGATTTTAAAAGATTAGAGATTGTATTGAAAAATACAGATGCGTCTATCACTTTACCAAAAACGTCATTCTCGTTTTTGTTTAACGGAAAGAAATCTACTTTGAAATATCCTAAATCTTTAGAGCTTAGTGCAAACAAACAAGATGACCGCGTACTAGTAAAAGGTTTTAATAGAGCTGAAAATGCAAACCGAAATTTTCTAATCAATGCTGACTATAGCAATTTGATTTTACAATAATAATTAGTCTGAATAATTAAAAATATACCTACGATCTTCTCATAAATATGGCAACAATTGCCGAAGTAACAGCCCCACCCAATATAGCGCCGATGAACGACTGCCATAAATAGTTATTTAAACTAAAGTAGTCATTAGCTTCATCAATCTTCATTAAGTTATTAGTAATCGAATAGTTTTTTACATTTTCAAAATACTCAGGTGTAATGTAATTATGCGTTATATACTGCGCTAAAGGCGAAAGTAATGCTATAAATAGTGTAAGTATTAATCCTGAAGTAAATCCTTGTAGCCAAGTTAATTTTCTACCGTAAACACGTCTGCGAGTTTCACGTATTGCTAATACATACATTAAAATAGCAAAAGGTAAAAATACCATGGTGAGCCATTCGTGATCTGCAATTTTTTCATCGTGATAACCAAGGGTCTTTTCTAATAACATCCAAGAAAGCATCATTATAGTGAATATAATGGCCCATTTTAATTCGATTCTAACTTTTCTAAAAAGCTTCATTTTGTATTGTATTTAAATACAGTTATTTGTTTTATATGAATATAAAGATATTAAAAATAGCCATCTATATATGCTGTAATAAATTAATCCCGATACCTTAATAAAGATATCGGGATTATTCATTTTATTAAAATTTCAGAAAGACTACTCTGTCAACACCCATTCACCTTTAGTAATTAAAGGGATTGCTTGTTTGTACTTCACATCTTTTGTTTCACCGCTCATTACGTGCTTGATGGTAACCTTATCATTACGACCTATTTTAGGCATCTCACGTGTGATAGTTTCGGTTACTTGACGTTGTTGAGGTTGTGTTTGTCCAGCAGCTCTAGATTGTGCTGCTAACTCATCCATATTTTGGATTTCATCTTTTTGCTCACTTACTTTCTCTCTAGATTTAACCTCTCTAGCTTCTTTAATTTGCTGTTGGTTTTCTTCTGGTAATTCTCCTTTAAATAAGAATGATAATACATCTTTATTTACATTTTCTACCATTTTCTTAAACAACTCAAATGCTTCAAACTTATAAATAAGTAAAGGATCTTTTTGTTCGTGAACGGCTAGCTGTACACTTTGCTTTAACTCATCCATTTTACGTAAATGTGTTTTCCAAGCATCATCAATTATTGCTAATGAAATGTTTTTTTCAAAATCTTTCACTAACTCTTTTCCTTCACTTTCGTAAGCCTTTTCAAGATCTGTTGCAACATTAAGTGTTTTAACACCATCTGTAAATGGAACTAAAATACGCTTGTATTGATCCTTATGGTTTTCATATACGTTTTTAATTACAGGGAACGCCATTTGTGCGTTACGCTCCATTTTACCCTGGTAGTGTGCATAGGCAGCTTTGTAAACTTTTCCAGCAATATCTTGAGCTCCTAATTTATCAAACTCTTGTTGGGTAATAGGAGAGCTCATTGAGAAATAACGAATTAACTCAAACTCAAAGTTTTTGAAATCTTGAGCCATTTTGTTTCCTTCGGCAATTACCTCAGCTGTATCATAAATCATGTTAGCGATATCAACTCTTAATCTTGAACCGAAAAGAGCATTGTAACGACGTTTGTAAACTACTTCGCGCTGTGCATTCATTACATCATCATACTCTAATAAACGCTTACGAATACCAAAGTTATTTTCTTCTACTTTTTTCTGAGCACGTTCAATAGACTTTGAAATCATCGAATGTTGAATTACTTCACCTTCTTTTAATCCCATTCTATCCATCATCTTAGCAATTCGCTCAGATCCAAATAAACGCATCAAGTTATCTTCAAGCGAAACATAGAATTGAGAACTACCTGGATCTCCTTGACGCCCAGATCGACCTCTTAACTGTCTATCTACACGACGTGAATCGTGACGTTCTGTACCAATAATGGCAAGACCACCAGCAGCTTTTACCGCATCACTTAATTTAATATCTGTTCCACGACCTGCCATGTTCGTTGCAATTGTAACAACTCCAGCATCACCAGCTTGGGCAACAATATCAGCCTCTCGCTTGTGCATTTTGGCATTCAATGTATTGTGAGGAATCTGGCGAATACTCAACATACGACTTAGTAATTCTGAAATTTCAACTGATGTTGTTCCTATCAATACAGGACGACCAGCTTTAGAAAGTTCAGTTACTTCATCGATTACAGCATTGTATTTTTCACGTTTTGTTTTGTAAATTTTATCCTCTCTATCATCACGTGCGATAGGGCGGTTTGTAGGAATCTCAACAACATCTAATTTGTAGATTTCCCATAATTCTCCTGCTTCTGTAACTGCTGTACCTGTCATACCAGATAGCTTGCGGTACATTCTAAAGTAGTTTTGTAATGTAACTGTAGCGAAGGTTTGAGTTAATGCTTCAATGGTTACATTTTCTTTAGCTTCAATGGCTTGGTGTAATCCGTCACTATAACGACGACCATCCATAATACGTCCAGTTTGTTCATCAACAATCATTACTTTGTTGTCCATCACAACGTATTGTGTGTCTTTTTCAAATAAAGAGTATGCTTTCAATAATTGGTTTAGTGTATGAATACGCTCACTTTTAATACCAAAGTCTCTAAACAAGTCTTCTTTCTTGATTGCTTCTTCTTCTTTAGACAGTCCTTGACTTTCAATTTTTGCAATTTCTGTACCTATCTCTGGCATTACAAAGAAATCTGGATTGTCTTCACCAGATAGGTAGTTAATACCTTTATCAGTTAAGTCAATTTGATTGTTCTTTTCTTCAATAACATAGTATAATTCAGCATCAACCTTTGGCATTTCGCGGTTGTTATCTGCCATGTATGTGTTCTCTGTTTTCTGAAGGATTTGTTTCACACCTTCTTCAGATAAAAACTTAATTAATGCTTTGTTTTTAGGGATACCTCTGTAAACTCTTAATAGCTGGAAACCTCCTTCTTTTTCATCACCTTCACGAATTAGTTTTTTTGCTTCGGCTAAAACACCTGTTAAATGTTTCTGCTGTACTGCAACGATATCGGCAATTTTCGGTTTTAATTCTGTAAATTCATGACGGTCACCATTAGGTACTTGTCCTGATATAATTAACGGTGTACGGGCGTCATCAATTAATACACTATCTACCTCATCTACAATTGCATAATGGTGTGGACGCTGTACTAAGTCAGTTGGTTTGTGCGACATATTATCACGTAAATAATCAAAACCAAACTCATTATTTGTACCGTAAGTAATATCTGCATTGTAGGCTGCACGACGCTCTTCGCTGTTAGGGCGGTGATTGTCAATACAATCAATACTCATACCGTGAAATTGAAAAATAGGTGCCATCCAAGCGCTATCACGTTTTGCTAAGTAATCATTAACAGTTACAAGGTGTACTCCATTTCCGGCTAGTGCGTTTAGATATACAGGTAAGGTTGCAACAAGTGTTTTACCTTCACCCGTTTGCATCTCGGCTACTTTTCCTTGGTGTAATGCAACACCACCTACAAGTTGCACATCATAGTGCACCATATCCCAAGTAATTTGTTTTCCGGCAGCATCCCAAGAGTTTTTCCAGATGGCATTTTCACCATCTAGTGAAACATAATCTTTTGTTCCAGAAAGTTCACGATCAAATGCTGTGGCAAGGACTGTAAGTGTTTCGTTTTCTTTAAAACGTTTTGCAGTTTCTTTCATTACGGCAAATGCCTCAGGAAGAATTTTATTTAAAGTTTCCTTTTCAACTTCGTAACGTTCGTCTTTTAATGTGTCAATTTGAAGGTATAAATCTTCTTTAGCATCAATATCTTCTTCTACATCTGCTTTTGCTTGTAGCTCATCAATTTTATGTTGAATGTCTTTTTGATCATCTTTTATAATAGCTCTAAACTCGTCACTTTTTGCACGTAACTCGTTTATAGATAAATTTTGAAGCGCTGCTTCGTGTGTTTTTATTTTATCAACATAAGGTTGAATATCTCCTATATCTTTTTTGGATTTGTCTCCTACAAATACCTTTAATACGTTATCTAAAAATCCCATGGTATATTTATTTGTGCCTTAGCACGTTTACTTTTTTGTTTTAAGTCTAATACGTTGTGTGTGCGGTAGTACTTGGAATAACCATAATGGTGTGAATGTGATTTCTTGTAAAAGAAATAGTAAAAATCCAAGAATTGCTTCTAAGTAGAAGCGTGCGCACTAGCTTATAGACGCGATAGGTCGTTTCTTGAGGTAATTGTGAAACGCCTTAATTGTTTTATGTTTAGCAGTACCTGCTATTTTTAAATCAAACCCAAGAGCAATTAAATGATCTTGATATTGTTTCATTTTAAGAAACACTTGCTCGTATTTAAGTAGCTCAGCTTGTGTGAACTTCTTGTCAGTTCGTGGTATTTTGATAAACCCAATCTCATTTCCATCTGTATGCTTTTCATTAGCAACATACGATTGATGAATTTTATTGATGTTAGGGCTTGAATAGAGCTCAAAGTTTTGTGCCTCCATTGTAGAAATGAAGGTTAAAAAGAAGATTAATGTACAAGAAGTACTTCTCATTTTCAATAATTTGAGGTCACTATTATTTTTAGTGACTATTTTTTTGTTGTTTGAATTTGAAATCTCAAATTCAGGTGTAATTATAATTGCTACGAACCAAAATGTAAATTTAAGGTTTGTTGCATTCTTTTAGCTGAAATTTTAATCAAATTTAAAATTTCAGAATTAAAAACATTGATTTATACTAAAACCCAAAAAAGTCCCTGAATACAGAGACTTTTTTTACGTTTCAATCAACGCGATTTTATTACATCGTTGCAAGCAACGTGTTTTTTAATATTCGTCTTCGTTCCACAAATAGTCTTCATCTGTGGGGTAGTCGGGCCAAATTTCTTCGATAGAGTCATAAGAGTCTCCCTCATCTTCGATTGCCTGTAGGTTTTCAACCACCTCTAAAGGTGCGCCAGTTCTAATAGCGTAGTCAATCAATTCGTCTTTGGTAGCCGGCCAAGGCGCATCACTTAAATAAGATGCTAATTCTAATGTCCAGTACATAATACTATGTGTTTTAATTTCTGCAAAAATAATTTTTTAGTTGAAATACTCAAGAAAAAAACCACTTTATTACAGTCTATTTTAAAGAACGTATTTAACTAACTAAATTACAGTGAATTATAATTTGTTATTCTTGAGATTTTACAGCTTCTCAGGAATCCATTTCACTTCGTTAGCGTTTAAGTCTTTGGACAACTTTCGTGCCAATACAAATAGGTAGTCTGAAAGTCTATTTAAATATTTTAAAACTCGTGGGTCTACTGGGGTTTCTTCATTCAATAAGGTGGCCATACGTTCTGCTCTACGGCATATACAGCGGGCTATGTGACAATGTGACACCGTTGGGTGACCACCTGGTAATACAAAATGCGTCATTTGTGGAAGGTCATCATTCATTGTGTCCATCTCTTTTTCCAACAATTCAATTTCTTCTTCTGAAATTTTAGGAATGTTTAATCGCTCTTTTCCATTTTTCAATGTTTCTTTTTCTGGTGGTGTTGCTAAAATAGCGCCAACAGTAAATAACTTATTTTGAATGTGTGTTAAAATTTCAGTAGAGCGAGCGTCAATTTTTTGATCTCTAATTAAACCAATATAAGAGTTTAATTCATCTACAGTTCCGTAGCTTTCTATGCGAATATGATGTTTAGGGACGCGCGTTCCGCCAAAGAGTGCGGTAGTTCCTGCGTCTCCTGTTTTTGTGTATATTTTCATAGTTTGGTTTGTAGTTTTGGTTTATAGCTAGTGGTTTGAAAAGTAAAGTTTCATGGTTGTTAATTTCTAAAGATGTGTTTCATATTTTTTTCAACGAGTGAAGCGAATAATCTTTCTTTTTTAAAATTAGAACAATAAACTAAACACGCCACTAACCACCGCATTCCCTAAATCGTGTGCGCCGTGAGGATTAAAGCTGTCAACCTTAACACCGCGATATGTATTAGCGTGTATATATGTGGGGGCACTATAATAATAACTGCTTTTGGTACTGTTAAAAGTGTCATTGAATCCTGTTACTTCGTTATAAATTGAAAATGTTTGGATATTTTTTAATGTAAAGGTCTTGAAAGATGCAATATTTTGAGTTTGTAGCGCTGGAAGCTGATAAAACGGATTGTTTTTTACTACAATGCTGTTGTTGGATTGGGCAAATGCTGTGATTGGTAATAAGAGGTAACTAAATAGCAAAAAGACTTTCATGTTTAAATTATTTCTAAACTCAAATATAAGTTTTTAGCTTGATCAATTTTATTTATTTTGTGGTAAAAGCTGTGAAATATGAATATCCAACACCTTTGCTATAATTGATATATTAATTAAAGATATATTCACCTTACCATTTTCCAATCTGTTAATATATTCTCTTGTTAAATCTGTTTCAAAAGCAAGCTGAGTTTGCGAAAGCCTCTTTTGAGTCCTTATTTTTCTAAGAGAATCTCCAAATTGCAGTAGTATATCATGTTGCTCATTACCCACAATATAAAGATGTAGTACAATAAAATTTTTATAGTGATATATAAATCACTATATTTATAATCGCTCCCCGCTAATTTTTAATTATTCTTTATTATTATGAAAAATTATGTAATTTACATTGCGTTTGCATTAGCTTGCTTTATAAGCAATGCTCAAGAAATTTTTATTTGTGCAGAAGAAGAGCTTATTGATTATTCAAACTCTAATTTATCATCAGCTCCTAATTGGTCTGGTTCTATTGATCCAGCTTTTTTAGCAACTTTTGAACCTGTAGTATTCAATGTAGTATTTTGGAAAATAACTGATGAGCACGGCGAAATTGGTTTTAATTGGGCAACAGATATACAAGAAGAGGATGTACTAGAAAGTATTGCTGCAATGAACATAGAATATAATAAATTTAATATGTTTTTTAAGTATAAAGGCTTAAATGAAATTAAAAGCCCTCCAAACTTAGCAATAAGAGAGTTTCCTAATTGTAATACAGCGGTAGCGCCAGATCCACATGGTTATGGGGTTATAGATCGTTGTGAAATAGGTGAGTTTTACTTTTTTGCTGAAAACAATGGTTATAACGATCCTAACGCTTTTAATATTTATATACCCTATGGAACAAGACAGTTTGCAGGTGCGTCTCGATTTAATGATACAAAATTTATAATTAGAGCGGATATAGCTAGTGCAGGGGGAATGGTACACGAAATGGGGCATAGTTTTTATTTAAAACACACTTTTAATAATTACAACAATGCCTCTTGTGAGCGCGTCACACGTGACCCTAATGACATAAATTTCAATGCAGATACTAAAGGAGATCAAGTTGTAGATACAGCTGCTGTGCCAGATTTTGCAAAAGAATATTGTTATACGAACCCCTTAGACATAAATTGTATTGATGACCCTAAATATATGTCTCATGTGTATATAGATGACAATTGTGAATATATTGGTAATAGTGTTAATTTTTATGACGAATTTTTTGAAATTAACCCAAGCGACATACAGAACTATATGGCATATACAGTTGCATCTTGTAGAAATCAATTTACTATTGGGCAAGGTATCAGAGCGCGAGAAACCATCCGTGATGATACTTTTAATAATTTTGCTCCCGCAATGACTACTATTTCGGCTTTATATGAACCATACAAAGGTACTTATTATTTTGCGGGACCTCAATTACCAAATTCTGAAAAACCTTTATTTCAGCCAGGATTTGACTATAAATTTATAGAATGTAGCGGTTATTATCCACAACCAGCACCGTATAATGAGAATTTTTCATACAATCCGCTAAATACAATAGAGACCTATGATGCTTATGAGCAGGACTATAATATCTTAACTCATCCTAATCATAGTGCTATTCAAATATTGCAGGTAGAAGAAGGGCTTGGGCATACAAATGTGCAAAAATGCTACAATAATTTTAACTTGAATCCCAAAGGAGGTACATACACCCGCTTTAATGATGGCGTGTTTAACACTAACGTAACTATTACTGAAATGGATAGCTTACAAGTTAATAATCCTAATATGATTAATAATTTGCAACCTGGTTTATATAATATTGAAAAAGAATATGATAATGGCGCTAAACAGCAAACTGTTATTATAAAAGAAAATTGATATATTTAAAATAATTTGAAATGCGCTTTAATTATATTTTAATTGTTCTGTTGCCTACTATAATTTTTTCACAATTTGGTGATCAAAATATTATATCTGATGTAGGTGCTGCACCTAGATTAATATTAACTGCAGATTTTGATAACGATAATGATATTGATGTATATGCTTCATTACAAAGTGATGATCAATTAATTTGGTTTGAAAATCTTGATGGTTTAGGTACATTCTCAACATCAAATGTAATTGGAACTATAGATTCTGTTAGGCGAGCTACATTAGTTGATATTGATATAGATGGAGACATTGATGTAATAGGCGTTAATACATATACAAATTCAATTAATTTATATCTTAACACAGGTGCAGGAGGTTTTACTTCTGTATTTTTTATAGATGAAACCTTAGATTCCCCTTACGGTGTAACTACTGGTGATATGGATAATGATGGTGATGAAGATCTAATTGTAGGGAGTGATAGTTCTGGTTTAAATTATATAGAAAACTTGTTTGATGGCACTACAATAGCTTTTGCTAGTCCTGTAGCCATTGATGCTAGTTTAAACGTATCTCGTTCTGTAGTTGTTTTTGATATAGAAAACGATGGTGATCTTGATGTAGTCTCCACCTCCTCAGCCGGATCTGCAGATCAAGTTATATTAAGTTGGTTTGAAAATCTAGATGGTTTTGGGAATTTTGGTGTTAAAAATTCAATTGTAACAGGTACTAGTACGCCACATAGAATAATTAATGCAGATTTTAATAATGATAATTTTACTGATTTTGCTGCAATTTTTCCTGGGATTAATAGAGTTGTTTGGTATGAAAATATGAATGGTAATGGAGGTTTTGGTGATGAACAATTAATATCAACACTTGCAGATGATCCATTTAGCCTTGCTGCTTCAGATTTTAATAATGATGGTGCAATAGATATTGTTGTTGGCTCTGTTGGTGACCATGAAGTTTCTTGGTTTAGTAATGATGATGGTTTAGGTAATTTTGGTGCACAACAAATTATTACTACAGATATTCAAGGATTAGTTACTGTAGCAACTGGAGATATAGACGGTGATGGCTCGGTAGATGTGTTGTCATCATCTATATTAGATGATAAGTTGGCTTGGTATAGAAATGAGCTATTTTTGGATTTACCAGAACAAACGTTACAAGATGTTACTGTGTTTCCAAACCCAGCTCACACAAGTATTAATGTAAAATTTACAAATAATCAACCAATTTTAAATGTTACTTGTTACACACTAGATGGTAGATTTTTATTTTCATCAAAAAATACTACTAAAATAGATGTATCTTCCCTTTTAAGCGGCATGTATTTTTTAAGAATTACTGATGGTCAAACTACTGCTATACAAAAGTTTGTTAAGGAGTGAATATCTTAGTGGATATTAATTTGTGACAACTCGTTTCGAGTAATTTTATTTTGCCTCAGAACAAATAGGTTTCCAATAAATAGAGCACTAATTAACTAATAATTTAATGAGAAAAGTGACATAAGATGTTATTCTAATTTCTGGTTTCTTTTCTCGGCAATTCTATCTTTAAAGCTGCGAGCTTTTCGTTCTTTTTTATTCTTGTTTTTTCGTTTAGAATTAAAGAAAAATACCGCAAGTAATACGGCTATGATGCCAATGTAAATGTATAACGAATTCATATCTCGAAGATACTAAAAATGAAGAGTTAGTGAGAATTGAATGAATGTACAGTGCGGGGGAATGCTGCTTGTGTACAAGATTCTGAGTATTCACGGTATGCATTTTTTGACGAAAATTGCGATTATATTACAGGTAGTTCTGATTGTCAGGGTACTTTATACGTCATAACTCCTGAAGACCTAAGGAATTTCATGTTATATTCACCTAATTTATGTAAGGATAATTTTAGTATTGGACAGGCAATTCGGATTAGAGAGACTATTAATAATGATTCTAACGGTGATTTTCTTGCGGCTGAGACCGCTATAAGTGCATTGTATGAGCCATATAAAGGAACTTATTATCAGGGAGGGCCTTTGTTGCCAGCTTCAGAGAATCCTTTGTTTCAACCAGGATTTGATTATTGGTTTGTAGCGTGTAATGGCTCTTTTCCGCAGCCAGCTGATTATGATGAAAATTTTTCGTATAATCTTCAGAATAAAATTGCGCATTATACTAAATATGAGGAAGATTATACCGCTATAATCCATCCTAACCATACAGCTATAAAAATTAAGCAAGTTGAGATTGCATTGGGTTATTTAAACATTCAAAAATGTTATAACAACTTTAATATGGCACCAGGAAGTGGTCGATATACAAAGTTTAATGATGGGGTGTTTAATACCAATATAACTGTCCAAGAACTAGATAGTTTACAGATAAATAGCCCAAATATGATTAACAATTTACAGCCTGGCTTGTATACTATTGAGAAGAACTATGAAAATGGGGCAAAACAAGAAACTGTTATTATAAAAGAGAATTAAAGATGCAGGCTACAAGATCAATTAATAGAAATTTTCTTATGATTTTTCTGTTCTTATTATTCTGTTGTAATATTAGCGCCCAATTTGGCGAACAACAAGTGATTTCTACAGAAGCAAATGGCATTAGGTATGTGGAGCCTGCAGATTTGGATGGAGATGGTTTTTTAGATGTTTTAAGTGCTTCTTCGTTTGATAATAAAATAGCTTGGTATAAAAATTTAGATGGAACGGGTAATTTTGGAGGTCAGCAAGTTATAGGTTTGTTGAATCAAACAATTCATCTAAGTACAGGCGATCTTGATGGTGATGGTGATGAAGATGTTGTAGCTGTCTCATTTGCACTTGATTTAGTTGTTTGGTATGAAAATATAAATGGTTCTGGGGTGTTTTCTTCTAGGCAAACTATTTCAAATACACTACAAGGAGCTTATTATAGCGAGGTTGTTGATGTTAATGGAGATGGTTTTTTAGACGTTGTAGCTTCTGGTTCTCAATTTGAAGAAATTTATTGGTATAAAAATGAAGATGGATTAGGTAATTTTTCGTCTGCTATTGTGGTTGCATTAGACTCTAATGTTGGAAGAGAATTTGTAATGAAGGATCTTGATGGCGATGGTGATTTAGACGCTGCAATGGTTTCGGCTCAAAGCGAAACATTATCTTGGGTCGAAAATGTAGATGGTCTTGGTGCTTTTGGAAGTCCAATTCCATTAAATAGTACATTTTTAGCAAATACACACGTGCTATCAGAAGATCTTGATGGTGATGGTGACTATGATCTAGTAACAGCTTCTCCTACAATGGACGAGGTGGCATGGTATCGTAATGAAGATGGTCAGGGCAATTTCAGTGATAAAATTATTGTCAATGAAGGGGCGAGTGAAGCCTATAGGTTAGCTTTAACAGATGTTGATAATGATGGTGACATGGATGTGATCGTTACTTACCTTTTTATATCTGAGCTTATTTTATGGTATGAGAATACAGATGGCTTGGGGTCTTTTGGTCCACCTATTGAGATTACCACATCTGTAGAGGGAATTTCTACTGTTGCCGTTGCAGATCTTGATAATGATGGTGATATGGATTTGCTTTCTTCCTCACAAGTGGATGATAAGGTTGCTTGGTATGAAAATCTAACCATACTAGAAGCTAAAGAGCATCCTTTAGAACTTTTTTCTGTTTATCCAAATCCTTCAAAAACTGTACTTAATATAAAAATACCTCGACATGCTATCCTAACAAAAGTTCAATGTGTGGATCTGATGGGGCAGTTACTTTTTGAGACCACACATACTAGTGGCATAGACATTTGCAATTTACCTTCTGGGGTTTACTTTTTGAAAATTAGTCTTGGTAATAGTAATGAAATGTTGCGCTTTGTTAAGGAGTGACCTCTTTAATGTTTGCGTTTAACAATTTTTCTCTACTAATATTATTTTGCTTTAAAACAAATAAATAGCCTAGAACGAAAGCTGTACAATTCCAAGAGTCTAAAAATGAAGTGATAATCGAAATTACTTGAATCATTTCTTTTTGTTCTCTAAA
Source organism: Patiriisocius marinus (assembly GCF_008974325.1). Taxonomy (GTDB): domain Bacteria; phylum Bacteroidota; class Bacteroidia; order Flavobacteriales; family Flavobacteriaceae; genus Patiriisocius; species Patiriisocius marinus. The sequence goes on along the minus strand of NZ_BKCG01000004.1, from coordinate 132,846 downwards.
GCTCTTTTTTCGGCAATTCTATCTTTAAAACTACGTGTTTTTCGATCTTGTTTAATACTCTTGTTGCGTTTAGAATTTGTGAAGAAAACAACCAGAAGTAAAACGAGAATACCAATATATATGTACAATGAATTCATATATCGAAGATACGGTTTTGAAATAATATGACAAATTACAAGTAAGAATAAAGTCGCTAAGCTTTTCTTATTTAGAGATGAGACATAAAGAAAGTCCAAATCATTTTTTGTGGTTTGGACTTTCTTTGTTTTGAATAATGTTTAGTGCTTAGCTACTAACGCTAGCGCCTTTCCATTCTTTATTTCTAATATCTGTCTCAACAAGTCCATCACGGAGTCTAATAACTCTGTGGGCATGTTCTGCAATTTCTTCTTCGTGAGTTACTAGAATAACCGTGTTTCCGCTGGCGTGAATGGCGTCAAAAAGCGCCATAATTTCAACCGAAGTTTTAGAATCTAAGTTACCTGTTGGTTCATCTGCAAGAATGATAGATGGTTTATTTACTAAAGCTCTTCCCACGGCAACACGCTGTCTTTGTCCTCCAGAAAGCTGATTAGGGCGGTGATCCATACGGTCTGCTAATCCTACATCTGTTAAAACTTCTTCGGCTCTTTTTGTGCGTTCTTTTTTTGAAGCACCTGCATAAATCATAGGTAGTGCAACATTGTCAAGTGCAGTAGTTCGAGGAAGTAAGTTAAAGGTTTGAAATACAAAACCAATTTCTTTGTTTCTAATTTCGGCTAAAGCATCATCAGTCATGTTACTCACGTCTTGGCCATTTAGTAAATATGAACCCGAAGTAGGAGTGTCAAGGCATCCTAGTAAATTCATTAAGGTAGATTTTCCAGATCCAGAAGGTCCCATTAAAGCAACGTAATCACCTTTTTCAATTTGTAAATCGATTCCTTTTAACACTTTTACAATTTCTTGTCCAAGTGGAAAATCTCTTCTAATGCCTTTGATGTCGATTACTAAGCTCATTTTGTTGATTTAATGTTAGTTGATTTGTGTTGGTGGTTTTCTTAAAATTATAGGAAAACCAAACTACTCATTGTTTGTCTTGATAATTGGTTTATCGTTACAGTCTTAATGTAAAATGTTGTTTTAATTGTTCGGTTCTAAAAAAAACAAGTCCCCATTTATAACTGTCAATACTAACCGTTACTTTGTCGTTTTCGATAATTTTTATCCAAGCAGTGGTCATCTCTTTGCTCCAGTAAATATCGTCAAAAATAAGAATAGTATTATTGTGGCAATGCGGTAAAAGTGATTCAAAATACTTTAACGTGTCAAGCTCTGTGTGATTACCGTCTATAAAAGCGAAATCAATGTATTTGTCTTTTGGAATGCTTCGGAAATATTCGTCAAATGAAACATTGTGCGTTGTAATATTGTTTAGGTTAAATCTTGAAAAATGTTCGGTAGCTTTTTTTAAAGTTTCAGGGCAACCTTCAACAGTGTTAATTGTTGCAGATGATTTTGCTAAGGACATTGCAACTGTTGCAATCCCTAACGAAGTTCCAATCTCTAATATTTCCGAAGGTTGAAAATAGCGTATTAGTTTAAAAAGTAGCTTTTGACGTTTTGGTGTAATTCCTGCGACTTTAGCAATTTTAGAGACAATTCTTGTGTTAGATTTAAATACCCGAGATCCAGACCCGAAATCTGTCACATCTACCGTAGAGGTGTCTTTTGATAAGCCGTTTCGATGTTTTTTTAAAATCTCAAACGAGGCGTTTTGTGCTTTTTTATAGACACACTTTGTGAGTAGGTCGTACACAAAAGGGGAGTGCACGCCATGTTGATTTGTGCTTTTTAATAAAAATTTAATGTATGATTTTAATTGATAAATCATAAATAAAAACTAGGAGTGTTTTGCAATTTTAAATTGCATTAATTGACCTATTTGTTGTGCTCTATTTATTGCTTCATTGGCTAATTCGCCAGAAAAATAATGCTCAATTGTGTCTTTCCATAAAAACAACCAGCGGTCAAAATGTGCTTTTGTTAATGGTGAAAGCGCATTTAATTCAAGGTGTTTGAGCATTGGGTTACCGCTATATGTGGCTTTTTTAACAAGTATCGATTCCCAAAAAGAACTGATATTGGGAATGTGTTTTTCGAAATTAAGCTGGACAACATCTGTGAAAAAGTGTGGGATAGTAGGGTCTATTATCGCTTTCTTGTAAAACTGATTGACAAGAAAAGTAATATCTTCTAAAGTTTCAATATCTTTCATAAATAGTGATATTAAATTAGTGTTTTTTTTATTGTTCTAATTTCTCACTTAGTTCAAACCATCTCATTTCTTTTTCTGCGATACTGTCTATGATTTCTTGTAGTTTTTTAGATTGTTTGTCAATTTCATCACCGTCCCAACTTTCTGTAGCGAATAGGTTTTGAAGTGTTTCACGTTTCTTTTCTAGGGTTGCTATTTCCTTTTCGAGTTTGCTGTGTTCTTTTTGTTCTTGGTAGCTAAGTTTAGTGGTTTCAGCTGGTTCTTTCCAGTTTTTCTTTTCGGAAGTTGCTTCGGCACTTGCGGCTCTTTGCTCTATTACTTTACTATCTTCATAAGTGCGATAATCTGAGTAATTTCCTGGAAAATCTTGAATAACACCTTCACCTCTAAATACGAATAAGTGATCTACAATTTTGTCCATAAAGTACCTATCGTGACTTACAACAATTACACAACCTGGGAAATCTAATAGAAAACTTTCAAGTACGTTAAGGGTTACAATGTCAAGATCATTTGTAGGTTCATCGAGTATTAAGAAATTAGGGTTCTGTATTAGAACAGTACATAGGTAAAGTCTTTTTCGTTCCCCACCACTTAATTTTTCAACAAAGTCGTATTGCTTTTTACGGTCAAAAAGAAAACGCTCTAATAATTGACCTGCGCTTATTTGGCGTCCTTTTTTCAAAGGAATGTATTCTCCAAATTCACGTATTACATCAATAACTTTTTGTCCTTCTTTAATGTTAATTCCTGATTGTGTGTAGTATCCAAATTTAACAGTATCCCCTATAACCACTTTACCAGAGTCAGGTTGCATACCGCCAGTTAAAATGTTTAGAAACGTAGATTTACCAGTTCCGTTTTTCCCAATAATTCCAAGGCGTTCACCACGTAAAAAGTTGTATTCGAATTGTGTGAATAGTTCCTTGTCGCCAAAGGATTTAGAAATTTTATGAATTTCAACAATCTTAGTTCCCATTCGCTCCATATTGAGTTCGAGTTGGACTTCGTGATCGTTACGGCGTTTATGAGCTCTTGCTTTTATTTCGCTAAAATCGTCAATACGAGATTTACTTTTAGTGGTACGCGCTTTTGGTTGGCGACGCATCCAGTCTAGTTCTTTTTTAAAGAGTTGTTTGGCTTTTCCTGTTTCTGTTGTTTCAGTTTCTATTCTTGCTTCTCTTTTTTCTAGATAATAGCTATAATTTCCTTTGTAGCTGTATAAGTTTCCTTCGTCGAGTTCAACAATTTCATTACACACACGTTCTAAAAAGTAACGGTCGTGAGTAACCATAAATAAGGTGAAATTTTCTTTAGCAAAAAGGGCTTCTAGCCATTCAATCATTTCTAGATCAAGGTGGTTAGTAGGCTCATCCATAACTAGTAAGTCTGGTTGTGTCAATAAGGCATTAGCAAGTGCTAAACGCTTTTTTTGACCACCACTTAAACTTTTTACCTTCTGTGATAAGTCGTCAAGTTTCAGTTTAAAAAGTATTTGTTTGTAGCGTGTTTCGAAATCCCAAGCATTATGTGCATCCATCTTATCAAATGCAGCTTGATAAGCATCAGAGTCATCTGGGTTTAAAAGAGCTTTTTCGTAGGCTTCAATTATTTTAAGGATTGGACTATCTGCATTGAAAATACTTTCTTCAACAGATAGGTTAGGGTCAAGATTAGGTTCTTGCGAAAGGAAGGCAACTTTTAGATTTTTTCTAAATACAACATTACCTTCATCTGGTGTGTCTGTACCTGCAAGTATGTTTAAAAGTGAAGTTTTTCCACTACCGTTTTTGGCAACGAATCCTATTTTTTGCCCTTGATTAATACCAAAGGAAATTCCTTTAAAAAGGATGCGTTCGCCGTAAGATTTTCCTATGTTTTCTACTGAGAGATAGTTCACGTTTTATTTTTTATGCAAATTAAGGTCATTTTAAGCACTTCACCTTCATATAGTTTTATAATTGCTATCCAAAATCCTATATTTGCTCATTAACAACCCTAAGCTTCTATGAGAATATTAAGTATCGCCTTTTTGCTACTATTAGTAGTTAGCTTTACATCCTGTATTCCTACTAAACGGTTAACCTATCTACAGGAGTCTGAAATAGTGTCAGATTCATTAATGCCTATTAGAAAAGTAAACGAACTTTATAGACTTCAAGTAAACGATTTAGTGAGCGTTAGAATTAAGGCGCTCGATCAAGAAAAAGTTGCTATATTTAATCCGGTAGGTGATGAGAATTTAAATGCTACTGGTGAAGAACGCTTGTATTATGATGGTTTTGTCGTTGATGTCCATGGGGATATTCGAGTTCCAACTTTAGGAAATGTGAATATTTTGGGTTTAACAGTAGAGGAGTCTCGACTTAAGATTGAAAAAAAATTACGTGACGAATTTTTTAGGGAGGATGCGGTATTATTTGTAACCGTGAAATTAGCTGGAATTAGGTATACTATAAATGGTGAAATAGGACAAACAGGTTCTAATATAGTATATCGTGATCAACTTTCTATAATGGAAGCTATTGCTAATAGTGGTGATATTACAATAACAGGTGATCGAGAAAATGTGGTGATAATTAGACAATATCCATCTGGTCAAAAGGTGCATCACATAGATTTAACAACTATAGACGCGATGAATTCGCCGTACTATTTCGTACAGCCTAACGATTTGATTTTGATAAATCCATTGCCTCAAAAGGCTATAGGTACAGGTACAACAGGATTGCAATCATTAACAACTATTATTACGGTGTTTACAGCACTTGTTACAACGGTTTTATTATTTACACGATTATAAACTATGAGTGATGAGTTCGAAATAAAAAATTTACAACCTACATTTGATATTAAGGGTTTTCTGTATAAACTAGTAAGCTATTGGCCATTGTTTTTAGTAACACTTAGTATTGGTTTAGGAATAGCTTATTATTTTAACGTTCGAAAACTTCCAGTTTATTCTATTGATAATTTAATCTCAATAAAGGATGATCAAAATCCTTTTTTTACTTCTAACACGAGCCTGACATTTAATTGGGGGGGGACAACAGATAAAGTTAATACAGCATTAATTATTTTAAATTCTCGTACTCATAATGAGGAAGTAGTAGATGCTTTAAAATACTACATATCTTATAAGTCGCAGGGAGAATATCAAAAAATAAACGCTTACAAGAGAACACCGTTTTTAGTAGATGTTGATACTGCTAAAATGCAGTTGTTGGGTCATGATTTAACTGTAGTTTTCAAGGATAGTGTGAGATTTGAGTTGTCCTATTTTCAAGAGTTAGACGGCGATTTGTCGTTTCAGAAATTTGATGGTTTAAAAGAAAAGACTTCAAAATTTGTTCCAGCTCAGGATTTTAAAAAAGAGTTTCGTTTAGGAGAAAAAATAAATACACCGTTATTTACAGGAACACTACTGCCAAATGAAAATGTAATTGTTGTTCCTGGAAAGCCTTACTTTTTTAGCTTTATTGATTTTGATAACGCAGTTTATAATCATTCAAAGTTATCTGTGCGACCAAACAAAGCAGGGTCTTCGGTATTGAGTTTGACTAAAACAGGTGCTAATAAAGCTGAACTTGTTGATTACTTAAATAACTCTGTTAACATTCTAGGACGCAATATGCTAGAACGAAAAAATTTGTTTGCTACAAAAACGATACGTTTTATTGATAGTAGTTTAACTCAAAAATCAAAAGAACTTTCAGGTGTTGAAGATGAATTAAATAAGTTTAAGGACAAGAATGCCGTATTGAGTCTTGATGAGGAAAGTATTGAGCTTAAAGAGAAATTGGGAGTTTTAGATATACGTAAAGAAGATGTTGTTAGAGAGTTAAATTATTACACGACTCTTAAAGAATACTTGAATAACAGAAGTGATTATAGACAAATACCAGCTCCTTCAGTAGCCGGTATAAATGAAGAAAGTGTAGTGGCGGCAGTATCTCGAATTGTAACTAAAGCAGAGGAACGAAATAGATTACAGTATAGTTATAAAGAAGGGTCTGTTGTTTTTAATGAAATTGATCGTGATATTGACGCGACTAAGCAAGTTCTTCTTGAGAATATTAATTCATCAGAGGGATTGTTAAACAGAGAGCTGTCTAATATTCAACGTGAAATAAATAAAGTAGAATATCAAACTAAAAAACTGCCTAAAGCACAGCAGGAGTTAATAAAAATTGTACGTAAATACGATATAAGTCAGGAAACTTATAATATGTTCTTAGCTAAATTAAGTGAAGCTAAATTAGTGAAAGCTGCAAATGTAAGTGATGTATTAATTATTGATGAAGCTAAAGACACTGGTGGAGGTAAAATAGGTCCTAATACTCGAATGAATTATATTATAGCAGTTTTACTTGGATTGTTATTACCATTACTATTTGTCTTTTTGTTAACTTTATTGAATACCAAAATTCAAAATGTAAAAGAGATAGAGCATTTGTCTAAAATTCCAATCTTAGGAGCGATTGGTAAAAGTTACGATAAAGATAATTTAGCGGTATTAAATAAACCAAAATCATCTATTGCGGAGGCTTTTAGATCTTTACGATCAAGTCTTCAATACATTTATAAAGAAAATGATATTAATGGTGCAAAAACGTTATTAATCACTTCTTCGATTAGTGGAGAGGGTAAAACATTTTGTTCTATTAATATTGCATCAGTATTTGCATTGAGTGGTAAGAAAACCTTATTGTTAGGATTGGATTTAAGAAAGCCAAAAATATTTGGTGATTTCAATATTGAGAATGATATAGGAGTTGTTAATTATCTGATTAGAGATGCAGATTTAGAAAGTGTAATACAGAAGACAGCAATTGATTCGCTTGATGTAATTGTATCTGGGCCAATACCGCCAAATCCATCAGAGTTATTGATGGGAGACCGTATGGCTGAAATGATTGAGCAGTTAAAAAAACAATATGATTATATAATTTTAGATTCACCTCCACTAGGATTAGTAGCAGATTCATTAGATTTAATGAAATTTAGTGATGCGAATTTATATGTAGTTCGTCAAAATTATACTAGAAAGGGAATGTTCCAAATGATTAATGAGAAATATAAACGAGGCGAAGTAAAAAATATTAGTTTTGTTCTCAATTATTTTGAAAGTAAAGCAAAGTATGGCTATGGTTATGGATACGGCTATGGATATGGTTATGGGGTTGATAGTAATGGATATCATGAAAATGACAATAAACCTGGATTAATTAAAAGAATATTAAATACGTTTAGAAAGGGTTAATTAGTAGATAGTTATTGATTTACATTAACTTTATAAATTAAGTTTTACTTTAGTGTTAAATAGCTAATGATGAACTTAAAATTATAAGTTCAAGGATACAAGTATAAAAGTAGAAATATAGAAAACATGAAAAAAACACCAACAATAGCGATTATAGGATTAGGATATGTAGGTTTACCTCTTGCTGTTGCTTTCGCAGAGAAGTTCAATGTTATAGGTTTTGATATTAATAAAAAACGTGTAACAGAGCTTAACAACGGAAAAGATTTTACATTAGAAGTAAGTGATGAAGAACTTTCTGCTGTGTTAAAAGGGACAGAAACTTCAAAACTTCATATTAGTGATGTTGCTGATGATATGAAAGATGCAACGGTGTTTATTGTAACAGTGCCTACACCTACAAATAAATATAACCAACCTGTACTTATTCCTTTAGAAAAAGCAAGCGAAACAATAGGTAAGTATTTGAAAAAAGATGATGTTGTAATTTACGAGTCAACAGTATATCCAGGTGTTACAGAAGATGTTTGTGTGCCTATTTTGGAAGAAATTTCTGGAATGAAGTTCAATAGCGATTTTTACGCTGGGTATTCTCCAGAACGAATTAATCCGGGTGATAAAAAGCATACGGTAACTAAAATATTGAAAGTAACCTCTGGATCAACTCCAGAAGCAGCTAAATATATTGACGATTTATATAAAGAAGTTATTACAGCAGGAACACACCTTGCACCTTCAATTAAAGTAGCAGAAGCAGCTAAAGTAATTGAAAACTCGCAACGTGATATCAACATTGCATTTGTAAATGAACTTTCTAAAATATTTAGACTTTTAGAAATCAACACAAATGATGTCCTTGATGCAGCAGCAACTAAATGGAATTTTATCAAGTTTACTCCAGGATTAGTTGGAGGGCACTGTATAGGTGTTGACCCTTATTATTTGGCTCAAAAAGCTCAGGAAGAAGGATATAATCCTGAAATTATTTTAGCCGGACGTAGAATGAATGATGGAATGGGAGCTTATGTTGCCCAAGAAACAATAAAGTTAATGATCCAAAAGGATGCTAAAGTAAAAAACTCTAATATTTTATTATTAGGAGTTACTTTTAAAGAAAACTGTCCAGATATTCGTAACAGTAAAGTAATTGATGTTTACGATGAGTTCAAAAAATATAACTTAAATATAGATGTGTATGACCCTTGGGCAAATGCTGCAGAGGTAAAACACGAATTTAACATAGATCTTTCAGATGAAGCTTCTTTAAGATCAGATTACGATGCGGTTGTATTAACTGTATCACACGATAAATTTAAAAACTTTGATTTAGACAAACACACGAGTAACCCCTCAGTTGTATTTGATGTAAAATCATTTTTCCCTACAAATAAAACAGACGGAACTTTATAATGTTTGAAAACAAATACCATACAAGAGAAATCACTGACTATAGTTTTTTAGTTTCTGGAGGAGCAGGATTTATTGGTTCTAATATTGTAGGCTATTTATTAAAATACGGTGCTAAAAAAGTGCGTGTTCTTGATAATCTAGCAACTGGATCAATGGACAATTTAAAAGAACATATGGACAATCCAGCTTTCGAGTTTGTGAAAGGTGATATCCGTAATATTGAAGATTGTAAGCGCGCTATGGAAGGAATTGATTACGTGAGTCATCAAGCAGCTTTAGGATCTGTACCACGTTCAATAAATGACCCTGCAACATCTAACGATGTAAATGTGGGGGGATTTTTAAATATGCTTATTGCTCAAAAAGATAGCGACACCGTTCAAAAAATGGTGTATGCAGCTTCTAGTTCTACGTATGGGGATAGTCCATCATTACCTAAAGTGGAAGAAGTAATAGGGAAACCTTTGTCACCTTACGCTGTTACTAAATTAGTAAATGAGTTATATGCAGATGTGTTTTATAAAACATATGGAACAAAAACTGTTGGGATGCGTTATTTCAATGTTTTTGGACCAAAACAAAGCCCTACAGGGGCTTATGCTGCAGTAATTCCGTTATTTATGCAAGCTCTAGTAGATGAGAAATCACCTACTATGAATGGCGATGGAGAGCAAACGAGAGATTTTACTTATGTAGAAAATGCTGTACAAGCTAACATACGCGGCATGCTTTCTGGAGACGAATCAAATAATGAGGTAGTTAATATAGCATACGGTGACCGTATAAGCTTAAACACCTTGTGGAAAGACTTAAAAGATGTTTCAGGTAAAAAGCTAGATGCTATTTATGGGCCGCCAAGAAGAGGTGATGTTCGAGATTCATTAGCAAATATTGATAAAGCGAGAAAGTTGATTGGATATGATCCTCAATTTTCAGTAGCTCAAGGGTTGAAAGTTACTTGGGAATATTTTACGCATTAATATTTCGGAAGAAAAGTAATTAATGAAAGACGATAAGTGGTTATATGAAATTACGTCTAAGCACAAGTTGCTTGATTTAAATCTGCCCGAAATCTGGCGCTATAGGGACTTGTTGATGCTTTTTGTAAAGCGAGATATTGTTACCGTTTATAAACAAACGATACTTGGTCCTCTTTGGTTTTTAATTCAACCACTTTTTACATCTGTTATTTTTACCCTTGTTTTTAATAACCTAGGAAATATTACAACGGGAAGTGTACCGCCATTTCTTTTCAACTTGGCAGGTATTACCGCTTGGAATTATTTTAAAGATTGCTTAACAGGCACTTCTACAACCTTTACCAAAAATCAAAATATTTTTGGTAAAGTGTATTTTCCAAGGGCGATTATGCCATTATCCGTAACGATATCTAATCTGTTGAAATTCGGGATTCAGCTGTTTATTTTCATTGCATTCTATTTGTATTATGCTTCGGCAGGTGCCTTACTTAGTCCCAATAAACTACTCTTTCTATTTCCCATATATTTAATAATGATGGGAATGCTAGGATTAGGGCTGGGGATGATACTTTCGGCTTGGACCACTAAATATAGAGACTTAACCATTTTACTCACTTTTGCAGTTCAGTTATTAATGTATTTAAGTGCTGTACCTTATCCTGTGGCAGAGGCGGTTAAGAAATTTCCACCGTATGTAGCTAATTTTGTTGTTTACAATCCCATGACGCAAATAATTGAAGGCTTTCGTTTTATGCTTTTAAACGATGGAACTTTTACGTGGTTTGGCTTTACATATACTTTAGTAATAAGTATTGTTATTTTTATAGTAGGGCTACTTATTTTTAATAAAACAGAGAAAAACTTTATAGACACTGTGTAATGGGAGTTATTCTAAAAGCTGAAAATGTTAGTAAACAATATCGTTTAGGTCTGGTAGGTACAGGAACTCTGTCGCACGATTTAAATAGGTTTTGGGCACGTATTCGCGGTAAAGAAGACCCTTATTTAAAAGTGGGCGCTGTAAATGATCGTGCTACTAAAGCAGAAAGTGAATATGTATGGGCTTTAAAAGATATTAACTTTGAAGTACAGCAAGGCGAAATTTTAGGGATTATTGGTAAAAATGGCGCAGGGAAATCTACCTTATTAAAACTACTTTCTCGCGTTACAGGCCCAACGACTGGAACTATTAAAACTAAAGGAACTATAGCCTCATTATTAGAAGTAGGTACAGGTTTTCATCCAGAACTAACCGGAAGAGAAAATGTGTATTTGAACGGTGCAATCCTAGGAATGCGTAAAGCAGAAATTGCAACTAAACTTGATGAAATTATAGAATTTTCTGGTTGTGAAAAGTATATTGACACGCCTGTTAAAAGATACAGTAGCGGTATGCGAGTGCGGCTGGCGTTTGCCGTAGCAGCACATTTAGAACCAGATATTTTAGTGATCGATGAGGTGCTTGCTGTGGGGGATGCTGAATTTCAAAAGAAGGCTATCGGTAAGATGCAAGATATAAGCCAAGGGGAAGGAAGGACAGTGTTGTTTGTGAGTCACAACATGGCTGCTGTAAAGAGTTTATGCACGAGAGCTATTCTTATAGAAAATGGCGAAATCACTTACTCAGGAAACGTAGAGAAAGTATTACAAAAGTATTATGGATTTGAAAAAAATCAATTTTTGGTTGAAAGTTTTTCTTCAGATAAAGATATATATTTCAATTCTGTAACTATTAATGACAATAGTAATGTATCTAAGTCTATTTATAATTATGAAGAAGATATTAATTTAAATATTTCTATTGAAATTAATAAAATACAAGAGAATTCTGCTCTTTTCGTTTTAATTATGAATGATGATGGTATAAGAGTTTTTTCTGCGGAAACTCCACTTAATGAGTTTAAAAATAATTACATTCTAAAAATTAATGGAGGGTTTTTATCAAAAGGTAATTACAAGGTTGATTTGTATTTGCATATACCTCTAATTAAGCGTTTTGATAGTTTAATTGATGTGTTATTTTTTAAAGTATTTGATACATCTTCTGAATTTACAAAACATAAAGATTTTAATCACGGTTTAGTTTTTGGAAATTATACTTGGATAAAATAAAATATTATGAAACAGTTAGCAAGAAGAGTTTTAGATTTAGTTAAATTATATCCTGATAAATTATTTAAAAAGAAATATGATCTTGGAAGTAAATATTTTGAAGATACATTTCACATTTCTACGGCCAAAAAATCTTTGCAAGAAATTAAACTTTCACCTAAACGTTTTGATATTATCAATGCTTGCCTTGATTCTTTAAATAGAGAAACCACTTATCTTGAGATAGGAGTACGTTTTCCAGAACATAATTTTGACAAGATAAATGCAACTCTTAAATATAGTGTTGACCCAGGTGTTGAAAATGTTGAAAACCCAGTTGATTTTAAAGTAACAAGTGATCATTTTTTTCATGGATTAAGAAATGGAGAGTTTTTAGAGAATGATATTCGTTTTGATGTAGTTTTCATAGATGGACTTCATTTAGCAGAACAGGTTGAGAGAGATATTGAGAATGCACTTCAATTTATCAAAGATGATGGGTTTATTATTTTACACGATTGTAACCCCCCAACAGAATTTCATGCTAGAGAAAACTATTCTTATATGCTATCACCAGCTTCTGGATATTGGAATGGAACTACTTGGAAAGCTTTTTTCAAATATAGATGTAGAGAGGATATAAACAGTTGTTGTGTAAATACGGATTGGGGAATAGGTGTGTTGCATAAAAATATTAAATTAGCCATACGACCAATAATATCTAATCCCTTTTATGAGTATGAAAAGCTTGTAGCTAACAGGTCAGAAAATTTAGGACTAATATCTTTTGAAGAATTCATTAAAGTAATTAATTAAAAATAATCTGTTATTATGATTTTCTTTATCAAAAAATCAATAATTTATTTATTAATTTTCATGATTTAATATGAGGGTACCTTTAATAAGCATAATAGTTCCAAACTATAATCATGAAGTTTTTTTAGAAGTTAGGCTTGATAGTATTTTTAATCAAACCTATAAAAATTTTGAAGTAATTTTATTAGACGATGCTTCAACTGATAATAGTTTATTTGTACTCAATAAATATAAAGAAAATGATAAAGTTTCTCACTTAGTTATTAATGATTTCAATTCTGGTAGTCCATTTAAGCAATGGAAAAAGGGAATTGATCTTGCTATTGGTGACTTTGTTTGGATAGCAGAAAGTGACGATTATTGTGAGCCTACTTTTTTAGAGGACTTGATAAATTTTAATAAAACTAAAGAAAATAAACTTTCAATTATATATTCTCAATCAATAGACGTTAATTCAAATGGAGTATTTAATAGTAATAGAGTAAATTTTACAAAAAACTTTAAACCTAATATTTGGGAGAATAATTTCAGTATTAGTGGTAATGAATTTATTGGAAAATATTTAAAAGTAAAGTCTGTAATTCCCAATGCAAGTGCAGTTATTTTTAAAAAATCATTAATTGAATCTAATATTTTGACCGAAGATCATTTAAAAATGAAGATTTGTGGAGATTGGCTATTTTGGTTGAAGATTTCAAAAAATGCACAAGTTGGTTTTCTTTCTAAAGATTTGAATTTTTTTAGATATCATTCAAACGTGACAAGAAACCATGATACTTCGGATAAAATATTATTAAGGTATAAAGAAGAAAAATTTATAAGATGCTATTTAGATAATTATACATCTGTCAATCAGTTTGTTGAAATAGAATTGTTCTATACAAAATGGTTTAGCCATCAGAAATTTTCAAATATTTTTAGACCTAATTTTTATAAAATAAGAATGCCTGGTATGACTTGTCATAAATTCGTGGCGAAGTTTTTTACTCAGCATAATACTTTTTCAAAGGTTAGGGATTTTTTAATGTTGAAGAAATTGAAAAATCAAATATGAAAGATTTTGAGGAATTAAATATTGCAATATTTTCACCAAATAAGAACCCTTATTCAGAGACATTTATCCAAGCTCATAAATTATTACTTAAAGGTAGAGTTCATTATTTTTACGGTAAAGGAGATAATATTAAGAACGAAGACGATAAATATAAAAGGAATTATTTAATATTTCTACTTTTTAAGTTATATGGTAAAATCACTAATAAAGGTTATTCTTACGCTAGGGATAGAGTATTATCAAATTCAATGAGAAAATTGAAGGTTGATGCTATACTAATTGAATATGGTACACATGCTCATCATTTAAGAAATTTTCTAAAAAATATTAAAATACCTATAACAGTTCATTTTCATGGCTCCGATGCTACTGTTAATAAGATTATTGAATTTAGTAACAACTACGAAGATGTTTTTGGTTTATCCAATAAAGTCATAGCTGTATCAAAAGATATGGAGAAAAAACTTTTAAATATTGGTTGTCCAAAAAATAAATTAATTTACAATGTTTATGGGCCAAGAATTGAATTTGAAGAAATCAATCCTAAATTTTCAAAAAAGAGATTTATTGCAATAGGAAGATTTACTAATAAAAAAGCACCATATTATTTAATTTTATCTTTTATGAAAGTTTTGGATGTGCATGAAGATGCTGAACTTCATATTGCAGGTAATGGTGTATTGTTTAATACTTGTACTAATTTAATAAATTATTTTGGGTTACAACATAGTATAAAATTAATAGGAGTAATAACTCCAGAACAGTACCAAGAATATTTGAGTACTTCTCGTGCTTTTGTGCAGCATTCAATAACAGCTGATAATGGTGATATGGAAGGTACGCCACTTGCAGTTTTAGAAGCAAGTGTGTCTGGGATTCCAGTTATATCAACTTTTCATGCAGGTATTACAGATGTTATAATAAATAAAAAAACTGGATTATTGAGTAAAGAACATGATGTGGATTTAATGGCAGATAATATGATTAAAGTATTAAGCGATTTAGATTACGCAAAAGAAATGGGTGCAGCAGGAAAAAATCATATTAAAAATAATTTTAGTATGGAAAGACATATAACTTCTCTTCAAGAGATTATCAAATCTACAATTTAAAGTATTATGAATAGAATCTTAGCTGTATTGGTAAACTATGGAGATGAACAAATTAATTATTTAGAAAAAGTAATTAATGAGTTGAAAAGCTTTCGTAAATACCATGTAACAATTATGGTTAACTCAAACATACCATTAAACATTAAAGGGATTGATATATTGAATATTCATGAATTAGATGACTATCAATTGTTGCCATCAACTTGTAGGAAGGATATTTGGGAAAATAGAAAAAACTACGATGTATTCTTATATGGGGAAAATGACCATTTATTTCTTGAAAAACATATTGATAATCACTTAAAATATGAAAAGCTATTGCCTAAAAATAGAGTATCAGGCCTAATTCAGTATGAACAAAATAATTTAGAAAAGTTTTATCCTGGTTATCATGCTCATTTTGATTGGGATTACAAATCAATTGAAAAGCACGGAGATAAGTATTTTGCTCATTTTACAAACTTACATCAAGCAACTTTTATACTATCACAAAATCAATTAATAAAGGTTGGTTCTAAAATAAACTTTGTCGTATTACATAAAGAAAAACCTGAGAATGAGTTTTATTTTAAGTTAAAGAAAAAGATGAGGGGGTATTTTTCATTGAAGACAAAAAGGAAATATGTTTATAGTCGAAAGTGTAAAGTGAACTCAGATATTTATGAATATGCAGGTTTAAAAAAAATGATATGTATAAGTGATTTTGAAGATAATTTAATACATCATTTACCTAATTTGTATATAAATGGAGATAAAGGCAGATGGAAGAATGATACTGATCCAAATAGAATGGATGTAGCGTTAAAAATTCTTTTTGAATTAATTGATAAATAGTATTAAACAAAATTGTAGGTTTTAAATGAATTACTTGATATGAAAAAAATCTCAATAATAATAGTTGCCTATAATGCCTTAAGGTGGATAGAAAGGTGTTTAGATAGTGTAGGTAGTTATGATGTAATAGTAATTGATAATAATTCAAAAGATGACACGGTTAAATTTATTGAGATCAATTATCCTTCTATAATTTTATTAAAGCAAAAACAAAATTTGGGCTTTGGTAAAGCAAACAATATTGGAATTACATATGCATTAAGTTTGGGAGCTGATGGTGTTTTTTTATTAAATCAAGATGCTTATTTATATCCAGATACAATAGAGAAATTAATTAAAGTTCAAGGCTCAAACCCAATATTTGGCATTCTAAGCCCAATACATTATGATGGAGATGAAAAATGTCTAGATGAGAATTTTTCAAGCTATATAAATTATCATAAAAATCCTGAGCTAATTGGAAATGCATTTAAAAATGAATTAAAAGATATTTATGAAGTGCCGTTTGTAAATGCTGCTGGATGGTTGATAACTAAAGAGGCAATCAATAAAGTAGGGATGTTTGATCCTTTATTTTTTTTGTATGGTGAGGATGATAATTTATGTCAGAGAATGTTATTTCATAATTTTAAAATTGGTATCGTGCCAAAAGCTTTTATGATTCATGATAGAGAAAATCGTGTAAAAAATCCAATTCATATGTTTTCTGATGAGTATTTTACTATAAAAGAAAACCAGTATAAAATTAAGTTTGCAGACATCACTAATAATAACTTTTTCGAAGAATTATTATATAATAAACAAAAACTACGAAAGTATGTTCTGAGAAATTTAATCTTTCTTAAATTTAATAAAGTCGTTGGTTATACTAGAGAATTAAGATTACTTAAAAAATTGGAAAGACCTATTGATGAAAGTAGGAAACGAAATATAAATAAATTCAATAATGAATTTTAAAAAAAATATAAAAGGTTTCTATTTATATTACAAATATAGTGTAAGAAACTTTGACCAAAACAAAGCCATATTAATATCTATAGACGAATTTAAGTTTAACAGGTACTTATACACGTTTGTTAAAATGCTTCATTTAGAAGGCTGTTATCCAGTGTTAGATGTTGGTTTTGAAAGTGTAGCGCATTTAACTACAGATATGTATTCAAAAAACATTCTGTCTGAAAGACTGCTTTTTAAAAATACTAAAAATGGAAAATACTTAAAAAAAATACATCTCAGTCCAGATTATTTTACTGCTGTTTATAACCCTTCAATTAATAATGAAACTGTAATTCCTATATCTAAACATCCATTAATGTACGGTTTAGATGCCTCACATTTAGCTTTAAAAGAAAATCGAAAAAACGCAGTCTTCTTTGCTGGAACTACATTAAACCAAGGACACAGTAAAAAACAAGTGTTTGAAGGGGTCATAAATAGAGTGACTGTAATTGATGAGCTTAAAAAATTACCTCAAGCTATACTGCCAGTAAGTACAGAGAACTATCACGAATTAAAAGCAACTTTAAAAGATGGGAGTATTGTTATTTGTGAACGAGATAAATTGTCATTTCCTCCAGCTAAGTTATTAGAGGAGTTATCTAGTTTTTCGTTTTATTTAGCACTCCCAGGAAGAGGAATGCCGCTTTGTCACAATCTTACTGAAGCTCTTTTTTTAGGTTGTGTACCAATACTTCAAGAGGTATATTCTAATACAATGCCAGAACCATTTCAACATTTAAAAAATGCACTAGTTTATAGGGATGTTAATCATTTAAAGGCTATCTTGTTAGAAATAGAACAAATGTCTCCTGTTCAAATAGCTTTATTAAAACAGGAAAGTATGGCATATTATAATGCTTATTTGTCTGAAAAAGCCTTGGTTAAAAGAGTTGTGGAAAGTAATAATAATAAGTTTTATCTGCAGGCGGAAGGTTATAGTATTGTTAAGTATAAGAATACAATACAAGCTTAATACAATACAAATTTCATAAAGTAGTTTGGAAAATAACAAGCCTATAATATCAATTATCATCCCTACCTTTAATAGAGGAAATGTACTTGCCGAAACATTAAAAAGTTTTCAAGAGCAAACCTACATAAATTGGGAGTGTTTACTAGTTGACGATGGTTCTACAGATCAAACCGTACAGGTGATTAAAGATTTCGTAAAAAAGGACCTAAGATTCCAATTGCATAGCAGACCAGTCAATAGGCCTAAGGGAGCAAATGCGTGTAGAAATTATGGTTTCGAAATAAGTAAAGGTGATTTTGTAAATTGGTTTGATAGTGATGACCTTGCTACTCCTACTTTTTTGGAACAACGCTTAGAGCTTCTTCAAAAAGATGCTAGTTTAGATATGGCTGCTTGTTATGCAACATATTTTTATGAGGATGATACACCTAGTAAAAAACAAAAAAAACTTAAAAACCTTACAGATAACCAAATAGAAAATTATCTGTTACATGGGTTTTCTTTCTATACAGGAATACCACTTTGGAGAAAGTCATATTTGTTGAAACAAGCCGAAACTTTTGATGAATCATTACAACGTTCACAAGAAAGAGATTTTCATTTTAGGCTATTATTTAAGGGACTTAACTATAAGTATTGTAATGAAAATCTATTATTAAAGCGAACAGGTAATGAAAGCATAACTACCAACTCAGCTAAAAACCTGATCGCAAACACATCAGTTTTTAAAGTAAGGCAAAAGGTGTATAATCTTATTTCTACTTCGGAAATGCCAAACAAACAAAAGCTTGTTGAATATTTATTCTATCGTCAAGCATCATTATTCTATGAATTAATTATTCTTTCAGAATCTAAAAAAGAACGGTCAAATACTGTTACTACGTATTTTAAACAGTTGGAAGAAATGGTACTCACGCAAAAATTGCCTCGTAAATGCCTTCGTAATTTAAGAAAAGGTGTTTGGTTAGCAGCACATTTCAGAAAAGGGTATAAATATTTCTATTTCCCGCAATATGACCATAGAAGTTATTAAATTGCAGATATAGTAGGCACTTGCAATAACAAAAGTATGATCCCAATCAAAACAATTTTAATTTGTCAATACCCATTACCTTATTTAAAAATTGCTAGTTGGACAACCATGTATAATCACTATTTGCGAAGTGGTTATCATCCTTTTGATTATATAGTTTGCCCTAAAGGTGAGGAAGAAATACCTAATGTTGTGTATGCTAATTTTACTCCAGCTTCCTCTATAGATAAAATCAAAAATAAATTTGATAATAAAAGTAGGTTCAATCCATATTTTGAAGCACTTGATGCTATTATTAAGCCTGATAATAAGTATGTTATACACATTATAGATCATAGTGGAATTATAGCTCCTTTGAATGATTTTATTTCTGAAAAGTACAACAGAACTAATTTTTACGTGCAATATTATTATCAAGGATTTGACATTATTTTCAAAGATGAAAGGTCACAATCGTTTTTAAATGGCATAGATGAACTGTTTTTTTTAACCGAATTAGCTTACAATCATTATAAAAATTATTACAATGAGTTAACCATGCGTTGTGGTGTGATGCACAATGCAACAGACTCAAATCAATTTTATAAATTAGATACTCAAGAAAAGAAAGACGAAAAAAAGAAGTTACATATAACTTCTAAACTTGTTTTTATTTGGTGTTCACAGGACAGACCTAAAAAAGGCTTGCAACTTATATTAGATGTTTGGAATAGAGTATTTACCAATGTTGATGAAATGCAATTAATAGTGGTAGGTGTCGAAAAGGAAATTGACTTGGAAGGAGTTGTTGTTATTGGGCGAGTACCTAATAAAGAACTAGCAAAGTATTATCAAATTTCAGATTTCTACCTATTTCCATCATTATGGAAAGAAGGTTTTGGAATTGTTTTAGCCGAAGCTTTAAAATGTGGTTGTTATTGTATTGCATCTAACCAAGGAGGAATACCAGAGGTTTTAGGTAATGGTGAATACGGTAAGCTCATTAAAAACCCTAATTTTATTGATGAATGGGTGCAAACTATAGAAGAAAGTATTAGTGAATATAAAACTAATAACTTCGAAAATCCTTACTACACTACTAATTTTAAGAAATTATACGATATTAACGTTTGGCAAGAAAAGATGAATCTAAAAATTGAAAACGCTAAGCTAAATCTAGAAAACCAATAATTAAAGTACTTGAAAATAATAAAAAATATAGCAATTATACCAGCTCGAGGTGGCTCTAAAAGATTTCCTGGTAAAAATATAGCGTTGTTAAACTCTATACCGTTGCTTGTGCATAGTATTCAATATGCTAAAAAAAACAATAACATCATTGATGAAGTTTATGTTACTACAGACTCCGATGAAATTTCTAAAGTAGCTTTAAAACATGGAGCCCAAGTAATAAAACGCCCACATCATCTAAGTGGGGATTTAGAGCCCACTGTTACCAGTTTAAAGCACGTGCTTACACAATTGTCAGCTACTGTTGAAACTGTAGTGCTGTTACAAGCTACTAACCCATTGCGTCCTTGTGATTTACTGCAGGATTGTTTTACAGCATTTAAAAATGGCGATTTTGATAGCGCTATGACTGTAAGTAGAAATGAACAGAAATTCGGAAAAATTAATAACGGAAAATATGTGCCTTTTAATTATACTTTTGGACAACGAAGTCAGGATTTAGAACCCTTGTATTTTGAAAACGGACTCCTATATATTTCAAAAGCATCATTAATTTCGAACGAAGAAATTTTAGGTAAAAATAATTTTCCTTTTGTCATTAATCATCCCTTTGCAAACGTCGATATAGATGTTGAAGAAGATTTAGCGTATGCCGAGTTTGTACTTAACCAAATTAAGAATAAAGCCCAATGAATCCATATATTGAAATCGCAGGTAGAAAAGTAGGTCCAGATTATCCACCATTAGTTATTGCTGAAATAGGTATCAATCACGAAGGATCCCTTGCTGTTGCTAAAGAGATGGTTGATGCAGCCAAGGCGGCAGGTGTTGCGGTAGTAAAACATCAAACACATATTGTAGCAGATGAAATGAGCGGTGCTGCAAAAAAAGTGATTCCGGGTAATGCTGATGTTTCAATTTATGAAATTATGGAGCGCTGTTCCCTCAATGAAGCAGATGAACTCGCTTTAAAAAATTACGTGGAAGCCAGCGGAATGATTTTTATTTCTACACCTTTCTCAAGAGCTGCAGCTGAAAGACTTGAGAAATTTAATGTTCAAGCATATAAAATAGGAAGTGGAGAATGCAATAATTATCCATTATTAGAGCATATAGCGTCATTTGGAAAACCTGTTATTTTAAGTACAGGAATGAATACTATTGAAAGTGTTCGAAAAGCAGTGGCTATTTTTGAAGAAAAAGGGACGCCACTTGCATTATTACACACTACAAATTTATACCCAACACCAACACATTTAGTAAGGTACGGAGCAATGATGGAATTACATGAAGCATTTCCGCAGTGTGTTTTCGGTTTAAGTGATCATACATTAAATAACAATGCTTGTTTAGGTGCAGTAGCATTAGGAGCTTCTATTTTAGAACGTCACTTTACAGACCACAAACAACGTACTGGACCAGATATTGTATGCAGTATGGATCAAGCAGCGTGCGCAGATTTAATTGTAAGTAGTAATGAAATCTGGCAAATGAGAGGTGGGACAAAGAAACCAGCTAAAGAAGAACAGGTGACTATAGATTTTGCTTTTGCAACGGTTTGCACGATAGCGCCTATAAAAAAAGGAGAAGTTTTTTCAAAAGAGAATATTTGGGTAAAACGTCCTGGAACTGGTGAAATATTAGCAGAAGAATTCAATGGGTTATTAGGAAAAAAAGCTGCTAGCGATATTTTGAATGATGAGCAATTAACGTATTCTGATATAGCATAACTCCAAGAATAATTCACCTATTTTAGTTAATAGCAAGTAATTATTGAAAGTCTTTTAAATGAAAAAAATAGTATTCTTAACAGGTACCCGAGCAGACTTCGGAAAAATCAAATCACTATTAAATATACTTCAAAATCAAGAAGAATTTGAAGCACATATTTTTGTGACAGGAATGCATTTAATGGAAACCTATGGATATACATTAATAGAAATTGAACGAAGTGGTTTTCAAAATATTCACACGTTCAAAAATGATACTAGTGAAAATACAATGGATTTAACCTTAGCTAAAACAATTGAAGGTTTTTCTTCATTTGTAAATAAGGTTAAGCCAGATATGATTGTTGTTCATGGCGATAGAGTGGAGGCACTTGCGGGAGCAATTGTTGGGTCTTTAAATAATATATTAGTTTCACATATTGAAGGTGGTGAGGTTAGTGGAACCATTGACGAACTTATTAGACACAGTACTAGTAAAATGAGCCACGTGCATTTTGTAAGTAATACTGAAGCAAGGGATAGATTAGTGCAAATGGGAGAATTACCTAAAAGCATTTATACAATTGGTTCGCCAGATGTAGATATTATGTTTTCATCTAATCTTCCTAATATTTCAGAAGTAAAAAGCCATTACGAAATACCATTTGAGAACTTTACTGTTGCCATGTTTCATCCAGTTACAACTGAAATTGAAAACATGGCGCAATATGCTGAAAACTTTACGGAAGCACTTCTAAGCAGTGAAAGAAACTTTGTGGTAATTTACCCTAATAACGATTTAGGAAGTGCACACATTTTAGCATCGTTTGATAAACTTAAAAATCATCCAAGGTTTAGAGTGATTCCTTCAGTGCGCTTCGAGTATTTTTTAACCCTTTTGAAAAAGGCCGATGGTATTGTGGGTAATTCTAGCGCAGGAATTAGAGAAGCTCCTTATTACGGGATTCCTACAATAAACATAGGTACACGCCAGGAAAATAGAGCGGTACACTCACATATTATAAATACATCATATGGCACAGCCGAAATTTTAAGTGCATTAAACCAGCCCCAAGAAAAAATAGAAGTAGATGTAACTGCTTATGGTTCTGGAAATAGTAGTGAGTTGTTTCTCGATTCGCTCAAAACTGATGAAATATGGGCTTTAAATCATCAAAAGCAGTTTAGAGATGTTTAATTAATACAATAGTGTATTTTTACAATACAAGCTAACTAAACTTTAATAAGTGCAAAAAACTACAAACATTGGGTTGTTTGTTCCAGACGGAACGGGAATAAAAAATTATTTATATTCTTCAATATTTAAAAACACAACTGTTCCATTAACATTGTTTCATAATTTTGATGATGATACCCTTGCCGAAATTAGGAAGCAAGTACATTTTACAAATGAAATTAAACTACCAACGTACACCGAAACTATAAAGGAGAAGTTTTTAAGAGAAGTAATCCACTCAGCCAGGATAAATTATAATATTCAACAAACTGGAAATAATACGATACTCGAATTTAAGAAAAAGAGTCATGCTACACGTAAACTCAAATTGTTTTATACTGCTGTCGAGTTTTATGCAAAGCAAAATAAAAGCTACAAACAGATACTAAGCTTAGAAGAAAAGTATCAAAAAGCCTTACAGGCAAACCCTAGCTTTAAAGAAATTAAAAACATACTTAAAGAGGCTAATATTGATAGCCTATTTTGTACACATCAAAGAGCTATAAAAGCTGCTACATATTTTTTAGCAGCAAAGTTATTAAATATAAAAACTACTACTGTTATTTATTCTTGGGATAACCTCCCAAAAGCGAGGTTAGCATTAAGAGCAGACAAGTATTTGGTGTGGTCTCCATTAATGAAAGAGCAACTACAAAATTTTTATTCAGAAATACCACAAGAACAAGTTCATATAACAGGAACACCTCAATTTGAATTTTACGGTGATGCAACTAATATTATACCTAAAGAAGATTTTTATAGCAATTATAAATTAGATAGCTCAAAAAAAATTATATGTTTCTCTGGCGATGACGCACTAACATCACCACACGATCCACTATATTTAGATGCCATAGCTTCGGAAATTTTAAAACATAATAAACAGCAAGCTTATCAAATAGTGTTTAGACGATGTCCCGTTGATGTTTCGGGAAGATATGATTGGGTGTTGAAAAAATACCCAAAACTTATTGTTGACATGCCGCCAAAATGGAATTTTAACTCAGCTATTTGGACTGCTGTTTACCCATTATTTGAAGATGTAAAGCTATTAGTGAGTTTAGCTTATTATGCAGATGTGGTTGTTAACTTAGGGTCAACAATGGCGTTTGATTTCGGAATGTTTAATAAGCCTTGTATTTATTTGGCTTATAATCCAGTGGAGAACTCAAATACAAGTGTTGAAACAATTTATAATTTTGAGCATTTCGGCTCTATGCCTTCTAAAGATGTGGTGTTTTGGTTAAATGAACCATCTAACTTAATTTCAATTTTAGAAGACATTGATAAAGGATCACCAACTAAAATAAGGCAATGGATGGATGTTGTAGCGGATCAGCAGTTAGAAGCTTCTATATCGATTCAAAAACAACTAGGGTTGAAGATTATTAATTGAAAATTCAACTAAAATAATATTTATGGATAATTGGATAGCACCTAAAATTAATACTTTACCAGATTTTATAATTGGTGGTGCCATGAAATGTGGGACAACCTCATTACATACTATTTTAAATAATCATCCCGATATCTATGTTCCTCCCGGTGAAATTGGTTTTTTTGATATTGATAATATTTTACAACATAGTGATTATAGTTTTTATAAAGACAAAAACTGGTTCTATCAATCTATGGATAAAAACCCTAAAGAGTTATGGGAGTGGTATTATAATAAATTTAAAGATAGTAGAGGTCTATTAGTAGGAGAGGATTCTACTACATATCTAGCATCTAAAATCGCAGCGAAAAGGATAGCAAAACAAGAAAAAAAAATTAAAATGATTTTTATTTTAAGACAACCTTCTTTAAGAGCTTATTCAAACTATTGGCACCTAGTTAGAACAGGTCGCGTTACTGAAACTTTTGAGAATACATTATTACATAATCCTTTTCAAATTATCAATCGAAGTTTATACAAAGAACAACTTGAGTATTATTACAGTTTATTTCCAGTATCAAATATTAAAGTCGTTTTGTTTGAGGACTTAATTAAAAATTTTAACGAAGTTACTGCGGAAGTTTGTGGTTTTTTAGGTGTAGATTTTAATAAAATCCCCAAAACATATTTGGAGAAACATTCGAACAAATCTAGAATGCCGAAAAATTATAAGTTACAGTTGTATAAAAATAGCATATTGAGAAATTATGGAAACTTACATTATTTAGATCAGTTACCAATTTCTTATAATGTCAAGGCAAAACCAATACCAATAATTAAAAAAATTCTAAATAAAATTCATAAAAAGGTGAACCCGAACATTCCAGAATCACCTCCAAAAATTAATACAGAAACAAAGCAGTATTTAGACCAATATTTTTACAATCAATTGCAAGGTATTGATGAGTTGTTAGAAAAGGATGTTTTAAAAATTTGGTTTCCAAAAATTAAATAGAATTTAGTTTTATAATTTCAGTATAAATATTCAGAGTATATTTAGTTCTTTTGAGTTCTTAATTTTTCTTCTACTAACATTTTTTTGTTATTGGTTAATATCAGAAAATAAAATTACTTATTTAATTAAAACTATTAAATTTTTAAAACAGTATGGTGAGGTATATATCGTGAGACTACCAATTCACCGTGAAATTATGAAAAATGAATTTGAATTATCACCAGATTTTGATAAACAAAAACATGAAGTAATAAGGTTTTCTTCAAATTATTTAGACCTTATAGGCCTAAATGATAATTTTGACTATACATATGGTAATCATTTGCATACAGACTCTGGTAAAGTAGTTCCTGAAATTATTACAAACCAGATAAATATAGGACGTAAATAAATTGTTAAATAAATTAGAATTCTAAATAAGTGAACATAGTTTTTATATCTAACGAATACCCAACTTGGGCTCCAGGAGGTAAGGGCACTTTTGTACAAACCTTTGCACGTGAGCTGGTTAAAGATGGGCATACAGCAATTGTGTTAGGAATAGGTGAGGATTCTAAAAAAGTGATTTTAGAAGATAATGGAGTACAATTAATTAGATTACCAAAACCTATTTCACCAGTTGCTAGATATATTGAGAATTTTATCCGAATAAATAAAGAGCTTAAAAGAATACAGAAAACAACAGCTATTGATATTGTAGAAACATCTGAGTTGGATTGTGCTTATTTATCAAAAAATGCATCCTATAAAAAGGTTATTAGATTACACGGAGGACACCATTTTTTTGCGGAAGCAGAAAAACGTGACATTGATCCAATTAAAGGGAAGAGAGAAAAAAAATCGTTTAAAAATGCTGATGCTTTTATAGCGGTTTCTAATTATGTGAAAACGCATACTGAAAAGTATATAACATATGGAACAAAGCCTTTGAAAATAATTAATAACCCAATTGATACTGCATTAACAATTCCAGATGTTTCAGTAACCGAAAATAGGGTTCTTTTTGCAGGTACTATTTGCGAAAAAAAGGGAGTATTTGAATTGGTTGAAGCATTTCAGTTAGTAAAAGATAAATATCCCAAGATGCATTTAGATTTGTATGGTCGTGATTGGTTGTATCCAAATGGAGATTCGTTTATAGATGCCCTTAAAAAGAAATATTCAGCATCGTATTTTGAGAATGTTCATTTTCACGGCGCTATATCTAGAACCGAGTTAAATATCAAATACGCAAGTGCATTATTTTGTATATTTCCATCACATATGGAAACACAAGGTCTTGTTACTTTAGAAGCAATGCTGCTTGAAAAACCTGTTGTATTTTCACAATATGGTCCAGGTCCTGAAACAATACAACATATGCATACAGGCTTGCTTTGCGATGTATATGACCCAGTAGATATTGCTGAAAAAATGCTTTGGTGTATTGAAAACAAAAAGGCAGCTAATAGTTTAGGAAAAAAAGGGAGACAACAGGTAATGCAGAAATTTGAGAAGCATAAAATAGTAGAAGAGAATACTGCATTTTATAAATCGTTAATAAATTAGGAAATTGTTTAATACTGATATAAAAAAATATAAAGATTATTCTGGTAAAAGTACTTTAGTGCTTTTAATAACGCAGCAAGGTCTTTGGGCATTGTTTGCTTATAGAACTGCGAATGCTATTTATAAAAGTAACCTTCCTAAACTTATCAAAAAGGTACTTCTCGTATTTAGTGTTATTCATTTAAAATGGATTGAAATACTTACAGGTATTTCAATTCCTTATGCTGCTTCCATTGGTCATTCATTTTATATTGGGCATTTTGGACAGATTATTATTAATTCAAAAGCTATTATTGGTAATAACTGTAATATTTCGCAAGGAGTTACTATAGGTGTAAGTGGCAGGGGAGAGCGTCGCGGCGTTCCAATAATAGGAAACAATGTTTATATAGGTGCAAATACCACGGTGGTTGGTAAAATACAAGTAGGGGATAATGCTGTATTAGGCGCAAATAGTTTAGTGCATCGTGATGTTGAAAATGGAACTACTGTTTTAGGTGTTCCTGCAGTTCAAGTAAGTGCTAATAGTTCAAATGAGTATATCTAATGCGTTTTTTAGTTATTACTCTTGCTCCATCATTGCATAAAGAAAGTGCTATATATAGTTACGCTCCTTATGTGAAAGAAATGAATTTATGGTTTGATAAAGTTGAGAAACCTGTTATTCTTTCACCTACAAAATACAAGAAGAAACTGCTTACATCATCTTTTGATAATAGTAACATAGAGGTGGTTTCTATACCAAGTATATACGGAGGTTCTATTCTAGGGCTTTTAAAAAGTGCATTGGTCTTACCATCTATTTTCTTTAAAATGATGGTTCAGATGAAACGAGCCGACCATATTCATTTACGATGCCCTTCAAATATTGGGCTTATAGGATGCTTTGTTCAAGTGCTATTTCCGAAGAAAATTAAAACAGCTAAATATGCAGGGAATTGGGATCCTAAAGCGATACAACCTTTAAGCTACCGACTACAGAAATGGATATTAGCTAATACTTTTTTAACTAAAAACATGAACGTTTTGGTTTATGGAGATTGGCCAAATCAATCTAAAAACATTAAGTCGTTTTTTACAGCTTCATACACCAAAAAAGAAATAATAGGTACTCCTCCTAAAGTATTTAAAGCACCATATAAATTTTTATTTGTAGGTAGTTTGGTTTCTGGAAAAAGACCGTTATATGCTATTAAACTTATAGAATCACTTGTTAAAAGTGGTACACAATGTACGTTAGAATTATATGGAGATGGAGTAGAAAGAGCCATTTTAGAAACTTACGTGCTGGATCATCAATTAAACAATGTTATTAAGTTTAGAGGAAATAAAGCCGCTGCAGAGGTGCAACAGGCATATAAAGACAGTAGTTTTCTGATACTTCCGTCAAAATCTGAAGGGTGGCCAAAGGTGGTTGCAGAGGCAATGTTTTGGGGAGTAATACCTATAGTGACTCATATATCTTGTGTTCCTTGGATGTTAGATTTTGGAGCACGTGGTATTTTAATGTCTACGATAAAGCAACAAGATTTAGCTGTTTTATTAGAGCAACTTGAATATCCAAAAAAGTTGCAAGAAATGTCTAATAAAGCTAAGCAATGGTCACAAGAATATACTTTAGATACGTTTGAAGCTGAAATTTTAAAATTACTTAAATGAGGGTACTACAATTAATTGATAGTTTAAATCTTGGGGGAGCTGAACGTATGGCAGTATCCTTCGCTAACGAACTAGCATTATCAAATATAGATTCTTTTTTATGTGCAACACGTGCAGAAGGTGATATGAAAATTAATCTTTTAGCAAAAGTGAATTATTTATTTTTAGATAAAAAAGGAATTTTTGACTTTGAAGCTTTTAAAAAATTAAAAAGATTTGTTGTAAATAATGAGATTACTATTGTACACGCACATTCAAGCAGCTTTTTCTTTGCTACACTATTGAAATTAGTGATACCATCTTTAACCTTAATTTGGCATGACCATTATGGTAATAGTGAGATGTTAGCAAATAGAAATTACAGAATACTTAAGCTTTGCTCACTAAAATTTAATGCTATTATAGCTGTAAATAATGTTTTAAAATATTGGTCAGAAAGCAGACTGTCTTGTAATAATGTATTTTACTTACCTAATTTTGTTTCATTAAATAGTAATTCAAACTTTTCAGTATTATTAAATGGCGACGAAAGCTTTAGAATTGTTTGTGTTGCAAATATGAGACCTCAAAAGGACCATATTACGCTTTTAGATGCATTTGTAATAGTGAAAAGCAAAATAAAAAAAGCGAGTTTGCATTTAATTGGAAATTGCAATAATGATTTTACAAGTGAGTCAATATTATCTAAAATTGAGGATGAGAAAATTAAAGATGTTTTTGTTTTAGGTTCACAGCAGAATGTAGCTCCTTTGTTAAAACAGGCTAAAATAGGAGTTCTTTCATCAGTCTCTGAGGGTCTGCCAGTAAGTTTATTAGAATATGGTATTGTTGGATTACCAGTTGTTTGTACTGATGTAGGTCAATGTAAAGAAGTAGTTAGAGATTTTGGAAAAGTTGTTGCGAAACGTAATAGTAATGAATTGGCTGATGCAATAATCTATTATTTAGAAAATAATAAAAAAGCTCAAATAGATGGGGAGAGTTTTCATAATCATATAAGGAATGAATATTCATTTAAGAAAATCAATAAACAGCTTTTTAATATTTATAAAACTGCTTAAAGAATAATTCATTAGTTTTTAAATAAATAATAATTATATACAAACTAACTTTACAGAAAGAGCAACCTTATCTAACATACAAGCCTTTTATTCCTCAATTTGAGTTTATCAAAAAAAAATATAGCATTACCATTTATCAACAATACATACGTAAACGTGTTGTTGTTTTTGTTGATTGTAAGTTATTTTTATAATCTGCCGGTTCTAAAATATTCTTTAACGGGTAATAATGAATTTAGATTGTATGATGTAGTTGGTGTTTTTTTAATGGTTCATTATTTAAAGTTCTTCAATGCAATTAATGTTCAAATTAGTCGAATACTTTTTTTTAATAAATTTAAAAGGTTTGCTGTGTATTGTGCAATAATGCTGGTAGCTACATTGGTTTTTTCTTTTTTCTTAAATAGGATGGTTTGGTTTATTCAGAGTTTTCTCTACTTATACCATATGTGGGTGTTTTTTATTGGGGCTGTGTTAATTTACACATCAGTAAACACCATCAAACGCTATAAAAAGTTTGTTTATTTAATAGCTTCATTGGTTATTTTAGAGGGTTTAATTGTGTTATTTCAAAACCTTGGTATTATACCCTTTTTATGGAATAGAGAGTATGCATTAAGTTATGATGGTTTTTTATCTGGCACCCTTGGCCCTAATAAAATTGTTTTAGGAATGACCATGCTCATTTCATTAGCTTTTTTAATGTCTGCAGTTTTCATAAAACCTCTTAAAATCTTTAGGCCCTACATTTATAGTGCTATTGGTATTGCTGCTATAGTAATACTGATAACAGGGTCTAGAACTACTTATGTAGCTGGTATCATCTTTTTAGTATACTTTTTTCTGAGAAATATGGGGAGGGCTTTTCAAATTTCAATATATACTTTAATTGGTTTTTTTATTTTAACATACACAAACCCTCAAATTATTGAATTAATAGATGATACTATTAAAGGTAGGATTACAAATAAAATTACAGGCCCAGGAGATGTTAACACTGTAGAAGATTTTACAGGAATTTATGATGATCTAGGATCGGGAAGAAATTATTTGCACAAACAATATGTAATTTATTTAGCCGAAAGGCCATACATAATCCCTTTTGGAATAGGGCTTAATAATAGATTGTTAATCGGTTTCTCTGCACACAACCAATACCTTTCTTTAATTAATGAAGTAGGACTCGTGGGGCTTTATTTTTTTATGACTTGGTTACTTTCGTATCTTACAATTGTAAAAGGAAAGTTACCATCTATTAGAGCTTCATTAAACGGTCTTGTATTCGCTATGATTGTGTCTTTGTATTTTGGAGAACACCTGTATATTTATAGACCATTGTTCGCATTGTTAGGACTGTTTTTATTGATGGCAGCACTAATTGTTAAACCACTTACATTTCTTAAGAAAGAATGAAAGAAAAAATAGCTATTGTAATACCGTATTATAACGCCCAGGACTTTATCTTGAAGGTGGTAGAGAAGGCACTTATGTTTAGTGATGCAATTATTATTGTTAACGATAATAGCCCACAACCTTTACCTATAAAAGAGCTTGATAAAATTAGTCAAGTTATAGTAATAAAAACTCCAGAAAATATGGGAGTTGGAGGTGCTACTAAATTTGGCTTTAACTATGCCACAAGTATTGAACACATTGTAGCAGTAGTAAAATTAGATGCAGATGATCAAATGGATGCTACTTATATTCCATCTTTAGCTAAAGCGGTAATTGTTGATGGCTATGCTATGGCTAAAGGGAATAGATTTAGAGATTTTAAAGCATTAAAAAATATGCCTGTTGTTAGGCGAATGGGTAATTTATTTCTATCTTTTTTAAGTAAAATCTCTACAGGATATTGGAATTGCTTTGACTTTAATAATGGATTTTTATGTATAGCTACTGAAAATATTAAAGCCTTTGATTTTAATAAAATATCAAACGACTACTTTTTTGAAACCTCCCTTATTAGTGAATTATACTTTCAAAGAGGGAAAATTAAAGAAATAGGAATGCCTGCAATATATGGAGATGAAGCGTCTAATATGAAGCTTTTTCAAATGCCAATTTTGTTTTCAGTAAACCTATTTAAAAAATATATTTCGAGAATTTGGAAAAGCTATTTTATGTATGATTTTAATATAGGATCTATCTATATAATTTTTGGCTGGCCTTTGTTTTTAGGAGGCGTTATTTTTGGAAGCTATAAATGGTATCATTATGCATTATTAGAAAAGTTTACGCCTGTTGGTACGATAATGATTAGTGCTTTATTAATTATAGTTGGATTTCAACTACTACTGCAAGCATTACAATTTGATATGCAAAACAACCCAAATAATGATCGATGAGTAAAAGATATTGGGCAATAGCTATCATACTAAATTTAATTATAGCAAGTTCATTTTTTGTTAAAAATATTGGAGTAGGGTATAGTGCAATTTCGTCAGACTTGCAGAATATAATTCCTATGTGTTTAAAATTAGATAATCCTGATTTATATAAAGGAGATCTTTTTGCGGACGATATTTCTAATTTTAAATATTATACGCCGTTTTTTATTTCTACGCTGCGTGAAATTTCATCTTGGGTTAATTACGATTATATAAAAGGTCTTAATATTCTATTATTTGCAACTAATTTATTATATGGATTAACTTGGTTTTTCTTATTTTTTAAAGCGTTTAAAAATCATTTTTTATTAGCTGTTTTTCTGTCAGTCCTTGTTAGAGGAGTTGTCTGGTTACCAGGCTCAGAAATGTGGGGAATTGGAGACATGTGGACAATGATGCCAAGAACATTATATGCTGCCTTTCTTCCTTTACCATTTATAGTATTGTTTTTAAAGACTGAGTGGAAGTATATAATAGGTGGTTTAGTTTTAGGGATTATTCTTAATTTTCATCCAATATCAGGGTTAGGAGGTGTGCTGATTTGGTTTTTGCTATTATTGCTGCTTAAATACCTGAAAAAATATAAAATATCTCTATTTCAAATTGCATTAAGTCTAATTGCAACTGTTGTGGGGATGCTTCCTTTTGTAGTTGTTTATTTTACTAAAACTGAAATTGCATTAGATTACGATCCAGCTCTTTATCAAGAGGCAATAAGGGATCGTATAGCACCATTTTTCTTTGATACGGGGCTCTTTTTAAAACAATGGCTTAAAGTGCGATATCTGTTTTATTTATTGCCTTTAATTGGGCTTTTGTGTTGGACGTATTTTAAATATAAAGAACATTTTAAAAATAGTTTGGTATTAGCGTTATTGTCTTGTTTATTAGTCGTTATTCCTACAATCTCAATTCCATTAGAGAGCCTTGCAAATAATTTGTTAGGTACAAATATTAGAATGTCGTTTCAATTAGTTCGTATTCAAAAATTAGCAATTTTGCCAGGTTATTTTGCTATAGGTTATTTGATTTATTTTTTTTCAAAATCATTAAATATTAGTATTAGATTTGGTCAAATAGCATTAGTTTTCTACCTTTTAATAATAGTATTTTCTTCTGAAAATATTTTCAATAACGTTCCCTTAATTGGAGATGATATTTCTAGAGATATTTTCCCTAAAACTGCCACCATATTTACTCCTGTTGAAAGTAAGCAAGCACGATTTGATATGATTTCAAATTATATAAACGAACATATACCTGAAGATGCTGTTTTTTATAGAACTTTCTTTTTTAGACCTAGTACAAAACGTTCGGTAGCGCTAGATGGTAAAGGAGCTTCAATAATAATTGAGGGAAATCCTAAAAAGCTCATTGATTGGTATCTGAAAAGAAAAAAAATAGCGTCCATAAATTCTGAAATAGAAAAATATGCTTATATTTCTTCATTAGGTATTGATTATTGGCTTACAAAAGATGAAATTTTTCTGCTTGAAAAAGTGCACGAAGTTAACGGCCTATTTTTATATAAATTCCCTAAAAACGACTAGTGTTAGACTCAAATTTGCAAAAAAATAAAAAAAGCATTCTTTACATTGGGAATAAACTTTCTGGTAAAGGTTTTACTACAACCGTAATAGAAACTCTATCAGAAAACTTAGTCAATGAGGGGTTTAAGGTTTATACAGCTTCTTCTAAGAAAAATAAGTTGATACGTTTTATAGATATGATTCAAACATTCTATAAATACAAAATACAAATTGATGTTTTGATAATTGATACGTATAGTACTCAAAACTTTTATTACGCTACCACACTTGGAAAATTAAGTAGGCAATATAAAATTCCTTATATAGCAATACTTCACGGCGGAAATCTTCCTGCGAGACTTGATAATAGTCCTACATTATGTAGACAATACTTTACAAATGCTAAAGCTTTAGTAGCACCATCAAAATATTTAATTGATGAGTTTGAAAAAAGAGGATATGATGTTTCTAATTATATTCCGAATTCAATAAAAATTAATGATTACCCATTTTTGGAAAGAGAGAAGATTTCCACTAAATTATTATGGGTACGGTCATTTTCTGAAATTTACAATCCAATGTTAGCTTTAAAGTTAGTTGAGGTTTTAAAATCACGGAATATAGATGTTTCGCTTACGATGGTAGGACCTGAGAAAGATGGAAGTTTAGCTAACTGTAAAGAATATGCGAGTGCTAATAATTTACCGGTAAATTTTACCGGTTTATTGTCTAAAAAACAATGGATTGAATTATCTGTAACTCACGATATTTTTATAAATACCACTAATTTCGATAATACTCCCGTAAGTGTTATAGAAGCAATGGCCTTAGGACTCCCCGTTGTTACTACTAATGTAGGGGGAATCCCATATATTGTTGCTAATGGGAAAAATGGTATAACCGTAGCACCTAATAATGTTACTGCATTTGTAGATGCTATTGTAAAGTTAGTTGATAATCCAACTTTTGCTAAAGAGATTTCAAAATCAGCTCGTAATAGCGTTGAAGAATTTGATTGGCAAATAATTAAGCATAAATGGTTTGAAATTTTAAAGTAAATACTTACAGGAATAAGAATTATTTAAATAGTCGAACAAATTTGATTTTGTTATTTTTAGCTCGACTAACTCCCTAGCATGAATAAAAAATCTAGTATCCATTTTGACATTTCTGAACGTAAAGTTTTATTGCGTGTTTTGGATATTATTTCGGTTTTAGGTGTGCTGTACTTTTTAGGTCAAATATTTAATTTTGATTACTTTAAAATCAACTCAGAATTTTGGGTATGGTCTATTGTATTGGCTTCATACCTAACTATATTTGGAACCATATTTGAACTTTATAATTTACAGAAAGCAAGCAAGTTTGAAGTTGTGGTTCAAAATGTTATTCTCACATCTTCATTAACGGTGTTGTTCTATCTTTTAACACCCTTTTTTACCCCAGTACTTCCAGATAATCGACTTCAAATTGTGTATTTCTATATCGCTATTAACTTAGCGTTACTTCTATGGAGGTATTTATATATCGTGCTTATTTCAGCACCTAGATTCTTTAAACGCGTTTTGTTAATTGCAAATGAAGAGGATGTAAACCGAATTATTAATTCATTAGAAATATCAGATCCTAATTATAAAGTTGTAGGTTTTATAAGTACTAAAGCTAACGAAACAGGTGAGTCGGTTAGAGAAGGGGTAACTCGTTTAAACCCTATTATTGCTGAACGCGAAATACTTGAAATGGCAATTTCAGAAGTAGTTATTGCAACGCCACAGTCTGATGGTATAACTGTTGGTTTATATAATAAGTTAATTCATTTATTAGAAGATGGTGTTTCAATAAGAGAGTTTACACAGGTATACGAGGAAATTACACACCGAGTTCCGGTGCAACATGTAGATAAGGATTTTTATAGATATTTTCCCTTTAGCCGCAGTAATCACAATAAATTATACCTCTTTTCTCATAGAGTGTTAGATTTTTTATTTTCTTTTTTAGGTTTGTCATTTGGTATTTTGATACTACCAATATTACTTGTTGGGAATTTAATTGGAAATAGAGGGCCATTGTTTTATACACAGGAGCGAGTAGGTAGGAATGGAAAGTCATTTAAAATTTTCAAACTGCGTTCGATGGTTACTGATGCAGAAAAAAATGGTGCTCAATTTGCTAGTGTTGGTGATACTAGAGTAACAAAATTTGGTCGTTTTTTAAGAAAATCGCGTTTTGATGAAATTCCTCAGTTTATCAATGTCGTTAAAGGCGAAATGAGTGTTATAGGGCCACGTCCAGAACGTCCAATTTTTGTAAAACAACTTTCCGATAAAATCCCTTTCTACGAGGTGAGGCACATTGTAAAGCCAGGAGTTACTGGTTGGGCTCAAGTTAACGCAAAGTATGGTACTACTCAAGAAGATGCTTTAGAGAAACTACAATACGATTTGTACTATATTAAACATCGAAGTCTTTTTCTCGATATTAGCATTGTAATTAAAACATTAAGTACCATTATATTCTTTAGAGGTCAATAAAATTAATTTTCTTTTTTTAAGCTTCTAGCCAAATAAATCCATCTAATTGCTAGCGCAATAATAAGTGGTATAAAACCAATGGCAAAAACTTGAACACCTGTTATCCAGTGAAAAGTTAATAAAGCCAACATCAGGATTAAGAAAAACACATATCTATAAAGCCACTTTTTAGGTTGAGTTTTACTTATTAATGGGAAGAAAAGTAAGTTGAGTGGGAACGCCCAAAGCATGTTGTAATTATTAGCTGTAGCAGTATGATCTGTAGCTACCCAAAGTAATAATAGCAAAACACCTACAAAGCCAGTTGTAAAAAATAATACACCGTCAAGCCACCTTGTTCTTTTATTTCTTTTAAAATCTCTGTAAGTAACCCCTATGATTAACAAACCAATAACCCCAAATACTGCTAAAGGAGTAAAGAGAAAGAATGGTTTTGTTTTGTTACTGCCAGTAGACTGAAAAACTACAGTCTCTTTTTTAACTAAGGGACGTTCAATTCCGTCATTGTTTAAAATAGCAAAAGTAGCTGCGTCGTGCACATATTCTGGTAAATATTGATGTTCCCACTGTGTAGCAGTTCTATCAATTACGGCTCCTAGAGCAATATCAATACCCAGACTTCCCCAAGAATTAAGGTCTAGTCGTTGCTGGATAAGTTGTCTAAATGTAAATTGCTCAGGTGCATAACCATTCTTGTAGGTTAGATCATTTCCTAAAGCTTCTTTTAAAACATCTCTAATTTTTGTTGCACAATTGTCGTAGAAAAAATCATACTGATATTCTTTGTTTTCAGGTTGCGCATTCTTTAACAGAAAGTTGAAGAGTGTTGTTTTTTCGCCATATGTTAAATCAAGTTCTTGTTCTACAAAAGTGCGATTTTCTCTAATGTAGGCATTTAGAAAACCTTGATAATCTCTAACGGAAAGAGCATAAGGCAGTTTGCCTCTAGCAAATTTTAAAATGAAATTTGGCGTTTCAAAATCAAAAGTACCGTAGTTGAATATCAAATCTCTATTGTTTCTAGGATCAGTTACTCTAAAGGCACTATGACCAAAACTATCATACAGTTCCTTACCAGGTCCAATACTAACAATACTTATTTCAGCATTTTCAGATAATTGAAACTGTGAAAAACCTATTGAAAATTTCAGAATAAATATTAAGAGGAATATTCTTTTATACACAAGAAGAACTATTGAAAATGATTAAAACTACTAGCTAAATTTAAAAGTAAGAAAACTATTTAAATTTAGTTTTTAAAGATACTCAAATCTAGTTTTAGGGAAAAGACATTGCTGTATAATGCCGCACTTTGGTCGCCAATATCTGTTAATGCATAATCAATTTGGATTCCTTTGTATTTAAATCCTAGTCCTATGTTGGGCTGAAATCCTGTACTGTCTTCTCCGTCAAGTTGTGTGATGGTTTGAAAATTTCCGATACCTCCTCTAAGATAAATCATATCAATATAACCAAATTGAAATCCTGCAGAAGGAGTAAAACTCAATCCTGAAGATGAAAACAAATCATTTGTTTCAGCAAAGCGAACGTTTAGATCTATTTCAGCTAAAAAGGAATAGTCGTAATGATAAATGAACTCACGAGAAACTCCCAATTGTAATTTAGGGATAGTGATTTCAGTTGTTTCTGGAAGGTCTTGGTTTTGTCCTTCAACTGCTCCTTGAATTTCAGCAAACTTTTCCTCGTCTATTGACCACGAGTTATACGTTGTTGTTATATCGCGAGCCATTAATCCGAAATTCCAATTATTCCTTTTAAATTGAATTCCTGCATCTAAACCAAATCCCCAAGAAGAAGCAAAATCACCAATAATACGTCTAATCACTTTTGCATTTACACCCACGTTTAGACCGTCTAGAGGCAAGCGTTTAGCATAACTAAAAGTGAAGCCATAATCTGCAGTAGAGAATAAGCTAATATTGTCGTAATTGATATTTCCTTGCGAATCGATTAATTGTGTAGTATTTAAAATATCATCTACACCAAAACGAATAATACTTAAGCCAACAGCACTATTATCATCTAATGGCATTGCAAAAGCAGCATAATCATAGTTTGCAATATTTGCAAAATAAGAGGCGTGCATAAGTGAAAGTTCCTGAGTTTCAAGATTTACTAATCCTGCAGGATTCCAATAGCCCGAGTTAACATCGTTTGTGGATGCTACTACACTATTTGACATACCAAACGAAGCTGCGTCAACCCCAATGTTCATAAACTCGTTAGAGTATTTACGAACTGTTTGCGCAGAAACCGTTATCGTTGTTAGAGATAGTAGGAAAATTAGGAATAAAAAATTCTTTTTCAAGTCTTTATTTTTGGCAAATATATTATTATTAAACTGCAATTTTAATCACATATTGTACGGATACTGCCTTAGACGAAAATACTTTACTATTTTTACACAAAGCAATACATTTTACTTAATAACGTATTTTATGATAAAGCAGATTCCAAATTTAATCACCTCTCTTAACTTATTATGTGGGTGTGTGGCTATCATTTTTGCAGTATCGGGAGATTTAGTAGCAGCATCTTTTTTCGCTTTTACTGGTATATTCTTTGATTTCTTTGACGGTTTTGCAGCTCGTGCTTTAAATGCTCAAAGCCAAGTAGGGTTAGAATTAGATAGCCTTGCTGATGTTGTTACAAGTGGGGTTGTACCTGGAATAGTAATGCTCCAGTTATTAAGCGAATCGTTTACAGGTCACACAATGGATATTGCTAATGTAACTTCAGATCTTGGCTGGAATAACTCAATTGTGGGATATCTGCCATTTATTGGGTTGTTAATAACAGTAGCATCTGCATATAGATTAGCTAAGTTTAATGTAGACACACGACAGACATCTAGTTTTATAGGATTGCCAACGCCAGCAAATACCTTACTTATTTTAAGTTTTCCGCTTATTTTAACATTTCAGAATATAACATCAATTGAAGATGTAATTTTAAATCATTGGTTTTTAATTGGTATTACATTGCTAAGTTGTGTGTTGCTAAATGCTGAAATTCCGTTATTCGCTTTTAAATTTAAAACGTGGGGATTTAAAGAGAATGCTATAAAGTATATTTTTTTAATAGTAGCAATAGCGCTAATCGCACTACTTAAGTTTATCGCCATCCCAATAATACTATTACTTTACATTAGTATTTCATTAGTGGTTAAACCGAAATCATAATTATGAAGAAGTTTAAGTCTAAAGTAAACTACTTAATGCTTGTTGCGTTAGTTGTTTTTATAGGATTTTTATGTTTTCAAGGAATCGATTTTCAAAAATTAACTACATTACGGAAAGTCTATTTAATAGGAATGGTATTGTTGTTGAAATATATAATATATTCATTTTTAAATACTTATTATTTAGTTGATAGGGAGCATTTAACACTTGTAGTTAAGCCGTTTTATAAAAAAAATATCGCTATAAATTCTATTAAACGTATCGAGAGATCAAGTAGTTTAATGTCTGCTCCTGCACCTTCGTTTAAACGTTTAGAAATTTTCTACGGAAGCTTTAATAGTGAATTAGTGTCACCTAAAGATCAAAAAGCATTTGTAGAATTGCTTAAAAAATACAATCCAGAAATTACCGTAAAGCTTTAATGTTACAAGCTTTTTTCTTCATTGTTTCTTCGGAAATAATATTACTTCAATTAAGAACTTGACTATTAACTTTTTTAAAAGCTGAAATTTTAAATTCGTAAAATTTCCGAAGTAGTATTCACAAAACACTAACAGCTTGTGTTAATGTATATGTAAATGTTTGTTGATTGGGCTGCCTTGGCTGTACCTTTATATGAAACAAAGATTAACATTTATAAAAATATCCGGTTTAGACGGAAATAAAATTATGAGCGAAGTAAAAGCATATGCAGCACCTCAGCAAAGTGCAGATTTAGAACCAAAAACAATTGAAAGACGAGAAGTAACTGAAAATGATGTAGCTATTGATATCTTGTTCTGTGGAGTTTGTCATAGTGATATTCATCAAGTTCAGAATGATTGGGGTGGGAGTAGATATCCCGTAGTTCCAGGGCACGAAATTGTGGGGCGTGTTTCTAAAGTTGGAAAAAATGTTTCTAAATTTAAAGAAGGTGATTTAGTGGGAGTGGGTTGTATGGTTGATTCGTGCCAAACTTGCGATACGTGTAAAAAAGACTTAGAGCAGTTTTGTGAAAACGGTGCTACTATGACTTATAATAGTGAAGATAAACATTTAGGCGGACACACTTTTGGAGGTTATTCACAAAAAGTTGTGGTGGATAAAGAGTTTGTTTTAAGTGTACCTGAAAATTTAGATCCTGCAGCTGCAGCTCCATTATTGTGTGCTGGAATTACAACGTTTTCTCCATTGAATC
This sequence comes from Patiriisocius marinus, assembly GCF_008974325.1. Classification (GTDB taxonomy): domain Bacteria; phylum Bacteroidota; class Bacteroidia; order Flavobacteriales; family Flavobacteriaceae; genus Patiriisocius; species Patiriisocius marinus. Next base: position 92,417 of record NZ_BKCG01000004.1, on the reverse strand, counting down.
ATTGGGGTATTAAAAAAGGTGATAAAGTAGGAGTTATAGGTTTAGGAGGTTTAGGACACATGGGGATCAAGTTTTCTCACGCAATGGGTGCAGAGACTGTTATGATTACTACTTCTGAATCTAAAAAAGAAGATGCTAAAAGACTTGGCGCTGATGCTGTACTAATTTCAAAGGAGGACGATGCGATGAAAAAACATGCGGGTAGTTTTGATTTTTTGTTAAATACTATTCCTGTTGGTCACGATGTAAACCCTTACCTACAATTATTAAAAGTCGATGCAACTATGGTAATGGTGGGAGCAATTGAACCATTAGAGCCAATGCACGGTGGAAACTTAATTATGGGTAGAAAGCGTATAGCAGGATCATTGATAGGTGGTATTAAAGAAACACAAGAGATGTTAGATTTCTGTGGTGAGCATGACATTACTTGCGATATTGAAATGATAAAAATGGATGAGATTAATGAAGCTTTTAGTCGTGTTAAAAGTAATGATGTCAAATATAGATTTGTTATTGATATGGAGTCTTTGAAATAGACTAGCTTTAAAATAAACAGTAAAAATCCCCTCTAGAATTACTATTCTCGAGGGGATTTTCTAGTTGTTGATTATGTTGGTGTTTGTCATTAAGTTGTATTGTAATAGGCTATTTAATAAGCTTTTGTTTTGTTTTTTAATGTGTAATAGCAACTCGTAATTTATAAATACGAGTTTATTAGGCTTTTATGAGGGTGACTATTTAATGTACATTTATAGAAATAATAAAGTGATTAGATTAACTCTAGTATCAATTGTTTATGAAAAAATTTTTACTTGTATTGTTCGTTTTAGGTTCCTTGGTTGTAAAAGCTCAAGATATAAATAAGCGCGTATCATTTAATTTTAATGAAACATCATTATATGACGCGATTATTAAAATTGAAAACCAAACGGATTATCAATTTTACTTTATTGAAACTTGGTTGCAGGAATATAAAGTGACAGGTACTTATGATAATTTAAGTTTCCCAGAATTATTAGATGAGGTTTTCAACAACACATTGCTCAACTATTACATTACGCAAGATGGTAAGGTAATACTCACTAAATACAACCGCATTTATGATGAATTGCCAAACACTTTTTTTGAACCTGAAATTGTAACTAATACGATCACTCTAGCTCCTAAAGAAGAAAGTGAAGATCCGATTTTTTATAATAAAAATACAGCTCAAACTATAAGTGAAATACAGACAGTGCGAATTGGGAAAGAAAAAGAAAATGTAAAGCAAAATGCGTTTATACTCCAAGGTAAATTAGCAAATGCTAAAAATGGATACCCAGCAGCAAATGTTGCAATAACTATTGAAGGGAGAAGGTCTGGTACCGTTTCAAAAGAAGATGGTTCGTTCTCAATAAAATTAGCAAAGGGGCACAATCTCGTAAAATTTCAGTCATTAGAATTTCAGGATATTTCTAAAAGAGTAATTATTTATAACAATGGAACACTCAATGTAGATTTAATTGAAGCTCTAGAGGGCTTGGATGAAGTATTGCTTAGGGGTAATGTGAATAAGGCGGTAAAGGATGCTCCGGCCGGAGTTACTAAAATTGATGTTGAAAAGTCTAAAAATGTTCCCTTAGTACTTGGGGAGCGCGATATATTTAAAGTGGCTGCGAGTTTGCCAGGAATTGCAACGGCTGGTGAAGGTGCAAATGGGTTTAATGTTCGTGGTGGGAAAACGGATCAAAACTTAATATTACTTGATGATGGGGTTATCTATAATCCTGCTCATTTCTTCGGAATTTTCTCAGCAATCAATCCATTTTCTACAGAAGAAGTCACTATTTATAAAGGACATGTTCCTGCTGAATATGGAGGAAGGTTATCTTCGGTTTTTGATATACTTACTAAAGATGCTTCAGTGGATAAAATTAAAGGGGAAGCCTCCATAGGTTTAGTTACCAGTAATGCTGTTGTAGAAGTGCCTATTGTAAAAGAGAAATCTGGTTTGCTAATTGGAGGTCGTACAACGTATTCTGATCTTATTTTACAAAATTTAGATAACGAAGAACTAGAAAAAAGTAGCGCTTCATTTTATGATGTCATTGCTAAGTACAACCATAAAATCAATGATAAAAACAATCTAAAAGTAACGGCTTATTACAGTAAAGATAAGTTCAGTATTACATCCGATTCGCTTTTTGGATACAGTAACCGAATGGCTTCAATTAAATGGAGACACATATTTAATGATGAAAATACAGCTTCGGTATTATTGACCAATAGCCAGTATAAGTTTGATATCGAATTTGATGGGCAAACAAATAGAAATTTTGAATTGGGCTATACATTAAATGAAACTGCACTAAAATTGATTTTCAATAAAAAGTTTAATACTAAGCATTTATTTAAGTATGGTTTAGAGCTAAAACGTTATGACATAAGTCCAGGTTTTATTAGGCCTTTAGGCACCAACTCTCAAGTTGAATCAAGAACTATTGCAGATGAGCAGGCTTTAGAAGGAGCTTTATTTTTGTCAGATATTTTTAAAGTAACTAAGGACTTACAAATAGAAGCTGGCTTGCGTTATTCATTCTTTTCGGCAGTGGGAGAAGCATCACAAAATATATACGAAGATGGTATTCCTAAAAGTGATGATTCATTTATTGAAACCCGTACTTATGGCAGTGGAGAATCGATTAAAACATATGGGAATCCTGAGTTTAGAATAGCAGGACGATATTTATTCACACCTAGCTTTTCTGTAAAAGGTGGAGTAAATACTTCGGCTCAATACATTCATAGATTATCCTCAAATACAACAGCATCGCCTATTGATACTTGGAAACTATCTGACGCTAACATAAAGCCACAACGCGCTGTACAATACTCATTGGGCTTGTTTAAAAACTTAAATGAAAATATGTACGAGGTGAGCTTAGAGGGATACTACAAAAAGTCCAATGATATTTTAGATTATAAAGTAGGTGCACAGCTTTTGCTAAATGAAGCCTTAGAGCAAGAGGTTTTGCAAGGAGACGGAAAGGCGTATGGGGTTGAATTTCTATTAAAAAAAACCTACGGAAAATTTAATGGATGGATTGGGTACACTTATGCAAGATCGTTACTAAAATTAGACAGTGACTTTGCTGAAGAGCGCGTTAATAATGGGGAATACTTTTCCTCAAATTACGATAGACCTCACGACTTTAGTTTTGTTGGAAACTTTAAATTAACAGAGCGTTTTAGTTTCTCAAGTAACTTTGTGTATCAAACGGGAAGACCAGTAACCGTTGCAACGGGAAGCTTCATTATTAATGATGTGGAGGCTGTTACATTTAGTGATAGAAATGAATTCAGGATTCCGGATTATTACAGGTTAGATTTAGGCTTTAATGTAGAAGGGAACCATAAAAAGAATAAGTTAGCCCACAGTTTTTGGACAATCTCAGTGTATAATGTTTTAGGAAGAAACAATCCGTATTCCGTGTTTTTTGTAAATGAAGGTGGCGAAATTAAAGCAAAACAAACATCAATATTTACAGTGCCGGTACCTTCTATAAGTTATAATCTGAAATTTTAAAAAAATTCACAGTTCCTCTAAAAATAAATACTATTATGAGAGTTGAAAATATATTTAAGCAAGTAGTGTCATTTATTAAACCTTTTTGCGCGTTGTTTTTTAGTTTTATGTCATTGCTGTCTTGCACAAGTGATATTGAATTTGAAAATCAAACATTTGAAGATGTATTAGTAATCGATGCAACTATAACAAATGAATTTCAACGTCAGGAAGTGCGACTAACTCGTACCTATGCCTTTGGCGAGGAACCTAGTTTTGAAACAGATGCAATGGTGAAAGTATTGAGTAATGATGGTGATATTCTTTTTGAAGAAACAGAGCCAGGAATTTATCTGAGTATTTCAGCATTTAAAGCAGAACCAAATGTGGACTACCAGTTACTTGTTATTACTAAAAACAATAGATCGTATAGCTCAACAAATCAAAGCCTAACTACCGAAACCCAAATTGATAACATAAGAGTAGATAGAATTGTGAACGATGATAATGTAGATGGAGTTGCTTTTTTAGTAGATAGTTTTGACCCAACGAATACCGCTAAGTTTTATAAGTATGAATTTATAGAGACATTTAAAGTAATTGCTCCAATGTGGGTTGATGAGGATGCTATTGTGGTTTCAGATGTTTATCCTAATTGTGATGTAGGACTAGTGCCAAGATCTGAGGATCTAAAAGTATGTTATCGTACAGAAGTTTCAAACCAGTTTAATCTAGCGACTACAGCAACTTTAACAGAAGATAGAGTGGAAGGACATATGGCCCATTTTTTATCCAATAAAAATTACAAAATGTCGCATAGGTATAGTATGCTATTAAAACAATTTGTACTCTCAAGTGAAGGCTATGAATACTTAGAAAACCTGAATCGTTTTACTGCAGAAGGAAGTGCTTTTTCACAAGTTCAGACCGGTTTTTTAGTCGGAAATATTAAGAGCGATACAAATGTTAGTGAAAAAGTGATTGGTTATTTTGAAGTGGCATCGGTAGATTCTCAAAGAGTATTTTTCAATTATACCGATTTTTATCCTCCAACCCCTTTGCCTCCATATATTGAAGATTGCTTTATATCTGCTCCACCAATAAAGGTTGATTCACAAAGAGAAATTTGTAGTGGTTTAATTAATATTATCAATAATGGTGAACTTATATTTTTTAAAGAATATAATGGTGATCCTGTTTTTGTTGATCCTGGGCCGTATTATTTGGTACCCAGAGCCTGTGGTGATTGTACTGCTTTAGGAACAAATATAATTCCAGATTTCTGGATTGAATAAAATTAAAAAAAAATGAAAAAATATATCCTCTTTATTTTTGTTACTGTGGCTTTGTTTTCAGCAAAAGCACAAAAGCCTGTTGTGTATGATTATTCGCAAGAAGTAATGTATGCTCACTTAAATGCAACATTATTTTTTCCAGGAGAATATTTAAACTATAAATTATACTGTCTAGATAAAGAAAAGAATAAGCTAAGTAGCTTAAGTACTATTGCATATGTTGAGTTAATAGGAGCTTCAAAAGAGACCGTTTTTAAGCACCGAGTGCGTTTAGAAGATGGTAAGGGTTTTAGTGATTTTTTTATCCCTACAACACTGCCTTCAGGTAATTACAAAGTTGTAGCTTATACACAGTGGATGCAAAATACGGGAGTAGCTGATGTTTTTATAGCAGATGTTCAAGTGATAAACCCATATTTAAGTGAGAAATTAAAAACTACTAAAAGCACACCGTTAAAGTATACGCTTAATACAAAATTACATTTTCAAAATTCAAATAAAGAGCATAAAACATACGCTAAGATTGATGTTAAACTAGATAAAAATACGTTCGGGAAACGTGAAAAAGTGGCTGCTTTATTAGTCAATAATATAGCAGAATTGGGCTATGGTTCTTATTCGATATCTGTGAGAAAAGTAGATGAGATTCCTACTTTTGAAACGCCAAAGGCACAAATAATAAATAAGGAAAATTTCAGAAAAAATGGCTTGTTAACACCTAATGCCATGTTAGCTCCTGAGAGGGAGGGGTATTTTTTAAAAGGTAACATTTTAAATACATCTACAAAAATTCCTGCCTCAAATATAGATGTGGCTATTTCAATTCCTGGAGATGATTTTTATTTTTCTGTAGCTACAACGAAACTTGATGGGACATTTAGTTTTACAATAGATCCAGATTTTCCAGGCACCTCAGCCATTTTGCAAGTGCTTGATAAACAAAACTATTTGTATAGTATTTATGTACATGAAAATGAGGCTGTCGATTATTCTTCATTGGATTTTGATGATTTTGAAATAGCTTCTTCGTTAGAAAATTCAATTATAAATCGAAGTGTGTATAACCAAATTGAGAACGGGTATTATAGTGTAAAGCCAGATACATTGATAGCTGTAGCGCCATCAAATTCCTTTGTGCGTTATGAAAAAGGGGTTACCTATAATTTAGATCATTTTAAACGTTTTCCAACAATGACAGAGGTATTTACTGAAATCATGAAAATAGTTTATACGGCAAAAGGCAATGATGGAGCTAAGGTGGTTAAAGTGGTGGAACGAAAGTTTGCAAAACCAACCGATGATTTAGCGATGCTTTTTATTGATGGTGTTTTTATTCCAGATCATGCTGCCTTTTTAGCTTTTGATGCTTTAAAAGTCGATAAAATTAAATTTGTTAGAAACGGTTATGTTTTTGGTAAAACGGATTACCAAGGGGTAATTCTAGTAACCACTAAAAATAAGGATTACAAACCTAGTAATGGTCACTCGTTTTGCAAAGAAAATGAATTATTTCTTCCCAATACTCAGAAACAATACTTTCAACAAAGTTATGATGATGTTACTTCTGAAACGTTAAATAGAATACCAGATTATCGCCTGCAATTGCTTTGGCAACCAAATATGGAATTAAAATCTGTTGAGGAAAAGGTAGAGTTTTATACTTCAGATGTTGATGGAATCTATAAAATAGCCTTAGAAGGGTTTACTAGAAATGGTACACCTATTTCATCTGAAACGTATTTTACCGTTACTAATTAAGAGTCGAAATCTAATTTCTTTTTACGTAACTCAAAGTTTTGACCTAAATAGACTTTACGAACCATCTCGTCTGCTGCTAGCTCTTCGGGTTTACCGTGTTTAAGGATACTACCTTCAAACATTAAATAAGTGCGGTCTGTAATTGCTAGCGTTTCTTGTACGTTATGATCTGTAATAAGAATACCAATGTTTTTATTTTTCAACTGCGCAACAATACGTTGAATGTCTTCAACCGCAACAGGGTCAACCCCTGCAAAAGGTTCGTCAAGTAATATAAAATGTGGGTCAGTAGCTAATGCTCTGGCAATTTCGGTACGTCTACGTTCTCCACCGCTTAATAAATCACCTCTTGATTTACGAATATGGCCCAAACCAAATTCTTCAATAAGAGATTCCATTTTCATTAGCTGCTCTTTTTTAGAAAGTTTAGTAAGCTGTAAAACACTTAAAATATTGTCCTCAATACTCAGTTTTCTAAAAACAGATGCTTCTTGTGCTAAATACCCAATTCCGTGCTGTGCACGTTTATACATAGGGTAGGTAGTGATATCTTTTCCTTCTAGATAAATGGTTCCACCGTTTGGTTTAATAAGTCCAACAATCATATAAAAAGAAGTTGTTTTTCCAGCACCATTTGGTCCTAGTAATCCTACAATTTCTCCTTGGTTCACTTCAACGGTAATACCTTTTACCACTTTACGACCTTTATATTGCTTTATTAAATTTTCGGCTTTTAGTTTCATCTACAGTTTCCACAGAGCGGAAATCATTTTAAATTAATCTAGTTTCAATATTATAACGTTAAAAGTACCATTAAAATTTCCGAAGTGAAAATTAGCTCATATTTAATCAAAACAGTGCTAATCTCAATTTACTATCTGAAATTTTAGTTCCTTGCAGCTTTTTCAGCTTTTAATCTTTTACGTTCTTTTTTGAGTACTCTTCCTGAAATTACAATGCTTATCTCGTATAAAATTAATACTGGAACTGCTACAATTACTTGACTAGCAATATCTGGTGGCGTGATTATAGCCGAAAGAATTAGTACGATAACCAAAGCGAATTTTCGATATTTTTTGAGGAACTCAGGAGTAACAACACCTATTTTAGTTAAGAAATAAATAATAATAGGAAGTTCGAAAATGAGTCCGCTAGCTAAAACAGATGCTCTTACAAGTCCCGTATAACTACTTAAATCAAAGTCATTAAATACCTGTTCACTTACTTGATAGGTTCCTAAAAAGTTAATGGATAAAGGTGTTACAACGTAATAACCAAATAGTACTCCTGTGAAAAATAGTAGGGAGGCGATTATAATAAAACCTCGACTATTTCGTCGTTCGTTTACGTGCAGTCCAGGGCTAATAAAACGCCAAAATTCAAACAAAATATATGGGAAAGCGACAACAATACCAACAGTAATTGATGTCCATATGTGTGCAGAAAATTGTCCTGCCATCGTTCTACTTTGTATTCTGAAAGCTTCTTCTTTAAAGCAGAAGTTTTCTTCAAGGCCTATCAAGTTAGACAGTTTGCATAATAACTTATATGTAGGGAAATCTGGGTTTTTAGGTCCAAACAGTAACACATCAAATATGAAACTCTTTGCTAGAAAAGCAACGAATGCAATAATAACAACTGCAATGGTAGATCTAATTAAATGCCAACGCAACTCTTCAAGATGGTCTAAAAAAGACATCTCTTTTTCTACTTTGGGTGCTGTCCCTATTTTTTTTGTCATTATATTATTCTATAATAAGTTTCTATATAATCCCTTCCTTGGTTAAGTTATGGATATGAACCACACCAGCATAAATTCCATTACTATGTGCAAGTATTTGGGTAATACCATTAGTTTCCATCAGTTCCATAGCGGCTACTGCCATAGCGTCGTTGTCAATCATTTTAGGGTTTTTAGACATAATATCTTTAGCTACAAGGCCTTTAAATGTATCTGTTGTAGACATCATTCGCCTTAAATCGCCATCAGTAATAATCCCAACAATTTTGTCATGTTCAACAACGGCAGTTACTCCTAACATCTTTTTAGAGATTTCTATAATTACATCTTTAATGTCTGTATCTGGTGAAACTTGAGGTTTTTCGTTAGTTTCTGTTAGGTTGCTAACCCTTAAATATAGTTGTTTCCCTAGAGAACCTCCTGGATGGAATTTAGCGAAATCTTCGCTTGAAAATCCACGAAGATCTAAAAGGCTCATTGCAAGTGCATCACCAATAACTAGTTGTGCTGTTGTACTTGACGTAGGGGCAAGGTTGTTAGGACAAGCTTCATGAGAAACGTGAGCGTTTAAAACATAATCTGCTTGCGTACCTAAAAAACTTTCTTTATTTGAGGTGATTGCTATTAAGGTATTTCCAATTGCTTTAATCAATGGAACTAAAACTTTAATTTCTGGAGTATTTCCGCTTTTAGAAATACAAATAACGCTATCATTATCTTGAACTGTACCTAAGTCTCCGTGAATAGCATCTGCAGCATGCATGAAAATTGCTGGAGTTCCTGTAGAGTTTAATGTTGCTACTATTTTTGTTGCAATATTTGCACTTTTACCTATTCCAGTAATAATTACGCGTCCATTACTGTTATATATAGACTGAACTGCATTAGCAAATTCATTATCAACTAAAGGTATTAACGCTTCAATTGCTTGACTTTCAGTTTTAATGGTTTGTTTTGCGACTGCGATTATTTTTTTTGATATATCCACGAACGTTATTTTAGATAATTTGTTACTGAGTTTTATTTTAGTATATTTAATACTTTTATAAATAACTTAAAAGGGATGCATAACAAATACAGGCCTTTAAAGTTTCAGTAGAAAATTTAATACGCAAAATTACAATTGTTGAAGCAATATTAAGCTGCTAACAAATAAATAATAATAAAAAACAACCTAAACTGTGAGCGATACAGAATTATACGCTGCGCTGAAACATTTTTTTGGATTTTCTAAATTCAAAGGATTGCAAGAACAAGTCATAAAAAGCATTTTAGCTAAAGAAAATACATTTGTTATAATGCCCACCGGTGGTGGAAAGTCTCTTTGTTACCAACTCCCCGCGTTGATGCAAGAAGGAACCGCCATTGTAGTTTCTCCGCTAATTGCCTTGATGAAAAATCAAGTTGATGCATTACGTGCATTATCCTCAGAAACAGGAATTGCACATGTACTAAACTCTTCCCTTAATAAAACTGAAGTAAAACAAGTAAAAGAAGATATCTCCAATGGAGTAACAAAACTTTTATATGTTGCTCCAGAATCGTTAACAAAAGAAGAATATGTAGATTTTCTTCAGTCTGAAACAATTTCCTTCGTGGCTATTGATGAAGCGCACTGTATAAGTGAATGGGGACACGATTTTAGACCTGAATATCGAAACTTACGTGCAATTATAAAGCGAATAGGTGATAATATACCTGTTATAGGTCTTACCGCAACTGCAACACCAAAAGTTCAGGAGGATATACTTAAAAACTTAGGTATGAATGATGCTAATACTTTTAAAGCATCATTTAATCGTCCTAATCTTTATTATGAAATACGTCCCAAAACAAAAAATGTAGATAGTGATATCACACGTTTTGTAAAAGAATTTGAAGGCAAAAGTGGTATTATTTACTGCCTTAGTAGAAAACGAGTAGAGGAGCTAGCGCAAATTTTACAAGTTAACGGAATAAATGCAGTTCCTTATCACGCAGGACTTGATGCTAAAACCAGAGTAAAACATCAAGATATGTTTTTAATGGAAGATGCAGATGTTGTGGTTGCTACAATAGCCTTTGGTATGGGAATAGATAAGCCAGATGTAAGGTTTGTTGTTCATAATGATATTCCAAAAAGTATTGAGAGCTATTATCAAGAAACGGGTAGAGCAGGACGAGATGGAGGAGAGGGGCACTGTTTAGCATACTACAGTTACAAGGATATAGAGAAACTAGAGAAGTTTATGGGTGGAAAACCTGTTGCTGAACAAGAAATAGGACACGCACTTCTACAAGATGTGGTGGCTTTCGCCGAAACTTCAATGTCTCGAAGAAAGTACATATTACATTATTTTGGTGAAGAGTTTGATAACAAAACTGGCGAAGGTGGTGACATGGATGACAATATGCGTTATCCGAAAAAACAAGAAGAGGCTCAAACTCAGGCTGAAAAGCTACTAAAAGTAGTTAATGAAACTAACGAGCAATATAAAAGTAAAGAGGTTGTCAATGTAGTTGTAGGTAAAGCAAACGCAATGATCAAATCTCACCGTACAGATCAGCAACCGTTTTTTGGAATTGGTGCAAATCATGAAGACAACTATTGGATGGCACTTTTACGCCAACTTTTAGTAGCTGGTTTCTTGAAAAAAGATATTGAAACCTATGGTGTTATCAAGCTTACTAAGAGAGGAAGGGAATATTTGAAAAACCCAACATCTTTTATGATGACGGAAGATCACTCCTACAAAGCTGCAAATGACGATAATATTATAGCACCTCAAAAAGGAGGGGTCGTTGCAGACGAAAAACTATTTAAATTATTAAAAGCCGAACTAAAGAAAACGGCAGATAAATTAAATTTACCTCCATACGTAATTTTTCAAGAGCCTTCTATTGAAGATATGGCTTTAAAGTATCCTATTACTATTGAAGAACTCTCTAATGTTCATGGAGTAGGAGAAGGAAAAGCTAAAAAATACGGTAAAACTTTTATCGCTTTGATTCAACGTTATGTTGATGAAAACGATATAGAACGACCAGATGATTTTGTTGTAAAATCTACAGGTAGCAACAGTGCTAACAAATTGTATATTATACAAAATATTGATCGTAAATTACCTCTAACTGATATAGCAGATTCTAAAAACCTTGAGATGAAAGATCTTATTAAGGAGATGGAAGCTATTGTATACAGCGGCACAAAACTTAATATATCTTATTGGGTAGACGAAATGCTTGATGAAGACCAACAAGAAGAAATTCATGAATACTTTCTAGAAGCAGAAAGTGATGGTATAGATGAAGCAATGGAAGAATTTGATGGAGACTATGATACTGAGGAACTTCGATTATATCGACTTAAGTTTATAAGTGAATTAGGGAACTAATTTATTAACTATTCTAAAATCATAATTTAGTACCTTTGCATTTCAATTTTAAAACTGAAAAATGCAAGAAGGAATATACGCTAAAATCACTACAGAAAAAGGTGAAATTTTAGGACAACTAACGTACAAAAGAACTCCAGGTACAGTTGCTAATTTTGTAGCACTAGCTGAAGGTAACTTAGAGAACAAAGTAAAACCTCAAGGAACTCCTTACTATGATGGATTAATTTTTCACCGTGTAATTCCAGATTTTATGGTACAAGGTGGATGTCCACAAGGAACAGGAACTGGTGACCCAGGTTATAAGTTTGATGATGAGTTTCATCCAGAATTAAAGCACGATCGTCCAGGAATCTTTTCTATGGCAAACTCGGGACCAGCTTCAAATGGTAGTCAGTTTTTTATTACACATGTACCTACAGATTGGTTGGATAATAAGCACACTGTTTTTGGACACGTTGTTGAAGGACAGGATATTGTAGATAGTATTGCCCAAGGTGATACAATGCAGAAAGTAGAAATCATCCGTGTAGGTACAGATGCTGAAAACTTTAATGCAGTTGAAACTTTTAGAAGTTTTAATGGAGCAAAAGCTGAAAGAGAAGCTGCAGCTGCTAAAGCACAAGAAGAGGCTATGGCAGATTTAATTGCAGGATTTGATAAAACTGATAGCGGTTTATACCACAAGCTTATCCAAAAAGGTGACGGTGCTAAACCTGAATCTGGTAACACTGTAGCTGTACATTATAAAGGGATGCTACCTGACGGGACTGTTTTTGATTCTTCTTACAAGAGAGGAAACCCAATTGAATTTCCAGTAGGAATGGGACATGTTATCGCAGGATGGGATGAAGGTATTATGATGCTAAATAAAGGAGATAAAGCTCGTTTTGTAATTCCTAGTCATTTAGGATACGGTGCTCAAGGTGCCGGTGGAGTAATTCCTCCTAATGCTACTTTAGTATTTGATGTTGAATTAATGGACATTAAAAGTTAAAAACTTTCTGTCATTATATTATTATAAAAAAAACGCTCTTGTTTACAAGAGCGTTTTTTTTATAGTATTTTTTTGATGTGACTGTTGTTCATAAATTAAGATTTCCATTTAATATTGCAGCCCATACTTGGTTTTTGATCTGTATGTTGAGGGTTGTTACTTAATATTGCGTCCATTGCTTCACGTAAATCTCTTCCATTTACTGGGATCCCATTTCCAGGTCTAGAATTATCTAATTGTCCTCTATACACTAATTTGAGTTCGTCATCAAATAGATAAAAATCTGGAGTACAAGCTGCATGGTAGGCTTTTGCTACAGATTGAGTTTCATCATAAAGATAAGGGAAAGGATAGCCCTCATCTCGAGCATTCTTCCACATCAATTCGGGGGCGTCTTGTGGGTAATTAACAATATCATTACTACTAATAGCTACAAAGCCAAAACCTGTTACTCTGTAATCATTACACATTCTTACTAATTCTTGGTTTACATGTTTTACAAAAGGGCAATGATTACATATAAACATAACTACAGTACCTTTTTTACCGCGAACATCTTTTAAGCTAATACTGTTTTTTGTAACAGTGTCAATAAGTGTAAATGCTGGGGCAATAGTTCCTAGGGGTAACATGGTAGATGGAGTAAGTGACATAGATCTATTTTTATGAAATGCTAAGGTACAATATACGTCATAAAAAGGCTATCTTAGTTATAAAAATAGGTTATGGAATTGAATTGGAATGATTTTCAAAAAGTTGATATGCGTGTAGGGACTATCCTTGAAGTATTAGATTTTCCTGAAGCACGAAATCCTTCATATAAATTGAAAATTGACTTTGGTGTTGTATTAGGAATTAGAAAAACTTCTGCTCAAATAACAACGCTTTATAATAAAGAGGAATTAATTGGACGACAAATTATTGCTGTTGTCAACTTTCCAAAGAAGCAAATAGGACCGTTTATGAGCGAATGTTTAATTCTTGGAGCGGTTGAAGGTAAAGACGTAACTTTATTACACCCTGGACTTGAAGTAGAAAATGGTCTTAAAATAAGTTAATTACCTAAATTTTCGCATAGCTAAAAGTCCTATCAAAGGCCCAATCGCTAATGAAATTAATAGGTATTGGATGCTGAAAATTTCGGATAAATAAGATACCATTTGTATGCTAATTATTGTGATTGAGAATCCAATACAATTAACAATAGTTAATGCAGTTCCTTTAAGTTGTGGTGTTGTATTATTAGCTACGAGACTCGAAAATAAAGGAGAATCTGCAATTACACTCATTCCCCAAATCATTAAGAAAACAATAAAAACCAAAGGGGATTGCTGAAATATAAAAGGAGATATCAAACAACAAAACCCTGATATACTCAATGCTATAATTGCAATTTTTTTGCTTTCAAACTTTGTTGACAATGTACCTCCGATAATGCACCCCAAACTTCCGATAGCAATAATTGAAAAAGAGGTTAATGAAATATTAAAATTAGCAGCTTGATTTGTAGTGGCGTAGTATGTAATTAAAATAGGGACATAGGTCCAAAAAGTATACAATTCCCACATATGTCCAAAATAACCCAAAGCAGCTCTATTGAAATTTCTGTCTAAGAAAATAGTTTTTAACGCACCAAATTTAAATTGTTTCTGGGAAATACTATAAGGTCCTCTAGGAACAAACAAAACCATAATTGTTCCGCCAATAAGTGCAAGTGATGAGGTAGCAATAATTACTAAATGTGTTGACGAAAAAGATGGAATCGAATTGATAATATGTGGTAACGCTGTACCTAAAACTAGTGCGCCTACTAGTAAACTTAAAGATTTACCTAAACCTTTTTCATAATAGTCTGCTGCTATTTTCATTCCAATAGGATAAATTCCTGCCAGAAAAAAACCAGTTAAAAATCGTATTATTAGAATACTACTAATTGTGTTTTCAGGCCATAATAGTCCAAAATTACAAACTGCACCAAGTATTGAACAATAAAAGAATATTCTTGAAGGAGGATAACGATCTGCGAGTGTAAGTAGTGCGAAAATAAATGTACCAACTATGAAACCTAATTGCACAGCAATGGTACTATTAGCTAGTGCATTGTTAGCTAAAGTTAGTTGTTCAGTTAATTGGTCAAGAATAGCATTACCAGCAAACCATAATGAGGTACAGAAAAATTGAGCAATGATAATAATTGCTAAAACGTATTTCCTCGATTTCATATACAATGATAAACTTTTTCAATATTATAAAAATTCTTAATGCAATATTATTTACTATGATAAATGAACTAATACTATTAAATTTAAAATATCATTAATTAAAAAATCAAATTCAATTTGTAGGAATTTTCCTCAACCTATAAAGTTGTGAACTTGTCGAAAACACTAATGGTCTCAGATAATTAAGGATTTTCAGTGTTAATTTTTGTGCTTTAGAGTTTTATATTGCAGCATAATTATGAAGATAGAATTAACATTACTTTTTTATTTGTCAATTATTGTAATTGGTTTTGCAATAGCTGCTTTTATTTATACCGTAAGGCATAAAATTTTAGTAGCTAGGCTAGAGGGTAGAGATATTTCTAAAAACAACCTTTTGTATAAATTTGTTTCTCGTTTGTTTATAAAGGATTAATATGAACCATTTACCTTAATCGAGGAGGAATCGATCCAACTTCTTTTTTTAATTGATTAAAGCTTTCTTTTATAGGTTTATAAATAATGGCTTTGCTAGCTGGATTCTTAACTAATTCTTTTAAAGGTCGAATTGGTCTTTTTTGAAAACCGCCACTACAATTAGGACAAACGTTATTTAAAATTTCAGTGACACAAGTTTTACAAAAAGTACACTCATATGAGCATATAAAAGCTTCATTGCTTTCAGGAGGAAGCATTTTTTTACAATTCTCGCAAGAAGGTTTTAATTGAAGCATATTTTAAATATTGTCAAACGAAAATACATAAATTATCACCTATTTGTTATAAGCTATCAAATTCAATAAATTCATACTCTGGTGATGCTTCAAATAATTGTCTTAAAACAGCTGCATGGCCATTCCCCATGAGTACCATAATCCTTTCTTCGGGGTTATTTGTAATGTCTTGAATATTTCTGAAGATTCTTAAGTTTCGGTTATACCACCAGATTGACAAGAAATCTGCTCCGCCTTTTCCTTCAGTTTTGAACCAATTTGTCAAATAATGTCCATATCCATATTGGTGTGATTCCTCACTATTTATATATTTAAAATGTTTAAGTAGCTTTGTATTAACAGTTGATTTATCATTATAATTATACCACTTAGCATATAAGCTATCAAATTTATCTGTCAACTCCCAGTCTATATTTCCTATCATTTTATTGAGCGAGATAGAGTCTTTTTTGTACCATTCTTCGCTTAATGGATTGTCATCTACTGCGTAAAGACTATCTAGATGAAGTTCAGCTGCTATACGAATACCTATCTGCTGAGTTTCGTTTCTGCTCACTTTTAATGTACCTGCCTTATATTGTTGAAGTTGCTCAGTAATATTTCTATCAGTTCCAGCTTCAACGGCAATTTTAGTGGGTTTAAATTTCTTGATATACTCTACTAATTCAGTTAACTCAGATTTTTTAGGTTCTTTTAAAACATCTATTTTATCGCTGTCAGTTGTTTTGTGATCGTCAAGTCCAGGATAATTCATATGAAAAGTTCCTACAACAAGGACTTTAGTTTTTTCTGTTGGAAAAAAATCTGAAGCATTTTTAATTTGTATCTTCTCGTTTTCTTCTGAAATATTATTACTTACTACTTTTTTAGTTGTTTGATTGTTTTGGCAAGAGACAATAGTTAATGCTAATGCTGTAAGTATAAAGAAGGTTTTCATTTGGTTTAGGTTTTAAAATAAAGATAATGTTGGGATAAATTTGTTACACTAAATTATGAAATAATGAAAAAACGCTTAAAAATAAATTTAATTTGTTTGAGAGTATTTATCTTAGCTTGCTAATATTTCAACAGAAAAAATGAAGAAAGTTATTTTATCAATCTTAGTTTCAGTAGTGCTTTTAAGCTGCGGTCAAAAAGAGAAAAAAGAAGTTGTAGCTACTGTGGAAAACCCAATAGCAGACTTTGAATGGGTAGTAGGAGTGTGGACGAATATTAATGCTGAGACAGAATCTTACGAAACGTGGTTGCGTAATGGTGATACAGAATTAGTAGGGTCTAGTATTACTTTAAGAGGTAAGGATACCGTTTTTGCTGAGCGCATGAAAATCTATCCTGAAAATGGAACAGTAAAATTATACGTAGAAACGGTTGGGGCTAACCCAAATCCTGTTGTTTTTTCTTTGAAAGAAGATGCTGAACATCCATTTACTTTTGAGAATCCAAGAAATGAATTTCCATCACAAATAGTTTATACTCAACCAGAGCCTAATAAAATTAAGGCGTGGGTTGCAGGGTTTATTGATAGTATTCCTCAAAAGCAAGAATTTTACTTTGTGAGAGACTAGTAGTCACAAGATACATTTAGGGCGTATTAATATAGATGTTTCTATAATAATACGCCCTTTATTTATACTTCAGAATCCATCATATCTGTCACAACATGGTAACGAGGATCATCAATAGCATCTTGAATTATGGTGTTAAAATCTGGATCCCATTTTAATAACATTGCTTTACAGTCTGGACTTAAATGTGTTAATGTTACATTTTTACCTGCATCTTTATATTTGTTTGCAATATTACGTAATGCTTCTACTCCAGAATGGTCACCAACTTTAGATTCGATAAAATCAATTTCAACATTTTCAGGATCAGTTGAAACATCAAATTTACTATTGAAACCAGTTGTTGATCCAAAAAACAATGGTCCCCATATTTCGTAGACTTTAGTTCCGTCTTCTTTTATTCGCTTACGAGCTCTAATCATTGTAGCGCTTTTCCAAGCAAATGATAGTGCACTCATTATTACACCTGCAATAACTGCGATAGCAAGATCCTGCCATACAGTAATAGCAGAAACAGCAATTAATACAATTGCATCCGTAAGTGGTATTTTATTTAATATTCGGAAACTACTCCAAGCGAATGTTCCAATTACAACCATAAACATTACACCTACTAAAGCGGCAATAGGAATTTGTTCAATTAATGGAGCTCCAAAAAGTACAAAACATAATAAAGCTATTGCAGCAACAGCTCCAGATAGTCTTCCACGTCCACCAGAGTTTATGTTTATAATTGATTGTCCAATCATAGCACAACCACCCATTCCTCCAAAGAGACCGTTCAAAATATTAGCACCGCCTTGAGCTACGCATTCCCGATTTCCGCTTCCACGTGTCTCAGTCATTTCGTCAATAAGGTTAAGTGTCATTAATGATTCAATAAGCCCAACAGCGGCTAAGATTATAGCAGTTGACAGTATTAGACTCCAGTTATCACCAATAGTATAGAAAAGTGTAAATATTTGATCTTGAAACGTTGGTAGGCCACCTTGTAATCCTTCGCCACCACCATCTTGTATGAATGAGCCAACAGTTGAAACGTCTATTTTTCCAAAAATTACAATAGCTGCAACTACAACAATGGCAGCTAATGCAGCTGGTACTTTTTTTGTAATTTTAGGTAAACCGAACATAATACCCATTGTCAGTGCAATAAGTCCAAGCATCATCCATAATGATGAACCAGACATCCATACCATTTCATCACCTACTTTTTCTTTAAAAAGGCCTAATTGTGATAAGAAAATTACAATAGCTAAACCATTTACAAACCCCATCATCACTGGGTGTGGTATTAATCTAACAAATTTTCCTAACCGTAGAACTCCTGCAAGAATTTGTATTCCACCTACAAATAATAGCGTAATGAAAAGCCATTGTAAACCTAAATTGTCAATTGGCGTGGTAAGCGCATCTCCAACTTCATTACCTTTTTGTATTAAGTGAACCATAACCACTGCCATTGCACCAGTTGCACCACTAATCATCCCTGGGCGACCTCCAAAAAGTGCTGTTACAATCCCCATCATAAATGCTCCATACAATCCAACCAATGGATCTATTCCAGCAACAAAAGCAAAAGCAACTGCCTCCGGAACTAGTGCTAAAGCAACAGTTAATCCAGAAAGAATATCGTTTTTAGGATTCTGGGTAAAATTTTTAATAGTTTTTTGTAATAACATATAAGTGCATTTTTTTGAAGCCGCAAAGATAGGTTATTTCATAAAGGTCAAGCGATTGAGTAGCAGAAATATTAATGATGAGATTTTCTGCTAAAAATTAAACTTTAAGTCTAAAATTTATAAATTGGCATTGTACTTGTATAATAATATTTATAAGATGAAACATAAAGTAAACGTCCCAAATGTCACTAAAAAGAAACATCTTAATTCAAAAGCCTTTTTCTGCTAAGTAAAGGGCTTTTTTTTATACTTTATTTTTAATAATTAAAATGGCTTAAAAAAAAAAGGGATTGCTAAATGAGCAACCCCTTTTTTTAGTTTATGTGTTTAGTATTTAGAAGTTTGTACTAAATGTAAAGCCTACATTGTTAAAAATTTGTTCGTTTGTAAAATTATCAGCAAAACCAATTGCAGATTCAATAGAGTCACGTTGTGCTCTAGCATATGAAACGTCAAAATTGTATCGTCCAAAATTATATCCTAATCCTAATGAGAAGCCAGTTAAGTCTCCTGCTGTAGTTTCGTCTTGATAAGGGCTTTCTTCATAGCGACCACCAGCTCTAAAGCTAAAATTATTGAGTCTGTATTCTCCACCAACTTTAATTGAAGAAGCTCCTTTTAAAGTATTTTCAATAATAGAATTTTGAAAATCAAAAATTGCTTCATCGAAATCTGAATCAAACTTTACGTTAGCATAATCTTTATACGAATAATCAACACTAATTAGTCCTGACTTCCCAAAAATGTATGCAGCACTTCCTGTAATTTTACCAGGTGTTTTAAGGTAATAGTCTGAAAATACATTTATTGATTGTGGGTTGACAAAAGTGTTTAATATCTGATCTCCTTCTCTTCTAGTTGTCTCTAAAGCTTGACTTGTTTCTTCTGAAATGTCATACCAAGTAGGTGTGTCAAGTGATAATCCAACTCGTATATTATCAAACTTCGCAATTCCACCTATTTGAGCTGAAAATCCATTACCATATACTGCGAGGTTGTTTTCAAATCCAATACTAGTTATTGAGCTTCCGGCTAGATTATTTGATTCAAAATTGTATGTACGCTCTCTGTAGTCAATTGAGTGTGAGTTTAGGTTAACACCAATGTAATAGTCGTTTTCTATTTGCGTACCTACATTTACTGTAAATTTTGAATTAGCTCCTTCGGTTAGTTTCGTGTAAAGCTGGTTTACATCTCCAGCGACTACGTTAGAAAGATATGTAGTATTATTTAAATTATCTGGATTGGTTGGGTCTATAATAAAACCTTGGTATCCGAGCAGTGCATTTTGAGCAGCTGTTCCTTCAGTTTGTCCTAAATAGCGATAAAGACTACCTATTGTTTCCCCATTTTGCAATTGTAGTAAATCGAGTGGTATACCTTCAGCTTGAGCTGCAAAAAAATTTGCTAGTGATGTGTTACTTGTACCTCTAGCAGTTATTTGATTGCTGAAATTTCGGTTTACATCATAATTAAGTCCAATTGTTACTTTGTTAAAAGCGCTATCTTCTTGTTGTATATCGATAACAAATACTCCGCCTAGTTGATTTAAATCGACATCAGTATCAATTCTTTTTTGTTGGCTTGAGTTGAAAGTTGTTTCATTAACAATATCGTTAATTGAAAATGAAACGCTGGCAGCTGAGTTTAGAAATACTGCACTACCTGCAGGGTTAATTCTCATAGCGGAAAAGTCTCCACCTAAAGCTCCAAATGCTCCGCTCATACCTTGATATCGTGCTGTACCGTTTGAGTCTTCTACGGAATACCTTAAAGCATCTGTAATATTTTGTGCTGAAAGTAGTGTGCTACTTAGTGCTACTACAAATAATAATAGTGTCTTTTTCATAATGTCTAATACTTTGTAATATATCGCAGGAATTTATATGCCACCTCTTCTTGAACCACCACCTCTTGAAACTCCGCTAGATCTAGTGGATCCACTTCTTGTAGTAGAAGGACTGCTACTTCTAGTTGAGCGAGATACATTATTACTAGACCTTGTTGTGCTTCTAGTAGTCGTTGTAGGTCTCGTAGTTCTAGTAGAAGAAGGTCTCGTTGTTCTTGTGCTTGAAGGTCTTGTTGTTCTAGTAGAAGAAGGTCTAGTGGTTCTTGTACTTGAAGGTCTTATAGTTCTGGTGTTAGAAGATCTTGTATTTACAGAGTTTCTTGTTGCTCTTGTGGATCTTGGCGAAGTAGATCTGTCAAAGCGATCATTTCTTGCCGTAAGTGAACTAGTGTTGCGTGCTCTGTCTGTCTGTCTAGCGATGGATCTACCGTTTCGAGCATCTCTATAGCTGTAACGACTTCCGTTATTACTTGTTCTACCGTTGTAATAGTCTGAGTTTCTTCTGCCTCTAGTATAACTGTATCCAGTGTATGCATTTCCGTAGTAAGGATTATAGAAATTATTATAGTATCCACCATAGTAATTAGGATATCCCCAACCATAATAACCATAGTACGGATAACCCCATCCCCAACCTACGCCATAATATGGGCTACACCAGTTGCTATAATATCCAAAACCAGACCCATACCACCAGTAAGGTCTATTCCAATAACCACCCCAATTATTGCCGCCATAAACATTTACCGTTACATTAGAAGCATTGTCTCCCCATCCACCATAATTTTCTTCAACCTCACTATCTTCAATTATTACGTATCCGTCTTCGTCTAAATATTCTGTAGTTGAATAAGCTTCAATATCTGTAAATATTGCTCCTTCTTCAGGCAGTTCATCGTACGATTGAGTCTTAGAATTAAAGTATTGTTTGTAATAGCTATCTGAAGGTCCATCATTGACCTCTTCTGCTGCTACTTGGGTGTTAGAATTGTAAATGCCATCAGTTTCACCATAGTCATTTTGATTATGCGTTCCGCAAGAAATAAGTAGAAGCCCTATCAGAGCTGAAGGGAGCATAAATTTTAAAGAGGAAATATTGATTTGCATAACTATCGTATTTTATTGTTGAACATAGTAAAAATAATTAGTTTTGTCGAGCTAAACTAATTATTAACAAAGTCACAACATTTGTGCCAAACTACAGCTTATGGCTAAGAACTTAACAACGCGAGAAGAGGATTATTCAAAATGGTATAACGAGTTGGTTGTCAAGGCTGATTTAGCAGAAAACAGTGGTGTAAGAGGCTGTATGGTTATAAAGCCATATGGATTTGCCATTTGGGAGCGAATACAAGCAGAGTTAGATCGTATGTTTAAAGAAACAGGTCACCAAAATGCTTATTTTCCATTATTTATTCCGAAATCTTATTTCAGCAAAGAAGCAAGTCACGTTGATGGTTTTGCTAAAGAATGTGCTGTTGTAACACACTACCGACTTAAAAATGCCGAAGACGGAAGCGGAATTGTTGTAGATGAATCTGCTAAACTAGAAGAAGAATTAATAGTTCGTCCAACTTCGGAAACAATCATTTGGGATACATATCGTAAATGGGTTCAATCTTATAGAGATTTACCGTTGTTAATTAATCAATGGGCAAATGTTGTTCGTTGGGAAATGAGAACAAGATTATTTTTACGTACAACTGAATTTTTATGGCAAGAAGGGCATACTGCTCATGCTACAAAACAAGAAGCTTTAGTAGAGGCAGAGCAAATGATGAATGTATATTCTGATTTTGTTGAGAATTATATGGCAGTTCCAGTGGTTAGAGGAACTAAAACTGAAAGCGAACGTTTTGCAGGAGCTTTAGAGACATATTGTATTGAAGCACTTATGCAAGATGGAAAAGCGCTACAAGCTGGTACATCACATTTCTTAGGTCAAAATTTTGCAAAAGCTTTTGATGTAAAGTTTGCAAATAAAGAAGGTAAACAGGAATATGTGTGGGCAACTTCTTGGGGGGTTTCTACACGATTAATGGGTGCATTAATAATGACTCATAGTGATGATAATGGTTTGGTTTTGCCACCTAACTTAGCGCCAGATCAGGTTGTGATTGTTCCTATATATAGAAATGATGAGCAATTTGATGCTGTTTGTGAAGTTTCAGAAAAATTAATGAAAGATTTAAGATCTCAGGGTGTTCGCGTAAAGTTTGATAAGAGAGATACACATAAGCCAGGATGGAAGTTTAATGAATACGAATTAAAAGGTGTGCCTTTACGTATTGGTATTGGACCAAAGGATGTTGAAAAGGGGACTGTAGAGCTTGCTAGAAGAGATACGCTAACAAAAGAGTTTGTAGATGCTGTAGATGTTGTTAGTAAGGTTAAGGAGCTCTTAGAAGAGATTCAATCTAACCTATATAAGAAAGCATTTGACTATAGAGCAGAGCATACTACTGAGGTTCAGAGTTATGAAGAGTTTAAAGATGTATTAGAGACTAAAGGTGGGTTTATTTCGGCGCACTGGGATGGTACTATAGAAACAGAGGAAAGAATTAAAAATGAAACAAAAGCAACAATTAGGTGTATTCCTATTGAAGGAGATACTACTCCGGGAACTTGCATTTTCAGCGGGAAACCGTCAGAAAGAAGAGTGCTTTTTGCTAAGGCGTATTAAATTTTTCAAATTTTTTTAATTTTTTTTTGAAAAGTGTTTGGAGCATTCAAAAAAGGATGTATCTTTGCAACCGCTAACAGCAAAACACGCTACTAGCAAAAAGAATGGTCCGTTCGTCTAGGGGTTAGGACGCATGGTTTTCATCCATGTAACAGGGGTTCGATTCCCCTACGGACTACAACAAGTTAATAGAAAGAAATTATGGCAAATCACAAGTCAGCGTTAAAGAGAATTAGAAGCAATGAAGCGAAACGTTTACGTAATCGTTACCAGCATAAAACTGCTCGTAATGCTATGAAAAAGTTTCAAGATTTACAGGACAAGGCGGAAGCAACTAAAATGTTACCATCTGTTCACGGAATAATTGACAAGCTAGCTAAGAAAAATATTATTCATAATAATAAAGCAGCTAACTTAAAGTCAAATATGACAAGATTTGTAGCGAGTCTATAATATTGCTTTTTACAACAAACTAAAAACGCTTTCAGTTTACTGAAAGCGTTTTTTTATTTCCTATTATTTTACTGAGGTTGGTACAAGGCTTGATATGTCTCCGTCGTTACGTAACACATCTCTCACTATTGAAGAAGATATGTTAGAAACTTCTGGTGAGCTCAAAAGAAAAATACTTTCTACATCCATCAGTTTAAAATTAGTTTGAGCTACTGGTTGTTCATAATTGAAGTCTGTTGTGTTTCTTAGTCCTCTAATGATAAACTGAGCTTCATTTTTTTTACAGAATTTTGCTGTTAAGCCTTCGTATGATGTAACGCTAATACTTTTAATATCTTTAAAAGTATCTTCAATAAACGAAATACGATCCTCTAACGAATACATATATTTTTTAGAAGCATTCACTCCAATTGCAATAATTATTTCATCAAAAAGTGGAATAGCTCTCTTAATGATATCTACGTGGCCTAATGTTATGGGATCAAATGATCCAGGGAAAACTGCTTTTCTCATAAGTATAATACTATTAATTTAATGCATCGTCGATTAATTGACTGAAAAATGTTGATAAACTAAGTCCTCGTTCTTTTGCTTGTTTTGGAATAATACTTTCTTTAGATAATCCAGGAGTTGTGTTAGTTTCTATAAAAAAAGGTGTGCCATTTTGTATGATAAAATCACTTCTAGTAATACCTTTCATATTTAGGAGGTTGTATACTTTTATAGCAGCTTGTTGAACTTGATTAGTTTCTTCTTTGGTAATTCTAGCAGGAGTTATCTCCTGAGATTTACCTTGATATTTAGCTTCATAATCAAAAAAGTCGTTTTCTGAAACTATTTCGGTAGGAGCGAAAGAAACTGTTTCTCCATTATGTTTGTAGGTACCCACAGAAACTTCAGTACCTACTAAAGCAGATTCTATAATTATTTCACGATCTTCTTTATAGGCTAATTCTATTGAGGGAATGAGCATTTCAGCAGTGGAAACTTTACTTACACCAAAACTTGATCCTGCACGATTAGGTTTTACAAAACAAGGTAATCCCACTTTTTGAATAATAGAATCAACGTCAATTTTTTCACCTTTATTATGATATACTGATATGGCACAATTAATACCGAAATTTTTTAAAACTGATAAGCAGTCTCTTTTATTGAAGCTAAGTGCAGCTTCATAAAATCCAGTGCTAGTTTGTGGAATTCCTATCAATTTTAAATAAGCAGCAAGAAAACCATCCTCACCAGGAGTTCCATGTATGGTGTTGAAAACAACATCTGGTACTATTTTATTGTTATTGATAATGCAGCCAAAACTAGCTTTGTCAACCTCAAAAGAACCCTGTTCTGTAACATATTGCCACGAATCTTTTAAAATGTGTACACAATATACTTCGTATTCTAAGTTTGATAAACTTTCATAAACTACATTCCCACTTTTTATGGAAATTTCGGCTTCGCTTGAATAGCCACCCATTGCGATGGCAACCACTGTTTTTTTCATTCTGAAATTATAAATAAATAAAGATTTGGTATCACATTTTAAAAGTACACACGTTATAGTGTTCTTTAACGCAAAAATATTGTTTAAAGGTAGAAAGATACTAAATTAGGTTTCATATTTTTGCTTATTAATCCTCGACTATGTCATTTATCAAATTTTTATTAAGTAAGGCTTTCGTAAAGCAACTTTTATATGCTGTATTAGTGTTAGTTATCTTAACTTTCCTGCTATTGTGGTGGTTGAAATTTACCACTAACCATAGCCAGCAAATTGAGGTGCCAGATTTGAGTAAAATGACTTTAGATAAGGTGGAAGAAATTCTTGATGAAGCTGATCTAAGATATGAGATAATGGATTCAGCTAACTACAATCCAGATTACCCACGTTACTCAGTAATTGAACAAGTTCCTAAAGCTGGTAAAGCGGTAAAAGAAAATAGAAAAATTTATTTAGCACTTAATCCATCTGGATACACAAAAATAGCTGTACCTAAAGTAGTAGGTAGGACATTACGTCAAGCAGAACCAACGCTTTTAGCTGTTGGTTTTAAAATTGGCAAAATTTCTAAAAGACCACATATTAGTGATCAAGTATTAGAGCTTAGACACAATGGTAAAAGAGTTAAGCCTGGTGACCAAATTCAAAAAACATCAGTAATTGATATTATTGCAGGGGATGGTTCTCTCAATAAAGTACAAATTATGGATAACGAATAACATGATAGATAATCAAATAGGTCCAAAGGGCGAAGAATCTGGTAGCGACGAATTACATGAACATTTTAGATTTATTGCAGATAAAGGGCAGCAGCCACTTCGAGTAGATAAATACTTAATGAATAAAGTGGAGAATGCTACGCGTAATAAAATACAAAAAGCTGCAAAAGACGGAAATATCTTTGTCAATGATGCTATTGTAAAATCTAGTTATAAAGTAAAACCTAACGACATTGTAACGGTATTATTTGAGCACCCACCTTATGAGATGTTACTTACTCCTGAGGATTTAGATATTGATATTGTTTATGAGGATAATGACTTGCTCGTAGTTAATAAACGAGCTGGAATGGTGGTTCATCCAGGCCATGGTAACTATAGCGGAACTTTAATAAATGGTCTTATTTATCATTTTGATAATTTACCTAACAATAGTAGTAATCGTCCTGGTCTTGTTCATCGAATTGATAAAGATACTAGCGGACTTCTTGTTGTTGCAAAAACTGAAGCCGCGATGACGCATCTTGCAAAACAGTTTTTTAAGAAGACAACAGAAAGAGAGTATGTAGCTATTGCTTGGGGTGCGATGGAAGAAAAAGAAGGTACAATCGAAGGGCACATAGGAAGACATCCTAAAAACAGACTTCAAAATACGGTGTATTTAAAAGAAGAGGATTTTGATAAGGGTAAACCAGCAGTAACTCATTACAAAGTCCTTGAGCAGTTAGGGTATGTGACATTAGTTTCCTGTAAACTTGAAACTGGTAGAACTCATCAAATAAGAGTGCATATGAAACATATTGGGCACACTTTATTTAATGATGAGCGTTATGGAGGTAACCTTATTTTAAAAGGTACAACCTTCAGTAAGTATAAGCAGTTTGTTGATAATTGTTTTAAGGTACTGCCTAGACAAGCACTACATGCAAGGACTCTTGGTTTTGTCCATCCTACTACGGGTGAAATGATGCGTTTTGAAGCAAAAATTCCCGATGACATGGAACAATGTTTAGAAAAATGGCGAAACTATTCAAAAAACGTAGTTGAATAACATTTAAACGAGAATATTGACTTTTAGTCTGTTATTTGTAAGTGTTTACTTACATTTGTTGAAATTTAACTATCTGAATATGAAATCTCTATTGTACATTGCTCTTTGCGCTATAGCTATATCTTGTTCGAGAGAAGGTATAACTGATTTGCCATTGATAGAAGAAAATTTAGAAACTCAATACAATAGTATTGACCTTGATAACTATTTAGCAAAACCAGTTATTGATGTGCCAGAGGGAACTTTGTTTTATCAAAATATCCCTTATGGAGAAAATCAAAGGCAAGTTATTGATCTCTTTTTACCAAAGAATTTTTCTGTCTTAGCTTCTTTTGAACCTCTTGGTATAGTATTGAATATTCATGGAGGAGGATTTATGGCTGGTGATAAAGGAGTGATTTATCAAAATGAAAACGATATATATCAATATCTAGAAAACAATATTGCTTTTATTTCAATGAATTATAGGTTTATTGAAGAAGATAACCCAGATAGTTTAGGTGTTTTAAAATGCTTTAATGACTCAGAAAGAGTACTTAGTTTTATACAGTATTTATCAAACCTAGTAAACATAAGCCCTAATAATATTTTCATAAAAGGAGAATCTTCTGGTGCTGGTATCGCACAGTATTTAATAGCAAATCCAGTTTTTAGTTCTAGAATTACAGGGGTGTCTTTAAATGCTCCACAATCGACTTATGATTTTTTAAAATTTAATAAAATATTCCAAGAATTTAACTTTGATTTATATCAATACGTGTCACTCGCTAATTTAGAAAATAGAGTAATCAATTTCTACGGTGGATCACAAATAGAGCAGTTAGAGGATGATCCAATTATCGTAAATAATAGAGTAGAAGTATCGTTATCTAAAACTTTTAATACTTATGAGGGTACATTGAGGATTAAAGCAGGAAATGAAGGAATACCGTATAATTCTCTAGGGAATTTAAACGAACTTTTACATCATCAAATACATGCAATTCAAATTTATAATAAAGCTGTTAATGCAGGTTTATTTGTTGATGCTCAAATTCCATATTTAAATATTGAAAGTAATCTTACGGAGTTGGAATTTATTTTAGAATCAATTAACCAATAGTTAAAATAATCATTTTTTTAACTCAAAAAAAGATATAAAAAATCCCGAAACGCTAGTTTCGGGATTTTTAAATTTTAAAAAGTTTTAGTTTTTAATCCATTTAGAAGTGTGTGTTACAATCCCATTACTTACTTTGATTAAGTATATACCATTGTCTACTTGGTTCAAATTAAGTGTAACACTTGTATTTTTTCTGAAATCTGCATTTTCTGAAATAATACGTTTTCCTGTTATATCATATATTTCAATTTGAGCATTGTTCAATTCCATATTTATGGAAAGATTTAAAGTTCCATTAGAAGGGTTAGGAGAGATAAGAATGTTAGATGAAATTAAAATTTCAGAATTAGATAATATTTCTTCTTCAATTAAACCATCACGCAAGTTACTTCCTTTATAACCATTTCTTAATATCTTAGAAGCGTCATATGGCACATTTAAGTTAAATGTGTTTACGAATGTTGAATCTGTCATTACTCCAAAATTTAATGTGTAAGAGTTCGCTGTAAGGTCCATCATTCCATCATTGTCTACATCGCCTAGCACTGCTCCATTTAAAAATGTGTATCCAGGAGTTCGTAAAGGGAATCCATCAATTTCACCACTTCCATCTGTTGAATATGCATGAATGTAACCCATCGCATTTGAATCAGTTATAACGCTAGAAAAAATAACTTCAGGAATATCGTCTTCGTTAATATCTGCAATAGTTATAAAACCTTCATTTCCTCCATAATTTTCTACTGGAAAATTATCGATAGAAGATGCATCAGGAGCTTGGCCATAAATAGTAGGTAATAAGGTTCCGTCGTTACTAGTATTTCTGTTGCCAAAAAATAACTCGTAAGTTCCATCTGCGTCAATGTCTGCTACTGTAGGGGTTGTGTATGTCCATTCATTCAGTATAATAGGCCATCCGGTAGCATAAGATGCATCAGCATTTAGAACATAAAAACCTGGAGTATTTCCGTGATTTGCACCTACAATTTCTAATGTTTCATCTCCATCTAAATCAACAAGTGTTGGCGATTGATATGAGTAGCTTTTATCTGGATCTACGAGCGGAAAACCAGGAAGTATTGTTCCGTCACTGTCAAAAGCAAACATCCCAACAGCAGAAGCAGCAATAACAACATCCATATCTCCATCATTATCAATGTCACCAATTGAAGGAGTAAATGCTGGTGTTGCGGGTAATGAAACTGGCCAGTTAGCATTTATCTCACTTCCGTCTATATTTAAAGCGTGTAAGTATCCTTGAGAACTCCCAAAACGTTCGCCAGTAATAATATCTAATGTTCCGTCACCATCTAAATCTGCAATAGCTGGTGCGTTAATCATCCATTTATCATTAAAATTTACTGGCCAACCTGTAAGTGGAACTCCAGTGTTGTCCATTACATACACTCGTCCAATTGTAGTAGGATATCCTGTGTTGAAAATGATCTCAGGTGTTCCGTCATCATCTAAGTCTGCTATACTTGGAGGTAATAATATAGGACCTTCAACTGGAATTTCAAATAAAATAGAGCCATCACCTTTTAAAGCATAAAGTGTGGTATCTATTCCATAAATAATTTCTTCTACTCCATCATTATCTAAATCTGCTAATGTGACACCTCTTGAGTTTTTAATTTGCGGATTTGCAGGTTTACCAAAGGAGAAAAGTAAATCTGCTGTTTGTACATCCCTATTAGTGGAGTTGCTATTAATTAGTACAGGTGTTGTAGTAAAAGTTCCATCTTCATTTAGTTTAACTTTTTGTCCAGTTTCTACTTGAGAAAATAAAGAAAATGAGCTTGATAAAGCGATTAGCAAAATCCATAGTTGATTGGTTTTCATAGTTAGTTGTTTTAAATTAGTACATAAATTTGACTAATAATTGAATTGCAGCTTGTTAAGTATATCTTAAATTTTCAACTTTAACATCTACGTTTAATGTTGTAAGTGAATGTTTAATCAATCAACGCCTGCTATATATTGATAAATATCTCTTATTTTGATAAGGCATTATTATCAAAGCGTAGCCCTATCTTTGTGAGAGCTTAAAACAATCTAGCCATTATCTCATTTGAAAAAACAATTGTCAATAAAGTTATTTTTGAATGTTTAAACTGAAATTGTAAAAGCTAATTTTAAATTTTTACGTGTTATGAAAATCGTTGTATCTCCAGCTAAAACATTAGACTATAAAAGTGAACTTCCAACAACTAGAGGAACACAGCCTCTTTTTTTAACGGAAGCCGAAACTTTAAATAAAAAATTAGAAGGGAAGTCTAAAAAAGCAATTGGTGAATTAATGCATATTAGTGATGCACTAGCGCAGTTAAATTATGAGCGTTATAAGGAATTTTCAACTCCATTTACTAAGGAAAATGCACGCCCTTGCGTATATGCTTTTGCTGGAGATGTTTATGCTGGGTTAGACGCTTACACACTTCCTGAAGCTAAAATCGATTTGCTTAATAATACCTTGCGAATTCTATCGGGAATGTATGGTATTTTAAAGCCATTAGATTTAATGCAACCATACAGACTTGAAATGGGGACTTCTTTGAAAATGGGAAGGAAGAATAATTTATACGAATTTTGGGGAGATAAAATAACCGAAGCACTAAATAATGAATTAGAAGATGGTGAATTATTTTTAAATTTAGCTAGTCAGGAATATTTTAAAGCAATTAACCCTAAAGTCCTTAAAACCGAAATAATAGCGCCAGTTTTTAAAGATTTTAAGAACGGAAAGCTTAAAATAATTTCATTTTTTGCTAAGAAAGCTAGAGGTAGTATGGCTCGATATGTTATTGATACTAATGCGCAAACTTTAGATGATATTAAAGCTTTTGACTATGATGGATATGGTTTTAGTGAAGAATATACAGTAAAGAAAAACGAGCCTGTTTTTATTAGATAATGTTTATACATACGCATCCGTATCCGCCATTTATCCCTGAAGGCACTACAAAGTTAATCGTAGGTACACTACCGCCTCCACGTTTTACAATTGGTGATTTAAAGGAGCGCGATGTTGACTTTTGCTACGGAAGTAGAGATGGGCAACTATGGCCCATTCTTGATACTATTTTCAAACTTAATTTGAAATACGAAAACACGGAAGATGCAATTTTACAGCGAAAAAACTTTTTAATTTCTCGTCAAATAGGTGTGTGTGATATTGTCGCTTCAGCAAAAAGGGAGAAAATTGATGCTAGTGATTTAGGAATGGAACAAGTGACATTTCGGAATATTATACAAGTTTTAAAAAGTAATCCGAAAATAGATACGTTGCTTTTTACTGGTGGAAATAGTAAAAACGGACCTGAATATTTCTTTAGAAAAGTTTTAAAAGAACATAAATTGAAACTTGAAATAGTGTCAAATGTAGTGCCACGTGTTCATCAATTTAGTATTTCGGCTAAGGATGAATTTCCTAATAGAATTATTAAAACTGTTTCTTTGACGGCGCCATCTGGTGCTGCAAATAGGGCAGTGGGAGGTCTTGACGCTTATAAAGAAATGAAAGCGCGATTTCCAGAAAAAACTACAATTGATTTTAGAAAAGAACAATACACTCCATTTTTCTAATAATCAATCCATTGATTAAGTCAAAGAGATGATATAATTAAATTATAGGGTATTTAGAAACAGATAATTTGGTAGCTTTGTTAGATAACTACATAAAACCATATTATGAAAAAACTATTTACACTACTTCTATTTTGTGTTGCTTCATTTGCTTCCGCACAAATTTTAGACGAAACTTTTGACTCAAATGCAAACTTTACAACTTCAGATCCCTTTTTCTCAGATGGATTTGGTGATTTCTTTGGACTTTCTGGTGGAGTTGATGATTACAATGGTGAGCCCGTTCCTACATTTATTAAGCCATATACAGGTTTCAGTGGAGGGTTTTTAACAGGAATGGATCTTGACGGTGAAGGAGCAACTTTACCTATTTCGATAGAATGGACTGGAGTTGCAATCGATGGATTTGGTTCATTAATGTTTAGTGGTCAATTCGCCGAAGCTTTTGATGCTCCAGGAGATATTGATCAAGCAGATTTCTTATTGATTGAATATCAAATTGATGGTGGTGGATACCAAAACTTACTATCTTTTGTTGGAGGAGATTTTTCTAGCACTACTAATAACGGGTTTTTTAAAGAAGATACAGATTTTGATGGAATAGGTGATGGAGCAAACTTAGGAGATGCTGCAGCTACCTTCACAAAAGCTATAGTAGGAGTAGGTTCAGCCTTAGATTTAAGAATGACAATTTCAGTAAATTCTGGTGATGAGGATTTTGCAGTAGACAGTTTTTCAATTACAGGAACGGCAGTAGTTGATGATACTCCACCAGTAGTTACTTGTCCAAGTCCTATTGTGCAAGATAATGACGCTGGAGTTTGTGGTGCTATAGTTACATTTATGGATGCTACAGCAACTGATGATACAGATCCAAACCCTACAGTTACTCAAACAGGAGGGCCATTAAGCGGTACATTATTTCCAGTGGGTGATACAGAAGTTTCATACACAGCAATTGATGCTGCAGGAAATGAAAGCTTATGTACATTTACGATAACTGTTGCTGATGCTGAGGCTCCTGTTATTGCTTGTCCTGACCCTATTACAATGGATAATGACACAGGTGTTTGTGGTGCAATTGTAACATATGATGCTCCCATCGTTACTGATAATTGCCCAGAGCCAACATCTGTACAAGGGTCTTTAACAACGTTATTTGACGGTGGGAATACGTTTGATGGAAATATGTTCGATGTTAATATATTGAATGATATGACTGTTCAGTCATTTGATGTAAACCTAGTTGATCCAACTGGAGATTTTGAGGTTTATTATAAAACAGGAACTTACTTAGGTTCAGAAACAAATGCTGCAGATTGGACATTGATAGGTAGTGCTACAGGTGTAGTTAGTCTGGGAGCTAACACTCCAACACCTTTAGATTTATCATTAGATTTAATGTTAACAGCTGGACAAACGTACGCATTCTACGTAACTTCAACGGGAGCAACAGTAGCCTATACAAATGGAGGTGTTGCTGGAGATGTTTTAGTTTCAAATGCAGATCTTGAAATACTTGAAGGTAGCGGAGGTGGATATCCTTTTGGGACAAACTTTTCTCCACGTAACTTTAATGGAACTATCATTTATGAATCTGGAGGTTTTAATGTTCAACTTGTTGATGGATTAGCAAGTGGAGAAGAATTTCCTGTAGGAACAACAACCGTAACTTATGAAGTATCTGATGCCGCTGGAAATGTATCTATGTGCTCATTTGATGTAGTTGTGAATGACACGGAAGCTCCAGATGTAGCTTGTCCAGATGACCAATTAGTTGACGTTCCAACAGGTGAAATGTTTACGTTACCGGATTATAGCGGTGATGTCATTGCAACTGATAACTGTGCTGTCTCAGTAATTACACAGTCTCCAGCAGCTGGAATGATGGTGGGTGCAGGAACAACAACAGTAATAATTACGGTCACTGACACTGCAGGAAATGAAGTAGATTGCACGTTTGATGTAGTGGTAACTGAAGTCTTAGGGATTACAACTAACGATATCACTAAAATAAATTTATCGCCTAATCCAGCTTCAACTATTGTATCAATCAACGCTACAATAAGTACTATTGAGGTATTTAATATGTTAGGTCAAAAAGTACTAGAAACTAATCAAAATACTTTTGATGTAAGCAGCTTAATACAAGGTGCTTATTTGGTGAAGATTACTACTGATAACGGTCAAACAACTAAAAAATTGACGGTTAAGTAATTCTGAAATTTTAATAATTAACTAAAGGCGCTATCTATTAATAGAAAGCGCCTTTTTTTATCGGCTTAATTCAATTACTTCAAGATTTTGAATTTTTGAACCATCGATTTCAAAACGTAGCATAGTTCTTACTTTATGAAAACCGTGCAAGCCAATAGCACCAGGATTCATATGTAGAAGTCCAGTTTTTTTATCAGGCATAACTTTTAATATATGAGAATGACCACAAATAAATAACTTAGGGGTATTTGCATAAATATCTTCACGAATGCGTTGATTATATTTTCCAGGATATCCGCCTATGTGAGTAATATATACCGAAACATCTTCACAATTAAACTTAAGGTCTAACGGAAATGTAGCACGAGCTTTTGCATCATCAATATTACCATAGACGGCTCTCAAAGGTTTTAATGCTTCAATAGCATCAGTTACTTTTAAATCACCAATATCTCCAGCGTGCCAAACCTCGTCAGCTTGCTTAACATGTTTAATAATGGTTTCGTCAATATGACTGTGAGTATCGCTAAGGAGAAGTATTTTTTTCAAATGAAATGTTATTTGAATGCAAAAGTACGCTAATGATAAGAATCTATTTAACTCTTAAATCATTCTTTATGATAGTAGAGATGGATTATAATCGCTCGAAGTCGTAACTTTGAAAACTTCATTATGAAACGGTACTTTTTAGACATATCTTACAACGGAGGCGCATATTGTGGTTGGCAAAAGCAACCTAATAGTTTAAGCGTTCAAGAGGTTTTAGAAACAACGCTATCAACATTAATGCGCACCGAAATTAAGGTGATGGGTGCAGGACGAACTGACGCTGGTGTACACGCGAAACAATTAGTAGTGCATGTAGATTTAGCCGAAATTTTAGATGTTGATAAATTAATCTATCGATTAAACTCCATGCTGCCAAAGGATATTTTAATATCAGCAATTAGGGAGGTTCATCAAGATTCGCACGCTAGATTTCACGCTATTTCTAGGGAATATGAATATCATATTTCGGTTAAAAAAAGTGTTTTTTTAGAAGGATTGGCACATCAAATTAATACTATGCCAAACTTAGAAAAAATGAATGAAGCGGCATCTTTACTTTTAGAATACGAAGATTTTCAATGCTTTTCAAGATCAAATTCAGATGTGAAAACGTATTTATGTGATATTAAAAAGGCACATTGGAGCAGTGAAGGCGATATGCTTATCTTTACCATAGAGGCAAATAGGTTTTTACGAAATATGGTGAGAGCCATTGTGGGTACCTTATTAGATGTAGGATATGGGGTGACAACCATTGAAGGATTAAAAGAGATTCTTGCTAGTAAAAATAGGAGTAATGCGGGAGCTTCGGCGCCAGCGAAAGGTTTGTATCTTACCAAAGTAGGATATCCTAAAACAATATTTAAACATTAAAATTTCAGAATAAAACTATGGCCCAATCTGGAAAAGCTTTTGATTTTAAACTTTTTAAGCGCTTATTAGCGTTTACAAACGCGTATCGTTTAGTTTTCTTTTTTGTGGCTTTTGCAGCAGTTGCAATGTCTATTCTCGCAATACTACGACCTTATTTTTTACAACGTACTATAGATGAGTCTATAGTGCCACAGGATAGTAATTTACTTGTTTATTTTATCTCTATAATGTTAGGGGTTTTAGTGCTTGAAGTATTGTTTCAGTTTGCTTTTATTTTCTATGCAAACTGGCTTGGGCAAAGTGTAATAAAGGATTTACGAGTATCGTTATTTAGATTGATGACTAGTTTTAAAATGCAGTATTATGACAAAAGTGCTGTGGGTAGATTGACAACTAGAGCAGTAAATGATATTGAAACTATCTCTAGTATTTTTAGCCAAGGACTATTTATGATTCTTGCAGATTTACTTAAAATGGGCGCTATCGCAGGTTTTATGTTATATCAAAGTTGGCGATTATCACTAATCGTTTTTGCTATATTACCTGTAATTTTATATGCAACTCGAGTTTTTCAACGAGCGATGAAAGTGGCCTTTGAAGAAGTAAGAAATCAAGTAGCTAATTTAAATGGCTTTGTTCAAGAGAGATTAACAGGGATGAAAATAGTGCAGATTTTTGCACGTGAAGAAACTGAATACAAGGCCTTTGAAAAAATAAATGAAAAGCATAAAAAGGCATGGGTGAAAACAGTATGGTATAACTCTATCTTTTTTCCTATTGCAGAAATGGCGTCTTCTGTTGCTATTGGTTTATTAGTATGGTTTGGTGGTTTAAATGCTGCAGAAAATGGAATCATTACTTTAGGTTTAATTGTAGCATTTATAGAGTTAGCTCAAATGTTGTTTAGACCTCTTCGTCAAATAGCTGATAAGTTTAATACACTACAAATGGGTATGGTTGCAGCTAACCGTGTATTTGCAATTTTAGATACTAAATCTCACATTGTAAATGAAGGTACGGTTGAAATGTCTCAGACAAAAGGAGCGATTGAGTTTAAAAATGTACGTTTTGGATACGTTGAAAACGAAGAGGTGATTAACGATATATCCTTTTCAGTTAAATCTGGAGAAACGGTTGCTATTGTTGGTTCAACAGGTGCTGGGAAATCTACTATTATCAACTTATTAAATAGATTCTACGAAATTAATAGTGGAGAGATTTTAATTGATGGAGTGTCAATAAAAAAATATACACTCAATTCCTTAAGATCCCAGATTGCTGTTGTTTTACAAGATGTATTTTTATTTGCAGATACTATTTTAAATAATATTACACTTAATAATCCCGATATCACGGAAGAAACAGTGAGAGCTGCAGCACACGAAATAGGAGTTGCAAAATTTATTGACACACTTCCGGGAGGCTTCTCCTATAATGTAAAAGAACGGGGTGCAATGTTGTCTTCAGGACAGCGCCAATTAATAGCATTTTTAAGAGCTTATGTAAGCAAGCCAGGTATTTTGATTCTAGATGAAGCAACATCATCTGTAGATACCTATTCAGAGGAGATGATACAAACTGCTACAGAGAAAATAACGAAAGGTCGAACATCAATTGTTATTGCACACAGATTAGCAACCATTAAAAAAGCAGATAAAATACTTGTAATGGATGCTGGTAAAATAGTGGAAACCGGTACTCATGCCGAGTTGCTTAAACGCGAAAATGGATACTATCGTAATCTTTACGAAGTCCAGTTTATGACAGAAGAAGCTATATAGGAAGTTGATTTTTGAAGTTCAGCTTGTTTATTTATTTGTTCAAATAGGTCATCATATGCGCCGCCTGCAATTAAAATTACGTTTACTATTATAAGTATTAATAAAAATATAAAACCAAACAGCACAAATTTCAAGATTGTTTGCGATACATTAAGTTGATACAGTTGCTGTAGTGCATACAAGTAATAACTAAATAGAAATAGCATTCCAAAAAGGTTTGCCGCAATATATAAATTAACGTTCCATAAGGTTGCTAAATAAAACAATACCATAATAATTGAAGTTAATGAATATGCGTATAAATTTATAATAAGGTGCTCTGTGTAATTGTATTTTTTATTTTTTAAAAAAACGAGTCTTGATATCAAAGCTAGTAATGGGATAGATAAGAAAAATATGAATGTTTGATATTCAAATATGGTATCAAACATGTTTTTTGTCATCTCCTTCTCACCTTCTGTTTGTACTTTGCCAAAGTTCATCGTTCCTTCTAAAAGTTCAGAGAAAACATTATTTATTAGATAGTAATACAAACCTGAAAGCGTAATAGCCAAGGTGAAAAATGCGAATGGATTTAAATATTTTTTTCTAACTCCATCTATATAACCACCAATTACTTTAGCTGGTTTTAATATTAAGTCAACTACAGTTCTAAGTGGTTTGTTAGTGTCAATACTAAACATATTCTCTACCGTTTCAGAGAAAAAATGTTTTAAAGTTAGTCTGTGATTGATCACTTTTGCACCACATTCGTTACAATATTTATCTTCAAGACTTAAAGCCCTTTTGCAATTTTTACAATTCATATTTTAGGCTTAACTTAAGTCTTTGTGTATAATTTGGGTGAGTTCTTCCAGGGTGTCGTAAAGCACAAAATCGCCATCTTTTAAGTAGGATATTTGTCCGTTTTCTTCACTAACAACTAAACAAACAGCGTCACTTTTTTCTGTTACTCCTACAGCAGCACGGTGTCGAAGTCCAAAACGTAATGGAATATTTCTATCATTTGAAACAGGTAGGATTACCCTAGTTGCAGTTACTTTATTTTCTTCAATTAACATAGCACCATCGTGTAATGGGCTATTTTTATAAAAAATACTTTCTATAATAGGTTGGTTTACTTCGAGGTTCATTTCATCACCACTCGATTTTACAAAGTCTAAGCTATTGTTACGTTTAATAACAATTAAAGCACCTGTATTTGTATCGGCCATTTTTTTACAAGCCTTTATTATTGGGGCAATATTAGTTGTTGCCACCGTATCTCTAGAGATAGTTTTAAACTGTCTAAAAATTCGTTTAGCATTAAAATTAGTGGATCCAACCATTAATAGGAATTTTCTTATTTCTTGCTGAAATACGACAATTAAAGCAAACATTCCAACTCCTAGAAAGCCTCCTAAAATTTTACTCATCAGTTCCATTTCAAGTAATTCGGTTAGACGCCAAATTCCATAAATGATCACGATTCCGATAAAAATATTAATGGCAACAGTTCCCTTAACAAGTCGGTATAAGTAATAGAGTAGTGCTGCAACGAGTAAAATATCGATGGCATCTATTATTCTGAAATCTGTAAATTCAATTAAATCCACTTAAGGTCTGTTTTTATGTAAATGTAAAATATTTATTAGAAAGCTGTTTTTTTAAGATGCTTAAAAAGTGTGATACATTCAGCTGCTTCTGCAACATCGTGGACTCTTAAGATTGATGTTCCTT
Source organism: Patiriisocius marinus (assembly GCF_008974325.1). GTDB lineage: Bacteria > Bacteroidota > Bacteroidia > Flavobacteriales > Flavobacteriaceae > Patiriisocius > Patiriisocius marinus. Next base: position 53,444 of record NZ_BKCG01000004.1, on the reverse strand, counting down.
TTTCTAAAGCAACCATATGCAAGGCTGAGGTTCCGTTGAGTGCATCTTTAGCCGAAACGTTCAATGTTTTATAAATCATACTTTTTCTTGAAACTCCAGCTAAAATTGGAACATCAAGAGCGCTCAATAATTCGAGATTGTTTAATAATTCGAAACTCTGTTGAGCAGTTTTAGTAAATCCAAAACCTGGATCAATTATTATATCGTTTATACCAAGTTTTCGAGCTTCAGCAACTCGTTCTGAAAAATAGAAGATTACTTCTTTAGTTATATTGTCATAACTGCAAAGTTCTTTCATTGTTTGCGGTGTTCCTTTCATATGCATCATTATGTATGGAACTTGCAAACGGGCAACGGTCTGTAGCATTTCAGAATCAAGTAAACCTGCGCTAATATCATTAATTATAGCCGCACCAGCATCAATTGCTTTTTTAGCAACAGCGCTTCTAAAAGTGTCAATGGAAATAATTGCTTCAGGGAATTTATGGACGATTGCTTCAATTGCTGGAATCACTCTTTCAAGTTCTTCGGCTTCGCTAATATCCTTTGCATTTGGGCGTGAGCTATAGCCTCCTATATCTAGAAATTGAGCTCCAGCTAGAAGCATTTTACTTGCCTGGCTAGTTATGTCCTCAATATTTGTGGTTTGTCCACCATCGTAAAAGCTATCCGGCGTAACATTTATTATCCCCATCACGGTTGGTGAAGAGAGGTCAATTAATGTACCTTTACAGTTGATTGTGCGCAATTTTTAAATGTGATTAATTTACCCGAAATTTACGGAAAACTTAGCGATATTATGGCAGATACTTCTAAACAATATAATGATGTAATTGAAATGTGTAGATCATTGTTTATTAATAAAATGAAGGATTATGGAAGTGCGTGGCGTATATTGAGATTGCCGTCATTGACAGATCAAATATTTATAAAAGCACAAAGAATAAGGGGTTTACAGCAAAACAAAGAGCAACGAGTTGATGAAGGTCAAGTTTCAGAATTTATTGGGATAATTAATTATTCAATAATGGCATTAGTGCAATTAGAACTTGGTGTTGTGGAACAGCCAGATTTAACTTTAGAGCAAGCAACCCAAGCTTATGATGAAAAAGTTGCTATTACAAAGCAATTAATGCTCGATAAGAATCACGATTATGGTGAAGCTTGGAGAGATATGAGAGTGAGTAGCTTAACCGATTTGATTTTACAGAAATTACTTAGAGTAAAGCAAATTGAAGACAATCAAGGTAAAACATTAGTAAGTGAAGGGATAGATGCTAATTATCAGGATATGATAAACTATGCAGTGTTTGCACTTATTCATTTAAAAGCAGCTTAAGGAAAACAAATATTAAAAATACATTATGAAAATACTTGTAGGAGTAGCCAGAATTTTTGTTGGAGTTTTATTTATAATTAGTGGTTTAATCAAGCTAAATGATCCAGTAGGATTTTCATTTAAGTTAGGTGATTACTTTGCTCCAGAGGTTTTAAATCTAGAGTTTTTAGTCCCTTTTGCATTATTAATTGCTGTAGCAGTAGTTATTTTTGAAGTATTGTTAGGTGTAATGTTGATTGTAGGTTACGCTAAAAAGTTTACACTGTGGAGTTTATTAGTACTTATCGTAGGGTTTACATTTCTTACTTTTTACTCTGCGTATTTCAATAAAGTTACAGATTGTGGATGTTTTGGAGATGCTTTAAAACTAACACCTTGGGAGTCTTTTACGAAGGATGTAGTATTGCTAGTGTTAATTTTGTTTTTGTTCTATGGACAAAAATACATACAGCCGTTTTTCACGAAATTCTCACGTAGTTTTATTGTATTTATATCGTTTATTCTTTGTCTTTGGTTAGGTTACCATGTATTAATGCATTTGCCAATAGTAGATTTTAGAGCTTATGCTATAGGTAAAAATATTAAAGAAGGAATGGAAACTCCTCCAGACGCACCTAAGCCTATTTATGAATATACGTGGGTATATAATGTTAATGGTGAAGAAAAAGTTGTAGTCAATTTAGGAGAAGATCCAGGAATTGAAGGAGAACTTTTAAGTGCTACAACTGAAGTAATTCAAGAAGCTTATGAGCCACCAGTGCACGATTTTAGTATTGAACGAGATGGAAATGATTTCACGGAAGATTTTTTAAGCACAGAAAACCTAATAGTGGTTATGGCTTACAACCTTGACAATGCTGAAAATGACGGGTTTATACCTTTGAAAATAGCAACTGATAAAGCCTTAAAGCTAGGGTATAAGGTTATTGGTATGTCAGCTTCATCTACTGAAGAAACTGAAAAATTAACAGAGAAATACCATCTTAATTTTGATTTCTATTTCTGTGACATGACTACATTAAAAACTATTGTAAGAAGTAATCCAGGTATTATTGAACTTCAAAAAGGTACTATTACTCAAAAACTTCATTTTAATGACGCTGATAAACTTCAATTAAATGAACAAGAGGGAGCAATTCCATCAATGGACTTTGAGCTTAAAAAACGATTAGATAGTATAGCTGTTTTAGATCAGAAATATCGTAAAATGATGCAAGATGGAACTGAAAACATCGACAGTTTATGGCGTATGCAAGAAGTAATTGATGCAACTAATTTGAAATTTGTTGCAGATTATTTTGATGCTAAAGGTTATCCAGGAAAATCTATTGTTGGTGAACCAACCAATACAGCAGCTTGGTATGTGTTACAACACAACCCAGACCAAATAGAAAAGTATCTTCCTATGATTAAAAAAGCTGGAAAAGAAGGTGAAATTCCATTCAGACTTGTTGCGATGATGGAAGATCGTTATTTGATGGGGCAGGATAAACCACAAATTTATGGAACTCAAGGATCCACAATTAATGGAGATGAATTTATTTGGCCTATTGAAGATCCAGAAAATGTTAACAAGCGTCGTGTTGAAGCTGGCTATGACCAAACTATTGAAGAATACGCGAAGCTTCTTTTTGGCGACGACTTTGAATATAAAGTGCTAACGATAGATCAAGTTAAGCAGTAACCGATGGTTAGGTATATACTTCAAAAAATAGGCTATGCGCTTTTAACACTTTTTGGAGTAGTTACGGTTATTTTTATGTTGTTTATGGTGCTAAACGCAGATCCTGCAAAAGATATGTTAGGGCAAAATCAAAATGCTGAACAAGTTGCTGCGGTTGAAAAAAAGTACGGTTTAGACAAACCACTTTGGGATCAATATGTACTTTACGTAAACGATTTATCGCCTATCTCATTTCATAGCACAAACCCAGAAGATTATACTTATTTAAAAGAGCAAAAATATTCAGCAATACCTTTATTTTCCTTCGGAAATGTGACAACTGTTATAAAATTCCCATATTTAAGAGAATCATTTCAAAAAAGCGGAAAGAAAGTAAGTGCTGTAATTTCCGAAACACTACCTAATACATTTATATTAGCGATCTCGTCTATAGTGATTGCAATGTTTTTAGGTGTTTTTTTAGGTGTTATTTCAGTTGTGGACAAAGATGGTTGGCTCGATAAATTAATCCAACTAATAAGCACTTTTGGGATGAGTGTTCCATCATTCTTTAGTGCCATTCTGTTTGCTTGGTTTTTCGGATTCCTATTGCACGAATACACAGGTTTGAATATGACTGGTAGTTTATATGAAGTAGACGATTTTGGAAACGGAAAATATATACAGTGGAAAAACTTAATATTGCCTGCAGTAGTATTAGGAATTCGTCCCCTTGCAGTAGTAAGTCAATTGATGCGAAATTCTTTACTTGAAGTATTGAGTCAGGATTATATTCGTACAGCGAAAGCAAAGGGGTTATCTATGAGTACCATTATTAGAAGACACGCTCTCAAAAATGCTTTAAATCCAGTGGTAACAGCAATTTCAGGATGGTTTGCTTCAATGTTAGCTGGTGCTGTGTTTGTAGAATTTATTTTTGGTTGGAACGGAATTGGAAAAGAAATAGTAGACGCATTAAATAAAAGTGATTTACCAGTAATAATGGGGACTGTAATTGTAATAGCCTCCCTCTTTATACTAATCAATATATTTGTAGATATACTCTATGGATGGCTTGATCCTAAAATTAGAGCGTAATTTAAAAAGGCTTAAATAATATGAGATATATTCTGTTATTCTGTGCAATCATTTTTACAAGTTGTTCGCAAGGCCAAGATCTTGTAGTATTTCCGAAGGAAGCTTTAAATGATGTTTTTATATCGCAGGAAGATAAACAGGTAGTGTTTTCATCAATATTAGAAGCGCACAAAGGGGAAACAATATTAATTGATCTTTGGGCTTCATGGTGTCGGGATTGTATTGTTGGGATGCCAAAAGTTAAAGCATTGCAAGAGGAATTTAAAGATGCAGTATTTGTATTTTTATCACTCGATAAAACAAAAGAAAGTTGGAAAAGAGGAATTAAAAAATACAGTATAGAAGGGGAGCATTATTTTGTTTCTGCTGGATGGAAAAGCCCCTTTTGTGACGCAATAGATTTAGATTGGATTCCACGATATATAATGGTGGATTCTTTGGGTAAAATTGTTGTTTATAGAGCAATAGAGGCCAACGACTTTAGACTACGAAAAGCGCTTGAGTTGAGTGCTATTTCAGAAAAATAATAATTAATATTAAGCGTAAATTTTACGACATGAGAAAACAAATTGTAGCCGGAAACTGGAAAATGAATAATGGATTAGACAAAACTATGGAGTTGCTTTCGGGGTTGAAAACTCAAGTAATTCCTGAAGATGTGGCGGTTATTGTTGCACCTGCTTTTACTAATTTGTACAATGCTTTCGAGTCTTTAAGAACTTACCCAATTGCGGTGGCTGCTCAAAATATGCATCAAGCAACTTCAGGAGCATTTACAGGTGAGGTGTCTGCAACTATGTTAAAAAGCGTGGGAGTCACTACGGTTATTTTAGGACACAGCGAGCGTAGAGCAATGTTTTGGGAAACTAACGAAATACTTGCAGCTAAAGTTGATACAGCTTTAGAGAATGATATGACAGCTATTTTCTGTTTTGGAGAAGAGTTAGAAGAGCGTAAAAACGACAATCATTTTAATATTGTGAAAGAACAATTACAAGAAGGATTGTTTCATATTAAAGCTGCAAATTGGGATTCAATAGTGTTGGCATATGAGCCGGTTTGGGCTATTGGAACAGGTGAAACAGCTAGCCCAGAGCAAGCACAGGAAATGCATAAATTTGTTAGAAATCTTGTTTCAGACGCCTTTGGTAACGATGTAGCAGAAAAAGTGTCGATTCTTTACGGAGGAAGTGTTAAGCCAGGTAATGCTGCTGAAATTTTCAGTAAAGAAGATGTTGATGGTGGTTTGATAGGTGGTGCTGCATTAAAAGCCGATGATTTTATGGCTATTGTAAATGCGTTTGCTTAAAAGTTAAAGTTTTATAAAATAATATCTATTTAGGTTAGTTAGCAATAATTTTGCGACCTATTAAAGTGTCAGGTAAATAATTATGAGTCAAGTATATATAGAATACGATTTTAAGATTTCGCCATTACAACCTGGTACTGAAATTTTAATAGCCGAGTTAGGTGCTGCAGGGTTTGAAAGCTTTGTGGAAAATGAAGATGGCGTTCAAGCATATATTCAAAAAGAGGAATGGCGTGAGGATATTTTATCTGATATATTCATTCTAGAATCTGATGAATTTGAAATAACATATGGGCAAAGAGATATCGCTCAAGTTAATTGGAATTCTGAATGGGAGAAAAATTTTGATCCTATTGTGGTGAGTGATCAATGTGCAGTTAGAGCACCATTTCATAAAGAGTATAATGTGCCTTATGAAATTGTGATTGAACCAAAGATGAGTTTTGGGACAGGTCATCACGAGACCACTTATATGATTTTAAAGTTTCTATTAGAGACTGACTTAAAAGATCAAACGGTTTTAGATATGGGTTGTGGAACATCAGTACTTGCAATTTTAGCAAGTATGCGAGGAGCAACGACTATTGATGCTATTGATATTGATGAGTGGTGTGTTGAGAATAGTAAAGAAAATGTAGCCCGCAATAACTGCAGTTATATAAATATAGCACTTGGTGATGCTAGTACTATTTCAGAAGTTACTAAGTATGATACTATTATTGCGAACATAAATAGAAATATTCTATTAAATGATATGCATGTATATGCTAATGCAATGAAAGTAAATGCCTCATTGTTTTTAAGTGGTTTTTACTTAGAAGATTTGCCATTGATAACTGAATGTTGCAATAATTTGAATTTAGAATTCGTTGAAAATAAAGAGAAGAACAATTGGGTTGCCGCCCATTTTATAAAGAAAGAGTAGATATTATGAGTACTGAGGAAAAATATAAAGAAGAGGTAGATGTCCTAGAACAGGAATTGCTCAATAATCAAATTGTGTTGTTTAATGACGAGGTTAATACTTTTGATCACGTAATAAATACACTTATGTACGCCTGTGACCATACGCCAGAGCAAGCAGAGCAATGTTCAATAATAGTGCACTACAAAGGTAAATGCACGGTAAAAACTGGTCCTTTAGACGAGTTAAAACCGCGCTGCAGTATGCTTTTAGATGCAGGTTTAAGTGCAGAAATAGTTTAAACTATTCCCAAGTAATAAACATTGAACTTGCAACTACTGCTAAAATTAGTACTGCTACTATTATGATAATAAAAGTTGCTCCAAATTTAGTTTTTTTATTATCCTGAAGAATGTAATTTTCTTCTTTTTGGTTGTCTGTATCCTTAATAAATTTAGGAAGATCTTGTTGTTTGTCTATCATGATTTTGGTTTTTTATAAAGTTAGTTCTTACATTTTTAAATCGTTCCCAAGAAAATACTAACAAATGCTAAAATTTTTTTAAATTTTGGTAGGATAGATATATAAGATTTTTATATATTTGCACCCCGAAACAATAAGCGTTTTGTTTTGGAATTCGGCCTCGTGGCGCAACTGAATAGCGCACTTGATTACGGCTCAAGAGGTTACAAGTTTGAATCTTGTCGAGGTCACTAAACGGGAATTTTCAATATTATTTTGAAAGTTCCCTTTTTTATTTCCCTCTAATGTATCTGATAAACAGGCTATTTGAGCAAAAATTGAGTTCACTCTAAAAGTTTGAACTCTCTTGTTTTGGAAGTCATACCCTAAACCATCAGGAAAGACCATATATTGAAGTTTTCTTTTGACTTCAATATCTCCAGAGCTCCATAATAGCGGTAGATTAAGTGCATACTTCAATGCAATATTTATCGACTTCTTAAGGTTAGAACTATCGAAGCTATGTTTTGATAAATTTTTCTTTTTTTGATTAACTTCTGCTACCAACTTAGTCCTAAATCTATCATATTGAGACTTATTTATTTCTTCAAAGACATAGCGCTCTTCTAAACGATCTAACTTCATTTCAATAGCGATTATACCACTTGATAGTTCTTTGGTCTCTTTAATGGCTTCTTCATTCATACTTACAAAAGTGTCGTAAACCATTTCCTTTAATGGTGCTACAAACTTCTTATCCTTTAGCTTGTAGGTCTCTAAAAGCTCTAAAAACTCTTGATGTAGTTTCTTAGCACTTCTATTCTCCTTACTTCCCTTACGACGATTCTTATAATAGTAAAGCCCTTTTTTCTTTACGATAAACCCTGTGTAAGGAGTTCCACAAGTTGTGGACTTCAAGAATGTTTTCAGAGGTAAGTTTTCATCATCTACGCAGTATTTTCTGGTCTCAGTTCCTGTATTCAATAGGTTATGAATTTTAAGAAATAACTCTTTAGTAATCATAGGCTGATGATTGCCTTCAATAACTTCTCCTGGTATGAGGCTATTAACTATAAGTCCACAATAGAATGGATTTCTAAATAAAACGCTCAATCTCTTATCATTTATTTTAAGCCCTTTCTCCTGTAATTTATTTGCGATTTCAACGTGAGACATATTGCTGTTTGCTTTCCACAAGAAAGCCTGCTTCAATAGCCTTCCTTCTTTTGTAATAACAAATTTGGGAGTTTTTCCTTTTCCTGGATTGGCATTTGTGTAGCCAAACGGATATGCGCCTGTCCAATGTCCTTTGCGAAGTTTCTCTTGCATTCCAGACACAGATTTATCTCTTCTCAATTCATTATCAAACTGAGAAAACATATAGTAAAGGTTCTGTTGGAATGATCCTGCACTTGTAGAAGTATCAACCTCTTGGGTAGCTGATATTGTGACAATACCTTGTCTTTTTAACTGATCACTTATGTAAGCGCCATTAGCTCCAGTCCTTGAAAACCTATCGTAAGAATAGACAATGATATAGCCTACGTTACTTCTTCGCTTTACATAATTAAGCATCTTTTGAAATTCCTTACGCTCATCACTTTTAGCTGACTCATAGGTTCCTCCAAAATACTCACTTACCTCAAGTCCTTTTTTATTTGCAAGCTCCTTACAGTACTTTAATTGAGTTTCTAAACTGGCGTTGTTCTCTGCCTGTTCTTTGGTAGATACTCTTGTGTATATAACAGCTTTACCATCTGTTCGTAATTTTTGTCCTTTACCTTTTTTGGCAAACTGATCAAATATTGTTTGGTCTTTCATATGCTTAACTACTATTTTGAAGATGCTCACAAAGTACTTTTGCAAATTCTTCTAACTGGTTTATTGTCTCTTCTACTTTCTTATCTGAATAATCTTCGAAGCCATCAAACTTTTGAAGCCATTCAGCATCATATTTCTTAAAAGTAGGTTTTTCTTCTACTGCAATTGAGTTAGACATCTTAATTTTCTTATCAATCGCTCCATTACTTATTGGTTACAATTGAATCTGAAATAGTGATCCTTATGATCTCGTAGCATCGCTTCGGTATTTCCGATGACTCTACTCAGTTGCTTTAATTGGTTTACTTAACCTTTGTTTTTACTGTTCTGTTAATCAAGACGATTCTACCATCGCTTTGTTTAATTTCAATATTCTGATAATCGTGTTGTTTAAGGATGTCTACTATTTTAGTTCTGTCCTCGATACGTTCGACACCTTCAATCATATCAATTCGACCGTTACGTTTTACGATTCTCAATGACTGAAACTTTTGATTTCTTGTCATTTTGATCAACTGAAGTTCTTCTGGACTAAAATCATCTAATGACTTTGAATCCTTTTGCTCTATAATAAAGCTCATTTCCTTTCATTTAATAGCTCTCTTAATAAATCCACTTCTCTTTTTAGAGAAACATCTAGTTTATCACGCGTCTCTTTTAGCTCTTCTCTTAACTCTCTCATCTCTTTTTTAAATGAAATGCGCATTTCCTTTATTTCTTCTGATTTCTCAATTAAAATACGTTCTAATTTATCAGAAGAAGATTTGCTCTCCATTTGTATTTTTGAAATTATAGTCAAGAATTGTTTTACGCGTTCACCATCTATTTGAGAAATGAAATTATTAATCATTGTGTTGACCTCTACAACCTCTACAAGAGTATTTGTGGATCCAGTTTCTGCTGTATAAATACCTTGAATTTTTCCTTTTCCTGCATTAATATTTGTTGAATTATTTCCTGTGCTTTGAATACTATTGCCCTTGACAGTAATATTTGTGATAGATGGAGGCTGATACATCAATGGTGTTTCATTATAAAAATAATTCATATCTATATTAAAACGTTTAGCAAAATTGATGAGCGCTAAATGCGGAATATGCTTCGATCTACTTCTTACTGCAGAAACTATACTTCTATTAGTGGGATATACCTCTTTGCCGATTGAGCTATCATTGTTGGGTTTAATGCCTAACTCAGAATTTACAGCGATCACTTCATCTACTGCATTTACAAATTTGAGGTCTATCTCATCATACTGGGGATTTTCTTTCATCTATATCTATCTATTTATCAATACGTTATTTACTTTATTGTTTTTAAAACAACATTATTTTAGATTATTATGTTAATTGAAATGCAATATTAAGTATATTTGGCATCAAATAAAGTGTAAATGATGTTTTATTTATATTTTATTTACAATATGTTGTCAATTAATTTATTAAACATTTAATTAATGTACCTAACAGAAGATATTAAAAAGGTGGTTCTCAGGATGGAAAAGCTTTATGATAGTCCCGTGAACGTCATAAAAAGCAAAACACAATTATCACGCCCCACGATTACCAAGTTTTTTAGACTACAATCTATCAGACCCAGTAGTGTAGAAATTATTTATGAATTGTGTCTTGACCTTATAGAAGAAAAAGAAGAAAAGCGATCTTCTATTAAGAAACGAACAGAGATACTATTCAACGAGGCTTAAAAATTAAGATGCTCAAACGGGCACTTCATTCAAATTACCAGTACAGACAGCAAAAAGCTGATTACTGGCTATTGTCTAAACAATGGCCATCATACAATACTCAATCGCATTTAATGCTTTAGAAGGTTACGTTAACCAGCATAATGCAAGCACAAAAAACCTCTCTTCGCATATAAGACAGGCAATGATCTTAACCACTCAAGAGATCATTAAGATTTATTCTATATCCTTACTGAAGGCAAATAGTATAGCTGCCATAGATTTACAGAATTTACCTCCATTAAAGACTAATAACGTGCAATTGGCAAAACGTGCCAAAGCAAGCACAAGAACCATCCAGAGACACCTCAAACGTCTCATAGAAGCTAATATCATCACTAAAAAGATATGGCACGGTTCCAACTCTGGTTACGAGCTTTTTATCAACCCAAATATATTGTTGATAGGTGGTGTAAAAGCCGTTAATAAGCCTAAAAAAGAGCTTCAAACTGAAAAATCAAAATCTACTGATAATCAGTTTTTTAAAAATTCTAAAACGACAACTTGTCCTCATACAGATACTAGTAACAATGGTTACATAAATAATATAATAATAGGCGTTGATAAGTTGAAGACTAAAGCGAGTTCGTTACCACTCACAAACGGTTATGAGTCACGCAACGCTACTAGTAACACTTTTACAGGATACACAGGAAAAATAGACCCAAAAAAAAATAATGATGCAGGGGAAATAGAGCGGAAATCACGAGCCACAGATCAAACTGGCGCCGAAATTTCAGGCGTCGATCAGGCTCGTTCCGCTTCCCTATCATTTTACGTCAAGTCCTTTTGGAAACTGGCGCGAAATACCATCTACAAAGACCATTACCTTACCCAAAGTCAAGAGAAAACCGCGCTGAAACTGCTTTATCTGTGGTACGAGCCTGTCTCTGACAAACAATTACAAAACGTCCACGAAGTTTACGTAAGTCGCTTAGGAATTGTTCAAAAATACATTGCCAAAGACCCAACAAGACGATACGTCCAGCTCCCAGACAAATACTTTGACCCAAAAAATCCATCAGGTTTTACTGGAACCAGAATCTGGTACCAAAAACAGAAGAAAAGAGAATACGAGGTTCGGTTAAAACTGATTTTACAAGCCCAAATTCGTCGTTTTCTTAACAATGAGAAAAAAGAAACTGCAAAACAAAAACCTCGTCTTGAGCTATTTAGATCTTGCGAAACCAGAATCAGCAAATTAGGTCAACCAGAGTTGTTGAACACCTTTCACGCTTCCGTTTTAAATCATTCTACACACAAATATTTACAACTTAATACTTAAAAAATGAACCCATTTAAAAAAAATGATGCGTCTTTGAGCAAAAAACTCAAAGGTGCATTAACCGATTTGACGGTTGATATTTTCGGCTACGAAAATATGGTTACGAAAAATATCACAAATCGCACCAACTACATTTCTCACAGACTTCAAATTCCGAAGGATCGTCTCTACATTAGGATTTTCCAAAAAGATCACATCATACGCTCATTTCTGTATAATCAGAGCAAGCCTGTAAGTGCCATACCTACAGAAGAACTCACGTATTTCTTTATGGAAGAGCAATTGGCACAATTGGATAACGTACAGAATAAAGTTGCCTTTAGCATCAAACAATATCTCAAAGAGTTTGCAGAAGCCAATCGTATTGATGAAGAAAGCGTCCGTATTTGGATTCATCTCAAGGACGATAAAGTCCAGGTTAGGGCTTTTCAAAATGAAGAGTTCATCAAACAAATCCCACTTAATTCACTAATTAAATATTTCAAATAATGGCACAAAGCAAAGGATGGAAACTAGGACAAGATTCATTTACAAAAATGATTGTCTGGTTCAAAGACGGCAACGTAAGAACAATGTATTCAATAGATTGGAAGCACAAACTATCAAGAACACGTAGCAAAGAAACTGGTATGGAACGTTTCAGAAAAAAGATAAAACAATATGGTCCGCTAGCTGGTACCATCGAGATTTATGACAAAGCAACCGGACAGCGCATCGCAAAATTTTATGAAGGTATTGAGAACTCACTTGAAACTACATAATGAGAACGATCAAAGAATTACAAGCGAAGCTCAATCCTAAAAACATTTTTGACCAGCGATATAATATAGAAGCAGATGATAAAATTCATCTGCTTTATGTGAGTCCCAAACTCAATGCGACAGGTTATTATAGAATGATAACACCTGCATTAGAAATCAATAAAACAGATACGCATAAGGCGATTATTACTAGTATCGAGACCAATGACTTCTCAAGGAAATTCTCTGATTTTGTTAATCAGCTGGATGAGCGTTTAATTACCTGGGCAGATTACATCATTTTCCCTGCGCTTTTTAGTGATGTGACTTATTTGATGCAAGCCATTAAAACACTCAATCCTTCGGTTCAATTAGTAATGGACTTAGATAGAAATTATTTTGCAATACCTGTTTCAATTCCGCTTTCGCGAAAGCTAACTAATGACAAACTAAAGTGCCTAGAAAATAATTTGGGTCTAATGGATATCGTGACTGTAGCCAATGAAGCTTTTCAAAAGTTCTTGCAGCGATTCATTGACGACCGTTTAGAAAACGCAAATACGTTTGTGCAATACCTTCCTAGTTTAGTCTCCAGATATGGCTATGAAGAAATGCCACCACTTACAAGAAACACTTCAGAGAAATTACGAGTAGGCTTAATAAAACCAAATGAAGAAGATTTGCTATCTCTTAAGGAAGTCCTTTTTAAAATGAGAAAAACTTTTGGAGAGAAAATTCAATTTGTATGTCTCGGCAAGCCCCATTCTTCTCTGGAAGGAGATTTAATCCTCAAAGAAATAGATTGTGAAATACACGATTCTGTTTCCTTCTTGGACTATTTTGAAAAACTGAATAGTCTGCAACTGGATGTCGTTTTACTACCTGCCAAGGAAGGGCTGTTTACCAGAAACCAAAACAACCAATTATTATTGGAGCTTTCCGTTTTCGGTATTCCAATAGTAGCTTCTATTTACCATCCTACTTCAAAACTAATTAGTGATGGTGAGAATGGATTTGTGGCGAGTGAGGTTCCTGAGTGGTTGGATATAATTAACCACCAAATTAAGGATAAAACACTAATTAACCGAATTGGGAAGAATGCAATCAAATCGGTTTGGATTAAAGATAGCTGGACTCAAAAGAAGCTCAGTTACTCTCAAGAAGCATTCATTTAATGATTACAGAATTAATCTCCTTTCTTATGCTTATGTGGTTTTAAGGAAGGAGTGTTTCCTGGTGTGCTTTTATTGTCTCTTTGTCGTCTATCTGGTTTTCCAGTAGATTTTGCGATTCTTTTAGGTCCTGTTTTAATGCCCATAACTATCTAGTTTATTATTCATTCTAAAAATAGCCAAAATTCAATTTTGCTCAAAAGCTTATCACTAGGACTTATCAACCCTTATCAACAATTTCTAATAAGGAATTCCATCAAGTACCGCTATAATCTTACTAATTTATCCCACCCATAAATTCAGAACCCTTGCCTTTCCTACGATTAACCATTTCAGCGTAATTTCAAAATAATCCCGACGTACCGAAGTACATTTCTGTAAGGTCATTCACGCGACTCTCAAATCTATATTTATCCTAAATCAAAGAGAAAACGAGCCTCCTATAGCGATGAGTTTTCCTATTCCCAATACAGATGCAGGTAACGATTACAGAGAACGAAAAGAAAAACGCAATTGAATTGCTATTCGGTGAAAACCTACCCAAAGAGTTTTCGACCTTCCTATTAGAATTGGGCTTTCGCGAGGTTTTAAAGAAGAAAAACACCTGGTATGCAGACGCACATCCAGCCTATAAAAGTTTTGCTACTTCCTTAGGAGATGCGTTTTCTCGTGGCGACGATTGGAAAACGGTTTCGATGTATCCATCGTTTCAACCTTCCTTGGAAAACATTGACAAAAGCAAATTCAGTTTTGTTACGATTTCCTATCGAGGTAAAGAAAAAGCCGAGAAGAATGAGTATGTGTTATTTGATCCCTATAAGAAGGTCGCAATGCAAATTGCCACTCAATATGCCATTACCAAATATGGAGACGATTTGCAAAACGTCGAAGTCTCTCCAAGAAACTATAAGCGCAAAGCCCGCATTATATATGACAAAGGGCAAATCATAAATCGTTTTAAAGTCGATGAGAAAACGGAAATAGAAAACGAGCCTGCTAAGGAAGTAGAAAACGACCTTCCTATAGATTATAGCAAAACTGAAAACGAAGAAACTCTTGAAGAAGACGCTACAGAAAATGAGCCTGGTTACAGAACTGATAAAGAGCGTAAGATTTCTACTCGTGAGATTTTAAATGAAGTTCTCAGCAAACTTGTAATTTTAGAAGACACACTTGAAGGAGAAGATGAAACCATTATAGCCACCACCATTTTAGATTTAGAGGATGCGAAGGAACAATCCAGCGACCTCCGTTTTAAAAACGAACTTTTAAAAGCGCTACAAAACTTTAAGGATTGGATTTTTGATTTGACATTTTCAACTCGCACAATGGCGTTAATGGAAATCAATCGCTTGAATCAATCGCTCGAGTTGCCTCTTTTCCATCTGAAAGAAGCGATTCCTAAAACGCTATCCTTATCAAAAGATATTTTTAATCGCGATCATATCGTTCCCAATGTTTTAGTACCAACCAAAGCTGGAGAACCATTTCAATCTGGTGGACTTAATTTGAGTGACGCCAACTTTATGAGAATGAAGTTTAAGCGACTCTACAACATTACAGACGAAACTATTGAGCAGGCTTCTGGATTAGATTTATTTCGCCTCTCGCAAATGGCGCATCCTAATGATTATGGAATCAGCGTCAATCGTTCTACCGTACTTCGTGAGTGGGAAAGTCGCGGTCGTGAGGCGTTTGAAGAAATCGGCTATCCTACAGATTTAGATTATCCCTATGTAAACGTCCACACTGGCTATAAAAGTGTGTCAACTTTAGCTTCTCAAATAGGCGCTTATGATGACAGGCATCAATGGTGGTCTGCGGTAGAACATTCTAGACCTATTGCAGATTTAGCAAAAGGCATTATGATTATGGATTCATTATTAATGGAATTGGTTGAAAAAAAATTGGAATTAGTCAACCCTAATACGAACAAGCCAAGAACCGATAAGCAGTCCAAAGAAGCTTTCAATGATATTGAATGGGAAATAAGTCGATTAGAAAGATCCAAACTGGTCATTCAGGATTATATGAACAAGGATTTAGAGGTCGAAGAATCACTTCCAGAACCTAAACCTAAAAAAGAAAAGAAGCAAGAACCTAATGACTATTTAGATAAGGTCATTGCTATTATGCATACCACTTTCGCGAAAGCGGAACGCCTATCAAAAAAGAAGATTGAAAAGCTCAGAGAAGAAACCAACGCACCAACTATGGGCGCACTTTGGGAAGCGGTGGAATTGAGTTGGTTGTTGTGGTACAAAATGCTCTACAGAGAACCCATCCCATTTGAAACACGACTGAAAAAGATGGTGCTATTTTGGAACAAGGTGCAACCAAC
Organism: Patiriisocius marinus; assembly: GCF_008974325.1. Taxonomy (GTDB): domain Bacteria; phylum Bacteroidota; class Bacteroidia; order Flavobacteriales; family Flavobacteriaceae; genus Patiriisocius; species Patiriisocius marinus. The sequence continues at coordinate 37,566 of NZ_BKCG01000004.1, read as the reverse complement.
GTATGCGTATTCTGACAGCAGCAAAGAGCTCTACAAACAATATTCTACGCCTTGTCCTATCGGAGCCATCGTGGCACAATACACGGGAATGGATGAAGCCGAGTTCATCTTTGAACCAAGTGCTGGAAATGGGTTACTACTTGTTGGAGCAAATCCAAGAATCACACACGTAAACGAGATTGATAAAAGCCGAAAACAATCTTTGGAACACCAAGGTTTTGGGAGAATCACTTCTGACAACGCAGCACAACCTTTTCCGGAAATGATGCACAAAGTTCACGATGTGGTGGTAACTAATCCGCCTTTTGCGAGTTGGGATGATTCTAAGTTTGATAAAGAACGCATCATTCAGAAATACTTTAATAAGCATCGCGGATTAGCAAACCATATTCGCCTGGAACACTTGATGGCTGGATTGGCACTTTACACGATGAAAGATGATGGTAAAGCAGCAATCATAATAATGGGTCACGTCTATTTTGGCGACGATGGTCTCTTTGCAAAATATCGCCCGTTTTTCAACTGGCTGTATCGTCATTACAAAGTGGATGATGTGATTAATATGAACAGCTACAAGCTCTATAACAAGCAAGGTGCTGTCACAAAAACAATGTTAATACTCATTGGTGGTCGTAAAACTAAACCTTCTGGAGTAGCACCAAATAAGAGCGAACAACCACATTTAGAAGATATGGTAGAGACGTTTGAAGACCTCTGGAAGCAAACCAGATCGCATATCAAACCAAATATCGATACCATCATAAAACAGCTTAAAACCGCACGTACAAAATGATTTATTTCAATAATCAATTAATGCCTAACGACACGAGCACAAAGCTCTTTATGGTCACAAACACAAAACCTTTTGAACGCTATGAAGATCACGAAGCAGCGCTTTACATTCAATTACATCAACTGGTGGAACACGCTTTTGCGAAAGGTGAAAACCCAATTGCTCTTATTGAAGATTATCTGGAGCTGGTCTATACCGAAGGGAAATCGGTAGGAGAAATAGCTGACTTTCTTGCCAATACAGACAAGATGCAACTCGCACTCTGGACGCTTAAAGAAAGTTGGGATAAACTGGATGAAACTGCGCCTCAAGATTCCCTGCTTTATGGAAGCGGAATGGGTAAAGAAGAAGCGATTCAGCTGTATTCAGAAATTACACTAAGAACCTATTTAGAAGCATTAGCCCAACATAAGAATGAGTAATCAAGAATTAGAAATAGAACAGGCAGATTTTAAGCAAGATGCCGAAGAAGTTGCAAAACTTGCCACGCAAGAAAGTGCTTTAGTGGAATACGTTCCAAAGTCAAAAGCTCCATACCGAATGAATACGCTTATTCCTCGTAATATGGCATTTGAGGTTCAGAAGTCGCTCAACAGTATTGTGAAATCAAAAGGCAATATTGATAATTATGTGCGTAACCAATTAAAGTACGAATCTACCAAACAATTGTGGAGTGGATTGGGCGCAGAACAGGTTGATGCGGTTGGTTTGTATCTCAAGCAATTTGAGAATGAGCAAGGCATAATTATAGCAGATCAGACAGGAATAGGAAAAGGTCGGCAGGCTGCTGCGGTGATACGACACGCAGTTATGAACGATTATATTCCTGTCTTTTTCACTAAAAAACCAGACTTGTTTACCGATATGTATCGCGATTTGAAAGCGATAGGTTTTGAAAATATTAGACCTTTTATTGTCAATACAGATACTAATGCAAAGATTAAAGATGCAGATGGTAATGTGGTATTTAGTCCACTCAGTAGTTCTGCCCAAGCTGACTTGATTTCAAACGAAATAGAATTTCCAACGGAGAGTCCAGAGTCTATTGAATACCATAAAAAGATTGGTAAGAAGTTACCAGATCCCGACAAAATGCCAACGATTAAAATTCCATTGACGCTCGACCATCTACCATTGGGTTACGATATGATTTTTGCCACCTATTCTCAGGTGCAATCTGCACATCCATATAAACGAATGTGGATTGAAAAAATGGTAAATAACGGAATCGACGGAAGTAAGAAATACAAGAAACTCATCTTCATTCTCGACGAGTCGCATATGGCTGGTGGTTTCGATTCTATCATCGGTACCTGGATGCGCGAAGTCTTACCGCAAACTAAAGCCTGTTGCTTTTTGAGTGCTACGTTCGCCAAATATCCAGAAGTGATGCCTTTCTATGCGAAGAAAACCGCCATCGCTGAAACAGGATTGACCGACTCGAATTTTGTGCGTTCAATGACAAGTGGCGGATTGGCGCTGCAAGAAATTGTAGCTTCAAATCTTTCAGAAAGTGGTCAGCTCATTAGACGTCAGCGTTCCAACGAAGGTATCAATGTAGATTATATTACACTGGATGCCGAACCACAACGCAGTAAGAGTCGTGAGAGTGTGAATCGCATCATTAGTTTAATGAATGATGTGGTCGCTTTTGAGCAGGAATTTGTTGCGCCATTATTGGCAGATGTTCACGCTTCCGCGAAAGCGCAAGGAGAGCATATGTCTTCAAAACCAAGAGGACTTGGCGTAAAACAATCGCCATATTTCTCTCGTGTGTTCAATATCATTGACCAAATGCTATTTGCTTTGAAAGTCAAAGATGTGGTAGCACACACCATCAAATTACTGAAGGAAGACAAAAAGGTAGTCATCGCATTCAAATCCACAATGGGTGCGTTCTTGAAAGATTTGAATTTAGTAAGTGGCGATGTCATTCCTAAAGAACAACTGGACTTTGTTAGAACTTTGGTAAAAGGACTTGACGGAATCTTCAACTATAATTATGTGGCGATTGATGGCGAAAAAACCAGAGAACGTATTCAGTTAGAGGAATTGCCTCAGAATGGTATTGAAAAATACAACGACATCAAAAAACGAATGTTATTAGAAAGTTCGGGACTTTCTATTTCGCCCATTGACGAGTTGATTCATTTATTACAAACCGAAAAGAAACCCAAACACTTAGGCGGACATTCGGATATGTTCTTTAAAGTAGCAGAAGTTACCGGTCGTAATCAACGTATCGATTTAACCGATGATGAAGCGGCTGTAGAGTCTTTTCGAAGTAATACAGAACGCTCTTTTAGAATGTTTAATAGTGGCGATTATGATGTGCTGCTTATTAATCAAAGTGGTAGTACAGGATCTTCTGCACACGCGAGTAAAGATTTTAAAGATCAGCGTCAACGTGCAATGATTGTGCATCAGTTTGAATTGGATATCAATACCGAAGTTCAAAAACGTGGTCGTATCAATCGTACTGGTCAAGTGAACTTGCCAGAGTACTATTATATAACCAGCGACATTCCTACCGAAAAGCGTTTAATGACAATGCTTAAAGCGAAATTAAAATCGCTTGATGCGAACACCACAGGATCACAAAAGACGAATGACGACACGCTGAAAAGTGCCGACTTCCTAAACAAATATGGAGATATCGCTGCGTGGAATTGGGTAGATGAAAACCAAGAGATGATGGAACAATTGGGTTATCCTACCTATCAAAAGAAAACCGATAAGCGAGGCTTTATTTCTTATGAGCGTAATGGTTTCAAAGAAGGTGCTATTCGTCAATTGACAGGAAGAGCTGGACTATTAAAAGTGGAAGATCAAGATGCTTTGTATGATGATTTATTAGAGCGTTACGACCATCAAATCAAACTAGAAAAACAACAAGGAACCTATGACTTGGAAACTGAATTCTTACCACTCGATGCCGAAGTAAAAAAGCGTTTCCTGTTTCAAAAAGGTCAAGGCGGTCGTACGCCGTTTGGTAAAGACACGGTTCGAGATATTACCATCATCAATAATCTGAAGAGACCTTTCACCAAACAAGATATCGATGAACGTATTCAAGATGCACTCGATGGCGAAAAACCAGTTCCGGTGCGATTAAAGTTAGAAGATCAAATCAACGAAGCGTATCCTAAATTGTTAGAAGACCGAAAAGCAAAGCGATTCAAAGTCATAGAAAAACTAAAAGAAGATCGTGAAATATTACCACAAAGAGGTAGCGGAGAAACCGAAGAAGAGAATGAAAAGATTCTATCGGATTGGAATAAACTTGAAGCCCTTATCAATCAGAAGACTTCTCAGCTTACCACTTATATTGCTGGTTTAGAAAATATTCAAGGCATCATTCTGCGCTATATAAATATGTGGAATATTGGCGATGTGATTCGTGTTCCGTTTATTGGTACGACCATTAAACCATCTTGGGGAATCTTCTTGGGTGTGAGCGTCGGGAAATCTGGTAAGAACCCATATACGTTGAGTAATATCAGTTTAAAATTTGGTGTTACAGATTCCCGTAAGATTTTAACCTACAGTTTACAGCCTGCCGAGCAGAGTTTCATTAGCCAGGTATTTACAGAGAGTCGTGGCATTACCGATGCAGATGTGCAAATGGTAAATTTGGAATGGAATGAACTTATAAAAAAAGCATCTTCAAAACGTGAACGCAGACACATTCTAACCGAGAATATCGTAGGTGCTTCAGGTCAGATCGGTACTCAAAACAAATTGATTAAATACAATACCAAAGAAGGAACCATCAAGAATGGAATCCTATTGCATAGAGACTTTGGCAAAGAAGGCGAGGCAGATTCGGCATTGCTTCCCGTTTCTGAAGCGTATCCAATTATTAGCAAATTGGATTTAGATGACTTCTTTGCAGATCACAAGTTAAGTTTTCGCGCAAAGCGAATAAGTGATAATTACTATCAAGTCTATTTAGACAAAAAGGATTTATATCCAGCGGTAATTGACGAAAAACTACGTTCGTTATTAAGACGAGAATCTGGTCAATCACAAGACGAATTACCAGATTTTGTGCAAAATGCTGGCGATATGACTGGCGCATTACATTTGGAAAACCTGCAACCGTTTCTAAATCGATTGGATGCTTTTCAAGTGCAGTATATGGGCAAAGCTCGTGAACTCGAAGATTGGGAAATTGAAAATGAAACGGACTGGAAAGCACAGACCAAACAGAAAAAAGGAAATTTTAAGTATCAATTAGGTCGGGCGTATGGCCAAGGAAGTAATCCTACTATTGGTTTTGTGAGTTATGAAGAACCATCTGCAGATTATGAATTTGGTTTAGTGATTTACAATCGACCTCTAACCGATAAAGAGAAATACAACTATTCGCTCATTCCCATTTTTAAGAATGTTGAAGAACCTTACCAAGATTGGAAAACAACGATTCTTCAGACAGGTATTAAAGACGATTTTAATACCATCATTGAAGAAGCAAGAGACTTGCCATTACACGAAGCGATTGAGGCAATGGGTTATTTTATTTTGAATAATCTACACGAAGATGGGAATGCAGAATTTGTTTTTGGGTATTACACCGCTCAAGATTTAGGTCGTGTTTTCTATGAAGATACCATCGCTCAAATCGCGTCTATCGATGAATTAATTAATCAACTACAAATTGCTTTGAAATAGATGAAAGTGAATCCTAACAAAATGTACATCGTGTACACACCACTTTACAGAACTCGAAAATCCATATTTGATGGTCAATCGACAACGATGCAAGAACTCAAGAATAAATTTAGGCGTGGTATGGATGCAGATGTAATCGATGGTATCTACTCAACCAAAAAAGAAGCCAACGAAGCTGCCGATAAGCTCTTCAAAAAAGCAAAAAGAAATTAAGAATGAACAACAGAAAATTAGATATCCCAGAAGTACAACAGATTCCACAGTTTATGAAAATTATGGATGATTTAAGTGTTGGGAACAATCCATACTTAGTGGGAAGTGCCGGAACAGGAAAAACGACCATAGGCGAGAAAATAGCATACGCCATAAAAGGACGAGCCGAAAATGATGGACAGGAATTGCCATTTACTATTGTGAATTGTAATCAATGGACTTCGCCTATTGATATTAAAGGTGGTCAAACTATTTCAGGTTATAAAGAAGGAGCTCTTATCGAAGCTTGGCGTGATGGAAAGGTTTTAATCCTTGACGAAATGCCAAAGCTTGATGCTAATACTGCTGGATTATTAAATGATGCATTGGCAAAAAGTGCGCGTGAAGATGCTATCATCTTTAATGGAAATAATGAGCCTATTAAAAAGCATAGAAGCTTTGGCTGTATTGCTACGGGTAATGTTATTGGTAAAGGCGCAAGTGGAAACTACGTTGGAAATAACAAACAAGATGCTTCATTATTAGATCGTTTTAGCGGTTGTATTTACCGCATTGGTTTTAATGAAACCTTAGAAAGACAGCTCGTTTATCCAGCAGTCGTAGATATTTGTTTAACCATTAGAAAATCGATTCTTAAGTACGAAGGCAAAGAAGCTGGCGACGACGATACGGAAGATATTATGACACTTCGTACAATGCTCAACTTTGAACGTGCCTACGAGCTTGAAATGAAGCGAGAAACTGGAATGAAAGATGAGTTTGGCAAGACCTATCGCAAGATGCCTAATGGTAAAACCTTGAAGGATGCTCTACACAGTTATTTCATTGCAATGACTAAAGAAAAAGCAGAACATATCAAGACCGAAATTAACCTTGAAGGATTCTTGAATTCTTATAAAAGTAGTGGTATGAAACAGGCCTTTATAACTGAGTTTAAGAGGCGGATTGGATGATTAATCTATGGAACATTCTCGATTGATTCTTTACTATTCTCAAACGAATGTAATATCTCCTTCGCTATATTTTTATTTAATGTTTTACCATCTAAAACTTGAGCAAAAGCTAATTCACAGGAATGGCTTTTTCCATCTTCTGCTTTAAAATATTGTCCTTTTACTTTAGTTTGGTCTGTCGTAGATGGATATAAAAGCATACTATGATTACAATTCCATCTGTAATTATAAGCATACATCTGTTTTAAATCGTCATCGCCAGGTTTACCATCATTAACTACTTTCCATTTAGTATCAACGATATAGGTGTTGACTTTATCTTTAGTTTCAATTACGATATCTGGTTTGATAACTTTAGAGTTGTTCCAAAAAACTTTTTGCTTTTGACCTCGTATAGTAAATCTATCGCTTCCTTCACGCCTCAATGATTGTAGTATGTATTCTTCCCATAGTTTGTTCATATCAAACATCAGAGCAATTAAATCACGACTTCCTGACTTGATATCTGGTCGATAGTTTAAGAGAATCAACTCAGATATAAGAAGCGCTTTTTCATATGGTATATGCTTTCGCGAAAGCGGAATCTTTTTAAAATCTGAACTTACTACTTTCAGTGATTTTGTTTCTGGAAATAATGCCTTAACTCGGTTAAGTTTGTCACGCACGACGGCTTCATCAGTAAAATGGGAGATTACTCTTATTGTTTCATTTAAAATTTGATGGATGTGATGATCTTTATCGTACAGGCTATCGTTAATGTAGAAGCGCTCCTTGTGAATGGTATTATTTGCAATTTGTTTTGCAAACTGAATAGGTCCTCTTAATGATTTTGCTTGCGCATTTTCTCGCCTGTATTTTTTAATAAGGCCTCTTTTTATAAGCAGTTCTACTTCATTTAAAAATAATTCAAAGTAGAGATGTAATAGCGAATTAGACTTTAATCGTAGTTGGGCAGTTCCTGTATTACGCGCAGTAAGTAAATGGCAGGCTTTAAGCATATCCAACAAAACACCTTGCCATACATCTTTTTCAGAATGCCTACCTGCTTTGGGAAGCACCTCGATAGTTGTTTTACCTATCTGAACTACACCAACATATTGTTTGAATCGCACACCATTAGGAATAAGTTCAAAAAATGAAGTGTCAGGATTAGCTATGTAATATTGCTCAAAAGCCTCAAAGTGAGTTTTATTAAACTTAGGATCGCTCCATTTACCCTTGAAAGTGACTCTGTCATATTCAAAAAATTGTAATGGTTTATATTGATGATTATCTATTATCAATTAACAAGCTTTTGAATGGCTGCAAGAAACTGGTCGTTTTTCATATCAATTGGATCGATGATTTCGAAAATGTCGTCTTCATAATTACCACTATCACCTTCAGGAAAATCTGCAAAAATGTTTTTATCTTTTTCTACAGCTTTTAAAAAATCTCTCCCTAAAACCAAACCTATTTTATTGAAATCATTGAAAAAGTACTCTTGAAGTAAAGGGATTATATTTTCTGAAAAAATACTCTTTAGTTTCTGAGTAATTCCGTGATTTGATCTATCTGTAAAGTTCAGGAAATAAGAATGTCCTATCTGATGATCTCTATCTACCAATCGTGTAATCCGCTTATTGATTTTTTCTAAAATAGAATGTATTTCTAAATCATTCCAGTTGTTCTTCTCTTTTAGGTGATTTTGAATAACATCATATTTAGGCATTATTTCTTTGAAACTAAATCGTCTTCTCAAAGCACTATCTAGTGCTTCTACAGAACGGTCGGCAGTGTTCATAGTTCCTATGATGTGTACATTGTTTGGTACTTTAAATTCTTTTTTAGAATACGGTAGAATGACACTCAACTCTTCTTTGCCACCAGCTCTTTTATCTACTTCTATTAAAGTTATGAGCTCTCCAAATATGGCAGCTACATTTCCTCGATTGATTTCATCAATGATGATTACATAAGGTTTGTCATTGTCTTTTACTTCCTCAAATTTAGATAAGCCATATTCTTCAAATAAATGTTCCAGTATGCCTTTTACATAAGAAGGATTGTACACATCTGTTAAAGGAGCGCCTTCATATAGCATACGAATATTATCTATCGCTGCAGGATATTGTGGGTTTTCTTGTGTGGACTCGTGAGGTTTTATTCTAAAAGTAGTCTGTCCCGTATAATTAACATCAAACTTATTCCCACGATTAGTTTGTAGCGTTACTACGCCATTTTCAAGTATATGATTTTGAAGCTTGCTTATAACAGTATCAAAATCTGAGGTGTCATTAGTTGCAGTTCTGGCTCGATCACATAGTGCTTTAAAAACACCTTTTTGCACCTCGTAAATGATATCCTTGTCATCTACTACTTTTGGTTTGATACCTTCTACAAAATCTTCATAAGTAAATGATTGATGAAAAGTACAAAATGCTATTTGTCCAGAAGTTTCTGTCCAATTTGAAATTGTGAGTTCTTTAAACTTAGCTACCAATGCTTCTCTATTCTTTTTATTAGTCCTAAAAAATTCTGGATCTATTATAGAAAGCGCCGTACTAATCGTCTGATATGTTTTCCCTGTTCCTGGTGGACCGAAAAGGATTTGGTTTATTACCTCAGAACTATTTTCACTATTCTTATTCTTTTTACCTGTTTGATTTGAACTATTCTTTATCAGATCCAATAGTGCTTCGTATGCTTCAGGAACTTTTTGCTCTAGCATCGTTACAGTGTTTTCTAAGCTAAACCTATATTTATCGATATAGGCAAATGTCGTAGGATTGTTGTGGGATGGCATTCCGTGATCGATTGGTCGATCGAGTTTGTGTATATAAGAAATCTTTACGGATGGTTTCTCACCGTTGCTACCCATATCAATAATATTCTCTTGATATTTATAACTGGACTCAATAATAGCTATCCCATTGTATTGATTTTTACCCATTATAAATACTAAATCGCCACTTCTCATTTGATTAACCCAAGGTTCAATAGCTCGTTGTCCTCTTTCTAAGTTTTTTATATTAATAGATCGGTAATCTATATCATTATTTAACCAGTCAAATGTCAACAGATCGTATTCTTTCAAAACATCCCATTTATTGGAGTCAGCGCATCGCCAGATTCTTTTGTATTTGCCTCTTAAGGCTTGGACTAAATCCATATCTGAATCTTGTGTTATTTGATCTGTCATAAAATCTTCAATATTTTCATTCTTAAAAAGGATGTACTTATAAGCATTATTTGTTGTTTTTGCTTCTACATTCCATTGTGTTCGTTTTGAATTTTTGATCTCGTCATATTGAAGCTTGAACTGTATTTTATGTTCTTGTAAAAGCTTGCTATCTATCTCATTCCAATCATCTACTGCTATTTTTATAAAGCATTGATCTGGATTGCCTTTATATGGGTATTCATAAACGAAGTCGTAATTATCGCTATGTTTTTCTTTGAAAGATGTACTTACCAAAAAGCCTATCTGAGACACTCTATCTTTTTCGTTATAAGAATACGCAGCACGCATACCTACAATGACCGAAAGATTACCTTGACTTTCTAAAGCCATTCTTACCTTATAAACTTCAATCTCTAGGTCGTTTAAAATTTGAGATCCAAAATTGATAAAGTCTTGAAATAATGATCTGTTATTTACCTTCTTATCAATATGCTTTTTTAGTTTTTTTGAATCTGTATTATTAAATAATAGGTCTTCTATTATTTTAAAACCAAAGTCTTCTAAAAATTGATTTGTGGGAACACCGCCACCGACTGATTTGAGCTCTAATTCAGGATATTTTTCTTCAATGTGATCAAATACTCTTGCCAAGACAACTTTTGGCGGCATCTTTATGTCTTCAAAAACTACGTGATAGCGTTCACTTGCGTTTTTGTCATCCCATTCTTCATTTTCTCTGAGAACATTTTTAATGGTTGATGTCCAAATTTGTTTCTCTTCTTCTGTCATTTAATCAAGTTTCTAAGATGTTCTGTGATTTGATAGCCTCCAGTTCGTTTAGAGCCTTTATATTCTATTGCATCTATATCTCTTAGTAGTTTGATATGTCGTTCTATAGTTTTATAAGGTTTATCTAAAATATCTGTAATATTTGATGCTCTTATACTTTCTTCAGTATCTATTACATTAAGTATCTCTATTAAAGAATCTTTTAACCCCTCACTTAATCCCTCATTTATTCCCTCATTTACTGGTTCATTAAGTAGTAAAGTTATTCCCTCATTTATTCCCTCATTTATTCCCTCATTTACTTTAAAAGGAATACTTACATCAGGAAACACTACAGAAACAGTATTATCTTGAACGTCCCAAATAGGAGGTTTAAAACCAAGTTCTTTACAATTAGCTATCATCTTTACTGTTCCTATTCCTATTTTCTCTATCCAGTTTCTTAAAAAGAACATATGCGCTATGTCTGGATTAACCGGTATAGATAAATGATCTTCTGAAAGTGATGTTACAGATACACCTTCAGGTAAACTTCCATAACTATTAATTTCAAGTCTATTAGGATAGATGTTAATAGCTATACTACTGGAAAATGAAGAATAATCGCGATGTATAAATGCATTTAAAAGTGCTTCTCTAATGGCTAATCTTGGAAATTTAATTTTATCAGATCTTTTCCAATCAGAATTACTAAAAGAACTCGATACTCCAAAAGCCAAATCAAAAAAATCGGTTATATTTCTTATTGACTTAAATAAATTATGATCAAATATTTTATCATAAAGCAAATTTCCATCTTCTTTAGTATTCTGAAAAACGGTTAATCGAACTCTAACTTGAGGAAAAAAGGTAACTGGCTTATTTCCAAATAGGATAACTGCGGCATTAGTGAAATCGCCATTTTTATAAAGTCCATACTTACTCAAAAACTGCAAAGGATCATCTGGAATATTATGTTCTCTTCCTGTCTTATTTACATCTTCAATACAATCTTTAATCTCAAATAAATCAATGTCTTCGATTTGTACCTCTATGGCAGGTTTTGTTTCCCATCTTTGAACAGCAAAAGAAGAACTATGAATAATATCGGCAAGTTCTTGAGATGAAGACTTTCTCGTTTCATTACCAAAGCGCATAAACACGCTACCATCATAAATATAGGGTTGACTTGTTCCTTTCCATACCGTATAAACTACAATTTGCTCATCATTAAAATTTTGAATATCTACGGACACTACAGGCTCAGGAACAATTGAGGATACTACATATTTCTGAATATGTTTTGAGATCACGTGCGCGTCTTTAAAACCTACAACGTATCCGTCGTCTTCTACACCAACGACTAACTGCCCTCCATCTTTGTTTAAGAAAGAGCATAAGACCTGGGCAACTACTTCCTTAGTAGCAGACTTTTTGAATTCTAAAGTTGATGATTCCTCTTTTTTCAGCAAGTCATCAATATAATTTAAGTTTTCATTGCTCATAATGCTTTCATATTTTCAATGATTTGTAAAATTCTATCAGTGTCAGCAAATTGAGTTTGTATCACCTTAATAATATCAGTTATATCAAAATACTCATCTGTCCAGTGACCTACACGTTCTGGGATAGGGACACCATTCTGTATAGTATCCTCATACATATCAATAACTCGAATATCATCTAAAATGTTTGTCCTTGAATATGTGAATTGTTCATTTTTAGACCTGTCATCGTTAAATCGATACTGCTTTAAAAGTGTACGCGCAACTCTAATGTCTCGATGTGCAATAAACCAATGCGGTTTTTTAAGTGCAATGGCGCGTTTCATTTCTTCGTGAGTTATTGATGTTTCCTCAATAACTCCGGAACCATAAAACGGCCTCAAAACACCAAAGAAAGCATCGCAGCTTTCTACTGCATTTAAACAATTCTCCATATTTGAAAGTCCTGGATCCACCAACATCGTTTTATAATGTGAACTTATAGGTTGATAGCCCATTTGCTCAAACAAGCCACATATTTGGTTTATCTGGTCTTCATAACCATACACTGATGAGGCAATCATAATTTCAATCTTACCGTCTGCTGTCATAAACTATTCCTTGATTTTACTATAACTCATTTTATGCATTTACTCTAAATTTCAAACCCACCTTCCAGAATAAATCTTTGTAGCAGTTTATCTACTTTAACATTTACCTTAAACGCTGGTATAGCTGTACCTTCAGTCTCTTCAAAGTAAACTTTTGCTTTATTTTTATCAACGGTGTCTTTTAAATCTGAAAAACGTCCGTACTCATCTATATTCTTCTCTGTACGACCAGAGTCCATCATTTCGCGTAAGCGCGCTTCGTCTAATCCTAAAACGGTAGCGACTTTTCTAATCTGATCGTTCTTTGCGTTATACTGGTAGATAGTTATGTAATCTTTAAGTGTTTTGCCTGCTTCTAATTGTGCATTACCGCGTTGTACATCGTGCAAAAACAAGTTAGCGTACTTCTGCTGCTCCTGTGTTAAGCTGGCAAAGGATTTGTGCAACTCGTTCAAAGTTTGCTGCAGCTCTTCTTTACTTACATCCTTGCTTTGCAGTTTTTTAAGGTACTTCTCAAAACGTGAGTTCATATAATCTGCATCAATCTTACCTGTGTCTATTTCTGTAAGATGTCCATTGATTTCATAAGGTGAACTAAAATCACCACCGCCACCTATGCCTAAAAGTTCCTTGTAACGTAGTACAAGAATCAGGTAGGTATCTTCGTCTAGTGCAAGTTGAATCACTTTCCTATCTTTGCCTTTCCCAAAAATATATTCTAATGTATTCCAAGTAAAGCCTTGTACTCTTGCAGCTTCCATAAAAGTATTGAACTCATTAAATAGCTTAGCAAAACGACCACGTTCCGATAAATCATCTGGTAGCTTTTCAAAGTTGGAAACACCTGCGCTTTCAAACAGCTCTTCTATTTCATAATAGGTAGCATTCATTACACTAAGATTAAAATCTAAGTGCTGCACAAATAGCCCGATTGCCTTATCTCCAGAATACAATTTAATTGCCGAATTTATATTACGATGCATCGTATGCGGTCTGCGGTAATAACGGATGGTACCGTGTGGCTTATCTGGTCCAAAAAGTCGGTTTGTGCGTGAGAAGGCTTGTATGATATTTTCATACTGCATACGCTTATCCATATACAAGGTGTTTACCCATTTACTATCAAAACCTGTTAGCATTTGATCTACCACAATCATTATGTCCAATTGTTTTTCGGGCGCTGTTTCTATACGTTGATAAGGTTGTTTATGAGACATTCTCGAAGCAATGTCCTTTTTCATTTTACCAAAGGTGGGCAATTTAAAGTCCTGACCATAACGCTCGTTGTAGTCTTCGATAATTTCAACAAGCGCTTCTTCTTTATATTCAGATCCACCATTATTATCTATAGAAGGATCAAACAATGCTGTTATTTTTAAATGTGGCGCAGCCGCTTTTAACGCACGATAATAGGTTATTGCCATTGGGATACTACTGGTGGCAAATATGGCGTGAAATTTACTATTCTGGCTCAAAACCAACCAGTTGTCCAAAATATCTTCTATCACTAAATTATAGTGCTGTGATCTATCGTATTGTGACTCTGGAATGTGATCTTCAATACCAGTTTCATAAGTTCCAGCAGTTGTATATGCGCCTGCCATCTCCACATCATTCATATACTTTAGGAAGATTTTCTTCTTTTTAGTATCTGCAAGTGCTTCTTCTACGGTTTGTGCTTTTGCTTTTTCTAACGCTACAGCAGTGCGTAAATCTTTGTCTTTATAGGTTAAGACTTTATAGGGATCAAAGCCTAAAACGTTTTTATCACTGATACCATCTCTAATCGTGTAGCGGTGCAACTCGTTACCAAAAACGGTACTCGTGGTATTCATTTTCTTTTGGTTCTCTTTTTCAATAGGTGTGCCTGTAAAACCAAAGAAAATTGCCCAAGGAAATGTTTCCTTAATCACAATCAACATATCGCCAAAAGTGCTACGATGCGCTTCATCTATAATAAAAACAATACGCTTGCTGTTCATTATTTTAATGTCTGCTCCGTTTGCGCCTTCTTCTTCGTTGATGAGGCTCATCTTTTGGATAGAGGTCACGATAAGTGTATTGGCAGGATCTCCACTTTTTAGTTTGGTAATCAATACACCTGTATTTTCAGTAGCTTGCACGTCTTCATCATCATCAGAAAAGGCGCGGTATTCTTTTAAGGATTGCGTACCTAATTCAATACGATCCATTAAGAAAATAACCTTATCTGCATCTTTAGAGCTGGCTATAAGTTGCGCGCTCTTAAAACTGGTCATTGTTTTACCAGAACCTGTAGTGTGCCACACATAACCACCAAGTGCTTGTTTACTTTTCCAATCGGTTTTAGCTACTTTATCGCTAATGGCATTTGCAGCATAATACTGATAACTACGCATTACTTTAAGTACGCCATCACTACTATCTGGTACGGTATAAAAACCGATAAGTTGATGCGCCATTGGTATAGAGAGTAAAGAGGTTGCGATATCACTCCAATTATTTATAGGCTCGTTATTAAAGTCTGCCCAAGTGAAATAAAAGTCTTTATTAAATTTGCCGTCTGGACCAGGATTTGCAAAGTATTTGGTTTGCGCAGGCTCCATAGCTACAAATACTTGCACCAGTGCAAACAGTCCAGAAAACTTACCAGCCTTAGCATATTTTTCTATTTGATTATAGGCTTGACTTACTGGTACATTACTGCGTTTAAGCTCTATATGTATAAGTGGCATACCGTTTATAAGCAACATTACATCGCCACGATGGTCGCCTAAAATGGCTTTCTTTTTGTCAAATCTGGGTTGTTGTACGATTTGATACCTGCTTTGTCCTGCTGCTATCTCGTGACGGTCATAAATTTTTAAACTTACTTCTTTGCCAAAATGCAAGGTGTCCTTTTGATTATCTCGTGTGATGGTTACCGTTTTACCATTTATAAAGCCATTTAATCGCAATGGTGTGCGCAGCTCATTAATTTGCTCCAGTATTTGTTGCATCTCACCACTGGTTAATGGGTGGTCGTTCAACCTATCGATATCGCGGTTATTCTCAAAAAGGATGCTTGCCCAGTTGTCTAGTAAGTCTTTTTCTGTTGGGTTTTTTATTACCTCACTTTCCCAACCTTTATGCGATAGCGCTTCAATTAAAGCGGCTTCAAAATCACTTTCTTTATGAAATATTGTTGTCATATACTGGCGGGATTAGTCTTGTGATATAAAAAGCTTACTCAAGCAGGCTTTTTTGATTTGGTTGAGTTTTTTGAGTTGTTCTTTATGGTTTTCCATTAAACTATCAAGGGTTCTGAAATAACTACCTATCTCTTTTTGTTCATTCTCTTTTGGTATAGAAACGCAAGTATTATTAATTGTGACTTTTGATAAACTCGGTACACCAGTAGATTCATCCTTTTGTTTCCAATTTGTTTTTTGAAAGAGGCAGTTAATAAAATCTAAATCATTGTTGCCAATAGGAATAGCATAAAATAGAGTATCAACAGTCCAAAAAGGTGCTTTTAAAATATATGGCTTATCAATCGTTCCTTTTCGACCTATTCCTATTGCATTTTCATCATATGATAAAGCTTCATTTACGCTTAACATATAACCACCAGTACCATAAACAGGAATCCCACCTTTTTCTAAATGCTTATAATCTCGACCACTATTCAGATTAATAATATTGGAAAATGATTTTTCCTCCCATTCCCCATCAAAACCTTTAAAACGTATCTCTGGCACATTTACACCATCCTGCGGAAACATTTTAATGAGCATTGCTTTTTTAAGGTTGGTTAGTTTTTTGAGTTGGGTGTTGTGGTTTTTTATGGAATTGTCAAGGTTTTGGAAAAATGTTCCTATTGCTTTTTGCTCTTTTAGCTCTGGGAAATCAATCGTAATTAAACCCAACTTGTCCATCGTCAGTGCCTTTTGATTAGAGCCAATGGCACTTTCTAAAACCCTCTTTTTGCCAATCCCATTTTTCAAAAAAGTAGATAAATATTTATTGTTGATTTCAATATTACTTATCCAAATTAAATTTCCATCCTTAAAATAAAAGTCAAAGTCTTTTTCAATTAAATAAGCGTTGCCAATTGTTCCCACAGCTGTTATTAAAATGTCACCCTTTTGTGGAACACCATATTCATTTTTTAATTTTTGAAATAAATTATTAGAAATGTAAAGTAAATCTTCGTTAATCGTATTTTCTCCAAGCTTCGAAATTTCAGTGCCTCTAAAAAAAGGTATTCCTTTTGGCACATAATCCTCTCGATGCACTCGCTTACTTGAACCTAAATTGGCTAACATTGAAAGTGATTTTCTTTCCCACTCACTGTTAAACCCATTAAACCGAATTTCAGGAACATTTTTAATTTCTTCCATCTTAATTTTCGGTTTTAAGTAAGTTTTTGAACTCATTCATTGCCTTCATATCGTGCTCGTTTCCTGTCAAGTCTTCCAGTAAATCGGCAAGACTATTTTCGGCTTGTTTAATGTCTTTGGCGACCTCAGAGTATGTCGTAGCATACTTATCGGCAAGGTGTTGTAGCTTTCGCGAAAGCGTATCTATTGTATTATCTGGTAAATTGTGTAGTGATTTTACAATTGGTTTAATCCACTTGTGTTGGAGTAGCTCGGTAATTTGAGAATCTGTTACCGCTTCAATAGTGTCCTTGGTTTTTAGGTGCAGTGCTAAAGCATCAGTTTTTACTTCTTTCTTTAATTTCTTTTCTTCGGTAAGTAAACCGTCTACTTTAATAATTGTTTTTTCATAAGGCTCTAACATCAGCTTACTATTTTTTTTAAGGGCAGCACGCAGTTGTTTTGCCTCGCGAATTACGGCTGCATTTGTAAAGCCTATTTTTGCCTCGTTTACGGTTTCTTCTTCTTTGTCGTCTTCAGTAAGGTCTTCAAATATGCCTTCTATACTTGCAGCGATTTGCACCAGTCTGTTTTCCTTCTCTTGCAATGCCACTAATGCTTCACTTAGATATAGTTGTTGTACTAACTCAAAAGGCATAATGCGCCCTTTCCAACCGTCTTGTACCTCAGTATCTTTACCGTTCTTTTTCTTAATAACCATATTAGCATCGACTATGCGCGTGGCTTCGATTCCTTCGGTTTGTATGATCTCGAGATCTACTTTTATGGTTTGCCATTTATCATCCAGCAATTGGTAGGCTTCATATTCATCTATTAAAGCAATAGCGTCCAATCTGGTAAAGATGTCGTTGCTTAAAATGACTTGCTCTTTAGAGATACCTATTTGTGTGGGATCGCTTAGTAATCTATCATTTAAGTAAGACTCAAAGCTGTGAAATGCTTCTTGGTACGCTTTCGCGAAAGCGGAAACACTAGAATGCGCATAGAGACCTTCTTTAATGTCGTTTACTTTTAATTGCGCATTTATAGCTGTGGTTTTTTCAAAAAGTGAGGTGCGCAAATCTGGTAATGCATCCCAATACTCTTGCAAAGCATCAATTTCTTTTACAGGAACACCGCCAAACATTGAAGCGTAGATATCCCAATTTTCTGCTGCTGGCGATGAATCTACATAACGTGGTATGTTTAGGTTATAGTCGTTTAATCGTATGGTGTCTCGCGTTACTTTTTTAGAAAATTTAGGTGTGTCCTTACGGTCACGTACCACATCTGCAATACGCCTTATATCGCTGGCACGTAGTTTATTGTTTTTACCTTCTTTTATAAATCCTTTTGAAGCATCTACGATAAGTACATCTGTGTTGGTTCGTTTTTGCCTTAATACAATTATGATGGTGGGAATACCAGTACCAAAGAACACACCAGCTGGTAGACCGATAATAGCATCTATGTGGTTTTCTTCAATAAGGTGTTTACGTATGTTGCCTTCTTCACCACCACGGAATAATACACCGTGAGGTAGTACGATATTCATAATACCATCTGGCTTTAAATGGTATAAATCGTGTAATAAAAATGCAAAATCTGCTTTGGTTTTAGGTGCTAGCCCAAAACGCGAGTAACGAGGATCTGACTCTTTATTTGCCGATGACCATTTTTGAGAATAGGGTGGATTAGAAACTACCGCATCTACATAAAGTGTGTTGTAACTATGTACTGGATCGTTTTCATCAAAATAGGGCCAGTCGTCTTCTAAAGTATCACCATTGCGTGTCTCAATATTGTCAGGCTTTAAGCCACGCATTACCAGGTTCATTCTGGTAAGGTTATACGTATTCTTTTTAAGTTCTTGGGCAAAATATTTGATATTGTCCTTATCATCCATATACTTTGCGATACTGCTACCTATGTTGATAAGCAAAGATCCAGAACCACTACAAGAATCATAAATCTGTATTTCTTTACGGTCTTTAAGATGGTCTGAAACAATCTCAGACATCAGTACAGAAACCTCGTGAGGTGTGTAAAATTCTCCTGCCTTTTTACCTGCATTAGCTGCAAATTTTTCAATCAAATACTCATAGATAAAACCGAGCACATCATAATCTTGCTTACCATCCATAGGGATATCCTTGATAAGATATAGCAAGTCTCGTATGGCTTTAGTTCGTTTTGCAGCGGTATCGCCCAGTTTACTTAAACCAGTTTCTAGCGTATTGAAAATACCGTCAAACAGTTTTTTATGTTTGGGACTGATGGATCTATTAAAAGCTGATAGTGCCGTAATTACGTTGTCCTCACTAAAATCTGCACCTTCTTCTATCCAAGTATGAAATAGATTATCATAAGATAGAAAATAGCCGATGCTCTTTTTGATGAACTTAACGGTCTCTGTATCGTCCTCACTTAGTGCTTTTATATTTTCCTCAGTAAAATCGTTTTTACGGGCAAACTGTAATTGTTTTTCAGATAGGTATTTATAAAATATAAAGCCCAGTATGTAATCTTTATATTCATTTGCCTCGATTTTAGATCGCATTTGGTTGGCACTTTCCCAAATTTTTGCAGCAAGTTGTTGTTTATTCATAGTTATTTCTTAGTTGGCTCTATTAGTTCTCTTACATCAACATCCAGTATAGTGGCGATTTCATTCAAAATTTCCAGTCTGGGTTGTTGCCTGTTTTGCGCATAGGCATTGACCATATTATAGCTTTTGCCTAGCTCTTTTGCTAACCACTTTTGTTTAATTCCTTTTTGTTCTAAAACGGCTTTAATTCGGTTCATCGTTGTCACTATTAGTTAGCAATTTCTAAAGATAAAAATTAGAAGGATATATCTCATTATTTGAGTACTAAAATGTCGTAAATAGTTCCATAGTACCATTCTGTTACGCAACTCACACCACTTCAAAATTTACTTTTATGAGCATACGTGAGCGCACCAAAACAACATA
Organism: Patiriisocius marinus; assembly: GCF_008974325.1. Lineage (GTDB taxonomy): Bacteria > Bacteroidota > Bacteroidia > Flavobacteriales > Flavobacteriaceae > Patiriisocius > Patiriisocius marinus. The sequence continues at coordinate 17,593 of NZ_BKCG01000004.1, read as the reverse complement.
CACTTAAAAGTCCTGATGGCAAATACAACTATCTTTTATTTGATAGTGTCTTTGTTTTCAATGCTTTTGTAGATGATGAGATTAAAAACCTCTCGTCTGCAAATCAGTCGCGTTGGAATTTTATAGAAGAAAGTACCCATAGTCAACTACAAAGTGGAACTGATTGGTACGGCACACCAACGCCTAAAGACATTAAAGAACTTAACGAACATCGTATCTTTTTAGGGATGCCTCTGGTAGCTGAGATTCAGCCAAAAATTAAAGAGAAACTCACACATTATTTACAATATCTCAACGATTTTGTAATGCCAAAACCAAAGATGGCTTATAATGATCGTGGTCTTGGAGTGTTTTCTTTTGAGCGTGCTGCGATGGGAATGTATCAACAGTTTCCTATCAATACCACTTCGCCACTTAACACCTCTGTAAGTCAGATGAATATTGAATTGGGAAACAAGAAAGTGCTCACTTCGGTTAAGAGTGTGTTTGCCTATTTCAAAGATAAACAGATGTCGTATCCGTCGCTTCAACTTTACATTATGGCTGGCGCAAATGCTCACGTAAAGGGTAACGATTTGCTTTATGTAGGTCTGGCTTGTGCAGAGCTTGTGGAGTTTATGGAACTGCGTGGCGTTTCGGTTGAAGTGAATGTGATGTTGGGCACTTCTTTCAATAATCAGGTCACGATGGGTTGTGTGCGTGTGAAACGTTTTCAGGATAAACTGGATAAAAACCAATTGCTATTGATGAGTAGTGACCCACGTTATTTCAGGTTTCGTGGGTTTAAATCCTTGGTGGCGATGAGCAACTATTTCGGTCTCACGATTCCTTCTGGTTTGGGAACTATTTCGGCTAGTATGGGTACCGCTTTCGCGAAAGCGATAAACCCAAAAGGATTCGTCTTTGAACAAAGTTATTCGATGGATTCGGCAGTTAAGGAAGTCTCACAAATCATTACCAATTATAAAAATCAGTTGCAGCCAAATGGATAAGAAAACCTTAAAACAAAGTGTCATTCATAAGATAATGGACAGAGCGATTGAGATCAATAAAGCTTGTAAAGAACGATGTACAGATTTTCAGATTATGCTTTCGCGAAAGCGTAAAAACACACTCATCCTGCGCTGGACTACGATAGATATCTCAAACGAAGATAATCCACTACAATGTTACCGTTACGAGTGTTTTAAAACCGATGGAACGTCGCAGTTGTGTTCCATTCACTATGCAGACCAGGAGGAAGCAAATGATTTTATTTGGTCGCTGGAACCGCTGTACCATCAACAATATGCCATAGATCATAAATTATAGACAATGTATAAAACTAAGAATATAACCAAGGATGCGCTCAAGGCGTTGAAGATTAAAAATCAAGATGAAATTGTAGATCTCACAGGTAGCAAACTTGATCCTGTAAAGGCTTGGGAAGTAATCAAATCAACTTCTGAAGATTTTAGCAAGTCTGATGTAAAAGCACAAGAAGCAGATATGCTTTTATATGAGATGCTGCATCCTAAAATGCAACAGAAAGATAAACGCAGTGATGCTAAAGAAATCATACGCCTTCAAGAAAAAGAACGTGCCAGAGCGTTAGACTTACTGGAACTAGAATTATTAATCGCAGCTTAAAAATAAACGATGACCATACAACAATTACAAGCGCTCGATATGAGCAATGTGCAGCCTGAAGCTTTACAAACTGCTGTGCAGGACATACTGGATGACTACAAAGAAACTAACGATAAAAAGGCTTTTGAAGAGATTGCCAAGGAGAATATTGAAAAGGTTTTTCTGTTAGTGGAACGTCTCGCGCCTAAAGCCATAAAAGCTGAGAAAGCCGAAAAGAAGCAATCCAAAGAGACGTCTAAAAAAGAATCATCCGATTCTAAAAAGGATGCTCCAAAAAAGGACAAAGAACCTACTAAAACTGTCAAGAAAGAACTGGATAGTTTGAGTAAAGACATCAAGGCGTGTCGGTTAAAAATCAAACGCTTTAATGAAGAAAAGCGTAAGAATGAGCCTAAGAAACCCAAGCCGATGCGCCACACTAAAATCAAGAATCATTTTATCGCGATTGCTAATTTGATTCCGCCAGCGCATAAGGATAATGTGAAGATGCAAAAGGAAGCCGAGAAGATTCTGCTCCGTGCACACAGAGGTATTATGAATACCTACGGAATCAACTTTGTACGTGCCGAAGCTGGCGAAAAAGACATTAAAGCCAAGTATGATAAAATGGAAGAAAAAGCCACCAAATAACTATGAATAAAAAAGTATTAATCATTACAGGCGCTGGACTCGCAATAGGTTTTGCCGAAGCGCTTATCTATTACAATTTAGGTAAGAATGACCCATCGAAGGAATTCAAATTACAGATACCCAAAGGTGCCGAACTTTTAAAAACTACCGGTATCATTATCGTGACCTCTCTAGCGACAGCAGCGCTTTCTAACGTTTTAGAAAATGCTATTGCAGATAAACAGGAACTCATCCCAATAACAACATAAGATTATGAAGAAAATAGAACATCAGGTTTTCCTGAAGAATAACAAGCTGGATAAGAAATTACTATTGCAACCTATTCAAGAAAAGATTGAAATCTTTGATAGAATGTATAAGCTACTTGAAACAGTTTCAGATTGTGAAAAAGGAAGCTTACTAGAACAACTTGAAGAGCTGGATTTAGAAATTCTTGAGGACATCGATGAAGAGTATGCCGATAAGCTTGAGTTTAATGAGATTGAAGATGCATTAGAAGAACATCCAGAACTTAAAAAAGTAGCACCTAAAAAGGAAGCTGCAAAACCTGCTAATGACGAAGCTATTTTAGAGGAGTTAGTAAGAATGGGACGTGTCCGAAATATTGCTGGTTCGACATTTCGAGATTTGGGTGTAAAAACGCAGTTGGGTTGGAATACTGTGATTGGGAAATATCGTGTGGTAAGGACTAGTGTTTTTAGGTATCGGTATGAGGTGGAGAGGATATAGCTTTTACCGATTTACTATTTGCATTAAAAACTCCCTCATTTTGAGTGAAGAAATGGAAAATCATTACTATTACAAACATCCATAATAAGCCAGTTTGAAGTTCTCTATAACCCATAAGTTCTTCAATCTGGTTTTCTTCTGTGAGATCAATATGTTCAATGAGTTGTTTGATTTTTTTAGGAGATATAAGGTTTGGTCTGTAACCTTCTTTACCCAATGCTCCTCTAAATTCTTCAGCAGTTCGCTCATAATTTCCGTTGTGAATAATATCAGCTAACATCTCTTTTTTTGCCGCTTGCATTCGACCCCATTTACCTTCACCTTGCCAAAATTCTAAAATTTTATAGACTTCTAGCATCGTAAAACTTTTTCTCCCTATTAAGTCATTTACTTCAAAATAGGTTTTGAATTGTTCATTAAAAGTAGTTTTTGATTTGAGTCCAGTTATTTGGTATAGCACCTTTTTAGGAATACGTTCTGTGAATAGTGGCTGAAATCCAGCTATTATTTCTTCGTTTTTGATGTCTTTAGAAGGAGTCTCCCATAAATCTATGACAGAGCTATAATGAGAAATATAAATTAAAAAACGTCTGAACGATTTGAAATTATAATTAAGTAAGCAAGCTCCAATGAACCAATAGGGAATACCACTTTCCCAGGTTTCGTGAAATCTATCTATTTTATAGTCTTCTTTTGTCATAGTAACAATATGGTCGCAATGTTTTAGCCATTGCGACCATCAGTTTTGTATTACTTCTTTCCTTTAGAACCAGAGTTCCCAGTTTTACTTGAACTTGTTCTCGGTGGATTATTACCTCTGCCTTTTCCTGATTTGTTTACTGTTGCACTTGGTGCATTTTTTAGACCACTTGACTTTGCCATAATTTTGAGTTTTAATATTAATAATGGTTCAAATATATTAGGCTTTATTTAAGTGGATTGTAAACTTTGGACGATAGAGAATTTATTTAAAAACCGTACTTATCTTTTCTCAGTCGGAAGGCTTTCTCGCCACCCTCCATTACAGAAGTTATTTCCGACTTAATGATATTATTATCTATTGCGCCTTCAGCCTTTATTATACCTCTAGTTTGTGAACTAGAATCTTTATAATCACAGCATATAACAAGTTCTGCATCTCCATTCACAACTAGATTAGCATTATGACTTGTAAATATTAGTTGACGTTTTTTCTTTGCCTCCCATATACTCTTAATTATATTATCTATAGCTCTATTGTCAATATCATCCTCTGGTTGATCTATAAGTAACGGAATACCTGGTTGGTTCAAAAGTACTGTGAGTAATGCTGTTGCCTGTTGACCTGCAGAAGCATCTCTGAACGGAATTTCATCCCCTAATTCATTATTAGTTGTGTAATAGAATTCAGGATCGAAATCCAATTCAGTTATTGATAACTGTAACCAGTCGTCAGTCGTAATTTTAGCTTGGATTTTATATTTATGATCCTCTGTAAAGCCAGTAGAGTCCAAAATTGGAGTGACCGGTAAATCATCTGGATTTTCCTCATCAAGTTTGAATTCAGCCAGTAATCGTAATTCGTCTGTCACAGCTATAAACTCAATTATAGGGTCTTGATTGGTTTTGATGTGCTCCAAAAGAGCGTCGATACGATCCTCTCTTATTCTAGTTCCTTCTAAAATTGAGCGAAGCTTCTCTTTAAATACTTGTAAATTGATATTTTTAGTAACTTCTGCCTTGATAAGTCCATCAGAGAGTTCTGTAAATTTAGTGGCCTGAGTATTTAAAGTTGATACTTTTTCGAGATGGGAATCCTTCCACAAGGTTTTGTACTTATCGTAATCATCTTCTGGATTCCCCAACTCCTTTAATACTGACTTTCTTTCTGCTATAGTAGTGTTTATTTCTGCAAGTCTATCTTCTAACGTTTTTATTGTAGTAAGCTGATCTTGACTCAACTTTGATTTCCCTTTTGCGGCTTCGTATTGTATATTGAAAGCAGTTTCCTTTTCTTTCCACTTCTCAACCACAGAATCGTATTCCTTCAGATTAGATTCGCTAAAGACATCTTTTAATTCTTCTGTTGTCTTTTTGATTTTTTCAAATTTAGCTTTTACAACACTATCAAGTTCCTTGAATATTTCTTGGTTTTCAACATTTTCTAAGCTAGTATCTATCGGCTCGGGATATAGTTTAAGTAGCTCTAATAAGTCGTCTGCTTTTTCTTCGAACAAGCTCAACTCGGTTTCTGTGTTCTCAATAATGGTTTTCTCAGACTCGTACTTTGACTTTTTATCAATTACAATTTGATCTTGTGGTGATATTCCTTTTAAAGAATCTCTTATTCCCTTAACCTGTCCGCTAATTGAACTGCCTTCCAATCCAAAATTTGTAATTTCTCCTTGTACTCGTTTTTTACGAACGAGTTGATTATATGAATCTCGTAATTTTACATTAGTATCATCTAATTTATAAGAGATACCTTCAAGAGTTCCTTTAATAGGTTGTTCTATAAACCTTTTTAATTCTTCAGTTTTAACACCAACATCACTTAATTGTTTCTGACTGTAGGACTGTATTGGTAGTACCTTTCTTATGTCCTCCTCGCTTACTCTTTGAAAATCGCCTTCTCCTATTTTAAGTAATATTTCTCTACTAGATGAATCTCTTTTTACTATATGCTTAACATTATTTTTGAGCATCGTTATTCTCACTTCGCCATCTACTGCCGCGAGCGTTTTCGTAATAAGGGTGTCTCTTCTCTTTTGAATAATATCTAACTCTTCATAATTTCCTGTTTTTACTGTTTGGTCACATAATCCCCAACGTACGTATTCTAAAATAGTCGATTTTCCAGTACCTCTTCCACCAATCAATGCATTATATTGTTCGTTGAAATTAAGAGTAAAACTTCCTAAAAATTTAGAAGCAGTAACATCTATAGATTCAATAAAAACTTGTGGAATTTCTGGTAGTATTTGAGAAATTCTAGATTCTTTAGCAAGACAAGCTTGACGTATAGCCTCAGCAGTAGGTTCTGCCCATTTCACCCAAGTAGAATAGGTGCCGAAATACCTTCCGTCTTCAAATCGATTGTCGGATGTCGAAAATAATCCTAAACTCTTATTGCCATAATTTACATCGCCCCCGTTTAGTTTGTTCAGGTAGCCTGCGTCACTAGAGATATCTTTATCGACATAACCTCCAACGCAAGGCATACTTTTGTAATGATCTTTATATCCATTTCGCATCACAGTATGCTGACCACTTTTGTTTACATTCGGTAAGATTATATATCTCCCTTTACAATAAGGGAGTTTATCTAAAGTACCGTAGAGGTCTTTAAAACTCTTTATTAATTCAGCTGGAATTTGATCAGTTGGTAGTGTTTCTCTATGGAATGGATCAGTTGGGAAAATGCCGATAAAATTTAATACTGCGTCAAGGTGACTATCACTAAAATCAGAATCTAAAATCAGAATGGCTTGGCTTGGTGGACTACTAATGGTAAGTTCAATGCCAGGAAAAACAGTAATCATTTTCTCAGTTTCACCAGTAAGTTCAAATATCTCATTTTCATCGTTAGCAACTTTTCTTAAATGCTTAACAAAAGTGACATCGTGATGGTCTGTCATCGCTATTGCATTGAGACCTGAATTTCTAATTTTATCTAAATACTCTTTGCAAAATTGTTCTCTTTTATCAATTAAATCACTTTTTTCTTCTTCAGTAAGTTGTTCCAGCTCTGGGGATTTCATTCCAAACCTATTTCCTGTCCAAGCAATATCCCTTGGGCTATGTACTTGAAAATCGCATTTATAAAATTTCGCTCCTTTATTCATTTATTGTTCAAATTTTAAACCCTACAAGTTAAAAAACATTCCTACCTACTCAAGTAAAAACCAAAGTAAATCTTCTATAAACTTTTTGTAAATAAATTGAAAAACAACTTTTAGTAGTTTGCCTGTCAAACAATTCGGCAATTGCCCAATGAAAAAGACAGCACACGATTACCACGATTTACAACAGAGTATAGATTCCTTGATTGGGAAGTTTGGACTTCAAAAAACTATTGAGGTTATTGATAGTTTGACTAGCAACACAGAACTTACCACTCAGGATAAAGAGAAAGTGAAACTCCTTCTCGTTTTTATTATTTCTCAAAGTATTGAAGTCTTTGATTTAAAAGAAGAAAACTTCTATACAAGTACGGTACAAGAATATCGTGAAGCTCGTATGTCCTGTTACTATTTGCTGAAAAAATATACTGATTCTAGTTATGCAAAGATTGGCGAGAGTTTTAAGCAGTCTAAACGTGCGATACTTTACAATTACCATAAGTGTGATGAGATTCTTTCCATCCCTCAATTCTACAAGCCTTTTGTAGAAAAATTCAAAATCCTCGAAAACAACATTATCAATTTTATCGCAAAATTGAACTAAGCCTATGCAAGACAAAATCGCTCAAGAGGTACAAGATGCCCTTACCGCAACTCCAGAAGAAATCAATTTTGAACAACTACAGAACGAAGATAGTAGTCCGCTTAACCAACCTGTAATTGAAAAAGACATAGGTGGCGAACGTCCTGTTGATGCAGATGAAGAAAAACAAAAAAGCTGGAACGTTTGGAAACCAGAGCAAGAGCATAAAACTCTTGATGAACTAGAACCTGGACGTAGCGGAAATACTCAAACCGATTTTAGAACTAAGGTGGAAGCCAAGGTCGAAAAGGAAAAAGAACAAGAACCACTTGATGCTCCAGAACAAGAAATCAACGGAAATGGTTTTGATACCGAAGCTGATGAAACCGCAGCCGACCAAGATTTTGAAGTTCCACTTGCACAAGCTAATCAAGCAGCCGATGCGATATTGGGAATGTCCAATAATGTTCTTGCAGTTGGCGGTGGTTACTTCGTAAAAATAAGAAAGCATCAAGAGTTCTATGAGTTTGAAGAAATCATTCAGGTTGTAGACCAGCAGAATGATAAAAATGTAGAACGCATCAAGCTTGATAAAGAAGATCAAGCTCTCTTAAGACCATTACTAGCTCAAGTCCTGCGCAAGAAGGCTAAAAAGCTAACGCCAGAACAGCAATTAATGGGTGCGGTTATTTCTATTTTAATGAAAAAGGCACAAGTCGTTATGGAAGTACGTGCCGAAAACAGTCTACTGGAAAATCGCATTCTGGACATCGTCCGTCAGGAAAAAGGAGAAACAGAAATAGAAGATGTTGAGGAGGAAGATGAAAATAAGGATGTTTCAGATGGTACGGATTCCGCTTTCGCGAAAGCGGAAGTAGAAAAAGAAATTAAACCAAAACTTACCATTCAAGATATAGAGGTTGAAGAAGTTGATGATGACATTCCCATCATAGATGTTGCTGAAGAACCACAAAACAATTCGTAATGTCTGGAATTGCATCAAATCGTGGTCGTAAGCCCATAAGCTATAAGAAGGAAGATTTAGAGCGTCAACCAATGATTATGCTCGTATGTGGAGAAACTGGCGTTGGTAAAACCTATCGCAACAAACAAGAGATCAAACACTATATGATGGATCATTTAGTAATGGGAAAGAAAGGTCGCAAGGTTTTGGCTTTTGATACTAACGATGATGATTACCCACAATTTAGAACTGTAAGCCCAAATCATTTAAAAGCACTTACCAAAGTCTCTTCAAGACGTATTCGTCCTTTTAATGCAGATGGTTCGCCTATGGATAATGACGAAAAAAAAGAAGTCATCACCAAGATTATGAAACACTATAAAAATGGTCTTGTAGTCTTAGACGATATCGACCATTATATGACAGGTGCAAAAGGACAGTCTATGATAGGTGCCCTTTGTACGGTACGTCATAAAGGAATTGATATTGTGCTCACACACCAGTCTGTAGCAAAAATCACAACCTCTGAATGGCAGAACTGTACTTGGTTGCGATTGCACCACCAAGTAGATGATGTGACGCGCTATCGAGAACGTATTCCTAAATATCAAATGGTGCGCATTGGTCAGCTTATCGTAGATGAGCAGTATGAATTATGTTCTAATGCTTTTGCAATGGGTAAGATTACTGAACTTGAATATAAAATCCAGAAGAGTTTCTTCGTGTACGTCAATATGCGAGAGCAACGCATTAAAGGTTGCAGTCGTGCTGCATTTATAAGAGCCTGCAAAAAGTTTATTGACCAAGAAGAAAGCCGTAAAGTCAAGATGCTTTTAAATGAACAGGATTTTGACGGAAATAACATTTACAAAACTAAGAACGAGGCTATTGTAAAATTGATTTCAGATAAGTTACGTTATCACGAGGATGGGTTGAATAGTCCGATGTAATTGGTGGAGTCAAAGGGACAAAAGTCGAACTATTTTGATGAGGATTTAAAGCGCATAATTCATAAAAATGTGAAATAAAATAATTAATTGGGCTTTTTCCTATTCGATACGGGGATATGCTTTTAGTCAATTTTACCATGTAAAAGTTTTAACTTGAGTCTTTTCTTTTTTTAAGTACCATATCAACTTATAGTTGATTTAATTTACAAACTCCATAGCCTTGTTTTTCATTTGAAATTCAATCATTAATTCATTTTTTTTAATTTGTAGTTTTTTATTTACAAAAAATTAACACTTAATCTGAAATATTTACATTTAATCTATTTTTTTATATTTTTATTAACAGAAAACTAAGAATTACATTCATAATAAATATTTTTGAGAATTATTATGCCTATAAACTATAAACTATAAATTACATGGATCATATCTACTCATTCAAAAAAGAAATTAGTTCGACTAGCTTAAAAAAGTTTGTCTTTTTTTCTATTCTATTTTTGTGCCAAATCTTTTACGTTAATGCGCAATCCTGTTCAGTAAATGCAGGTATTAATCAAACTATATGTGTAAACGAAGTTTTTCAGCTTGATGGAAATGGTTCAGGCACATTCGTAGATGGACCAACTTGGGAGCAAATTTCAGGACCTTCAGTATTCATTAGTGATCCTTCGGCAGATGATCCTATTATTTCAGGGGCTACTGCAGGAAATACGTATGTGTTTAGGTTGTTTGCAGAATGTGGAAACGGAGAAACACCTTCTCAAACTGTTAGTGTAAGTGTTTTACCAATTACAGTTGCAGACGCAGGAGAAGGTTTAGAGTCTTGTCCAGATAGTAGTGGTTCTCTTAATATAATTGGTAATCCAGCAGGAGCAGGAGAAACAGGTGAATGGATAATTTCGGGTGGTAACGCATCTGGTGTTGTAATAGCAGATGTAAATTCTGCAACAACATCGATAACACTGCCAGAAGGATCTGCAGGTAGCACGACTTTAAGTTGGGTTATTACAGGTGGTAATGGTTGTATGTCTTCAGATGATATAGTAATAACTAATTTTGGTGGAGTCGATCCTGTAGATGCAGGACCAGATGAAACATTGACAAATTGTTATACAATAAGCCAGAATTATAATTTAAACGGAAGTTTTGCAGGTAATGGTACAAACGGACAGCAAGGTACATGGACGTTTGTTAGTGGGCCTACAAGCCCAACTATTGGTGATGAAAATAATAATAATACAAGTGTTGGGCCTTTAACAGAAGGGACTTATGTGTTTCGATGGGATGTTGATGGACCTTGTGTTAGCGGTGACGATATAGTAACTATAACGGTTCCTCCTGCAACACAGGATGTAACAACAGCTTCAACAACAAATAGCGATCAGAGGTTTTGTGATGCTTCTATTACAGAAACAACCTTAATAGGTAATCTTTCAGAATTTGCAAATGAGACAGTGACTTGGACGCAAACAGGTGGTCCAGCAGCTACTATAGTAAATCCAAATAGCAGTACAACACAAGTTACAGGTTTAGTGGCTTCAAACTCTTATCAATTTACATACACTATATTAAATACAGTAACAAATTGTTTCTCTACAGCAGTAGTGAACATTAGTTATAATGTTGACCCAGTGACTATATTGGTTAATGGAGGCGATAACATAAATGTAAATTGCGATGAAACTACAGTAGATGTACCTTTTGCTTTTACGAGTGGTAATGTAACAGAATATAGTATTACAAGTGGTCCAGTAGATTCTGGATTAACATTTCCAACCAATTATGTAGGTGCAGGAGGTAGTCCAACTACAATAGATATATTTGATGTAGCTGGAACTTACACAGTTAATTTTAGAAGACGAAGAAATGGTAACTCACAGCAAGGTGGCTGTGATCAAGCTAATAGTTCTATAAGTATATTTATATCTGAATCTGTTCCTGGGACTAATGCAGGTACACCCCAAACTTTTGCTTGTGGTCAAATGGACGGAGGTTTAGTTGGGCTTGCCACAGAGGATGGTCAAACATCAGTTTGGTCATTAATTGATGGTCCTGATGGAATGACAAATGCTATAATTAGCGACAGATTCATTTCAGAACCAGGTTTAACGGGTCTAATACCTGGAATATATACGTTTAGTTATTCTGTAAGTGCTGGCCCTAATTGTTCACCACCTGCTGAATCCACAACAACTGTTACAGTAACTCCTACAAGTAACTTGCCAATTGAAGCAGGTCCAAATCAATTAATTTGTTTAAATGCAGATGTGCAATTAAGTGCAGATCCTTTATTAGATAGTCAACAAGGTTTTTGGACTGCAACTGGACCAAGCACAATTACGTTTTCAGATGTAAACGATCCTAATGCGATTGCTTCAGGTTTTTCTGTTGGAGATGCAACAGTAGCGAATGGTAATGAATATACGATTACTTGGACGGTTGATGAAGCGCCAGGGTTTTTAGATTGTGGAGCACCAGCCGTTGATACATTGATTGTTGAAACATTAGCAGACGAGTCGCCTACAATAGCTGACGCAGGAGATGATATATGTTTAAACGCTACAGATACCACAACAAATTTGGCTGCAAATCAAACAGTGCCTTTAGATGTAGATGAAACTGGAACTTGGACTCAAGTTTCTGGTCCTACTACTGCTGGTTTTGATGATGTAAATGATCCAATAACAGGAATAGATAATCTTACAATAGGAACCTATGTTTTTGAATGGACAGTAGAATTTACAACTCCAACAAATGGATGTCCTCCAACTACAGATCAAGTTGAAGTTATAGTAGCAGATATAGCAACAGTGATAAGTGCTGGTGCAGATCAAACATTATGTTTAGATCCAGTATTATTATCATTCACAATGAATGCTACAGATCCTGCACCTCTTGGAGGTACAGGGACTTGGAATTTAGTTTCTGGTCTTACAGGATTCACAATTGACAATATAAATAGCCCAACGGCAACATTTTCAGATTTATTAGATGGAGTCTATGTTTTCGAATGGGTTATAGATTATGGAGCTTGTACGAGTGCAAATGCTCCAGATCAAGTACGAATAGAAGTTGGTATACCACCAACCAATGCAGTAATTACTAGTGGAGACCAAGCATTATGCTCTGCTACAGATGGTACATCAACCACATTAATAGCTAACCCTTTACAAAATCCAAATGCAGAAACAGGAGCATGGTCAATTATAAGCGGTCCAAATACTCCAAGTATTGTAGTAGATCCAATGACTGTTAATGAAGCAACGGTTTCTGGTCTAATAACTGGTAGTTACGTTTTTAGATGGACAACAACAAGTGGTTCTCCTTTATGTGATAATTCTTTCGCAGAGGTTACTATAGATTATTTTCAAGAAGCATCAGCAGGAAGTGATCAGGATTTATGTCAAGCAGATAGCGTATTTTTAGAAGCAACTTCTGGAAGTACTGGTACATGGACTATAGTGTCTGTAGATGGAGATACTACTCCAGGTGTAATAGCACCATTTGCTCCAACTCAAACTCCAACAAATAATAATGTAGCAAGTGCTTCAATAGATCCCGGTTCTGTATATGTTTACGAGTATACTACAGATTACCCAAATCCAGGACCAGGAGCGCCATGTAACACTACAACTACAGTAACTATTGATAATAGTGCTGGTCTTACAGAAGAGCCTGATGCAGGAATTGATCAAGATATTTGTTTAGCAGATACTAATCAAGCAACACTTATGAGTGGTAATACTGTATTTCCATTACCTGCGGATGCTACAAATGCCCAGTGGAGATATTTATCTGGACCAGTACCTTCAGCAAATATCACTTTTACAGATGATAATACAGCTGTGACAATTGTTGATGGCATTACCTTGTCAGGTCTTTATATATTTGAGTTAAATTTCTCAATTGGTAACTGTGACGATAGATCTGATATAGTTAGAGTAGAAGCTTTTGAAGCACCAGGTCCAATAATTTTTGCAGGAGACGATCAAGATTTAGCTTGTCAACAAGATACACAACTAGAAGCCACATCTCCAGATATTGGTTTAGGTACATGGACATTTGTATCTGTGACTTCTGGTGCAACTACAGAAACAGATAATACTGGTGCTATGATTGTTATAGATAGTCCAAATAATCCAGCGTCAACTGTTTCAAATATTCCAGACGATTATTTAGGTGATGGAGAAGATGATGTTTATGTTTTAAGATGGACAGTGTCTAATGGTCCTTTTTCTTCTGGATCGTGTGCACCACAATTCGATGACGTAACATTAACTTTTACTGGAACGCCTCCTTCAATTGCAGCAGCAGGTCCAGATCAAGAATTATGTGATGAAACAGATACTTTTATGAATGCAACTCCTGTCACAGTAGGAGAAGGCACTTGGACACTCACTAGTGGTAATCCAGTAAATATAACGATGCCAAATAATCCAAATAGTTTAATTCTTGGACTGGCTCCAGGAGTATACGAATTTACTTGGACTGTAATAGGTGGAGGATGTGATTCTGAAGATACAGTAGAAGTTATTGTATATGATACTCCAGCAGTTGCAGAAGCAGGACCTAATCAATCTTTAGTACAATTCTCACCAGTTATTTTAGGAGCAGATCCAGCAAGTGTTGGACAAGGTACTTGGTCTCAAGTTTCGGGACCAACTACGGCTAATTTTATAAACCCTAACGATCCAAATACTGCAGTAACCAATACAATTGCTGGAACCTATGTGTTCGAATGGACTGTAGTTAATGGAACTTGTGCAGCAACTTCTGATCAAGTAACAATTGAAATTATACCTGTTTCAGATTTAGAATTATCTAAATCAGTATCTCCAACTACAGGAAATGTAGGTGATGTAGTGACGTTTACTATTGCTATTTTCAATAACAATGCTAGTGCGTCAAATTCTGATGCTACAGGTGTAAGCGTAGAAGACGTTTTACCAACAGGATATTCTTTAGTGCCAGGAACTGTTTCTAATTCTGGTTCATTCGATTTAGCAACGCAAACATTAACTTGGTCAGGTTTAGATATTGCCAATGGAGCAACACTAAATCTTACATTCCAAGCAACAATAAATGCTTCTGGACCATATGTCAATTATGCTCAAATTACAACAAGTGATAATTTTGATCCAGATAGTGACCCAACTACAGACGAAAATACTGATGAAGATGGTGATGGTGATGGTGATGATGATGATGAAGATACTGCTCAAATATCAATCGAGTCTGCAGATTTATCTTTAATTAAAACTGTAGCACCAACAACACCAGTAAGTGTAGGTGATACAGTAGTTTTTACACTTACAATAAATAATAGTGGCCCAGACGATGCTACCAATGTAGAAGCAGTAGACCAAATTCCAGCAGGATACACTTACCAAAGTGACGACTCTGGTGGAAGCTATAATACTGCGTCAGGACTTTGGACAGTTGGAACAATTGCCAATGGTACAAATGCAGTTTTAAATATTACAGTAACAGTCAATGCGCCAACAGGGGCAACAGACGAGTATGTGAATAGTACACAAATTACAGCAAGTGATCAAGGAGATCCAGATAGTGATTCAAACAATGATGATGGAGACCAAAGTGAAGATGATGAAGATAATGCTGAAGTGACATTAGATGTAGCAGATTTAGAAATCACTAAATCAGCATCTCCTGCTACAGGTTCAGTTGGAGATACTGTAACTTTTACAGTTCTAGTTGAAAATAATGGTCCAGGTGATGCTACAGGAGTAGATTTAGAGGATTTACTTCCTAATGGATTTGATTTAGTTCCTGGAACGATATCTAATTCAGGAGTTTTTATTATTGGAAACAATTCTATTGAATGGTCAGACTTAGCAATACTAAATGGTTTATCAGTTGCTCTAACATACGATGTTACAGTAAATGCTTCAGGAAATTATACAAATACAGTTCAAGTAACTGGAAGTGATTTAGAAGATCCAGATAGTGATCCAGGTAATGATGATGGCGACCAAAGTGAAGATGATGAGGATTCTGAAACATTTGATATTTTAGAAGCTGATTTAGAATTAACAAAAGGCATAAGCTTATCAAGTAGTTCGACACCTAACATTGGAGACACGATTACCTTTGAGTTAACGATTTCAAATTCAGGACCAGATGATGCGACAGGCGTATCTGTAGAAGATTTAGTTCCAATAGGATATACAATCACAGGAGGTACGATAAGTGACTCAGGTATAGCAACAGGGAATCAGATTGATTGGACAGGTTTAAGTATTGCTAATGGAACAAGTATCACATTAAGTTATGATGTAGTAGTAAATCCACCAACAGGTTTAGCAGGCGAGTATTTAAATAATGCACAGATAACAGCAAGTGATCAATTTGATCCAGATAGTGATCCGAGTACCGATGGTAATGTAGATGAAGATGGTGATGGCGATAGAGATGATGATGATGAGGATAGTTTTGAAGTTACACCACAAACTTCAGATTTATCGATAGAGAAGACAGTAAGTGATAGCACCCCAAATGTAGGCGATGTCGTAACTTTTAGTATTGCAATTAGCAATGCAGGAAGTGTAGCTGCAACAGGTGTTTCGGTACAAGATATAGTGCCAGGTGGTTATAGTAATATAGTAAATATTAGTGGTGTCGGAATAGCGACAGGCAATCAAATAGATTGGATGGGGTTATCAGTACCAGTAGGAATAGATACAGTAATCTTAACGTTTGATGCAACAGTAGATGCACCAACAGGCATCTCAGGAGAATACTTGAACGGTGTAGAAATTACATCGAGCGATCAGTTTGATCCAGATAGTGATCCAACAACAGGGTCAGGTGTAGATGATAATGGCGATGGTATAGATGACGATGATGAGGATACAGCAGGCGTAACGATCCAAGAGGCAGATTTAAGTTTAGTAAAGAGTATTGATACTACGAGTCCAAATGTGGGAGATACAGTAACGTTTACTTTAGTAGTAACTAATGCAGGACCAGATGTAGCCACCAATGTATCTGTTCAAGATATCTTACCATTAGGTTTTACTCTTACAGCGGTAAACAATGGAGGTATTCAAACTGGTAATCAAGCAGATTGGACAGGTTTAACAGTAGCAGCAAACAATGGTACAGTTGTACTGAGTTATGAAGCTACGGTGAATGCACCGACAGGCGCAGTAGGAGAATATACGAATGCTGCACAGATTACTGCAAGTGATCAGTATGATCCAGATAGTGATCCAACGACAGATAGTACAGTAGATGAAGATGGCGATGGCGATGGTGACGATGATGATGAGGATACAATAACGATTACACCAGCACAAGCTGATTTAAGTATCAGTAAAGGTTTAGCCTCAGGAAGTGCAACACCAAATGTAGGAGATACTTTAGTATTTGAATTAGTGATTACTAATGACGGACCAGATGACGCAACAGGTGTTGCAGTAGAAGATGTATTACCAATAGGATATACATTAGGAACAGTTAATGATGCAGGAGTTGCAACAGGAAATACAGCAAGTTGGACAGGATTGTTTGTTCCAGCCAATGGAAGTATAACAGTAACCTATGAAGCAACAGTGAATGCACCAACAGGCGCAGCAGGAGAATATACAAATGCGGTACAAATTACTGCAAGTGATCAAGATGATCCAGATAGTGATCCAGGTACAGATAGTACCGTTGATGAAGATGGTGACGGCGATGGAGATGATGATGATGAAGACACATTTAATATTATACCAGAAACAGCAGACTTATCATTAGACAAGACGGTTGTAGATAACAATGGCGCACCAGTAAATGTTGGAGATGTACTAACCTTTAGTATTGCAATAACAAATGATGGAACATCAGTTGCTACAAATGTAAGTGTCGATGATATTTTACCAATCGGATATACATTAGTATCAGGAAGTATAGATAATGGTGGTGTTTTCAATGCAGGAAGTACAACAATTACTTGGGATTTAGCGAGTGTACCATTAACAGGTACAGTAGTCAGTTACCAAGTAACGGTAAATGCACCAACAGGTACAATAGACGAATATAGAAATATAGCAGAGATTACAGATAGTGATCAGTATGATCCAGATAGTGAACCAGATAATGATGATGGTGATCAAAGTGAAGATGATGAAGATGATGAAGTAGTAGTTCCAACTCAAGCTGATTTAGAATTAACAAAAGGCATAAGCTTATCAAGTAGTTCGACACCTAACATTGGAGACACGATTACCTTTGAGTTAACGATTTCAAATTCAGGACCAGATGATGCGACAGGCGTATCTGT
>NZ_BKCG01000003.1 GCF_008974325.1 Patiriisocius marinus | reverse complement strand
TAAAAGAGAGCGGATTATCAATGTTGTCGAAGTCTAAGCTTCACCGTATATAGTAACCTTAATGCGCTCTTTTGTTCTTTCTGATTAATAATTAAAACTACCTATTTTAATAGAAATCAAACTTAAGTCGAATATAATTAATTGTTAGGTCACTGCCGACTTACGAAAATTTCGTTGGAATTTTCTATCTGTGATTAGTTTGCTAATTTTAAGGCTTAACCAGGCAACGAATCATATACTTCGAATGTTATATGCCATTTGAACACACCTTAATAGAACTAAATAATTGAAAAAAATAAACGTAAAAAAAGGAACTCTTTTACAACAAAAAGGAGAGATAAGTTCAAAGATTTATCTTGTTGAGAGTGGTTTGTTACGCAGCTATACAATCGATAAAAAAGGGAAAGAACATATTTATATGTTTGGTCCTGAAAACTGGTTAGTTGCGGATAATTGTGAACCCAATACACCTTGTCAATTATTTATAGATGCTATTGAAGACTCGATTATATATGTAGCTACAAAAGAAGAATTATTAAAAGAAGGCCCAGACCTAAATGCCTTATTAAAACGTTTAGAAACAATGCAAAATAGGATTATAATGTTAATGAGTTCAAATGCAAAAGAAAGGTATGAGCATTTTGTTAAAACATATCCAAATATTACTCAAAGAGTTCCATTAAAAATGGTAGCCTCTTATTTAGGAATTACACCTGAAGCTTTAAGTCGTGTTCGACAAGTACTTTCTCAAAAAACATAATCTAATGTCATTTCTTGATTTACATCAATGCATAGGCTTTTTAAAACTATGATTTTTGTGCCATAAAATTAAATCAAAGTATAATGACAAATCAAAAAAGAAACAAAGCAATCAATATAGTATTATGGATTGCACAAGGACTATTAGCTGTTATGTTTATAATGGCAGGTATTATGAAAGCTACTCAACCAGTAGAGGCATTAGCAGAATCACTTCCATGGGTAACATCTACACCATTAGGATTGGTAAGGTTTATTGGTATTAGTGAATTATTAGGAGGATTAGGTTTATTAATTCCATCTATTTTTAGGTTCAAACCTATATTAACTGTTTGGGCAGCTTTAGGGCTTGCATTGATAATGGTTCTAGCAGCAGGATTTCATGCAACACGAGGTGAATTTCCGAATATAGGAATGAATGTTGTTCTAATTGGTATTGCGCTTTTTATTGTTTGGGGAAGAAGTAAAAAAGCACCTATATTTTCTAAAAGTTAGTGGTTAATTAATAGTTGAATAAAAACGGCACAAAATATAGTATATAATTTACTGCTAGTTTTAACCTACTTTCGAAAATCTTCGCTGATTTTCTATTTGGTTCGTATTTGCTAAATTAGTTGCTTAACCACGCAACTAACCATAAACAAACCCGTTAAGAACCATTTTGAAAAAAAATAACATATTGAATAAATTGGTATCTTTATTTTTTTCAATCAACCAACTATGAATAAAGAATTAAATCCAGCTTTACAAAATGACATTGAGAATATTGTACAAATTGATGCTATACCTTCAATATTAAATATTATTTGTCGAACAACGGGAATGCGATTCGCTGCAGTTGCAAGAGTTACGGACGAAAAATGGATTACTTGTTTGTCACAAGATGAAATTAATTTCGGGTTGAATACGGGAGATGAATTAGAATTGAAAACTACTATTTGCAATGAAATAAGGCAACATACAAATCCTGTAATAATAGAAGAAGTTAGTAAGAGTGATGAATTTTGTTATCATCACACACCAAAACAGTATGGCTTCCAAAGTTATATTTCATTCCCAATTTACAGGAAGAACGGCGAATTTTTCGGTACGCTCTGTGCAATCGATCCAAAGCCAGCCAAACTTGATAGTAGAGAAATAAAGGATTTATTTATACTTTATACGCAACTTATTTCTTTTCATTTAGATGCAATCGAAGAATTAAACGATCTTTCAAAAAAGTTACAAGAAGAGAAACACATTGGAGAATTAAGAGAAACATTTATTGCAATACTTGGTCACGACTTGAGAAATCCAGTCGGAACTACCAGAATGTGTGCAGACATTTTATTACAAATGGAACTTCCCGAAATTGGCAGACGGCAAGCTAATACTATAAAAGCTACATCATACAGAATGCAAGGCTTAATTGATAATCTACTTGATTTTGCCAAAGGACATCTGGGCGAAGGAATAAAATTAGAACTTTCTGATAATAAATTTGCATTAAAAAAATTATTAAAACAAGTTTCAAAAGAGATAAAAACTGTCGATACAGAACACGAAATCAAATTGAATATTGATTTGGTTGATGATGTAGATTGTGATATCAATAGAATTTGTCAGCTGTATTCAAACCTTTTAGGTAATGCAGTGAAACATGGCGCAACTAACAAACCAATAATAACAGACATTTTATCACAAAACGGGATATTCTCAATTAAAGTCACGAATTCAGGCGATAAAATTTCTGATGAAAGAATTTTGAATTTATTTAAGCCATTTTTTACAACCAATGCTTCAAATAATAAGTCTGGTTTAGGACTTGGATTGTATATTTCGTCAGAAATTGCTAAAGCTCACGATGGTGAAATGAAAGTAAGTTCGACTGATGAAAAAACAGTTTTTGAATTCTCGATGCCGATAAAAAAGGTTGCCAACATTGTATATAACCAATAAATTCCCAAAAGAATTTCTACAAAACAATTGGTTTAATTTCTCAAGGAAATCCCTCTTTTTTCTAAAAAATTAGGTAATTAAGTTGTATTTGAATTCACATTAAAACAGTAAACATCAATAAGTTAATTTCAATACGCTAATTTTTATGTATTAAAAGTTAGCGTATATTTATCTATCCCCATTTTTTATCGAAACCTATTATTTATACAATTTCAGTATAAGTAAGCAGTATCTAAATAGCTGCCCTTAATAGTGTGGACTAGACTTTTTAATACACATTATTTATCTGTGAAATTTTACGTTTCGTTACCAAAAACGGCTAACAAAGGATAAAATTTTTTAGAAAAATTAGACAAAATTTAATTTCAGAAGTAAAAACTAAAAATTACTTAAAGTATGCTATTGGAGAAATTATACTTGTAGTTATAGGTATTTTGATTGCATTACATATTAATAATTGGAATGAAAACAGAAAGATGTAAGCTGAAATTATTGCTATTTATAAGCAGATTGTACTTGATTTAGCTAATGACATTGAAGAATTTTCAAGCATTATCAAATTTTATGATTCTATAAAACCCGTTTACGATGCAGTCATTTCTGATATTAGAACTATAGATTTATTAGACGATGGATTATCTCGATTAATGGCTGGAGGTCCAAGAACTAATATGAATAAAGGTGGTGTTGAACGCCTAAAATCTATCGCTTCTAAAGATAGTCTATCATTGTATTTGATTGATTTATATATACTGCTATAATTCTTAACACTTTAGAGAAAAAAAATTCTGATGAAATTTTGTTAGTTGTAAATACATTTAGAGATAACTATAGTTGGTATCCCGAATGGATAAGCAAAAGAATAACAAAAGATAATAGCAGTAAAGAACTACAAGATTATTTTGTAAATAGTCTAGAATATAGACGCTATGTAATAAGTAGTTACCAAAAAATATACAATGTTTATCTTCCAAATTTGCAATACGGAATAGTTGAATTGAAAAATTTATTGAAATCAATTAATGAACGAATAGATAAATAACGAAAGTGTTACGTGTAATATAACAAACCTCTTCCCACAATAAGTTACGCATAATAGATCGTTTAATTCCTCAAGAAATTCGGTGTCTTTTCTACAACCTTGGTTTATGTATTATAGCATTGAATACTAATATATGGAATCTGGTTAACATCCAAAATTTAATATTCATACTCTTTATGAACGAACTTCAATTGAATTCAACTAAAATAAATTTTGTTGGAGTATTTCTGAAATATTAAAATAACGTTAAAAAGTAAATTTATTATAGCATTTCCGAAGGAAGAAAAGTGATTTAGCGTCTAAAAAGGAAAACTATTTTTTTTAAAAATTCATCACTAAAAACTCTTTGATATGCGAATAGGTTTTTTATTTAGCGTACTACTTATTCCTTTTTACTTTGGGATGATTAATAGTAATATTACTACTACTGTAGTAACTTCATTTGATAAAAATAAAACTATTCCCGTATATGATTTTGAAGAATTAGAGCCTTTGCTTTATACTAATGATGATAAAGTTTACATTGTAAATTTTTGGGCTATGTGGTGTGCACCTTGCGTAAAGGAGTTGCCCGTAATCCAAGAATATAAAAAAAACAACCCAAATGTTGAAGTGTTATTAGTCAGCCTTGATTTTGCTGAAGACATTGAAACTAAACTCATACCATTTTTAGATAATAAAGGGATCACCTCTAAAGTGGTTTTATTAGATGATCCAGATGCTAATAACTGGATTGATAAAATTGATCCCACTTGGTCAGGATCCATTCCATTTACTATTGTATTTGATAAAAACAATCGTTCGTTTCACGAGCGTGCATTTAATACTATTCAAGATTTAGAAAACGTACTAATACAAACAACTAAAAATAACTAATTATGAAAAAAACCAGTTTACTTTTTATGACCGTACTTTTTTTAAGTAGTTTTTTAATAACTACTAATATTTCAGCACAAGAAAGACAAGGGCCACCGCCAAATGGTGAGCATAAAGGACCTCCAGGTGGTGGACATAATCCTGAACAAACAGAATCATTAAAGCAAATGAAAGGGTATAAAATAGGGGATACAGCAGCCTATTTTAAACTTAAGAATATTGATGGAACTATGTTTTCGCTATCAGATATTAAAAATGCAAAAGGATACATTGTAGTTTTTACTTGTAATGAATGTCCTTTCGCTAAAATGTATGAGGACCGTTTGATAGCATTACATACTGAGTATGCGCCTAAAGGTTATGCTGTAGTTGCAATTAATCCAAATGTAAGCGCAAGCAATGAGAAGGAAAGTTT
The DNA here is from genome assembly GCF_008974325.1 of Patiriisocius marinus. Taxonomy (GTDB): domain Bacteria; phylum Bacteroidota; class Bacteroidia; order Flavobacteriales; family Flavobacteriaceae; genus Patiriisocius; species Patiriisocius marinus. The sequence goes on along the minus strand of NZ_BKCG01000003.1, from coordinate 338,968 downwards.
TGCAGCAATGCAACAAAGAGCAAAAGAAAAGCAGTTCCCATTTGTTTATTTAGCCGATACTAAAAAGGAAGTTTTCCCTATGTTTGGAGCTTTAAGAACGCCACATGTTTTCTTGTTGGATAATGCAATGAAAGTGCAATATATAGGTACTATAGATGATAATGCTAGATCTGCTAAAGATGTAAAAGTAAAGTACGTTGAAGAAGCTATTGCATCATTAGAAAATGGAAAAAAACCAAACCCTAATTTTACTAAAGCTATTGGTTGTCCTGTAAAGGCAGACTAATTTATATTTTAATAGTTACTACTTATTAAAAGCGATTTCGGAGTTTATTCGAGATCGCTTTTTACGTTTTGATACTTTTAAATACAAATTAAAATAGGATGAGAGACTAAAATCATGTTTATCAAGAGCTACTTTCTTAATATTATATTAAAAAATCACCTTAAATGGGGATTCTCTTTTTAAAGGTGATTTTAAAAAGCTTTAATTTTCTACATTTGATATTTCGTATAAAAAATTATGGATAGTAATAAACAACTTGGTAAGTTCGCTATTGCATTATTGCTCTTTGTAGCATTAATGTTGCCTACTGCAGTGCAGTTTATTCACTCTTTTGAAGGTCACGAGCATATTGTATGTCATGATCGTACTACCCATATACATACGTCTAAAACCAAATGTGAAATTTGCAGTTTTCAACTAGCATCATTTAATTATGATATTGTTGCTTATCCAGAATTTTCACAAAAATTAATTCCAGTAAAAGTAAATGACAAGCTAACGTCGTTAGTACTTCATTCATTTACAATTACAAATAAACAGCTTAGAGCGCCACCTGCATATTCTTAATCAACAAACTTATTTATTTATGTTAATTAAGACTATTTATGCGCAACTATGTATTATTAGCATTGCTGTTATGCAGTATGCTTTCTATTTCTCAAAATTGTGACAATACACTTTCTGGTACTGTTATAGACTTGCACGATGGGTCATTGCTTTCAGGAGCATTACTTGTAGTAGCAGGAACTGAACAAGCTGTTCAAACTGATATCGATGGAAATTATACTATTTCTAATCTTTGTGAGGGAACGTATGCTATTCAAGTTTCACATCTATACTGTTTAACTAAGGGATTTACGGTTACAGTGGCGGGAAATACTACTAAAAATTTTAAGCTAGAGCACCATTTAGAAGAGTTAAATCAAGTTACTATTGCTGGTAAAGCGTATAGTGATAAGACTAAAACTTTGTTTGAAAATGCCATTTCTAAAAAGGAGTTAGAGCAATATAGTGGAGGTACACTAGGTGATGCCTTAAATAGTCTTAGTGGAGTATCGTCATTAAACACAGGGAATACTGTGGTAAAACCATTGATAAATGGACTTCACAGTAGCCGTGTGGTTATTATTAACAATGGCGTACGTATGGAAGACCAAGAGTGGGGAGCAGAGCACGCACCCAATATAGATGTAAATTCTGCAGGGAAACTAACCTTAATAAAAGGAGCGGGTGCGTTACAGTATAGCGGTGATGCCGTAGGAGGAGTTATTATTTCAGAAGCTGCTAAAGTTCCTGTAAAAGATAGCCTTTACGGTAAAACCATTTTAACTGGAGCTAGTAATGGTCGTGGAGGATCAATTAGTTCGCAACTCACTAAAACGTTTCAAAATGGATGGTATGGAACAGTACAAGGAACGGTAAAACGTTTTGGCGATTTTGAAGCGCCAGACTATGTATTGAGCAATACCGGAACTTATGAGCGCAATCTTTCAGCAAGCGTAGGGTATAACCAATTTAATTATGGCTTTGAAGCTTATTATTCACTTTTTAAAAACGAAATAGGAATATTAACAGCCTCTCATGTAGGTGGTGCACAGGATCAAATTAGAGCTATTAATAGCGATAGACCTTTGGTGATAAATGATTTTACATATGAAATTTTAGAGCCAAAGCAAGATGTAACGCACCATTTAGCCAGAATTAAAGGGTTTAAAAGGTTTGATAATTTCGGAAAAGTAAGTCTGCAATATGACTTCCAGAAAAATAACCGATTAGAGTTTGACATTAGACGTGGAACAGATAGCGAAAATGCCTCAGTAGATTTAGATTTAACGACACATACATTAAAACTTGATGTAGATACAGATTTAACTGAAAATCTAAATTTAAAAACAGGAATTTTAGCACGATCTCAAAACAATTTTGCAGATCCTAGTACGGGAGTTAGAAGATTAATTCCAGATTATGACACATATAATTTAGGGGTTTATACTATTGCAGGATATCAATATAACGATGACTTATTTTTAGAAGCGGGAGGTCGATTTGATTATACGTATATGGACGTTTTCAAATTTTACCGAACGTCTTTCTGGGAATCAAGAAATTACGACGTACTCTTTCCAGAAATTGTAGTGGAGGAATTTGATAATCAGATTTTAACTAATCCTGAGTTAAGTTTCAGTAATGCTTCGGCAACACTTGGAGCGACTTATAATTTTAACGAAGAGTACAAGTTATTTTTTAACTATGCTTTAGCCTCAAGAGCACCTAATGCATCAGAGTTATTTAGTGAAGGGTTACATCATTCGGCTTCCCGAATTGAATATGGCGATTTGCAATTTAACTCTGAAGTAGGTCATAAAGTAACACTAACATTTCAGCGGGAAAATGATGTATTTGGTTTTTCAGTAAATCCATATATTAATACCATCAACAATTTTATTGTTATTGAACCTACCGATGTGCAACAAACCATTAGAGGAAATTTTCAAGTTTGGGAATACAGGCAAACCAATGCACAATTGCTAGGTGTTGATATAGATGCCAATTATAAGTTTGCTGAAAATTTCAACTTTAAACATCAGTTTTCATTGGTAAAAGGCTATGATCGCACACGCGATGAAGCATTAATTAACATGCCGCCTGCTAGTACTAAAAATGAAATAAGCTATCAACATCCTACATTCCATAACCTGTATGTAGCCTTACAAAGCGAATATGTTTTTCGTCAAAACGAATATCCTAATAACAATTTTGAAGTGTTTATTCCGGAGACCGAAACTATGGAGCTTGTAGATGTCAGCACTCCGCCAGACGCTTACCACTTGCTCAATTTTAATTCGAGCATAGACTTTAACATAAATAAAAAATCAATTGCCACCGTAGGATTTAGAGTGACCAATTTGATAAATACATCCTACAGAAATTACTTAAACCGTTTGCGATATTATGCAGATGATTTGGGTAGAAATTTTTTACTTAACATTAAAATTAATTACTAAAAACTAAGATTTAAAATTATGAAAAATATCAAATTATTAGCTACTGCACTTTTTGCAACCGTATTATTTGTCTCTTGTTCAAGCGATGACGATGCTACTCCAGAAATTGTTAATGAAGAGGAAATAATAACAACTTTAACAGTAACACTTTTACCAACTAATGGCGATACTCCAGTAGTGCTACAAACACGTGATCTAGATGGCGATGGACCAAATGCACCTGTAGTTACAGTTTCAGGAAACTTAACTGCTGGTTTGAGCTATAACGGATCAATCGTACTTTTAAATGAAACAGTAGACCCAGCCGAAAATATTACAGAAGAAGTAGAAGAAGAGGCTGAAGAACACCAATTTTTCTTTACGACGGGAGGTGACTTAGATGTTACAACTAGCTACTCAAACTTCGATGAAAATGGAGATGAATTAGGAACTGAATTCGCATTAACGGCTAATACTGCAAGCACAGGAACATTAACATTTACATTACGTCACGAACCGGTTAAACCTACAACTAGTTTAACTGATGCTGGTGGTGAAACTGATATTGCAGCAACGTTTACGCTTACAGTAGAGTAGCTTTTTTATTATTAAATTATAGATTGCCCTTTATAGATTTACTGTAAGGGGCTTTTTTATGCGGTTAATAAAAAGAACGCTTTCGCGGAAATTTTAAGCATCGAAGTCTGTTATTTTATATTAAAGTTTCGCTAATCATTCAGCGCTACTTGGTAGATTTTAGTAATTTTATTTTTAAACAAATAACTTATGAATTTTCACACACGTAAATGGATAAAACCCGAAGACCTTAACCCTAATGGCACTTTGTTTGGTGGGCGACTACTTGAATGGATTGATGAAGAAGCAGCCTTATACGCTATCATACAGCTTGAAAACTCGCGTACAGTCACAAAGTATATGAGTGAGATAAATTTTAGAAGTTCGGCTAAAGAAGGTGACATTATTGAAATAGGTATTAAGCCTACTAAATTCGGAAACTCTTCGTTAACATTAGCTTGTGAAGTTAGAAACAAGATGACGCGTGAAGTAATAATTACAGTAGATTCTATAATAATGGTAAGTCTTGGTGATGACGGTAAACCTGTTGCACACGGTAAAACTGAAATTGAATATGTAAAAAATAGATTACAGGATAAATAGACAATTTGTAATTACTATTTATTAATTTCTGGTTAGAGTTTTATTTGTCTTTGTTAAGCTTTTCAAAGTCACCTCCAGAAGGGCTTTCAAAAAGTTCGAGTCCAAAATACGGTACAGCAGCAATTAAATGGTCAAAAATATCTGCTTGAATGCGTTCATAGTTTTCCCAAGTTTTATCAAAGGTAAAACAGAACACTTCAATAGGAATTCCTTTGTCAGTAGGAGGTTGATGCCTCACCATTAAAAATAAATCTTGATTGATTAAAGGGTTTTCAATCAAAAACGACTCGGCATAAATTCTAAAAATACCTAAATTAGTTTGTCGTTTTCCGTTTATAGGAATTCGTTGATCTGCTTCAACTGAGGCATTAAACTTTCGGTTTTCCTTTTCACGATGATCTATATATGGGGAAATGAGTTGGATATTCTTTAATTCGGCGAGCGTTTCCGCAGTCATAAATCTTACAGAATTCTGCTTAATATAAATAGAACGTTTAATACGTCTACCTTCACTTTCTTGCATACCTCTCCAGTTTTGGAAACTGTCTGCTATTAGGCTATAGGTTGGGATAGTAGTAAAAGTATTGTCAAAATTTTGAACACGTACTGTTGCAAGATTGATTTCGGTTACATATCCATCTGCGCCAAATTTGCTAAAGGTAATCCAGTCACCAATACGTACAATATCGTTAACTGAAACTTGTATGCTTGCAACAAAGCCTAAAATGGTGTCTTTAAATATAAGTAACACAGCTGCACTTGTAACACCAAGAGTTGCAACACTTTTTAAATCGAAATCACTTAAAAAACTAATGGTGTAAAAGATCCCAACACACCAAGCAAGTATCATTAAAACCTGAACATAACTTTGTAAGGGTTTGTCTTTATACTGCGGTTTTGTGATTGAGAAATTTTTTATGGAACGTAATACACTTCTAAAAACGAGTATTGATAATACAACCAAATAAAGGTTTAAACAAGTATCAAAAAAGTTTAAAAGCTTTGGGTATTTATCAAATAGGATAGGAGTGGAATACCAGAAAATAATAACAGGTACAAAGTGTGACACATACCGTGGAAAATTACTTTCCATTAGGTAATTGTCAAAGGTTTTTATTTCGTGAGTACCAAGTGTTTTAAATAATTGGATAATTATTTTACGTAATACTATATCTAATACTGTTGCTATAAGTCCTAAAACAGCTATCACAATTAAAATGTTCAACACATTTGCTAGTGTATCGTTCATTCCTTGAGATACGAAATACTCGTACAAAAAACTGAAATATGGAAAGATAGCTTCTAGTTTCATTATAGGTACTTTTTTTCAACGTAAAAAGGTCCAAAAGGAAGAACAGAACAAAGCACAACAATAACTAATGTTTTGAAACTCCATTCTAATTTTTTCCACATATAAACTGCACCTAATACATAAAGTACAAATAGTAAACCGTGCAAAGACCCAACTGTTTTAACCATTTGTGGCATATCCCAAATGTATTTTAATGGCATTGCTATACCTAATAATACTAAAAATGAAATTGCCTCAAGGGTACTAATTATTCTAAATGCTTTTACTTGTTTATCCACTTGTTAAATTTTTAGCAAAGATACACTTCGATAGGTTGAAATATCATTTTTAAGATATATTTATGGAACTTTCGTTTATAAAGTGATTATCTTTTCACTCGAAAAATTCAACCAAAGAAACTATTATGAAAATTATTTATTCCGCAATCCTTAGTTGTCTTGTGCTATCATTTATGGGCTGTGACAATTCAAAAAAAATGGATGGAGCAGCAGAAACTGAAGAAACTGAATTCAAATTAGACTACGAAAAATTTACCTTAGACAATGGACTTGAGGTCATTTTACATGTAGATAAAAGTGATCCTATTGTTGCCGTTGCTACGGTTATGCATGTGGGTTCAAATCGTGAAAAGCCTGGGAAAACTGGTTTTGCACATTTCTTCGAACATATGTCTTTTAATGATAGTGAAAATGTGCCCGTAGGAGCTAACCGTAAAATGATTCCAGAATGGGGAGGTAGCCGTAATGGTGGTACTTGGAGTGATGGAACTATTTATTATGAGGTTGTACCAACTGATGCATTTGAAAAAATATTATGGATTGATAGTGACCGTTTTGGGTACATGTTAAACACCGTAACTAAAGAAGCTTTAGAACGTGAAAAGCAGGTTGTGAAAAACGAAAAACGTCAGCGTGTTGACAATGCACCTTATGGTTATACAGATGAAATAATTAGAAAAAATTTATATCCGGATGGACACCCATATAGTTGGACTGTAATTGGTGCATTACCAGATTTACAAGCAGCAACACTTGAAGATGTAAAGGAATTTTATCGTGAGTATTACGGAGCGTCTAATGCATCACTTGTAATAGCAGGAGATATTGATATTACTGAAACAAAAGAATTGGTCCAAAAATGGTTTGGAGAAATACCAAGTGGTCCAGAAGTATCTGCTCTAAGCCCAATGCCAGTAAAACTTGCCGAAACAAAATCTCTTTACTTTAAAGACAATTTCGCAAAACTTCCTGAATTAAGAATGGTTTTCCCAACGGTTGAAAATTATAATAAGGATTCATACGCACTACAAGTATTAGGTCAATTATTAAGCGGAAGTAAAAAATCGGCATTATATAAAACAATTGTAGAAGAGAAAAAACTGGCTCCTAATGTTGGGTCATACCAAAACAGTAGTGAGTTAGCGGGAGAATTTATTATTAGAGTTAGAGCAAATGAAGGAGTGAAACTCGATGAAGTAAAAGTTGCAATAGATGAAGGATTACAAAACTTTGAAACAAATGGTTTTACTGATAATGAACTGACAAGAATAAAAGCCGAATTAGAAACTCAAGTTTATCAAAGTGTTGCTACGGTTTTAAATAAAGCATTTCAGTTAGTACAGGATAATGAATTTGCTGGTGATCCAGAACAAACTATTAAGGATACTGAAATAATAAAAAATCTAACACGTGAAGATATAATGAACGTGTATGAAAAATACCTTAATGGTGCTAATTATGTAATGACAAGTGTGATCCCTAAGGACACTCCAGAGTTAGCTGTAAGTAACGCAACTGAAGCAACAGTGTGGATTGAAGAAGTAGGTGCAATGGCTGCTAACGAAGAGGTGAGCCAAGGTGCAGAAGCGGTATATGATAAAACTCCATCGAAATTTGACCGTAGCGAGCCAGACTACAGAGCTGCTCCATTATTGAAAATGCCAGACGTATGGACAGGAAGTTTAGACAACGGAATGAATTTATACGGAATTGAAAATAATGAATTGCCATTAGTAAATTTTGAAATTTCCATTACTGGAGGCCACAGTTTAGACCCAGCAGGAAAAGCAGGTGTAGCTTCTTTAATGGCAGATTTAATGAACGAAGGAACTAAAACTAAAACTGCTGCCGAGTTAGAAGAAGCAATTGGACTTTTAGGATCTAGTATTTACATTAGTTCAGGATCTGAAGAAATAGCTATTAGTGGTAGCACTCTAGCTCGTAATTTTGACGCAACAATGAAACTTGTTGAGGAAATGATTTTAGAACCAAGATGGGATGAAACGGAGTTCAATCGTCTAAAACAAGAACTCATTACCTCGCTAAAAGGCCGTGAAGCAAATCCAACAGCAATTGCTGCAATCAATTTTAATAAATTGGTATATGGAGCAAATCATCCTTATGGTATTCCAACAAATGGAACATTGCAAACAGCAGAGCATATTACCTTAGAAGATGTAAAAGCTTTTTATAACAATTTGTCACCAAAAGCGGCAAGCTTTCATGTAGTTGGTTCAGTAGCTAAATCTAAAGTTGAAAACAGTTTAAGTTCATTAAACAAAAATTGGAATGGAGAACAAATAGCGATACCGAATAATCCTATTTCAGAAAACGAGATTGCTGGAAATCTATATTTTATTGATGTGCCAGATGCAAAACAGTCTGTACTTTACATAGGAAACATAGCACTTTCTGCAAACGACCCAGATGCAAAAAAGTTAGACTTTGCAAACGAAATTTTAGGCGGAGGATCAAGTGGAAGATTATTCCAAACTCTTAGAATTGGGAAAGGATATACGTATGGTGCTTACTCTCGAATTCCAAACAGAATGGACAAAGCAGCTTTTACAATTTCATCTAGCGTTCGTGCAAATGCAACATTACCTTCGTTAGAAATTATTGAAGAAATGGTTACAGATTACGGTCCAGGTTTTACAGAAGAAGATGTTGAATTAACTAAAAACAAAATTGTTAAAGCAAATACTAGAGCTTTTGAATCTTTTGGAGCTAAACTTGGAATGTTAAGTAACATTAGTAAGTATAATAAACCACTAAATTATGTAGATAAAGAACAAGCGTTGTTAGCTGAAATGTCGCTAGAAGATTTTAAAGCTACTATCAATAAGTATATGAATGAAAAAGATATGGTGTACCTTGTTGTTGGTGACAAGAAAACCCAACTTAATGAAGTTAAAAAATTAGGTAAAAATGTCATCGAACTAGATATCTACGGAAATAAAATTTAGGCAACATTTTAGAAACTATTTTAAGTCTAGGTTTTCTATTAAAACCTAGACTTTTATTTTAAAAAATCAATATAAGTGCAAGCCAATTTAAGAAAAACATCAACTGAAACAATAACAGATTCACTAGTAAATTATTACGATGAATTTCTGAATGCTATACCTCGTATTGCACTAGCTATTTTTATAATTGTAGCAGGAGTTCTTATTGCAAGAGCCATCACTAATTTTTACAAAACAAGAATCCAAAAAAAGGCAACCGATCCATTAATGGCAAGGTTTCTTGCACAAGCAATTCGTTTTGTGCTTACGTGTATTGTAATAATGTTAGCACTAAAAGCAGCAGGTTTAGATGGTGTTGCTTCAGGAGTATTAACAGCCGTAGGTGGAGGAGCGATTGTATTAGGTTTCGCATTTCAGGATATTGGTAAAAACTTTTTGGCAGGTATAATTTTAGCTTTTAATAGACCCTTTGATATCAACGATACTATAATGATCGATCCTCATTTCGGAAAGGTGAAGGCTTTGAATTTTAGGTACACACAAATAAAAACAAGTGATGGACGTGATATTTTTATCCCTAATAGCGATGTACTTACTAAACCAGTTCAGAACTATACTGCAGATGGTTTTTTTAGACACGACTTTGTTGTGGGTATTGGTTATGAAGATGATATCGAATCAGTCAAAAATATCATCTATGATATACTTTGTAAAACCGAAGGTGTTGTACAAGACGCAGATCACGAAAACTTTGTAATTGAAGAGGAATTAAGTTCAAGTACAATTAATTTAAAAGTATTCTTTTGGGTTCACACTAAGGATTACCGAGTTGCTGCAAGAGTTTTGAGAGGACGAATCATAAAAACTGTAATTGAAGCACTAATTAAAGCGGAGTTTATTCTTCCAGGAGATATCACTGAAATTAAATTATACGGAGGTCAAGAAGATTTACCATTAAAACTAAGAAAAGATCCACGAGATAGAGAACTTGATTTAGAAGAGAAAAAGCACACTAACTAACCTATTACTCACAAGGTAGTTTGTCGTTCATAGTTTCAAAACGCCAAGCTTGTTTAAAGCTGTAGTGCCACCATTCAGTTCGTACAGTTCTAAACCCTACTTTTTGCATTCCTTCACGAAGTAATTTTCGGTTGGCTAAAACTTCTGGTGTGTGATTAAAGTTATCAATATGCGATGCTCTACCAAAAAAATCGTAATCACTTCCCATTTCAACAAAACAACCATCTAATGTTACTAAAGTAATATCAACTGCTGCTCCTTTATTATGTATAGATCCTTTTCCATAAGGGTTGGCTACATAAGTTGGTCTTGGTACTTTACTCCACATAAATTTTTGCACATCTAATGGCCGGTAACAATCGTAAAATTTTATTTTATAACCAAGTTCGCAGAAATACATATTTGCTTCCAAAACAGCATCAGCCACTTCTGGTTGTAACAAACATTTAGGGCAATCGTATAAAACTTCGCCTATAAAATTATCTGCAGTTGCATATCGTATTTCATAATCAAACTCATTACCGTAAATTCCCATATCCAGTAATTGGGTTTGTAAGGGTTCAGAAGTAGAACAAAAAATGAATGCTAATATTAAAAGTACAGATTGCTTCATCTTTCAAAAATAGCACATTTAGTCCCTGCTTAAAATTTCAGAAGAAAAAATCAATAACTTTAAGGAAATCTTAATAGGGAGGGAGCATAGGAGTTTGTAATTTTAATGATTAGATAACTTAATTAAATTTGCCCGTTTAGGGATTGTATTATGTCACAATTAAAAGGAAAAGTAGCCTTAATTACAGGTGGTAGCAAAGGAATAGGATATGGAATTGCAGCGCAATTAGTTGCTCAAGGAATACACGTTGGGATTACAAGTAGGTCACTTAAAAGTGCTGAAGAAGCCGCAAATATATTAAAAGATAACGCTAAAGATGGTGCGAAAATTTTAGCACTTGAGGCAGATGTACGAAACTATGATGATCAGGTAAAAGCCGTTTTAAAACTTGAAGAAACTTTTGGACAATTAGATATTGTGGTTGCAAATGCTGGTTTAGGGCATTTTGGGAGTATTGAAGACATTACTATAGAACAATGGAATGATGTTATTGATACTAATTTAACGGGTGCATTTTATACTTTAAAATCTTCGGTAGCTTCTTTAAAAAAGAGTGAAGGTTATTATATTTCAATTTCAAGTTTAGCAGGGACTAACTTTTTTGCTGGTGGAACAGCTTATAATGCGAGTAAATTTGGCGTTACAGGTTTTACGCAAGCAGCTATGTTAGATTTAAGGCAACACAAAGTGAAGGTAAGTACTATTATGCCAGGAAGTGTATCAACGCATTTTAATGGAAATGAACCTAGCGACAAAGGTGCTTGGAAAATACAAATAGAAGATATAGGTGAGCTTGTTGTAGATTTATTAAAAATGAATCCAAGAACATTACCAAGCAAAATAGAAGTTAGACCAACTACGCCACCATCAAAGTGATTTTTTTAGTGTGGTTTCCTGCGCAAAAGTATTTGGCGTATTTTCTTTTACCCATAGTATTGCTTGATCTAAATCTTTAAAGTTTTTTAATTTAGTTTTTACAAACAACTTCTCTAACATTCCGTTAGCTAACCTAGTTTTGTTTGTACTAAGTATAGCCATACATGAAAGTTGATGTCTATTCTTAAAAAATTTAATCCAATCTTGTGGGTAAAGCGAGTATGAGTTTACTCTGTTTGAAATGTAACCGATTTTTATATCTCTACTACCGTAGAATTCGTAAATTTTCTCAATTATCTTTTTAGCAGAATCCCAATCGAAAGCAACGCCTTCAAAGATTTCACTAACTACGAAATTATCAAATATGTAAAAATTACCATCTACAGTGGTAACTTTTTTTCTGATTGCAGAGCTATATTTTGAATCTTCAATTTTAATATCTAGGGAATTTTATAATGTGTAAGTAATTTACTACAAGTTTATGAATAATAAAAGCAGTTATACGAGTTGTATAACTGCTTTTTTACGCTTTTAAACGATATTTTAATTAATTAGCAGATAGTAATGCTAAAAACTTATCTAGATTTGGTAATAACACGATACGCGTTCGTCTATTAGCAGAACGACCTTCTTTTGTATCATTTTCAGTTAATGGTAAATAACTGCTTCTACCGGCTGCAATAAGTTTTTCAGGAGAAACGCCGTATTTGTCTTGTAATGTTCTAATTACAGCAGTAGAACGTTGTACACTTAGTTCCCAGTTATCTTTCACTGACGCGCCTGGTTTAACTGTTTGAGCATCTGTATGTCCTTCTACCATTACTTCTAAAGCAGGCTCACTATTTATTACATCAGCAAGACGTTTTAAAAGTGGATTAGCTTTACTATTCACTCTATAACTTCCAGAGTTGAATAATAATTTATCCGAAATATTAATCATCACAACAGTTTCGTCAATAGAAACTTGGATATCATCTTGTGCACCACTCTCAGAAAATTGAGAGTCAAGATTTTTCTTTAAATTATATGATACAAGTAAGTTCAAAGAGTCTTGAAGAGTTTTAGCTTGCGCTAATTGATTTTGATCAACATTTGCTAGAGCCGTTTTCATTTGTTGTTTATCCTTATTAGAAAGTACAACATTTCCATATTGTTGCAATCTCGAATCGCTTAATTCCTTTAAGCTAATATTAGAATCACTTAACGATTGAATTTTAGCATTATAATTTGCAACGCGTTCTTCAATGCTTGTAAGTCTGTTTTCTAATTCTTCACGTTCTAATTCTGTTTTAGTAAGTGTAGATCGTGTGTCGTTATATTGAGACTCAAGTTCAGTGTATTTCTTTTTTGAAACACAAGATGTAAATAATAATGGTCCACAAATAAGTGGTAATACGAATAACTTTTTCATAGTATAGTTTGTTTTTTAGTTATCAATAGATAACCGTGTATTGTGTTGTTTATTTTTGCATAAATGTTATTCTTCTCATAAAGTAGTCTAACAAGTTGTTAATAGAATTTTGGTTATTTTAATTAGAAAACCTCATTAAAGCCAATTATTTCGGTGTTAAAGAGATTTTTTATAAATGTTAAATTTTAGTCTATTTCAAACCTAACCACCCAAGTACAATAAATAGTATAATAAATACAATAACAGTCCCGATACATCCACATCGACCACCGCCTATTTTTTTTGCGCCCCAAGCAGCAATTATTGCTCTAAGTATATTTTTCATAAGTACATACCGTTTTACGGATTTTAGTTTAATTAATGATTTTTCTAAATTACTATTTTATTTTGATGTAGTTCCCTCACTAGAAACAATCTGTAATTTATTCTTTCCAAAATCCATTGTACGAATAGGGAAAGGAATATTAACATCATTAGCATCAAAGTGTTTCTTAATAGTTTTAATGGCATTATGCTTTAATATGTGTGCATCTTTTCCATTTTTAGCATCTGCCCAAAAGCGAACAATGAAATTAATGGAGCTATCACCAAATTCTTGAAAGAAGAACTCAATTTCCTCGCCAGCTTCTTGTTTAAATTGATCTCCAATGATTTTTACAACAAGATCTTCTACCATTTGTAAATCACTTTCATAACCAACACCACAAGCGACTATAATTCTAGAACGTTTGGTTAATGAATAATTTGTAAATGGATTATCCACAAAAGTAGAGTTAGGTATTACCGTAAAATTATTGTCAGGACGTTTAATTGTAACGTTGCGTAAATTAATTTCAGTTACAAAACCTTTTTCATCGTTAGATTCTATCCAATCTCCAATACTTATTTTAGGTAAAAACGATAATATAAACCCGGAAACAGTATTACTCAATGTTCCTTGCAACGCTAAGCCTATTGCTAAACCAACAACCCCAGCACCAGCAAGGACAGAAGTTAATACTTTGTCTAAATCCATAACACCTAGAGCTACAAAAAATCCTATTACTAGTATTACTGCAAATACAATCTGTCCAATTATATCTTTAATAGATTGCTCTTTTACTTTTCGTAATATTAATCGCTTAACAACTTTAGATAATCCTTTTGCTAGAAAATAGAAAAGTATCATTACCAATATAGCAACAGCCATATTAGGTAGCTTTAAAATAAAGGAATCTACCCATCCATCTAATTTATCCCATAAACTGCTAACGGCATCGGTTGCTGAAATTTTACTAGCTAATTTTTCGGTACCATCTGCTATGTTTTCAACAGTATTAGTTGTTTGTTTTGGTGTGTTTTGTAACATCGTGTTATTTTAAGGTTGTACGTAAATATACCTTTAACGTGATGCTAAGAGTTTTAATAAAAACATAAAATTTGTAGAAATGACGGTACTTTAGGAGTTGTTTAACAGTTTAGTGTATTTCTTTAAGTTTTATTTTAGAATACAAAAAAAAGCAGCTAATAATTACTATTAGCTGCTTTCCCAAATAGAATATTTCCGAAGAAATTATCCTAAATATTTTTTAAGAATGTGACTCTTACTTTCTTGACGTAAACGACGGATAGCTTTCTCACGAATTTGACGAACACGCTCACGACTTAACTCGAAAGTATCACCAATTTCTTGCAATGTCATTGCAGGTTGTCCACTTAATCCAAAATTTAATTTAACAACATCTGCCTCACGAGGAGCTAATGTGTCAAGAGCACGGTCAATCTCGATCTTTAAAGATTCATGAATTAAGGCTTTGTCTGGATTAGGTGTTTCACCACTGCTAATTACATCGTAAAGGTTATTATCATTTTCACCTTCTTGGAACGGTGCATCCATCGATAAACTTCTAGATGAGTTTTTCAATGATTGTTTTACACTGCTCACAGTCATATCAAGTTCCTTTGCAATTTCAGCTGCAGAAGGTACTCTTTGGTGAACTTGCTCTAAGTGAATAGAAGCTTTTCTTATTTTATTGATATCACCAATCTTGTTTAATGGTAAACGTACCACACGAGATTGTTCTGCAATAGCTTGTAATATAGACTGACGAATCCACCATACAGCGTATGAGATAAATTTAAATCCACGTGTTTCGTCAAAACGTTGAGCAGCTTTTACAAGTCCAACGTTTCCTTCGTTAATAAGGTCACTTAAAGTAAGACCTTGGTTTTGGTATTGTTTCGCCACCGAAATAACAAAACGTAAATTCGCTTTTGTTAATTTGTCTAGTGCACGTTGATCACCTTCCCTAATGCGTTGTGCTAACTCAACTTCTTCTTCTGCTGTAATCATATCAATTTTACTTACATCTTGTAAGTAACTGTTCAATGATTTCGTTTCTCTGTTAGTAACCTGCTTGGTAATCTTGAGTTGTCTCATAGTGTAATAAAGATTTAAGGGTTTTCGAGCACGTACTTTATGCACTCTAAAAGGTTATACGTAACAACATCTATAAAAGTTACAAAAAGATTGAAAAAAAGTTATTTATTTTTTTCTTCGGAAATTTTAAGGGTTTAAAATTGTATCATATGTACACATTATATAGTCCAAGATTAAAAAAAATGATTCCACTTTTATGTTTTGTAGAAATTTGGTGTAATATTTGTTTTATGATTTCGTCTATAAATCAACATATGAAAATAGCAGTCTTTTTATTAACAATATTTATTTCAACTGTCTCTTGGGCTCAGTTTGACAATCCTTCTAACGAAACTGTAAAGTTTGAACAAATAGAGGAAGTTGTCCCAGATAATACTGCCTTAAATATTCCAGCTACATCAGTACCTGGATTAAGTGTTGATAAACCTAAATACGAACTTAAAAATGACAGGGGATTAGGGGAAGAAGATCCAAAACCTATTGGCATTAATACAGATGATGGTTTTCTAACTGTAAAGACAGATATGACACCTAAGTCATTTTTAAAAGATAAAGAAGCGACTGATGAGTATGATAGAGACCAAGCTTTAGGACAACTAAGTACTAAAGGTAGCTATGTAAATGTTGTGTATAGAGATCACCAAAGTGTAGATGGCGATAGAATAAGAGTGTATGTCAATGATGATATTGTACAAAGTGACATCTCATTAGATTCTAGTTTTAAAGGCTTTAACTTAAACCTTGTGCCAGGAAGAAATGCTATTGATTTTCAAGCATTGAATCAAGGTGATAGTGGTCCAAATACAGCAGAACTTCATGTTTATGATGATAAAGGAATTCTTATTTCTAAAAATGAGTGGAATTTACTTACAGGTAGAAAAGCAACTATATTAGTCATTAAAGAGTAAATTACAGCGCAATTTCCTTTACGTCACCAGCATCCATTGCATCTATAGTAATATTAGCAACTCTATAGCGTACTAAACGTAATGTAGGAAAACCTACAGCCGCTGTCATTTTCCTTACTTGTCTAAACTTTCCCTCCGTAATAATTATTGAAATCCAAGAAGTAGGACCGTGGCGATCATCCCTTATTTTTTTTGCACGTTTGGGTAGGGAAGGAGCAATTGAAAATAAAGTGACTTTACTTGGCAATGTTTTATAAGCACTACCTTCAACCGAAATTTCAACACCATTTTCTAGTACTTTTAAAGCAGCATCAGTAATGAGTCCATCGACTTGAACGTAATATTCTTTTTCAGTTTTACGAGATCTAATTTTAGAACTCATTTTTCCATCGGTTGTTAATAACAATAGCCCTTCACTAGGTTCGTCGAGTCTTCCTATTGCCATAGTTCCTTCGGGAAAATCCTGTAATTCTCCTAAAAATTTTTTGTTTTTTGAATGCCTATCGTTTGTAATAAATTGGCTCACCATTCCGTAAGGTTTGAAAATGGCAAAATGTCGATGCGTTTCCACGAATTAGAATTTCGGTAAAGGTATAATTTTGAATCTTTAAAAATGTTTAAGCCGAAATATGATTCATATTAAAGTTTCGGATAAAATTAACTTCCATTCTTTCTTGCAATACTCACAAAAGGGCGTATTTTTGCAGCCTTATATTTCAACCCTACCCTAATAGCATCCCGCGTAAATGAAAGATTACTTTGAAGATAGTATAGACGAAACTAAAGCTGGAAAAGATTTATATGCTTACCAGAAAGGTGCGATTGATAAAATATTTAGCGCATTTGATGAAGGAGCAGATGATTATCACTTGCTTTACCAACTACCAACAGGTGGTGGAAAAACAGTAATATTTTCTGAGATTGTTCGTAGATACCTAACGAATCATAATAAGAAAGTTCTTATTATGACACACCGTATTGAGCTGTTGAAGCAAACTTCAAATATGCTTACGGAATTTGGTGTTAAAAACAAGGTTGTAAACAGTACTGCTAATCTAGATGATCAAGATCAGTTTGTTTGTTTTGTAGCAATGGTCGAAACTCTTAATAATAGATTGCAAGATGATAAACTAGATATTAGTGATGTAGGTCTTGTAATTATTGATGAGGCGCATTACAATTCATTTACTAAATTATTCAAGTATTTCGATAAATCATTTATTCTTGGTGTAACAGCTACGCCTTTGAGTTCGAATATAAAACTCCCAATGAATGATAACTACAATGAGCTCATTGTAGGAGAAACTATTGAAAAGTTAATTGAAAACGAATTTCTTTCTGAAGCGAATACATACTCATATAATGTGGGGCTTACTTCATTAGAAGTAGGGGCTAACGGAGATTATACTGTAAAATCTTCTGAAGATTTATATACTCAAGGAGATATGCTTACTAAGTTAATGCAAGCATATGAAGAGCGTTCTAAAGGAAAGAAAACCCTTATTTTTAATAACGGTATTAATACTTCCTTACACGTTTATGATGCATTTAATTATGCTGGATATCCAGTAATGCACCTTGACAATACTGCAACAAAAAAGCAACGTAAAGCCATCTTAAAGTGGTTTCACGAAACTCCAGATGCAATATTGACTTCGGTAAGTATTTTAACCACAGGTTTTGATGAACCTTCTGTTGAATCAATAATATTAAATAGAGCTACTAAATCATTGACCTTGTATTACCAGATGATTGGTCGTGGATCACGTATTTGGAAAGACAAGCGTACTTTTGATGTAATTGACCTTGGTAATAATTTTCATCGTTTTGGACCTTGGGGAGCAGATTTAGATTGGCAACGCATTTTTAGATCGCCAAATTATTACCTCGACAATATGATGGATGACGAGGAGTTAGAAAGTTATTTCACTTATGAAATGCCTGAAGCTCTCCGTGAAAAATTTAAGAATTCAGAAGATGTTTCTTTTGATATCAAAAAAGCTTACGTAAATAGCGTGAAAGCTGGAGAAACTTCTAAGGTAATCTTAGAACGTTCAATTGCCCAACACGCATACATTTGTACTGAAAACAGTGAAGATGTTTATGATGCTTTAGAGTTAGCAAAACAGTTAGGAGAGGACATAGACTTTAGAATTGAACGTTATTCTAAGTGTATTAGTAAAAGTACACACAACTTTTTATCTTGGTTAAAAAATGATTACAGACTTAAACTGCGGAGTCACCTAAGAGAAAATTTTGATACAATATTTGAAGAGATTCACGGGCATCCACCAGTTGAGGAAGACGAATAACTTTAAATCTATATCGATTATTTTTTCTTCGGAAATATTATAGAATTAAAAAAGCTCAAACATTAAATTGTTTGAGCTTTTTTAATTTTTAGTCTTTTGAAATTATTTCCCTTTAATAATTTTTAGAGAACCTTTTCCAGCATCACTTTCTAGTGATATTAGATATGTTCCATTAGCAAGTTGGTCACTTAATTCGAAATCGTGTTCTGTAACACCTCTCATCATTGCAATTTGCTTTTCTTGAACTAAAATTCCATTTAAATCAAAAATACGAAGTGTAGCCATTGAAGGTCTACGTGCTTCAATACGTATTTTAAAATATTTCTGTACAGGGTTTGGATACGCTGTAACATCGATATTCATAACTCCTGAGAAAGGAAAAAACTCAATTGAAAGTTCGTCACGTGGTACTGCTGTAAAAACATCTTCTTGTAAAGTTTCAATGTCTGTATTTCTTAAAATAACTTCAGAAAGTTTTGTATTTTTAATTTCGTCAATTTCAACCTGTGTAAATGCAGGGTCATTTTCATAATAATAACGATCACCATCTCTAAGAGCTCCAAACTGGAATAAAAATAATTCATTAAGTCCTTCGCCTATAATAGCGTTTGGTAAATGATCTTCACTCATAAAACCAATCCAAGGGTCAATATCATTAATATCTGTGTAAACTGTTGATAGTTTAGACTGTAATTCAATATCGCTTGTTAAATCGGCTAAGGTAGCGTGTGGTGCTAAACCTAAAGCAACTCTTATAGAATTGTAATCAGTTAAACCACGTTCTCTTGCTCTATTAAAGTTAGTCGCTAATAAATCAATCCCACCAGATCCTGGAGGTCCAAAAAGGAAATTACGTAAATCGTTCATAATTAAAGGATCAACTAACTGATGCTCTTGTGCTGCCATTCCTCTAAAGAAAGGAGAAATTCCACCTTCATCTTTTAATAATTCAGGATTGAAAAAGCCATCTCTTAAATCTGTAGCTCCAAACTGAAAATCGTCACCATTTTCTTCAAAACGAATTAATCGACCATTTACCAATGTATGCCCAAAACGGTAACCTGCAGCAGAAAACATATTAGTAATACTTGTTTCTACGGAAGTGTCATAACCACTGTAGGTAGGTAATTGAACTCCAATTGCTGGTAGAAATTCTTCATATGTAATTGCTTGAACTATAGCACTTACAACCTTACGGGCACGTTGGAAAATTTGCTCATCATTCCATCCTGGGTGTGCATCTTTTATACTTACAGCTTGTCTATTATGTTCTCTAACAAGTAATGTGTGAAAACAAGCTAATCCAGGTTGTTCGTTTACTCTTACGTCACCACCAACGAAAAACTTATCTGGTAATATTTGACCATCAACGACCATAAATGGTGCATTAGGGTCAATTGCACTTTCAAAGAGTCCATCGATTGTATTCCAAGGTAATGATTGATTAGCGCCAACTTTCATTAATCCATCTACTCCGGTACGAAGCCAGTTAGCTCTATCTTCATCACTTCCATAAACCATAGAAGCATCTATGTATGATGTAATTTCATTAATATGTCTTCTTGGATTTGAAATATCAGTACCAGTTGCTGGATCTGAGATAGAACGAAACATTCTAATTTCTTTATTGCCTAAACAAGCTGGATCAAACATTGGGTCACAACCTGGAACAGGAATATTTATTGGCTCAGAGGTTTCATCGTCATTTAAGTTAATATCGTGATCTATAAATTGACCCCAACCCCAAATAAAATCACTTAAACCTAATTCATTTGGTAAAAAAGTTTCTTGACTTCCTAAAGCATTACTAACAGTCCTTGGATTGGCTCTGTTTTCTCCTCCAGGTTCACTTATACCATCAGAATATGCTGCAGTTGTGAAAGTTCTAAAATACGTTCCGGCAGCTCCCCATTCAGGATTTGCAACATTGTTGCCTAACCCATCATAACTTCGGTTTTCTTGAGCTGTAATTGAAAATGAAATAACACAGAAAAGTGCCATCAAATAGTAGTTAGTTTGTTTCATATCAAGTTGTTTTAACACAAACTTAAGAAATTTAACCTTTTATTCTAATATTTCTGTAAGGATTCTGAAATGGAACGTCTAAATACTATTTCAAAATTTTAAGTTCTTTTTAGAAGCTTTATAATACTGTCTTGATACAAACTAAAATTGTCTTTAGTACTATATTAATTAAAACCACCAAGCAACAAATCGGCTTTTTTTGTTTCCTTGTCCCATTTCGATAGTAGTGTGAGTAGCTTTTAATTTGTCTAATTGTTTATAGATTTTAGGAAGATGAATCTCTTTAGCTACTAATGTTGTAAATACTTCAGCTTGTTGTTTAAATTCGGCACTTTGTTTTATTAATCGTTTAATAAATAGGGCTTCACCACCATTGCACCAAAGTTCATTAGATTGACCTTTAAAATTTAAGGCAAGCTCATTATTTTCATTTCTTTTGGGAAGCTTCAAGTTGTTAATTTTCCGAAGTGCTTCTTTTTCAGCATCCTTTGCTGAGGCGTGAAAAGGTGGATTGCACATAGTAAATTGAAATTTTTCTTCAGTTCCAATAATACCTTTAAACAAATTTGAAGGATCTTTTTGATGCCTTAATTCTATGTTTTTTTCTAAGGAGTTCTTTGAAATATTTTCCTTGGCAATAGCTATAGCTTTTTCGTCAATATCAGCTCCCACCATATTCCAACCAAATTGTTGCGAACCAATAATAGGGTAGATGCTATTTGCTCCTGTACCTATATCAAGCCCTTTGGTAGTCTGTTGCTTATTGATAATTCCACGTTCAATTAATAGGTCGTTTAAATGCCACAAATAATCTGCTCTCCCAGGTACTGGTGGTATTAAATAGTTTCTAGGTAATTGATACTCTACTAAAGCATAATGCTCTGCAAGTAATGCTTTATTAAGTTCAAGAACAGCTGCTGCTTTTGAAAAATCGATTGATTTATTTCCGTGAGCTGTAACAAGTACATATTGCTCTAGGCTAGGACTAACAGTTATTAATTTGTCAAAATTATAACCTTTACTGTGTGGATTTTGTTTGTGCATTGTGGGCAAATGTAGTCTTTAGAGTTGATAGAAAACAAAAATCCCCACAATTAGATTGTGGGGATTACTATATGCTTAATGATATATTAGCTTTGAGCCTCGTTTATTTCTTTCTTAATAGTGTTTTTCACTTGTTCATACTTTTCAGAAATTGTGTCTTCAACCTCGGCGTATGTATCTTTTATTTTTGATCCAGTTTCATCAATCTTTCCTTTGAGTCTAGCTTTCTCTTCTGGTGATAAATTTTTGTATTTCCACCAAGCGAATACACCTGCTCCAATTCCTAAAAGTGCTAAAATTCCTTTTCCGTTATTATTTCTAGTTGCCATATGTTTGTTTTAAGATTAATATTTTAATTAACTATATGTAAGCAATTTGCGTACCATGTTACAAACTGTCATCTTTAATTAAGAAAACTTTATAATCTTTAGTAGCTATTTATTGATTACCATTGAAATTGCTGTTTCAATGCTAGCATCTTTGTTGGCGTCTAAATCTGAAATCACTTTTTTTAGAAATTCCTGTTTGTCACTTGAATAAGTAATTTTAATATCTGCTGGAATTCCTTTGCTTTCATAATTAACCCCATTCATATCTAAATACACTTCGCTTGAAAGTCCAAAATCCCATCCGTTTGGTAGTTCTTTATCTAATACATCAGAAAAAACGCCTTCAGTTGTTGAACCTATTCTTGTAATATTAGGCATTGACAAAGAGCTTAAAGTCATAATTTCTGTTGCACTTGCAGATTCAGTCGAGATTAATAGATAAACTGGTTTGCTATATGCGTTATTACTTGCTGGTTGTGTAACTGTGTTTATGGGAGTGAATCCGTTTCCAAATTTTCCTTTTTTAGTGAAGACAATTTTTTCTTCGGAATTTAATCGTTTTAATACATCCATTCCTACTTCATCTTTTCCACCACCGTTAAACCGAACATCAATAATTAGAGCTTCAGTAGTTGCAAAACTTCCCATTACAGCATCTAATGTTTTATTAAGACCAATTAACTCATCTTTAGTATCATTATCACTTTCTTCAACAAATTCAAAATAATGATCAAAATAGTCTCTTAAGCTTAATGTGTCACTTATACCATAATCAGCAAGCCCCATCATTAAATTTATTTGTAAATAACCTATATTTTCTTTTAATGTTCCATATCTTAAAATACCTGCGTTTTTTGTAATTCCGTCGGGAATATATTTATTAGCGACCATTTCGGCTACTTTAAAATTATTTAGTTTTTCAACATTTTGTGTATCATTAGTTTCTTTTGAAATTGTACTGTCAACAACATTAAGTTCTACTAATTTTTCTGCGGCTTCTTCAATTTCGTCTGGAGCGCTTATGCTTATGTGACCATCGTCAAATGAATCGAGCATTTCAGTTAAAATAAAAAAGAGCTCTGCATCTGTAGTTTCGGCAGTAACTTTTGGGCGATAGGTTGCATACATTGTGTCTGGATTGACATTACGGAGTTCAAAATATGCATAATGATCTTTGAAATTTTCCCAAAGAATCTCAAAATTTCGCTCTGGATTATTAATATTATTTTGAGCTTCGATATACGCAGGTGTCCCTTTTTTACAAACTTGTGGCGCATCGATTGTTCGCGAAAATAAGTATATGTTAATACCATCTTTTAAAGTGATTGTGTCGTTAGCGTAACTTATATTTTCATTGAAATCTGATATTTTGCCATCCATTAATGGCATACAAGAAAGTGAAGTTACATCTGCCAATAAAAATTCACCATCAATAATTTTTAAAATACGTCCATAACCAACAGATTGGTAAACGCCATCGATATCTGTTTCTTGATTGTCGTTTTTAGTTTCGTTACAGGATAAGAACAAAAAAGCAATTAGAAGTGTTGAAGTAATTAGATAGGATAGTTTCATTGGTGGTTATTTATATGGTTTTTTAATATAGACGTAAAAAAAGACTATAACGTTGCCTGTTCATAAAAAAAGTTGGTTGTAATATATTAATTACAACCAACTAATAGCAATAAAACTAAGGTTTTAGATAAAGGGCAATCTTTTAATTTTCAATAAACGGAGCGCCAGCGGCGTTCATTTTATCTTTGGTTTTAGCAATAGAATTTTGAATAGTGTTTAGCTTTAATTGATACTGTTTTAATTCAGTTTCTACAATTTGCATTAATTGTTTGTGAGAATTAGTTGGGCCGTATGTGGACTTTTCTAATCCTCTATAAATTGAGAACATTCGCTCTTCAATAATTGGACTATTTTTCTCACCAATTTCATTTTTAGCGGCATTACCATATACTTGTGAGTTTAGCTGTTGTAATTGTTTAGTAATTTCAGCTAAATCATTTTCAATAGTTCCTGGTGCGATATTAGTTTGTTCTAAAGCTCGTGACATCGCTTGTACCATTTTAGTAGATTTTTTTAAGGTGTACGTAAATTGAGAAGTATTTCTAGCTAATGTTTCATAATCGCGCATAAAAGTCGATAATTCCTGTGGACTTTTTCCAGGTAGAGCACCTTTGTGTAAAGGTTTAACGTTAAAGCTAACAGATTCACTTAGCGGTTTCACTTTACCATTTTCTTCAAGATACATTTTAACACTGTATTTTCCTGGAGCAGCAAGAAAACCTGATGGAATCTCGTCACCTTCATTCATATTACCATTTAAAAGAATCATTTGTGGAGCAGGGTATTTTAAATCCCAAGTTACACGATTGATTCCCTTTTTTGGTTTTGAAGTTACTCGACGCACCACAGTACCGTTATCATCAGAAATTACAAATATCAGTTTAGCTTCTTTCTCTTGACTTTCGGCTTCAAGAGCCTTGTAGCCTGTAAAAGGGACATCAGAATTATTGTAATTTTTTTCTCTTTCCTTTCTAAGTTCTGAGCTAGTTTTAGGAGCGTCTTTTAAATAATAAGTAAACATTGCCCCAAAATCTGGATTAGGAGCCACAAAGTGTGAATCTCCTTGACTTCCTTTTCCTTTTTCAAAACTTAAATGAGGGCGTTCTACATACCACCAAGCATCACGAACAGGGAATAAAGTAGCTTCCTGTAGTAGTGTATTTGCTGAAATTTCACGCAATGCCGAAATGTCATCTAAAATAAAGAAACCTCTTCCAAACGAAGCACCAACCAAATCATTCTCGCGACGTTGAATAGTTATATCTCTAAATGAAATTGTAGGTACGCCACCCTTTAGCATTTCCCATGAAGAACCACCGTTAGTAGTAACATAAATTCCAAACTCAGTTGCAGCAAACATTAAATTAGGAGCTATATGATCTTGCACAGTTCGCCATACCATAGTTCCGTCAGGAATAGTACTACTTATAGATTTCCAGGTCTTTCCTTTATTTGAACTTTTTAATAGGTAAGGTTTGAAGTCTCCATATTTGTGATTGTCTAAAGCAATGTAAACGGTATTAGCATCAAACAAATCTGCACGAATATCATTAACGAATGCAGTTTTAGGAACTCCTGGTAAACTCTCTACTTCAATTTTACTCCAAGAAGTACCATCATTTTCTGAAACTTGAATATAACCGTCATCTGTTCCTGCATATAGTAGCCCTTTTTGCTTTGGAGACTCGGCTAATGAGGTAATAGTGTTGTAATTAGACATGGCATAAACATCCCAAGCAGCATCCCAAGATTGTTTTTTGCCTAGAATTGGCATTTCAATTCTATTTTGATTCTTAGTTAAATCACCAGAAATTGCTGTCCAATTATCACCACGATTTGTACTTTTCCAAACACGGTAAGAAGCAAAATAAATAGTTGCAGGGTCGTGCGGACTTACTAAAATAGGAGCATCCCAATTGTATCTTTCGTGCGGTTCATTTGCACCAGCTTGTGGCTGAATATCAATTACTTCACCTGTAGAAATGTCTATTCTAGATAATGTGCCCTCTTGTCTTTCAGCATACATAATGTTTGGGTTTCCAGGTTCAGTAGCAGTTTGATGTCCATCCCAGTTTAGGATTACTTTCCAGTCGCTGTTTTGAATACCGTGAATGTTATCAGTTCTAGATGGACCACCTTCAGTACTATTATCTTGTGTGCCTCCGTATACATTGTAAAAAGGCTCAGCATCATCTACGGCGAGTTTATAGAATTGTGTGATAGGTAAATTCTCAATGTATTTCCATGTTTTTGTTAAGTCGAAACTTTCATATAATCCACCATCAGATCCTACTAATAAATAATTAGGGTCATCCTTTCTAAAAGCAAGGGCGTGATTATCTCCGTGCTTATTTTTTTCATTCATTCTATAAAACGTTTTTCCACCATCTTCTGAAATCTGTAAATTATTATCCATTAAATACAAACGTCCTTGATGATGAGGAGATGTATACAGCTCTTGATAGTAATGTGGTCCAGTACCACCAGTTACAGTATTAGATTCCTTCGTCCAAGAACTTCCACCATCTACACTTTTATAAAACCCACCTTTTCTTCTAGGTAATTCAATTGCTGCGTATAAAACATTTGAATCAAAATAGGACATTGCAAGACCTATTTTTCCCATTTGCTCAGTTGGTAAACCTGTACTAAGTTTTGTCCATGTTTCTCCTCCATCCATACTTTTATGTAGCCCAGAACCTGGACCTCCTCCCATATAGGCAGCGACTGTTCTATGGCGATCCCATGTAGCAGCAACTAGCATATCTGGATTGTCAGTGTTTAAAACAATTTCAGTAACTCCTGTCCATTCATCATTTCCTAGTGTTTTTTTCCAAGTTTTACCACCATCAATGGTTTTATATAAACCACGGTCACCACCTTTATTCCATAATGGTCCTTGAGCAGCTACCCAAACAGTGTTACTATCATAAGGGTGAACAATAATTTTTGAAATATGTTGTGAATCTTTCAATCCCATATTTTGCCAAGTGAGTCCGCCGTCAGTTGATTTATAAACACCATCACCATAGGCAATATGTCTACCACCTACATCTTCTCCGGTACCTACCCAAATGGTATTAGGGTTAATTGGGTCGATGGTTACAGCACCTATTGCAAAGGTTGCTTGATCATCAAAAACTGGTGTCCAAGTTGTACCGGAGTTAACAGTTTTCCAAACTCCTCCAGATGCTACCCCTACATACCAAATACTCTCATTAACGGGATGTATGGCAACTGCTGCAATACGACCGCTCATAAAAGCTGGGCCAATGTTTCGGAGTTTTAATCCGTCGTAAATAGATTTTTTTTCCTTTGAATTAGTATCATTTTGAGCTTGGCTATTAAAGCCCAAAAGCAGGAAAGCGATTAGTAATGCGATGAGTGGTAAGTGTTTTTTCATTATGAGATATTTAATTGGTTGTGCTTAAAGTTATTTAAAATGAAAAATTCCGCACCGTACTATAAGTTAATTAACGTATGCTTTAACGTTTTTATAACATTTTTGAAAATAACTATTAGTAGAATTTTCGAAGGGATATCTAGTACTCGTCGTCAAAATACTATCAATAAATATTTATACTTATGAAATATATAAACCTATCAATCGCATTAGCCGCTTTTATACTTTTAAGTATCTTAGGATGCACAAGCAATAAAAAATCGAATAGTCATGTACACACAGATGGATCTCATTCACACGATACAGCTAAAACTGTTTCAGATTATTTTGGTACATATAGTTTAGTGGATAATGATCACGGTACTGAAACTAAAATGATTCTAAATGAAACCTCTCGTAAAATGGTTACAAATGCGTTGCCAAATCATGAAACAGGTACATTTCCTAACCAAGGTAATCCTAATACAATTACCGCTCAAAATAAGACTTATGAATTTCCTTTAAATCCAGTTAATACAGGAAATCCATCTTGGGTAAGAGAACCAGGAGTTGCTTTAAATGGAGTGAAATTTGAACCTGGAACAGCAGAGGTTGTGGTATGCGATACTGGAGAAAACTATCGAGTAGAAGCTTTTCAAAATATTATAGATTTAGGGTTAGATTTTAATAATGCCCACGTTCAACCTACTGGTGAATACCACTATCACGGTACGCCTACATCAATAATTAAATCTAATGATACTGGAGTAGATTTAATACACGTAGGATTTGCCCACGACGGTTTTCCAATGTACTACTCTAAAAGTCATGCGTATCAACCAAGTTATAGTTTAGTTGATGGAACTAGAGAAGGGGAAGATTGTACTTATTCTAACCCTATGAATACTATGAATATTGCGATTAAAGGGTCAAACCACGATGGAGCTTATGGATCTGACTTTGAGTTTATTGATGGTTCAGGTGATTTAGATGAGTGTAATGGTATCACAATTGATGGACAATATATGTATTTGGTGACTCAGGAATTTCCTTATGTAAGTCGTTGTTTAATGGGAGAAGTTAGTACTCAACAAGGTGGCCCAGGTGGAAGACGTAAAAGTGCTAAAGAATTGATTAAAGATTTTGATGCTAATAAAGATGGTAAACTATCAATAAATGAAGTAAAAGGACCTTTGAAAAGTGATTTCACTAATTTAGATTCTAATAGTGATGGTTTTCTTTCAGAAAAAGAAATTAGATCTGGATCAAAAGGAATGGGTGGAAATAGACCTTCAAGAAACTAAATCGTTATAGGCATAAATTGTGTAGTTTTATAGGGTTTTAAAACGCCTTTTTATGCCAGACGATTTTTTACCTTTTAAGAGAATAGGCCTTTGCTTTAGTGGTGGAGGTTATCGTGCCACTTTTTTCTCACTAGGTACAGCAGCTTATTTAGAGCATGTTAACTATGAAGGGGAACCTTTATTAAAAAATGTTACAGCACTAAGTACAGTAAGTGGCGGAACACTATTTGGCGTAGCATTTACTAAAGCAGTTACAACTTCAGGATTTCAATTTAAGGATTTTTATGCTGAAATGTACTCAACATTTAACCCAGCTAATGATACATTACTTAATGATGCTGTAGCTAAAATATCTAATAAAGATGTTTGGGAAACTTCTTCACACAAAAGGCAATCGCTAATAAACGCTTTCGCTTTAAAATATGCCGAAATGCCCTTATTTTCTGGTAAATTTGGTGATTTTAACTTAGTAAAAAAGAGCCTTTATACATCACTAAATGATAAGGAGAAACCATATAACTTAGCACACGTTTGTTTTAATGCAACCGATTTTTCATTCGGGTTGCCATTTCGGTTTCAAAACTCTGGAATATTTGGTAACAAAGCACTCAAAGGTACATATGTTAATGCGCTAAAAAATGAAACTGTTTTAGGAGACATTGTAGCTTCTTCATCTTGTTTTCCTTTAGGCTTTGAGCCATTGGTTTATCCGGACGATTTTTATAGTAATCAAATTTCCGAAGAATATATAGCTCTTAAAAATCAAGAAAAATTTAAAAAGGGTGTGGGTATTATGGATGGTGGCATTACAGACAATCAAGGTCTTGATAGTATGCTTAACATTAATAGCCGAAAGTCTTCGAAATTAGATTTAATAATAGTTAACGATGTTTCTAGCTTTCAAATGAAGCCTTGGAAACCGAGTACTTTCGAAATTGAAAATGAAACTTCAATTAACGATATTGCTACCAAACTTTTTAAATGGTTAGATTTTAAATGGCTGTATCCCATAATATTGTTAGTAGGAGTTGGATTTTTAGTTTTTGGATATTATGAAAATGCGGCTGCTTTAACTATCATCTGGCCATTTGTTATTGGTGCTTTTATATCAGGAATAGGAGCTTTATTAATTACCGCAGGTTTATTAGCTCATTCATTTAAAAAGCGATTGGTAAGTTGGTTTAACACAACATTTAATAAAGCAGTTCCGGAAGCATTGCTAGAGGAGGTTAGTAGTTTTAAACATTTAGGAATTGATGTTGTTAAACGTTTGCTCACAGATCGTGCAAGTTCAGCTGCTACGATGGTGCAGAGTGTTTTTTTGAATCAGATTAGAAGATTAAATTACGGCGATTTTTATAAAAACCCTAATTTAGAAAATAAACGTATAACCTCTCGTGTAGATGAACTTGATGGTAAAAATACTATTTATAAAAAGTTTGTTATTTCGCCAGAAGTTAAAACACCACTAAGTAAATCGCTTAAAAATGTAGCAAAAATTGCAGCCGAAACTCCTACAACTTTATGGTGGGATGAAACGGATGTAAAGTTAAAGCGAATGGATTCGCTTATAGCTTGTGGGCAATTTACAACGTGCTATAATTTATTGACATATATTATCGATTTAAAAAAAGTAGGGATCACTTCGCCAGCGATTGAAGCTTTAGAAAAACAATTACGTTCAGATTGGAAAACCTTTACAGAAAACCCTTATTGGCTTGTGTAAATTCATTAACCTTAGCTTTTACGTAATAAAGTTACGACCTTTACGACTCAACTATATATTATGAAACTATTTAATTCTTTATTACAAATACCAACCGGAACACCCAATCCTAGAGATGGTAGTCAGTTCGATTTTTCTTCACCTTTCGATGTTATAGTGTATATCGTATTGCCTATAGTTATTGTAATTCTCTATATTTTATATCGTAAACAACGTGCAAAAGACCAAGAATGAGAAACTTCCTTTTTTTACTATTAATTTTCGTAACATGTACAAATAGTATTGCTCAGGAAATCTATTCTGAAATACGCCTAAATAATACAACCCAGCTAGAATTATTAAATTCGGAAGGGTTTGGTGTAGACCATATTCAATTTGATGAGGAAGGGTTACCAATCCTTATTGTTTCAGAAAGAGAGGTTTTACAACTGGATGTTTTAGGAATTCAATATGAAACTACCATTGCTAATTATGCTGAAAATTATAGAAATGAGCTTTTAGCTGATGTAATTGAAACGGGTGAGAAATCTGCACTTAGCACAGATGGCTTTGACTTAGGAACTATGGGTGGATTTTATACGTTTGATCAAGTTGTTGCAAAACTTGATGAAATGAAAACAGATTTCCCAAACTTGATTACGGCTAAACAATCAATTGGCACAACTGCAGAAGGAAGAACCATTTGGATGGTTAAAATAAGTGACAATCCAGATATTGATGAAGATGAACCTGTAGCATACTTTGATGCATTACATCACGCTCGAGAACCATTATCAATGGCAGTGACTATTAACTATATGTTTTACCTTTTAGAAAACTATGCAACTAATACAGCAGTTCAGTATCTAGTAAACAATAGAGCGTTATACTTTGTGCCTGTGGTAAATCCAGATGGATATGTTTATAATGAAACTACAAATCCTGAGGGTGGAGGACTATGGAGAAAAAACAGATTTGAAACATCGCCAGCATGTGTAGGAGTTGATTTAAACAGAAATTACAGTTTTGCTTACGGTGATAATGAAAGCTGCTCTAGTACTAATCCTTGTTCAGGAATATATAGAGGAACCGAAGCTTTTTCTGAACCTGAAACTACAGCTGTTTCTAATTTGTTAAGTACAATAAACCCTAAAACGGCATATTCCATACATTCAACGGCTGGTACTTATTTAATGCCTTACGGTTATAATACATCTCCTCCAGAATATCCTATATATTCAGAATGGGCTTCTGCATTTCTAGATGAAAATGATTATACGTATGGAACAACTTTCCAGATTTTAGGATACACTTCGTGTGGTACTACACGCGACTATATGCATAGTGAAGGTATTTATGGTTGGACTCCAGAAATAGGAGGAAGTGGTTTTTGGCCTTTACCTAGTACTATTTTAGACTTGGTTGCCGAAAATATACGTCCCATGTTATACCAGTCTTGGATTTCAGGTTCATACATTGATGTACAAAGTCATACAGAATTAGTACCTGCTATTCCTGGTCAAACTTTTGAAATTGCTGTCGAAATTAAGAATGTTGGTCTTGAAGATACAACAGATGATGTTACCGTAGCAGTAGTTTCAAACAATCCACTAATTACGGTTCCTTCTGAAATGTCATACAGTCAAGTTCCGGCAAGAACAAAACAAAATAATCTTGCGACACCATTCCAAATTGAAATAGATCCAAGTTTTAACGAACAGTATTTTGATCTTGAAATTCAAACATTTCAAGGAGGTGCTTTAAATGAAACAGCTACAATAACAGTATTTGTAGGTAGTGGAACGACAATACTTGTTGATGCTGCACATTCAGATACCAATACCTTTACATCTTATGGAACTGGGTCAATATGGAATTTTTCAATAGATGATTCATATAGTGGTGATGGATGTTATTCAGATTCTGTGGGAGGAAATGGTTTAAATGATACAGATTCATATTTCGAACTTAATACACCGTTGAATTTTACAAACACAACTGGTCCTGTTTTAACATTTATGACAAAGTATTCAATAGCGTTAGGAGATATTACTACCTTAGAAATATCTGTTGATGATGGTGAAAACTGGGATGTTCTTGGAATTTATAATTTAAATAAATCTTGGAATATGAAAAGTTACAACTTAGCAGCTTATAATGGCTTTGAGCAAGTGAGACTTAGATTTCATACACTAAATGATGATTTTAGACCTGGCGATGGTTTCTACTTTGATGATTTCAGTATTGTAGATTATGATGAGGAAATACTTTCAAACGATACACTAGAGACTTTAAATAAGATTGTAGTGTCACCTAATCCGTTTACAACACAATTAGAGCTGTTTAATACAAATAGC
Source organism: Patiriisocius marinus (assembly GCF_008974325.1). Classification (GTDB taxonomy): domain Bacteria; phylum Bacteroidota; class Bacteroidia; order Flavobacteriales; family Flavobacteriaceae; genus Patiriisocius; species Patiriisocius marinus. The sequence goes on along the minus strand of NZ_BKCG01000003.1, from coordinate 306,683 downwards.
CAACAACTTAGCTTAACATTGTATGATATCCTCGGAAATGTGCTTAAAGAAACTACTAAGACTTCAAATAAAACTTTAGTAATTGAAAATCTTGATTCGTTATCTAAAGGAATATATTTTCTGAAGGTAGAAACCGAAAGTGGTCAATCACTAACTTTTAAAGTGATTAAGTAATTTGAAGCATTAACGTTTCCGAAGAATATTTGCATCTAAAAAGTAGGTCATTTTTAATGAAATGGTACTGCTTGTATTTTCTCCTAGCGTCTTTTCAAGATTATCTAAATATGATGAACGAATATCATCATTAAAATAATTTGCACCTAACTTGTACGATAAACTCAACTCACTCGCAGGTGCAAATTGCCATGTTCCTAAAACATCGATATTAAATTGGTTGAAATTATCATCAAAATCGTCGACGTTTAAATCGTAATTACTTTCAGTTAGCACACCGTTTTCTTGAAGTTGGAATTGTTTAGAATAAGCTACTTGAATCCAATAGTGACGAGCCCTTAAATTAAAGTTTAGTTTAGAGTTTACAGCGTAATTAAGCGTAAAAACATTAGACAATACATTAATAGCTCGTTGACCAAAAACAATGGCATCATTTTCCATTGCAATAAATCCTGCACTTTTAGTTAGGTTTTCAAACCCTTGGCTGAAATAAGCATACAGGTGCTGTCCTGCACGAGCTCTAATTCCGTAACCGGCTATAAAATCATCTTTATAGATTTCAGAATTAAAGTGATTTACAAAAATAGCGTAGCCAGAAAAGGAAAGATTTTTATTGGCATTGGTTTGATATTCTAGAAAACTTTGAAATTTTGCAGGTTTATTAAAGTGTCTATCCTTAATTCGTGCTTCATAAAAGTTTTTACCTTTTTCAGAATATGTGACATCTGCAAAAATGGTTGCTTGACTTTTTTTCAAAGTACCATTAAACCCTAATATATAGTTTGCGTTTTCTTTTTGTTGCAATGAGTGGTAATAATAGTGCTCTCCTAAAACAAATAGTTGATAATTTGAGAAGGTATTATTTGGTTTATTTTCAGCATATGAAACGTCTCCACGCCATCTCGATTGATTATTACGAGCATTAAAACCAAAGTCATTAATATCCCATTTGTCATCTATTAAATAATATGAGAATCCGCCAGTCCACTTTCCGCTAACTTTTCCTGCGTATGCATAGTATTCGTGGCCAATTTCATTTCTATCATTTTCAAAATATTGTTGTGAAATTCCTTTTTTAAAATATGCACTGTAGGTTCTATTTTTACTGTAATATCGATAGAGTAGTGCGGTTAAGTTAGCATCGTAATCTGAACCATTTCGTAACACCGAATTGTTAATGAGCGTTAACGAGCCATTATTTTTTAATGCTTGATCAAGTACTAATGAGTTGTAGTTTGTAATTGGATTTGTAATAACAGATCGTTGCTCATTGGTTTCAGTATTTCTAACAGTAGCTTCACTTTTAGCGGTAATTCCGTTAAGCACTCCAATGGACAAACCACTTTTCGATTTACCGGAAAACTTAATTAAATTTAAAATATTAGTTGAGACTGGATTTTCAATAATCTCCTCTTCTTCTGAAATTTGAATATTATCACTATTGATAGGTCTACCGCCAATTCTTCTGGTATATAAGTAACCTCCTTTGTCAAATAGCTCCGTTCCTTCTACGAAAAATTGTCTATTTTCATTAAACTGAACTTCAAATGGGCTGAGGTTTAATATTTGATTATCAGACTGCGCTTGGCTAAAATCTGGAATTAAAGATACATCTAAAGTATATGCATTATCATAGACGTATTTTAAATCCATACCTCCATTTAAAGTGGTCTTTGTTTCACCATCTACTGATTTTTCGTGCACTACAGATACAAATGGAAGTAATGATAAATTAAGCGGTGGGTTGATAGATTTAAAATTTGTAACGGTACCAAACTGATTCATATATCCATTCTGATTAGGGTCAATAGGACTCCAAAACGAATCTTCATTTAGTTTTGAAGAGAAACGTTGAAAGTTGATTTTAAAATTATCTAAAGCATCTTTTGGAAACCGAATACTATTAAATGGTATTCTTACTTCAACAACCCAATAATTGTCGTGTAGTGTTACTTCAGAGTCCCAAACTACATTAAAATTATCATAGTTACCTGTATTTGTTAATTTAGAGTCTAATTGTACATTAGCGGCGGTAACAGTAAAATCATATCCTTCACGGGCTTCACCAAAAGGATCCATTTGTATACCAAAGTAATCAGAGTTTCCTGGATCGTCTCTTTCCGTAAGTTGGTTATTAATTTCCGTACTGTTTTCAACTGAGAAAATTCCTAAAACATATAAGTAGCTATCGTCATATAATAATCCAATTTGTGATGTACGTTTTGAAGGTTTCCCATTATCTGGTGATCGTTGCGTAAATTCTCTAGTTTCAAGATGTTTTTGCCAGATAGCTTCAGATGGTTCACCGTCTATTTTAATAGATTCGGTAGTGCGATTAATTTTAATGGATTTCTGTGCGTGTAGCGTTGTCATATTTCCGAAGAAAATACTAAACAATATAATTATGCTGGCTTTAATGTATGTAAGTTTCATGTTGTTGGTTTTGATTGTGATTCAAAGATGCTAGCGTTTGCAGGATATCCTTGTTAAATGAGGGTTAACGGCTAGGTTAACGGTTATTGACTGTTCAATAATTCGATTAACATGTATGTGGAATATCACTAAAATCAATACTTGCCAAAGTGATTAACGTTAACGACAGGTTAAGCAGCTGTACATGTGTGTTTTAAAGTTTTATGCTACCATATCTTTGCCTGAGCGGCAGTATTCTAAAGCCTTTAAAAAGAATCACATTTTAAATTATATAATTATGAGAACACGTAAAAACACATTGTTGACACAAGCGAATCCAAACACTAATAAGTTTGTATGGAATTCTAAAAGAAGATTTAGATAACAAGAGGAAAATGGACTAAAGCGCTTTAGTTATTTGGATTAGCCTTTAATAGGTGCTTTAGTCTTTAATTTTAAAGTTTTAAATTATGAGAAATTATAATAAACAGTTCAATTCGTTAAGCACAGTAGATGTAATTAATAGTTTTTCAACACAAGGACTTGATGAACTTAGCACTTTTGTTCCTAAAATTATTAAAATAAATTACTTAGAAAATATCCGCTAATTGAATACTTTTTTTCTATCAAATATTTGTAAATGAGGTTGTTTAGTGTTTTGTTAGTTGAGTTAACGCTAGGTTAACGATGGTTAATAGTAATTTTAAACACTTAAGTTGTAGTAGATTTACACTATTGAAAAGAGTACCAAGAAAAATCAACCCAAAACCGATTGCAATTATTGTTTCATGAAAAACAAAATTACCATATTAATTATCCTTTCAGTTATCGTGTTAATTGCACTGTCTTCTATTCAGGCATATCTTATACAAAACACATACGAGTTAAAAAAGAAAGCATTTATACAAGAAACGGATGACTTAGTTTCTAAGATTAGTAGTGACGAGCGATTAGACTCTATTTACGATGTGTGGAGCGATCAATTGAAAGATCATATTTCAGATTTTAAGAACAAAAGAATCACCGAAAGTGATTTGATTGGTAGAATGAAGGACAATGCTGAAACTTTAAATAAGCAATACGATACAATTTTTCAAACTGAATTAAAGAAGTTAGACATAGGATATGATGTACAGTTCAAAAAGAATTTAGCCTTTTTAGTGATTACTCAGGATGAGGTTAGGGATTCTATTTTTCCTTTGAAAGATAGAAAACGAATGATGCTCTTTGGTGAAGATTTTAACGAAGAAGAAGCCACAATAATAAACACGCAACGCACTTTTACTAAAAACGAATTTTTTTCGCAAGAAGAGGGAGAAATTGTAACACTTTCATTTGATTTAGAAATTTATTCGGTTGAATTGTTACTTATAAAAGATTGGAAAAGAATTGTTTATGGGCAGATGACTTTGTTGCTTTTAGGCTCAGTTTTACTATTTCTCTTTGTAATAGGATTACTGTATTACTCCATTAAAAATTTAGTAACACAAAAAAGAATTGCAGAAATTAAAACAGATTTCATCAACAATATCACTCACGAACTTAAAACCCCTCTAGCAACCCTTAGTATTGCTACAAAATCATTAAGGAGTGATGTTATCAAAAACAACGAATCAGCTTTTAATAACACATTAAACATTGTTAACCGTCAAAATGAACGTTTACAAAAATTGATTGATCAGGTAATGAACAACAGTTTAAGCAATGAAGAAATACTATTAAACAGAGAGCAAGTAATTGATAATACCTATTTTATTAATGTTTTGGAAGATTTTAAACTTTCCACACAACACGGCGACTTAAAGGTGATTAATAATATCTATGAACCTGAAGTATTATTACGCATAGATAAGTTCCAATTTACAACCGCAATTACAAATATCTTAGAAAATGCCGTAAAATATGGTGTTGAAAAAACTGTGATAACAGTTTCAAGTTCCATAGTAAATGGAGAGTATTTAATTGAAATACGTGATAATGGAGTGGGTATTTCAGAAAGAAATCAAAAACTTATCTTCGAAAAATTCTATAGAGTAAGTGAGGGCAATGTGCACGATGTTAAAGGCTTAGGTCTTGGGTTGTATTATACATATCAAATTATCAAAGCGCATAATGGAAGCATTAAAATTGAAAGTGAACTTAATAAAGGAACTACCTTTATTATTAAAATACCAGTAAAGTAATGGAAAAGCAACGCGTTTTATTAGCAGAAGACGATTTTGATTTTGGGAGTATTCTAAAGCAATATTTAGAGATACACAATTTTGATGTTAGCTGGGCACAAGATGGAAAAGAAGCCTTAACACTTTTTAATGCCGAAACGTTAGCTGAAAGGCCATTTGATATTTGTGTATTTGATGTAATGATGCCTAAAATGGATGGTTTCGCATTAGCTGAAGCGATAGTAAGCAAGAGCCCAGAATTGCCTTTTATATTCTTAACTGCTAAGAAAATGAAAGATGACCGAATTAAAGGTTTAAAACTTGGAGCAGATGATTATATCGTGAAACCTTTTGAAGCTGATATTCTAGTGCTACGATTACAAAATATATTAAAGCGTTCCCAGCGAGGGAGTGCAATAATTAGAAATACTATTGATAATTATGCTATTGGGAAGTATACTTTCTACCCGCAAAATCATCAATTACGAATTAATGATACTGTTCAAAAATTAACTGATAAAGAGGCGCAGCTTATTAGTTATTTCTTTGAGCATAAAAACCAACTAGTCAACCGCGATGACTTGTTGAACGGTGTGTGGGGAAGTGACGATTTTTTCTCAGGCCGAAGTATGGATGTTTTTATAAGTCGATTGCGCAAATACTTTAAAGAAGATCCGCAAATTTCAATTGAAAGCACAAGAGGAGTAGGGTTAACATTTATAACTCCATAGTATACTTTTTAGAAGTGCTAATTAAAAAATTTTTCAACAAAAAACAACACAATTTATGAAAGCAATAATCACATTTGCAACAACTTGCGCTGTACTATGTACAGTGATAGTTAAAGGGCAAACAAACCCACCGCAACCGCCACAACCACCAGTTGTTTCTAGTCATAGTGATGCAACTTCTAGTTCAACATCATCTAGTTATAGCGTAACTACAACATCTGATGATGATAGTAATAGAGGAGGTAATATCTCCATATCAATTAGTGATACGGACCGTTCTTATTCAATGAGTGCAAAGTATCCAGATTCTAGAATTTCTGCAGTGCATGACGTAATTCGTAAGGAATTAGGGGAAGGCGAGCGTGTTAAAAACAAAGAAAGATACCAATGGATATTGAATAAAGGTGATAACGAGGTTTACGAAGTGGACCTACGTGGTAACCGACTTTCAATTGACCTTGATAAAGATATTGCAGGTAACGATTTGACAAAAAAGTTTAGCAATATGGGGAAACTGATTCGTAATGCAATTTCAGGTAGAGATGTTGATACTCAACGACAAGCTCAGCATTTACAACGCGAAGCAGATAGATTACAACGTGATGCTGACCGTATGCGCAGAGAAAGTGAACGTATGCAACGAGAAGCAGACCGTCTAAAAAGAGATCAAACTCAATTACAAGAACAAGTTAATGTAGATGCTGAAAGATATGAGCGTGATGCATTAAAACTTGCAGAAGAAGGAATGCGCATTGCAGAACAAGCTAGCCGTCTAAATAGGAATGCTGCAGATAATGGTGGTGTAAGCGACGTAGTGGAAGATATGTTGCAACTATCAAGTACTAAAATGAGCATACCATTTGAAAATGTAAACAAATGGACTTGGCCAAACGCTCAAAACACACTTATACAAGCATTGTTAGTTAATAAAACAATCACCTCAGATTCTGAGGTGGTTTTTTCTAGAGATCGCCAAGGTATCTTTGTAAATGGGATAAAAATGGATAAATCAAACTATTCAAATTACGATCGTATCTTACTAAATACAGGAATTCCTATAGCTTGTGATTTTACCTTTTACAAAAAAGGAAATCATATTGTAATTGTAGATAATATGGCACGTATTGAGCCAGTTTTAAACGATTTGCAAGAACAAGGTTTTATAACTAATTTGAATGAAAAAGCAGAAATTGAAATAAACGGAGCAACAGCAGTTATTAATGGGAAACAATTATCTAATAATCAAGTTTCTGAAATTAATGTATTATTAAGAAAGCGTAATATAATTCCTTCACCAGGTAAAACAATTAAAATTTCAGGAGTAGGAAATTATACCTTAGGCTATACGGCAGATAAAGTTCATTTAGGAACTTGGATAGCAAATGATTAAATAAGTTTAGTAATGTTTTAGTAGGCTTTCGCCAAAATTTTAATGATGTAACATTTCTTAATTATTAAAAAAACTCCTTCCTTCTTGTAGAATTTTCAAATATCTTCAATCAAATTTTGTTAAATTCTCAATAAATATTCTAATGAAATAGCTAAATAACTGAAAAAGTGCCTTTAAATCCGTACTTTAGCCGAAATTAGAATAATCCGGTATTTTCAATACCACAAATACACTGTAATAAAAAAGAATGGCTAAATCACAGCAAACATTTAACAAGAGTGAAAAAGAAAAGAAACGTTTAAAAAAACGTGAAGACAAACGTAAGAAAATGGAAGCTCGTAAGGCTGACAAAGAAGCAAACGGAACAGCACATGATGAGTTTGTCTACGTAGATTTTAATGGTAACCTAACAAGTACTCCTCCAGATCCTTCTCTTAAAGAAGAAGTTGATATCGAAGATATTATATTAGGAATTCCTAAAAAGACAGATGAAGATAGAGAAGCTTTTAATCCAGTAAGACAAGGAACGGTTTCGTTTTTTGACACTTCTAAAGGATTTGGTTTCATTATTGACAACGAAAACAAAGAAAAGTATTTCTGCCATGTAAGTGGTCTTAAAGATGAAATAGTAGAAGGAAACTTGGTTTCATTCGAACTTGAAAAAGGACAACGAGGTATGAATGCTGTAAAAGTTACTTTAGTTAAATAAAGTTATTAAAGTATTATAAAAAAAGCGAGCCGATAATTATATCGGCTCGCTTTTTTTATACTAACTAATTAAGTTTAGTTGCTGTAAATTAACGTTCTGTAAGGTGCTGTAATAGTCATTTCGTCTTTTTCGTAGATGAGCTTAAAGCTAGAATCATCTGCGGTGCAGAACTCATCCATTGTACAAAGAGCATTACCATTTATTTCAAAGTTTTTCTCAGCTTTTGCTATTTCGGTTAAATGGAGTATTGCATTTACTCTTAGTGTGGTAATAGGCTGTATTTCAGTAGTGTCAGCTCCTTTACAACCTCTAAAAGCTTCAACAATGGGTTTGTCCATTTTAATTAAATGATTCTCTTTAAATGAAATTTTTAATAAATTTTCAAAATATTCAGTCTCTGTATAAAGATCAATTTTCATTTCTGAACTTACGTGTAGTACAATCATCATATTAAAAGACTCATTATCTAACTTTTGAATTGAATATGAAACAACATTAGTTTCAATAGCACTTGTTACTCTTGTATTGTTATCAACAGTAATGCTATCGAAGTTTGTTAAAGTAATTGAACTTGATAGTATCGTGAGCAAATAAATAATAAATGAATTCATAATTTTTAATTTTTAATTGATAGCGTAAAACTAAGTAGTTCAGTCTAATAATGTGTCAAAACAATGTAAAAAAAGTGTCAATCTTTACTTTTAAATTGATAAAAATGCGTTTCAGGTAATACATACACAAATTAGTTTATTGTTTAAAAGTCCTACGGCGTAATAATTTGGCTTTTACAAACGTGGCATTTTAATTATTTTAGAGGTTTATTAAAAATCTCATTTTTTCATATGAAATATTCTTTTTCTTTATCACTAAGTGTTCTCTCATTATTAATAACAAGTATTTCAATAGCACAAGACTTTTCGTCGTTGACATATAGAAATGTAGGGCCAGAACGTGGAGGCCGTGTTACTTCAGTTATGGGAACTCCATCTTTACCTGGAACTTTTTATTTAGGAGCCACGGGTGGTGGTGTGTGGAAAACGGAAGATTACGGTATTTCTTGGAATAACATTTCAGACGGATATTTTGAAACGCCATCAATAGGCGCAATTCAGGTTGATGTAGAAAACCCAAATTTAATTTATGTAGGTACTGGTAGTGATGGTTTACGAAGTAATGTTATAGGAGGTAGAGGTGTGTATAAATCTACAAATGCTGGTGAAAGTTGGGAACATGTAGGCTTAAGAAATGTAGGGCAAATAGGAGCTGTGGAAATTGATCCTAAAGATTCAAAAACAGTTTGGGTTGCAGCAATTGGTGATGCTTTCAAGAACAATGAAGATAGAGGGATTTTTAAGTCTACAAATGGAGGAGAAACTTGGGAAAAAGTTTTATATGTTTCAGATAAGACAGGTTTTTCAGACCTTGAATTACATCCTAAAAAATCTAAAATTGTTTACGCAGCAGCTTGGAAAGGACAACGTAGACCTTGGACTATTATTTCCGGAGGAACATCAAGTGAGGGAGGAATTTATAAATCAAAAAATGGAGGTAAAGATTGGGAAAAACTTTCAAATGGATTACCTCAAGGTTTAATTGGTAAAATTGATTTAGCTGTATCTCCAGCAAACCCAAAAGTATTATATGCGGTCATTGAAGCGCCTGGAAAAGAAGGAGGTTTATACAAATCTGAAGATGAAGGGAAATCATTTATTCAAGTTTCAGATGAAATAGGCCTTGTTAATAGACCCTTCTACTATACTAACTTAGAATTAGATCCTACTAATGAAAACATTGTTTATTCAAATTCTAATCCGCTTTTAAAATCTATTGATGGTGGTAAAAATTGGAAACGAATGAGTGTCCCTCACGGAGATAATCACGATATATGGATAAATCCTAACAATCCAGAAGTATTAATACAGGCTAATGATGGTGGCGCAAATGTTTCTCAAAATGGAGGTAAAACGTGGTCTACACAATTTAATCAACCTACCGCAGAGTTATATCAAGTTGAAGTTGATGATCAATATCCATATTGGTTATACGCAGGGCAACAAGATAATTCTACAACAATCGCTGTTCCTAGTTTTCCGCCAAGCGGAGTACAGGATACAAATGCAGGTTGGTTAATTAACACAGGTGGTTGTGAAACTGGTCCGGCAATACCTAAACCTGGAAACCATAACATTGTATATGCTAACTGTAAAGGTCGTTTTGGAGTTTTTGACAAACGAACAGGTACTGAAAAAAGTTACTATGTTGGTGCATCAAATATTTATGGGCATAACCCAAAAGATTTGCAATATCGTTTTCAACGTGTAGCACCTATTCACGTATCACCACATAATCCTGATGTAGTTTATCACGGTTCTCAATATTTACATAAAACGATTAATGATGGACAAGTATGGATGACTATCTCGCCAGATTTAACAGCTTTTGAAGCAGATAAACAAGTTATTTCTGGAAGTCCTATTACTCGCGATATTACTGGTGAAGAGTATTACAGTACACTTTATTCAATTAGGGAGTCTAAACTAGTAGAAGGTTTAATCTGGACTGGATCTAATGATGGAGTTATTTCTGTAACAAGAAATGGAGGTACTACTTGGAATAATGTAACACCAAAAAATCTTCCAAAGGGTGGACGTGTTGAATCAATTGAACCATCGCAGTTTGACCCAGCAAAAGCATATATCGCTGTCGATAGGCATTTATTAGGCGACACAAAACCATATCTATTCAAAACAAGTAATTATGGTGAAAGCTGGGAATTAATAAGTACAGAAACAAGTGGAATACCTAACGATTTTGTAACGCGTGTTTTAAGGGAAGATCCTGTAAAAGAAGGACTTCTTTTCGCTGGTACTGAGTATGGTATTTTTATTTCATTTAACGATGGGAATACGTGGAGCGCATTTCAGCAAAACCTACCTGTAACTCCCATTACAGATTTAAAACTTTTTAGAGGCGATATTGTTGTAAGTACAATGGGTCGTGGTTTTTGGATTTTAGATAACTATACATCTTTGCAGCAAGCCGAAATATTAAAGATGAAAGCTAGTCCTGTTTTATTTAAACCAGATACTACGGTAAGATATCGTTATCCAAATGTTCGTGGCATCGCTGGAAATAAATACCCTCAAACACAAGTGTATATTGACTATTATTTACCTGAAAATATAAAAGGAGCAGTTGCTCTTGAAATATTAAATGAACAACGTCAATCGTTAGTAACAATTACAAGTGATAGTAGTTTTGTTGCAATACCTAATACTGAAGTTATGGTAGAAAACGCTTCAGATGAAACTCCAGGTTTTGAAGAAGTGGAGGATATGAATTTGAGTCAGACATTTAGATACTCAGATAAAAAATTAAAATCTGAAGCTGGAATGCATCGTTTTGGGTGGAATTTAAAACAAAAAGGGGCGTGGTCTAAAAATGAAAACCGAAGGTTTAAGTATGGTCCTATGGTAGCTCCGGGAAATTACATTGTTAAATTGACAGCTGGAGGGAAGACCTACGAGCAGCCATTTTTTATTACAGCAGATCCTAGAATTGAGGCACAAGGTGTTAATCAAGAAGTCATTGAAAGTCAAATAGCATTTCAGAATAAAGCAATTAATTTACTTTCTGAAGCTAGAAAATTTCAATCTGATTTGGAAAATGAAATAATACTGTTAAATGAAACGAATTCAAAAAACGATGCAATTAGATTAGATAAAATTAGAACTATTTTAAATGAATTGAAAAATGCTGAAGGAGCTTATCCAAGGCAAATGTTAATTTCACAAATTTCATATTTATTGAGTATGGTCAGTGGTGCAGACCAAGCTCCAGGAGCTGATGCTGAAGCTAGATATGCACAACTAGTATCTGAGTTTAAAAAGCTAAAAGAACAATTTTAGAACTTATTTTAATTACAAATAGTATCTCTTAAGATTAACGTATTGAGTTGTTTCCATATATCATGTTCTAAACTTTTAGGTGAGAATCTAAATATTAGAATTGATTTCTTTTGTTGAGGACATAATTTCTGTTCGACTGTTAAATTTAGACGGAGCATTTGTTTGGTTTTAAAGCGATCATACAATCGTACTTTACCTATATATTTAGAATTGTTGTTGTTTTTAGTTGTTTGAATTATTAAAGCAGAAGATGGTCGTTTAGGAGCTATAACTGTATCCTTTGGGATGTCAACTAAACCATCGAAGTATAGAATTAGATTTTGTTCAATATCTTTTTCGTTTATTAAGCTATCAGATACTACAGACCACGTAAAGACGTAAGACCAAAACCCAGGTTTTTCAATATTAGACCAATCTGGATGAAATATAGCTTCTTCAAAACCTTTGAGGGTCATTTCTTGTGCAAACCCTGTGGGTAGATTAAACGTTTCAACTCCCCATTGAGCATCATTGGTTAATAATTTAGGATGTGTTTTTTCTTGTGCATTAACAACTATAGAAACAATTGTTAATGAGATTGTAATAATTATTTTATACATAGTTTAAATTTTAAAATTGTAATAATATGTCAAATGCTATCGCGTCAGAAATTGCACTGTCTTTAAATTTGCTTTCATAATTTATACCCCAATCTCTTCGGTCAATTTTGAATTTAGTTTTAATAGTTTTGGCGACATCATCAACCATGGCTTTAATCATAATAGGTTTTGATATTTCTTTAATTATTAGATTTCCTTCAAGTCTATGTTCGTTTGTATTGCTATAATAGGTAACCTTTGTGAGTTCTAATTTAGCTTCTGGATATATTGCTACATCGAAGAAATCACTATTTTTCAAATGACCTATAGGTCCATTTCCATTGTCTAAGCGGTATTCTTCGTTTGAAATAGTGGTCATATCAATTACAAAGCTTCCACCAATAATATTTCCGTTTTTAGTGATAAGATTTCCTTTTTTGAAATCTACCGTTCCTTTATGTTCATAATATTTGAATAAGTAAGAACCTGTCCAGTTGATGATACTTTGATTTGTGACTAAGGAGTGGATTACTTTTGTATCATCTTTAGTATTGTTTTGCGCGTTGACCAATAAAGATAAACTTAAAGTAATGATGAGGGTACTAATTGTTTTTTGCATAATGTTATATTTTTGAAGTAAAACTATGCGGATGACTTTTCAAAAATGTCAAAAGAATGTAAAAGAAGTGTCAACAGTTGTAAAAAGTCAGTAAATAGGCGGTTATTTGTATTAATGAAAGAAATTAAAGATTTATCAAAATTTACAATTCTAGTGACATTATTGTTATTAGCATTAAATTCTTGTTCAACTAAAGAAGAAACAGTTTACCCATCCGAACGCGTAAAAGTAGCATTGCGATCTGTAGGAAATCAGTTATTACTGTCTAAAAAAGATAGTACTTCGTTAGTACTGCCTGTAGTTGCATTATCAAATAATACGTATGAGTTGTCTTTTGAAAATCCAATTGCTTTTGATCCAAGTATTCTCAATAGGTTAGTTGATGAAATTTTTAAAAAAGCGAATCTACCGGAGAATTATTTAGTTGAAGTAGTGCAATGTGGCGATAATGAAGTAGCGTATAGTTATGAAATGTTTAGAGCTGTTGAGAATAATATAGTTCCTTGCGGCGGGCGAATTGTGCCCGAACGTTGTTATACTATTGAACTTACATTTACTGAAGTGAAAGCCACTAATACAAGTCCATTTTGGTTTTACACGCTTGTATTTTTGGTTTTAGCATTCTTATTTTTTGTTTTTTATAGTAAGTACCATAGCTTTAAAAGAGAAACTATTTCAGAAAATACATTGAGGTTAGGAAGTTTTAAATTTTATCCTGAAGAAAACAAATTAGTAAAAGAGGCGCAGGATATCCCATTATCAAATAAAGAATGTGAATTGTTAGCTATATTAATATCGAGACCTAATCAAATTGTGAAAAGAGAAGAGCTTTCTAAAAAGGTTTGGGAGGATAATGGCGTGATAGTAGGAAGAAGTTTAGATACGTATATTTCTAAATTACGAAAAAAGCTTCAAGATGATAATACTATTAAAATTGTAAATGTTCACGGAGTAGGCTATAAGCTTGAACTTGATAAGTAGTGTAAGTGTTTTTTGTATTAAAGTTTCAGTAAAAAAATATTTAACTATAATTGATAAAAAAATATTAGCAACATTCAAATTATGGCATTATCTTTGGATACAACTGATTATTAATAAATTAAATTATAATACAATGAATAAAGGAACAGTAAAATTTTTCAACGACACTAAAGGTTTTGGATTTATCACAGAAGAAGGAGTTGAGAAAGATCATTTCGTACACATCTCAGGATTAATCGACGAGATTAGAGAAGGTGACGAAGTTGAGTTCGAACTAAAAGAAGGAAACAAAGGATTAAACGCGGTTAACGTAAGAGTACTATAGTTATCCATATATTTTCAAGGAAAAGCCCATCATTTGTGATGGGCTTTTTTTGTGCGCAAAATTGAGTTGTTAGATAGAAAAATTCAATAACTCAATAAAGCAATAATAAAACACCCTTTCATGACGAAAGGGTGTTCTGTCTATAGGAATTCATTGAGGTTATTGACTTATCTGTTTTTACTGTGTGAGTCTAGTTTGTTTTCTTCATCATTAAGTCCTAATGGTCCATTGCCTTTTTTAGCTTGTGTTCTACCTGGGATATCTAAATCTTTTCCAGCAAAATCTACTTTTGCTTTTCTATTTTTAATAGTTGGTCACGACCTCCATCGCCATGAATATTGTCTTGCTTTAAGATGTCCATATCACGCTCTGTAATTTCTGGATTGTACTTTAGTTTTTCGTCAGATTTTAAATTATCTTTTTTCATAATAAGTGGTTTTACATAAATATACCATTACAAGGCTTTTTTTAGATGCTAATTAACAGCACCTAAACATAAGATTAACACCGTTTTATACCTTTCCAACTTAAAAAAAGAAGTAATTATTATAATCGTGTATATTATTTAGCATCATTAAATTATTATCCATTAAAAAGAAGTAATTTCGCGCCCTTATAAAAGCATTGACAATGAAGCGAATAACAGAATACAAGAAATTATTTGGAGTTGAAAAAGAAATCGATTTAAAAGCTCTTAAAAAAAGTTATAGAAATCTAGTTAAAGAATGGCATCCAGATAAATTTCAAGATGGTGATGCAAAGCAAGAAGAAGCTGAAATCCAAAGTAGAAGAATTATTGATGGATATCATTTTTTAGTAAGTATGGCTCCAGAAACTAAGGAAAAAAACCTTCCTGAATATACTGAAACTATTACCAACTCAGCTATTGCAGATTACCACCACAAAGGTTTATTGATGGAGATCACATTTACAGATGGTACTACATACGAATATTTTGGTGTTACTAAACCAGTTTACCTTAAAATGGTAAATGCAGGAAACCTTAACAGATTTGCTAAACGTAGTATTTATCCTAAATACACATACCGTAAGTCTAAAAGAATCCTTCAAGAAGCATAATCCAATTTAACTGCAAAAAAATTTATGGCGAAGACATTTTCAAGTTTAGGTATTAATGCATCATTTATTAAAAGTCTTGATGTATTAAACATTAAAGTCCCTTCAGATATACAATTAAAGGTAATCCCTGTAATTTTAAATGAGAGGGTGGATGTTGTAGGATTGGCTAAAACAGGTACAGGTAAAACTGCGTCCTTTGGTTTACCGCTTTTACAAAACATAAACACTGAAAATAATGATGTCCAAGCCATAGTTTTAGCTCCTACAAGGGAGTTGGGACAACAGATACATAAAAATTTATCTGATTTTGCTGCTAATACACCTGAGATTTCAATTGCTTCGGTTTGTGGAGGAATCCCTATAAAACCTCAAATTGAACGTCTTAAAGAACCAACACATATAATTGTAGCCACTCCAGGGCGTTTAATTGATTTAATTGAGCGCAAGGCTGTTTCTATTACAAACGCTTCTTATTTAGTGCTTGATGAAGCAGATGAAATGGTAACGATTTTAAAGGAAAGTCTAGATACTATAGTTAAAGGACTTCCTAAAAAGCGTAGAACATTTCTTTTTACAGCTACGCTATCAGGAGAGATTAAGCAACTTGTACAAAACTATTTAAACAAAAATGTTGTTCATATTGAAGTAGATATGGCAACTTTAGGGCATCAAGGTATTGATCATCAATATGTTGTTGTGAAGCCTGAAGAGAAATTAGATGTTTTAATGCATTTTTTGAGCTCTAAAGATGGGCAACGAGGAATCATTTTCTGTAAAACTAAAGCTGCTGTCAATAAGCTAGCTAAAAATCTTGCAATTCATAAATATTCTTCTGGAGCTTTACACGGTAGTTTAACTCAAGGAATTCGTGATAGAATTATGGATCAGTTTAGAGCTGGACATATTAACATACTTGTTGCAACAGATCTTGCTGCTCGTGGTATTGACGTTAAGGAAATTGAATACGTTGTACAATATCATTTACCTGATACGTACGATGCTTATGTTCATAGAAGCGGTCGTACGGCTAGAGCAGGAGCAAAGGGGCTTTCGATAAGTGTTATTCAAGAAGAAGAAGTTGATGATATTCCAGATTTAGAAATCGAATTAGGAATTTCTTTTTCTGAAATGCCAAAGGCAGATGCTCTTTCAATTGAAGAGAATAATGCTAAATTATGGGCAAAACAAATCTTTAAAACAAAACCGAATCACTTTATTTCTGAAGATTTTAAAACTTCAATTAAAACTATTTTTCATCACTTAACAAAGGAAGAATTGATTGATAAGCTACTTGCTCATCATTTAAATCAAACAAATACCGTTGTTGCTAATGAAGAAATAGCGCAGAAAAAGAAGAAGAAAAAGAAGCGATAATTTTTTAAATAGAACAAAGTAAAAAGGGTTTTAATAGTTCACTTCGGAATTATTAAAACCCTTTTTTAGGTTAAATCTATTTAAAATTTATTGTTTTATTCTTAATTCACCATTTGTAGTTTGATATATATCACCTGTAGATAAAGATGCTGCTTCTAATTCGGTATTATACACTGGTACTCCACTAAAGTTTATTGAAGTCGCTTTTATTTTTCCTTCAACTACAAGTTTTTCGTCAATTGAAGTAGCTGCTGTAGTTCCTATACCTACATTTCCATTATCATCTATACGCATACGTAGTTTGTTATCGACCGTTCCATCTGTAGAGGTGTGAAAGTCAATTCTACCTGGCATATCATTAACACCTGTTAAGTTGTTCGCCATAGCACCCATTCGTATTGCTGAAGCATTTTTATAACCAGCACCATCATAACCTTGTGCTTCCATATTATAGTAGTTAGCATTTCCTTTATTTGTTACAGATGTAGGATTATTTTGAGTTCCTGCAGCACTTCTAATATGAAAAGAAGTAATGTTATTACCGTAACTATGCATGTCAAGATCTGCATCTCCACTAAAATTATCATCACCGTGAATTTCTAAAGCTTCATTAGGATTATCAGTACCAATACCAACATGACCATTTTTTAAAATTGTTAAAGCATTGTTTTGAGTTGTAACTCCCCCAGATCTAAAACCATTACCAACACTAAATATTCTATCAGTACCTTGTGTGTCTGTTGTAGAAGCAGGCGTGTAGTCAGTATTGTATAAACCTAAAGCAATCTCGCTATACGAAGGTGCTAAAAGGTTATTACCAATGGCCATACTGTTTAATCCACTAGCAGTACTTTCACTACCTATAGCAAATGCTCCTTCATTACTAGCTACGTTTGTAAAACCAATTGCAGCAGAATAGTTTCCCGAAGCAGTATTTAGTCTTCCTAATGCAAATGAATATTCTCCAGTAGAAAAACTTCTATTACCAAAGGCAAAAGAGTTTAAACCAGTAGCGTCATTATCTACACCACCTACAAATGAATATTCTCCGCTTGCAATATTAACACGTCCAATTGCAGTAGCGTAATTAGCTGAAACTTCATTTAAATATCCAAAACTAGTACCGTTTGAACCTGTGACATTATTACTTCTACCTAATGACACTGCATAAGGGGCATTTGCAATTGTCTCTCTTCCTAAAGCAACTGCATGTGAGCCAGTAGCTGTATTGTTAAAGCCAATTGCTACACTATATGAACCTAAATTTGCATTATCCCAGGAAGTTGAATTATTGTATCCAACTCTAAAAGCTGATTTTCCTTTATCAAAAAATAAACGACTATCATCATCATTTCCAGATACATTATCTAGGGACTTGCTACCTACAACAAAATCATCACTAGCTCTATTTGTAACGTTATAGATTACTCCGTTATCACTAAAAAATTCTCCTTTGTTATCTATAGGAACCCAAATTGTTCCATTAAAATACCAAAAACCTTCTTGTGCGTTATTCTGAAATATTAATAAACCTTTAGTAGGGGCTACAATATTGTTTTTTTGATTCTCTGTCATTCTAGGTACTAGAACGCCACTATCTGAAGAAACTATATCTAATGAACTTGAAGAATGAGGGGTATCTGTGTTAATTCCAACTTGAGCATATATTGGATTCGCGAGGGAGAATAATATAGCTAAAGAACTAAAACTCTTAAAAAATGTATTCATAGGTTAATAGGATGATTATGTGCAAAAATAATCATATAAACGCAATAATTTGTATTAAATCATTAATTTACAGCGCTTACGAGAGATTTTTCCTACTAGTTTTTAGATGTTTTCGTTATAGTGTAATAACTTAATGATGAGATACATTGCTGCTATTTCAGGTGAATAAGAACTACTATTTGCTATATTTGAGTAATCAACAATAATAGCTATGAAAAACGTACTTTACATCACCTTAGTTGCCTTATTATTTACAGCTTGTAAAAATGATAATAACACCACTAAAATTGAACCATTACAAGAACAAAACCCTGTCGTTTTTGACGGGATTGACCCTTCAATTAAACCCGGAGATAATTTTTATAATCACGTAAATAAAAATTGGTATGACAATGCTGTTATTGCTGATGATCAAGTAGGTGTAGGGGCTTATAGATTTTTAAATATACCACAGCAAAAATTACTTCAAAACATTCTTGAAGAGGTCTCTAAAAATAAACATCCACAAGGGAGTATAGAACAACAAGTAGGAGATTTTTTTGCTTCTGGTATGGATACTTTAAGTATTGATAAGCGAGGTATAACACCTATTAAACCTATTTTAGACCGTATCGATAAGGTTACTGATATAACTGAAATAATGGCCTTTGTTGCTGAGCAAATTAAAACGGGTGATTATTCAATGATTAGCCCTTATATCTCTCCAGATCAAGAAAATAGTTCTTTAAATATTCTGCATCTATCTCAAGCTGGTTTAGGGTTACCAGATCGTGATTATTATTTTAAAGATGACGCAAGTGTTCGCGAGATACAAGATGCTTATAAAACGTACTTAACTACCTTGTTTTCTTTAGCTGGTGATGAAAATGCAGTAGTTAACGCTAATAAAGTTTATAGTATTGAGAAACAACTTGCAAAATCTCATAAAACAAGAATTGAGCGTCGTGTTATAAAAGATAATTATAATAAAATTGAAGTTTCTGAATTAAATAAAACCTATCCAAACATCGGTTGGTCTAAAGTATTAGAAATATTAGGGGTTGAAACACAGTGGGTTGATGTAAAACAACCGAAATATTATGAAACGTTAAATGCTTTATTGAAACAAATTCCTATTAGCGATTGGAAATTATATTTAAAAGCAAATTCAATTGGCTCTCACGACGATTTGTTAAGCACACCATTTCAGGAAGCCTCTTTTGCTTATAGTAAAGTGTTATCTGGTCAAAGTGAACAACAACCACGAGCGCAACAAATGGTTCGTAGAGTTGATAGGCAAATAGGTTTTGCTTTAGGACAGTTATATGTTAAAAAATATTTTAATGAAGCTGCAAAAGAAAGAGCATTAGATTTAGTTAATAATTTTCAAAAAACACTAGAAGGTAGAATTGAAAATCTTGAATGGATGAGTGACAGCACTAAAGTAAAAGCTAAACAAAAATTATATGCAATTAGTAAAAAAATAGGATATCCAGATGTTTGGAAAACGTATGATGTTACCATTTATCGAAACGAATTTTTTGAAAATGTTGTGGCGCTTAGAAAAGATGAATTTCAATATGAATTAAACCAACTAAACAAAGCGCCAAATAGAGAAGAATGGCACACGACACCTTCTACAGTAACAGCCTATTATAACCCTTCTTTAAATGAAATTGTATTTCCAGCAGGAATACTTCAAGCGCCATATTTTGATTTGTATGCGGATGATGCTGTTAATTATGGTGGAATAGGTATGGTAATTGGTCACGAATTTACTCACGCGTTTGATGATCAAGGTGCTCAATATGACAAAGACGGAAATGTTACAAATTGGTGGACTGAGCAAGATTATACAAAATTTAAGGCCAAGACCCAACAAATTATTGACCAGTACGGTGCATTTACAGTTCTTGATAGTGTTCATTTAAAAGGAGCGTTAACTGTAGGAGAGAACACCGCTGATAATGGAGGAATAGCTATTGCTTATGACGCCTTCAAGAAGACACAACAAGGTATGAGTGAAGAAAAATTAGGGGGCTATACACCAGATCAACGTTTCTTTTTATCAATAGCGCGTATTTGGAGAGTAAAAATGCGTGACGAATTTCTACGTAATTATGTTGCTACAGATCCTCATTCTCCACCAATGTGGCGTGTAAATGGTCCTTTAATGAATTTTACTCCATTTTATAATGCATTTAAAGTTAAAGAAGGTGATGTTAACTATAAAACAGATGAAGAGCGAATTAAAATTTGGTAATTAACTGATTTTTCATAGCTTTCTGTTCTTGTTATTCAATAGTAATTACTTGCAATTATAAGTATAAAATATAGCTATAACTTCATTCGTAAAATAGTATCGTATTAAGTATTATTTATGAATAACAAATACCTAATTAATGTAATTTTGTTTAGACATTGTTGACTAAGGTCAATAGAAATCTAATTTATTTTTAAGAAAATTTTATGAGCAATTATAAAAAAGCATATATAGCGGGAGGTTGTTTTTGGGGGATGGAAGATCTTTTTAGAACTCAATCTGGTATTAAGGATACCGAGGTAGGATACCAAGGTGGAGAAAATGACAACCCTACGTATAAATATCATCCAGGACACGCAGAAGGTATTGAATTAACGTATGATCCTTCGGAAACTAATTTTAGAGAAATACTAGATTATTTTTTTAGAATTCATAACCCTACAACAGTTGATCAACAAGGAAACGACAAAGGTTCAAGTTATAGATCAGCTATTTTTTATCAAAATAATGAAGAAAAGAAAATAGCTGAAGAAATGATTGAATTGGTAAATCAATCTGGTAAATGGGATGATAAGGTTGTGACAACATTAGAACCATATTCAACTTTCTGGCAAGCTGAAGAAAATCATCAAGATTACTTAGTTAAAAACCCTAATGGATATACATGTCATTTTCTAAGGTTTGAAGATTCTTACATTAAAAATTAAGATGTATTAAAGTATTAAAATTTAAGAATTGCAAATCAATTTTTAAAAAATATTATAGGCCTTAATCATTTGTTTAATAATTGATTAAGGCTTTTTATTTGTGTCAATAATTTAATATAACTATTGGTTTGTTCCTTATACTATTTTGTAGAATCACGAACTACTAATTCGGTTTCTAACTCGATAATTTTAGGTGTAATTTCTTTATTTTCTTTTTTCAGATTCAACTCTTTATAAAGACGTTTAAAAGCTATTTTACCCATCTCATATCCTGGTTGATCTATAGTGCTTAACGAAGGAGTAATTGCAGAAGACATAAACCAATTGCTAAAACCAACAATACTAATTTGTTCTGGAATTAAAACGCCCTGTATTTTAAATTCGGTTACTGCGCCTATCGCAACTAGATCAGAACTAATAAAAATGGCATCTAAATCAATTTGCTCTTTACATATCTTTTTAGCAAAATTTTTCCCTTGGTCAAATGTCATCTCATCGCAGGTAAATACTAATGATGAATCATATATTATGTTATTATCTTCAAGCGCTTTTTTATATCCTAAAAATCTATCAATTGAGTTTTGTGGCAAAAGTGGCCCCCTAAAGTGTGCAATTTTTTTACAGCCAATATCAATCAAATGTTGTGTTGCTTTATAGGCAGCTTTCCTGTCATCTATTATTACTTTAGAACAATTAACTAGTTTGGCAATTTTATCAAACATTACAAGAGGAATATCATACTCTAAAATTTTAGATAAGTGTGAGTAATCTGCTGTGCTGTTTGCTAATGATATAAGTACTCCGTCAACATTTTTATTAAGTAGTAATTCTATTTGCTTTTTTTCAAGTTCAAAGGATTCGTTTGATTGTAAAATTATTACCAAGTATCCTTTCTTTTCTGCTTGATTCACAATTCCTTTAATTGCATTTGAAAAAAAGTAGTGTACAATTTCCGGAACTATTAGGCCAATAGTTTTAGACTCTTTAGTTCTAAGATTTACAGCAAATGAATTTGGTCTGTATTTTAATTCTTCAGCTGCATTGAGAACTAGTTTTTTAGTTTTAGCGCTAACATCGGGATAATCTTTTAATGCTTTTGAAACTGTAGGGATTGACAAGCCTAATTTTTTAGCAATTTCTTTTAGCGTAGTTGGTTTCATTTATGTACTATTTAATAGCTATAATTCGAAAGTACTAAAATTAACGAAATACTTTTCGTAAACTCCGAAATTATTTCGAAATCTCCTTAAATTTTGGGTTTTGGAAGTACATTTTAAATCTATAATATTTCAGAATGCAATACAAATAAAAAAGGTTGCCTATAAAGGACAACCTTTTTTCACTTCTAACTTAACATCAATTAAACACTAACTAATTATTTTAAACTTTCTAATAATTTTTCTGCAACTAACTCAGACGACGCTGGGTTTTGACCTGTAATTAAATTACCGTCTTGAATTGCATATGCAGCCCAGTCTTCTTTTTTAGAATAGATACCGCCATTTTCACTCAACATATCTTCCACTAAAAATGGAACAACTTCAGTTAATCCAACTGCAGCTTCTTCTGTATTAGTAAAACCTGTAACTTTTTTTCCTTTTACAAGTGGTGTACCGTTAGTATTTTTAACACCTTTTAAAGCAGCAGGAGCGTGGCATACAAATGCAACTGGCTTATCCTGACTATTAAATTTTTCAATTAATGAAATTGAAGTTTCATCATTTGCTAAATCCCATAATGGACCGTGCCCTCCAGGATAGAATACTGCGTCAAAATCGTCAGCATTCATATCGAACAATTTGTTAGTGTTTGCAATTTTTGACTTTGCATCTTCATCTTTATTAAAACGTTCGGTTGCTTCAGTTGCTGCATCTGGTGAGTCACTACTAGGGTCAATAGGTGCAGCTCCACCATTAGGTGTTGCAATTGTTATAGAAACTCCTTTGTCTAATAATGTGTAATATGGGTTTGCAAATTCTTCTACCCAAAATCCTGTTTTCTTCCCTGTATCTCCCAATTTATCGTGAGATGTTAATACAAATAATACATTCATAGTTTTATTTTTTTTTGATTCTTTTAATTCTTCTGAAACTTTTTCAGAAGTTGTTTCGCTTTTAGTGTCTTTACAACTTGTAGCTGTGACAATGGTAAGCGCTAACATTACTAATTTTGCTAATTTCATTTAAGAACTTAATAAGCCATTTTTACTATTTTCTCTACTCTTTCTGGTGATAGGTCTTGGTGTTCTCCCAATCCTGTCCATCCACGATCTGTAAATCTTTTTGAGATTTTCTCTGCAGTGCCTTCGTATGCTTTTGTGTAATCAGATAATTTAGTGTCAATACCTAATTCGTGGAAAAATGCTTCAGTTTTTTCTATCGCAGCATATGCTTTATCATCTGTACTACCCTCAGAAATACCCCAAACACGTTCAGCGTATTGTGCTAATTTTTCTTTTTTAGTTTCAAAATTAAACTTGTAATGACTTGGTGCTATTACTGCCAAGGTACGTGCGTGATCTATACCAAACATCGCTGTTAGCTCGTGACCAATGGCGTGAACTGCCCAATCTGTAGGTACCCCATTCTGGATTAACCCATTTAAAGCCATTGTACAACTCCACATAAAATTAGCTGCTGCTTTATAATCTGTTGGATCTTTTAAAACTTTAGGTGCAATTTCAATGAGAGTTTGCAATATGCTTTCTGCAAAACGATCTTGTAATAGAGCACCAATTGGGTACGTCATATATTGTTCAAGAACGTGAGTAAAAGCATCTGTTAATCCATTAGCTAATTGTCTTTCAGGAATTGATGTGATTACTTGAGGGTCTAGAATTGAAAATTCAGGAAATAATCCAGGTCCTCCCATGGCTAATTTCTCTTGTGTTTCTGCTCTAGTAATTACTGCACCAGAATTCATCTCTGAACCTGTGGCAGGTAATGTAAGTACTGTTCCAAAAGGCATTCCTTTTTCAGTTCTAATATTCTTTGTTAGAATATCCCAAGGAGTATCACCTTCATATACTGCAGCTGCAGATAAAAATTTAGTTCCGTCAATAACAGAACCTCCACCAACAGCTAGTAAATAAGTGATTTTCTCATCTTTAATTACTTTTAATGCTTCCATTAAAGTAGCATATTCAGGGTTTGCAGGAATGCCTCCAAATTCAATAACATCTAAGTTTGAAAGTGCCGTTTTTACTTGATCGTAAATTCCGTTTTTCTTGATGCTTCCTCCACCGTAAAGCATTAATACTTTTGCGTCTTGAGGTATTTCTTCTTTTACTTTTTCTATTGTATCCTTTCCAAAAATTATTTTGGTAGGGTTTTTAAAATCAAAATTGTTCATCTTGTTTGTGTTTTATTAAAATTATATTTTAACAATCATTTTTCCTTTATTCTTACCTTCAAATAAATCGATAAAGGCATTTGGGATATTTTCAAAACCTTCAACGATAGTTTCAGTATATGTTAGTTTTCCTTCAGATAACCAAGCAGATAATTGTTGTATCGCTTCTGGGAATTTTTCAGCATAATTAGAAACTATAAAACCTTGCATTAAGGCACTATTTTTAACTAAAAATGGCTGAACACTAACGCTCATTGGCGTTTCGGTACTATTATACACTGAAATAGCTCCACAGATAATAATTCTCGCTAATCTATTAATGTTGAATAAAACAGCGTCTGAAATAGGCCCACCTACATTATCAAAATAAATATCTACGCCGTTAGGTGCAGCTTTTGCGATATCAGCTTTGATGTCTTTGCTAGTGTTATAATTGATACCTGCATCAAAGCCAAATTTGGTTTTTAACATTTTAATTTTTTCATCTGTTCCGGCAATACCAATAACGTTTAGCCCTATAATTTTAGCTATTTGTCCAACAACGCTACCAACAGCACCCGCAGCACCTGATACTACTATTGTTTCTCCTGCAACGGGTTTACCTATTTGGTTTAAACCTAAATAAGCTGTTAGTCCTGTCATTCCTAAAACACCCAAATAAGTACTTAGTGGAGCTTGAGAGCCGTCAACTTTTAATAAACCTTCACCATTTGAAACTTGGTGAGTTTTCCAAGCTAACATTCCAGAAACATAATCCCCATTTTTGAAATTATCGTTTTTTGAAGCCGTTACTTTAGCAACAACTCCAGACTGTACTGGTTTGTTTAGTTCAAAAGGCGGAATATAAGATTTAGCATCACTCATTCTACCTCTTAAATAAGGGTCTACAGAAACATAAGCTGTTTCAAGTAAAATTTCGCCGTCATTAATCTCTAATTCAGAATTATCTTTAACAAATTCAAAGTTTGAAACTGTAGGTTTTCCTTCGGGTCTACTTTTTAATAAAATTGTATTTGTCATATTTAAAAAATTTATTCAATTACGGTAACCATATCTTCCATAGGCTTTCTAACCTTTACAAGATCTACTAACCAATCTTCATTTTCTTTTCTGTATCCAACAGGTAATAATACTGCGCTACGTAATCCTTTTTCGCGTAACCCTAATATTTGGTCAACTGCATCTGCGTCAAAACCTTCCATTGGTGTTGCATCAACACCTTCAAAAGCAGCAGCAGTTAGCGCTTCAGTAAATGCTATATATGCTTGTTTAGCTGCATGATTAAAATTTTCTTCAGCATTTTTTTGAGGGTAAGTGCTTAATAACATCTGGCGGTAATTTTCCCAACCTTCGTTTTCAAATCCACGAATTTTGTTAGTTAAATCAAACATGTAGTTAATTCTTTCTGCTGTGTAAGTGTCCCAAGCCGCAAAAACAAATAAGTGAGAACAGTCAGTTACTACAGATTGGTTCCAAGCAACCGGCTTAATTTTTTCTTTAACCTCTTGATTTTTAATCACGAAAATTTCAAAAGGTTGTAATCCACTTGAAGTAGGAGCTAGTCTAGCGGCTTCTAGAATACGCTCTATTTTATCTTCGGAAACTTTCTCTCCGTTCATAGCTTTAGCAGCGTATCTCCAATTTAATTTATCTAGTAATTCCATATGTTTAATTCTGATTTGTTATTTAATGTCTGTTTTATTTTATCACTTTAATACTATTCCATGCAGATTGATATGCTTCATCTAAGTGAGTTTTATCTAGCTGAAATGCTCCTCTTTTTTGTATAATCATTAAAAAAGACAGCGGGTTAATTGCATAAGCATATAATAGGTAATCTGAAATAGGTTTAATAATACCTTCTTTTTTACCACGAGTCCATAAATCGAGTAGGGGTTGCAGATGTTTTATACCCTCTTGTCTACTTTGTTCGTCAATCATTGGGGTGTTATCACACTGTGCTAAAAACATAGCATTTTCACACTCCTTTAATTTGAAATCAGCAATACGATTCCATATTAGTTTAAAACCTTCTTCAACTGTCATGTCTCCTTTATAGGTTTCGAAAGCATATTTAGTGTATTCAGCTTTAACATCTATATACGTTTTATTTACTAAATCTTGTTTGTTTTCAAAATATAAATAGATAGTTGCAGGCGATACTTTTGCCATTTTAGCAATTTTACTCATTG
The DNA here is from genome assembly GCF_008974325.1 of Patiriisocius marinus. Taxonomy (GTDB): domain Bacteria; phylum Bacteroidota; class Bacteroidia; order Flavobacteriales; family Flavobacteriaceae; genus Patiriisocius; species Patiriisocius marinus. The sequence goes on along the minus strand of NZ_BKCG01000003.1, from coordinate 280,020 downwards.
GTGTTGCATGAAAACCATTATTGTTCACAAGCTCAATAGTAGCCTTTACTAGCGCGTTACGTTTATCTATACTTTTTTGAAGTTTAGCCATCTTATTTTCAAATTATAATACAAAGATATGCCTAAAAATGAACGTTCATTCTTTTTTAACAAAGATTTATTATGTTTGTTATTTATAAGTATTTCAGTAATTAATAAAATAAAAGTATCGTATAGTAATATAGAGCGGTAATAAATTGATTTATAACTATAATAAATTCGTTACTGTTTTAAAATAAGGTTATTAGGTTTTTGTTTTAAGTAAATGGCGAATATTAAGTAGTAACTAATTTAATTTGTGAAACATTTACTTGTACGAATAAAATGAATTAAAGTAGGTAAAAACTGTGTTAAATCGTTGTTATGAATTGTTTTAACGTTTAAATTCGCATTTTTATAAAACTCCTCACATTTTAATGAAAATATTAATTCTATTATTGCTATTATTTTCTGTTAATAGTTACGCTCAAGTTGGTATAAATACAGATATGCCAGATTCCTCTTCAATTTTAGATATAACTAGTACGGATAAAGGAGTGTTAGTTCCTAGGGTAAGTTTATCATCAAGTACTGATGTTACTACTATTGCTTCACCTACTATAAGTTTATTAATTTATAATAATGTAACTGCTACTGATGTAACACCTGGCTACTATTATTGGAATGGAACTAGTTGGTCAAAAATTGCTACTGCTGAAACTGTAGATAACGCTTGGAGTATTCTTGGTAATTCAGGTACTGATGAGACAGTAAATTTTATAGGTACTACAGATGATGAAGATATAATTTTAAAACGAAATAATATAATAGCGGGTAAATTACAAACCAATAATACTGCACTTGGTGTTAATTCATTAGCAGCCATTACTACTGGTGTTAATAATGCAAGTTTAGGAGTTAATTCTTTAAGATATAACACAGATGGTAGTAATAATGTTGCAATAGGTGCCGATGCCTTATTGTCAAATTCAAGTGGTAGTTCAAATACTGCTAATGGTACTGGAGCATTAGCGGGTAATACAACTGGTGGAAGTAATACTGCTGTAGGATCATATTCTTTAGCTAACAACACGACGGGGGGGAATAACACATCTGTAGGTGGACTTTCTTTAAATGCTAATACTACAGGAGCAGGAAATACTGCAATTGGACAAAACACGCTTAATAGAAATACAACCGGAATTAACAATACTGCAAGTGGTATATTTTCACTTTTTGATAATACTACTGGGAGTAATAATACAGCAAGTGGAAGTGAATCGCTAACTTATAATACTACTGGTGCAGATAACTCTGCATTTGGAGTAAACGCACTTTATTCTAATACAACAGCAAGTAATAATACAGCGGTTGGAGCAAATACATTATATTCAAATTCAAATGGTACTAGTAATACAGCAGTTGGAGCATTTGCATTAAATGCTAATACAACAGCAAGTAATAATACAGCAGTTGGATTAAATGCATTAATGTCTAATACTACAGGGAGTAGCAATACAGCTCTTGGGGTTTTATCACTTTCGTCAAATAATGGACACTACAACACTGCAACCGGTGTAAATTCACTTAGCAGCAATGATACTGCTAGTTATAATACTGCCAATGGTTATAATGCGTTAACTAATAATATTTCAGGTAGTAGTGATACTGCTGTAGGTGCAAATTCGCTTTATTCTAATCTAACAGGAATATCTAATACAGCTGTAGGTGCCAACTCATTATATACTAATACAAGTGGTGGTAATAATACGGCTATTGGTACTAGTGCATTAAGGCTAAATGATACAGGAGTCAATAATACAGCTACAGGGGCCAATGCATTAAGTAATAATGTGTCTGGTGCAAATAATACTACGAGTGGTGTAAATTCAATGTTGTATAATGTAGATGGAATAGGTAATACTGCTAGTGGAATAAATGCTCTTTTAAATAACATTTCTGGGAATTACAATACAGCTTTTGGTCAGGGTGCTTTAAGTGGAAATACATTAGGAATCCATAATGTTTCAATAGGCGTTAATACTTTAAATGCCAACACAGAAGGAGATTATAATGTTGCTACAGGTGGGGCTTCCTTAGGTAGTAATACCTTAGGTTTACGCAATACAGCTTCAGGTTATAGTTCTCTTTCAGGAAATACTATTGGTAGCAATAATACAGCTTCAGGTTATATCGCATTAAGCGGAAATACTGAGGGGGATCATAATTCAGCTTTTGGTTACCAATCACTTAGATTAAACACTACTGGGGATAATAATACTGCGCTGGGGCACAGAGCTTTAGATAATGTTACCACAGGAAGCAACAATACAGCAATAGGTTATTTATCTAACGTGCCAAATCCGTTAGCAAGTAATCAAGTACGTATTGGTAATACTGCGGTAACCTATGCAGGAGTGCAAGTAGCTTGGGATATTACTTCAGATAGGAGATGGAAAAATACCATTGAAAACTCTAACTTAGGTTTAAATTTCATTAACAGTTTACGCCCTGTGTCATATTTCAGAAATAATGATAAAACAAGTAGAATTGAATATGGTTTTATTGCTCAAGAATTAAGAGAGGCATTAAAAGGTTCTGGTGTTAATGGTAAAAGCATCGTTTCTGAGGATACTGAAGGAATGTTAAGTGTACGATACAATGATTTGTTATCTCCTATTGTTAAAGCAATTCAAGAACAAACAGATCAAATAGAAGTGCTAAAGACTGAGAATGAAATTTTAAAGTTAAAACAAGAAGCTATTGTGAAGGAGTTGCAGGAAATTAAAGATTTGTTATTAAATAAAAAGTAAGATTGTCTGAGCTTAATTATGCATTGTTGCTAGGAGTACAAGAAGCTCTTTTCAAAAGCATATATTCCCCATTGTTTTTAAACTCTTTAATAGAATGACCTACGATGCGTTTAAATGTTTTGGATAGATGACTAACATCAGTAAAACCAAGTTCATCTGCTATTTGTGTCAACGTGAAATCTGAATTTAATAATCGAATTTCTACTAATTTTAGCTTTGCCTTTAAAATATAGTCACGTAAAGACATATGTACTTGTTTCTTGAAATATTCACTCACATAAGTGGGGGACATATTAAACACTTCAGAGAGGTTATCCACTTTAAGTAATTCGGTTTTATCAATATTTTCATTAATATAAATGAGCATGTTTTTTATACGGTCATCTGTACTTTTCTGAACTTCTAAATAGTTTCCTTTTTTAATATTTCTTATAAGAACTTCTAATATACTTGTCATTAGACTTGTCACAAGGTTTATAGAAGTTTCTCCATAATTTCTAGATTCTTGTAAAATCATATTTACAAGTTGCTCAATGTGGTTTCTGTCTAAATCACTTTTAATAATATCTCCAGGTAATTGATTGTAATTTGAGAGTATGTATGATGCTTCTTTAAACCATTCGTTTCTATCAATAGTTATTCTATTAATATTTTTAAAAAAAGCATCTGTAAACTTCAAGAAAACAAATTTTGTGGGTTTACTAATGGTAAATGAATGACATTTTAAAGGTGGGAGTAAAAACACACTTTCCTTTGTGTATGGGTATTCATTATAGTTAATACACTGAGTTCCTTCACCGCTTTTAATTAATACAAGTTCAAAAAAATTATTTTTAACGGGTCTTTCTTTCCATACAGACAACTCAACTTCTTGTATTTCGAAAGGTTTATACGCTTCAATTATGTCCATGTCAATCTAATTTGCTGTAAAATTACATGATATAGTATTAAAATTAAGAAAAAATCAACTTGAAACCTTTATTTATACAAACATCACCTTTTTTTATACTACTATGTAGCCTTAGTCTAATGATATCTTTGTGCTATAATTAAAAATTTATTCAATGAAAACACCTAATATATCTAAAGCCGAAATTTTAAATGCATTTAACTTTAGACACGCAACAAAAGAGTTTGATACCACTAAAAAAGTATCAGATGAAGATATGAAGTTCCTCTTAGAAACAGCACATTTATCACCAAGTTCATTTGGTTTTGAACCTTGGCATTTTATCGTTGTTCAGGATAAAGAATTACGCGAATTACTTAAACCAGTGGCTTGGGGAGCACCATTAAAATTAGATACTGCAAGCCATTTTGTATTAGGTTTAAGTATGAAAGCACCAATGGTAAAATACGATGCAGATTACATAATGCATATGATGAAAGATGTGAAACAACTTCCTGAAGATGTAATTGAAATGTATTCTAAATTTTATAGAGAATTTCAAGAACGTGATTTTGATTTAGATTCTGATAAAAAATTATTCGATTGGTCTTCAAAACAAACTTACATCGCATTAGGAAATATGATGACATCTGCTGCCTTAACTGGAATAGATAGTTGCCCTATTGAAGGTTTTCACCAAGAAAAAGCGGAAGCTTTATTGAAAGAAAAGTTTGGTGTTGATACAGAGAAATATGGCCTTTCATTTATGGTTGCTTTTGGATACAGAAAGGCAGATCCTGAATTTGGTAAATCTAGAAGAAACTTTGAGGATATAGTAACATTTAAATAATTGTTCATTGATCAAATACAGCTTTATGAAAGCAATAGGGTACAAAGAAAACCTTCCAATAGAAAATATTGAATCGTTACAAGACATAACATTAGATACCCCAAAAGTAACAGGTATAGATATATTAGTTGAGATAAAACCAATCTCAGTAAAATCTGCAGATTATAAAGTACGTGCAGGGATGCCTGTAGAAGGTGACGACTGGAAAGTGATTGGATAGGATGTAACCGGTATTGTAAAAGAAGTTGGAGAAGATGTTTCGCTTTTTAAAGTAGGAGATAGAGTTTGGTACGCTGGCGATTTTACACGTCAAGGTAGTTATGCGCAGTATCAAGTTGTAGATGAGCGTATTGTAGGTAAAAAACCTAAGAGTATTTCTTATGCAGAAGCTGCTGCTTTCCCATTAACAATACTTACAACCTAGGAAATGTTGTTTGATAGATTTAACGTTTCTAATGATGATGCTAAGATTTCAAAATTGATTTCTTGGAGTACTGAACTCGTTTAAATTTTATATTATTTTCATTTTTGGTTTAAAACAGCCATAGAATTAAGAGTATTTTTGTGGGTGTGTATTTGGGCTATTAAAACAATAAAATGAATAAAGTATTTAAAACGTTATTAGTGATTACAGTAGTACTGTCTGTGTTTTCGTGCGCTAATAATAACTTAAAAACAACGGAGTCTACTACTAAATTGCGTTTTATTGATGAATATGTAATACCTGACGATTTAATATTTGAAGAAACTTGAGTAGGAGGTTTATCAGGTATTGATTATGCAAACGGAAATTGGTATGTTATTAGTGATGATAGTGACTCACCAAGATTTTATAATGCTTCTATATCCTACGATTTAGATGGGTTTAAATCAGTTGAAATAAATTCTGTTGTAAAATTTGAAGATGTAGATGGTAAGCTTTTCACTAATGGAATTGTGGATCCGGAATCTATTAGATATGATAATGAGACAATAATCTGGACTAGTGAAGGTAACATAAATAACGGTTTGAAACCTTTTATACGTATTGCTGATACAAATGGAAGATTTTTAAAAGAAATGATATTAGCAAATCGTTATTTGCCTAATACGAATTCTAATTCAGGACCTCGCAATAATGGTGTGTTTGAGAGTTTAACGCTTAGTCAAGACGAAAAAGGTTACTGGGTAGCAATGGAATTACCTCTAATAGAGGATGGAGTTGAACCTACTTTAGCGGAAACAAATTCTCCAGTAAGGATTGCTTTTGTAAATAAAAAAACAGGGCGTTTTGAAAAAGAAATTGTTTATGAATTAAACAAAGTGGAACGTCCAGCAATTAACGGAGCTACTTTTGAAGTAAATGGTATTGTGGGTTTAATAGAATACGATATAAATAGATTTTTTGTTTTAGAACGTTCTTATTCTATGGGTTATGAAGATGGAGGCAATACAGTTAAAATATATGATGTAGACGCTAGTAAGGCTACTGATGTAAGTAGTCTCAAAAGTTTACTAGGCGCTAATTATACCAAAGTAACTAAAAAGCTATTGTTTAATTTTGAAACTATAAGAAAAGACCTTACCAATGCTATTGTAGATAATATTGAAGGACTAACTTTTGGTCCAGATTTTAATAATGGAAATCGTTCATTAATAGTTATAGCTGACAATAACTTTAGCCTTTATGGCCCTCAACTCAATCAAATTATTTTGTTTGAACTAGAAAAATAAATTGATTAAATCATTTTTCAAATTTCTCTTCTTGCTAATATAGTGAGTGTTTCACATTTTGTTTTTGCTTCAAAAAGACTTTATTGTAGTATAATATTTAAAATAAATCAATAGTAAATTCCCAAATTAATCATAATTGGTTTGGAGTTACAAAATGAAATTAAGTTCTTTCTGGATTATAATTTTCACAATTAATGGACAACTTAATTACCTTTTCAATTACTGTTTTTACTGGTTTTTTTGCGATAACAAACCCTATATCAAATATGACAGTTTTCTTGTCTTTAACACAAGGAGCAGACAAAAAAACAAAACAGGACATAAATAAAAGAGCTAATTTAATAGCTTTCATCATTGTAACTGTATTTATTCTTTTAGGTAAATATATTTTTGAATTGTTTAATATTAGCATTCCTGCATTTAAAATTACAGGAGGGATTTTAATATTTTTTATTGGTTTTGAAATGCTACAGTCAAAACAATCAAATATGAAAAGTATTGACAATGTGAATATTGATGAGAATATTGCAGTTTCTCCATTAGCAATTCCTATACTTGCAGGACCAGGAACTATAGTGACAGCTATGAATTTTGTTTCTAATGCTGCGCCGCTACAAATGTTTTTGGTAATTGCTATTTTTGGTTCAATGAGTTTATTGACCTATTTTACATTTAAATTAAGTGATTTAATTGTTAAGATTGTTGGTAATAATGTCATTTCTGTTATTGGAAAAATTATGGGTTTGATAATAGCTATAATCGGGACAGGTATGATTATTCAAGGAATTAAAATTTCATTCGATTTAATATCTAAATAAACTTTAGGAATTAATTTTAAGTGTTTTGTCGTTAACTCTTATTGAAATTAATTTATCATTTATTAAAAATTGCTAATAGTAACGTTCTATGAAAAAAGTATTGATTCTATTTGCTCACCCAACATTTGAAAAGTCAAGGGCTAACTTGACCTTAATAAAACATATTAAGGATATTGCGGGAGTTACATTTCACGATTTGTACGAGCGTTATCCAGACTTTCATATTGATGTTGAAAAAGAGCAAGAGTTGTTAAATCATCACGATGTTATTGTTTGGCATCATCCTTTTTATTGGTATAGTTGCCCGCCATTAATGAAACAATGGATAGATATGGTGCTGGAGTTTAATTGGGCTTATGGTCCAAGCGGCAAAGCCCTTACTTCTAAAGCTTGCATAAATGTAATAACAACAGGAGGCTCTAAGGACTTATATTGTACTGAAGGTACAAACAGTTTTACGGTAAATCAATTTCTAAGACCTTTTGAACAAACTGCTAATTTATGTGGAATGGATTATTTCCCTCCATATGCAGTGATGGGAACCTACACATTAACAGATAAACAATTAACACAGCACGGTAAAGAGTATGCAAAATTAATTGACCTATTTCAGAAAGATTTGAAAATTGCTGCAGCAGAAGGTTGTTTTTTTTCAAACAATATCCCACAACTAAAACAAGACTAATATGACAGGTAGTTTACTTTTTGAAGCAATTATCTTTTTAGCTGGAGCCATTATTTGTGTTTCAATTGCTAAACGTTTGGGATTAAGTTCGGTTATTGGTTATTTGTTAGCAGGTGTTTTGATTGGCCCTTATGTACTAGGTTTTATAGGACAGGAAGGTCAAGATATTATGCACTTTGCTGAATACGGAGTTGTAGTAATGTTGTTCTTAATTGGTTTAGAAATTGAACCAAAGAACTTTTGGAATATGCGGAAAACCATTGTAGGGATGGGAGGAATCCAGGTAGGAGGGACTATGTTACTTTCGTATATATTATTTATTATATTAGGTTTTGAATGGAAAGTCTCTTTAGTAATCTCAATGGCAGTAGCGTTATCTTCAACCGCAATTGCTTTGCAAACTATTAAGGAGAAAGGATTGATGGAAACCACCTTTGGTAATTCGTCATTTTCAATATTATTATTTCAGGATATTATTGTGATTTTTATGTTAGGTGCATTACCATTACTTTCTACTTCAGAAAGTGTAACATCCGTAGAAACACACACAAATTTATTAGATGGATTACCAATGATCTATCAAACACTTGCTATTCTATTGTCAGTAGTAATGATTATTGTGGCAGGTAAATATTTTATTGTGCCTATGTTGAGAAAAGTAGCTAAAATAGGTGTTCGTGAGATGCTAATTGCAGCGGCATTTTTAATAGTTTTTTCTATTTCATTTTTAATGGAATATGTTGGGCTTAGCCCAGCACTTGGTGCTTTTTTAGGTGGGGTTGTTTTATCAAATAGTGAATTTAAACACGAACTCGAAAGTACACTAGAACCTTTTAAAAACTTACTGTTAGGTTTATTTTTTATGGCAGTTGGTGCCTCTATTAATTTTATAGTTATTGCGAAAAGTCCGTTCACCGTGGGTGGATTACTAATAGCAATTATAGCATTAAAAGCCATTGTATTGTACATAACTGGTAGAATATTCAAATTAAAATTAGACCAGAAATTACTACTAACTTTTAGTCTTGCTCAAATAGGAGAATTTGCTTTTGTATTACTGTCTTTCGCATTTCAGCTAAATTTGTTAGCGCAAGATGATATGGACATAATGCTTGTAATAACAGCTTTAACGATGTCAATTACTCCAATTATAAGTATCATAAATGAGCGTTTAATATTGCCAAAAATAGGAACCAAAGAATCGGTTAAAAGACCGATGGATCATATTGCTAAATCACAAAAAATAATCCTTGTTGGTTTTGGGCATTTTGGAAGTACTGTAGGTCGTTTCTTGCGATCTCATGGAATAGAGGCAACCATATTAGATCAAGATTCAAATCGTGTAGATTTTCTTCGGAAAATGGGCTTTGAGGTATACTATGGAGATGCAACGAGAGTTGACTTGTTAGAATCGGCGGGCATTTCCGAAGCTAAAATATTAATCTGTGCTATAGACAACCCTAGTGTTACTAAGGAAATTAGTAAACTAGTAAAAGAGAAATACCCTCACGTGGAATTGATGATTCGTGCTAAAAATAGATATGAAGCATATGATTTATTAAACCTTGGGATTGATAATATTTATCGCGAATCTTTAGATACATCTCTTAGTTTAGCGAAAGATGTATTGAGTAAAATGGGTTTCAGAAAATATACTTTGAATAGACAAGTTCAGAATTTTATAAAATATGATGAAACCAGCCTTAGACGACTGGCTAAAGAATCTAAAAGAGACGATAATTATATTTTTAAGGCAAGGAAAGAGATGGAAGAACAAGAAAAACTTTTGGATCAAGATTTTAAAAGAGGTGTTGTAGATTATGATAATCATTGGGATAGTGAGCATATAAGAAATACTCTAAAAAGCACTAAAACAATTAAACAAGAATAGAATTTTACTTTTAGTTACTGAGATGCAATAATTTAAATATTATTATCTAAATTTCATTAATCTGCTAATTCACAATAGTTATCTTCGCGTACTATTTTTTATATCATTCACCTAATTGATATGAAGCAGCTACATCTATGTTAGAAGATCAAAATAAGCCAGATAATACTCGTATAATTTCTCCAGAAGAATTGGATAAATGTATTTCAGTATTAGAACATTTAGCAGTTGACACCAATCAATTATTTGAACTTTCAGAAGAAAAAAGAACCGCATTATTAAAGGCTTCCGGAATGTTGTCTCGTCCTAGCAGAGATGAGTTTAAACGTAGAAAGAAAGATGCTAAAAAAGCGGCAAAACGTAAAATGATTGCCAAAGATAAGCACGCAAGAAAAACAACAGGAATTAGATCTGCTCGCGAAGCTGCTTTATTTGTGGCTCCAAAATTATTGGCAGCAGCTGAAATACCTAATGAAACTTTAGAGCTAGAATCTCCAAGAAATTGCTATGTGTGTAAAACGATGTACACTAAATTACATCATTTTTATGATACTATGTGTATTGATTGTGGTGATTTAAATTACGCTAAACGTTTTCAAACTACAGATTTAACAGATCAAGTTGCTGTAATTACTGGTTCTCGTTTAAAAATAGGATATCACATTACCTTAATGTTATTACGCTCTGGAGCTACTGTGGTTGCTACAACTCGTTTTCCAGCAGATTCTGCTATCAGATTTTCTAAAGAAGATGATTATAACCAATGGAGTGATAGACTACATATCCATGGACTTGATTTAAGACATATACCTAGCGTAGAAATTTTCTGTAATTACATTGAACAGAAATACGATAGATTAGATATATTAATAAATAATGCAGCGCAAACAGTAAGAAGACCTTCAGGGTTTTATTTTCATCTAATGGAAAATGAAAAATTACCCGTTGATCAACTTCCTAAATTAGCACAACCTTTATTAAATGATCATATAAGTTGTTTGAAAGAATTAACGGACTTAAGTATTTCTACCTCTAAAACGAGTAAAAACAATGTATTACCTGTTACTTGGCACGGGCCGGAACCAGGAATAGGTTTGCGTAATTCAGCTGAATTATCTCAAATTCCATATAGTTTTGATAATTCATTGCAAGCTTCTGAAGTATTTCCAGAAGGAGAACTCGATGCAGATTTACAACAAGTCGATTTACGTAAAACAAATAGCTGGCGCTTAAAATTAGGGGAAATTGAAACTACTGAAATGGTAGAAGTACAGCTAGTTAATGCTGTAGCTCCATTTGTATTGTGTAATCGATTGTCAAATTTAATGATGAAAGAAAATACAGGTAAAAAACATATTATTAATGTTTCGGCAATGGAAGGGAAGTTTCATCGATTTAAAAAAGAAGATAGACATCCTCATACTAATATGGCTAAAGCAGCCTTAAATATGCTTACACATACTTCTTCAGCTACGTTTGCTAAGTATGGTATATATATGAATGCTGTAGATACAGGTTGGGTTACAGATGAAGATCCAGCCGAATTATCTAAGAAAAAAGTGGCAATTCACGATTTCCAACCCCCTTTGGATATTGTTGATGGTGCTGCTAGAGTGATGGATCCACTTATAGATGGAATTAATACAGGTAAACACTGGAGTGGTAAATTTTTAAAAGATTATTTTCCAATTGATTGGTAGCTGTAAAAGCATTAGAATATGCTTTTTTACAAATCATGTTTTATAACGTCTTGAACATCTTTTGGATCTTGAATAACCAAGAATCTCATAAAAATATAGATGCCTAAAATATGTCCCAGTGCTATAAACAACGTACAACTATCACATTGTAAATACAATTGGTTCATTGAGGTTAAAGCAACAATAGCAACACATGTTATAATAGCTACTAATAATTTAATTCCATACCTATAAGCATCAGAAACGTACAAATAATAAGAAACTAAATAATAGATAATCAATCCAGTAACTGGAAGTGAAATAATTAATTTAGAATCTGGTAGTACATCTATAATTAGACTTGAAAATGAAAAAATCAAGTAACAGATTAATAGCGATGCAATTATAAAAGGGTATGATAATGCGTTTTTCCACTTAATTTTTATTTCAAATACATACTCTTTCAATGCGAGAGAGGAAAGTATTGTATATAAAAAAATGCATATGCAGATATATGAGAAGTTCTTTGTGAAGTCTGTATAAATCATATAATCTGCAATCATTAAACATACTACACTTACCAAAAAGTAAATATTAGGCATATTTAACCTTCTACTGAAAATTTCATATAAATATGGCACAATAATAAAAACCAATGATATTGGGAGTACTATACTTAGATACTTTAAATCGAAAAATAAACTAGTAATTATTACAGCTGCGCTGCTTAAATAAATGAAGTACTTTAATGGATTCAGGGGTGTAATTTTAAAAATTAACGGGGGCAATAAATATATTATTTTTTTAAACGCTTGTTAAATTTATTTTTAAAAAGATGAAATATATATTCAATATAAATAAGACTTTGAAGATCGTGGCACTATAATTGAATGATATTTAGTAATTATTAAAATTAAATATAATACTATTATGAGTAAAGGAACAGTAAAATTTTTCAACGACACAAAAGGATTTGGATTTATTACAGAAGAAGGAGTTGAAAAAGACCACTTTGTACACATTTCAGGATTGATAGACGAAATTCGCGAAGGCGATGTAGTTGAGTTCGATTTGAAAGAAGGTAACAAAGGATTAAATGCAGTAAATGTAAAAGTTATCTAATATATACTTCAAGTTTCTCAAAACTCCCATCAACGTATTGATGGGAGTTTTTTTATGCTGAAATTTTAAATTCAAAAGACCTTAAAAAATGATAAAAAAATGAAAATTATGACATTGGTCAGGTTTTATGTTTTATCATCGAAAACACTATTTTCAAACACATTAATTACACCTTTATTTAATATAATTGCATTTTAAAATTTACCATATGAAAAGTCGAATTAGTTTATTCATTATATGTTGTTCATTTAGTGTTTTAGCACAAGATAATAATACATCACCCAAGTTTGAACAAGTTATTTTAGATAGTAAGCCAGCATTTATTAATGTACAAACCGGTGAAATCGTATCAGAAATACCTAATGGAAGTTCGCATAGTTTAAACACTTCAATGAAGGCTACAAAGGCATCAGTTCAAACATCTAGTGGAAATCTAAATGCGACGTCACATAAAGTTGCAAAAGGAGAAACATTGTATTCTATTTCTAAAAAATACGGAATTTCACTTGCCACATTAAAAGAGTTAAACTCATCTGCAGCTATTAATGCTTTGAGTATTGGTCAAGAAATAATTGTTAAAAAAGGAACAACAGCAGCTACTTCACCTACGAGTGATTACATTGTAAAGAAAGGAGAAACGTTATATTCTATTTCTAGAAAATTCAATATTTCTGTAAGTGATTTAAAAAGTAAGAATAACTTAACAACATCAATGCTTTCTATAGGTCAAACTTTAAAAGTGAACTAATACATCAGGGTTCAATTTTATATTATATTTTAACGAGTAACTATTATTATAGGTGCTCGTTTTTTATGCTAACAATTAAGGTTTATAGCTAATTTCCATAGTTAATTCAATATATTTGAGAAGCTTTAATATCGCAATTATGAATATCAGAAAAATCATTTTCCTATTAGCTTTAGCTATAAGTTTTCCTTCAATTTCGCAAGAAATTGCACCATCTCAAACCTTTTGGGACACATTGAAATCGCATTGCGGTAATGCCTACGAAGGTAGTTTAGCTCTGCCTGAAGAAGATAAAGATTTTGGGGGTAAAAAACTTGTAATGCACTTTAGAGCGTGTAGTGATAATGAAATTCGAATTCCTTTTTACGTTGGCGATGACAAATCGCGAACTTGGATTTTGACCAAAATGAATGATATTATAACTTTAAAGCACGATCACCGTCACGAAGATGGTACAGAGGATGAAATTAATTTTTATGGAGGAACAGCAAGTAATGTTGGGAAAGCAGATCTTCAATTTTTCCCAGCTGACACGCAAACTCAAAAAATGATTCCAGCCGCTGCAACTAATGTTTGGTGGATTACAATTGACGATAAAATATTTACATATAATTTAAAAAGAATAGGGACAGAGCGTATTTTCAAAGTAGTGATGGATTTAACTAAAACTATTGAAAAACCAGAAGCTCCTTGGGGTTGGAAAGAATAAAATTTCTTCTGAAATATAACAAACTTAATTAATGTTATATTTCATTGAAAATAGTAATGAAGTGTTAATTTATGTACATTCCTGTGTTAAAAATTCTACACTAATAAGCAGCTAATTTCTATAAACACTACCTTTATAATATCCAATGTTTAAAAACTTGATTGCTTACTATTGTAAGTAAAATTTCAGAAAAAAATGGATAAATTATAAAGTAATGAAAAATACTGAATTTGCAATTTTAGACCTTGTGTTAGTTTCAGAAGGTCAAAGTCTTAAACAAACATTCAATAATGCCCTTAACTTAGCTCAACACTGTGAATCGTTTGGTTACAAGCGTTATTGGTTAGCAGAACATCATAATTCTAAAACAATAGGGAGTAGTGCAACTTCAATATTAATAGGTTATATCGCAGAAGGAACAACAACATTGCGAGTAGGTTCAGGAGGTATTATGTTACCTAATCATTCTCCATTGATAATTGCAGAACAATTTGGAACACTTGCTTCTATTTATCCAAATCGTATTGATTTAGGGTTAGGAAGAGCTCCTGGAACTGATAGGGAGACTGCGCAGGCAATTAGATCAGATTTTATGCAAGCTGCTCAATCATTTCCAAATGAGATTGCAAAAATTGAAACATATTTCTCATTGGAAAACGCTGTTTCTAATGTTCGTGCTACTGTAGCAGAAGGTGTCAATGTGCCAATTTATATTTTAGGATCAAGTACTGATAGCGCACATTTAGCTGCCAAAAAAGGATTGCCATATGCTTTTGCAAGTCACTTTGCAAAAACTCATTTAGATAATGCAATAGCAATTTATCGCGACGAATTTCAACCTTCAGAAAAACTAGACAAGCCTTATGTAATCGCTGGAGTAAATATTGTTATAGCAGATACAGATAAAGAAGCCGAACGCTTATCTACATCTTTAATTAAAATGATTGTTGGCATATTTACAGGTAAACGAGATTATGTAAAACCTCCAGAAGCTATGACGGACGAGTATAGAGAGATACTTAAACACCCTCAAGTAAATCAAATGCTGAAATATTCATTTATTGGAAGTAAAGAAACCGTAAAAACACAGGTGAAAGATTTCTTGGAACAAACTCATGCAGACGAACTTATTGCAGTTTCAAATATCTATGATGTTAATGATAGAATACGCTCTTACGAACTGTTTGCTGAAATTATGAAAGAGTTGAATTAAAACAAGATACAACTAACAACAACCTTTAAAGGGATTATTAAGAGTATAAAATTAAAAATACTCCTGTCATAATTCCCGCTAGTGGAATCAACTTTTTACGCTTGTTCTTTTCTTTAAATATAATTCCACCAATAACAACTGCAATAATAATTTGGCTTCGTTTAATAGCTGAAAGTAACATAATCAATGCATCAGAATCTTGAAGTGCTTTAAAATAAAAATAATCTGCAGCTTGTAATAAAACTCCTACGGCTATAATGGACCACCTAAATTTAAATGCCTTTCTCTTTTCGGCATAAGGAAACCAAGTGATAGTTAGGATTACAAGCAGTATTAGTATCGTGTAATAACAAAACCAAAATTGAAGTGTTTGTGGGTTTAAGCTTAAAAATTGAACCAAATACTTATCATATAAACCACTACTAGCACCTAAAAATGTAGCACCTATAATAGCAAATATCCATTTGTTATTTTTGAAATTAATACCTTCCTTTTGTCCTATTCTTGAATACAACATCACCGAAAATATAATTAAGCAAAAACCAACCCATTGATATGCATTTGGACTTTCTTTATAAATAACCATAGCGCCAATAAAAGTAAAGAATGGACCTGCAGAGCGAATAGGGGTGACAATGGTAATAGGCAAGTGCTTTAAAGCTTGATAAGCTAAAACCCAAGAGCTTGCCATAATAAGTGATTTAATAAAAATAAAACCGTGTATTTTCCAAGTTATAGATTGAAAATTATAACCATGTTCCAGCGCATATTCGGGATAGAACTTTGCTAACAGATAGAAAATTGCCACAAATAAAAATCCGCTAGAAACGGTACCTAAGAGTACAGGAAAAACCTCGTTACCTTGTACAGCATGCTTCTTACATAAGTTGTGTAAACCTAAAAATAATGCTGCCAATAAACCTAAATACATCCACATGCCGCGAATATACTTTTTTAAGGAAAGGTGTTATTAATATTCTAACATAAATTATCTAAGTTACACCTAAATTAAAAAGGGGTGGAAATTTATTCTCAGACTTAAAATGTGTGACGCTGCTCAGCAGTTGACGATGCGTTTAGTAGGTTGTTAAATTCACGAATACTATTAAAATTACTTGTTATAGCTCCAGATACTGCAATTCCCGAAACACCAGTTTCTAAAAGAGCCGTAACATCATTTAATGTTATACCACCAACAGCTAAAATGGGAGTTCCTGTTTTTAAAACATCAGTGATAGCAGTGTAACCTTGTAAACCTAATACTGGAGGTAAGTTTTCTTTAGTAGTAGTTTCTCTAAATGGACCTAAACTAATATAATTAACTTGTTTGTCTAGTAGCGTTTCGCAATCTTGAAACGTATTTGCAGTACCACCTATAATTTGCCAAGTATGTAGATGTTTTCTAACAAAAGTAGGGCAGGAGTCACTCATTCCTAAGTGAACACCATCAGCTTTCACCTCTTTTGCTATTTTATAATTATCGTTAATTAGTAGTCTTGTTTGAAAATGAGAGGTAATTTCTCTTGCCTCTTGTGCCCATTTTAAAAATTTCTTATCCGAAATATTCTTCAATCGTAATTGCACTAATTCAGCTCCAGAAGTACAAGCTTTTTGAATATTTTCAAGATGTTCTTTTGGAGTATTTCCTTGCGATATATAGTGTAACTTAGGAATCATTGATTATGAATATTTCTTATAAATTTAAAATCAGTTATATCTTAAACAGATACCTTTTTGGAATACTCCATAAAAAACGACTCAAAACGTTTAATTTTTGGCGTTATTTCTTCAGCGTAGACAACAAATTGACTTTTTTTAATAAATTGTTCGGCAGATAATAGAGCTGCATAAGCAGATTGCTGATAAAGAAATTCAGCATCATCAATGCTTACAATTTTAATTTCCGAAGTACTTAAACTATTAGCTAAAAACAGCTTATTTAACGCTTTAGGTGTAGAAATAAGAATGTCAACACCCATAAATATTTCAGATTTCTGAACATCAATATGTAGCTGCTCGTAACTAGCATACACTCGCATGGCACTATATTTAAGATGTGATATAAAGGCATCGTGTAAATCTAAAGCACGTTGCTTATCTTCAACAATAACAATAGCTCTAGGCTGTTGCCCAACAGATTTACACTTTAATTTATGTAAAGTAGTAAGGATTAAAGTGGTTGTTTTTCCACTACCTTTTGGCCCAATACAGTACACATTAGCACCACTTTTAATTACAGGAATACTTTTACTTTGTAGTGGAGTGGGCGTTTCTATTTCTAGATCGACCAACTTCTCTTGAATATCTGGATGTAATTTTTTAAAAGGCATATCGGGTAGTGATAAAGGTATTAGTATAATTACGGCAAATATACTAGCTATCGTATGGATTCACTGCCTTAAATAACATTAAATCAAGTTAGTTTGCGATATTGATTTTTTTGATTTTATATGTTGCTGATAGTAGCTTCACATATACCCTTTGAAAACACTCAATTAAAAGGTTATAACTATATTTATACGGTAAAAACATTTAAATGAAATCACTATTTTTTAGTGTTATAACACTAGTTACTTTAAGCTTAATGGCTCAAAATAATGAGATTGAAGGTACATATTATGAGAGTAGTGGAAATCCAGAAGGAGGTACAACTTTTATAGTAATGCCAAATCATACTTTTGTTGTTGCTTATTTTGGAGGATTCCAAAAAGGAACTTGGGAAGCTACAGATAACTACTACACATTTACGTACCATTCAGAACCTAAATTCGTGCTTTATGGTCGTAAAAATCCTACACTTAGAGACTCGGTATTTATTAATTTCTCAGTTGAAGCTAATTTAAAATACGCTGTACGTATTAATGCTACCAAAAATAAAAGCTTCAATCCTATATTTAACGATGGTGCTAATTGCTTTAGTTATCCATATCGCTATAATCAAACTGAACCTGTTAAAACGATAGATGCCTATGCTCCAGCAATAGTTGAATATTATTTAGGCGAACCACAAGGATCTTCTGAGCTATATAGTTATGCAATTGAGCACGATTATAATGAATACTTACTCACAGGTCTGCCAAGTACATATTCAAATGGAGGGTCATTTAAAGCGGTATTTGAAAATAATGAGTTAATTTTAGGAGAAGGGAAGAGTATTAAAAAAAGTGGTGAATTAAAAGATATTAGCGAAGAGGATCTCCTGTTTATTACAGCGCATACTGAAAATGAAATATTACCTAAAGTATTAGAATATGGCAATGAGTTTTTTCCTTATTTTGATGAAACAAATCAATCTAATCTTATCCCTTTTACTAGAATAGAAGCAATACGTTCTATACCAAAATTCCCATTACAAATAAATAAAAAAAGCTTATTCATAGTCACTTGTGAAGACTAAAATAAATAAATTCTCTATTTGAATTAATTATTCGCTTAAACAATCTTAATGTGTTTTTAATCAGCTTTTTAGTAAATAAAAAGGTTCAATAAATCGTTTGTTTAAAACGAACTAATGAACCATTAGAATTGAATTGTTTTTTATAAAGCTTAGAAGTTTATGTCTGTAAAATTATTCACTTTCTGTAGCTAGTGTATCGGCCATTTCCATAGCTTCATCCATACCTATATTTACAGGTACTGAATCCTTTAGAGCTGTAAATTTTTTAACACGTTCTAGGTCATCTTCTTCACCAGAAAAGTATGGAAATACATCCATAATAGGGGACTCTGAAACTGCAGGAATTGAAAATTCACCCATAGTATCTTTCATAACCTCCATAGTGTTCTCAAAAGCTTCTTTAACGTCGTTAGCTTGTACTAATAAGTATTGGTTTGACTTTCGCTCTTTACCACTTTCTTCATCAAAGGCAATAAGGGAAACACGAGACTTAAACCATCTATCTGAATTTTCAAAAGGGTGAATCTCCGCATAGTTTGCTACTTTGATATTTGTAATTTTAATTTCGTCACTATCTGTTAGATATGCGGACATTTCCTCTGTAATTCTAGCTTCAGCTTCTGTATATGAAATAGCGTCCACTAAAAACGGTTCTGTTTTCATTTTCTGTACGCCAGTTGTTTGATCAAATTTTCTATATTTTACTTTACATTCATACCAAGTTGCACTCATATCATTTTTTGTTTTAAGGATGCCAAATATAGCGCAACGATTTAGCCGAAATACTCTAAAACTAGAATAGATATTCACAAATTTAAGAAGGAGATTTTAGAAGTTTTACTGTGAGGAAGTTAGCATTCAAATTCTAATGTTTAAGACGACTAAATTTGAAAGAATTAAAATTAATAAACAAAATTGTGTATATAAATAACAATAGTAAATACCAGCTATTAGACACCAAATCAACATAATCAATTTTACCTTTTGTAAAACTTAAAATCATTAAAACTTGAGCTCCGTAAGGGAGAAGCCCTTGAAAAATACAAGCGAAAATATCTAAAATAGAAGCTGTTTTTTTATTGTCTAGCGCATACTCATCGTTTATTTTTTTAGCAATTGGTCCAGCTATAATTATAGATACGGTATTATTTGCTATTGCCATATTTATAGTGCTTACTAATGCACCAATACCTAGTTGAGCAGTTGTTTTATTACTAATCAGTTTTTTAATATTAATTAATAGAAATTCGATTCCGCCATTCCGCTCCACTAAAGCTGCTAACCCCCCTGTAAGTAATGATAATAGAAATATTTCTGTCATATTGGTAAAACCTGTGTAAGCAATTTTAGTAGATTCAATAAGAGTGAAATCACCATAAAGAATACCTAAAATACCTGCTGAAATTACACCTAATAATAAAGTAGCAAACACATTCAAACCAATAATAGAAAGGATAATTACCAAAACATATGGAATTATTTTTACAACAGAATAATCATATCCTACAGTTTCAGTTTCGGTTGCTTCTAATCCTAAACCCTGAAAAATTAAAATAATAATAGTAAGTAAAGCAGCGGGTAAAACTATCTTGACATTTTCTTTAAACTTATCGCTCATTTTTGTTCCCAACGATTGTGTTGCTGCAATAGTAGTATCTGAAATCACCGATAAGTTATCACCAAACATACTTCCTCCTAATAAAGCTCCACATAGAATTGCTAACTCTACGTTGCTCTTATCTGCAAATCCCACTACAATAGGAGTTAAAGCTACAATTGCACCAACAGAAGTTCCTGTTGAAACTGATAAAAAACCTGCAATTATAAATATACCAACGTATATATATTCTATAGCGATGTAATCTAAGCCAAGATTTACAATAGTATCCACACTTCCAGTTGCATTTGTTATGGCAGCAAATGCCCCCGCAAGCAAATAGATTAAGCACATGGTTAGTATTTTATCATCCCCACATCCCTTTAATAGAGTATTTATTTTAGAATTTAATGATTGTTTAAATAAAAGAAAAGCAACTATAATTCCGGTTATAACAGCAATAGGAGCTGGTAAGGCGTAAAAATCATTTTGATTTATACCAACACCTAAAAATGTAAAAACAAATACAAAAAGGGGAATTAGTGCTGAAAATTTTGAAGTACTCTTTTTAATATTTGCCATATTCTTTTTTTTCTAAAAAAGTTGATAGCAGCAAATAACTAGAAGTATGAGTTAACATTTTTTCCAAGTAATTGGCTTATCTATTTAGCACCTTGCTTGTTAATGCAGGTTGCTATCTCCTTTTTTGAGATTCTTGATAATTTATTAAGGGCGGCAAATTTAGCGCATTAAACGAGATGCGATTCTAAAAAAGAGTTAATTTCTACTTAATGTTTAGTTGGATTTTTAACAATTACTGAAATGTAATTAAAAATAAAATTAGTTATCCATTAAGCTGAATTATAGATGTAATTACTTGTGACTTATCTATTATTCTTAAAAAGCTTAGAAATAGCTTTTAAAAAGCGTGCTTTTAATTCCGTTTTAGACTTAGGGTTAGATGCTTTAACTGTTGTAGTTGCAATAGGCTTATCTTCGGTTGTAACCGCAATATCATATACAGCAGCTTGAATTGTGTATGTAATTACTTCTTTAGTATCATATGTTAAGTTTTCTTCATCAATAGGCCCTAATTTTAAAGGCTCTAATGAATTCATATAATTATGAAGTGATTTTTTAAGTACAGTATCAACACTAACAGATTTTTGAGAAGCGAATAATACTTTGTCAATATTTCTATGTTTACACTCTAAAACAAACTGTTTAATTTCATCTTGAGAATGCGTTTTTTTATATTCTAAATTTGGAAAAAGATTATGCATTTTTAATGCTGAAATGCCCCGTTGCATTAAAACTAGGGAAGCTTCATTTTCAAAATCCTTTTGTAGTTTACTATCTTCGGTGTTGGCAAAAACGAGTATTCTATCAATCTTTTGGTTTTTAAAATCGTCTGAAAGCCATTGAGATGAAGTCATCTTAGATGATGAACAGCTTGTAGTTACAATAGCAATTAGTAGAAGTAGTGTAATTTTATTCATCGTTTGAGCTTTTTATGCAAGTTAATTAAATTACTAAATATTAAATAATCTTAGTAGTCTTTTAAAAACAGCTAATCCATATCAAGTACAAAAGTAATAACATCCATAAAAATAGGAGAGTTGTGGTATTATAAATATTAGACAATGGAATAAAATATTACTATATCGGTTAAAAAATAAAAGTCCTGCAGCAAACTGCTACAGGACTAATAATATGTTAAAGATATTATGTCTTATTTTACAATAGAAACATCAATTCTTCTATTTTTTGCTCTTCCTTCTGGAGTTGCATTATCTGCAATAGGTTCAACAGAACCCATTCCTTTTGTTCCTATTCTTGAAGCATCAATACCTTTTTCTACTAAATTAGCTTTTACTGCTAAAGCTCTACTAGCTGATAATTTGTTGTTTCCTTCAACAGATCCAGTGTTGTCAGTGTGACCTCTAAAAAGCACTTTCACATCTGGATAAGCTTTCATAATAGCAACAACGTTTTCAATTTGATTAATGGATTCATTACTCAATGAAGAAGAACCAGTATTGAAATACAATCTATCAAAAGCATAGTATTTTCCAGCTTCGAACTTTCCATCTTTGATATAGCTTAAAAAGTTATCTTCAAATCCTCCTTCAGGGATATTTAATTTAGTACCGTTAGGTAAATCTGAACTAAAGAACTTTCCAATTACGTCACCAAAAGCATTTACAAAGTTCCCAGAAGCATCTTTAATACCACCAGTAACAGTTGTAATTGCATTTCCTGCAGCATCCACAGCGTTTCCTGCAGCGTCAACTGTTGAGTCAACTGCATTTCCTGCAGCATCAACAACAGAGTTTCCAGCGTTAGTTACTGTTCCTGTAGTTTCATTAGCAGCATCTGTTACATTATCTAATATGCTTTTATCACTATCACATCCTTTTAGGAAAAAGAATAGAAACAATAAAGCTAAAATTCCGATAGCCCAAGGCAATATTTTTTTCAATAATGAACCACCTGCTTTTGCAGCTCCCGTTGCAGCTCCAGTTGCGGCACCTGCAACTTTACCAGCATCACCAGCTAATCCAGCTGCACCACCAACTACTTTTCCTGCTCCGTCATAAGCGGCTTTTCCAGCTCCACTTACAGCACCAGCAGCAGCAGCTCCAGCTTTCCCTGCGCCATCATAAGCAGCTTTACCAGCACCACTAACAGCTCCGGCAGCAGCGCCAGCAACTTTTCCTGCACCGTCTAATGCAGCTTTTCCTGTATTACCAGCAAAACCTAAAGCTCCACTTGCTAAATCTCCTAATTTATTTGAAATACCTGAAAAGGAAGCTAGACCTAATAAAGAGGTTAAACCTGCAGGAGCAAATTTGTCTAAAAAACTTCCTTGATTTGATAATAGGCCTACAAATGAACCTAAATCTAAACCTTCTGCTTTTTGCTTTCCTAATACTCCGCTAATCATAGAACCAGCAACACTCAATAATGATGAAGACTTGTCTTTATCTATTCCAGCTAATGAACTTACCATATCAATAACACCAGTCGCTTTATCTCCTAAAGCCATTGTTACTAAATCTTGCCCTTTAGTAAGTAAACCTTCAGATTCTGCTGGGTTAGTACTTAAATTAGCTAAACCTGCTAATTCACTTCCATTTCCAAGCATATTAAATATTGATGCTGCACCTTCTTTAGATGATGCTTTATCCATAATTCCACCTAATAATGCAGGTGCTGCTGCCATTAATCCTTTTTGTATTGAGCCTGAATTATCTCCACCTCCAATTAATCCGGTTACTTTTTCAAGTACGCCATCAGTTAATTGTTGTTTAAATAAATCGAGTAAATTGATTGCCATTTATGTTTGTTTTAAATTAGTATTGTTGCAAATATATTTTTATATCTCGTACAACAATTTTAACAATAATGGTATTCTATAAACGGCAATTATTAAACGTCTAAAGGCCTAATGTATTTATGATTAGTTAGTTGATAATTTGAATAATTTGGTTTTCAACGGTTAAAATGGTCTTTTAATAACTTCTGAAATGTGCTTTTTGTAAGAAAAGGGGAGTACGATTATTAATTTATATAGCTACAAATTACTTCTATTATTAATAATAGATTAAACTATAAAAATAAACAGTTAAACTTTAAGTGTATCTACAGAAATGATCAATTGATATTTCAGCTAATTAGATGTAATATCAATTTTACAAGTTGTATTGTCTGAACAAATGAAGTTAAACCTTGTGTAAAAATCATTTTTTTAACAAAAAATAAGCTTTGTTAAAAATAAAATGTACATTTGTTTAACAATGAAGAAATACAGTATTATAGCATCAATTATCGAAATCGTGATTATTAGTCACGAAAGTTAAGGATGCCTATAAATTAAAATATATTTAAAGCCATCCATTGGGATGGTTTTTTTTTTGATTTATTTTAGAATCAATATCAATGAAAACAAACAGCTTAAATACAATCATAGCGATGACAAACCTATTAATCAATATTATTATTATTATTAGCATTATTATTTTACCCCATAAGGTGAGAGAGTAATTGTATTGATATAATATGAAAGCCCTTCTCAATTACTGAGAAGGGCTTTTTTTTTTGAATAAAAACTAAGTAATAAAACAATGTATTACAATAGCGACACAATAATATTTTTAGATGGCCAGTGGGTAAAAGCCCAAAACGGTAAAATCAATTTATATAGCCAAACACTTCACTATGGAGTGGGTGTTTTTGAAGGAATAAGATCTTATAAAACAGAAAATGGTACAAGTATTTATAAAGCTAAAGAACACTTTGAACGTCTACATTATTCAGCTGAAAAGATGCATATTAAATTAAATTATACAGTGGAAGAGTTGATTGATTTAAGTTACCGATTACTTGAAAAGAATTCCTTAGAAGACGCTTATATCCGTCCTTTGGTTTATGTAGGCGAAAATATGGCACTTCAGCCTTCAGAAGAAGTTCACGTACTGCTTTCTGCTTGGAAATGGGGAAGATATTTAGGCGATAAACAACTCAAATTGATGACATCTTCTTTTCAAAGACCCAATCCAAAATCTTGTTTTGTAGAAGCTAAAGTATGCGGTCATTATACCAATTCAATAGTAGCAACAACAGAAGCCAAACAAAATGGATTTGATGAAGCTTTACTTTTAGATATGAACGAAAATGTCGCTGAAGGACCAGGAGCGAACTTCTTCTATGAGAGAGAAGGTAAATTATTTACGGCTCCATTAGGAAATATTCTTTCAGGAATAACACGTCAAACAATATTTGAGTTAGCTAATGAATTAGGTTTTGAAGTAATAGAAAAGTTTTTTACACCAGAAGATGTATACAACGCAGATGGTGCTTTTTTTACAGGAACAGCCGCTGAAGTGGCTGCAATTGGTAGTCTTGACAATCACAGATTCAATTTGCCTTGGAAAAAAAGTATTGGTTATCAATTAGCTACAGCATATCAAAAATGCGTTCAAATAAAATAAATTGAAAATGGAATTAAATAAATATAGTAAACGTGTAACACAAGACGATTCTCAACCAGCAGCAAAAGCAATGTTACATGCTATTGGTTTAACAAAAGAAGATTTTAAAAAACCATTTGTGGGTATCGCTAGTACAGGCTACGAAGGTAATCCTTGCAATATGCATTTAAACAATTTAGCACTTGATGTAAAACAAGGAACAAAAAATGCAAATTTAGTAGGACTAATTTATAATACCATTGGTGTAAGTGACGGAATTTCTATGGGTACACCAGGAATGAGATATTCTTTACCATCACGAGACGTGATAGCAGATTCAATGGAAACTGTAGTAGAAGGAATGTCTTATGATGCTTTGGTAACTGTAGTTGGTTGTGACAAAAATATGCCTGGAGCATTAATGGCAATGCTTAGAACAAATAGACCTGGCGTTTTAGTTTATGGAGGTACAATTGCCTCTGGTTGTCATAAAGATAAAAAGCTCGATGTAGTATCTGCCTTTGAAGCTTGGGGACAAAAAGTAGCTGGTAAAATTGATGATGAAGAATATCAAAATATAATAGAAAAAGCCTGTCCAGGAGCAGGTGCTTGTGGAGGAATGTACACTGCAAATACAATGGCATCTGCCATAGAAGCATTAGGAATGTCACTTCCCTACAATTCATCAAACCCAGCATTGGGGAAAGAGAAAAAAATAGAAAGTATAACAGCAGGTGAAGCTGTACGATTATTACTCGAAAAAGATATCAAACCAAAAGATATTGTTACCAAAAAAGCATTAGAAAACGCTATTAGATTAGTAACAATAATGGGAGGATCTACCAATGCCATTTTACACTTTTTGGCTATTGCAAGAACAGCAGAAGTTGATTTTACTTTAGATGACTTTCAAAGAATTGCAGATTCCACACCATTTTTAGCCGACTTAAAGCCTAGTGGTCAATATTTAATGGAAGACGTTCACGACATAGGTGGCATACCTGCTGTTTTAAAATATTTATTAAAAAATGGTTTGCTTCACGGTGATTGTTTAACCGTAACAGGAAAAACGTTAGCTGATAACCTCGGAAATGTTCCAGATTTAAAAGTAGGTCAAGAAATAATAAAACCCCTTAATAACCCAATAAAAGAAACAGGACACTTAAGAATACTAAAAGGGAATTTATCACCAAAAGGTGCTGTGGCAAAAATTACAGGAAAGGAAGGATTGAAATTTACAGGAACTGCAAAGGTTTTTAATTCTGAATATGATGCAAATGATGGTATTAGAGATGGGAAAGTAATTAAAGGAGATGTAGTAGTCATAAGGTATGAAGGTCCTAAAGGAGGCCCAGGAATGCCCGAAATGCTTAAACCCACCGCTGCAATTATTGGTGCTGGTTTAGGAAATGATGTTGCTTTAATAACTGATGGAAGGTTTTCTGGTGGAACTCACGGTTTTGTAGTAGGACACATTTCACCAGAAGCACAAGTAGGAGGTCCAATAGCTCTTATAGAAAATGGTGATTTAATAACCATTGATGCTATTAACAATACAATTGACTTTAATATTTCAGAAGAAGAACTTTTAAAACGAAAGGCTAACTGGAAACAACCAGAATTAAAGCATAAAAAAGGCGTGTTATATAAATATGCTAAAACTGTTTCTTGTGCATCTGAAGGTTGTGTGACAGACGAATTTTAATTAAAAATAAGCCAATAATAAAATGGAAAATTTAGCAATAAAAACAAATATTAGAAAACAATTAATGACCGGTTCTCAAGCTGTTGTACATTCATTGATAGCAGAAGGAGTAGATTTAATATTTGGTTATCCTGGTGGTGCTATTATGCCGGTTTATGATGCACTTTATGATGTCGAGGATAAAATAACTCACATTTTAACTAGACACGAACAAGGTGCAACGCACGCAGCTCAAGGTTTTGCGAGAGCAACAGGAAAAGTAGGTGTATGTTTAGCAACATCAGGTCCAGGTGCAACAAATTTAATTACAGGAATTGCAGATGCACAAATTGATTCTACGCCTTTAGTCTGTATTACTGGACAAGTTACAAGTCATTTATTGGGTACTGATGCTTTTCAAGAAACAGATATTATAGGTATTTCTATGCCAGTTACTAAATGGAATTTTCAAGTAACTAGAGCAGAAGAAATCCCTTTTGCTTTGGCAAAAGCTTTTTTTATAGCTAAAAGTGGAAGGCCAGGACCTGTTTTAATTGATATCACTAAAGATGCGCAATTTGAAACACTACATTTTGACTATAAACCTTTTAAAGGAATGAGAAGTTATGTTCCAACTCCAAAATTAAATTTAGATAAGGTAAAAGAAGCAGCTACATTAATCAATTCAGCAAAAAAACCATTTGTTCTTTTTGGCCAAGGTGTTCTTTTAGCGCGGGCAGAAAAGGAATTTAAAGAATTTATTGAAAAGGCAGGATTACCTTCTGCTTGGACTATAATGGGTTTGTCTGCATTGGATTCTGACCATTACTTAAATGTTGGAATGTTAGGAATGCATGGCAATTATGCTCCTAATAAGTTAACCAATGAGTGTGATGTCTTAATAGCGATTGGAATGCGTTTTGATGACCGAGTTACTGGCGATTTAAATCGCTATGCCAAACAGGCAAAAGTGATTCATATAGAAATTGACCCTGCGGAAATAGATAAAAATGTAAAAACAGATGTTGCAGTCTTAGGTAATGCCAAAGAAAGTCTAAAAGCTTTAATCGATTTGGTAATTAAAAAGGAACATAAAGACTGGTTAGAAAATTTCAGAAAATTAGAAAAAGAAGAATATAATGAAGTAATTAAAAAAGAGCTAAATCCAAAAGCAAAATTAATGTCTATGGGCGAAGTGATTAACAAAATAAACCTGTATTCAAACCAAAAAAATATTATTGTATCAGATGTAGGTCAACATCAAATGATTGCTTGTCGATATGCTAAATTTAAGCAAACGCGATCATCAATAACTTCTGGAGGTTTGGGAACTATGGGCTTTTGCTTGCCAGCAGCCATTGGAGCAAAAATGGGAATGCCTGATACACAAGTTATTGGTATCATAGGAGATGGTGGTTTTCAAATGACCATACAAGAATTAGGAACTATTTTCCAATTTAAAACAGCCGTAAAAATTGTGTTATTGAACAATGAATTTTTAGGAATGGTAAGGCAATGGCAAGAACTGTTTTTTGATAAAAGATATGCTTCAACAACAATGGTCAATCCAGATTTTCAAACCATTGTAAAAGGCTATGGGATTAAAGTTAAAAAAATTAATAAGAGAGAACATTTAGAAGAAGCAATTAAAGAAATGTTGTCTTACGAGGGCTCTTACTTTCTTGAAGTAATGGTTGGTAAAGAAAACAACGTGTTTCCAATGATAGCAACTGGTGCTTCGGTATCAGAAATAAGATTAAAATAAAAAGTATGGATAAGAAAAGATTTACAATTTCTGTATTTACTGAAGATGTTGTGGGAATTCTCAATAGAGTGTCAATTATTTTCACAAGACGGAAAATTAATGTAGAAAGTATAGCCGCTTCTGAAAGTGAAATTAAAAATATATACCGATATACTATTGTAATTACAGAAACAGAAAACCAAGTTAAAAAAGTGGTTGGCCAATTAGAAAAACAAGTTGAAGTAGTGAAAGCGGTCTTCCATACAGATTCAGAAATAGTGCATCAAGAAATTGCATTGTACAAAATAAAAACTGGTGTTTTAGCTTCTGGCGGAAATGCAGAAAAAATAGTTCGTTCGCATAATGCAAGAGTGCTATCTGTTGAAACAGAATTTTCAGTCATTGAAAAAACGGGACACAAAGAAGAAACACAGCAATTATTTGACGAATTACAACCTTTCGGAATTTTAGAATTTGTAAGATCAGGTAGAGTCGCAATTACAAAACCAATGAAAACATTATCCTCAATAGTACTTCAGTTAGAAGAACTTGTAAAAAATTAAAAATATCATGAAAAACTATTTCAATACATTATCATTAAGAGAGCAATTGACACAATTAGGAAAATGTGATTTTATGAATGTTTCAGAATTTGAAAATGGAGTAACTGCTTTAAAAGAAAAAAAAATAGTCATTATAGGTTGTGGCGCACAAGGATTAAACCAAGGTTTAAATATGAGAGATTCTGGTTTAGATGTTTGTTATACCTTGAGAACAGGTGCTATTAAAGAGCAAAGACAATCTTTTAAAAATGCAACTGAAAACAAGTTTAAAGTAGGGGATTATGATGAAATGATTCCTACGGCAGATTTAGTTATCAACCTCACACCAGATAAACAACATACAGATGTGGTGAGCAAAGTAATGCCATTAATGAAAAAAGGAGCAGCTTTATCTTATTCACACGGGTTTAATATTGTAGAAGAAGGAATGAAAATACGTGAAGATATAACTGTAATAATGATGGCCCCAAAATCACCTGGTTCTGAAGTAAGAGAAGAATATAAAAAAGGATTTGGTGTACCTACTTTAATTGCTGTTCATCCAGAAAACGATCCTCATAATAAAGGTTTAGAGTTAGCGAAAGCTTATGCAGTTGCCACTGGAGGTGATAAGGCTGGTGTTCTAAATTCTTCTTTTGTAGCCGAAGTTAAATCAGATTTGATGGGAGAGCAAACGATACTTTGTGGTGTGTTACAGACAGCCTCCATTTTATGTTTTGACAAAATGTTAGAAAAGGGAATTGAAGGAGCTTATGCGGCTAAGTTCATTCAATACGGTTGGGAAACGTTGACCGAAGCTTTAAAACATGGAGGCTTAACAAATATGATGGACAGACTTACTAATCCAGCAAAAATAAAAGCCTTTGAATTATCTGAAGAGCTAAAAACAATTATGACACCTTTATTCAATAAACATATGGATGATATTATGTCTGGGGAATTTTCAAAAGGAATGATGGAAGATTGGGCTAATAATGATAAAGATTTACTGAAATGGAGAAAAGAAACAGGAAAAACAACTTTTGAACAAACTAAAATAACTGATGCTGAAATTAGTGAACAAGAGTTTTTTGACCATGGTACGCTATTAGTAGCCTTTTTAAAAGCAGGGGTAGAGTTAGCCTTTGAAACTATGACAGCTTCAGGAATAAAAGCGGAATCCGCTTACTATGAATCACTTCACGAAGTCCCGTTAATAGCCAATACTATAGCTCGAAAAAAACTATATGAAATGAATAATGTGATTTCTGATACCGCAGAATATGGTTGCTATTTATTTGATCATGCATGTAAACCATTACTAACTAGTTTTATGAAAAACATTGAAACAGATCTTATCGGAGAACATTTTTCAACGACTAATCAAATAGACAACCAACAATTAATAGCGGTAAACAAAACTTTAAGAAATCATCCTATTGAAATAGTAGGAGCTACATTGAGAAGTTCTATGACAGCAATGCAAAACTTACATTAATGAACACCCCTACAAATTATGTTACTTTAAGGAATGTTCAAAGAGCCGCGGCGCTATTGAGTAATGTTGTTTTAGAAACTCCATTACAAAAAAATCAATATCTCTCTAAAAAATACGACGCCAATATTGAATTTAAAAGGGAAGACTTACAGGAAGTACGATCCTATAAAATAAGAGGCGCTTACCATAAAATAGCATCACTAACACCTGAAGCTTTAAAACAAGGTGTAGTTTGTGCAAGTGCAGGCAACCACGCACAAGGTGTAGCCTACTCTTGCAAACAAAATAAAATAAAAGGGGTAATATTTATGCCAACACCCACATCAAATCAGAAAATAGAACAAGTAAAAATGTTTGGTGGCATCTATGTTGAACTTGTTATTATTGGTGATACTTATGATGATGCTTATGATTCGGCTATACAGTATTGCAATGATAATGGGATGTCATTTGTACATCCATTTGATGATATTAAAGTTATTGAAGGGCAGGGAACAATTGCCATAGAAATTTTAAACACTACCAAAAAGCCTATAGATTATTTATTTTTACCTGTGGGCGGTGGTGGTTTGGCCGCTGGTGTTTCTAGTGTTTTTAAAGAAATTTCTCCCAACACAAAAATTATAGGAGTAGAGCCTGAAGGTGCACCTTCGATGTCTACTTCAATGAAAATCGGTATAAATACTAAAATTAAAGATATAGATAAATTTATTGATGGCGCTTCTGTCCAAAAAGTAGGTGATTTAAACTTTGAGATATGTAAAAATAACCTTGATGAAATGGTTACTGTACCTGAAGGAAAAGTGTGCCAAACCATTTTAGATTTATACAATAAAAATGCAATTGTAGTAGAACCAGCAGGAGCACTAACCACAGCTGTTTTAGACCAATTTTCTTCAGAGATAAAAGGTAAAAATGTTGTTTGTTTAGTTAGTGGATCTAATAATGACATCAGCCGTACTGAAGAAATTAGAGAACGTGCTTTATTATATTCTGGACACAAACATTATTTTATTGTAAAATTTCCGCAGAGATCTGGCGCTTTACGCGAATTTTTAACTGAAGTATTAGGTCCTAATGATGATATTACACACTTTGAATATTCTAAAAATCACAATAGGAATTCTGGTCCTGCTGTAGTTGGTCTAGAATTACCAAATCCAAATGATATTAATGAACTTATAGAGAGGATGAAAATTAAAAATTTCTATGGAGAGTATTTAAACGACAAGCCAGATTTATTTCAAATTCTCGTTTAATATATAGATAATGATATTTTAGTAAGTTGATTAACTACATTACATTTGGGGTGCTTGTATTCTAAGTAATTATTTTAGTACTAGGAGGTAATAGATGTTATTCAGAAATGTTAACTTTTGATTTTAGTTATTTATTATTTAAACCGAAATTTAAGATTAAGTTCATTTTGCAATTGGGGCTTGCATACAATGCTCAGGAATACCGAATCCATCGACTAAAGTACCTATATGTGGTCGCAATTCTGTAGAAAGTCGTTCTACACGTTTGCGCAATGCCTTAGACTTAGTACCGCTAATATAGCCTTGTTCTAAATACCAAGAAGCATCTTTTTTTAATTCATTCAGAGCATACAAAACACCTAGTTTTTCAAATAATAATCTGTTTTTCTCTTCTTCAATTGTAGCTGTAAAATCAATATAAGTGTTGTAAGCCAGTTCTACACTGTAAGCTTTTCCTAGTTCAAGCAAATGTGTTTGTACTTTTAAAAAGGCTTGATAAGAAGGGATTCCCTTTTTTACGTAATCTCTAATTCGCATTGCAATAGTATAGGTAAGCCTTCTGGTACGATAATCAAATGCATCTTTATGAAACTTAGAACTATACAAATGCACTGTATCTACGTTATTTGTATAAGCTGGATTAATAGTTGTTAATGTATCACTAATTCTTGCTCCTAATAATTTAAGGACAGCCGTAAAACCATCACTATTAAGTTCAGATTTAAAGTCTGATAAAACTCCCTTTGCAGCTAATTGCAACAATACGTGGTTATCACCCTCAAAAGTTGTGAAAATATCTACGTCGCCTTTTAGATCAGCAATTTGATTTTCCATCAAATATCCTTTTCCACCGCAGGCTTCTCTACATTCTTGTATGGTATCATTTGCAAACCAAGTAATGATAGATTTAAGTCCGGCAACTTGTGTTTCTACTTTTCGTTTGTCTGGCACTGTAGTATCACTATACAGTTTCATCATATGTGTGAGTGTAATATCATACACATAACAACTAGCAATTGCAGGAGTTAACCTTAATTGGTGGCTTGGATAATCCATTAACAAATCTTCCTGCACCTTTATACTATCATTAAATTGTCTTCTTTTTAAAGCGTGTTTTACTGCAATAGCTAAGGCTTTTTTAGCGCCTCCAAGTCCTGCACGAGCAACACAAATTCTACCACCCACTAACGTGCCTAACATAGTAAAGAAACGTTTACTTGGGTTTTCTATATCAGAATGATACCTACCTTTTGGGGTGATATCACCGTATTTATTTAATAAATTCTCTCTAGGTACGCGTACTTGATGAAACCATATTTTACCATTATCTACACCATTAAGACCTAGTTTGTACCCATTATCTTCAATAGTTACACCTGGCATTAATTTATGCTCTGCATCCCGAATATTAACTAAAATAGCGTGAACTCCATGGTTTTTTCCTTCTACAATTAATTGTGCAAATACAGAAGCCATTGTCGAGTCCAGCGCATTTCCTATATATTCTTTATTGTCATTTTCGCCTGGCGTATGTATAACAATACTGTCTGTTTCTTTATCAAATGTCGCTGTGGTTTTAATGCCTCTTACATTAGAACCATGTCCAGTTTCAGTCATAGCAAAACAACCTAAAATAGTTGCTTTACCGGTTTCAGATAGGTAAGTGTCGTGATGTAATTTTGTGCCTAGCTTTTGAATACTACCGCCAAAAAGTCCAAACTGAACTCCAAACTTTATAGCCATACTACCATCTACATACATCATGTTTTCAAATACTGCAGCATAGGCTGGCATATTATCAGTTCCTCCATAGGCTTCAGGGTAGGCCATAGCTCCATATCCTTCTTTGGCAAGAAATGTTACTTGCTTTAAAACGTGTGCTCTAAAAGCTGACTTTTCTCTTCTTATAGACCATTTAAAAATAGGGTCTTTTAAGACGTCCCTAAAAGCATCAACAACAGGTGCGTGTTCTCCCTTTAAAATGTTATCTATTTCTAATGGATTGTAAAAGCTAGATGAAGTTACTTTTATTATTTGTACTTCAAATAAGTGATTATAATGGTTGGGTTGTATACCAAGGTTAATCTCAATGTCTTTTAAATGATTATTAAATGGACACGCTTCAAAATGATGGCAAATCATATTTTGACTAAACGTAGCTAGCGGATAAACATCACTCTCAACTAACTTTATTTTTGAATGAGAAATTACTTGTTTCCAATGTTTAATTTCTTGATAGGAAGGTGGTTTCTTTTTATCTAAGTTTTTTAAAAGATAGGAAAGATCTTCTTTTGTAAGTGTATCATCATTTTTGATGGCGTTTTTTACTACGGAAATCTCAGAATATGACAATAAATCGTCAGACCAAATCACATAAAAGAAAGGGATATATTGTAAAATACCAGCAGTATATGTTGTTGTTTCCATAAAATGAATTTACAACAAATAGTAAACATACTAAAACAAAAATGTGCCTATTGATATTTTACAAAAAGCTATTAAATAAGTAAACGAGTTCCCTTAATTTTGTTATCAGATATACTTTACAAAAAATCTGAAATTTGCTACAAAAAAGACAACAAACACCCCAAGAACAATTTATAGATACAGATTACTTTATCTACTGTTTAGAAGCAGTTGATGATGTGGAGATGGACCAAATAACCGAAGCTCAAAAAAGTCTAGATCAACTGACTATGAGTTATGGTGTTGCCAGTATTTATAAAACATGCGACACTATAGAAGGATTAGAAGATAGCTTGAATGCTTTAATTTTAGATGATCATAATTTTAAAGACTATGAAATTATCTACTTAATTATGGAAGGGGAAGCAAACAGTATTTGTTTGAATAACTATTACTATAGTTTACAAGAAATTGCAGAGGTTTTTGAAGGAAGATTAACAGGAAAAATACTACACTTTTCTAATGCGAAAGTACTAGATTTAGACGAAGAAGAAGCGCAATATTTTCTAGATATTACAGGTGCTAAAGGCGTTTCTGGCTACGGAAATGCGATTAACGATATCACTAGTTCAAACCTTGACAAAGCATTCTTTAACTTATTTAAAGAAGATGATGACATGCTGGCTGTTGTAGAAGAGTTGCATAAAAAGCACTACAATGTATGTAAAGCACTTGATTTTAGATTGTATTATTAAGTTAAGCTTATCAATTTACTTTGACTTTTGAAATAGAAAGCTTACTAAATCTAGTGATAGGTACAATTTAATTCCTACTTAAAGTGGCATAAGAAGAAACCCGTTTGTCATTTTCCATATAATAACTGTAGCTAATATGATGCTCGTCAACTTTAGTAATTATTACAGTACCATTATCAGAACATAATACGGTATTGTCAATATTCAATTCTTTAAAAGTGGCTTTGCGTTTGTCTATATTAATAAGCATCCAATCTCCAGAACAATCTAAACTAGGGTAAAAGATTTTAAAAAGCTCTTGTTTGGTATTTAAAGAAACCTCAATATCCCAAGAATCATGAATATTATATCCTGGCTGAAAACCTATACCAGACCATTTTCCATCGATCCAATTATTATCAGTTTGTTGACCAGAACAACTACTCATCATCATTGTTAATAAAAGTATTAATGTGTAGATATAGTTCATCAATTTTAAAATCTTAATTAATTTTTTAGTCAAATATCAAAGCTACATATATTAACTTAGAACTTTATGGTATGGCTAACAATAAGAAAATTACATTATTTATGCACTTTATCGTAATAATGTAGATTTTTGTAGATTTTAAAATATTCTTTTTTATATTTTCACTTATAAAACGTTTACCTTGGAAAAGAAGCTATTACTAATCTTACTTATATTTTGCTATAGCCTATCTTCGGTTTCTCAGGATACTACAAATAGCGCTTTAGATAGTGTAAATATTTTAATTTCCTTATCTAGAGATAAAAACATAAATGGAAATTATGAAGATGGGCTGAAGTTCGCAACTCAAGCGGTACAAAATGCAAATAAAAACAAGGATAAAACACAACAAGCAAAAGCTTATGTGAGTCTAGCCAATACCTACCAAGTCATTAATGATAGGGATAATGCAAGAAAATACTACAACATTGCATTAGATAAAAGTACTGATGATTATTTTGTAAACGTAGCCTCACTTAATGGATTAGGAAATATCTACTCAACTGATAAGAGTACTGTAGATAAAGCTGCAAGATATTTTGAAAAATCTATAGTTTATACTTTAAAAGCTGGCAAAAATGAACACTCATTTTATACATACTATAATATAGCTGGGATGTATTTAAATTTTGAAGAACCAGACAAAGCGTATCCTTATATTTTAAAAGCAGATAAGCTGTTGCCTAAAATTGAAAACGAAAACCCTTTGCATCGGCTATTGCAAAATTTAAATTTGGCTATTTATTATAACCAAAAAAAGGATCATAAACTTGCTCTAACATATATTAATAAAGCGCTTGAAATAGGAGAAGAGTATACTCTTATTAGAGAACTCATTGATATTTATGATTTCAAAAGTGAAATACATCAAGAATTAGGAGCGTATGAGATGGCGCTAGCGAGTCTTAAAAAAATGTATTATTACAAGGATTTAGATTTTAATGCAGAAAAAAATCTCCAAGTAGAGGAAGTGGCTGCAGATTTTAAGGTTAATGAGTTCAAAGAAAAAGCTGAAGCATCTAAACTAAAAACAAATATTATAACCTTATTAAGCATAGGTATTTTACTATTTTTAAGTACTTCATTTCTTATTTTTTACAATTACAAAAGGAGGTTGTCGTATCAAAAATTAGAGATAAAGAATCAAGCACTTCTACAAGCCAAAAATGAAGCTGAATACGCTAATAAGGTAAAATCAGATTTATTAGTAAATATTAGTCACGATTTAAGAACGCCATTGTATGGAATTTTGGGTATTACTGGAATGCTTATTGAAAATCCTTCAATAATAAACACACAAAAAGGGCTACTAAATTCTTTAAAATATTCTGGGGATCATCTAAAATCAGTTGTAAATAATATTCTAAAAATTAACGAAGTAGAGTCTGATAAAATTACTTTAAAAGTAACTAATGTCAATTTGCGTAGTCTCCTAGAGAACATAGTGAAATCACTTAATTATCTAGCAGATCAACAAGAAACTCAATTAATTTTAGATATTTCCGAAGAAATTTTAGAGCACTATATCATTGATGATGCTAATTTATCTGAAGTAATTATTAATCTAATTGATAACGCAATAAAGCATACTAAAAACGGTACTGTTACTATTTCTGCGAGTATGGTAAATAAACTTGGTACAAAGCATCGTATTGAGTTTAAAGTTTCTGATACAGGATCAGGTATTTCTAAGGAAAATCTATCCATTATTTTTGATAATTTTAAACAAGGTGATACAGAAGAAAACACTTTAGATGGAATTGGTTTAGGGTTGCCCATCGTTAAGTCTTTACTGATGGTTATGGGGAGCAAGTTGTCTGTAACTAGTGATGTGGGTGTAGGGTCGCAGTTCTCATTTATTTTAGAATGTGAAGTTGCAAATAAGGATAATAAAAGTAACACTAATTCAGCGAATAAGAGTCTACAAATATTAGTTGTTGAAGACAATAAAATAAACCAATTAGTGACTAAAAAATTAATAAGTTCATTGAATCATAATGCTATAGTCGCCACAAATGGAAAAGAAGCTTTGAAAGCATATACTAGTAATAATATCGATGTGATTTTAATGGATTTAAATATGCCTATTATGAACGGCTTTGAAGCAGCAAAGGTAATAGCAGCACAAAACAAGAATATACCAATAATAGCATTAACATCACTAGAAATCAGTGAAGTTAGAGAACAATGTCTTAATGTGGGTATACTTGACATTATTAATAAACCTATAGATAAAGAAGCTTTAAAAGAAGTTATACAAAAGAATGTAAAAATGTTTGAGTAGTCTATAATTTATAGAAGCGGATGATTTTTTAATTGTAACTCGGTATATTGGTTTTTCAAGGCTACAAAACTTTCGACAGGGTTTTCTGTATTCCAAACACCTCCTAAAACACCTATTCCTTTAAACCCTAATGGTATTGTTTCTGCTAGTGTCTTTGCATTAATCCCGCCCATACCAACGATTAACTTGTCTATATGATTTACGTCAAAACCTCTGCCTTCATAGCCTTCTTTTGAGATGGAAGAAAATACAGGGCTGAGTAAATGATAGTCGAACTCGAACTCGCAACTTTCCAATTCTTCAGGTTCGTGAAAAGAAGAACTTATCGTTTTACCAAACATTTCTAAGCCTTTAAAATAGCGACCTGGATTATCTATATAATCTCTTCGCTTTTGTTCCTGAAAATGAATGCCTTTTAAAGGGTATTTATTAATCAATTCATGATGATAGTGTACTACAATTCTATTGTGGTATGTTGCCTCTATTTCATTTAAATACGCACAATGTTCTTGATAGTTTTTTGATGGTTTTCTTAAGTGATAAAACATTAAACCTTCTTTAAATAAGGCGTTTAGTAGTTCAATTTCGTTTGGAATATCATTTTCTGGAGCAATTAGAACGATCATTTTTTTAAGTTAGGGATTATTCACTAATTTATATTATACAAATAGGGATTGATGAATAATACGCATTTGCAATCGAAATTCTTTTGCTTTAATGCAAAATAAATTAATAGAAAGCGCACCCACGTTTTTTTTTAGATTAGGAATTTTTATTTACGGTTACGGGTTTCCTAAAAAGTAATTGTAACCAATAGTTTATTTTTGAAATGTGAATGGAATACGCTGCCACAGCGTTGACTGGAGTAGGGTGGAGGTAAAGTGTGTGGAGTGGGAATAATTACCTTAAATTAAATACATCCAATTAATTCATTATCATATATTAAGTTTTGGTAGATTCTCTAACTATTAATGTTGTTTCAAGTTCGATCGTTTTAGGAATAATTTCTATATTATTTTTTTGTTTTTTTAATTCTTTATAAAGCCTTTTAAAGGCTACTTTACCCATTTTATAACCAGGTTGATTTATTGTGGTTAATGATGGTGTTATCGCAGAGGACATAAACCAATTGCTAAAACCTACAATACTAATATCCCGGGGTATATGTAATCCAAGTTCTTTAAATCCTGTCATTGCTCCAATAGCTACTAAATCTGTATTTATAAAAACTCCATCAACATCTTTATGGTTTTCAATAAGTTTATGAGCAAACATTTTTCCTTCATCAAACGTCATATCATTACATATAAAAACGAGCGATGGGTCATATATAATATTGTGATCGTCTAACGCTTTTTTATAACCTAAAAATCGATCTATAGAATTTTGAGGCAATAAAGGACCTCTAAAATGTGCAATCCTTTTACAACCAGTATCAACTAAGTGTTTTGTGGCATTGTATGCTGCTTCTCTATCATTTATAATAACCTTAGAACAATTAACAATTTTTGCAATTTTATCAAACATAACCAAAGGTTTCCCTCTTTCCATAACAGTTTTAAGGTGATCAAAAGTGGCTGTGGCGTTTGCTAGTGAGATTAAAACACCATCCACGTTTTTATTCAGTAATAACTCTATTTGTCTTTTTTCTAACTCAAATGATTCATTGGACTGTAATGTAATCACTAAATACCCTTTTTTTTCCGCTTCATTAATAATGCCTTTAATAACGCTAGAGAAAAAATAATGTACAAATTCTGGAATAATTACTCCTATTGTTTTAGATTGTTTTGTTCTCAAATTAACAGCAAATGGGTTAGGAGTATAGTTAAGGGTAACTGCAAGCTCTCTTACAAGTGCTTTTGTTTTTATACCTATATCTGGATAATCCTTTAAAGCTTTTGAGACAGTTGATATAGAAACACCAAGGGTATTAGCGATATCTTGTAAAGTAGTTTGTTTCATAAAATTTTATATAATAACTAAAAATAGCAAAAATTAACTAAAACGTTTTAGTTAAAAACTAAAACGTTTTAGTTAAAATAATTATAAAATTTATCAAATTGACAATATATATTTGGATATATAAGAAATCAACAAATTTTAAACTACAAAATGATGAAAAATTCAAAAAAGATAAGGTTAGCCCTCTTTGGATTATCCTTTTTAATAACCTCATTCTTATTTGCGCAGTCAAATATTACGGGTACTATCTTAGACAGTACAGGTTTACCAGTAAGTGGTGTAAATGTTATTTTAGAACAAACAAATAAGGGAGCCATATCAGACTTTGATGGTAATTATACCATTACAAATATTAGTGATGGAACCTATGAAATTACTGCTTCCTATATAGGTTTTACAAAAATTAAAGAAACGGTAACTGTTTCTGGAAGTGATGTAACGATATCGTTTACTATGGTAGATGATGCACAATCTCTTGATACAGTAGTTATAACTGGGGTTACGAACCCAAAATCTAGAATTGAATCTAGTGTTTCAATAACTTCTTTAAAACCTAGTCAAATTGCAGAATCTGCGCCAAGAACTACTGCAGAGATTTTTAGAACAATACCTGGAATTAGATCAGAATCGTCTGGTGGAGAAGGTAATTCTAACATAGCAGTAAGAGGTGTACCGGTTTCTTCTGGGGGATCTAAGTATGTACAATTACAAGAAGATGGATTACCTGTATTATTATTTGGTGATATCGCATTTGGAACCGCTGATATATTTACAAGATTTGACGCTAACATCTCTAGAATAGAGGCTATTCGTGGTGGTTCTGCTTCAACGTTATCTTCAAATTCTCCTGGTGCAATTATTAATTTAATAAGTAAGACTGGTAAAAGAGAAGGCGGGTCTGTAGCTACTAATTTTGGTTTAGACTACGGTAATTTTAGAACAGACTTTGAGTATGGTGCTCCTATAGGTGAAGGTTTATATTTTCATATGGGTGGATTTTACAGAACTGGTGAAGGCATAAGAGATGCAGGATATACAGCTAACAATGGTGGCCAATTTAAATTTAATATTACTAAAGAGTTTGATAAAGGTCATGTAAGAGTATATGCAAAATACTTAAACGATAGAGCGATTGCGTATTTACCAAACCCTATACAAGTTACGGGTACTAATGATGACCCTAACTTTGAAAATATTCCAAATTTTGATGCAAATAACCAAACATTACATACACCATTTTTAACACAAAATGTCGGTTTAGGAGAAAATGGAGAACGTAGAAGATCTAATGTAACTGATGGAATGCATCCAATAAATGCTTCAATTGGTATGGAAGCAGCTTTTGAATTAGCAGAGGGATGGAAAATTAAAAATAATGGTCGTTTTTCTATGAATAAAGGTGGATTTAATTCTCCTTTTCCTGCAAGTGTTCAAACCGCAGGAGGTTTCTTAAGTAGTGATTTTGCCATAGATAATGGATATTCAAGTCTTGCATTTCAAGATGGAGGTGCTGTCCCTGATAATGCATTAATCACTCCAGTTGTTCTATTTGATACGCAGTTAAACAACTTTAATAACTTTATGAATGACATAAGGCTTACTAAGAAATTTGAAAATGTTAATGTTACATTAGGGTATTTTAAAGCATACCAAAACGTTTCTATGTCTTGGTTATGGAATTCATATTTATTGGAAGCACGTGGTGATGATGCTCGTTTAATTAATGCAAATGATGCTGCTGGCAATAGACTAACAGACAATGGGTTAGTTGGTTACGGTGCTGCATTCTTCGGAAACTGTTGTCAAAGAAGCTACGATACACAATACAATACTTCGGCTCCTTTTTTAGCTGTAGGTTATGAAGCTTCAGAAAAATTAAATTTTGATGCTAGTATTCGTTTTGACTTCGGAAAAGTGAATGGTTCATTCTCTGGTCCTGTAACTTCTCAAGTTGATGTTAATAATGATGGTGCGATTTCTTTAGCAGAACAAACAGTTCAATCTATAGACTTAGCAAATCCAACGGTGGTTAATTATGATTATGACTATGTATCTTATTCATTTGGTGCTAACTACTTATTAAATGATAGTCAAGCTGTATTTGGTCGTTATAGTAGAGGTGGCTCTGCAAAAGCAGATCGTATTCTTTTTGGTGGATTAAATTATCTAGATGGTGATCAAATTAATGCGTTAGATTTTATTAACCAAGCAGAATTAGGATTTAAAGGAAAGTTTAAGAACGCAACACTGTTCGCAACATTATTTTATGCAAAAACTGTAGAGGAAGGTGGGTTTGAAGCTACAACACAACAAGTTATTGAAAACGATTATAGCTCAGTTGGTGTTGAACTTGAAGGAGCATATCGCTTTGATGATTTAGACATACGTGGTACATTAACATATACTAATGCACAGATAAACTCTGGTGATAATGATGGGAATACGCCTAGAAGACAACCAGATTTTATTTACAGTTTAGTACCTTCTTACAAATTTGGTGCTACAAAAAGACACAGTGTAGGTTTAAGTATTATTGGTCAAACTAAAGCATATGCGCAAGATAGTAACGAATTAGTATTACCTGGGTTTGCAATTGTAAATAGCTTTATTAACTATGAGATTACAGATAACCTTTCTACTAATCTTTCCGCCAATAACTTGTTTGACAGTTTAGGAATCACAGAATCTGAAGAAGGAAGTATTACAGAAGGACAAACTAATTACTTACGTGTTCGACCAGTTCCTGGAAGATCTATCTCAATGGGTGTTAATTATACATTTTAACCCGTTACTTTATTAGCCACAATTTAATTGTTAGTTTTTTAAAGAGTCAATTTTATTAAGATATTTTATTGACTCTTTTTTATCTTTAAATTTATGAGAATTTTACTGATATTTTTATGTTTGAGTAGTGTTGCATTGGCTCAAACAGATGCGGTTGCAAAAAGCGAAGTGAGATCTTTTATAGTATATGGAAGTAATACATGCCACTACTGTTTACAAACAAAGGCATATCTGCAAGAAAAAGCAATATCATTTATATATTACGATATAGATGAAAATGAGACAAAACTACAAGAAATGCTTTCTAAGATGAGTAAAGCAGGGCTCTCTCCTTCAAATGTGCAATTGCCAGTAATTGACAAAGCAGGAGAAATATTTATGAATGATAAAGAGTTTACAATTTTCTTAAAGTATTTAATACTAAACTCTAAGCTATGATTAAAAAACCAAAATTAACGTTCTGGCAAATTTTAAATATGAATGTCGGGTTTTTCGGAATTCAATATAGTTTTGGTTTGCAACAGAGTGCCGTAACGCCCATTTATGACTTTCTTGGTGCTAGTGCAGACCAAATACCTATATTACACTTAGCAGGGCCGGTAACAGGTCTCTTGGTGCAACCTATCATTGGAGCCATGAGTGATAAAACGTGGAGTCCAAAATTTGGTAGGCGTAAACCTTTCTTTTTAGTGGGTGCTATTCTTTGTAGTTTAGCGTTGCTAGCATTTCCATATAGCAGTTCTTTATGGATGGCAGCTGGTCTTTTATGGATTCTTGATATTGGTAACAATACAGCAATGGAGCCATACAGAGCTTTAATTGCTGATAAATTAGATGATGACCAACAGCCTTTAGGTTTCCAGATGCAAAGTTTTTTTACAGGTTTAGGTCAAGTACTAGCAAACTTTTCTCTATTTATCTTTCCACTAATATTTGTAGGTTTTACAGGTTCATTGCCAACGTGGGTGTACGCTTCCTTTTTTCTAGGAGCAATATGCTCTATAGCTAGCATACTGTGGAGTATGAGTAAAACAAAAGAAATCCCTCCTACAGAAGAAGAATTAAAAAAACTTAAAAGTGAAAAAAGAAGTGTTATTAAACCGTTAGTTGAAATTTTTTCTGCATTAAAAGATATGCCAAAGGTAATGTGGCAACTGGCTTTAGTGTATCTTTTTCAATGGTATGCCTTGTTTTGTTATTGGCAAAATTCTTCAAAAAGCGTTGCGCTATCTGTATGGAATGCGACACCAGAAAATACCGAAGTATATAGCGAAGCGGTAAGTTGGACAGCACTAGTAAACGGTTGGTATAACATTGTCACATTTTTAGTAGCGTTTGCATTGGTGGGCTTTGCTAGAAAATACAGTGCTAAATGGGTGCACGCTACTTGTTTAATTTTAGCTGCTATTGGTTTTTTAGTATTTCCTACAATAGAAAATAAAAATTTATTATTTTTCGCTATTACAGGTTTTGGTATAGGATGGGCAAGTATGATGGGTATTCCTTATTTAATGGTAGTTGCAAATATCCCAAAAGAACGTTATGGTGTTTATATGGGTATTATAAATATGATGATTGTTATCCCTATGATTATACAAACAGTATCATTTGGATATATATTAAAAAACTTTTTGAATAATGATCCTCGCAATGCAATAACATTTGCAGGAGTCCTACTTATTATTGCGGCAATTTGCACCCTATTTATTAAAGCAAATCATAAACCTCACTCTATATCTTAAATGAATTCGGTAATTTATAATAAAGCAATTAGCTTGCTGCATACGGCTAGTAACAAAAATGGATTTTTGGCAAGTGCAGAGGCCATTTCTAACTATAAACGTATATGGGCACGAGATGGTGTTATATGTGGTCTTGCAGCACTTTTAGATGGTGATGAAAAATTAATTTCCATTTTCAAAAACACCTTAATCACATTAGCAAATCACCAACACGAACTAGGGCACATACCCTCAAACGTTTATTTTAAAGAAAACGAAGAAACAGAAGTAAGTTTTGGAGGT
The DNA here is from genome assembly GCF_008974325.1 of Patiriisocius marinus. Lineage (GTDB taxonomy): Bacteria > Bacteroidota > Bacteroidia > Flavobacteriales > Flavobacteriaceae > Patiriisocius > Patiriisocius marinus. The sequence continues at coordinate 235,452 of NZ_BKCG01000003.1, read as the reverse complement.
TTAGCTGGGAGAGTAGATACTATCTCATGGTTCATTATAGGAGTTTGCAATTATACAAATACCACTAATGACGAGGAGTTTTTTAATAAAATGAAAACTCATATTGATAAAGGTTTAAAGCTATTAAACGCCTGGGAGTTTAATAATAATCATCTATTGTATGTTCCAAGATCTGGCAACTGGGCAGATGAGTATATAACAGAAGGGCACATATTTTATGATCAAGTACTTAGACTTTGGGCTTTAAGATGTGTTTGCCAAATTGAAAATTCAAAGCATATTTCAGAAAAAATAAATTTAGTTACGACAATCCTTGAGGAAAACTATACAGCAGGCACAATATTGCATCCCTTTCATCCAAGAGCCTATAAAACCTTAAAAATGGAGCCGTACTGGATGGCATCTATTAATCCTTCGGGGTATCAGACTATGTTTGATGCCTTCGGTAATAGTATTGCGTTGCTACTAAAATTAGGAGATGATACCTTTAGAAAGAACCAAATTTTATATATGGAAGAACTTCGAAAATCGCTAAAACTTCAATTATTGCCAGCATTTTGGGATCCCATTTTTCCTGAAGATCAGCAATGGAAATTATTAGAAAATAATTGTAAATATCAATTTAGAAACATCCCCTATGAATTTCATAATGGTGGCACCTGGCAAATGGTAAATGGGTTTTATGGTATGAGCATTACTAAGGATATGCCTGATGTAGCAGAAGAAATCATTGCAGGAATTGAAATGCTTAATAGTGAAGAAGACTTTGGTTTTTACGAAAATTTCAACACCCAAACGGGTGCTGCTACTGGTGTTAAATTTTGTACTTGGAGTGCTGCAGGGCAGATTATTGCAACGCAGTCTAATAAAGGAAAAACCTTTTTAAAATAACGTGATTTATGAAGAATGATATTTTATGTGTGGGCGAAGCACTGGTCGATTTTATAGGCCACGAAAAAAATAAGTCTATTAAGGACACAAGAGATTACCATAGATATTTAGGTGGGTCTGTAACTAATGTTGCTATGAATCTTGCACGTCTAGGATTACAACCTAGGCTAGTTGCGACAATAGGTAATGACGGCTTAGGAGAATATATTTTACGAAGGATTAATGAGATTGATATAGATAGCACCTATGTGCGCCAGTTAGCCCTCGAGCCTACGAGTACTATTTTTATTTCTCGAGCAACAGCAACTCCAGACTTTATACCATATAGAGCGGCAGATGCGAACATTGTAGAAGAACAAATACCTTCGGAAATTTTACAGGGTGTAAAAATTTTTCATACCACTTGTTTTGCTCTTAGTAAAAATCCAGCCAGAGATACCATATTAAAAAAAGCTAATGAAGCCCATTCATTAGGAATAAAATTGAGTATTGATATTAATTATTCTTCCAAGATATGGGGTGATAGAGTAGAGGCTCAAAAAAATATTGAGGCGTATAGTAAATATAATCCACTAATAAAAGTTAGTGAAGACGATATGCAGCGCTATTTTAACCAAACACTCTCACATCAAGAAATTTTTGAATATTTTCATTCTCACGGAGCAGACGTAGTTTGTTTAACACTTGGAGCTAATGGTGTTAAGTTAGCAGAAAAAGGGAATGATACTATAGCATTGCCCGCAGAAAAAATTAATGAAGTCATGGATGCCACTGGTGCTGGAGATGCTTTTTGGAGTGGATTTTTATTTTCTTACATTAACAAAAATTCATTTAAATCTTGCCTAGAAATAGCCTCCAAACTTGCAGCGTTAAAACTACAACATGTGGGACGATTACCTAATAATATTAATGTTATTAGTAAGTTGTTTAATACTAGTAATTAAGTTAGCAAAAAAAAATTAACGGCCTCAAGAAGCTTTGGTAAAACAATAGGGGAGTTGAGTGTTACTGCATCCAACGAGCCACGAAATACTGTTTAATGAAATTTTCTAAAGGATAGTATAGCGAGAGGAATGCACCGAGTAATAAATAGAAATTAATCAAATTAACTATCCAAGGCAATTTCAAAACTATCTTTAGACTAACAAAGACTTTCTAAAGTGTAGCGAGCGACTCCAGCGCACCAGCTGGCTCTTTCATAAAAAGGTCTCCCAGACCTTTTTATTTCAGCCCTGTTTCCAAAGTTTTGTGCAGCCTTGATTTTTTTGTTTAGCTCAAGCGTTTATATGTTAGGGGTATTCGTGGATCTCCAAAATCGATCTCTTTTTTCATCAAGGAAAAAAAGAAAAGAACAGTAAGTTAATATTCTGAACTTCAAACATCATTCAAACTAAAAATTAGTTAAACACGAGTATTTCAAAAACTTATAATGAAAAATATACTATTCATTTGTTCAGCTAATAAGGATTGTTCTAAAACAGCAGAAGTCCATTTTAGTACTAGAATCCAGATATGCATTTTGAGTCTGCAAATACTAATAAGAATACCTGTAATATGCTAGGTACAAATTATATATTAAAGAGTTACTAGAAGACGCTGTGCCTATTTATGTGATGGAACAAAAACATAAAGCAAAACCCCATAAAACAAAAGCTCTACAGGACTTTGCAAAAAAATAGTAGCTTACTTATAACCTTTCTATAATCATAGAAGAAAAGTAGTTTACTCCTGTTCTAATGGCTTCTTCATCGGCTTCAAAGTTGGGCGTGTGTGGCATACCTGCAATCCCTTTCTCCATATTGGATACCCCCAAAAAGTAATAAACCCCTGGTACCTCTTTCTGGAAATAGGCAAAGTCATCACTAAATTGAAAAGGAGGAACCCCATATAAAGAAATCACACTTTGTGGACCATAAACATTGGTTATACTTTTCAAAGACGCTTTGGTCAATGCTGCGTCGTTTATAGGAGTTTCCATCACAGGCAATCCTGGCATTAGGTTATAGGAAACAGATAGTAAGTCTTTGGCATAAGCAGAAGTCTCAATTTTATTTTTAATCATCGGTAGAAACGCATCCAATCGTTCTTTAGAACTTGTATTCAATAATATTCTCATCTTCAATGTATCGTTCGTTTGTTTAACATTCAACTCATGCATCAAGGCATCATAGTCTTTAAAAATGGTATTTGGATGGGTTACGCCTAACTTAAGGCTAAATACGCTATTAGGATCCCAAAACTTATGGTCTGGACCATAGGTCTGCGCATTTGCCATCAAACTTTTTGTAAAATCTACTATGGCGTCTTGGTTATTAGATGCTTTATATGTTATTTCGACCACCGTAAAATGATTAAATACATTTGCTGCTTTAGTAGCAATCGTTCCTACAGGGTAAGGAGACACGTGCAGTCCATAAATTTCATCAGGTTGAATGAGATCAAACAATCCATCTGCAATCATAGCGCTGGCACCTTCATTAATCTCTTCCTTAGGCTGAAAAACAAAATAGATGGTACCGGTTAGTTTTTCCTTTTGGCTGGCTAAAACGTTAGCGATACCCATGCCTACGGTCGTATGTATATCGTGACCGCAAATATGCCGAACACCTTCGTTTTTTGAAGCGAAATCTACCACATCGGGCTCACTAGATGGCATGGCATCAATATCTGCTCTCCAAGCAATTTTTTTTCCAGGACGTCCTGTATCTAAGATTCCAACAACACCATAGCCGCCTACACCTGTTTTAACTTCGAGGCCTAAGTCTCTTAAATAAGCAGCAATCTGTGCAGAAGTTCTTTTTTCTTCCCCTGAAACTTCAGGATGCATATGAAAGTCTCGACGTATTTTCACGAGTTCGTCAAAAATCAAATCGGTCTGCGTTTGTACAGATTGATGAATGTCTTCTGGAGTGCTTGTGTTTTGAGCGATTGTAAATGCTCCACAAAGCAGCATTTGTAAGAGTACAGTGTTTCGAATTATTTTTGTTATTAAAGTCATTTTTAGGTCTTTTAAAATTAATACTAGACAAATGTCTCTTTTAGTTAGGCGCCGTAACAGGCATTATTGCCAGAACATCGTTAACCGTGGTTGAATTGTAATCAATACTCAAGGCATTCTATTTTTTCTGAAATGTGCTGTATTTGTTGGGATGGTGAAGCGTTGTAAAAAGAATAGGGGAGTGTGGCAAGTTCTTATTTCTGGTGCTTGTAGTTAAATAAAAGGTTTTAACCTATTAAAATACCTGTCTTGTTCTATAGCCCCGATTGCAATGAAAACCCCGCAATGAAGCCTTAGCGTAATGAGGAGTTGTAATGGAAAGCGGGAACTTACTCTAAAAATACACACTGTCTTTTGTGCTCCATAAAAAGTATAGAAAAAAAAAGCTAGCCATCTTAATTGATTACTAGCTTTAAAAGATAAACGGATAATAATACTTTTTTCTAAATCGCTAGGTATTCATCCATTTCTTAAAATCGCTAGTCTTTGGTCTGCTCACGATAAACTCTTGATCTCGTGGGTTAGCGATAGAAAGCTTCACCCGATGATTAAAGTAGGGATCCATTTTTATAATGGAAGTTTTAGAGACCAGCTGTCCACGATTAATTCTATAAAATGTGTGGGCATCTAATGTATCGAATAGTTGATCCATGGTTTCATCGATAATAAAGCGCTTAGTTGATGTCACGCCAAAGGTGATGCTATCTTCAGAATAACAATACAACAGATCTGTCACTTTTATTTGTACAAAGCCACCGCCTTCTTTTACCAACAATCCCTCTCTTTTAGCCGGTGTCTGCATACTTCCCAGTAATTGCTTTAAAATGGAAGGGTCAATTGTTGCGGGTGTATTCGACTTGAAGAATTTGTTGAGCGCCGTATTCAAGTCTTCTTTCTGTATGGGTTTTAATAAGTAATCTACGCTATTTACTTTAAAGGCTTGGATCGCATATTGATCAAACGCTGTTGTAAAGATAATTGGAGCTGTTACTTCTATTTTCTGAAATATTTCAAAACTTAAACCATCTGCCAGTTGGATATCCATAAACACCAAATCTGGTGTAGTATTGTTTTGAAACCATAGCACGGCATCTTCTACCGTATCAATGATATCCAATAGCTTATAATCAAAATTACAGGCTTTTAGCATGCGTTCTAATTGGCTTGCCGCTCGTGTTTCATCTTCAATTATTAATACGTTCATAGCTATTCTATTGTTCTGATGTCTTTAATAATGGAAGGGAAACAGAAAATTGGTTTTCATTGTTTACTATTTCAATCAATTTCTCAGTAATCAATGCGTAGCGCTTTTCAATATTTTTAAGCCCCACCTTCGTTGATGGTAGTTGGGTAGATTTTGCTTGAATTTTATTATCCACCGTAATATAATCATCCTTGATATGTATGTAAACAGTAAGTGGTTTCGCTTTAGAAATCACATTGTGTTTAATCGCATTCTCTAATAAAAGCTGTAGGCTCATAGGTACAATCATAGCATTTAGTGATGCTTCGGGTATATTCCAATTCAATTGCAAGTTATCTCCAAAACGTTCTGACTGTATGTGGATATATGCTTTAGCAAACTTTAGTTCATCCCGAAGCGAAATGAGATTTGCATTGCCAGACTCTAAGAGAAAGCGATATATATCTGATAATTTATCTACAAATTCTTTTGCTTCTTCTTTAGAGTTTTGGTCAATGATATCACGTAGTGTATTGAGCGTATTAAAGAAGAAGTGAGGTTGGGCCTGATTACGAAGTGCGTCTAATTGCGCTTGTACAATGGCTTGTTTAGACTGCTCTTCTTCTCTTATCGATTTTTTAAGTTGTAAATAAAAGTAAATGGCTTCGTAGATCGCCATCGTCATAATGGTGAGAAAAATAACGAACACTAATGATTTGGTTCTTTCTTGAAAATTATAAGTGAGCTCTTCAAAGAACAAAGAAAAGAAATGATGCCCCAAGAAATCGACCACGAACACCGTGACGGCAGTGGCGAAAAATAAAACCACAATACGATTAGCACTATCTTTTATGTTGGGATATTTTTTCCGTAAACGAATCAAGATGGCCCTATTGATAAACCAATCAAAGATGGAGAAGAATAATGAGATTCCCCAGACCAGCAATGCTTCACTAGTATTTAGGTTCTCAAATGCATTATTAAAAACATAGGCAGCGCTAAAACTTAAAATTAGAATACCAATAACCGTAAACCAGAAGTCATCAAAGCCTAAATATTTAATACGGTTCTCTTTATTTAGTAACATACTAATTGGGTTGTTTTCTTGTTTTAAATTTAAGAATAATAAGATGATTTACGAGTCAAATATCTAACCTTTACCTAGTTTATAAAAGGACTATAAGTTCAATTGTCGTTAACTGTAGTTGAATTGTAAAAATGGTGCCCTGATTTTATATACACTAAAAACACCCTTTTAAATGAAAGAAACAGTGGGAGGGAAGGGACTCAAATATTCATATTTGTATTATAATGTGCTGCGTTATGTGACGTTGCTTTGGAGAAGAAACAAAGTTTTAACCAATCTCCATTGATTTTATTTCTTTTTAAAATTTATTTAAAATGTAATCGAATGCTTTTTTCACGAAAAAACAATAGGAGTGTAAGGGAATGTGTATGGAATGCGAATAAATAACATAAAGTTTTGATAATTAAGATATTCCCTCAAAATAATCCCCAATTAATTTACTATATTTAAATTCTCTCTTGTAGCAATTAATAGACTAAATTTTATGTTTACCAATGTCATATTTATGTCAAAAATTTTGAATAGAACGTATTAAAAAAAACAAGAATGAGTGTTAAATATTATTTATTTGAAACAAATTCATATGGCAGATACTACACCTAAAATCAACATAATTGTTGTTCAAGATGAAATGCTGCAGGCTGAGGATATTGTAAACAGACTTAAAGAACTTAACTATAACATAATAGGTTTTACAGACTCCGCAGCGGCAGCCTTAGAATTAATATCACTACACCAACACGTCGATATATTATTGCTAGATGTTGTTTTAAAAGGTGCTACAGATGGTATTGAATTAGCAAGCATTATAAATGAGAAATATAATATCCCATTTATTTTTCTAACCGCTCATGCGGATAATACAATTATTGATAGAGCTAAAAAAGTAAAACCGCGTGCATATATATTAAAACCGTTTAATGATCGTCAGGTTAGTATAGCAATAGAGCTTACGCTAGTTAATTTTTCTAAAAAACCCTTGGAAAAAGAACTATTAGTGAAAAGTGATTTTAACTTTTCCGAAAATCAAGTGCCAAATCGTACCGATGGCTTCTATCTAAAAAAGAATAATCATTTTGAGCATGTAGGTTTCTTAGATATGCTTTTTTTTAGAAGTGATGTAAACTATACTTCGATTTATACAAAATCTGATCTTTTTATTTATAGCGAAGGTCTAAATAAGATAGTCGAGCAATTACCTAAAGAACATTTTATTAGAGTTCATAGAAGTTATGTTGTAAATATAAATGTAGTTTCAGGCTTTGAAGGTAATTTACTTTTTATTGGTAATTATAAAATCCCAGTTAGTAAGAAATATAAAGAAGCTGTTTTTAATCTTTTTAAAGATGTAATCTAGTATTATTCTTTTTCCCTGAGTCCTTCTTAAAAACGTTGAGTTTCTAAATGTCTAGAATACCTGAGTATTTGAAGTAAGCAAGAAATTAATTTTTTTGAGTTTGTTCAAATCCCGTAATCCCTAAGAATCGCGTATTTGAAATAATACGTACTATTCGCCGTTTTACTCATATTATACATTTGTTCTATAATGGTCAGCATTATGTAACTTGAGCTTTGGTTAAAAGCGGTTCGCAGAAACTTTCTTTCTTTATTTTTTTTCTCTCCTAAAGTGAAATTATAAATGTGAATGGAACACTTTTTACAGCGTTGGATGTAGGAGTGGAGGTAAAGTGTGTGGAATGCAATTTTATGACGAGTGTAACTTATAATTAACCTAATATTCGACCTAGCAATATTATCTAGAAAACACTTCTTTAAATTGATAAAAGAAACGTTCAATTAACCTCAAATCTTCGGTAACAATTTCTGCAATCCCTCGCATTTCTTGTTTAAATTCAATTTCTTTTTTATAAGAAGTTACAAGAGTGGATGGGAGCGAAACATCAATAAGATAAAAACCATCTACATCTGGAATTAAAGAAATATTTTTAACGGTGCCTTGTAAAGTTCCAAACTCAGTATCTGGAAAATTTTCTAATTTGATATTCACTTTTTGACCAACTTTTATTTTTCCAGAATTTTGAGCAGGGGTTTTCAATTTTGCAATAAAATCTGTATTTTCAATAGGAATAATTGTAAAAACCAAATCACCTTGATTTACATTTTGATTTTCAGTCCAAAAGTTCAAGAATGAAACATTCCCATCAATTCTTGATTGTAAAAGATAACGCAACTCCCAATCTTTAATACTTTTCTTTAATTGATTATAAGACTGTATCACATTTTTTAGCAATACCATATCTTCTTTAGTTTTACTAATTGTTGTGCCTTGTAGCGTATTTGACGCATTGCTAATGGCCTCTTTTATTTGAGATATAGAAACAGTCATATTCTTGTAATTGCGTTGTGCCCGTAAGTATTCTAACTGTTTGTTTTCATATTCCATTGCAGAAATAACACCTTTGTCAAAAAGTGTTTCATTTCTTTTCAAGTCTTTTTCTATAAATGCTAACTCAGATGTGTTTAACTCTTTTTGAGCGTTTAAGTTTGCCAATCTTCGTTTTAGTTCTGAAACTGAAAATCTGTTTGCGACTGCTACGTTAGAAAAAGGTTGCAGTTCTTTATTTAATTTGTATTGAATAAAACTATTTTCAAATAATGCATAGTCTGAATCTATATCCCCTAAAAATAGCACAGGAACATTATCTATTGGATAATCAAAAGATTTACTATTTATTTTCAACGTGTCAAGAATTGATTTTAAAAATAATACATCTTGAAACTTAGCGGTATTTTCAAGAACTGCTAAAGGTTGATTCTTATAAACCTGCTCATTGTTTTCAATTAGTAATGTGTCTAATCTACCTGTGATTTTTGCATACTCTTTTTGAGGTGGTATTTGAGTTGTTATAATCGCTTCTGAAATAATAATATCTGGATATTTCACAAACCACGAAAGAAACAATAGCATAAGAATTAAAGCTAAAAACAAGACATTACCCCAACGTATCATCCAATGTGGCACTTTGGTTAAAATCTCTTGCACTTCTTCGCTACGAAGCTCTATTTGTTCTATATGTTCATTCATTGTCCTCCCCTTAATCCCCTCCGGCGGAGGGGAGATTTTTTAGTTACCAAGTTCTAATTGGTTTTTAACAAGGTTGTAATAATCTCCTTTTTGCTTTACTAAAGCAGCATGATTGCCAACTTCTACTATTTTGCCTTGGTCTAATACTACTATTTGATGCGCATTTTTAACCGTACTCAAACGGTGCGCAATTACCACCACCGTTTTATTTTCAAAAAAGGTGTCTAGTTTTTCCATAATCACCTTTTCATTATTTGCGTCTAATGCAGAGGTGGCTTCATCAAAAAATAAAAAATTAGGGTTTTTATAAACGGCTCTGGCAATAAGTAAACGTTGTTTTTGTCCTGTACTTAAACCAACGCCCTCCATTCCTATTTTCGTATTATAAGACAATGGCAAGGTTTCAATAAATGATGCAATATTCGCAACATCTACTGCGTGGGCTAATCTCTTTTTATCTACATAATCCTCTCCTATAGCAATATTATTAGCAATGGTATCATTAAAAATATAACCCTCTTGCATCACAACACCACATTCATTACGCCACGTTTTTTGTGAAATGTTTTGTAAATCGTGATTTGCTAATTTAATTTGACCATTAATTGGATCATAAAATTTTAGCAGCAACTTCATCAACGTAGTTTTACCACTACCGCTTACACCGACTATTGCCGTTACTTTATTTGAAGGAATTTCTAAATCTAAATCTTTTAAAACAAGTTGGTCTGAGCCAATATATCTAAATGAAACTTTAGACAATGTGATATTGGTATCTAATGGAATGTTTTTAATCTTCTCAACATCTGTTTGTTCTTCATCTTCTTTGTTATGAATTTCAGATAATCTATCTAAAGATATTTTAGCATCCTGCACTTCTCTTATAAAACTAATGAGTTGAGCAATCGGGGAGTTGAGTTGCCCTACTATATAACTTATTGCTAGCATCATACCGAGTGTTATCTCTCCATCAATAACTAATTTTGCCGACAAAACAGTAATTAAAATGTTCTTTAACTCGTTAATAAACCCAGAACCTACGCTTTGATATTGCTCTAATGCCAAGCCCTCAATAGAAACTTTAAATAAACGAGCTTGCACGAACTCCCATCCCCAGCGTTTTTGTTTCTCTGCGTTGTGCAATTTAATTTCTTGCATACCATTTATAAGCTCAATAACCTTACTTTGCTCTTGGCTGACTTCTGAAAATCGTTTATAATCTAAATCTCTACGTTTTTTTAAGAAAATTATTATCCATAAAAAGTAAAGAAAACTACCCAATAAAAAGATACCAAATAGCGTGAGGTTATAATAAGCAAGCACCAAAACAAACACCACCAAATTAACTATCGAGAACAACACATTTAAAGAAGATGTTGTTAAGATGCGTTCTATACGCTTGTGGTCATTAATACGCTGTAAAATATCGCCCGTCATTCTAGTATCAAAAAAGGCGATGGGCAAGTTCATTAGCTTTATAAAAAAGTCTGAAACTAAGGAAATATTTATACGAGTGCTCAAATGTAATAATATCCAGCTTCTAATAACCTCGATTGCGGTTCTACCAATAAACAAAGCCAATTGCGCAAAAAGGATTAAATAAATAAAGTGAACGTTTTGATTTTTTATACCTACATCAACAATACTCTGGGTTAAAAAAGGAAATAAAAGTTGTAATAAACTAGCTGCCAGTAAACCAATAATAAGCTGCCATAGAAACTTTTTATACTTAAAAATATACCTTGCTAAAAATTTAAATCCAAATTCTTTAATATCTGTATTAAAAGATGAATCATAAAACTTTGCAGTAGGTTCTAATAATAAGGCTATGCCTTCTTCTGTTTCTACTGTTGCATTATTACCTATCCAGTGATTTAAAAATTCTTTTTGATTGTATTTTAGAAGACCGTGCGCAGGATCAGAAATGAAAAAAGTGTTCCTTTTAATTTTATATAAAACTACATAGTGATTTTTATTCCAATGCAATATGCAGGGGAGTGGGGCTTCGTTTAAATCGGTATAAGAAATTTTAACGCTCAAAGTTCTAAAACCAATTACTTCTGCTGCATTACTTAAATTTAACAAACTACTTCCAGAACGTTGGGTTTCAGAAATATTTCTTAGAAAATTTAATAAGAATGTTTTTTTATGAAATTTAGCAATGATTTTTAAACAAATAGGGCCGCAATCTTTATAGTCTGGCTGTTTATAATGTGGAAATCTATTCAAAAAATTTTCTATTTTAAAAGTATACTTAGTTTTAAAAAAAACGTGTAATTTTATTTAGACCATAATCTAGCTAATTTTTTTTTCAGAACCTTTTTATCAATTTCAAAAGATTTTTCTGTAACAAGAATACCACTATCACTTAAATTAGAATAACCCTGCTCTCCTTTCCATTTTGATATAAAAGGATTATAATTACATTCATATTCATGAAACCATAGATTACTATTTTCATTTAATTTTACATCACGGGGATCGACACACATATAACGAAATTCACAATCTTTACATATTAATGTATTCTTCTTTTTTATGCTCCATTTTTTTTGAAAATTATTACTTTGAATAATATTTATAAAATTGTCTTTCGATATCTTTAATATATTACCAAATATATCATATGAATTTAATCCATTTTTAATGTTACCCAGATTGTCTATATATATTTTTTTATTAAAATAGTTGTGATAATTGTATGCTTCGAAAAAGTGATCAAAATTTATACTAAGCTTATTTTTGTAAACATTTGCTGAATATTCAGTGAAAGAATTTGAGTATTCTATAATTTTAAAAAATTCAGAATTATTATTTGTGTAATTCGAATATGATGAATTAAATAATAAAATAGCGAATACTTGATTAAATTTCACTAAATTTCTAAAGTCTGATGGACTATAATCTCTATTCTCCTCTATTAGTATTAGATGGATGGAGTCTACTTCTAATTTTGAGATATTTTTAATTATATAATTAATTCTAGTTTTGTCGTAATGCTTAACAATAATTGATATATTTCTTACATCAATTTTTCCAAACAATTCAGAAAATAAAGAAACTTCAATATTGTCATGGATAATTACATCTGATATAAGGAATGGTGTTTGAAATTGCCGATCAACTTCTGGAAAGTTATTTAACTCAATATCATTTTCAATTTTAAATAATATTTCTTCGCTTAATAAAAAATCTATCCAATCTGTACTTTCAAATTCATTTTCGAACTTAATTATTCCGCTAGAATTTATCAATGAAAATATTTCATTCGAAATAAAAAAATAATCATTTCGAATTAAATCATAGATTATTGCTCTATTAAATCCTTGAATTGGAATACATAATCTATTTCGAATGTATTTGCTCATATAACTGATTTATAAATTGTTCCAATCTGAAGATGGTTAGTTTTATACCTATTTGAAATTCTAAACTTATTAATAGTTTTTTTATCTATAGTTTTTTTTGCTTCTTTAACTGATAATAAATGTATAGGTGCAACACCTAATTTAATTTCTTTTTTTAAATTTTCAATCATTTTATAAATATTCAGCAATTTTTTTTTCTAAATGATAGTTACAAGGTTTTGAAGTCATTCCAAATTGTCCAATAGGGTTGATATCTAAAAGATAATATTCATTATCAAGAGTCAATATAATATCTAAAGATGCACAATCAATTTTAAAATTTTCCAACATTTGTTTCAATAACTTCTCATAATTTTTGTTTAAAGTATAAGGACTTTCTCTATTAGGCTTATTTAGATCATAATGTCTAAAATCTACTTTTGTTTTAGGATTATTTTGAGAAAATATTGCCATTGAAAAAAAATTATCTTTTAAGTAAAAAGCTCTTATTTCGAATTTTTTAGGAATATAAGATTGGAAAAATGTTGGCACAAAAGTTAGAGGCAATTCATCAATCTCACTACTATTTAATTTATAACTATAACTTAAATATGTAGAATCATTTAACTTTTCTCTAAGACTATACCTAATAGATTTTGAAATTACACCATTTTTACAATTGTTTTTATAAAATTTAATCAAATCAATTTTAGACTGAGTAATTAGAAATGAAGGCATATTTATTTTATTAAATTTACAATATCTTAGTACTTCCAACTTATTTAATAAATTATCCTCAAAACCGTTTATACTCTTTTTAGTTTTTAAAAGAGAGAAAATATATTCTGCAATACTCCTATTTTCTATGTTATTATATTTTTTTGTTACCTGGCTAAAATCAAAACCTAAATCATTCTTGAAAAATAAATCTCCACGACGATACCAAACTGAATCAATTTCGGAAAATGATATTTTCTTTGTTGATGTTTTAAGTATAAAATCATCTTCAGTTAAACTTTCAATTTTTAGTTTATCATCTTCATTGATTCGTATAAATTTTTTTTGCATAGAATTTAACCATCTCATTACATAAGTAGTGGTAAAATCATTTTGTATCGAAATGATTAAGATCATAAGTATTAAATTATAATTCTACTGCTTGAATTGTGTATAAGTAATTCTTGTTAATATTCCCTTGTGCTTTCATTCCACTAATTTTGTTAATAATTTGAATATTGTTTTCATCAAAATTTAAGTTATTTATTAGGTAGTTTTTTATTTGTTTTAATTGTTTTTCAATAATTTCAACATTATGATTATTAAGTTTTGATGGTCTTATATAAATTTTTGAAGGCATTTCTTTATTATATAATTCGCTAATTACATATAACTGGAGAAGTGATTCAGTATAATTAATATTATTACTATTATCAAATTTTAAGAGAAATAATGGATTTTCTTTTTCTTTTAATTTACCAGCTACGTAAAAGGACTTGGTTATTACTATGGGTATGAGCCAGCTAATTTTCTCATCTAATGCAGATTCAATAGCACATTGTATTATTTTTTCTTTATGATTATCGTTTGAGTGGATAGCAAGAATTGTAGGGTCAATTTCTCTATAACTCTCAAAATTGTTAGAATAAAAAGTTCTAGGAAACCCATAAACATTACAGAAATTAGTTAGATATTCTGAACTTAATGAATCTTGACGCACCTCATTACTATAGTCATCGGTTTTATTACGTCTTATATATTGATCCAAAAAAACTAAATTTTCAATTTTTTGGAAATATGAAGTGTCTACGTTTTTCCAAAACAATGGGTTGGCTTTATTAAAGTATTTCTTACTTTCCTGCCATATAGGTTTAAATTTTACACTGTCTAATAATTTAATATTGTACCCTCCATCAAAAGCCGTTTTAACATATCTCAGTGCATACTTATTATTTTTAGCGATATAACATCTAGCCAAATACATGGATGAACTATAAATAAATTCGTGACCTTTTAGTTTTTTAAAAAGTAATTCTGCATTTTCACAATCGTTTGCATCAACTAAATTATAGAGTTGTATTGTTTTTTCTCTATCCAATAACCAATCTCTTAATTGATAATCTAATTTATCATTTTGAAAATCCTGACAACCTATTGTAAAAAAATACAGACTTATCAAAATTACATAAGTCTGCCTTTTTTTAATAAAAAATAATATTTCTGTTAACATTGGTTTACACTAGTGTAATTTACTTTACAATTATCATCATATACGGTTGTGTAAGTGTCGCAAGGCTGACCACTACAATTAGTGTTACCCGATTCTGTACCTCCACTACTTGTAGGATCTGTACCGCCAACTAAGATGTTTAATTGTTCTTTTTTCATTTCTTTTTTAAATAAATTAGAATTAAAACCTGATTTCATATCGTGATAGTTTTTTTAAAATTATTAATTAATGAATATTTTCTAATCTTGACAAACTGGTGAAACATCATACCAAAATATTGAGCAGTCATCATTATAAATGGTTTCGTACGTATCACCAGAAGGATAATGATTTGTTGGTCCAGTTTCTGTGCCGCCACTTCCACCAATAACTCCACCTCCAAAGAGATTATCTAATGATTTTTTTTCAATAGATTTTTTAAAAAGTTTAGAATTGAATTTTGTTTTCATAATAATAAATTAAATATTCAACTTACTCTATATAAGGCTTTTCAGTTTCCGCCATCTCAAATCTAAAGAAAAAGTTTTAATATAGAGCATATATGCGTTTATAATTCTTAATTGATATATTCACTTTTAGAGTGTGATAAACAGTAACACTCAATATATAAAAGACTTCGGAATAAATCTTAGGAAATTGCGAAGAATAAAAAGATTATCACAAGAAGAGTTAGCATTTGATTGTAATATAGCAATTTCTCAAATAGGAAGGATCGAGCGTGGAGAAGTAAATACGACATTAAGTACATTATATACTATTCCTTTAGCTTTAGAAATCACAGTACCAGAGTTGCTTGAATTTTAAATTTTGTTTAAATATACCTCCTACTATATAGGAGGAGGGAAGTTAGTAATACCTAACTCTACATTAAAAAGCCTAATAGAGTGGACATAAATAGCTTGTCTTGGCATATATATTATCTTAAAGCTAAACGTTGAATGTAACCCTAAAAATAAATAACTGCGTAAAAAATAAAACTTAGAATAAAAAAGATAACGAACATCCATAATAAAAGTGTTTAAAGTTAAAACCCCCGCAATATGCAAGGAAAGCTTTCATTTTGTTTTGAATGAATCTAATGCAAGGGGTAAAGCGTTTTACGGAGCTTTGGATATGGTCTTGGTTAAAAAGCTTTACTTCATTTTACCCTTGAATTACACGATTTCAAAAAAAGACCTTTGCTGTAACTTGTGTGTGCCAAAATCCCAAATTATAACAAAAATGTAAAATTGAATCACAATCTGGCTGTAGCGTTGGCAAAACGGCCTCAGAAAACTTTGGTTAAAACAATAGGCGAATGAGCGTCCATATTTTAGAGATCTAGCAATACATATTATTAATAAATTCAATGTTTAAGGCTAGTTCAAAGTAATCTTAGTGAGTTAGAATGCTTTCTAAAATATAGCGATTGAACCGTGATTGTTTCCAAAGTTTTGTGCAGCCTTGATTTTTTTGTTTCTTTTTTTGTCAAGAAAAAAAGATAATAATAAACGATTAATAGCAAGGGTTTCAAATTTCAGTTCTAATCTAAATGTTGTTAAACAGCTCAAATCAAAAAAGTTGAATAATAGCACAATTAGAGCAAGTGTACAGAAATTATCTCGCAGAGTAATTTTGTACTCTTGCGGAAGGCTTTACGAGAATGTCGTAGAAAAAAATATTGCAGGATTATTATCGTATACGTGATTTTTAAACAAATCTAAAAGGTTAGCTTTTTTTTGGCGCTGGCAATGCGGTTGGAAATTGTGTTTAGAAATATACGTCATAAGCGTTTAATTTATAAAAAGCAATCGAGCGCATAGGCAGTGGCAATTTTACATAGCGACTAATTATGGTACAAATCTAACGAGGTGTTTAAACTAGACCAAAACCAAAAATGTTTAATGACCCCCAGATATGGTTTAATCAAACGAACTAAGTAGTATGGGGATATTTTACATAATATAGAATTATAGCTTACAAACTCACTATGTTCATTGAAACATCAAAAATGATACATTTGTACTATAATGTTCTGCGTTATGTAACTTTGCTTTGAAAAAAGCGATACGCTAGTATTAGATTTCCATATTTTTTTCTTTACAAATGTTTTTTGAAAATGTGAGTGGAACACTCTTTACAGCGGTGGCAGTAGGAGTGGAGGTAATGGGTGTGGAGTGGATTACTGTAATAAATTAATCTCTTGATAAAACCTCTCTAATTTGATGAAAAAATCTTTCTACCAATCTTAGATCTTCAGTTATTATTTGTGCGGAACCAGAAAGGTTTTTTAAATATTCTATTTTTTTACCATGAGTAGTTGTAAGACCATTAGACAGTTTAATGTTTGCTTGGAAAAAATTATCATTTGGAACATTCGATAAATTTGTGATATGCGCTTTTAGTAAACCAAATTCACTTGCATTAAAGCCATCTAAAGAAATATTAACTATTTGTCCTATTTCAACCTTACCAGAATTGAGAACGGGTATTTTTAGATAGCCAATAAAATCTCCCTCTTCATTAGGAATTACAGAAAAAAGTGGGATGTTAGGTTGCACAAATTGATTTAAATTCACTGTTTGCAAATATTTTAATTTGCCATTTACAGGACTTTTAATAACGTGAGTTTTAATCCAATTATCTAAGGCTATCTCCGTTTCTTTTACCGCTTCATAAATATTTAACTCATTGCTTAAAATTGTTTCTTCTTCACTGTGGCCAAGATTGCTTTTATTACTATTGATATTTATTTTTTGGCTTTTTAATTGAAATATTCTTGCTATTTGAGACTCATAACTTCTTTGGCTCTGTAAATATTGAGTTTCGTAGGTTTCAAATTCACGTTTTGAAATAACACCTTTATTAAATAATTGTTTATTTCTATTCAAATTAATTTCTGAAAGTTCTAATTCCCGCTTTGCTACATCTCTATCGTTTTCAGCACTCTTAATTAAGTTGTTAAATACTTGTAATTGATTATCCTGTAAATTTGCCTGCTTTTCATAATTACCATCTTCTAAATGATGTTCATAACTATGAGCAAGTCTGGCTAGATTATTATAATTGCTTTGTATCTCGCCCAAATTGAGTTTTGTAAATTCTATTTCCAAAACTGAGTCAATGTCATATTCTACTCTTTCTATATTTTTAAGTATAGAATCAAGTAATTTTATATGGCTTAGATTTACATTGTTATCAATTATTGCAATCCAATCATTTTCATTAATAGAAGAGTTATCTTTAAAAAATAAACTATCAATTTTATCATTAATTTTGGGTGATAGTAAAATTGGTGGGTTTTGTGATGTTACGATGGATTGTGCAATGATTACATCTGGATATTTAATAAAAAATGAAATAGTTATTAATAATATGATGAAACCAAACAAAATAGTATTACCCCATTTAAAAATAGATTTTGGTGGGTTTGATAAAATGTCTTGAACCCCTTCACTGTATACATAAAATTCTTCGTTTTCTCTTTCCATTTTAATTGCCTAATTCAAGTTGATTTTTGACTAATTCATAATAGTCACCTTTTAATGCTGTAAGTTGTTCATGAGTACCCTCTTCCACGATCTGGCCATTTTCTAGTACAATAATGTTATCTGCATTTCTCACTGTGCTTAACCTATGTGCCACGATTATTGCTGTTCTATTCTTTAAAAACTCAGCTAATTTTTCCATTATCGCCTTTTCATTATTAGCATCAAGGGAGCTTGTGGCCTCATCAAAAAATATATATTCTGGGTTTTTGTATACTGCTCTTGCAATCATAATACGTTGCTGTTGCCCACCACTTAATCTAATTCCATTAGTGCCAATTTCGGTATTTAGTCCATTAGGTAGTCTGTCAACAAATTCATCAATGTTAGCAATTGAAATAGCTTGGCGCAGTTTTTCAGCATCAATAACTTCATTTTGTTCAGATTCTGCTATATTATTTGCTATACTATCATTAAAAATAAAAACATCTTGCATTACTGCTCCACATTGTGCTCGCCAAAAATCATTTTGAATATGGTTCAAGGCTTGTGTACCTATATTGATTATTCCCTCAGTAGGCTCATAAAATTTTAATAATAATTTTAATAACGTGGTTTTACCGCTACCGCTAGCACCAACAATTGCGGTAGTTTTACCTTTAGGTATTGAACAATTAATATTCTTCAATACCATTTTATCTCTCTTACTGCCATATCTAAAAAATAAATCTTTAATCTCTAAATTTGCATTTTCAGGAATAAATTGTGATTTATTGTCCACTTGTGAATCTTCATTTTCTTTTGAGTGAATTTGCCAAAGTCTCTCTAAACTCAATTTCGCATCTTGCCAAGACTGTATAAAACCAATAAAGCTAGACAGAGGAAGATTTAATTGCCCAACGATATATTGTACCGAAAGCATAATACCTAATGTAATATCACCATTAACCACCGCTGTTGCTGAAATGAATGTGATAATAATATTTTTAAGTTCATTTATAAAGTTTGAACCAATGGATTGATATTGAGCTAATTTTAAACTACTTATAGATGTTTTAAAAAGGCTAATTTGGATGCCTTCCCATTTCCATCGATGCTTTCTTTGTGAATTATTAGTCTTTATCTCTTTAACTCCATTTATAATTTGTACTAAGGAAGATTGACTTTGCGAGTTTTCATCAAATCGCTTAAAATCGAGTTCTGCTCTTTTTTTTAAGAAAAAAAGTGTCCAAGCAACATAGCCAATCGCTCCCGTAATAAATACAAGAAATATTTGTAAATCATAAAAGATAAGTACAGCATTAAATACTAAAAACAATAACACAGAATAAATCATACTCAAAGCGTTATTTGCCACAAAATTTTGTATTCTGTTATGGTCGTTAATTCTCTCTAGATAATCTCCAGTATTTCTTGTGTCAAAAAACGGAACAGGTAGCTTTAGCATTTTCATTAAAAAATCTGAAAGCATTTTTATATTGAATCTGCTAGTAATATGTAGAAGTAGCCACTGCCTAAAGATAGTAACTAACGTCTGTGATATAAAGAGCGCTAATTGGGCAATGAGTATTAGGTAAATAAAGGGTATATCTTGGTTTACAACTCCAATATCCACCACTGATTGCATCAAAAAAGGAAAAATAAATTGTATGATTGTAGCAACAAGGAATCCTATAAATAATTGAAAGAATATTTTCTTATATGGCTTTAGGTAGGGGATAAGAAATGAAAAACCCTTTTTGTCATTAGTGTTTTCTTCTTGTTTGTAAAACTCAGGACTCGGCTCTAAAAATAGTACAAAGCCATTCTCGTCGGTTGCGCTTGTCCATGCTTTGAAAAACTCATCTAATGGATAGTCCAACAACCCTTGAGCAGGATCCGCAATATAAACTCTATTTTTAGTGGTTTTATATACAACCACCATATGGCGTTGACGCCATGGGATAATAAAAGGAGTTGGAGCCTCTTTTACTAAACTTTCTAAAGTTATACGCATCCCTAAAGTACGCATCCCAATAGCTTCAGCTGCATCTGCAATACCAGCCATCGTAACACCCAATCTTGTAATACCTGCTTTTTCTCGCAAGTAGTCTCTAGAAAAACGCTTGCCGTGGTATTTGGCAATCATTCTAAGACACGTAGGACCACAATCTCTATTGTCAAATTGCTTATAAAACGGAAAATTTTTATTCTTTAATGATTGTGCTGCCATCGCATTTGGTAAGGGTATTTTTCATATAATACGTTATCTTCATTGATTGTATTACCATCTTTTCCTTCTTTTACTGCTTTTTTAAAGATTGCAATGGCTTCATCTTCTTTTTTGAGCTGAGCCAGGCTTAGCCCTTTATAAAATAAAACCTCAGCAAAATTGGGGTACGTTTTTAATGCCAAATCAAATTGCTCAATAGCTTGTCCATATTTGCCTAATTCATATTTTGTAATTCCGAAATAAAACAAATCTAGATAATGGGCACCATCGTCAAACTTTTCTTTTTGTTCTTTTATATCTTTAGCGAGTAGTTGTTCTGCTTGTTCAAACTCATTTAACTGAAGATGGGATAATGCTATATAAAATTTATAGGTATGATCCATTTCATAAGAATTTCCGTGCATTTCTATTGCCGCTTGAAAATCTTTAATAGCTTCCCTATATTCTTTTGAGAAAATACACTTTATAAAAGCACGATAGGGCAAGTATTTTTGAGGATTATATTGTACAGCTTTATCTATAAATTGCATACCCACTTCATATTTTCTAGCTTTAAACAAAGGCATTGCTTTTTGTTGCCAGAGATATGAGATAGTACTATCCTTTTCTAAACCCTTACTAAGACATTCTTGCCATTCATTCATTTCATATGTATAGTTATGTTTTTTTGCACATTGCTTACTATATTCTTCAATTATTTGTTCTTGCGCTTCTGTGTATTTTTGAAAAATAGGTTTTTCTGTATTGTTATTTTTGATAGGTTGTGAACAAGAGAATACGATACATAAAAAAAGGATAGAGATGTAAATTTTCATAGCACTAATTTTTAAGGTTAACTTCTATAAAATTACTAAAAGTGAAATTATAAGGTTGATTAGTGTATGTATAATCTTTAACTATATCACCATATTCACGTATCATTTTTATATACTGTTCTTTAATTGTTGCGTACAGTTGTATGCTAGGTTCTTTTATTACTTGCACTACTCCTTTATAATGCGCACAAAATTTTTCAAAACAAACAAGATCGTATTTGTACTTGTTTAGGTAAAACCCTATTCTAGCTAATGCTTCTTGTTTTTCTTTATCATTAAACACATTAGCTGTTATACAATTATCTAAGCAAAGCGTAGAGGTATAGTAGGTGTATAAGGCATGAAAAAGCACATAAAAGCTTCTGTATTCTTTTGGGTTTTCTAGTATGGGGGCTAATGGAGCGTTGGGGTCTAGTATAAAATGTTCCTGTTTATTAAACCAAAACATAAACATAATGGCATGCCCAGATTGGTGTGCAATATCATCTACAAAAAAGGCTTCGCCGTAATCGTCTTGGTAGGCATTTAAAAATGCCATACCTAGCACATTGTTTGAAGCAAAAGAGTTCGTGTGCTTTGGGTCTGCTTTAAAAACACATAATTTGCTGCAGCATTTTTGTATGAGTTTAAAATGTGAGGGGCTCGTTTTTTCGATACATTGTACCGCATTTTTTAAGTCTGCTTTGTTTTTTAAAAATAATGCTTTGTCCATCTCAACTAACTTTGGATCAAGTGGCTGCTCATTCTTATCTCTAAAAATGGGAGATAACAATGGTGTATAGGTTTTAATAAGCTCAATAGTTTTATTTTGGTCTAAATAATAGGGCGCTTCTATGAGTTTTTTGTGGCGATTATAATATCCTTTATTAGGGATGTAAGCAATATTGCTATTGTTGTATAAATACTGTAATTGCAAAGATGTAGGATTAGCAAAATAGCCTTGCATCAACTCTTTTAGTAAAGCTTCTCCATTTTCTGAATACGTAGGGCTATTAAAAAAAGCGAATAATAAAGGTTCTAAAAATGTATCACTATTTTCAAAATTGAGTTGTGACGTAATATTTGGACTTTGTTTGTAAAGTAATAATTTAGTCGTGTTCGAAATTTCATCAACGTTAATATCATTATGTTTCATATTATATTTTTTTTAATTATGAAAATAGGTAAAAGCAGATATATATTTTATCCCAATTTTAGTAATAAACTCTCATTTTTCAGGATCGAATTTTAATCATAAAAATTTAATTAGTAATGGGATAACTAAATTGACGGAATTTGTTAAAGAGTGAAGTGTAATAGAATAAAAAATATTCTTATATAATCTTGCATATGAATAAAATATAGATGAAATAAATTGTGGAAGTAATATTAAGGGCGAGTATAAAATAATTTCATAAGTTAAATCATAATTAAACAAATGAGAAAATGCAAATAATAATATTGAAAAATATACAATACTTCGATTGTATTCGCTGAAAGTTTTTTTTAATTTCTCATCTATTTTAATACTATTGTTTAATATTTTAAAACAAAAATAACCGGCTGATATCGCAATAAATATTCTTAAAATAATGTTTTCAAATTCAAATATATTTAGTCCTAAAAATTTAGAAACTATATAATAAGAAAAAATAGTCAATGTAATTGATATATTGAATTTACTATATATCAGTGATAATCTGAATAGAAGCTCTTCTAATATTGGAGCAATTAAAACACCGATTATTAATTTATTAATTATTTTTAAATTATTAAATGTATCAATTTTTCCTTTCAAAGGGTAATCAAAAAATCCTAGTTTAGAAATAAAGATTATTGTTATCAAAGACAAAATTTTAAAAAAGAAAAACGCAACAACAAATTTCATAATGAAATTTTTATGTTTATTAATCGAATTATTACATTCTATCTTTCCATACTTTACTAAATAAAATAGATCTTTTATAAATTTCATAACTAATTTATTGGTATTCCAGTTTTAAAAATTTATAGATTAGTATAATTTTAAATTAATCGTCAAAAAATCCAGTAATTTTAAATTACTGGATTCAAAAATGTTTCAAGTTAATAATATTTTAATTAAATATTATATTCCAATTGTTCCATATTATTTCAAAGACTCCGTCACTAGGATCAACATCTGCAGGTGGAGTAGGGTCTGGATGACAATCCCCAAAAGTACCGCCACTTACGCTTGTTAATAATTCATCTTGATTTGTTGAAGCTGCTCTTTGTTGCAAAGCCTCAAAGCTTAATTTACTCATAATAAAAATTTTTAAGTTAACAATAGACCCAAACTTAAAACGTTTTTTTATTACTCCTTGCTCAAAAAAAGAGCAATTGCGCCCTGTTTTTATTTTGCTTAAAAGCAGTACCTTTATACTTTGTAATATGTAAATTAATTAAATACCCCATTCTCGGGCAAGAAATATGAAAGAAGTTGTAGCGAAACGCATAAAAGGGCTTAGAGAGTTAAGAGGTTTTTCTCAAGAAGAAATTGCAGACCGGTTAAATATATCTCGCTCTGCCTACGAGCGCATGGAAAACGGTAAAAGCCAGTCTTGGGCTACCCATCTTGGGAGTCTAGCAGAGGTTTTTGAGGTGACGCCAGAGTACTTTGTAAAAGAATCACCCAATAAGCAAGAAAATCATGAACAAAATGGAGGTTTGGCCTTGCAAAATAACGGTACGATAAACACCATCAATTATCTTTCAGAAAAACTCGTGGAGCAGTATGAAAAACGTATTGCGATATTAGAGAAGGAGTTGAAGGAGAGTAAGTTTTAAAAGCAAAATTTAAAAAATCAAAACTTTTTTTCTCGGCCTCAGAAAACTTTGATTAAAACAATAGGTGAAAGAGCGTACATATTTTAGAGATTTAGATATATTAATCTTTACAGTGACTAAGTTTCAAAGCTTATCTAAGTAAACGTAAGACTAACAGAGACTTTCTAAAATATAGCGATTGAGCCGTACATTGTTTCCAAAGTTTTATGCAGCCTTGATTTTTTTGTTTCTTTTTTCATCAAGGAAAAAAGATAATAATTTACTATTGACAATCACAATGTCAAATGTTTAATTCAAAATAGCTTGGAACTTTACAAACAAAAAAATAATCAACAAAAGACAAAATCTAGCAAGTGTAAAGAAATTTATGTGGCTGGCGTGTTGGCTTAAATTTTTTACTCTTGCGGAACGCTTTACGAGAATAGCTTAAAAAAAATTACAGCATATATTTTCCCATATAAGAGAATTATGAACAAAAAGAACAATCTAAGCTTTGTGCGGCTGCAAGCGATGGATAATTGTGTTTTAAAAATTTATGGCAACGCCTAAATATTTTAAAAAAGCAATCGAGCGCGAATGCAGTCGGCAATTTTACATAACGGCTAATTATGGGACATTGCGACGAATCTTCGAGTCAGAACAAACCAAAAAGTATAATGACCCCCAGACAAGCTTAAAATGAGCCAGACGATATAATCAGGGATATTTTACATAATGTCATTATAGCTTACACAGACGTCATATCAATGAAACGAGCAAAACAATCAAAATGTACTATAATTTATATTATGTAAAATAGAATATTTTGAAGTTAATAGGAACTTCCCTTTTACTAGTATTTAATTGTGTTCTTTAAATTAATGAAAATACTACTCTTCAGAATCTTATCTTTGAATTCTCGTTTTTTAAAAACTTATTCATTTAATTCCAAATCTATGAAGTTACTAACTACTAATACACAGTTCTTAATTATTGGATTATGTTTATTATTAATTACAGTAAGCTGTCAAGAAAAAAATACTCAGGTAGATACCACTTCAACAATTAACGGTTATAGTATTTCTGGTTCTGTGGCTAATTCAAACGCGACTATGGTGTATTTGGTAGATACAGCTAACAAACGTGTAGATTCGTCTAAGGTTACCAATAATAGTTTTTTATTAAAAGGTTCTATTGGGGAACCCAATATGTACAACTTGGTTTTTGATACATCAACACCGTCGTATGCAATTCTACTTGAGAATATGGCTTTTAATGTGCTTATGAATGATTCAGATGTACTGATTACTGGTGGTGATTTAAATACCAAATTAGCTACCTATAAACGTGACGAAGCTATTGCTAATGCACAGCGACTTTCGGTTTTAAAGAAGTTTTCTTTAGCGACAATTACCGATAAAGAGTTACTATTTTCATTAGATTCAATTTCACAATTAGAAACGGAATATGCTGTTTCTTTTATAGAAAAAAATAAAGATAACGTGCTCTCTTCTATGGCAATTGCAGCAGTTTCATTACCGCTAGAGGATTTAATAGCTTTAACGGAACGCACTAAAAATGCTAAAAACTCGCAGTTAATCAACACATTAACTACAACCATTGCTGTACTACAAAAAGCGGAAGATGATAAAATTGCAGCTGAAGAAAAAGTTGCAGCAAAACGAAAAGTATATCGTGTAGCTGCGCCACAGTTTTCAGGCGAATCACTTTCGGGTACAAACTTAGCGCTAACTTCAGTATTAAAAGGTAACAAGGCGGTGTTAGTAGATTTCTGGGCAAGTTGGTGTAAACCTTGCCGTATGGTGACTCCGGAAATTAAGTATATATACCAACAGTATAACAAGCTGGGTTTTGATATTATTACCGTTTCAGAAGATCGCACTCAAGCTGCTTGGCGTCAAGGTATTCAAGAAGACAATATGCTAGATTGGAACCATATTTATGACAACCAAATGACTATAGCGAGTCAGTTTGGAGCGCGAGCAATTCCGCATATGGTTTTAATTGATAAAGATGGAAAGATTATAAAAGATAAAATTTCAGTAAACCAACTCAAAAAAGAGTTGGCTATAATTTTTAAGTAAAGTCCCCTATTCTGCTTTTAGGGTTTTAATATCTGCTATAAGTTGCGCGATAGATACCTTGTTTAGTCCGTTATAAATACCACGAATATGTCTATTGCTATCTACAAGTATAAAATTTTCAGTGTGTAGAAAATCGGCTTCAGTTTTATCTAAACCTAAATCTTCTTCTACAAAATATTGGTTACGGCCTAAGTCGTAAATTTCGTTTCTTGGTCCAGTAACTAAATGCCATTTCCCATCAATTACATCTTTAGCTTCAGCAAACTCTTTTAAAATTTCAGGAGTATCGTGTTCTGGTGTAACTGAGTGCGAAAGCAATAACACGTTAGGATCATCTTTAAAAGCATCTTGTACTAGTTTCATATTATCTGTCATTTTAGGACAGATTCCTGTACAGAAAGTAAAAAAGAAATCGGTTACATATATTTTACCCGCTACCGTTGCTTCAGTAATTGCTTCGTTGTTTTGGTTTGTTAAATTAAAGGCTGGTACCGTATGGATTTGTGCTATAGTATCTACAGATGGATCTAACCATTGTGGAGTAAATGAAGCCTCTGTATAATATGGTAATTGTGCAACACGACTAGTAGTTTTAGCGGTACTTTCTGTGCACGAAATACTACACAAAAAGATGCTACCTAGCAGTAGTTGTAATAACACCATCTTCAAGTTGAAAACAAAGGTTTGCTCTTTTAAGCCCAAATATGCGTCCGTTTTTTGCTTCATAATTATTGTAAATTTTACCGTTTTCTCGCCACGATTGTTGGAGGCCTTCTTCTTTTCCGTTTACTAAACTGAGTTTTTTAAAAGGAGCTCCACTAATATACCATTGTTCGTGGGTGCCCTGTGCTATCCCATTAGTGTAACTTCCTTGCGAGCGAAGTTTCCCATTTTTCCACCAAGTGGTACTGGTTCCATTACGTTTACCGTTTGTATAAGTAGTTTCAAAACTTTTAATTCCATCTGCAAACCACTTAGTTTGAAGTCCGTTTTTAATCCCATTTAAATACGTGACTTTTTCCGACGGTATTCCGTTTGGGTACTTTGAAACTGCTATCCCAGTAAAGGGCTTCTCGTTTTGATAAAGAAGCCCTTCATTAGGATGAAGTGTAAGTTGCGATATTGAAATTTCGGCGAGTGTTTCGGTGTTTAAAATTTCCGAAGTACTGCTTCCCTCCTCTTTAGTTGTCGCTATATTATTACAACTAATTAGCATACAACAACTTACTACAAACAGACTATTGTATAGTGTTTGGCGTACCTTGATAATCTCCTGGAAATATGATGTAATATTCATTTAAATACGTTTCGTTCTGTATGTGGTAATGGTACTCAGCAGTATCAGTATGCTGCGTAGTTGACGTGTGTCCTCCAGAACTATCTAAATCTGTAGGATATGCTCCTGTTGAATCACATTTTCTTCCATACACGAAAAATCCGTCACTGATAATACCAATTAAGGCATCGTCATCATTTGAAAACGCTTTAGGCTCAAGGTGGTAATGGTAACTCTGAGGTCCTGTATGCGCCGCAGAATAGTCTAATGAAGGTACAGCATTATCTAAAGGAACGTTTGGTCCTTCTTGATCGTCATAAATCATTGCACCACTAACAGCAATACCAATAGGTCCTAATCCTGTTGCAGTTGTACTTGAAGCAAGTGCAGGACTCGCAGGAATTGTTAATGAAAAAGACCCATTAAAATCATCAATATTACCTGGCGCCATTTGCTCATATGAGGTTACTGTTGGCTCCACAAATAATGGATGATTTTCAGCCGAAGCTGGTGTTGAAATACCGTCCGTTTCACGAGCTGTTGTATTAGACCAATATGGTGATGTATGGTTAGGTAACCCGTTAGATTCTATCACCACGTTAGATCCACTCAACATAATGGTTAAATTATCTGTGTCAAATTCTGCAAATGCAGCGTGTAATTCAGTTACTGTATCATCATCATCGTCGCTTACTACAGTTACATCACTATCATCATCTCCACAAGCTGTGAATAATGTCATTGATGCAAAAAATGCGATGGTTAGAAATTTTACTTTGTTTGTTACTAATGTCATAGTTTTGGTTTTAGGGATTAATTTCTTCTAGGTGGTTTTCCTCCTTGTGGTTTAGGAGCATTTTTTAATTCGGTTAGTGATATGTTACCATCGCTGTTTGAATCAATTTTAGAAAAATCGTTTGCTAATGGACCTTTAACTTCTGCTTTAGAGAGCATTCCGTCATTATTAGTATCCATTTCTTTAATAAGTGTCGCTGCATCTTTCTGTCCTTGGCCTTGTTTTCCTTCTTGAGAAGTACTTTCTGAACCAGATCCACAAGAAGCTGCAAAAATTACTAGAGCTGCTAATGCTAGGGTTGTTTTCAAATT
Source organism: Patiriisocius marinus (assembly GCF_008974325.1). Classification (GTDB taxonomy): domain Bacteria; phylum Bacteroidota; class Bacteroidia; order Flavobacteriales; family Flavobacteriaceae; genus Patiriisocius; species Patiriisocius marinus. Next base: position 206,925 of record NZ_BKCG01000003.1, on the reverse strand, counting down.
TTTCATTGTTTTATTGTTTATACTTATTTAGACTACACATAATTTAAATTCCTTCTTTTCGTAAGTTTTTTTATTCTGAAATTTTAAGAATCGAAACAATTTGAAGCAGAATTTCACATCGTTCATTCATTTGATTTGTATATTGTTCTAGACTTTTTAAACGAACACGTATTCCAATACATTGAGTTCTCCAAAACCAGCATACATCTATATAGCCTTTGATTTGTTTCCATCTCAAAAAGGAGCTGCTACACATATTAATCACTGCCTAAAAGCATTACAAAATACCTTTGATGTGGGTGTTTTAATTTGTTTAGGAAATGATGATATGCCAGCTGTTCAATTTGATAAGGAACGCAATATTTTTGTGTATCGGTTTAAGGAAAAAGTAGTTAACTTTCTAGAACGGACAACAAAGTTTAAAGCCTTTGTAGCTAAAATTATAGCGCTTCCGGTTTGTGAACAGATTCAATTAGTTCACTTTAGAGATATCTGGGGCGGAATCCCTGTATTAGCAAGTAGTAAAAGTTTTAAAACAGTTTTTGAAGTTAACAGTTTTGCTAGTATTGAACTTCCCTCCCGCTATCCAAAAATACCCCAAAACACACTACATAAAATAGCCAAATTAGAACAACAATGCATCACAGAAAGTTCAGCTATTATAACGCCTTCGCTCATTACAAAAAACTATATCGTTTCCCGCTTTAATATTTCCGAAGCTATAATTACACACATCCATAATGGTGTTGAAATTCATCCTGCTACCAAAAATAAAAATGTAGAAAAGTATATACTGTATTTTGGAGCATTACAGAAATGGCAAGGGATAAAGACATTATTTAAGGCCTATAAAGAGTTGGTTGATTTAGATTTGAAATTGATAATTTGTACTTCAATTCCAGAAAAAAGAGTCCTTACCTATCAAAAATTGGCTACGCAAATTGGCATTGAAAAATATGTTGAATGGCAGTACGAATTGTCTAAGGATAAATTAGCACAAGTTATTATTAATGCACAATGTACTATTGCGCCATTAAGTGCTTGCGATCGTAATTTAGTACAAGGTTGTAATCCTTTAAAAATTATTGAATCTATGGCTTATAGCGTTCCTGTGATAGCATCTAATTTACCTGTGTGCAGCGATATAATTACTGATAATGTTAACGGTTTTTTAGTACCGCCGGATAGACCTGAAATTTTAGGTAGAACTATTAGAACGCTAATAAGTGATTCGGAAAAAATGAGAGTGTTAGGAAATAGCGCTAAAAAAACTATTGAAGATTCCTATCTTTGGGAGTACCAAGAATCTAAAATGAAAACAATCTATTTACAATTGCTAAACTAATGGACAAATTTGTAGAAATGGACGGTAAACTGTTTAGAAAAACAGGAAAGATTCAAGGAAAACGTCCAGCACGTTATTGGCTTGTTTTCATAAAGAAATATTTATTAACGGGACAAAGTAGAATATACAGTCCTGTACTTTTAATCTTTCTTATACCTATTACATTAGCAGTACTCACTATCATTTCATTATTTAAATCAAATACATTTGAATATTTTGAAAATTTGATGCCAGCTACTATGATTAGTGCTTTTGTGTGTTTTTTTATATATGCAATATTAAGTACTACTTTTAAGAAAAACTTCATCCACTCTCCTAGCTTCCATCACTTAGCTCGTTTTATCGTGCATATAAAAGGAGATATTAATAAGCAACTAATTTCAATGCGAATTGACAATTCAATAATTGAAGCTGAAGCAAACTATATTAACCCTACAACCTTAGGAATCAATCCATCTAGAGGAACTGTTTATAAACCTTATCAAATAGAACGGTATGCTTTAAAATTCCAATTTAAGGATGGTACAAAAGGTCTAGCATCATTGCATCAAATTACAGTAAGAGTACGGTCTACAAAACGCAGAAGTAGTGGTAAAACAAAAACTAAAGTCAAGTTTAAACATAAATTGTTTTACCAACTTATTTTAACCTTACCAAAATCACATTATAAAGTGATAAACGCTTCGGTACTTGCAACTAAGCAAGACCCTTATGGAATAGTGATCTCTGAAGATTCAGAAAATTTCTTTGTTAAAATAAAAATGAAGCAAAAAAGAAGTGAGATGTTTAAAAAGATCTCTCATACCGTTGAAGATGATGTTTCATATTATACTAAAATGCTTAAATACGCTATTGAGAATAGAGTGTTTGAACCTTTAGAAAGCACAACTAAATCAATCGATAATGAAATCCGTTTTTAGAACTAATTCAATGAAACCAATGAACTGCGAACAAAAATCTGGTATTTTCTTGAATAGATCTTGTGTAAACGAGGCTGTTAAGACATGTTCTAATTGTAAGAAAAATGTTTGTAAAACGCATAGTCACTTGTTAGATGCTACAAAACTATGTGAAGACTGTTATTGGGAATTTTTCCTCTACAGTGAAGAACACCGCAATACGGAGACATATATTGACAACCGAAACAATCACGATAGAGCTACTACATTGTCAGGAAGTAATACTTCTGGAACTACCGATAGAGAAGGATTTGAAGGAGGTTTTGGTGGAGGACAATTTGGAGGTGCAGGAGCTTCTGGCGCTTGGACCGAAGGCGATAAACAAGGTTTTAATCAAGAAGGTGAAGCCACAACAGGAGCCGGACTCTTTGATGATGGTAATGACGCTACTTTTTTCTATAGCTAATGAGAAAAACAATTTGTTGGTTTACAGAAAATTATCCTCCCAATAACGGTGGAATGTCACAAAGTGCAGATCGTATTGTGCAAGAGCTTAGGAAAACGTGTACTGTGCACGTATTTCATTTCACTAATAAAATCGCACCTTTTTTTACAGAAGCTAACGTAGGCGGTAGTTATACAGCAATTCCAGTATACCTAGACAGTTCGCATACCTTAAATGTTCTATGGTCGCATATAAAACAGCATCCGCTTATTATAAATGATGCTATTTTAGTTTCCTATGGTAGTCAATTATGTCAACGTGGTTTGCCATTAATTGCCAAGTGGTTAAAACTACCCTTAGTAACTTGCTTTCGTGGTAATGATTTTGATTCAGGAATTTTTTCGTCTAAAAAACAGCATATTTTATACGCCATTGAACACTCGGCAGCCGTTGCTTGTGTTACTAAAGAGAAACAAGAACGCATACTTTCTTTAAACCTAAATTCTAACATACACTTTACACCTAATAGTATTGATTTAGCACAGTGGATTCCATTAACTAGTGATATAAAATTAGCTAAAAGTTATCGAAAAGCTGCTATTTCTAAAAAATATAGACTTGGATTTATAGGCTATCAAAAGCCCAAAAAAGGTATTTCCTTCTTTTTAGAAGCCTTGCAATTATCAAATATGTGTGATAGCATATTTTTACAATTTGTAGGTGAAATATCTTCTGATTTAGCCGAAACTTTAACACTTCAAAACATTCCATATTCATTAGTACTCCCTAATTCTAAAACCGAATTAATGGCATATTATTTAAGTTGTGATGTTATTATAATTCCTTCAATTTACGACGGAATGCCAAATGTACTTTTTGAAGCAGGAGCTTTAAAAATACCAATAATAGCTTCTAAGGCTGGTGGTTTAAAAGATGTGTTAACAAATGATAACGCTTATATTTTTGAAACAATATCACAAGCATCATTATTGAAAACATTGGACAAATTTAATGAAGATTCACTAGTTACTAAGCAACAAAAAGCTGAAGAACTTTACACAACAATACAAACGAACTACACCCCTACTTTAGAAAGTAAAAACTATTTAAATATCTTTAAAAATATAAATAAATAATTATGAAAACTACCTCATTTAAAAATAGTTACGATAGGCTACTTAAATTTTTAGTTATAGTGTTTATTGCGACATCATTTGTTGCTTGTAAGCAAAATACAAGTGCAACATCTAACGCTACAGGAGAAGATTACACTTCTGAAATGACCAAAAGTGACAAGAAAAAATACAAAGATACTAGTGGCAATGTAGTCTATGAAGTTAAATATAAATCTGACGGATTCAAACTTCGAACAGCAAATTCAGATTTGCTTTGGAAAGTAAAATTGTATCCAGAAAAAATTAAAATTAGTGATAACGAGGAAAACGAGCATCCATACGAAATAAAATTAATTGGAATATTAGCATCAAAATTAGTTAAAGATGATAAAGAATTAGCTCGTTTAAAAATGGAAAGTGGAAATGCCATAATTACTTATAAAAATGGTGATGAAGAAACATCTTTTAAAGCGTACTACTCATCTACATTATTAATTAATGAAATTGATGAAATAGCAGCAGATCAAAAAGACATTATAATACGTGAATTGAAAGCTAAAGGATATTGATTTGTTTTTATGTACAAGGAGGCGGATTGGGGCATCTAGCAAGGGTTGAGAAGGTTATTCGACACTTAAATATTGATGAAGATAATGTGGTTATCATTACACCATCGTCATTTTCCAAACACTTTCCGCAGTTTGAGTTTGTTCAATTAAGATGGAATGATTCCGTTGAGATTTGGCAAAAGCAAATTTCAGATACTTTCCATAACTATCTAATAACAGCCTGTTATGTGGATGTGTTTCCTTTTGGAATAAAAGCAGAGCTTCCTAGTATTTATGAAGCTTTTGAGAATATTTCGTTTCATTATATAGCACGCATTTTAAAATGGGAATTTTATAAAAGCGAGTGTATTAGTGCTATCAACTTTCACTTTAAATCTACTTTAGTTTTAGAGCGGTTATATGAAACTCACAAAATCTGGATACAGCGTATTTCCGAAGAAATAATTTACATCGATATTGCTCCGCAAACAATGCCAAAGCAAATAAGACTTCACGAAAAACCGTATTCACTTGTTATACATTCTGGGGGGATTAAAGCTGTTGAGAAATTATGTGATTTGGCTATTGGAAATACAGCAGAAAAGCCAAATGAACTTATTGCCGTAATTACTCAAGTTCCTTTTAAGCATGTAAATCCAAGAATAATTACTCACACGGGACTATTTGGGATACTTCCCTACCTCCACTTTGCGGAACACATTTACACTGCTGCAGGATTTAATACCGTCAATGAGTTAAAAAATTATCGCGCAAAACATACAATATTTCCTTTTGATAAACTTTATGATGATCAATTTTTGAGAGTTAAACAAGTTTTATAATATAGCATTAAGACGTTAATATTTTGCCAAATGCCTACTAAGAAACCTTAATTTATATTCCACGTATAAAAGAAGCACTACTTTTGCGGCTTGGAAAAAGCTACTAGAAAATCTCAAATAGAATTTGTTGCCCTAATGGCAGCATTAATGTCAGTTACGGCATTAGCAATTGATGCATTATTACCCGCATTAGATGTGATAGGTATTGCAATTGGAACTCAAACTCCAGCAGATAATCAATTACTTGTGACAATGATTTTTGTAGGATTAGGAATTGGACCGTTAGTTTTTGGGCCATTATCTGATGCTACAGGAAGAAAACCTTCTGTTTATTTGGGTTTTATCATTTTCATTATAGCAAGTTTTGTTTGTGTTTCAGCTGAAACTTTAGAGATGATGATACTTGGGCGAATACTTCAAGGAATAGGCCTCTCCGCCCCTCGTACTGTGTGTATTGCTATAATTAGAGATTTGTATGATGGCGATTATATGGCACGTATAATGTCGTTTGTAACAGTTGTTTTCTTATTAATTCCAATTGTTGCTCCTGCGATGGGAAAATTTGTTTTGGATCATTACAATTGGAAAGGCATTTTCTATGTGCAAATGCTTATTAGTATTGGAGTTGCAATCTGGTTTTTAATCCGTCAAAAAGAAACACTTACAGTTGAAAATAAAATACCATTTACCTTAAATCGTGTAATAAACGGTTTTAGAGAAACAACAAAACACTTACAGACAATGGGATACACACTTATCTCTGGTTTTGTTGTGGGATCTTTTTTAGTCTATTTAAGTTCTTCTCAGCAAATTTTTGAAGTGCAGTATAATATGAAAGAGAGTTTCCCATTCATCTTTGCAGGGCTTGCAGTTTCAATAGGTACTGCCATATTTTTAAACGGGACTTTTGTAATTCGTTTTGGAATGAAGAAGATGGTTACTTGGTCACTTATTGGATTCTTTACGGTTTCCATTTTATACGTATTGTTATTTCACAATACACCACACCCTTCTATTTACGTTTTAATTGGATTTTTTGCGATGCAGTTTTTCTGTATTGGATTTCTCTTCGGAAATTTGAGAGCATTAGCAATGGTGCCTGTTGGACACATTGCAGGAATTGCCGCAGCTGTTACAGGATTTATCTCCACTTTAATGGCGGTTCCTATCAGTACATTTATTGGTAGATATGTTGAAAACAGTACATTGCCTTTATTTATAGGGTTCTCTGTTTGTAGCGGTCTGTCTTTGGTTATTCTATATTTAATAAATCGTAAAAACGCCTAAGTTATTTTAGACGTTTTTGATTGATTGTAAGTAGTAGTTTAATTTGATAATGCTTCAAGTTTTTTCATTACCTCTTCGGCTTCAGCAGCCTTTGCATCACTTTTAGATCTATTAGTCGTAGAGAGTTTAAACGATTCCTCTGTTAGTTTTCTATATTGTTCTTCTAACATTTCTCTTTCTGATTTCTTCTTAAATAATCCAAACATAAGTTTCTAATTTTATTTCAAGATACAATTTTAGTACCTACTGTTAATTACACTTTATAATACGTTAATTTAAACGTTTCTCATTTTTAGTTTAACACTATAGTTATCCACTATATTATGGGCTTTCACGGAGTTTCTATAGTATCTTTGGAATATGAATTTATTCTTGATAATCCTTATTGTTTTTAATGCTTTAGCCTTTTTGTTTTATGGGTTCAATTGTATTTTTTCATTAAAAATGCAAGATGAATTTACCCGTTTTGGATTAACCAATGTACAACGTAAACTTACAGGTGTTTTACAAGTTATTGGTGGTTCAGGGTTGCTTGTTGGATTTCTAGTTCCAGTTCTGGGTTTGATTTCTTCCTTAGGACTGACCTTATTAATGATTTTAGGGTTTGCTGTTAGACTAAAAATAAAGGACAGCTTTGTGCAAGCTGCCCCATCATTTATATTTATTCTATTAAATGGATATATTTCATATAAAATAGCGCAATCCTTGAATATTATAACGTAAAAGCGCTACAGTAAATAAATCAATACGCATAACACTAAAAATAGAAATGCAGGAAATGATTTATACAATGGATCACTAATTTTCAAATGCATTATTATAGAACCTAATAAGAGTACTGCAAGTCCAGCCGCCGCTGGATTCTCTAAATACGGTAATCCAATGGATGCTAGTAAAATTAATGCTAGTGTCACTTTTAAAAAGCCTATTACATAGCAAGACCACTTTGGTAAGCCATACGCTTCAAATTCTTCAAGAATAGTTGTTGCGTTTCCTCCACGCCATTTAGTTGCTTTATCTTTTTGAATAAGCCACACATTTAATAGACTAAGTGCCACTGCTACTTTGCATACAATAATAAAATATTCCATTGGTTGAATTATATTAGGTTATTAATTACTCACTATTTAAGTCTCATAACTGATTTGATATTCACGAACTCTTTGATCCCAAAACCACCGTGTTCTCTTCCATGACCTGAATCCTTAACACCTCCAAAAGGCATATTTGGTTGTGCCAGTCCAAAACTATTAATGAAAACCATACCCGTGTCAAAATGATTTTGAGCTAATTTAAAGGCTTTATCTTCATCCTTACTGAAAATACCACCACCAAGACCAAAACGACTGTCATTAGCTATTCGCATTGCGTCCTCATTATCTTTCGCTTTAATTAGGGATGCTACTGGTCCAAATAACTCATCATCATAAGCAGGTTGTCCTTTTGTGATATTAGCTAAAACAGTTGATGGATAATAAAATCCTTTTCCACTTGGCATTTTTCCACCAGTTAAAATTTCAGCACCTTGTTTTACACTTTCTTCAACTTGATTATGTAGTTTTTCTCTTAAGTCGGCTCTAGCAATTGGTCCCATTGCAGTTTCTTTTTTCATTGGGTCTCCAGTCTTAACAGCTTCCATTTTTTTAACAAATGCATTTTTGAATTCCTCGTAAATACTTTCAACGACTACAAATCGTTTAGCCGCAACACACGTTTCTCCATTGTTATAGGTTCTACCTGTTACACAAGTTTCGACTGCTAAATCAATATCTGCATCATCTAAAACCAAATATGCATCGTTACTACCTAATTCTAAAACAGTTTTCTTTAAAGCTTTGGCTGCTACCTGTGCAACTACCCTTCCTGCACCATCACTTCCCGTTAAGGTTACTCCACGAACATAATTGTTTTCAATCACGGCATTTGATTGTTTGTGATCAATAATTAAAACAGTAAATAGATCCTTTGGAAGTCCTGCTTCTTCAAATACCTCTTTTAAGAATAACCCTGAACCTGTGCAATTTTCAGCGTGTTTTAACAACACACCATTACCTGCCATTAAATTTACAATAGCATATCTAATTGCTTGGTAACAAGGGAAATTCCAAGGTTGAATACCATAAATAAGCCCTGTAGGTGAATACGTTACCACACCTTTTCCTCCGTTTGGCAATTCGCGTTCATCATCTGCTAAATCTTTCATTCCCTGTGTAGCTGTATGCTCACATAAACTAGCGCAAAGTTTAACTTCTTGGAATCCGTGTTTAATCACTTTTCCCATTTCCTGAGTCATCAACGTTGCAAACTCTTCTCTACGGTTCATTAATACTTGACCAATTGCTTTTATTACCTTAGAGCGATTCTCTAACGATGTATGGCGCCAGTTTTCAAAAGCTTGGTGACATTTTTCTACTGCGTTTTCAACTTCAGCATCAGTCATATATGTATATTCCTGTACAACCTCTTCTGTGGCTGGGTTTATTGTTCTAAATCCGCCTTTAATTTCTCTTTCTTTCATAATTTCTTTTTTCGTTATAAGACTAATTTTGTGTATTAATTTCTTCTGAAATATTCATTAAAAATTAATATGGCACTTTGTTTTATGGCAATTACAGCATCTATTTTTTTTTAGAATTTCGGCTATGCCAACATTTACTATTTCTAACTAGGAATTAAGTTTCTTGTTTTTGCAGGATAATCTATATAACCTTCTTTTCCTTGTGTATAAAATGTATCTTGGTTCCAATCAGTTAGCTCCACATTTTCAGCAAAACGCCCAACTAAATCTGGATTTGAGATAAAAGGCTTTCCAAAAGCTACACAATCTGCATACCCTTCATCAATAATTTTATTCCCTTTCTCTTGATCAAAAGCACTGTTAATCATCAATACACCATTGTATTTAGGTCGGTATCTTTTTGCAATTTCAGTTTCAGCATGTGGAACATTAGTAACATCTGTGAAAGGTTCTGATAGATGTATATATGCTAGATTATATTCTGCATCTAGTTTTTCAATGATATAATCGAAAGTAGGAAGTGTTTTTTCAGTAATTTCCATACCAAAAATACCGTGTAATGATGGGTTGAAACGTGCGCCAATTTTATTCTCAGGCATTACTTCTTTTATCGCATCAAGTACTTCAAAGAAAAAACGCGCTCTGTTCTCAATGCTTCCACCATATTCATCATCTCGTTTATTACTAAAATCACTAAAGAATTGATGAAACAAGTATCCATTTGAAGAGTGAATTTCAACACCATCAAAACCTGCTTCCATTGCATTTTTAGCTGCTCTAACAAATTCTAATTTTGTGATTTCAATATCCTCTTTAGTCATAGATTTAGGAGTCAAAGTATCTTTCTGTCCTACAGGAGTAAACACTTTAGCATTAGGATTTATGGCAGATGGTGCCCAAGGTAAATCTCCTCCGTGAAAATCTGGATGTGAAATTCTACCTACATGCCACAATTGAATGAATATTTTTCCTCCTGCTTGGTGTACTTTATTTGTGACTTTTTTCCAACCTTCTACTTGCGCGTCATTATGGATTCCTGCAGTATGAATATATCCAACAGCTCTTTTAGAAACCTGACTACCTTCTGTAATTATTAAACCGGCAGTAGCCCGTTGTGTGTAATATTCTGCGTGTAAATAATCTGTTGGTGCATTTTTATCATTTACCGCACGACTTCTTGTCATTGGAGCCATAATTACTCTATTAGACAAAGTGATGTCTCCTAATTTTAAAGGTTGGAGTAACGGTTGATTTGAATTTTCCATTTTCTATATATTTCTGATTAAATTGTTGTTTTCTTATATTAATATGCAATTAATTTAAGGGTTGCTTTTTCCTTTGTACTCCTTCTGTTTCGCTGAAATTACCGTTAAATGCAAACTCACGCTGTAATTTTCGTTCACTTTTAGGGGATTCTATTTTCTGAAGATTTTCAGGCAAGTCACTTTTTTCTCCTCCATAATATCCTAAAGCCAGAGCTGTTGCAACGTGATAGTCTTCAGTAAAATTAAATTCGGTTAAAGCATCTTTAAATTTTAGTCCAGCCATTTGGTGTACAGCGATGCCCAAGTGTTGTGCTTGAACTGTAAGCATTGCTGAGAACGCACCTAAATCGTGTAATGCATGAAAGTTTTCTTCTCCATTCGGATTTGTCTTTTTGAAAGCACCTAACATTAAAACTGGAGCATTTTTAGCCCAACTTTGATTGAATTCAACTAATACATTAAGAATTCTTTCATAAGTATCACTTCCTTTAATTCCCCAGATAATTCTCCAAGGTTGGAAGTTATTACAACTTGGCGCCCAACGTCCAGCTTCTAATAATGATCTAATTTCAGTTTCCGAAACAGGGATATTACTAAACGTTCTTGGACTCCATCGTTCTTTAAGTAAAGGATGTATGTCAAATTTGGTGTCTTTATGTATATTAGTAATTGTCATAATCAGTATTTTTTATGAAGGTACATTTAATCTCTTTTTGTTTAATCTTTTTTAAAACACATTTAACAAAAAGAATGATACATTAACATTTCTATATGCTTTTCCGTATAAACTACCATTTACTTTTACTTAAAAACTAACATATGCTTGTCTGGGGAATTTTCATTGCTATAATATTATTACTCTTGGTTTTAGACCTATTTGTATTAAACCGAAAAGCTCACGTAATTAAAACTAAGGAAGCAACCATATGGACCATCATTTGGATTTCATTAGCGTTAGCTTTTTCAGGAGTTATCTATTGGTTGTTTGCTGGCGCACATATTGAAAACCCTACTGGACTAACTGCAAGCGATGCCGTCATTAAATATATAACAGGTTATCTCATTGAATTATCACTAAGTATTGATAATGTTTTTGTTATTGCTGTAATCTTTTCCTCATTTGCAATACCAGATAAATACCAACATAGGGTATTATTTTGGGGGATTTTAGGAGCAATAGTTTTTAGAGCTTTGATGATACTCTTTGGAGTAGCATTAATTACGAAATTTGATTGGATTATTTACGTATTTGGAGTGTTCCTGCTAATTACCGCTTATAAAATGGCGACTTCATCTGAAAGTAAATTTGATCCTAAAACATCTAAAGTTTATAAAGTTATTCGTAATTTATTTCCTGTTACTCAAAAAATTGAAGGTGAAAAATTCTTCATTAAACGAATGGGAGTAACTGCTGCAACACCGCTTTTCATAGCCTTAATCATAATTGAACTAACTGATATTTTATTTGCCTTAGATAGTATTCCAGCGATTTTAGCAATAACAGCAGATCCTTTCATAGTTTTTAGTTCAAACATATTAGCCATATTAGGACTTAGGTCAATGTATTTTTTGATTTCTAGAATGTTAGCAAAATTTAGATATATCAATTACAGCCTTGTGGTTATTTTGGCTTTTGTAGGTGTTAAAATGCTCTTATCTAAACATATTCATTTTCCTGAGTGGATTTCATTAACAGTAATTGCCGTAGCACTAATAGCAGGGATTTTAGCTTCTGTTTTAATTAAGGCTGAAGAGGAACTAATTGATTCTCAGTGAAAGTTAAAATGAATATCATAATAATCTATTAAAATTTTTTATTACAAAAAATTGTCTCGTATCTTTAAGTTATAATTTAAAACGAAAAGACTATGAACATAAATTTCGAATACAAAGACGTAGCAGCAAGCAAAAGATTAGAGGCAATGGCTTCTGAGAAGCTTAATAAGCTTGAAGATAAATACGATTTTATGGTAGGTAGTGATGTCTACTTTAAAACTGAAAAAACAAGTTCTCCAGAAAAAGGAATGATTTGCGAAATTAGAGTGAATGTTCCTGGTACTACCATTTTTGCCTCATCAAATACAGGTGCTTTTGAAAGTGCAATTGCTAAAACTGTAGGAGATGTTAAAACGCAACTACAAAAACGAAAGGATAAAATGCAAGCGCATTAATATTATAAGTAAAAGTAAAAAGCCTTGACTATGAATTAGTCAAGGCTTTTTTTATGTTGAAATTTTAATAATTTAAAATCTGTAATAACCACATTTTAAATAGGCTCCTTCAGGAAATGATATAGGATGATCACTATCGTGAAATGTTTTCTTAATAAGGTTATAAGTACGTTTAGAAGCGTCTAACATTTCAGTATTTAAATTGAAGAATGCTTTACTAGTCACCCTTGAGCTACAAGAAGCCAAAACAAGTAAACCTCCTTTATTTGTTAGTTTTACTCCTAATTGCGCTAATTGCTTGTACTTTTTTAAAGCAAGCACAATCTCTTTTTCACTTTTGGCAAAACTTGGTGGATCAATTATTACTACATCAAATCGTTGTTTGTTTATAATAAGAAGCTCCATTTCTTTAAAAGCATCGCCAGCAATTATCTTATGTGTTCCTTTATAACTATTTAATTTACCGTTTGCTAAAGCAAGTTGTAATGCCTGCTCACTAATATCTAAGCTAGTAACGGAGGTAGCTCCCCTTGCTAATGCGTGAACTGAAAATCCTCCAGCATAGCTAAAAACGTCTAAAACGGTCTTTCCTTTACTTAGTTCTCCTACTAACTTTCGGTTGTTCCTGTGGTCTAAAAAGTATCCTGTTTTATGTCCTTTAATAACATTAGCAGAAAAATTAACCCCATGTTCTTTAAAAACGATAGTTTCATTCTTCAATTTTCCGAAGAGCACCATTCCATCTTTCAAATTATGGGCTTTACTTTGCTGTAATTTTCGACTCAATCTAAGCACGAGCGTTTCGGCTTTAGAAACCTCCAGAAGTTGCGTGCAAATTGTTTCTAAATAAGGCAGCCAAATTTCACTATATAATTTAACAACAAGCACTTCAGCATATATATCAGCGATAAAACCTGGAAAACCATCATTCTCTCCAAAAAGAAGTCTATAGCTATTGGTATGAGTCTGTAAAAGTGTTCTTCTTAAAGCAAAAGCGCTATTTATTTTTTCTTGAAAAAACTCCTCATCAAGTTTTGCTCCACCTCCGTGATGCACCATTTTAATAGCGATAGGCGAATCTGGATCATACAATCCTACACCCATTGGTTTATTTTTTGAATGACTAAATATTACAGCAATATCTCCTGCCGTACCAGTTTTATTGACACTTTCAATGCTATCACTAAATATCCAAGGATGTTCTGAACGAACACTACGTTCTCCTTTAGCCGAAAGCTTTACAGCAAGAACTGACGGTTTTCGGTTAGGAAAAGGGTTATTAAACATTATAGTTGTTTGTTTAGGTTTTTCTGGTATTTACTTTGAATAAGGTCAACAATAACAAGTACTGCGATTACAAAGTAAAATGTGGTCTTACTCATAGGAGTAATATGATTTCCAAAAAGTTGAAGTTCAGCAATATGTCCACCTTCTGAAAGTAGCATAATTCCTACAATTAAAAGAATAAATAAACCCAAAACCTCATACATACGGTTCTTTTTAAGGAATTCTGTTACTTTTCCACTTAACCATATCATAAGTAATCCACCTATAACAATTGCCACGGCCATTACCCAAAATACATCTGTTAACGCAATAGCTCCTAAAATAGAATCGAACGAGAATACAAGATTCATAATTACGATTGAAACAATAATCATATTAACACTTTTAGGTTTTTGTTCCTCAGTGTCATGAATATCTAATTGCATCATATGCATAATTTCCTTTACAGCTGTATACATTATGAATGCTCCTCCAAAAAGGACAATCAAACTATGTATATTAAACTCACCTTCCACTATTCCTTCCCAATGAAAACCAAATAAAGGATCTTGAAAAAGTGCTATTAATTGAAGCAATACAAATAGTAAAACTAAACGTAATACAATAGCTAAACCAATACCCAATTTACGCACACGTGCTTGCTCCTCAATAGGAGCTCGCTTAGATTCTAGAGAAATATATAACAAGTTATCTAAACCTAAAACTGCTTGTAGCATTGTTAAAAGTCCGAGGGTAATAAAGTTTTCAAGGGTAAAAAGTCCTTCCATGTTGGGTCGTTTAATTGGTTAGTTTAGTTTGTATTATTGAAATAGCGTCGTTTACAGTTCTAAGCTTTTCCATGTCTGCATTTGCAAATTCAATTTCAAAAGCGTCTTCAACATCTAAAACAACATCTACTAAATGTGCCGAATTAATATTTAACTCTGCTGTTAAGTCACTGTCTAACTGAATAGTATCTTTAGACACGTCTTCAGGTAAATAGGTTGAAATAATTGGGATTAGTTGTTTAAATATAGCTTCTGAAGTCATAAAATATATTGAAATTTTGTCTTGCTAATATTTTCTAAAGATAATACACGCATTCACATCTCCAAAACCAAAACTAGCCTTTATTGCTGTTTTTATAGTTGCTGAAATTTTCTCAGTTGGTACGCTATCACTTGAAATTAATGAAGCTATCGAAGGATGAAGATTCTCACAATTCTTATTCCCGAAGATAAAATTGTGCTTCATTTGTAATACTGTTGCAACACTTTCAATACTTCCACTTGCTGCTAAACAATGACCCGTAAGGCTTTTAAGCGAATTTATATATGGAAAATTTTCCCCTTTTCTTTTTAGTGCAATAGTCCAGTTTTTAATTTCTTCAGGATCTTTAACTGTAGCAGTTAAATGACCATTGATGTAATCAATTTCCGAAGCATCAATAGTACTGTTTTCAAGAGCTTTACTAATACATTTTCTAACTGCTGTTGCATTGGGTGCAGTCATACTACCACCTTGTCGATGTCCTCCACTATTTACAGAACCACCTAAAATTTCTGCATAAATTTTCGCTCCTCGTGCATGAGCACTTTCTAAAGATTCTAAAAGCATCGCACCTGCTCCACTTCCAGGTACAAAACCCGAAGCATCACTATCCATAGGCCGTGAACCAGACTCTGGATTATGATTAAACTTATAACTAATCACTTTCATAGCATCAAAACCACCCCAAATATATGGGCCATCTTCACCAGTACTTCCACACAACATTTGTGTTGCTTGGCCATTAGCTATACGCTCATAACCCATTAAAATAGCCTCCGTTCCTGTTGCACAGGCAGACGAGTTTGTAGTTACACTATTTCCTGCACCTATCATCCCAGTCAAATATGCACTTACACCACTTGTCATAGTTTGAGCTACTGCGGTGCTACCTAATCTACGAACTTTCCCTTCATCCAACTTATAAATTGATTCTCTGAATTTTTCCACACCACTTGTAGCCACACCAAATACAATTCCTAAATCCCAATTAGGTTCATCCTCTTGATTTGCAATACTTAAACCAGAATCATTTAAAGCATCCATTCCAGCAATTATTCCATAAAGAATTCCGCTTGCATTGAAGTTTCTAAGTTGTAAATCAGTGAAATACTCCCTCTTTTTTTCTTCTGAAATTTTAGGGATTCCACCTATTTGGCAAGAGAAATTTAAATCTTTTAATAACTGATGATGTGTAATTCCTGAGGTTCCATTTTTTAATGCTTCGGTAAAGGTCTCAAGACCCACACCGTTAGGTGCACAAACTCCCATTCCTGTAATTACAACTCTATTTTTCATCTAGTCTAGGTATTAAAATACTATACAATCATTCCACTTATTTCTCCAAGAGCAACGGTTTCATTAGCTTCATTTAACATACGCACCTTACATTTAAGTTTACCAAATCTAAAATATACTTTCTCAGAAACCACTTGCACCTTCTCTCCTGGCATTACTGCTTTTAAAAAATCTATATGTTGATTTGATAAAGCTATTTTAGTTTGATCTGTAGCGTTTCCTAATAAAAAAATACCCAAGCAAACAACGCCTATTTGAGCCATACACTCTGTTAATAATACTCCTGGAGTAATTGGGTTGTCTTTAAAATGTCCTTTATAAAACTCGGCATTTTTATTAAATGTATAAAAACCTTCAACCCCATTTTCGTCCACACGTGTTAAGCCATCAACAAATAAAAACGGCTTGGTATATGGGAGTTTAGAACGAATTTCTTCAAGTGTGATTTGCATATTTGTATATTATCGTAAACTTTCGCCTCCATCAACTTTTAGTACGTTTCCATTTATCCAGTTTGCTTCATCTTTACAAAGCAAATACACTGAGTTGGCAACGTCTTCTGGTGTGGTCATTCTATTAAAAGGGTTTCTTTTTAGTGACATTTCAGCAATGTGCTCATTACCTGGAATCATTTTAAATGATAAAGTTTGAGTTGCTCCAGCTTGAATACAATTTGTTTTTATACCCAATGGGGCTAATTCAATGGCCATTTGACGCATTAATGCTTCTAAGGTAACCTTTGCGGCAGAAACAGCTCCGTAACCTTGCCAAACGGTATTATTACCTTCACTAGTGAAAGCAATATTTCTTACATCGCTAGCAAACATATTGTTATCGATAATTGCTCGTGTCCATTGCCACCAGCTTGTCCCCATTGCGTGAATGGTAATATCAAGATCTTCTTTAGTCAATGTTTGGTTTGCTTCATTTAACAGTGGTTTTAATGTCCCTTTCGCTATGCTATGGACTAATACTGAAATTTTAATGTCATTTAATTCGGTTAAAATTTCATTAATTACTTCTGTTTTCAAAGCGTCTTTATTAAACGCAGTAACTGAAACATTATGAGATTTCATTAATTCAAATTCTTGCGTTAAGGTATCTCTATCACTTCGTCTAGCTCGATAGATTAGAATTAAGTTATATCCGTGTTTAGCTAATTTATGAGCCGTAGCAAGCCCTAAACCGCTACTTCCCCCTAAAATTAAAGCATATTTATTAGTCTTATTAACCATAGTTAGATTTTTAAAATTTCAGCAATACTCGCTGTGCTGAAAAACCAGGCCCAAAACTCAACATCAAACCAAGTTCTCCAGGAGCTACCCCTCTGTCCATAAATCGTTCAAGAACATACAGCACTGTTGCACTACTCATATTTCCATAGAGTCTGAGTACTTCTTTTGTGTCATCTATATTTTTGCCTAAACTTCCAAAAAGTTCTTCCACCGTTTGTACTATTTTTTTTCCGCCTGGATGAAAAATTAAATGATCAACTTCAGCGATAGTTTTTCCTGCTTTTTCTAGAAAAGGATGTACAATATTTGGAAAATGATTGCTAATTGTTTGTGGAACTTCTTTATCTAGAATCATTTGAAGCCCTGTATTTACAAGCTTAAATCCCATTAATGATGTAGCATTATAGAAGTGATACATTTCTTCGGCTAGTATTTCGGCACCTGAATCTTCTTTGTTTGAAGATAGTAATACACAGGCAGCACCATCACCAAAAATGGCAGCACTAACTACATTAGTCATCGAATAATCCTCTAATTGAAATGTTGCTGTGGGAGCTTCAATTGCCACTACAGCAGCTCTTTTTCCAGGATTTGCTTTTAAGAAATTTTGAGCATAAATTATCCCCGAAACTCCAGCGGCACAACCCATTTCTGTCACCGGAAGCCTCACAACATCTTGCCTTAGTTGTAAGTCATTTATTAAATATGCATCTACGCTAGGTATCATGATGCCTGTGCAACTTACTGTTATTAAAAAATCAATATCTGTTGCCTTCCATGAAGCTTTTGTTAGCGCTTTCAGCATCGCTCTTTTTCCTAGTTTTTGAACTTCTCTAGAATATATATCGTTTCTAGCTTCAAAACTTGGGTTTGTAAACACCTCGATTGGATCCATAATACTATAGCGTTTATCTACACCTGCGCCTTCAAAAAGTTTTATAACCTTTCTTTGGTATCTTGAATCCTGACTAGACATCCATTCTTTTACAAACGGAATGATATCTTCAGTATTTCTAGAATATGGTGGTAATTGCGTAGCAACCGTTGTTATCTTTACAGCCATTAGGGTTATTTTTTAAAGAGAATCCATTGAAATCTGAAAGCCCATTTCCATTGAATAGTTTGATTATTAAATGCTATTTTTTCTGAAATTTTAAACAATTCATTCTTTTTAAACCCACGAGCTACAGACACCAAACCATCGTGTTTTGCAATGCGTGTTTTTATAAAGATAGTACTAAATAGTTTGAATAAAGTAAAGGCTATTTTACTTCTTTCTAAGTCATTAACAACAACTCCTATTTTTGCTTGTTTCATAAAATTATTTAAAACTTGAGATATTTGTTCGTTTTTAAAATGATGTAAAAACAAGGTGCATAAAAATACATCTGCAGAAATTTCTTTAATTTTAGGCGAAAGTACATTCATTATTTTATATGAAATTTCAGGGAAACTTGTCGATCGTTCTTCTGCAGTTTTTAATATATGTTCATTAGCATCAATACCAATAAATAAGCAGTCCCATCCTTTTTTACGAGTGAATTTTGCACATTGTCTTAACAACTCGCCATCACCACATCCTACATCAACAATTGTTATTTGTCCACTTTGCTTATGAGTCAATATTTTTTTTAATCCATTAATAGTGATAGCATTCCCACCCAATAATTTATTAACACGCTTTAAATCATTAAGCAATAGTTCTAACTCCTTGCCTTGAAGAGCAAAGTCGTCCATAATCTCTTCTTGTGTTGAGCGATATGTATCTGAAATTTTTATCATATCATTGGGCTGCCATGCGTTTTTTTTATAATTGAAGGTACTATTTGAGGAAATACACTCGCTATTTTTAGTCCTATTTTAGATGATGTTTCATTAAGTAAAATACGCTGTATAACACTCCCCGCTTTTAATCTTTTTTGAAATGCATTATTCCATTTTAAAGCATAGTTATCCTCTAGCCACTGTCTACTATCACTAGATTCGTTCCTAGATTTTAAATATAATTCACTAAAAATTTTGGCGCTATGTATTGCCATAGCCATTCCATTTCCACAAAGTGGATGGATTAAACCTGCACTATCTCCTAGCATAAATATATGGTTAGATATCGGTTCTTTATTCTCAAATGAAATCTGACTAATAGTTAAGGGTTTTTCAAACACAGGAACTGCAGTTTCAAAGAAATGCTTAAGATGTTTGTTTTTTGATAGATGTTCTTTCTGAAATGCTTTTATACTTTTATATTTTTTAAAAGCTGAAACTTTAGAGAGGTAACAAGCGTTGACCTGTCCTGTTTCCGTTTTAGAGAGTCCGCAATAGCCTCCTTTAAAATTATGTAGTTGAACTTGGTTGTTTGGCATTTCATAAGTATAATGCCCTTTTACTGCCATCCAAGGAGTTTTTTTTTGAATGAATGTTCTATTAAGTGATTTATCTAAATTGCTTCGTTTTCCAAAAGACCCTACAACATAATCTGCTGTATACAGAGAATTAGCACTTGTTAGCACAGAAAATATAGATTTTTTAGAAATATCATTTACTTCGTATGTAATACTAGTGACAGTATCGAAGATGAATTCCGAATTTTTTCTAGCTTCATCATACAGAATAGCATCTAATGAAAATCTACTTATCCCAAAACCACCAAGATCTAACTGTACATCTATTTCAATATTAAACGTATCAGTTATTTTGAATTTAGATATTTCAGCAGCATTATGATAAAGTGGATTAACGCCTAATTGTTTGAGATATGGCAATACCTCGTTAGAAACGTATTCACCACAAACCTTATGATGTGGATATTTTTGTTTTTCAATAACCAACACCTTTACGTTTTGTTTTGAAAGATGGATTGCGGTACTTAAACCTGCAAGTCCTCCTCCAATAATTAATACATCAAAATGCGTTAGTTTTATCATTGCTCTAATTTCGGGATTGTATGGCACATAAAAAACCCATTCACAAAACTTTATGAATGGGTTTAATAATATATTACAAATAAAACTATTTAGTTTCCATTTGCTTCTTTTTCAGCGTCACTTTTCATTTTTTCATTTGGAACTATTACTATGTTCACTCTACGATTTTCAGCTCTACCTTCGGCAGTATTGTTATCTCCTACTGGTGTTTGTTCACCGTACCAATTTGTTGTAAATCGAGAAGCATTCATCCCTTTGGTTCCTGTAAAATAGTTTGTTACAGCATAAGCTCTATTTTTAGATAAAGTCATATTATTTTCGTCACTACCTACACTATCAGTATGTCCTACAACAAGTACATTAGTATCAACATACTCTTTTAAAACACCAGATAACTTGTCTAAAGTAGCTTTTGATGCTGCGTTAATGTTATATTTAGCAGTGTCAAAGTAGACACCACTATTTTCATCAAACGTTACCACAATACCATCGTCCACACGTTCTACTTTTGCACCAGGAATTTCAGTTTCAATTTGTTGTGCTTGTTTATCCATTTTATTTCCAATAAGGACACCAGCACCACCACCTACTACTCCCCCTATAACGGCTCCAATTTCACCATTACCACCTTTACCTATGTTGTTTCCTAGAATTGCTCCTAAAACAGCACCACCGGTAGCACCAATAACAGCACCTTTCTGTTTGTTATTTGCGTTCTTGGTTGCTTCGCAACTAGTTAATCCAATTACTAACAATAAACTCAATGCAGTAATAGTAAATTTCTTAATTATATTTTTCATTATTCTTGAATTTTAGTAAAGTCCATATTGATTTTAAAAGGTTTACCGTCTAAATCTACGGTTTGTTCCCAACGCATATTTGTATCGCTTAATTGCGTTAGATTTACTCTAAAACCTGTAGTTTCAGTTTTGTTAGAACTTCCTTGTTTTACTGTAGGTTTAAGTAAAAAATCGTACAAACCGGAATCAGCATCTACTTCTTGAATTGTAAATATAAAATTTCGATCTCCTGTTTGACAATTTGCTCCATTTATGGTGTATATACCAGAATTATTATTCGGTATAAAACGCCAGGTTGATCCTTCAAAACACTCTTTAGATGTGTCATTAAATAATGAAACATTATAAGTTCCAGTTTGATTGTACGTAATTGCTTCTAAAGTCCAATTACCCTTCACAACTTTTTTAGACTGAATAACTGTTTTTGGCACACCACAAGAAATAATGGTGAATGCCAAAACAGCAATTGCTATGATTTTTTTCATCTTAAAATATAGGTTTGATTAAAGACTAGTTTATTTTCTAAGTAATTTAGATAGTAATGAAAATACTAATAGAACAATGAAAATGTAAAATATAATTCTTGCAATGTCTGTTGCTCCATCTGCTATTCCTCCAAATCCAAATACTGCCGCTACTAAAGCGATTACTAAAAAGATAATTATCCAACGTATCATAATAAAAGTTTTTGATTGTTAATATTGACGCTAATGTACTGTGAAGAAAGAGCGAAACAATAATGTTTGTCTTAAATTTAACTGAACTTGTTAAATAAATCAACGAAGATTAAAAAAGCCTTAAACAACTGTATAATAAGTGTTTAAGGCTTTGTTTAAATTGTATTTTAACAGTTTTTATGTTAAAATATAGCAGTAATGTAATTGATTAATATTCAAAAATTAAAAAAAATCTAATAAGCTAAAAGTGCCAATAATTGATCTTCAAATCTATTTTTAGGTAGATACTGCGCTTCAAGATTTGCCGCAAAAGGAATTGGTGTTTCTAAACTAGCTACTCTTTTTACAGGAGCATCTAGATATTCAAAACAATTTTCAGTTACTAATGCTGAAATATCACTAGCCATACTACCAAACATTGAATCTTCTTGTAGGATAATAATCTTACTTGTTTTTTTAACCGAAGCAAAAATTGTTTCAGTATCTAAAGGCGAAAGCGTTCTAAGGTCAATAAGGTCTGCTGAAATATTAGGATTCTTCTCTAATGTTTCCATAGCCCAATGAATACCTAAACCATAACTAATGATAGTTACATCATTTCCTTCTTGCAATGTTGCTGCTTTACCAATAGGTAATGTGTAATAATCTGTTGGTACTTGCTGGCGTATACTTCTATATAATGCTTTATGTTCAAAGAATAATACCGGGTTAGGGTCCTCAATAGCTGTAGCTAATAAACCTTTAGCATCGTATGGAAAAGCTGGGTAAACTACTTTTAATCCAGGAGTGTGAGTAAACCAAGCTTCATTTGTTTGGCTATGAAACGGTCCTGCTCCTACACCTGCACCGCAAGGCATACGTATTACTACATCAGCCTTTTGATTCCATCTATAATGAGATTTGGCCAAATAATTAACTATTGGATTAAATCCGGAAGTAACAAAATCTGCAAATTGCATTTCCATTATGGCTTTATAGCCACAAATAGAAAGTCCCATCGCAGCAGACACAATAGCCGACTCACAAATGGGAGTATTACGAACACGTTCTTTACCAAAAGCTTCTAAAAAGCCGTCAGTTATTTTAAACACACCTCCATACTCGGCAATATCTTGCCCCATAATAACCGTGTTATGATGACGTTCCATTGATTGCTTTAATCCTTCGGAAATAGCATCGATTAAACGAAGTTCTTCTGTTTTATTGTTTGATGTAACTTCTTGATATATAAAACTTTGATACACATCATTTAACTCAGTACTTAAGTCTGCTTCAATAACTTCTTCAGCAAAAGCTAGGTCTAATCCGTTATTGATTTCAGTTTTAATTTCAGCTTTATATTTCTTCTTTATAGTTTCGGTTAAAACATCTTCCTGTAATAAGAAATTTTCAAAATTTATTAATGGATCTTTTGCTTGCCATTCATCTAATAAGTTTTGAGGAACGTATTTTGTTCCACTTGCTTCCTCGTGCCCACGCATTCTAAAAGTTTTAAACTCTAGTAAAACAGGCCTTGGGTTTTTACGCATATCAATAACAAGATCATTTAATCTTGTATAAACTTCAAGAATATTATTTCCTTCAATAATGTGAGATTCCATACCGTAACCTTTACCACGATCTGCAAGGTTTTCACAATTATATTGCTCGCTTGAAGGAGTAGATAGTCCATATCCATTATTTTCAATACAGAATAAAACAGGTAATTGCCATACACTAGCTACGTTTAAAGCTTCATGAATATCTCCTTCACTTGTTCCTCCTTCACCAGTAAATACTGCGCAAACTTGATTGTTTCCTTTTAATTTGTTTGCTAGTCCTATTCCATCTGCAACACCAAATTGTGGCCCAAGATGCGATATCATCCCTACAATATTATATTCTTGTGTTCCAAAGTGAAAACTACGATCACGACCTTTTGTAAAGCCGTTCGCTTTTCCTTGCCATTGGGAGAATAATCTATGTAGCGGAATCTCTCTTGTTGTAAATACACCAAGATTACGGTGCATAGGTAAAATATACTCTTCATTATCAAGTACAGATGTTAAACCAACTGAGATTGCTTCCTGACCAATACCACTAAACCATTTAGATATTTTTCCCTGTCGTAATAAAATTAGCATTTTTTCCTCAATCATTCGAGGCTTAAGCATTGATTTATATAACTTTAGTAATAATTCATTAGATAGCGAAGCGCGATTATAGTCGAATGAAATTTGTGCAGCTGTTTTAGTACTCATAATTATTTTTAATGTAAATCAAAAGTAGAAAAAATAGCACACTAGGACTATAATTAAGACTTTTTTTTCAATTCGGTTTCCATTAGTAATTTGGTATCTTTGTAACATAAAATGTATGTATTATGAATAATATTCCAAGTGTAGATCTTGCTGACTTTCTAAGCGGTGATGCTGCTCGAAAGCAAAAGTTTGTAAATGAATTAGGTAAAGCTTATGAAGAAATAGGTTTTGTATCATTAAAAAATCATTTTTTAAGCGATGAACTTGTTTCAGAATTATATAAAGAAATTAAAGCTTTTTTTGCTTTAGACGTAGCAGAGAAAAAGAAATACGAAATAGAAGGTTTAGGTGGTCAAAGAGGTTATGTTTCTTTTGGTAAAGAACACGCTAAAGGTAAAAAAGAAGGAGATTTAAAGGAGTTTTGGCATTTTGGACAAGAACCAACAGAAGATGCTAATTTACCAGAAGACTATCCTGAAAATGTGATTGTTAAAGAACTTCCAGATTTCAACAAAACAGGAATGGAAGCTTACAGAATGCTTGAAAAAACTGGAATCAATGTTTTAAGAGCTTTGGCTTTATATATTGGAGTTGACGAGCATTATTTTGATCATTGGGCAGCAAATGGAAACAGTATTTTAAGACCTATCCACTACCCACCTATTACTGAGGAACCTCAAGGAGCAGTTCGTGCAGGTGCTCACGGAGACATTAATTTAATTACGTTATTAATGGGAGCTTCTACAGGAGGTCTTCAGGTATTACGTAAGGATGGAGAATGGATTGATGCAATTCCTGAAGAAGATGAATTAGTTATTAATGTAGGCGATATGCTTGAACGACATACTAATAATAAGTTGCGCTCTACAATACACCGCGTGGTTAACCCGCCAAAAGAAGAATGGGGAAACCCAAGATATTCAATTCCATTTTTTATGCACCCAAGAGGTGATATGAAATTGAACTGTATGCCCGAATGTGTTGATGAACAAAACCCAAAAGCATTTGACGATATTACAGCTGGTGAATTTTTACACCAACGACTTGTTGAAATTGGTTTAATTAAAAAATAGTAGACCTCTGCTCAGCTATAAGTTGAGCAGGTTTTTATTTCTCATGATTTATTGAGAAATAAATCATAACCTAAATAAATGGATTTAAAAGATCAATTAAAAAACCTATTTCCAGATCACGAAGAGTCTAATGTACCAGAGCCAGTTGTTGACAACAATCAAATATGGCTACAGGAAGAACCAATGATTTGCAAATATGAAAAGCGTAAGGGAAAACCTATTACAATAATTGAAGGATACACTGGTGCTGATAGTGACTTTAAACAACTTGCTAAAGAGATAAAAAAACTTCTAAGTGTGGGAGGTAGTTTTAAAAATGAGCAAATTATTATTCAAGGTGATTATCGTGATAAAATCATGAATTTTTTACAGGATAAAGGTTTTAAAACTAAACGTGTAGGCGGTTGATTTTAAGCGAAATAACAAACTAATATAATACCGTTACATATCAAAAATTCTAATCCACTCGCTCCTAGCGAACTTATATTAAATAAGGATGGTAGCATCTACCACCTTAACTTATTACCTAAAGATATAGCTCATACAATAATTACTGTAGGTGATCCTGATAGGGTAAGCGCTATCACGAAACACTTTGATGTGATAGAAGTATCTAAGCACAAAAGAGAATTTAAAACCGAAACCGGATTATATAAAGGTAAACGCCTTACGGTTATCTCAACTGGAATAGGAACTGATAATATAGACATTGTTTTTAATGAACTTGATGCACTTGTAAATATCGACTTCAAAACAAGAACTATAAAAGACGAACTAACACAATTAAATATTATCAGAATAGGAACTTCTGGAGCAATCCAAGAACATATCCCTTTAGATAGTTTTTTAGTTTCTGAAATAGGAATAGGTTTTGACAATCTACTCCATTTTTATAAAACAGCTTCTTTTATTAATTCAGAATTATCTGAAGCATTTGTTAAGCATACTCAATGGAATACGTCTAATTCAAAACCATATGTTGTAAATGGTGACGAAACGTTGCTTAATCTTTTTACTGGCGAAAATTTCAGAAAAGGAATAACTGCTACTAATGTTGGATTTTACGGGCCTCAAGGAAGAAAACTTCGTTTAGTACTACAAGACGATTTGTTGAATTCTAAATTAGAGTCCTTTAATTACAATAACCAAGTAATAACTAATCTGGAAATGGAAACTTCTGGAATATATGGATTAGCTAAACTACTAGGACACAAAGCCATATCTTTAAATGCAATTATAGCAAATAGAGCAAATGGTACTTTTAGTGAAAAACCTAAAGAAACTGTAGCTTTGTTAATTGAAAATACATTAAATAAATTAGTAACACTTTAATTTGCTTCTGTTACAAGATGAGTATGAAACAATTTAAAATAGGCGGAGTACCAGAGCATTTTAATCTTCCTTGGTATTTAACTTTAAAAAATAAGGAATATCATGAGGTGGACATCAATTTACGATGGACAGATTACTATGGTGGTACGGGACAAATGTGTAAAGCATTGCGAGAAGGTGAAATTGATATGGCTGTAATCCTCACAGAAGGAATTATAAGAGATATTATTAATGGTAACCCAAGTAAAATTGTTCAGGTGTTTGTAAAATCGCCATTGATATGGGGGATCCACACAGCAAAAAATAGCGATTATAAGAGTATTTCAGATTTAAAAGGTACTAAAGCTGCTATAAGTAGATACGGTTCTGGATCTCATTTAATGGCTTATGTAAATGCTGAAAAGCAAGGTTGGGATACCGAGAAGGATCTTGATTTTGAAGTTATAAAAAATTTAGAAGGTGCATTAAATGGATTGCCAGAAGGAAAAGGTGATTATTTTATGTGGGAAAAATTTACTACAAAACCTTATGTAGATAATGGCCCCTTTAACATCGTAGGCGAATGCCCTACTCCTTGGCCATGTTTTGTAATTGCAGTTAGAAACGAGGTATTAGAAAATGATCCTGATGCTGTTTCTAAAATTTTAGACATTATCAACGCTACTACAGAAGAGTTTAAGGAAATCCCTTGTATTGATCAAATGATATCTAATAGATACGATCAAAATATTGAAGATGTACAGGAATGGTTATCACTTACTGAATGGAGCCAAGAGCAACTATCAGAAGCTGAAGTAACAAGGGTTCAGAAAAAACTCAAACAACTACAGTTAATTGAAAGCGAAAAACCCATTAATGATATTTTAGGATAAAAATTAAACACCCTTCGAGGGTGTTTTTTATGATTTTTTTTTAAATTAACTATATATATTACTAAAGCTACTATTTTTTTTAAGCTTGACGCAACCCTTTAAGGAATGCTGCATCTAACATATATAATCTCACAATTATGACAACATTTTTAATAGTTTTAGGCAGTTTAGTAGGTATCAATTTTTTATTACTACAGTTTAGTTGTAATGATGCAACAGAGTCTAATCAAAAAGAAGAGAAGTAATTTTTTTTAGTTTATAGTTTAAGTGAACTAAACTATCTGTAAAATGTATGCCAACCATTTTATAGATAGTTTTTTATTTCCAATCAATTAAGGAATTACCCTTAGATGCTAAAAATGAATTGGTTTTAGAAAAATGTTGATTACCAAACCAATACCCCCTATTTGCACTTAATGGAGAAGGATGACCACTTAATAGAATGTGGTGTTTGTTTCCGTCAATAAGTTTAGCCTTCTTTTTAGCAAAACCTCCCCACAATAAAAAGACTACATCAGTACGTTTTTCTGAAATTTTCTTAATTACAGCATCAGTAAATGTTTCCCATCCTATTTTTTGATGACTCCCAGCTGCTGCTTCTTTTACTGTTAAAGTTGCATTTAGCAATAGCACACCTTGTTTAGCCCATCGTTCTAGGTTTCCGCTTTCTGGATATGCAATTCCAATATCCGAAACTATTTCTTTAAAAATGTTTTTTAATGATGGTGGATGCGTTATACCATCAGTTACGGAGAAACAAAGCCCGTTAGCCTGTCCTCTACCGTGATAAGGATCTTGCCCAATAATTACCACCTTAATATCATTAAATGGCGTATACTCAAAAGCTGAGAAAATACTATTAGACGGAGGATAACAGGTATTTAGACGGTATTCGCTTTCAATGGTTTCAACTAAAGATTTAAAATAATCTTTCTGTATTTCATCTTCCAAAACTGCCTCCCACTGAGGCCCCATTTTTACATCCATATTGTCTATTTTTGTAGTTGCAATCTACTTTCAAAAATAGCAAAACTTTAAGGCGACTTAACTATTGTAAAGTGATTAAAATTTCAGAAGAAAATTAAATGTAGCACGCTCAATGTGCCTTTCTCAATGATTAAAATAGACAGTAAGACCCTTTTAGATTTAGAATTTCCTACGATATTAAAGCAAACTGCAGAGTATTGCGTTACAACCTTAGGGAAAGAACACATGGTAACACTATTACCATTTACTGATGAAGCCGAAATTATACCAGCATTAACTCGCGTAAATGAATATAAAGCTTCTATACACAGTGATGCGCCAGTACCTAACCACGGTTTTGACGATATAACAAGAGAACTCTATTTGTTAGATATTGAAAATAGTGTTTTGGAGATATCGGGCTTTAGAAAAATGGGAGCTATTATTGATTCGACTGGAATGATACTCAAATTTTTCAAGAAATATGAAGAGTTTTATATTGAGTTACATTCATTGTCTAATACAATAGATTTTAAGCAACATATAAGCGAAGAAATTAAAGCTATTATCAACAAATATGGCGAAGTTAAAGATGAAGCTTCCCCACAATTACTAGCTATTAGAAGACGATTAAATAGTGTTAAAGGACAAATTAATTCATCTTTCAACAAAGCACTTAGCGCATATTCTAGTAATGATTATTTAGATGAAATTAGAGAGTCGGTTGTAGAAAACAGACGCGTACTAGCGGTAAAATCAATGTACCGTAAAAAAGTGAGAGGTACTGTTTTAGGAACTTCTAAAACGGGTAGTATTGTGTATATGGAGCCTCAGGAAACTTTTGAGTTTACAACTGAGTTGAGCAATCTTATTTACGAAGAGCGCGAAGAGATTAAACGAATACTAAAAATGCTTACGGAATATATTAGACCGTATGCCCCCTTATTAAAATCTTATCAAAGCTTTTTAGTAAAGATTGATGTTATTTCAGCGAAAGCGAAATACGCTTTAAAAATGGATGCTAACGTACCCATTATTACTAAAGCAAGAAGGTTATCTTTAATAAACGCCTACCATCCTTTACTATTGTTAACTAATAAGGCTCGTAAAGAAAAAACCTATCCACAAAGTATTTCGTTAAAACACGAAGAACGCATTATCGTGATTTCGGGACCAAATGCAGGTGGAAAAAGTATAACATTGAAAACCGTTGGTCTGCTTCAAATTATGCTGCAAACAGGTTTTCTAATTCCAGTAGAACCACAAAGTGAATTTTGCTTTTTTGATAGGATACTAACTGACATTGGCGATAATCAATCTATTGAAAATCACCTAAGCACTTATAGTTACCGTTTAAAAAAGATGAATCATTTTCTTCGGAAATGTAACAGTAATACACTATTTCTTATTGACGAATTTGGAACCGGAAGTGACCCAGAATTGGGTGGTGCATTAGCTGAAACATTCCTCGAGGTTTTCTATGAAAGAGAAGCTTTCGGAATAATAACAACACACTACGCTAACCTAAAATTACTTGCAAATGAGTTGCCACACGCAATTAATGCAAATATGTTATTTGATAGCAAAACCTTAGAACCACTATATAAATTGTTTTTAGGGGAAGCTGGGAGTTCGTTTACATTTGAAGTAGCTCAAAAAAACGGAATTCCTTATAGCTTAATTAATAAGTCTAAAAAGAAAGTTGCTAGAGGTAAAATTAGATTTGATAAATCAATTGCCGATTTACAAAAAGAAAGATCAAAGCTTCGTAAAACTTCAGAGAACCTTGAGACTTCAGCTGAAAAAGCTCGTAAAGAAGAACAGCAACTAAAAGAGATTAATGCTAAAGTACAAGACAAATTAGAAAATTATCAAGAGCTTTTTGATAGCAATCAAAAGTTGATTTCTATTGGTAAAAAGTTTGATGTTTTATCTGAGCGCTTCCATAACAACAAAAAGAAAAAATTGTTAATTGACGAACTATTTAAAATGGTTCTTGTGGAAAATTCTAAACGTAAAAAGATAGCTCCAAAGCAAAAGAAGCAAGTAAAAGCAAAGAAAAAAATTACGGAAGCTGAAGTTGAAAAAAAAGTTGAAGTAATACGACAAAAGAAAAAAATAGAAAAAGCCGAAGCTAAAAAAGCACCTGCTCCTAAACCTGAAGTTCCATTAAAATTAGGGCATAGAGTACGCATGAAAGATGGTAAAGCAATAGGAACTATTGATAAAATTGAAAAAAATAAAGCAACTGTTAATTATGGAATTTTCACAACAAATGTGAGTCTTGATGAATTAGAATACGTTGGTAAATAATGATTGACACTAAAGAACATAAAATTTTACTCTTTGATGGCGTTTGCAATCTTTGTAATAGCGCTGTCAACTTTGTTATTAAACTTGATAATAAAGATGTATTTCGATTTACTGCATTACAGGAAGAACCTGGAAAGTCCTATTTAACCAAATATAATATCGATCCAAAAAACATTGACTCAATTGTACTCATTGAAAATGGTAAAGCATACGTTAAATCTTCCGCAGCTTTAAGAACCGCAAAATACCTTGGAGGAGCTTGGCCACTTCTCTATGTTTTTATTATAGTACCAGCTTTTATACGTGATGTAGTCTATGATTATATTGCTAAAAACAGATACAAATGGTATGGTAAAAAGGATAGCTGTATGATTCCTACACCTGAGTTAAAAGCTAAGTTTTTATAAACTACCCCAGTCTAGCTTTCATATTAAGTTTACCCAATAGTTCTTTTGCTACCGAATTGCTATATTCTTTTTTACGGTATTTAGTTATTGAAGTAATACCCGTCACAACATTAGTGGTAAAAAGTTCATCAGCTTTTTGAAGTTCGAAAGGTGATATTGATGCTTCCTCAAAATCGTAATCTAGTAATTTATCAAACATTGATAAAATCTGCTTGCGCATCACTCCTTTTAGACAACCATCGGCTAATGGAGGTGTTTTAATAGTATCTCCTTTTACTAAAAATAAATTACCATTCAATGTTTCTATAACTTGTTTTTTTTCGTTTAGAAGCAAGCAGTTTTGATAATCATTCTCTTTAGCATAAATACTACCTAAAACATTAATTATTTTATTGTTTGTTTTTAATGTACTTAAAATACCAGAAGTGATATAATGATCCTTAAAAAGCTCTACTTCACAAGGTGAATCATCTAAGGTGTAAAATGGATTTTCTAACGGAGAACACGTTATAGCATACTCAATATCATTAGAAGTAGGTGTATAAAGGCCACCTTCTTTTCTCCATACAAGTATTTTTGCTCTATATGTTTTATAATTTGCATCTTGAGCTTCAATAGTACTAAGTACTTGCTCTTCAAGGAACTCCTGTGTAAAATTCATTGGGATTTCCATACGTAGAATTCGCATTGAAGACATTAGCCTAAAGTAATGATCTTCCCAAAAAAGAATTTTCCCTGCCGAAACACGTAAAGTTTCAAAAACAGCATCACCGTAATTAAGTCCGCGATTACTCACAGAAAGAGTTTTCATTGAATGTTCTGAAAGTTGTCCGTTAAAATTAATCATAAAAAAACCGCCTCATTTTGTGGAGGCGGTGCAAAGATACTTATAAGGTTTTCTTTAGGTTACTTTGAACCCAAGATTTGTTTTAATTCTCCTATCATACTTTCCCATAATAGTTTTCCTTCCTCTACTTCATCCTCCTCTGCAAAATCGGTTACCATCAACGCAACATCCTTAGTAACACCATCTACCTGAATGCGTAACTCGAAAAAATATTCGGTTCCTTCATCCTCCATCCATCTAAATTTTATACGCTCACCACTTTTTTTACTAAGCAATTTCGCCTTTTCTTCACTTCCTTCCCAAATAAAAGTAAAAAACTCTCCTCTTGAGTTTACATTGTCTGCATACCACTCACTCATTCCTGAAGGTGTTGATATATAGGTATATAAAAGGCTTGGAGAAACTTGCATTGGAAACTCCATTTCGTATTTTATTTTATCATCCATAGTCTTTTGTTAGACCTCCAATATATATATTTCAATGCGAACGAAAAAGACAAGTTGCTATTTTTTCGTGTAAGAAAATTTTGATAGGGCAAAGCCGAAATTTTAAAGACTTAGAATTTAATTAATAATCATAAAAAAAGGGTGAAAATAAATTCACCCTAGGTATTTTTAATAATAGAAACTAATGTTATTTTCTTAAGATCTATTTCTTCCGCGTGAGCGATTTCCGTTATTAGAGCCAGAATTTCCCGAATTAGAATTTCGGTTTCCGCCACTAGACTTTTTACTTGAATTTCTAGGGTTTCTAGATCTACTTTGTTGATGTTGCGCTTTATTAGCAGCTTTTTTATCAAGTATCTCTTTAAGTGATTCTGTAGGTTCAAAACCTTCAATAATCTCATTTCCTAATTTCTCTCCTAGTAATTTTTCAATACCACGTACGTATTCAAACTCGTCTACACTAACTATTGAAATTGCTTGACCACTTGCTCCTGCTCTACCTGTTCTACCTATACGGTGAACGTAATCTTCAGGTATATTAGGTAACTCGTAGTTTACAACATAAGGTAATAATGGAATATCAAGCCCTCTAGCAGCAATATCAGTTGCTACAAGTACTTTAATGGAACCACTTTTAAAACCTGCAAGCGCTTTTGTTCGTGCTCCTTGGCTCTTATTACCGTGGATTGCAGCACTTTTAATTCCTGCTTTCCCTAGTTTTTCTGAAAGTTTATTAGCTCCGTGTTTTGTTCTTGTAAAAACAAGTGTTTGATCCCAGTTACCTTCCTTCATTAATTTTATAAGAAGTTCAGTTTTAAGACCTTTATTTGTTCTGTAGATAGTTTGCTCTACCTTCTCTGCAGTTGTGTTTTCTGGTGCAGCTTCGACCATTACAGGGTTTGTTAAAAAACTACCCGCAAGTTTTTTTATCTCTTTTGAAAATGTTGCCGAGAATAACAAGTTTTGTCTTTTACTAGGTAATAGCGCTAAAACTTTTTTAATATCGCGTAGAAAACCCATATCAAGCATTCTGTCAGCTTCATCTAAGACTAGAAACTCTACTTTATTGAATGACATAGCACCTTGACTGTGTAAATCAAGTAATCTACCTGGTGTTGCTACTAATACATCCACTCCTTGACGTAACGTTTTAATTTGTGGATTTGCATTTACACCACCAAAAACTACCATACTACGTAAATCTGTAAACTCAGAGTATGAGCGTACATCATCCATAACTTGCGCAGCTAGTTCCCGCGTGGGAGTTAAAATTAACGCTCTAATAGGACGTTTGTGCAAAGGTTTACTTTGCAACATAATATCAAGCATAGGTAATGTAAACCCTGCAGTTTTACCTGTACCTGTTTGAGCTGAGGCGAGGACATCGCGACCTTCAAGTATTTTTGGAATTGCTTTTTGTTGAATGGGACTGGGTGTTGTATACCCTTTTTTGCTAATTGCTTTTAGCAAGGCTTCGTTAAGCCCTAAAGATTTAAATGACATAAATTGTGTTAAATGAAATGAACACTGTAGTAATTATAGGTCATTTCTTTTGTGAATGACAAAGGTACGCTTTATTTAATCAGCAATTTTAGAAATAAATTTAATAAAAATGCCCGATTGTTTGCACTAGATAATTTTGTTTTTATCTTTGCAGCCGCTTAGAATAGTATTAAGCAAATTTGGCGAGGTAGCTCAGGTGGTTAGAGCGTCGGATTCATAACCCGGAGGTCACGAGTTCAAGTCTCGTTCTCGCTACAAAGTCCCTAATTTTATTAGGGACTTTTTTTATGGAATAAAGTTATCTTTCTTATAGGCATTCTTCTAACAATGAGGCTTTTTGGACCCACTAAATAACTAAATTACCTCCTTGTATTTCTACTTCAAATTATTAAATTTTAAATTTAAAATTATCTACGCTCTATTCAATAAATAAATCTTTACAGATGTAAAAGTTGTTTTTATTGGATTATAGAAGAGCATTTGATTACTTTCGCGAAGTATTTGGTTTGTTTCCGTTTTTTATATGGAAACAATTAAAAGGGAATCAAGTAAAATGATAGATAAACTATCTAATAATCTTGAGCTGTTCCCGCAACTGTAAGCTTAGTTCCACTATTTAGGAACGATTGTAATTAAAAACTTCAAATTCCACTGTCCAATATTTTCGATGGGAAGGACAATTACAATACGCAAGCCAGGAGACCTGCCAATGTCATTTTAATTTAAAACAGTTGGCTTTCGGGTAAAAGGCTTTGCGTTTATGAAACTATTAGTTTTTATTTTTCTAACCTGTGTTAGTTTTACTAATGCGCTCTATTCCCAAACAGATTCTATAAATGTTTTGGGAGAGGTATTTCTTACCACCACCCGTCTTAAGGATTCAGTATACACCACAAACACAATTAAATTAAAAGACAGTGTCCTTCGCTTAAACCAAGCTTCATTAACTAATTTACTAAACTTTAATAGTACTATTTATTTAAAAGAAAATGGATTAGGGATGGTTTCCTCTCCTTCTTTTAGAGGTACAACTGCATCACAAACTGCCGTTTTATGGAATGGCATTAACATCAATTCTCAAACCACAGGACAAACCGATTTCAACACCATTAACACTCGTGGCTTCAATACTATTGAAGTGACTGCAGGAGGTGGTAGTGTTACAAATGGTAGTGGCGCTATTGGAGGCTCTATAAATCTTATCAATGAAATTACCTATAATACAGGTTTCACTAATGACTTATTTATAAATTATGGTGCCTATAATACCTATGGTGTAAATTATCAAACACAATACGCTTCTAAAAAAACAAGTGTGATGCTGGGCCTTTCTAGAAACGCATCTGATAATAATTACCCATATCCTGAAACTGATCAAATTAATGTGAATGGTCAATACCATAATAACAATGTGAGTTTTGCTTCTGGTTTTAAATTAAATAGTAAAAATACTATTAACGTCTTTGCTAACCTTTACAAGGGACGAAGAAACTTTTCGGTTCCAACACCTAACGCTCTAAGAACAAAGTATACCGATTTTAATACACGCTCATTAATTGAATGGGAAAGTTACATTGGCGATTTTAACTCAAATTTGAAACTCGCTACCACCACAGAGGAATATGAATATTTTGCAAATATTAATAGTGATTTTTTCACCTTCGGAAATGTGCAGAATTTTATAGCTAAGTATAAACTTGATTATTTAGTGAGTCGTAAAATGTTGCTATCTGCTGGTGCAACTTACACTCATAACAATGGACGTGGTTCAGATATCCAATCTAAAACGCGCAATCTTGCTGCAGCTACATTAAGTCTGAAACACGAAATATCCAAATCCTTTTTATATGAAATAGGACTTCGGCAAGAAACTAATGAGGATTTCGGTAACCCTTTACTTTATTCATTTGGAGTACATTATAAAGCTTCTTCATTTTATCAACTGAAAATTAACACTTCTAAAAATTTCCGAATTCCAACCTATAACGATTTATATTGGACAGGTTTAGGAAATCCAAACCTAAAACCCGAAACATCCTATCAGGCTGAAATGAGTCACTTATTTTCTCATAAAAATGCTATGCTAACAGTTACAGGATATTATAACCAAGTAACTGATTTATTACGCTACGTTCCTGGAAACGATGGTGTTTTTAGACCCGAAAATACAAATGAAGTAGAAATTTATGGTCTAGAAGGTATTTTCAGTTACAAAAAGAAGATCGCTAGTCATTCAGTTAGTTTCAATGCTACATATGCTTATACAGTTTCAGAAAATAAGGAAACAGACAAACAACTTATATATGTTCCATTTCATAAACTAACTGCGGCATTTGGTTATGGATACAAAAACCTTTCGGCTTATTATCAGTATTTAAATAATGGAGAAGTATTTACTACAACCGATACTATTTCAGCAAATATATTAGACAGTTATATGGTTGCCAATTTAGGTATAGACTATACGCTAGGACGTCAAAAAAATTATAAAATAGGAGTTCAAATATTAAACCTTTGGGATGAAGCTTATGAGAGTGTTCTCAACAGACCATTGCCAGGACGTAACTTTAATTTCTATCTCAACTTAAATTTTTAAATTATGAAAAAATCAATTTCTAAATATGTTTTTTTATTGTTGTTTGTTTCGGTATTTACAGTGTCTTGTACAAGTGATGACCGAGACGATATTGTACAAGAAACACCAATAAGTGGTGCCTATAATAATGGCCTTTTTATTTTAAACGAAGGTGGATTTGGTTCTTCAAATGCATCAATTACTTTTTTAGATAATGATGACCAAGTATATAATTCTATTTTTTCAGGAGTTAATAATCGTGATTTAGGAGATGTAGCTCAAAGCATTGGTTTCAATGAGGATAATGCATATGTAGTGGTAAACAACTCCTCTACTATCGAAATTGTAAACAGAAATACGTTTGAAAGTATTGCAACTACCACATCAATGATTGTAAACCCTCGCTTTATTGAGTTTAGCGACTCTAAAGGTTTTATTACTAATTGGGGTGACCCAAATGATGTTAGTGACGATTATGTTGCAGTACTTAACTTAACAACAAATCAAGTTGAAACAAAAATACCTGTTGCAGAAGGCCCTGAAAAGTTAGTTATTCATAATGGGAAATTATATGTAGCACATCAAGGTGGTTACGGTTATGGAAATTCAGTTACTGTTATTGATGTGGAAACACAAGCTGTTGTTACTTCTATTGAAGTAGCTGATGTACCTTCGGGAATTATAGTAGCAAATGGTTCATTATATGTTTTATGCTCCGGAAAAGCTCCTTTTACAAATGATGAAACTGTCGCTAAATTATTTAAAATAAATACCGCTACAGATACCGTTGAAGCCTCACTTACATTTCCATCAGAAATACACCCTAGTTTTTTGGAATTAGACAACAACAATCTTTATTACACAATAGCTGGCGATGTTTATGTTGTAAGTATTATAGATTTCCAACTTCCTACTACTCCTATATTTCAAACTTCTAATAATGGTTTAGAAAGCCTATATGGTTTTAAGGTTAATAATGGTAGCATTTATATCGCAGATGCCAAGGATTACGACTCAAACGGGGAAGTTTTTATTTACGATAGTACAGGTATTTTACAACAGCAATTTTCAGTAGAAATTATCCCAAATTCATTTTACATAAACAATTAAAAAAAAAGCATGAAAAATTATTACAAAAAATCAATGGCAATCATTGCAGGAATTTTATGTTCTGCAACTTCATTTTCTCAAGACTTTTCAGAAGGTGTTATTGTACTAAACGAAGGACTTTTTGGTTCTGATACAGCTTCAGTATCTCATTTTGATGTTACAGGAACTCTTGAAAATGGTATTTTCAGCACGCAAAACAGCGGGATGGCTTTAGGGAATACAGCTCAAGGAATGGGCTTTGATGGCGATTTTGCTTATATCGTTTTAAACGGTAGTAATGCCGTGCAAGTGATTAATAAAATTAGTTTTGAACTTGTTACAACAATCACAGATCAAATGGCAAATCCTAGAAATATTGCATTTTTTGATGGTAAAGGTTATGTTACAAACTGGGGTGACGGAGGTATTACTGATGACGATTTTGTTGCAGTGATAGATTTAGCAACTAACACTGTACTCGAAACAATTACAGTAGCAGAAGGACCAGAAGAAATTGTACAACAAGATGGTATGTTATATGTTGCTCATCAAGGTGGTTTTGGTTATGGAAACACCGTTTCGGTAATTGATGCATCTACAAACGCTATTCAAAGTGTTCCTGTAGGTGATGTTCCATCTGCATTAAGAATAGATGATAATTATTTATATGTTCTTTGTAGTGGTAGCCCAAGTTTTTCAGGGAATGAAACAACAGGATCTTTAGTAAAGATTGACTTATCAGATATTTCAGCTACAACTGAATTCAGTTTCCCAGGTTTAGAGCACCCTACATTTTTAGGTTTAGATGCTACTGATGTATTTTATACATTAAATGCTGATGTTTATAAAATGTCAATAACAGCAACTGATTTACCTACCACACCATTTATTTCTACAGCAGCACAAAGCATTTCAGTACCTTATGGTTTTAATAAAATTGATGACAAACTTTATATAGGTGATGCAGTCGATTTTGTAAGCGATGGAAAAGTATTTGTTTATGAAGAAGATGGTTCATTTATTTCAGAATATACTGTAGGAGCATTACCAAATGGATTTTATACTTCAGAAGATGTACTAAGTACTCCAGGTTTTATTTCTTCAACTATTTCATTATATCCTAACCCTACTTCTGGAAGTTTCTTATTGAATACTTCTGAAAATGTAAACATCACAATGTTTGACATTACAGGAAGAATGGTAAAACAACTAAAATATACAAACCAAGCGGTTTCAGTTGAAGGTTTAAATGCAGGAATTTATGTAGTTCAAATTGAAAACAATGGTGCAATCACAACACAAAAATTAATCGTGAAATGAGAAAACTAACACTAATAGTTCTTTTTACAAACGCTGTGCTATTAGCACAAAGTTATCCTCCTGCCGCAAATGAAACTGGCACTTCAGCTATTGCTGCGGATAGTCCTGTTTTTACATCTTGGGCTACTGGAATTGAGGTAACACGTGGGTTTATAGATGTTTCAAATACTAGTGCAGAAGATAATGGCAGCAATTATGCATCCTTTGGTAACCCTGAGGATGCACTTGGGCCAGCTACGAATAGCGCTGTTAGTTTAGGTGATGCTGGAGAAGCTATACTGTCATTCAACGTACCTATTAGTGATGGCCCTGGTTTTGACTTCGCTGTATTTGAAAATAGTTTTAGTGACACCTTTTTAGAATTGGCTTTTGTAGAAGTAAGTTCCGATGGGATAAATTATTTTAGATTTCCATCACATAGCCAAACGCAAACTGATACTCAAATTGATGGCTTCGGAAATGTTGACCCTACATACATTAATAACCTAGCTGGAAAATATAGAGCGTTATTTGGAACTCCTTTTGACATTTCAGAAATACAAGAGAATTCACTTTTAGATAAAAACAGTATCACTCATATTAAGATAATTGACGTGGTGGGTAGTATTGACCCTATGTATGCGAGCATTGATAGTTTTGGTAATGCTATTAATGATCCTTTTAATACGCCTTTTTTTTCAGGTGGATTTGATTTAGATGCAGTGGGAGTTATCAATGAACAAGTTTTAGATATTGATGATAAAGAAATCTCTATTTTGTCTATGTATCCTAATCCTGTTAGTGATATTCTAAACATACATACAACGAATGCAATGGATTTTCAAATATATGATGTGCAAGGACATGTAGTTTTTTCAGCTTTTAATAAAGCAACAGAAACAATTGATGTTTCAGCATTTGCTAAAGGAATGTATATCTTAACTGCAAATTATAAAGGAGTTACACTACAACAGAAATTTATCAAAGAATAACTTTAAAAACGAAGCTGTAATCTTTTTTGACAACAGACAAAAGCAGGTTAAACTAAAAATAGTTTAACCTGCTTTTTAATTTTTATATGCTTTTAAGCTATTGTAACTTAATTAGTAAAGTTTTAAAATCAACCACATCTTGCTCTCCACTTTTCATATTTTTTAAAGTGAATGTTTCTGCAGCGATTTCATTATCACCAGCCAATACAGAAAATTTAATATCTCGCTTATCTGCATACCCCATTTGTTTACCCATTTTAGCTTTATCCGGATACAACTCAGCATTTATACCTGCAGCTCTTAATCTTTTAATGGCTTTAAGCGCGTATAAAGATTCTTTTTCTCCAAAGTTGATAAACAACACTTTCGTATTAGCAGATGCAGTTTCGGGAAATAAATTTAATTCTTCAAGTACTAAATATATACGATCTAACCCAAAAGAAATACCAACACCACTAACATCTTTCATTCCGAAAATACCTGTTAAATCGTCGTAGCGACCTCCACCACCAATGCTTCCCATAGACACGCCTTCTGGTGCTGAAACTTCAAATATAGCTCCCGTATAGTAATTAAGACCACGTGCTAAAGTTACATCTATAGCTAGTTGTGCAGTTTCTAAACCTAAAGCAGCAACATTCTCTACAATAAAGTTTAATTCTTCAACACCTTGCATTCCAGTTTGAGAACTTGCTAATAATGCTGCAATAGCATCTAACTGTTCTTTTGCGGTTCCAGTCATTTCAAAAAGTGGTTGCACTTTAGTGATTGCTTCTTCACTAATTTCTTTTTCGCGCATTTCCTTTTTAACGCCTTCTTCCCCTATTTTATCTAACTTATCTAATGCTACTGTAAAATCGATTAGTTTGTCTTCAGCACCTATAACTTCAGCAATACCGCTTAGTATTTTGCGGTTATTCATTTTAATAGTTACTCCGTTTAAATTCAGTTTAGTAAAAACAGCATCGTATAATTGTACTAATTCAACTTCTTGCCAGAGTGATTTACTTCCTACAACATCTGCATCACACTGAAAAAACTCTCTAAATCTTCCTTTTTGTGGACGGTCTGCACGCCATACAGGTTGGATTTGATATCTTTTAAACGGAAATGTTATTTCGTTTTGGTGTTGTACTACATATCTAGCAAAAGGTACTGTTAAATCATAACGAAGTGCTTTTTCTGAAATTTTAGGAGTCATTTTACCACTGTCTTTAGCAGTGTATAAAGCATCGTCAACTTTCCGAAGAA
The DNA here is from genome assembly GCF_008974325.1 of Patiriisocius marinus. Taxonomy (GTDB): domain Bacteria; phylum Bacteroidota; class Bacteroidia; order Flavobacteriales; family Flavobacteriaceae; genus Patiriisocius; species Patiriisocius marinus. The sequence goes on along the minus strand of NZ_BKCG01000003.1, from coordinate 166,037 downwards.
AATCTCCACTATTTAATATTTTAAATATCAATCTATCTCCTTCTTCACCGTATTTACCCATTAAAGTATCACTATTTTCAAAACTTGGCGTTTCAATTGGTGCGAAACCGTACGTTGTAAAACAACTTTTAATAGCGTCCATAATGTACTGTCGTTTTACAACTTCAGCAGGTGAAAAATCGCGTGTCCCCTTAGGTATAGATGGTTTTTTTGACAAAATAATAGTATTAAAATGAATCCTAAAGTATGTACTTAGGATGTTTGCTTTGTTTTGCTGCAAATATCTTAATAATATTTCAAGTTTAAATTCGATTTCATTTTCAATTTCTCTTTTCTTTATGTAACATTATTTAACTTACGAAGTCTAATAGCAAACCAGCCTTTACACTATGTTTTCACTTTTTAGAGAGAATGTGCGCATCGCACTAGATTCCATTAGAACACAGCTACTTAGAACTATTCTAACCATCATAATAATGGGAATTGGAATTTGGGCTCTTGTGGGAATATTAAGTGCTGTAAAAGCATTAGAGAATAATATTGCAGGAAATTTTGCATCAATGGGAGCTAATACTTTTAGCATCCAACAATATGAATTTTCAATGAATAGAGGTGGTCGCGGTGGACGTACGAAACAAAATCCTATAATAAAATATGACAATATTAGAGAGTTTAAAGACCTTTATGAGTTTCCATATACAAGTACTTCTGTGTCGTTTTTAGGAACACGTACCGCTGAAGTAAGATACGAAAGTGAAAAAACAGATCCTGAAGTTCAGGTGTATGGTGTAAATGAAAATTACCTTGATAATACTGGTGTTAAGGTTGATTTAGGCCGAAATTTTAATGTGTTTGATATTGAGAATAATAATAACGTTTGCTTAGTTGGTTCAGATTTCCAAAACAATCTTTTTGAAAATGAAAGTCCTATTGATAAAGTAATCAGTATTCGAGGTGTAAAATTTAAAATTATTGGTGTTCTTGAATCTAAGGGTTCTACTTTTGGAAATAATCAAGATTTGAAGGTTCTTATTCCTATTCAAAATGCTCGTGGTATTTACACGCAGCCTAATATTAATTATTCAATTAGTATTAAAGTTGATAATAAAGAAATGATGCAAGCAGCACAAGACCAAGCTACTGTTACGTTCCGAAATATTAGAGGTTTAAGTCCTGTCGAGAAAAATAACTTTGGGATAACACGTAGTGACGATTTATTAAATCAAGTTTCTCAAATAGGTGGCTATCTTTCTGCTGCAGCTTGGATTATTAGTATTATTACTATTTTAGGTTCTTCCATTGCATTGATGAATATTATGCTAGTTTCAGTAACTGAACGAACGCGAGAAATTGGCGTGCGTAAAGCGTTAGGTGCTAAAAATGGAACTATTTCTACTCAATTTTTTATAGAAACAATTGTTATAGGTCAGTTTGGAAGTATTCTAGGAATTATTTTAGGTGTAGCAACTGGTTATGCCTTTGCCCGGATATTCGATTTTGAATTTACGTTACCAATAACCGCTATGATATCGGCAACCATAATCACGTTTGTAGTTGCTGTAATTGCAGGATCATATCCAGCTTCTAAAGCTGCTAAATTAGATCCTATTGAGAGTTTGAGACACGAATAACCTTTTTTGCTTTTAGTTAAATTAAGATACTATTATATGAAACCTATTTATTGTTTAGTTGTTTTAATGTTGTTTGTTGCTTGTAAAAAACAAACAGATACTACTCAAGCAATAGCGGTTGATACAATTGAATCTGAACGTACATTAAACAGACCTGATTTACCTATTGAAGTAATTGCCGCATATGTTTTATATGTCCCAGATTTGATTATAGTAGATGGACAGCAGCAATTACGTTACGAGCTATCTATTTCTAATAATTATAGAATACCTTTTACATTAACTAAGGTTGAAATATATAATCTTGATAACGATGCGATTTCTATAGCAACATTTGATTCAGATTATATAGATGAAAATTTTGAGCGTCCTGGAATTAGAGAAGGTGATTTAAAAGTTCTTACAGCTAACCAGTTTGGGACATTACATCTTAATGTGGCATTTGATGTCCAAAGAGAATTTCCGAAGAAAATTTATCACAAACTCTATTTTGATAGAGCTACTAAAAGTGGAGAAATAGTGACATACCCAATGGAAGTTGCCAAACTTACCGTACCTCCTATTACCAGAAATACATTAGGTTTTCCGTTTAATAAAAAAGGAAAATGGTTTTATGAAGCTGAAGGACATAAAGGAGCACGTTATATAACTGAAGGAAAAATCACCTATCCTCAACGTTTTGCAATTGATTACACGTTTGTTGATGAAAATGGAAATTTTACAAAAGGGGATGCTTCACAAAATGAAAACTGGTATACCTACGGAATTGAACTTATAGCAATTGCAGACGGAACGATTACAGCAATCAATGACGGTATTATAGAAAACATTCCACTTTCTGATGAATTGGCAGTAAAGAACACACTCGAAACTATAGGTGGAAACTATGTTATACTTGATATTGGTAATGATACAAACGCTTTTTACGGCCACCTAATTCCTGGTAGTCTTAAGGTAAATGTTGGAGATACCATTAAAAAAGGTCAAGTTTTAGGATTACTTGGAAATAGCGGAAACAGTGATGCTCCTCATTTACACTTTCACTTAGAAACTAAAAACAACCATTTTTTTGGTGGTGAAGGAATGGCATATTTACTAAACTCGTTTACACAATTAGACACCTATAACGAGAATGATATGTCGCTATTTTTAAATAGCCTCCAAGTACCAATTGATTTGTTAAAACCCATTACTAAAAACAACGAGTTTCCCGTTGGATTTGGTTTAATTGAAATTAACTAAGCTAATAGCTACTTAAGCTCCTTGGATTATTTTTTCAAAGAAACCATACAATGCACCTTTAGTAATATTGGCTCCTTGTTGGATTAACTTAAACGCATCTAAGTTTCTATCTTCTGTATATGCTTTTGTTGCTGTAAAAAACTCAACAGAATCATTCATATAGTTTTGCTGTAACCAAGCGTAACCCTCTTTTGTAGTAATATCTTGGTCTTCATCCAAAATCTTTAAAGAGATTAATGAAATTTCTGAATCTCCAAGTTTGAAAAGAAATAATAATTTAGGAGAAAGGTTTTCTAAATATTGAGCTTGAGTTAAGGCACCTTCCCAAACAAGATCACTAAAAATATCAATTTCTTGTTCAGCAATTTCAGGTTTATTTACTTTCAAATTATCCCACTCCTCTCCTGTAATGGATTGCGTAGCTAAAAAGTTAATAAACTCTTGGTGTAAATCTTCTAATTGTTCTTTTGTTAATCTTGCATACTTCATAATAACACAGCTTTTTTTTCAGGCTGCAAAATTATAAAAATACCTTAGCTAAACTACGCAGACTTAGAATAATTGTTAATCCTAAAATAGTGAACCCTAAAATATTTTGAAATTTGGTATTTGAATAGTCTCCAAGCACTTCTTTTTTATTAACAATCCATAATAAAAATCCCGCAACAATAGGCAGTAATAATCCATTTGCAACTTGTGCAAACCTGATAATTTCAATAGACTTAAATCCAATTGATGAAAAGATAACTCCTATAATTAAAACTATCATCCACACGGCTCTAAAACGTTTAGACCTTAATCCATCTTCCCAATCAAAACAACCTTTTGTAACATAAGCAGCAGCCAAAGGTGCAGTTATTGCTGAAGTTATACCAGCTGCGAATAAACCAATACTAAGAAAATACGTAGCAAACGAACCAAAAACTGGCTCGAGTCCCTTTGCTAAATCTGCAGCGCTTATTATTTCGGCTCCTTGAATTGCTGCTCCACAAATAATAATAGCCATAGAAACAATACCTCCTAATACTATAGAAGCATATAGGTCCATTCTAGCTTTAGGTAAACTCTTTGAACCACTCCAACGCTCTTTTACTAATGAGGCGTGCAAAAACAGATTGTAAGGCACTACAGTTGTTCCAACTAAGGCAATTATTGTAAGAATACTTTCATCTGGCATTTTAGGAATAAATATTCCTTTTAAAATTTCCGAAGCATTTGGAATAGTAAGTATAGCAGCAATTAAAAATGAAACGCTCATCAATAATACAAGTGCCACAAGAATACGCTCTAAGATTTTGTATTTACCAATATAAAGAATCACAAATGCGCAAAACCCAATAATAAGTGGAATGCTTGATAGTTCAGTATTAAAAATATTGATTGGTAAGGTTCCAATGAGGGTTTGTAAACCTAATGCACCACCACTTATATTTCCTGCTTCGTAGGCTGCATTACCAATTAAAATTGCAGAAAGCATTAACAAAACTGCAATGGTTTTAGCAATAGGAGACTTCAGTTGAGAAGTGATTGTTTCAGCAAGACCTTTACCGTGAATTACACCTAAACGGGCTGCCATTTCTTGTAAAACAATGGTCGCTATTATCGAAAACACCATTGCCCAAAGTAACGTGAAACCATAGGTTACACCTGCTAATGTACATACCGTTACAGTTCCTGGGCCTATAAACGCAGCTGCTACTAGAGTGCCTGGACCAATATTTTTAAATAGGCTTTTCATTAGTATTGAGTTAAAGCATAGATAGCAAAACTCCCAAGCCAATGACCGCCCTCATAACTATCTCCTAAAAGATTAGGATAAGAATAAGCAACATGTTGATTAGCTATATTTTTTAAATGTTTGTATTCTGAAAATTGATTTGCTAATCCATAAAATACCCATGCACGACTAAAATTTAATCCATCTAGATGTACCAATTTACCATCACTCCTATCTCCTACTTTTCCAACTTCTAATTGGTAATTAGCTGAAGTTAATTCTGGCATAAAATGACTAATCCATTTTGCAAACTCTTCTTTAGATAATACCCTACGCATAATGTCTATTTCTTCTAAGCATGGTGATAGAAAATCGTAGCCACTAGGTTCCCATTGTATTGGACAATTTTTATCTTTCAAAAAGAAATCGCGAGCTCTAGTTACAATAGCTTTTTTAAGGTTTTCATCATTTAAAGCAACTGCATAATCATAGGCAAAACTAAGTCCAAAGCCAGTATTAGTATGTTCTCCTACTCTAATTGGGTAAACTAATTTAGGTAGAAATTCAATATATTTTTTAGAAATTAAAGTTGTTAATGGCTTTAAATTCGCTTCCAATTGAGCAGCCATTGGGTCATCCCATTCGTGTAGCGCTTGCGATAATTTAAGTAACCAAGCCCAACCATAAGTACGCTCATAACTATTATTAATTTTCTTTTCGAAATACGCTATTTCTTGTGCTACGTTTTCTTTTGTAATATTTTTCTTTAGCATTGATTTTACTGCTTCAGCTTCATCAAGTTCTGGAAATTGAGAAACTAAAGTCACCATTGACCAATAACCGTGAACTGCGCTGTGCCAATCAAAACAACCATAAAAAATAGGGTGTAATGTTTTTGGTTCGCCCATATCATTTGCTGAACCAATAGTCTGTCCTAATTTATTTGGATACTCCGTTTCTACACAATGCAATGGTAATTGAAGTAAGGTATTTGCTTCTGAAATACTAAACACCGGAGCTTTGTACTGTTTTATTACAACTGCTTCTGTTGTAGAAGTAGTGTTAGTTTTATTTATCACTTTTTCGTCGCAAGAGATACAAAGAAGTAGGCAAAAAAGAAGTACTATTTTTTTCATAATTGGCGTTTATATAACTGTCTGTAAATTACTAAAGCATCTTGAATTATTATAGTTTTTAGCTTAAATGTTCATTTATATTAAAATTTCGGCATAAAAAAACGTTCTGCCTTTCGACAGAACGTTGGTGTAATTTAATAATAATTAAACGTTACATTTTCACGTTATCTAGTTTAATTTCATCTCCCTTTGTATCTAGTAATTTAACTTCATCAAAGCCCATATCTTTAAACTGAGCGTATTGAGTAGCGGCATCACCAACTACTAAATAAGCCATACGCGACTCATCCAAATATTTATTAGCTAAAGCTTTGTGCTCTTCTAAAGTCATCGCTTTTACTATACCCTCTTCACTTTCAATATAATTTGCTGGAAGATCGTAAGCACTTCTTTCTTGTAACATACCAAGTAATGATCCTTGAGTTTCAAAACGACGTGCATTAGATTTAATTAAAGCATTTTTCGTGAAATCTAAATCTTCTTGAGAAATTCCGTTTTTATATGCTTCAATTTGTTCTTTAAAGATTTTTACCGATTCACCTGTTGTGTTAGTTCTAACACTTGATGAAGCTGTAAAAGTTCCAGGAATTTTAGATCCGCTAAAGCTTGTTCTAGCGCCATATGTATATCCTTTTTCTTCTCTTAAAATAAGATTTACATTTCCGCTAAATGATCCACCTAATTTGTAGTTCATTACTTCTGCAGGATAAAAATCTTTATCTGTACGTGGCATTCCAATGTAACCAATATTAATTACAGATTGTTTAGCATCTGGGATATCAACAAAGTAAAGTGATGCTTTATCTCTGTTGTCAACAATAGCATATTCTGGAATTGTAACTTCTTTTGCTTCCCATTTAGATTCTAAATCTTTCAATTCGTTCATTACAGTGGCCTTGTCTATTTTTCCAACTATATGAAAACGACTTATTGATGGAGAGAAATTAGTGTTATAGAATCCTTTTAAATCTTCCATAGTAATAGCTTCAACAGATGCAACTGTACCGCTTGTAGGGTAGCTGAAAATATGGTCTTCTCCGTATAATAATTTGTTATAAACATTATTTGCAACTCTATTTGGGTTAGCTTCTGAACGCTTAATATCGTTAATAGTTTTCGTTTTAATACGTCCTAATTCGGCTTCGTCAAATCTTGGAGATAATAGAATTTCTTCTAAAAGATCCATTGTTTTACTGAAGTTACGTGTAAGTGTATTACCTTGAATAACGATAGACTCACGTGTTGTATACATTCGTAAAGAAGCTCCTAATAACTCAATCGCTTCTTCTAATTCTTGAGGTGTTTTAGTTGCCGTACCTTCCATCATAATGTCAGTCATTAAGTTAGCTACACCGTTCTTATTTTTATCATCTAATAAATGACCACCTTCCATAACAATACTAAAGTTAACAGTTGGGATTTCATTTTGCTCAATTCCGTAAACTTCCATACCATTGCTTAATTCAGCTGTCCAAGAAGAAGGTATTTTAAGAGCTGGTGTTTCTCCTGTTTCAGGAGCTACTGAACGATCAAAAGCTGATGGAGTTTTTACAACTTCGCTATTTGCACTTTCCACTTTTACATCTACGTTTTCTTTAACTACCTCTTCAACAACTGGTGCTTTTGTAGAGTTTTCAGCAATTAATTCTAGTTGCCCTTTAGGAACAAAACTTGTCATTACATAGTTTTTACCTTTAATGTATGTGTCATACACACGCATTACATCAGCCTTAGTCACTTTTTTAATGTTTTCGATATCTGTTTCAATAAAACCAGGATCTCCTTTAGATACGTTATAACTAGCTAACTGGAATGATTTTCCAAGCACGCTACTAATACCATTATAAAAATCTGTTTCTAATCCAGATTTAATGCGTTCTACATCTTTTTCTGTAATTCCGTCCTTTTCAAAACGAGCAAATGCTTCATTAATCCCAGCTTCTACTTCATCAAGATCAACTCCCTCGTTAGCAGTTACACTTATTCTAAATGCTCCAGCTAACTCTGTTGATCTATTAAAAGCAAAAGCTCTTGAGCTTAATTCTTTTTCTTCAGTTAATACTTTATATAAAGGAGCTTTTTTTCCTTGTGAGAATAATTCAGCTAAAAAATTTAATGCATATGCATCTGGAGTATACTCTTCAATTGTAGGCCAAACCATATTTAACTGTGGTGCTTTTGCAAAATTATCTTCGTGGAATAAGCGTTTAGTTTCTGAAAGCGTAACTGGCATTGGTTTCATTTTAGGAACATCTTGACGTTTTTTAATTTCGCCAAAATATTTTTCTACCATTGCCTTAGCTTCAGCATTATCAAAGTCACCAGCTATTACTAAAGTAGCATTGTTAGGACCATAAAATCTATCGTAAAATTCTTTTACATCTTCAACAGTAGCGCTTTGTAAATCAACTAACTCACCAATAACTTGCCAGCTGTAAGGGTGACCTTCAGGATACAAGTTTTTGTCAATAACCCAACTAGTATGACCATAAGGGTTGTTATCTACACGTTGTCTTTTTTCATTTTGAACAACATCTTGTTGGTTATAAAAAGCAGCTTCAGTTACTGTATTTATTAAGAATCCCATACGGTCACTTTCCATCCATAATACTTTTTCAAGAGCATTATTAGGAACGATTTCATAATAAACAGTTCTATCTTTTTGAGTAAAACCATTTAAAGTTCCTCCAACATCTTGAATGTTTTTGAAAAATTGGTCTTGTGGAACGTTTTCAGATTCTTGAAATAACATGTGCTCAAAAAGGTGAGCAAAACCAGTACGACCAGTTTTTTCTCTATTTGATCCTACGCTATATTGGATAGCTACAGAAACCACAGGATCACTCTTATCTTCGTGTAAAATTACCTCCAGACCGTTATCTAAAGTATATTTTTCATAATCTACTGAAAGATTAGCAGCCTCTTCAGTTGGTGCATTATCACTGCTTTCTTTACAAGAAGTAACAACAATACTTAAAGCCAATGCACAGAGCATGGGCCATCTTAGTCTTAAATTAGTCATCAAAGTTGGTTTAAAATTCAACAACCAAAGTTATCATTAAGACGATATAAGTCTCATAAAAATTTGTTAATTAACGTTGAAACTCTTTGTAGATAGGTGTATTGAGGCTTCGGAAATTTTAATGAATTTATATTAGTTAATCAAATAAAAATTGCACTAAATCTATAAAATGATATATTTTTTTTATCCAAACCATCCATCTCTATCCAACGATCTATATTGAATTGCTTCGCCTATGTGAGTACCATCGACTGATTTTTTGCCATCTAAATCGGCAATTGTTCTTGCTACTTTTAAAATACGATCATAAGCTCTTGCGGATAGATTTAAACGTTCCATTGCACTTTTTAATAAGTCTAATGAAGCTGGATCAAGTTTACAGTACGTTCTAATTTGCTTTACGCCCATTTGTGCATTATAATGTACATTTTCTAAAATGGCGAATCTTTCGGTTTGTATTTTTCTTGCAACGGAAACTCGTTCTCGTATTGCAGTACTAGGTTCACCTCTTCTTGTATCACTTAACTTCTCAAAAGGTACAGGAGTTACTTCAATATGGATATCAATTCGATCTAATAAAGGCCCAGATACTTTACTAAGGTATCGTTGCATTTCTTGTGGCGATGATTGTACTGGTGCATCGGGATCATTAAAATAACCACTTGGACTAGGATTCATACTTGCTACAAGCATAAAACTTGAAGGATAAGTAACTGTAAAACGCGCTCTAGATATTGTTACATCTCTATCTTCTAGGGGTTGCCGCATTACTTCGAGTACACCGCGTTTAAATTCTGGTAATTCGTCTAAAAACAATACACCATTATGTGCTAAAGAGATTTCGCCGGGTTGTGGGTATTGACCACCTCCCACTAATGCTACATCTGAAATTGTATGATGCGGACTTCTAAATGGTCTAGCGGTCATAATTCCAGCTTTTTCTAATGTGCGTCCTGCAACACTATGTATTTTAGTTGTTTCAAGAGATTCTTGTAAAGTCATTGGAGGTAATATACTAGGAAGTCTTTTAGCTAACATTGTTTTACCTGAACCTGGGGGTCCTATTAAAATAATATTATGTCCACCAGCTGCTGCAATTTCCATACAGCGTTTTATAGATTCCTGTCCTTTAACATCAGCAAAATCAAATTCGGGGTTTGAAAGGTGTTCGTAGAATTCAGCTTCTAGATCAACTATGGTTTGTTCAAGTGGAATTTCAGCATTAAAAAAATCGATTACTTGGCTAATTTTTTCAATTCCGTAGACATTTAAACCTTCAACAATAGCTGCTTCTTTAGCATTTTGTTTTGGAAGAATAAAGCCTTTAAAACCTTCTTCTTGTGCTTTAATTGCAATAGGTAAAGCCCCTTTAATAGGTTGCAAACTACCGTCAAGTGATAGTTCTCCCATGATAATATAATTATTTAATGGATGTTTCTCTTCAATTTGTTCTGTAGCAATGAGAATTCCCATTGCTAGAGTAAGATCATAAGCTGAACCTTCTTTTCGAAGATCTGCTGGAGACATATTAAGGATTAATTTTTTACCTGGAATTTTGTATCCGTTATTCTGCAAAGCTGCAGCGATACGGTAATTACTTTCTTTAATAGCATTGTCTGGAAGCCCTACAAGATGATATCCTATTCCATTAGCTACATTAACTTCAACGGTTATAGTTGTGGCTTCTACTCCAAATACGGCACTACCGTAAACTTTAGTTAGCATATTGGTTTGTTTTACTATGCTTGGGGAGCTTAAGTGCTTGAAAGATAACAAAAAAAAGCCGCTATCAAAATTATGATAGCGGCTTGCAAATATTAATGTTTGATTATTGTTTAATAACCTGTAAAACGGAGTTATTAGTAGCTGAACTAACTTTTACGAAGTATGTTCCTGCTGTTAAGCTTGACATATCTACGGTACCGCTAGTTTTGTTTAATTCTTGTTGTAATACTTGTTGACCCAATACTGTATAGATTGTAACTTGAGACAGCTCTACTCCTGCTTCAATAAATAATATATTTTGTGTAGGGTTTGGATACGCAAGTAAATCTACTATTGCATTATCTTCAAAACCAACTAACTCCTCTGTTGTAAAGTTTCTTACTTGAGAGTAATCTCCTTCGTTACAGTCATTAGCAGCTTTCACTCTCCAAAAATATTGAGTGTCAAATTCAAGTCCAGCAATATTAGTTGTCAAATCTGGCGTATCAACTGTTTGTACGATATTTGTGAAATTTTCATCTAATGCTAATTCTAAACTATAACCTAACGTTACGTTAGTAGCAGCTTCCCAAACAAAATCTAATCCATCTACTGGTCGATTTCCAGCATTGTTATTAGGGTCATCAAGAATAACTTCACTAATTGGAATTTCATCTACGATAGTTAATGAAATATAAGTAATAATTGTTTCCGAAGCTCCAGTTGCAGTAACTTCAAGTAAATAATTACCTAATGCCAATGTAGAAACATCATCAATTGTAACTGTTACTGTTCCATTTGCTGCAATCGAAGATGGTGTTACAGTTGCTACTAAACCAGTAGTATTTTCTGTTACAGTAAAATCTACATTTGCTTCTAAACCAGCGTCAAAATCAACGTCCATTTCAAAAGAAACTTCATTAGATCCTTCACAAGCTGTTACGTTAGCTTCTTCAGTAGAAACAAAGAAAGTTTCATCAGCAATTCCAGTAATAACTAATGAGAAAGCTTGTTCATCACCAATTAGTTCTTCTCCTTTATGTGAAACACGAACTATATATTCTCCTGCAGGAACCACACCCATTTCAATTTTTTCAACATTATCTACAACATTATCTCCTAATGTAGCAGCTGCAGTTGGAGTCGAAACATCTAAAATCCAAGGCATCCAAGTTGTTCCACCATCTTGTGATATTCTCAAATCAAGATCATTTATTAAGCTTGGTGTAGCTACATCTTCATTTCCACCTGGAAGTAAATTACCCGCTGGGTCAGTCCAAGCTAGTGTAGCTGAAACTTCATTAGTTCCATCAGCTTGAAAAGTGAAAGTATATGCTCCACCTGCTACTATATTAGCTTCTTCAATACGCGATGTTCCGCCGTTGTCTGTTATTACTTGTGCAGCTCGTTCAGTGTTTAATAATCCCCATCCAAAACGATAATCTGGCCCTGGGTTGTTACCAGCTTCATCTGCAGTGTGTAATGCTATAGCTCTTAAAGTAGAGGCTAACATAAATTCACTATTAATATTATTATAGTGTTCTTGTAAAAGTAATAAGCTTCCTGAAACATTAGGAGTTGCCATTGAAGTACCACTCATAACTGTATAAGAACTATCACTAGTACCATTTGAAGATGTCATGTTAACACCTTTTGCTGAAATATCTGGTTTAATACGACCATCATCTGTAGGTCCCCAGCTACTAAAGCTAGACATTGTTACATCTGATGCATCTGTATAGTTTAATAATTCGTTTACAGCCGCAACAACAATGTTGTTTTTAGCTACACTTCTATCAGTAATATAATCGTAACCTCCATCTGCAGTATTTGCTCCAGATTGCCTGTCATTTCCTGCTGAACAGATTGGTAAATAATAGGGAGCGTTATAAATAATGGCGTCCATATTACGAGCTTCATTATCATAGTACCCTAAATACCAAAGAGGAACATTATCAGCTGGGATACCGTAACTATGATTAGAAACTAATAATCCATTAGCTGCTGCTGCAACCATTTCTGGAGTATCATTAGCGAAGTCGTGAGCTAATAATGTAGCCATATGTGCCATACCTTTAACTGCACCTGCAAATTCATCGCCGTTACCAATCATTGTACCTGCAACGTGAGTAGAATGATTACTAATTGAGTTAGGATTATCAAGTTGTGTTATTCTATCGGTTAATAGATTATGTGTTCCGCGTACACGTCCACCATCCCATATACCGGCAATCATACCTTCACCATTAAGATCTAACCCTGCAGAACCACCTGTATGAACTCTATCGGTTCTTGTAGTAATACCTGCTTCGCGATTATCTGTAGTATAATATTTAGGTGTTCCGTCAGAAAACACACCTACTAATAAGGCTTGTCCTCCATTATCTAGTTCTATAGATGTTTCCCATCCATTAATTGCAGCTAAACGTATAGCTTCATCTTGATTGGACTGAAATTCTGCAAATAGTTTAGCTTCTAACTGTGCTAGTTTTACTTGATCGTAATCTTTTGTTATTTCAGCCTGTTGCTGAGGTGTTTGAGAAAATCCTGCAGTAGCAAATAAAAGTGCTATTCCAGCAGAAAAGAGTGAGTTCTTTTTCATAGATAAAATAAGTTATATTCAATTGCAATTTACAAAAAACAACAGCTGTATATTGTTAACATGATATAAATATTAGGTTTAATTTAGTTAGTTAACAGATATCTCTCCCGTTTAGAGTAAATATCATAATTGTAAATAAACTTAAATCAATAAAAGTTTTATCTGAAAAATACGTTTAAACTAACTTATTGTAAGCGTTTTACGGCAAGTTTTTTTCCTAATTCTACACCCCACTGGTCATAACTGAAGATATTCCAGATAATTCCTTGAACAAAAAGTTTATGTTCATAGAGCGCTATTAGTTTTCCTAAACTTTTTGGTGTTAGTTTTTTAATTTCCATAAGATTTGAAGGTTTATTACCATCAAAATTTTTAAAATTGTTTTTTACAATTTCACCATAAGTTCCTTGCATTAATGCTTCAGTTTGAGCGTAACAGTTAGCTAATAATTTTTGTTGGTGATCCTTAAGTTTGTGAAGAGATTCCGTATAACATATAAAATCGCAAGGTATTAATTTAGTTCCTTGGTGTATTAATTGCATAAATGCATGTTGCACATTAGTTCCTGTACTTCCCCATACTATAGTTCCTGTTTGATATTCAATAAAATCACCATTTCTATCAACAGATTTACCGTTACTTTCCATTACAGCTTGTTGTAAATAGTCAATATATTTAGATAAATATTGAGAATATGGAAGTACTGCTTCCGTTTCGGAATTGAAAAAGTTATTATACCAAATTGATATTAAAGCTAAGGTAACCGGAATGTTTTTTGTGAATGGTGTTTCTTTAAAATGGACATCCATTTCGTTAGCACCTTCTAATAATTCTTTAAAATTATCATATCCAACAGCGCAGCAAGTTGAAAGTCCAACGGCACTCCACAAAGAGAATCTACCTCCTACCCAGTCCCACAATGTGAATGTATTTTCAGCGGAAATTCCAAATGCTTTAACAGCATCAAGATTTGTAGAAACAGCTACAAAATGTTGAGCGATATCAGTTTCCGAAGCATCTTTCAAAAAAATTTTTCTAATGGTTGTAGCATTAGATAATGTTTCTTGCGTTGTAAAAGTCTTAGAGACAATAATAAAAAGTGTAGTCTCTATATCTAGAGGCTTCAATGTTTCCATCACGTGATCTCCATCAACATTAGATATATAAATAACTTCTAAATGATTCTGATAAAATTTAAGTGCTTCAGTAGCCATTGCTGGACCTAGATCACTCCCGCCTATTCCAATATTAACTATGGTTGAAATTGCTTTACCTGTGTATCCTTTCCATTCTCCAGAAATCACCTCACTAGAAAATCTTTTCATCTGTTTCAAGGTAGTGGCGACTTCAGGTTTTAGATTTTCAAAATCTCTAAGTGCTGTATGGTGTACAGCTCGATCTTCTGTTTCGTTTATATGTTCCCCTGCAAATTGAGCATTTATTGCGCTGGTTAATTCACATTCTTTAGCAAGATTGTATAATAAATTTAGCGTTTCAGAAGTAATTCTATTTTTTGAGAAATCTACATCAAAATCTTCCCAGTTAATTCTGAAATTTTCATTCCTTAAAGTTTCAGAAGAAAATAAGTCCTGCATTTTCACATCTTTCAATTGCTCAAAATGTAATTTGAGTTTTTCCCAAGAATCAGTTTTTGTTGGATTTATTTTAGGTAAAGGCATATTATTAATTTGTAGTTTTTCGTTAATTACAACCTTTTTTGTTTGTAATATTCAATTAATCCATCAATGGGGCGGCGAATTATGTGTCCTAATTCTATGTGATATGGTTTCATACAATCGCGAATAATATCTTCACTAAAATGAGCAATACTACCTATAAAATGGATAGGTACATGTTGTGCTTCTTTGAAACAAAGTATTCTACGTTCTATAAATTTATTTATTCCTTCGCTTATTAACGCGTAAAAATAACCATTTATTTCCATCACGTTTTCTGGTCTGTTTTGTCCAGGATTAAAAATGAACTCAGCAAAGCTAGCTAAGTACATATTAGGATTTGCCTTTTTGTATACATTTTCTTTAATAGTATCTGCATTTAAATCAAATCTATTCTCAAATTCCTTTGCTAATACTGCAGGCATTTTATTGTAGAAATAGTCTCTAATGAGGCGTTTTCCGTAATAATTACCACTTGCTTCATCCATCAATATATATCCTAAAGACTCCACTGATTTATGAATTTCAGTTCCATCAAAGTAACAACTATTAGATCCAGTTCCTAAAATACAAATAACCCCTGGTTCTTGGGTAGCAGCATAAACAGCCGCAACAGTATCTTCACTAACTGTTACGGCTGCATTTATAAATAATGATTTAATTACTTTTTTAAGAAGTTCGGTTGGAGTTTTTGTTCCACAACCTGCACCATAAAAATCAACTATTTTTACTTTATCAAAAAGTGCTCTTAAGGCTTCACTATCCTTAATCCTAAACTTTAGTTCATCTTCACTAATTACCGCAGGATTAAGACCTAAGGTTCTAGTGCGAAGCATAACATTACCTGATTCATCTAGTAATATCCAATCGCATTTTGTAGAACCTCCATCAGTTATTAATATCATTTATTTTGTTGAAATTTATAAAGAAGCAATGTGTAATGTTAAATCAACTAATTTAGCTGAATAACCATATTCATTGTCATACCAAGCTATTAATTTGAAGAAATTGTCATTGAGGGCAATCCCTGCTTCTGCATCAAAGTTACAGGTATGTGAGTCACTTCGAAAATCCATAGAAACTACAGGCTCATCTGTATAACTAACAATTCCTTTGTAGGCACCATTTGCTGCATCTTTAAATAGCTGTTTTACTTCTTCTTCAGTAGCCGATTTTTTTGTTCGTACTGTTAAATCTACTACAGATACATCAACAGTAGGAACTCTAAATGCCATTCCGGTAAGTTTCCCTTCTAATGCAGGTATAACTTTAGTAACAGCAACAGCAGCACCTGTTGAAGTAGGGATAATGTTAGCAACTCCACTTCTACCTAGTCTGTAGTTTTTTCTTGATGGTTGATCAACTGTAGACTGTGTTGCAGTTAATGCGTGTACTGTTGTCATTAATCCTTCAACAATACCTAGATTATCATCAATAATTTTAGCTAATGGAGCTAAGCAGTTAGTTGTACAACTAGCATTAGATACAATTGTATCTGTTGGTTTTACATCTAAATGATTTACACCCATTACAAACATTGGTGCTGTTTTAGAAGGTGCAGAGATAACAACTTTCTTTGCACCAGCTGTAATGTGTGCTTGTGCGTTATCTAAGTCTGTAAATATTCCTGTACAATCTAAAACAATCTCAGCATTTACCTCTCCCCATTTCAAATTTTCAGGATCACGTTCTGCTGTAACTCTAATGGCTCTTCCATCTACAACTAATTGACCATCCTTAACCTCCACAGTTCCGGGATATTTACCGTGAACTGAATCATATTCTAATAAATAAGCTAAGTGGTCTACGTCAAGTAAATCGTTTACAGCTACTACTTCAACTTTTGGATTTTGTGATGCTATTCTAAATGCTATTCTACCAATACGGCCAAAACCGTTTATTCCTATTTTTGTCATATTCAATCCTTATTAAAGTGTGTATTTTATATTTTATTAAATTTCTAAATTGAAGTAATATCTGCTACTCGTATTAAGTCTTCGTCAATATTATTAGCTCCTTTGAGAGATTCAACAAAATCAACAGACACTACTTTATTGTGTACAATACCAATCATAACGTCTCGCTCACCGTTTAAGAGGGCATCAACGGCACCTACACCAAGTCTACTTGCAAGTACACGATCATAACAACTTGGAGCTCCTCCACGTTGAATATGGCCTAATACTGTTACCTTACATTCATAGTCTTCTAAATTCTCTCGGATATATTCGGCAAGACCAAATATATTTTTTCCTATTTGATCTCCTTCTGATACGACTACAATACTTGATGATTTACCAGAAAGTTTACTTCGCTTTAATGAAGCAACTAATCGATCTCTCCCCATATTTTGTTCTGGAATTAAAATCTCTTCAGCACCTGCACCTATTCCAGCATTTATGGCAATGTCTCCAGCATCTCTTCCCATTACTTCGACTAAGAAAAGTCTATTGTGAGAATTAGCGGTATCTCTTATTTTATCAATTGCTTCAACAACGGTGTTTAAAGCTGTATCATAGCCTATTGTAAAATCTGTACCATTTATATCATTATCAATAGTTCCTGGTAATCCAACTATAGGAAAATCAAACTCTTCATTAAAAACAATTGCTCCTTTAAATGTTCCATCTCCACCTATTGTTACTAAGGCATCAATATTCGCATTCTTTAATTGTTTAAAAGCTTCAGCTCTTCCTTCTTTGGTGCGAAAACCATCAGATCTTGCAGATTTCAGAAATGTACCACCACGATTGATTATGTTTTTTACAGAACGAGCATCGAGTTCTTTAAAATCTCCTTCTATTAAACCTTCATAACCTCTATAAACGCCAATACATTCTAAATTATGGTAAGCACATGATCTAACCACGGCTCTTATTGCTGCATTCATTCCTGGAGCATCTCCTCCGCTAGTTAAAACAGCTATTTTTTTAATTGTGGATTTCATTGTAGTAAAGATAGTTTGTTAAAATATAATGACAAATAAACTTGATTAGCAATTGCCCTTTTTTAAGACGAAATCGTTTTCGAAATAGTAATAAATCGAAATTTTAGTTAATTGTAGTGTGTAATTTGTACTCTTGAGAAAGAATCGCAATCAAATTAATTGATATTTTACAGAATTTATATCAAATATTTAATGCTGAAATATTAAATCAATAAATATTGCATCATTTTTATTGAAAAATTATCAATAAATATCGCTTTGTTATTCCTAAATAATAACCTCCATTTTAAGGATGTGCAGGTTTTAAACAAGTAATATTTCCGAAGAAGTATTGAAAGACTATTTCCCTAACATCATTTCTAATGCATCTGGAAAGCGAGGCATCCAAGATTCTACATTATGATTGCCTTCCTCAAATTTTAAGTTTCTGAAATGTGATTCATCAGTATACCCATTGTTAGTAAAAACTTCATTTACTTCATCTTCATATTGAGTATAAAACCGATCTAGCCCATTAGTTCCAAAATCAAAATAGAATTTATGTGACGTTGGTGAGGGTAAATTGACTTTCATATAATTAAAAAACTGTTCTGGCAAAGGGTTTCCTGGTGTTGGTATTGCTCCTACCCAATGTGTGCTCATTCCTATAGCTCCACCAAAAGTTTCAGGATATTCGCAAACAGCATACATGGATATTAAACCACCCATACTTGCGCCAGCTATATACGTATTATTTATATCAGTTTGAGTGCTGTAAGTTGCGTCTATATATGGTTTTACTTCAGTTGTAATAAACTTTAAATAGTTATCTGAATTGATTTCAAATGTTTTATCAAAAGCTCTTACTATTTTGAGCATTGAGTCTCTAGTTTTTGTAGGTAAGTTATCAATTGGTTTCTGCGGAAGGTAGTCTTCGCTCCTATCGCTAGCAATATTATATATCCCTACAGCAATCGTGTTTTTAATTTTTCCTTCAGCTACAAGTCTAGTAATAGTTTCGTCAATTTCCATTTCTGGTTTTCTCGTATCTACTGAAGGATCAAATAAATCCTGACCATCATTCATATATAAAACGGAATATTTCTTTTTAGGAGAATAACCTTCAGGTAACCAAACATCTATTGTACGAGGTTTTATAAAACTTGAAGGAAATGAATCATACCTATCAATAGAACCAGCTATATTTTCATTTATAATTTTAGTAGAAGGGATAGTTTCAGGTTTAAAAGTCTTTTTAGTCTCTTTGGAGGAATTATTTAAAGATTCACTAATGTTATTTGAACAACTGATTAAAAAAAAGATACTGAAAATTAAACTTAAAATTCGCATAGAAAATATTTATGCTATAAAATTAAGGCTAGATTTTTAATAACTAGTCAAGTTTCACACTAATATTTTGTTAATATGACCACTATTAATAAACTAGTTATCAGTATATTTAATGGGTAATACGTATTAAAATACGTGTAAATACCTATTGTAGTAGATAGACTAATGCTATACTTTTGAGGAATGAATTAGTGAATGTTGTATGTTGAGTGATTTTTTGTGGGGATAAAAAGTCATTTCTAAATACATCAAATAATTTACTAAGTTAGGTTTGTTAAGAGCGTTACATCGACATGTAACGCTCTATTTTTTATATACATAAAAAATGCCTGTATTTAAATACAGGCATTTTTAAGTTAAGATCTTAATAATTATTTGAAAGCTTTTATCCCTTCACGTAACCAGTTTTGATATTCCTCTACGTCTGGTGTATACCCCACAGGTTTCACAAGATTACTTTCATCGTGCCCCATTAATACGTAATAAGGTTGCGCGTTAGCTTTATAACGAGTTATTTGAAAATCACTCCATTTGTTACCATAGGTTTTAATTTTTTTACCTGTTTCTTCACTTGTATATTTTTCACTTTCTGGAAGTTCTTTCTTTTCATCAACATACAATGAAATAAGTACTACTTCATTTTTAAGTATTGAAAGAATATCTCCTTTAGTCCATACGTTTTGTTCCATCTTACGACAATTTACACAAGCATATCCTGTAAAATCAATCATAACAGGTTTTCCAACCTCTTTAGCGTATGCTACTCCTTTGTCATAATCATAGAAATGTAAAATATCATGTGGTGCCATTAAATGACCTCCATCTGGTAAACTAGAATGGTCTGCAGCTACACCACCTCCTAGTTTAGAGTATCCTACTCCATAAGGCGATTCACTATATTCTTGTGGCGGCGGAAATGCGCTTATTAAATTTAAAGGTGCTCCCCATAAACCAGGAATTAAATACACTGTAAATGATAATACTACAAGACCTAACATTAATCTACCTACAGATATAAACTGTAAAGGAGAATCGTGTGGTAATTTAATTTTTCCAAATAAGTACAATGCTAAAGTACCAAATACTGCAATCCATATTGCTATAAAAACTTCACGTTCCAACCAATGTAATTGTAAAACTAAATCTGCTTGCGATAAAAATTTGAATGCTAAAGCCAATTCTAAAAATCCTAGTACAACTTTCACAGTATTTAACCATCCACCACTCTTTGGTAATGAGTTTAACCATCCTGGGAACATAGCAAATAATGCAAAAGGCAATGCAATTGCTAATGAGAATCCTAGCATCCCAATAATTGGCGCTAAACCTCCGTTAGATGCTGCTTCTACTAATAAAGTACCTACAATTGGTCCAGTACAAGAAAACGATACAATTGCTAAGGCTAATGCCATAAAGAAAATTCCTGCAATACCACCTTTGTCTGCTTTACTATCAACTTTATTTGCCCATGATTGTGGTAATACAATCTCAAAAGCTCCTAAAAATGACATTGCAAATACAACTAATAAAATAAAGAAAATGATATTGAACCAAACGTTAGTAGATAATGCATTTAAAGCATCGGCTCCAAAAACCCAAGTAACAACGGTTCCTAATAATACGTATATAACAATGATGAATATTCCATAAAGAATTGCATTTTTAATCCCAGCTGCTTTGCTTTTACTTTGTTTAGTAAAGAAACTCACCGTTAAAGGAATCATTGGGAACACACAAGGTGTTAATAATGCTGCAAAACCTGAGAAAAATGCTAAAATAAATATTGTCCACATTCCTCTAGAGTTTCCTTCGTCATCATCGCTATCCCCACCACTGTTAGCATCCGCATCTGCTGCACTAGCTTTTGCTCCTGGCATAGCAATCTCAAAAGTTTCCATTGGGAAAATACACTTCTCATCATCACAAGTTTGGAAAATTAAATCTCCCGTAAGTTTATCTAATGATGGGTCAAGTACTTTAATTTTTTGAATAAAAGTTGCTGAAATATCGTGATACGAGACATCCATCTCAAAAATAGGATCAAAACCAGAATGTGGTTCACTTTCCGTAACGCTACCAATCAACTCAAATTTATTTTCTTCGTTTTCAAAATCAAAAGCTGTAGCGAATGGGCCACCTTCTGGTAACTCAATACTATAAAGGTGCCAGTTTTCTTGAATAGAGGCATTAAAAATGACATCGTAGGTGTCATCTCCCGTTTTCTTTACTTCATTTTTCCATTTTACAGGTTCTAGTATTTGACTATAAGCCGAAAATGAAATTACTAAAACTAAAAGGGTGGCAAGAAATTTTCTCATTCTATTCTGAAATTTTAATTTTTAATATGCTTTTTGTTTTTTCACTAACTTTAAAACGATCATCTGCTCTATAACCAATAACCCAAACTATTTTATCATCACTAGTTAAGATCCAGAGTGCTTCTTTCGCTGCTAAAGATAGCTTTTCATCTTTAAAAAACTTACTTAGTTTCTTATTTCCTTTCATCCCAAACGGTTGAAAAACGTCGCCTTGTTGCCATTTTCTAACGCAAAGCGGAAATGTTAAGTATTCACTATCTACGTAAATAGTAGATAGATTAGTAAGCCCCATTTTATTGGTAGGAGTAAGAGAAATATTTAATGGATTGTTGATATTTTTTTGATTTTTTTTAATCCAATGACATTTATTTGGCTCTTTTATTACATTTTCGGTTAAAATAAGGCTGTTTCTATCCTTCAATAATCTATGAGAAGGAGAAATAACATACTTACCAGCTTGCGCATTTAATATATCTAACACCGCTTTATGATCTGTAAAACCAAAAGGAGCTAATAATTCATATAAAAGCGCCTCTGTGTTTGGTAACTCTTTTAGCTTATCTATTGAAATTTGATAACCATCTTCTCGTTGGGTGATTATTAAATTATAGACAAGACTTAAATAGTCTTCTACTAAAGCTTGAGATTTAATCAAATGCTCTTTAGTCGTTTTAAAACTTTCTAAAAAACGCTTTTTACTTTTCTTTAAATTAGGTATTACATCTAATCTAAGTTGGTTTCTTGTATAAGCCCTTGAACTATTACTACTGTCTTCTCTCCAATGAAGTTGCTCTATTTTTGCCCAACTTAAAATTTCGGCTCTAGAAAAAGGTAGTAATGGTCTAATTATGCGATTATTAGTTTCTGGAATACCTATTAGACCACGCAATCCTGTACCTCTTGAAAGATTAATTAAAAACGTTTCAAGATCATCATCTGCGTGATGAGCAGTTGCTAAAACATCAAAACTTTCTTTTTCCATTAACTCTTCAAACCAAGTGTAGCGCAATGTTCGGGCTGCCATTTGTGTTGATTGCTTTTGGTCGTTTGCAAATGTTTTAGTGTCGAAAGTTTCAATGTAAATTGGGATCCCTAGTTTTTTACAATAGGTTTTTACAAATATTTCATCCTCGTCACTCTCCATATTTCGTAAGGAAAAATTACAATGTGCTGCAGCAACATTATACCCTAATTGATGTAATAAGGTTAGTAAAACTGTACTATCTAATCCTCCACTAAAAGCAAGAAGGATTTTCTGATTTTTTAAATCTGGAAATGTCTTTGAAAGGTGAGATTGAAATTGATTGATCAATGGTTGTTCGTTTTAAAATTTCGTTTTTTACAACGATAACAATATGTAAAGCTAAGCGTTTTCAAGCACTTCTCGCATAGCTTTAGCTTTTAGTAAACACTCAGCATATTCTCCTTCAGCAGTTGATAATGCAGTTATCGCTCCTCCTACTGAAAAGCTAACGTATTTTTTTAGTTCATTGTATAAAATACTGCGAATAACGACATTAAAATCAAAGTCATTTTCTGGCGAAATATACCCTATTGCTCCACTATATATACCACGTTTAGCATCTTCAAATTCTTCAATTAATTGCATTGCTCTTACTTTAGGAGCACCAGTCATGCTTCCCATCGGGAAAGTATTTTTTAATATGGTTGCTGGTGAGATTGAAGCAGGAACCTCACAGGTAATTGTTGATATCATTTGATGTACTTGGTCAAATGTGTAAATACCACAAAGCTCCTCAACAGTTACAGAACCTTTAGCTGCAATTTTAGAAAGGTCGTTTCTAACAAGATCTGTTATCATTATATTTTCGCTTCGCTCTTTTGGGTCTTGCTCTAATTGCTGTTTTAACAACTCATCCTCTTCTAAGGTTGCTGCTCTTTTAGCAGTACCTTTTATGGGTTGTGAAATTAATTTTGAACCTACTTTTTTAATATATCGCTCCGGAGAAGCTGATAAGGCATAATTAGATTCTAGCTTTAAAAAAGTGGCAAATGGTGGTCTAGAAATTTCATTTAAATGAAGAAATGATTTCAACGGGTTGATACTGGTATTCTCTGCGAAGAATTCTTGGCAGAAATTAGCTTCATAAATATCACCACGGTTAATGTGATTTAATATTCCTTCAATTTTTTCGTAATAGGAATCTTTACTTGTACGTAATCGAATTTTTACTTTATCATCATTTACAACTGCTTTTTCAATTTCTATATTTAAAATTTCTTCCCAATCACTTTCTAATTCATCATCAACCATATTCATATACTGAAGCGTAACTTCATTTTCAGAAAATAGAAAGATTTTTTTAGGCTGAAAAAAATACAACTCTGGAAATGCTACGCCATCAGCATTCTTAGAAGTTAATAGCTCTACATCATTTTTTAAATCATAACTAAGGTAGCCAAATATCCAATCGTTAGTGAGTCGTTGATATTCATCTAATTGTTCGAAAGCTTGATGGGCATCGGTTTTTAATACCGTAAGCGCATCAACCGCTAATATGGCATTATAGTTACTATGTTTTTGATTGTGACTGTTAGAATCTAACCAAATCACTTCTTCAAATTGTTGCGCCCATTGTAGTATGCGTTCAATTAAGGCTGAGTTTAATTTAATGGAAATGGTTTTATAAGCTCTCAAAAAATAGATGTTTATTAGAAAGCTAAAATACTAATTAATTGAATGATTTAAATTTTACAATTAGAATAAGATGCTAATTAATTGACCAGATTATAATTCATTAAAATTTCTTATAAATCACAATAAATCCAAACAATCTCCATATTAAAGTCTGAAATGTAACAACTTACAGACATTGCTAAACAAAAGACACATCAATTTAGGAAGTTGTTGATTTTATAATCAAAAAAATTAATTAGTTAACTTATTAATTTAGAGGAAATAATTCCTGTCATTTTAGTATTTTTCAAGGATGAGAAAGAAATACATCCTAAGTCTGCTTGTCCTTTTTATAAGTTATTTCACATTTGGTCAGGAACGACCAAATTATCAATTGTTATGGGAAATATCAAAAAACAATAGTTCGCAAAAATCATATCTTTTTGGGACTATGCACATCAAAGATAATAGAGCTTTTCAATTTCCAGATGCCCTCATTCCTGCAATTAAAAGCACCAATGTATTTGCCCTTGAAATTAATCCCGAAATTGTATCGGACGCATTAATTGGCACTTTCTTAAATTCAGATTATAAAAATGCTTATAAAGAAGTACTTTCAAAAGAAGAGTATAAGAAATTGAAGGAGCGTTTTTATGAAATTAATGAAGTTGATTTAGATAGTTTTCCTCTACAACATCCTTTTATGATTGAATCGATGTTGACTAAAGAAATTGATAGACCTAATGATAGACGTACTTTCCTAGATGCATTTTTATATAGCATTGCCTATAACTATGATAAAGAAATTACTGGCTTAGAAGAGTTAACTGATCAGTTTCCAAATATTGAGGATATAACTGATGATGAACTGAGAGATGGTGTTCTATATTTAATAGAAAACGATCAAGAAGAACAAGATAAAACGCTCGAAGAAATGACATCTCTTTACTATCAAGGAGACTTAAAACTAATACAGAATTACATTCAGAAATATGATACTAACGATCCAGTTATGCTATCGCGTAATAATAAAATGGTGAAAAGTATGGATTCAATTATGAATACTAAAAGTCTATTCTCTGCTGTGGGAGCTGCTCATTTACCTGGTGATAATGGTGTAATTAACTTATTGAGAAAAAAAGGATTTACCGTAACTCAGGTTCCTGCAACTTTTGAAAAAGACAATTCTACATTCGAACTTATTCCTAAAGTAGAAAAATGGATTTTACACGAAGACCGAACTCTAGGATATTCCTTAAAAATGCCAACAAAAGGATCGGAAATACCAATGGGAAAAGGAAAAAATATGATTACTTCAATTGACTTACTTTCTGGAAGTGAGTTTTCATATTTTGCTTTCGATACTAGCCAAGCAACATATCCTGAAGGATACAAAATTGTTGATGAGTTGATAAAAAACCAATTGTTAAAAGAACATGTAACTCTCATATCAAGAAAAACTTTTAAAAACAAAGGTTTTGATGTTACTCAAGTAATAGCAAAAACTGAAGGGAAAAACAATAGAATGCAAATTTATTATAATGGCCGCTATCTCTATGTTTTTAATGTAGATGGAGAGGCTAAGGAAATTGAGTCTACTTATGTAGATGCTTTTTTTGATTCGGTTGAAGTTTTTGAACCAGAACTGCCTGCTGTAAATTGGAAAGTACACACAGATAAATTAGGAGCTTTTAGCATAGAAGTTCCTGGAGACACTAAGGATATCTCCCAGACTACTCCTAGCCCAGATGATCCTTCTGTAGAATATGATCTCAAAATATTTACGGTTTTGGATACTGAAAAAAGTATTTTCAACTTGTTTCGTTATAATGATCAACCCAATGGCTATTATCTTCAAGACGAATCGCTTTTTAAACAAGAATTCGATAATTATTTTAATCAAAAAGGAACCATAATTGGAGAACCTACTGAAGAAACCATCGATGGAAATAAAATAATAAACTACGAAGTGTTACTTTCAGATAAGTACCACACACGCGGTACAATAATATTTAGAGGTAACAGAGTTTACTTATTATTATCACAATCACTTAAACCAGGAGTTGAAGTTAGCAAGGATTATAGATACCTAAAGTCGTTTACATTAGAACCTTTTGAAAACCCTACTTTTCCTGAAACTTTAAAGATTGATAATAGCTATGAAATTTCATTTCCAAGTGAAATTGTAAGAGATTCGGTAAGTGAATATGATAATGATTCGGAATTTGTTTTTACTGAAATATTAAGTGGATTAGACCCTACCTCTGGTGGAGCATATTTACTTCAAAAAACGAAATTAAAAGAATTTGCTAAAAGTGTTTCTAAACAACAATATATTGATGATTATTCCGAACAACTAATGGAATGGGGAGATACTTTAATTGACTCTAAAAATGTAATAATTAATAATCAACCTGCAAAGCAATTAACTATATTCAACGAAATTACTTTAGTTAGACAAAGCTTATTAGTATTACAACACAATGATAATTTATTTACACTTCTATGTTATTTAGGTGAAGGTGAAATTGATCGTTCACAGAAGTTTTTCAACACGTTTAAAATTCTTAAGACAAAAGAAAAGTTTGATATCGCTGCTTCAAAAACGAAAGATATTTTTAAAGATTTAAAATCTAAAGACTCCATAACTTTTAGTCGTGCAGCCGGAACCTTTGATTACTATGTTTTTGATAAAGCTGATAATAAAATATTACTCGATAATCTAGACACTAACTTTTTGGATAAAGGAGAATATTTCGGAGTTAAGTATCGCATTTTAGATGAGTTATCTACTTTAGATATGAGTATTTCAGCTAAAAAAATTGTCGAATTTTATAATAAAGAATCTGATAATGACTTGAAAATATCTGCCTTAAGTACTTTAGGAGCATTCACGCAACCTGCTTCACAACAACTATTTATGGAGCTTATTCAAACAAACCCACCTACAAGAACAAGTGATTCTTCGTTTGATGTATTTGAGTACATACCAGATAGTGCACAGTTTTTAATAAATGAAGAAAATAAACTAATCAGTCTATTAGACAATGAGCTTTATCGCGATAAACTAGTTAGGTTGTATTCAAATTACATATTAAATGACAGTATTTATAGTCATGAAATTCCATCATTTAAAAAGAAATTAAAAGAACATTTTATCGAAGATTCTAAAAGATATGCAGATACTTTAAAGCGTAAAATATATCCATATATTAATTATACATTGGTTGATAATTACGTAAACATTATAAAAGCGGAATCCTCTAAAGATCCTATTTCTACTGAAACGCTGTTAACATTAGCAACAGGACAAGAGCCAAAAAACTGGGTACAAACTACAGCATTAATTACAGCAATTAACTTAAATATTGACATTCCTGAAAAGGTTTTAATAGATAAATTACACAGATTATATTCAAGGTTTGAAGTAATGGAAGCACTTATTGCAACTGATCAATCTAAGTTAATTCCGATTGAATATTTAGAGTCTACATCGTATTGTCAATTAGGTTTATATAATGCCGTTGGTTATGAATATGATACCTATCCAGATAAAGTAACCTATTTAGGTGATGTTACTGTTAAAAGTACTCTCTATCATGTTTACAATTATATAATGGAAGAAGAACCAAACGAGAAATATTTAGGATACTCCATAGCTACAAAAGCAGATATATCTAATTTAGAGACAAGTGAAGCAATAGCTACTTGGGAAATACAAAAAGAAGATTGGAAAACACAAGTAGTAGAAAGCATAAATGAACTTAACGTAGTTAAAGATTAGATTATTAATTCAAATACATATTAATTCTCATAATGTCTTTTTTTTTGTTAATTACTCAAAATGAGTCTATTAAAACAAAAAAAACACTCTTAACAGAACCTTTTAAGGATAAAAAAACGTGTTTTGACCTATTTTTTAAAAAAAATGTAAATGAATTCCTACTCAATGAGCATCTTGTCGAGTTTATACAACTTTTAAACGAATACAGTTTTGAATTATCAGCTATTATTAATTAAATCAATGGTTTAGCATTAATTTTGCTCTTGAAGTCCCAAACTTCAATAATAAAACCTATGATTATGTTTAGTAATATCAAATTAGCTATAGCTGCTACTTTCTGTATAACTTTATCAAGTATTGCACAAGTTGGTGTAAACAATTCAGATCCTAAGTCACTTTTAGATATATCTGCATCGAGTTCAACTACCCCTTCTAGCACTGATGGTATACTAATACCTCGCGTAAGTCAATTTCCATCTGTATCACCTAATTCAGATCAGGATGGTATGATGGCATTTTTAACTCAAGATATTCCTGGATACTCTAGAGGATTTCATTATTGGGATAATAATTTATCTACTCCAAAATGGGTTCCTATTGGAGCCGAAGAATGGAAACCAGGAGTTAATCCTTCAGGGGACGATTTAATTTATGCTTTAAGAGCAAAAGCAACAGGAACGGACATGGTAATAACCAACGATGGTAGAATAGGTTTTGGAACAGATGACCCAGTTGAACGTTTTGAATTTAAAGGGCCTGGAGATAATGACTTTCAAATTACAAGTGCCAATCCAAATCCTCCTAATTTTATACTTTATAATACTGGAGGTACTTTAGAATCCCCTTCTGCTCTAGCTGCAAATGGAGAAATAGGTTCCTTTATTGTAAAAACCCACGATGGTAGTACAATTAGAGAAAATGGTGGTTTTAGGTTTTACATGGATGGAATTGCAACACCGGGAAGTACACCTTCACGTTTTGTCATTAATACAACACCCCAAGGTTCAACTTCACAGCAAGAACGAATTGTTGTAAGAAATAATGGAAATACAGGAATATCTGAATCTAACCCTACAGCAACATTACATTTGAGAGCTGGTGGTTCTAATGCTCAATCAGCACCTATAAAATTAACGTCTGGTTCAATTTTATCAACACCTGAAAGAGGTGCTTTAGAATATGACGGTACCAATCTATACTTTACCAATAACTCAGGTACTCGAAGTGTAATTAACGGAAGTTCTTCTAGTTCAAGTTCTGGTCCAAGTACAACATCAGCTAATATCTATTATAATGTCCCTGCTCAAAATAGTGTAGATTCTTGGGGAGTTTATATTGCAGGAGCTCAATTAGGAATGTCGTGTTCTTGTGCCCCAGAAACTGTTTTACCAGCCGGATTAACGTGGAGTTGTTATATTTCTGCAGCAAATACAGTAAAAGTTAGAGTTTCTAATTTTACAAACTCAACTATCGTCCCTGGAAGTATCAAATTTAATATTACCCCAATTTTACAATAATTTATAAAAGTTTTTTTTGAGGCGTAGAACTATTTAAAAGTTTTAAAAAAAAAGCTGAACAACGTAACGTTGTTCAGCTTTTTGCCTTTATTGTGTTTCGTAAGTTTCTTATACGTGTAAAGCTCTATCTCCAGTTGCAGCTAGGGCTGCTTCTTTAACTGCCTCAGCATATGTAGGGTGAGCGTGGCTCATTCTAGCAACATCTTCTGCACTTGCTCTAAATTCCATTGCAACTACCATTTCAGCAATTAAATCTGCACAACGAGCACCTACCATATGTACCCCTAAAATTTCATCAGTTTTAGAATCACTTAGTATTTTAACGAATCCATCAGTATCTCCACTTGCTCTTGATCTACCTAATGCACGCATTGGAAACTGTCCAGATTTATAGTCTACTTTAGATTCTTTAAGTTGTTCTTCGGTTTTACCTACACTTGCAACTTCTGGCCAAGTGTAAACTACGCCAGGAATTAAGTTATAATCTATGTGAGGTTTTTGACCTGCTAATATTTCGGCTACAAGAACACCTTCTTCACTTGCTTTGTGAGCAAGCATAGCTCCTTTAATTACATCACCAATTGCATAAATATTAGAAACGTTAGTTTGTAATTGATTATTTACTTCAATTTGTCCTCTTTCAGTAACCTTTACTCCTGCATTTTCAGTTTTTAAACCATCAGTATAAGGCTTACGACCTACCGATACTAAACAATAATCACCAGAAAAAGTTACTTCCTCATTTTTCTTGTTTGTTGCAGTTACAGTAACTTCATCGTTATTTCTTTCTACTGCAGAAACTTTATGAGAAAGGAAGAATTTTACTCCTTGCTTTTTCATAACTTTCATTAACTCTTTACTTTGAGCTCCATCCATTGTAGGTATAATACGATCCATATATTCTACAACAGAAACCTCTGCTCCTAGTCTGCGATACACTTGACCTAATTCTAGACCAATTACACCACCACCTATCACTATCATGTGTTTAGGTATTTCCTTTAGCTTTAAAGCTTCAGTTGATGTTATAACGCGTTCTTTATCTAATGTAATAAATGGCAATGTAGAAGGTTTACTTCCTGTTGCAATTATAGTATTAGTAGCTTCAATAGTTTCGTTCTTATCTCCTTTAATTTCAATATGAGTTGCATCTATAAAGCTTCCCATTCCCGTAAAAACGTCAATTTTATTTTTACTCATTAAAAACTCGATACCTTTTGTTGTTTGATCAACAACACTAGCTTTACGAGAAATCATTTTTTCAAAGTTGATTTTAACATCACCAGGTATTTCAATACCGTGCTCTTCAAAATGCTTCATAGCATCTTCATAATGGTGTGATGAATCTAATAATGCTTTACTAGGTATACACCCAACATTTAGACACGTACCACCTAGAGTATTATATTTTTCAATGATTGCTGTTTTCATTCCCAATTGTGCGCAACGTATTGCTGCTACATAACCTCCAGGTCCTGAACCTATTACTGCTACATCATATTTTGACATCTCTATTGTATTTTTAAAATTGAAATTACCCAAAATAATGGGCGTTTAAAGTATAAGACAAAGGTACAAACTCTACTATTAACAAGGAAATAATAGTATTTAAGATTATGTTATTTTCTCTCCTCTATCGAGTTAAGCACCCAATTAATTACTGGATCATTTCCAGACTCCAAGTCAGCGAGTGTTGTATTAATTTCTATATCTGGTGTTACCCCATAACCATCAGGCTCAACTTTATAAGGTGCATCTACCTGCATAAGCCCCATATTTATTATAATTTTAGAAGTAGGTAGCTTATAAGGTTTAAATAAACCCGCAACAGTACCATTATAAGCACCACCAGTTTCTTGACCAACTAATGTTGCTCTTTTCGTCGCCTTTAAATTTGTAGATAATATAGATGATGCTGAAAATGAGTTACCATTTATTAAAACATATACATTTCCATTATAATTTTGTTCGTGAGGCGATTGTACTTTCGATTGTCTAAATTTATAATATAATTTACCATCACGTTTTTTTGTTTTTAATAAGTTGTGTGCAACTATAATTGGTGAGAATAATATTGCAAAACCTTGAGATACGGGACTTTTAGCATTACTCATAAACATATTCAATATTGGAGTTCTTGTAGTTACTTCACTTTCATTAATAAAAGTAAAATCTTCTTGAGCGAGATAGCTATAAAGATCATTAATTTCGGCAATTCTACCTCCACCATTATCTCGTAAATCAATAATTAAATCTTTTGTTTGAAGACTATCTAATAATTTAAAACTCTCTTCATAAAATGCCTCATAATCTCCGTTTGTGAATCCTTTAATTTTCATATAAGCAGTTACACTATCCTTCCCTACAAAAGTCATTTCTCTAGTATTTGCTTTTATTTGCGGGATATAGCCGTATTTAGAACGATCCTTTCTTTTTTGTTTATTCTTTTTCCTAAGCGCCTTTCGTGCTACTTTAGTCAGTCTTTTTGGCGAAGCCGAAATTTTAAGTGAATCAACCTTTGTGCTATCTTTTTTAGCCTTTTTATCAATCCAATTGTACTTTCGGTTAAAAACAGAATCTTTCAATTTATAGGTAACATTTAAACTATCTATAAAACCTTTATCTCTTGCATAATATCTTTGAAATCGTTTTCCTACAAAGCTTTCAAAAAGTGTTTTGTTATATCCATCACTTGCTACATTCTTATTATAATCTTTAATGAGTTCCTGTGGTGTCTCACCATTTAGTGAAATTAATTCGCTTCCTACTAATAATGAATCTCCATTTGTAGCTCTTGCAAGGATTAAGTGATTATCAACATATTGAAATTCGCTCGTGAAAAAATCAAATTTTTTATTCTTATTAGCTTTACGTTCTTCTTTAGTTCTTCTCTTTTGTGGAGGAATTACCGAAATATGTCCTTGCCCAACAGTTTTAACAACGGGCGCTAATTTCAAATAAAGCTCCATACTTGTCAAGGGTTCATTAATGGTATTTTGTAAACTATCAAATTTATAGTCTAATTCATCCTTAGAAATATATTGATATAGACGAGGATGGTTTTGCTGAAGTTTGAAATAAGCTTTAGCTACATCCTCTTTTAAAGCAACTACGCTATGCTTTTTGGTAACCTCTTCATTATAACGCTCCACACTTTTACAACTAATAATTGAAGTCGCCGTAAGTGCTAGTAATAGTGCCTTTTTGATCATTAAGTAGATTTTATAATTACGTAAATATGACGGCTATTAGTATCTAATGTTACATCGTAGTACTATTCTCCATCCCTGGAAATGCTAACATCTCCCCCATTCCTACTGTAAATAGCCAATTTCCATAAAGTGCGTGTTCTATAGAAACCAGTGTGGTACTCTTGTATTTTATATAAGTTAACCCAAATAAAATACCTCCGATAAGAGTTAAAATAATCACTAGAATATTTTTGAAGAAAAGATGTGCAAGTGAAAATACCACTGCATTAACTACCACTAAAGTAAATTTTGACTGAAAAAGTGAAACATAGCGTTCAAAGAAAAATGTTCTATATATTATCTCCTGTGGCCACACTGAAAGTAAACTATAAAACAAAAGGATTGTTACAAATAGTAAAGGATTATTCAAAGGCACATAAAATAACGCAGATGGGTCTTTATACCTTACGAATAATATCGTTAAAATGATTATTGTCGTAAAAGTAATTGCTATTCGTTTAAAAAAAGATGCCCGATTTAAATTTTTATGAATCCGAAATTTTAAATTTTCAAATTTCCGAAGTACCATTAATAGATATCCAAAACCTAAAAGCACTAATGCAACTTTTATCCAAATTGCCATAGGTGCAGTAAGGCTTAATGGTAATAAAATAAACAACAATAAAAACTCTCCAATTAAAAACGCACGACTTTTTATCATATACTTATTGCTGTACTATTTTTAACTTCACTAATATTAAATGAACTCTGTGTACTCCCTATATGATTTAAAGATGTTAGTTTGTTAATCATAAAGGTTCTAAAAGCATCCATATCTTCCACCACAACTTTTAACAAATAATCATATTCTCCACTAACATGAAAACATTCCAAAACCTCTGGAAGTTTTGAAACTTCAGCTTCAAAGTCTGTAATATTTGCTTCTGTATGTTGGGCTAGTTTTACGTGGCAAAAAACCATAAAACCAAGCGACAATTGCTTTTTGTCTAGAATAGCAACATATTGTTTTATAAGTCCAGATCGTTCTAATTTTTTAATACGTTCATAAACTGCTGTAACAGACAAGTTTAATTTTGCTGAAAGCTCTTTATTGGTCTGTTTTGCATCTTCTTGTAGGTAACGCAATAATCCTTTATCGATAGAATCCAATTTCATTTAGAAAATTTTTCATAAAACTACAGTATTATAATTTATTGAGCTTATTAATTTACAGGCATTTTCCCTTAAATTAGTTTAATTAACTATAATAACTTTAATGTAGTGACTTATCTTCTAAGGTTGTTTAGTTTTGGTGTATAATATAAACTAACAAAATTTCACTAAACTACCTTAATTATTATGAAAGATACAAAATTTAAACCAGCAAATAATATTCAGGATCTTCAATATTTTGGAGAGTTTGGAGGTGTTAACCCTTCTATTTCTGATTCATCAACATACACATTTCTTTCTGCAAAAACTATGTTTGATACCTTTGAAGGTAATGCAGATGGATGTTACTTATATTCTCGTCACTCTACTCCTTCTAACCTTTATTTAGGCGAAGCACTAGCTGCAATGGAAGGAACTGAAACTGCAAATGTTGCTGCAAGTGGTATGGGTGCAATCACTCCTACTATTTTACAGTTTTGTGAAGCTGGTGATCACGTTGTTTCTAGTAGAACAATCTATGGTGGTACATATGCTTTTCTTAAAAATTTTACTCCTAGATTAAATATTCAAACGTCATTTGTTGATATCACAAAACTTGAAGCTGTTGAAGCTGCCATCACTCCTAAAACTAAAATTATATTTTGTGAATGTGTTTCTAACCCATTATTAGAAATAGCTGATATAGCAGGGCTAGCTAAAATTGCTAAAAAACACGGCTTACAATTATTAGTTGATAATACCTTTTCTCCTTTAACTATTTCACCAGCTAAATTAGGAGCAGATGTTGTAATGCACAGTTTAACTAAGTTTATTAATGGTGCAAGTGATACTATGGGTGGTGTTGTTTGTGGGAGCCAAGAATTAATTGATACACTTCGTAATGTTAATGATGGTGCTTGTATGCTACTTGGAGCTTCAATGGATAGTTTACGAGCTGCAAGTATTCTTAAAAACTTAAGAACTCTACATATTAGAATGCAACAACACAGTCATAATGCACTATACTTAGCTGAAAAATTTGAAAAAGATGGATTGCGCACTGTGTATCCAGGTTTAAAATCTCACCCAGGACATGAGCTTTATAATTCAATGATGAATGATAAATATGGTTATGGTGGAATGCTAACTATAGATGCAGGTTCTTTAGAGAAGGCAAATGCCTTAATGGAATTAATGCAAGAAAAGAATTTAGGATATTTAGCCGTGAGTTTAGGTTTCTACAAAACATTATTTAGTGCTCCTGGAAGTTCTACATCTTCAGAAATACCTGAAGACGAACAAAAAGAAATGGGATTAAGCGATGGGTTAATACGTTTTTCAATTGGACTTGATGCAGATATAGAACGTACATACGCAATGATGCGTGATTGTATGGTTCAAGTTGGAGTTGTATAACATTAAAAAAAAAGGCTCTAAAATTTATTAGAGCCTTTTTTTATTTCAGAACTACCCTCAATGATTAATTAGTTTTCTTGTTTTAGATCAAGCATCATTTGTTTTAACTTTTGTAATTCTTCTTCTTGTTTTTCTACTCTCATTGATAATGAAATTAATTCTTTTTCTTGAGAATTCACTTTATCATTTTGAGTTTTAATATTATTTTTAAGTTCAACTATATATAAAAACTGCTCTTCAATCTTTTCTAAACTAGAAAGAGAAAGATCACTTAAACTAAAATTATAATTATTAGATTTTACTTCTTTATATGATGTCACACCAGGTAAATGACCATTATCTTTCACAAATGCTTCTGCATCTTCAATACTTAGAAAAGTATAATCCTTATTTATTTTTGAAAAACCATCATAATATTTTTCAAACACATAATCGGCATACCCAGAAGAACCTGAATTGGAAACATAATTATTTGCAGATATTTGTCCTGTAGTTTCTAAATTTCCACTAATCCTTGTATTACCAATAAAATATCCTGCCCAAGACCCGACTTTTTCTACTTTAGAATAAATACCATAATGTGTACCACCAACACTTGCGTCAATAACATTATGACTTCCATATTTATTTCCTGTACCAGATCCCCCTAAAGAGTTTTTAGAACCAAAATGATTACCATTACCAGAATTATTAATATTATTATTGGTTCCTATTTTTGTACCATTACCAGTACTACTTATTTGATTATTAGTTCCATAATGTGACCCTGTACCAGGACCATTTACTACATTATTAACACCAAAATGTGAGCCTGAACCAATCCCAGAAACAGTATTATTTACTCCATAGTGAGTGTTATCTCCAGTGTTAGTTATAGTATTATTTATTCCTCTTTGAGATCCAGTTCCATCTCCGGAAAGTAAATTAAAAGTACCATAATGAGTACCTGTTCCTTCACCTTGTAATTCATTTCGAACTCCATAATGAGTACTGTTACCTGTATTCCTTATGTTATTTCTAGTACCAATCATCTCTCCAGTTCCATCACCTCTCAAATCTGTCAAAACACCATAATGTCTTCCAGAGCCAGAGTTTACATCAATATTGTAAATACCTATTCTCTCGCCAGTACCTGCTCCTCCATGTATATTATAAACTCCATATTGTTTACCAGTTCCTGTACCAGACATGGAATTATAAGTACCGTAATGAATACCATTTCCAATATTTGCCATTTGGTTGAATGTTCCAAAATGAGAGTTATCACCAACAACATTTACAGTATTCCAAGTACCATATTGATTAGCAGTACTACTACCTTGAACAATATTATAAACTGCACGACGCTGTCCGCTTCCAATTCCAGAAATAGTATTTCTAGTTCCATATTGTGATCCTGTACCAGAATTACTTAGAGAGTTATTTGTTCCTACTTGAACAGATGCACTAGCTGCAACTATATTAGCTACAAAACCATTTTGAGCTCCATTACCAGTACCATTCATAGATGTTTTATATGCAGTGTGAGAACCAACACCTGTGTTTGTAAATGTACTCCACATTCCTGTTAGAGTTCCATCCTGAGATCCGCCAAGATCTAAATTTATTCCTCTTAAACCTTCTTCAGACAATACATCTAATGTATAACTTGGTGGATTTTTACCAATACCAACTTTTCCTTCTGTGTAAATATCATCTGTTATATCTAAAGCTAAGTTGTTAGTAGTACCTTTATACCAATCATGATCTTGAGTATCAGTATTAATATTTACCCAAATTCCCAAAGTGTTATCCCAATAAACAAAACCTTGATCTAGGGCATTTAATCCTGTTGTTGCAGTAGTGTTATAAACTAAGGTTCCTGTAACAAGTGGACCTGATTGTGGATTTACTACAGTTGTAGTGTCATTGTTTCCTGTTAAAGTAAATTGAGGTATTAAAACACCGCCTTGACCACTATTAGAAATTTCTAAAGAAGCTCTTGGAGAAGTAGTACCAATACCAACTTGCGCAAAACTCACATAAGTAATTAACACTAAACAAATACTTATAATTTTTTTCATAATAAACTCTTATACAAATACCATGCAAAAATAACAAATCAACATCTCAAGTCAATAAATATCAAACACTTAGGAATACACTTTCGATTAAATAACAAATAAACAGATAAAGTAAGTCTACAAATACATACGTTACTTACTATCTTATCGATTCATTATTCTAAAAATTAAATCAATAAGCATATTTTTGATAGATAATATTTAATAATACCGAAATGTTAAACAATTGGAAACTAATCATACTATTATGCCTAACACTTGGTTTAGCCCCTTTTTTTCCAGAACCACATCTTTGGGGAAAAATTAAATGGATAGTCGGAGGTGCCGAAGGAATGACCCTTAAAGATTGGTTTGATGTTGTGCTCCACGGAACACCTTTCATATTATTGATTCGTATTGTTATTGTTAATTTGAGCGCTAAAATTACTGAATATTCAAAATAATTAGTAAAATTTTACGAAAGTCGCAAATCTTTAGTATTGTTTCACACTACCATTTTAGCTACTTTTGTAATAACAACAATAACCCAAAAACCAATGCAAAAAGACCCAAAATCTGAAACTGAAATTTCTTTTGAAAACTTCAAAGCTGAAGTCATAAACGATTATAAACTTGCTGTAACCAGTAGGGAATGTAGTTTGTTAGGCCGTCGAGAAGTATTAACGGGAAAAGCAAAATTTGGAATCTTTGGTGACGGTAAAGAAATACCACAACTAGCTTGGGCTAAAGCATTCAAAAATGGAGATTGGCGTAGTGGATACTACCGCGATCAGACTTTTATGATGGCTATTGGCGAGTTGAGTATTCAGCAATTTTTTGCTGGATTATATGGTGATACTACTAAGGATTCAGACCCTATGAGTGGTGGTCGTCAAATGGGTGGTCACTTTGCTACTCAATCAATTAATGAAGATGGGTCTTGGCGTAATCTTGCAGAACAAAAAAATAGTAGCGCAGATATTTCTCCTACTGCTGGCCAAATGCCAAGACTTTTAGGTCTTGCACAAGCT
This sequence comes from Patiriisocius marinus, assembly GCF_008974325.1. Classification (GTDB taxonomy): domain Bacteria; phylum Bacteroidota; class Bacteroidia; order Flavobacteriales; family Flavobacteriaceae; genus Patiriisocius; species Patiriisocius marinus. Next base: position 127,942 of record NZ_BKCG01000003.1, on the reverse strand, counting down.
TCAAAAGTTTTTAGAAATGTTGACGGTTTAGATAATTTCAGTAATTTATCTACTAACGGAAATGAAGTTGCTTGGGGAACAATTGGAAACGCTAGTACAAGTGAAGGACTATTTTGGGAAACGATAAATGCCGCTGGTGTATTACAAGTACCTATGGTAATGAGCGTTTGGGATGATGAGTATGGAATTTCTGTTCATGCAAAACATCAAACAACTAAAGAAAATATTTCTGAAATTTTAAAAGGATTTCAAAGAGATAATGACGTTAAAGGTTATGAAATCATTAGAGTTATAGGATGGGATTATCCACAATTAGTAGAAGCTTATCAAAAAGCATCTACAATAGCAAGAGATGAGCATGTACCAGTTTTAATACACGTGAAAGAATTAACTCAACCTCAAGGACACTCCACTTCTGGATCTCACGAGAGATATAAAAGTAAAGACCGTCTAGCTTGGGAAAGAGAATACGATTGTAATGTTCAATTTAAAAAATGGATTTTAAAAAACAACTTTGCTACTGAAGATGAACTTGATGCAATTGATAAAGACATAAAAAAACAAGTTAGAGAAGGTAAAAAAGCAGCTTGGGAAGCTTATTCTTCTCCACAAAAAAGAGAACAAGATGAAGCAGTAACATTACTAACTAATCTTGCTGAAAGTTCTTCTAATAAAAACTTTATTGAAAAACTTAAAAATGATCTTGCTGGCGAAAAAGAACCTGAACGACGATTAATTGCTTCAACAGTAAGAAAAGCATTACGATATGTAGTAGGTGAAACTTCAGCCGAAAAAAGACAAATTCAAGATTGGTTAAACAATTATTTCGAAACTATTCAACCTCATTATAGTAGTCATTTGTATAGTGAAGCTAGTGATAATGCACCGAGTATTTCAGAAGTACAACCAACCTATAAAGATGGTGCTGAAGAAGTTGATGCACGTGTAGTATTACGTGATAATTTTGATGCAATTTTCAGTAAACATCCTGAAGTTTTAATTTTTGGAGAGGATGCTGGAGAGATTGGTGATGTAAATCAAGGTCTTGAAGGAATGCAAGAAAAATATGGCGAAATGCGTGTGAGTGATACAGGTATTCGCGAAGCTACTATTCTTGGACAAGGAATTGGAATGTCAATGAGAGGCCTTCGCCCTATTGCTGAAATTCAATATCTAGATTATATTTTATATGCTTTACAGATAATGAGTGATGATCTTGTTACTGTACAATATAGAACTAAAGGGAAGCAAAAAGCCCCCCTTATTGTTAGAACTCGTGGACACCGTCTAGAAGGTATTTGGCACAGTGGATCACAAATGGGCGGTTTAATACATTTACTAAGAGGAATGTATATTCTTGTTCCTAGAAATATGACAAAAGCCGCTGGTTTTTACAATACCTTACTAGATACTGATGAGCCTGCATTGGTTATAGAGTGTCTAAATGGTTACCGACTTAAAGAAAAGCTTCCTACAAATCTTGGAGAGTTTAAAACACCTATTGGAGTTGTTGAAACTGTGAAAGAAGGAAATGATATCACATTAGTGTCATACGGAAGTACGTTACGCATTGTTGAAGAAGCAGCTCGTGAGTTATTACAAGTTGGTATTGATGCAGAAGTCATAGATGTTCAATCACTGTTACCACTAGATCTTAATAAAGACATGGTAGAAAGTGTGAAGAAAACAAATCGACTATTGGTAATTGATGAAGATGTTCCTGGAGGAGCTAGTTCATATATTCTTTCTGAAATTCTAGACAATCAAGACGGTTATAAATATTTAGACAGTAAACCTCAAACACTTGCTGCTAAAGCACACAGACCAGCTTATGGAACTGATGGAGATTACTTTAGTAAGCCATCAACTGAGGATGTGTTTGAGAAGGTTTACGAGATAATGCACGAAGCTAATCCAAGTAAATTTCCAAAATTGAGATAAATTGCAGTGTTAATTCATTTTTTTTATCTAATTTTAAATTTCAAATAAGACAACACACAAGAAATGTTTACATCTGTTATAAATAATAATTTCAATAATAATAACGCCAAGACGTAACAGAAACTTGTACCTTATACTCAGCCGCCAAGTTTTTATAGACTTGGCGGTTTTTTTTTGCTCTTTTTTGAAAATGCTTAATAAAACTTGAAACTAATCAATTAAAAAATAAAATTATGTGCGGAATTGTATGTGCCTTTGATCTAAAGCAACCTAGTGAAACGTTGCGACCACAATTATTAACAATGTCTAAAAGTTTACGTCATCGCGGACCAGACTGGAGCGGAATTTTCAATAATAAGCGAGCGATACTAACTCACGAGCGTTTAGCAATTGTAGACCCAACCTCTGGGAAACAACCTCTTTTTAGTAAAGACAAAAAACTTGTACTTGCTGCAAATGGAGAAATCTATAATCACTTAGAACTACGTAAACAATTTGAAGGTACTTACGATTTTCAAACTAAAAGTGATTGCGAAGTAATCCTAGCTCTTTATAAAGAAAAAGGAACTGATTTTCTAGATGAACTAAACGGAATTTTTGGATTTGCATTATATGATGTGGCTACTAATGAGTATCTTATAGCTAGAGACCATATGGGAATTATCCCATTATATATGGGTTGGGATAAAGACGGTACCTTTTATGTAGCAAGCGAATTAAAAGCATTAGAAGGATTCTGTACTAAAATTGAACTATTTCCACCAGGGCATTATTTACATAGTAGTGATGGCGAATTAAAACGATGGTGGAAAAGAGACTGGATGGAATATGATAACGTAAAGGATAATCAAACGAGTATTTCAGATTTAAGAGAAGCGCTCGATGCTGCTGTGCATAGACAATTAATGAGTGATGTGCCCTATGGTGTATTACTTTCAGGAGGTTTAGATTCAAGTATTACTTCAGCTGTTGCAAAAAAATATGCTGATAAACGTATAGAAAGTGGTGATACTGAAGGTGCTTGGTACCCACAGCTCCACTCATTTGCAATAGGACTAGAAGGATCCCCAGATTTAATTGCTGCAAAAAAAGTAGCAGATCATTTAGGAACTGTTCACCACGAAGTTTACTTTACAATTCAAGAAGGAATTGACGCATTACGTGATGTAATTTATCACGTTGAAACATATGATATTACCACTATTAGAGCCTCCACCCCTATGTTTTTACTTGCCCGTGCAATTAAGGCTATGGGAATAAAAATGGTATTATCTGGCGAAGGGGCCGATGAAATTTTTGGAGGTTATTTATACTTTCATAAAGCACCATCAGCAAAAGATTTTCACGAGGAAAATGTTCGTAAACTAGATAAGTTACATATGTATGATTGTCTACGTGCAAACAAATCACTAGCATCCTGGGGAATTGAAGGTCGTGTTCCATTTTTAGACAAGGAATTTATGGACGTAGCTATGAGATTAAATCCTGAAGACAAAATGATTATTGCCGGACAAAAAGCACCTACTGATAAACAAGCAATGGAAAAATGGGTACTACGTGAAGCTTTTGGCGATATGCTACCACACGAAGTTGCTTGGAGACAAAAAGAACAATTTAGTGATGGTGTGGGCTATAGCTGGATTGACACTTTAAAGGAATTAGTGAATAGTGAAGTTAGCGATGACCAAATGGCAAATGCAAAATACCGCTTCCCTATCCAGACACCAACCAGTAAAGAGGAATTCTATTATCGTACTATTTTTGAAGAACATTTTCCTAGTGATGCAGCAGCATTAACAGTACCTTCTGTACCAAGTGTTGCCTGTAGTAGCCAAGTAGCTTTAGATTGGGATGAGAGTTTTAAAAATATGAATGATCCTAGTGGTCGCGCTGTTGGTGGAGTACATGAGGAAGGTTATTAATGTACTTTAAAGAGTTTCAATAATATCTTCGGAAATATTAAAACATCAATTTTTACTCTATTTGATTAAAAAAAGTCTTGGTTACAATTGATAATAGCCAAGACTTTTTAATTAGTAAAATTTCAGAATGAATATGTTTTTTGATGATTAAAGTATCTTGTAATTAAAAAACACTTTAAATTAAAATCCTTTTAAAATTATTAATCTAAAATATAATAGCGAATGAAAACTACGCCAGAACATAATGACAGAATTGCGAAAATGATATTTGGTTCAGTCTATCCACATTACGTTACAAAAGTTGAAAAGAAAGGTAGAACTAAAGACGAATTACATCAAGTAATAGAATGGTTAACAGGATTTAACGAGTCAAAAATAGAAGAATTTATAGCTGAAAAAATAACCTTTAAAACTTTTTTCCAAAGAGCTTCTCTAAATCCAAATGCACATTTAATTAAAGGTGTTATTTGTGGATATCGAATTGAAGAATTAATTAACCCACTTACAAAACAAGTACGGTATTTAGATAAACTTGTAGATGAATTAGCTAAAGGACGTAAAATGGAAAAAATAATACGTACACCTAAATAATTTATGATAATTACTATTTAACAATTACCTGAAATTGCATTGCGGTAAATTGCTTCATATTGAGGAACTACGGTATCAGTATCAAACCTAATAGCCGATTTTTTGGCTCTAGTTTTAAAAGCTGCTAAAGTTTCGTCGTTACTTAAAATTTTAAGAGCGTTTGCTGCCATTTCTTCAATATTCCCAACATCACTTAGAAAACCACTTTCACCATGAATATTAACCTCTGATAGTCCTCCAGTATTACTTGAAATTACTGGAACTCCACTTGCCATTGCTTCTAATGCTGCAAGTCCAAAACTTTCTTTTTCAGATGGAAGTAAAAACAAATCAGTAAAACATAGAATTTTATCTACTTCATTACTATTCCCCATAAATAGAATTTTATCTGAAATGCCCAATTCTTCAGCTAATAGTTCTGCTGGTTCAGATTCAGGACCTTCACCAACTATTAATAATTTAGAAGGAATTTCTTTTTGAATGATATTAAATATTTTCACAATATCACTTACCCTTTTTACTGGTCGCAAATTACTTACATGGGTTATAATACGCTCATTAGGAGTAGCCATTAAATCACGCTGGCATTCAGTATAAGGATTGTTGAAATTTTTGGTATCGATAAAATTAGGAACTACATAGATTTCTTTCTTTATATTGAAAAGACGTAATGTATCGTCTTTCAAACTCTGTGATACTGATGTTACACAATCGCTATTGTTGATACTAAATGTAACCGCAGGTTTATAAAATGGATGATTTCCTACTAATGTAATATCTGTTCCATGTAAGGTTGTAACCATTGGGATAGTAATGCCTTCTTCAGCTAACATTTGTTTTGCCATGTACCCTGCATATGCGTGTGGTATTGCATAATGTACGTGTAAAACGTCAATTTTATAAAGTTTGACCATATCCACTAGCTTACTAGACAAAGCTAATTCATACGGCTGGTATTTAAACAACGGATATTTTGGTACTGAAACTTCATGAAAATGGATATTTCGCGAAAGCAAATCTAAACGAACAGGTTGTTTGTATGTTATAAAATGTATTTCATGGCCACGTTCTGCTAATGCGACACCTAATTCAGTCGCTACTACTCCACTACCACCAAAAGTGGGATAACATACAATCGCTATTCTCATAAATATTTTGTTATTCAGTAACTGCTAAGATACAACGAAGAACCCACTATCATTTTTATTTAAATGATATTAATAATCTATCGCCTCATAGATTGCTTCTTGAATTTTACTTCTCAAGTTAGAACCTATTAACTTTCTATTGTCTGCATTAGGAAATGTTCTATTAGACAAAAACACATATACTATATCCTGCTCGGGATCAGCCCAAGTAAAAGTTCCTGTAAATCCACTATGCCCAAAACTAGTCATAGAAACACACCCACAGGTTGGGCCTGAATCTCCTAATTGGGGTTTATCAAAACCTACACCACGACGTACATTATCATCACAATAGTAGCAAGTATTAAAATCTTCTAAAGTATCCTCACTAATGTAGCGTTTACCTCCGTAGTAGCCTTTATTTAAGTACATCTGCATCATTTTAGCTACATCATTAGCATTACTAAAAAGACCAGCGTGGCCACTTACACCTCCTAACATTGCTGCTCCTTGATCGTGTACATAACCCTGTACTTTTTGCATTCTAAAATAGGTGTCATCTTCCGTAGGGGCTATTCGAGTTTTGCTAAATTTATCCAAAGGATGGTATGTCATTGTTGAAGCTCCCATAGAGTTATAAAAGTCGCGTTGTACAATATTTTCTAACTTATCTTTATGATGTTTTTCTAAATAGCGCATTAGTAAATAGTAAGGCAAATCACTATACTTATAGCCAGAACGACTACGTAATTCACTTTCCTTAATTTGAAGATAGATACTATCTTTAAATTCACGTTTCATATAAAGTTCATTAGCAACTTTATAAGGAAAATCTTGACTACTAGTTTTAGCATACCATTTAGTCATAGGTTTTTTAGTTGCAGTATCTAATGTACCTACATAATATGGTATCCACGCTTTTAATCGTGCAGTATGTGTTAACATTCTTCTAAGAGTAATATTAGCTTTATCAGTACCAGCATATTCAGGTAGCATTGTAGCTAATTTAGTATCCATAGAGAGAACACCTTCATCTACTAATTGCATAATTTGCGGTAAGGTTGCTAATATTTTAGTTAAGGATGCAAGATCGTAAATGCTGTTATCAGTAACTGGTTGTTTTCTATTTTGTTCGTGATACCCAAAGTTTTTATGATATACTACCTTTCCTTTTCTAGCTACTAAAATCTGTGCACCAGGCATCATACCACCTGCAACACCTGCTCTAGCAAGTGAATCTATTTTACGAAGTTTATAACTACTCATCCCAACACTTTCTGGTGTACCGTATGCTAATCTATTTAAACTTGTAGTTCTTAAATGTGTATTTAATGGGAAATTTTCTCCAAGTGAAACAGGTAATTTACCTTCTCCTTCACGAGCACCAAAAATTAATTGTGCAGATAAATTTTGAGAAATTTCACTGTTCTGATAAGACATAATAATACCATCGAAATTTGTGGTCGTTTTTAAATCTAATAGTGCATAAGGTCTTGCAAATACATCAAGAATAAGTGTATTAGTTCTTGCTATTTCATACAACCAAACTAATTCTTTATCAGAAAATTTGTAGCCCTTCCAAGGGTTTGCATTAGATTTATGAAATCCAGCAATAACATAATTATACTTTGATAATTTAGTAATATACTCATCTAAGGTATTTGCTTTCACAAAATCTACTTGCGAATATTTTTGTAAGGCATCTAGAAAAGTTGTACCAGAATCATCACCAAGATTAATGTATGCAATTCGCTTATTTTGTAAATCTTTAATAGGTAATATAGCATTATCATTTTTAAGAACTGTTAAGGCTTTACCTATTGCTTCCTCATAAACAACATCATCTACAATACTATTTAAATCTTCAACAATATAGTTTGCATTTACAGGCTGATAAGTGTGTAAACCTACTTTATACTTAGCGTATAGAATTTTTTTAACTGAATGCGCTAAACGCTCTTCACTCACAACTTCCTCTCTATAAGCATTTACTAATAACGCATGTGCCTTTGGAATATCTTCGGAAATTAGCAACACATCATTACCTGCCAAAAATGCTGCAAGGTCAATTTCTCCTGGTTGTTTGAAATTTGCAGCACCTTTCATATTAAGTGCATCAGTAAATATTAAGCCGTTGAAAGCTAATTCGCCTTTCAACATATCATTTACAATAGTTTTAGATATGGAAGATGGTAATCCTTCTTTCTCTTCTAATGACGGGACATTTAAATGTGCTACCATTACACTACTTAATCCTTCTCGTATTAATCTACGATATGGATAAAGCTCTATACTGTCTATACGTTCTTTTGTAAAATTAATCGTTGGAAGTGTTTTATGAGAATCTGTATCTGTGTCACCGTGACCTGGAAAATGTTTCGCATTTGCTAAAATTCCAGCACGCTGCATTCCTTGCATAAAAGCAAGTGATTTTTCAGTAACATTATCTTTATCTTCACCAAAAGAACGGTTTCCAATAATTGGATTTTTTGGATTAGTGTTAATATCTACAACAGGTGCAAAATTAATATGAACTCCTAATCTTTTAGAGTGCCTACCTATACGATATCCAACTTTCTCAACAATTTTATTATCTGTAATTGCCCCCAAAGTCATATTCCAAGGAAAAGCATAAGTAGAATCCAATCTCATTGCAAGACCCCACTCTGCATCCATACCTATAAGTAAAGGCACTTTTGCTTGAGATTGAAATTGATTATTTAATTTAGCTTGCCTTTTAGGGCCCCCTTTTGAAAAAATTACACCACCAATATGTTGATCACGAATAAGAGCATTTATTTTATCAGTTTTAGGCTTTGGATCGCTCGAAAAAACATCAACCATAAACAATTGTCCTACTTTTTCTTGAAGGGACATTTGGTTATAAATACTATCAACCCACATTCGTTGGTTTTGATAGTCATTTTCTACTATAAGAGGGTTTATTTGTTGTGCTATTGATGTAACAAAAGACAATAAAAGGAGTGCGAGGGCAAACAGTTTTTTCATATACTTAAAAGTACAAAAACTATGCTAGAAATCTATTGTGCCAGCTTTCCTTTGCAGGAACTTCCCAGTTTTCTAAATATTCTTCTTTTGTATTAACTAAGTTGTTAAAAACAATAGTGTTGGGGGAAACAGATTTATTTTTAGCCATCGCTCTAAAATCAGTAAGAGATTTATGAGCTATATGGGGTCCGTTATAATACGTTACGTTCATTTTATCAAGTAAATCAAGATTTAACTTTTCTTGTAATTGCTGTATAAAATGTACAGATGCATCAATACTACAGCCAGAAGCTGAAGCATTTTCTTGGTTTAAACCTATAACTATAAATCTATTATACTTGATTTCGAATCCTGCTTCAAGATTAGCACCGTGAGCTGTCCATTGCTTTAAAAACTCAGCAGTTGTTTCTTCTATAAATGAAGTTTCATCTTCCGTAAACTTTCGGTTAGATTGATAAACCCATATTCTTGAGTCATTAGGAAGGTCTGAAAAATTTGCTAACATTAACTTTAATTTACAATAATGATTTACTTTAATAATAACTTACAAAATCTAAAAATGTTTAGAGATCACCTGCCGTTGCAATCATTTCTGCAACATCCATCACTTTTACATCACCTTCTTTTTCTTCGTGTTTTACGCCATCTGTCATCATTGTATTACAGAATGGACAACCTGCTGCTATAATTTCAGCACCTGTTTCTATTGCTTCTTCTGTACGTTCAATGTTTATTTCTTTAGTTCCTGGTTCCGCTTCTTTAAACATTTGAGATCCACCAGCTCCACAACATAGTCCTTTTGTTTTGCAACGTTTCATTTCAACAAGTTCCACTTCAAGTTTTCTTAATAGATCTCTTGGAGCTTCATATTCACCGTTAGCGCGACCTAAATAACAAGGGTCGTGAAAAGTAATTTTCTTTCCTTTAAATTTTCCACCTTCAACTTTAAGTCTTCCTTCATTTAATAGTTCTTTTAAAAACTGAGTGTGGTGCATAACTTCGTATTTACCACCTAATTGAGGATATTCATTGTTTATAGTATTGAAGCAATGAGGACAAGCAGTTACAATTTTTTTAACCTCATATGCATTCATGACTTCAATATTAGTCACTGCTTGCATCTGAAATAAAAATTCGTTCCCTGCTCTTTTAGCGGGATCACCAGTACAGCTTTCTTCTGTTCCCAATACAGCAAATTCTACTCCTGCGTTATTTAATAATTTAACAAACGCTTTAGTAATTTTCTTTGCTCTATCGTCAAAACTTCCAGCACAACCTACCCAAAATAATACTTCAGGTTGTTTTCCTTGGGCCATAAATTCGGCCATTGTTGGGACTTTTAGTAATTCGCTCATATCTATTTCCCGGTGAGACGGGGACCTTTTTTTATTAAAATCTTATTATTCCTCAAATACCTGAATAGTTACTTCTTTATCTACTAAATCAGTAAATTTTCCTTTATATCGTGTTGCTTTTACAAGGTGATTATCAACCCAATGGTAATTACCACCACGTGGTTTACCCATTAAAAGTGAATGATAGTTAAAACCGTGTTTTTTAAGCCAAGTTTCGGTAACTTCTCTATGATCTTCTGTTCTAGAAGTGAAAAAACAAATTAAATGTCCTTCATCATACCATTTGTTTAATGTTTTTAATGCATCTGGAAATGGTTCGCAAGTAGCCATACGTTCAGGCTCTTCATTCGGGACATCTTCAGTAATAGTGCCATCTATGTCTATTAGATAGTTTTTTACACCTTCAGGTAATACCGGGCTTACTGTTTCTCCAGCTTCTACCTTTTCGTGTAACATTTTTTCTGCTTCTTGTTGGTCCATTTCTCTCTTATTATTGTAATTACTAATTCTACTTTAATTTTCTAAAATCTGATTTTGCTACTCGTATGTATAAAATTTTCTTTGTTTCTCCATTTTCAACAACAGTGTCATCGTCATTTCGAGTATTATACATATTTCGCCAACCTACTTGGGTTAAGTATCCTTTCTGTTTCTCATTACAATAATCACAAAACACTTTTGTAACTTTAATGTCTACAGCATTATTAGATTGATATGTAATATTTCCGTAGATTTTAAACTGTAATGAGTCTTTTTTAAAATCGTGGATATTTTGTGCATTCATTGCTTGAATACTGAATATTAGCAATAAAAGTTCAAAATAATATTTCATATCTATGCATTATTCTTTCGCCCAGTTCAATCTATCTTGTTGATTAAAAGGCCAAGGAGCTCCATTATTTTCAATATTTGTCATTGTTACATTTAGCTCATTAGGTGCGGCACTTTGCTCCATGACTAGGTATTGACGCATATCCATAATTATCGATAATGGATCAATACTTACAGGACAAGCTTCTACACATGCGTTACAAGTTGTACAAGCCCATAACTCTTCAGTACTAATATAATCGCCTAATAATTGTTTGTTATCTGGTACAAATACTCCCTTATTTGCATCTAGATTTTTACCTACTTCTTGTAGACGGTCTCTTGTATCCATCATAATTTTACGAGGAGATAATTTTTTACCTGTTTTGTTTGCAGGACATTCATCTGTACAACGACCACATTCCGTACACGTATAAGCATTTAATAATTGGATTTGCGTTAAATCCATTACATCACTTGCACCAAATTTAGCCGGAGCTGGAGCATCTGCTGGTGGAGCAGCAAAAGGATCTACATTAGGGTCCATCATCATTTTAACTTCAGCTGTCACAGCTTCGTTATTTTTAAATTGACCTTTAGGAGTTACACGACCAAAATAAACATTAGGGAAAGCAAGTAATATATGTAAATGCTTAGAGAAATATAAGTAGTTTAGGAATATTAAAATTCCAATAATATGAATCCACCAAGCACTACGCTCAATTATATGAAGAGTACTTTCTGAAGTTCCAGAAAAGAAACCAGCGATATGTTGTGAAATAACGTTCCCGTTATTCATTTGTTGAAAAGGAACATCAGTAGCGTTCATAATTAAGAACAATGCCATTAATATCATTTCAAAATATAAAATGAAATTTCCATCTTGCTTTGGCCAGCCTTTCATTTCAGGTTTAAAGAAACGTTTTATCTTAATAATATTTCGGCGTAGCCAAAATATTACAACTGATACAAAAACAAGTACTGCTAGAATTTCAAAACACGCAATTAGAAATCCATAAACACTTCCCATTCCTGAAAATGCACGATGTGTTCCAAATATTCCATCAATAATAATTTCTAAAACTTCAATATTGATAATTATGAAACCTACATATGTAATAAAGTGTAATATTCCAGAAACTGGTCGTTTTACCATTTTAGATTGCCCTAAAGCTATTCGTGCAACATTTCCATAACGCTCAGCTTTATTATCACTAGCATCAACGGGAATACCTTGCTTAATATTACGAATTACTTTACGTATGTTAATAGTAAAATAGCCAACTCCCGCAATTAGCAGGAGTAAAAAAATGATGTTTGGTATGTATTGCATTATTTATTGGTCTGGGTTATCCGGCGTGTTGTATTCAGTGTTTTTTCTTCCAAAAACTGATATATGTACGTAACGCTTAGGATTAAGTTTTACATCTTGTAATAGTTGTTCTAACTGGCGCGATGCTCCTTCCAAATTTTCGTAAAGGGCGTCATCTTTTAATAATTTACCTACAGATCCTTCTCCATTTTCTAAACCTGAAGCTATATCTTCAAATCTACTAACTACTGACTGAAATTCATTTACAAGTTTACCTGTCTCTAATTGGGCAAGCGAATCTGACAAAGAGTTAAAATTGACCGCCATTTCATCTAAGTTTGTGAACGTACGGTCTAATTTATCACTGTTATTACGTAATAATCCATCTAGACTACCTGAAGCACCATTAAGTGATTTCATAGTAGTATTAAGGTTTGCTATAGCTCCTTGTAAATTACGTGTAGTTTCTTCATCTAATAAATTAGTAAATGATATCATTAACGAATCTACCGTAGCAAGAGTAACATTTACTTTCTTTTCAAGGGGTCCTAATGCTTTAGTTACAGCTGTTAGCATACCATCTTCAATACTACCTACAAGTGTATCTCCAGATACAGCAAATTTATCAGACTCATATTTAGGAAAAATCCCTAAAGACTTTCCACCAATAAGTCCCGTACTGTATATACGTACAGTGCTTGATTTTGAAAATTGGAAATCTTCTTCTTCTACTGAAAATTTAACAATCAATTTACCAGTCTTATTTTGGTATGCGATATCTAATACTTTACCAACCACCAGACCATTTATAGTAACAGGTGCTGCAGAGGCTAAACCTTCTACATTACCATATTCTACAAAAAAGGTACGGTTTTTCTCAAGCAAATTTGTGCCTTTAAGATAGCTATATCCAAAAATGAATAATAGTATCGCACCAATTGCGAGGATTCCTGTTTTAACTTCTCTTGAGAGTTTCAAATTGTGTGATTGTTTTAAGAAACAAATTTAACAATAAATCTTGTTAATTATCCTTTGTACTGAGCACTTCTGAAAGTTTAACTTTTTTTCCTCCTTTATAAGCAACTACAAAGGCTGAGGAGTACCCTTTTTCCTGTGCATAGGTTTTCATAAGTTGAATTTTAGTGTAATCTGAAGTATTTCCGTAGTAATACTTGTATAAATCTCCCTCTTTATCACGATCAACATCTTTAAGACCTTTAAAATTTTGAGGTTTTGTTTCTAGTTTTCTTTTACTTGCTGCTAGTTGCACTTTAAAATCAACACCTTTGTAAATATCTTCTTCTGAAATTTTAATAGCTTCCTCAATTTCCTGCTCCGTTATTACTGGGTTTTGCGCTCCACTGGTAGCTAATTTAATATTATTTTTATAAGTAATAATCCCATTTGCTACTTCTCTAGCCAATTCTCTTCTACCTTTTTTTGAATTTACATAAGGACCTTCTTGTTTATTAGTTAAAAAACCAAGTTCAACAAGAACACTAGGCATATATGAACTGTGGAGTACCCAAAAAGGAGCTGAGCGCACACTTCTATCTTTTCTTTTTAGATTGTTAACTATGTTTGTTTGTATTAATCCAGCAAGTGTAATACTTTGATCTAAATATTCTTCTTGCATTAATGTCAAACCAATTAACGATTCAGGTGAGTTAGGATTAAAACCAGCATAATTTTCTTCATAATTTTCTTCTAAGAAAATAACTTCATTTTCCTTTTTAGCTGTTTCTAAGTTTTTTTCAGATTTAGCAACCCCCATTACAAAAGTTCCTATTCCGTGTGCTTGGTTTGTAAAAGCATCACAATGTATAGAAACAAAAATATCTGCATCTGCTTCATTTGCAATTGGCCCTCTTCTGTATAAATCAATTAAAACATCTGTTTTTCTTGTATAAATAACTTTAAAATCTGGAATTTTTTCTAGAATCGCTCCTATTTGCAAAGTAACATCAAGGACAATGTCTTTCTCTATAAAGCCATTACCTAGATTCCCTACATCAGTTCCTCCGTGTCCTGCATCTAAAACTACGACAAAAGGTTTCGTATTTTGTGCCTTTGTAGTGAAACAGATGGCATTGAACATCGTCATTACTGCAATAAATATTAAAGATAAAGGTTTCGTTTTCATATGAGTATCAACGCGGAATTTATAAATTTGTTTTTTTAAATCGAAGCAAAAAAAATATGCTTAGTTTTGACGTTCCAAAAACTAAGCCAAAATACAAAATAATCGACGTATAGGGTGCCGTACAAACAGCTTAATTTATTCATTTTATTCACATTTCTGCTTTGCTTGAATGCACAACTCTTTGCGCAAGAAATTCCTACCACGGAAATCCCAAATATTCCTGCCGAAGAAACACCAGAATCTATTGTGATTCCCGCTACTGAAATACTTCAAGAAGTTAATGAACGTGAAGTAGATAGCACTAAAAATGACACTATAAAAGTACCGAAAGAAGTACTTACAGATATCGTTGAATACTATGGTGAAGACTACGTATATATTGACAACTTAAACAGTAAAATATATTTATACAACAAAGCTTATTTAATCTATGGCGATGTGCGTATTGATGCTGGTGAAATAATACTTGACTACGCTACAAATGAAGTTTATGCTAGAGGTATTGACAGCACAGGAGCTTATACACAAAGACCTGTTTTTACCCAAGGACCTAATGTAGTTGAACCAGATTCTATTAAATTTAATTATGATACTGAGCAAGCAATAGTTTACAACTCAAGAGGTGAAGAATCTGGTTTTAAATACATTGCTGAAAAAACAAAGAAAATAAATGACTCCGTTATATTTCTTCGAAACGTAAAGTTTACTACATCTCGAGATATAGAAAATCCTGACTATTACTTCTATACTCGAAAAGCCAAGTTTGTTCCTAAAAAGAAAATTGTAACAGGACTAACTAATATGTACATTGCAGATGTCCCTACTCCCATTGGACTTCCATTTGCCTATTTTCCTTTGACAGACGATCGTACTTCAGGATTTATTCTCCCAACATTTGGAGAAAATAGTAGTCGTGGATTTTTCTTCCAAAATGGAGGGTATTACTTAGCGCTTTCTGAATATTTCGATTTAACGTTATTAGGTGATTACTATACCAATGGTAGCTACGCTTTACGAACAGAATCATCTTACGCAGTTAAATATAAATTTAGCGGAAACTTAAACCTACGTTATGAAAACATTATTACTGAAGAAAGAGGTTTTCCAGATTTTGCACAGAGTACAATTTATAATATACAATGGAGTCACTCACAAGATCAAAAATCTAGTCCTAATTCTCGATTTAATGCACAAGTAAATTTTGGTAGTAGTGAGTATTTTAGACAGTCAGTTAACATCGTAAACAACTCAAGTGTTTTAAACAACCAGTTAAGTTCGTCTGTTAGTTATTCTAAAACTTTTGAAGGAGAGCCACAGATAAATACTTCAGCAGCAATTAATTTACAACAGAATACACAAACGCAACAAATCAATATGTCCTTGCCAAATGTTACGGCAAACATATCTCGTATTTTTCCATTCGCACCTAAAACAGGTGTCAAAAAAGGAATTATTGATAACATCAATTTACAGTATGATGTGACCGCACAAAACAGAATCAACACTACTGATTCATTGTTTTTTACTGCTGAAATGTTCGATGATGCTTTGATAGGTGTTCAACACAGAATTCCAATAAGTACAAACTTTAAAGTACTTGATTATTTAAGTGCTTCAGCAAGTACAACATTTACTGAAACTTGGACTTTTACAACTTTTGAACAACGATATGATGAAACTGCAAATGATGGTGATGGAGGTGTTGTAACAGATACTGTAAATGGATTTGATAGATATTCAACGTATAATTTTTCAGCAAGTTTAGGAACCACAGTATATGGTTCGTTTAATTTTGGTGATGATAAAAAAATTCAGAAATTAAGACACGTAATGCGTCCTTCGGTTAGCTATTCTGTCAATCCAGGATTTGAACAGTACTATGATGAATATACTATTCCCGCAACAGCAGATCCTGATTTAAATGATGAAATTGTTCAATATTCTCGCTTTCTAGGGACTCTAAATGGAGCGCCAGGACGCGTTTATTCAAGTAATGTGGGCTTAGCTTTAAGCAACACATTTGAAGCCAAAATACGTGATAGCGACACTACTGCTTTAGAACCTAAAAAGGTAATTCTTTTAAACAATTTAAACTTTACAACTAGCTATAACCTTGCTGGTGATTCCTTACAATGGAGCCAATTAAATGTTCGTGGAGCAATCCCTATTATTCCAAAATTAGATATTAACTTTAGTGGTGAACTAGATCCTTACGCTTTAGATAACAACAATCAAAAAATTGATGTTTTCAATATTGATAATGGCGGTAGTTTATTTAGATTAAATCGTGCTAACGTGAGTTTAAACTATTCTTTTTCAAGCAAAGATTTTGAAGGTAAAAGCGAAGAAGATGAACGAGAAGATAATCAAACCTTTAGAAATGGTGGTCGACAGGATGATCTTTTTGGAGATACCACTGATAGATTTAGAGGTGATGATTACGGAGATGACGATGAAGAAAAAACTGTAACCAATAAAGATTGGTATAATTATAAAATTCCTTGGGACTTAAGACTCGCCTACACGATAACCTATAACAATACTGCAAGACAGGATGAGATTTCATCTCAATCCTTAATGTTTAGTTCTAACCTAGAATTGAGCCCGAGATGGAAAGTAGGATTTTCATCAGGATATGATTTTAAAAACAAGGGGGTTACTCAAACAAATTTTAGATTTCAAAGAGATTTAGAAAGTTGGAAAATGAGTTTCAATTGGACTCCTATTGGTTCTGTAAATACTTCTTGGTACTTTTTCGTAGGGATTAAATCATCAATACTTAGCGATATTAAATACGATCAAAGAAGAGAACCTGATCAGGGATTATAATTTTATAATTCTGAAATTTTCATTTAAATCAACATGTAATGAGTAAAAGAATAATTAACACAGACAAAGCCCCTGCTCCTATTGGACCGTACAACCAGGCAGTATTACACGGTAATATGCTTTATACTTCAGGGCAAATTGCTATTAACCCTACTACTGGGGAATTAGAGATAGCAGAAATACAAGCAGAAACTACTTTAGTTATGGAAAATATGAAAGCTGTTTTAGCTGCTGCTGGAATGACTTTTGAAAACGTAATTAAATCATCAATTTTCATAAGTGATATGAACAACTTTAGTAAGATCAATGAAGTATATGCTCGTTACTTTGACGAAGCTACTGCACCAGCTAGAGAAACGGTTGAAGTTGCAAACCTACCTAAGTTCGTAAACGTAGAAATATCAATGATTGCTAGCTTATAGCAACTTGTTATCCATTAAATAAAAACTTAATTAGTCTTCCTCTCGATTACCTTTATCATTTAGATTTTCTGGTGGAAGACTATTATCATCTGGAATAATAGGCTTTTCAGCTGCTTCTTTCTCTTTAGAAATTTTCTTACCAAATAGCTTATTAACTAGTTCGCTTAAAGTATCAAAATCTACTGAATAAGACATTCCTAGTCCTTGTTCAAAAATTTGATCTTCACCAATAAATTGAATATCTGCTTGACGATTAAAGAAATTCATACGTAAAGTTCCATCTTCATTTATTAACCATTGCACTTCAATATCACCGGCAATAGCAGTTTCACTTACACCACCCACAGGTACACCAACTTTACCATTAATCAATATACGCTCGTTAATTTGGGTTTGTAACGTTATACCTACCCTATCTGCTGTTTCAGCATTAGGCAACCTGCTACCTTGAGAATAATCAAGCCCTACACTAAACTTTCCATCTTCATCAGCAAAAAGTTCATTAACAAGTCCGCTTACACGATCAGCTAAAGTTCCTGTAATATTTGCACCCCCTAGGTTATCATTAACAAAACCACCTGTTGCAAGCAAAAATATAGCTTGTTTTTCACGTTCCTCTTGGTTCTGTAATTTAAAATCTAATTCACTTCGAACAGTAGAACCAGTTCTTGGAAAATCTATTCTAAAATTTAAATCGGGTTGTATAATCTCGCCAGTTAAATCAATAAGTACTTCAACAGGTATTTTTTGATTGAATGAAGGGTTATCTAATAAAACTGAAGGATTAGCATCTGTTTCATATTTCGCACTAATATTTAGTCGTGCTCTCTCCGGTTCTCCATCCCAATTGATGTTACCACCAGGAACAACACCAATTTTCTTTTGAATAATTCCGCTATATCTAAAATCGTAAAGTCCTTCAATTACTGTAAATTCTCCCCACATATTAAACTTTCCTAAGGTATTTAGCCTAATTAATAAAGTCCCTGCTCCTCTACCTTTTAATGTGGAGTTATTTACTTTATCAATTACAACTTCTACTTCAGCTTTATCGTTAATGTCAAGATCAAAATCAATTGTCAAACCCTTCACATCTTCACTTACAATTTGCTCTCCACTAATTCTGGCTTGCTTTTCTTCAGGAGAAAGAAATTTTATAAAACTATCATCTCCTATTGATTCTGTATCACTTAAAGGAATTTTAAATGATGTTCCTTCTTCGGTTGTAGCAAATACTTTTATTACTAACTCTTCTACAGGACCAGATATTTCGGCATTACCACTAATAAAGGCAGTACCGTAATAGAGCTCATCCTCATCTGGAGGAGTATCAAGAACTAAAAGTCTTTCTGGTGCTTCTATATCTAGTTTTAAAGCCCAATCACCAAAGTTTTTATGTGTAGCAATACCCGTAAATATTCCTTCTGTTTTGTATTTAGTATCTGTAATTTCCGTTTCGCTTATTTCAAGTTTGTTTTTAGTTAATACAACTTGAGTTGTATTGCTCAAATCAAAATCTGTATTTAAATAAGGAATTTTTAATCCACTTTTGTTTAGATTAAGTCGCCCTTGGATATCAGGTTCATTATAATTTCCTGAGACTTTTGCACTACCTGAAGCAAAACCTCGAATATCTGTAATTACATCACCTCCAAAAGGACTAAATGCTCTTAGATTAAATTCATTAAGTACCACATCAAGATCGATTGTAGGATTTTTAGGAGCTACATCTATTACACCAGTTGCATTAATCGATTTAATTTTATTATTAGTTAATGTAGTATTTATATTATACTTAGTTAAATTTTTATTCCCTTCAATTTCAAGATTTAAATCCCCAAATTCAGTTTCGTTAATAGTAACGTTATCGATTGTAATTGAACTATTAGGGAAGTAAGCTCCATTTTCTTGTAAAAAGCTTAGGCTACCATTTGTATTACCAGACAATTTTAAACTGTCAACTGGTGGAACTAAATTACCAATGTTAACATCTGAAAATTTCACTTTAATATTTTTATAAGTAGAGTCTCTTAAAACCCCTGCCATTGCTATTCGCTCAAGGTTATGGTTTAGCATTAATGAATCTATTCTAACCGTATTAAAATTATCGTCAAATGTGACTTTATTAAGGTTATTATCGTTTTCATTAATAAACCACACATTATCCTTATAAGTGATGTCACTCTTTTTTATTCCTACAACAGATTTACCGTTTGGATTAATTGTGTGATATAATGACATATTAAAAAGATCTTCTTTTTTCTTACCACCTTTAAACTCAGATCTAATATATAATGTGTCTTTATACGTTTTGTTAATTAAGCTAAAATCAATTACATCATACACACCTGTATAAATTGAATCTATTTCGATATAGGTGTTAAATAATGGGTTATCATTATCAACTTGAATATTAATATTCGAAAGATAATTTTCTAAAAGTAAAATTTCAGGAGATTTAAAGTCAAGTTTAAACTTAGATTCGTCTGAAGAAACTGATCCTTTTATTCTAGAATTTTCTCCTAGCTGAATTTGAGGTACAAACAGTTCCACTATTTTATTGTACACTGTAAATTCATAGTCAATATATTGATTGGTAGTTACTTCCTGAGGAATGTAATTTGCATAAATACTACCAATTCCGTTTACAAATAGATTAGGAATATCTTCAATTAAATATTTTCCTGAAATTCGCCCATTAACAATATCTGGAGAGTTAACTTCAATAATATGCTCCCCTTTATTAAAAGAAGATAAAATATTGAAATCGTCAAAATAGTAATCATCTCTTTCATTTTGATAAAACGTTTCTTGGAATTGGATTTTACCAATCACATCATCAATGGTGGTTCCGTACATATCTACGGAAACTTTACCCGCAAAAACACTTACGCTGTCACGTTTAATTAAATTCAATTTGTTGAGTTCAGCAAAATGGACATCCGCTTTAAAGTCGTATTGATTTGCCTCTTCTGAAACATCAATCAAACCATCAAAATCTAACTTGATATTAGGGTCATCAATGGTCAAATCGCCATTAAACACAGGGTTTTTTAATTTCCCGGAAACCGAAATATTCTGGTAATTATACCCTTGGAATACAAAAGATGAAATGGTTCCATTAATTCGAGTATCAACAGTTTGCTGAGTAAAACCGCGTCCATCAAATTTTAGATCTGCTGTGATAGTACCAAGTGAACTAGTTTGCGTAAGTTTCCCTAAGTTAAATGCTTCTAATTTTACATCACCATCATATTCAGCTTTTTTAGTATCAGTATAATTTAACATTGATAATTTAGCCACGGCCTTCCCTAACTCACTTGAAAAAATCCCATCTGTTGTCAATTTTTTTGTTGAAACCTGTGTAGAACCTTCGTATTTAACAACACCTAATGATTTCAAATCACTTGGAAGATTATTACCCAAAACTCTAGGCATCAATCTTCTTAAATCGTAATAACTAGTTTTGATGTTGTGCCTTTGCAGGTTGACACTAAACGCATTACTTCCTTTCAGTAAGTTTTTAAAATAAAAATCTCCTGCAGCATAAGTACTTCCTGTTGCTACCCTTCCATTCTTAAAACTGAAATCATTTAATGTACCATCGATAGTTCCTGAAAAATCAAAAACTTGATTTGAGCCAAATTCATTATAGAACCCATTTAAATCGTTTGTAGCAAGTTTCGAATCTTTAAAATTTCCGACTAAAACCACGCGATTTTCAAAATCGGTGTAACCTTCTTCCCCATAAACCATTTTAATATCTCCTTGAATATTTGATTGCTCTGTTTCAAGCGTCATTTCTTCAAGTCGCATTTCGGTTAATGTATAAGCAAACTTAGTTTTAATATTTTTAATACTAAATCCACGTTGTGCATCTAGTGAAAGGGATTCAATATCAGCAAAAACTTCAGGACCTACAATGCGTAAGTCATCTGCTTTAGCGTTTACATTTTTTAAATTGAATACTTCTGGACTGGCTAGATTTTCATCACTAATTACTATGTGACTATCTAAAATTTGTACTTTATCGCTAGCCATTTTAAATACTGAAGTACTTTCACTACCAGTATTAAAGGAGTCTGCAAACATTGAAAGGTTGTCATTCTCTTCACCTTTATAGGTTTTTACGTATAATTTAGCTTTCGTTAAATCTATATTACCAAATCCTAATTCGCCTTTTATTAAATTTCTAAAGCTAAGTACGTTTGTTTGGAGTTCTTCAGCGTAAATTAGGGTGTCTTGATGGTGATCTGCAATATAAACATCGCGAGCATCTACTTCTCCTCGCCAGTTTAATCCTAATCTTTTAATATGAATGTCTGTACCATAAGTTTCGTTCAAACTATCGGTAACTCTCTCAGCTACTTTGGTTTGAACTGCAGGAATAGATAAAATAATCACCAATAAAAGCAACAGTAATACAAGGATTACGAAGGTACGGACAAGTATTTTTCTAAATTTTTTGATACGCTTATAAAGTTATAATTTTACAACCAAATAATATGCCTTAAACGCTCGTGGACGAAAAAAACTGTTATATTCTTGGTATTGAATCATCTTGCGATGATACTGCCGCTGCCGTAATCAACAATGGGGTTATCTTATCGAATGAGGTTGCTACACAAAAAATTCATGAAGAATATGGTGGTGTGGTTCCTGAACTCGCTTCTAGAGCGCATCAACAAAATATTGTTCCTGTTGTAAATCAAGCCTTAAAAAAGGCAAATATCGACAAAAAACAACTAAGCGCAATAGCATTTACAAGAGGTCCTGGATTAATGGGATCTTTACTTGTAGGCACCTCATTTGCAAAGTCTTTAGCCTATGGTTTAGACATTCCGTTAATAGATGTTAATCATATGCAAGCGCATATATTAGCACATTTTATTAAAGATGAAGGACATTCAACTCCTAAGTTTCCGTTTTTGGCTTTAACTATTAGCGGTGGTCATACCCAAATTGTAAAGGTGTCTAGTTATTTTGAGCAAGAAGTAATTGGTCAAACAATTGATGATGCTGTAGGTGAAGCTTTTGACAAAAGCGCTAAAATTCTTGGACTTCCTTATCCTGGTGGTCCATTGATAGATACATATGCAAAGGAAGGAGATCCTAAACGATTCAAATTTCCGAAGCCTCGTGTTGCTCCATTAGATTTTAGTTTTAGTGGTTTAAAGACTTCAGTACTCTATTTTGTAGAGAAAAATGTACTTGAAAACCCTAATTTCATAGTAGAAAACATGAATGACGTTTGTGCAAGTTTACAATTTACCATTGTTTCGTATTTAATGGATAAATTAAAAAA
Source organism: Patiriisocius marinus (assembly GCF_008974325.1). Classification (GTDB taxonomy): domain Bacteria; phylum Bacteroidota; class Bacteroidia; order Flavobacteriales; family Flavobacteriaceae; genus Patiriisocius; species Patiriisocius marinus. The sequence goes on along the minus strand of NZ_BKCG01000003.1, from coordinate 105,176 downwards.
TGCTGTTGCTCATACCGGAATTAAAGAGGTTGCTATAGGCGGTGGAGTTTCGGCTAATAGCGGAATTAGAGCTGCATTACTTGAAGCTGAAAATAAATATGGATGGACCGTACATATACCTAAATTTGAATATTGTACAGATAATGCTGGTATGATTGCTATTGTAGGCGAATTGAAATACAAAGAAGACATGTATGCCGAAAACAATGTTGCAGCTAATGCACGAATGAAACTTTAATTAAGACAACTAACTAACAGATATGCAGCTTTTTTATAGTTCAAATTTAAACTCTAGCTCTACTCTATATCAATTTGATAAGGAAGAGAGCCGACATATAAGCAAAGTATTACGCAAGCAGATAGGTGATACATTACAACTAACTGATGGTGTTGGGAATTTCTACAAAGCAACAATAAATTCTAACGACCCAAAGCGAACTGTTGTCACAATTGAAGAAATAGTTGAAATACAGCCACTTCCATATTTTTTACACATGGCAGTAGCTCCAACAAAACTTAATGATAGATTTGAATGGTTTTTAGAAAAAGCAACAGAAATAGGAATTCATAAAATAACTCCTATAATCTGTGATCATAGTGAACGTAAAATAATTAAACCTGAGCGTTACGAAAAAATTATACATAGTGCAGCAAAGCAATCACTAAAGGCACATTTTCCAATTTTAGAACCTATTAGAACATTCAAAGAATTTATCACGGAAAATCATTCTGAAGCGTTAAAATGCATTGCACATTGTGAAGATGATATTTTAAGAGCACCATTAAGCTCTCTACTTGAAGCTAAAAAATCACAACTTGTTATGATTGGACCAGAAGGAGATTTCTCAATTCCTGAAATACATCTGGCACTAGAAAACGGATTTAAAAGTGTCTCTTTAGGCACTTCAAGATTACGAACTGAAACTGCAGCAATTGTTGCTTGCCATAGTGTTTCTTTCATCCAATAAGTTATTTCGTCCTTTTTTATGGTCGTTTATCTGTACTTTTAACGATATTTCACACTTATTTTGGTGATTTCGTCGAAAATGGCTACAAAAACAAATATTTTACCAATAATTAGAAGTAAATTGCCTTACCCCCTAATTTATAAGTAATTACACAAATTTTGGAAACACTACAAAAAAGAAAATTAAGAACTACATTAAAACAATCTCCAGTCAATAAAACGACTATTGTTAAGGAGCATACAATTACTAATTTAATTGAAGAGCTCAATTCAAATCTTGTTGAATTAAAAGAACCTACATTAATAGAAGATTGGACAAATTTTACAAATGATCTTGGAGCTGAAATATTAGCAAAAATTTCCCTTTAATTATCCCCTTACTTCAATAAAGTATTCGTTATTTTTGATGCTATGAAAGCCTCTTTGTTCTTTATAGCTACACTTTTTAGTGCTACAATTGTTACTGCTCAAGAAATCGCAGTCCTACAATATGGTGGCGGAGGTGATTGGTATAGTAATCCTACAGCATTACCTAATCTAGTAAATTTTTGCAATAAAGAGATAAACACAAAAATTCAAGAAAAAACACAAGTTGTCAAGCCTGATAACATAGACATTTTTGATTTTCCTTTTGTTCATATGACAGGTCACGGAAATGTGTTCTTCACTTTAGAGGAAGCTGAAAATTTAAGAAACTATTTATTAAGTGGTGGATTTCTTCATATTGATGATAACTATGGTATGGATCAATATTTAAGAAAAGAGCTTGTTAAAATTTTTCCAAACGAAGAATTAAAAGAACTTCCATCAAATCACCCTATTTTTTCAAGTAAATATAAGTTTCCCGATGGCTTACCAAAAATACACGAGCATGATAGTTCTCGTCCACAAGCTTTTGGTATTGAAAAAGAAGGTAGACTCGTTTTACTATATACTTTTGAAAGTGATTTAGGCGATGGTTGGGAAAGTGAAGAAGTACACAATGATCCACCACAAGTGAGACTTAAGGCTTTAAGAATGGGAGCCAATATCATTAAATATGCTTTCGAAAACTAACAAAGTGACTTTGCTATGGCGCTTCAGTTATCTCACAACTCCACAACTTTAGGTTTACAAAAAAAATCACTCATCATAATATGTGATGGCGTGGATAGTCCTGCTAATGTAGGCGGATTATTTAGACTGAGTGATGCTTTAGGTATTCAGGAAATTTATTTCTGTAAAAACAGGCCAGATATTAAATCTGTTAGATTAAAACGTACTGCTCGCAATACACAAACTCATATTCCTTACAGCTATTATGAAAATACTGTGAATGCTATTTCCTTTTGTTTAAAAAATGAATATACCGTTGTTGCCCTTGAGTTAAGCAGTAAAAGTCAACCTTTAAACACTTTTAAAAATGATAATAACCAAAAAATAGCCCTCGTACTAGGTAATGAAAAAATGGGTGTTTCAGAAGAAATATTACAAATGATTGAAACACATCTTCACATTAACATGTATGGTAAAAATAGTAGTATGAACGTTGTTCAAGCTGCTGCTATTGCTTGTTATTCATTAACAAAAAATTGACACTCTCATCTTTTGAATCGTGTATATTTACAACGTGAATATTAAAGTTGTAGCATTCGGGATTTTAAGAGCCTTGGCCATTGTAGCTGGTGTGGTTTTATTACTTTGGTTTTTATATAAAATCCAAGCGCTTCTACTATATATAGGTATTGCTGCCGTTATATCTCTAATAGGAAGACCAATAATTATATTCCTTAAAGACAAAGTTCACTTAAAAAATACCGTAGCGGCTATTATTACTTTGTGTATTGCAATAGGAGCGTTTTGCCTATTAGCTTACATTTTTGTTCCTATAATTATAGAAGAAAGTAAAAATATTCAAGACATAGACTTCAATAGCGTAAAGAAAGATTTAAACGAATTAAACATTCAGGCTAGTGATTATCTTGGCGTAGAACAAATTGATTTAGTAGAAGCGGTAAAAAGAACTGAATATGTTAAAAATTTTAATACAGAAGTAGTTCCAAGTTTTGTAGATATCTTTTTTGGAAATGTCGGAAACGTGATAATTGGGGTGTTTTCTGTGCTATTCATTTCATTTTTCTTATTGAAAGAAGAAGATTTAATTAATCATTCTGTAACTGTTTTTGCCAAAAGTGGCACTGAACACAAGTATTTAAAGACACTTAATAAAATACGTGAACTTCTATCTAGATATTTTACTGGACTCTTATTTCAAATATTAATCCTAACCATTTTTTATACAGTATTGTTACTTTTCTTTGATGTCGAAAATGTAATTGCAATTGCAATGATTTGTGCTTTTTTAAATATTGTACCTTATTTAGGACCTATGTTAGGAATGGTATTGATGCTACTTGTTGTCACATCTAACAATTTAGGAGCAGACTTCTCTTCTGAACTTTTACCTCAATTAACATATATTTTTATAGGCTATTCAATTGCTCAACTATTTGACAATTTAATAACTCAACCTATTATATTTGGAAAAAGTGTAAGATCACATCCTTTAGAAATTTTCTTAGTAATACTTATAGGGGGTTTCGTTTTTGGTGTAGCAGGTATGATTCTGGCAGTACCAACATATACAGCATTGAAAGTTATTTCAAAGGAATTTATGTCAGAATATAAAATTGTAAAACGTTTGACCAAAGATTTATATTAGTGAATCCATTATTACTTAAACCCGAAGTTCAAAAATTTATTCGAGAATTTGAGCAAAAAATTACTACCCTAGCTTTTTCTGGAAGCCCCTTTGAGGGCATTACTGTTCAGGAATTAATAATTCAGGTTGAAAGTAGACAAAAGGCTCAAAAAAAGCTTCCTACTTGGTTTAAAACTGATGGAATATTATATCCTCCAAAACTAAATTTAGAACAAACCTCTTCAGAAAAAACAGCTGCATATAAGGCTTCACTGCTACCCTCCACAAGTACTATAGATGTTACTGGTGGTTTTGGTATTGACACTTATTACTTTTCAAAACAACACAATAAAGTTATTCATGTTGAACGTAACGAAAGTTTAGCACAGTTAGTTATACATAATGCTACCATATTAAAAAAGGATAATCTAACAGTACATATTGGCGATGGAATAGAATTATTGAAAGATAAAAAATTTGATTTAATCTATATTGATCCCTCAAGACGAAGTGATGAGAAAGGAAAAGTTTTTCTTTTGGAAGACTGTGAACCAAACGTACCAAAACTACTACCCTATTTATTAAAACATAGTGATCGTTTACTAATTAAAACATCACCAATGCTCGATATAAATGTAGGATTGAATGAACTAGATTATGTGAAATCAATTGATATTGTTGCAGTTGACAATGAAGTCAAAGAGCTTTTATGGATTATTGAAAAACATAACATTTCACCATTAATTATTAATACAATCAATCTTTTAAATAACGAGAATGAAACTTTTAGTTTTAGATACGAGAATGAAGCAATAGCAACATATAAACTTCCTCAGAAATACTTGTATGAACCAAATGCAGCCATATTAAAAAGCGGTGGTTTCAAAGTAGTGTCGTCAAAATTAGGTGTCGACAAATTACACCAACATACACATTTATACACTAATAATGAGTTAGTTAAATTTCCCGGAAGACGTTTTAATATTGAAGCTGTAATACCCTATAATAAAGCTGAAATGCGCCGTGGCATCACATTTGATAAAGCTAACATAACCACTCGTAATTTTCCAGAAAGTGTACAACAATTACGTAAAAAATGGAACATTAAGGACGGTGGTTCTATCTATCTATTTTTCACAACTGTGGAAAATGAAAAAAAAATGATGTTAATTTGTTCAAAAATCAAGAAATGAGAAAAATCTTTACGCTGTTATCCTTAGTATTTTCAATTGCTGCTGTGGCACAAAATGATTGTGACTACAAAATTAATGTAGATACTGATGAAGAAAAATTTCAGTTAACACAGGAAATTCTTACTGAATTTATTGTTGGTGGAAACCAAACCGTATTTATTTACTTTTCATTAATGCGTGAGGAAAACGTAAAAAGTGTTGTGTTACATTTATCATTAAATGCTATGCAACTGCCTCCTAAAGTATGCTATAATGACAAAAGCAGGTTGTCATTTGCTCTTGAAGATGGCTCATTTGTATCAGTCCCTTATTTAGGTGAAGTAACCTGTGGAAGACAAACTCAAGGAGAAGAAACAATGAGTAATAGTACTAGTGAGGCTTCTTTTTATATGGATGATTTTGCTTTAGAAAAATTAAGCTCATCCCCTATGAAAACGCTCCGTATAACAACAATGAATCAAAACTATGATGTTAATTTACAAGATGTTATTAGCAACGAGCAAATAACGGAACCTATCTATCCGAAAAATTATTTTATAAATAATCTTAAATGTATTGAATAGATACTATTTCAGAAAAACAAACAAAAAAAAAGATCTCCGCTTGGAGATCTTTTTTAATTAAAATTAAAAAAACTAAAATTCTAATTTTTAAGAATTTTGATTACTGTATTATCATTCATTGTAAAGAAATAGGTTCCTTTAGAATAAGTTGACATATCAATTGTAATTAATGAAGAAGAAGTAGTATATGATTGCTCAAATAACAACTGTCCCAGTACTGACTGTATTTTGATTTTTGATATAAATCCTGCGTTGTTTTCAATATTTAAAACATTGGTTACTGGATTTGGATAGTAACTAATTTGTTCTTCTAGATAATTAAAATCTACGTCAAGTACAATTTCATTATTAATACCAAATGTGGCTTGTTTAATAATAAAATCGCCTGTACCATTAGGGATTCTAGCGTACCCCATATCTGTTTCTTGTTCTCCAAATTCAACCGATTCTATAATTGTTCCATCTGCGTAAGATAAAATAGCGTTTTCCCCATCAGCAGAAAACTTAATGTCTGCATGCAAACCGTCTTGATCATCATCTTTATCACACCAAACAATTAAATAACTATCAGGATCTAAAGTAAGACCATCAGGAAATGCCCATTGTAATAAATCATCAGGATCATCTGAAAGGTATAAACCATCAAGACTTAAGGTCTCAGTACTATTGTTGTATAATTCAATCCAATCATCAAACTCACCATCTTGATCTGATGCAGTAGTTTCATTCGAAGCCATTAACTCATTAATAACTAAATCTCCTATTGGTAATGGAATATAGTTAGCAGTGATTGAGTAGAATTCGTGTTGCGCTCTTGCTGGTGAAAATGCACCTATATCATCATTTTCTGCATACACATAATATTGTGTGTAATCATTGGTAATAGTATAATCTACACCATAAACATTATCTCCAGCAGCGCCATCATTATGTGCTCCATCGTCAAACATTTGTATTGAATTAAATGGTGCATGTTCATCAGTTCTGTACCCTAATAATACTCCTGATGTATTTGAATTTAGTACAGTAGCAGTAAATGTTATTTCATTACCTACTTCAAGATCTGTAGTTGATACGTCTACGTTTGAAATTGTAGGTTGAGTTACTGTAAAATCTGACAATGCAGATAAATATGTACCACGAGCATCCATTAAATTTGTAAGTCCTGCCGCAGTATTCATTCCTAAATTATAATCTGTATCAATATTCCCAACAAATTGAGCATAAGTATAAAACTTATTTGTGTCTGCTGCAACAGCAGCATCTACTATGGCCTGATAATCATTAGCCATAGTTAAATATGCTGAGTTTGTAATATTCTCCGTTAATATCGTTTTGAAATGCGCTAAATACATTTTTTTGAAACGTGGAATAGAAAGCAATTTTGAAACTAATGGAAAGTCTGTACTAGTATCGTGTAGCAAATGATCCATTTCAGCTTTCTCTGTAGTTGAGTTTAACCCTCCACCACCTGGTCCAGGGCCACCTCCACCTTCGCCAGTATCAGCGAACGTACCAAATGACATATTTAAATCCCAAACTACCGAGTTAAACACTCCGTAATCTGATTGATACAAGTAATAGTTTTGTTTAAAAGCTCCTATATAACTATCAAGGTTTACAATTACATTATCAAAAGCTAACATCCATAATGCTCTGTCAACATCTAAAACAGATTCAATATTTGAGGTGTCGTTATTTAAAATATCAGTAAGCTCTATTAAATCATTCCAGTCTGCAACTGCTACTGTTGGATCAGTATCATCGTCAGATTTAATTTCGTAAGCATCTTCGTAGTTAGAAATAGAAGTTCCTAAATATTCTAGGTTTGGATAATCGTTAGATTGCGGTCCAGCACCATCTGGAGGACTGCAACTAAAAAAAGCATTGTCTTTAGATCCAAATCTAGAATCTACAAATGTTTTAGTAATAGCTTCAGTATTAGTATATAAACCTATTAACTCACCATTTACATATACATTAGCATAATTAGCTTCTGGTGCATCCATATATTGCCTAGCAATATTATAAGCTATAGTTTCACGAACAAATGATGGATCAAAATAAACATTAGCAAGTTTTATATCCTTATAACCTTGATAATCCTGATCAACATAAGTGTCTAACTCAATGTGAAACGGATTTTTATCATAACTCGCATTATAAGAGCTATTCCCTTTATATTTTACGCCCACTTGCTCAAAAAGCTCTCCATTAATTGTTACAGATTCGGCCTCTGTATAATTATTATCTCCAGCCTTTTCAGCATCTAATAGTTCGTCCCAATTAGACTGCGCGAAAACAATTTCAATAGTTTGAATTGTATTAATATCATATAAGTCTTGCCCGCTTACATTAGCTGTAACTGAAGCAAAAACTATAATTGATAACACTAGTTTAAATAGTTGTTTCATTAATTTATGTAATGGTGATTAATTAAATATTTACTATTTGACGATTAAGTAAATGGTATCCTTCGGAAATGTTAAGGAAAGATTAATTTTTTTTTATTTGAATAAAATGATGCTCAAATCTCTTTAATAAGAAGCGCATTTCAGCACAGAATAATTATCAAATAAAGTCCTATTTATGTAACAATAGTTACTGTAAACATGTCTCTCTATTTTTAATTTTACCTTATAAATAAAACATATACAATGGAAAATACTGAAACAATAAGTGTATATCCAATGCCAAGAATTGGAGATCAAGCACCCGATTTTAAAGCAAAAACAACTAAAGGAGATATTCAGTTTTCAACTTTTGCAAAAGACAAATGGACTGTAATGTTTTCACATCCAGCAGATTTTACTCCTGTGTGTACAACTGAAATGAGTGGTTTCGCTCTTCGTCAAGATGAGTTTACAGCATTGAATACGGAATTATTAGGATTAAGCATTGATAGTATTCACTCACATTTAGGATGGGTTAATAATGTACGTGAAAAAACAGGTGTCTATTTTGATTTTCCAATCATTGCAGATATAGATATGAAAGTATCTAAACGCTATGGAATGTTACAACCTAATGAAAGTGAAACTGCAGCAGTAAGAGCTGTATTCTTTATAGATCCTAAAAAGAAAATTCGCTTAATAATGTACTATCCTCTTAATGTAGGTAGAAATATGGATGAAATTTTAAGAGCACTTGAAGCACTTCAAATTTCAGATAAACATAGCGTAGCAATGCCATTAGATTGGAAAAAAGGTGATAAAGTTATAATCCCACCACCAAAAACATTAGACGAAATGAATGCACGTATCGCAGATGATACTTGTGAAAAAGTAGATTTTTATCTAGCCAAAAAATCATTATAATCGACGTATTTATTTTTTAGTTGAGGTTAGATAAAATAAAGCGGCGAGAAATCGTCGCTTTTTTTATAGTGTACGGTAACTTAAGTTACATTAATCTAGAAATTAAAGGAGTAGTTTTACTGTAGTAAAATTAATAAATGAAAAACCTATTACTAATTATGACTTTTTTAAGTTCACTCTTTGGATCAAAAGCACAACAAACTGATGCTATTAAAATATTAAATCCTTCGGAATATCAATCTGCAATAAATACTGAAAACATACAACTTGTAGACGTTCGTACCGCAAATGAATATAATCAAGGAACAATTGGCAAGGCATTAAACATAGATTTTTTTCAAAAAGAACATTTCAACACTAACTTTGAAAAATTAAATAAAGAACAACCTGTATATCTTTTTTGTCGTTCTGGCGCACGAAGTCAAAAAGCAGCTGCAAAACTTATAGCGATGGGGTTCACTAAAATATACGATTTAAAGGGCGGCTACATGAGTTGGCCTTTCAAAAAATAATACTTATGAAAACTGATATAACAGTACAAAACTTAAAATGTGGTGGTTGTGGAAATACTATAACTACACGCTTAGCTATATTACAAGGAATTAGTGACATTAAAGTTGACCCTGAAACATCGATTGTATCATTTAATTACGAGACTGAAGATGATTTAGCACTAGCTGAAATTAATCTTATTAAAATGGGATACCCACCTGAAGGTGTCGAAAACAAAATACTTAGTAAAGCAAAATCTTTTGTAAGTTGCGCAACAGGTAAATTTAATTAGCAACTACTATGGAACTTAAAACTACAGACAAATTAGCAATAGAACGTACTCGACTAGCAAATGAACGTACATTTTTAGCCTATTTTAGGTCATTTATTGTCTTTTTAAGTTCTGGATTTGCAATTATTAAATTAGACATTCTTCAAGAAATCAAATGGGTTGGATTTTTATTAATATTAATTGGTCCTATCCTGTTTTTTATTGGTCTTATTCGATTTTTGTATGTCAAAAGGAATATTCGTAAATTTTATAAATAATGTATTATGAGATTAAAAATATCAAGGATACTCTTCTTAATTATTATTGCTCTAACTTTTATTAACTGTAATAATAGTAACGAAAAAAAATATTCTAAAGTTACTGATGTGGATGAGCAATTAGCCTATACAGCTAAAGACCATCCAGGCAAAAAATTACTAGAGAACAATTGTTATGTTTGTCATAGTCCAAAATCTTCAATGAGTGAACGAATTGCACCTCCAATGGTTGCAGTAAAATCACATTACATTAACAATGATATTAGTAAAAAAGACTTTATTGAAGCAATTTGGAATTTCACAAAAAAGCCTTCTGAAGAAAATGCTAAAATGAGGGGTGCTATCCGTCGCTTTAATCTAATGCCTTACCAAAAATTTAAAGAAGAAGATATTAGGCTAATTGCAGACTATATGTATGATTATAAAATTGACGAACCAGAATGGTTCAAACAACATATAGAGGAAGAAAGTAATAGCAAAATGAAGTATAACAACAGAGGGAAATCTGTTGGAGATTTAGATTCAAACTCAATTATAACACCATCAGAAATAGGACTCGACTATGCTTTAAGTACTAAAAAAGAATTGGGAAAAAACTTAATGGGTACAATTCAAAAAAAGGGAACTTTAGAAGCAGTAGCCTTTTGTAATAAACAAGCATACCCAATTACAGATAGTATGGCTACAGCACAAAATGCTACTATAAGGCGCGTTTCAGACAAACCAAGAAACCCTTCAAATTTAGCAAATACAAAAGAAATTGGGATGATTAATAACTATAAAACTATTGTTGCAACTGGTAAAAAGGTAGAGCCAATTGTTGAAACAAAAGATGGAATCTCACACTTTTATTACCCAATTACAACCAACACGATGTGTTTGCAATGCCACGGTAATACTACAACACATATTGAACCGCTAGTTTTAAATAAAATTAAAGACCTTTACCCTACAGACAAAGCAGTTAATTACGATGTTAACCAAGTTCGCGGTATTTGGGCAATTACCTTTGATGAAACTAATATCAATTAACAACTATTTCACATTTGTAAAACCACTTAATACAACTATTATGAAACAAGTTTTAATAACTTTATTAGCCGTGCTACTTTTTTCAAGTTGTACTAGTGTAGAAAATAATGCTGAAATATTAAGTAAAAACAATCTTTCCTCTAAAGTCGAGTATGATGATAGAATGGTTACAAAAACTGTTTTTGACAGCCATTATAAAATGATTGTATTTGCTTTAAAAAAAGGACAAGATTTAGCGCCTCATAGCGCACCAATGGATGCTCCTTTGCTTATGCTTGAAGGAAGTGCAAAAATTACCATTGGTACTAACGAAACTATCGTTAGCAAGGGCGATATTATCACATTACCAAAAGATTTAGATCACGGAGTTACTCCAGTTACAGACTGTAAATTTCTATTAATTAAATAATTTAACTAAAATAAGTATATTTAAATCTTGAAGTTTTTATTTTCCATATCATTCACTCTTCTAATTCTACTCCAAAACTTTGGTGTGCATACTGATGATATACTTCAATTAGATGATCTTATTGAACATGCAAATTATCATAATGAACAATATGGAGACAGTTTAATTGTTTTTATTTCTAAACATTATGGTGAGCTAAAAGCGGATCATGATAAAGATCATAAAGAGGAACAAGAAGAACATGAACAACTACCTTTTCAACATCAATCTTGTAGTTCTGCATTTACAGGGATTATATTAAATACAACTAAAGAAGAGTTTAGAAACTTAGAGTTTATTGAATTAAAAAAGAATAATTTTTATTATCAATCACCTTCATCATCACTTCATTTAGAAGGGCTCTTTCAGCCTCCTAGGCATTCATAATTAATCAGATTAAATTTATTTAAGCACCTATACTTTTTAAAAAGTTGGGCGCTATTCACATTGATTATTTTATGAAAAATGCTATCATATATTATAAACTTCAGTATTAAGAATAAATTTGTTATTCTTTTATTTACAACGCTAATTATTGGATTTGGGTTGTACTCTTTATCACAAATACCCATTGGTGCTGTACCAGATGTAACGAACAATCAAGTTCAAGTAATCACTACTTCTCGTAATCTTTCTACACAAGATATGGAGAAATTTATCACTTATCCAGTTGAGCTAGAAATGGCAAATTTACCGGGTGTACTTGAAATTCGTTCAGTATCAAAGTTTGGTTTATCAGTTGTTACTATTGTTTTTGAAGACAATATGGGAACCTATTTACCAAGGCAACTAATTGCTGAAAAAATCAAATCGGCTTCAGAGAAAATTCCTGAAGGTTTTGGCTCACCAGAAATGGGGCCAATAACAACAGGTTTGGGTGAAATTTACCAATACATTCTAGATGTAGAACCAGAATTTAAAAATAAATACACTGCTGAAGATCTTCGCACTATTCAAGATTGGGTAGTAAAACGTCAACTTTCAGGAATTCCTGGAGTGGTAGAAGTAAATACTTGGGGAGGTTTTTTAAAACAATACGAAGTTGCAATTAATACTGACAAGTTAAACGCTATGAATATTTCGGCTAATGAAATATTTACAGCTCTTGAACAGAATAATAGTATATCTGGAGGTGGTTATATTGAAAAAGTAAATCAAGCTTATTTTATACGTGGCGAGGGTTTAGTAACATCCTTAGAAGACATTGAAAACATTGTAGTTATAAATATAAATGGGATTCCCATTTACATTAAAGATGTAGCAAAAGTCGGTTTCGGAAATGCTATTCGTTTTGGTGCTATCACGGGAAATGGAGAAGGCGAAAAAGTACTTGGGCAAGTAATGATGCTCAAAGATGCTAACTCTAAAAAAGTAATTGAAGCTGTAAAAGAGCGTGTAGCTTCTATCTCAAAATCATTACCTGAAGGTGTTTTTATTAACGCATTTCTAGACCGGAGTGATTTAATAGCAAAAACAACTTTTACAGTAAGCGAAAATTTAATTTTAGGCTGCCTTATTGTAATTTTTGTAGTGGTTCTATTATTAGGAAATCTACGTTCAGGATTGTTAGTCGCATCAGTAATACCTTTAACCCTATTGTTTGCTCTATCATTAATGTACGTATTTGGTGTTGATGCTAATTTAATGAGTTTAGGTGCTATTGATTTTGGAATCATTATAGACGGAGCAGTTATTATTGTTGAATTTATAGCCTTTAAAATAACTCAAAATAAAACTGAAATTACTACACTCTCTAAAACAGAAGGTCAGCTTTTAAAAGATTCTATTACTCTTAATGGCGCATCAAAAATGATGAATTCTGCCATTTTTGGACAACTCATAATTCTAATTGTATTTATTCCCATTTTATCCTTGAGTGGCGTAGAAGGTAAAATGTTTAAACCAATGGCATTAACCTTCAGTTTTGCTTTAATAGGTGCTATGATACTTTGTTTTACTTACGTTCCTGTGGTAGCTTCTATGTTTTTAAAACCATCAAATGTTACAGATAAGAATATTTCTGTGAGGTTAATGAAATGGTTAAATAAAATTTACGAACCTGTTATTGACTGGGCTTTAAAAAGCAAAAAAATAGTTTTAAGTATTGCGTTAGTACTATTAGCAGGAGCAACTTTTTTATATACGACTATGGGAGCAGAATTTGTACCTACTCTAGATGAAGGTGATTTTGTTATTCAGCCAGTTCTAAAAACTGGAACATCATTAAGTAATACCGTAAAAATTACTACTGAAATAGAAAAAATACTTTTAAAAGAATTTCCAGAAGTTAAACAAGTGGTTACTAGAATAGGCGCTGCTGAAGTACCAACCGATCCAATGTCAATGGAGGAAAGTGATGTCATTATAGTTTTAAACCCAAAAAGTGAATGGACATCTGCAAAAACAAAAGATGAGTTAGCTGATAAATTTAAAGAAGCACTTGCTATTATTCCAGGTATGGAAGTTGAATTTACACAACCAATTGAAATGCGTTTTAACGAACTTATTACGGGTGTTAGAGCAGATATCGCTATTAAAATTTTTGGTGATGATTTAGATATTCTCGCTAAAAAAGGAAATGAAATAGGTAGATTAATTGAAGGCGTAGCAGGAGCAGCAGATATTTCGGTTGAAAAAATAGCTGGATTACCAGAAATGAGTGTACAATATAATCGAGCAAAAATTGCGCGCTATGGTTTAAATATACAGGAGCTAAATGATATGATTTCAATGGGATTTGCTGGTAAAACGGCAGGTAGTGTATTTGAAGGTGAAAAAAGGTTCGATTTAGTTGTTAGGCTAGATAAATCGAAACGTCAAGATATTGAACATCTAAAAAACCTCTATATTGATGTACCTACTGGAGGAAAAATTCCATTAAGTGAATTAGCAACTATAACCTACCAAAAAGGTGCAGCAAAAATTTCGAGAGATGATACTAGACGTAGAATTGTTGTAGGTGTTAATGTAAGAAACCGAGACTTACAATCTGTAGTTGATGATGTGCAACGTTTAATAAACAAAAACATACAACTACCCACTGGATATACCATTACCTATGGAGGTCAATTCGAGAATTTACAAAGTGCAAAATCTAGATTGATGATTGCGGTACCCATTGCACTAATTCTAATTTTTGTTCTTCTTTATTTTGCTTTCAAATCTGTTAAAGAAGCATTAATGATCTACTCTGCAATTCCATTAGCGGCTGTTGGGGGAATTTTATTATTGTGGATGCGTGATTTACCTTTTAGTATTTCGGCTGGAGTTGGATTTATCGCATTGTTTGGTATTGCCGTACTAAATGGAATTGTTTTAATTGAACATTTTAAAGAACTTGAAAAAGAAGGTTTTGAAAGTATTGAAGCATTAATAAAACAAGGAACTAAAGATAGATTACGTGCAGTATTATTGACAGCTTCTGCAGCGGCATTAGGATTCTTACCTATGGCAATTTCAACTAATGCAGGAGCTGAAGTGCAACGGCCACTAGCGACAGTTGTTATAGGTGGACTGATAACTGCTACCCTATTAACTTTAGTAGTTTTACCTGTACTTTATGCTTATTTAAGCAAACGAAAATCAAAAAAGTATAATTCTAAAAAAGGAATATATAGTGCAACTATATTGGTGATATTATTTTCGGTGAATGCTCAAGCACAACAAGAACCACTTAATTTAGAGCAATTGATACCTATTGCAATTGAAAATAATATGGGTTTAAAAACAAGTGAACTTGAAGTTACTAGAGTTGATGCATTAATAAATAGTGCATTTAGTTTTGATAAAACTGAAGTTTTTTACCAATTTGATGAAAACAATCAGGCCTTTAATAATTTACCCTTACGAGTTTTTGGTGTTCAGCAAGATATTAAATTTCCAACAGTTTACTTTTCTGAAAAAAAATTAAACCAGGCGCATTCAAAAGTAGCTTCCTCTAGTTATGAAATAGATAAAAAGAAAATAGAACGTGAACTTACCATAGCTTATTACGATTATCAAATAGCAAGTAAAAAGGAAGAAACTTATATGCGTTTAGATAGTTTATTTACAAATTTTTCTGAAATAGCTGCAAGACGTTTTGAGCTAGGTGAGACTAATTACTTAGAAAAAATTACTGCTGCTTCTAAGCAAAAACTACTTAGTATGAAATATGCACAAGCTCAAAAGGATGTGTTATTAAGTTATACTACCTTATTAAAAATAGTACAAGTTGATGAAGCGATTAGTATTGAGATTGAAGATTCTAAAAAAGTAGAATTATTAAAACTAGAGATAAATAATAGTCCCGAAATTTCATACTACGAAAACAGAATAGTTATGCTAGCAGCAGAACGACGTTTTGAAAAACAAAAGTTATTGCCAGATATCAGTCTTAATTATTTTCAAGGTACAAATTCGCAATTAAATGGTAGTTTATATGGATATCAAATAGGTTTAAAAATACCTATCCTTTTTGGTGGTCAATCTTCTAAAATTAAAGCTTCTAAAATAGCCGAAAATATAGCTAAAGCTCAATCTAGTGAATATGAAGTGCAATTAAGGTCTAAGTTTAACAAACTCTCAATTAATCTTACTCAATTACAAGAAACATTAAATTATTATGAAAACGAAGGAGAAGCACTTTCTTCTGAAATATTAAAAACAGCTAACGGTAGTTTTAGAAATGGTGAAATAGATTTTTATCAATATATCCAAAGCCTAGAAAGCGCATACGAAATACAGTTAGATCATTTAGAAAAACTCAAAGAATACAATAAAACTGTTATTTCAATTAATTACTTAACTTTTTAAAATCAACGTTATGAAACGTAATATATATAAAATAGTAACTCTAACTGTAATAGTATTACTGTGGAGTTGTGGAGAAACAAATAATAAAATAGATACCAATGATACTGATAATTTAACAGTTGATGATGGATTAATAAAAGTAACTCAAACACAATTTGAACAAAATGAGATGAAGCTAGGAAAACTAGAAGAAAAAGCATTTCCTAAAATTATATCAGTAAATGGAATGATTGATGTACCACCAGAAAACAGAGCTGTAGTAAGTGCTACAATGGGAGGTTATATAAAAACAACACCACTACTAGTGGGAGATGTTGTTAAAAAAGGCCAAGTATTAGTTACCATTGAAAACCCTCAATTTGTAAGTCTTCAACAAGAATATATGGAGGTAAATGAACAACTCATGTATTTGAAATCTGAATACGATAGGCAAACTACAATGAAAGCTGAAAATATAACATCTCAAAAAAGTTATTTAAAAGCAGAGAGTGATTATAAAACAGCTGTCGCTAAACATACTGGTTTAGACAAGCAATTAAGGATGCTAAACATTTCTCCATCAAGAGTACGCGAAGGATTAATTAGTTCAATTGTTAGTATGTACGCACCAATTTCAGGAAGTATCACTAAAATGAATATTACAAAAGGGAGTTATGTTTCGCCTGCAACTGAAATATTAGAAATCATTGATACAGATCATATTCATTTAGAACTTTCAGTTTTTGAAAAAGATATTTTGAACATTAAAAAAGGACAAAAAATTGATTTTAAAATTTCCGAAGCCTCTTCAGAGATATATAAAGCTGAAGTGCATCTCGTAGGAACTTCAATACAACCAGATAGAAAAATAGCTGTTCATGGGCATATTGAAAATGAGGATGAAACTAATTTTCTAACAGGTATGTTTGTAGATGCTAATATTATTACTGAAACAACTGTATCTAAAGCATTACCAAGTGAAGCTATAGTTGAAGTTGATAATATTTCTTACATATTAATACTCAACAAAAAAGAAGACAATAGTTATTATTTTAGTCAAGAAGAAATTTCAACTAAGGTAAGTTATAACGGGTTTTCAATTATTGAAAAAGCACCTAACTTAACGCCAACTTCACAGTTTTTAACTAAAGGAGCTTTTAATTTGATAGGAGAATAATTATTCAAAATAAACTTTAGAAAGCAGCACACTAAGCATAATAAAATTAAAGGCTACAACAAACTACTGTGGCCTTTTTTTAAAGTTTCGTAGAAATACGCTTGTAATTGGAGCATTTCTTTTTTACCTGCTTGCTTACCTAATCTTCCCGAAAAATATAGAACAAACCACATTATAAATAAGGTTATTAGTGCAACAATAGGAAAAATGAAAGGATCGCCTAAAGCGATATTTGTATACATCCAGACTCCTGCTCCAATAAAGAGTGTTCCTACTACAAAATGCAAAAACATAAACATGGTCCATACAGTAGGATTAGGACCATAAAGACCTTTAATTATTGTAGGCTGACTTTCAATTTTATATATTTCTAAGTGTAATTGAGGAGACCAAAAATGTTGTTTGTTTTTTGGTATTCGGATAAAAACGTGATCATCAATCCTACTTATTACAAAATCTACCGTGTGTGTTTTAGATTCCTCAAAAGTAGCTAATAGTTTATCTGGAGCATCTGTGGACTCTATTGTAAACCTTGGCCGTAAAACAATTTCATTAGATAATTCCATAAGAATCTAAATATATCTATTTTTTCACTAGACTAAAATTAATAATAAAAAATATAATAAATGATTAATCAAATTTTTTAATTAATAACGGTTTATGTAACCTTAGTCACTTAAAGCACTCAACTCATAGTGTATCTTTATACCATAATTAATAACAATAAATTTAAACTATTATGGATAAGGAAATTTTATTACCAGAACAAGTTATTTCAATGCCTAGAATTGGAGATACAGCACCAGATTTTGAAGCTGTTACTACAAAAGGTAAAATAAAAATGTCAGAATTTGCTAAAGACAAATGGATTGTTTTGTTTTCTCACCCAGCAGATTTTACACCAGTTTGTACAACCGAAATGAGTGGTTTTGCTGTAAGAAAATCTGAATTTGATGCACTTAATACTGAGTTATTAGGATTAAGTATTGATAGCATTCATGCACATTTAGGTTGGGTACAAAATGTAAGAGAAAATACAGGAGTTTATTTTGACTTTCCAATAATTGCAGATATTGACATGAAAGTATCAAAATTATACGGAATGCTACAGCCTAATGAAAGTGAGACTGCAGCTGTAAGAGCCGTATTCTTTATAGATCCATCTAAAAAAATACGTCTTGTAATGTACTACCCTCTAAATGTAGGTAGAAATATGGATGAAATATTAAGAGCATTAGATGCGCTTCAAATGTCTGATGAACACAAAGTGGCAATGCCGCTAGATTGGAAAAGAGGAGACAAAGCAATTTGTCCACCACCTAAAACATTAGACGCTCTAAACCAACGTCTTGAAGATAAATCTATAGAGAAAATTACTTGGTATCTTGCTAAAAAAGATATCTAATTTAACAAAGGGCTTTGGTATATTTACTAAAGCCTTATTAAATTTATTTATTATGAATATAAAACAATTTGAATACAAACCTCTTGCCCACTATTCTTATGCAATTGTAAGTAATGGTGAAATGGCGGTAATAGATCCAGAACGTGATCCAAAAGCGTATTATGATTTTGCTAAAGTAAATAATGCTACTATAATTGCAGTTATTGAAACTCATCCACACGCAGATTTTGTGAGCTCTCATTTACAAATTCATAAAGAAACTGGAGCAACAATTTATAACAGTGAAAAATTAGGTGCAGATTACCCTCACAAAGCTTTTGATGACGGCGACTCAATCACAATAGGAGATATTACTCTAAAAGCTATAAACACGCCAGGACACTCACCAGACAGTATTACCATTGTAGCAACAAATAAAGACAAAACTGCATTATTTACAGGAGACACACTATTTATTGGTGATGTAGGAAGGCCTGATTTACGTGAAAAAGCTGGTAACATGAAAGCAAAACGTGAAGAACTTGCCAACATGATGTACAATACGATTACAACAAAATTTAACAACTTGCCAGACAATGCTTTAGTATATCCAGCTCACGGAGCAGGATCATTGTGTGGTAAAAATTTAAGTGAAGCAAATAGCAGCACGCTTGGAAATGAACGCTTAGGCAATTGGGCTTTTAAAAAACAAACCAAAGAAGAATTTATGAATACCATACTAGATGGGCAGCCATTTATACCTTCATATTTTGGTTTTGATGTAGATACTAACAAGGCAGGAGCCGAAAGTTTAAAACCTTCAATAGAAAGTATTCCATTTAAAAATAGTGAAAATGCCAAAGGTTTAATTGTAGATATACGTGATGAAGCAGATTTTAAAAAGGGACATTTATCAGGAAGTATTAACATAATGGGTGTTTCTGAAACTGAAAAATTTGAAACTTGGCTAGGAGCAATTGTACAGCCTAATGAACCATTTACACTAGTAATAGATTCAGAAGAGCAGAAAAATTATATTTTAAATAGAGTTGCAAAAATTGGCTATGAAAAGCAAGTGACACAAGTAATTACTATTTCAGAAGAAAATCTTTTAAAAACCGAAAAATTAAATTTGGTAGATTTTAAAGAAAACCCAGAAAACTATACCATCATAGATATAAGAAACACCAGTGAGGTTAATGAAGAGCGCTTTTTTGACACTGCAAAATCATACCCTTTAAACGAGTTAAGAGAAAATGCAAATAACATACCTATAAACAAGCCTGTAGTTGTTCATTGTGCTGGTGGTTATAGAAGTGCTGCAGGAAGTAGTATTCTAGAAAATATATTAAAAAATACTACCGTATATGATTTAAGTGACGACATTAATAATTTTAAATAATATAATTATGGAAAATAAGAATAACATTGGCTTAGATGTAATAGCATCTCAAACTACCGCAAAAGAACTAAACGATTTATTAGCAAATTATCAATTGTTTTATATGAATCTTAGAGGATTTCATTGGAATATTAAAGGAAAGAATTTTTTCGAATTACATTTAAAATTTGAAGAATTATATAATGATGCATTAGAAAAAGTTGATGAAATTGCAGAGCGCGTTCTTACCTTAAGTGCTACTCCAGTACATACTTTTGCACAATACATTGAAATGAGTGATATAAAAGCAAAAGAGAATGTTACCGATGGTGAAGATGCTATTAAAAGCATATTAAAGACTTTAAGCATCTTACTTATAAAAGAACGAGCAATATTAAATTTGGCTGGTGATGCTAATGATGAAGGAACTGCAGCATTAATGAGTGATTATATTGTACAACAAGAAAAATTAGTATGGATGCTTTCCGCATATCAAAACTAGAATATATTTATTTTAAATTTTAAAACCCCTTTTGATATTCTCAAAAGGGGTTTTATTTTTTACTTAAAAATCATACTTCACAAAAAATGAGAAGTTTCTTCCTGGATCGTTAATGGGAACACTATCAAAATCTGCTTGATTTTTAAATGAGAAATTTAAATGGTTATTATACGTTTCATCAAATAAATTTAATACTGCAAAACCTACACTCAAATCCTTAAAAGGCTTAGCCCCTATTTTTAAATCTAAGGTTTCATATCCTGAAGTTTCTTGCTCACCAAAACTAAGAGCAATATTGTCTTGTTTAGATGTAATTATATAATTTAATGAAGCCCAATAAAAATCTTTATCAAACCCTAAACCTAAACGAGTAACCAAAGGCGGCGTTAAAGGTAAAGACTCATCTAAATCACTATTTTTGGCGTAAATATAAGATACACCTGTAATAAAGTTAAAATATGAAGCAAAATCGATTACTGCTTCAGCTTCAAAACCTGTTTTATATGCTTTATCAATATTTACAAATCGTTTAACCTCTTGCGGAGTTGCAGTTGGCATAAATTTTCTCTCTAAAGTTGGATCAATCACGGCAACAATATAATTCTCATAAATAGAATAGTACCCTGAAATACTATAGCGCAATGCTTCAAAAGTAGTATCAAAACGCTTATGACCTTTAAACCCTATTTCAAATTGGTTATTAACTTCGGCATCTAAATTTGGATTTCCTACATATTCATACGAATCTTGCCCTACTGTAAAATGATTAATATAACGTTCAATCATATTTGCAGAACGAACACCACGACCAAAAGCAACTTCAAGAGTTTTATTTTCTGAAATTTGATGTTTTCCTGAAACCGTAGCCGAAATATTATGTTCTTCACGCTGATTTAAATTTGAATACAATTCCTGAAAATCTGCTTCAGGATCTTGAATATCTGAAACTACTAAATCATAACGAATCCCTGCCGTTAGAATAGTTTTATCAGATATTGCATATTTATTTTCAGCAAATAATCCATAATCATTCACAAATGAATCTTGCCAAATTTTATCTTGAAACACCACTGGTTCTGGTAATAATTCTCCCATCATATTTCTTTTTACAGAGCGAGTTCTTCCACCATCTCTAGCGATAAGTACAGCATCTAAACCACCATATAAAATCCACTTTTCAGTAGGTTTCATTTTTAATTCTAGCTTCCCTCCTGTTGTTGAAGCGTCAATACTTGATAAAGCATCGGTTGTCATCGATGTTGTTCTTCTAGCATTAGACATAATATGATCTACAAACGAATAATATATTTTTGCATTTACTTCATCTATTAAACCGCTTAAATCTGATATTTTATAATCTAAAGACAAAATAGAACTATTGTCTTCATCAGTATCCATTGGCAATCCTGCGTGCAATACATCACGCCCAAACGATTGACGCCAGTGTGCTTGCACTCTTTGAGTTTCGGTAATATTATACCCTAATCTTAAACCATAATCTAAACTTCTAAATGCTGATGGAATTTCAGTCCCATCTCCATCTTTATAATTTCCAAAATCACGATACCCAGCATTAGCAGTAATATCATATTTGTCAGTTATTTGATGAAGTTTTAGCGACGTTACAAGCGAATTTCCGTTAGTTTCATAACCACTACTCACTGTTCCGTGAAAACCATCACCTAACTGCTGTGGTTTTTGAGTTACTAAGTTTATTATCCCTCCAAAAGTAGCTCCGTATCTAACGGTATAAGGACCTTTAATAACCTCAATACGTTCAATATCTTCTGGGACTACATGCGTAGTAATTGGGTCCATACGGTTAGGGCAAGCATGCATTGCTTTTGTACCTCCATCAAACTGAATATTTAATTGTTCGTATTGGGAAGCTCTAAATGATGGATCTATCGCATAATTACCTCGCTTTATTAAAGAGAATCCATTAAAGTCGCTAAATAAATCGGCTACATTTATTGGTTGGACAACATCTTTTGTTAAATCAGTTTTTAATGTTGTTAGAACTGGATCAGATGTACTTTTTCCAGTAATAATAACGGTATTTAACTCAACTACTTTTTTAGCAGTAGAATCTTGTTCTTTTTTAGATATCTCTTGCGCAAATAGACAAGTAGACATTAGTGTGCTTAGAAGCACTAAATATGTAAGTTTCATATATTATATTTCTTAATTCTAAAGTATAGCGTTATTGAGAACACATAGTAATAATGAGTTCTCTAAAAAAAAATTATAAGAATTATGAAACTTTTGGAGGATGAAAAATTGAATTTGCTGAGGTTTCTTTATAGTGTACCACACGCCAATGAATAATAGTTTTAGGAATAGAAATTAAAACTTCAAAATTTTCCGAAAACTCAGGTGAAAAATAGACTAATTGATCCCATTCTATTGCTGGAAAAGTAGAGCTTTCATCTGTGGAAGTATCTTGGTTTATTTTAGTTAAAAAACATTTACCATTGCATTCTAATTTTACGTTGTCTTTATTTTCGCAAAGTTGCTCAACAAAACTGTCTAAATCTAGTACATACCAACCATAAACAACAGTAGATCTAAAGCTATTGCTTAAAAGTATTAATGAAAGTATGGTAGCGATAAATAATTTCACATTACAAAAATAAACTGCTTTTTCTTCTTAAAGGGTAACAAATGTCACCTTATTAATGATAATGTAAGAAATAGTGCAAATAATAAATTTTTAAAATTTCATAATAAGAAATATGATACAATTAATTTATAGTGAGTTATAAAAAAGAGACTTAATGCAACCTATGTTACATATTATCTAAAGTTCTGTACTGTATCTTTGTATTATTAAATAACCAGTAATAAAGTTGTTTTAGTATGGAAGATATGCTCTTTTACGATAGGATGCAATTTGCATTTACCATCACATTTCACTACTTATTTCCTCAATTAACAATGGGATTATCCCTGATGGTAGTCTATTTTAAATGGAGATTTCTTAGAACTAAAATTGATAAATATAATGATGCTGCCAAATTTTGGATGAAGATTTTCGCACTCAACTTTGCTATGGGTGTAGTAACTGGTATCCCCATGGAATTCCAATTTGGGACAAATTGGGCCAAATTTTCTGAACTTACTGGAGGAATCATTGGTCAAACCCTTGCAATGGAAGGAATGTTTTCATTTTTTCTTGAATCATCCTTTTTAGGACTCTTCTTATTTGGAGAAAAACTTCTTGGTCAAAAACTACATTTTATAACCGGCTTTTTAGTCTTTTTAGGATCTTGGGCAAGTGGTTATTTAATTATTGCTACACATTCTTGGATGCAAAACCCTGTTGGTTATGAAATACTAGAGAATGGTAGGTATGTGCTCAATAATTTTGGAGCTTTATTTTCTAACCCTTGGCTTTTACCATCTTATATACATAACCAGATGGCATCTATAATTACATCATCATTTGTAGTTGCTGCCATTGGAGCCTTTTACTTACTTAATAATAAGCACAATGATTTTGGAAAACTATTTGTTAAAACTGGAGTATTGTTTGGTTTAGTTTCAAGTGTTTTAGTAGCATTCCCTACGGGAGATTTAGCAGCTAAAAATGTTATAGAATATCAGCCAGTAACTTTTGCAGCTATGGAAGGTATTTTCGAAACTGAAGAAGGTGGTTCTGAAATTATATTGATAGGTCAACCGGATGTTGATAATAAAAAGCTTGATAATAAAATTGCAGTACCAAATATTCTCAGTTTTTTAACCTATCAAAGATGGGATGCCAAAATTAAAGGACTTAATGAATTTGATGAAAGCGTCTACCCTACTAATATTCCTGGATTATATTATGCATATCATATAATGGTGGGCTTAGGAACAATATTTATAGCATTAATGCTTATTGCTAGTGTTCAATTATATCGTAAAAAATTATACACTACTAAGTGGATTTTATGGCTGCTACTTTTCATGTTACCATTTCCGTACATAGCAAATACTACGGGCTGGTATACAGCAGAACTTGGACGACAACCTTGGTTAGTTTATAACTTATTACGTACTGCAGATGGTATTTCACCTACAGTTTCATCTGGAAATACGCTATTTACATTGCTTGGTTTTATTGGTCTTTATTTACTATTAGGACTATTATTTATCATGCTAGCAGGAAAGATTATTAATAAAGGACCTGAAACAACTAAACACATCTAATTATGGAGTTATTTTGGTATATCGTTTTAATGACAATGTTAACCATTTACGTAATTCTTGATGGTTACGATTTTGGTGCAGGAATTATTCATTTATTTTTTGCGAAAAAAGAGAAAGATAAAAAAGCTATTACTAACGCTATTGGTCCATTTTGGGATGCAAACGAAGTGTGGCTTATTGCAGTAGGAGGCGTTTTATTTTTTGCTTTCCCTACGCTTTACGCTTCCTCTTTTAGTGGTTTTTATCTACCTTTAATTATGATTTTATGGCTACTAATTTTTAGAGCGATAGGTCTTGAATTAAGAGGTTTAGTTCATAATAAAATGTGGGAAGCCATCTGGGATAAAGCTTTTGGTATTTCTAGTTTTCTATTAGCCTTATTTTTTGGTATTGCTTTAGGTAATATTGTAAGGGGTGTTAATTTAGGTATGGTAACAAACGGTGTGTCAACTCACGAAGCACATTATTTCTTTCTACCATTATGGAATACTACTTTTAGTCCTCAAGCAGAACAACTTGGTATTATAGATTGGTTTACATTATTACTAGGAGTTATTGGCGTAATAGCATTAGCAATTCACGGAGCTAACTGGATTATATTTAAAACAAATTCAGGTTTAAATCAAAAATTAAAAAAAGTAATATTTAACTTAAACTTTGTTCTATTAGCGTTAGTTATATTTTCATTAACAATTTGGCATATTATTGAACCTAAACCATTTCATAATTTTATGGAATACCCTTGGCTTTGGATATTTCCGCTAATAACTTTTACAGGAATATTTGGATTATTCAACGTGAAAACATTTAAGAAAGATGGTTTAGGTTTTTTGTTTTCATCGCTATTTTTATTTGGAGGTTTAGTTTCAACCGTATCATCAATATTCCCTAAAGTATTACCTTCTACTAATAATGTAAACCCTTCACTAACACTTTACAATGTTGCTGCTGATGAGTATGGATTGACTGTAGGAGTATATTGGTTTGTTATCGCAGCAATATTGGTTGCCATTTATATGTTTATTCAATATCGCGTATTTAGAGGTAAAATGGATGACGTTGGGTATGGAGAACATTAATTAAACCTTTTAAAACAACTGTTATGACAGATACACTTATATCAATAATTAGTGTTTTTATTGGCATTTTAGGAGCAACAGTTTTAGGCGCAGCAAAGAAAAAATATAGTTTTGGATTTACTGGAAATACCCTTGCAGGAGTTTTTGGAAGTATATTTTTTATTAAACTATTTGAGAGATTAGGGTTTGATCCCGTTTCAATAATGAGAACAGGAACAGTAAATTATATACTCTTCACCATTAATATGCTAGTTTCATTTATTGGAGGAGCTATTGGTTTAGTTGCAATAAAATACCTTGAAAAAAAAATGAACAAATAAGTAATATAGTAGTACATAATTGTTCATTTAAATTGGTTGTTATTCATCGTTTTTTTTCTTTGTCAATTTATATGCAAGCCATATAAATCCAACTAGAAAATGCAAAATAATAATTCCTGCAACTATATAAAGTGTTGTATTTGAATTGCTTCCCATAGTGGTTGTTTTTAATTTAGTTAAGTAAAATTAAGAATCCATTTTTAAAAGAAATGTGACGAATGTTACTTTTTAGTATATATTTTAATAAAAATTAGGAGTCTTTAAACTAGCGTTACTTACGATTGAAATTTCTACTCAAAACTGATATAAATCAGTTATAAACAAACAGATTACAACTACTTTTAATAATAATTATTTCAAATAAAAGATGATGGAAAAACATACATACAATGTGAATGTAAAATGGACACACGATAGAAAAGGAATTATGTGTTCTCCAGAATTAACTAATAAAGAAACCAATCAATCAAATTGTTTAGAAGTTGCTACTCCACCAGAATTTCCAGGAGGGATTCCAAACATTTGGTCACCAGAACATTTGTTTACAGCAGCAGTAAGTAGTTGTTTAATGACAACATTTTTAGCAATTGCTGAATTTTCAAAATTAGAATACGAAAGTTTTAAATGCGATTCAAAAGGTATTTTAGAAAAAGTTGATGGCAAGTTTGTAATTAGTGAAGTGTTACTTTTTCCAGAAGTTGTTATAACTAATACTTCTAAAATAGAACGAACAGAACGTATCATTGAAAAGGCTGAAAAAGCTTGTTTAATTTCAAATTCAATTAATTCTAAAATTACCATGAAATCGAGAGTTATTGTTCAGGATTAATTTTAAAAAAAGGTGCTATTTCAGTATTATCAATGCGTAAATAGAAACCATTTATTGAGGTGAAAAAACTAATTAACCCTTATGTAACTTTGGTTACAGTAAACTCTTAACTAGCAAATTACCTTTATAAAAAAATATATAAATGGCTAAAATAGTTATTCTTGGAGCTGGTATTTCTGGACATGTTTCAGCAGCACATTTACGTAGAAAATTATCTAAAGAACATGAAGTTGTAGTAGTGTCTCCTAATAGTAATTACCAATGGATTCCTTCAAATATATGGGTAGGTATTGGTAGAATGAAATCTGAACAAATTTTGTTCCCACTTGCTCCTTTATACAAAAGGAAAAATATCGATTTTAAGCAAGCAAAAGCTATTTCTTTTTATCCAGAAGGTGATAAAACAGAAATGAAACCTTATGTACTATCTGAATACGTTGTAGGAAAGGACAAAGGAAAACAAGAAAAAATTACTTACGATTATTTAATAAATGCAACGGGGCCAAGACTAAATTTTGAAGCCACCGAAGGTTTAATTCCTGGAGAAAACAAAACATATTCAGTCTGTACTTATACACACGCAGATCACGCTTGGGATGGACTAAAAAGCCTAATCCAAGAAATGAAAAATGGTAAAAAAGCAAAAATTTTAATTGGAACCGGTCACGCTAAGTCAACCTGTCAAGGTGCAGCTTTTGAATACATATTAAATGTTGAGCAAGAATTACGTAAACACAAAGTACGTGATATGGCTGAAGTAACCTGGATCTCTAACGAATATAAATTAGGCGATTTTGGGATGGACGGAATGTTGTTGAGCTATGGAGATATGACAATGAAGTCGAATGAAATGGTCGAAATGATTTTTGAAGACAGAGATATAAAATGGATACTTGGAGCTGGAGTGAATAGAATTGAAGATGGAATTGCACACTATGAAAATTTAGAAGGTGAATTTAAAACAGAAGCATATGATTTTGCAATGTTGATTCCGTCTTTTTCAGGACACGGTTTTAAAGCTTATGATAAAAATGAAAATGATATAACTACAAAGCTTTTTAATGGTTTTATGATAGTTGATGCAGATTATACTGCTAAACCTTATGAAGAATGGTCTGTAAAAGATTGGCCTGAAACTTATCAAAATCCAAGTTACAGTAACATTTTTGCGCCAGGTATTGCATTTGCACCACCACACGCAATCTCTAAACCACGTAAAAGTAAAAATGGTACGGTTATCTCCCCTGCACCACCAAGAACAGGTATGCCATCAGGAATAACGGCTAAACTAGTCGCAGATAATATTATAGACAGTATTAAAAGTGGTAAAGTATCATTGCATCATAAAGGAAGTTTAGGAAATATGGGTGCTGCTTGTATTGCTTCGGCAGGATTTGGTATTACAAAAGGAAGTGGTGTTAGTATTACAACATTCCCAATTGTACCAGATTATGAAAAATATCCCAAAACGCAAGGCAGAAAATTAGGGAAAACTTTTGGAGAAATTGGATTAGCAGGACATTGGCTAAAATTAGCCCTCCACTACGCCTTTATCTATAAAGCAAAAATGAAACCCTTTTGGTGGTTGATTCCCGAATAGGAATCACATCAAAAAAGGTTGATTCCCGAATAGGAATCACATCAAAAAAGGTTGATTCCCGAATAGGAATCAAATCAAAAAAAGGTTAGTTCCTTAATTGGGATTATTTAATGTAGAAAAAGGTTTATAAGAATTTATTCTGAAATTTTAATACAGAAAACATGACACAAAGAATATCAAAATATCAAAGATTTAAGATGATGAATCCCATCATTCAGTTTTTCAAATTCATTTATTTAAGCATTAAAATAATGGTAGTTGTAGCTGGAGGACACGGAGGCACTAGAAAAGTAAACTGATGTGGTTATCAGTTTTGGTTAGTTGGTTAATGGCATTTATATTTTATATAAATGCCATTTTTTCTTGGTAACTAATGTTACCAAACGCTACTTTAAATAAAGTTATTTTTGACACAACAAATTATTAGTTTAATGAAAAACATACACCTATCTATATTTAGTATTTTGTTTTTGGTGCTTTCTATGCAAGCGCAAGAAATAACTCCAATAACAAAAGCTGACGTATTATTAAAAGTAATAGAAAGCAACACTTCTATTAAAATTTCCGAACAAGAATTTATAGAAGCAAGAGCAGATTACAGACAAACCAATGCTGTCTTTTTACCAAACATTACTGCAAGTCATACCGGTATTACAACCACAAATCCCCTGATGGCATTTGGCTCTAAACTTAATCAAGAGGTTTTAACTCAAAATGATTTCAATCCTGCATTACTAAACGACCCTACACATACCGAAAACTTCGCTACCAAATTTGAAATTCAACAACCATTAATAAATCTAGATGGTGTATTTCAAAGAAAAGCTGCGAAATCTAAAATGGAAGCTATGTCACTAAAACAAGTGAGAACTAGCGACTATTTAGCTTTAGAAGTTGACAAAGCATATATGCAATTACAGCTTGCCTATAAAGGAGTTGATGTTTTAGAAAAAGCATTAGCAACTACTTTAGAAAATAAAAAATTGACTGACAATAGCTTTAAACAAGGATACTTACAACGCGTCGATGTTTTAAATATGGAAGTGCGTGTTACTGATGTTCAAAACCAATTACAAACTGCAAAAAGCAATGTCCAAAATGCCTCAGATTATTTATCATTTTTAATGAATGACAAAGCATATGTAATGTATAAACCTAGTGATACACTAGCTATAAATACCTTTGAGGTATCAACAAATAAAGGTGTTTCAGAGAATAGATCTGATATTAAAGCGATGGAACTAGCATCAAGTGCTTATGAAGCAATTAACAAAGCTGATAAGATGGCATTTTTACCGCGTCTAAATGCCTTTGGAAGTTATGAGTTGTATGATGATCAAGTTTTTCAAGGCAATGCTAACGGCTATTTATTAGGAGCTCAATTGAGTTGGGATGTATTTCAGGGTTCTAAACGCTTCGGAAAAGCCCAAAAAAGTAAAGCGGAATTCCAAAAATCAAAATTAGAATATGAGCAATATGTTTCTAAAAGTAACTTAGAAATGAACAGAGCTAAAAGATCTCTTATTGATGCTGAAAACAAACTTAAAATGAATCGCTTAGCCTTAGAGCAATCTAAAGAATCACTAAGAATTAGAGAAAATAGATTTAAAGAAGGACTTGAAAAAACTTCAGATTTATTACTTGCTGAAACGCAATACGCCCAAAAACAACTAGAATATTACCAAACCATTTTTGAATATAATTACGCTCAAGCTTATTTAGAGTATTTAACTAAAGAATAGTTTAAGAAGCATCTTTTTCAGTAAGTAATTAATAAAACAAAACTAACAAAATGAAAAAATATACATACATAGTAATAGCGCTCGCAACATTTTTATTTATGGCTAGTTGCGGTAGTGAAGATAAAAAAGCTCCTGTTGATAATACGCCTGTAATTCGTGTTAAAGTGAACCAGATTACTGAAAATGGTAATAGTCCTTTTTTAAGTGCAAGCGGAAAAATACAAGCTTCAAATAGTGCCAACTTAAGCACTAGAATGATGGGTTATGTAAATAAAGTGCACGTAAATGTTGGTGATAAAGTACGTAAAGGTCAACTTTTAGTTTCAATTAATAATACAGACTTACAAGCAAAAAGAGCTCAAGTAAATGCAAGTATTACAGAAGCAACAGCAGCTTTTAACAATGCACAAAAGGATTATAATCGTTTCAATAATTTGTTTGCAGAAAACAGTGCTTCACAGAAAGAAGTGGATGATATAACAGCAAATTTTGAGATGGCAAAAGCACGTTTAGAGGCTACTAAACAAATGAAAAATGAGATTAGTGCCCAATTTGCATATAGTAACATCACAGCTCCTTTTAGCGGTACTATTACAAGCAAAAATATTGAAACTGGAGATATGGCAAATCCAGGAGTTCCTTTAATATCTATTGAAACTCCAGGAAGTTTTGAAGTGATGGCAATGGTTCCAGAAACTGAAATTTCTCAAATAAAGAAAGATATTGAAGTATCAGTTTTAGTGAAAGCAATGAACACAACTTTAAAAGGTAAAGTTACTGAAGTAAGTACTTCTGCAAAAAACACAGGAGGTCAATATTTAGTGAAAATTGCTTTAGATAAAACAGAAACTAATATTCTATCTGGAATGTTTGTAACGGTACAATTTCCAGTTGAAAAACAATCTAATACTGAAATGGTGTTAATACCTAAACAAGCACTTATTATTAATGGTCAATTATCTGGTGTTTACACTGTAAGCCAAAGTAATACTGCATTATTACGCTGGTTACGTCTAGGAAGAACCTTTGGTGATCAAGTTGAAGTTTTATCTGGTTTAACAGCTAATGAAACTTACATTTTCTCTGCGGAAGGAAAACTGTACAATGGAGCTAGAGTTACTATTAAGTAAAAGCAAATAAAAAAATTCGTTCTAATTTTTATAATAATGGCGATATTTTAAAAAAAAGAATAATTAGCAAGCAGAACTTATTGCGTTAAGGATAGAAGTGAAAATCCTTTTTAATATCACATAGAGCGTATGCGAAATGTGGTACTAAAAAAATTGAAACGGATAGCCTGTTAAAACGCCCAAAATATAATAAAATAATGAAAGAAGGAATCGCAGGAAAAATTGCAAAAATCTTTATACAATCTAAGCTCACAGTGTTGTTGATGATTGTATTTATGGTGGTTGGAGTATATAGTTCTTTTTTAATCCCGAGGGAAGAAGAACCACAGATTGATGTGCCTATGGCAGATATCTTTATAGGATATCCTGGTGCAAGTCCTACCGAAGTAGAATCTAGAGTAATCAAGCCGCTAGAACAATTAATCTCTAATATCAAAGGTGTTGAGTATGTATATTCGACATCAATGAAAGAGCAAGGAATGGTCATTGTTCAGTTTTATGTGGGTGAAGATATTGAACGATCTTTTGTAAAATTATACAATGAGATTAATAAACATATGGACAAAATGCCTGAGGGTGTTACGTTTCCATTAGTAAAAACTCGTGCAATTGATGATGTACCAATGTTAGGAGTTACATTGTGGAGTGAAAATTATGATGATTTTCAATTAGGGCAAATGGCTCACGAGCTTGAAGCTGAAATTAAAAAGGTAAAAGATGTTGCTATTACACACAAAATAGGCGGTAGAGATAGACAGTTACGAGTAGTGCTCGATAAAGACAAACTTGCTTCAAGTGGATTAGATTTTCTTTCTGTTGCTGAAATGATCAAGGCGAATAATAGTCAGCTTATTTCTGGAAGCTTTGATAAAAATGATACCGAGTTTTTAGTAAATACAGGTAAATTTTTATCGTCTGCAACTGATGTTGAAAACCTTGTAGTTGGTGTGCAACAAAACCAACCTGTTTATTTAAAACAGGTAGCTTCCATATTTGATGGACCTGAAGTTCCTCAAAATTATGTGAGTTTAGGTTTTGGTCAGGGGAGCGAAAAGGCTTTAGATTACAATTCTGAATATCCTGCCGTAACTATTTCTGTTGCAAAAAGAAAAGGTGCCGATGCAATGAAAATTTCAGAAGTAATTATCGATAAAGTTAATCATCTAAGAAAAACGTTAATTCCAGATGATGTAAAAGTTGAAATTACTAGAAATTATGGAGAAACAGCTTCTCACAAAGTTTCTGAATTATTATGGCACTTAATTGGTTCTATTTTCGCTGTTACACTTGTTGTTATGCTAGCTATGGGATGGCGAGGAGGTTTAGTTGTATTTCTTTCTGTACCTATCACATTTGCACTTACACTGCTAAGTTATTACATGCTCGATTATACGCTTAACCGTATAACACTGTTTGCTTTAGTTTTTGTGACGGGTATTGTTGTTGATGACTCCATAATTATTGCGGAGAATATGCACCGACATTTTAAAATGAAACGCTTACCCTTTAAAGATGCTGCATTATATGCTATAAATGAGGTAGGTAATCCAACTATTCTTGCAACGTTTACAGTGATTGCTTCTGTATTACCTATGGCTTTTGTTTCGGGTTTAATGGGTCCTTATATGGCACCAATGCCAATAGGTGCATCTATAGCGATGATTTTGTCATTATTTGTTGCACTTACAATTACGCCATATTTAGGTTATATATTTTTAAAAGAAAAAGACAAAAAAGGGAAAGTTGAAAAGGTTGAGAAACCTTTAGAAGAAACACTAATATATAGAGTTTATAATAAGTTTGAACGTCCTTTAATGGAAAGTAAAGCTAAAAGATGGTTGTTTTTAGGAGGTACTTTTCTTGTATTAATGGGAACTATGGTTTTGTTTTTCACAAACTCAGTTGTTGTAAAAATGCTTCCTTTTGATAATAAAAATGAATTTCAGGTAGTGATAGATATGCCTGAAGGTACTACCCTAGAACGAACTGCTGTAGTAACACAAGAAATTGCTCAATATTTAGCTACACGCCCAGAAGTGGTAAATTATCAAAATTATATTGGGACCTCTGCTCCTATTACTTTTAATGGTTTAGTGCGTCATTACGATTTACGAGGTGGTAGTAATATGGCTGATATCCAAGTAAACCTAATTGATAAAAGTGAGCGTAGTGCACAGAGTCACGATATAGCTAAATTATTTCGTCCTGACATTATTAAAATAGCTTCTAAATATAACGCTAATGTTAAATTAGTAGAAGTGCCACCAGGACCTCCTGTACTTTCAACTATTGTTGCAGAAATTTATGGCCCTGATTATGATGAGCAAATAAAAATTGCTAATAGCGTTCAAAACATACTTAAAGAAACTGATGATGTGGTTGACATAGACTGGATGGTAGAAGATGATCAAATTGAATATCAATTTGACATTAATAAAGAGAAAGCAATTTTATATGGTGTTGCGCCACAACAAATTGCTTATACAATGAATATGGCCTTATCTAATAGACCAATAACAATGCTTTATGATGAAAATGCTACTAATCAAATAGGTTTAGTTTTAGCATTAGATGAAAAAGAGAAATCTACCATTTCAGATATTTCACAACTTAAAGTACAGTCTAAGCAAGGCAATATGGTTCCTATCGCAGATTTAGTTACTATAAACAAAGCTATCAGTTCAAAAAGCATTTATAGAAAAAACCAAAAGCGTGTGGTGTACGTAATGGCTGATATGGCTGGTAAACTAGAAAGTCCTGCTTATGCTATTTTAGGTATGGAAAAAAAGTTAGATAATATTCCATTACCTCAAGGTTATAAAATTAATGAAATGTACTTAGGGCAACCTGATTATGAAGATGATTACACTGTGAAATGGGATGGAGAATGGCAAATTACTCTTGAAGTTTTTAGAGACTTAGGAATTGCCTTTTTAGGAGCAATTATCTTAATTTATATATTGATTGTAGGATGGTTTCAGAACTTTAAGGCTCCTATTGTTATGATGGTTGCAATACCATTATCACTTATTGGAATTATTATTGGTCACTGGATAATGGGAGCATTTTTTACTGCTACGTCATTTATTGGAATGATTGCATTAGCTGGTATTATGGTCCGGAATTCCGTATTACTGATTGACTTTATTAATTTACGTACAGCAGAAGGGGTCCCTTTAAAACAGGCTGCTATTGAAGCTGGAGCTGTTAGAACAACTCCTATTCTATTAACAGCAGGTACCGTAGTTATAGGTGCTTTTGTAATATTATTCGATCCAATTTTTCAAGGTTTAGCTATTTCATTAATGGGAGGTACTATTGTATCTACAGTATTAACGTTATTAGTTGTTCCACTAGTGTACTATATGATTGAGAAAAAAAATTATAAATAATAAAAATCAGAATTATGTTAAATAAATATTTTAGAATTATTGTTGGCGTAATGGTACTTTTAAGCGTTGTACTAACAGTTTATGTAAACGAAAATTGGATGTGGTTTACTGTCTTTATAGGCGTTAATTTAATCCAGTCTGCTTTTACAAAATGGTGTCTTTTAGAAACAATTTTAATGAAATTAGGAGTCAAAAAAGGGAATGGAGCAAGTTGTTCTGTGCCATCTTCAAAGTGATATATTAAGATTTAAAAATCTAAATTAAAAAAATCTCCAAATGGAGATTTTTTTTTGTTCTAATTATCATAAGAATAACTGCATAAAAAATTTAGCTAGAGTATATATTATAGCTTAAAAAAAAAGGCTACAAAACAAAAAAATCTTCATAATCCACTGTAAAACAGTTTCTTATAAAGATTTAATGTGAGCCCGACAGGATTCGAACCTGTGACCGCCTCCTTAGAAGGGAGGTGCTCTATCCAGCTGAGCTACGAGCCCTCTCGTAATTAATTAAATGTCGGGGTAGCAAGATTCGAACTTGCGACCTCCTCGTCCCAAACGAGGCGCGATAACCGGGCTACGCTATACCCCGAAAATAATAGCTGAACTATTTACTTTCAAATAAAAAAGAATAAAGTATTACTACTCTATTCTTCTTGACATTTGCGGAGAGACAGGGATTCGAACCCTGGGTAAGTGTTTCCACCTACGACGATTTAGCAAACCGCTCCTTTCGGCCACTCAGGCACCTCTCCAGTATTTCAATGATTGCATATTTAAATGCGGTTGCAAAGGTAAATTTAATTAAACATTCTCACAATATAATTAGACACTTTTTTTACTTAAAAATGATATTTTTTTAAGATTAAAATAAACCTTATTTATAAACTTATTATTTTCAACAACATAGCTCTACACCTAATTTAATAAGTAAATAATAAATTTTGAAATAATTGTAACTTTAGTTATTTCAAACCTATTGAATCGATATATAGAATGCTATAATATCGCTCTAAATAATATAGTTCTTACTCAGGATACTCTACTCTTAAATGATAAATATTATTCAACTTCTTTTTAAGTACTTTCTTAATTAATTCAATTTCTTTAAATGTGATATTGGAATTTAAAAACTGTCCTTGTTCCATTTGTCCATTAATAATTTTTTCAACAAACGAATCTATTTTAGTTGACGTAGGATTCTTCAAACTTTTACTAGCTGCTTCAACGCTATCACTCATCATTAATATAGCTGTTTCCTTAGAAAAAGGCATTGGCCCAGGATATCTAAAATCTTCCATAGCTGCTTCTCCTTGGGTTTCTAATTCTAATTTATAGAAATAGTAGACTAAGCTTGTTCCATGATGTGTTCTTATAAAATCTATGATTCTGTCTGGTAGTTTATTTTTTCTAGCAATTTCAATTCCTTTAATTACGTGACCAACAATTATTGATGCACTTTCAATAGGATCTAATTCACTATGTGTGTTAACATTATTTACTTGGTTTTCTGTAAAATATGTAGGGTTTGCCATTTTACCTATATCGTGATACAATGCTCCTACTCTAACTAACATTGAATTTGCCCCTATTTCTTGAGCAGCAGCTTCAGCCAAATTGGCTACATTTAAGGAATGATGAAATGTTCCTGGTGCCTTATCAGATAACTCTTTAAGCAGTTTAGAATTAGTATCACTTAACTCTAAAAGTGAAACATCGGAAACCAATCCAAATAACTTTTCATAGAAGTAAATTAAAGGGTGAGCAAATAATGTAGCTAAACCACATAATACAAAATACCCAAAATTTTCAATTGCTACATTTTCAATATTCCCCTCATGTATTAATATAAATGCGAAATACCCTACTATATAAACTAAAGTTATCTGTCCAACTGAAATAAATAAATTAGCTCGCTTATAAAGCTCTGAAGCCGTTAAAATAGTTACAATACCAGCTATTATTTGTAAGAATATATATTCAAAACTGTTTGGCACTATAAACCCTAAAAGTAGAATAGTTAATACATGAACAAATAACCCCAAACGTGCATCGAAAAATGCTTTTAAAATTAACGGTAAAATACACAATGGCACAACGTAAACGTACTTAGCATCAAGCTTTACCACTATTGTAGTAAGCAATACCATCAATAAAATATTGAAAAATATAAAAGTAATTTTAGTGCTATTATTATAGATTTCGGGTCTGTATTGTTTCAGAAATAAAAACAACATTAGCAAAACTAGCATTACCAATAAGCTATACCCAACAATAAGCCATAAGTAATTAGATTTAGACCATACCTGAGATTGGTATTCCGCTCTTAAAGAATCAAGAATTTGATAGGTGTCACCTTCAACAACTTCTCCTTTTGCAATAATCCTCCCCCCTTTTTCAATAATCCCTCTATTAGGATTAATTGTTTCAATTTGGCTTGCAATAGTAGTTTCGGTAAGGTCTTTATCAAATGTAACATTAGACTGAACAACTCTATTTAAAATCTTTTTTAAGAGAACTTCATTCCTATCGGTTTTAGCATTTGCGAAAGGTTGTCCAATAACTTCATCGAGTTTTTCTACTTGTAAAAGTTGCTGAAAAGTAGCTTCAGTTATAGTATTGTCATTTTTTAGATAAATTAACTGTTCGTCATTATAAGGATAAATTTGATCTGTAACGCCCTTCTCATATATATTATCGACAAGTTTTATACCTGTCTGTTTTATTTCGGAAACCGAAATATCATACAACGAGTCTATATAAGTTTCATTTAAAAGGCGTTCAAAATTAATTTTCACTTCATTAACTAATCCTTTTTTAACATTGAAAAACGGAACCGTATTAGCTCTAATTTTCTGCTCTTCGGCAGCTAAGGTTTCAGCATCCTTTTTAATAGTAAAACCAAAAGGCGCATATAAGTTTTCGTATTGCCAAGGTTTTCCTTTTTGAAAATTATATTTAAACTGTCCCCCTTTAGGAAAAAGGTAAATAATTAAAAACGTGGACGCAATGAACAAAAACACTTTATAAATAAGTGATTGATTACGTGATAAAGTTCCTAAAATTCGTTCCATATTTTTGAGCTGCTGAGTAAAGGTATACAACTACAATGATTTATCCCAAAACCGAGCGAATGAATGATTGATAAATTAGTTAATAATCCGTAAATTTGCAAGAATAATTACGCACTATTAAGGCAGTAATATCCCTATTTATAACCGTAATTAACTAGAATATAACATACTATAACGAGTTAAAATTTCAGAAATACTATGAGCAAGAAAGTTGTAATCGTTTCAGCAATACGCACACCTATAGGTAGTTTTATGGGTTCATTATCTTCTTTAACAGCAGTACAATTAGGTAGTGCCGCTATAAAAGGTGCATTAGACAACATCAATCTAGATCCTTCTCTTGTAGAAGAGGTGTATATGGGGAACGTTGTTCAAGCTGGTGTAGGACAAGCTCCTGCTAGGCAAGCTGCTCTTGGTGCTGGTATCTCAAATAAAGTGCCATGTACTACTGTAAATAAGGTTTGTGCTTCAGGAATGAAAGCAGTTATGAATGCAGCTCAAGCAATTGCTTTGGGTGATGCTTCAGTAGTTGTTGCTGGTGGTATGGAAAGTATGAGTAACATTCCTCATTACGTACATATGCGTAACGGAGTCAAGTTTGGTCCTGCAACGCTAATAGACGGTATGCAAAAAGACGGTCTAGTTGATGCTTATGATCAAAACGCAATGGGTGTTTGTGCAGATATGTGCGCAAGCGAACACAACTTTAGCCGTGAAGATCAAGATGCATTTGCAGTACAATCTTACAACAGATCTGCAAAAGCATGGAGTGAAGGAAAATTTAAAGATGAAGTTGTTCCTGTAGCAGTACCACAACGCCGTGGTGACGCTCTTATAGTTGATGAAGATGAAGAATTCAAAAATGTAAAAATGGAAAAAATTCCTGCTTTACGTGCTGCATTTACTAAAGAAGGAACTGTAACTGCTGCAAATGCATCTACCATTAATGATGGTGCTGGTGCGATGATATTAATGAGTGAAGAAAAAGCTAAGGAATTAAACTTAACACCTCTTGCATATATTAAAGGATATGCAGATGCTGCTCATGAACCAGAATGGTTTACTACTGCTCCTTCCCTAGCATTGCCAAAGGCATTAGCGAAAGCTGGAGTATCACAAGACGATGTAGATTTCTTTGAATTTAACGAAGCTTTTGCTGTAGTAGGTTTAGCAAATATGAAAATTTTAGGATTAAACGACGCTAACGTAAATGTAAATGGTGGTGCTGTATCATTAGGTCATCCACTAGGTTGTAGCGGAGTTAGAATACTTATTACATTAGTAAATGTAATGAAACAAAATAAAGGTAAACTAGGAGCCGCAGCTATTTGCAATGGTGGTGGTGGTGCTTCTGCAATGGTTTTAGAATTAGCTTAATAAAAAGACCAAGACCACACTCCTATAATGAAATACGCAATTTGTAACCTTAGTATTGTCCCTTTGAGGGCTGAAGCTGCTGATAGTAGCGAAATGGTTACACAGGTACTTTACGGTGAAAGTTTTAAAGTATTAGAAGAACGTAAAAAATGGAGTCGTATTCGTTTAGATTATGATAAGTATGAAGGTTGGATTGACAATAAACAATTTGTTTTTTTAACCGAAGAAATTCATACCGAATTAAAAAATCAACAACCTATTTTAACAGAGGATCTTGTTGATATGATTCAAACTGAAGAAAACCAAATGCTATCCGTAATTATGGGAAGTACTTTAAATGGTCTATCCTTTTTGAGTCATAAATTTGAAGGCCGAAATTTTCAAAACGTATACCCTAAGGAGCGTTTTATTGAAACTGCTTTACTGTATTTAAATTCTCCTTATTTATGGGGAGGAAAAACTCCTTTCGGAATTGATTGCAGTGGCTTTACTCAAATGGTCTATAAATTAAATGGACACAAGCTATTACGAGATGCTAGCCAGCAAGCAACCCAAGGTGAAGCTTTAAGTTTCATTGAAGAAAGTGAACCTGGAGATTTAGCCTTTTTTGATAATGCAGATGGGGCTATTGTACACGTAGGTATTATAATGGAAGATCACTATATAATACACGCACACGGAAAAGTGCGTATAGATCGATTAGACCACACAGGTATATTTAACTACGAAAAGAATACACACACTCATAAGCTTAGAGTAATAAAGCGAATTGTTTAATTACTTATTTATATAAAATAAAAAAATCCCGAACTTTCGTTCGGGATTTTTTTTGTGTAATTTAATAATGCTATTATTACATAGCTCCCCATTCCTTCAACGATTTCTTGTTTAATGCTACATAATCCATATTTCCAGCAGTTTGTGCTTGCTCCATAGATTTTTTTGCAGCTTTAATAGCTCCTTTAGTATCTCCCGCTTTAGCGTAGATTAAAGATTGTTGTCTCTTATACCAGTAAGCACCATCATTCATTGAAACAGCTTGATCAATCCACGTTTTCGCTTTATTGATATCTTTTCCATTTTCTAA
The DNA here is from genome assembly GCF_008974325.1 of Patiriisocius marinus. GTDB lineage: Bacteria > Bacteroidota > Bacteroidia > Flavobacteriales > Flavobacteriaceae > Patiriisocius > Patiriisocius marinus. Next base: position 64,895 of record NZ_BKCG01000003.1, on the reverse strand, counting down.
GTAATATACTGCAGCTGAGTAATAGTCATTAGCAGCAGGACCATTCATAACAGATTCGATACTTTTAGAAACCATCTTGTCTGTCATTGTAGTAAACGGTACTGAAACATATGTCTTATCCCACATCAATCCTAAATTTGCACCATCAGTTTTTACATCATCAAGTGAAATTGTGAAAGTTTCAACAGACATAGGCATTGCAGAAGTTTTCGCTGTTACCGAAGCAACTACTTTACTATCATCCCATTTTTCTGGAGTTCCCCAGTTATTTGTATCATTATAAAAATATACTTCCCAGTTTACAGCACCAGGCTTAGTAAATACGGCATATTCTCCAGCTTTAACTTCTTTTCCCCCTATCATAACGTCATCTCCAAAAGTGACCATAGTGTTTTTGTTTGCTCCAGTTCTCCACATTTTGTCATAAGGAACTAAATCTCCAAAAATTGTTCTACCTTTCATAGAAGGTCTAGAGTACTCAATAGTTACATCTGTCAATCCTACTTTTTGATCCATCTTTTGTGTTGGACTTGGTGCAGGTGTTTGAATTTGAGCCATAGCGCTAAAAGACAAACAAACAACAGCTAAATAAAAAAATACATTTTTCATAATTATAAATTTGTTTAAATTTTTTAAGTGTTGCGAATTTAGCGAAGTGACTTTTAGATAAGAGTTAACAAAAACTTAAAAAATAGAATCATTACTTAATACTCAATTATCTATTCTACTGTCATATTTTATCCTGATTAAAAAAAATAAAAAAAGTTTATTGAAATATGAATATAGAACGTTACTAACACCGCAAATATAATTATACTAACCATGGCTAACACATTTCAAAAACACTCTTAAAAACGTTAACATACTGTTTTGTTGTAATATATGTTAATATTTTGTTTAAGGGAATTATTAAAATGTAAAACATAATTATCTTAGTCGAAAATTTGTGCTATGAAAACTTACTTAAAAAATATTACAGGGAAAATGAGATCTAGATTTAAGAAAAAAATGTCTAAAACAGATTATTATAGATTACTCACAATGAATAACAAAGTGTTGTCACGCCGTTAATCTATACTATCAAAATAACTAATGAAAATATACACTAAACGTTCACTTCAAAAGCTACCCATATCAAAGGAAGTTGCTTGGGAATTTCTTTCTAACCCAAAAAATTTAAAAACAATAACTCCTGACTATATGGGTTTTAATATACTTTCTGGAGCTGATAGACCCATGTACTCCGGTCAAATTATTCAATATATTGTGACTCCTGTCTTAGGAATAAAAACCAAATGGGTTACAGAAATTACACACGTTGTTAATAATAGTTATTTTGTTGACGAGCAACGCTTTGGACCTTATTCTTTATGGCATCATAAGCATTTTATTAAAGAAATTCCAGGTGGTGTAGAAATGGAAGATGTTATTGATTATAAAGTACCAATGGGTATTTTAGGACAATTAGTGCATCCTATAATTGTAAAACCAAAATTAGATGAAATATTCAATTATAGAAGAGAAAAGTTAATTGAGCTTTTCGGAATCTACCCTGAGTAATTCTCACTTCAAAAAATATTTATGAAAAACATATTACTTATAGGAGGTTCCTACGGAATAGGAAATGAAATAGCACTTAAAATTTCAGAAGAAAATAACGTTATTATCGCTTCAAGAACTAATAAAAATGTCCCTGAGAATGTTAAACACATTGAATTTGATGTTTCTACTGATGCTATTTCTACTTTAGAATTACCAAACGAAATTCACGGTTTAGTATATTGTCCAGGAAGTATTAATCTGAAACCGTTTAAACGAATTTCACCAGAAGCTTTTCAACAAGATTTAGACATTAATTTTATTGGATTAGTAAAAGTTGTACAAGGTATTTTACCAAAACTTGTCGCTTCTAAAAATTCAAGTTTAGTGTTTTTTAGCACCGTAGCTGTAGGTTTAGGTATGCCATTTCACACAAGTGTAGCTGCATCAAAAGGAGCAATTGAAGGCTTTGCTAAAGCTTTAGCGGCCGAGTATGCTCCTACTATGAGAGTGAACGTAATAGCTCCTTCCCTAACTGATACTCCCCTTGCAGGCAGACTGCTTTCTACTGATGAGAAAAAAGAAAAGATGGGCGAACGTCATCCTTTAAAAAGAATAGGAACAGCAAAGGATATTTCAAATATAGCCGCATTTTTGCTTAGCGAAGATAGTTCTTGGATGTCTGGCCAAGTAGTTGGTGTTGACGGAGGAATGTCTACTTTAAAAACAGATTGATTTGGCTGAAAAATTAAATATATTTTGGTTCCGAAGGGACTTACGACTTGAAGATAATGTTGGGTTTCATAAAGCATTAAATGGGAAATATCCCGTAATGCCTATCTTTATTTTTGATTCTGAAATTTTAAATGAATTACCCAAAGATGATGCGCGTGTTACGTTTATACACGAAACCTTACAAGAAATGCGCAATAAACTTCAAGAACGCGGTAGTAGTTTAGCTATTTACCACGGTAAGCCAATTGATGTTTATAAAAATATAGTAACAGATTATAATATTCAAAATGTAATTACCAATCGTGATTACGAAGTATATGCTCAAGAAAGAGACAAGGAAATTAAGAAATTTTTATCTACGCAAAAGCAAGACAGTGACTCTAATGACAGTTCTGAAATAGGATTCTATGACTACAAAGATCAAGTAATATTTGAAAAAGATGATGTAGTTAAAGCAGATGGTGATCCTTATGTAGTTTACACGCCATTTAAAAATAAATGGAAAGATACTTTTGAACCTAAAACAGATTTAAAAAATTATCCTTGTGAAAAACACTTTGATAATTTATACGCACATAGTAGGCTTCCAAATATGAGTCTATCTGACATAGGTTTCGAAAAATCTAAAATTGATGTACCTTCATACAAAGTGACTCCTTCATTAATAAATAATTATGAAGACACAAGAAATTTCCCTGCTATTGATGGAACTTCACATTTAGGCCCACATTTACGTTTTGGAACTGTAAGTGTTAGAAAGATGATGGAAAAAGCTATTGCTGAGAAGAATGAAGTTTTCTGGAGTGAGTTGATATGGCGTGAGTTTTTTACTCAAATAATTTGGCACTTCCCAAAAACACAACACGATGCTTTTAGAAGTAAATACGATCGAATTAAATGGCGTAATAACGAAGATGAATTTGAAAAATGGAAAACCGGAACTACAGGTTATGCATTAGTTGATGCAGGAATGCGACAATTGAACAAAACTGGATATATGCATAATCGTGTACGTATGTTAGTTGCTAGTTTTTTATGTAAACACTTATTAATTGATTGGCGATGGGGAGAGGCATATTTTGCTGAAAAACTATTGGATTATGAGCAAGCGAGTAATGTAGGTAATTGGCAGTGGGCAGCTGGAAGTGGTGTTGATGCAGCTCCTTATTTCAGAATTTTCAACCCAATTACTCAAGTTGATAAATTTGATAAAGACAAAAAATACATTAAAAATTGGATTCCAGAATTCGGAACGGACACATATCCCGAAATGATGGTTGACCATAAAGAAGCAAGAGAGCGTTGCTTAAAAGTTTATAAAGAGGCTGTTTCTTAAATTGCTTCTTTTTTTTTGACAAATTAGTTAATTAACAAGTCATTAATATTTCCGTAGAGATTAATAGTATTAATTTTGCAAGCCCTAAACAATTTTACTACTCTTGCACAGTTATTAAAATGCACTATTACATAAATCAAATGAAAACACGTTTCCTACTAATCGGCTTATTATTTGCCGCCACCATCTCACTTAAAGCACAAGATTCTCAAGATATTGATGACTCTTCAATTAAAGGTCAATTTGTTGAAGTTATTGACAAGTCTAATAATTACCAAGAATTTAAGGTAATTAAGAAAACCCAACTTGCCACTTTAAGAAAAAATATTCTTGATTCGATTTCTAATTTAGAAAAAGAGATCGTTGCTAAAGACGAAACTATCGCTTCTCAATCTGGTAAAATTAGTAATCTAGAGAACAAACTCGCTAGTACTCAGGAAAGTTTGACAATTTCAATGGGTAAAGAGGATGGTATTTCACTTTTTGGTATTCCAATGCAAAAAACAGCTTACAACACATTGTTGTTTTCTATTATTGGGTTCTTGTTACTAGCCCTGCTTTTATTCATATATAAGTACAATAGTAGTAATAGCATTACTAAAGAAGCTAATGCCAAATTTGATGAAACTGAAGCTGCTTTTGAAGCATACCGCCAGAAAAAGTTAGAAGATGAACAAGTATTACGACGTAAATTACAAGATGAAATAAATAAGAATCGTTAATAACGGTTATTCAAAATAAAAAAATCCCAATTTCAAATTTTTGAAATTGGGATTTTTTTATGCCTTATATAATTTAAGAATCGAGCCTTGTAATCTTAGCCCCTATCGCTCTTAAACGTTCGTCGATATTTTCATATCCACGATCAATTTGTTCTATATTATGTATAGTACTAGTTCCTTTTGCTGATAACGCTGCTATAAGTAATGAAATCCCGGCTCTAATATCTGGAGAAACCATTGTAGTAGCTTTTAACTCAGATGTAAAGTCGTGACCCATTACGGTTGCTCTGTGCGGATCACATAATATAATCCTTGCACCCATATCAATTAACTTATCTACAAAAAACAATCTACTTTCAAACATTTTTTGATGTATAAGTACACTTCCTTTAGCTTGTGTACAAACTACTAAAACAATACTCAATAAATCTGGTGTAAATCCAGGCCAAGGTGCATCCGCTACTGTTAATGTTGAACCATCAATATATCCTTGAATTTCATAATGCTCTTGAGAAGGGATAAAAATATCATCACCTCGCTTTTCTAATGTGATTCCTAATTTTCTAAATGTGTTAGGGATTAAACCTAAGTTTTCCCAACTTACATTTTTAATAGTAATTTCACTACGAGTCATCGCTGCTAAACCTATCCAACTCCCTATTTCAATCATATCTGGAAGTACCCGATGTGTACAACCGCCTAATTTTTTAACACCGTCAATGATTAACATATTAGAACCAACACCTTTAATATCAGCTCCCATAGAGTTCAACATCTTACAAAGTTGCTGCAAATATGGCTCACAAGCTGCGTTATAGATAGTTGTTGTTCCTTTTGCTAAAACAGCTGCCATTACAATATTAGCTGTTCCTGTTACAGATGCTTGATCAAGTAACATATATGCTCCTGTGAGTCCTTTGGGTGCTTCAACACCATAAAAACGTTCCTCTTTATTATATCTAAATTTAGCTCCAAGATTGATGAAACCTTCAAAGTGTGTATCTAATCTACGGCGTCCTATTTTATCTCCTCCAGGACGTGGAATATATCCTTTCCCAAAACGAGCAAGCAACGGTCCAACAATCATTATAGATCCTCGAAGCGAACTTCCTTCTTTTTTAAAAAGTTCAGACTCTAAATATTCTAGGTTGATATCATCAGACTTAAAGGCAAATTTACCTTTACCTAATTTTTGAATTTTTACACCCAAGTTTCCTAAAATACCAATAAGCTTATTGACATCTACAATGTCTGGAATATTTTCAATTATTACTTCTTCAGGAGTAAGTAATACAGCACACAATATTTGTAATGCTTCGTTTTTAGCTCCTTGTGGATGGATGTCTCCTTTTAATCTATGACCTCCCTCAATTTGAAACGTTCCCATAAAATAGTGTGAAAAATTTAGTAGCGCTTACGGCCTCTGTTATTATTATTTTTATGACTGTGGTTAGATTTTTTCTGACCACCATTACTCGTACTTGGACTATTGTAACGTTTTTTATTCTTCAATAAGGCAGCAGCGTTACTCAAACTATCTTTACTTTCTCTTAAATCTAATTTACCTTCAGAAAGTTCAAAAAGATGCTTAAAAATTACATCATCTTCAACAGTATCTTTATTCCAATTTAAAAAACACTTTTTCATGTGGTTCGCAATTGTAAGGACAAGACCGTCTTTCATATCACCATCTTCCCAACTAATAGCAACATCAATCATTTGCTTTATATTATTTCCGTAGAAACGATATTTAGGAAAGTTTTGTGGGTATTCTAAAGGTTCTGGTCTTTCAGCTAATTGCTCTCTAGATGGCTTACCGTATGGTGATTCAACATCAAGTTTAAAATCTGAAATTATAAACAATTGATCCCACAGCTTATGTTGAAAATCTGCCACATCACGAAGATGCGGGTTCATGTTTCCCATTACTGCAATAATGCTCTTTGCTTGTTTATTTCTTTTTTCTGGATCTTCCTCAGCTATTGCTTGGTCGACCATTTTTTGAATATGACGCCCATATTCGGGGATAATAAGATGCGGACGCTCTGTATTATATTCTATATCTGTAATCAAAATTGTATGTTTAAAGTGGGAAAAATTCTCCTGAAGTATTATAATTATGCAAAATACAAATATTATAGTGAAATTACTCCCTCAATACTTGAAACTTGCTTGTATTTCTCTACCACTTTCTCAGGCGTATCCATTGTTACTTTTATAGATACACTTGTAAAAGTACCTTTTGAAGAGTCTCTAGTTGTAATTGCTGCACCTGTTTCATCAAATATAGCTTCAATATCAGCTATTTTTTGATTATCGGCTGGTACAATAAATTTGTATAAATACGGTGCAGGCCAAGTGGTGTCACCTCTTAATTGCTCTAATAATCTAACGTAAAATTCGTCTGTTTTTTTATCTAAAGACATAGTGTAATGTAATATAAAATGAGTCTTTTATTACTTCGGAAATGTTACAAAATTTCAACTTTTACTAATAATATAAAAATCATTAATATTTCCGAAGGTATGTCAACAAAGATACACTTTCAAGAGCAAAATAAATTCACGTACTTTGTAGAAATTATTGATAGATTAACTATCCTAATATATGGCAGAAACAACAAAGCGAATTGTAATTACAGGCGGACCTAGTTCTGGCAAAACATCTCTCATAAATCATCTTGACTCACAGGGCTTTATATGTATGGAAGAAGTTTCTAGGCAAGTAATACTTGAGGCTAGAAAAGATGGCATTGAACAGCTTTTTTTAACTGACCCAATGCTCTTTAGCACAAAATTATTAAACTATAGACATCAGCAATTTTTAGATGCCTTAGAAAGTGATCAATCACAGCTTTTTTATGATCGTGGAATGCCCGATGTAATTGCATATATGGACTTTTTTAATTCAGATTATCCTGAACAATTTGAAAAACCATGCTTTGACCATAGATATGATTATGTATTTCTACTTCCACCTTGGAAAGCTATATATACACAAGATAACGAGCGTTATGAAACATTTGAGCAAGCTGTAATTATACATGATGCTCTCCTTAATGCTTATAAAAAATACGGTTATGATGTTATATTAGTACCGGAAGGAAGCATCGAAGATCGAACTGCTTTTATATTGAACACTTTACCCTCTTTTGTTTGATTCCTGCAAGAGACATTTTAAAAAAATATTGGGGCTTTGATAGGTTCCGTCCTCTTCAGGAGGATATCATCAATAATGTGGTTGCAGGACTCGATACTGTTGCCTTATTACCTACTGGTGGTGGTAAATCGATTTGTTTTCAAGTACCAGCTTTAATGCAAGAGGGTGTTTGTATTGTAGTATCGCCATTAGTAGCGTTAATGACAGACCAAGTTCAAACACTTCAAGAAAAAGGAATAAAAGCAATTGCGCTAACTGGAGGTAAAAAATTTCACGAGGTGAATACACTCTTAGATAACATTCGCTACGGAAATTATAAATTTTTATATATTTCACCAGAACGCTTACAACAAGATATTGTACAAAATACGCTACGAGAACTCCATGTAAATTGTATTGCTATTGACGAAGCACATTGTATTTCGCAATGGGGAAATGATTTTAGACCTGCGTATAAACAAATTACATTATTGCGAGAGCTACAACCCCTCGCTCCTATTATAGCACTTACTGCCACAGCTACTCCCGAAGTTTTAGTTGATACAATTAAAGAACTAAAACTAGAAGAGCCTACTGTTTTTAAATCATCATTTGTTAGAGAAAATCTTGCGTATAATGTGCTAAAAGAAGATGATAAATTATACCGTATTGAACAACTTCTAAAACATAATACTAAAAATGCAATTGTATATGTTAGGAGTAGAAAAAATGCAATCGATACAAGTACCGTGTTAAATAGCCTTGGCATAATTGCAGATTATTATCACGGAGGTATTTCTCCAGAAGAGAAAACTAAAAAATTACAAGATTGGAAATCTGGTATTAAACCTACTATGGTTGCAACTAACGCATTTGGAATGGGTATTGATCTTGCAACAGTTGCACACGTAATTCATATCCAATTACCCGAAAGTTTAGAAAGTTACTTTCAAGAAGCAGGCCGTGCTGGTAGAGATGGTTTACAAGCAAGTGCTACTATTATATATAATGACTACGATAAAGAACAAGTTTATCGTCAATTTGTGAGCTCACTCCCAGATAGCGCTTATCTAAAGTTTATCTATAAAAAACTAAATAACTATTTACAAATTCCCTACGGAGAAGGTGAATTTACAGAGCATTCATTCAACTTTTCACATTTCTGTAAAACATACGACTTAAAAAGTATTGTTACCTATAATAGCTTAAACACTTTAGATAGAATGGGAATTGTACAACTTTCAAAGGAGTTTGGGCGTAGCTCAAAGCTTAAGTTTGTTGTAAGTACTCAAACACTTTTAGATTATTTTCATCACAATATAAAAGCATCAATAATTGGTAAATCGATTTTACGTATATATGGAGGCATATTTGAAACTATGACTCAAATCAACTTAGATTTGATCAAGAAAAAAACAAATCAAAGTATTACAACTATTGTCGATGTATTAAAAAAACTAGAAGAATTAAAGTTTGTAGAACTTCAACTACACACTACCGATGCCTCAATAGTACTACTAAAACCTCGTGAAGACGATAAAACGATAAATGTTATTTCTAGAGAAGTCGCAAAACATAATGATAAAAAGAAAAAACAAGTATCACAAGTATTGCGCTATTTAGAAAACGAAACAACTTGTAGAAGCATTCAACTAGTATCATATTTTGGTGAAGAAGTATCAACACCTTGTGGTATATGTACTGTATGCACAAGAAACAGTGGTATAATAACAAAAAAAGAACGAAAACTAATAGAAAATCAACTGTTAGCAATATTAGAACTTGAACCAAAAACATCTCGCGAACTTTGCGAAACACTTACCTTTACAGAACGTAAAATTATCTATGTATTAGCATTTTTAATTGAAAATGGAAAACTATTAATGGACCATAGAAATAGATTTACAACTTGACAAAATTATAAATACACCATCATTATATTATGACAACTGAAAAATTAAGAATTGTATTTATGGGGACTCCAGAATTTGCCGTTGGTATTCTGGATGCGCTTATCGCTGACAACCAAAACATCGTAGGAGTTATTACCGCACCAGATAGACCATCTGGTAGAGGTAGGAAACTTACACCATCAGCAGTGAAGAAAGTTGCCATAGAAAAAAACATTCCTGTATTACAGCCTACAAACCTCAAAAACAAAGTATTTCTTACTGAATTAAAAGAGTTAAATGCTGACTTACAAATTGTAGTTGCTTTTAGAATGTTACCTAAAGTTGTATGGTCAATGCCTAAAAAAGGAACCTTTAATCTTCATGCATCACTCCTACCGCAATATAGAGGAGCAGCACCTATTAATTGGGCGATAATAAATCAAGAAAAGAAAACAGGTGTTACTACGTTTTTTATAGATGAAAAAATTGATACCGGTGAAATAATTGACGCTAAAGAAGTTAAAATAAAACCCAATGAAACAATAGGCAGTCTGCACGATACACTTAAAGATCTTGGAAGCATTCTTGTAGTGGAAACGGTACATAAAATTAGTAGTGGCCCTATTATCACAAAACCACAACCTAAAGGAGACAACTTCAAAAAACTAAAATTGAATGAAGCACCTAAATTAACTCCAGAGAACACCTATATAGATTGGACTAAAAGTGGTGAAGAAATTAATGCTTTTGTTAGAGGTCTAAATCCTTACCCAGGAGCCTGGAGCTTTATGAAAGAAGATACAGACGAAGATTCTAAAAATCTAAAAGTAAAATTATTTGAAGTAAATAAACTTCCAATTGCTATTTCAGAAATAGAAATAGAACAATTAAACGCCATCCTAGAATTAGGTAAAGACAAAGTAACTGGTGAATTGTTTGTCATAGGTAAAAAACTGTATATAAAAAGTTCTTCTGAAACATTAGAAATTTTAGAAATTCAGCTACCAGGAAAAAGAAGAATGAAAACAAAAGATTTATTAAATGGTTATTCATTTAAGCCAAAAGCAAAAATGATTGTAAAGCCCCATTCCCACTGATATTCCAAATTTTGCCTTAAAAATGATGAGGATTATTAACAATCATCCTTAGTTATTAACAATATCAGGCTTTTCGCTCGGGAAACCTTGCCAGTGTTGAATATCCGATTAAATTTGTAATTGAAATAATAGAAAGTTTAACCAATTTATTTAATTTAACAAACACTATGAACAAATCAGATTTAATTGACGCAATGGCAGAAGATGCTGGAGTAACAAAAGCAGCAGCTAAAAAAGCATTAGAGTCTTTCCTAGGAAATGTACAAGGATCACTTAAAAAAGGAAACAGAGTTTCTTTAGTAGGTTTTGGATCTTGGTCAGTATCTAAAAGAGCTGCTAGAGAAGGAAGAAACCCTCAAACTGGTAAAACTATCAAAATCGCTGCTAAAAACGTAGTGAAGTTTAAAGCAGGTTCTGATTTACAGAGCAGCGTAAACTAATTAAGGTTCACCTTATACACCCTCTAAGACAGCGTTTTAGAGGGTTTTTTTATGTTTAATCGATAAATAAGTATACAAAAGTAGTTCTCAATTAGAAATTTTTAGTAGCTTTAAATAACCAAACCATCTAAATGACAACGCTTAAACCTAACAAAGGGCATCTTCTAGTAGCAGAGCCATCCATAATTGGCGATGTATCATTCAATAGATCTGTAGTACTATTAGCAGAATATAATGATACAAATGGATCTGTGGGCTTTATACTTAATAAGCCATTGGAATTTAAGTTGAAAGATTTTATTCCTGAAGTAAACAGCAATCTTACGGTTTATAATGGAGGTCCTGTAGAACAAGATAATCTTTACTTTATTCACTCTATTCCCGAAATTATTCCTGGTAGTGTAGAAATATCTAACGGTATCTATTGGGGAGGAGATTTTAAAGCAATAACGCAACTATTAATAAATGATGAACTAGACGAAACTCAAATAAGGTTTTTTCTAGGATATTCTGGATGGGCAATTGACCAATTAAATCAAGAACTTCAAGTAAACAGTTGGAAAGTAGTACCTAATGTTTACAAACAAAATATTATAGGTAAGCTTAACTCTGATTTTTGGAAAGAGAAAATGTTAGAATTTGGTGGCGATTATATGCTATGGTCTAACGCACCAGAAGACCCAAGCTACAATTAAATAAGACTATCCCTTACTTCATTTAAATACAATTAACTTCTAATTTTAAGTAGGAGTAATTTCGTGCGCAACTATATCAATCTAACTTTTCTACATATAACAAGTATATCGGTTTAAAAAAATCAATGTCTGAATTAGTATCTCTAATTTAGCTGAAATATTAATTAACAAAAATAAATACCAATGAACATTGAAAACTGGACTGAAAAAGGAATTGATTTTATTGTAGAATATGGACCAAAAATTATAGGTGCTATTCTAATTTGGATAATCGGTTCTTGGATTATCAAAAAAATAAAAAGTGGTGTAGATCACACTATGGCTAAAAAAAATTATGATCCTAGTTTACAAAAATTTATAGGTAATTTAATTGGTTGGGGGTTACGTATTCTTTTAATACTTGCTATTTTAGCAAAATTAGGAGTTGAGACAACTTCATTTGCCGCAATAATTGCTGCTGCAGGTCTTGCTGTAGGTTTAGCTTTACAAGGCTCACTTGCTAATTTTGCAGGTGGAATCTTAATAATGATTTTTAAGCCATTTAAAATTGGTGATTTAATTGAAGGGCAAGGAGAACTTGGAAGCGTAGTTGATATCGATTTATTTACAACAAAAATAAACACACCACAAAACAAATTAGTTATTATTCCTAACGGAGCTTTATCTAACGGAAACATCACAAATTATTCTGAAAATGGAGTGCTTAAAGTTTTTCATACAATAGGTGTGAGTTACGATGCAGATATTAAAAAAACGAAAGAGGTTTTAATGAATGTTCTAACTTCTCAAGCTAAAGTATTAAAAGACCCTGCCCCTATGGTTGAAGTAAGTGAACTTGGCGATAGCTCAGTAAATTTTGCTGTTAGACCAGCTTGTAAAACGGAAGATTATTGGGATGTATATTTCGCAACATTAGAAAATGCTAAAAATGCGCTTGATGCTGCTGGAATTGAAATTCCTTACCCACACAGCGTTGAGATTCAAAAACAAGTTTAGATAAGCTTTAATCTAAAACATAAAAAAAGGCTACTGTTTTCAGTAGCCTCTTTTTTATTATTATGTTATCTTTTTAATTACTAGTCACCCTGATATTATCTATAAATATATCTTCATTATCTGAATTTAAACTAAAACGGATTCTTAAATCTAAAACATTTCCAGTGCCAATAATATTTGCGTTAAAATTTGTCCAACTATCTGTTATAATTGGAGCATCACCTTGATTATCAAAATCTGAATCTATTGCAGGTGAACCATTTGTTCCATTTATCACAGATTCAACAGCTAATAGATTTTGCCATCCACCTCCATCTATTTGGTATTCAAAAATGACATAATCGTCACCATCCCAAGATTCACTAGCCCCATCATCGTCTTCTGCAAGAAGAACGTCAAATTCTAAATTAAATCCTCCCGTAATATCAATACCATCAATATTTAATGTCTGCGTTGGACCCGTAGTTGAAGGAGCTCCATCAATATCTTGTGCAGCAAAATAAAAATTACCATCAGGCATTCCTGAATATTGAATACTATTACCACCAGTATAGCCAGAAAAATCTGAATCTTGTGCTCTCGAAAAATAATCATCATTGTTACCTGTTCTAAATGATTCAGGTTCTGTTGTTGTGTATCTCACTCCATTTCCTAAAGTTTCAAAAGACTCTTGAAAAGGTAACGTTAAAGCACTATCATCATCAATTATTGTTAGAGTATTTGTATTCTGAACGCCCACAGTTGTTGTTCCAAGACCCCCACTTAAGTATGACATAGTAAAAACTACATCTTCGTTCGACTCAGCCATTACATCATCAGTAATATTAAAAACAGCTGTTGCAGTGTAACTTGTTAAATTGGCTGGAATAATTACAGTTTGAGCTACAGATTCGTCTAAATCTGTATAGACATCTGCCGCTATTGATAATTGAATAGGAGCTGTTGAAGAAGGGTTTAATACTGTAAATGAAAAATCAATTGAAGAAACACCCTCACTTTGAGATTGAGTAGCTGAAGAAAATTCGATCTCAGACCCTGAAACTACTGCAACACAAGGGCCAGCAAACCAAGCCACACCATTCCAAATATTTAGACAACCAGTTTCAAGTACAAACACCTGCAAGCCTGCATCATTTATATCAGGACTCATATTATTTAAGTCTAAGGTTGTGGGTATTCTTGGAGGCATAAAGCCTTGGTAAGTTATTCCACCATCTGTACTACTATTTACTTCTAGCATAGCAGCATCACTTGGACTCGTTGTTCCTATACCTACTTGACTAAAAGCAGATATTGACATTATTAACAGAGTCAATAAAATTGTATTTTTTAAAGCCATGGTTATTAATTTTAATAAACCACAACATTAAGTAGGAGTCACTTAATCAAATTGTTTGGGACAATAAAGATATAATCGTTTAGATAACATAAAGTTACGAAATTATTAATTCTATATTATACTTTCTTATAATTATCATCCCAATCTTTTATGTGAGGCTCTCCAAGTTTACCTTGAGACTTAGCAACCAACATAGATACTGTTGCATCACCTGTTACATTAACAACTGTTCTACACATATCTAATGGCCTATCTACAGCAAAAATTAGAGCTAAACCAGCTTCTGGTATACCTGCTTGAGCTAAAACAATAACTAGCATCACCATTCCGGCTCCTGGTACAGCTGCAGAACCAATTGATGCTAATGTTGCTGTAACAATAATACCTAATTGTGTCCCTAAGTCTAAATCCATTCCAAACGCTTGAGCTATAAACACAGCTGCAACTGCTTGATATAAGCTAGTTCCATCCATATTAATAGTTGCACCAATAGGTAAAACGAAACTCGTAACTTCCTTTTTAACTCCAAGGTGTTCCTCTACTCGTTCCATTGTTACCGGTAAAGTAGCAGCACTACTACTTGTTGAAAAAGCTAAAAGTTGTGCAGGCGATATTCCATTAAGGAAAAAGGATGGAGATTTTTTAGTGAAAATCCAAACCATAGATACATAAACACCTATCATTAACAATAATCCACAAACAACACAAAGTGCATACATACCTAAGGCTGCAAATAAGTCGGCACTAGGTGCTTCCACTACTAAGGCTGCCAATAATGCAAACACACCATAAGGAGCGGCTAACATGATTAAATCAATCATTTTTAATATGACTTCATTAAACCCGTCAAAGAATTTTTTAACAGGTTTTGCATCTTTCTCTGGAATTAAAATTAAACCAATTGCGAAGAAAATAGCAAAGAAAATAACTTGTAACATATTACTATTATTAGAAGAAGCGCCAATAATATTACTTGGAACTAAATCTACTAGAGCTTGTAAAGGCCCTGCTTCTTTTTGAGCTTTAGCAGCTTCCTGACGTTTTTCTGCTTCACCACCATATGCATCGACAAGTTCTGTTCTAGTCTCTTCAGAAATACTCTTTCCCGGTCCTACTAGGTTAACAATAGCAAGCCCAATAGAGACTGCAATAATAGTAGTTGCTACGTATGTTAAAATAGTACGCAAGCCCATTTTAGAGAGACTAGAAATATCTTTTAAATCTGAAACTCCCTTTACTAAAGAAGCAAAAATCAATGGAACCGCAATTAATTTTAATGAATTTATGAAAATGGTTCCAAATGGTTTTATCCAGTCTCCAACAAACTCATCTCCCCATGAAAAATTAGTAAGGATTAATGCGAAAATAACACCAAGTGCCATTCCAATTAATATTTGCCAATGCAGTGCTAATTTTTTCATATAAAGTGTAGGGAATCGTTAATTATTTATTTTAATATTTCTGAAATTTTATTGTCATTTTCAAGATAGCCACAAAATACTAATTTTTATAGACTCTTAAATAATTCTTTAATATTTCGGCTATGCCTTAGTTAATCTATTTGCTAACATAAAGTCTGCAATTACCAAAGAAGCCATAGCTTCTACAATTGGAACAGCACGAGGTACAACACATGGGTCGTGACGACCTCTACCTTGCATTTCCAGCATATTTCCTTGACTATCAATAGTTTTTTGAATTTTCATTATAGTGGCTACAGGTTTAAAAGCTACTCTGAAATAAATATCCATTCCATTACTTATTCCTCCCTGTATTCCTCCTGATAGATTTGTTTTAGTGGTACCGTCAGCATTAAACTGATCATTATGTTCACTTCCTTTCATTTTAGCCCCACAAAATCCACTACCAAACTCAAATCCTTTCACAGCATTTATTGAAAGCATCGCTTTTCCTAATTGTGCGTGCAGCTTATCAAAAACAGGTTCCCCAAGTCCAACAGGTACATTTTTAATAACACACGTTACGGTTCCACCAATGGTGTCTCCATCTTTCTTGATTTCTTTAATTCTCGAAATCATTTTTTCAGCAGTATCTAGATCAGGACATCTTACTGGCGTGTCTTCAATTTTACTAAAATCTAAATCTTGGTATGGTTTGTCTATAAAAATTTCACCTACAGAGGATACAAAAGCATTACAGGTTATTCCTTTTAAAAACTGTTTTGCTATTGCTCCTGCAGCGACTCTACTGGCAGTTTCTCTTGCAGAAGATCGTCCACCTCCTCTATAATCTCTAACACCATATTTTTTATCATACGTGTAGTCAGCGTGACTTGGGCGGTAAGTGTCTTTAATATGACTATAGTCTTTAGATTTTTGATTCGTATTTTCAATTATAAAACCTATGGGAGTACCAGTGGTTTTACCTTCAAAAATTCCGCTTAAAAATCTTATAGTATCAGGTTCTTTTCTTGAAGTTACAATGGAGGATTGACCTGGTTTTCTTCGTGACATTTCAGCTTCAATTGCTTCAAGATCTAATGGTATTCCAGATGGACATCCATCTATTATGCCACCTATTGCTTCACCATGTGACTCGCCAAAAGTGGTTAGTTTAAAGAAATTTCCGAAGGTATTACCTGCCATATTGCGCTTTTTAACAAATGTAAAAGAACGAAAGGTATTAATAAAATATAGCTGCTACTTTATAAGTAAAACACTTCAAACATTTAATAAAAAAATATAGTTCTTGGTTTTGTTATATTTGCTAAAAACTCAACCAAAATGAAAAAGATTTTAATGTTACTTTTAACTGTTGGATTAATCGCTTGTAACAGCGACGATGATTCAAACGATACGGCAACAATTACAACTAACTACTTCCCTACATCTGCTAATTCAACCTGGACCTACAGCAATACAGATCAAAATGGAGATACTGAAGATTCCATGTTTGTAAACGGAACTGAACAAACTAACGGAAATACATACACAAATCTTGATACTGAAGCTACTGCAAATGGTTTTATGGTGGGTGTACTTACAAATAATCTTGTAAGAAGAGATGGCGGACAATTAATTATTAATGGTGAATTATCTGCACCTATTGAAGGTTTTCCTGAAATTTCAATTCCTTTGAATGATGTTGTTTTATACAACGCTAACGTTGCAACTGGAGAAACTCTTAGTACACTTTCAGATAACTTTACTGAAACTATAATGGAAATACCATTAACATTCGAATATACAACTACGTCTATTCAAGGAGCTGCTTTAGAAACATACACTAGTGGCAATGAAACTTATACTGATGTAATTCGTTCAAGAATAGTACTTAATTTAAGTGTAAGTACTTCAATCGTTATAGGAGCAACAACGCTAGTGGTTCCTATATTGTCTGCTCAGGATGTACTAGTAGTTGACAATTATTATGCAGCAGATACTGGTTTAGTATTTTCACAAGCTACTATTGATTATCAATTAGAAGATATCAGTACCACTGGAATTGAATTACCTATTCCCGATTCAGACACACAAGTTAGCACAACGACGCTTGCTTCGTTTAGTATAGGGAACTAAGAATTAATATTTAATAATTAACAAGCGCTCTTCTCAAAATAGTAATGGGATGGAGCGCTTCTTTTTTTGTGCCATCTTTTATTTGATGTCTACAACTAGTACCGTTTGCAGCAATTATAGTTTCTTCAGGAGCTTTTCTAACTGAAGGAAACAATCGCAACTCTCCTATTGCCATACTTGTTTCATAATGATCTTTCTCATAACCGAAACTTCCAGCCATACCACAGCATCCTGAAGTAATTAAAGAAGGTGAGTAATTTGAAGGAATATTTAAAAAGTCGAAAGTTACTTTCTGGTTACTAAGTGATTTTTGATGACAATGAACATGGATTTTAACTGCTTGTTTTTCATCCTTAAATTGTTCTTTTAAAATTTGCTTATTCTCAAATTCACTAACTATAAATTCTTCTAATAAAAATACGTGTTTACTTATTCTAACTGCTAAGTCTTTATTTGTAGCCAAGCGTTTAAACTCATCTCTAAATCCTAAAATTGCCGATGGCTCAATACCCAATAAAGGTGTTTTAGCCGAAATTTTATGATCAAAAAATGTTAGACAATCATCAATTTTCTTCTTTGCTTCTTCTAAAAATCCTTTCGATATTAACGCACGAGCACTATCTAAATGATCTATTACTGTAACATTATAGCCTAAACCTTCTATCAAACTCACGGCATCTTGCGCTATGATTCCGTCAAGATATTTAGAAAACTCGTCAACAAATAGAAAAACCGACTTCCCTACTGCATTATTAGTTTTAGCAGTTGTCTTTTTATAAACCTGTAATGAAGGTAATGTTCGTTGAGGAGCAACACCAGCAGCTTTTTTTATCAAGTTTGAAGTAAAAGTGTTCTTAAACAATCCATTTGCAATACTTGGAAACTTTGCCGCAAGTTTATTATACTCTGTACTTTTACCAAACATTTTAGTAGCGCGACTCACGCCATTAATTTTTTGGTATTGATATAAAAACTCTGCTTTAGCAGTTGCCATATCAACATTACTTGGACATTCTTTAGCACAAGCTTTACAACTAATACACAAGTCAAAAACTTTTTTTAAATCTTTATTATTAAAAGCATTTGTACTTATAGGGTTGTTTAAGGCTTCTCGAAGCATATTCGCCCTAGCCCGAGTGGTATCTTTTTCATTTTTAGTTGCTTGATAACTAGGACACATTGCACCTGATGCTTCAGCACTTTTACGACAGTCACCACTACCATTGCACTTTTCAGCAAGCCTAACTAACCCTTGTGAATCATCAAAGTTAAGTATAGTGTCATACGTAGGGGTTTGAATATTTATTTCGTTACGCAAACTCTCATCCATTGCATAAGCATCAATTATCTTTCCTGGATTAAATATATTTTGTGGATCGAATGACTTTTTAACTTCTTTTAAAATAGTGTAGTTATCTTCCCCAATTAACATAGGAATAAATGACGATCTAACTATTCCATCACCGTGTTCTCCAGAAAAAGAACCTTGATATTTCTTTACCAATGAAGCAACATCTGCTGTTATTTTTTTAAACAAGTCAACACCTTCACCTGTTTTAAGATTTAAAATTGGACGTAAATGCAATTCACCAGCACCTGCGTGAGCATAATACACAGCCTTTTGACTATAATTATCCATTATTGCAGTAAACTCTTCTATATAATTAGGTAAATCTTCTAAAGCAACGGCTGTATCTTCAATACAGGCTACCGCTTTTGTATCACCAATCATATTTCCAAGAAGTCCTAAGCCAGCTTTACGCAACTCAAGCGCATTAGTTATATCTTCATCACGAAGTACAACATTATGATAGCTTAAAGCAGCCTTTTCTAGAGTGTTTTCTAACTGCTTTAACTTTAAATCAAGTTCAGGCTCACTACTTGCCTTCAACTCAAGCAATAATAGTCCTTCCGGATCACCTTTTACAAAAAACCTATATTGATTATAAAGAGAATTTTCTTTAGTTCTATCTAAAATAACCTTATCCATCATCTCACAAGTATACAACTCGTGTTTCATTGCGTGCACTACATCTTTTAAACAATCTTGTAAGGTTTTGTAATGTGTAACCATCATTGCCGTATGAGATGGCGGTAAGGTGTCTAATGATACTTTTATACTTGTTGTAATACCTAAAGTTCCTTCGCTTCCTGTTAATAGTTTACACATATTAAAGGGTTCATTTCCGCCAAAAATTTCTGCATCTAATAAACTATCAATGGCATACCCTGTGTTACGACGATGTATTGATTTCTTCGGAAATTTTAAAGTAATATTTTCTCGTACTTCTTTGTTTTTTAAAGTTTTAAATATGTTAGAATAAACTTTTCCTTCAACACTTCGTAAGGTTCTTTTTTGATAGAATATTTCCGAAGAAATAGCTGAGAAAGTAACTAAAGCACCATCACTTAATACCACATCTAATGCCTGTACTTTATCTCTAGTAACACCATATTGTATTGAGGTAGTTCCGCTAGAATTATTACCGACCATTCCTCCAATCATACATCTATTTGATGTAGAAGTATTAGGTCCAAAAAAGAGTCCATGAGGTTTTAAAAACTCATTTAGCTCATCTCTAATTACCCCTGGTTGAACTGTGACAGTTTTGTTTTTTACATCTAAATCTAGAATTTGAGTTAAATGTTTAGAAACATCTACCACTATCCCATCTCCCACACATTGTCCAGCAAGTGATGTACCTGCTGCACGAGGGATTAAACTTGTTTTATTACTTGAAGCAAATTTAACTAACTGCTGAATCCCTTTTGTAGTTCGAGGATAGGCAACTGCTAAAGGCATTTTTCGATACACAGATGCATCGGTTGCATAAATAGTTTTATGAAGCCTATCGTATTGAAGTTCACCTTGAAATTCCTCTGCAAAATGTTTTAGTAATTTTTCCATCGTCACTAGCAAAAATAGGAGGATTAAAATAGTATTACAATGTAATTAGCGTATTAATTAACGAGAGTTTAAACCTTATTAGTAGGTTTGTTTGTATAGGCTCTTCATTTGTTAGTAGCAATGATTATTTTTGGTAAATATTCATTAATACCATTTATAAAATGCCTTACAATATCGCCCTTATAGAGCCCGAAATACCTAACAACACAGGAAATATAGGACGTCTTGCACTTGGCACAAACTCTCGTTTACACTTAATAAAGCCTTTTGGTTTTGAAATTAGCGATAGCAGGCTAAAACGTGCTGGTCTAGATTATTGGAAGCATATTGATATCACATACTACGAAAATATAGACGAGTTTTTTAAAATTAATATAGATGCTAAAATGGCTTTTATGTCAAGTAAGGCTTCTAAAAGTTATCTTGATATCCCATTTGAAGACAATTTATTTTTAGTTTTTGGTAAAGAGTCTGTGGGCCTTTCAGAAAATATAACAAATAACCACACTTCGCAATTGTACAAAATTCCACTACATAGTGAAAAAATTAGAAGTCTAAATTTAGCAAATGCTGTAGCTATAACTGTTTACGAAGGACTAAGACACCTTTAACATCATACTGCTATTACGTATCTTTGCTTTAATTGATTAAAACTACCTTATACTATGCTTCATCTTAAATTAGAAACAGACCCACGATGGGTAACTATTGTTGAAAGTAATCTTGAAGAAATACTTACTGATCACGCTTGGTGTGAGCAAAAAGCAGCTACCAATGCGATTACTATAATTACATTAAATTCTCAACACGAAGAGCTAGTTACAGAGCTTTTAAAGCTCGCTCAAGAAGAGTTAGAGCATTTTGAAATGGTACATAACATCATTAAAGAACGTGGATACAAGCTTGGAAGAGAGCGTAAAGATCATTATGTGAACCAACTTTATAAATTTATGAATAAAGGAGGAAGCCAACAACAAGCAATGGTTGACAGATTATTATTTTCTGCGATGATTGAGGCTCGTAGTTGCGAACGTTTTAAATTACTTTCTGAACGCATAAAAGACGAAAAACTTTCAAACTTCTATAGAGAATTAATGATAAGTGAAGCTGGACATTATACAACATTTCTAGGTTTTGCTAGACAATACGGTGAAGGGTTAGATGTTGAAAAACGTTGGCAAGAGTTAGTAGAATTTGAAGGAGAAATCATTAAAAACTACGGAAAACAGGAAACAATTCACGGATAAACATTTAACAATAAAGCTTTGTAAGCCTTACTTTTTTACTTAACTCAATGAAACCAGCAACACTCGCCCAAATTAAAAAAGAACTCAACATGAGATCTTCAGACGAGTTATTAAATTTATGTTTACGATTAGGGAGATTTAAAAAAGAAAACAAAGAGCTCCTCACGTACTTACTTTTTGAAGCTGAAGATGAAGAAGGTTATGTGATTCATATCAAAGAAATGGTTGATGAGTTGTATGACGGTATTACAAATACTAATATGTATTACCTTAAAAAGAGCGTTCGTAAAATACTACGTGAAGTAAAAAAATGTATCAGATATTCAAATAGCAAAGAAACCGAGGTACGCCTTCTTCTCTATTTCTGCGAAAAATTACTCGACTTTAAACCTTCCGTAAAACGAAATACTACATTAATGAATCTTTGCGAACGCCAACTTGCAATGGCTGCAAAACAAATTGACAAACTTCACGAAGATTTGCAAATGGATTACGAAGAAGAATTAAATGAATTAAATAAAGAGCTTCGGAAATATTAAAATTTCAGAAATATATACCACATTAGAAACGTTATCTTCCAAATAAAAAAATGCTTATTATGAAAAATTCCATCACTGCCATCGTTTTCGCTATTGCAATAATTATTGCTTCAGTAGTCTTAGGAAATGCATTTATGAATAGAAATAAAGCACAACGTACTATTGCCGTTACTGGTTTAGGAAGTAGTGATTTTACTTCAGATTTAATTGTTTGGGAAGCAAATTTTAGCCGCACTAATGAGAATCTTCAGCAAGCATATAAAGATCTTGAAAATGATAAAACTGTTATTTCAACATATCTAACTACCAAAGGTGTTTCTGCTGAACAAATGGTTTTTAGCGCTGTAAACTCAAGCGAAATGACAGAACCAAACTACGGACCAAACGGAAACTATATAGGTAGTACTTTTAAAGGATACAGTTTAACACAAAATGTTGAAATTAACTCAACTAATGTAGCAGAAATTGAAAAAATCTCTAGAGAAATTACCGAACTTTTAAACCGTGGTGTAAAACTTTATTCGTCTGCACCACGCTATTACTACACAAAAATTGAAGATTTAAAAGTAGAAATGATTTCGCGAGCTACTGAAAATGCTAGATTAAGAGCTGAACGTATCGCTGAAAATTCAGGTTCTAATTTAGGTGAATTGATTGATGCTAAAATGGGAATTTTTCAAATAACAGGTCAAAATTCTGGAGAGGATTATTCTTGGGGAGGCGCTTACAATACTTCATCTAAAGAAAAAACAACTTCTATTACTATGAAATTAACATATAGTGTTGACTAACTTTAAGAGTATTATTTTTTAATAATCTTTTTAGTTGAAGTTCCTTCTGCCGATTTCAATTCAACATAATAAATTCCCGAAGGAAATGTTGTTAAGTCTAAGCTAACATCAATTAATCCTTCAAAGTTATCTTTAGAATATAAATGTGCCCCATTTTGACTAAAGAGGTTGATTTCTAATAGAGTTTCTGTTAATTTAAAACTAACGAACCCTTCTGAAGGGTTAGGATAAACTATAATTTCCGGTATTGATTCTGAAGTAATCTCTTGAGTATTTAATATTGTTCCATCTGTAGTTGTTTTCTGATACCAAATAGTGAGGTTACCATTTCTAGGATCCCCCCATATTGTATGAACAATTGTACCTTCTAATTGAATATTCATAAAATCATTACCCGCAGCAGCTAAAACACTTTCATAAGGTACCGTTTGATCTGTAACTTGAAAATTTGCTTCAAACTCATTTGCACCCTCCCCGCGAAAAGCTGCCCAAATTTCTGAAGCTGTTTCATAAGTAGCTCCATCACTGTTTCTTCTATCTCTCCAGCTAACAATTAAATCGCCACTATTATTAAAATCTGCCCAAAGTAAATCTTGCATTTTTCCATTTGAAACAACATCATCATTAACCCTTACTGCGCTTCCCCAAGTTAATCCTCCATCTAATGTTTCCCTTAGCATGACATCTAAATCTCCTTCTATTTCAGAAAGATAAACAAACACACTATTATTGGGATTAGAAGGGTTTGAACGTAGTAAATATCCTTTTTTTGGCAATGGATCGTTTGAGCTATCTACCACTTCAGCAAAAACCATATTGTGATTTAAAGTTGTTCCTGCATCACTCGAACTAACCAAAACAAACTGAGGTAATAAATTTTGACTTGGTACATACGATGGATACACTGCTAAAAACTCACCAGCACTTGTAACAGATGGCGTAGGCATTGGTCGTGATATCAAGTCTCCCGAGAGCCAGTTAGGAGCATCTAGCTCCTGCCAATTAAACGTTGTTCCTCCATCATTAGATATTGAAACATAGGGATGATAACTAGGAGCTGCACCACTTACATTCATTGTTGTAATATAAATTGTTCCAGAATTAGGACCCGATGAAGTATCGACGACCATCCAAGGTCTATCTACTGGAATTCTATCAGGATCTACATTAATATTAAGCACTTCAGAAGGCGCTGAAAATGTAAGTCCATTATCTTGTGATTTTGACAAATACACCCCACCCAAAATAGGAGAGCTATCAGTTCCTGTGGAATCTATATAACTTATATAAACTGTTCCATTAGGCGCAAAAGCTATTGAGCAATCAGCTGAAGTATTTCCAGCAACAGCGTGATCTAATGTAACAATTTCACTCCAAGTAGCACCACCATCAAAACTTGCTCTACTTTTAATTTTAATTTTTTCAGAAACGTTAACCCATCCCATCCAAGCCACTATTATGTGGTTTGTGTCTAGTGGATTAATAGCCATAAAAGGCTCTCCTTCAAAAACAGGATCTGTGGAAATATTTAAATTTTGAGCATTTGCAACATTTAAACAAAAAATGAAAAAAACTACTAAATAATGACGTTTACACATAGCTATAAAAAAGAATTGATTCTATAAATAATTTTATATAAACTATTTATAGAATCAAAACTATGAAATAATAGTGTCTATTGCTAAAACAATAGAATAATATCTAAACCTCTCTTTTAACTACAAGAGTATTAGGCTTTAGATGAATAATACCAATTAAGTCTAAAAGCTGCATGATTTTATAAGTTACATCAAGTTCATGCCAGCGAACACCACCAAAGTTAGCTCTACTGCTATGCTTGTGATGATTATTATGATATCCTTCACCCATCATTAAAAAATCGAATTTGAAAAGATTTTTAGAAGTATCACTAGACTTAAAGTTGACATAACCATAAATATGACCGTACCAGTTAATAATAACTCCGTGAATAGGTGCCATAAAAAGAGCCACAGGAAAAAATAACCATTGCCACCAAGCAGTTGCAAAGTATGCGAAAAATGTAAAATACCCTACACCCCAAGCTACGCGTGAATACCAAGAACTTGCAAAAGCGTCAAAACGCTTCCATTGAGGCACGTTTTTAGTAAACTTAGGTTCTACAAAAATTTGTTCTTTGTTTATTTGGCTATAAATGTTCTTTGTTCTCCACATCATAGAAAAAACAGTCAAATCATATTTAGGCGAATGTGGATCTTTTTCAGTGTCAGCATATGCGTGGTGCATTCTATGCATAACGCCATAACCATAAGCACTTAAATAATTAGACCCTTGGAAAAACCAAGTCAGTATAAAAACTATTCGTTCTGTCAACTTAGACATTGTGAATGTTTGATGCGCCGCATAACGGTGTAAAAAAAATGTTTGGAAAAAAAGTCCGCCGTACCAAAGTACTATAATAAAAATAAGGATTGTCATATGTAAATTTATAAGGCAAAAGTAGTACCACTTTTACCTCCATACAATGAACCTAAATCAATTAATTCGTTTTCTGATTCTACTTAAAGCTTGAGGAGTGACGCCAATATAAGAACTCACATATTTTAAAGGGATAACATTAAGTAATTCAGGACGCTCTTTAAAAAGCTTAAAATAACGTTGCTCTGCTGTTTCATTTAAAAGTGACTGCTCTCTTTTAGATTTTAAAAGAAATAATCTTTCTGAAGTTAATCGGCCTATTAAATTGCCAAACTGCGTGTTATCATAAACGTCCTGTAAGTCTTTATATGAAATACTATACAAAGTAGTTTCTGAAAGTGTTTCAAGCTCATACAAAGAAGGTGTACGAGTTAGAAAAGAATCGTATGCACTAATAAATTGATTTTTAAAACTGAAACCAAAGGTAACCTCCTTCTCTTTTAATTCGTGTGGAATATATAAACGCACAACACCCTCACCTATAAATGATATATGGTCTTCCACTTCATTGTGACGTAAGATTACTGTGCGTTTTTTAAAATTTCGCTGTACTAATCTAGAAGAAAAGTAAAGCCAATCGGAATCCGTTAAAACCGAAAAAGCTTCAATATGTTCTCTAATAAATTCCATGTATGCTTTGTGGTTTAAAATTTAGAAAACTGAAATAGCTTCTAAAATGTGAAAATTATGGCAACCACTTTTTATCAAAATTAGGTGCACGTTTTTCTAAAAATGCATCTCGACCTTCTTTTGCTTCTTCTGTCATATATGCTAAACGAGTTGCTTCACCAGCAAAAACTTGTTGTCCTACCATCCCGTCATCAGTGAGGTTCATTGCAAATTTTAGCATTTTTATTGATGTTGGAGATTTCCCAAGAATTTCTTGTGCCCAATCAAAGGCTGTTTGCTCTAATTCATCATGTGGTACAACGGCATTTACCATACCCATTTCGTAAGCTTCTTGAGCTGAGTAATTTCTACCTAAGAAAAATATTTCACGGGCTCTTTTTTGACCCACCATTTTTGCAAGGTAAGCACTTCCATAACCTCCATCAAAGCTAGTTACATCTGCATCAGTTTGCTTAAAAATTGCGTGTTCTTTACTTGCTAAAGTCATATCACAAACTACGTGTAAACTATGCCCACCACCTACAGCCCAACCTGGAACAACGCAAATAACAGCTTTAGGCATAAAACGAATCATTCGTTGTGCATCTAAAATATTTAAACGGTGATATCCATCATCTCCCACATAGCCTTGGTGACCACGTGCTTTTTGATCTCCTCCACTACAAAAACTATAGACACCATCTTTGCTCGAAGGCCCTTCTGCAGATAGTAAAACAACTCCTATTGAAGTGTCTTCCTGTGCATCGTGCAACGCATCAAGTAACTCGGCTGTAGTTTTAGGTCTAAACGCATTACGAACATCTGGTCTATTAAATGCTATTCGTGCGACGTTATGCGACTTTTTATATGTTATATCTGTGTATTCTTTGGCTATTTTCCAATCAGGTTTAAGCATAATTGTTATTTTTACTCAAAGATATAAATTGTTTATGGTTTGTAGTTTAATGTTTGCTACAACTATGGACTTCAAATCAAAAAAAATACTATGCGTAGTTTCCTTTCATATTTTGGAATTTTATTTATTTCTGTAAGTGTTTCAGCTCAAGATGCTTATCAATTTACCCCGATAATTGATCTTGAGACAACACCTGTAATTAGTCAAGGTAGAACAGGAACTTGCTGGAGTTTTTCTAGCACTTCTTTTTTAGAATCTGAAGTTATTCGTCTAACTGGGAAACAAATTGATTTATCTGAAATGTACACGGTACGGAATACATATCCTAAAAAATTAGAGAATTTTGTAATGCGCCAAGGAAAAGCACAATTTAGCGAAGGTGGTTTAGCGCACGATGTTTTAAATAGCGTTGCTCAATACGGCCTTGTACCTAACGATACTTTTAGTGGACTTTTCACTTCGGAAACATCACACAACCACGCTGAATTAGTTGCAGTTTTAAAAGCGATGGGCGAAACATATATTGATAACCCTGCTAGAAAATTAAGTAAAAAATGGAAACCTGCAACTGAAGCAGTTTTGGATATTTATTTAGGACAAAACGTTAGCAATTTTAATTATAATGGCAAGAGCTTCACACCTGAAAGTTTCCGAAGAGAATTAAAAATTGTTCCTGAAGATTACCTGACAATTACATCGTTTACGCACGCTCCATTTTACAGTTCGTTTGTTTTAAATATTCCTGATAACTGGAGTTATGGAAGTATGTATAATGTTCCATTAAACGATATGATTGCTACGGTAGATAATGCATTAGCGAATGGTTTTACAGTGGAACTTGATTGCGATGTCAGTGAAAAAACGTTCTCATCTAAAAGCGGTGTTGCAGTAATTCCTGCAAACGCAGCTAATAATACTGAAGCACTAAATGCAATTTATCCAGAGCGTATTGTTACACAAGAATATCGCCAAGATGAGTTTGAAAATTTTAATACAACTGATGACCATTTAATGCATATTACAGGTTCATTAAAAGACCAAAACGGTACTAAATATTATAAAGTAAAAAATAGTTGGGGAACAGATGAATCTAGAAACGCAAATGGAGGTTACGTATATTTTAGTGAAGCATATATGAAGCTTAAAGCTATTAGTGTGACTGTGCACAAAGATGCCATTCCAAAAACTACAGCTAGAAAATTAAAATTATAATTGTTTGGTCTAAGATTTGATACTATCAAAAATATGAAAATACTTTGCTACATTTTTCTTTTAATTTCATTCACTGGCTTTAGTCAAAACGATTTTGAAACTCGCTATTATACTATTGATGCTGGTTCTTTGCCTGAAGCACCTCAAGTGCCTACTTTATTAATGGAGTTAGACAAAAAGAAAAATGCTGTAAAAAGTAGTTTTACATTGGGAGCTTCACCTTCATACCAAGATGCAAAAAATGCATTTTCTATAAATAGTTCTAACTATTGGCAACCTGTAGATATGACAACTGCACTAGCGAGCAACACAGTTCCTTATGATAATAGTCAATTTACTGTAAGTCAACTACAGAAAAAGCAGTTTGGATTTAGCGTTTCAGGTAACGGTGGTGAGACTTCGTTTGATTTTGGAGATGGTGGAACTAGAGTTCAAAATAGAGTATATTCTAATCAACAACGACCTTTTTACATTGAGGAACCAACAAGACGATTTTATCGACCACGTCCCTACCCGTTTTATCGTGAAAGTAATATCAATTGGTAAATTTAATTATGTAAAAAAATGAAATACTATTATTGATCTGCAACAAGTTCGATTCCATCAGACTTTAAAACAATTTGCTTGTCTTTATAAAGTGTTCCTATTGCTTTCTTAAAACTTTTTTTACTCATCCCTAATTCATTTTTAATTGAATCTGGATCAGATTTGTCGTGTAGTGGTAGAAAACCACCTGCGGCTTTCAATTCTTCAAGAATAAAATTGGCATTTGGTTCAATACTTTTATATCCGGGAGCTTGTAAAACTACATCTATTTTATTGTCCTCACGAACTTGCTTGATATACGCTTTAACTCGATCACCAGTTCGAATATCTTCAAAAATATCATCGACAAATATTAGTCCTCTATGCACTCCGTTAATAATAACGTTAGCTCCAAGATCAGTTAAATGTGTAACAAGAACATTTACTTCATCAAACTTCTCTAAAGTAACATTATCGTTATTTAAAAATTTATTTGTTTTACTAGAACCTACAAGTCTATTTGTTTTTTCATCCATAGATAAATGGACAATATACCAATTACCCACTTTCATAGGTCTTGCTTGTTCAGAGAATGGAACAAATAATTGTTTTTGTAAACCCCAATCCATATAAGCTCCAAACTCGTTTACATCACTACAATGTAAATATCCAAAATCGTTTAAATGTACATAAGGGGTTAAGGTTGTTGCTACAGGACGCTCTTCATAATCTAGATATACAAACACTTTAAGCATGTCGCCTATTTCAAAGTGCTCTGGCTTATAACGGTGTGGTAACAAAACCACATTTTCTTCTTCATCACCAAGGTATAAGCCTGGGTCTGTTTCTCTTAATATTTCTAGTGTATTATATTCGCCAATTTTTATCATAATAGTGCGTTTGGATCTTAAATTATGTACAGATTTTAAACGTTCAGCAAAGGTACACTTTTATAAAATCAAACAAAGCGGGAACTTAAAGGTTGTGTAGCTAACTTTATAAGTGAATAATTTATTAATTACTCCCCAATAAATTTAAAATACTTCATTAATACAGTATCATTAATTTCTGGCGGAGTGAAAATTTCAATAAGCGCAGGTTTAGTTGAATGCTCTAAAAACTTTGAAAAAAGTGATTCAACTTCACTCATTGACTGTGCTTTAAAATACTCAAGCCCATACATAGCGCACAAATGAGATGCATTTAAATGATGTCTTGTTTCAAAAAATGTTTCAAAGTGATCCATTTTTTTAGCTTTTGGTAATATTCTGAAAATACCTCCTCCACTATTATTAATAACAATTATTTTAAAATTACTTGGTATATTATTATTCCACAAGCCATTACTGTCATATAAAAAACTAAGATCTCCTGTTATATGAATTATTGGTAACGTACTATGAACAGCTGCTCCAATTGCCGTGCTTAAACTTCCGTCAATACCGCTTGTACCACGATTACAAAATGTTTGTAATTGTTTATTATCGAAAAGCTGTGCATACCGTATTGCCGCACTATTGCTTATATGAACTGAACATTCATTATTTAAGTACTTAAATATATATTGATAAACTGAAAAATCGGAATATTTTATGTTTTCGACAAAACTTTCATGTCTTAAAAGTCTATTCTCTTTAACAGAGAGCCAATGAGACTGATAATTACTGTTAATTGGTTTACTATTTTCAACTAATTGTTTAAAAAATGTATTAATAGTGCACTTAAAATGACCTTCTAATTTAAAAAATGTATCATATGCCTTTTTAGTATCTACGTGATAATGCTTCATATTCTTACAATTACGTAAAAACACTTTAATTTTTTTAGAAATTATCATTCCCCCAAAAGTCAAAAGTACTTCTGGTTCTAAGGTAACTTGTTGCTTATTATTTAAAGGCTCTATTAATTGATCAATAGCAGTGATAAATTGATCATTATGTAGATTTGATGTTGTTTCGGTTAGCACTAAAACACTTTCATCATTAGCGATAAAATCAATAAATTTTTGTTCAATGCTATTTGGTTTTAACACCCCAACTAGTATCATTTTCTTAGTAGATGTATTCCATAGCGAGCTAAATTCTTGTAACATTTCGGTTTGATTAAATGCTGAAATATTAATGGCTCTAGCTGGTACATCTTGTGGACGTACGGTAGGAATATCAACTAAGTTATATAAAGGTTCATTGAAAGGAATGTTAATATGAACAGGTCCTGAAAGCTCTATAGCACTGTTTAACGCAGTATTTATAACTGTTTCATTATGTATTTGAAACTCTTCACCTTCTTTACAATTACCATTATATAAAATGTGATTTCTATAGACATTTTCTTGAATAACTGTTTGCCCATCACCTATTTCTAAAAGATGTTCTGGACGATCTGCCGATAATATTATTAAAGGAATATCACTATAAAAAGCTTCAGCAATAGCAGGATAATAATTTAATAATGCAGAACCTGAAGTACAAACAACTGCAACAGGTTTCCCTAATTGTTGTGCCATACCCAATGCAAAAAATGCAGCACATCGCTCGTCTACAACTGAATAATTTGTAAATCCTGGATGGCTTGTAAAGCCAATTGTTAGTGGAGCATTTCTAGATCCTGGTGAGAGCACTATATGCTCTATGTCTTTCGCTAGACAAAGTTGAACGACTGTTTGTGATAGATTTTTTTCTGAAAATTTCATCTATGCAAAAATACGCATAGCGCAATTAATATTACATAAATGGACTAAGTACCTTTAACATAGTGGCCAACTTATTTTCAGTTTCAGTCCATTCGTCTTCAGCAATCGAACCATATACAATACCTCCACCTACGTAAATACTTGCTGTTTCATTTTCAATTTTTGCACAACGCAAATTGACAAATATTGTGGCTGTCCCTTCAATGGGACTAATAGGACCTAGAAATCCTGTATAAAACTCACGATCATATTTTTCAAATTCTAATATGATATTTTTTGCCTCTTTAGTAGGAGTACCACATACTGCTGGAGTAGGATGAATTGCAAAAATAATTTTAGGAAGTGCCGTTTTTCCAGATTTAATAACACCTTGAATTTCGGTTTTTAAATGAGATAAAGAACCTGCTTCTACCGTTACGGGTTTAGATGTTTTAAGTACCGAAACAATTTTTTGAAGATTTGTAACTAATGCTTCAGTAACAAGTTGTTGTTCATGCATTTCTTTATAACTCCACTTTACAACTTGTCCATTTATATTTTTCTTAGTTCCAGCTAATGCCATTGTAGAAAACATATTGCCTTCTCTTTTTATTAATATTTCTGGAGATGCACCACACCAAAGTCCTGTATCTGGATGATACCAAATATACCTAAAGGCTTTAGGATACAATTGTAACAAGCGCATTGCTAATTCAGTAATAACTAATTTAGTTAAAGGAATATCTTTTTTACGAGAAGCAACTACTTTTTCAACAGTTTGATTCTTAATTTTTTTTAAAATCGTATTAACTAATTGAACGTGCTCTTTTTTTTCTTCTGCACAACTAATAATAGGTGTTTGCGTATGTTCGATATCACTTATAGCAAAGTCAAATTCTAAAGTTGATTCTACCGTCGATGGTATAATTAGGGATTCTTTTGCATTATGAAAAGGGGAAAAAACAAAGCCTGGTTCTAAAAAATTTTCGGTAGTATGTAAACTAGTGTTGTCTTGAAAATAAAGCGAACATTTAGTAGTATTGGGCATTGAAAAAAGAACAAAAGGCAGCTTTTTTTCCCATTGCTCATTAAGTTTATTTAGTACAGTTGGTTTGTCCATATAATTAGTTACGTAAAGTAAGAGTAGTTAGTTTTACCATAGATATTAATTCGTCTTCTTCATTGACTATCCTTATATGCCATAACTGTGTTGTCCTACCTTTATGAAGTATTGATGCCTTTGCATATACCCAACCTTCACGAATACTTTTAACATGGTTAGCTGAAATCTCAATTCCTCTAATAGCTACATCGTCAGCATTTAAAAAAATAAATGCTCCAGCACTACCTACACTTTCTGCTAACGCCACAGAGGCACCTCCATGAAGTACTCCATCGGGTTGATGAACTCTAGGTGTAACTGGCATTCGAGCTGTAATAGTATCGTCTGTTACGTCTGTAAATTCTATCTCGAGAGTTTCCATTAACGTGTTTCTACACATTAATTCACATTTAGATAAAATTTCCTTCTTTGATAGTTTCATAGCATTCGTTTAATTTTGTAAAGCTACAAAACAACCCACTTATATGCCTACTCAAAAACAAGTTTCTTATCAAAATATCAATACTTACGAAACTAGAAACGAACATACTAAAAACACAAAAAATGTATGGATTGTATTTCACGGATTGGGATATTTAAGCAGGTACTTTTTACGTTATTTTGAAAGTTTAAATCCCGAAGAAAATTACATTATTGCACCTCAAGCTCCATCTAAATATTATCTAGGGTCTAAGTACAAACATGTAGGCGCTTGCTGGCTTACCAAGGAAAATACTCAACTTGAAAAAGAGAATGTATTAAATTATATTGATAGCGTAGCTGATGCTGAAATGCTAAGCACTGCAAAAAACCTAATTGTATTAGGATATTCTCAAGGTGTTTCAATTGCAACAAGATGGCTTGCTAGTAGACAAATACAATGTAATCATTTAATACTTCATAGCGGTGCAATACCTACCGAGTTAAACAAAGATGATTTTTCGTATTTACACACAACTACTCCCGTAACTTATATTTATGGTAATAATGACGAATATATCACCGAAGCAAAAATGACAGAGCAATCATTAAAAGGTTCTGATTTATTTGGCAAAAGACTAGAAATTAGAGTATTTGAAGGGGTTCACGAGGTATTCAAACCATATCTATTAGAAGTCTCGTTGAAAAATCCTACAAATTTTATGTAGTTCGTCGATTATATTTGCATTACAGCATAGTTAGTTGTTTATTTGTATAGTATTGTAAGAATTAAATTACGCTAATATGAAAAAACTAACTACTTTATTGAGTGTGCTGTTATTTACAGCAGTTATGGTTGCTGAAGTATCTCCTAACCAAAAGGATGCACTTACAGATTTATATATAGCAACTAATGGTGATAAATGGATTAACACTTGGGATCTTGATGCTCCAGTAGCAACTTGGCACGGTGTAACAGTAGAGAACGATATGGTTATCGCGATTAATTTATTATTCAATAATTTAAACGGTACAATTCCTTCTTCTCTTTCTGAATTAAGGTCTTTAGAGAAACTTGAGTTATCTTTCAATAAGCTTTCAGGTACTATCCCTGCTTCTATTGGTAATTTAACTAATCTTGAAGTATTTGCCGTTAATGGAAATAATATTACAGGAGAAATTCCATCATCATTAGGTCAACTTACTGCACTTGAGCAATTACACTTAAGTAGCAATAACTTAGAAGGTACTATTCCTATAAGTGTTGCTCAATTAGGTAATCTTGAAATTTTAAACGTTTTTGATAATAAGTTAACAGGAACAATTCCTTACGCACTATCTGATAATGTTAATCTAAAGAAATTAGTAATTGCAGAAAATGAGCTAACTGGTTCTGAAGCATTTGCGTCAGT
The DNA here is from genome assembly GCF_008974325.1 of Patiriisocius marinus. GTDB lineage: Bacteria > Bacteroidota > Bacteroidia > Flavobacteriales > Flavobacteriaceae > Patiriisocius > Patiriisocius marinus. The sequence goes on along the minus strand of NZ_BKCG01000003.1, from coordinate 30,618 downwards.
ATTAGCTTTTGAACAAGAAAGTGATGACAATCGATTTAAAAATCCAATTCTTGGAGCTCCAGCAAAAACAATTATCGCTACGGAAGTAAATGATGATAATAACTAAAAACATTATTATATAATACAAAAAGAGCCTTTAGGAAACTAAAGGCTCTTTTTTATTAATCATTTTCAAATCTGTAGTAATGTTGAAACATTCAGCAAAAACAACTAATTATTTAATAGACGTTTCAGCAAAAACTTTAAATTGATTCATCCACTTCTGACTCTGTTTTTTAAACAACTTTGGGAATAGTTTAGACATTAGTTTAGGTACAAAACCGTTAAATTTCACATACTCTACCTCCGATATATATCGGGTATGTGTATCATCTATATATTCGAAACGGGAAGTTTGCGTATTTGACATATGCAAATGCTCGTATAAAGCTGATTTCTCGACAGGTAAATTATTTTCTAAAATTGTCTCTATTAATACTATTTCTCTTTTTCCTTGATTCAATTTAATTCGTGACTTTGCTCCTACTGTATTTGGTATACCTTGTAAATGTTCCATTGACTTAAAACCATCTTGCCATTGAGCAAAATGTTTTTCATTTTTCCATAAAGCGACTACTTGTTTTAATGGAGCTTCTATTTCTACGTTACACGAATATTTCATCTATAAAATTTAACCTATTTAACGTTTGTATTATTTCAGAAAAAAAAATACCAACCTCTTAAACAAACTTCCGGTAATGATTGTTTCATCAATGCAAGTATAAATAAACTCTATTAACAGTGTAACACTTGTTACTAAAGAGCATTGGCTTTGAATATAATTTTACAGTATAATTAAAACTTAACATTATGAAAACATTAGAAATAAACATCGGATTAAATCAAGATTATAGAATTAGTGTTTCAGAAAAACTAAATGATCTTTTAGCAGATTTTCAAATTTATTATATGAATTTGAGAGGTTTACATTGGAATATAAAAGGAAAGAATTTTTTCCAATTACACACTAAATTTGAAGAGCTTTATACTAATTCTAGTGATACTGTTGATGAGATTGCAGAACGCATTTTAACACTAGGTATTGAACCGTTGCACACATTTCAAGATTACTTAGAAAACAAATCAATTAGAGTCATTAAAAAAACTTCTAGTGGTGATGATGCTATACGTTCAATTTTAGAAAATCTAAGTGAGTTATTAATCCAAGAACGTGCTATTTTAGAATTTGCTGCTACAAATAACGATGAGAGCACTTCAGGATTTATGAGTGATGTAATTTCGGAGCAAGAAAAATTAATTTGGATGCTTACATCTTATTTAAGCTAAATTATAACACTAATAAAACCCCAATTTCTATTTTAGATTGGGGGTTTATTAGTATTAATGATACCGTAAGTTTATTAGTTTAAAAAGGCTTCACTTTTTAATATGTATTTTTTTGCCTTTTCGCTATCTGGGTTTAGAGCCAAATGTTTTTTATAATAAATAGCGGCATTTTTATAATCTTCTTTTACGTAATATGCTTCTCCCAAACCATAAAATAACTCAGGGTTTTCAGGGTTTTCTGTTATTGAAAATTTAAATATTTCAATAGCTTTATCTACGTCTTTTTCTACATATAAAAATTCGTATCCTAGTTTACTCAAAGACCAAGAATCATTAAAATATGATTTTTGATTTTTTAATTTTTGATATTGATTTTTAGCTTCTGAAATATCACTGATAAATAAAGGCTTTAAGGTTGAAATTAAATTGATTTTTGGATATTCAATTAAATCGTTTTCCATTTTATCAAACAACCAACCCCAATCATCAAAAGCAGCTTCCGAAGTATTGTTCATTATTACTATCTGTCCATAATTACTATCTGGGCAAATAAATACAATGCTTTGTACTCCTCCTGAAGTTCCAGATTTAGAATAATAGAATCCTTCTTTTTCTCCTATCCCAAAACCATCCCACAAATACCCCATTCTATTATCATCCTCATCATCATACAAAACACGAGTTACTTCTTTAATTAAAGGGTCGTCACTTTCTAGCTGAAATTTCATGAGCTTGATTAAATCTGGCAATGTGCTTAATAAACCAAATGCTCCTCCTGTTAATGCATTTTTATCCTTAGGAGCAAGCTCACCATATTCATCATAACCGTTAGCGAGGTTTTCAATACTTTTCTGTGAATTATCTAATAAAAAGGTGTTGTTCATTTCTAACGTTTTTAAAAAGTCCATCAACAGCTTTTTATAAGGCTTGTTATACACTTGCGTTAAAATATAAGCGACTAACTCAGGCCCAACCGAGTTATAATTATAATACGTTCCCGGTTTATGAGAAACCTCAACCGTTTTTAATTCCTGTAAAAGGTTAGACATATTATATTCAATAGGTCTAGTTTCGTAATAACCTTCTGAAATTTCATCAATTACAGCAGCTAACTTTGGGGGTGTTTTCTCTTTTAAACCTAAAGTGTGCGTAACTAAATCTTTTATAGTTATTGGAGTTCCTTCAAATTCTAAGTTTGTATAATCCATCCCAATATATTTTCTAATATCATCATCAAGGGATAGCTTTTTTTCTAAAACCGCACGTGCAGTCAATGAACCCGCAAATATTTTAGTTATTGAAGCAATTTCATAAACAGTACTATCATTAGGAGTATTAGCCATACTAGTATCAAGTTCTCCATAATAATTATGATACGTTTCTCCATCTCTATATGCAGCGACTGCAAGCGAGTTAATATTTCCACGTGCAAGGGTGCTTTCAGCATATTGATCTATTAAATTAGAAACTTCATTAAATGGCGAAAGTGTAGTCTGTTTATCTTCTTTAGGTTGCTGACAGCCTATAACAAAAAGCGTCGAGACAATAAGTAATAATTTATACATGGTGGTTGGTTTGTTGAAAAGACGTGTTATTAGTTGTATTTGTTGCAAGTATATCAACACCATTGACATTTCCGAAGAAAATCACTACAAAAACCCACAAAAAAATCCCAACCTAATAAAATTAGATTGGGATTTTAAATATTTAGAACCGTACACTAGGTATACAGTAGAAGTATTATTTTACTTCTTCGAAATCTACGTCTTCAACATCTGCACTTTCACTTGATCCTGCATCTGCAGTAGGCTCACCTGCTGGTGCACCTTGTCCATCTGCCTGAGCTTTGTACATTTCCTCACTTGCAACTTTCCAAGCTTCGTTAATCTTGTCAAGTGCTGGAGTAATAGCATCTACACTTTTAGTTTCGTAAGCTGCTTTTAACTCTTCAAGAGCTGCTTCAATTGGTGCTTTTTTATCATCAGATAATTTCTCACCAAATTCTTTAAGCTGCTTTTCCGTTTGGAAAATCATTCCATCTGCTTCGTTAATCTTGTCAGCAGTTTCTTTTGCTTTAGCATCAGCATCAGCATTAGCTTCAGCTTCTTGCTTCATTTTAGCAATTTCTTCTTCTGTCAATCCTGATGAAGCTTCGATACGGATATCTTGTTTCTTACCAGTAGCCTTATCTTCTGCGCTTACTTTAATAATTCCGTTTGCATCAATATCAAAAGTTACTTCAATTTGAGGTACACCACGTTGAGCTGGTGGAATGTCACTTAAATGAAAACGACCAATTGTTTTGTTGTCGTTTGCCATTGGGCGTTCCCCTTGTAATACGTGAATCTCTACAGATGGCTGGTTGTCTGCCGCCGTTGAGAACACTTGACTCTTTTTAGTTGGAATAGTTGTATTAGCTTCGATAAGTTTTGTCATTACGCTACCCATAGTCTCAATCCCTAAAGAAAGAGGAGTTACATCTAATAACAATACATCTTTTACATCACCAGTTAATACACCACCTTGGATTGCAGCACCTACCGCTACTACCTCATCTGGATTCACACCTTTAGAAGGAGCTTTTCCAAAAAACTTTTCTACAGCTTCCTGTACTGCAGGAATACGTGTAGATCCACCTACTAAAATTACCTCATCAATATCACTGTTTGTTAATCCTGCAGCTTTCATTGCAGTTTGACAAGGCTCAATTGTTCTTTTTACTAAATCGTCAATTAATTGCTCAAATTTAGCTCTAGATAATGTTTTAACAAGGTGCTTAGGCCCACTAGCAGTTGCAGTAACGTAAGGCAAGTTAATTTCAGTTGAAGCAGAAGATGATAATTCAATCTTCGCTTTTTCAGCAGCTTCTTTTAAACGTTGTAATGCCATTGGGTCTTTTCTAAGATCCATATCATTCTCCGCTTTAAACTCATCTGCTAACCAGTTGATAATTTTTTGATCTACGTCATCACCACCTAAGTGCGTGTCACCGTCTGTTGCAAGTACCTCAAATACACCATCACCTAATTCAAGGATAGATACATCATGCGTTCCTCCACCAAAATCAAAAACAACTATTTTCTGATCTGTTGATTTTTTATCAAGTCCGTATGCTAATGCAGCCGCTGTTGGCTCATTAATAATACGTTCTACTTTTAATCCAGCAATCTCACCAGCTTCTTTCGTAGCTTGACGTTGACTGTCATTAAAGTAAGCAGGTACAGTAATTACCGCACGAGTTACTTCTTGACCAAGGTAATCCTCAGCTGTTTTTTTCATTTTTTGTAGTACCATTGCACTCAATTCTTGAGGCGTATAAAGACGACCATCGATATCCACACGTGGAGTATCGTTATCTCCTTTTACTACTTTGTAAGCTGCACGCTCTGCTTCGCTTGTAGACTCAGAGTACTTATTACCCATAAAACGTTTGATTGATGCAACCGTTTTAGTTGGGTTAGTTACCGCTTGTCTTTTAGCAGGGTCACCTACTTTAATTTCTCCACCTTCTACAAAAGCAATTACAGAGGGAGTTGTTCTTTTACCTTCAGCATTAGGGATTACTGTTGGCTCGCTTCCTTCCATTACGGAAACGCACGAGTTAGTTGTCCCTAAGTCAATTCCAATTATTTTACTCATATCAATTATTTGTTACTTAAAAATTTGTTAGTATTTAATATCTATAAATGATTTAGGGCAAAGCCGAAATTTTAAACATTCAAAGATGGTTCTCTAAAGTCAACTTTTATGCCAACGAAAACTAACTGACACGATGACATAATTTAACTATTACTTCATTATGGAATGACAGTTTTGAACAGCCCCTAATTACAACTACAAGCATTAAACAGACAAATCTTGAAAATTTCTGAAAGAAAAAATATACATCTCATTTGAAAAACAGGTGTAAATACTGATAATCAACAGTTTAAGAGTTATTACTTTTATAATAAACTAATAATCTATTAATTATGAAATTTTCAAACTCTATACATTTCGGAATCGCTACACTATTAATTGCAATCTCTGTATCAAGCTGCGACCTGCCACAAAATGATGTGGCAAAAAATGAAAAAAATAAAACTGAAACACAAGTTGAGAAGCATTCAGAAAAACCTGAATATTTTCTACTACGTCCAGAGGTTGAGAAAGCTTATGGATATTCGCACGCCGTAAAAATTGGAAACTCCATCAAAATTTCTGGAGCCGTAAGTATGGACGATGAAGGTAACCCTACAGCCGTGGGAGATCTAGAACAACAAATGAAAAACTGCTATGCCGACTTACAAAAAGTACTGGCTCATTACGGATGCACTTTTGATGATGTAGTAGTAGAAAATGTATTTACTACAGATATGTCAAAATTTCTAACAGCAGCGGCTTATCGAACAGAAATCTACAAAAACCACTTCCCTACTGGTTCGTGGCTTGGAGTAACAGAACTAGCAATACCTGAATTTATGATTGAAATTGAACTCGAAGTTCATAAAACCGATTTATAATAAAATAATACTATTTATTTTTAATAAAACAACAGGAATGAAACATAAAGCAAAAGACTGGACAAAGGAAGAATTACAGTTATACATTTTATTAATGTGTGCTAATGCTGATAAAAATGAAACAAAGGAGGAACTTGAAATGATATCATCTAAAGTTTCTAAAGAGACATTTGACAAAATGCTTGAGCTTTTCCGAAGCGACACTGAAATAAAAAGGTTTAAAAAAATTGACCGAAATATTCAACAACAAAATTATAGTGCTTTAGAGTTAAGCGCTTTCAAAAAGGAGATTTACGAAGTGTTTTTATCAGATAATAACTTTTCGATGCTAGAGAAAAGGTTAGATTGGACACTTGACAACATACTATATTAGCTTTTATGCGTTGCCATTTCAATTAACCGGTAACACAACACTAATATTTTAAAACAGCTTTTTTGAGTATCTTTCCTAAAATTTGATATTTGGAAGCTACTCCCATAAAAAAATCTTGGTTTTACATTGTATTACTTATTCTAGCAGGCGAAGCTGTATTCATTCTCCCATTCGTTTTAGCTCGAGTTTTTAGAGCTACCGTTCTAGATGTTTTTAATATCACAAATACTGAACTTGGATACTGCTTTTCTATTTATGGTTTAGTGGCTTTAGGCTCTTATTTAATAGGTGGTCCATTAGCAGACCGATTCCCGCCACGAAAGTTAATGGGTGTTGCATTAGTATTAACTGCAGCTGGCGGTATTATTTATGCCAGCAATCCTTCACTTACAACCTTAAAAGTTCTTTATGGTTATTGGGGGTTCACTACGATATTTCTTTTTTGGGCAGGAATGATTAAAGCTGCTAGAGTCTGGGGAGGAATCAATAATCAAGGAAAAGCCTTCGGGTTTCTCGATGGAGGTCGTGGTCTTGTTGGCGCTTTATTTGGATTATTAGGTGTGTTTGTCTTTTCTTGGTTTGTACCTGACAATACAGATCAATTAAACACATTTCAGCAAAATGATGCATTTACCATGGTGGTGTACATCTCTTCAATTATTGTAGCCTTTATAGGAGTTATTGTGTACTTCTTTTTAAAATCTAATAGTTCTGAAGAACTTGTTTTAAAAGAAAAAATAACAAAAGAAAATATTAAATCGGTTTTAAAACTTCCCTCTGTTTGGTTATTAATGATTATTATTTTGTGTGCTTATGTAGGCTATAAAATAACCGATATCTTTTCGCTTTATGCTAGTCAGGTTTTAAACTACTCGGAAGTAGATGCTGCTAAAACGGGAACCTTCCTTTTATTTATTCGTCCTATTGTGGGTGTTGTAATTGGCTTTTTAGCAGATCGAGCTAGAGCTTCTATTTATCTTAGTTTAGGATTTTTATTGACAATTATAGGCGCAATTTTATTTGCGAGTGGCGTACTGCCAGATAGCACTACGGTATTCTTTTTCACAACAATAATCATTACTGCCCTTGGAGTTTACGCTGCACGTGTTTTATACTTTGCAGTATTAGAAGAAGGTAAAATTCCTCTAGTCTTAACAGGTACTGCTGTTGGTGTAATATCATTTATTGGTTATACGCCAGATATTTTTGCTGGTCCAATGATTGGTTATTTTCTAGACGGCTGGAAAGGTGAGCAAGGACACCAATATGTTTTTTGGGCACTCGCTAGTTTCTCTGTTATTGGCTTGATTGCTTCCCTTATTTTTAATAAAATCAATAAACCTATTCCTCAATAATAATCTCTCGTTATTAGTAGCTACTTAACTGTTAGCAATTCTGCCCATTGGGTAGTAAATCTTGGGCTTCTATCAGCTTTAACTAGCTCCCATTGTTTCATTCTAGTGCCTGTTGACCCTGAGGAAACTTTACCTTTTCCGTATTTACTATTAAGCGAATCTACAAGCTGCATTAACTCTTTGTATTGATCTGTTTTAGGCGATTCAAATAGGTTTCCTTGTACATAAGCTTCGGGAATAATTCCTGTAAGGTTTACTCCTACTTTTTTATAACGATAGCCAGGCTTATAAATTTCTCTCAAAATTTTATTAGCTTCAGTAATAAGAGTGAACGTATTGTTAGTTGGAATAGCAAGTGTTACCGTTCGCTTATTTCGGTATTGCTTATCACTAGTACTAAACGAGTTGGTATGTAAAAAAACGTGTAAATACATTGCGCACGTTTTTTGAGCTCGCAATACTTCAGAAACTTCACTAATATAATATGCACAAGCCTCTTGTATTAGTGACAAGCTTTCTAATTTATGCCCAAAAGACTTAGCAGTACCTATCCCTTTTTTAGGTTTAGGTATTTCAATCATATTTAGACAAGCTTCACCGCGAAGTTCTCGCCACAAGCGCTCGCCTACAACCGTTAGTTCTTTACGTACCCAAGGCAATGGCATTTCTGTAAATTGATATGCTGTATAAATACCTACATTCTGCAACTTAATGGCGTGCTGTCTTCCTATCCCCCAAATACTTTTAATTTCGGTGTTTTTTAAAACATCAATGCGTTTAATATCGGTGTCAATTACAAAAACGTGATCGTGCTCTGGTCCTTTTTTGGCTATTTTATTAGCCAACTTAGCTAGTACTTTTGTAGGTGCAATCCCTACGCCCGTGGGGATTCCTGTATTTCTGAATATAGTTTCTTTTATCTTATTTCCATAGTCCTTTAAATCTGTATTTATAAAACCATCTAAATCTATAAAACTCTCATCAATGCTATATATTTCTACTCGTGGTGAAAAGTCTCTAAGGGTATTCATAACACGTATTGACAGCTCTCCGTATAAAGTATAATTAGACGAAAAGAGCGTTACATTATTTGCTTTTAAAAGATTTTTAATTTTAAAAATAGGTTCAAACATAGGTATTTGCGTTAGCGCCTTTGCTTCTCTATTTGCGGCAATAACACAACCGTCATTATTACTTAATACTACCACAGGTTTACCCCACAAATCTGGCCTAAAAACTTGTTCGCAGGACGCGTAAAAACTATTGCAATCTACTAGTGCTATCATACTGCTTTATTAATTATATACGTGATAACTCCCCATAAAGTAAATGTGGGATTTCCTTCCGAAATTCTAATAACTGAAAAATCACCTTCAATTACAACAAGTGCTAGTTTGCCTTTTAATGCTGGCGTAGAACGGTCGATAATCAATACAGCATCGTTATGGATTTTTAAGTGCTTATATTCCGTAGATTCCATTCTAACAAAAAAAGTAGCATCTGCATTGGTAATTAATTCTTGATGTAAATCGATAGTAGGTTCTAAATAATGCGTGGCAGGACTCGGAAACCCTGTCTGCTCTGCAATACCGGGTTTATGCCTGTGTTCTTTTCTAGCTAATTTTCCAATTGTTGTTAACTTCATTCTACAAAATTAGGAAATATTCCATACTTTTGGATTAATTCCTAAAATGGTTATTAACAAAAAATATGAAATCAACTAAACATCACTCAACAATGCAAGGACCTGTTTACAAATAGAAAGAAACCATGTGTTTTTCAATGAAAAATCTATTTAACGAAAATTGATGCCTATTTTTGAAACCTAAATAAAAGCACTGTAAGTTAATCCCCTTTTCAAAACGCACTCTTGAAACATTACTTCAACATACTCCGTCCACTTAATCTCTTAATCATAGCAGCGGTTATGTGTATAATTAAATACGGTTTTTTTGAACGCTTAGGAGTTGCAACTGCATTGGGGACATTTGAGTTTTTACTACTTGTGTGCGCTACAACTTTTATTGCTGCAGGTGGAAATATTATCAATGATATTCACGACACAGAAACTGACCGAATTAATAAACCAAAAAAGCTACTTGTAGGCAGGCATATTTCAGAAAAAAATGCAGACTACCTCTATATAGCTTTTACGAGTATTGGTGTCTTAATGGGACTTATTTTAAGCAACATGATAGGCCACAAAGCCATTGCAGCTGTTTTTATAATTGTTGCAGCACTACTCTATGGCTACGCAACCACATTTAAAAACATCTTTTTAATTGGTAACGTAGTGATCGCAAGTTTAGTAGCTTTTACACCTTTACTGCTCGTGCTTTTTGATATTTTCCCTACCATTGAAAACAACATTTTAGCACCTACATTAAAAGCAAGTAAAACCATATTACATGTTGCCATTTTTGCTTTTGGAATTAACTTAATTAGAGAACTCATTAAAGACATTCAAGATACTAATGGCGATAAAAATGCAGGTCGAAATACCATTCCTGTTGTACTAGGAAAAAAACGCAGTACCTACATTGCATTTGCCATAACCCTTGTATTAATAGTAGCGTCGGTATATTATCTCTACACATTTATGTTTAGCTATAAATACTTAATGCGCTATTTTTTAGGTGCCGTTATTGGTCCTTTACTATATATTCTCGTTAAAATTTTTAATGCTGAAATGCCACAGAATTATAAACATATTTCAATACTATTAAAAGTAGTTATGGGCACAGGGATTTGCACTTTGCTATTTTTACCATTTCTATAAAACACTCAATCACGCTATGTTAAGAGAACAACTAAAAAACTATAATATCATCCTTGCTTCTGGATCACCTAGAAGACAGCATTTTTTCAAAGAACTTGACATCGATTTTACAATTGATGTTCGTGAAGTGGAAGAAGTATTTTCGCCAACCTTAAAACGTGCAGAAATAACCAATTTTTTAGCTGAATTAAAAGCTTCGGTTTTTACAGGTTTAAATGAAAACGATATTGTAATAACAAGTGACACAATTGTATGGCATAATGACACCGCTATTGGGAAACCCAAAGATGCGGTAGATGCGAAACAGATGCTTTTAGGATTAAGCGGAGACAAACACCAAGTATATACTAGTGTAACTTTTACTTCTAAAAACTTTCAGAAAACGGTACACGACAAAACAGACGTGTATTTTGGAAAAATTACACCAGAACAAGTAGATTACTATATTAAAACCTGCAAACCTTTTGACAAAGCAGGAAGCTACGGTATTCAAGATTGGTTAGGTTATGTAGGAATCGAAAAAATAGACGGTTGCTTTTTTAATGTAATGGGGTTACCTACAAGACTTGTTTACAAAACGTTAATGACATTGGCTAGCCAAGTTTAAACATCTAATTTTGCTTAAAATTTAAATTATGCTTTTATCTCGTTTTATAGCAATCACTTGCCTTACACTAGTATTGCTAAGTTGTAATACTGAAAAGTCAAAAAACCAACTTGCTTTAAATTCAACTACGGAAGTTTCAACGTCACAGAAAACAGCCGAAAGTAGAAATTTACCAGCAAATTTTGGAAATTATTGGTACGTAGGAACAGCCGAGATTACAAGCTACAATCTATCGCAATCTCGTTATGGAGAACAACGTGAAGGAAGCGCTGTTACCATTTTTGTTACCGAAGACTTTGATGCACAACAACAAGTAAAATCTGATAGACAAAAAGACGGCGACATCCCTATGTTAAAACTGAATACTACTAAAAAGTTTAACACAGGTATCTATCCTTACAGTATAATGACCAGCGTTTTTAATCCCGTAAGCGATACGCGCCATTCATTAAAATTAGTAAATTCAGTTCAGGAATGGTGTGGACAAACCTATATGCAATTAAATAACCAAGAGCAATTTGAAATACAAACAAACTCGTATTTTCAAAGTGAAGGTGATCAAAAAATCAACCTTGACAAAACAGTACTTGAAGATGAAATATGGAACCTAATTAGATTAAACCCATCTGAATTACCAGAAGGAACATTTGATATTATTCCATCGTTCGAAAACTTTAGACTTGCTCACAAAGAAATTAAAGCATACCCTGCTGAAGGTTCTCTTAAAAGTGATAGTTTAATTAGTACCTACACTTTAGTATACCCTCAATTAAAACGTAGTATTGCTATTACCTTTAATACTAAATTTCCACACGAAATTTCAAATTGGGTAGAAACTCACGCTAACGGTGAAACCACTACCGCTACTATAATCAACAGAATACAATCTGCTTATTGGTCTAAAAAGGCTACTAAAGACATTGTATTGAGAGATTCGCTTGGTTTAAAATAATGCCTCATGGAATATTATGAATATCAAATATTAAAATCAGTTATTGCAATAGCTGTTCTTTTATTATTAAGGTGGTCATTACTTAAAACGACCAAACGCTTTGCTCAAAAAATTGAACGACTAGAACAACGAACTAACCTCATAATTAAGCACATTAATTTTGGGGTTGTATTTCTGACACTTGTATCATTATTTCTTATTTGGGGAGTTGGTATTGGCGACTTAGGACTTGTTATGTCTTCAGTATTTGCAGTAATAGGTGTTGGCTTTTTTGCACAATGGTCTATCCTAAGTAATATTACAAGCGGCGTTATTATCTTTTTCATATTTCCGTATAAAATAGGCGACTTTATCATTATCCACGATAAGGAGAATAACTTTGAAGGTACTATTGAGGACATTAAAACATTTCACGTAATGATTAGAAGTATTACGGGAGATTTAATGACTTACCCTAATAGTTTAATGCTTCAAAAAGGAGTTACTGTTGTAAAACCTGAAGAAATTGATGCCTATCTACATAAACAAGAAGAGCTACAAAAAGAAGAACACGACGCTAATAAAGATCATACAGATTAGTTTTCGTTAATTTCTAAAAATGTTTATTCTTCCCACTTGTTAAACAAATCTTAACGTTCTGTCGCAATGTGCCATTTCTGCTATCTTTGAGGGTATAACCACTTAGATACTACATCAACTATGCGAATTCCTTTTTTGGTCGTTTATTCGATTCTCTTTGCGCTTCCTACGGTACAAGCGCAACAACCACAAAAGCCAACAGCCTCACAAATTTATCACAACCTTCAAGACCTTAATTTTTTAGGGAGCGCACTTTATGTTGCTGCGCATCCTGATGACGAAAACACACGCTTAATTAGTTACCTCGCTAACGATGTACACGCACGCACGGCTTATTTATCGTTAACGCGTGGTGATGGAGGTCAAAACTTAATTGGCCCAGAAATTCGCGAACTTTTAGGCGTTATTCGTACACAAGAGTTATTGGCTGCTCGCCGTACAGACGGTGGACAACAATTATTCACACGTGCAAATGATTTTGGTTATTCTAAACACCCAGACGAAACACTTGCCATCTGGAATAAAGACGAAGTATTAAGCGACGTCGTTAGAGCCATTCGTAAATTTAAACCAGATGTAATAATTAACCGCTTTGATCATCGCAGTCCAGGAACCACACACGGGCATCATACCTCTTCAGCAATGTTGAGTTTTGAAGCTTTTGATCTTGTAGGCGATGCTTCAAAATATGTCGAAACTGCTAACGAGTTTGGAATTTGGCAACCTAAACGTTTATTATTCAACACCTCTTGGTGGTTTTATGGTAGCCGTGAAAAATTTGAAAACGCAGACAAATCTAAGCTACTTTCAGTTGAAACTGGTAACTACTACCCTGCTTTAGGCTTATCTAACGGAGAGATTGCTTCGCTAAGTAGAAGTATGCATAAGAGTCAAGGTTTTGGTAGTACAGGATCTCGAGGTGGTGAAACAGAATATTTAGAATTTTTAAAAGGTGATTTCCCAACAGATACTACAAATCCTTTTGATGGTATCAATACTACTTGGTCACGTATGAAAGGTGGTGAAGCAATTGGAAAAATACTTTATCCTTTAGCCGAAAATTTCAATTTTAAAGATCCTGCTGCAATGGTACCACAATTATTACGTGCCTACGAGTTATTACAGCAAACTGAAGATACACACTGGAAAAACATTAAAAGCGAACAACTTGCTCAATTGATATTAGACTGCGGCGGTATCTATTTAGAAGCCGTTTCTGAAACAGAAACGATCAATCCTAAGGGAATGTTTAAAGTGAGTTTTGAAGCAATTAACAGAAGTCTTAATAGTGTTGTATTACAAAAGGTAACAACAGTAGATGGTACCCCTTTAGATGTATCATTAAAAACATTAGCAACAAATGAAGGAGCAAAATTTGAAGCAAGTATTATTTCTAAAAACGAAGCCCCTTCTGGACCTTATTGGTTAAATAAAAAAGGAACATTAGGAATGTACAATGCACCAAAACACTTAATTGGTCTTCCTGAAACACCTGCTCCTGAGCAAGTAATATTTCATTTACAAATAGGTCGTGCTACATTGCCTATCTCTAAAAACATTGTCTATAAATTTAATGACCCTGTTGATGGCGAAGTATATAGGCCACTTCAAGTATTGCCAGAAGTTACCGCTAGCATTGCTGAAAAAGTAATCATTTTTGCAGATGGCGCTACGCAGGATATTCCTGTAACAGTTAGAGCTGGCCGTGATAATATAAGCGGTTCAGTACAATTAAACGTACCTAAAGGATGGTCTGCAAACCCTGCAACACAAACCTTCAATCTTGCAAGAACAAATGAAACCGCTACGCTAGTTTTTAAATTAACACCTTCAAACAATCAAAGTGAAGGATATATAAAACCTTTAGTGCAATTAGGAGATCGTTATTTTGATAAAGAGTTAGTAACCATCGATTATGATCATATTCCATATCAATCGGTTTTACTACCTTCAGAAGCTAAAGTGGCTCGATTAGATATTAAAAAGAAAGGGGAAAACATTGGATACATTAATGGTGCTGGTGATGCTATTCCTGAAAGTTTAGAACAAATAGGTTATACCGTGACTACTGTTGCACCCGATAAAATTTCAGAAGAAAGCCTTCGTGATTTTGATGCCGTAGTTATTGGTATTAGAGCATATAATACTGTGCCCCAATTAGAATTTGCACAAACTGCACTTAACAATTACGTTAAAAATGGTGGTACCGTTCTAGTACAATATAACACCTCGCATCGCCTTGTTACAAAGGATATCGCTCCGTATCCACTTTCACTTTCGAGAGATCGTGTAACAGACGAGTTTGCCAAAGTGACCATTTTAGAACCAAAACATCCCGTATTAAACTTTCCGAATAAAATAGAAAGTTCAGATTTTGAAAATTGGGTGCAGGAACGTGGTTTATACTTCCCTAATGAGTGGGACAAAGCATTTACACCTATTTTAGGAATGAAAGATAAAGGAGCTTCAACAAGTAAAGGGTCGCTTTTAGTTGCTAAATACGGCGAAGGACACTATATTTATACAGGTTTAAGCTTTTTTAGAGAATTGCCTGCAGGCGTTCCTGGAGCTTATAGACTTTTTGCTAATTTAATCTCCATAGGCAAGTAATGAAATCACAAGAAGACCCAATAGAAATAGTGAAGCATAAAGTGGTGTGGAAAAAGAAATTTACATTCGTTCTGTTAATGAACGCCTTCTACATTTACCTCTTTTATTTATTAATGAATCATTTCGCCTAAATGCAGAATCTAGATTGGTATATCCTTATCGGGACCCTCGTTTTTATTGTTCTTTATGGTACTTATAAAGCACGCTCAAACAAAGATGTAACAGATTATTTAAAAGGTGGTAGCGATTCTCGCTGGTGGACAATTGGGCTTAGTGTTATGGCAACACAAGCAAGTGCCATTACCTTTCTCTCTACACCAGGACAAGCCTTCCATAGTGGTATGGGCTTTGTTCAGTTTTATTTTGGTCTGCCTATTGCGATGGTGGTTATCTGCCTTGTGTTTATCCCTATTTATCACCGACTCAAAGTTTTTACGGCCTACGAATATTTAGAAACTAGGTTCGATTTAAAAACCAGAACCTTAACAGCTATTCTATTTTTAATACAACGGGGTCTTGCAGCAGGAATTACCATTTTTGCACCAGCCATTATCCTTTCGGCAGTATTGGGATGGAACTTAGTATATTTAAATATTGGGATAGGTGTTTTAGTAATTATCTACACCGTTAGTGGTGGTACCAAAGCTGTGAGTGTGACTCAAAAACAGCAAATGGGAATTATATTTTTAGGAATGTTTCTCGCATTTTTAATTATTCTGAATTACTTACCGCTAGATGTAAACTTTACCAAAGCATTAGAAATTGCAGGTGCTAGTGGAAAACTAGATGTATTAGATTTTTCTTTCGATTTTAATAATAAATATACTTTCTGGAGTGGATTAATAGGTGGTACTTTTTTAGCACTATCGTACTTTGGGACAGATCAAAGCCAAGTGCAGCGTTATTTAAGTGGACGCTCTATGAAGGAAATGCAAATGGGAATGATCTTTAATGGTCTATTAAAAGTACCAATGCAGTTTTTTATATTATTAGTGGGTGTTATGGTATTTGTTTTTTACCAGTTTAACAGCTCCCCTATTCACTTTAATCCAAGTGCTGTTGAAGACGTAAGAGAATCTCCATTTGCTGCAGAATATGCAGCCCTAGAAGGTGAGCAAATTACATTAGAAGCTGCTATTAAGAAAAAACAAATTACGTATAGCAGAGCCGAAATACCAACAGAAAAAGCCCAACTTTTATCTGAAATTGCAAGTCTTAATAAAAACCAAGAAGCCTTAAGAGATAGAGCGAGAGCAACAATAAAAAAAGCAAACCCAAAAGCCGAAACAAACGATAAGGATTATGTGTTTATCCACTTTATTTTAAACAATCTCCCTACAGGAATGATTGGACTGTTACTAGCAGTTATTTTAAGTGCTGCAATGTCCTCAACAGCATCTGAATTAAATGCATTAGGCTCTACCACTACCATCGATTTGTACAAACGTAACAATCAAGGAAAAGGTGAAAAGCATTATGTACACGCCTCTAAATGGTTTACATTACTATGGGGAATTATAGCTATTTGTGTTGCCTCGGTTGCTAATTTATTTGAAAATTTAATTGAGTTAGTAAATATTATAGGATCTATTTTCTACGGAAATGTGCTTGGTATTTTCCTTTTGGCATTTTTTATAAAATTTGTAGGAAGTCGTGCAGTATTTATCGCTGCATTAATTACACAAGCAATCATCCTATATTTCTGGTGGATAGATCTAATGCCTTATCTATGGCTTAACCTTGTAGGTTGTGCTATTGTTATGGGTATTGCAGTAGTACTACAAGTGGTATTACCAAAGGATGGAGATAAACCTATTGTTATTACTGAATAATAGTAAACACCAGGTTTTTTAGCATCTTTAAATGAAAAAAAAATGAAAAAGAGCACTTTTATACTATTGCTACTATTTTTCACAAGTATTGTCTCTTGTAATACTGATGATAATGTAGCTGACGAAAACGAAGAACAAGAACAAGAGCAGGAACAAGAACAAGAACAAGAACTAATATATCCTTGCGATAAATTGTACAAAAAAAGCAGATTATTTGAATATGAGGCTCCTACAGCCATACACGAAGTTTTTTACGATAGCAACTATAGAATAAATGAAATTTTTTCAGCAGATTATACCACAATAACTTCTTTTCAATATAATATTGTCTATGAAGGAGAAGCTGTTTCAAAAATTGTATTTAAAAGTATGAATGAATATGATAGTACTTTTAATACGGTTATTGAGTATGATGATATTGTAATAACTGATACCTCTTTCACGCTTAATTCAAGTTTGAGCGATAATAAAATTGAAATATTTCATACAGATGGATATGTTGATAATACTAGATATTATTACTCTATAAATCCTCCAATGTACAATGAAGAATTTTATACAAGAAACGAACAAAATCAAATAGTTTCTAACACCTTTAGCAACTCCACATACACCTATTCAAATTACGTTAATGGGGAAGATAATGATCCTATTGGAAGTACAATTTTATCCGATTTAAAAGACATAATTTTAATTCTAAAACTAAAATATTCTTCAAGCACCCCTCTAACACTTACTAGAAACTCATATATTAAAAATTACACCCCTGAATTTGAGGGTAACAGTTGTATTATAAAAAATATCTTTGAGGAAAATAGGTACTTTACTTTTGAATATATAATTCCATAATATCGTTGATATTTTTCAAACATAAACCTTACTCTAGTCTATTTATTCCTTTAGAAATGTAAACCTGTAATTAATTAAAACCAGCATCGTTATTATAACGTATTAAAGAAACATCAATAGTACATGGAACAACAGTTTATAGAAGATGAACTATTCGAAAGAAAAGATTTTTCGGAAAAAGGACTTGAAAAAGCAGACTACGAATCGTGTACATTCTCAAATTGTAATTTCACAAATACAAACCTGTCTAGCATTAGATTTATAGATTGTGAATTTCATGACTGTAATTTAAGTACAGCTAACATGTATCAAACTGGCTTTCAAAATGTAGTATTTAAAGATTGTAAAATGCTAGGGTTAAATTTTGAAAAATGTAGCGACTTTGGCTTTTCTATTAAAATTGATCATTGTCAACTTAACCATTCGTCTTTCTACAAATTGAAGCTTGTAAAAACGTTGTTTAAAAATGCTAAATTACAAGAAGTTGATTTTAGTGGATGTGATTTAAGCTCCGCTATTTTTCAAAATTGTGATTTACAAAATGCTACATTCAACAATACCAATCTAAAAAAAACTGATTTTAGAACTTCCCATAACTTTACCATTGATCCTGAAAACAATCAAATAAAAGGAGCTAAATTTTCCCAAGAATCAATAAGTGGACTTTTAAAAAAATACCATCTCCTTATCGAATAATAAGAAAGGTTATACTTGTAAGAAACGCTATAAAATGATAGAAAGACTCCAAAACAAGGATATAGAAATAGCTGAAAAAATACGCGCTGTTTTTCAGTTGTCATATAAAATAGAAGCCGAACTTTTAAACGCTGTAGATTTCCCTCCTCTAAAAAGAACCATTGAAAATTTTGTGATTAGTGAAACAGCATTTTTTGGATATTTAAAAGAGAAGGAACTTGCTGCAGTAATTGAAATAACTACTAATAACGAATTTACACACATTAATAGCTTAGTGGTAGATCCACGTTTTTTTAGACAAGGAATTGCAAAAAAAATGATGGAGTTTGTTTTTGAAACTTTCGATTCAAAACTTTTTATAGTTGAAACAGGATTAGAAAATGGACCAGCGACTCAATTGTATAAAAAATTTGGATTTAAAGAAGTAAAACAATGGGATACTGACCACGGCATTAGAAAAATAAAATTTGAACGAAGATTCACTAATTAAGCGTAATATCATTAAAACAATGCGCTACCACTAGACTATTAATTGGAATATTTGCTTCTATAGATTTATAATAAAATAGGTCTGAAAAAAATCTGAAGTAATTAATTATTACTTCATTTAGATTTAAACAAATTTGGTTCTACGTTACCTAACCGTTTATTGCACTCAATTAAATGACCATTAACCAATTCATAAGTTTCCTAATTTTAATTATAAGCTTTACCGCTTGTAAGGATGTTAAGGACGTTGAAAAAGTGAATGAAAAATCTGAAATAGTATCTTCAGATTTAATTGTTGATCATTTTAATATTTGGGTTAAAAATCCAACAAAAGCAAAAGAGCGTTTAACAGATATTGGGTTTTATGCAGTTCCAGATTCTCTATCGCTAATACATACCGGACAAGGGACTACGGGAAAATATTTTTACTTCTTAAATGGGTATCTCGAATTAATATTTGTGTATCATCAAAATGAGTTTGACGCGAATAATGCGCTTAATACAGCATTAGATTTTAAGGAACGTGTAAATTTTGAAACAAATGGCGCTTCCCCATTTAGTATTGCTTTGCAAGTAAAAGAATATAACATCGAAAAAATTCCTTTTGAAAAAATACGCTATCATCAAGAATGGATGGAAGAAAACGAAAGTATCTATTCGGCTAAAAATTCTAAAATAAACCTCAAAGAGCCTTCTATTTTTGTGGTCTATCCAGAAATTGAAGCCACTAAATTCGAAACAATATCCGATTTAAAAAACATACCTGACGAATACGCATTTGCGAGATCATTTTATAAACACCCAAACGAGGCTGAAAAAGTGACTAAAATCAGTATCACAACTACAGGCACAAACACACAAACGGAAACTATTACTGCAATTAACGGTATTGAAAATATAAGTATTCAAAACGGGAAGGAACATTTAATGGAGTTGTATTTTGATAATAATATTCAAGATAAAACAATTGATTTAAGACCTGAATTACCATTAATAGTATATCTATAAACTACCTTTAATAGATAGCATTTACTCAACTTTGCTTAAAATTTCTTATAAATTAATTACTGAAAGTTATCTGTTACAATTATGGAAAAAATCTATAATTTTATAAAAAAAAAATAAAACAAGAAGCAGAATAGATTTAACATCTTTTCGCAATTGTTTTTTAATCTGTTCAATCTCTGAACAAATTTAAGGTTATGGATCAATCACAAATAAAAGGAGTTGCTATTATTGCCTTTAGTCTCATAGGCTATTCTTTACTTGACAATACTATTATGCACACCATATCAGGTATTTTATGCGCCGTTGGATTAGGATTAATATTGAAATGGATTCCTTTTAGCAAGAAGAATACAAACCAAAAAACTGAATAACAAGTAAAAAAAGAAATGACATCAGGGTATAAAACAGCTACGTTTCAAAACTTAAAATGTAGCTTGTTTTATGTTTACAACGTCTAATTTTCCTTCGGAAATTCCTCGCACTTAAACCTGCTTCATTCCACATACTCAACAGCTGTATGAATAGTAAATAACTAAATGGAAATTGCATGTTTAGACACCAAGGCAAAAGCAGAACTTTAAAACATAATCTTCGTATTGCAACTATTTTATCCTTTGTTGCTGGTATTGTAAATGTTACGGGATTCCTTTCCTTTAAACAATTAACAACCAATGTTACGGGTCACTTTGCGCTATTTATTAATGACGTAGCCGATTTTGAATTTTGGAAAGGAACCATTTATTTCCTCTATATTTTTTCATTTTTAACAGGCTCATTTGTATCTAGTTTTCTCATTGAACAGTACAAGGAAAATAAAAAGCTAAACGTTTATTTACTTCCTACTTTAATCGAATCGCTCATTTTAATATCTATTGGTGTATTAAGCAATTTTGTTGAAATGAGTTTTTCAGATCTATTAGTATGTTTGTTGCTTTTTGCGATGGGACTTCAGAACTCGTTTGTAACTAAAATTTCTAATGCAGTGGTGAGAACTACCCATTTAACAGGACTTTTCACTGACTTAGGTATTGACATTTCGCAACTGTTTTTTCCGAAATATTATTCCGTTAGACATAAGCTGAAAGCCAATATCAAACTCCGTATTTATATTATTTTATTCTTTTTTGCAGGTGGATTATTTGGAGGTTTTCTTTATTCAAAACTTGACTTAAAACTAAACACGCTTATTTTTGGCGCAGTGATTTTACTCATTAGTTTAATTTATGATGATTTAAGATACCGTATCATAAAAACCAGACGAAAATACCAGCAACGAAAAAAAATACCGGCAAATACACACACAAAAAACGCCTAGCTACTCCCCGCTTTTAAAAAAATGCTCATTAGTATTTTAGTCTTATTTGTTTTACTTATTTTTCATATTCGTGAATTCATAAATAAAACATATCTGGATGTATAAAATTACCTTTTGTTTACTATTTGTTTCGGTATTTGGTTTTAGTCAAAATATCCAATTTGATGATCCAGATTTACTCTCCTTTCTAACCAACAACCTTTGCGTAGATACTAATGGTGACGGTACGTTTAATGCAACAGCAGATTTCAACAACGATGGAGAAATTCAGTTTACCGAAGCACAGCAAGTGATACGTTTTAAATTTAATACCTTAGCACACGATATTGAAGATATAGGCGGTTTTGAAAATTTCATAAACTTAGAATACCTTGATATTTCTACTATTGATATCACTCATTTAGATACTAGTGTATGGACATCGCTGCAAACACTTAAATTATCTACTGCTATTGATAGTTTTGTTTTTGACAATCCCTTATTGACCGATTTTTATCTTCAAAATGTAGGTTTCAACAATCCTGTTTTCGATTTAACAAACTTACCAAGCCTAGAATACGTAAGAGTACAGAGTACGCATTTAACTGATAATCTAATTTTTGGCGTACATAACAATCTTGAAGAATTAAGAATCCTAGATGGTACTTTTTCTACATTAAACTTAGCCGGAATGCCAGCCTTAAAATATGCTACTATTGCAGATTTTATTGGGACCACTTTAGATATTTCAAACAACACCGTTTTAGAAGAGTTTAATTTTAACTATTCAGAAAATACAACAACACTAATTGGTAGTGATGCTTCACCGTTATTAGAAATTGTAGACTTTGATCTAGATGATACTCAGAATACCATATCAAACTTAGACATCACTTTCAACAATCAAAATTTGAAAGATGTTTCCATTCGTGGTGCAAATTCAGTTTCAATAACTAATAATTCGACAACTATTGGGAGTTTAGACCTGTACTTTCTTCAAGAAGCTATAATTATAGATAATTGCAATTTCGGCTATATAGATAGTTCGCTTAATTCCTCTTTAGATATTATTGAAGGTGCTGTATCTAACATTAGTTTAACTAACGTAGCGGGTATTCGGTTTTTAACATTTCAGAATATAACAACTACCCTACCTATTGATTTGACAACACTTAGAACAGAACGCATTACATTATCTAGTTGTAATTTTACGCAGCTGCTTTTAAAAAATGGCGATATATTACAACAATTTAATAGCAGTAGTGACACCGCTATTGAGTATATCTGTATTGATACAGATGAGTTAAGCATTGTTGAAAATGGCTATAGTAATAGCAGCCAGCCAGCAGTTATAAATTCGTATTGCTCATTTGGATTAGGTGGAGAATATTTCGAAATAACTGGAGATGTACTTATAGATTTAGGAGCTGGATGTACCGTTTCAAATGGTCCTATATTCGATTTACAGTTTCAAGTGAGTGATGGTACCGATACCGAAACCTTTTACGCTACAAATAATAACAATTACTCCTATACCTTGCCAGAAGGTACTTTTGAATTAAACACCCATCTTACTAATTTAGACTTATGGACGGTTAGCCCTTCAACTATTACCTTAGATTTCCCTACAGATGCAAGTCCGTTTGTTCAGGATTATTGTGTGACTCCAAGTATGGCATACAATGATGCCGAAATCATACTAGTGCCTTTAAATGATGCGCAACCTGGTTTTGAGGCCAACTACAAGCTTATTTATAAGAATACAGGAACAACAGTCCTATCTGGTGTAATCGATATTGCTTTTGATGATACAGTAATGGAATTTGAAATGGCTGTGCCTGCTATAACGACTCAAATTGAAGGGAATATTACCTGGGAATATACGAACCTACTTCCTTTTGAAACGCGTGAAATAGCTGTTACCATGCTATTAAACACACCAACTGACCCAGACTTTCCACTTAATGGTGACGATGAGCTTAGATACACGGCAACTATTAATCCTGTAAATACAGATGAAACTCCAGAAACCAATGTATTTGAGCTAGATCAAACAGTTGTAAACTCCTTTGACCCTAATGTTAAAAAATGTTTACAAGGAAAAAGCATTACACCAGAACAAGTGGGTGAATATGTACATTATATAATTCGTTTTGAAAATAACGGAACTGCAAATGCTACAAATATTGTGGTGAAGGATATACTTGATACTACAACCTTAGATGTTAGCACCTTTGTCCCAATATACGCAAGCCACAATTTTACTACAAGAGTGCTAAATGGAAATGAAGTAGAATTCATTTTTGAAAACATTGAG
The DNA here is from genome assembly GCF_008974325.1 of Patiriisocius marinus. Classification (GTDB taxonomy): domain Bacteria; phylum Bacteroidota; class Bacteroidia; order Flavobacteriales; family Flavobacteriaceae; genus Patiriisocius; species Patiriisocius marinus. Next base: position 7,050 of record NZ_BKCG01000003.1, on the reverse strand, counting down.
TTGCCTTTTGACGATGCGACTAACGACGGCTTTGTGGTATTTAAAATTAAAACAATCCCAACATTAGTATTGGGCGATACCTTTAGCAACCAAGCGGAAATCTACTTTGATTATAATTTTCCAATCATCACGAATAATGAGACAACAGTGGTTGAAGAAGACGTTATTTTTTCTGTTTCTGAAGCTCCTTTAGATAGTGTTTCAATCTATCCAAATCCTTCAAGCAACATTTTAAATATTAAAAGTCAAATTCCTTTTTCTGAAATACTAATGTACGATCTAAATGGGCGATTGCTTAAAACCGAGCACTTAACGACCACTACTACGCAATATCAAGTAGACCTAACTACACTATCAACCGGGATTTATTTTATTGAAATACAAGGCGAAAATTTAAAACACACGTTAAAATTTATTAAAGAATAATTTTAGCCGAAATTTTAAAGATTACGGATTCCCGTAAATAACTTTATAAAAATACCATGTACATTTACAGGATAACCATGACGACTTTCCATTGTTATCCTGTTTAATTTACGGGATAACCATGACAAATGTCATCATATAACGAGTTGTGTTTCATACCGAAAAAAGCCAGCCGCACAAACAGCACATTTGGTTTTTGCCGACACAAAAGCCAACGCTGAAAAACCAAAAGAGCTGTTTTTTGCCAACGCTCGAATGATATTGAGAAGAAAGAATTAAATTTAAAAACTGACAGAGAAAATACATTATATGGAAATAAAAATCTTGAAACCACGAAAGGCAATAAACAAAGCCTTTTTAAAAATAAAACCGAACAGAACGGAAATTGAAAGTTTCAAGACGAATTTGATTGAACTGCTCGACCGAACCAATGATACTGAATCAGAAGAATTTCACAAGAACCTAGTTTCTGACTTTCTAAAAGACACTTATTACAAGAACAACCATTTCATAAACACAAAAGGCAGGAATGACCTTGTAATTCATAACGGAAATAAAGCAAAAAGTACAGTTGGAGTAATCATTGAGGCAAAAAAGCCAACCAACAAAGCAGAAATGCTGACAAAAGAAAAAATCAATGTCAAAGCATTTCAAGAATTGGTTCTCTACTACTTAAGAGAGCGAATTACTCAAAAAAACCTCGAAATAAAATATTTAGTCGCTACAAACATTAACGAATGGTTCATTTTTGATTCCAACGTATTTGAAAAGCAGTTTGCTCAAAATAAAGGATTGGTTAAACAATTCAACGATTTTGAAAATGGAAGATTAGCAGGGAAAACAACTGATTTTTTCTACAAGGAAATTGCAGAGCCTTTTGTTAATGGATTAAAAAACGATATTGAATTCACATTTTTCGATATACGAGAATACGAAAAACCTCTTCGCAATAACAATCCAAAAGACGATAACAAACTTATTTCGCTATATAAATTACTCTCACCAGAGCATTTACTAAAACTACCTTTTGCCAATGACAGCAACAGTCTTGACAAAAGATTTTATGGAGAATTATTACATATTATTGGACTTTCAGAAACGAAAAATGGAAGCAAAAGACTAATCGAACGAAACAAAAAAGGCGAAAGAAACACAGGCTCGTTTCTTGAAAACGCAATAATACAACTTGACAGTTTAGATAAAATAAATAGACTTGACAATCCAAGTCATTTTGGAACAACTCAAGAAGAACGTTTATTTAATGTTGGACTTGAATTAAGCATTACTTGGATTAATAGAATATTGTTTCTTAAGCTTTTAGAAGCTCAACTTAAAACCTATCATAAAGGAGACAAATCCTATGAGTTTTTAAGTTTTGATAAAATTCAAAACTATGATGATTTAAACAGTCTATTCTTTCAGGTTTTAGCCAAACAACAATCAGAAAGAAATGAAGATGTAACAGAACTTTTTGCAAAAGTTCCTTACTTAAATAGTTCGCTTTTTGAACCAACAGGAATTGAACACGGAACCTTATTCATTAGCAATTTACGTGACGATAAAACAATTCCTATTTATTCTTCAACCGTTTTAAAAAACGAGAGTGGAAAAAAACGAACAGGTAATTTAAATGCTCTTGAATATCTATTTGAATTTCTAAATGCTTACGATTTTAGTAGTGAGGGAAAAGAAGAAATTCAAGAGGATAATAAAACTCTAATTAACGCTTCTGTTCTCGGTTTAATTTTCGAAAAAATTAATGGTTACAAGGATGGTTCGTTTTTCACACCAGGTTTTATCACAATGTATATGTGTCGTGAAACCATTAGAAAAGCGGTTATCCAAAAATTCAACGAAACTAAAGATTGGAACTGTAAAGACATTGATTCTCTTTACGATAAAATTGAAGATAGACAAGAAGCAAACAACATTATAAACAGTCTTAAAATTTGCGACCCAGCAGTTGGTTCAGGACACTTTTTAGTTTCTGCACTTAATGAAATGATTGCTATTAAAAACGACTTGAAAATTTTACAAGACAGAGATGGAAAAAGGTTAAAAGAATACCAATTTGAAGTTGTTAATGATGAATTGATTGTAACTGATGAAGATGGAGAATTGTTTGAGTACAATCCAACCAACAAAGAAAGTCAACGAATACAAGAAACATTATTTCACGAAAAGCAAACCATAATTGAAAACTGTTTATTTGGTGTAGATATTAACCCAAATTCCGTAAAAATTTGCCGATTAAGGCTTTGGATTGAACTACTTAAAAATGCTTATTACAAAAATGAAAGCGAATTAGAAACGCTTCCAAATATTGACATCAATATAAAATGTGGAAACTCGCTTATTAGTCGCTTTGAATTAGATGCTGACCTTAAAAAAGCACTAAAAAGTAGTAAATGGACTATTGATAGTTATAAACTAGCAGTTGACACCTATCGCAATGCTCAAAACAAAGAGCAAAAGCGAGAAATGGAAAAACTGATAGATGATATTAAGAACGATTTTAGAAGTGAAATATCACTTAATGACCCAAAAGTTAAAAGATTAAAGAAAATACAAGGCGAAATTTTTGGAATGACCAATCAAACTCAAATGTTTGAATTGACCAAAAGAGAAAAAACTGCTTGGAATAAAAAACTTAAAAAACTCACGGAAGATTCGAAAAAATTAGAGACAATTATTGAAGAAATTAAAAATAACAAAATCTATGAAGAAGCTTTTGAATGGCGTTTTGAATTTCCAGAAGTTTTAGATGATAATGGAGACTTTGTTGGTTTTGATGCGGTAATTGGGAATCCGCCTTATATTTTCTCTCGTGAATTAATAACAAAACAAGAAAAAAATTACTTCTATGACAATTATAAATTAACACAGTTTAAACTAAACACTTACATCCTATTTTCGGAATTAGCTAGTAAAATTTCAAATTCTAATAGTACTATAGCATATATAATTCCAAATAATTGGTTAACGCTTCAATATAATTCTCAATTCAGAGAGTTTATACTTAATGAGTTTTCAGATGTTAAAATTGTAAATGATAAAAACAAAACATTTGAGGATGCAAGCGTTGATGCATCAATACTTTTAGTTTCAAAAATGGGTATAGGAATTACAAAATCTTATGAGTTAAACAACACTGATTTTGAATTTATCTCTGAAACAGAAAACACTAATTATCTAAATGATACTGGTTCAATAATAAATTATGGTTTATATAGAAACCCTGAATTGGCTTTGATTTTAAATCAGATAAATAATAATTCCAAATTATTAGAAACTGAATTTATTGTTAAAAATGGCGTTCAAGCTTATACAGTTGGTGAAGGTATTCCTACCCAAACAAAAGAAATGAAAGACCAAAGGGTTTATCATACTAACACCAAAATAGATGATAATTGGAAAAAGTATATCGATGGCTCTGATGTATCAAGATATGGATTAAATTGGACAGGATTATATATAAAATATGGTAAAAACTTATCAAGAAGACGGACACCTGACCTTTTTACTGGTGAACGAATTTATGTAAGGCAAATACCTTCAAAACCACCTTATGCAATCGTTTCAACCCTTATTAATATAGATGCTGTATGTGATAATAATCATATGATTATTAAATCTAAAGAGGAGCATTCAATAACATTAAAATCTTTAATCGGTATACTTAATTCAAAGTTAATCACCTTTTGGTTCGCTTCTACTTTTGGAAAACATCAAAGAAAGTTGTTCCCACAATTTAAAGTCAAGGAATTACAAATATTTCCAATTCCAAAAAACATAAGTCCAATACTTCAAGAAATAGAGAAATCGGTTAACACGTTATCTATAGAATATAATGAAGAAGTAAATAACAAAATAGATAGTTTAGTTTATGAACTTTATGATTTAAAGAAAGAACAAATAGAAATAATTGAAAGCAATTTATATAAAATAGCCAACGCATAAAGCCATACACATTTGCAATTCGCTCAAGCCAACGCTACGCCAAAAATTGCAAAAGAGTATGTCTTTGCCAACGCTACAAACAGAACGGAAAATAAAGTACGAAAACACAACAACGTATATAAAAAATAGCGGTTTTAGTGCTTAAACAAAAGATAAATAATAAAATAAAGGTCAGTTATAAACCGAAAAGTTAGTGCTTTAAAATCCGCTACTTTTCATATACAAGACCGTTGTGTGCAATTTGAGAAAACTCTGAACTAATGAATATTATTCAAGAACTGACAGAAAAATATAGCGGAAAATATTCAGAGGATTTGGCAAAAAACGTAAACAGTCCAATAGGAAAATACGTTTATCAACCGAAAAACGGAATTATAGAAGTTGACGGAACTAAAATCAGTATAAATCTGAATGAAGTTGGCGGAGCAATGCCTGTGACTGAACCGTTTCGAATTACTCTACATTTAGACAAAACTTATGAAACCGAACTGACAATATTCCCTAAAGACTTGTGGAATCAATTTTTGGATTTTATTCTACCAAAACGAAGAGCGTTTGTTCCTAAACCGATTTTAAAACAATTTTGGTTTGGTGGAAATAAAGACTTGCTAAAACAACTCGCATCTGATAAAGATTTTTGCGAAAAAATAATCAACGAAAGAATTTATATAGAAACTGGATTTAAAACAACTAACCGAATTATATTAACGCCTGAATATGGAATTAAGGACATTGAGCAATTCGAAAAGTTTGTTTCCGTCCTAAAACAAATTGAAAATAAAATAAAAACTGCACACAACACCGTATATAATTTATTGCTAGTTCTAGCCTACTTACGAAAATCCTCGCGGATTTTCTATTTGGTTTGTATTTGCTAAATTAGGTGCTTAAAACACGCAACAAACCATATACAAAACCGTTAGCAGCAATTTAAGCCAACCATAAACTAATGAAGTACTTTATAGCAATCTTAATGTCACTTATTGGATTATTTGTTTTCGGAACAATTCTGAAAACTGAATACTCTCTTGCTATAGAAATTACTTTTACCATCTTGACTTTTATTATAGCTTTTTTCTGGGAATACTCTCTTTTTAATAAAACTTTTGATTCTGATTTTAAGATTAAAAGTCAAAGAAAGACAATCAGCCTTTTTGATATTGGAATGGCAACATTTTGGACGATTTATATTTTGATTTTAAGCGATAATAGTGATACACTTAGTTATCTGACTTTTGTATTTTGGGCAATTCCTTTTTCGGAATTTATTATGTGGTTTATTTACAAAAAGAAAAAACCTTATACGATATTTATAAATAAGAATGAATTAATCCTGAATAGACGCTGGATTTTAAAAAGGAATCTGACTGAACTCACTCAAATTCAATACGACCGATTTAGTAAAAATTTAAAACTTGATTTTAAAACAAAACGTGAAGTTTCAATAAAAGCTACGGAATACAATACAGATGAAATTCAAAAATTATTAGAAATTTTAATTGAGAAGTCTGAAAACAATGTTTTTGTTCCGAATAATTATGAACCGAAAATAAAAAACAGCTGCTAACACTGTATATAATTTATTGCTTGGTTCTAGCCTACTTACGAAAATCCTCGCGGATTTTCTATTCAGTTTTTATTTGTTAACTTAGTTGCTGAACCACGCAACAAACCATATACAAACACGTTGTAAAACATACCCAAAAAACGCTCGGAACTTAAAATTCAAACTCTGAAATTTTGAAAATAGTAACTTTTAAGTTACTTTTGTCGGAATGGAAAAAGTTAGGCAAGTAATACAATATAAAAATTATTTCGAGGAGTTTTTACTTGCTCAACCGAAAAAGGTTCAGGACAAAATTTTTAAGGTCATTGAAATAATCGAAACTTATCAGCACGTGCCGAAAACATATTTGGCACCAATGAAAACTCATAAAGGATTATTTGAGGCTCGAATTAAATTAGGTTCGAATATCTGGCGAGTTTTTTGCTTCTTCGATAAAGGTAAATTAGTTATACTCTTGAACGGATTTACTAAAAAGACGCAGAAAACACCGAAAAAAGAAATCGACAAAGCTGTCCGATTAATGAAAGAGTATTACGAAGAAAAAAACAAAGGCAATGGAAACTAAAAGTTGGAAAGACATAAAAGACACAGTTTACGGAAAAAAAGGAACTGAACGCAGAGACGAACTTGACAGAGATTTTGAATCGTTTAAAATCGGTTTGCTTTTACGAAATGCACGTGAGGAAAAAAATCTGACTCAAGAACAACTTGGCGAACTGATTGACAAAAAACGGACTTACATTTCTCGTGTGGAAAATAATGGCAGTAATCTGACTTTAAAAACCTTATTTGACATCGTAGAAAAAGGACTTGGTGGAAAAGTAAATATTTCAATCGAAGTCTGATAAAAGTACGATTTTACAACACCGTGTATAATTCATTGCTAGTTCTAGCCTACTTACGAAAGTCCTCGCGGACTTTCTATTCGTGATTTATTTGCTAACTTTAGTGCTTAAACTACGCAACGAAATCATACACAAAACCGTTAGCATTAATACCTCCGAATCGAATCCTGCGGATTTAATTCGGAGGTATTTTATGAGGAATCAGTTCGGAATTTTGATGGAATAAAATGCTGAATTTGTATCGCGCGAAAA
>NZ_BKCG01000002.1 GCF_008974325.1 Patiriisocius marinus | reverse complement strand
AAATTTCCTACTCTTTTGATTTTCGGTCAACTCGTATACTTTTTAAAGTCTTAGCATCTTTCACATTTGACTATTTGGGAGGTCAACCCATTTCTTAACCGTTGTTTTTTTTATTTACCACAACGGACGAGTGTATGATATGTTGCGTATAAGTAAGCGAAAACTATCAGATTAAAAACAGAATTAATAAAAATAAAATAAACATTAACGAAGCAGTAAATAGCAATAGATTATACACATTGTTACCTGCTTTTAAAATTACGGAATTATGCAAGGAAAATATTTAATAACAACAGACAATTGGTTTTATGCACCTAACGGATTAAAATACCGTAGTGTTTGGGGTGATGTCAAAATACTAGAAGATACTTTACTAGGTGTTAAAACAAATAGAAATAGCTCTAATTGGTATGCTTTTGTAGGTAGTGAAGAAAAAGGAATGGTAGTAGCAGGATGTCAAATACACTATGCAGTAAAATGTGATAAAACCCCAAACACGGACAATGTAAAAGAACTTATTTATGATGGCGGTAAAAGCAAAGAAATAGAAAGACCTTCGGAAATATACATAGCTGAGTAATTTTTATTGCAGGTAACGTGTTTGTATATGGTTTGTTGCGTGGTTAAACAACTAAGTTAACAAATAAAAACCGAATAGAAAGTCCGCGAGGACTTTCGTAAGTAGGCGAGAAGCCAGCAATAAATTATATACGGTGTTGTAAGCTGGCTTTTCATTCAGACTCCTTTTTTTTCTTGTATTTGTCAAGTTTAGTTTTGTCGTAATAATCATTGTCAATAGACCATTTTTTTAGAACTTCTATTCGATTTATCATTACTTCGCTAAATTCTTTTTCATTGAATAGTTTAAGTAAATCATTTTGTTGTTCAAGCCACTTTTTAAATCCACAGCCTTCGATAGTCAATTTCTCAATAAACAGAACTTGTTCCTCAACTTCTTCCTCTGTTTTGTCTGGAAAAGACTTTATTTCTTTAATAGTTTCTTGTGTTGAAATATCGGTTTCAGCAATTTTTTCGATACTCTCTAAATAGTGTTTAGGAAGAATCTTCCCGATTTTCTCGATGTTAAATGTTTCTAATCCACCAAAGCTTGGAATGTCGATTCCGAATTTTCTTGAATAGTCATATTTCACTACTGCTATTGGGTATTTTAGTAAATGAAGAGAACAAACTATTGAAGCAATTTTTTCATAAGTATTCAGCCAAGAATCGATTAAGTCTGGCTCAAAAGTTTGAGAATTACTTTTTAATCGCCCAAGTTTGTTTGAGTACTTATTACCTTTAGTATGAACGTAATTATGTAAAAATCCGAGTTCCTCAAATCTCTTTTTTAAATTATGCTCTTCGTTAAATTTCTGAATATTATCATTTGATAATAGTACTTTCCAAATAGTACCCGCTCTTGGTGTATTTGCATCATTAGAATCTTTTGATGAAAGCCAATCTTGTACTATTTTATGTCCCTCATCATTGATATTGTAATAGACAGATAACATTCCTAATTCGAGTGCACTTCGTAATGAGACAAAAGCTTGTTTGTAAAGTCCGAAACAAACTAAATTAAATGAGATTTGAAGTTCTTCCCAAGATTCCGAAAATGGAAATATGTGTCCAGACCAAAAATTGTCCCAGTTTTGAGGAATTGTCATTCCAATTATGTGATAAAACCATCCTAATTCTTCTATCTTTTCTTTTATGTTAGGATTTTCCAATAAGTATTCAGAAGTTTTTTTGTAAACTTCAATACTTTTTTCGGGTTGAAATATATATGGTGTTATGTTCAATGTTGGTTGGGTGTTCAGCTTGCTTACAACGTTGTTGTATATGGTTTGTTGCGTGTTTTAAGTACCTAATTTAGTAAATAATTACCACCTAAGAAAGTCCGCGAGGACTTTCGTAAGTAGGCAATAAATTAGCAATAAATTATATACGGTGTTAGCTTTAGTTGTTTTCCGTTTTCTTAAATGAATTAAATGTTTCTTGTGCAATTAATTCTGCTTCTTCAATCATATCATTTCCAATCCAAGATGTCATTTTAAATCCTATTCCTGCTGCAATTATTGGTCCAACAAATGGAATCCATTTTGATGCTGTTTTTGCAGCTAATGTTGTACTTGCTTTTTTCAATAAAATCATAATTGCTTCTTTTCCGCCAAATCTGGCTGTGTATTGAAGAACTTTAGTTGCAATTAATTTCGCGCTTTTTTTATCTAAAAGCTGTAAATTGTATTCTTGCTGTTCCTTGTTCAGTCCATAAATACTCTGAATTTCTTTTGATAATTTTATCATTAAAGTAATATCAACACCAATGTCAAGACCGGGAATTGGATTTAAACCATTTCCAGCTGCTAATGCTGAATAACGAGAAACAATTTTATCTGCAATTTTTCTTTTATCTAAAAGTATGTTTTTGCTTGTTATATTAATGTCTGCAATAAACCTTTCTTTTTTAAAGTTATTAAGACTTGAATAAATATCTTCTAATAATTTACTTAAATCATATTCACTTGGAAAGTCAGAAGAAGTTAGGTAAATTCCTTTAACTCTATAACCCTTTAAATTTTCAGTAAGATTGTTATATATTTTATCATAAGTTTCTTTTTCAGAAATTCCTCTTTTTAATCCTCTATCTACAGAAAAATCTATTTTAGTTCTTACAGCATAAACAGGTTTTTTAATTCTAATTAATTCTTGTATTAAATACAAATCATCTTCGTAAAATCTATCGGCTGTTACCAAAATTACACAATCAAATTCTTGAATGTTAAATTCGTTTATATAATTTTCTTTAGGAAAGTTAGATGTTGAACAACCAGGTAAGTCATAAAATAATAAACCTCCGTGTTCAATTGGTTCATTAACATTCATTGTAGTTTCAATTTCTCCAACTTCAGCAACTTCCTCTCCAGCAATTGCATTAATTAAAGATGACTTTCCAGTACCACTTCTACCAATAATTCCGCATTTAATTTTTGCGTTTTTGAAACTTTCCAAATCTTTCTTGAATTTTTTTAAGACCTCGTTAAGGTCAAAGTTTTCATTTTCCATTTATTTAAATTTATAATTTTTATTACTTTAAGGTTTAAGGTAATTAAAAAAGACCTCTTTTTCTTTATATCTCCAATTTTGGTTTTTTCCGCAATTAAAGCTAACGGTTTTGCATATGAAAAGTAGTGCGGAAAAAATGCAGTTTCTTTTCGGATGAACACAAGCCGAATTTTTAAATTTTACTTATTATTCTTTCTTTTCTCAATAAGCCAAATTTAAAAATTTGGCGACCTCGAAAAAGTGCCCAAGCCTTTGTTTAAGCACCGACTTGCGCTATTTTTTATATGCGTTGTTGTGGTGCGTTGTTCTGCGTTCTGCTTATCCGTATTACACTATTTCCAATATACTATTTGTAATATGAACATATATTTTTGCAGTCTACATTCAAAAACAAAATTGTGATTTCTCAATTCGTTTTCTCATTATCAATTTTAAATTTATCCGAGTTTGATTTAATCAACAAATATGGAATACCAATTAATATAGCTCCGAAAAAAGTTCCGTTTTCAATATTTGGGTTATCAAGCCAATTAGCTAAAAAATATCCGATTATCATTATCAAAGCCATTCCGAACATTGCGTTTCGAAAAACTGTTGCAATTCCGTCAGCGTCAAATTTTGCACGTTCTTCTTTCGGCATAGTATTGTATCCTGCAATCAGAAAGTACATTTTTCCGTATTTTATGATAATTCCGAGAATTATGAAAAAGATAGCTACTCCAATCATTTCTTAAAGTTCAATTTGTTTCTCAATGTTTTTTTTCAATGCACCACAACTCGTTATATAATTAACTTTGTCATGGTTATCCCGTAAAATAAACAGGATAACAATGGAAAGTCGTCATGGTTATCCTGTAAATATAATATAATAAATTAGTATTTTTTTACGGAAAACCGTAATCCCAACAAATAGTTAAAACACTAAATAAGTTGCTAGAAAACGATTAAGTAAGCATCTTATAATGGTAGAACAAGGGACTATTTGTGGCACATTTCCGAAGTGAAATTTAACTAGATTCGTTATATTTATAACTTTGGCATCGCTTTTGAATTAAAGCAAAAAGTTAGATTGAAATAAAAAAACCATTTTAATCTGTAACGAATTTAACGTAAGATAGTCTTACATTTACGAAACGTAAAAAGAACTTAAACACAAAACCTTTAATATGAAAACTGTAAAAACACTTTTTGTTGCTCTTTTAGTACTGGCAATTGCGCCTATGACTGCTCAAACGGCAGATGAAATTATTAATAACTACATTGAAAATACTGGTGGTGCTGAAGCTTGGAATGCACTAACAGGAGTTAAAATGTCTGGATCTGCAAATGCACAAGGAATGACTATTCCTGTTGACATTTACAATATGAAAGATGGTAAAACATTAGTTTCTATTGATCTTCAAGGTCAAACAATGACACAAGTTGCCTTTGATGGTGAAACAATGTGGACAACTAACTTTATGACTATGTTACCTGAAAAGAGTGACGCAGAAACTACTGCAAACATGAAAGCTAACTTAGGGAACTTCCCTACTCCATTCCTTAACTACAAGGAAAAAGGATATGCTGTTGAATTTTTAGGAAAAGAAACTAAAGAAGGCGTAGAGACTTTTAAAATTCAATTAACACAAAAGCCTATTATGGTAGATGGTGTTGAAGAGCCTACAATCTCATACTTCTATTTCGATACGGAGAACTATGTGCCTATTATGAGTGAGTCTGCTATTCCTTCAGGACCAATGAAAGGACAAATGGCTTCTCAAATGTTTAGCGATTACCAAGAAGTTGATGGTTTATACTTTCCTTTTTCTATGACTATGTCTGGACAAGGAATTACAATGAAAGAAATTGTATTAAACCCAGAATTAGATATGAAATTATTTGCTTTTCCAGGTGAAGCTGCTGCAGATAAAAAATAATACATCCCCTGTATATTATTTAAAGGCTACCTTAACGGGTAGCCTTTTTTTTTGTTAAATTTAGAATAGAATCTAACTTTATATATTTAATCTATATTTAAGTGTAACAAATACTGCTAATCTACTACTAACAATCATACTAAAACCAAAAACACTAATTATGAAAAAAGCGCTTTATTCAGCACTTCTCATTGCTTTTACACTTCCTTTTAGTGGAATTGCACAAGAAGAAATTCAATTAAAAGGCAAGCAGCTCTTTGGAGATATGAAAGCACGCCACATTGGTCCTGCTTTAATGAGTGGTCGTATTAATGACCTTGAAGTTCACCCTACAAATTCACGTATTATGTACGCTGGTACTGCTGGTGGTGGTGTATGGAAATCTAGCGATGGTGGAGCTACCTACGCCCCTATTTTTGACGAACACGTTCAATCTATAGGTGTTGTAAGTTTAGACCCTACTAATCCAGATCAAAACATTTGGGTAGGTACTGGAGAAACGTGGACGCGTAATTCGGTTTCTATTGGTGATGGTTTATTTAAATCTACTGATGGTGGTAATAACTTTAAAGAGGTTCCTGGTTTTGAAAACAGTGAACGTATTACTTCAATAGAAATAAATCCAAAAAATAACAAAGAAATTTATGTAGGAGTTCTTGGCGAACTTTGGGGCGATAATGAAGACCGTGGCGTTTACAAAACTACTGATGGTGGTGAAACTTGGAAAAAAATATTATACGTAGGGCCTTCTACAGGTGCTAGTGATGTTATTATGGATCCTAACAACCCTAACGTTTTATACGCTTCTATGTGGCAGTTTAGACGTTCTGGATGGGGCTTTAGCTCTGGTGGATTAAATAGTGGGTTGTATAAATCTACTAACGGTGGAGCAACGTGGGCTAAAATTCAAACTGGTTTTCCTGCTGGAAAATTAGGCCGTATTGCCATTGCAGTAGCACCTAGTGATAGTACTATTTTATATTCGGTTTTAGAAACGGAAGATCCTAAGAAAAACGGTTTGTGGAAATCTACAAATGCCGGTGCATCTTGGGAACACTTAAATAACGATTTTGGCTTAGTAGTACGTCCATTCTATTTTTCTAGAATTGTAATCGATCCTAAAAATCCAGATATCGTTTTAAAAGGTGGACTTAATGGTTCCATTAGCCGTGATGGTGGTAAAACCTTTAAAAGCCTTGGAAATATGCATAGTGATATTCACGATTTAGCATTTCATATAAACGATAGCGATGTAATTTATAGTGGTACTGATGGTGGTGTGTATCGTTCTTGGAATGGTGGTACTACGTTCGAAATTGTAGAAAACCTTCCTATCTCTCAGTTTTATCACATTAGCGTTGATAATGCTGAACCTTATAATGTTTATGGTGGATTACAAGACAATGGATCTTGGTACGGACCTTCTTCTTCTCCTGGTGGCGTAAATGCGCGCGACTGGAATAGCGTTGGGTACGGTGATGGTTTTAGAGTATTGAAACATCCAACTAAAAATATTGTGTATTCTGAAATGCAAGGGGCTGAAAATGTATGGCGTTACGATGTAGATCGCAACCGTACTAAAACTATCCAGCCGTTACCTGAAAAGGGAGATGCTGAGTTACGTTTTAATTGGAATGCACCTATGGCAGTTAGTGAGCACCAACCAGATCGTTTTTATATGGCGAGCCAGTTTGTTCACGTAAGTGAAGATATGGGTGATACTTGGAAAATTATATCTCCAGATTTAACTACAAATGATAAAAATAAACAAGACCAATCTAGTTCTGGAGGGCTTTCGGTTGATAACAGTGGGGCTGAAAATCACACAACTATTTTTACTATTGCAGAATCTCCTTTAGATGAAAAAATTATCTGGGTAGGTACTGACGACGGAAATGTTCAAGTAACCAAAAATGGTGGTAAGTCATGGGATAATGTAACGAAGAATTTAACTGGAATCCCAGCAAATACTTGGGTGTATCACATTGAAGCTAGTGTACACGGAAAAGGAACAGCCTATGCCGTTTTTGAAGGTCACACATCTGGCGATATGAAACCATATGCTATGAAAACTACAGATTACGGTAAAACTTGGAAATCTATTATTACACCAGATATTCAAGAAAATGCCTTTGTCCGTAACATTCAAGAAGATTATGTAAACGAAGATTTATTATTTCTTGGTACCGAAATGGGATTATACGTTACTATTAACGGTGGTAAAAACTGGTCGCATTTTACAAACAATATGCCTCCTGTTGCAGTTCATTTTATTGAAATGCAAAAGCAAACTAATGATATTGTAATGGGAACGCACGGTCGTGGTGTTATTATTATTGATGACATTAGCCCACTAAGAGAGTTAAACCAACAAGTACTTGCTGAGGATGTTCACTTTTTCGATTCTAAACCATTTGTTATGGTTGAAGATAGCGGTTTTGCAGGAAGTTTTGGTGCCGAAACACAGTTTGTAGGTCAAAACAAATCTACCGCAGGACGTATTGTTTATTACTTGAAGAAACGCCACACATTTGGTAAAATGACGCTTGAAGTTCAAGATATGGACGGAAACGTTATGACAAAACTTGATGCAGGGAAATCAAAAGGTATCAATGTTGTAAACTGGGCTTTCAACACACGAAATCCAGTAATGGCAGCTGCTAAAACCTTTAATAATGGTGGATTTACATCACCACGTGTTCCTGAAGGACAATACAAAGTAGTGCTAAAAAAAGGCAAAAATAGCTACGAAAAAGTAATTGAAACTAAATACGATGCTAGTTCTATTACAACTGTAAAAGAGCGTAAAGAACAAGAAGCCTTAACACAAGAGCTTTTTAATATGGTAGAAGATTTAGCGTATATGGTTTATGAAATAGGCGAAATGCAAACCAAGGCGAAAGAAGTAATTGACGCAAACGGTGCTGGAAAAGCCGAAGCTCAAAACCTTTGGGATACTCTTGAAGCTTTACGTACAGACCTTGTAATTACAACAGGTGACAATTACGTTGCTGCAGCAGATCCTGAATTACGTGAGCGTATGGGAGATGTTTACAGCAAAGTAGCAACTAACTATGATAGAGTTTCTGGTTCAGTAAGAAAAAACTATGAACTAATTCAAGAAGACTTCTCAAAAGAGAAAGTTCGTTATGAAAAAATTAAAGACAAAGAAGGAAAGAAATTTATGAAGGTACTTGAGAAAAATAATCTTGGTGCAATCGAAATGAAAACCAAAGCAGAATTTCTTACTAAAGACTAATTAGCATTGTCTTAATTCTGAAATAGTATATATTTAAAAAGCCTTCTGTCACGATGATAGAAGGCTTTTTTTTATTAAATTGTTAATCGAAATCTTAGATGTTTAATCCATTTCATCACAATGTGGAATTACTATATATTCTTATGTTTCAATTTTAATCTTCAAACAATTTTATGCACGGCTCATTAAGTCATTTTAAGGCTACTTTACAACGACGTAAGGATCGTATTGACACCAAGGAAAAAACCTCATTAAGCAAAGCTGGCTTAACCACAAGAAACAAAAAACCCAATTTCAATTTTCCAAAAATGAATAACGAAGAATTTGCTCAATTTAAGGCTAACTTAGAGTCTAAAAAAAGAAAAAACACTTTAATAAACATTATTCTTTTTGTGTTCATATTAACACTTACCATTTCAGTTCTTTGGTATCTAAACTAAATATATTAATTTATATACACCGTTTTTCTATTTACAAATTCTTGAATTCCGTGGCTGCTAAGCTCTCTTCCGTATCCACTTTCTTTAACTCCACCAAAAGGTAATCGTGGATCACTTTTAACTAATGAGTTAATAAAAACAGCACCTTCATCAAATCGATAAACTAATTTTTCAGCATTTTTAATATCAGTTGTAAAAACAGATACTCCTAAACCAAACCTTGAATTATTCGATAATTCAATTGCTTCATCTACGGTTTTAAAAGTTGTAATAGAAAGCGCTGGACCAAAAGTTTCTTGATTAAACATCACCATTTTTGGAGTTACCTCACTTACAATTGTTGGTTCAAAATAAGCTCCTTGCCGTTTACCACCCATAAGTAACTTCCCTCCTGCTTTAACAGTATCATTAACTTGTTGTTCAAGTTCTGCAGCAAGGTCTTCTCTTGCCATAGTCCCTATATAAGTCTCCTTATCCATTGGGTCACCACTTTTTAACTCTCTAACTTTTACAAGTAATTTTTCAATAAATTCTTCTGAAATTTTCTCATCAATTAACATACGTTTTCCAGCAATACAACTTTGTCCCGTATTCTGAAAACGTGCCTGTACACAGATATCAACAGTTGCATCAATATCACAATCTGCTAAAACAACTAAAGCGTTATTACCTCCTAATTCTAAAACAGTTTTCTTAATGTGTTTACCAGCAGTTTGTGCAACGGCACTTCCTGCAGGACCGCTACCCGTTAATGTTACTGCTTTTACTACAGGGTTTTCTATTATTTGTTCTACTCCATCACTAGAAACTAGTAAAGTTGTAAAGCAATATTTAGGAAAACCTGCTCTTTTAAATACTTTCTCAATATTTAAAGCACTCCCAAAAACATTTGATGCGTGTTTTAGCACTCCTATATTACCTGCCATTAAAGCAGGAGCTGCAAACCTAAATACTTGCCAAAATGGATAATTCCACGGCATTACTGCAAGCACGACTCCTAGTGGTTCAAACTTCGTGTAGCTTTTTTGGGCATCAGTTTCAATGGTCACATCTGCCATATGTTTTTCAGCATTGTTAGCGTAGTATTCGCAAACCCAAGCGCATTTTTCAACTTCTGCAATTGCTTGTGAAATAGGCTTGCCAATTTCTAAGGACATTGTTTCAGCATATTCTTGCTTGTTTTCAAGAAGCTCTTTTGCAGCAGCGAGCATTAATTCTTTTCGTTTGCTAAAAGCAGTCTCTCTCCACAAATAAAAGCGGTGGTCTGCCTTTTGTAATATTTCGGCTATATCCTGCTTTGTGTGTTTTTTAAAAGATTCAATTTCTTTATGAGTATAAGGATTGATTGAGTTGACTGTGCTCATGTTTTTATTTTAAAATTACTAAAGATGCTTCTAACAAGTATTTAGATTAAGAACAGTTTAACCTTTTAAAGGCTGTTGATAGTAGTGTTTATAACTTAAACTCTAGTTAACATACCGTATTTAGACTTCTTGTATCTTTATTAAAACCCAAATTTTATGGAATCGCGCGATGAAGCTTTACTAGCAATTAGACCTATTTTACCTAATGTTCGTTTTACAGATGGTATGTCTATTGAAGAAACATTTCAGAATAAAACTATACGTCCTATAGCAAAAATGCAAAATGACTTATTGGTAGCCGTTTTTAAAAACTACATTCGAAAACATAAAAATGTTTTTTACAATTTAACCATCGATAAAAGATTAGAATATATCGATACTGCAGTCCAAAAAGATATCAAGTTTAGAAATGCCTTAAAAGGTATGTTTATAGGTCAATTTTCCATCGATGAATATGCGCATTACGTCGAAAACTCATCTGCGTTGAATAAACGGATGATGAATATTGTTAAAGAAAGGCTAAAAAACAATATGCTTGAGTTTGAAAATAAATTAATCGTATGATTTTTAATTCATTGAATACCAATAACTTAAAACCTGTTTTTTTAAAATAAAATATTAATGAAAAACTAAAAATGTTAATGTAATTTTAAATTTTGTAATTGCTTTTTTTATAAGTTCTAAGAGCTTACTTTTGCACTCAATTTTTTTAATAAAACAAAAACATGAAAAAAATACTACTATTGCTTGCTGTAGCAATTTCTACAACGGCATTATTTGCACAAGAGAATGAGACTACCTATAACAAGTGGTCTATCGAATTAGGTGGAGGTGTTCATAAGGTTTCTAGAACTTTTACTGAAGGATACTACTCTCCATCTCCAGATACGTACCAAGTAAACTTAGGTGTTCGTTACATGCTTAATGAAAAATTTGGTCTTAAAGCTTCTTTTGGATTCAATGATATTGAAAACGCTGATGGAGGTTTAGCTTTCGAATCTAGATATTACAGATCTACATTAGAAGGTGTTGTAAATTTAGGGAACATTTTAGAATTCCACGATTGGTCAAACTCAATTGGTTTATTATTACACGGTGGTGCTGGTTACTCTTTATTAGATGTTAATACAGATCGTGATGGTGATTTAGATCAAATTTTAAATGTAATGGTAGGTATTACACCTCAAGTTAAATTATCAAACCGTTTTACATTTTTCGTAGATGCTTCTTTAGTTGGAAATGTACGTTCTTACACAACTTGGGATGGAAATTCTCAAATTGCTGACAACAATGCAAATAGAGGTTTTGATGGTTCATTATACAACTTCTCTGCTGGTTTCAATATTTACTTAGGTAAAAATGCACAACACGCTGACTGGTTCGTTGAAGACAATGCTTTATTATCTGAAATCGAAGAACTTGAAGCTCGTTTAGCTAAAGTTGAAACTGATCTTATCGATACTGATCAAGATGGTGTTGCAGATTACTTAGACAGAGAACAAAACACAATGAGTGGTGTTGCTGTTGATACTAAAGGTATTGCAATTGACAAAAACAAAAACGGTATTCCTGACGAAATCGAATCTTCTTTAGATGAGCGTTTTTTAATGCGTAACGAATACAACCCTAACGCTGGTTCTACAACTGTAACAGGTGGTAACACAGTAAGAGAATTACTTGACAAAGGATACGTTAACGTTTACTTCAAGTTTAACAGTACAACTCCTCAAACATATAGCCTTGAAGCTATCAACTACTTGAAAGTTTATATGGCTGAGAACCCAGGTGCTACTGCTCAATTAGTTGGTTATGCTGACGAAATTGGAAATGCATCTTACAACAGTAGCTTATCTTCTAAGAGAGCTAAGAAAGTTTACGATATTTTAGTTGCTTCAGGTGTTGATGCAAACAGATTATCACACACAGGAAATGGTGAAGACGCAAGCGTGAATAAAAATTCTGCTGAAGCTCGCCAATTAGTAAGAAGAGTAACTTTTAAGTTAAACTAAGAGTTAATTATTTTTAAGTGAAATGAAAAGCTGCCCTCGATTGGGGCAGCTTTTTTATTTAATAAAGTTTGGGTTTCGTATCAATAGTTAATCTATAGTTGATACTCCGTTTAAATCGGTTGTTAATACATCACTCATATAATCAAAAAATGGTCGTAGCGTTCTAAAATGTTTTAAAACGGTATCTACAAAATTAGGCCCTAACACTTCACTATCCTTTAATGGGTGCTCAACAAAAAACGATTTCAAACGTATTAAATCAATATTAGCATCTTCTTTATTAAATCCCTTAGGCGCAGTTTTAACAGCGTAATGCTGATTAAAATTACCAAAAGTCATTTTAAATTCATTTTGATTTAAAATTTCTCTAATTTCACTAGCGTCCATTTCAAATTCTTTTCTAATACGAAGTAAATCTGCTGGCTCAGGACTGAAAAAACCTCCAGCCAATGCACATTTACCAGGTTCAATACGTAAATAATACCCTCCGCGACGATGAGCTCCTGCTCTACTCCAACTTACACTTCTATGAACATTATAGGGCGTTTTATCTTTACTAAAACGGATATCTCTATTAATTCTGAAAATTTTCTGTTTTGCAATTTCATCTTTCTCATTTAATCCTCTTAAAATTTCAGCATAAACGCTTTTAAGTGCTTTCTCGCTAGATTGATAGGTTTTTCTATGTTCATCCATCCAATCCTTATGATTATTTTTCGCTAAATTATTTAAGAAATCGAATGTGCTTTTTGGAACTGTAATGCTCATAAATTGGGTTTAGACTATAAAGATAAGTCAAAAACACTATATTTAGTAGCTATAAACTACCAAACCAAATATTATGAACACTACTAAAAATGTCCCTAAATCATTCTTAATTGTCGGTATCCTAGCCTTATTATGGAACTTAATGGGAATGTACCAATTCTACCTAGGAAATTATGAATTAGAAAGTTTAAGAGCTTCGGTAAGCCCCGAAGAGTTTAGTATTATGGAATCTTTACCTCAATGGTATTCAATACTCTTTGGGATAGCTGTCTTAACTGGAGTTGTAGGTGCAATACTTCTAGTACTTAAAAAAAAGGTGGCTACATTATTCTTTATGATTTCATTACTAACAGTATTAATTATAGAAATCTATTGGCTATTAGCAACTAACATTATGGAAGTTTCTGGGAATTCAGTAGTTATTATGCCATTACTTGTTATTGCAGTAGCGATATTTTTATATTTCTACAGTAAAGGTGCAGCTGGAAAAGGATGGTTAAATTAGGATAATTTACTAATACAGATTTTAATAATTTAAAAAGGTTTCAGTAATTCTGAAACCTTTTTTTATGTCATTTAATTAGCTGTATAACCTAGAGCCATTTCTTTCTTTTAAAAAACCAAATCATCCCCACAAAAACTACAATCATCGCTCCCCATAAATAGAAGTATCCATTTTTAACATGTAGTTCAGGAATGTATTCAAAATTCATCCCATATATCCCTGCCATAAAAGTTAATGGAATAAAGATAGATGCCATTATGGTTAACACCTTCATTACCTCGTTCATTTTATTACTTATAGTTGTCATATACATATCCATAAGCCCCCAAATCATTTCACGGTAAATATCAACACTTTCACTTACTTGAATAATGTGATCATATAAATCTCTAATATAATTCTGAGTTCGGGCTTCAATTAATTCGGTATCTGTTTTTTCTAGTCGGTTTATAACCTCTCGTAATGGCACGACGGCTCTTCGGATACGTAAAATTTCTTTTTTAAGTTTTTGAATATCCTGCGTTATATCTGCATCTGTTTCATCACTAAAAAGTTGATCCTCTAGATACTCAATTTTAGTACTTAATGTTTCAATAACAGAAAAGTAATTATCCACTACAGCATCAAGTACGGCAAACATTAAATAATCTGCTCCAGCATTTCTAATGCGTCCTTTTGCATTTTCTAAACGATCCCTCAATCCATCGAAAACATCGCCATCAGCCTCTTGAAATGTAGTAACATAGTTTTTACCCATTACCATACTTACATGCTCGTTTACAAAATCGCCATCATCTGTATAATGCAACATTTTAAAAACGATAAACAAGTAATCTTCATATTCGTCCATTTTAGGACGTTGATTTGTCGTTACTATATCTTCTTGTATAAGTGGGTGTAGATTGTAATACTCCCCTAACCTTTCAATTTCAGCTGTATTATTAAGTCCGTTTACGTTAATCCAAGTAATATGTTCGGAAGTTTCAAATCCAAATGCATCTTCAATATCCTCACTATCAACCCTCTTATAATGATTTTTAGAATAATCAATAATCTCAACTTTAGTTACACCCGTTTTAGAACCAGTATAGTTTACTGCACCAGGAACTTCATTCTTTGTTTTACGAATGTTATGCTTCGGAAATTTAATCTTCGTTGTCTTTTTTCTTTTCGAGGACATTAGGTTATGTTTGGTTTATGAAAGGTACTAAAACAAAAGTATTTTTATATTTTTAAAATTCAATTTAATATTTAATTGTGAAAAATAAATATCCGTTCGATCCACTGATTAAACATCACCTATTAATTGCATTAGGATTAGCTGTTTGGATATTTTTATTCCTAGCATTAACAGAACCTTTAGATACAAATGAATTTAAAGGAATCGAAAAATTGTTATACCTCCCTTTATATGGCTTAGCAGGCGCAATAGCATATTTATTGATATTACCATTACAAGGTTTTTTATACCGAAATAATATAAATAAATGGACCATTTTAAACGAGTTACTATTTACTATATCTATGTTTATTTTGGGCCTATTGTTTTCTCGTGCTATATACTTATATGTAATAGTTCCAGGTGCTAAAAATCCTTACACACTTGGCTATTTTATCAGCGCCATTTACGTTCCTGCAATTAGTACTATCCTACCAATTATTTTAGCAGGACGATGGGCTTTTGGTCGTTATTTTGAAAAACAAATAGAAGATCAAAAGATTGAAATTGAAGGCGAAGGAACTTATGAAGGTTTAAGAATTCAATTAAATGATTTGATTGCTGTTAAAGCAGATGATAATTATATTGAAGTTGCTTTTTTAAATCATGGCGTTCTCAAAAAGCAATTAATTAGAAATAAATTATCTAAAATAGAAATAGCCATTCCTGAATTAATGCGAACACATCGCTCCTATTTAATTAATCCAGTTCATTTTCAACAATTCAAAATGGAACAAGGAAAGTTATCAGTTATTCTTTCTGCTGAAATTTTAATTCCTGTTTCAAAAACGCATACTTCAAAAGTAAAAGGCGCATTTCAGCAATAAAAATTCACCACGCTAAAAAGGTATTTCAAATTAGGTCTAAAATTTCACCACAAGGAGAAGTCATTTCACCCCAAAGCACTATATATAATAGTTTCAAGCGCTTGTTTAAAATATGTTTGTATCATCAATTACATTCAATAACCCGAATATTCGGCATTAAAACAAACATTATGAAAACCAAAAACATCCTTTTAGTACTTCTTATAGCTTTCAATTTTACTTCTTGTAAAGTAGGAAGATTTGTCTATTATAATTATGCTGATATTACAGATCATAAAATATTTCCTTCTAGAAAAGCTACAAAAGCAGTATCACCATTTTTATTTAAAACTTCAACATCACCGCTTATTCAGGATTCAATTTCGCTAACGTCAAAAGGTATTGCTTCTAAAATAACTTTTGAAGATTATTTATCATCTAATAAAACAGTTGCCTATATTGTTATTCAAAATGATTCAATAAAATATGAACGCTATTTAAATGACTACGAAGAATCTTCTATTGTAAATTCATTCTCAATGGCTAAATCTATCCTTTCCATTTTAGTGGGCTGCGCTATAGATGATGGCACGATAACTTCTATTAATGAGCCAATAACAAACTACTTATCGAACTTAAATGATGAACGTTTCAGCAAAATCACAATTGAGCATTTACTGAATATGACCTCTGGAATAGATTTTAATGAAAGCTATGTAAACCCTTTTGGTGATGCTGCAACTTTCTATTACGGCACAAACCTTACTAAAGCAGTTAACAATATGGAAATTGCTACGGAACCTGGCACCCAATTTAGATATAGTAGCGGTGATAGTCAAGTGCTTGGAATGGTTTTAAATGCAGCATTAAAAGACAAAACAATAACAACTTATTTAGAAGAAAAAATATGGATTCCATTAGGGATGGAATATGATGCTACTTGGAGTTTAGACAGAAAAAATGATGGTGTAGAAAAAACGTTCTGTTGCTTAAATGCAAGAGCAAGAGATTTTGCTAAAATTGGACGTCTATATCTAAACAAAGGAAACTGGAATGGAACTCAAATAGTTTCAGAGAAATGGGTTGAAAATTCAACTAAAATAGACTCAAGTGCTGGTGGTGTTGAGCAATATCAATACCAATGGTGGATTAATAAAAAAGACAACTCCTACGAAGCTGAAGGTATTTTAGGACAACACATTTATGTAAACCCTGAAAAAAACATTGTTATAGTTCGACTAGGAGAAAAAGTAGGAAAAACAGGAGCTTGGACACAAGTAGCGCAAGGTATTGCGGCTAAGTTATAATCATAACTACTAAAAATATAACGGGAAATTAGCGTATTCTAATTTCCCGTTATTCTTTTTAAAATTTTTGCAATTACTGTCGTTTCTTTAAAACCTCAACAACATCATTAATAGAAAATCCTTTCGCATTTAATAAAATTAAATAGTGAAATAATAGGTCGGCACTTTCATCTAGAAACAAACCATCATTATCATCTTTTGCTTCAATAACAACCTCAACAGCCTCTTCTCCTACTTTTTGTGCAATTTTATTTATCCCTTTCTCAAATAATGAAGCAACATAACTTTTCTCGCTATCAGCCGAAATTTTACGAGATTCTATAATGCTCTCTAATGATGAAATAAAGCCAAAATCTGAAACATTATCCTCACCCCAGCACGTATCAGTTCCTTTGTGACATACAGGTCCAACAGGTGTAACTTGAATTAATAGTGAATCCTGATCGCAATCTAATGCAATAGCATCTAATTGTAGAAAATTTCCGCTCTCTTCTCCTTTAGTCCATAATCTATTTTTTGTGCGACTAAAGAAGGTAACTTTTTTAGTTTCAGAAGTTTTTAAAAAAGCCTCTTCATTCATAAACCCAAGCATTAGTACTTTTTTTGTCGTACTATCTTGAATAATAGCAGGCACTAAGCCATCTTGATATTTAGTATAATCTATGTTCATTGTATTAATTTCTTATTGCAATACCTGCTGCAGTTAATGTTGATTTAAGTTTTGAAATTTCAATTTCTTTAAAATGAAATACACTTGCTGCTAATGCTGCATCCGCCTTTCCCTTTATAAAAGCATCTTCAAAATGTTGCATATTCCCAGCTCCTCCCGAAGCAATGACAGGAATATTTACTAATCTTGAAATTGTCGATAATGCTTCATTTGCAAAACCATTTTTAGTGCCATCGTGATCCATTGAAGTAAATAGAATTTCGCCGGCGCCTCGCTGTTCAACTTCTTTTACCCAATCAAATAATTTTATTGTTGTTGGCGTTTTACCTCCTATTAAGTGGACAATCCATTCGCCTTCTATTTGCTTTGCGTCAATTGCAACCACTAAACACTGTGAGCCAAATTTTCCCGAAATTTTATCAATCAAATCTGGTTTTTTTACCGCAGCACTATTAATTGCTACTTTATCTGCACCATTATTCAACAGCTGCGACACGTCGTCAATACTAGCCACTCCACCTCCTACTGTAAATGGAATGTTTATTTTAGCCGCAATCTCTAAAACTAAATTTGCTAAAGTTTTACGGCGTTCTTCGGTTGCTGAAATATCAAGAAAAACCAATTCGTCTGCTCCATTTTTAGAATAAAAAGAAGCCAATTCAACTGGATCTCCAGCATCACGTAAGTTCACGAAATTTACACCTTTAACAGTGCGTCCATTTTTAATATCCAAACACGGAATTATTCTTTTTGTAAGCACGATTAATTATTTTTTAAGATGAAATTTTCTAATTGTTTTAAGCTAATTCTATTTTCATAAATCGCTTTACCTATAATAACTCCTTCACAATTTAACTCCTGTAATTTAGGTAACTCATCAAATGTTGAAATCCCTCCAGATGCTATTAATTTTAATGGTGTAGTTGCAGTAGCATTACCTAACTGTGTTAATATTCTTGAATACAACTCAAATGAAGGTCCTTCTAACATACCGTCTTTACTTATATCTGTACAAATAACGTAGCTTATTCCTGCCTGTTGATATTTCTTAATAAACGGAATCAATTCTAGATGGCTATCTTCTTGCCAGCCACTTATTGCAACTTTTTCGTTCATTGCATCTGCACCAAGAATTATTTTTTCTGAACCATAACGCTGTAACCAACACAAGAACATTTCAGTATTTTTAACAGCGATACTTCCTCCAGTAATTTGACTTGCACCACTTTCAAAAGCAATTTGAAGGTCTTCATCAGATTTTAATCCTCCACCAAAATCAATTTTCAAGTTTGTTTTTGACGCAATCGACTCTAACACTTTATAGTTTACTATATGTTGCGATTTTGCGCCATCTAAATCAACCACGTGTAGGTTTTCTATACCGTGTGCCTCAAATTGTTTAGCAACCTCTAATGGGCTTTCATTATATATTTTTTTAGTGTCATAATCCCCCTTGGTGAGTCTAACACATTTTCCGTCTATTATATCTATTGCTGGTATAATTCTCATTCCTCAATTTTTAAAAAATTACTCAAAATCATCGCTCCTACTTCGCCGCTTTTTTCTGGGTGAAATTGAACACCATAAAAATTATCGCTTTTTAAAGCTGTTGAATAGGCAGTTTCGTATGTGGTAGTTGCAATAGTATTATCACACAATGGAGCATAATAACTATGCACTAAATACATAAAGGACGGGTCTTTTATATTATTAAACAACGTACTTTTTAATTCAGAAATAGTATTCCAACCTATTTGTGGAACTTTAACCGCTGCATTAAATCGTTTTACGGTTACATTAAATATTCCAAGTCCTTTTGCGTTTCCTTCTTCCGTTGATGTACACATAAGCTGCATACCTAAGCAAATTCCTAAAACTGGTTGTGTTAGGGTTGGAATTACCTTATCTAATCCAGAACTCACTAATTTTTCCATTGCGCTACTTGCTTCTCCCACACCAGGAAAAATCACTTTATCTGCTTGACGAATTTCAGCTTCATTTGAAGTTAAAACTCCTTCAAAGCCTAATCTTTGTAGCGCAAACTGAATACTTTTAATATTCCCCGCACCATAATCTATTATTGCTATTTTCATTTTATAGAACTCCTTTAGTACTTGGTAGTATCATTTTATCAGCATCTCTTTTTACCGCCATTTTTATTGCTTTAGCAAAGGCTTTAAAAATTGCTTCTATTTTGTGATGCTCATTAGTGCCTTCCGCTTTAATATTGAGGTTTGCTTTTGCTCCATCAGTAAAGCTTTTAAAGAAATGATAAAACATTTCAGTTGGCATTTTACCTATCATTTCACGTTTAAAATCTGCTTCCCAAACTAACCAATTTCTTCCACCAAAATCAATTGCTACTTGAGCCAAACAATCATCCATTGGTAAACAGAAACCATAGCGCTCCATTCCTAATTTATTTCCTAATGCTTGTGCAAAAACTTCTCCAAGAGCAATTGCGGTGTCTTCGATTGTATGGTGTTCATCAACTTCAAGATCACCGTTAACCTTGATGTTTAAATCCATCTGGCCATGTCTAGCAATTTGATCTAACATGTGATCAAAAAAAGCAATTCCTGTATCAATAGTACTTTTCCCAGTTCCGTCAAGGTTTACATCTATAGAAATCTTAGTTTCGTTAGTGTTTCTAATGATGGAAGCTGAACGTTCTTTTAACTTTAAGAAATTATAAATCTTTTCCCAATCGTTAGTTTCTAAAGCTATAACGTCTCTTAGCGATTGTTCAGTTGTTGTAATTTCGGCTGTGCCTAAATTTGTATGATCATTGATGAAAATACCTTTTGCATTTAGGTTTTTTGCTAGCTCGATATCCGTAAGTCTATCGCCTATTACAAACGAATTTTCTAAGTCGTAATCTTCTTCAAAATATTTAGTTAGCAAGGCTGTACCAGGCTTTCTTGTAGGTTGATTATCCTTAGCAAATGTTTTGTCTATGATAATTTCATCAAAAACAACTCCCTCGTTTTCAAATGTTTTTAAAACAAAATTATGCACTGGCCAAAAGGTGGATTCAGGATAGACGTCAGTTCCTAAACCATCTTGATTAGTGATCATCACTAACTCGAAATCTAATTCCTTTGCTATTTTTCCTAAAAAGGTAAATGCTTTAGGGTAAAAAACTAGTTTTTCAAACGAGTCTATTTGTTCGTCTGCAGGTTCCTTGATAATGGTACCGTCACGGTCTATAAATAATACTTTTCTATTTTTCAAAGTAATGTGTGTTTTATGGTTTTGGTTCTGTTTCCTGTGGTAATTCGTCTCTATTAGATCGAACAACAGCAACTTCTTCTTCTTTTTTGAAGAAAAACTTTTTAACTCCTGCAAAAGCTGCTACTGCACCAATGGCAATAAACTTCCAGAATTTAAGAATTAGCGCAAAAAATCCTGCTTTTGCTAATACCTTACCTGCTATAAGTCCTCCTATTCCATAGGCAGCAATATCATCCATATCTGGATCAAAGTCTGCATATGTGTTTCCGTTTGTAAATTTCACACTACTTAAAATTGGTGCTAAGTTCTCTTGAACATCTTCTAGATATTCCATGTCTCCAATTACATTTAAGTTGATGTATCCTTTTCTTCCTAAAACTCTAATGTTATAGTTTAGGGTATTTGTTTCTTCACCGTCAAAATGAATTTCTTTAGCCCAATGCAGTTTTTTATTTGCCTCATCATAGAAAGGCTTAGATGCCCAACCTACAAGCTCCATTGTTCCATAACCTAATCTTTCACGTTCTGGATTTACATCGCGAGTGTCTTGTTGCATTTCTTCTAACAAATCGTCATAGTCCATATCCTTAGCATCATCATCCTCAATATAGCCGTCTGGTGAATATGAAATTTCAATTCCGTAGTCAACACTAATAGGTGTATCGCCTTCTTTTATTAACATCCCTAAAGTTGTATCGTCTTCTGGATTTCCCCACAATTCAGTTAATACTCTATTTGCCTGTGGCTTATCTAGAAACTTATAATTTTCAGGAACATTTAAAGTTGCCATTCCTCCTTCAAGAATAACTTCGCCGTATTTGTAATCGAACGTTTTATCAATACTATCAGCATATTTCATAAATGCTACGTATTCTTCCAGATCTTCTTCTGAAATTTCAATATCATCTCCAGCTAGCTCATCAAGAACATCATCCTGGGCTATTAAAAGATTTGAACTGAAAAACATAAGACTAAGTAAAACAACTGTTTTAATAATTTTCATTGGTTTAATTTTTTTGGTTAATGTTGAATAAGGGTTAATATACTTCGCTTTGTTTGTAAATCCTTAAAATAACTTAAACAACTAGTGTTTTTAGACTATTTAGCAGCTTTTCATTTTCTTTTTCAGTTCCTACCGTTATACGTAAACAGTTTTCGCATCCCTTTAAAGTGCTTCTGTTTCTAATAATTATTCCATTATTTCGTAGATGGTGATATACTTTATGAGGTTCCAAAAAACGAACTAATAAAAAATTTGTATCAGACGGAGCAATCATTTCAACCATACTGAAACTGTTTAAATCATTTATCAATTTCGCTTTGTTTTGCTTAACTGTATTAATTTCAACAGAAACAACATCAGCATTATTTAGCTGCTTTAAAGCGCGTTGTTGTGTAAGCTCATTAACATTATAAGGGGGTTTTATTTTCTTTAATACCGATATAACCTCAGGCGATGAAAAACAAAAACCAAGTCTAATTCCAGCCAATCCCCAAGCTTTAGACATTGTTTGAGTTATAACTAGATTAGGAAATTTTTCTAATCGCTCTAACCAAGATGTTTTATCTGAAAAATCAATATATGCTTCATCTATAATCACTAAACCGTTAAATTGATTGAGCAATTGTTCAATTGATTCATCAGAAAAAGTATTTCCTGTTGGGTTGTTAGGAGAACAAATAAACAAAAGCCTTGTTGATGGTTTTATAGCTTTTAATATTGTGGCAACTTCAGGATTAAAATTTTCTGAAAGTGGCACTTCAATATTCTCAATAGCATTAATTGAAGCTAAAACATCGTACATTCCGTAAGTAGGAGTCAAGGTGATGATACTCGAAAGGTTAGGTTCACAGAATGCTCTAAAGAGTAAATCTAGCACTTCATCACTTCCGTTTCCTAACAATATGCGATCTGTTGGAATATTTTTTAATTCAGAAAGTTTCTGTTTTAAAACACGTTGATGTGGATCTGGATATCTATTTAATCCATTGTAAAATGGACTTTCGTTTGCGTCTAATAAAATTGCTTTGCCGTCGTTACTATCGAATTCATCTCGCGCTGAACTATAAGGTTTCAATGCATTAATTGTAGGACGAATTAATGATTCTAAGTTAAAAGTAGTGTTCATAGTTTAGTTTCCTTGTAATTTTTTTAACCTTAATGTAACTGCATTTTTGTGAGCATCTAAACCTTCGGCTGCTGCCATTAATTCGATAGAAGGTCCAATTGCAGTTATTCCTTTTTCTGAAATTTTCTGAAATGTTATACTCTTGGTAAAACTGTCTAGATTAACACCACTATATTGTCTTGCATAGCCATTTGTAGGTAATGTGTGATTGGTACCTGAGGCATAATCACCTGCACTTTCGGGAGTAAAGTTTCCTATAAAAACAGAACCTGCATTAGCGATGTTATTTACAAAAAACGTTTCGTCTGCTGCACAAACAATAAAATGTTCTGGCGCATAGGTATTAATTAATTGCAATGCTATTTGGTCAGTTTCAACTTCTATAAATCGTGCATTGATTAATGCTTGTAGTGCTATTTCTTTTCTAGGAAGCTTTTCTACTTGTTTTAAAATTTCTGCTTTAGTATTTTCAATCATCGTTTTAGAAGTACTCACTAAAACCACTTGACTGTCTATACCGTGTTCTGCTTGACTCAATAAATCGCTAGCTACAAACGACGGAATAGCCGTATCATCTGCAAAAACTAATAATTCGCTAGGTCCTGCAGGCATATCAATACTAACACCAAACCTTGTAGCCCATTGTTTAGCAACTGTCACAAATTGATTTCCTGGGCCAAATATTTTATAAACTTGAGGGATGGTTTCTGTTCCAAAAGTCATTGCAGCAATCGCTTGTATCCCTCCTACTTTATAAATAGTTTTAACTCCGCAAAGCTCCGCCGCATAAAGGATGGCAGGATTTACTTCCCCTTGTTTATTAGGCGGTGTACAAAGAATAATCTCTTTACAACCTGCAATTTTTGCTGGTATTGCTAACATTAAAATCGTTGAAAATAATGGTGCAGTTCCTCCTGGAATATATAAGCCTACTTTTTCAATAGCTCTTTTTTCTTGCCAGCAATTTACGCCTGGCATTGTTGCAACTTCTACTTTAGGAGTTTTCTGTGCTTTGTGAAATTTTTCAATATTAGATTTGGCTAGTTTTATTGCATTTTGCAAATCTTCGGGAATTAGCATTTCTGCTTTGCTAAATTCTTCTTCGGAAACTTTAATTTCATTTAAACTTGTTCCATCAAAAAGTGAGGTATATTTTGATACAGCTGTGTCTCCTTTTTTTGAAATTTCATTAAAAATGTCACTAACAGTTTTCTCAATTTCTTCAAAAGATTTCGTGGGACGTTTTAGTATTTCGTTCCAATTTGAAGGTGCTGGATTTGTATATGTTTTCATAGTTTTTCTATTTAATAATCAACTATTGATAGTGCTGACTTGGGTTGAAGGGTTATTAAACTACCATTTTTTCAATGGGACATACTAAAATACCTTCTGCTCCAGCCATTTTTAATTGGTCTATTATTTCCCAAAAAGTATCTTGTTGTAATACACTGTGCACACTGCTCCATCCTTCTTCGGCTAGGGGTAAAATTGTTGGGCTTCTCATCCCAGGTAGGATTGATATAATTTCATTCAATTTTTCATTGGGAGCGTTAAGCAAAACATACTTAGAAGTTCTTCCCATTAAAACAGACTGAATTCTAAAATTCAATTTTTCTAAAATATCGCTAGAAATTGCATCTATATCTGGAGATTTTGCAAGTACTGCTTCACTCTTTAAAATGGTAACTACCTCTTTTAAATTGTTTTTAAATAATGTACTTCCACTACTTACAATATCGCAAATGGCATCAGACAAGCCTATATTTGGAGCAATTTCCACACTACCATTAATGAGGTGTAAATCTGCTGTAACATTTTTACTTTTCAAATAATTACGCACCGTATTTGGGTATGAAGTTGCTATACGTTTAGTGTTAAAAAAGTTGATATCTGTGTAACTTTCTCCTTTAGGGATTGCTAAAGAAACGCGACACTTTGAGAAGCCTAACTTTTGAATAAAAGGGATATCATATTCTTTTTCAATTAATACATTTTCACCTATAATTGCGCAGTCAACTACGCCATCAAGCAAATATTTAGGGATATCTCCATTACGTAAATAATAGACTTCCATTGGGAAGTTTTTTGCAGTGGCTTTTAACTGATCTTTCCCATTATCAATTGATATTCCACACTCTTTAAGTAATTGTATAGACTCTTCGTGTAGTCTACCAGATTTTTGAATTGCTATTCTTAGTTTTTTCATTTTAAACAGTTTATTAATAATCTCAATTGATTTTAAACATTAAACCAATAATCTAGGGTGTTTGAGATTTTTAAAATAGCAACCAGCAGAAATAAAAAAACCCGCTTGATTGCTCAAACGGGTTTAGATTATATAGTAAATTATTACAACAACATCATTTCCTCGCAGGAGCGTGGTTTATTAAATGATGATGATGTACTTGATTGTTGTTCATAATTATGCAGCAAAACTATAAATAATATTTTAATAGAACCGCTTAAATCAGGTTTCTTTTTTGCAAATTAATTGTTAAATTTGTTAGTTATCTAATTTCACGTTAGATATTACATTGTCAAATGCATACTAACTATATGAAAAACTTCATTCTAGCTTTTTTTATCTTCCTTGTTTGGACGACTTTTGGCTTGTGGATTTATTCATGGTTATCTTCAGATGATACCGTAGCCTCTGTAAACAATGAACTAATAGAGGATCTTGAAGTTAGTTCGCTAAACGAAACCATAGAACCTATCATCGAGACTATTAAACCCATTGATTCAATTATACCTCCAGAAATAGTAGAACCAATAGCGGTTGGTTTAGTCGCTAGAGCTGTTTCTAATGACACACTTTTTAGTTTTATTGAGGGAATTTCGTTTAAGAAAGATTCAGTAGGCATTATTGTTCCTGAATCGAGTATCGATTATAAATATGAATTAAATAATTATTTATACGATAATCCCGATCTTGAATTACATGTATTGTCTGTTTACAGTCCGTTAGAAAGACTTGAAGATTCTAACTTAGGAGTTCAAAGAGGCGACTTAATTGTTAAAGAACTTGTAGCAACTGGCATCGAAAGTAAAAAAATAGTAGTAGTTTCAGTAATTGAAGACATTGAGTTTGATAAAAACGAAATTTATAATAAAGGTATTACGTTTCAATTTAGTCCTTTAGATCAAAACAGAATTGCAGCATTAAAACCTAAATTTGTCGAAACACCTAAAAAGATAATTTTCTACCCAAATTTTTCGGATACAGGTATCTTACAAAATGATGAGCTAGACAACTTAATGTACAAAGTGAAAGATATTATGGATGCAAATCCTGCAACTAAACTTATTATTACAGGGCATACAGATGATGTGGGAGATTCGCAGGACAATCACTTATTAGGACTTAATTATGCCAAAGAAATGCGTTGGTATTTTAAAAATAAAGGTGATATTAATCCAAGTAGAATGAAAGCTATGTCAATGGGAGAATTTAGACCCCTTAGAAACAATAAAACAGCATCAGGACGCAGGATTAATAGACGAGTAGAATTACAGTTTACTAAATAATGACGAACTTAGAACAATTTTTAAATCAACTATCTAGCCCAAGTTTTATTGGGATAGCACTATTGATGTTTAGTACATTTATATTGGGATACATCTTTGGCTCTTATGGAATGAGAGTGACTAAAGACTCGAAAATTGCTGCTTTAAAAAAACAAATTAATGCTTTTAAAATTTCAGAAAAAGCAAAAAAAGTTGACACGACCTTTACAGAACTTAAGCCCAAAATTATTCAAGCAGTAAGAGATCAACAATTTGATTCACCGCTACCTTCTAAAGTTGAACCTAAAGTTGCAGTGGCACCAGATTCAATTATTTCGAGAACCAGAAGCAATTTTGTTAATTATTCAATCAATTCACCATCGCTGGATTTTGAAAGTATTGGATATGCAAATAAAAGTAAAAAGGATCAGTTAACTCAAATTAACGGTATAGGTCCTTACATTGAGCAAAAACTTAACGAAATAGGTATTTATAATTTTGATCAAATAAGTAGACTTCAAATCAAGGATATCAGAATTCTAACTACACTTATAGATTTTTTCCCAGGACGTATTGAGCGTGACAATTGGGTAGGTCAAGCAAAGGAACTCACCCTAATCAAAGATTAATATGAAGATAACAACACTAGACTGGGCATTAATAATTGCCTTTTTTATCATTTTTTTAATTATTGGTGTTGTAGTATCTAAAAAAGCAGGAAAAGACACAAAGGAATTTTTTCTTTCTGGAAGAAATATGCCTTGGTGGCTTTTAGGTGTTTCAATGGTAGCAACAACTTTTGCTGCTGATACACCAGGTCTTGTAACTGAACTTGTACGTGTTAATGGAGTATCTGGAAATTGGGTTTGGTGGGCAATGCTACTAACAGGTATGCTTACCGTTTTCTTCTATGCAAAACTATGGCGACGATCTGGAATTAATACCGATTTAGAATTTTACGAATTACGATATTCAGGAAAATCCGCTAGCTTCTTGAGAGGATTTAGAGCCATCTATTTAGGTGTTATATTCAATATAATTACAATGGCAGGCGTCTGTTTAGCTGGGGCTAAAATTGCAAACATACTGTTAGGTATTTCACAAGAAGAAGCTCTACTCTACTCTTCAATCATTGTGGTACTTTATTCATCATTAGGTGGATTAAAAGGAGTCTTAATAACTGATATGATTCAGTTTGTTATAGCAATGGTAGGCTCCGTTTGGGCAACTATTTATATAATAAATATTCCTGAAATAGGTGGTTTACAAAATTTATTAACACACGAGAATGTAGTGGGAAAACTAAACATTCTACCAGATTTCTCTAATACTGAAATGCTCATAACATTATTTATTATTCCATTTGCCGTCCAATGGTGGAGTACTTGGTATCCAGGAGCTGAACCTGGTGGTGGTGGATATATAGCACAAAGAATGCTTGCCGCTAAAGATGAAAAAAATGCCACTTGGGCTACCTTATTTTTCAATTTTGCACATTATGCAGTTAGACCTTGGCCTTGGATTTTGGTTGGCTTAGCTTCATTAATATTGTTCCCTACATTAGATTCTATTGCCACTGCATTCCCAAACTTAAATGAAGAAATGCAAGGGCACGATGTGGCATATGCTGCTATGATGACATACTTACCAGCAGGATTAATTGGAATTGTACTAACTTCACTAATTGCTGCATTTATGAGCACCATTTCAACTCAACTAAATTGGGGAAGTTCATATATCGTAAATGATTTTTATGGAAGATTTATTAAGCAAGATGCTACTGAAAAGCAAAAGGTATTTGTAGGTAGATTATCTACTGTAATTCTAATGATTTGTGCTGCCTTATTTTCTTTCTATATTAAATCTGCTAAAGATGTGTTTGACCTATTATTACAAATAGGTGCTGGAACTGGTTTATTATTTATTCTTCGTTGGTTCTGGAAACGAATCAATCCATATAGTGAAATTGCAGCCATGGCTATTTCCTTTATAATTGCAATCTTCTTTTTCATAAACAAGAAATTGGCAACTCCTATGTTTGAGTTAGATGGACATTGGCAATTAATATTAGGTGTGTTAATTACAACTGTAGGATGGATAATCGTTACACTACTAACAAAACCTTCTGAAACCGAAACTATTAATTCATTTGAAAGTTTAGTTTTTGGAGATGAGAGTAAGTTTAAGAATATCAACTTTAAAATTCTAGCCTTTTTAATGGGCGTTATAGGTACTTATAGTTTTTTATTCGCTACAGGATATTTTATCTACGGAAAGACAACAGTGGCTATTATTTTAAGCTGTGTTACGACAGCCTGTGCTCTTGGTTTAATAAAAATCTGGAAGAAAATTGTATAATTATTATTTCAGCTAAAAACAACATATAAAAAAAGCACCCACTTTAGTGGATGCTTTTTTTATACAATGAAATTGAAATATGTTTACTTATGGTGCATAAATGCTTGTTTACCTAGTAATACTTCTTCTGTTTCAACATTATCATCATCTGGAATACAACAATCCACTGGACAAACAGCTGCACATTGTGGCTCCTCATGGAAACCTTTACATTCTGTACACTTATCTGCTACTATATAATAGATTTCGTCACTAATTGGTTCCTGCGTTTCTTCTGCATCAACTGATTTTCCATTAGGCAGTACTAAACTACCCTCTAAATCAGTACCATCAGCGTAACGCCAGTCATCTGCTCCTTCGTAAATTGCTGTGTTTGGACATTCCGGTTCACATGCACCACAATTGATACATTCGTCTGTTATTATTATTGCCATAGTATGGGGTTCTTTTTCTTAACTTTGTGCAAATTTAACGTCTACAATCGGCAACTCCAAACCAAGTATGAAATTACAAGAAAGAATTAACGCTTTTACAGCTTTAGGTGCAACAATTCAAAACAATATTTCTCAACCAGAAAGTATTGAAATGAGAGAATTACTTTCAGCTGCTCGCGCTAACAACGGGTGGTTCACAGAGGATTCTGTATTATTAGCACTTAAGCAATGGAGCGAAGCATTAACAAAATCAAATTTAGAGCAATGGGTTTCGTTATATAATATTTCCGAAGAAAATTTAAATCCCAAGACAATTGCTATTGTAATGGCAGGGAATATTCCGCTTGTTGGTTTTCATGATTTTATTTCTGTACTTATTACAGGTAATACTGTTTTATCTAAAATGTCATCAAACGATAAAATTCTACTTAGTTATTTAACACAGAAGCTATTTGAAATAAATCCTGAATTTAAGAACTACATCCGTACTACTAAAGATCAGCTAACCGATTTTGATGCAGTTATAGCTACTGGTAGTAATAACACTGCTCGTTATTTTGACTATTATTTCAAGAAACATCCAAATATTATTCGCAAAAACAGAAATAGCGTTGCGCTTATTACTGGTAACGAAACACCTGAGCAAATGCAATTATTAGCGAAAGATGTTTTTACATATTTTGGACTTGGTTGCCGAAATGTCTCTAAAATATTAGTGCCTAAAGGGTATGATTGGGATCACTTTTTTAATAATATGTTTATTGCAAAAGATATCATTAATAATCATAAATATGCAAATAACTACGATTATAACAAAGCTGTTTATTTAATGAGTAATATAAAATTACTTGATAATGAATTTATGTTATTGAAAGAAGATGCGGGTTACTCTTCTCCTATTTCGGTTGTTTTTTACGAGTTTTACGAAACTGTTGAGAAAGCAAAACAAAAACTAGAAAATGAGACTGATCAAATTCAATGTATTGTTTCAAACGATCACTTAGCACACGGAGAAACTCAAAATCCTCAACTTTGGGACTATGCTGACGGTGTTGACACCATTGAATTTATCTTAAATATATAGTAGGATTATTAGATATTCCGTAATCACAAATTTTATTCTTAACACATATTTTCACAAGGTTAATAACTTAACAATTAAATCTATGCGTTCATTTTATATTGTTTTCCCTATTTCACATCTTTGTAAAAAATAAACTTCAGCACCCATGAAAAAACACAATTTTAGCGCAGGACCTTGTATTTTACCACAATCTGTTTTTGAAAAAGCATCACAAGCGGTTTTAAACTTTAACGAACTAAATCTTTCTATTTTAGAGATTTCACACCGAAGCAAGCCTTTTGTAGCGGTTATGGAACGTGCACAAGAATTAGCTTTAGAACATTTAGGACTACAAAACAAAGGATATAAAGCATTGTTTTTACAAGGTGGAGCTAGTATGGAGTTTTTAATGGTGGCTTATAATTTACTAGAAACAAAAGCTGGATATTATAATACAGGAACTTGGTCTGACAAAGCAATTAAAGAAGCTAAGCTTTTTGGTGAAGTTGAAATTTTAGCATCATCTAAAGAAGCTAACTTTAATTATATCCCTAAAAATGTAACTATTTCTTCTGGATTAGACTACGTTCACTGCACAAGTAACAATACTATTTTTGGAACTCAAATGAATGAGTTTCCAGAAACTGACTGTCCTTTAATATGCGATATGAGTAGTGACATATTTTCAAGAGTTTTAGATTTTTCTAAATTCGATTTAATATATGCTGGAGCTCAGAAAAATATGGGACCAGCAGGAACGACTCTAGTTGTAGTTAAAGAAGAAATACTAGGTAAAGTTACTCGCCAGATTCCTTCAATGCTCGATTATAAAGTTCACATTTCTAAAGACAGTATGTTTAATACACCCGCTGTATTCCCAATCTACGTATCAATGTTAACAATGGAGTGGCTAAAAGAACAAGGTGGCGTTGCAGCTATTGAAAAAATAAATAATAAAAAAGCCGAAATACTCTATACAGAAATTGATCGCAATCCATTGTTTAATGGTTTTGTAGCGAACAAAGAAGATAGATCTAAGATGAATGCTACGTTTGTACTTACAAATGATGCTTTAAAAGAAACATTTGATACTATGTGTGCTAAAGCTGGAATAAATGGCTTAAATGGTCACCGTAGTGTGGGCGGTTACAGAGCATCAATGTACAACGCTCTTTCTGTAGAAAGCGTACAAGTGTTAGTTGATGTTATGAAAGAGTTAGAAAAAGTAGCATAAATAATTAAGGATTTCAACTACGATAAATAATAATAAAACCGGTTTCTACTACTGTAGAGATTAAAAATAAGTTTTAAATGAAAGTATTAGCAAACGACGGAGTTTCAAAATCAGGTATCGACGCTTTAGAAAAAGCAGGATATGAAGTAATTACAACTAAAGTTGCTCAAGAGCAACTTGTAAATTTTATCAACGAACATAAAATTTCAGTATTATTAGTTCGAAGCGCAACTACAGCAAGGAAAGAATTAATTGACGCCTGCCCTACTTTAAAAGTTATTGGTCGTGGCGGCGTTGGTATGGACAATATTGATGTTACCTATGCTCGCGAAAAAGGCTTAAAGGTAATTAATACACCTGCAGCCTCTTCTTCATCAGTAGCCGAATTAGTATTTGCTCACCTTTTTGGAGGTGTTCGCTTTTTATATGATGCTAACCGTAATATGCCCTTAGATGGTGATACACGTTTTAAAGACTTAAAAAAGAATTACGCACAAGGTGCTGAACTTCGTGGTAAAACGATTGGAATTATCGGTTTTGGACGAATAGGTCGTGAAGTTGCTAAAATAGCACTTGGTTGTGGTATGAAGGTAATTGCAAGTGACAACTATGTAGGTGAAGCAGATATAACACTTGATTTTTACGACGGTCAAAAAGTAACATTGAAAATTAAAACGGAGCCTGTTTCAGAATTAATTCAACATAGTGATTTCATTACATTACATGTTCCTGCACAAAAAGAATATGTAATAGGCGAAGCCGAAATAGCTAAAATGAAAGATGGTGCTGCAATAATTAACGCTGCTAGAGGTGGTGTGATTGATGAGGTTGCACTCGTAAAAGCTTTAGATAGCGGTAAATTATCTTTTGCGGGGCTAGATACTTTCGAAGAAGAACCAACTCCAGCAATGAAAGTATTAATGAATCACAGAATTTCGTTAACACCACACATTGGAGCTGCTACTAATGAAGCTCAAGATAGAATAGGTACTGAGCTTGCAAGTCAAATTGTAGAGATATTAGGCTAACGGCTTAACGTTTATTTAATTACAATTAACGAAAACAACCTGTAACACTTAAAAAGTTACAGGTTGTTTAAGTTTTGATAGATTGTTTTTTTGTACATTTATGAAAACAGTAATTTAATTTAAAAAACTCAAATAAAAATGTCAGGAATATTAGACTTATTAAACAGTGATATGGGACGTCAATTAATTGGTGGCCTTAGTCAAGAAACAAATCAACCAGCAGATAAAACTGCTTCCGCATTAACAGCAGCTTTACCATTATTAATGGGAGCAATGAAAAGAAATGCAAGTAGTCCTGATGGTGCCGCAGGTTTAATGAGTGCACTTAGCGGTGGAAAACACGATGGAAGTATACTAGACAACCTTGGAGGTCTTTTTGGTGGTGGAGTTAATGAAGAAGTAAAAAGAGACGGCTTAGGTATCTTAGGTCACGTATTAGGTGGATCTCAAGATAATGTGGTTGGTGCAGTTTCTAAAAAATCAGGTATTGATACAAACGGTGTCATGCAAATTTTACAAGTTGCAGCTCCAGTATTACTTGGGTATTTAGGAAAACAGACAAAAGAACAAAACGTAGCTGACCAAAATGGTATTGGAAACTTACTTGGTGGTTTACTTGGTGGTGGAAATGATGCACAACCAAAACAACAAAGCTTAATCGAGTCTATTTTAGATGGTGACAATGACGGAAGCGTTATTGATGATATCGCTGGAATGGTACTTGGTGGCGGAAACAGTAATTCTGGTGGAATTGGTGGTCTTTTAGGAGGTCTTTTCGGAAAATAAAAATTCCAAAAACAATAGCTTAATATCATTAAAGCCATTTCTTAATAGAAGTGGCTTTTTTTTGTTAAAGCACGTTAAAAATGTTAGACTCTTAATTTAATTGTATAATTTTATTTTTTATTTACTATGAAGCTTCTTCCACTCTATCTTGTACTGTGTATTTCACTAATAAATTGTAAACCTAGCAAAGAGATGCCTGGTGGAACTAAAGATGCAAATAATGTCATTACAGACACTATAACAATTGCAAATGAATCTCTTGATTATGAAATAATAATTTTAGAACAAGGATTTGAAAGGTATTTAAGCACACAGCCAAATGAGGAATATTACAGTGAAACTTTTTTAGAAAGTAAAAACTTGTTTTACTCTCAAGAATACAACAGACGAGTAAGAGATATATCACGTTCTCGAGATTTATATCCACAAGAAATAAATTATGACCGAAATGTTCACTACGGAAAAGAAGTAAACTATTTACTCTTTAATTATTTCCAATTTTTTGAGCAAAAATACAATCAACGTCTTAAATGAAACGATTAAAAGAAAAGTGGAATATTACCACTAACTGGCAATTAACAGTCATTTTTATAGTCTTTGCAATTACAGGAAGTACGGCAGCTAAAATAGCTGGGCCAGTAACTGAAGCTGTTGGCATTTCTAACAATCTAGCGTGGTATATATATTGGCCTATTAGAATTTTAATGGTTTTCCCACTCTATCAAGTATTTTTAGTTTTCTTCGGATGGCTTTTTGGTGAGTTTCAATTTTTCTGGAATTTTGAAAAGAAAATGATTCGCAGTATGCGACTTGGATTTCTTCTGAAAGATGACAACTAAAAGATTTTACTTCCTTTTTTTATAATTTCAGAAATTAACATAACTAGTTAAAAACAAAAATGCCCAAGGTTTAAATCTTGGGCATTTCTTATAAAAAGGATATTAATTAATCGTCTATTCTAATTTCAATAGGTTGCATTGTTCTAGAATCTTCTTTTTTCCAAACAAATGTATACAACCACATTAAGGTGAATGTTGGTATAAAATCGGTCATAGGTATAATCTCTTCAATAAAGACAATTACTGAGGCTATTTTACCTTCTCTTCCTTTATACATTTCACTCATTTGTTTAGCGGCATATGGTGCCCAAATAATGTCTAAAAATGGTCCTATTACTGGGATGGCCATAGTAACCATACCTATCGCATCAAAGAGCAAACTCTTTCTTAGCAATGATGTTTTTATATTTTGCATGTTGTGTTTTATTTATTAGTCTATTTGACCCGTAATTTATTACAACATACAAAGCAACTTCTATACCAAAAAAATACTACGATAGACTACTACTAATAAGTTTCAGAAATTCATTACGAGTTTCAATTTTTTCAAACTGACCACGAAACCCTGAAGTAGTAGTCACGCTGTTTTGTTTTTGAACACCGCGCATCATCATACACATATGACTAGCCTCAATAACAACAGCAACTCCTTTAGGTTTTAATGTATCATTAATACACTCAAGTATATCATGAGTTAATCGCTCTTGCACTTGCAATCTACGAGCAAATACATCAACAACTCTTGGTATTTTACTTAATCCTACAATATGCCCGTTAGGTATATAAGCAACGTGTGCTTTACCAAAAAAAGGGAGAATATGGTGCTCGCACAAACTGTACAATTCAATATCTTTAATAATAACCATATCATTATAGTCCTCAGCAAACATTGCTCCTTTTAAAATTTCGGCAGGATCTTGATCATAACCCTGTGTTAAAAACTGCATCGCTTTTGAAGCTCTTTCTGGGGTTTTTACTATTCCTTCACGAGTAATATCTTCACCTAAACCTGATATTATATTAGAATAATTATTTTTTAGTTCTTCTGTTGTTTCTTCATTGTACTCGTCAAAAAAGCGATAGTTGCTCATAGTAGCTTATTTATACAATCAATTAATATTTATAATAAATGATTTTATTTTAGTTATTCATTGTTTTAAAATGTGAGTAAAATAATTCTTTTACTCAATATTTCAGTGTTTTAGTCAATTTCCATTCTAACGAAATTAAGTATTCTTTTTAAGAGTGTTAATTTATGTACTACTAATTTAACTTTTTATTAATAGAAAGGAATGTTGACTCTTATAGATTTGTAAAAAATGCATTCGAACGTCTCTAGAATTTAATATGAATCTACGCCGAAATTTTCTTTCAATCCTTTTCTTCATTAGCGCAATTACAATATCATTTTCTCAAGTTTCAAAGAGAAGTGTTGAAGCATCTAGAATTACAAATAGCCCAAAAATTGATGGAACTTTAGACGATGTCATTTGGAATTCCTTACCAAAGTATGGTAATTTTAACATGTTAGATCCAGGAACTGAAGGTGATATTTCGAAAGGATATGAAACTGAGTTCCAACTTGCATACGATGATAAAGCGGTTTATGTAGCTGTATATTTAAATGATCTAGATCCTGATGCTATTGCAAGTCAATTTTCGCAACGTGATGACATCAATGTACAAGCAGATTACATAGCTATTGCACTTAACACTTACAATGATGGCATTAACGAAACACGCTTTGGGATAACAAGTGCTGGGACAATTTTTGATTCTAAAATTTCAATAAACAACGAGGATTTAGGCTATAATGTTGTTTTTGAAGGAAGAATGAGTAAAGATGCAAAAGGATGGTATGCCGAATTTAAAATACCATATCGAGCATTAAGATTTCCTGAAATAGAAGTCCAAGACTGGAGTATTAATTTATATCGTAAAATGATTCATATTAATGAAACACACAGTTTTGCTCCTATAGATAATACAAAAGGAAAAAGAACACAATACAATGCAAGTATTTCTGGTATAAGAAACATAAATCCCCCTACTCGATTAACACTATTCCCATTTGCGCAAGGAGTTGTATCTAATTTTGAAGGAGAAACCGAAACTTCAATTAGTGCAGGTATGGATATCAAATATGGGTTGAGCGATAGTTTTACACTCGATGCTACATTAATTCCAGATTTTGGTCAAGCAGCATTTGACAACGTTACATTAAACCTTGGTCCATTTGAACAGACTTTCTCTGAACAAAGACAATTTTTTAAAGAAGGAACGGAACTATTCAATAAAGGAAGAATCTTCTTTTCTAGACGTGTAGGAAATCGCCCTTCTGGACCATTAGAAGAATTAGGAGAGCACGAAGTAATTGACGAATTTCCAAAAAGAGTCCAATTACTTAATGCTATTAAAGTTTCAGGAAGAACACAAGAAAATTTAGGAATAGGAATTTTTAATGCAATCACTGAACGTACTTTTACAGCTGTAAGGGATTCAATTACTGGAACCATACGCGAAGTTGAGGTTGAACCACTAACAAACTATAACATTGTTGTATTAGATCAACAATTTAATGATAACTCTTCCATATCCTTAATCAATACAAATGTTGTGAGAGATGGACATTTTAGAGATGCAAATGTAACTGCAGTCGTATTTGATGTTTCAGATAAAGAAAACACCTATAATACTAGCGGTCGTGCAATAGTTAGTAATGTAAATTTGGCAACAGGAAACCAATC
This sequence comes from Patiriisocius marinus, assembly GCF_008974325.1. Lineage (GTDB taxonomy): Bacteria > Bacteroidota > Bacteroidia > Flavobacteriales > Flavobacteriaceae > Patiriisocius > Patiriisocius marinus. The sequence goes on along the minus strand of NZ_BKCG01000002.1, from coordinate 399,319 downwards.
TGGACTTAGAACAGAACTAGATATTGCTAGCACTCAAGGTAAATTTAGATATCGTGTAGGTCACGATTTTGCAAACACAACCTTTGATATTAATGATTTAGGTTTAAACCGAACAAACAACTACAACAACTTTGTAGCAGGACTTTCGTACGAAATTTTTAATCCAACGAAAACATTCAATAAATATCGTTTTCAGTTAACAGCTCGACACTCACGCCTTTATAAGCCAAGTGTACAAACTCAAAATTATATTAATTTTAACAGCTTTTTTGTACTCCCTACTCGGTTTGCTTTTGGTGGAAATGTTTCTTGGGACTCTAAAAGAGATGACTATTTTGAAGCAAGAGTTGCTGGACGTTTTGTTTCTTTTCCTGAAAGTGTAGGAGGTCGTGTTTGGATTTCTTCAGACTTTAGAAAGAAATTTGCTTTAGATTCAGGTCTAGGATGCAGAGTCGCTTTTGATGATCCGCAAAGACAATATTACATTGATTTTTCTCCTAGATATAGATTCTCTGATAAGTTTAATATGATACTTCGCTCAGATTTTTCATTAAGAAATAAAAATTTTGGTTACGTAAACATTATTGATGACGAGGTCATTTTAGGACAACGAAACATTACTAGTTTAGAAAACGCTATTACTGCAAGCTATAATTTTGATCCGTACAAAGCAATCAACTTTCGTTTTAGAAATTTTTGGACAACAGTGGATTATACTGAAAACATATTTTTTGAACTTAATGAAGATGGAACACGTCAATTAGCTAGTTATGATACTACTGATGAAGATCCTAACGCTAACTTTAATATTTGGAACCTCGATTTAAGTTACACCTGGAGGTTTGCCCCAGGTAGTGAAGCGACACTGTTATACAGAAATCAAATTTTCAATAACGATAATGAATCAACAGTAAATTATACTGAAAGTTTAGGTTCGTTATTTGATCAAGAAATTCAAAACACCGTATCTTTAAGAGTTACCTATTTTATTGACTATAACAATTTAAAAACGTTCTTAAAGAAAGATTCATAATCTGAACATTTATTAATTTTAGTTGACAGTAAGACTTCTCTAAATAATTTCTATTTTTAGAGCACGGGAATTCCCCCTTAAAATTTCGGTTTTTATTTATGATTTTAGCATCAAATATTCACAAATACTACGATGATTTACACGTTTTAAAAGGAGTAAACCTTCATATTAAAAAAGGTGAAATAGTTTCTATTGTTGGTGCATCTGGTGCTGGAAAAACAACACTTCTGCAAATTTTAGGAACACTTGATACTTTTGATAAAGGCGAGCTTACTATTGACAACGTTGATCTTTCAGGTTTAAATAGTAAAGAACTTGCTAAATTTAGAAATGACTCTCTGGGTTTTATTTTTCAATTTCATCAATTAATGCCAGAATTTACAGCACTTGAGAATGTTTGCATTCCTGGTTTTATCAAGAAAACACCAAAGGAACAAGTTGAAAAACGTGCTTTAGAATTATTAAGCTTTTTAGGTTTAGAACATCGTGCTAGCCATAAGCCAAATGAATTATCTGGTGGTGAACAACAACGTGTTGCTGTTGCTAGGTCATTAATTAATAATCCAGGAATAATTTTAGCCGACGAGCCAAGCGGTAATCTTGATACTGAAAGTGCTGAGAATTTACATAATTTGTTTTTTAAACTTCGGGATGAATTTGGGCAAACATTTGTAATAGTTACTCACAATGAAGAACTTGCAGCTATGGCTGATAGAAAATTAACAATGGTTGATGGGCTTATTGAACTTTAGAAAATACGCGCCTTCCCATAGTATTTGTTACGGTTCCAATATTATAAGTTACTATTAATGAGTTTTCATTCAATAACTCAATGGTTTCTAAAGAACTTTGTCCATTAACAATGAGATTGTACCCAACATTAGGGACTACTTCGTAATTATATAAAACTATATCATTAGCTGTTTGACCTTCACATAAGTTTTGATTAATATAAATATTTAGATTCCCATTAGACGTAAATTGCCATAAATCATCATTAAAACAAAATAAGCTATCAGAAACCCACTCATCATTTTCTGTCTCCCTATGTTGAAAATCTACAACAGCCCAAGTACCATTATCAATAGTTAGTAAATTAGCTATGTCTAGATCTGAATTAGAATCGTCATCTGAGTTACAGGATATCATACTTAGAATTACAAATGCCGAAATAATAATTTTATTTATCATATTTATTTAATAAGTTGAATCACAAATAAACTTTATTATGAAGTTATTTTCAATACCCTTTAATGGCTATTTTTATATGAATTTATTTTTATGAAAAAACTATCTCAAAGTGAATTAAAAGAATTTTTAGATGAAAAAGCTGCGCTTTACAATAGCACTTCTTTTATTGAAACAGATCCTATTCAAATACCACATAACTATACATTAAAAGAAGATATTGAAATTTCAGGTTTTTTAATAGCAACAATAGCTTGGGGTAATCGTAAAAGCATTATTAATAATGGAGGGAAATTACTCGATATTATGGGAAATTCACCATTAGATTTTGTCATGGAGTATCGTGACAACAATAGGTCTTTAGTCAATGGTTTTGTACATAGAACTTTTAATGAAAATGATTTAGATTATTTTTTTAAATCGTTACAGAATCTTTACACTAATCATAAAGGAATGGAAGCTATTTTTAGAAATAATGCTACCTCTAAGAGCTTACAACCTGCTATTTCAGAATTTAAAAAAATTTTTTTTGAACTCCCTCATGAGTCACGTACTCAAAAACATGTAAGTGATCCATTAAAAAATAGTGCTGCTAAACGGATTAACATGTTTCTTAGATGGATGATTAGAAACGATGCAAACGGAGTTGATTTTGGAATCTGGAAAAGTATCTCCCCCTCTATTTTATCTTGTCCTCTTGATGTACATAGTGGCGGTATAGCTAGAAAACTTGGGATTTTAAAAAGGAAACAAAACGATGGAAAAGCCTTAGCAGAATTAGACACTCAACTTCGAAAATTTGATCCAATTGACCCTGTTAAATATGATTTTGCGCTATTTGGTCTTGGTGCATTTGAGAATTTTTAATTTGTGAATATAAATTTAACTCTTTCAAATGTTAAATTTTTTAACATTATTAACAACACATAGACCAATAGGTTACCTTTACTTAATTCCCCCAATAGTTTTTTAATAAATTATTATTGTTATGCCTAGAGATCCTATTATCAAAGAAAATGATGTTGCACGCGTTGCAGCATTGCAAAAATATAATGTGCTTTATACTGATAAGGAAGAGGAATATGACCAAATTACACAGTTAGCTTCTCAAATTACAGATATGCCTATTTCACTCATCTCATTTGTAGATGAAGATGATGTATGGTATAAATCGACCAAAGGAATGAATCTTTGTGCGGTAGATCGTGAGTTGTCATTTTGCAGCTATGCAATTGAAGCAAATACAAATGTTTTTATATTAGAGGACATTAAGAACAATCCTCAATTTAAAAATCATCCATTTGTTATTTTAGAAGAAAACCCAGTACAATTTTACGCTGGTGTTTGTTTAATAGATAAGGAAGGTCATAAACTTGGAACCTTATGTGTTATTGATAATAAACCCAATACCATTTCAGATTCACAAATAAAATCGTTGCAAACATTAGCAAAACAAGTGGTAAAGCTAATAGAATTACATCAAGCAAATGATGTTTTAAATAAAACTAAAAAAAGTTTACAACATAAAAATACTGAATTGAAGAGTTTTGCCGGAGTAGTTTCTCACGATATGAAAATGCCCTTAGCTAACATTATCATCACTACTGATATATTAAAAGCTAAATACTCTAAAGTTTTAGACTCAAATGCTAAAGAACATTTGAAAAGCTTAAAAAGATCCTCATTTTCTCTAAGTGACTATATAACAGGACTTTTAGAACATTACGAAAGTGACCAACATTGTGATAATCAAGTTCATGAATTTGATATTCACGAACTTCTTGAAGAAATTATAGATAGTTTAAATATTGATTTTGAATGTGATATCAACTTCCCTGAGAAGAATATTGAACTTAATTGTAATAAAGAAGCGTTAAAACAAATACTGTTCAACCTTATAGCAAATAGTTTAAAATATAATGATAAAAGCACCGTTGTTATTGATATAGATTGTCAAGAAAAGTCTTTACATTATTATTTTAAAATTACTGATAATGGTACAGGAATTCCTAAGGATAAACAAAAAGATATTTTCACCCTGTTTTCAACATTAGGTAAAAAAGACCGAAAAGGAAATACTGGAAATGGAATAGGTCTATCTACAGTAAAAAAGATTGTTGAACGTTTTGGAGGAGAAATCTTATTAACTTCAGATGAAGATAAAGGGACTAAAATCGAATTCACAATCGCTAAAGAGATCATTAATTAAATTATCAATTTCTATTATTTCAAATTATTAGTTATAATTATTACATTTTTAAACCTACATGCTCGCCCCTAAAAAACCGTCTAACGAAATAGCACGACTTAAAGCCTTAAAATCTTACGGCTTACTAGACACGCAACCTGAGGAAGATTATGATAATCTTACTGCAATGGTTGCAGATTACTGTGAAGCACCTATCTCATTAGTAACACTCCTTGATGAAGAACGAAATTTTCTAAAATCGCAACACGGAGTGCCTTTTAATGAATCTCCAAGAGATATATCTTTTTGCGGCCACGCTATACTTGATAATAATGCAATTTTTATTATTCCAGATGCCCGAAAAGATGAGCGATTTAAAGACAACCCAATTGTTACAGAACAAGGTGCCGTTTTTTATGCTGGCGTACCGTTAATTGACCCTGAAGGATTTGCTTTAGGTACTTTATGTGTTTTTGATGTAAAACCTAGAGAACTTAATGATAAGCAAAAACAAATGCTAATTACTTTAGGTAAACAAATAGTAAAACTGTTCATTTTACATAAAAACAATAACCAACTTAAAATAAATCAAGAATCTTTAAAAATTAGCAATAAGCGACTTAAACAATTTGCTGGTGTTGTAACACATGATTTAAAATCACCCTTGGCTAATATTACATCATTGTCGAGAATGCTTAAAGACGAGTATAAAAGTAATTTTGATTTTCAAGGATTGGAATACTTAGATTATATTGAAGAATCTTCAGAGAAGCTTGCTGCTTATATTGAAGGTATGCTCAAATACTACAAATCAGATGAACTTACTATAGTTGACAAACAAAAAGTGGATATTCAAGACATATTTAATGAGCTTGAAGGTATGCTATTTATTAATGAGGAAGAGTTTGAATATCCACAAGAATCATTAATAATCAATATCAATAAACCTGCTGTAGAACAAGTTTTGATGAATCTAATTGGAAATTCATTAAAATATAACAACAATAAAACACCCTTTGTAGAAGTAACTTTCAAGCAACGAAAACAATTTTATGAATTTTCGGTTACTGATAACGGAATCGGAATTGATATCGAAAAACAAAAAATAATATTCGAATTATTTAAAACCGCAACTGACAAAGATAAATACGGTAAAAAAGGCTCGGGTATTGGTCTTGCAACAGTTAAAAAAATTGTCGAGGAACTTGGCGGAAGTATTAATGTAGTATCTGAAATAGGCAAAGGAACTACTTTTACCTTTACTGTAGCTAAATAGGTTTTTTAGCATCCATTTTTTTATATTTGCTTAATAAATCTAAGAATGCAGTTTAAACATCCAGAACTTCTCTACGCGCTATTACTACTGCTCATTCCTATTATTATTCATTTATTCCAGTTGCGTCGATTTCAAAAAGTAGCGTTTACAAATGTTGCTTTTCTAAAAAAAGTATCTGTTCAAACTAGAAAAAGTTCTCAAATCAAAAAATGGCTGACCCTATTTATGAGACTTGGAGCATTTGCCGCAATTATTCTTGCCTTTGCCCAGCCTTTTTCTGCTTCTAAAACAGCCTTAAATACCACTAAAGAAACCGTAATATATTTAGACAACTCATTTAGTGCAGATGCTAAAGGAGCAAATGGCCCTTTACTTGAAAGAGCAAAACAAGACCTTTATGGTCAACTTATAAATGGCGAAAAAATAAGTTGGTTCACAAACAACACTACCCGTAAAAATATAGCTGTAAAAAACGCTAAAGAAGAAATTTTAAAAACGTCATTAACTAGCAAGCAATTAACACCTAACGAAGTGGTGCTTAAAGCTGAAAAAATGTTTTCTGAAAACAAAAATTCAGACAAACGATTAATTTATATATCAGACTTTCAGCAAAAAGAAGCCTTCCCTTCTCTAGGAGAAAATTTCAGAATTGATGCTGTACAATTGAAGCCTATTTCAGAAAATAATATTTCTATCGATTCAATAAGTGCAACATCTAAAAACGGAAATAACATTTCGGTTAAAGTAAACGTATCTTCAGGGAAAGTTATAGAAAATACTGTAGCTATTGCCATTTATAATGGTTCAGAACTTATTGCTAAAACAGCAATGGACTTTTCAGAAAACACCAGCCAGCAGGCTATTTTTGATATTGATAATACAATTGGCTTTAATGGAAAAGTTCAGATAACAGATTCGGGTTTAAACTATGATAACACTTTGTTTTTCAGCTTAAACAAACCTACTCAGCTAAAAGTGCTTTCTGTTAACAATAGCAGCTCTAACTTTCTACAAAGGTTATTTAATAGTGAGGAGTTTAGTTACACACAACAAGACAATCGAAATCTTGATTTTAGTAAAATTTCTGAACAGGATTGTATTATACTTAATGAATTAGATAACATCCCTACACCGCTAACAGAGGCTCTAAAATCATTTGTTTCAAATGGTGGTAGCTTAACTATAATCCCTTCGGCTAACGTTGACATAAATTCATACAACAATCTAATATCACCACTTGGATTAGGAAAGATCACGGAGCTAAATAAACAAGAAAAAAAGATAACTCAAATAGTTTTTGATCACCCTATCTATAACGATGTATTTGAAACTCGAGTTGTAAACTTTCAATTTCCTAAAGTAAATACCTACTATAATAGTATAACGAGAGCTACTCCTATTCTTAAATTTGAAGACGGGAAGCCATTTATTATCACTAGTGGAAATACGTATTTAGTAACTGCACCTATAAACACGGCAAATTCTAATTTTACAAGTTCACCACTAATAGTACCTACTTTTTACAATATTGCTAGACAAAGTTTGCAGTTATCTAAGTTATACTTTAACCTAAATAAAACAAATAAATTTGCAGTACCAATTACTATTAGCCAAGATGAAATACTTTCAATTAAAGACAGTATTTCTAGTTATATACCATTACAACAAGCTAAGTCTAACAAGGTATTAATTACCACTACAGATACCCCTGAAATAGCTGGTAATTATCAAATTACAAAAAATACAATAGCTTTAGAAAATGTAAGCTATAATTATCCACGAGACGAAAGTGTTTTAACCTATTTAGATGCTTCAACTTGGGAAAATGTAACAACTCACACAAGTATCAATGAGCTTTTTACAAGCATTGAAGCAGAAAACAATATTTCAGAATTTTGGAAATGGTTTGTCATATTAGGACTCCTATTTTTAGTAGCTGAAATGTTACTTCTGAAATTTTATAAACGTTAACCCTGTTCTAAAACCATCAACCAAAATGGAATATTTAATTAAGAACGCAATTATCGTAGACGCCAAGAGCGATCACCATTTACAAAAAAGAGACATTCTTATTGAAAATGGTATAATAACTAACATAGATTCCACCATTAAAGTTTCGGATAAATCAAAAGTTATCGAACTAGTTAATCTTCACGTATCTGCTGGATGGTTTGATAGCAGCATAAGTTTTGGAGAACCAGGCTTTGAAGAGCGCGAAACTATCGCTAACGGTTTAAAAACTGCTGCTTATAGTGGTTTTACAGATATTATCTTAAACACAAATACTAATCCTGTCCCAGATAATAAAGGTGCAATTAGGTTTATTAAATCTAATGGAGATAAAGCTGCAACAAGTATTCATCCAGCGGGAACATTTACGCAAAGTGCCGATGGTGAACATTTAGCTGAGCTTTTTGATATGTCTCAAGATGGCGCTGTTAGCTTTTTTGATTATAAAAAACCTATTAAAAACCCCAACTTACTTAAAATAGGATTACAATATACGCAGCGATTTGATGCAATTGTGCAATCCTTTCCACTTGAAGCTTCAATTTCACCTAAAGGAATTGTAAATGAGCATATTAACAGCACACAACTAGGTCTAAAAGGTGTTCCTTCACTTTCTGAAACACTACAAATATCTAGAGATTTAGCAATTTTAGAATACTCTGGGGGAAGATTACACATTCCAACGATTTCAACATCAAAATCTGTAGCACTTATTAGAGATGCTAAAAAGAATGGATTGAATGTAACATGTAGTGTTGCTGCACACAATTTATACTTAACAGACGATGAGCTACATAGCTTTGACACCTCATACAAACTAACACCACCTTTAAGAACAAAAGAGGATATTAAAGCATTAATAAAAGGTGTTAAAGATGGAACAATAGATATGGTTACAAGTGACCACAACCCTATTGATGTTGAAAATAAAAATTTAGAATTTGATCACGCATCATATGGAAGTATCGGACTAGAGAGTTGTTTTGGTACAATACTTTCTAAATTAGATTTAGAAACTGCTATTAACGCACTTACAAAACAATCTCAATTTAACTTAAAATCTTCAGGGGTAGAAAAAGGTTCAATAGCTTCTTTAACATTATTTAATCCAAGTATTGAATGGACGTTTAGCACTAGTGATATTTTATCTACATCACATAATGCAGCTATGTTAGGAAAAAAACTTACAGGTCGAGCTTATGGAATTTTTAATAACAAAAAGTTAGCACTTCATAAACTATAATTGATGGAAAACACAACACCCGTTTCTGCAAAGAAAAAAGCAGTTATTGGATATATAACTATAATAGGTTTATTTATTGCTATGTCCATGAACAGTGATAACAAAGACGGTTTTACAACTAGACATTTACAAAATATGTTTGGATTTACAGTATTATGGATTTGCTCTCAAGTCGCCATTTTTTATATTAATACAACCTTAGGTGATATTTTATGGCTAATGAGCTTAGTACTAATTATTTCACAAGCAATTAGAGCTTATCAAGCTAAAGAACCTAACATTCCATTTTTGAGTAGGAAATTTCAGCAATGGTTTACGTTTTTAGCGTAGGAATTGTATCTTTAAAGAAACCTAAACAATTTAAATAATGGAAAAAGAAACTACAACTAACAACTCAATGGCTATTGTGGCTTATCTAACTCTTATAGGTTGGATTATTGCTATTGTGGTTAATAATGATAAAAAAGACCCTTTTGTATCTTTTCACATACGCCAAATGCTTGGGATTATGCTTTTAGCCTTTGCAATTTCATTAGTAATACAATTAACTGGGGTGGGTATATTAAGTATACTCCACTTAGGAACATTTGTACTATGGATTTTAGGAATAATGAGTGCATTTAAAGGAACTACAGATCCAGTACCTTTAGTAGGAGTACAATTTCAAGATTGGTTTAAAGCAATATCTTAAAAAGTATTTTTTTATTCTGAAATTTTAAATAATTATCATTCAAAGATGCCATTTCAATAATGGCATCTTTTATTTTTGTAAAATGACAAAGCAACAACTCTCTTTAGAACATAATTATAAAGCCCCAACTGAAAAAACTTCAGAAAAGGCACCGGCTATTATTTTATTACACGGATACGGTAGTAATGAAGATGATTTATTCTCATTTGCGCCAGAGCTTCCTGAAACACATCATATAATTGCCCTTAAGGCACCATTACCTTTACAACCTTACGGTAACGCTTGGTATAATATCCATTTTGATGCTAATGACGGAAAATTTAATGATGTACCACAAGCTATTGCTTCAAGAGATTTAATTGTAGGGTGCATTGATGAAATAATCGAAAAATACCAAGTAGATGCAAACAACATAACATTAATAGGTTTCAGCCAAGGAACTATATTAAGTTTTGCCATTGCATTAAGTTATCCTGAAAAAGTTAAAAACCTAGTAGGATTAAGCGGTTATATTAGTGAGGACATGCTTAAAGAAGGTTACCAAAATAATGATTTTTCTAAACTCAATGTTTACAGCTCTCACGGTACAGTGGATCAAGTAATTCCTGTTACTTGGGCTCAAAAAACAAAACCCTTTTTAAAGAATTTAGGAATTGAATGTACCTACTCCGAATTTCCTGTTGGACACGGAGTAGCTCCTCAAAATTTCTTTGAGTTTAAAGAATGGTTGGCTGACAAATAATCAATTACCGCTATAAAGCAACGAACTAACCGGAGTCAATTCTAGCTTATTATTTTCATCAAAGAAATATTCTATAATCATTTCTCCCCAATTAGTACCATCCGAAAAATCTGCTAGAATCCAACGGTGATTGATAAACTTAACTTTGTTTATTTTAAAATCACCATTGACACCCTTTAAAGGAATAATTGGGTTCCCTCCTGCTTTTCCATTAGTATCGTAAATTTTATTGGTAATCATTTCCTCTACATCATCTGCCTCTAAGCCTAAACGTTCAATATATTCTATAGCATTTTCATTACCCTGTAATGTAAAATATGCAGCATCTTCAACTGATACAGCCACACTTTTTAGTGAATCCTCTGCAACTTGTAACTGCTCAGACAATGCATTAATTTGCTTTTCTTGAGATCCAAAAATTGATTTCTCATTTGCATATTGAAATATGATAAACAATACCGCAAAAAAGAATAAATACATAAACATACTCTTTCTCATAATTCTATCTTTTTCTATTTAAACAAGTTTTATCCTACTAATAAACTATAACTTTTACAATTCTATTTTTAAACCATCGTATGCTAAATGAACATTTTCAGGCAATTGATTTTCTACTTCTTTATGAAACCCTAAAACGTGACTAATATGTGTAAAGTAAGCCTTCTTCGGGTTCACTCTTTTTACAAACTGTAAAGCTTCATCTAGATTAAAGTGAGATTGATGTGGTTCAATACGAAGAGCATTTACAACCAAAACATCACAGTTTTCAATTTTTAAAATTTCGGCTTCCGAAATAGTTTTAACATCTGTTAAATAAACAAAACCATCAATTTTATAACCTAAAACGGGTAATGTTGCATGCATTGCTTCAACAGGAATAACTGTTTTATTATTTAGCTGAAATGTCATGTCCTTTGAAACTATATTCTGTGTAATCGTAGGAGCTCCTGGATATTTGTTTACAGTTTCAAAAATATAAGCAAAACGCAGTTGTAATGATTCAAATACGCGGGAGGAAGCATAAAATGGTATATCGCCTTGCTTAAAATAAAACGGGCGTATATCATCAATTCCTGCTGTATGATCACTATGTTCGTGCGTTAGCAATACACCATTAAGTTGCGTTACCTCTTCACGTAACATTTGTTGCCTAAAATCCGGACCACAATCAATTACGTAGTTTTTTTCTCCCCATTCTAATAGCACTGAAACCCTCAATCGTTTATCACGAGAGTCGCTACTTAAACACACTGGATGCTTGCTGCCTATTACTGGAATTCCTTGTGAAGTTCCAGTCCCTAAAAAAGTGATCGAAATACCTGTTTTCATTACTACAAAAATAGCGGTTATTTTTTTGTTTAGATATCCTATTTACTACCTTTGTTATAAAGAAAACCCCCATTGTGCTATGCCAGATATGATAAAAGGTGACAGAGAATTTGAAGCAATTCCGTCAATTAGAAACAAGGCTTTACGTATTAATTTAAATGAAAATATCTACGGAACCTTTGCTGAGATAGGCGCTGGGCAGGAAACTGTACGTAACTTTTTTAGAGCTGGTGGTGCTTCTGGCACTATTGCAAAAACAATTTCGGCATACGATAAAGACTTTAGTGATGCCATTTATGGAATTGAAGAAGATGGCCGTTATGTAACTGAAGCTCGATTAAAGAAAATGCTTTCGCACGAGATGGAATTACTCGAGGAACGTATTCTTCGAGAAAAACATCCAAACAAGATGTATTTTGCCTTTGCTAACACCGTTGCAACAATAGATTTTGCTAAAAAATATAAAGGCCACGGCTGGGTTGGAATTAGATACCAAACAGATCCTGAAGAAGAATATAGCGAGATTATTATGCATATTCGTTTTCACGAAAATGAAGCCTTATTACAACAACACACTCTAGGTATTTTAGGTGTTAACCTAGTGTATGGAGCTTATTATAAGCATGATACACCTAAAAAATTACTTAGATATTTATACGATCATATTGATAAAGATAAGATTGAAATCGATACCATAAACTTTTCAGGACCGAAGTTTCAAAACGTTGACAACCGTTTAATGAGTTTACAGCTTATTAAAAACGGAATGACTGATGCGGTAATGTTTGGACCTGATGGAAATAATGTATTACCAGCTAGAATATTATACAAAAAGAATGTTTTAGCACTTCGAGGAAGCTTTAGACCTGTAACTAAAGTAAACATTGACATGTATGAGAGATCACATGAAATGTTTGTGGCTGAATCTAAAGTTGATCCTGAGAAAACTGTTACTATTTTTGAGATTACGCTATCTAATTTAAGAGCTGAAGGTGAAATTGACGAAAGAGACTTTATGGACAGAGCTAAATTGCTATGCTCTTTAGGACATACGGTTATGATTTCTAATTTCCAAGAATATTATAAGCTAGTTGAATACTTCTCTAAATTTACTAAAAACAGATTAGGCCTTGCAATGGGTGTTAATAATCTTGTTGATGTATTTGACGAAAAATACTATCGCCATTTAAGTGGTGGTATTCTTGAAGCTTTTGGAAAGTTATTTTTTAAAGATTTAAAAGTATACCTCTACCCTATGCATAACCCTGAAACTGGAGAATATACTACAAGTGAAAACTTGAAAGTACATCCACGAATGAAGGAATTGTATAAATTCTTCAAATACAATGGAAAAGTTGTAGATATTGAAAATTTCAATCCTGAAATTATGGACATCTTTTCAAGAGAAGTTTTATATAAAATTGAAAACAATGAACCAGGTTGGGAAAAAATGTTACCCGCTGGTATTGCAAGCTTAATAAAAGAAAAAAATCTTTTTAGCTGTAATATAGATCAAGAAGTTATAGATGTAGACTTTGATATGGAAGTTTAAGTTACTCATATCTGAAATTCAATAAATAAAAAAGCTCCCAAACTTAGTTTGGGAGCTTTTTATATTTAATAATACACGGTGTTATTCTAAAATCTGAGCTGCGTGATCTTTTGTTTTTACCTTATCAATAACTCGTTCTACAATCCCTTCTTCATCTATTAGAAAAGTTTTACGGTGAATTCCATCGTATTCCTTTCCCATAAATTTTTTGTATCCCCAAACCCCAAAGGCATTGATCACTTCCTTTTCTGTATCCGCTAGCAATGGAAATGGAAATTCGTATTTGTCTTTAAAATTAGATTGTCTCTTTTCGCTATCTGCACTTACTCCTAAAATTTGATATCCTTTAGATTGTAGCTCTTCATAGTTATCTCGTAAATTACAAGCCTCCGCAGTACAACCTGGCGTGCTCGCTTTAGGATAGAAAAAAACTACCAATTTTTTACCTTTAAAATCAGAAAGTTTAATAACATTCCCATCTTGGTCATTTACTTCAAAATATGGCACTTTATCGCCTGCTTGTAATGTGTTCATTTTAAAAAAATAATTAAATATTAATTTTTAATCAAACTAAAATTTCGGTTTAAATCTAAATTATAGTTAGATGTTTTATTTTTACTAAAAATACGAATTATGAACAAACAGGAAAAGGTAGACTTCGTTATTAATACGTTAAAAAAACTCTATCCCGAAATACCAATTCCTTTAGATCACAAGGATCCTTATACACTTTTAATAGCTGTATTAATGTCTGCTCAAAGTACTGATGTGAGAGTAAACAAAATTACTCCAATACTTTTTGAAATTGCAGATAATCCATACGACATGATAAAATTAACTGTCGAAGAAATTAGAGAAATAATAAAGCCTGTAGGGCTTTCGCCTATGAAAGCAAAGGGAATTCACGGTCTATCGCACATTTTAATTGACAAACATAACGGTCAAGTACCTAATGATTTAGAAGCATTAGAAGAGTTACCAGCTGTGGGACATAAAACAGCGAGTGTAGTTATATCTCAAGCATTTGGAGTACCGGCTTTTCCTGTTGACACACACATACATAGATTAATGTATCGTTGGGGTTTTACTAATGGTAAAAATGTGGTACAAACTGAGAAAGATGCTAAACGTTTATTTCCTGAACACGTTTGGAACGATTTACATTTACAAATTATCTGGTATGGTCGTCAATATTCTCCAGCAAGAGGTTGGGATTTAGAAAAAGATATAATTACAAATACTATTGGACGTAAAACTGTAATAGCAGATTATTACAAGAAAAAGAGAACGTAATTTTTTTTTATAATATTTCAGAACTAAGAGACTAATACTATAAAATGCAAAAACCCCCGAAATTTTCATTTCGGGGGTTTTTCAAAGTTTAGTTTAGAAGTGCTTCAAACTTCAATTTTTGGTAATCTATAACACTTAAAGCCTTAGAATAATCCAGCAAAAACCTAATAGTCTCTGCTTTTGGAACAATGTTTTCATCCACGTGTCCCGAACGTGAAGTTCTTGAGTACATTTTTTGCATATTTGTCAATTTGAGATTATTGTTATCAAGATAACGACAATTATTATGCAATATTGTACTAGTTTGTTAACACAATGTTATGTTTATCAATTACTTTGCGCAAATTTATTAATGCATAACGCATTCTACCCAATGCGGTATTAATACTTACTCCAGTTTGTTCACTTATTTCTTTGAAGCTCATATCCTTGTAAATACGCATCATTAGCACTTCTTTTTGATCTTCAGGAAGTTCTTCAATCAATCTTCTTACATCATTTTCGACCTGTCCTTTTATTATAGTATTTTCAGCGTTTAATGAGCTGTCTGAAAGCACAGAAAAAATATTAAAATCGCTATTATTTTCAAACTTAGGCATACGATTATTTTTTCTAAAATGGTCAATAACCAAATTATGTGCAATACGCATTACCCAAGGTAAAAATTTACCTTCCTCGTTATATTTTCCCCTTTTAAGGGAATTAATAACTTTAATAAAAGTGTCTTGAAAAACATCTTCAGCGACATCTCTATCAAAAACTTTTGAATAGATAAAGCTGTAAATTCTTTGTTTGTGACGTGTAATTAGGATAGACAACGCAGATTCTTCTCCTTGTATATAGGATGTTACTAAAACTGCATCAGTAGATGTGTTAGGCTTCATATCAATACTCTTTTTATTAATGAACAACTAGCAATTTTGGCTGCTAGTTTGTTATAATCTTAAAATTTAAAAAGTAGTAATATGCTATAGGCAATAATTTTAGTAAATATCGTTGTAAGGCTCAAATATAACATTATAATTTTCACAATACCAAAATATATGCTCTTTTTTCTTAAAATTATAATAAAAAAACACTTTTTTAAAAGGACAAAAACAAGTGTTATCTTTGTATATCACTTCACTAATTAAGGGGCATCGCGCATTGAAAACAGCAACAGAAGACACTAAGAAAAATATTATCATTAAAGGAGCACGACTCCACAACTTAAAGAACATAGATGTAACTATACCTAGAAATAAACTAGTGGTTATTACTGGTTTATCTGGTAGTGGTAAATCTAGTTTAGCTTTTGACACGCTATATGCAGAAGGTCAAAGACGCTATGTTGAAAGTCTTTCATCTTACGCGCGTCAATTTTTAGGAAGACTCAATAAACCTAAAGTAGATAGTATAAAAGGAATTGCTCCTGCTATTGCTATTGAACAAAAAGTAAATGCTACAAATCCAAGATCTACCGTAGGTACTTCTACTGAAATTTATGACTATCTAAAGCTCTTATACACTAGAATAGGCAGAACAATCTCACCTATTAGTGGCGAAGAAGTTAAAAAGGACACTGTTACAGATGTAATAAAATATATAAAAACACTTCCTCAAGGACAAAAAATGCTTCTGCTCACTCCTATCTTTTTAGAAGAAGGTAGAACAATGGAAAACAAAATACAAGCATTAGCTCAGCAAGGTTTTGCTAGAGTTAAAATTGAAGGGAAAGTTATTCGCATCGATGAATTATCTAAGTCATTACCAAAAGATATTCAATTAGTTGTCGATCGTATTATTACAAAGGATGATGAAGATTTTTACAATAGATTAGCTGATGCTGTACAAATGGCCTTTTACGAAGGTAAAGGTCAATTAATTCTAGAATCGCTAGATGACAATAGTATTAAAGATTTCAATAATAAATACGAACGTGACGGAATTACCTTTATGGAACCAAATATTCATTTATTTAGTTTCAACAATCCCTTTGGAGCCTGTCCTGTTTGTGAAGGATATGGCGATGTTATAGGTATTGATGAAGATTTAGTTATACCCAATACAGCTCTATCTATTTATGATAATGCCATATTTCCTTGGCGTGGAGACAGTATGGGGTGGTATCGTGACCAACTGGCAAATGCTGCATATAAATTTGACTTCCCTATTCATAAGCCTTGGTTTGAACTTACAGCAGCTCAACAACAATTAGTTTGGGAAGGAAATAACCATTTTGAAGGACTTAATTCTTTCTTTAAATTCCTTGAATCTAAAAGCTATAAAATTCAAAATAGAGTGATGTTATCACGCTATCGCGGAAAAACCAAGTGCAGTACTTGTAAAGGAAAAAGACTACGCCCTGAAGCTGGTTATGTAAAAATAGCTGGAGCTTCAATTCAAGAATTAGTAGAACTCCCTCTCAACGAAGTCGCAACGTTTTTTAAAAACTTAAAACTAAATGAATACGACTCGACAGTTGCTAAGCGATTGCTTTTAGAAATTAATAACCGACTCTCATTTTTAATGGATGTTGGACTAAGTTATTTAACATTAAACAGAAAAAGTAATACACTTTCAGGTGGAGAATCGCAACGAATTAATCTAGCTACTTCTTTAGGTAGTAGCCTTGTTGGGTCAATGTATATTTTAGATGAACCCAGCATAGGCCTACACCCAAAAGATACAGAACGACTAATCACTGTATTAAAATCATTGCGCGATCTTGGAAACACAGTTATTGTTGTAGAACACGACGAGGACATAATGAAAGCTGCAGACGAAATTATAGATATCGGACCTGAAGCAGGAACATTTGGTGGAGAAGTTGTAGCTCACGGCACCTATACCGAAATTTTAAAAAGCGATTCACTTACTGCTGGATATTTAAATGAAACGCTAAAAATTGAAGTGCCAGAAAAACGCCGAACTTCAACGAAAAATATCGAAATAATTGGAGCTCGCGAAAACAACTTAAAAAATATTGATGCAAAATTCCCTTTAGGCTGTCTAACAGTCGTAACTGGAGTTTCAGGTAGTGGTAAAAGTACCTTAGTTAAAAAAGTGCTCTACCCTGCCCTAATGAGAGATATTGCTGGCTACGGAGAAAAACCAGGACAGTTCTCTGAAATAAAAGGTGACTATAAAGCTATCAAAAACGTTGAGTTTATAGATCAAAACCCTATTGGTAGATCAAGTAGATCAAACCCTGTTACATATATTAAAGCCTATGACGATATCAGAAATTTATATGCAAAAGATAAGCTTTCATTAATTAGAGATTATAAAGCGAAGCACTTTAGTTTTAATGTCGATGGAGGTAGATGCGAAACTTGCAAAGGTGAAGGAGAAGTTACTATCGAAATGCAATTCATGGCTGACGTTCACTTAGAATGTGAAACATGCAACGGAAAACGTTTCAAAAAAGAAGTATTAGAGGTTAAAATTGCAAATAAGAATATTGATGATATTTTGAGATTAACCGTTGACGATGCAATAGTATTCTTCAAAAGTATTGATCTGAAAAAAATTGTCAATAAACTACAGCCACTTCAAGATGTTGGTTTAGGTTATGTCCAACTAGGACAAAGCTCTTCAACGTTATCTGGAGGTGAAGCACAACGTATTAAATTAGCTTCATTTCTAGTAAAGGGAATTACTAAAGATAAAACACTATTTATCTTTGATGAACCTACAACAGGATTACATTTCCACGATATTAAAAAATTATTGGCTTCATTTTATGCCCTACTAGATAAAGGACATACATTAATAGTAGTAGAACATAATTTAGATTTAATTAAATGTGCAGATTATATAATTGATTTGGGTTTAGATGGAGGTATTACCGGTGGACAAATTATGGTTTCAGGAACTCCAGAAGAAGTTGCTAAAAACAAAAAATCATACACCGCTAGCTATTTAAAAGAAAAGCTATAATCACATAAACATCTGTTAATTAATGTGTTGTATTTATGGCACGCGCTTTGGTTTCTTGTAAACAAATAGCGCTTGTCTCTACGCTTTTATAGAGGCATAACCCAAAAATCAATACATATGAAAAAAGTGATTTTACTAGCAGGTTTGTTCCTAATTGGAATTTCTGCGCAGGCAATTACAAACCACCAAGAAAATGTAGCGTCAACTCCGGGAAAACACAAACGCTATAACAATGCTCAGAATATCTCATTTGTAGAGAATGATATCATTTTTACGGTATCAACAAACGGTCAATTTAATTTTAATGTCTTAAATCAAAAACAACATAGAAATTATCGTACCAGAAATAACAATCATATCGGTAACTATCCACAAGCAAGAAGCTCTGGTCGTTATATTTCAAATTATCAAAGGGAATACATTAAACGTGATTTCTACGGAAATATCACACAAATAAACCGTACTCCTATTAATTATAAGAAAAATGGAAAAGTACGATCTATAGGGAATGTAAAGTTGAGATATCACAAAGGGCGTCTAATAAAAGTTGGCGGATTAGATATTACATATAATAGGTTTGGAGATATCCGTGATACTTTTGGATTTATTAATACATATAATAATTTTTGGCACGATGGTTGTGATTTAAATAATGTTAATCATCGGAAACAACACAACGGAAAAGCAGATGATAGAAACAATAGACTTAAAGGTCGTAGAGATAAAATAAAGAATAAAAGAAGTTAATAATTTTTTGGTTGGTTAGTTTTTAGAACCCGTTAATATCACTTGATATCAACGGGTTTTATCTTTTAATAAATTTCGAATATTTCCGAAGTCATACACTTCACTCCAACATTAATAAATCCACAAAACCCCTTGTAAATAGGGGTTTTAAGTTTTTGGCACGGTCTATGCAAATCATTAAACGTACAACGCTCATTCAAGTCATTTAGCAAGTACATCTAAACTTTATGTTATGAAAAACTTCAAAACAATGCTGTTCTTTTTCCTTGCAATAGGAATTTCAGCTAACGCAAAAACAACTAACACACCAGAAAATAATTCTTATAATAATTATGATGGTAAAGCTTACATATTTGTAGAAGGAAGTGTTGAATTTTCAGTTTTCCCAGACGGACAATTTGATTTTGTTTATGTTGGACCTCAAAACGGAACTGAAGTTATTATCTCAACTCCTAATGTAAATTTAAGTTTCAATGGTGGTCACGATTATGAAGCATATGTTCAATATGACGACTATGGCGCAATTATTCAAGTTGAAGATGTAGAAGTTTATTACGATGAATATGGTCGTATCTCACAAGCTGGAAATGTGGATATTTCATATAGAAATAGACGTATAGTTCGTGTAGGCGGATTACATATTAACTATAATAGTTATGGGTATTATGATTATACAACTGGATACATTAATCCTTACAACAGAATTTATGTATTCCGTCCTTGGCATTCATTTTATATTCGCCCTATATACAGTAACTGTATAGTTTGGGATGTACCTTACCGTCGTTATTATACACCACTTAGATATAGCTATTACCATCACGTAGGCTACTATAACAATAGAAACGTAACACCATATCATAATTCACGAAGAGATTTTTATCGTCCAGGAAGTAGAGTTCATTATCAAAATGGACGTACGGCAGTAAACAGAAATTATAGAGAAGGAAGAACAAACACAATGGTTAATAGTCACGGTCGTAGAACTAATACTGCTGTTGCAAATACAAATAGTAGAAACAACGCAAGAGCTACAACATCAAGAAACAGTTCAAGAAGTGTAAATCGTCAAGAAAACACTACTCGTGTAAACTCTCGTGGTACTGTAGCAAGAAACATTCGTGCTACTACTACACGTCCATCGACAATTAGAAGTGATAGAGGTACTACTACCCGTCCTTCAACTAATAAAGTTGATAGAAGTAGAAATAATACACAGCGTACTGTTGCATCAAATAATACACCTAGAGTAGCAAAACAACGTACAACTAGTACTTCTAGACCTAAAACTACTACACCTAAACGTTCTACAAGAACTACAAGTAGTTCAAATAGAAATTCTAGTACAGCAAGGTCTACTCGTTCAACTTCAACAAGTAGAAGTAATAGTAAAACGGCTACACCTAGAAGAGGTAGAAGTCTATAATATTTTTTTGGTTGGTTTTTAAACCCCTTTCAAGCATTTATGTTTGATGGGGGTTTCTATTTTAAAGTTACATCGTTAATCAACTTAGCCAAATTTTCGGTTAAAGTTTCACGAGTATAAGCCGAAATATTAGTGTTATTTAAAACAAGATTATCTGCTTTATAAGCTTTGTAATGTTTGGTAATTATAGCTTTAATATTTTCTTCTTCATTACTTGAGATAAAAACTCCAGTATTTGTAGTTTTTAATATATTATTTATATCACTTCCCTTTGGTCCTAATGCTACAATAGGTCTATTCGCTTGTAAGTATTCGAATAACTTTCCTGGTATAATAGCTTTCGTTTCTGGGCTATCAATTTCTAACAATAATAAAACTTGCGATGTTCTCTGAAATATTTTCGCTTCAGTGTGTGACACATAGCCTTTATACACCGCTCTAGTACTTAAGCCGTATTCCTTTATAGAATTTACAACTTCTTCACTTATAGCACCTGCAAAAATAAGTTGAAGATCGGTTGCAAAACATTTATCCTCTTGGCACATTTCAGCTAAAACCCTCCATAAATTAATAGGATTTCGCTCTGTAAGTAATGAACCAATATGAGCTAATGTAAATTTAGAACTTAAGATTTGTTGCTTAATATTATCTGGCTCAAAACCATTTGTAATGACACTTATAGGTTTAGTTGTTATTTGTTTAAACTCCCTCTTAGTTGTAGGACTAGTTACTATAATATGATCTGCGGAATTCAATACCTCTCGCTCTAAACGTTTGTGTTTATTAGCCGAAATTTTCAACAATTGAAGTGATTTATGATAATGAATTGTTGTCCAAGGATCTCTAAAATCTGCTATCCATTTAACGCCAATAGTTTTTTGTAATTTTTGTCCAATTAAATGTAAACTATGTGGTGGTCCAGTTGTGATAATTGCATCCTGAGGGTTATCTTTTAGATAATTTTCTAAATATGTAACTGAAGGTTTAACCCAAGCAACTCTAGCATCTGGAATAAAAAAATTCCCTCTCACAAAAAGTAATAATGAGTTTATAATACTTTTATTTTTTGCATCAATAATACCTTTACTTATTGTTTTAGTTTTCTTCTTTGATATAAATTTTGCTGCGCTGTAAGGTTCTTTAATAGGAAATTTTAAAACTGTAATATCTTTTGGAACTTCATTCACTAAATCCTCATCAATAATAGGATAGTTAGGGTTTTCTGGAATATACACAGTAGGTTCGATTCCAAACTTATTAAGATACGTAACAAACTTTAACCATCGCTGTACCCCTGGCCCTCCTGCAGGTGGCCAATAATAACAAATGATGAGTACCTTTTTCATACGATTAGGCCTCTCCTTTTTTCTTCATTCTAAAACCAATTACACCAAGAACTAATAGTAATAACACTATGCTACTTCCCAAAGCTATTGCACTTCCTGTTTTGATAACTAAAGGCTCAAACTTGAATTCAATTTTAGAAAATCCTTCTGGAACTGTCATAGCTCTCAGTAAGTAATCTGCTCTAATATAAGTAGCTTTCTCTCCGTCAATATATGCGTTCCATCCTTTTGGATAATACACTTCAGAAAAGACTGCTAATTGAGGTGATTTTGTAGCAGCTTCATATACTAAATGATTAGGAGTATTTTTTACTAATTCAATAGTAGCTGTGCTATCTCGTTGAATATTATCTAGTGGTAATTCATCTGTAAAACTCGCATTTATTACCACTGTCTTTTTAGTATCAAGACTGTCTAGTTGCAGTATTTCTTGATTTGCATCTTGAGCAATAATTACATTTTCTACAAACCAAGCATTTCCATTTGCATATGGATTGCGTTGTGCTACAATCCCTCCGTTTTTACCACGTAAGGTAATGTACCTCACATTCATCATATTCAAAACTCCTATGTCACCTTGATTGATATAAAAATCAGCTAAATCTTGCATTCTGCCAGGCTTAGCAGCGTGATACCCACCTAATGAACTATGGTAATAACTTGTTTGCGCACTATTAAATGCATTATTAGCTGCGTCATAAACTCTATAGCGACCTTTATCTTTTAAAATTTGATCATCTGAAGGATTTCTTGGGAACGGTTGCTCCATAACGCGTTTGTTTACAAAATCGTCATTAGTAACATAACGTTTGTCAACACCTACTAAATCAAATAAAATAATCACAATTAAAACACCAACAGCTGGAAGCATTTTTATTTTTTTAATACTATAAACCCATAATGCTCCTGCAGTTAATAATACAAGTATTAAACTTCTAATGCTATCACTTTGCATTACAGCCATTCGATCTTCTCTAACTGCATCAATAAAAGGAGCTCCCATTGCTTCAATAATATCTCCATCATAAGGACTAACAAAATCAAACAAAGTACTTTTAAATAGTATTACAAGTACACAAAAACCACCAACAATTCCTGTAGCATACATCAATGCTTTCTTTCTTTTTTCTTCTGAAACAAATTCATTAAAAAATTGCTGTAGTCCTACAATAGCTAGAATAGGAAGCACTAATTCAATAATAACTTGAATTGAAGAGACCGCTCTAAACTTATTATATAACGGAACATAATCGATGAAAATTTCAGTTAAAAATTCGAGGTTTCTACCCCAAGAAAGAAACAGGCTTAATAAGAAAGCCGAAAGTACCCACCATTTTAATCTTCCTCTAACTAAAAATAATGCTAATACTGCTAAAAATATTATTACAGCACCTATATAAGCAGGGGCAGCAACAATAGGTTGATCTCCCCAATATAAAGGAATTTGACCTAAAGTTTCAACCGCTTGCTGTGGGGTTGCCCCCATTTGTAATAAAACATTTTCAGTAGCAGAATCTTCAGGAAACTCTTCACTTGACCCACCTCCTAAAAAACGAGGAATAAACAAGTTTAAAGTTTCTAGTTGACCGTAACTATATGTCGTTATATAATCATAATCTAATCCCTCAGTTTTCACTTTTGGAGTTCCATCTGGGTTTATCGTCAATTCACTTTCGCCTCTCGTTGAAGTATCGGCATATTCTTTAGTAGCCATTAAGTTAGTAGCATTCAAACCTAAAGCAATTAATACGGCAATCACCATTACTCCTATTGCTTTAAAATAATGAGGAAGCAAATTCTTTTTAAAGGCATCAACTAAATAGGCAATCCCTACACATACAACAAGCAATAAAAGATAGTAAGTCATCTGAAAATGGTTTGCAGATAATTCGAGTCCCATCGCAATGGCGGTAAGAACCATTCCCCATAAAAACTTACCTCTAAATGTTAGAATTATTCCGCTTAAAACTAGTGGCATATATGCAATAGCGTGTGCTTTAGCATTGTGACCTACTCCCAGTATGATAATTAGATAGGTAGAAAAACCAAAAGCCAAAGCACCTAAAAACGCGAGTTTGTAGTCAAGTTTCAGAACAAGAAACAGAATATACATTCCTATAAAATATAGAAAAAGATAATCGGCTGGACGTGGTAAAAACCGAAGTGTTGCGTCTAATTTTTTAATATAATTATGCGGATATTGTGCACCTAATTGATAAGTTGGCATTCCTCCAAAAGCACTATCAGTCCAGTAAGTTTCTTCACCTGTAGCTGCTCTAAAATCACGAAGTTCTTTCGCCATTCCATTATGCTGAGCGATATCACTTTGAAAAATAGTTTTACCACTAAGTACTGGGCTAAAATATGCTAAAGAAACTATTACAAATAATAGCATACAAATAAGATGCGGCACAAACGCGCCTAAATATTTTTTCATAAGAAAAATCAAAAGATTATTTATCGTTGAAAATTATAAAAAATATAAGAGACCACGTGGTTGTTTAGAATAATAAGTGATTTACTAGTCTATTTCTTCAAAATCGACATACTCACCAACTGGTTTTGAACCTGATTTCTGTTTAGGTATTTTATCTATTGTTATTTCACCTTCTTTTTTTTGCTGAGGTTGTGCCCCTTGCATGTGGCTAAACATATCTTCAAACTTTTGTCCTGCTTTCTTTTGAATGTAGCGCATTATATAAGGTGAGGCAAGTTTCAGAAGAAATTTTAAGCCAAAATATATAAGGAGTATGATTAAAATCGTTTTGATAAATGCCATGGTATTGAATATAAGTTTTCAAAAATACAAAGTAGCTTGTAAAAACCGTGAAACCTGTTATTAAATAAATGATAAATCTTATATCTTTGAATTAAACCGTTTTTTATGAAAACTAACAACCTTCTATCTCTATTATTACTTTTGTGCACCGCTATTGCTACTGCACAATACACCGAAACTATCAACAATAATAGACCTGGAGGATCGCAAGGTGCTTTTTCGGTAGGTACAAATGTTTTACAATTTGAAGGTGGTTTTGGCTTAGGTAGTGAAGAACATCGCTTACTTGAAACTGAAACTTCTGCCTTTGCAATTGATTATGCTGTGAGATATGGTTTTTGGCGTGAGGAACTAGAGGTTAGTTTGATTGGTGAATATCAAAGTAATAGTGTTACTGATAATCGTGGAGCAATACCCATAGATTATAAAGAAAGTAATTTTAGAAGTAATACGCTAGGTGCTAAATACCTTGTTTATGACCCATATAGAAAAAGAGATTTACAAGGTCCAAATTTGTATAGCTGGAAAGCGAACAATAGTTTTCAATGGAGAGATTTGATACCTGCTGTTTCAATATATGCTGGAGCAAATTTTGATTTTGATGACAACCCATTCACTCCAGAGGACGAACTTACAATTAGCCCTAAAATTGTGCTTGCAACCCAAAACAACTTTAAAGGTGGTTTTGTATTTGTAACGAATATTATAGCAGACCGTGTGTCAACACCTACTCCCACTTACGGTTACATACTAACATTAACTCATACACTAACAGACTGGTTTTCTATTTTTGTTGAAAACCAAGGATTTAAAAGTGATTTTTACGCAGATCAGTTACTACGAGGTGGGGTTGCTGCTTTAGTATCTAAAGATTTTCAAGTAGATGTTTCTGGACTTTATAGTTTAAAAGATACGCCAAGTAGAGCATACGTACGTGTAGGTGTTTCATATAGATTAGATTTTCACGGAGAAGATGAATTTTTAGAAGAAAAAGGAAAAGCCGGAAGAGAAATACGTCGCGCTGAAAAAAATAAAAAGAAAGGAAAGAAAGACGAAGTAAAAGAAAAGAAGAAAAAAGAGAAAAGACGTAAAGATGGTTTTGAAGGAGAAGATGATGATGACGGTGGTAAAAAATAATAAAACTGAAGTTTGAAAGTACTATATGATTACAGTAAAAGAAATTACATCAAAAAGTGAGTTAAAGCAATTTGTAAAGTTCCCTTTTAAACTTTACAAAAACTGCCCATATTGGGTAGCCCCATTAACTAACGAAGAGTTAGAAACACTTGACAAGGATATAAACCCTGTGTTTAAAAATGCTGATGCTTGGTATTATCTTGCGTATAAAGACGGCGAAATTGTAGGCCGTATTGCGGTTATTGTAAACCATTTAGAGGTAAATAATATTGGCAAGAAAAAGGTACGTTTTGGTTGGTTAGACATGATAGATGACCTTGACGTAACTCAAGCATTATTAGCCAAAGCGTATGAGATAGGAAATGCTCAAAATCTTGAATATGTTGAAGGTCCTGTTGGTTTTAGTAACATGGAAAAAGCTGGTATACTTACAAAAGGTTTTGAAGAATTGAATACTATGATAACTTGGTATCAATATCCCTACTATGCAGAGCATTTTGAAAAACTTGGTTTCGAAAAACAAGCTACCTGGGTTGAATATAAACTAAGCATTCCTCCTACTATAAAAGAAAAAGTAGCGAAATTTTCAGGAATTGTAAAGAAACGGTATGGCTTATCAGTTATTCCATTTAACAATAAGAAAGAAATTATCCCCTATGTGGATACAATGTTCGAATTATTGAATAAGACCTATAACACTTTACAAACATTTGTACCAATACAACAATATCAAATAGATTACTATAAAGAAAAGTATTTCAAATTTATACATCCAGATTATATTACTTGTATTCAAGATAAGGATAATAATTTGATAGCTTTTTCAATTGTTATGCCTTCATTTAGCGAAGCATTAAAAAAAGCGAAAGGAAGTATGTTCCCTTTTGGTTGGTACCATTTATGGCAAGCACAACGAAAAAATGATCGTGCAGCATTTTATTTAATTGGTATTGACCCAGAATATCAAGGAAAAGGAGTCACAGCAATTATCTTTGAAGAAATGCAATACCTTTTTAATAGTAAAGGGATTGATAAAGTAGAAACTAATCCAGAACTACAAGAGAACACAGCGGTACAGTTACTTTGGAAGGATTACGAACCAAAACAACATAAAGAAAGATCTACCTTTAGAAAAGATTTGTAAACATAAAAAAGCCCTCAAATGAGGGCTTTTTTATGTAATATTTAAAACGTAGAAATTTATTCACCAAAAGCCGCAGCTACTGAAGCTGATAGTCTTTTATAAGTACCATTTTCTAAACGTTCTCTAATACCTGAGAATGCTTCTAATGTAGTATTAATATCTTCCATAGTATGAGTTGCTGTTGGAATCATACGTAATAAAATTAAACCTTTAGGAATTACTGGATAAACTACAATAGAAGTAAACACCCCATAGTTTTCACGTAAATCTTTAACTAAAGCCATAGCCTCAGGTACAGATCCTTTTAAGTATACTGGAGTCACACAACTTTGTGTCGTTCCTAAATCAAAGCCACGCTCTCTTAAACCGCCTTGTAAAGCTCGTACATTTTCCCAAAGTTTATCTTTAAACTCAGTACTTGAACGCATCATATCTAAACGTTTTAATGCTCCTACAACAAGTTGCATCTGTAATGATTTAGCAAACATTTGAGATCTAAGATTATACTTTAAGTAATTCATAATCTCCTCATCACCTGCTATAAAAGCTCCTGTGCTTGCCATAGACTTAGCAAACGTTGCAAAGTACACATCTATATCATCCTGCACTCCTTGCTCCTCACCTGCACCAGCACCAGTTTTACCTAAAGTACCAAAACCGTGTGCATCATCAACAAATAACCTAAAATTAAATTTTTTCTTAAGAGCAACAATTTCTTTTAACCTTCCTTGTTCACCACGCATTCCAAAAACACCTTCCGAAATCAATAAGATTCCTCCACCTGTTTTCTCTGCCATTTTAGTTGCACGAGTAAGGTTTTTTTCGATACTTTCCATATCGTTATGCTTGTATGTAAAACGTTGCCCCATGTGCAACCTAACACCATCTATAATACAAGCGTGAGCGTCAACATCATAAACAATTACATCATCTTTTGACACCAATGCATCAATAGTAGATACCATACCTTGGTACCCAAAGTTCAATAAATATGCTGCTTCTTTATTTACAAAGGCTGCTAATTCGTTTTGTAATTGTTCGTGAAGATCTGTGTGACCACTCATCATTCTTGCTCCCATCGGGTAAGCAGATCCGTATGCTGCTGCTGCTTCTGCATCAACTTTACGAACTTCAGGATTATTCGCAAGCCCTAAGTAATCATTTACACTCCAAGTGATTACCTCTTTACCATTGAATTTCATACGATTAGAGATAGGACCTTCAAGCTTAGGAAACACAAAATATCCTTCAGCTACTTCCGCCCATTTTCCTAATGGTCCCTTATCTTTATAAATCTTATCAAATAAATCTTTCATCTATTAAGTTTTGTTTCAGAGTAAGCCGCAAAATTAGCGAATTTTCTCCTTATTGCATAGTTTTTAATGATTTGTAAACATTCATTTACAAACAGGTAATAAACAGAAAATTTCCGAAGCGTTTAACTTCGGAAATTTTAAGCATTTGTCAATTGTTCTTTTTATTTTATATATGAAATAGCGTTGCTTTCTTGATTCACAGAATCAAAGAAACCTTGTTGACTCATCCACTCATCACTATATATTTTACTCATATATCGTGAACCGTGATCTGGAAAAATTACAACTACTATACTATCTTTGTCAAAAACACCTTCTTCGCTCATCTGCTTAATACCTTGCATTGCAGCTCCACTAGTGTACCCTACAAAAAGTCCTTCTGTTTTAGCTATTTCTCTTGCAGTGTGTGCACTATTTTCATCAGTAACTTTCGTAAAACTATCAATTACATCAAAATCAGTCGCTGATGGGATCAAGTTTTTTCCTAGACCTTCTATCCTGTAAGGGTAAATTTCATCTTTATCAAATTCCTTAGTTTCGTGAAATTTCTGAAGAACTGATCCATAGGCATCAATTCCTAAAATTTTCACTTCTGGATTTTGCTCTTTCAAATATCTTCCTATTCCAGAAATTGTTCCACCAGTACCACTACAAGCAACTAAATGTGTAATCTGCCCATTTGTTTGTTCCCAAATTTCTTTTCCAGTAGTATGATAATGTGCTTCTATATTAAGCTCATTAAAATATTGGTTAATATAAACAGACCCTTTAGTTTCTTGATGTAATCTTTTAGCTACTTCATAATATGACCTTGAATCATCTGCTGGTACGTGAGCAGGACAAACATACACTTCTGCTCCCATTGTTCGCAGCATATCTATTTTGTCTTTTGAAGATTTTGAACTTACAGCTAAAATACATTTATACCCTTTAATGATACTAACCATAGCTATACTGAATCCAGTATTTCCACTTGTAGTTTCAATAATTGTATCGCCGGGCTTAAGGATTCCTTTTTTTTCTGCTTGTTCTAATATATAAAGTGCAATCCTATCTTTAGAGGAGTGTCCTGGGTTAAAAGCTTCTACTTTAGCGTAGAATGAACCTTTCATTCCCTTAGTTATTTTTTGTAACTCAATTAAAGGAGTATTTCCTATTAATTCAAGTACTGAGCTATGTGCTTGTATGTTTTTCTTCATAGAGGAGTGTTAGGTAAAAATCGAAAAAATGATTTTTAAAACGGTGCAAAGATAATCAATTTTAATTTTATTTTGTAATACCCTCTAAATCAAATATAAATGCATAATTTTTAGCAACTTCTTTCAATGCCTCAAATCTCCCAGATGCACCTCCGTGGCCAGCTTCCATATTTGTATCCATAAATAATACATTATTATCTGTCTTCATTTCGCGTAATTTAGCAACCCATTTTGCAGGTTCCCAGTATTGTACTTGACTATCGTGAAGTCCAGTGGTAACAAACATATTTGGGTATGCCTTAGCTTCTACATTATCGTAGGGCGAATATGATTTCATATAGTTATAATAATCAGGATCATTAGGATTACCCCACTCATCATACTCTCCAGTTGTTAAAGGGATAGTATCATCTAGCATAGTTGTGACAACATCTACAAAAGGCACTGCAGCAATAACTCCATTATATAATTCTGGAGCTAAATTTACAACCGCTCCCATTAATAAACCACCTGCAGATCCACCCTGAGCATATAAATGCTTGTTAGAAGTATATCCTTCTGAAATCATAAACTTCGAAGCATCTACAAAATCAGTAAAAGTATTTTTCTTATTGAGTAATTTTCCATCTTCGTACCAATCTCTACCTAAATATTGACCTCCACGAATATGTGCTATTGCATATATAAAACCACGATCCAATAAACTTAATCTTACACTCGAGAAATATGGATCTATAGTAGCACCGTATGAACCATACGCATAAAGTAATAATGGATTTTCTCCATTATTCTTCATACCTTTTTTATAAACCATAGAAACTGGAATTTTAGTCCCATCCTCTGCAGTTGCCCAAACGCGCTTAGATTCATAATTTGATTTGTCAAATTTTCCACCTAGAACTTCTGTTTCTTTCAAGACAGTTTTTTCTTTAGTTCTCATATTGAAATCGATAGTTGAAGATGGTGTTGTTAATGATGAATAACCATAACGCAATACTTCGCTATCAAAATCGGGATTTGTACTAGCTCCTGCTGTGTAGGTTTCGTTATCAAAAGGCAAATAGTAATCTGCAGTATTATCCCAACGCTTTATATTAATTTTATTTAGACCATTTGAACGTTCACTAACAACTAAGTAATCTTTAAAAATTTCTATATCTTCTAGAAAAACATCTTTTCTGTGCGGTATTACATCTTTCCAATTCTCCATACCTGTTTTATTATCAGGTGTTTTCATTAATTTGAAATTCGTTGCCTTGTCTTTATTAGTAACGATATAGAAATCATCACCATAATGAGCAATATCATATTCTAAACCTCTGGTTCGAGGTTGAAATACTTTAAATTCTCCTTTTGGAGTATCAGCAGATAAAATTTGATATTCTGATGTTAGAGTACTGTATGAACCAATTACGATAAATTTTTTAGATTTTGTTTTATAGACATAAGTCCCAAATGTTTCATCTTCTTCTGTAAATATTTTCACATCACTATCAGGATTTTCCCCTAATGTATGTCTGTAAATTTCATTTGAACGAAGTGTTTGC
The DNA here is from genome assembly GCF_008974325.1 of Patiriisocius marinus. GTDB lineage: Bacteria > Bacteroidota > Bacteroidia > Flavobacteriales > Flavobacteriaceae > Patiriisocius > Patiriisocius marinus. Next base: position 368,212 of record NZ_BKCG01000002.1, on the reverse strand, counting down.
TCATCTTTACGAGTGTAAAATATAGTTTTATTATCACTCGCCCAAGTAGCACCACCAGTTGTAAGAGGGATCTTTTCCTTTAAAATTTCACCAGTAATTAAGTTTTTAATGTAGATAGTATATTTACGTCTACTTACAGTATCAATCCCAAAAGTTGCCAAGGTATTATCCGGACTAACACTAATGGAATTTAAATTGAAATAAGAATGACCTTCAGCAAGTTCATTTGCATCAAACATAATTTCTTCTTCAGCTTCTAAACTATCTTTTTTACGGGTATAAATTGGATAATCTTTTCCAGTTTCAAAACGCGTTATATAATAATAGCCATTAAGCTTATAAGGAACAGATTCGTCATCTTCTTTTATCCTACTTTTCATTTCTTCAAACAAATCATCTTGAAATCCTTTTGTATGGGCAGTCATTTTTTCGTAGTAATCGTTTTCACGTTCTAGGTAATCAATAACTTCAGGGTTTTCTCGATCATTTAACCAATAGTAACTATCATCGCGAACATCATCGTGCATTTCAAGGTTCTTTGCTATCTTTTCTACTTTAGGAGGCATTATATCCATGGAAGGGGTTTTCTTTTGTTTAGTTTCACAAGCGGTTGCAAAAATAAGTGATGCAAGTCCTAAGGAGTGTAAATAGTTCATAAAAATTGATTAAAAATGACAATACAAAGTACTAAATTTGTAATGAATTAAAAACTATAAATTATGTTTGGAGATATTATGGGTATGATGGGTAAAATCAAAGAGACCCAAGAAAAAGTTGAAGCTACTAAGATTCGTTTAGACACTGTTTTAGTTGACGAAAAAAGTGCTGATGGATTATTATCAGTAACACTTACAGCCAACAGAAATATTAAGTCTATTTCACTAGATGACAGTTTATTAGAAGACAAAGAAATGCTTGAAGATTATTTAATACTAACTTTAAATAAAGCTATTGCAAAAGCAACTGAGATTAATGATACTGAACTTGCAGCTGTCGCTAAAGAAGGAATGCCTAATATACCTGGAATGGACGGAATGTTTAAATAGTAAATGCAGTTTATTAAATAATTTTATTAAAAAAAGCCTGAAGTGTATCTTCAGGCTTTTTTTAATAAAATTATAATAGTATTCTATAAATACTTATTTATAAATTTTTCATGATGTGAGATATCTTTATATGAATTAAAAGAACTATATCCTGATATTTTCCCTAATTCTCTTCCACCTTTACTCACCATAACAACTTTTGGAAAAGATTTACTTTTATTATATTTATCAATTATAGTTCGGTTGTATTTCATTTGTTCTGGAGAAATGATATCCTTTCTTCTAGGATAATCTATTAAAAGCAATACGAACTTATCAGCATTATCTTCAAATGCTGGAGTATTAAAATAATCGTCTTTAAGTGCAATACAAGGTGCGCACCAATCACTTCCAGTAAAAAATAATATTATATTCTTATTCTCTTTATTAGCTTGTTTTTTTGCTTCTTCTAAATTAGTTAACCAATGTAATTTAGAAACAGACACAGTTTCTTCAGTACTTGAAGTTTCTTCCATGTCGTCAACCTGCTCATTAAAATTAACTTGTTGTGCAGAAATACTCATTGCACTGACCATCATAAAAAATAAAAAGATCTTTTTCATTGTTACATTTTTATAAAGAAGATTTTACATAATCTATGCCAAAGTTGGCAAAAAAAAAAAGAATTCCCAAATAAATGGGAATTCTCTTTTATTATGAACTATCAATTAAGATAGTAGAATATGTACTTAAATCTTAGTTGTTAATCAATCTAAACTCAGTACGACGGTTTGCAGAGTGCTCACGCTCAGTACAAGAAACACCATCTTTACATCTGTTAGTTAATTTACGCTCACCAAAACCATTAGCAACTAATAAGCTACTGTTGATTCCTTTTGTCTCTAAGTATTTAGCTACTGCTTGTGCTCTTCTTTCAGAAAGATCTTGGTTAGAAGAAGCTCCACCTCTAGAATCTGTATGAGAAGCAATCTCTAATTTAACTCCTGGGTTGTTAGCTAATACAGGCATTAAACGAGTGTCAATGATGTTTTTAGCTTGAGGAGTTAATGTTGCAGAACCTAAGTTCCAGTTGATAGGTAACGCTTGGTACTCAACTAAAGCACATTCAACTTCTTTCCAAGTTGTAAGTCCACCTTTTGATTGTAATACTTCTTTAGTAACAGTTCTTGTAGTTCCTTGGATATCAGTTTCTGTTACAGAAGCATCAGATACTAATTTAGTAACTTTTAAAGTTTTAGACTGACTTGGGATAGCAACAGCTCTTGTTGTAGGAGGAGTTGACATAACTCTCTTAGAGAAAGTTTTAGAAACTGGAGCGATATCTTCAACTCTAGTAGTTTCGTTAGTGTACATCGTTTTCTTAACTGTAGAAGTTACAGCAGGAATTTCAATACGCTCAGTTGTAGGAGGTGTAACCATAACTCTTTTAGTCATAGTCTTAGTTACAGCTGGTACATCGATAACTCTTGTTGTTGGAGGAGTTACCATAACAGTAGTTTGTACAGTTGTAGTTTCACCAGGAATATCAATTACTCTTGTTGAAGCTGGGCGAACTAATACAGTTCTTGTATAAGTACCCATACCACAAGGCTCACCACCATTGTTGTTAGGATCACAATCTGGAGTCTTTACAAATGAAGCAGGAGATGAAATACGTTGTACTGGAATAGTAGTGTATTCAGCTGGAATTCCTTTGTAACACTAGTAACGACAATCGTTAGGGTCACTAGACTGACAGTCTGCAGCAGGTGTATCACTCATTTCCCAACGAGCAGTTGCAGGCTTAACCTCTACAGTTTCGTAGTCTGTTGTGAATGTTGCTGGACTTGTGCTAATAGAAGATCCAAATTCTCTTTTCTTATAAGAAGCTGTTTCAGTTCCAAACTCAGCAGGAATAACTTCTAAACGTTGAGAAGGCTCTTTAACTGTGATGGTAACATCTCTTGTTTCGTATACAGCAGGAACAGTTTCGATTTTCTGGTAAGCTGGCTGAGTTACGATCTCAAAAGTTTGATTTTCGTAAACTGCAGGTACAACTCTTAAGCTGTAACTTGCATCTTCAGTAACAACTGTTTCAGTTGATGTGCTACGCTCAGAAGGAACAACGATTAAACGTTGAGAAGGTTCTTTAGTAACAATAGTAAAAGACTCGTTAGTGTATTCCGCTGGAACAACTTCTAAGTTTTCAGCAGCAGATCTTGATTCTACAGTGATAGTTTCAGTTGTATATGTAGCTGGAGTTACACTTAACTTTTTGTATGCTGGAGCAGTTTGTACTGTTACTTCTTGGTTAACCCATACATCAGGTGTCACACAACGTACATAACATTTCCCAGGTTCTGGGTTAGTTGGAAGATCTTGAGCAAAAGTCACTGAAGCGACCATAAGTGCAAAACCTAATAAAATAGTTTTTTTCATGTTTGTTTAATTAATGGTTATTAAATTACGATACAAAAGTATATATTTAGAATGTTAAAGCCACTAGATTTGGCCTTAAATAAAGTTCATTTCTAAGTTTTTCGACTATTTTACGCAAAATGCAGATAAAGTGTAGGTATATCTGATAAACAACTCGTGTTGAGTAATTTAATTTTTATTTTTATAGTCAAAATCGCTAAATACATCGAAAAAAAACAACCAAAAAGATGATTCTCATTGAGAAAATAGAATTCTTAACGTTTTGTTAAAGGCAGTAATTTTTAAGGAATGATAATAACATATTATGCATCTCCTGAGTATAGTCTAAATGAGTAACTATTCTTAACTTTCCATGTCCCATATTACTTATTCTTATTTGCTCTTTTTCTAAGTCTCTTATAAAACTATCTTCTGAAATGCTATCATTTAAATAGAAAATCACAATATTAGTCTCTGTTGGTTCTACTTTAGTGATATAATTACTAGATTCTAACACTTCTGAAATTTCTTTAGCTCTTTTATGATCTTCAGCTAGTCTTTCTACATTGTTATCTAGTGCATATATTGCAGCTGCAGCCATAAAACCAACTTGTCGCATACCTCCTCCTAAAACTTTTCTAACACGTATCGCATTTTTCATTAATCGCTCCTGCCCTACTAAAACAGTCCCTAGTGGTGTTCCAAGTCCCTTACTTAAACAAATTGAAACTGTGTCAAACGTAGTTCCATAAAACGAAGGGTCTTCTTTATTCTCTACAATGGCATTCATTAACCTAGCCCCATCTAAATGAAGTCCAAGGTTATGTTCATCGCACACTTTTCTAATTTTTAATATTTCAGAATGACTATAGCAAGCTCCTCCCCCTTTATTAGTAGTGTTTTCCAAACAAACTAAACTAGATAATGGGCTATGGTAAAAATCTGGTGGATTTATATTATCAACTACTTGCGCTGCAGTAATCAACCCTCTTTCCCCATCAATTAACTTACATGAAACACCACTATTAAAAGAAACTCCCCCTCCTTCGTAATTATAAACGTGTGCCCATTTATCACATATTAATTGCTCTCCTGGCTGAGTGTGTAATTTAATAGCTGCTTGATTCGCCATACTACCTGTAGGAAAAAATAAGGCCGACTCTGCACCAAACATTTCCGCCATCCTTCTTTCTAATTCATTTACTGTTGGGTCTTCTTTATATACATCATCTCCTGTTTTAGCCGAAATTATCGCCTCTAACATACTTTTTGATGGTTTAGTTACTGTGTCACTTCTTAAATCTATTGTCATATCTATATACCGTAAGGATTTATAATACTTTTAATTAGTTTTTAATTTTCAAAAAATCCGCAATTAAAACTACCTATCGGACTTCCATCTGGAATTTTAGGTGATTTTAATTGTTTAAAATTTTCAGGGTGTTTTATGAAATTTTCAATTTCTTGAATTATAAATATTGAAAACTCATCTTTATTTCTTTTCAATGATTTTTGTATTTTTTTTAATGAACTAAAAGCAAGGGCTTTGGTTTGCGAAATACTCTGTGAGTTAATTGACAAATTAAACAACTGCTGTATTACTTGAAACTGTACTGTTCTATTTATTTCACCTATATATGTATCACTTCCTTTTGTTGATTTATAAATTCGATCTACTAAGTGGTCTAAAACTTCTTGTAAACCTAATTGCTCCGTATTCATAGCTTTTTGCTGTACTAATCTATTGGCTCTTTGCGGGTTTACCAATAAGGTCAATGTCATTTCACTTGCTGTAGCTGCAGCACCTATTGCATCAAAAGCAACACCAATATTGCTTTTAAAACTTTCTCTCCCCCTTCTATAACCATAAGCACGTGGCGGAAAAAGAGCCAAAACATTTTCTGGAATACGTAACGCTTTTGCCTGTAATGTATTCACAACTGCATTTAATGCTTCTATTTGTTCTGAAACTGGAAGTGCAGTAGTAACTAATTGATTGTCTCCCTTTACAGCGTAATTATAATCCATCCCACCAATTAATTTAACAGCAGCTTCGGTCTGGAAACGATGATAAAAATATAGTGGTACAAACACATCTTCAAGTACTGAATATGCTTCACCTGTTCTAATATTATCTACAGAAAATTGTTTAATTGCTGTCTCTCTAAGGGTCAATACATTTTCGAGTTCTGTTGCCGCGTTAGCACCATTATCCCACAAATGAGCTGTTGCATGCGCTCCATTAACTGCTCTTGCATCACTATCACTAATAAATCGGAGTCCTTTAGAGCGAGATTGCTCTAACACTGAGGCTAAAAATTCCTTCTCAGTTGTTCCCGCTGGCGCATTTCCGTAGGTATATTTAACCGTTTGCTCATCCCAAATACCAATTCCAGTTGCATACGCATTACTAAAATCTACTTTGCCGTTGATACGTTTTAAAGTAGGATGGGGATAATCCATAACACTTGATCGCTCAATTGCACTAGCTGCAAAATTGTGTGCAAAGCCAAGTGTATGGCCTATTTCGTGAGCAGAAAGCTGTCTAATTCTAGCCAAAGCCATTTGTAACATTTGGTTGTGATTATCATCTCGTTGTGCAAAGGGTTTATCCATTAAAGCCTGAGCAATTAAAAAGTCCTGACGAATCCTTAAGCTACCTAAACTTACATGTCCTTTCAAAATTTCTCCAGTACGAGGGTCTAAAATACTACCTCCATAACTCCATCCACGTGTGCTTCTATGTACCCATTGAATAACATTGTATCTCACATCCATAGGGTCTGCATTTTCAGGTAACATTTGTACTTGGAATGCATTTTTATACCCTGCTGCAGTAAAGGCTTGATTCCACCAGCTTGCTCCTTCTAATAATGCCGAACGAATAGGCTCTGGGGTACCTGGATCGAGGTAATAAATTATTGGCTCAACTGCTTCCGAAACTGATGCTAAAGGATTTTTTTTCTCTAAGCGATGTTTTGTAATAAATCGCTTTTTTATTGGTTCCCAAATAGGAGTACTATAATCTAAAAAATCAATGCTGAAACTTCCGCTTTGTGGATGAAATTCTCTTGGCTTAAAGTTGGTGTCTGGTAATTCAATAAAGCTGTGATGTTGTATCACAGAAATTGACGTTGCATCTGGTGCAATACTTCTAATATTATGTCCTGAAGGAGTACCTTTAAAAGTAAGTAATGCCTCAAATTCTACATTTTTAGGAAATGCTTTGGTACGTTCCATCCAAACAGAGCTGCGTGACGCATCAACTTTATAACTCCCTTCTTTTTTACTTTTTAAACGAGTTGCGATTCCGTGTGCATCTTCCATAATAAATGCCGAAATATCAATAATATAACTACTGTTATTCGTTTCATTGATATTTGCACCATAAATAACCGATGTTGCAAATGCTTCTTTTATAGATTTTTGTTCTAAAACATTATCAGTAATAGCTCTATATTTTAAATTAGGTTGCATTAACAAAAGCTGGTTTCCGCTTTTAACAAACTTAACTACAGCTTGGTCTCCTAATTGCCCTCTATCTAAACCTATGTCATTACTACCCAACCCTGTACGAAGGGAATGTGCATATAAAAATTCGATTTCTATTTTGTTCTTAGGAACTTCTAAATAAATTTTTCCTTCCATTTCAGAATAATGAAAATTGAAAAATCCCGAAAAGTGTTGTAAATCCTTTTTTGATTCTAAAAATTGTGCTGATACTGTCATATTTCCGAAGAAAAACAACAGTATAATAACCATTGAACGTTGTAACATTTTGTGAGTTTTGATAGATTTTAAAAATACAGAAAACTGTTGATACCTTAGTAAATATCAAAGTACAAACTACTAATCATTTTATTACCTCACTAATTACTAAAATAATTACCCATTAACCTCAATCTCTAAAAGCATAACTACGAGGTTATCAAATTAAGAAGTATTTTTACAGTAAAATTGTTAATAACCAAGTCACGATAAGATGACTTTTAAAAGTAACCGCTTCTGCGGAATACAAATATGATTACAAACGATCAACTCCAAGACCTTCGCTCCCGCCTGGACGCGTTAAGGCAATATCTTTGACATTGAACGCAAAGAAATAGAAATACAAAACGACGAAGAAAAAACTTTCGATCCTAATTTCTGGAATAATGCACGAGAAGCTGAAGCTTTTATGAAGGTGTTACGAACTAAGAAAAAATGGGTTACAGATTATGAAAAAGCTATTGCGCTAACTGATGATGCTGAAATTATTTATGAGTTTTTTAAAGAAGGTGAAGGCCTTGCAAAAAATGTAGAAAATAGATATAACGAAGCTTCTGAAGCTATTGAAGCGCTTGAGTTTAGAAATATGTTAAGCGAAGAAGGTGACGCAATGAGTGCCGTACTTCAAATCACTGCTGGTGCTGGTGGTACTGAAAGTTGTGATTGGGCCAATATGCTTATGCGTATGTATTTAATGTGGGCAGAGAAAAATGGTTATAAAGTAAAAGAACTCAACTTTCAAGCAGGAGATGTTACCGGTATTAAAACGGTGACCTTAGAAATTGATGGAGAGTTTGGTTTTGGATGGCTAAAAGGTGAAAATGGCGTTCATAGATTGGTACGCATTTCCCCTTTTGACAGTAACGCTAAAAGGCACACTAGTTTTGCAAGTGTTTACGTATATCCTCTTGCTGATGATACTATTGAAATTGATATAAACCCAGCAGATATTTCTTGGGATTTTGCACGCAGTTCTGGTGCAGGTGGTCAAAATGTAAATAAAGTTGAAACTAAAGCCATATTAACACATAAACCTTCCGGGATAATTATTCATAATTCTGAAACGCGCTCACAATTAGAAAATAGGGAAAAAGCGATGCAAATGCTTAAATCTCAATTATACGAAATTGAATTGCGCAAACAACAAGCCCAACGTGCAGAAATTGAAGGAAATAAAATGGCCATTGAATGGGGCTCACAAATACGTAACTATGTATTGCAACCTTATAAATTAGTTAAGGATGTGCGTACAAATCACGAAAGCACCAATCCTGATGCTATACTTGATGGTAATATTGACGAGTTTTTAAAAGCCTATTTAATGATGATGGGACAACAAGGGACGCCAGACAATAAATTATAACGCATTTTATAATTCAATGAATGATCTCTTACAGCTTATAGAATCAAAAATTTATAAGCCTTTAAAATTAGAAATATCTAACTTTACCTTTGAAAATGAAGGCCAAGATTATAATGCTTGTAATTTTAGAATAAACAAGCGTACCGTAATTTGCAGAAATGGTAAGATTACACCTAAAAAAATTGGGCAATTTGTTACGTTTTGGAAAAGAAATAACGACAAAATCACTGTTCCTTTTAATGAAAATGATGACTTTGACTTTTATGTAATTAACGTTAAGTATTCAAAAAATAAAGGACAATTTGTTTTTCCGAAGGCTGCATTAATTAAACACGGGATAATCTCAACTTTAAAAAAAGATGGGAAAAGAGGTTTTAGAATTTATCCTAGTTGGGATAACCCAACAAGCAAGCAAGCTCTTAGAAGTCAAAAATGGCAACTCGAATATTTTTATATTTTGAATGACACATTAGACTTTAAAAGAATAAGAAGTCTTTATAAAATATAAGCACTACATCACTATGAGAAATACACTACTCTTATTAATACTATCTATACTTTTTATGCACAATGTAAAAAGCCAAGATTTTGAACTAAACGATTTCTATACTTATAATCCTGAAATCGAACATCGTGTTGATCAAATTTTTCAATCATTGAGCGAAGAAGCAAAAGTTGCGCAAATGATTGTTACATCGGCAGGAGAATTAGGGAAACCAGAAAAAACAGTTTTAAAATTAGCCCAAGAAAATAAAATAGGAGGCGTTGTTTTTCTAAAAGGAACTATTGAAAATCACAAACGTATAATCGATAGCCTTAATGCTATTAATAAATCATTAAACCAATTACCTCTACTCTATTCTATTGATGCTGAACCTAGTTTGTATAATGGAAGATTAAAAGGTACTGCACCATTAATGAATACTATTGACATTAAAACTAATGTACAGGCTGATTCAATTGCTCGCATTATCAACAAAACATTGTTAGAAATAGGATTTAGACAAAATTTCGCTCCAGTGGTAGATATAAGTCCGCAAAATGAAGCCATTAAAAACCGAAGCTTTGGCGATGATAAACTGAAAGTAATTTCACTTAGCAAACAGTTCATTAATACTACGCAAGATCAAGGTATTATTGCTACGGCAAAGCATTTTCCTGGTCACGGTCTTGTTAAAGGAGATACCCATAAAAATTCGGTTTATATTGATGGAGCTTTACAAGAGTTAGATGTTTATCCACCATTAATTGAAGCTGGGGTTTTATCTATAATGATGGCACATATTACAATTAATAATAACGAGATGTACAACACAAATGGACTACCATCAAGTTGTTCTAGAAATATTGTAACTGGACTGCTTAAAGAAAAATTAGGCTTTAAAGGACTTGTAATCACAGACGCATTAAATATCATGAAAGCAGTAACCATAATAGATAACGCTCCCTTAGTGGCATCAAAAGCCGGTAATGACATGTTGTTAATGCCTCAAGATGAAACCCACACAATTAATTCTATTTTAGCCGAAATGCTAAAGGATGATAATTATAAACAACAGATTTATCAATCGGTTAAAAAAATTATTAGATTGAAATTAGCTTTAGGATTATTACAAGCAAATAACTAATAAAAATGACTACACTATATCACAACCCAAGATGTTCAAAATCTCGACAAACATTACAAGTACTAAAAGATGCTAATGAAGAGGTTACAATTGTTGAATACTTAAAAGAAGTTCCAACTATTGACGAATTAAAAAAGATTTTAAAAATGCTAGACATTCCTGCACGTAAATTAGTGCGAACAAATGAAGCTGTTTGGAAAGAAAACTATAAAGGAAAAGATCTAACAGAAGAGCAACTCATTGAAGCTATGATTAACAACCCAAAATTAATAGAGCGCCCTATTGCGATTAAAAACGGGAAAGCTGTTATAGGAAGACCTCCTGAAAATGTATTAAACTTATAAAGTGTAATTATTTTATAAAAAAAGGAAACCAATTTGGTTTCCTTTTTTTATATATCGAACTAAGTGTTAATTAGTTATTTTCATTCTTTTTAGCTTCACGCTTCAACTTCATATTTTCAATCAATTGTCCACCTATCCAATAAGGGATAATTGATACTAGGAAAATCATTAACCAAAATCCAATAGTTAATATCGTTAAAAATGCGAGAAATCCTAGGTATTGATCAAAATCGAACATAATAGTAGTTTAAGTTTTAGCAAAGATAAAATGATTTTTTTAATCTGAAATGAGAAAGTAAAAAAAATAACCACTTTTATTAACTAATTTTTTATGCGAAGTATCAGCCTACATGAAGAACATTGTAAACGAGCAAATACTGTTAATCAATCGTATAAAAAAGTTAATAACCAAGCCCTCTACTCTTTTCTACTTGTATGACAAACTAGTATTTTTGCAGCCTAAATAAACAACTATGGAAAATTTCAGAATTGAAAAAGATACAATGGGCGAAGTAAAGGTGCCTGCTCACGTTTTATGGGGAGCACAAACCGAGCGTTCAAGAAATAATTTCAAAATAGGAAGTGCAGCTTCAATGCCACTAGAAATAGTATACGGCTTTGCTTATTTAAAGAAAGCTGCTGCTTATTCTAATTGTGAACTTGGAGCATTAAGTGAAGAGAAGCGTGATTTAATTGCACAAGTGTGTGATGAAATTCTTGCTGGAAAACACGATGACCAATTTCCTTTAGTTATTTGGCAGACAGGTAGTGGAACACAATCTAATATGAATGTGAACGAGGTAATTGCTAATAGAGCACACCAACTAGCTGGTAAAACTATAGGCGAAGGTGAAAAAACACTTCAACCTAATGATGATGTGAATAAGTCACAATCGTCTAATGATACGTTTCCTACAGGAATGCATATTGCTGCTTACACTAAACTTATAGAAAATACAATACCAGGAGTAACTGCTCTATATGAAACTTTAAAAGCCAAGTCAGCTGAGTTTAGTTCTGTAGTAAAAATAGGACGTACACACTTAATGGATGCAACTCCTTTAACTTTAGGACAAGAATTTAGTGGTTATGCATCTCAATTAGAACATGGCTTAAAAGCACTTAAAAATACATTACCGCATTTAGCTGAATTAGCTTTAGGAGGCACCGCTGTGGGAACAGGAATTAATACCCCTAAAGGTTACGCATTAAATGTAGCAGGCTATATAGCTCAGTTTACAAAACTACCTTTCATTACTGCTGAGAACAAATTTGAAGCACTCGCTGCTCACGATGCTATCGTAGAGAGTCACGGAGCTTTAAAACAACTAGCTGTTTCACTTAATAAAATTGCAAACGACATTAGAATGCTTGCAAGTGGACCTCGTAGTGGAATTGGTGAAATTAGTATTCCTGCTAATGAGCCAGGATCTTCTATTATGCCAGGTAAAGTAAATCCTACACAGTGTGAAGCTCTAACTATGGTTTGCGCTCAAGTAATTGGTAACGATATGGCTATAGCTGTTGGCGGAATGCAAGGACATTATGAGTTAAATGTTTTCAAACCAGTAATGGCTGCTAACTTTTTACAAAGTGCTCAATTAATAGGTGATGCTTGTGTATCGTTCAATGAACACTGTGCTGCAGGAATTGAAGCTAATACTGAGGTGATTAAAACTCAATTAAATAACTCATTAATGTTAGTTACAGCATTAAATACAAAAATAGGTTACTACAAAGCAGCCGAAATTGCAAATACTGCTCATAAAAATGGAACTACTTTAAAGGTTGAAGCTGTAAGATTAGGATATCTTACTGAGGATGAGTTTGATGCTTGGGTTAAGCCAGAAAATATGGTTGGACACTAAAAAAAAATAAAATATCATACTTTAAAATAGCCGTATTTATCGATACGGCTATTTTATTTGTGTATTTCATCGATTAAATGCATTTTAACTAGATAAAGTGCGATTATTTCGTATCTTGCCGGTCCCAAATTGATTTTAACCTATACAATATGAGACTATACCTACGTTCGCCCCTATTGTGTGTACTCGCTTTAATATTAAGCTTTAACACATTTGCAAAGACTGCTAAATCTATTAACCCACCAATTACTTGTGTGATTGAAAATACCCTTAATCAGGGATTTGACGCAAATCAATCAATAACCATTAGTACATCTACAAGTAATTTTGCTGCAGCCACCTCGCTTTTAAATGAAGCTTCAATACCTGTCGCTTCAGCTTTAAATATATCATTATTTAATCAAGGTTTTTTCTATGGTTTTTTGATGATGGTAATATTAATTAACTCATTGTGTTACTTCTTATTTAATGATAAAGTATTTGGCTATTTCAGCTTTGCTTTAATCGCTTTTGCAATGCTTTTTTTCAATGCAGATAGTTTACTTTCATTGTTAGTTGTTGATATTTCATCTAATTATACGCCAATAACAACAACATTAATCTGCTTTACTATGGGAATGATGGCATTATTTTCTGCCTCGTTTCTATCTACCGAAGATAGCTTCCCAAAGTTAAAAGCCTACACTAAACCATTATTTGCAATCGCGGCAACCACTGCTTTATGTACGTGGTATTCTGATATTTCATTTTTTGTAATAGTATCTAATGTGTTATCGTTTGTTTTAATAGGAATTTACTTTTGTGTGGGTGTTGCACTTTTCAATAAAAAAAATTACGCCAAACTATATGTTATAACTAGTAGTATCCCACTACTATTTGCTGTTGACTATTTTCTATTACACGGTTTAGGTATAGAGTTTTTAAATACACAAACTATACATATTAAAACTGCATTTTTTATCGAAATGCTAATAATGACGTATGCAATAGTTTATAGAATGAACGTAATTAAAGAAGAAATTGTAATTCGTAAATCTGAAATGCAATTGTTTTTAAAACGTCAGGAAACTTTAAGTAGAGACTCTTTAGCTAAAATGATGGAGGATGTTTACTTAGAAAACTTAATTATGCAATATGATCTTGATGGTCTTGAAATTAAGCTATTACAATATATTAGCGAAGGAAAAAAGAATGCTAAAATTGCGAAAAAACTAAACACAACAGAAGAAGACATTGAGCTAATAACAAAGGACTTATATCAAAAACTAGAAATTAGTGAAGCTATAGAAGAAGACTACAGATTGTTAGAATCACAACCAGACTACCTTTATAATTAATTTTCATAATTATTTTTATTAGATTGTTAAAAACGCCAAGCAGTAGAAATTGCTTGGCGTTTTTTTATACTCTAATATTATACTGAAATATTATTTAGATTTTAAATAGTGCTTTCTATAAGCTAATAATGACACTACAGATAGCACCATAAATATAGCTACTATATAGAATACAAATGTAGGAGTAATAGGTTGATCTCCACTCGCGTATGAATGTAATCCAGTTAAGTAGAAATTTACTCCAAAGTACGTCATCATTATTGACGCATACATTAATATAGCAAGAAAATTGAAAGTCCATCTCCCTCTTAATCCTGGAATAAGTCTAACGTGTATAACAAATGCATAAAGCATAATACTAATTAAAGCCCAAGTTTCCTTTGGATCCCATCCCCAGTAACGACCCCAACTTTCATTAGCCCATTGTCCACCAAGAAAATTTCCGATAGTTAACATAACTAAACCTACAGTTAAAGCCATCTCTGTAATAGTTGTTATTTCCTTGATGTTAAGCTCCATTTTCTTTTTATTGTTACTATTGGTAAAAATCATTAATATCAAAGCTGTAACTCCTAGAATCATCCCCAAAGTAAATGGTCCATAACTTGCTACAATTACAGCAACATGAATCATTAACCAATAACTATCTAAAACAGGAACTAAAGTCGAAATTGAAGGATCTAACCAATTTCTGTGTGCTACCCATAAAATAATAGCAGCTACAAAAGCCGTAGAAGCAATAGTTAAATCACTTTTTCTTCCAAAGGCAAGACCAAAAAATACGGTTGCCCAAGCAACGTAAATAATTGACTCATATGCATCAGTCCAAGGCGCGTGACCACTAATATACCAACGCGCAATTAAACCCAAAGTCATCGCTACAAAGAATGCCCAAATTATATACTTACAAGTTTTGACAAATCCATTTACAACTTTTCCTTCTCTAAAAATTTGAACGATAATTCCAATGAACATTAATATCCCTATAACGGTAAAATATTCATACAATCTATTGAATATATCTACCTTGTTATATGTAATTTCAGTAGTTATCTTTTCATCAGAAGGAACCACTTCTTTCCCATATTTATCTTGAAAAGTTCTAATCAACTCTAAAATTTCGTCTGGCTTAGAATAATCTTTACTGTCTTTAGCGTTTCGTAAACTTTCAAAATATAATGGAAGAACGTTTCTAGTAAATAATGAATCTTGCCCTTTCATATTAGTTTCACCTAATTCAGAAAAAGCAACCCATTTATTTCCTTCATCGTTAGGAATCGGGAATATTTTTAGGATCGATCCACTTAAAGCTTGGTTATAGATATAATAACTTTCATATGCTTTAATAAAATCTTTCTGAAATTGATTTGGTGTATTAGTACTAGTTGCTGCTTCTAAGTAAGGCTCTAGTTTTAATCTAACATTGTCATCAAATAAATCTAATAGAGACACGTGCTTAGTATCTTTAGGAACTTCAAGAATTTCACGAATACTATCATTACCTCGTTTTAAAGCGATAATAGGAACTTGAGACCATAAACGTGGATACTGTGTCATTGACATAAATACTTGATCTGCATTAAGACCTTCGTACGTATTGCTTCCACTTACTTTACGTAACAATTCACTAGCAAAAGTACTTACTGGTTTCATTCTACCATTATCTTGTATCACAAGACGAGCAAAATTAGCAGCATGATCTTTATCTACCGCGTTCGCTAGTATAATAGAGTCTAGCTGTACCTTTTCAGTTGCAAGATGCGCGTGGTTTTGAGTAGATTGATCCTGAGCAAAACCAAAACTAGATATACATAAAATGGCGATTAATGAAAGTGCTGCTTTTTTCTTTTTAATTTTATCTAAGTACTTTTCTAAAAATCCGAAACGCGAATTAGGATCAAATAATATAGCCATCATTCCAAAATAAAGTAAGAAATAACCTAAGTAAGTAATCCAAGTACCCCAATTATCGTGATTAACTGAAAGCTTAGTTCCTAACTCATCTGGATCAAAACCAGATTGGAAAAAACGATACCCTTCTTTATCTAGTACATTATTCATATAGATTTCTTTATCCTCTTTAGTTCCATCAGCATTATTAATAGTTACTTTACTTTTAAATGATTTATAACTCTTTTCCGTTCCAGGATATTTATCAGCTATAAAATCATTTAGCGTAATACTAAAAGGTAATTCTTTTTCTTCTGCTCCATAGGACATATATACATCCATACCATTAACAGTTACATTTTTATGGGCTGGATGTCTAAACTGACCTCCTAATAACTCAAGTGTTTTTGTATCGTTACCTGAACTAACTTCAACAATTAAAGCATCCTGTCCAGTAGGTATTGATTTGTCTTCTTTTATCACTCCTTCTCTACCATATAAAACTGGCTCTGGAATTACAAAAGCCATACCTGCTAACTGATAAAGAGATCTTAACACTAAGGGCTGTACACTATCTTTTACAACATTACCTCTTAATTGATCAGCCATTCGCATATAGTCTCCTCCAAAAGCTGACTCTAAACTATAAGTATCCTCCGCTTTATCGTACTTAATATTAATTGCGCCAGGAGTTGGCTTATTTACAGCAAATAAAACGTTATGAATGTTTGACACTGTACCTAACTCTACCCAATGATCATGACGATTTCCATCACCAGCTTCTACAATTTTCAAATACCCCTTTCCATTTTCATCTTCAATGATTCCAGACTTAGCATTTTTTATAAAATCTTTATATCTAATTGTTACTGGAATATCTTTATAATCAGTGTTTATAGTAAAACTATTATCTAATCTATCAGAAAAATCTACGTGTTTTAGAGGTAGTTTTCTTCGCTGTTGTTGTCCATCAACAACATAATTACCATCAATAAACGTATCTAAATAAGTTTTTTGAGTTAAGAGTACATTAGATGTTTCTCCCTCTCTAATTTCAACAATTCCCTCGTAGCCTATGTATCTAGTTATACCGGCCCCAATTAATATAAATATAAAAGCTAAATGTAGAATAAGCGTTGTTGCTTTCTCTTTACTCCACATTTTATATCGAACAATATTTCCTAAAAAATTAATAACGAAAATGATCATTATTGCCTCAAACCACCAAGCATTATAAATTAAAGCCCTTGAGTAAGGAGTTGGCGAAGTTTCAGATGAAGCATCTAAAAAAGTTCCCACAGCCATTGCAAGAGCAAATGTGATAAATAAAACTGCGGTTAAACGTGTGGAGAACAAGATGGAAGCCAGTTTCTTTTGCATGCGAAAAATTTTTGTGCAAAAATACTACAAAATGAGATTAAAAGAGAAGAAACAAGCTAGAAGAAAGCTTCTAAATACCCATTTTAACGTTTCTAAAAATGGAAGAGCTATTTAGGTATATTTCTCAAACAAATTTCACGTATTTTTGACCCTATGATTGATGTAGTTCTCATAGGTCACGGAAACGTAGGCAGCCACCTCGCTCGAGTATTTACAAGTACTAAAGGCATTAACTTAATTCAAGTTTTCTCTACTCGGAAATTTGATAACGTTAACCCTTTGGAATCTATAAGAATAGTGGATCTAGCGGAATTAAATAAAACTGCCGAAGTATACATAGTAGCTGTTCCAGACGATGCAATTTCTAAAGTATCTAATACATTATCATTAGAAAATAAGCTAGTTGTTCATACTTCAGGTAGCGTTTCTATGAATGAAATTAGCTCTAAACACCGTAGAGGTGTTTTTTATCCATTACAAACTTTTTCAAAAGGGACTACCGTAGATTTTAGTGAAATACCCGTTTGTTTAGAAGCTGAAAACAAACAAGATTTAAACTTGCTTAAAAAATTAGGTCACTTAGTTTCTAAAAATGTTAGTGAAATTTCATCTAAAGAACGAAGCGAAATGCACGTAGCTGCTGTATTTGTAAATAACTTCGTAAATGAACTATATCATATTTCCGAAGATATTATGAAAGAGCATAACTTAGATTTTAAGTTATTTAAACCTTTAATTAAAGAAACTGCAAATAAAGTTCAGAGCCTTTCACCTGCCTCAGCACAAACTGGACCAGCTAAACGTAATGACAAGAAAACTATTGAAAGGCATTTAGGACAATTAAAAAATAAAGATCATAAAGAAATCTACGAACTTTTAACTAAGAGCATTATTAATAGACGTAATAATGATTAGTGAAACCAAGTTGAAGGATTCGAATAATTTATTCATAACAATATAAATCTACTCATAAAACACATAAATAAATGAGCTATAAATTAAAACTTAACAATATCACGACATTCGTTTTTGACGTTGATGGTGTTTTAACTGACGGAAGTATCAACATAACAACTAATGGTGAGATGTACCGTACAATGAATGTTAAAGATGGTTTTGCTTTAAAAGAAGCAATGAATAAAGGATTTAAAATGTGTATTATTTCTGGTGGAAGCAATGAAGGTGTACGCAAAAGATTAGAAGGTTTAGGTATTAAAGATGTTCATTTAGGTACTCACGATAAAGTTAAAACAATCAATGAGTTTGTAGCTAAAAACAATATTGACCTAAAAAACGTTTTATATATGGGTGATGATATTCCTGATTATCACGTTATGCAATTAGTAGGTTTACCTGTTTGCCCGCAGGATGCTGTGCCTGAAATTAAAGCAATGAGCCAATATGTCTCTCACAAAAATGGTGGAAAAGGCTGTGTTCGCGATATAATAGAACAAGTACTTAAAGTACAGCACAAATGGGATTTTAAAATGAACATAAGCGCTAAATACGATTAAAAAGAGGTAATAGCCCCTCAAAAAATAACGTTGCAAAACCAACTAGTTTGGTTATAATTTTATAATTAAAAGCTTCTCTTTTTTTAGTACGTTTACGTGCCCAATATTAAAGCGTGGCTATATAATATTTTATGGAAAGTATTTCTGTTTTTGATATGTTAAGTATTGGCGTAGGCCCTTCAAGTTCTCACACTTTGGGTCCATGGCGTGCAGCACAAATGTGGATTAAAAAACTACAACTACGTGAAAATTTCACAGGAGTTGCTAGTGTTCAAGTTAACTTGTATGGGTCACTATCGCTAACCGGTAAAGGCCATGCGACTGACATTGCTGTTATAATGGGGTTAATGGGTACAGATCCCGTTACAGTTGAAATTGATTCAATTCAACCAGCAATTGATCAATTAAAACTAAACAATATTTTAAAACTAAATAACGAGAAAGAAATTGAATTTAACATTTCAGAAAACATCAAATTTAATCGTAGTTTTTTAGAGTTTCACCCTAACGGAATTAAGTTTGAAGCAACGTTACGCAACGGAAAAAAAACTAGAGATACCTATTATTCCATTGGAGGTGGATTTGTAATACAAAAAGAACGTGCAAGAAAAAAAAGACAGATTGAGAAATTCAACAACTTCCCTTTCCCTATTGAAAAAGCAACTGAAATACTAGAGTATTGTACTGCTGAAAATATCACAATCAGCGAATTAGTTCTTAAAAATGAACTTTCCTTAAGAGATCCTGATAGAATTGACACAAAACTCAAAGCTATTTGGGATGTAATGTTAGATTCGATGTACATTGGTTGCCACACTGAAGGAGTTCTTCCTGGTGGATTAAACGTGAGAAGAAGAGCTTACGATACACACGAAACATTAAAGGGTGCAAAGTCATATTCTAACAAATACGAATGGATAACATCTATTCGAAATACTGAAGTGAAATTCAGACAAATATTAAAATGGGTTACTTGTTTTGCACTAGCAGTTAACGAAGTAAATGCCTCATTAGGTCGTGTAGTTACTGCTCCTACTAACGGAAGCGCTGGTGTTATACCATCAGTTTTAATGTATTATTTAGTTATTGAAAACCACAAAGCAGATTTCGAACATATTAAAAAGTTTCTATTAGTTTCAGGAGAAATTGGTAGTTTATTTAAAAAGAATGCCACTATTAGTGCTGCAATGGGAGGTTGTCAAGCTGAAATAGGTGTAAGTTCTGCAATGGCTGCTGGTGCATTAACCGAACTAATGGGAGGAACTCCTGCTCAAGTATTAATCGCTGCTGAAATTGCAATGGAACATCATCTAGGTTTAACTTGTGACCCTATCGCTGGTTTAGTTCAAATTCCTTGCATTGAGCGCAATGCTATGGGAGCTATAAAAGCTATTAATGCTTGCGAAATGGCACTAGATAGAGATCCCAATGACGTTAAAATACCTTTAGACAAAGTAATCGCTACAATGTGGGAAACCGCTAAAGATATGACCTCAAAATATAAAGAAACTAGCGAAGGAGGACTTGCCGTTCAAGTAAACATTAGTGATTGTTGATTTTCTAAATAATTTCTCACACTACAATATAAAGCCGTAAGTTTTGTTATTTAAATAATATATTAACAATTTTTATGCTATAAAGCTACTTTTCTACTAACAAGAATCATTATTATCAATTTATTGATTCATAAAGTTATGTGTTTATGAGAAGAGCTTTGCTACTACTATTAATTATTTTTTCAGTTTTAAACTCAAGTGCCCAAGAGGTCTCTATTGATGGTAGATTAAAGCCATTATTAGATAACTTTTTTGAACTCTGTGATAGTTACGGTATAGAATATCACGAAAAATTATTCGCTCTTAAAAAAATAGCTATTGTTGAAGATCTTAAAACATCTCCAGATGGTTCTGTTTTAGGAATGGTGCAACGAGATGAAGCAGGCAACATACACACCATTGCTATAAACTGGATAGCAATGCTTGATACCGAAATATTAAAGGTGGTAGCTTTTCACGAGTTTGGACACTATTTCTTAGATTATTCAGAACACGTATGTAATGATTGCGATATTATTATGGCACGAGTGAACTCTAGTTATTTTAAAATCTCTAACGATTGGGAAAACCAACTTGAAATTTTATTTAAGCAATCCCCTACTTACAAAAAGAATCAAAGTATAATAACTGCTACTACTTTTTAAACTCACTACAGTCTTCACGTCTTCTTGAATCAATTAAGTGAATGATTTTCCAACTACCGTTTATATTAGCGATTGTAAATGAATTTGCACCACAATGACTAAAAACACCATTTAAATAAAATTCATAAGGAGTCCAAACGTGTACCAAGTTTCCATCAATAGAAACTATATAGTCCAATATTTTTTCATTCCAAACTTGGTGTGATGGTTTAGATGCTATTGAATTTATAAAATTTCCGAAGTTAGTTTCTTCTACAACATCCACTCCCTTTCTATTTTTAAATGCACTTTGTAAAATAGCACCGTCCATAACTACCGATTTCATTATCAATGTATCAGCTTTATGAAAACCATTAAAAAACGTATCAATCACAAAAATTGCATCGTCTTTAGAAAAAGATTTTTGTGCCGAAATATGAACACTAAATAATAACAGAAATATAAACATTAGAAACTTCATAAAAGAAAAATTAGGTTACCCCTCAAATTTAGTATTTTTACATTCTTATAACTAATATATGTCTGTAGCAAAAAAAGAGTACAAAAGAATCACGGTTAAGTCCTTGGTTGATATGAAAAAACGTGGAGAAAAAATCTCTATGTTAACCGCATATGATTTTACAATGGCTAAAATTGTAGACGGCGCAGGTATTGACGTGATACTCGTGGGTGATTCTGCATCAAATGTGATGGCAGGTCACGAAACTACATTACCAATTACATTAGACCAAATGATATACCACGCAGCTTCAGTAGTTCGTGCTATAGAGCGAAGTCTAGTAGTAGTAGATATTCCATTTGGAAGCTACCAAAGTGACCCTAAAGAAGCGCTTCGCTCTGCCATTAGAATTATGAAAGAAAGTGGTGGACATGCTGTAAAGGTTGAAGGTGGTAAAGAGATTAAAGAATCTGTAAAGCGTATTCTAAACGCAGGTATCCCAGTAATGGGGCATTTAGGACTAACACCTCAAAGTATTTATAAGTTTGGAACCTATACCGTTCGTGCCAAAGAAGAAGAAGAAGCTGAAAAGTTAAAGGAAGATGCACTTCTATTAGAAAGAGCTGGATGTTTTGCTATTGTTTTAGAAAAAGTCCCAGCCAAACTTGCTAAAGAAGTTGCTGATAGCTTAACAATACCTGTTATAGGTATTGGTGCTGGTAATGGTGTTGATGGACAAGTACTTGTAACACACGATATGATAGGAATGACACACGAATTCAATCCTCGGTTTTTACGTCGTTATTTAGATCTTTATAACGAAATGACGGGAGCCTTTCAAAATTATATTGAAGATGTAAAAAGTGGTGATTTTCCAAGTGAAAAAGAACAATATTAATTTTTTAAAAAAAATTATAAAATGAGTGTTTAGAAAGCCTACAAAGCTTTTTAAACACTCATTTGACGTTTATTAAACATCTTTTAGATATCTTAACCCTTTAAATTAGCAACTCATCAACACAAAAACCATCCACAGCACTAAAGAAAATCTTCAAGTACTTTTTGAAGATAATCACTTACTAATTGTCAACAAACGTCCAGGCGACATTGTTCAAGGCGATAAAACAGGTGATATACCACTTGTAGAGGTTGGTAAAGCATATATTGCTGATAAATATGATAAACCCGGTGCTGTTTACTTAGGAGTTGCTCACAGACTAGATAGACCTACTAGTGGAGTAATTATTTTTGCACGAACTTCTAAAGCATTAACTCGACTCAATAAATTATTTGCAGATAGAGAAACTAAAAAAATCTATTGGGCAGTGGTAAAAAACGATCCTCCAAACAAAAAAGGTACACTCGTTCATTTTCTAAAAAGGAATCCAAAACAGAACAAAAGTTACGCAAATATTAAAGAAGTTCCTGATAGTAAAAGAGCAGTTTTACATTATGAAATTTTAAAAAAACTAGACAATTTTACAGCCCTACAAATAGAATTAGAAACCGGAAGACACCATCAAATTAGAGCACAATTATCATCAATAAATTGTCCAATAAAAGGGGATTTAAAATATGGGTCTGACAGAAGCAATAAAGATGGAAGCATACATCTTCACGCAAGAAAAATCACTTTTGTCCATCCCGTAAAAAAGGAAGAAATTACTATTACCGCACCAGTTCCTAGTGATAATGTCTGGAAATCAATATCTAAACAATAACTTAACATAATCACAGTTAAATAATTAGAAACTAATCTTTTAATGATAATTTTTAGATTAGGCTAAAATATTTTAATATTCTAATTTTTTGACTTTCGCAACTTTTAAATTATTAAAACAATTGTAAGATTAAACATGGTAAGAACTAAATACCATAAGACTTAAGTTTAAAAATAATTTGCTCTTTAGGTCGTTTTTGAGACAGTAAATTTATAGCATTTTCACTACACTGAAATACTCTAGAGTATCCCCCACTCGTTTGTGCATCTCGCATCAAAATTATAAGTTTTCCTGAAGGTGTTAATTGTATAGTTCCTGGTTGAACCGGAGCCGTAATTATATCTAAAATTTTGCCATTTATATTTTCTTCAATTAAAGTCGCCATTCGATAACTTGATGGCGAAATTGTAAATGTAGATTCTAAAAGTTGCCGCTTAACTTCTTGAGACAAAAACTCAAATTCCGGTCCTTTATAAACTTCAACAATATTCAAGTTATAAAAATTGGAGTTATATTTATATTTTTTAAAAACTCGAGAATTAAAATTCTCAAGTTTTAAAGACAATACATCATTCTTTTCAATTTTAAGTCGCTCTGTAATGCCTTTATATTGACTTTGACTATTTAGAGATACCTGAGAATCTATTCCGTTCTTAAAAGCTATATACCCCCTCCATCCGGCCTTAATTGACGAGAATGACAGGATAGCCCCCTTCTCTACCATAATAACTTCACCTCTATTTCGCGAAATCCCATCTAACAATATGGATTGACTAGAACCCGCTATAACAATTTGGGTAGCTACATTAAATCGCAACATTGGAGGGATACCCACAAATTCTAGCGCACACTCATTAATATCATTTCCAACCAAATAATTAGCATATTGAGCACTCGCTCTATCCATAAAGCCCGATAAAGGAACCCCAATAGACCGAAAGCCATAGCGCCCGCCGTCTTGCAAAGTAGTATACAGTCCTGGCTTTAATACCTCAATCATCTAGCAGTATTTTTATAAACCCCATTATTAATATTTCTTTCAATATTTAAATACTCTTCACTACTAATTGATTTAAACTTTATAAAATCTCCTGCAGATAACAAAGCAGGTGAATCGTGAGAGACTTCAAATATCGACAGAGGTGTTTTACCTAAAATATTCCAACCACCTGGTGAATCGAACGTATAAATTCCCGTCTGACAACCTCCTATAGCGACGGATCCTTTTTCGACTAATATTCGTGGTGTAATTTTTCTTGAAACACATAAAGAATTATCTAAGCCACCTAAATAAGGGAAGCCGGGGAGAAATCCTAAAAAATAAACCCTATAGAAAGGAGCTGTATGCCTTCGTATTATCTCTGAAATAGGCAACTCTAAAGCTTGTGACATTTCTTCTAAATCCAATCCAAACACCTGATCATAACAAACCGGAATTTCTATGATCCGTTTTGGCAACGAATCAACAAAATTCACCTCCTTAGCCAACCAATCCTTCACTAGCGAGCCAACCAACTCTATATTAGACATTTTAGATAAATATATAGCAACAGAACAATACGTTGAAGTAACTTCTATAATACCCTTATCATCGCATGAATTTAAAAACTCTACAAGCCCCAAAATACAACTATGCGTATGATCACTTATCACTGAACGCCATTCCACCAGCAAATCTCTATCTCCAAAACGCTGTATCCTAGGTAAGTCCATCATTTTATATGAATTTGTAATCGGGTTAACTCTTCATATATAAGATTTAAAATTTCTAAAGCATTAGGATTATCACTATGCACGCAGAAGGTGTGAGCTTCTAAATCTTTAGTTTTACCGGAAATAGTACGCACTTTTTGCTCAGCGCATATAGACATTAATTGCTCAAAAGCTTGAATAGGAGAACTTATAACTGCATCATTAAGAGTTCGTGAAACCAATTGAAGATCATCAGTATAACGCCTATCCACAAAAGCTTCAAACGCCACAGGCAAATAATCCTTAGCAACACAACTAAGCACTGAGTTTTTGGGTGCATACAAAACAGGCTCTAAACCCGTTTCCATTATTGACGCTACCAATATCTTAGAGGTAGCCTCATCAATCGCAGCAAAATTATACAATGCACCGTGTGGTTTTACATGATTCAAAGAAACCCCTAAACCATTGCAAACTTTAATAAAAGAATTTAATTGAAGACTTAATGTAGATTTTAATTCAGAAGGTGAAAGGCTCATTTTCTTTCTACCAAAATTCACCTTATCAGGAAAAGATGGATGTGCACCTACTTTAACACCATTAGCCATAGCCAGCTTAACAGTTTGCAAAATCGTATATTCAGAACCATAGTGACCACCACAAGCAACACTACACGAACTAATCAATGGCATTATTAAAGCATCATCTCTAGCACCTTCACCCAAGTCTGCATTTATATCTATAGAAGTTATCAAGTATCTTATTTTCTATAAAAATAAGGAATCAACAAGAATAGCAATCCCAATAAACAAAAAATCCTCTTTCATTTCTGAAAGAGGATTTATATAAATTATAGTTGTAGAAAATTATTTCTTTTCTTCTACTACGTCAAATGTAAAGTTTACGATTACATCTCTGTGGAAACGAATACTCGCTTCATACTGACCTGTAGTTTTAACTGAACCACCAGCAATAGAGATATATTTCTTTTCAATTACAACACCTTCTTTAGCAATAGCTTCAGAAAGATCAGCATTAGTAACTGATCCAAATAACTTATTACCTTCACCTGTTTTAGCTGTAATTTTAAACTCAGTTAATGCGTTTAATTTAGCAGCTTCTCCTTGTGCGCTTTCAACTATTTTCTTCTCTTTATAAGCACGTTGCTTTAAAGTTTCAGCAAGCATCTTCTTTTGAGAAGGTGTAGCCAGTACAGCGTGTCCAGTAGGGATCAAAAAGTTTCTTCCGTATCCGTTCTTTACAGTAACTAAGTCATCTGCAAAACCAAGATTCTCAACGTCTTTTTTTAATATAAGTTCCATATTCCTATCTTGTTTTTATTTTAATAAATCGGCTACGTACGGCATTAAAGCTAAGTGACGTGCTCTTTTAACTGCTACAGCAACTTTACGTTGGTATTTTAAAGATGTACCTGTAAGTCTTCTTGGTAAAATTTTACCTTGCTCGTTTACAAATCCTAGTAACCAATCACCATCTTTGTAATCAACATACTTGATACCAGACTTTTTAAAACGGCAATATTTCTTTGCTTTAGAAGTCTCTATATTAAGCGGAGTTAAATATCTAATTTCTCCGTCTTTTTTTCCTTTTGCTTGTTCTTGAATAGTTGCCATGGCTTATGCTGTTTTTTTGTTATCACGGATTCTTCTTTTCTCTGCCCAAGCAATTGCATGCTTGTCAAGAGATACAGTTAAGTAACGCATAACACGCTCATCTCTTCTGAAAGCAATCTCAAGATCGTTAATAGCATCACCTGGTGATGTGTACTCAAATAAGTGGTAGAATCCACTTTTTTTGTTTTGAATTTCGTAAGCTAATTTTTTTAGCCCCCAATTTTCCTTGGATATCATCTTAGCACCTTTAGAAACAAGAAGATCTTCAAATTTCTTTACTGTTTCCTTTATCTGATCTTCAGATAAAACGGGATTTAAGATGAAAACAGTTTCGTAATGATTCATATAAAATCTATTAATAATGATTATTTAACTCTTAGCACTTTGCCAAGAGCGTGCAAAAATACTATATAATTAATAATCTACAACGTATTCTCTAAAAGAATTTCATATCTTTTTTAACTTTTAAAACTAGATTAAAAGTGCAAATTTGCGTTTAAAATTAAGAAATGTTGCATTTCATCGATAAAATACCTATTATTGCTTTAATAAACATACTTAATCGTGGACAAACCGTTACTAAAATGCGCTATCGTTGATGACTCAACACTTCAGCGTCTTTCTATCGTAAAGTTGATAGAAAATCACCCAGCTCTTAACCTTGTTGCTGAATACAACAATGCAATTGAAGCAAAAATGGGTTTAGCGACAACTGAAATAGACCTTATATTTTTAGATATTGAAATGCCTATTCTTTCTGGTTTTGACCTTCTTGATGATTTAACACACAAGCCGCAAATTATCTTCGTAACAGGTAAAACAAAATACGCATTCAAAGCTTTTGATTATGATGCTGTTGATTATTTAAGAAAACCTATTTCTAAAGAACGTTTTCTAAACGCAGTACATAAAGCTGTTACCAACTTCAAATTAAAAAATGACGATGGATTTAATGATGAAGATTTCATATTCGTTAAGAGTAACCTTAAAAAACGTAAAGTATTTTTAAATGAGTTACGCTATATTGAAGCTCTTGGAGATTATGTTAAACTTGTAACTGAACACGACGCTTTAGTTGTTCTTTCAACGATGAAAGCTTTTGAAGCTTTGCTTCCAAAAGATCGTTTTTTAAGAATTTATAAATCGTATATTGTTAATCTAGATAAAGTGGAACGTTATAATAGTAAGGTTATTGAACTTGATAACGAAGAACTACCTTTAAGCAGAAATAGAAAAACAGATCTTGTAGAAGCTCTTGCTGCAACCAGCAGAGGTTAAAAAGATTATCGCATATTATCTAACCGATTAGTTGAAACACTAATCGGTTTTTTTATATATTAATATTTCAGTATTCTATTCTGAAATATTCAACAAAAAACACCTTCCGCTCTAATAATTATCTACATCTATACTTACGCGTATTGAAGAAAATTCCTTTGTAAGGTTAAATGCTCTTTGAACAGAATTAATATACTCCTTGGTTTTCGCTAACGATTGCGGTTTAGGGATTTTAACCAACACGTTACTTATATATTTATTACGAACTCTAGCAACAGGAGGAACTTCAGGTCCTAAAACATTTGCACCTAATTGTTTCTGTAAAGCAAGCGTATACCACAATGCGGCTTGGTCATTTTTAGTTAAATTTTTATCCTTAAAGGTAATTCGGATAGTTCGGTAATAAGGCGGATACTTGTATTGATAGCGCTCCTCTAACTGCTCTTTATACATACCTCTATAATCATTAACACTCACTTGTTTTAAAATAGTGTGATGTGGGTTGTAGGTTTGAATAAGCACTTTCCCTCTTTTTTGAGTACGCCCTGCCCTTCCTGCAACTTGTTGCAAAAGTTGGAAACTGCGTTCGTGAGCTCTAAAATCTGGAAAATTTAATAGGTTATCTGCATTTAGAACACCTACAAGGCCTATGTTTCTAAAATCAAGTCCTTTTGCAATCATTTGAGTACCTACTAAAATATCGATTTCTTCATTTTCTAATCGAGCAATTAATTTAGCATAGGCGTGTTTACCTCTAGTAGTATCTTGATCCATTCGTGCTATTGAATGTTTTGGAAATAAACTAAGCAACTCGGTTTCAATTTGCTCCGTACCAAATCCTTTACTATCTATTGAATCACTTCCACAAGCATTACACTCCACTAACATTGCCATATGATAACCGCAGTAATGACAACGTAATTGGCGCTTATATTGGTGGTAAGTTAAACTCACATCACAATTAGGACATTGTGGTGAAGTTCCACAAGTTTTACATTCTACTATAGGCGAAAAACCTCGTCTATTTTGAAATAGGATAACCTGCTCATTATTATTTAGTGTTTCGTGTATCTCCTCTAACAATCTATCACTAAAATGGCCAGTCATTAATTTTTTCTTGTGCTTTTCTTTTATATCAATTAATTCAATTGATGGCAACAGCACATTTCCGAAGCGCCTTTTCAGCTCTACAAATCCGTATTTATCTAATTCAGCATTATGAAAACTTTCTAGTGAAGGTGTGGCAGAACCTAATAATGTTTTAGCCTTATGCAGTGATGCTAAAACAATAGCACTATCTCTAGCATGATATCTGGGTGATGGATTATACTGTTTAAATGACGGCTCGTGCGCTTCATCTACTATTATTAAACCTAAATTCTGAAATGGTAAGAAGAGTGAAGATCTAGCTCCAATAATAATCTGAGCCTTTTCCTTTTGCGCTAATACATTATTCCAAACCTCTACGCGCTCATGAATTGAGTACTTAGAGTGATACACAGACACTTGAGCTCCAAAATATTGTTGTAATCGTGAAATAAGCTGAGTAGTTAGTGCTATTTCAGGAAGCATATAAAGCACTTGTTTACCCGCTTTAAGCTGCTCCTCAATAAGTCGGACATATACTTCTGTTTTTCCACTTGAAGTTACACCGTGCAATAAGGTTACATCGTGCCGTTTAAATGATGTTATAATTTCTTGTAATGCTGTTTCTTGAGAATCGGAAAGTGTTTTAACTTCAGTAGCATCTTCACCTTCGTAATTAATTCTATCTTTTCTTATATAGTATTCTTCAAGAATGTTTTTAGCCACTAAGGATTTTACACTACTAGCGCTTGCATTACTCTTTGCAAGCAATGCATCAATTCCCACTGGTTTTTTAAGTTGAGCTTGCAACATAAACAACTGCATTAGCACTTCACGCTGCTTAGGAGCTCGAGATAATTGATCTAGCAGCTCTTTTAGGGATTCTTCTTTTTCGTAAGCGGGAGCTAACTTAATATACTTCTTTAACTTTGGGCTATATTGTTCATAAACTTCTTCTTGAACTTCAATTACCCCAATATCAAGTAGGCGCTTTAATACAAGTACTACATTTTTCTTATCTAAAATTGATTTTACATCATCAACATTTAACGGTGAACGATGTTGTAATGCTTCATACACTAGAAAATCTTCGTCTCTCAAAGAAGTATCTTCAACTACTTTATCTTTAACTAAGCTAATAATAGTTTCACTTTCAAGAAGAAATGCGCTGGGCAATGCAGCTTTAACTACTTCACCTAAAGTACACATATAATATGAAGCTATCCACTCCCAATGCTTTATTTGAGACGCTGTAATAATTGCTTCTTCATCCAGTATGTGATCTATTGATTTTGTTTCGTAACCATGAGGAGCAGTATCATGAACTTGATAGACAATCGCTGTATATAATTTTGATTTCCCAAAAGGTACGGCAACACGAAATCCTTGCTTCAAAAAAGCAGCTTCATCTTTATTAACGCTATACGTAAACGTTTGCTTTAGAGGAATAGGAAGTATTACGTCTATAAAATACAATGTAATTGATCTTGATTATTAATAAGTAAAAATAGAAAAGGCTACCCAACTATGAGGCAGCCCATCTTATAATTTATGCACAAATATATTATTGCACTCTATACCAGTATTGAGTTCTCCCAAGAGCCGCAAAACCAAGATATCCTCGTACTTTTAATTTATCATTAGACTGTAATTTAATGTAACAGCTGTATTCTTTTCCACTTTCAGGATCCATAATGGTTCCATCATTCCATTCATTATCGTCTTTTTCTAATGCTTTCATAATCACCAAGCCTTCAATAGGCTTGCCTTTGTTTTCTCCCTCACACTCCTCGCAAACATCATCTTTATGTTCTTTATTTAGTATTTCAAGGACTCTTCCGTATGCTTTACCATCTTTCTCGAAAATTTCCAAAATAGATTTTGCCTCTCCTGTTTTGTCATCAACAGTTTTCCATTTTCCAAAAACATCTTGTGCAAATGCTGATGAAATAGTTAATAAAGACAAAGCTACTATTGTGATAATTGATTTCATAAATCTAAATTGAGTATTAATAAACTAAAAAATGTCTGAAATTGAAGTTTTCAATCCCAGACATTCTTGTATAAATTTTAGGCTTATTTACCTAACATTCCTTTTTTAAGTTTTGAATCGGCTGGATTATCTCCTAACCATATTCCAAATAAAGCTTTCTTGAACTCAAGACCTTTGATAGCTCCTAGCTCTTTATCATTTTTATAACAAACTGCTCCTTTACCTTTTTGATATGTAATATCAAAAGTATCTCCCTCAACTATTTCGTCACTAAAAAAGCTTTTAAATTTTGCTATTTCAGAAGAAATACCACTTGTATTCCCATTAGTTGAGGCAACAAAACCTTCTTCAACTGCATCACTCATAGCTTCGCTAGAAACAAATCCTGAAGTAATAACTAAACGAATTGCTTGGTTTGCATCTGCTGAAACAATTGCTTTTGCGTCTTTACTTTTAGTAGGTAAATATAACGCACCAGAATACAATTTTAAAAACATAGCTTTTTTACGAATTCCACCACCATTCATCGTTAAGTTTTCGCCATTAAATTCAAGAGAATTTGGCATAGTAACTTCTCCAACTTCGGTTTGTGCTGTTGCCATATTAAGCGTAAATACTGCGATGGCTAATAAAAGAAAATTTTTCATTTTGTTTGTTTAAATTTAGATTGACTATTGTTTTGATTACCCCTTAATTTCTGTAACGACAAGTTAAGTTCAAAACCTAAGAGTAATAGATTACTATTTATCCAAATATATAACAACATTATTAAAAGTGCACCAAGTGAACCATATAACTCATTATATGTCGAAAAATTATTAATGTAAATACCAAATAAATAGGTTGTTAGCATAAACATTAATGTCGTGATAATTGCACCCAAAGAAAAGAATTTTGACATTCTACCTTCTTTTATACCAAAATAGTATAATGTGGCTATCACAATGTAAATCATTACTACAAAGACCGAAAGCTGTAAAGCCGAAACCCAAAAAACATCGTCGCTAATAAAGGCTCTTCCTTTTAAATTATTGATCAGATATTCTCCATAAAGGATTACTATAACGGTAATTAACAACAACAATGCCAAAAAAATAGAGACCAATAAAGCAATACCATATTGTTTAAAAAAGTTTCTATTTATGGTTACGTGAAAAGAATACTCAAAAGCACTAAAAATGGCATTTACACCATTTGCTGCTAAAAATATTGATAGAATAATAGCAAAGGATAGCAATCCACCACGAGGATTAACAGCAATATCCGCAATAACCGGGTAAAACAAATCGGCTGTTTGAGGAGGTAAATTATCCTCAATAAATATTAGAAACCTTGTTTGAAATCCCTCAATTGGAATATACGGTATCAAGTTTAAAATAAACAACAAAAACGGAAATAGAGCTACAAAAAAACTATAAGCAATAGAACTTGCTCGAGGTGAAAAAGTTCCCTCTACAATTCCAGCTAAGTATAAGTTGTTGAAATCGTAAAGTGTTAAACCATCAAGTCCTGGCAATCTAATACGCTTACTCAAGCGAACTAGTTGCTTAACTACAGGAATATTAATTTCCTCCCCCTCTGGCTCGGGGCTGTTATTTAAAGGACCTTCGCCGTTTAGCATTAAACAGCTTTTAAACTCAAATCTAAGTTATAGACCGAGTGAGTTAGGGCTCCACTTGAAATATAATCGACACCACATTCAGCATATTGCCTAATGGTATCCAGAGTGATTCCACCGCTAGATTCTGTCAAACAAGTATCCCCTATTAATTCCACAGCCTTACGGGTATCTTCATAATTAAAGTTATCAATCAAAATACGATAAACACCCTTTGTAGTTAGTATCTTTTTAATTTCATCAAGATCACGAGCTTCCACTATAATTTTAATGTCAAGTGACTTTTCTTCTAAATAAGCATTGGTCTGCTCAATTGCCTTAACAACACCACCACAAAAATCAATATGATTATCTTTCAACATAATCATATCATACAAAGCAAAACGGTGATTTTCACCACCACCAATTTTAACAGCCCACTTTTCTAAAGCGCGAATTCCAGGTGTAGTTTTACGAGTATCAAGTATTTTAGTTCCAGTCCCTTCCAGTAATTTTACAAACTTATTTGTTTTAGTTGCAATAGCACTCATTCGTTGCATCGCGTTTAAAACTAAGCGCTCAGCCTTAAGAATAGATTGAGAGTTACCCGAAACATAAAAACATACATCACCGTATTTAACGTGAGATCCATCCTTAATTTTCACATCTATTTCTAGACCCGGATCTACATAATCAAATACTTGCAAAGCAAAATCTATTCCTGCAATTATTCCATCTTCCTTAACTAATAACTTTGCCGTACCAGTCGCATCTTCTGGAATACAAGCAAGCGAACTATGATCACCATCACCCACATCTTCTCTAATCGCATTTGCGATAATAATTCCAATTTCCTTATTAAATTGTTTTTCTGAAATCATCTGAATCTATTTTCTGCTAAGTTAAAAAAACGCAAGCACACCATAATCATACAACACTAATTTTTAACCTAAATTTGAACGATTTAGAAATTGTACTATTTTATTTTACATCTTAAATATCTTACTATTTTTGAATTTTAAAAAATTCTATGAAGGTCACCCTTTTTGCTATAGGAAAAACAGACGACAAAAACATAATCGAACTTACTGATATGTATATAAAACGTCTATCACACTACATCAATTTTACATTTGAAATTATTCCTGATATTAAAAATTCCAAAAACTTAAGTGAATCACAACAAAAAGTTGCTGAGGGTGATGAAATATTAAAAAGAGTAGAAAATAGTGATACTATAATTTTGCTTGATGAAAATGGTAAAACCTATACTTCTGTAGGTTTTTCAAAATTTCTTCAAAAGAAAATGAATAGCGGTTTAAAAAATCTTGTCTTTGTAATTGGCGGCCCATATGGTTTTAGTGAAGAAATTTACAGTAGAGCAAATGGTAAGTTATCGTTATCCTCTATGACATTCTCCCACCAAATGGTGCGCCCTTTCTTTATTGAACAATTATATAGAGGTTTTACAATACTTAGAAATGAACCTTATCACCATCAATAAACCTTAAATAATTACTCTAAAGCAACGGTAAACCCATCCAGTAACAATCTAGCGCATCAGTCAAAATGTGCATTACTAAACCTATACCAATTATTCGGGTCTTCTTAAAAAACAAGAATAAAACATAAAAAGCAAAAGCCCAATAGCTATGTAATAGGTGAAAACCAACACTACATCTATTTGGATCAAAAATTGGTGACGCTAATAGATGGTCTAAATCAATAAACATCGTTGCCCAAAGTATCAATACCACTTTCACCCAATGATTAGGAAAGAAAAAGTAACCTATTGCAATGGGCGCAATAAAATGAAGCGAGTAATGTACTACAGTTTGAAGCATAAATTTAGAAATTCATTAAGCGTTTTAATAGTGATAACTTACCTTTAGAGTATGGACTGTACTTTAATGGAAGTTCTAACCAAGTTGGTTTATCAAGAATGCTTTTATAGTGAGAGAAAGCTTTAAAACCAGCCTCACCATGATAATTCCCTATTCCACTATCACCTACACCTCCAAAAGGTAAATTAGAATTAGAAATATGCATTACAGCGTCATTAATTGCTCCACCACCAAATGAAAACTCATTCATTAAACGTTTTTTAGTTTTAGAACTGCTTGTAAAAATATAACAAGACAATGGCTTTGAAAGCGCTCTTACTTTTGGAAATACGTCGTCTAAATTGTCATAGGCTATGATTGGTAAAATGGGACCAAAAATTTCTTCTTGCATACAAGCATCATTAAACGAGACATTGTTCAATATTGTAGGCTCTATATATCTATCGGCTTTATCAGTTTTTCCACCGTGATAAATTTTAGAAATATCTAGCATTCTTGTCAACCTATCAAAATTAGAATCATTGATAATTTGAAGAAAATTTCCATTATCGAACGAGTAATCAGCCTTTAAAATTTCGGCTTTGCAATATTCCAGAAATTTAGATGCTACGTTATTGTCAACTAAAACATAGTCTGGAGCTATACACGTTTGTCCAGCATTTAAATATTTAGCCCAAATTAATCGCTTTGCCGCCATTTTTAAGTTAGCATCTTTCAAAATAAAAGCAGGGCTCTTACCCCCTAACTCTAACGTTACAGGAGTCAAATACTTGGCTGCAGCTTTGTAGACAATTGTACCAACTTTAGTACTTCCAGTAAAAAATATTTTATCAAATTTTTGTTCTAACAACTCCGTTGTTTCGGGAATTCCTCCTTCAACAACTTTAAAAACCTTAGGATCAAAATTTTCGTTTACAAGCTTTGCAATTATCGCCGAGGTGTTTGAGGGTAATTCGCTAGGTTTTAACACAACTGTATTACCCGCTGCTATTGCTGCTATTACTGGAGCAAATGAAAGTTGATAAGGGTAATTCCAAGCGCCCATTACAAGACAAACCCCTAAAGGTTCAGGAATAATATAACTACTTGCAGGAAAATTAGTAATGTTTGTAGATACCTTTCGTTTTCGAGACCAACGTCTAAGGTTATTTTTAGCATCTTTAATATCGTGGAATAATAAAGCCAACTCGGTTAGATAATTTTCAAAAGCACTCTTTTTAAAATCTTTGAAAATCGCATCATCTAAAGCTGGGATATTATTTTTTAAAATTCGCTCTAACTTTTCAAGTTGCGTTATTCTAAATTTCAAATCCTTAGTAGCTTGTGTATTGAAAAAGGTACGTTGTCTCGCTATTATTTGTTCCATAGCGAAATATAATAAAATCGCATAAGCTAATGCTTAGCGTTATGAAAATTATAAGATTACTTATCGCGATTTAAAACACGATACTCTTCGTAGCATTCGCTTATTGCATCTAAGATTTGAAGATCATTAGCCGTTTTAATAAAATCTGAAGAATAGCTACAATTATTTAATATTTCGTCAATATCTAAACGTTCTAATTGCAAAACAGCCATTAAAGTTTCTCTATCAAACTTACTGTTTAGTAAATTTCTAATTTCGTCATTCTCTTTCATTTGTCGCAGTTTTTTCATCTGCCTTGGTCGTTTACCAAAAACATTATAAAGGAAATCGGCTGGATTAAAAATAGCGCTTAACACTTTATTTACAGCACCTGGTTGTGATGAACCACCTTCATATCCACTTCCTATACCTTCAATACGGTAGCGGTAATTATCATAAATAGGAATAGTACGAGCATCAACTTCTACATAACCTGTAAGCGTAACTGGCTTAATCAACACCTCTTCAAGTGCAATCCCAAGTTCCGTCATTTTCACTTTAACTTCACCGTATGCAACCCAATCATTTGTAACTCTTACACGAATAGATTTAAAACCTAAATACGAGAAAAACAACGTATCATTTACGGCTGCTCTAATTTCAAAATCTCCTTCTTTATCAGTTGTAGCACCCCAAACTTGATTAAGGTTTACAATATTCACATTTTCTAGCACCTTATCATCAGCAGCGTTTTCCACTTTTCCTTTTATAGAAATAATGTCTTGCGCCTGTATGTTTAAAACAGGGATGGTAATTAAAAGTAAAAATAGAAGTTTTTTCATAAGATAGAATTGTAAATATAATTATATAGACGATAATAACGTGCAAAAGTTTCGATGAAGCGATGATTTCTTCGGAAATTTTAATGTGGTTCTAATTTCTGCTGAAATTTTAAGATACAAATTAAGCCCAGACAATTTAAAATTGAATGGGCTTTAGTATTAAAATACTATATTTTTATCTTTTTATGAATTTACGAATACTTTTTTTGGTTCCTTCAGCAACAACTACTAAATACATTCCACCTTCTAATACAGAAACATCAAATTTTAAATTAGTCTCTTGGTTTGAAGTTGTTGACTTAACCAATTTCCCTGTAATATCATAAATCTGCACAGCTCGGTTTTGAGTAGCATTTGGAAATTGTAACTCTAAATTATTTTGTACAGGATTTGTAACTAGTGAAAAAGTAGCTGCCGTATTTTCTAAAGTAAGTAATAACTGATCGCCATACACGGCAATATCTCCATTGCTGTTGGTTAGCGTAAGTTGTTTATTGCCATCGCTATCTGTTAAAATTTCATAGGCTATTGGATTGCTAACTTCGGGTATTTCATGTTGAAAAAAATCATCGAAATAAATATCATGGAAATTCATGTTTTCTGAAATAGGACAACCAACATCAATTAAAAAAGGTAAACCATTTGGCAATGTAAAAAACCCTGAAACAAATAAAACGCCGTCGCTTTCGTGACAATAACAATTACAAGTAAATAATGTTACATCTCCACTATTTAAATCAAAATTTAAATCTGGTGGAGTAAACTCGCTGTTTTCAGGAAATTCTATTGGTGAACCTTCGATAGTCAAACTAGTTAAATACCAAATATTTTCAAACAACTGCGGATCTGGATTTTGAGACACTACCTGCTGTAAAGAGAACAGACTTATCAAAACTAAAAATATATTTTTCATAATAAGAGATTTTATTGTTTAACTAAAATTTTAGATGTTTGAAATTCGCCATTGCATATAAGTGCGACCACGTAAGAACCTATCGTAAATAATGTTGTATCAATTACGTATTCGGTTTCATTAATGTCGAGTATGTAATTATACTCATTACCAGTATTAGTATTAACAACACGTAAATATGCGGAGTTTGCTAGTTCTGCATCATAGGCTATTGTGGCAACATTAGAAACTGGATTAGGCGAAATAGATTCTATCTTATATGGATTTACAACAACCTCAACTTCATCATAATCTTTTAATCCATCTATATCTGAAATAATTTCTAACTTATACTTCTTTGTAATATCTGGAGAAAGTGTAAAATCAGTTCCTGTATATATAAGTGTTCCTTGTGGGTCATACCAATTATATGTAGCATTCTCGTCAATTACTGAGGCTTGCAGTGTTACATTTTCATTTTTTTCAATCTCTTTGTCCGCTCCTGCATTTGCTGTAAAAATTGGTCTTTCATCTTTACGTACTATATAGGTTTCCCCACCTATAATCTCATTTGTTACTGCATCTCTTTGCACCACTTCATAAACAAACTTTTTCTTATCGGTTAATTCTTGAGTAAGAAAATTAAAACTGATATATGCGGTTGTTATTTCACCAGGTGCTAATTGAATATTCTGTAATTGTGCAAGTGATCCATCTACAGTTTTTTTATTTACTAAAAATTGTAGTGATAAATCCTGAGATAAACTACCACCTCCCTGCCAAGCGGCCAATAAATTAGCATCTAAAGTTACCGTAATTTCGGCTTCCTCATGCAATGGTTTCCCTAACTCATCTGCTTTTGGCCTTAATTCTAATATATAAGATTTAGCTACATCAGTATTATTTGCAATAGCAATAACCCCACCCACTGTTGCATCTACCATAGTTCTTAAATCGACTATTGTTGTATTTTTCCAAGCTAAGTTATTATTATTTTTAACATTTAATGTAATAGCATCAGTTTCTGCTATTGCCATAGGGTCATCGTGAGATGTAATTCTTGCAAGTAAACAAAAATGCCAAGGATTAGGATTAATATCTATATAATCCTCTGGATTAGGAATTAACCAAGGAAATTCTAAAATTTTAGATTGTCCAATTTTTAAACTAGGAATTTGCATAGTACCAACAACGCCACCCAATTCTATAGGTGCTCCTCCGTTTGGATTTGGGATTGTAGTAGAACCGTCCCAATTATTTGGCCAGGAAAGTGAGGTGCTTGCTTTTGCCCAATAAAGTGTAACAGTAGTAAATTCATTTTCTTGCGTTTCCCAACAGCTATTATTAGTTACTTCAACATAAGCATAATTAGGTTCCGAAGGATCAAATTCTGGGTTTTGATGAGTTTGTATTAGTTGTCCATCATTTGTATTACGTACCCAAATATCTTCACTTTGCCAAAAAACCTCATCTGTATAAATATCAGGTTCTATAAACATATCATATCTAGAGTTCTGCATTGCCCAATCTTTTTCGGGTGAAGCTACTTCTGAGCATTTAGCTTTTTTTACTGCTCTAAATGCATTAATGCGACCCGTTCCTAATTTTCCATGTAAATCTAAATTTGGATCTACATTCCTGTTTTGTGGAATATGATATATATCATCTGTTGTAGATTCAATAATATCTTTTACTTCAACTGCTGTTAAATTTGGGTTTGCCGCAAAAACTAAAGCAGCTAATCCAGAAACAAAAGGAGCTGCCATTGAAGTTCCTATTCCATATTCATACTTCTCTGTCAAAGGAATGCTAGGTGATTCAATAGAACTTAATTGCACAAAAAGACCCGGAGCACTGACATTTACTTTATCATTATGTGTAAGTGATCCCACTGGTATATTATCTGGATTGTAATAATGACAATCATACCAAGATTTTACTATACCAAAATCCCAATCACCCTGAGGATTTATCAACGGGTTATTTTCTCCAATATCGTACCTATTTCCTACCCCTGTTACAGAAATTACAGCGTCATAAGATGCTGGGTAAGCATATCCATGACCTCCTCCACAACTACCACCATTGGGACCATTTCCTGCTCCGGCAACTACTAATACTCCACTATCTAAAATTTCTTGATATGCTATATCCTCATATGTATCAAAGCTACATCGTCTAATCCAACTACAGTTAATAACTTTTACTCCTGGAATTAATGAAATTTCTTTTACTCTATTGACACTGCCAAAATCATCAGCTGTTACAATGCTTGTATTGTAACCTATTGCTGCCATTCCTAACCCATTATCAGTATTGCCTGCCGCAACAGCAGAGACTTGAGTACCGTGTTTAAGATAATTAAATGCTGTGTTAGAATTACTATTTGGATTTTCATCATCAAGATTGGTAATAACTTTGCCTTGCAATTCCTCGTGTCCAGTCCAAAAATCGCCATCAATAATACCAATATAAATATTTGGGTCTCCTGTGGTTATTGACCAAGCAAGGGGTGCTTTAATTAAATCTAGTGAAGGATTTGGTCTATCTTCTTGTAAATTCTCGATATAATCATTAGGCTCTATGTTTGATAATAAAATAGGCACCTCTTCCTCGTAAGGTACTAATTGTTCTACATCTGTACGTTGAGTAAAAGATGTAATATTATAACTTACAGGAACCTCAATAAGATAAACACGTTGTAACCTAGGTGTTGTAAAGAGCGGGAACGCTTTTTCAAATTTGTATATGGGTTTGCCAGTTATAAATGAATTAAAATTAGCTTTGTCAGTTGTAATGCTTAAGGTATTATCATTATTTACAGAAGTATTAAGTATTTCAACACTTTGATCTTCTTTAAATTCTATTTTATAAAAAACATTATTTTGCGCATAGAGTGACATACTGGCAATGACTAAAAATAACGTGCTAAAAAATGTGCGAAAGGTGTGCGAAAGGTGTGCGAAAGGTGTCCTCATAAAAAAGAATTTAAATTTATTAATTATGGGGAGCCATTATTATTTAATTTAAAACTAATAATTTAAATCCTAACTACCAAATAACTAATAAAAAAAAGCCCAATTAACAAACAAGTTAACTGAGCTTCTTTATTTAAAATTTCAGCATTAAAACTGAAAAAAAAAATTATCCTCTACGACGTCTTCCGCCAGTTCCGCCACTTTCTGGTCTAGAACCTCCACGTCTTTTTCCTGAAAACTTAGGTTTACCACCTTCGCTACGAGATTCGCTGCGTCCTCCGCTACTTCTACCTTCGCTGCTTCCACCTCTTGAGCGTCCGCCACCATCGCTACTGCGAGATTTACCTTTGTAGCCTCCACCGCTACGACCGCCACGTTCACCATCTCTTCCACCACGTGAACGACCTCCGCCGCCTCCGTAACTACGTCCACCTCCGCCGCCACTTCGACCGCGTCCTTTTGAACCTCCACGACCTTTGTCTGTAGATTCTTCAACATTAATTTTACGACCGTCAATTTCGAAGTCAGCAAATACTGATAATACTAAATCTTTATGTTGTTCATCTACATTGAAAAATGAAAAACTGTCTTTTACATCAACTTTATAAACCTCATCTTTACCAAGGTTTAAGACTTCTTTCAACATATCCTTAAGACTCATCCAATCGTAATCATCTTTATTTCCTACATTTAAGAAGAAACGTGTACTACCTGTATCATCGCTATATTCACGATCAGGACCTGCAGATTGGTTAATATCTTTTGCTTTGTTATAGTAGTTATAAAAACGTGTAAACTCAACAGAGAAAAACTTCTTAATTAATTCTTCTTTAGAAAAATCTTCTAAAGCTGCATTAATTTGAGGTAAATATGCATCTATATCATGATTAATTTCAGTCGCTTTTATATTGTTTGCAAGATGCATTAATTGCTTCTCACAAATTTCCATTCCTGAAGGAACATCTTTTTTAGTAAAAGCTTTTTGAAGCTTCTTTTCAAGACCTTTAATTTTACGTACCTCACTTTTAGTTACAATAACCATTGAGATTCCGTTTTTACCTGCACGACCTGTACGTCCACTACGGTGAGTGTATGTCTCGATTTCGTCAGGTAATTGATAATTAATTACGTGAGTAATATCATCAACATCAATTCCACGTGCAGCAACATCAGTTGCTACTAACATTTGGATTTGGCGATTTCTAAATTGCTTCATTACAATATCACGTTGATTTTGACTTAAATCTCCGTGGATTGCTCCTGCGCTATATCCATCTGCAATTAATTGCTCTGCTACTTTTTGTGTATCACGCTTTGTTCTACAGAATACTACTGAAAAGATATCAGGATTTGCATCTGCTAAACGTTTTAATGCAGGATAACGGTCTCTACCTGAAACGATAAAATATTCGTGCTCTACATTTTCAGAACCTACGTTTTTAGAACCTACAGTCACCTCAAGAGGGTCGTGCATAAACTTTTTAGCTATTGTAGAAACTTCTTTTGGCATTGTAGCACTAAACAACCAAGTAGATTTCTCTTCTGGTGAGTGTGATAAAATTTCAGTGATATCTTCATAGAATCCCATGTTTAACATTTCATCTGCTTCATCAAGTACACAGTACTGAATTTTAGAAATATCAATCATACGACGGCTAATCATATCTTTCATACGGCCAGGAGTTGCTACAATTACTTGTGCTCCTTTTTTAATGTTACGTGCTTGGTCTGTAATACTAGCACCACCATAAATAGCGACAACGTTAAGTCCTTTTTTGTACTTACCGTAAGCTTTCATTTCGTTAGTAATCTGCATACACAACTCACGTGTAGGAGATAATATAAGTCCTTGAGTAGTTCTACTTTCAACGTCAATTTTTTGCAACATTGGGAAACCAAAGGCTGCAGTTTTTCCAGTTCCAGTTTGCGCTAGCGCAACAAGATCTCTGTCTTCGTCTAATAATAATGGAATTGCTTCTTCTTGAACTTCTGATGGGGTTTCAAAACCCATGTCTGTAATGGCTTGGAGCAATTGCTCATCAAGACCTAATGCTTTAAATGCGGTCATTTTTTAATTTAAGTATATGTTATATGTGCTATGGGAAGCGATATACATATACCTACGAACTTCACTTTGCACTACCTCTCCCTGAGGAATTTGTGTAGAAATTTCTCTCTACGAAGCTGCAAAAGTACTGCTAATTATTAACACAACACTATTAAATAGTCATTTAAATGATTTTTAATCCTTTCAAAACTTTTTAAATTAAGAAAAATAGGCTATCAACTGGCGCATAGCCTTGCCTCTATGTCCAATTTCACTTTTTTCGCCCAATGTCATTTGAGCAAAAGTTTCATCTTTACCTTCTGGAAGAAAAACAGAATCATATCCAAAACCCTTATCTCCACGTCTATCCTTTGTAATAGAGCCATCACAAATACCTTCAAATAATACGTGGGTTACTCCTAAATGTAGCGCAATAACAGTTTTAAATCTTGCTGATCTGTTCTCTTTGTCTGCTAAATTAGTAAGTAACTTATCTATATTTTGTTCTGATGTAGCATTTTCACCTGCATAACGCGCACTATAAACACCAGGCTCACCATTTAAAACATCTACTATTAATCCTGTATCATCAGCAAAACAATCATAACCATAATGATTAGATATATATGCTACTTTTAATATTGCATTACCCTCTATAGTATCTGCCGTTTCTGGAATATCAACTAAACAGTTAATATCTTTTAAACTTAAAAGTTTAATATGTGATGGTAATAGTAATTGCACCTCTTTTAATTTATTTAAATTATTGGTTGCAAATACTAACGTACGTTCTTGTTTTTTGTTCATTTAGGTTATTATTTGGGTAAAAGATACTTTTAAGTATTCTGAAATTTTAATTATTTGAGTTTTGCTCTTTTTCATTAACCCCTATATCTAAATCTTCATAATATCTATCGATGATTTCTTCAGGGTTTTTAATAGTGTTTTTCATCCATTGTAAAGTAAGTTCTTGTTTTTCGATTTCAGATAATTCCCACTTCACATTGGATTGATGTAGACGAGTTACTACATCTTGTAAAATAATAGCTGCCGAAACTGAAATATTTAAACTTTCAGTAAATCCATACATCGGTATTTTTAGAGCACTATCTGCATTTTCTAATACATATTCACTCAACCCTTCCTTTTCAGTACCAAAGAAAAAAGCACTTTTTTTAGTTACGTCAAAGTCATGTAAATAGGTTGCGTTTTTATGAGGGGTGGTTGCGACAATTTGATATCCTTGAGCTCTCAACGATTCTAGCGAAGCCTTTATACTTGTACTTCGGTTTAAATTAACCCATTTTTGAGCACCCATTGCAATTTCTTTATCAATGCTTTTTCCAAGCTTTTCCTCTACAACGTGTAAATCTTGCACACCAAATACATCGCAAGTTCGCATTACAGCACTTGTGTTATGTAGTTGATACACATCCTCTGTAACAACAGTAAAATGCCTAGTACGTTGTGATAGAATTCGCTCAAATAAATTGAGTCGTCTTTCGGTTAAAAAAGTTTTAAGGTAGTCGTGTAATGCTTGATCCAAAATGGTTATTTTTAGCTAAATTAATCAAAAATATTAAGCTTTGAAGATAGCAGTTTTAACAGGTGCGGGCATTTCAGCAGAAAGTGGTTTGAAAACTTTTAGAGACAGTAACGGCCTCTGGGAAGGTCACGATGTAATGAGCGTTGCTAGCCCTCAAGGGTTTGAAGCAAATCCCGCCCTTGTACTTGACTTTTACAATCAACGACGAAGACAGTTATTAGAGGTTGAACCTAACGAAGCGCACAAGGCTATTGCTACACTTGAACAAACTCATGAAGTTATAGTAATTACACAAAATGTGGATGACCTCCACGAACGTGCTGGTAGTAAAAAAGTAATGCATTTACACGGCGAATTACTTAAAGCTAAAAGTGACAAAGACGAATCGTATTCTATAGAAATTAATAATGATATACTGATAGGTGATCTTTGTCCTAACGGCCATCAAATGCGTCCAGATATTGTTTGGTTTGGAGAGGCTGTACCCCTTATTGAAAACGCTGCTGAAGTTGTAGAAGGTGCTGATGCAATAATAATTATTGGTACGTCAATGCAAGTATATCCAGCCGCTGGACTAATACAGTATGCTAAAGAAAGTGCTCAAACAGTATATATTGACCCAAACCCAGCTATTTCTCCTACAAGTAAAATTCATATTATCGCAGAAAATGCGACTAGCGGAGTAATAAAAGCTATCTCTTTTCTGAAACTTTAAACAATGGAATCTTATTTAACAACATCATTAACCACACTAAAAGCGTACAGGAAGTCTAGGCTAGATTTAGCGCAATGGGTATTAGACAACCCTGGGTCTTTTCCAGAGTTACTTGCACTATGCTTTAATGATTCGAGTAGTATTTCTTATAAAGCAACTTGGATTTTAGAATTTGTTTG
Source organism: Patiriisocius marinus (assembly GCF_008974325.1). Lineage (GTDB taxonomy): Bacteria > Bacteroidota > Bacteroidia > Flavobacteriales > Flavobacteriaceae > Patiriisocius > Patiriisocius marinus. The sequence goes on along the minus strand of NZ_BKCG01000002.1, from coordinate 323,649 downwards.
TGCCGAACGATTAGCGTTGCTACATCCTCATTTAGATGAATTTTTTACCAAACTACCACTCACAAAAAAAGATCAAGCTCTGAGACCTCTTGCTAAAATTTGCCAAATGCTTGCAATTTCTTATTACAAAGACAAAGATGAAGCACTTATAAACACGATTACCCCAATGCATAAACAACAATGGGTAAACTGCATGTTTGACTGGTTTATTACAGATCAAAAAGTTGCTTGCAAGGTTTATGGAATGACATCTTTAGTCTACCTTGGAACTGAGTTTAAATGGATACATCCAGAATTAAAATCAATAATTTTACAAAATATACACGAGGAGCAACCTGCCTATAAAGCCAGAGGAAAATCGGTTTTAAAACAAATAGAAAAGTTTGAAAAGAAAGGCTTATAAACGGAACACCTAATCACTCTAAAATAGTATCTTTGCATCTTTATTTTCTGAAATATAACGTATCAGAAAAACCACTAAAACAACCAATTATGTCAACCCAAGCTTTAAAAGCCATTTCTCCTATTGACGGACGTTACGCGTCTAAAACCTCAAGCCTTATTCCTTTTTTCTCTGAAGAAGCATTGATTAAATATCGTGTTCAAGTTGAAGTAGAATATTTTATCGCTTTAGTAAATATTCCTTTACCTCAGCTAGCAGAATTTGACACAACATTATTCCCTAAACTTCGTGCTTTATATACAGAGTTTTCAACGGAAGATGCTCAAAAAATTAAGGACACTGAAAAAATTACAAATCACGATGTAAAAGCTGTTGAATATTTCATAAAAGAAAAGTTTGACAATCTTGGTTTACAACAATACAAAGAGTTTATTCATTTTGGATTAACCTCTCAAGACATTAACAATACAGCCATTCCATTATCATTGAAAGATGCTATGAATGATGCATATGTTCCTCAATTTTTTGAAGTTAAAAATAAATTAGAGGAATTAGCAGCTGAATGGGCAGATGTACCTATGTTAGCTCGTACGCACGGACAACCAGCTTCTCCTACTCGTTTAGGAAAAGAAATAAATGTATATGTTGTTAGATTAAAAGAGCAGTTTGATTTGCTTAACGATATTAAAAGCGCAGCAAAATTTGGTGGTGCCACAGGAAATTTCAATGCACACCATGTTGCATATCCACAAATAGATTGGAAAAATTTTGGCGCTACGTTTGTACAGGAAGTTTTAGGTTTACACCACTCTTTCCCTACAACTCAAATTGAACATTACGATCATATGGCAGCATTATTTGATTGCCTAAAACGTATTAACACCATACTTATTGATCTTGATAGAGATATCTGGACGTATGTATCTATGGATTACTTTAAGCAAAAAATTAAGAAAGGTGAAATAGGAAGTAGCGCAATGCCACACAAAGTAAATCCTATTGATTTTGAAAATAGCGAAGGTAATTTAGGAATTGCGAATGCTATTTTCGAACACTTATCTGCGAAACTTCCTATTAGTAGATTACAACGTGATTTAACGGATAGTACAGTGTTAAGAAATATTGGTGTACCAATTGGTCACACATTAATTGCATTTCAATCTACTTTAAAAGGATTGAATAAATTATTATTAAACGAAGCTAAGTTTCACGAAGATTTAGAAAAAAATTGGGCTGTAGTTGCTGAAGCATTACAAACTATCCTTAGAAGAGAAGCATACCCAAATCCTTACGAAGCGTTAAAAGGCTTAACAAGAACTAATGAAGCAATTTCAAAAAAATCTATAGCAGACTTTATCGAAACACTTGATATTTCAGAAGAATTAAAAGCTGAAATGAGAGTTATTACTCCTGCTAACTATACAGGAATCTAATTTATTTTTAAAGTATTTTGATTTTTTAAACTTCCCACTTTTCCTTTGGATATAATTCTAGAGGAAAAGTTTTTGTTTTTTTCTGAACCTTTTACTTTCCATAAAGAATTATGGTTATTTATGTTAAGTAGTTTAGCGTTATCTAAAACTTGAGAATAATTATTATTACTTAAATTAACCTCGCTATAATACTCTTCATATCCTCCTGCTTGAATAGCTACACTACTCCCTGCTAAAGTAGAATTCTTAATCGTCCATTTACCGTTCGCATAAGCGTTAATACTACTTTGTAATCGTTTGTCAAACGTGCAATTGTCAACTGTTATTTCGTTTATCAATATATCGCTTATTTTACTACTTGAGAAAAGCGCATAACCTTTCGGTTTGATAGTAGTTAATTCACTATCAATTATAAACTCGCAATTAGAAAATGTTATAGAATTATTGCTAGAAATATTTCTAAAATAAGTAGCATTTATAGGCTTTACCTTGTTTTCTGAAGCATCATATTTTAATAAAAACTTACAGTTTACAAAATTCCCATTTATACTATTAATGGTATGTGGTGCACTAATAGTACTATTCTCTACTAAAAACTCAACACCATGATTTCTGAAGTTTTTTGTAGTAATATTGTTCATCTTCAAGACATTTACACCCAAACCTTCTATTCCATCTTCTGTATATTCAATAGTATCAATTGAACTGTCTGTCACCTCACAATATCTATTATTTTCTAAAGTTGATTTTTTAGATCTAACTGGCTCCAATTGTACATAGGTTAAATCTACATTTTTTATAACTATATCATCGCTAAAACAACTAATCTCCAGATCGCCTCTTGCCGCATAAAATACTTCATTGGTATTGCTTTTAAATCTTGATTCAGAAATTTTCTCAAGAGTGAAGTGATTTACCCTTGTACCACTTGACGAAAAATTAATCCCTCCTCCTATTTTGTCAACTATCTCAATATTCGAAATATGTATACTATCAATAAATTCTGCACCATTTTTATGCCCAGCCCAAGACCAAGCGTGTGCTTGTTCCCAGGTATAAATACTTTCAGGGTTTTTAGTTAGTGATCGTCCATTTTTATCTAAAGAAAAATCACTCAGCACTATAGCACCTACATTAGGAGAGTCTTTTAAATAATGATAAAATATTTTAGTATACCTACCTTTTCGTTGCGTTTTTCCATCAAGCTCTCTAAAAATAGTTTTGTGTTTACCACTTCCTACAATAACCACATTATCACCAGGATTATTTATTGCTATTTTTATGACTGAAGTTTTTGTGTTTATATTATAATCTCCAATTAAAAATACTCCTGGATCAAATCGTAGTGTTTTTTGTTGCGCGATTGCAGCATCGACTGCTTTCTGAATAAAACGTATATTATCTGTTCCATAACTACCCATTACGTTTAAAACATTTGAAGCTGCTTTATTTGTTAGCAACACTTTATTTGGAGAAATTATTGTTTTAATTGTACTTAACAAATGCTCTCCATTTTCACCAGCATTTGCTATACTAACCGTTTTACCAGTATCTAATGAACTAAAACTAGCTGAACTTGACGTTAGCACATTTCCGCTTAAAGAAAAATCATTTAGCTGCACTCCATCACCTTTACAACCATAAACCGATGCATTAATCTCTTGCATTGTAGATCCCGCTATTGGTACATTTTTAGGTATAGCGGTAGATGGCACTGTTTTAGGAATATTATTCTCATCTGTCTGTACAATACTAGGTACTGCTGATGAGCAATTACTTAAGAATATTAATGAAGTAATTATAAAGAAACGTGACAACAAACTAATTAAATTCATTTGATAAAGATACTAATAGTAGCTTCAATTAAACGACATAAAAAAAGCCCCCTAATATAGGAGGCTTTAATGAGATATGATTTTATTTTACTTTTTATTGAATATATCTTCTAGTCCTGCAAGTTGAGATAAATTCAGATCACCATCTTCAAGATTAGCAGCTAACTTCATCATAGAAGCTGGATTCATTTTGTCTCCTAAAAGTCTAAAGACAGCTAAGCCTTTTTCGTCATCTCTTCCATAAACAATAACTTCATCAATAGCTTCTTCATCACCTAAATACATAAGTTTCATATTTTGGTTATTTGACTTAAATGAACCTAAAACTTTATATTTCTCTTGATTAAAGATAAGATCAAGCTTTGCTTTTTCAACTTTGTAATCTGCATCTGTTCCTTCAGATTTAGGATAAGCTACAACATTCATTTTTTTAACAGTGTTCAATACCTCTTTTTGGTCTGATGGAATTGAATCTAAATTAGCTAATAAACTTGTTGCAAGATCAACTTTCATAAAACGATCGTCCTCTTGTTTATCTACAATATATGATTGCAATGATTTACTTCCATCACAACTTATTAGTGAGATTAGCGCAATTGCTGCTGCTACGGTATATTTTACAATTATTTGCATGTTTTATGGTTTAATGGTTAGTAGTATAAAGCTGGAATTTATTTTTCCTTCTTAATATTTTTAAGCTCTTCGCTTCCTGGTACATTAAGCTGTTCAGCTAATTTCCCTATTTGCTTTAAGTCAATGTTTCCTGAAATACTCATAACCACAGTCATAGGCTTCCCTTCATTTACCCCGTCAACAAACATTAATAATTCACTTACAAAATTTTCATTTTTACCTTCTTTTGAATAAAACTTCACATTTTGCCCATCGCTCTTTACACGCATTAATTCACTTAATGAACCATTAGACTTAATGTAGCTAGCAACAGTACTAGACATTTTTGCAGCGACTGTTGGGTTGTCTGTTGTATATATTTTAATGTCATTTAAGTTATCTACCATATTAAGGTATTCCTTAGCTTCAGGATCATTAGAATCTAAATCCATTTTGCTCAATAATTTGAACATATTCTTTGTAACAACTACAGACGAAACGTCCTTGTCATTTTCAAACGAATCAAATGGGCTTTGTGCCATTGCTACTAAAGGAGCAATCAATAAAACGAGTATTAGTGTTATCTTTTTCATAGTTTTTGTATTTAAGTGTTATATTATTTTAAAAATTTATTCTTGGTTTTACTAAATGTTTCAACAAGCTGTAATTGACTTGTTCCTTTTTGTAAATTATTAGAAAGTAAAAGCATCGCTTCTTTACTTTGTTTTAATGCTGCTAGCGCTTTCTGTTCTTCTTGAGTAAGTGAGTTTTCTGAGAAAACAAACCCTGCAACTCCTAAAACTATTACTATAGATGCTGCTATAGATAACCACCATTTGTTAAATGGTTTTTTTTCGGTTACTGGCACTGTAAAAGTTGTAGTTGATGTTTCGGAAGCTGAAACCGTCATCGCATTAAATAGCGAACTGTATTGTTTCAAACTATCGTCAACTAAATCTGTTGCAAAATAATTTCGCAATATTTGTTCATCGGCAAGAGACGTTGTCCCTTCAAAATACGACTCCAGAAGCTGTTCTATATTATTTAATTCCATAATTGTTTTGTTTGATCAATTGATCTCTTACTTTTTTTCTTGCTCTTGACAATGTAACACGCACTGCTGTTTCATTTAAATCAAGCATTTTAGCTATTTCACTAAAATCTAGTTGTTCTACATCCCGTAGATGTAATATTAATTTTTGTTGTTCGGGTAGTGTATCCATTATCTCAAACACTCGCGCTACTCCGTCCGCTGCTTCTAGTTGTTTTTCAAGATTATTTGAAGCCTCATAATTACTGTGCACTATTTTTAAATTAGACGCCTGTTTAGATTTCAATCTATCAAGACAATAATTTTTTGTCATTGTAATTGCGAAAGCTTCAGCACTACGGTACTGTTTAATTTTTTCTTTTCCTTTCCACAATTTCAAAAATACTTCCTGCACTGCATCATCAGCTTCATCTCTTGACACTAGCAAGCGTTTCGCTATACGAAATAGCTTATCCTTAATAGGAAGCACTGTTTCTAAAAACTCCTGCTGTTTCATTTGTTGGTTTTGGTTAGTGAACAATATAAATTATTATGCCGTTCTATAATGTTGACGAGACACCTTATTTTTTGTTACATCACTATTTCAAAAAAAATTAATATTTCTGAAATTCTAATAAACAAAAACCTGCTAATCCTCATTACAATTAGCAATAACACATAAAATAGCCTAAAAAAGCAACTAACATTTTAATAGAAACTTTAAAGTGAGTAATTTAGAAGTTTCAACATCACTTTATTAAAAAACTATGAAAAAGTACCTTTTCACTGGCCTATTAAGCAGCTTTATTCTATTTACTTCTTGTTTTGAAGATCTTGACGACAATGTTCAGCAAGCATCTAATATCGAAATTCAGGATTTTATTTACCGCGGACTTAATTTTTTCTATCTCTATAAAAGTGATACTCCTGAGTTAGCGAATGATGCTTTTGCAGACGCAGATTCTAAAAACGCTTTTTTAAGTTCATTTGATACGCCTGAAAGTTTATTTGATTTTTTAAAATCTCCTCAAGATCGATTTAGCGTTTTAGTGGACGATTACATCTCTCTAGAAAATGCTTTAAGTGGTGTTACCCTAAATAACGGAATGGAATACGGCCTAGTTTTTTATCCAGATGAAAGTGGAAATGTTTTTGGTTATGTACGTTACGTCCTGCCAAACACAAGCGCTTCAGCAGCTAACTTAGAACGCGGAATGATTTTTAATAGCGTAGATGGCCAGCAACTAACCGAAACTAATTTTAGAGATTTACTCGCACCTGACTCATACTCCATAGGGCTTGCTACTTTTGATGGGGAGAATGTTGAACCTATTACAGACAGTACTATTGTTTTAACAAAAACGGAATACACAGAAAACCCAATACACTTGGAACGCACATTTACTGTAGATGGTGAAAAAGTAGGGTATTTAATGTATAATGCATTTACACGCGATTTTGACCCACAATTAAATGCTGCCTTCGGAAATTTTAAAGCGGAAGCAATTGATCATTTGGTTTTAGATTTGCGCTACAACAGCGGAGGTTCCGTAGAAACTGCAACCGATTTAAGTGCTATGATAACTGGTCAATTTAACAATCAAATTTTCTACACTGAACAATGGAATGACGATAGACAAGAAGAATATTCTAGTCCAGGACTTTTTAACACACAAATAAGTAATGGAGATGCTATTAACAGTTTGAACTTAACTACTGTTTATGTATTAACTTCAAGCCGAACTGCTTCTGCTAGTGAATTAGTAATTAATGGACTTTCTCCTTATATAAATGTGGTCCAAGTAGGTGATACTACAACTGGTAAATTTCAGGCTTCATTTTTATTATATGATGCGCCAGCACCTAATTTTAGTAGATCTGAAGCTAACCAAAGTCATACATACGCAATGTTACCACTAGTATTTAAAACAGCTAATTCAATAGGTAATACAGATTACATTGATGGGCTTTTCCCAGATATCGACCTTAATGAAGATTATGCAAATTTAGGTGTTTTAGGTGACGCAAATGAACCTTTACTTGCCGCTGCTTTAGATGATATATTTACAACAAGAAGTCCTAACTATAATTTTCAAGTACTTTCTGAAGTTGGTGATAGTAATAGTAATAACCCCATTGATGGAGTAATGGTTATTGAAAAATAGAGGCTATGACAACAAGCGAACAATTAGCAATACTATTTAAAAAGTTTTCTCTTGGAGGTAATTATGCAGGTGTTAGTTTAGAACAAGCTCTTGAAGGTGTTTCATGGGAGGATTCTATTGTTCAAATAAAATCTTTAAATTCTATTTCAACATTAGTATTTCATATAGACTATTACATTGCTGCTGTAAAGCAAGTTCTTGAAGGAGGTCCATTAGAGGCAAAAGATTCACTAAGTTTTATTCATCCTCCTGTAACTTCAAAAAAAGACTGGGATACGTTAAAAACTGTATTATTTAATAATATTGAAATTGTTTCTGGATTACTGAAATCAATGGATAGCTCACAATTTGAGAAGCCTTTTGGAACTGGAGCCTACGGAAGTACTTTACGAAACGTAATAGGCTTACTAGAACACTCTCATTATCATTTAGGACAAATAGTTTTACTTAAAAGGTTATTATAATAGAAAAGCATTGAAATAAAAAAAAGACTGTTTAATTAAAAACAGTCTTTTTTTTATTTCAAAACCAAGGTTTTATTATTTAAGCTCGTGAGCTACCATATAATAAAATGCTGGTCGACTTTTTTGCTTGATAGAAGACATTTTTTCTGCTACTGATTGAATAGCTGCCATCCCTTTATCTTTATCATCCACACCACATTTTTTAACTACAAAATTACGGTATACTGTTTCTAATTCAGATTTATCTGTTCCTGAAACTAAAACTGCATCTCTATTATTAACCATCGTTCTTAGACTATTTACATAACCATCTAATTGATCGTGATCAACATTGCTTACGCCACACTCTTTTAATTGTGCAACTGCTGTTTCTTTCATTTTAGCTAATTTGTCTGCTGTTTCGCTCATTGTATTTTAATTTTTAAGATTACTATTTTATTATTACTGCTACTAAATTACAAATTTTATACGTTCCAATAAAGAATCTATTCATTAATTTACAGCGGTTTATGCTCTCTCGATTCGGAATTGATACGGATTTAGTACATTTTCGACAATCAACAAATTGAGTCGCCAAAAAGCTATATCATTTTAAATATTTCAGAAGCAAAAAACCTCGAATTTCACGTCTAAAATTAAAATCTAACGTGCTTACATATTTGCTAATTCATAGTTCTCTTTGAAACTAAAGTTAAAATTCGAAGATTTAAATAATCGGTTTTGAGTTGTAATATCTACCTATTAGTGCATATCTAATTCCTATATTTGTTGCAAAAATTAATTTTAATGCTTCAAAAACTATTATACCTGTTTATAGTAATTACGCTATTTGTAGCTTGTAAAAATGATCAATCTCAAAGTATTGATGTTGCACCTCTAAACACTAGTGTTGATTATGCTAAAGGCTTTACGATAAATCATATTTCTAATTATACTGTTATAAAGGTTACCAACCCTTGGCCAGGAGCAGATAAAGCGTACACATACGCTTTTGCAAAAAACCTTGATCTTATTGAAGATGCAACAATGTACGATGCTGTTGTGGAAGTTCCGGTAAAAAATATGGTAGTTACCTCTACAACACATATTCCTTCATTAGAAATGCTTAACGAAATTGAGACGCTTGTAGGGTTTCCTAATCTAGATTACATATCGAGCGAAGCGGCTCGCCTTAAAATTTCGGAAGGAACCATTAAGGAACTTGGTAAAAATGAAGCTTTAAATACTGAAACACTTATTGACCTCTCCCCTGACGCTGTTGTAAGTTTTGCTGTGGAAGGCGAAGGACAGTCACTTAAAGTTATTAAAAACGCTGGAATCCCTGTGTTTATTAATGCAGATTGGACTGAAACGCATCCTTTAGGAAAAGCCGAATGGATTAAATTTTTTGGCGTTTTATATGACAAAGAAAAAGAAGCAGATAGTATTTTCAATGCTATTTCTAAAGATTATTCAGATGCAAAAAAATTAGCAAAAGGTGCTGCTAAGTCTCCTACAGTTTTAAGCGGTGCGATGTACAAAGATGTTTGGTATATGCCACAAGGCGATAGTTGGGCTGCACAATTTATAACAGATGCTAATGGAACTTATTTATGGAATGACCATAAAGGGACTGGAAGTATCGCATTAAATATTGAGAGTGTATTAGATAAAGGCCAGTTTGCAGAAGTATGGATTGGTCCTGGGCAGTTTAATTCTAAAACACAGTTATTAGAGTCTAATCCAGTATATGGCCAGTTTGATGCTTTTAAAAATAATGCGCTCTACACTTTTACTAGTAAAGTAGGTGCTACTGGTGGTGTTTTATACTATGAACTTGCGCCTAATAGACCTGATATTGTTTTAAAAGATATTATTAAAATTTTACACCCTGAATTAGAACTAGAACACGAACCTTTCTTTTTCACCGCTATTAAATGATCCAAAGAAAACCCAATACTATATTGTTTTTACTACTGGGTTTATGTCTAGTAAGTAGCTTTCTTATTAATTTAAGTTTAGGCTCAGTTACGGTTCCTTTTAAAGAAATTTTTGCAAGCCTAACAGGTGGAGAAGTTATAAAAGATTCTTGGCGTTATATTATTTTAGAGTATCGACTCCCAAAGGCGCTTACGGCAATTATTGCTGGAGGTGGTCTTGCTATTTCGGGATTACTTATGCAAACCTTATTTAGAAACCCTTTAGCTGGGCCATTTGTATTAGGACTTAGTAGCGGTGCAAGTTTAGGTGTCGCTTTGTTAATTTTAGGAGCAGGTGTGTTTGGAGGAACTTTAGGAAGCTTATTAGCAAGCTCTTGGAGTTTAGTACTTGCAAGTGCACTAGGTAGTTTTCTCGTGTTATTGGCAGTACTTGCTGTTACTTTCAAGATAAAAGATACCATGGCCATATTAATTATTGGTCTTATGTTTGGAAGTGTTACAGCAGCTGTAGTCTCAGTACTCTCCTATTTTAGTAATGCTGAAAAGTTACAGCAATTTATATTTTGGTCATTTGGTAGTTTAGGTAATCAATCCTGGAGTGGAATATTAATTTTAGCTACTTGTTTTATTTTAGGAGTAGGTCTAAGCATCTTGAGCGCAAAAGCTTTAAACGCATTGTTATTAGGTGAACAATACGCAAAAAGTATGGGATTGAAACTAAAACAGAAAATGGTATTAATCATTTTAGCAACAAGTATTCTAGCAGGTGGTATTACAGCATTTGCTGGCCCCATTGCATTTGTAGGTTTAGCAGTACCACATTTAACACGTCAATTTGTAAAAACTTCAAATCACTTTATTTTAATACCAGCTGTACTGATGGTGGGAGCTATTTTAATGCTTTTATGCGATAGTATAGCACAAGTACCATTCACAGACTACACATTACCAATAAATGCTATTACTTCATTAGTAGGAGCTCCTGTTGTTATTTGGTTATTAGTTCGAAAACGAAAACTATTTTTCTAAATGCAGCACCATATTTCAGAACATATTATTTCGGCTAAAAACTTAAGCATTGGCTATAGCAATGGCAAAAAGCCTGCTATTATAGTGGCTAAGGATATTGATTTATCTATCACTAAAGGTCAACTAATTGCTATTGTGGGAAGTAATGGTATTGGAAAATCTACGCTATTACGAACTTTAGCAGGGATACAATCACCTCTAAATGGAACTATTGATTTTCTAGACAAACCATCTAAAAGCTATTCTCCTTTAGAACTAGCGTCCTTATTAAGTATTGTATTAACAGAAGCTGCTGTCTCTAAAAACTTGACCGTATTAGAATTAGTTAGCCTTGGTAGACAACCATACACAAACTGGATGGGAAGTTTAAGCAATAATGATAACGCCATAATATTAGAAGCACTAGAGGCAACACAGTTATCTGAAATCCAACATAAAAAATGCTTTGAATTGAGTGACGGCCAGCTTCAACGTGTATATATCGCAAGAGCTTTAGCGCAGGATACTCCTATAATTTTACTTGATGAGCCTACCACCCATTTAGATTTATTTCATAAAGCTTCTATTTTAAAATTGCTTAAAACTATTGCTCACAAAAAGCAGAAAACAATTCTTTTTTCTACTCACGAAATAGACCTTGCAATTCAATTAACCGATACTATGATTATTATGACACCCGAAACAACGGTTCATAACACCCCTTGTAGGTTAATTGAGCAAAATGTTTTTAACACCTTATTCCCAGAAGATTTTATAGTCTTTGATAAAATGACTGGACGTTTTACTATTAAATAATCTTAGCTTTATTACCCAATGAACGAAATCATCATTTTTAGCATCATAGGACTTATTTGTCTTTTAGCTGGAGCCTTTTTAGGGAATCTATTCTCGCGTTTAAAATCTAAAACCGAAATAGGAACGCTTGAAGAAAGGTTACTTCAATCTAAATCACAAAGTGAAAAACTTGAAGAACGATTTGATAGTGCTTTACAACAAAGAGAAAATATTAGAAAAGAAAAGGATTTCCTCAATATGGAATTAACTAAACGAAATACCATCGTTGAAAACCTTGAAACTAAACTTAGGGAACAATCAAATGAACTTGAAAAAATAAATGAAAAATTTACAATAGAATTTGAAAATTTAGCAAACAAGATACTTGATAATAAATCTGAAAAATTTACGAAACAGAACAAAGAAAATATTGATACTATATTAAAACCACTACAGGATAAAATAGACAAATTTGAAAAACGTGTTGATGATACTCACAAAGAAAGTTTAACAAGTCAAGCTTCGTTACGCCAGCAAATACTTGGTTTAAAAGAGTTAAACGAGCAAATGAGTAAAGAGGCTACCAATCTAACCAAAGCCTTAAAGGGAGATAATAAAATACAAGGTAATTGGGGTGAATTGGTTTTAGAACGTGTTTTAGAAAAAAGCGGATTAGAAAAAGAAAGAGAGTATTTTGTTCAGCAAAGTTTTGTGACAGATGATGGTAAAAGGGTATTACCGGATGTTGTAATTCATCTGCCAGATTCTAATAAAATGATTATTGACTCTAAGGTATCTCTAATTGCTTATGAACGATTTGTAAATGAAGATGATGAGTTAATTCGTTCGGGATTTCTTGCAGAACATGTTAGATCACTTAAAAAGCACATTGAACAATTAAGTAGTAAAAATTATCACGAACTTTATAAAATTGAGAGTCCAGACTTTGTTTTATTATTTGTGCCTATAGAACCTGCTTTTGCAGTAGCTGTTAATCACGATGAAAACCTATATGCTTGGGCATTTGAAAAGAATATTGTTATAGTAACTCCCTCTACATTACTTGCTACATTGAGAACCATTGATACTATGTGGAACAATGAAAAACAGCAACAGAATGCCTTAGAGATAGCAACGCAAGCTGGTAGATTATATGATCAATTTGTCAACCTAACTGAAGATTTAATTAAAGTAGGAAACCAACTAAACACTGTAAAAGGTAGTTATGATGGAACTATGAAAAAGCTAACAGGCCAAGGCAACTTAATTAAGAAAGTTGAAAGCATTAAAAAACTAGGTATAAAACAACGAAAACATATTAATGATAAATTGTTAAATAAAGCACTCAATGATGAAGCAGAATAAGGTACCACGCAATTTATTACGCCTTGATTCCATTGTACTAATTGTTTTTGGAATTTTAATGATTGTAGGAGGAATTAGTATGTTTTTTTTAGAAGAAAACCAAAGTACAATTGGAACTCATTTAGAAGACTTAAACCTGTATGTAGGAACATTTATATTAATTTTAGGAATAGCTACTACATATCTAGCGTACGACAGACTTAGAAAAGTAACCTAAATTTTTATTATTTATACGTTTTATGGATTGGGTTAAATTTTTAGAAAAGATTTGGGTAGCGACACAACTAACGCTATATACCGCATATGGTCTTATCCCAGTTATTGGTGGTATTTACGCTATCTATTACTCACAAACAGAATATTTCAGAAAAGATTACTTAGCAACTATGTATCTAAGTATGGGTATAGTATCTTTACTCATTGGAATTTTAGTAGCTTGGGCTTGTTTTGTTAAAGCCGTAGAAATATACCGTGAATATCAAAACTCAAAAAGTGACTAAAAATACATTAAATACATTATGAAAAAAATACTCTTTTTTATCCTTTTCGGATTGTTAGCTATTTATATGGCATATATTGCATTCATATATTTTGTACCATATAGTGAAGGTACTCGCGCAGGCGAACTAATTAAATTTAGTAGTAAAGGCGTCGTAGTTAAAACTTGGGAAGGCGAAATTAGCCAAGGTATTAGCGGCGCACAAATATTTTCATTTTCTGTATTAGATCAAGAAAAAGAAACTATTGCTAAACTTAAAGAGTATCAAGGTCAGTATGTTAAGCTTACTTATGTTGAAAGGTTTGGAACGTTTTTTTGGTGGGGAGATTCTACTTATTTTATTAATGATGTTTCATTAGAGAGTTCACCACATTTCAACAGAAATTAATATTAAAGAGTTAAAATAAATTAGCCCATATAATACTTTATATGGGCTAATTTATTTTTTGATTTTACTGAAATGTTAATCACTATATTTTTATAAACTTTAAAGTAGTAGTCTTATCATTAGAATTTCTTATAAAGAATAATCCTGATTGTAATTGAGAAACATCAATGGTATTTTGATTCGTATCTAAAAATTCATTCTTTACTAATCTACCATTAACATCATAGATAGCAAACTCCCCGTTAGTTTCGTCTGCTGCGTTAATTTGTAATTTCAATACATCGTTTACAGGGTTTTGAAGTATATCAAAACCAACACTTGCTTCTACTTGTATAGAGTTCCCCAAGGTATTTGCAGGTAATTCAGCTACATAACTATCTACTGATATTCCATCTTCGCTTCCACTCCAATCACTCCCAAAAAGCAATCGTGTACCTGAAGGACTAATAATTACGTGGGGCTCTCCCCAATATCCTAATTGATCTCTATCGCTACGGTGGTGAGCAACTCTATATACATCTGCATCATTTTCATTTACTTTAGCTATAAATAATTCTTGATCTAAAAGGTCTACTCCGTTTTGATCATAGCCTACACAAGATACAGCAATCCATCCACCTTCAGTATTTGAATGTGCTAATGAAGAAATATGAGTTCCAGATTGTGGATAACCATAATCACCTGTTGGTGTAACAGAAAAGCAGTTAGCATTTGTAGCGTTGTGAGCAACTAATGTTCCTTGACAATTGCTATCTGGACCTTCTTCAAAAGCTATTGCAAAATAAGCATCATCTCCATTGCTTAATCTTCCTAAACAAGAATGCTCGTTTACTACATCTAAATTTAATGAACGCTCTAATATTCCTGAAGAATTGTACACATTGCCTCTGTGATAAAAAAGATTTCCGCTAGGAAATGGCATAGGAGCATTAAAATCTAAGCTATTAATATCAAACTCAACAAGTGTTTGTGTCGAAATACGATAATAAAATGCGCTTGTGTTACCGCATCTAAAACTTATCACATCACTATCCCAAGACATCATTTGCACATCGTTTCCTCCTGTAATACTTTCTTGACAATCTGATAAATCAACCAGATCTGCTAATACATTTATTGCTTGTGTTGAAACATTATATTCTATTAAATTACCATTGTTATTATCTATATAAAATAATATATCTGGGTTACTAAAGTGCCAGAATACAGCTTCTAAGTCTTCTGGATTAATATCATCCATTGTTCTAATAAAGGAATAATCTACGCCATTTAATAGTTGGTGATTTCCGTTTGAATATAATATCAATCTTGTTTCATCAGCATTCCAAGCTTGAATTGTACTATACATAGGTGCAACAAAACCATCAGTATTTGCTTCTGAAATTCTACGAATTAAAGTTCCGGGAAATGATTGATCTTCAGCAGCAGCTAAATATGCTGGTTTATCCATCGACTGCATAGGGTGCTGATCTAAATCATTTGCAATATATCCAGTGGATAAATCTTGAGCATTTATAGAAATAGTGAATAAAAACACTAAAAATAAAGTAAATATACTTTTCATATAATTGTATTTAAAGCGATAAAAATACAATTCCAAAAACTATTTAGTAGTATAATAAATCACTAATCAATGAAAAACAAAAAGCCCAAAGAAGTGAATTTCTTTGGGCTTTTAAATTTATAATAACTTTAGGTCTATTAATATTGACTCTATTATTTTTTAGTTTTTCATTAATCGAACTATAGTTTGTAGATCTCCCGCATTGACCTTTACAAAATATACACCTGTATTTAAATAAGCAGTATTTAGATTTGTGTAGGTTCCTTCTCCAATTCCTTGTCCTACTTTCTTTCCAAAAACATCATAGATTTCATAAGTATCAATTCGAAACAATGAAGCTATCGTCATTTCGTCACTAACAGGATTAGGATAAAATATAACATTGATTTCAAATTTCTCTTGAACTGATAAAATCTCTTCAACTGTAATTGTACCAAACATACTACTAGGATGCACTGAGCACAAATAATCAATAACAGCAGCTTCTGTAAATGTATACGAATAACTTTGTCCAACTCCTTGGAGAACAGCACTACCAAAATCTGCTGGAGCATCTGTTTCTTCTGGTGTAGGAACTACATCATGTGGCGAAGTATTACTCCAGGTCCACTCAATAGTATCACCTTCTTCAATTGTAAAACTTGCGCTTGCACCATTGACTCCTTGTTGCCAATTAAGTTCGAATGTTTGTTGAGCTGATGCAATTGTAAATGCAAAAAGCATTATAAATAAAGTAATATTTTTCATAATAGTTGGATTTTAACTCCCTCAATATACGACAATTAACCTAATTGAGATTAATTAAGGGCAAATCTAACTAGTACTTATAATTTAATTATTTACTTAAATACATTTTTCTACGTGAATATAAATCGTAAAATTGATCGTCTTTCAAACTATCAATAAACAAAATACTTTCTCCTGTACTTTTCATTTCTGGTCCTAATTGTTTGTTTACATTAGGAAATTTATTAAAACTGAAAACTGGTTGTTTAATTGCATATCCATCTAAATGTGGTTTAAAGTCAAAGTCTTTAACTTTACTATGACCCAACATCACTTTAGTTGCATAATTTACATACGGCTCACCGTATGCTTTTGCAATAAAAGGAACAGTTCTAGATGCTCTTGGGTTTGCTTCGATGATATAAACTTTATCATCTTTAATAGCAAATTGGATATTGATTAATCCTACTGTATTAAGCGCTAGTGCAATTTTCTTTGTGTGGTCTTTAATTTGTTGCATCACAAACTCACCTAAATTAAAAGGAGGTAATGTTGCATTTGAGTCTCCAGAATGAATTCCACAAGGTTCAATATGTTCCATTATACCTATAATATATACATCCTCACCATCACAAATAGCATCTGCTTCTGCTTCAATAGCACCATCAAGATAGTGATCTAATAGTAATTTATTATTAGGAATTTTACGCAACAAGTCTACAACGTGTTCCTCTAATTCTTTTTTATTAATTACAATTTTCATTCCTTGACCACCTAATACATAACTAGGTCTAATCAATAATGGAAAGTCTAAGGTATCTGCTAAAGCTAGTGCTTCTTCAGTTGTTTCAGCTACACCAAATTCAGGATAAGGAATATTTAACTCTTTTAAGATTGTAGAAAAACTTCCTCTGTCTTCAGCTAAATCTAGTGCTTCAAAACTTGTTCCTAATATTTTAACTCCGTAACGTTCTAATTTTTCAGCTAACTTTAAAGCAGTTTGACCACCTAATTGAACAATTACACCTTCTGGTTTTTCGTGACGAATAATATCGTAAATATGTTCCCAAAATACTGGCTCGAAGTATAATTTGTCCGCTACATCAAAATCAGTTGATACTGTTTCTGGATTACAGTTTATCATTATAGTTTCGTAACCTACTTCAGAAGCAGCAAGTACTCCGTGTACACAACAGTAATCAAATTCTATTCCTTGCCCAATTCGGTTTGGTCCTGAACCTAATACTATTATTTTCTTTTTATCGGTTACCACACTATCATTTTCAGCATAGCTTGCTCCATCTGCTAATTCCATATTATTCTCAAATGTTGAATAATAATAAGGTGTTTGAGCAGCAAATTCTGCAGCACAAGTATCAACAAGTTTATAAACTCTTTGAATGTTTAGCTCTTCTCTTTTTTTATACACTTGGCTTTCAAGACATTTTAGCATATGAGCTATTTGTCTATCTCCGTAACCTTTCTGCTTTGCTTCTAATAACAATTCTCTAGGTAGCGTATCTAACGTAAAACTTGAAATCTCTTTTTCAAGAGCATACAACTCTTCGTATTGACGTAAAAACCACATATCAATTTTTGTAATCTCGTGGATACGACTTAAAGGAATTCCCATTTGTATAGCATCATAAATTACAAATACACGATCCCAACTTGCATTTTTAAGCTTGTCTAGAATTTGCTCATAATCTGTATAACTTTTACCATCTGCTCCTAGCCCATTTCTTTTAATTTCTAGAGACTGGGTGGCTTTATGCAATGCTTCTTGGAAACTACGTCCAATTCCCATTACCTCTCCTACACTCTTCATTTGTAACCCTAATGTGCGGTCACTTCCTTCAAATTTATCGAAATTCCAACGTGGAATTTTTACAATTACATAATCTAATGTAGGCTCAAATAAAGCTGAAGTTGATTTTGTAATTTGGTTTTCTAATTCATCTAAGTGATAACCAATAGCTAGTTTACTAGCTATTTTAGCGATAGGATATCCAGTTGCTTTAGAGGCTAATGCAGAAGATCTAGAAACACGAGGGTTAATTTCAATTGCAATAATATCTTCTTTTTCATCTGGACTTACTGCAAACTGTACATTACAACCTCCAGCAAAATCTCCTATACTTCGCATCATATGAATAGCCATATCACGCATACGTTGATATGTACGATCGCTTAATGTCATTGCTGGAGCTACAGTAATAGAATCTCCAGTATGAATCCCCATTGGATCCATATTTTCAATAGCACAAATAATAACTACGTTATCATTTCGGTCACGTAACAATTCTAGCTCATATTCTTTCCACCCCATCATCGCCTTGTCAATCATTACCTCATGTATAGGCGAAACTTCAAGTCCGTGACGTAGTAATTCATCAAAATCTTCTTCTTTATAAACTATTGCAGCACCTGCACCACCAAGAGTGTATGATGATCTAATTACTAAAGGAAACCCATACTCCTGTGCTATTTCTTTTCCTTCTAGATATGACGTAGCGGTAGCTTGAGGCGCCATTGCGACACCTATTTCATCCATTAATAATCTAAATTTTTCTCTATCTTCAGTAACATTGATAGCATCAATATCAACTCCAATTAGTTCTACACCAAAGTCTTTCCAAATTCCTTTTTCATCAGCTTCTATAGCAAGATTCAAAGCTGTCTGTCCCCCCATAGTTGGTAAAACAGCATCAATTTGTGGATGTTCTTTTAGTATTTGTACAATCGATTTTGTGGTTAAAGGCAATAGATAAATATGATCTGCCATAGAAGGGTCAGTCATAATAGTTGCAGGGTTAGAATTGATTAAAACTGTTTCAATTCCATCCTCACGAAGTGAACGTAAGGCTTGTGATCCGGAGTAATCAAACTCACAGGCTTGACCAATAACAATAGGGCCTGAGCCAATAATTAGAATAGATTTAAGTGCTGTGTTTTTAGGCATAATAGAAGTTTATTTTTTTGGCATAACAAAATTACGACTCGATAGGGTATAAAAAAAAGGTGTTGCTTATAAAAAACAACACCTTTTATTATTGACTTATCAACATTTATTTTTTGTGACGAGTTTCAGAAGATACAGAGATCTTCTTTCTACCTTTTGCTCTACGAGCAGCAAGTACTTTTCTTCCGTTTACAGAAGCCATACGCTCTCTAAAACCGTGTTTGTTTCTTCTTTTTCTTTTCGATGGCTGAAATGTTCTTTTGCTCATTTTAGGTTACTTTTATCGTCAAATATTCTTTTAAAATCTCTTTTTTCCAGTGATAACCGGGTTGCTAAACAACACACTAATATAATGTTGTAATCGCGGCTGCAAATATACAATACTTTTTTATACACCCAATACCCAATTAGGAAATATTTTTAATTGTTTTCATTACCTTTGAAGCCTGCAAAAAAACACGGACTATGTTTCATAAAAATATTAAACTAATTATAGCTGCACTCCTTATTGGTACTGCAGTATGGCAATTTACTGATTCTGAAATAGGAAACGGAATAATGCTTATATTACTTTCAGCAATATTCATCTTTCTATATTTTAAAAATGAAATTATTCTTCTAGCCTTCTTAAGACTTAGAAAACAAGATTTTCCAGGAGCTAAGAGTTGGCTTGATAAAATTAAAAACCCAGAAGGTTCACTCGTTAAGAAACAACAAGGGTATTATAACTATCTAAATGGCTTAATGGTTTCGCAAACTAATATGAATGAAGCTGAAAAGTTCTTCAAAAAAGCTATTTCATTAGGGCTTAGTATGGACACAGATATTGCAATGGCTAAATTAAACTTAGCAGGAATTGCAATGACTAAAAACAGAAAGCGTGAAGCAGAAGTTTTATTAAGTGAAGCAAAAAAACTTGATAAGCATAATATGATGGGTGAGCAAATAAAACAAATGAAGCAACAAATGAAGCGTATGGGGCAACCTAAACAACAATTTGGTGGCGGAAGACAATCAAGAGGAGCAAGACGCTAAAACACCTACACCTCTTTTCCAATATTTTAGACTTATTACTTACAGAAAAGCATTTAATCCTACTTAATTGATAGGCCTAAATGCTTTTTTATCGTCAAATAGTATCCATTCGTCTATATTTCAAGGTTTTACGAAAAACATTCCCTATATTTAAGTAACTAACTTATGAAGTATGGGAAGAAAACTACTTTTCATTTTACTTATTGGATTTATTTCAGCTCAAGCTCAAGACCTTGAGCCCACTACTCTATTCTCTGATGCAATAGGAAGGAATATTAAATCTTATAAAGCAAAATCTCAGCGCGCATATGCAGATCAAAATTTTGATTTAGCAGAAAAACTCTACGACTCTTTAATAAAGTATGTGGTTAATGGAAGTACGCTTGACAATTTTCAAGTTCGTAAAATTTCAGGAAGAAAAATCAAACTTCACGACTTTGAAAAACCAGTATTCTTAATGACTTATGCCTCTTGGTGTACTCCAGGTGTGGGTGAAATCCCCGCATTAAACGAAATTGCTAGTAAGTATCATAAAGACATTGATTTTGTAATACTTTTTTGGGACACAAAAAAGCGTGTTAAAAAAATTGCTGGAGAATACAACAGTAAAATTAATGTTGTGTATGTGGATGAGTTAGAAAACAATCATTGCCATACAATTCAAACTATGAAACATAGCCTTGGATTCCCTACCTCATTTTTTATAGATGCAGATAAGAAAATACTTGATGTTCGTCGTGGAGCGCTACATCATTATAACGAGGCCTACGAGGTATCTTACGAACTTAATTACACTTCTTTTTTAAATGGTATTTCCTTATTAAAAACATTACCTAGAAACGCTGAGGGATTAGTAATAGACCATCCCTAGTAGCAACTTGAAGAATTAATATTAATTTAATATTTTCAGAAGCATCAAATTACTTCGAGAAAAACATTTTTATTGCCGCTATAAAAAGAATAACAGCAAAACTCTTTTTCAAAATATTTGCTGGTAATGCAGTTGCAAACTTAGAGCCTATAAATCCACCCACTACAAAGAATGCTGCAATCACAAGACCGTATTTCCAATTAAAGGCAGCCTCCCCTCCCACAGGATTGACGTAATAGGTATAAGCTGCTAAAAAAGTTACAGGAACTGCTAAAACAGCTAGACTCAACCCTTGTGCTTGATGCTGACTATATCCTAAAAGCAAAATAGTAAGAGGAACCATTACCACTCCTCCTCCTACTCCCATAAAACCACTTAATATTCCTGCTAATAATCCTATTAAAATAAGTGATAGAATGATAGTCAAATTCATAGGTCTTTTATTAAAATTCAATTTATGAAATATTTTAAATAAGTATTATCAAAAAATTATTCTGTAACGTAGTATCCTGCTTCAGGTATTTTAATTCTGTATTCTTTTCCAGACGCGTTTTTTAAATAAGTATCTCGCAACCAAGGATTATGAATTTTTAATATTTTGTAATTAATACCATTATCCTTAGCAAATTTAGCAAAGTCATCAACAGGAGTTGTAATTACAACAGTTCTTGTAGGTATTGGTTGGTATTTATCCTGCGCATCAATATAAAAACCATACTTTTCAGGGTTGCTTAAAATTTCTTTAAACGCTAGAATCCTGAACATATATCTACTAGTCTCACTATTCAATAGTAACGCGTAATACCCTTTAGCATCTTGTCGTTCTAGTTGCTTATTAATACCTGCATTACCTGCATTATAAGCACCTGCTGCAGTTGTCCAGCTCCCAAAACGAGCTTTAGATTTAATTAAATATTCCGCAGCTACTTTTGTCGCTAACTCAAGGTTGTAACGTTCATCTACGTAATCATTAATTTCTAAACCGTACTCTTTTCCAGTACCTTTCATAAATTGCCAAAAACCAGCAGCACCTGCAGGAGATCTTACATTATCTAATCCACTTTCTGCAACTGCTAAATATTTAAAATCATCCGGTAAACCAAACTCAGCTAATAAAGGTTCTATTTCAGGAAAGAATCGATTCGCCTTCTTAATCATTAACAACATATTAGATTGCCAATAAGTATTAACGTGAATTTCACGATCTAATCGCTCTCTAACATCTGTATCTTCAAGTGGCACTCTCTCACCTGCAAATGACATAGACTTAGGCAAAGCTATAGACCTAACCTTCATCATTCCATCATTAAAATTACTAGTTTGTGTAGTGGTGTTTGTTTTAGTTTCTGAAATTTGCTTGGTTGGGTCTTGTGCTGCAAAAATAAATAAGCCACAAATAGTTATGGCGATTGCCCCCAATCCTATTTTAGAAAGTACATTCATATCCTCAAATTTTTTATAAATATAATCAATAATCAAACCGTTATTACCTGACGCAATAATTAATTATCTTCAATTATGTCAACAATTTTTTTAGTAACAGCAGTTGCTTTATTTAACAACATGATATGGGTTCCTCCTTCTATTATTTCAGAAGAATTAATATATTTAATTGGAAAAACCATATCTGCATTTCCATGTATATGATGAACCGCTAAATCAACCTCTTCCCTATCCCAACAAACCATATTTTCTATTGCCCAAGGCAAGTAACGTTTATCACGAACGTGAAGATATTCGTCATAAATTTTCAATCGTTTTTTTGATTTTGGTCCAACAGCATATTTAGTCAAATCTTTAGATGAAACAATTAGACTTGTTGGTGCTAGTTTATAAGCTCGAAGTTTTCTTATAATACGCAATCGCTTAGGCAATTCACTTTTGGATTTTACACTAGATATAATTATTAGTTTTCGCAATATAAGATGCAAACTCATTTCCTGAACCATTACACCTCCAAACGAAACACCTATCAACACAGCATTCTCTTCTTTTACAAAAGATGCCATTCGTTTTGCATAATCTGAAATCGGTTCTTTTTCCTCTGGTATTAACCAGTCAATAATGGTTGTTTTATAACGATCTTCAGGCAATTTAATATTTCGGAATATCTCCTTACTCGCTGCAAGACCAGGAACAAAATAAACAGGAATTTTTTCTTTAATCATAGTAATATAAATGAATAGTAAAATGCTTCATTAAAAAAATATGAACATTACAATCGTGTGAATGCCTAAAATAGCAGTAAACGGTAGCTTTTTTTTGTAAATTTACATATTCCGACTTGTTGCACAGTTAACTTCTGAAAATTTCTAAAGAATAAAATGAAGTTATAATAGTGTAATAAGTAGAATTAACTATCACTAAACAACCTATACTTAACACCCAAATAATATAGTTATGATTGAAGATGTAGAGATTACAGATAATGAGTTTCTAAGACAATTTGAATTAGAGATAGGTGATAATATGGCGCGCATTGAATATGCACTGCAAGATCGCAAAATATTTTTAACGAAATATGAAATGCCTGAAGAGCTTGAAGAACAAGGGTTTAGAGACATTTTTATTAAAGCAGTATTTGACGAAGTTAGAGAACGAGGTATTAGCGTAATGCCTACTAGTCCTGAGATTGTAGGATTTTTAAGAAAAAACAGACGAAAATACAGAGACCTACTTCCTGTAGGAATCAATATTTAAGAATTTACTACTTCGGTAGTAACAAACTCAAACCTAACCATCCCGTCGTCATCAATTTTAGTCAAAATTATATTATGTAATGTATTGACTAATTCAGGATTCCAAGGAGTTTTCACTTTCACATAATTTTCTGTAAAACCGTGAATATATCCTTCTTTATTTTCTCCTTCAAAGAGCACTGTTAATGAATTTCCTAATTGACTTTCATAATATGCACGTCTCTTTTTAGCTGAAAGGCCACGCAACATTTTACTTCTTTTAGCACGTGTTTTCTTAGGAACAACACCTTCCATAGAAGCTGCCTCTGTGTTTTCTCTTTCAGAATAGGTAAACACGTGTAAATATGAAATATCTAATTCATTTAAAAAGTTATATGTTTCTAAAAACAACTCTTCCGTTTCTCCTGGAAAACCTACAATAACATCAACACCAATACACGCATTAGGCATCACTGTCTTAATTCTCGATACACGATCAACATAAAGACCACTCATGTACCGACGTTTCATCAACTTTAACAAAGTATCACTACCACTTTGCAATGGTATATGAAAATGTGGAACAAAACTATTAGATTGCGCAACAAAGTCTATCGTTTCGTTTTTAAGTAGATTAGGCTCTATAGATGAAATTCTTAAACGCTCAATTCCCTCAACCGTATCAAGTGCTTGACAAAGTTCAAAAAAAGTGTGTTCGTGTTTTTTATTCCCAAACTCCCCTTTTCCGTAATCACCAATATTGACTCCAGTTAATACAATCTCTTTAATCTCTTTTTTAGATATTTCAGCTGCGTTATAAAGCACATTTTCTAAAGTATCACTTCTAGAAATCCCTCGTGCTAAAGGGATTGTACAATAAGTACATTTATAATCACACCCATCTTGTACTTTTAAAAACGCTCTAGTTCTATCACCTATTGAGTAAGATCCTACATAAAAATCTGCATCTTCAATTTCGCATGAATGTATTTGAGCACCATCCCTTGAGCGCTGCTCAGGATTGTCCAATAAATCATTTATATATGATGTAATATTAAATTTTTCAGTAGCTCCTAATACCAAATCCACTCCATCAACATCAGCAAGTTCTTCAGGTTTTAATTGAGCATAACAACCTATTGCAGCTACAAAGGCATCTTCATTAATCTTTTGAGCTTGCTTTACAATACTTTTAAATCGCTTATCTGCATTTTCTGTTACGGAGCAAGTATTAATAACATAAATATCAGCTTTTTCAGAAAAATCGACGCGCTCAAAACCTTCCGAAGAAAAATCTCTAGCTATGGTAGAAGTTTCGCTAAAATTAAGCTTACACCCTAATGTGTAAAATGCTACTTTTTTTGCAGATGTCATGTGTTATTTTTAGAATGGCAAAGATACTAATTTTAGTAAAGTGCAACTTTCACTTAATTCATACTTTTATTGAAAATAATAGGACAATTATTTTCCTAACTTTGTCTTTAATAAATACAACATCTTGAACAAGCTATTTAAAAACAAATCGAACAAATCAATTATATTCATCATTCATTTTTTTTGTTTGCTTTCAGTTATTTTACTATTCTCAAATTGTAGCGATAATAATAAGAATGATAGTAAAGATCATTTAGTTTTTAGATATAACGAGCATAGCAATATAGCTTCCTTAGATCCTGCATTTTCAAGGAATCCTCAAACAATATGGCCTACAAATCAATTATTTAATGGTTTAGTTCAATTAGACGACTCCTTAAATATCCAACCAGATATTGCCAAATCGTGGACTATTAATGATAGCACATCAACCTACACTTTTACACTTAGAGACGATGTGTATTTCCATAAAAACAAAGTCTTCGGAAATGATAGCACACGGAAAGCTGTGGCATCTGATTTTGTTTATAGCTTTGACAGAATAACTTCTGAAGCACTTGCATCGCCAGGAAGTTGGGTATTAAAAACGGTAGCATCCTACAAAGCCATAAACGACACCATATTAGAAATTCAATTAAAAAAACCATTTCCAGCTTTTTTAGGGTTGTTGTCTATGCGTTATTGCTCGGTTGTTCCAAAGGAAGCAATTGACTTTTATGGATCAGAATTTAGACGAAACCCCGTTGGCACAGGACCATTTCAGTTTAAAATGTGGGAAGAAAATGTAAAACTGATATTCCGAAAAAATCCTATATATTTTGAAACTGACAATCAAGGCACAAAACTTCCCTACTTAGAAGCGGTTGCGATTACATTTTTACCAGATAAGCAAAGTGAGTTTTTACAATTCGCACAAGGTAAAATTGATTTTATGTCAGGTTTAGATAATTCATATAAAGATGAAATAATTACCACAACTGGTCAGTTACAACCTAAATACAAAAAAAACGTAAACCTTATAACGACACCATACCTAAACACAGAATATTTAGGATTTTATATGGATTCTGAAAATGAAGAAATTCAATCTCATTTAATTAGACAAGCTATTAATTATGGCTTTGACAGACAAAAGATGGTCACTTACCTTCGCAACGGAATGGGGATTCCTGCCATAAATGGTTTTATTCCTAAGGGGTTAGCAGGCTTTAACAACATTGAAGGCTATAACTATAATCCAGATAAAGCAAGGTCTCTAATAGCACAATATCAAGAGCTTAATGGCAATAGCGCTCCTAAAGTTACCATTGGTACAAATGCACAATATTTAGATGTTTGCGAATACATACAACGTGAACTTGAAAAACTTGGAATCAACATTATCATTGATGTAATGCCAGCTTCAACCTTACGCCAAATGAAAAGTGGTGGAGAATTACCAATATTTAGAGCTAGTTGGGTTGCAGATTATCCTGATGCAGAAAATTACCTATCCTTATTTTATAGTCCGAATTTCACACCAAACGGTCCAAATTATACGCATTATAAAAATGAACTATTTGACAGCCTATATTTGAATGCCCAGAATATTTCAGATATAGAAATACGAAAAGCGCTATATACTACAATGGACAGTATTGTAATTGCAGACGCACCATTGGTTCCTTTGTATTATGATATGGCTGTTCGTTTTGTTTCTAAAAAAGTTAGTGGTTTAGGAATAAACCCTCAAAATTTTCTCTTTTTAAAACGGGTAAAGAAGGTGAAATAAGGATCCAAGCCCTTGTACATCCTTGACATGATTGGGTTTAATTATAATATAATTGACAGGTACTGTAACAATAAATCGAATATTTACGTACAAATATAAAAGGGAACCGTATGAAATACAGAAACGTAGGTGTTAAAGCAGGACATAAATTATTTATTAGAGAAAAGACAACAGCATTTGATAAGCAAGCAATACCATCTGGTTCATTTCAGGAATTTACTGATCATAAAAAGATGAAAACTTGGGAATATGCCGCGTTTCAAAAAGAACAATTTAAGCAGATTAGAAAACGTAAAAGAACATTTTATATTCTGCTTACCGTTTCTATAGCAGCTTCATTTATATTTTTAATCCTTGGAGGTTTACTATATAATTGGTTTGGAAACTACGGAAATGTAAATTATTAAACTAAATAATTACAAATCCCAACGCCTAAACTCTTTTGTATTTTCGAAAACGTGCTCTAAAATTGCTGCATCTTGTTCTGTAAATTCGATATCTCGTCTTGCCATTACAACTTTAGCCACTTCAAAAGCTTTATTAGTTCTGTAAGTTTCAATATTTGATGCACCTCCCCAACTAAAACTAGGAACAAAATTACGTGGAAACCCTGAACCAAATATATTAGCACAAACTCCAACCACGGTTCCTGTATTAAACATTGTATTAATTGCAGATTTACTGTGATCACCCATCATTAAGCCACAAAATTGTAATCCTGTTTTAGCAAATCGTTGTGTTTCGTAACTCCATAATTTTACTTCTACATAGTTATTTTTAAGGTTTGAATTATTAGTATCTGCTCCTAGATTACACCATTCACCTAATACTGCATTCCCTAAATATCCATCGTGACCTTTATTTGAATAACCAAATAACACACTATTACCAACTTCTCCTCCTACTTTACAATGTGGACCAACGGTTGTACCACCATATATTTTTGCTCCCATTTTAATTGTAGCATTATCGCATAATGCAAAAGGCCCACGAATCATTGCACCTTCCATTATCTCAGCATTTTTACCTATATATATAGGACCATCTGTTGCATTTAAAGAGCATAGAGGAAGCTTTGCTCCTTCTTCTATAAATATATCTTTCTCATTGAAAGCAACTGTATGCTTTGGAATTGACTCTGAAACTCGATCTTCCGTTAATAAATCGAAATCTCTTTGAATTGCTTCAGCATTTTTAGCAAAAATATCCCAAGAGTTTTCAATTCTTAAAACATCATCATACGAGTATTGAATTACTTCAAAAGAATCAAAATCAACCTCTTGACCTTCAGTTGTAAAAAAAGCAAGGGGTTCGTCATTATAAAAAACAGCTTGATTTTCCTGAAGTCCTCTTATCAATCCTGCTAAATTTTCAGAAGGACAAAAAGAAGCGTTAATAAAGATATTAGACTCTAATTCGACTAAAGGGTATTTATCTGCTAAATAATCTTCTGTTACTGTTGTTGTTGAAAAACCTAATAGAAATTCCCATTTTTCGCGAATGGTCATAATACCAATACGTAAATCTGCTACTGGTCTTGTAAATGTAAAAGGTAGTAATTGGTCACGAACAGCGCCGTCAAAAAGGATGTAATTCATAGCATGTGGTATTTCAGATTCAAAGTTACAAAGAAATGTATCGTGATTAAAAAACTTACTAAATTGTTATTTATCAATCACTTTGAATTTATGGTTATACTAAACAAATAAAGCCCTCGATTAAAAATCGAAGGCTCTAATATATGTGATGCCGCTTTAAAAGCGAACTCAAGAAGTTTATTCCTTATCTTCAGCAGGTGCTGCAGCAGGCTTCTTAAATTTAGCATATTTGTTTTTGAACTTGTCAATACGACCAGCCGTATCAATAAGTTTAGATTTCCCTGTGTAGAATGGATGAGAAGTTCTTGAGATTTCCATTTTTACAACTGGATACTCAACACCATCAACTTCAATTGTCTCTTTCGTGTTTGCAGTTGACTTTGTTAAAAATACATCGTCGTTAGACATGTCTTTAAAAGCAACTAATCTATAATTCTCAGGGTGGATACCTTTTTTCATCTTTTTTACTTTTTTAAAATAGCAGAACTGACCTTTCAGAAATGCGTTTGCAAAAATAACTATATTTCATAAAATGACAATACTATTCTATTTTTTTTTTCAGTCTTTTATTTCTGAAATACTATTCAATTGCACCGTTGACAAATCTATCAATTAATTTGTAACATTTTGTTACATTTGTTTACTAACAAAGCGAACCAAAATCATATAAAATATGGAAACTTCAACTGTTTCAACAAAACAAACATCAATACAATACGGATTAGTTTTAGGAGGAATTTTATCATTAATCACAGTATTAATGTACGTTATTAATACAGAGTTATTTACGCAATGGTGGATAGGGATTTTGACACTTGTAATTGTAATTGCTGTGGGTATCATTTCAACTGCTAAAGCTAAATCGCTTTTAGGTGGTTATATGTCATTTAAACAAGCTTTCAGTGCATATTTTATTACTATTGCAGTTGGATTAGCAATTAGCACTGTAGTTGGAATTTTAATTTTTACAGTAGTTGATCCAGATCTAGCTACTTACTTAAATGAGAAAACAATTGAAATGTCAAGAGAGTTTATGGAACGATTTGGAACTCCAGAAGCTGAAATGGAAAAAGCACTTGCTGATCTTGAAGGAGTAAATAACTTTTCTGTAGCTAATCAATTAAAGTCTTATGCTTTTGGAGTTATTTTCCAAGCTGTAATTGGGTTACTAATTGCTTTAATTTTCAAAAGAAAAGACCCTAACGCGATAGAATAATATATGGACATATCTGTTGTCATACCCCTTCTTAACGAAGAGGAATCATTAAATGAATTATACCATTGGATTGCAAAAGTTATGCAATCCAATGGTTTTTTATATGAAATTATTTTTATAGATGATGGTAGTACAGATACCTCTTGGAATATAATAACAACGCTTTCTAAGGAAGATACAAATGTAAAAGGGATAAAATTTCAGCATAACTTTGGGAAAT
Organism: Patiriisocius marinus; assembly: GCF_008974325.1. Taxonomy (GTDB): domain Bacteria; phylum Bacteroidota; class Bacteroidia; order Flavobacteriales; family Flavobacteriaceae; genus Patiriisocius; species Patiriisocius marinus. The sequence continues at coordinate 293,718 of NZ_BKCG01000002.1, read as the reverse complement.
CTCAAGCATTACATGCTGGCTTTGAAATGGCTCAAGGAAACGTTGTTATTACAATGGATGCAGATTTACAAGACAATCCTGATGAAATTCCAGACTTGTATAAAATGGTAACCGAAGATGGTTTCGACCTAGTTTCAGGTTGGAAAAAAGTACGTTACGACTCTAAAATCGCAAAAAACATTCCTTCAAAGTTATTTAACTACGCAGCAAGAAAAACAAGTGGAGTACAATTAAACGATTTTAATTGCGGACTTAAAGCCTACAATAAAAAGGTAATTAAGACAGTAGAAGTTACTGGCGAAATGCATCGATATATTCCTGTGTTAGCTAAAAATGCTGGTTTTTCTAAAATTGGCGAGAAAGTAGTACAACATCAAGCACGTAAATACGGTACAACTAAATTTGGTGCTGAGCGATTTATTCGCGGTTTTTTAGACTTAATAACTATTTGGTTTCTTTCAGGGTTTGGAAAACGCCCTATGCACCTATTTGGAGCTTGGGGAGCAATTATGTTTTTTATAGGTATTTTCTTCTCTATATATTTAGGAGTAGATAAATTGTTTATACACAAAACAGGACGATTAATTACTGATAGGCCACAATTCTATATTGCCCTAACTTCCATGATATTAGGTACGCAACTTTTTTTAGCTGGCTTTTTAGGCGAACTATTTCTACGTTCAAAAAAAGACCGAAAAGATTACAGCATAGCTGAAATTATCAAGTAAAAAGCAGCAATTCTAAATACACATTTGTACCCATAAACGGTATCAAATTGGATTTCGATATAAAATTTGATTTCAACGTAGTATTTTTGCAAACATTAAACAACATTATGATTCACATAGACCCCAACACTTTAGAAAAAGTTAACAACTGGTTAACCCCTACTTTCGACTCAGAAACTCAAGCTAAGATTAAAGAAATGATAGCAAATGATCCTGAAGGATTAGAAGATAGTTTTTATAAAAATCTAGCATTTGGAACTGGTGGAATGAGAGGTGTAATGGGTGTTGGAGATAATCGAATTAATAAATACACACTTGGTAAAAACACACAAGGAATAAGCAATTACCTTAAAAAATCATTCCCAAATGAAAAACTAAAAGTTGCAATTGCTTTTGATTGCCGCCATAACAGTAAAGAACTTGCACAAGTAGTTGCAAATGTATTTTCGGCTAACGATATTGAGGTTTTTCTCTTTTCAGATTTAAGACCAACTCCAGAATTAAGTTTTGCTGTAAAGCACTTAGATTGTCAATGCGGAATTGTACTTACAGCATCGCACAATCCACCAGAATACAACGGTTATAAAGTATATTGGAAAGACGGCGGACAATTAGTTCCACCACAAGATGGTGAAATTATTGCAATTATTAACAACCTTAAATACGAAGAGATTAACTTTAAATCTAACCCTTCATTAATAAGTTTAATTGACGAGGAGGTAGATAAAGCTTTTGAGGTTGCCTCAGTTTTCAACGGAAATTTTAATACGTCAACATTTGCTAAAGAAAATTTAAAAATAGTCTTCACCTCGCTACACGGAACATCAATTACAATGATTCCTCGTGTTTTAAAAGAAGCTGGATACACGAATGTACATATTGTAGAAGAACAAGCTAAACCTGACGGAGATTTCCCAACAGTTAAATCACCAAACCCAGAAGAGCCAGAAGCATTAAAAATGGCTATTGAGTTGGCTGAAAAACTAGATGCAGATATCGTTATAGGTACAGATCCTGATAGTGATAGATTAGGTATTGCAGTAAAAAACACCGCTAACAAGATGACCATAATCAATGGAAATCAAGCAATGGCTATAAAAACGTACTTTCTTTTAGAGCAATGGAAAAAGCAAGGAAAACTCAATGGAAATCAATTTGTAGCTTCTACAATTGTTTCTACTCCTATGATTGCCAAAATCGCATCACATTTTAATGTTGATTATAAAGAAGGTTTAACAGGCTTCAAATGGATTGCTAAAATGGTAAAAGACTTCCCTGAGCAAGAATTTATAGGAGGTGGAGAAGAAAGTTTTGGATTTATGGTTGGCGATTTTGTAAGAGATAAAGATGCAGTTACTGCTACCCTACTCACTTGCGAAATTGCAGCACAACAGAAAGCTGAAAACAAAACACTTTTTAATTACCTAGACGGCATTTATAAGCAAGTAGGCTATTATTTAGAACACCTTATCTCAATAGTCAAGAAAGGTAAAAAAGGAGCTGAAGAAATACAGCAAGTAATGGATACATTACGAAATAAACCATTGAAAACTATTGCTGGAAGCAACGTTACGCGAATTGAAGATTACGCAAACAGCACTGCTATTAATACCGTAAATAACACTACTGAAACGTTAAGAGTTCCAAAAAGCAATGTGCTAATTTATTATACAGAAGACGGAAGTAAAATTGCAGCAAGACCGAGTGGGACTGAACCAAAAATAAAATTTTACATCAGTATTTCTGGAACCCAGAAAATTTCGGAACTACAAATGCAACATAAAATTGCTGGATTAAAAGCAGATTTGCAACTAGGATAACACCTATACATCTACTTTAAGTATATTATTGAGGTATTAACATCTCAAAAATAAAATTCCGAATTCTACTAGAACAGTGTTTCTAATAGAATTAAATATAAAAAGAAATGACATCATTTAGAAAAATACTACGATACGCAGCACCTTACAAAACATATGCTTGGCTAAACGTAGTATCAAATATATTTTACGCTCTTTTTGGGACTTTAGCGATGGTATCGCTATTCCCAATGCTCTCAGTACTATTTGGCGATACTGAAAAACTTTTTGTAGAACCAAAATGGACCGGAATTACAAATGCTAAAGATTATGCTGAACAATATTTAAATTACTTTGTGACACAAAAAGAAATTGAAGGTGTTGATGATGTACTTATTTTTATGGTAATACTTGTAGTTGCTACTTTTTTACTTAAAAACCTTTTTGGTTATTTAGCTATGTTTTTCATCACCTTCCTAAGAAATGGGGTGTTAAAGGATTTACGCAATGACCTTTATGACAAGACAATAGACCTACCTGTTTCATTTTATTCTGAAAAGAGAAAAGGTGATACTATTGCTAGAATAACAAATGATGTACAAGAAATTCAACATTCATTTTTATCTATTTTAGAACTAATTGTACGTGAGCCATTAATGATATTGTTTGCCATTGGCGCAATGTTACTTATTAGTGCCAAGCTTACTTTGTTTGTATTTATTTTTATTCCAGTTTCTGGAATAATAATTTCAGTTATAAGTAAAAGTTTAAAAAAGCACAGTGATAAAGTTCAACAAGAACAAGGTGTATTTCTTTCTATTTTAGAAGAAACCTTAGGAGGATTAAAAATTATCAAAGGTTTTAATGCTGAAAAAATATTTAGCGGAAAATTTAGAGAGTCTACGGGGCGCTTATTTAAATCTGCTAATATTCTATTAAATAGACAAAACTTAGCCTCACCAGCCAGTGAGTTTTTAGGAATTGTTACAATTGCTACATTACTATGGTACGGTGGCCAAATGGTGCTCGTTGAAAAATCGCTAGAACCTGAAGCCTTTTTGGTATATATGGCACTCGCCTACCAGATTTTGACTCCTGCTAAAGCAATAAGTAAAGCAAATTCTAGTATTAAAAGAGGAAACGCAGCTGCGGAACGTGTTCTTGAAATATTAGAAACTGAATCTGCAATTAAAGATGCACCGGATGCCATCACTAAATCTGATTTTAAAGAAGAAATGTTCATCAATAATATTTCGTTTAAATATGAAGATGAATGGGTATTAAAAGATTTTAACTTACAAGTTCCTAAAGGTTCTACCGTAGCACTTGTGGGACAAAGCGGAAGTGGAAAAAGTACTATTGCTAACCTTGTAACGCGTTTTTATGACGTAAATAAAGGAACAATAAGTATTGACGGAATAGACATTAAAAATATGACACAGAAATCACTGCGTGGCTTAATGGGCTTAGTAACACAAGATTCTATTCTATTTAATGACACTATTAAGGAAAACCTTAAAATAGGAAAAATAGATGCAAGCGAAGCCGAAATGATCGATGCATTGAAAATCGCTAATGCTTGGGAATTTGTGAAAGATTTACCTAAAGGAATTGAAACAAATATAGGTGATAGTGGAAATAAATTGAGTGGTGGACAAAAACAACGTTTAAGTATTGCAAGAGCTGTATTGAAAAATCCACCTTTAATGATTTTAGACGAAGCTACTTCTGCCTTAGATACTGAAAGCGAACGCTTAGTTCAAGATGCTTTAGAAAATATGATGAAAAATAGAACTTCTATTGTCATAGCACACCGCCTTTCCACAATACAGTCCGCAGATAGTATTATTGTTTTAAGTAAAGGACAAATTATTGAGCAAGGTACACATGCAGAACTTATTGATAAAAAAGGATCTTACTACAATCTTGTAGAAATGCAGAGTTTAGCGTAAAATTTTATCAGAAAATATTATACAAAAAAAAGAACGGTTGGGACTCCGTTCTTTTTTGGTTTAATGCTATAAACTTAGGGCATTTATAACATTATATACTTTATGTCTATATCAAATATAGCAGCAAATATCAAAACAAGCAAATAAAAATGCTTTTAAACTTTAATTACTACTTTTAATCGACAATATCAGTTAAACAATAGCTAAAATGTATTTTTTTTCTTACAAATAATCTGACTTATTAAAACAAAAAAAATGACGGGATAGCCCCCGCTTAGTCCCGTCATTACTGAATCTTTTAAAATGTTTGAGGCATATATAAAAGTTCAAGAATTAACCTGAAGCAAATATATAAAGAAAATTCCTACAAACAAACAAATCTTACATTTAATCGTATTAAATAACGCTTAATCTATTAATTAACGAAACAAGAGCTTTGAAATCTTATATCTCCCACTAGCAAAAGCAAGTGAATCATTCACAAACGATACTGTGTAAAACCCATCAGTAGAGAGTTCTGTCCACGTGTTACCTTGATCATTACTATATGATATTCCTGGTGAACCCACAGCAATTAATCCCTTACCTTTAGTTCCAGGAATAAACTTAATGCAAGAACGATAGCCTGGTCCACTGCCATTACTTAATAATTGCCAAGTTTTACCACCATCACGTGTTATTGCTTTATTACCCTCATTAAAATCTTGTTTTTCCCAATTTCCTCCTACAATAACTCCTATCTCCTCATTATAAAAATCAACACTATAAATTCCCGTCATAACATCACCTTGAATTATTGGTGTATTAAAAACCTCCCAATTTTCACCTTTATCAGCCGTATAAAAAATTCTAGCACGCTTCCCTCCTGTTGCAATCCAAGCTTTATCTCCTTTCACCGCAATATTAGTGTTACTAGCTGCAAATGCTGCTTCACCCTTAAAGACTGGCGGTAAATTTTCACAAGAAATTTTATTCCACGTATTCCCACCGTCACGTGTTATAATTATTGATAGACATCCATTAATTGGGTCACCCATCGCAATACCTTCTTTTTCATTCCAAAAAGTAATTGCATCATAAAAAACACCTTCACCCTCTTCCGTATAAACCTCCTCCATACTTTCAGCTTCTATTCCATTAGACTTAATTTTATACAAAACAGCAGGGTTTTCTATACTCAAAACAAATACATTATTCCCAGATTTAGCTATTGCTCTAAAATTGAGAATACTGTCCCCATATTTGATAGTTGCAACTTTAGGGGTCTTACCATCAATTAAACCTACAATACCTTTATTTGCAGCAAACCATACTTTAGTAGCATCTTGTGGCGCTATTGCACGAACGCTTAAACTATCAGAAAAAATAGGTGTTATTTCAACCGAAGTAAATGTAGATGTTGTATCATTTCCGCAGGATATCAATAATAATGCGGCAAAAAGTGTAAGAAAATATTTTTTCATTCTGAAATTCTTAATTTTTAATTTGTTTGTTCCTTATAGCCCGTTTTATCACAAAATATAATACTCAATTAGATATATAATTTTAGCAAAAGTAAACAAAAGGTTTTGGGCTTAAAATGATACCTTTGTAGCCGCCTAATTTTAATAGGCTAAATACCCATTATGAGATTACACCGTAATTTAGTTTTTGCAACTATAGATTCTCTTCACGAAATATTCAATGAAGATAAGCAAGCAGATAAAGTATTAAAAAACACCCTTAAACGCGACAAGCGATGGGGATCACGTGACCGTGGATTTGTAGCTGAAACTACATATGATATGGTACGATGGAAACGTTTATACGCTGAAATAGCAGAGGTTAAAGAACCTTTTTCTAGACCAAACCTATTTAGAATGTTTACCGTTTGGGCAACATTAAAAGGTATCAAAATACCAGAATGGCCACAATTTGAAAACACACCTACACGTAGAATTAAAGGACGGTTTGACGAACTTTCCAAAGTTCGTGTTATGCGTGAATCTATTCCTGATTGGTTAGATGAATTAGGAGTTAAGGAATTAGGAAAAAAATGGGACAAAGAAATTGCAGCACTTAATCAACAAGCTGATGTTGTTTTAAGAGTTAACCCATTAAAAGCTACTGTTGAGCAAGTTAAAAATGAACTTTCGGATTTAGAAATAGGAACCGACCCAATTAAAGGGTATCCTTATGCACTAGTTTTAAGAGAACGAGCTAATGTTTTCACGTCTGATGCTTTTAAAAATGGTTGGTTTGAAGTACAAGATGCCTCTTCTCAAAAAGTAGCAGCTTTATTAGATCCTAAACCAGGAATGCGTGTAATTGATGCTTGTGCTGGTGCTGGTGGTAAAACATTACATATTGCCTCATTGATGGGGAATAAAGGGAATGTTATTGCAATGGATATTTACAATAATAAATTAACAGAGCTTAAACGCCGTGCACGTCGAAATGGTATTCATAATATTGAAACACGTTTAATAGATTCAACTAAGGTTATTAAAAAATTAATTGAAAAAGCTGATAAGGTATTAATCGATTCTCCTTGTACAGGTCTAGGTGTCTTAAAACGTAATCCAGATAGCAAATGGAAAATGAATCCAGATTTCCTAGAAACTATAATACAAAAACAAGCCGAATTATTAGACTCGTATTCTCGCATGGTGAAACCAGAAGGAGATTTAGTATACGCTACGTGCTCTATTTTACCTAGTGAAAACCAAAAACAAGTTAAAAAGTTTTTGGCTCGTGAGGAAGGAAAAAACTTTACGTTCGTAAAAGAAGAAATCATATTACCATCTGCATCAGGATTTGATGGTTTTTATATGGCATTATTAAAGAAAAACCCATCTACAGATGAAAAATAATCTATTTGCTTTATTAGCAGTTTTATTATCCTTTAATGCAGTTGCTCAACAACCATATTACAATGATGTTGATCTTTCTTTAACTGGTCAAGCATTATATGTAGAACTTCAAAACAAAATTGACATTAACAACAATACATTTACCTATGGAGATGTTCGTGATACTGTAAAATTTACAGATGAAGATCCTTCAAATTCAAACAATGTATTATTAATTTATGGATACGATAATAGCAGTTGCTTAACGCAACGCAGTAGAGATAAAGATGATTTTGGAGGAACTAGTTGCGAATACAATCGTGAGCATACATTTGCACGAAGTAATGCTAATCCTGAAATGGGATCAGCAAGTAACAGTTCAACAGGAATTACTGCAGACCCTCATAACTTACGTCCAAGCGATCAACAAATGAACGGAAATCGTGGTAACAAAAAATTTGATGATGGTTCTGGAAATGCTGGGAATGTAGGAAGTGGAAATTGGTACCCTGGAGACGAATGGAAAGGAGATGTTGCAAGAATAATGATGTATATGTACACACGTTATGGAGATAGATGTTTGCCATCGTTAAATGGTATAGGCGCTACGCAAAGCGGAAATGATATGTTGCAACTTTACTTAGAATGGAACATTGAAGATCCAGTTACTCCTTTTGAAGATCAACGTAATGCATACTTAGAAAATGCGTACGGGAACCGAAATCCTTTTATTGACAATCCATATTTAGCAACTGTTATTTGGGGAGGTGAACCAGCAGAAGACAGATGGAATTTATTCTCAGTAAATGAGCACTCTACTAATGCGTTCATAGTTTATCCTAATCCAGCAAATACTCAATTATCACTAACAACTACTACAGCTTTAAATGATGCTGAAGGTGTAATCTACACAGTAACCGGCACTGAAGTAATGACTTTTAAACTTAGTACTATTACTACAACTTTAGATATTTCCTCATTAAACTCTGGTATTTATTTATTACAAGTTAATAATAATGGTAAAAAAATTACAAGACAAGTTATTGTAAAATAATCTAGTTATTATCTATAAATTTAGCGCTCCTTAAAAAGAGCGCTTTTTTTATATCTACAATTTATCCAAACGTATAGATAGCTGTTAACTAAGCTTCAATAATGATTCAATATTAACATAATGATCAAAAAAATATTAAAGAGAATAATGATAATAGCAATAACAATAATCGGAGTATTAATATTAGCTTATTTCGCTTTTACTAACTTTTACCCAAGTTTTGGTGGTGATGTTTCTAAACAACAACAACTAATATATAAAGATTCTAAACAATTTAAAGACGGAAAGTTTACTAATATTAACCCCGTCCCAAAGGAGTTAAGCTTTTCAGAAACTACAAAATTAGCTTACACATTTTTCACAACCAAAGTTCCAAACGGCAGACCAAAAAAAGACTTAAAAGTAACCAAAATTGACTCTACAAATGTAGCTAACTATAAAGGTGAAGCAAGAATGATTTGGTTTGGTCATTCTTCATTTTTATTACAAATTCAAGGAAAAAACATACTTTTAGACCCTATGTTTGGTAAAGTAGCTGCACCTCACCCACTTCTTGGCGGAAATCGTTTTAATCAAGAGTTTCCTTTAGCAATAGAAAAATTACCGCAAGTTGATGCAGTGATTTTTTCTCACGATCATTACGATCATCTAGATTATCAATCTGTTTTAAAAATAAAAGATAAAACAAATCATTTCTATGTTCCACTTGGTGTGGGCGAACATTTAAAAGCTTGGAATGTTTCAGAAAGCAAAATAACCGAACTTGATTGGTGGCAAGAAACACAATTAGATTCTTTAAAACTAGTGTGTACTCCTGCTCAACATTTTTCTGGAAGAAAATTAAATAATGGGCAAAGTACATTGTGGAGTTCTTGGGTAATTCAATCTAATGAAGAGAACATTTACTTTAGTGGAGATAGTGGTTATGCATCACATTTTACTGAAATAGGAAACAAATACGGCCCATTTGATTTAGCGCTTATGGAATGTGGGCAATACAATGAAATGTGGGCAGATATACATATGATGCCCGAAGAAACAGCACAAGCTGGGGTCGATTTAAAAGCTAAAAAAATTATGCCTATCCATTGGGGTGGATTCAAATTAGCATTACACGAATGGACAGATCCTGTTGTTAGAGTTAAAGTTGAAGCAGCCCAGTTAAACATTGAAGTTATTACACCAACAATAGGTGAAGAAATTAGAGTAAAAGATGCTATAAATACCTCTATTAATTGGTGGGATAACCTTTAATCAATTACTATAAACAATAAAAGCGTCTTGATTTTCATCAAGACGCTTTTTAATATAAACTAGTGTTATTATTTATTTACAATAACTCTTTTAGTAGCTTGAAACTCTCCGTTTGATACTACAACAAAATACACCCCTGCAACTGCAGCTGACATATCCATTCTTGCAACATACTCATTACCTCTATTTTCAAGGTTACCAGCAGTTACTTTTTGTCCTATAGTATTATAAACAGTATAGTTAATATCTCCAAAATCTCTAGGCGTATTAAAATCTAAATCATATTGCTTAGATCCTATTGGTAGAATATTAAATTCACCACTATTAAATTCAACATCATTAGTTGAAAGTAATGTATTATTTACCTCAATTGAAAAAGGGTCATTAGGAGCATTTTGATCTCCTGTTAATAAAGTTCTTGCTTCAATATCATAGGTTGTTTGAGGTGAAGATAAATCAACTGTTTGAGTAAATGTGTACGTATCTCCAGTAAATGGAGCTAATGTTCCTGAAAAGGTTTCAGTAGCTACAATAGTTCCATCAACACTTAATTGAACATCAAAGTTAGATTGTGGGTCGTTACCAAAATTGTATACGTTTACAGTTACAGTTTCAGCATTACCTAGATCTCCAGTAGTAGGAGTTACAAAACTAGATACACCTACATCAGCCAATAAACCTGTATTTAATCTAAAAGAGGCAATACGAGTTCTCCAGTTGTTTACACCTTGAAAATATTCAGTAGTATGCCAAAATGTAAGTCCATCAGGGTCCATAGTCATATGTGCATAATCACCAAATCTATTTGTATTAGCTTGCCATCCAGTTCCATTCCAAATTGTACTTTCAGGGAAGGTCATTTCACCAAGAGGGTCTCCATCAAAACGCCCTGTAAATTTAATAGCTACTGGTGTATTTTCACTTCCTAAATTGTAAGCCATACCAATATTTCCATCAATATCCATTGCTGCACTACTCATAAAACGCTTTTCACCATCAGCAGGAGCAAATGTTCCTTCTTGAAAAATTGACCAATCATTTGTTGCATCATTACGTAGTTCTATCCAGCGAATTCCAGGAGTAAAGTTTCCTAAATCTGTATTCATTGTAATTACCCAAGAGTTATGAGTTGGAAATTTACGGTAATTTGCCGCATAGCTAATAATACCACTTTGTGCATCAACACGTCTAGTAGTATTAGGTTGTTCAATATCTCCTTGTCCAAATGGTCTAATAAAAGAATCAAAAGGAGCTGTAGGAATCTCTAATGGGTTTGCTGAAATTGTAGAATTTGCTGGTGTATCAAAATCAACATCAATTTCCCAAACTTTTAAATGGTCGAAACTTACTCCACCCCATTGGTCATCTTGTAAATAAACGATATATCCAGGTGTTCCTGCATCAAAATCAGTTCCTACTAAGTTAGCAGGTTCTGGGCTAAAAACCGTTGCTGGATTTCTAACTACTTGGGGAAGATTAAAACCAATAATTGCAGGATTAGCATCACCATTAATCATACCTTGTCTATCAATTGCATAGGTAGTATTACCGTTAAATTTATTCGCTGTTAAAAAATAAGCATCAGGCCAAATACTGTAATGTGGGTAATCAGGGAAAGCATCTAATGAATAAGAGTATAAGTTATATGATCCCGTTGGATCTGGAGTTTCAGAAACACCTATAATTAATGCATTATCTGAAGTTCTAAACTGACTTACAAAAAAGCGATCTGCTAATTGATCATACATTACAATAGGATCTCCATTGTTGTTTCCAGAACCTAAAAACGTTCCTAAAAACGTAGGTCCAGATAATAAAGTTCCTGTTTTGTCAAATATTTTCACAACTAAATTTACAGCATGAACATAATGGTTAGGTCCTACAGCTCCTGAAGGATCTGGTGGTACTGCTTGACCTTCTGCTAATGAAGCACCTTCAAAATTTTGCATGGTAGTCATTACTTGTCGAGTACCTTGCTCACTTTGTCTCACTAAATCATCTCCATTTAATGGAAGTGCATTTGGATTTATAACTGCATCTGCTTGAGTTGGGTCAAAACGCTGTTTAATCTCTCTTATATTTTCATAACCAGCTTCTTGCATTTCATATATGTCTGGCATATCACGTAAAGGAATTGTTTTCCCTAAGAATTCTCCAGTCGATACAACTTGTGGGCCTACAGTATCCTGAGCCATCGCTGAAAAAGATGTTAATGCAGTTACTGCAATAACAAGAGTACTTAATTTCATAGTATTTTTTTTAAAAATTAATAATTTGTTTTTGTAATGATTTTGAAGATTTTAAAAACCCAAAAAAATTATTGTATTATTTCAATAAAAAAGAGGTCAGAAAAATGATGAATACCTTACAAATTAATTAGTTGTTTGCAATTTACACCTAATTGTTGAAAACAATGGGGCAAAACTTCCTCATGTGATACTTTTATTAGAAAAATTTTAGGGTAAAATAACTACATTTGTTGCTCTAAAACCCGAACAAATGATTCACTTCTTTGGAAACGTAAAAAAGACCATTTTTGCAGTCCAATCAACTCAAGATTTATCAACCGAAAATGTCACTAAATTAAGTTGGCTATTTGGTAACCAAGCTAAGGTTAATGAAACCGTTTTAAAAGAATCCTATATAGGTCCTCGTGCCGCAATGGTGACTCCTTGGAGTACTAATGCAGTAGAAATTACTCAAAATATGGGTGTGGAAGGAATTATACGTATTGAAGAATTTTTCAATACTTCGGAAATAAGCCAGGATTTCGATCCTATGCTTACTCAAAAATATAGTGAACTAAACCAAGAGATGTTCACCATTAATATCGCTCCAGAGCCTATTAAGAATATTGATAATATTTCAGCATTTAATAAAGCTGAAGGTCTTGCTTTAAACGATGAAGAAGTAACATATCTAGATAACCTAGCTACTAAACTAGGACGTCCACTTACTGACTCTGAAGTTTTTGGTTTTAGCCAAGCAAACAGTGAACACTGTAGACACAAAATATTTAATGGAACATTTGTTATTGATGGTGAGGAAATGCCATCTTCACTATTTAAGTTAATTAAGAAAACAAGTAGTGAAAATCATAACGATATTATTTCTGCTTATAAGGATAATGTTGCATTTGTGAAAGGACCTAAAGCAACTCAGTTTGCTCCTGCAAGTCCTGACAAACCTGATTTTTACGAAAATAAAGAATTTGATAGTGTAATTTCGCTTAAAGCTGAAACTCACAACTTCCCTACAACGGTAGAGCCATTTAATGGTGCTGCGACAGGAAGTGGTGGAGAAATTAGAGATAGATTAGCGGGAGGAAAAGGTTCATTACCATTAGCTGGTACCGCTGTTTATATGACATCGTACTCAAGACTAAATGATTCAAAACCTTGGGAAAAAACTATGGAACAACGTGATTGGTTATACCAAACACCTTTAGACATCTTGATTAAAGCAAGTAATGGAGCGTCAGACTTTGGAAACAAATTTGGGCAACCCTTAATTACAGGTTCTGTTTTAACTTTTGAACACGAAGAACACGCACGTAAATTAGGTTTTGACAAAGTGATTATGATGGCTGGAGGAATTGGCTATGGTAAAGCAGAACAAGCCTTAAAAGACACACCAAAAACTGGAGATAAAATTGTGATTCTTGGTGGTGAAAACTATAGAATAGGTATGGGTGGTGCTGCAGTTTCAAGTGCTGACACAGGTGAATTCTCTAGCGGAATTGAACTTAACGCCATACAACGTTCTAATCCTGAAATGCAAAAACGTGCAGCCAATGCCGTAAGAGGTATGGTAGAAAGTGACATTAATCCTATTGTTTCTATTCACGATCACGGTGCAGGTGGACACCTTAATTGTCTAAGCGAATTAGTAGAAGACACAGGTGGATTAATTGATTTAGATAAATTACCAATTGGTGACCCAACGCTTTCTGCTAAAGAAATTATAGGTAACGAATCACAAGAGCGAATGGGTCTTGTAATTGGTGAAAAAGATATTGACACATTAAAACGTGTTGCAGATAGAGAACGCTCTCCTATGTATGAAGTGGGTGATGTAACTGGTGACCATCAATTTACATTTCAAAGTAAAACTACTGGTTTGAAACCTATGGATTTTGCTTTAGAAGATATGTTTGGTAGCTCACCAAAAACAATAATGACAGATAAAACGGTTGAGCGTGATTATAAAAATCCAGTTTATAACGTTTCAGATATTACATCATACGTAAGCCACGTTTTACAATTAGAAGCAGTAGCTTGTAAAGACTGGTTAACTAATAAAGTTGACCGCTGTGTCACCGGTAAAGTAGCTAAACAACAATGTGCTGGCCCTTTACAATTACCACTTAATAATTGTGGTGTAATGGCCTTAGATTATAACGGTGTTAATGGTGTAGCTACAAGTGTTGGTCACTCCCCTATTTCAGGATTAATTGATCCTGTTGCTGGTTCTAGAAACTCAATTACTGAAGCATTAACTAACATTGTTTGGGCACCACTTGAAAACGGACTTAAAAGCGTATCACTTTCAGCTAACTGGATGTGGCCTTGTAATAATGAAGGAGAAGATGCTCGTTTGTACAAAGCTGTTGAAGCAATTAGCGAATTTAGCATCGATCTTGGAATTAATGTTCCTACTGGTAAAGATTCCCTTTCAATGAAACAGAAATACAAAAACGAAGAAGTTATTTCTCCGGGAACTGTAATTATTTCTGCAGGAGCTCATTGTAGTGATATTAAAAAGGTTGTCGAGCCAGTTGCTCAATTCGAACAAGGAAGCTTGTATTATATTAATATTTCGCAAGACACTCACAAATTAGGGGGTTCTTCTTTTGGTCAAATGTTAAGTACTGTTGGTAACGAAGCTCCAACAGTTAAGAGTGCAGCATATGTAAAAACAGTTTTTAATACTATCCAACATGCAATTAAAAATGACTTAGTTGTAGCAGGTCACGATGTTGCTTCTGGTGGACTTATCACTACATTGTTAGAATTATTTTTTGCTGACACTAACATAGGTGCCACGCTAGATATTTCGGCATTAGGAGAAGATACTGTAAAAGTATTATTTGCCGAAAACTGTGCTATAGTAGTTCAAACAAATAATAATGAAGCTTTTGAAAGTTTATTAAATGACCATAATATCGATTTTAATATCCTCGGAAATGTGATAGCTTCAAATACACTGAGCATTTCAACAAACGGTGATCCTTTAGATTTTGATATAGCTGAAATGCGCGATACTTGGTATAACACTTCATATCATTTAGACAAAAAACAGAGCGGAAATCAAGCAGATGCAAGATTTAAAAATTATAAGAAGCAACCTTTACAATTCACATTTCCGAAGGACTTTACAGGAGCTTTACCACAAATACCAAAAGGAGAACGCATAAAAGCTGCTATCATTAGAGAAAAAGGAAGTAATAGTGAGCGCGAAATGGCTAATGCGATGTATTTAGCTGGATTTGATGTTAAAGATGTCCATATGACAGATTTAATTAGCGGTCGAGAAACCCTTGAAGATATCAAATTTATAGCTGCCGTAGGAGGATTTTCAAATAGTGATGTTTTAGGATCTGCTAAAGGATGGGCTGGCGCATTTTTATATAATGACAAAGCAAACACAGCATTGAAAAACTTCTTTGCTAAAGACAATACTTTATCATTAGGAGTATGTAATGGTTGCCAATTATTTGTTGAATTAGGATTACTTAATGAAGAAGATACTGAAAAGCCAAAAATGCTACATAATGATAGCGGAAAGTTTGAATGTTCATTCACATCAGTAAAAATACAAGAGAACAATTCAGTAATGCTTTCAAGCTTAGCTGGAAGTACCTTAGGTATTTGGGCTGCTCACGGTGAAGGAAAATTCTCTTTCCCAAATAATGAAGAGCATTACAATATTGTAGGTAAATATGGTTATGAAGGTTTTCCTTCTAACCCTAACGGAAGTGATTTCAATACAGCTATGATGACAGATGTTACTGGACGTCATTTAGTAATGATGCCACATTTAGAAAGATCTACATTCCCTTGGAACTGGGGTCACTACCCTAGCGATCGTCAAGATGAAGTTTCACCTTGGCTTGAAGGCTTTGTTAATGCAAGAAAATGGTTAGAAAATAAGAAGTAATTTCTCATAATTAACCCACAATTAGTCCATAAGAGCGTAAGAAATACGTAATTTTATGGACTAATTTCGTTTAACACTTCTGTTAAAAGTATTATCACTTTATGAAAAAGACCTTACTATTAATGAGTTTGCTGCTCATTACCATTTCAACATTTGCTCAACTTCAGCAAGAAAAATTTCAACGTGCAAAAATTTTGTACTCAGAACCTTCAGATCTTTCGAGACTGGAAAATTTAGGATTACCTGTTGATCACGGGAAACACAAACTTGGCTATTATGTTATATCAGATTTTTCAGAAAATGAATTAGAAATTGCAAGAGAAAATGGTTTTCAAGTAGACATTTTAATTGATGACACTAAACAATTTTTCTTAGAAAGAAATGCACAACGATTACCCTCTAGAAATTTAACTTGTGCTGAAAGCGGTGTTAATTATGAAACACCAACTAATTTCAACTTAGGCTCTATGGGTGGTTTTTTAACCTACCAAGAAATGCTTGACGAGCTTGATCAAATGCGCGCATTATATCCTAATCTTATTTCGGCTAAAGAAAATATAAGCACCTTTTTAACTGAAGGATCTCCAGACAACGGAGTTTCACCATCAATAGGTGGAAATGGAATACAATGGGTACGCATAAGTGACAATCCAAATACGGAAGAGGCTGAACCTCAAATTTTATATACAGCAATACATCACGCTCGTGAGCCACAATCATTATCTCAACTAATTTTCTATATGTGGTATTTATTAGAAAATTATGATTCTGACCCAGAAGTACAGGCAATAGTAGATAATAGTGAACTATACTTTGTTCCTGTTGTTAATCCTGACGGATATTTATATAACGAATTAACTGACCCTAACGGTGGAGGATTCTGGAGAAAAAATAGAAAAGAAAATGGTGGAAACTCATTTGGTGTGGATAACAATCGTAACTACGAATACTTTATTGACGGAGACGCTTCTAACGGAATGTGGGGAGGTGAAGGAAGTTCTGGTAACCCAAATAACGATACCTACCGTGGAACTGCACCATTCTCTGAGGTTGAAAACCAAGCTTTAAAATGGTTTGTTGAAAATCACGATTTTGTAATGGCATTTAATAACCATAGTTATGGTGATTTATTGTTACGCCCTTTTGGATATGCATTAAATACTCCATCTGTGGATGAAGACTTATTCAGAATTTTAGGCGAAGAATTAGTTTCTGAAAATGGATTCAACAATATCCTGTCATCTGAATTATATGCCGCTGCAGGAGATAGTGACGATTTTATGTACGGAACAATAGGTACACACGACGCTATTTATGCCTACACTCCTGAAATAGGCCCAGAATTTTGGCCATCGTCAAACGAAATAATAAACATCTCTAAAGGGATGATGCATTTCAACCTTACGTCTGCTAAAATGATTAATAACTTTGCTATAGTTTCAGACTCGGGAAGTTTATATGTAGGAAATAATGCAAGTGTAAATGCTGAATTTGACATCAAACGTTTAGGTATCTCTGGAAACGGAAACTTTACAGTAAGTTTAGAACCTCTTTCAGCTAATATTGCTGTAGTAAATGGATCACAAACTTTTAATGGATTAGATTTATTAGAAACTCAATCTGGGTCAATACCATATATTTTAGCGGGTGGAACAACAGAAGGTGAAACTATTATTTATGATTTAGTAGTTAACAATGGTATTTTCGAAACAAAACACCGAATTACTAAATATTTTGGGACATTAACTCCAGTTTTTGAAGATAACGGCGATAGTCTTGCTAATTACGATAATAACGGTTTTGACACAACTAACACAACATTTGTATCACCATCAACATCAATTACAGACTCTCCTAACGGAAATTATCAAAACAATGCTAATAAGTCAATTGAAATAAATGATGAAATTGACTTAACAAATGCTTCTGGTGCAATTGTATCTTTTTATGCAAAATGGGAAATTGAAGCAGGTTTTGATTATGCACAATTCCAAATTTCAATAGATAACGGTAATAACTGGATTGCGCAATGTGGAAATTATACTGTTGCAGGAAGTTCTAACAGCATTCAACCAGAAGGAGAGCCACTTTATGAAGGCGCACAATTTGATTGGGTTTTAGAAGAAATTGATCTAAGTGACTATCTTGGTGAAACCATAAAAGCCCGTTTTGTATTTAGAAGTGACAATGGATTACGTCAAGATGGATTTTATTTTGATGATATTTCGTTCAATATATCTGGAGATACAATCTTAAATATAGATGACACTGAGGTGTCACAATTTACTATTTACCCAAATCCAGTTGCTGAAATTTTAAATATCAAAACAACGCTTACAAATTATAACGCTTCATTATATACAATTCAAGGTCAGTTAATTGAAACTAAAGCAAACTTAAATGCTACACAGCAATTTGATTATAGTAATGTAGCATCGGGCTTATATATATTACAACTTACGTCAGGAGATACAACTGAAACAATTAAAGTTATAAAACAGTAAAAAAAGGACTATTTATAATCAAAGTCGCGAATAAATCGCGACTTTTTTTGTTTTTAAGAAGTTTAATAAAAATTTAAGAATTTTCCTTATTTTGCATGACGCAAACAATACATAGAACATGACCGAGATAAAAAGACTCTTTGACTTCCCATATCATCAATTAGAAAAATTTCCCCTAGCAGATTCCCTTGTAACAAAGGTTAATGGATCTTGGACAAAAACGTCAACTCAAGAATATATAGACAAAGCTTGTGCTTTAAGCCGTGGTTTAATAAAACTAGGCGTTCAACCTAATGATAAAGTTGCAATCATTTCTATGACAAATAGAACTGAATGGAACATTTGTGATATAGGAATACTTCAAACAGGAGCTCAAGATGTACCTATTTATCCTACAATTAGCAGTGAAGAATATGAATACGTTTTAAATCACTCTGAAGCAAAATATGTATTCGTTTCTTGTAAAGAAGTACGCGACAAAGTTGAAAAATGTAAAGCCAATGTACCTTCTCTTTTAGGTATTTATTGTTTTGACGATCTCAACGGAACAGAAAACTACAGTGAATTAATTGCACTTGGAAATGATAATAAAGATCTTCAAGAAGAATTAGAGAAGAGAATGGCAGCAGTCAATGAAGATGATTTAGCGACGCTTATTTATACTTCTGGTACAACGGGAAAACCTAAAGGTGTAATGCTTTCTCATAAAAATATATCATCAAATGCAATGCACAGTGAAGGAAGACTTCCTATAACATTTGGTGATTCTAAAGCTTTAAGTTTTTTACCCGTTTGCCATATTTACGAGCGTATGCTTTTATACATGTATCAATATTGTGGTACAAGTATTTATTATGCTGAAAGCCTAGAAACCATTAGCGAAAACCTTCAGGAAATTCACCCTGATGTAATGAGCGCAGTACCTAGACTTTTAGAAAAAGTTTATGATAAAATTATAGCAAAAGGAAATGCGTTAACTGGCGTAAAGAGAAAGTTATTTTTCTGGGCAGTTGATTTAGGTCTACAATGGGAACCATACGGTAAAAATGGCTGGTGGTATGAGACAAAATTAGGTGTTGCAAGAAATTTAATTTTTAGCAAGTGGCAAGAAGCCCTTGGCGGAAATTTGAAAGCCATTGCATCTGGTTCTGCCGCATTGCAACCTAGGCTAGCTAGAATATTTAACGCAGCAGGTTGTCCTGTTATGGAAGGATACGGTTTAACTGAAACATCTCCAGTAGTGAGTGTTAATGATATGCGTAATAAAGGATTTAAAATTGGAACAGTTGGTAAACCTTTACCTGATACTGAAGTTAAAATTGCAGGAGACGGCGAAATTTTAATTAAAGGCCCACAAGTAATGCAAGGTTATTACAAAGACCCTGTTCAAACTGAAGAAGTATTAAAAAATGGATATTTCCACACAGGAGATATAGGAATTGTTGATGCTGATGGTTTCTTAAAAATTACAGATCGTAAAAAATCTATGTTTAAGACTAGTGGTGGTAAATACGTAGCTCCACAGTTGTTAGAGAATGCAATGAAACAATCTCTGTTTATTGAACAAATTCTTGTTGTTGGTGAAGGAGAAAAAATGCCAGCAGCATTAATCCAACCTAATTGGGAATATATTGATGAATGGAAAAAAGTTAAAGGTTATGATATTTCATCTGATGCTAATAAAGCTTGCAATGATCAAATACTTTTAGACAAGATTCAATCTGAAATAGACCAGTACAACGAAAAATTTGGGAAATGGGAAAAAATTAAAACTTTCGCATTAACTCCAGATGTTTGGAGCATTGAAGGTGGACACCTTACTCCTACTATGAAACCTAAAAGAAAAGTAATTAAGGAAATGTACAAAACGCTATACGAAGGGCTTTACGGAAGATCTTAATTTATTTATGAAAACCATAAAAGGAGAATACACATAAAGCGTATTCTCCTTATTATTATCGAAATCTTAATCGTAATATGATTGAATAAAAAAGGAGCTACAATTCGTAGCTCCTTTTTTAAAACAATAGACTGACATTACATAACTTGAAAATCATTTACTGCTTTTTCAATATTTGTTTCTCCACTAATAATTTCGAAAGCTTGATTTTTTGCGACATCATCCTCAAGACTGTTTACTAGTGTTCTTGCAACATCCCAACGAGAAATTTCTCCTTGTTCGTTTAATTTATGTTGTAGTTTGATCTTACCAATCCCTTCATTATTAGTTAATGAACCAGGTCTAACAATACTAAATGTCACACCACTAATATCTAAATATTGGTCTGCATTTTGCTTTGCTTGTAAATACTCTTTTAGCTCTCCTTGCGGATTATCAGCTCCCATAGAACTTAGCATTACAAATTTATTGACCCTCTCTTTTTTTGAGGCATCTATTAAACGCTTTGCTCCTTCTTGATCAATATTTACTACATCTTTTCCTCCAGATCCTGCTGCGAAAATTACTTTATGGATTCCTTTAGTTGTGTTAGAAACATCGTTCGCTAAGTCTCCCATAACAGTTTTAATTCCAGCCGACTCAAATTGAGCTTTCTGATTTTCCTTTCTAACCATTGCTACGGGTTCGTACTTACTAGATTCATTTAATAATTGAACTACTTTTTTTCCGGTGGTGCCTGTTGCACCTGCTACTAATACTTTTTCCATAGCTTAAAAGTAATTATAGAATAAGGCTAAAAATAATCTCTTAACGTTCTTTAACGTTGAAAATGGAAAGATTTAAAATAGCTTTAACAAATAGTAGATTTTCATACTAGTTAGCTACTACTATTTAAATATGTGGCTAGAAAAACTCCTGTACTAACACATCCCTGTAGTAAATAACCACCTGTAGGTGCATCCCAATCGAGCATTTCACCAATACAAAATTGATTTGGCAAATTTAAAAGTTCAAAATTTTCAGAAACTGCTTTTAAATCAATACCTCCTACCGTAGATATAGCTTCATCTATAGTTGCAGTACCTATTACTTCTAAAGGAAATTTTTTAATAGTATTAGCCAACTCTCTCTTATTTAAATAAGAATCTTTAGATAAATAACATTTCAGCAAGTCAACTTGTGGAAGACTCAATTTTAACTCCTTTTTTAAAATCTGAGTTGTATTTTTAAATGATGAATTTGTTAATTTAGAATAAACCAATTCTAAAGTTAATGTAGGTTTGAAATCAATATATATTGTTGCCTTTTTATTTGTAGCCAATTGTTTCCGTATTTGTGGACTTAAACCATAAATAGCGTTTCCTTCTAACCCAAAGGTTGTAATCACCGCCTCCCCTTTTTGTAAAACATCATTGCAGGAAATAGCTATATTTTTAAGCGGAGTTCCTTCGTGAATTTTAATGAAATGAGAACCCCAAGCAACTTCATAACTACAATTTGATGCCTTAAAAGGTTTAGTAGTTATCCCTTTTTTTGAAAACGTATCGATCCAACTTCCAGAGGAACCAGTTACTTTCCAGCTAGCGCCGCCTAAAGAGAAAACGGTATAATCAGTTTGTAGTACATTATTATTAACAATTGGGAAGTTTTCTGCATCCCAACCTGTAAAAACGTGTTCGTATTTAATTGACACACATTTCTCCTTTAAATGAGCTAAAACAGCATTTAGCACCTCAATAGGCTTTATGCCATCCGTTGGAAAAACTCTTTTACTACTTCCCACGTATGTTGAAATACCTATACTTTGTAGCCAAGTTCTAAATTCAGTATTATTGAAATGCTGTAAAGCGTTGTCTAAAAAATGATTAGAAGTATATCGACCTAGAAATGGTTTAATAGATTCAGAATGTGTTAAATTAAATCCACCTTTTCCTGCCACTAAAAACTTACGCCCAGCTGTTTTATTTTTTTCATAAATGGTCACATCAAATTTTTCAGTGTCTAAAAATGAGGCTAATAAAAAAGAAGATGGCCCACCACCTATTATAGCAATTTGTTTTTTCATTAAGCAGAAATAGTTGTTGAGAGAACGTTTTATAGTATTATTTTATAAATATAACCATTTAACGCGCCACCTATCCACTTACACTAAAATGAGCGTTTAATAGGAACTTTATTTATTTCCTTTTTACTAAGAAACGTTAAAATTAATTGCGCTATAGCTCTCGTTTTTTCTTCAGCTGCAAAATGCCCCGCATCAAGTAGATGTAATTCCGCTTTTGGTATATCTCTTAAATAGGGGTTAGCCCCATTAAAGTTACATTTCAAATCCTTTTTTCCCCAAGCACTTGGTGTTTTGGTTGCAATTTAGCCAACATATTTTGCTATTTTGGATAGCTCAATAAATTGGTATTATAGTCTTGAAAAAGCTGAACTTGTATTTTCCAGTCATTTTCAACTTCAAAAAAACCAAAGCGTGCACCCAAGCCTATGGGCTTTGTGTATGATAGTTTGATGTGTCAATATCAAATAAATACTGTTTATTAATTACAGCATCTGCACCAGTTAGACTATATTAGAATTCATATTTTAGTGTAAAATTTTAATATTAATTTTAAAGTAAAACAGCGGTTTGATTATTAATCAAACCGCTTATAAATTTATGGGGTGAGTTATTAGAAATTAATTTCTTCCAGCCATTACTCCACCATCGGTATCCCAAATAGCACCAGTAACCCAAGATGATTTATATGAAAGTAAAAATAAAATACTATTTGCTATATCATTTGATTCACCAAATCTTCCAAGAGGATGAAATTCATTAAAACCAACTAAGGCTTTTTCAGCAGCTTCTTGACCACCAAAAACACCGTGATAAACTGGTGTGTTTACAAAAGCAGGAGATACCGCATTTACTCTTATGTTATCACTTGCTAATTCCATTGCTAAATGCTTCGTTAAAGAATGTAATCCAGCTTTTTGCATAGAATAAGCAGAAGAAGGCGTTGCTTTAATAGCTTGTTGCGCCCACATAGAACCTACATTATCGATAGAACCACCATTAGTCGATTTCATTTTTCTAGCAACACCTTGTGTGATAAAAAAGAACCCTCTATTTAAATCTAAATACGAGTTATAATCCTCTAACGTATGATCCAAAAATGGTTTTGGTCCAAAAATACCTGAAGCATTTACCAAGTAATCTAAGTTATCTAAAGAAGTAATTGTTGAAATCAATGTATCAACTTGTTCTTGATTAGAAATGTCAACCGTGTGTTTTACTAAGTTAGGAGCATCTGCTACTTTATCGGTATTTCTTCCTACAATATGTACCGTTGCGCCTCCTTCTAATAATGCATTAGTTGTTGCATTACCTATTCCACTTGTTCCACCTATTACTAAGACTACTTTACTTTCAAATTCATTCATCATATTTTTATTTAATTTACAAACAGACAGACAAGTCTGTCTTTGTTGGTACAATTTTTTTTTAATTAAGGATTTGCGAGCATAAATTTTTAGTCTCTTTTATTGGCCAATCTGCCTGATGTAGATGACTCTCACCTACTGCACTTTCATAAAGCAAGTATATTTGTCGAGCTAGTGAGGTAACTTCTTTTTCAGAAAAATGATCTAAATTATCCATAATCAACTTCGATATTAAATCAATAAAATTGTTTTTCTGAAGCTGAATTTCACTTCTAATAACTTCATTATCCTTAGGAATTTCCGAAACTGTTTTAATACACCAACATCCATTAAAATCTTTATTCTGAAAAAAAATTCCAAGAAAATCGAAGATAGCAAGTATTTGATCTTTTCCTTTTGGTTTAGACCTAGTATAAACTTCAATATCTTTTATAAAAGTGGTATTTTTAAACTGAAGGTAGGCTAAGCATAGAGCTTCTTTAGATTTAAAATGATTATAAAGTGTAGCTTTAGCAATACCTGCTTCTGCTATAATTTCGTTAATGCCTGTAGCATTATAGCCGTTCTTGTAAAATAAGAACGAAGCAGTTTCAATAATTCTATTTTTAGTTTCAGAAATTTTCACATGAAAAATATAAACTTTTAAACAAATTATATGCTACTTTACTACCTTATATATAAGTACATTTATATATTGATTAAAAATTAAACAATAAAGTACGCTTCACTCCTACTTATTCAAAATGAAACATTTTACGATTTACTATGCGTGCATAGTAAATTTATTGTATCTTTGGTTTTGATATAAATCCGTATTCTGAGCGGAGCACAAGTATGAAAGAAAAAACAATAGATTATATTTTAAGAAGCACGTGGATGTCTGTACAGAAAATGTACAATGAGGAGGCAGGAACAAAAGGCAGCACAATGGCTACAGGATTTGCACTAATTAGTATTGATCCTGAAAAAGGTTCTCCATCTACAGCGTTAGGTCCTAAAATGGGGATGGAAGCCACTTCCCTATCTCGTACCCTTAAAAAAATGGAAGAGCAAAAATTAATTGAACGCCATCCTAATCCAGAAGACGGAAGAGGAGTTATCATACAACTTACTCCTTTTGGCAAAGAAATGCGTGATTTCTCTAAAAGTGTTGTTTTTCGTTTTGACCAAGCGGTTAAAGAAAATATTTCTGAAGAAGACATCAATACATTTAAAAAAGTAGCTTTCACTATGATGGAGCTTATCAACAACAAGAAAATTTACACTAATTCTGAATTAAATATTCAGGGTTAGATTTTTTATTCTGAAATATTCTTTAACAAAGAAAATTTCGGAAGCATAATAAACATAATAATAATTTAGAATATAAAAGTTGAATGACTTTTAATTCATAATTCATAGTTAGTAATGAAAAGAAGAATTAATAAAGTAGCCGTAATAGGTAGCGGAATTATGGGAAGCGGTATCGCTTGTCACTTCGCAAACATTGGTGTGGAAGTTCTATTATTAGACATTGTACCACGCGAATTAACTGATAAAGAAAAGGCAAAAGGCCTTACACTTGAAGACAAAGTTGTACGTAACCGTATGGTTAATGATGCACTTACAGCTTCTATAAAATCTAAACCTGCACCGCTATATCATTTAGATTTTGCTAAGCGTATTACTACTGGTAACTTAGAAGATGATATTGCTAAAGTTAAAGATGTAGACTGGATTATTGAGGTCGTAGTTGAACGACTAGATATAAAAAAGCAGGTATTTGAAAACCTAGAAAAGTATAGAACTCCAGGTACGTTAATTACTTCTAACACCTCTGGAATCCCTATTAGTTTTATGAGTGAAGGACGAAGTGAAGATTTCCAAAAGCATTTTTGTGGAACACACTTCTTTAACCCACCACGCTACTTAAAGTTATTCGAAATAATTCCTGGACCAAAAACAAATCCAGAAGTATTAGAATTTTTCAATAGCTATGGAGAAAAATTTCTTGGTAAAACAACCGTAATTGCAAAAGATACTCCTGCCTTTATTGGTAATCGTATTGGTATTTTTGGTATACAAGCAATGTTTCACCTTGTAAAGGATATGGATCTTACTGTAGAAGAAGTTGATAAATTAACAGGCCCCGTAATTGGTCGTCCTAAATCTGCAACATTCCGTACGGTAGATGTAGTAGGTCTTGATACACTTGTTCACGTTGCAAATGGTATTTACGATAATGTACCTAATGACGAGGAGCACGATTTATTTAAACTTCCGGACTATGTTAACCACCTAATGGATCAAAAATGGTTAGGAAGTAAAAGTGGACAAGGTTTCTATAAAAAATCTAAAAACGCTGAAGGTAAAACCGAAATATTAGGTCTTGACCTAAACACGTTAGAATATAGGTTAGGTAAAAAAGCAAAATTTGCCACATTAGAATTGACTAAAACAGTTGACAATGTAGCAGACCGATTCCCTATCCTTATCAAAGGAAAAGATAAAGCAGGTGAATTCTACCGAAGAAACTTTGGTGCAATGTTCGCTTATGTTTCTAAACGTATTCCTGAAATTTCTGATGAGCTTTACAAAATTGATGATGCAATGAAAGCTGGTTTTGGATGGCAACACGGACCTTTTGAAATTTGGGATGCAGTAGGACTTGACAAAGGAATTGAATTACTAGAAGCTGCAGGTAAAACTGCTGCAAGCTGGGTTACCGAAATGAAAGCTGCAGGAGTAGAATCTTTTTATACTGTAAAAGATGGAGCGACATATTTTTATGATATTCCACAAAAGAAACATGTTAAAGTACCTGGACAAGATTCATTTATCATTCTTGATAATATTAGAAAAACTACTGAAGTATTTAAAAACAGTGGAGTATCAGTTCAAGATCTTGGTGATGGTATATTGAATGTTGAATTCCAAAGTAAAATGAATTCTATAGGAGGTGATGTGCTTGCCGGTATTAACAAAGCAATTGATCTAGCCGAAACAAGCTATGATGGTTTAGTTATCGGTAATCAAGGAGCTAATTTCTCAGTTGGAGCAAATATTGGGATGATCTTTATGATGGCAGCAGAACAAGAATATGATGAGCTAAATGCTGCGATTAAATATTTCCAAGACACAGTAATGCGCTTACGCTATTCATCTATACCAACGGTAGTTGCACCTCACGGTATGACATTAGGTGGTGGATGTGAATTAACGTTACATGCAGATCGCGTTGTTGCAGCTGCAGAAAGTTATATTGGTTTAGTTGAATTTGGTGTAGGAGTTATCCCTGGTGGTGGTGGTTCTAAAGAAATGGCCCTACGTGCTAGCGATATGTTCCAGAAAGGTGATGTAGAATTAAACGTATTACAAGAGCACTTTTTAACTATTGGTATGGCGAAAGTTTCAACATCAGCTCAAGAAGCATTTGATCTTGATATTTTAAAGCCAGGTAAAGATATTGTTGTAGTTAATACGGCTCGCCAGATTGCAACTGCTAAAGCGGTAGCAAGACAAATGGCAGATATGGGTTACACGAAGCCAGCACCTCGTAACGATGTAAAAGTATTAGGAAAGCAAGCATTAGGTATGTTTTTAGTAGGAACTGACTCAATGAATGCTAGTAAATATATTAGTGAACACGATCAAAAAATCGCAAACAAACTTGCATATGTTATGGCAGGTGGAGATTTAAGTGAACCTCAATTTGTGAGCGAACAATATCTATTAGACTTAGAGCGCGAAGCATTCTTAAGTTTAACTGGAGAACGAAAAACACTAGAACGTTTACAACACATGATTCAAAAAGGGAAACCTTTGCGTAATTAAAATTACGGAGCCTTTAGCCATTAGCATATAGTTATTGGCCTGATTGTAATTAATAATTTAATACGCTAGAAGCCAAAAGCCGATAGCTAAAAGCAAAAAAAATGAAAACAGCATATATAGTAAAAGCATACAGAACCGCTGTAGGTAAAGCGGGAAAAGGAGTCTTCCGTTTTAAAAGAGCAGATGAACTTGCTGCGGAAACAATCCAATATTTAATGAAGGAACTTCCTAATCTAGATCCTAAAAGGATTGATGATGTAATGGTAGGTAATGCAATGCCAGAAGGTTCACAAGGACTAAACGTAGCACGTATTATCTCATTAATGGGATTAGAAATTGTTGATGTTCCTGGTGTAACTGTTAACCGTTTTTGTTCTTCAGGATTAGAAACAATTAGTATGGCAGTAGCAAAAATACAAAGCGGAATGGCTGAATGTATTATTGCTGGTGGAGCAGAATCTATGAGTAGCGTACCTATGACAGGTTTTAAACCAGAATTGAACTACGATGTAGTAAAAGCAGGTCACGAAGATTACTACTGGGGAATGGGAAATACAGCTGAAGCAGTTGCAGACCAATTCAACGTATCTCGTAAAGATCAGGATGAGTTTGCTTATAATTCACATATGAAAGCATTAGCTGCAATTGATAGCGATCGTTTTCAAGACCAGATTGTTCCTATCGAAGTTGAAGAAACTTTTTTAAATGGAGCAGGAAAAAAAGAAACTAGAAAATATACCGTAACAAAAGACGAAGGACCACGTAGAGGTACGTCTGTTGATGCTTTAGCAAGATTACGCCCAGTATTTGCTGCAAACGGGAGTGTAACTGCTGGTAACTCATCACAAACAAGTGATGGTGCTGCATTTGTAATGGTAATGAGTGAAGATATGGTGAAGGAATTAAATCTTGAACCTATTGCTAGAATGGTGAGTTATGCAGCTATGGGAGTTGAGCCACGTATTATGGGAATTGGACCAGTTGCTGCAGTGCCAAAAGCATTAAAGCAAGGAGGTTTAACTTTAAATGATATTAAACTTATTGAACTTAATGAGGCTTTTGCTTCACAGTCCGTTGCGGTAATTAGAGAGTTAAATTTGAATCCAGATATCATCAACCCAAATGGTGGAGCAATTGCACTTGGTCACCCACTAGGATGTACAGGAGCTAAATTATCGGTCCAATTATTTGATGAAATGAGAAAACGCAATATGCAAGGACAACACGGTTTAGTAACTATGTGTGTTGGTACAGGTCAAGGAGCAGCAGGAGTTTTTGAATTCTTGAAATAAAATAACAATGTAAACTTGTCTGGTCATGCGGACATTATAAAAACAATAAAATGGCACAAGAAACAGAACAAAAAGATATCCTTAGAGGAGGTCAATTTTTAGTAAAAGAAACAGCTTCTGAAGATGTATTTACACCAGAAGACTTTACTGAAGAACAACGCATGATGAAAGATGCGGTTATGGAATTTAATGACCGCGAAATTGTAGCACATAGAGATCGCTTTGAAGCTAAAGATTATGCACTTACTGAAGAAGTAATGCGTAAAGCTGGTGAACTTGGATTTTTAAGTGTTGCCGTACCTGAAGAATTGGGTGGATTAGGAATGGGATTTGTATCTACAGTATTAACCTGTGATTACATATCAAGTGGAACAGGATCTTTCTCTACTGCTTTTGGAGCACATACAGGAATTGGTACTATGCCAATTACCTTATACGGAAACGAAGAACAAAAACAAAAATACGTTCCTAAATTAGCAAGTGGTGAATGGTTTGGTGCTTACTGTTTAACTGAGCCAGGTGCTGGTAGTGATGCAAATAGTGGTAAAACTAAA
Source organism: Patiriisocius marinus (assembly GCF_008974325.1). GTDB lineage: Bacteria > Bacteroidota > Bacteroidia > Flavobacteriales > Flavobacteriaceae > Patiriisocius > Patiriisocius marinus. The sequence goes on along the minus strand of NZ_BKCG01000002.1, from coordinate 264,449 downwards.
GCGGTACTTACTGAAGATGGAAAACATTACTTGATCAATGGTCAAAAAATGTGGATCTCAAATGCAGGTTTTTGCGATGTAATGATTGTATTTGCTCGTATTGGTGATGATAAAAATATTACTGGTTTTATTGTTGAAAACGATGCAAGTAACGGAATCTCTATGGGAGAGGAAGAACACAAATTAGGAATTAGAGCTTCTTCTACTCGCCAAGTATTTTTTAATGATACTAAAGTGTCTGTTGACAATATGCTAGCTGGACGTGGTGAAGGTTTTAAAATTGCAATGAATGCATTAAACGTAGGTCGTATTAAACTAGCAGCAGCTTGTTTAGATTCACAACGTCGAGTACTATCTGAAGCTACAAAATATGCTAATGAACGCATTCAGTTTAAAACTCCTATTGCGAGTTTTGGTGCTATCAAATTAAAATTAGCTGAAATGGCTACTTCTGCATATGCAGGAGAAAGTGCTACCTATAGAGCTGCTAAAAACATTGAGGATCGTATTAATATGCGTATAGCTGCTGGTAATTCGCACCAAGAAGCAGAATTAAAAGGTGTTGAAGAATATGCTATCGAATGTTCAATATTGAAAGTAGCTGTTTCTGAAGACATACAAAATTGTGCTGATGAAGGAATCCAAATTTTTGGAGGAATGGGCTTTAGTGAAGATACTCCTATGGAAGCTGCCTGGAGAGATGCACGTATTGCTCGTATCTATGAAGGTACAAACGAAATTAACCGTATGCTAGCAGTAGGAATGCTTGTTAAAAAAGCGATGAAAGGTCACGTAGATCTTTTAGGTCCTGCTCAAGCAGTTGCAACAGAGCTTACCTCTATCCCATCTTTTGAAACACCAGACTTTAGTGTATTGTTTGCTGAAGAAAAAGACATGATTAAGAAACTGAAAAAAGTTTTCTTAATGGTAGCTGGAAGTGCAGCCCAAAAATATGGAGATAAATTAGAGCAACACCAACAGACCTTAATGGCTGCTGCAGATATCCTTATCGAAATTTATATGGCAGAAAGTACAATTCTTAGAACTGAAAAGAATGCGAAGCGTACAAGCGAAGCAGAACAAGAAGTTCAAATTGCTATGTCGAAATTATACTTATACCATGCGGTTGATATTATCTCAGTAAAAGCAAAAGAATCTATTATTTCATTTGCTGAAGGTGATGAACAGCGTATGATGTTAATGGGACTTAAACGTTTTACTAAATATCAAAATATGCCTAATATAGGTACTTTGCGTAAAGTAATTGCTGAAAAAGTTTCTTCAGAAGGGAAATACCCTTTCTAAAACAAAATTTTAAGTATTAATAAAATTTAGTATTTAAGTTAAAAGCCACTCAAATTGAGTGGCTTTTTCTATTAGTAATAGAAATCAACAATAATCTCCTTTTACATAATAAGAAGTTTGTAATCCAAGAATCAACCCATAATTTGTTAAAAAAATGTTAAATTACTACTATGTAATACAAAGTACTGTAACAAACTATGTAGTTAGTAGTCTATTTAGTATAACCTTTAAAAACAACTATTATGAGAACTTTAGATTCAAACCAATTGACAGAGAGATTATCAACTTCTAAAAGCTATGCTTGGAATTCAAAAAGAAGATACCGAAACTAATTAGGTCACAAATTCAATAACCAAAAAATACTGCGATGAAAAAACAAAGAAACATTAGAATTAGACAGTGGGTAGGGACAAAAATTCACGCAACAGTTATGACTCCCTTCGACCACAAACTACAGAAAAAATTAAGTATCAATGCGAATTAAGCAAATACCTAGTAACAACCTAATCAAAAAATAAAAAGCTGAATGTTTCGAAAAACATTCAGCTTTTTATATGAAATAGAAATTGCTTCTTATTTTACATTCAATAAATTAAAGACCTTTTTCTTTACTTTAAATTCAACTGAATCATATGATTTTGCTTGAATTTTTTTAATACCACTTTTATCAATATCAAAGCTTACTTGTGCTACGTGGCGTTGTAATGGTTTCGCATATTCACATTCAAATTCTTGAATTGATGATGGAAGTGTTAAATCGCCTTTACTACTTTTAAATATAATTGTAGCCCCATCCATCGTTTTGAAACTTTTCTTACTGACAAATAAAGCTTCGAAGAAAAGATAATCATTTAGTTCTTGAAAACCTCCATATAAAAGCATATCGTCAGACTCTCCTAGTTTTACGCCATCAACAGTAGTCATTGCTGCTTCTACTTCTGCATTACTTAACACACTCTTATTTGAACTGAATAATTTTTTAAACATATTATTTTTTTAATATTCTTATGGTATCTATTATAGCACCTTCTTTTTCTAAATGTGCAATATACACACCTTCTGCAAAGCTGCTTAAATCTACAGTTAATTCTTTTTGACCATTGGTAAATTCCGCAATCCTAAGTTGTTGACCTTGCATATTATAGAGTACTATTTTAGTATTGATAGAAGCTTCGGCTAGCAAAAATCTTGTAGTTGTTGTTACTGGATTTGGCAAATTAAAAACCTTTAAAATTTCCGAAGTATCATCAATATCTAATGTTATATCGACTGATAATTTCATACCAACTGGGCGATGATCACTAACATTTTCATCATATTCATCAAAACCATTTACAAGATAATCCTCTACTTTAATAGTTTCAATACTACTTCCCTCTTCAGCAAACTCGTCAAACAATTCGTTTGTAATTAATATATGGTCTAAATGTGATGGCCAATTAGGAAAAGACCAATCACTTGAGCTTCCTGTTGCTATATCTAAATCTACAAATTGGTAATTATCCGTATCATTTAAAAATCCAATAAATACATTATCTTCTTCCGCATCAGTTAAAACATCATTTAAATCTCCTAATAATATTACTGAAACGTTATCTAGATTTGTATCTATATAATCTTTCAATAAATTGCTAGCGTTAAAACGGCGAGTTTCTTCATCAAAAGGATCATCAATTTCGAGGTCACCATTCCCACAACATTTGTAATGATTGTTAATCAACACATAGCGTTCTCCTGCAAACATAATGTCTAACACCATTGGGTATCTAGGGAAATTATCATCTTCCGGATCCTGAGTATAAATTTCAAAACCACTATTAATTTGTACAAGATCTGTTTTGTACAAATACGCCAGTCCTCTATTATTGATAGAGGTTTTAAAACCACTATAATCTCCTAAAATTGCAACTAAATCGTTCCACGCAAAATAGTCGTCAACTTCCTGAATGGCAATAATATCTGCATCCATCGCTTCAACTATACTCGCAACATATTGAATTGTAGCTTGTCCGTTTTTAGGGAAAAACTCAATATTCCAAGTAACTACATCAAACGTTTCTGGGGTTCCAAAATCTATATCACCTATGGTCTGTCCAAAAAGAAATGAAGGGAGGAGTGTTAAGAAGAAAAGAATTTTTTTCATAGCTGCGCAAAAGTACGACTAAAACAAGAAAATTCAATATCTTTAAATCACAACAAACATTTTTTATGAGACTATTATTTTTAGGCCTTTTGGCCGTTTCTTCAGCAGTATTTGGGCAAACTAATCCAGAAATATTTTTAATGGAGGTTTCAAATGACTTAGGGGAATTTAAAATATCAAATTTCAGAAATATTACTAATAATGAAGGTTATGATAGCCAACCATCATTTAGTGATAACAATACGCTGCTATTCGCTGGAACTGAAAATGGACAAACCGAAATAATGAGTTATTATTTAAAAAATAACACCACACTTAGAATTAACAAACCAACTTCAGGTGGAGAATATTCTCCTCAAAAATTTCCTAACAATAATGAAATTGCTGCCGTAAGACTAGACACAACCGGCCTACAGCGTTTATACGCTTATAAAAATTCCACAATAGAACAAGGTACTTCGCGTATATTGTTAAATAATCTTGAAGTTGCTTATTATGCATTTCACGATAACAATCGCATTATTGCTTCTGTACTAGGCGGAAATCAACTTAATCTAGTAATCGCAAATTTAAAGACTGGAGAGGTTATGCCTTATTTAGAAAACTCTGGACGTTCAATCCACAATATTCCTAATAGTACTTCGGTGAGTTATACTGCTGTAAATGAAGACGGAAATAACGATGTTTTTATAGTTGATATCGATGACGACAAGGAGAGCTATTTTGTTTGTCAACTACCCATAGGAATTGAAGATCACTGTTGGTTAAACGAAAGTATATTGCTTTTAGGGAGTGGTGCTAGATTATATAAATACGATTTTTACGGAAAGCAGGAATGGGTTGAAGTAGCTAATTTGTCAAATTATAATATTTCAGAAATAAGCCGAATTACAGTAAGTCCAAATGGTAAAAACATTGCACTAGTTGCCAATATAAACAATTAGATTTTTCGTTCCTTTCTGTATTTTCCTGGTGTAATTCCTGCATATTTTACAAATGCTTTATTAAAACTTACATTGTTATTAAAACCGCATTCAAAGGCAATCGCTAAAATTTTCAAATTATCTTTTTCTGGATTCTCTAATAATATTTTAGCTAGTTTAATTCTATTTTTATTAAGATAGCTAGAAAATGAAGTTCTAAAAATTTCAGAAAAAGTTTGAGATACGTGATGAGGTTTTTCTTCAATTATATCACAAAATTTGGTGAGATTTAATTGATTGTCTCTCACTATCATTTCATTTTTAAATGCCTCATTTATTTTTGTTGATATCCGTTTAACATCTACAGGTTTTAATGAACTATTAAAATATTTTTGTTGTAATTTCTGTAGTATTTCAGGGTAACGATATAGTACAATACCAGCAATTAAAGTGATTGTTGATGCAAGAAAAAAGTAGAGTGAAAACTGTCTAAAACTATCTGCAAAAGCTGTTAAATACGATTGTAAGACAGCCGTTAACAAATAAATAATTGCAATTACAGTAAGGTAAATTCCGCTTTTATTTTCGAAAAAAAGTTTTTTACGTACAAGTATATATATCATTGCTAACCCATAAAATGCCACATGACTTGTACGTAAATAGTTTAAAGGCATCATATGGTTCATAAAATTTTCTCTTGTAAAAGCAAGTCGTTCATCACCCGTAAGTGAATATAATGGCAACATCGCAAATACTACAAAAAGTACAAATGGAATGAGATGTAGTAAATCCAATAATTTCCATTTCCGTGCTGGATTTATTACAAACTGAAAATGTAACCATAAAGCTGGACCAAACAAAAAGCAAATAGGATAAATAAACAGAAAATATTCTGGGTAAATAAGTACAACATTAGAGGTTGTGTATAAAAAATCAATAAGCTCTAAAGTGAAGAATAAAATAAACGCAGAAATAGTTAGGTTAGCTCCTCTCCTATTTTTAAAGAATAGTCCTCCAGCAATAAAAACGCCTATAAAACAATATAGACCAATAAAATATCTTAAAACCTCCATTGGTTAAAAATACATATTGTTGCATCTAAAAACAGTTAATAATAATTATTATTAAGCCGTTAAGTCTCAAATTAGTGCCGTAAACAGGTATCTATCATTAGTTTTACAAGAAAACAGATATGCGTTACTCAATTCTACTTTTACTCTTTTTAACTATTATTTCTTGTACTAATGATGATGATACATCTAAGTTTACGACAACCACAGCTACCGCATCAGACGATATAAATAATGGTATTTATGGCAATGGAGACAACAATGGAAACGATAGCAATAATAGTTCTAATGGATGTGCAGGTGATTATCCCGAATGGCTCACTTCACCCTACGTACTTCCCTATCCTGTTGGCAAAACTTATCAAGTAGCATTAAGTCATTGCTCTGGTTCGTACCACAGTCCTGGGCAACCAGATCAATATGCTATAGATTTTAGGATGAATATAGGCACATTAATTACAGCCGCTAGAGAAGGTACTGTAGTTTACGTTCAAGAAAGTGGAACAGATTATATGTTCCCCAACAATATTGTGGTTGTAAAGCACGGTGATGGAACCTATGCACAATATATGCACTTAACTAAAAATGGAGCACTTGTAACTCCTGATAGTTTTGTAGCAAAAGGAGATAGTATAGGCTATAGTGGTGCAACTGGCCTTGCTGGATATCCACATTTACATTTTGTTGTAACACAGGATAGTTGGCCATATCCATATACCTCTATTCCTTATAATTTTAAAAATACCGCTTCAAACCCAAGAAGTTTAAATTCTGGAAGATCATATACTGCTGAACCTTATTAGTATTTTTAAAGTTTAGCATTTAAGAAGAATAATCTTTTGCCTATTTTTATTGAAAAGAAATTTTCTATGAAATGTTATTATATTCTATTTTTTGCAATCTTTTCAATTACTGCTACATCTCAAACAACCCCAAAAATTTACGATATCATCAGTAATGTTTCTGCTGAAAGGTTAGAGAATGATATTACTACGTTAGCTAATTTTGGAACTCGTAATACTTTTAGTGACACCATTAGCAATACCCGCGGAATAGGTGCTGCTAGGCGATGGATTAAAAATGAATTTGATGGCATAAGCCGAAATTGTAATAATTGTTTAAATGTTTTCTATCAAAAAGATTTAGTACTCGCTGAAGGCAACAGACGTGTACCAAAGGATACCTGGGTAGTAAATGTGGTAGCAATTCAAAAATCCAAAACAGAATCTAATCGCTATATTATTATGAGTGGTGATATAGATTCAAGAAATAGCGACGGAAGTAATTACACAAAAGATGCCCCTGGAGCAAACGACAATGCCAGCGGAATGGCTGGAACAATAGAAGCAGCTCGTGTGCTTTCTAAATATAATTTTGATGCTAATATCGTTTACCTTGGATTAAGTGGTGAAGAACAAGGACTCTTTGGTGGTGCAGGATTTGCGCAATATGCTAAAGATAAAGGTTGGGATATTATAGGCGTTTTAAACAACGATATGATAGGTAACATTAAAGGAGTTGACGGAGTTATTAGCAATGTAGATTTCAGAATTTTTAGTGAACCAACTCCAGCGAATGAAACAGAAAAAGCAAGAAAGGCACGCCGTTTCTATGGTGGTGAAGTGGATGGAATCTCTCGCCAATTGGCACGTTATATTCATAAAACAACTAAAACGTATATGCCAGAAATGAACCCGATGATGATTTACCGTCTAGATCGTTTTGGCCGTGGTGGGCATCACCGTCCATTTAATGATTTAGGATTTGCTGGTATTAGAATAATGGAAGCTCACGAAAACTACACACAACAACACCAAGACATACGCACGGAAGATGGTATTGAATATGGTGACCTACTTAAGTTTGTAGATTTTGAGTATGCAAAAAAACTAACAGCAGTAAATGCCATTACAATGGCAAGTTTAGCTTGGGCTCCTGCCCCACCAGCCGACGTATCAATTGGCGGAATAGTAGCACCTTCTGCAAAGTTTAAATGGAGTAAAAGTAAAAACGCTGTTGGTTATTAAATTTACTGGAGAGACACTACAAGCCCTACTTGGAATCACAGTCGTTATGTGGGTGATGTAAATGAGTTTACATTAGATGGTATTGTGATAGATAATTTTTTCTTCGGAATTGCAGCCGTGGGTAAAGATGGACACGAGAGTGTTGTTGTTTTCCCTAATGCAGTTTTTAGATAAACAACTGAAAATCAATAAACATTAGGGCTATTATTTAAATCCGGTGTTGTGTGTAATTTGGACACTCAAAACTTACAGAACAAAATTGAATGAACAGAGAAATAAAATTTAAAAAACTTCGGATTTATTTAGGAATACTTTTTTTTTGTTTGATGTTTTGCATATCAATTTCTTTTTTACTTAATCCCAAAATATTTATCAGAAATGTGTTTATGAAAGAAGAACATATTCTAATAATAGGAACAATAGGGTTTGTGTATTTTCCGCTCCTTATATTTTCCTTTTTGAAAATTATTAAAAGAAAATACGCAATTCTAATTACAGATGAATTTTTAATTGATAATTCAAAATTTGAATCAATAGGAAGTATAGAATGGAAGAGTATTTCAAATATTAAAAGACTTAAGAAGAAAAGTATTGAATTGGATATAATTAAATCTGTTCTTCAAAAAAGAAAAATGAATTTGCTCGAAAAGTTTTTTGCTTTTATGCATAATTGGAATTATAAAGAAAGTATAATAATCTCAAGTGCATTAATAGACTGTAGTATTGAAGAACTATATGAGACAATTTCTGAAACTTGGGAAAATAATAAATTGAATTAAAAAACTACACACAACAAAGGCTATAATCAATACGGGTTTTGGTGCTTAACCCAAAGTTTAGAGCTTTTAACCAAGTCCGCCAAATCTTTTGATTTAGCTTTATTAAGAAAAAGATAAAACAAAATAAAAAGTTTTGACTAAGTGCTTAATCGGAAATTAATAACTTTTAATTCCCGTACTAATCATAGCCGAGACGTTGTGTGCAAGCAAAAAAAAGGAATAGATTAAAATTTATTCTATATAATTGAATATAATACGTAATGTTATATAAATTGAAATAATTTAATGGAAACTAATAAAATAACAAACTATAGGACTTGGTCTTTTCGATTTCTAATATATCTTATTTTACTAATTATTTTGGTTGCATATATTGTTGCAAATAGTGCATATTTAATTGTTGAATCTGAAATTGAAGGTTATGAAAAATATACCGACACTAATAACTATGATTCAATACTATTATTAATTCTACAAATTCTGACAAGTATTCTTTTGATATCTGGTATTATATTTACGATTTTAAGCATCAGAAAAAATGAAAATAAAGACTATAAATATTTCACTTCGATTATAGGTTATTCGATTTTCATATTATCTTATATTTTTAGCCTATTTTAAATTCACAATTAAAAGGAAAAGTCTTAAATCAATATATACAAATTGAAAAAATCTGTTACAGAAGAAAAATATAGTTGAATTAGAAGCCTACACACATCAAAGTATATAAAAAATAGCTGAAAAAGCACAATCCGAAAGGTTTGTGCTTTTTTATTTACATTTAGCTTTCTGAAAAACTGGTGTATATCTATTCGCTACTTTTCATATACCAACCGTTAGGAACAACCACTCACGAAACCCTAAAAATCGACATCACTAAAAAAATGTTTGAAAAATTGTAATAAAATTACCTTTTGCTAATCTAAAGAGTAAATCATAAAAACATTTACAATGAAAAAATTAGTAATTCTGTTAGTCATCTTTTTTTATCAAACAATAACTTACTCTCAATCTGAAAAATATTCTTTCAATATTGAAATTAAAGGAAAAGGGAAACCAATAATTCTAATTCCTGGATTGGGATCTTCTGGCAAAGTATGGGAAGAGACAACAGATATATTAGAGAAGAATTTTGAATGTCATATATTAACTTTAGCAGGTTTTGCTAATCAAAATGCAATTTCAATCGAAAAAGGTTACTTGCCAATTATAGAAAACGAAATCATCAAGTATATACAGGATGAATTTGATGAAAAACCAATATTAATTGGACATAGTTTGGGTGGTTTTTTATCACTTTCTATAGCAAGTTCTCAACCTAAATTACTGGAAAAGATAATAATTGTAGATTCATATCCATTTATGTCTTTGGCTTATAACCCAAAAGCAACAGTAGAGAGTGTTCTTCCACAAGCAAAAATGATGAAAGAAATGATGCTATCAACTTCTGATAGTCTATTTATTCAACAACAAAAAATGACAATGCCAACTATGATAACTGGTTCCTCAAATATTCAGTTAGCGACTAAATGGTCTATACAATCAGATAGAAATACCATGGCACAAGCAATTTATGAACTTATGACAACGGACTTAAGAAATGATATTGAAAAAGTAAAAATACCTATCCTTGTATTTGGAAGTTGGTATGGTGCAAAAGATTACGGAATAACAAAAGAAACAGTTCTAGCAAACTATCAAAATCAATTCTTGAAAGCAGATAATTGTCAAATCAAAGTTGCAGAAACAGCAAAGCACTTTATTATGTGGGACGAACCTAAGTGGTTTATTAATTCAGTTGAGGCATTTATAAATTATGAAGAATAAAGAGCAAAAATTTAAAAAAGTCTATGAGCAATCAAAGGATAAAGTCTATCGACTTTGTTTGGGATTTATGGGAAATAAAACAGATGCTGATGATTTGTTTCAAGAAGTTCTTATAAAAGTTTGGAATAATTTAGACACGTTTAGAAATGAGAGTAATATAGATACTTGGATTTACCGAATCACAACAAACACAGCACTCTTAACTCTAAATCGAAAAACCAAATTAAACAAAAAAGAGATAGATTATCAACCCAATATTCCTCATTACGAAAGTGAGAATTTGAACTCAACTGATAAAGAACAAGAAATAAAAAAACTCTATAATGCCATTTCTTCGCTTAAAGAAATAGATAGAATAATTATAGGATTATTATTAGAGAATTGTAGTTATGACGACATTTCTAATATAACAGGATTAAAAACTTCGAATGTTGGAGTTAGAATAAATAGAATTAAAAAAACATTGAGTAAAAAACTCAAATAATTATGGAGAAAGATATTACAAATTGGCAAAACCTTTGGAAAGAAGAAAAGTCGACACCTTTAGATGTAAGTAAGTTGATTATTCATTTAAACAAAATTGAAAAGAAAGGAAAATTAGAAAGAATCATTTTACTCGTTGCTGTACCAGTTACGATAATTGTTTTAGCATTATTACTTCCTATACTCTCAAATATATATTATTTAATTACTATCGTCATAGTTAGTTTTGGTATGATGATGATACTAATCCAATCTTATAAAAGTAAGTATCGTTTAATAAGCAATGATGCTGAATTAAATAATCATAAGTATATAAAAAACCTTATTCATAAACTAAAACAACGAATGTTAACTACATCAAGATATATGTGGTTCTATACATTTCTATTAGTTTTAGGAATAAATATAGGCTACATTGATGTTTTACAAAAATTCTATGTATCAATAACTGTTAGGATATTTATTCACATTATTTTCACAGTTTTAATGATTTGCGTGATGTATTATTCTATAGAAAATAGAAAAAAAGAAAATAATAAAAGAATTTTACCATTAATTGACTTTTTAGAAAATTTGAACTAAAAAATTGCCAGTGCCTAATACAGTATAAAACCAAATACACATACAATTTATAGTCACTAAACACCATTACTAAATTTCTAATTTTAATTGTAACTAATGACTACTTTTCTATTTAATCATATTGCGCTTTCGGTAAAGGACGTTGAAACTTCTCTAAAGTTTTATCAAAAGGTATTTCAGTTTAAAGAAATTGAGAATACAGCTTCTAGCTCAGCAACTAAATGGCTATCTATTAGCGATGGAAAACAACTTCATCTTATTCCTCGTCCAAATGCTAAAATAATAACAAATAAAGCTGTTCATTTTGCTTTATCGACTACTAAATTTAATTCCTTTGTAACACTTTTAAATGAATTGGAAATCCCCTATTCAGATTGGCGTGACACTTCTGAAAAAAACTATATTAGAAAAGATGGAATTAGACAGGTATATTTTCAAGATCCCAATGGCTATTGGATTGAAGTAAATGATGCTACTTGATAAGTGTATTGTAATAACTGAACGTAGTCCTTATTTAAAAGGTGCAAGTCTATAAATTTAAATTACAACTTTGAACATATTAAACAACCTTTGGCTTTTAGCTAAAACTGGAAATGTTGAACAAGGAAAAAGTGATTTTAGCAAATCATTTAGCCTATTAATAAAGTTATTTATTATTTTAATTTTATTTAAAATTCTTTATTTAGCATTAGTTCTTGGAATTGAATTATCTGCTTCAGTAACTATACCTAAAGTCGCTAATGACCTTGAATTTGACAACTATAATGGTTTGTTGAAATTTACTTTAGTTGCACTCATCGCTCCTATTTTAGAAGAGCTTACTTTTAGGCTTGGATTAAAATTTTCTAAAACTAACGTGCTCTTTTTTATTGCTGGGATAACATATATTTTTCTAAAAATTATTATTCAATTAGAATGGTATATATGCTTAATAATGGTTGCTGTAATTACTTTACTTTTCAGTTTAGTATTAAAAAATAAGCTACTGCAAAAACTAAAAGACTTTTGGAAAAAAAATAGGCTATTATTATTCTATTTTTTGCTTTTCAGTTTTACGTTTTTACACATTACTAATTTCAAACTAGATAACGCAATTTTAATTTATCTACCATTATTAATGCTCCCACATCTGTTAGCGGGTTTCGTTTTTAGTTATGCCCGTTTAAAATCTGGAATATTGCTTGCTATATGTTTGCATGTACTCAATAATGGATTATTTGCATTACCCTTATTATTAGGTGACTAAAACAAGATAAAAGGGACAACGACTCTTCTACAAAAACATTAAAATCTCAATAAAATAATATCATAGAATACTTATATTGTGGTTTGATAAAAAAGAACAATTACTAGATGAAAAAATACTTATTATCCTTTCTTTCAATACTTTCAAGTATTGTACTATTTGCTCAAGACTTCACTAAAGCAGATGAACTTAAAGGAGCCTTGACTGATGAGCGAGTATGGTTTGATGTACAACACTACGACTTATCTGTAGATGTAAACCCAAAAAAGCAAATGCTAGAGGGTACTAATGTAATTACCTATACTGTTTTAGATTCTGAAAAGGTGATGCAAATTGACTTGCAATCGCCTATGGAAATTGATAAAATTACACAGGACGGAAAAAAATTAAAATATAAAGTAAAAGAAAAATCACATTACTTTATAAAGCTAAAAAAGAAACAATCGGTTGGTGATGAAAACAAAATTACCATCACTTTTTCAGGAAAACCTATTGTCGCAAAAAATGCACCGTGGGATGGTGGATTAAGTTGGAAAAAAGATGATAATGGTAACGATTTTGTTGCGACTTCTAACCAAGGTATAGGCGCGAGCGTTTGGTGGCCTTGTAAAGATCACCCTTCAGATGAGCCAGATAATGGAATAGATTTAGCTATTACTACTCCTTCTAATTTAATGGGTGTGGGTAATGGTCGTCTTATTTCCGAAGTAGATAACGGAAAAACTAAAACTTGGAATTGGAAAGTTATCAACCCAATTAACAATTACGGTGTAAATATTAATGTGGGTGATTATGTTCATTTTGATTATAAACACGAGGGTGTTGCTGGTATGCTTGATGTAGACTATTACGTATTATCTTATAATCTTGAAAAAGCAAAAACACAGTTTGAGCAAGTACCGTTAATGTTAAATGCATTTGAATATTGGTTTGGTCCATATCCATTTTACGAGGATAGTTATAAGCTTGTGGAAGTTCCTTATTTGGGGATGGAACATCAAAGTAGTGTTACGTACGGAAACAAATACCAAAATGGTTATTTAGGAAATGATCTATCTGGTTCAGGTTGGGGACTACGTTTCGATTTTATTATTATTCACGAGTCTGGTCACGAATGGTTTGCTAATAATATCACTAACAGTGACGTTGCAGATATGTGGATTCATGAAGGTTTTACGGCTTATTCTGAAAATTTATTTCTTGATTATCATTTCAGCAAAGAAGCATCTAGTGAATACGTTGTTGGTACTAGAGAAAGAATCCAAAACGATCGTCCTTTAATTGGTGAATACGGCTTTGCAAATGAAGGTAGTAGCGATATGTATTATAAAGGCGCTAATATGTTGCACACTATTAGACAACTTATTGAAGATGATAAAAAATGGAGAGATATTTTAAGAGGATTAAACTCCGATTTTAAACATCAAATTGTATCGTCTAAACAAGTGGAAAACTATATAAGTAATGCATCTGGGATTGATTTAACGCAGTTTTTTGAGCAATACTTACGTACTACCATGATACCTAAGCTAGAATACAAATATGTTCGTAATGAATTATCGTACAGGTATCTAAACGTAGTAGATGGATTTGATATGCCCTTAGAAGTGCTTATTAATGGAAAGCCAAAATGGATTTACCCTACATTCGAATGGAAAACAACTGAAAATATAGGAGATATTAGAGAATTTTATATTCGTGATGATTTCTATATTGAAAAGGAAATGGTGGAATAATAATATACAATGAGACCTGAATTATACTTTCCGCGTGATGTTGAATTATATGACTGGTTTCTAAATAACCACAACCAATATCCTAAGGGCATTTATCTCATTTTTTATAAAATTGAAAATGAAGAGTTAAGTATGCGATGGGAAGAAGCAGTAAAAACAGCCATCTGTTTTGGGTGGATTGATAGCACTGTTAAAAGCCTTGGTAATGGTAAACGCAAACAATTATTTACCCCTAGAAATCCAAAAAGTACTTGGAGTGCCTTGAATAAAACATATGTTTTAGAACTAGAAAGAAAGGGACTTATACAAGAGCCTGGCTTTAAAATTATTGAACACGCTAAAAAAACGGGAACTTGGTCTACAATGGATGGCCCAAATAAAGGAATTATTCCTCCTGAGTTACAAGAGGCATTTAATACAAACAAAAAAGCTTTTAAATTCTATAATTCTCTAGCTCCAGGATATCAAAAAAGCTATTTAAGATGGCTTGCAACAGCTAAAACTACTCCTACAGTTTTAAAAAGAGTTTCCTTAATAATCGATTTATGCGAAAATGAGATTAAATCCCATAATTAATAAATATTTATTCTATCAATTGAATTAAATACCTTTTAATAATGTTTGTTCATTTATATTTAGATTAAACAATCTTATTATTCCTATCTATTTGTATAAACATATGTAAATTACATCTTGCAAATCCAGTCCATATTATTTACAATAATCAAAATATTAATTTTTATTTAATCAAATTTATCATCTCCATTTTCTATAAATTCTAATAGCTTAATTACTGTGAATAGTTTGATATAACATTTAAATAATCATTTTCTAAAATTTTCGCATCCACATAGTTATATACACTTATGAAATAATAAGCATCCCGTAGTTATTTTAAAAAATACAGGAGCTAACCTTAAGATGCATAATACTATTTCTTTTTTCCTTAATTGTATTAATTCAGTCGTGATTTAAATCTATCTAAAACACTATGAAAAAAGCTAAAAAATAGTTGAATAGAAAAATCACTAAGAAATTTTATTATAATGAAAACCCGCAGTTGAAAATATACTGCGGGCTACATTTATATAACTATACCTAACTAATTATTTAATGACAACCTTTATATTAACTTTTTCAGAAGAAGAATTCACTTCAAATAAGTATATTCCTGTGGAAAGTTCCGCTATGTTTATTTGTCCTTTTGTTGTATTCAGATTGTATTTTTGAACTTTTTGACCCAACATATTATAAGCAATTATCGTATCTATTAAATAATCTGATTCAATTGTGAGAATATCTTTAGCAGGATTAGGGTAAACTGTAAACGAGTTATTGTTAAAAGTATCTGTTCCTAATTTTTCGTCAGTTGTAAATAAGATTGGTCCGTGCCAAGCACTACCATTCTCATCACAAAGAGACCTTACCCATACTGCATAATCTGTTTCTGGAGTTAAATCATTCAAAATTGTTTCTGTATCAAAAAGTACTGTACCTAATTCTCCAGTTGGGTATACAGCTTCTTGATTTTGAACAATATATTCATATCCTCCAGGTTCAATTGCAGGTTCATCCCAAGAGATAACAGCTGTAGTTTCTGTAACATCAATTGCTTCACCGTTTAATGGAATTTCACATGTAAGAGTATTATCATAAGCTGCAATTTTAAAATATCCATAACGACCTGCATATCCCCAAGCTCTAACTAAAATAGTAGTTCCTGGTTCAAAATCCTCAAGTTCTATATAGTTAAAGAAGCCTTCTCCTTGATCATTACTACAAAATATAGTTGTCAATGCATTACAAGTACCAGAATAGGCTTGTAAGCCCATATCATCTAGATAAGGATCGCTATTACTTCTCGTTTCTAATGTTAAGTTTCCAGACGCAGGTACAGTTACGTTAAACCATATATCTTTACCTTTTTCTTCAAACTCTAAAATCTCACAAATAACAATTGGGTCATTTGTATTTCTTGTTGAAGAGGTGCTGTTTCCTACTATAAAACTAGTATCAAAATCTTCTCCAACGTTTAAGGTGAATGCACCTGAACATTCGTCATTAGCTGGTGCTGGTGGTGATTGGTATACACAAACATCAAAGTAAAGGTGCGTATTAACAGTACTGCTTGATAATGATATATAATACATTTCGTTAGCAGTTAAATCAACATTTTGTAAGTAAGTGTCACATTGGTTTGTAATCTGAGTTAAGTTTCCAGGAGTACCAGAATATACAGATAGATAAACAAGGCTAGTACCAACAGTTACCGTACTTTTAAAGGTATAATTTGTTGTTTCTGTAGCGGTAAAAGTGTACCAAACATCACTTGTAGAAATACCACAGTCTGCATCAACAGAATTTGTTGAAGCAGACAGAAATCCTTCTGTTGCATTATCACAAGCGTCATCTGTTGATTCAGTTAAACTAACAGCGCCACTTGGTTCATCATTTAGAGGTGTTTCGGCTAATTTACTTACACATAACACAAATTGAGCTTCTGATATTTCACTCGCTACAGCAATAAAATAAGTTCCATTGTCCTCTAAATCTAGAGAGACCAAATTTGAAGAACAACCCACTGATAAAGGAATTAAATCTGCCGTAGAGCCTCCAAACACATACATACTAATTGGCTCTCCATTTACAGAGTCTACATTAAATACATAACGTCCACTTTCTGTAGGTGCAATTCGGTACCAAATGTCTTTATATTCGCTGTACGCTGGATTTTCACATGGGAATTCATCAGATCTTGTAGCGCCTGTAAAAATTCCAGTTGTTGTATCATTACATAAATAATCATCAGAGATTGTTATCAATTCGGCAGCAACAACTTCATCATTAAAGCCTAAGTCTTCGTCGCTAAATTCATACACATACTCATCCATATATACATACTTAAAGTTACTACCAATACCAGAGTGTTGTGGTTTAAAAGCAATATATGTATGATTTAAGCTTGTGTCATAATTTGAAAAGTTAATCGTAAATTCTGTCCAAGTTTCTGCATCTATACTTGTATTGTTTACAGTTGTGTCATCCAGAGCTACGAACGTTGAGGCGTTAAGTGGATCTGACATCGTACCTACAATCACAGAGAATTCTTCTGTAGTAGCAGTACTCTTATTCATTTTAAAACGAATTTGTTTATCTGTACTTATATCTGTAGTTTCTGGAGAACTTAAAATTAAGCCTTCAGCATCAGAACTTGAGCTAAAAAACATACGCAACATTAAATTTCCTTCAGTAGGTAAAATATTGTTTTGAGAAGCATAGGTTCTAAAATCTCCCGAAGTATTGTCTAAAACATTCCAACAAGGTTTAATTTCTTGACCACTTTCGTTTAGGCCTTCAAAACTATCATTGTAAACTCCAATAACCTCATCACATGTCGTTGTAAATTCTTCAGAAACGATCCATACACCAAAATCATCTGTATCACATTTTGCTCTAACATAAGCTATGTATGTTGTGTTCTGTTCTAGTGGCACATTTACCATATTGGCCATAGTTTCTGTTCCATTTGTAGCGGCATCTGGTGCGGCAACTGTTGGTTCTTGAATAATATATTCCCAAGTCGTTTCTGAAGAACCACTTACTGTCCAGTTAATATCTGCCGAATCAAACTGAACATTTGTAGCGTTTACATCGATTACTTCTAGACAAGTTGGAGTATTTTCTATACAAACTGTATTTATCCAAATATATTTATTAACAGTTCCATTATGTCTAAAAGCAAAGTTAGTATGATCGTTATCTGGTAAAGACACATAGTATTCTTTTTCTCTATTTGAAGTAGGTGAAATTGTTGTAATTAAAACAAATACTCCTGCTGGGTTAATAGTTCCAACTTCTAATACATCTGGTGCGTCAGTTGAACTACCTGCTGTAAATTTTAATCTGTGTGTTCCGTCCATTGCATAACTTGTATCTGGTGAAATAGCTACAATAT
This sequence comes from Patiriisocius marinus, assembly GCF_008974325.1. Classification (GTDB taxonomy): domain Bacteria; phylum Bacteroidota; class Bacteroidia; order Flavobacteriales; family Flavobacteriaceae; genus Patiriisocius; species Patiriisocius marinus. Next base: position 246,373 of record NZ_BKCG01000002.1, on the reverse strand, counting down.
CTCCTAACACAGTGTTGGTTGTAAAAAACATCTCTAGCATATTTTTGTTATAGCCAGAATATTCATAATCTAAATACACATGACCTCCAGTTATAGAATCATCTATCATAGTCCAGCAAAACGGTAAAGCTCCATCATCGTATCCTGCCCAGTCTTCACAAAAATTTTCTATAAGTGGACCACAATCTGTTCTAATAGTTTCTGCTGCAAGTATCCAAGCCCCAAAATCACCACTACCACAATTTGCTCTTACATATACTTCATACTCTGTATTTAAGTCTAAGTCTGTTACTGTAATTACGGGTGTTGTATCTGTAGATGTATGTGCCGTACCACTTGATACAGGAGTACCTCCTCCTACTTCTTGAACTACATATTCCCAATTGTCTTCACCAGATCCACTTTCGTTCCAGCTAACATCTATAGTAGTCATTGTTGGGTTTGATAAAGTAACATCTGTTACTTCTAGACAGGTAGGTATTTCTTCAAAGCAAATACTATCTATATTAATTTGATCCCAAGTAGTGGCTAAATCATGTTTAAAAGCCAAGTATTGATTTGTTCCTTCTGGAATTACCACTTCATAATAAACCCAGTCATTTGTAGGATTTAAAGAAATAATTAAACTAAATGTTCCTGTTTCATCATTCGTATTTACAGTTCCAATTTGTAATAAAGAAGAATCTGGTGTACCCTGTAGCCAAAATTTTAAACGATGGTTACCATCACTTGTAGCAGCTACTTGTGGTGCTACAAAAATTAACTCTCCAGTAGCAGCATTTCCATTAAATATTCTTAAAAATTTTGGAGGAGTTGGAGCTTGATTACTTGGTTGCACTCTAGCATAGATATTATTGGTTTCTCCTGTAGTGTTTATTAAAGTCCAATCTATTGGTTCTTCATTATTTTGATAGCTGTCAAAGTCTTCAGAGATCTCGCACTGAGCATATGACATATGACCTAAAAAAAGCAGTAAGAACAATAAAATATGTAATGATATTTTCATTGTAGCATTATTAAATTAAAAATTGTTTGAAATGTAAATTTAACGGATGCTATACTATATTAAAAGTTTGATAATTTAGAATTTAAGGAATTTTCGTGAAATTTAAAAATAATAAAACGGAACTAACTATTTGAAAAACAAATGATTACTGTTCTTTTTTCAATTTATCAGATTTTTCTATTTTTTCCTTGCTTTGGGCGATTTTATTTCTTTTTTTTAAAATTTTTCTGTAAATAATTAACATCAAGAGAATCAAAATAATACCGCAAAAAAGGAATACATAACTATATTTATCCTTTTGATATTGTCTTTTTTCATGATTTTCAGAAGATATTTCTTTCGTTACTTTGTTCAAAGATTTCTTCTCTTCTTTAAATAATTTTTGCTCTTCTTCTAAATATAATTGTGAATAATAACGATATTGATTTTCATTACCAATTTGTTTATAATTCTCAGAAAGCGCTTTTAATATCTGACTATTTAAAGCCCCATCATGTATATCAGTTATGGAATCTAGAATGTACTCTAAAAGTGCTATTGCTTCTTTATTTTTACCTTCTATTGAAAGTAATTTTGCCAACCCTAATTTTGATGAAGCTACATTTTTAATAGCATTAATTATTTCTGCAGAAATAATTGCCTCATTATAATTGATTTTAGCATCCTTATAATTTTGCAATTCAATATTGCAATCTCCTAAATTGTTTAGAGCAATTGCAAGGTTTGCGTTAATAGCAACTTTATCAGTATTTTTTTTGAAAACTTTTACTGCATCAGATAAATATGGTAAGGCATACTCACAACCTAATTCATCCTTTTGAATAAGCCCCTTGACCACTAATATATTTCCTTGTATAAATTCTAAAGAATCTGGAAGTGGATGTTTTATAGTTAAATTATAAGCCTTATTTAAATAATTTAGAGCTCTATCACTTAAATTTAATCGCCTGTATTGCCCACCTATAAAACCTAAAACACGAACATGATCTGTGTAGTTTCTGTTTAGTTCGGCAATAGAATCTGCTTTTAAAGCATACTTAAATACGGCATCGTGATCTTTTAAAACGGCATACGCATTTGCAACAGAAAGTAATGCACTTACTTGATGTGTGGAACTATTCTTAGACAAATCATATAATTCTAAACCCTTTGTAATAGCTAGTTCAGGGTCGTTATACGCAAGCACACTAACCTCCTTTTTAAGATTTTCAAGTGTTGATTTTTTCTGAGCCAATAATGAAGTTGACATCACAACAGATGTGAGTGTAATGCAAAAATAAAGTCTAAATTTCATTAAAATTTTCTTTGTAATAAGGTACTAAAAAGTTCAGGAAGAGACTTTACTACTTTTCTTTAAAAACATAACAAATTGTTTAGGTGTAATATTTGTAATTGATTTAAATACCACTGTAAATGCACTATGTGAAGAAAAGCCGCTCTTTTTGGCAAGATAACTCACCTTATATTTTAAGTACTCAGGATCATCCTGCATTAATTTTATAATATAATTTATTCGTAGCTCGTTGATATATGTATTAAAATTTTTGCCTTTATGGTTGTGTATAATTTCTGAAATATACTTCTTGTTAGTCTTTAATTGTTTTGCTAATAGCGCTAAAGACATATTAGAATTCGTATAATCTGTAGAATTTTCAAATACATCAAGTCGATCTAAAATTGCTTTTTCTGTTTCTATCGGGATTAAAACACCTTTAGAAACTTTAGATACAACAGCCTCCTTTGTAGTAATATTAAGCTCTAACTTCTCTTTGTTTTCTATTTGATTAATAATCTTTTCAAATTGGATATATTCTTTATCTAACTTTTTATTGTAAAAATAATACCAAATTAATAATATTAACAATAACACAAATATGATTTTAACTAGTACGTAATATAAATTCATATCATTTTTAATTGAGGCATTTTGACCTTTTTCTAAATACTCAATTAATAATATCCTTGCAGATCTTTCAGATTTTAATATTTCAGATTTAAGAGAAATATTCTCACTATTATACTTTTGAGATATAGTCATACTGTCCTGCATCTTATAAATAGCTGCTAATTTATTTTGTATAGCATACCTTGTTTCAGGGAACATTACTGGCTGTTCTAAGGCTTTTAAAAAGTACAGCTTTGAAGTTGTAAAATCTTTCTTTAAAAATGTTATATCTCCTAAACCTTGTAATGATGTAGCTGTAATAGCAGAGTTATCAAGTGCGTTATTTTTTAACTCTAAAATGTTATAATTAAAACTAAATTGGGCTTTGTCTAAATCTTTTTTATTTAAATAATTAAATCCAAGATTATTTCTAATTATGGCTTTAAGCGCTGCATATTTTTCATATTTCGAAGCATCATAAATATCGTCAAAAACCGTTAAACCATTATTTTGCAACAATGCACATATCTGTAAGATGATCACTTTTTCTTCTTCAGTTAGTTTTTTTGCAATCGTTTTTGCTGTATTTATAAAGTTGACAGCACTTTCTGTCATACCTGCCTTTTGGTATCGCTCAGCTAAAGCTATATTTAATAACGCATTAATAAAATTAGATTCATGTAACTCAAATTCGTCTTTTGCTTGCAGCAAATATGCCTGCCCTTCTGTTACTTCGCCAAACAGAAATGATACGGTAGATTTTAAATAAAATGCTTTTGCCCTTTGTTCTGCAGTTTTTGAATTTGAAAGAAGATAATTTGCTACTCTACTAGTTTGAACAGGGTTATTATAAACCTCATTAATATTTTTTGTAAAAAGCGCTTCGGGTTCTTCACTATTTTGACTCCACCCAGATATTTGTACACAAAAGGTGAGAATCATTAAAAGACAATAGTGTAGTTTTTTCATAATTAAAGCAACTGCTACAAATATAATTTTTTTTAGAAGGACTATAATAAATTCAAGTAATCACATTTGTGAATACAAACAAAAAAGCTTTTAAATTCTATAATTCTCTAGCTCCAGGATATCAAAAAAGCTATTTAAGGTGGCTTGCAACTGCTAAAACAACTCCTACAGTTTTAAAAAGAGTTTCCTTAATAATCGATTTATGCGAAAATGAAATTAAAACTAGGTAATACCAAAAAGCCCACAACTTATTATTAAGCTGTGGGCTTTTTGGTACTATTTAGTTCGTTTATTTTATCTCAACATAATCTGCTGGCACGTTAAAAGTTGTTCTATCGGTATCTAAAAATTCAAAATTAGTAAGTTGGGCTGCTCCTATTTGATCTTTTCCAAAACCATCTTTCTCATTCCATCCCCAAAACTTCCAATCCTTAGCGAAAGGTACTTCATCAACTACTACATAATCACTGTATGAAATAGCGTGAGGGTCTGCCTCAGCTTTATCTTTAGATTTTCCAAAAGTCACAATGTAACTAGCTGCTGTTAATTGGTTGCTATTTTTATCTTTATAGACTACGTACCAATCATCTGGTGTATCTCCACTACCCTCTTTAAATGATAGTTTTTTAGTGTCGTAAATAGTATTATTCCATTCCATTTCTTGAGCTTGAGACCAATGTGTTCCCTCATCACCTAGCTTATGTGGTAATAAAAAGAAATATGACCAAGTATAAGCGTCAAAACGCACCCCTTTGTTTTCAGCTAAACCTGGAGAAACAAAAACTTGATCTTTATCAACGTAAATTTTATTTCCATCGTTTAATTCAATTACCCCTTTTGAACTATCAGTTTTTAGAATCATTTTACCATTTAAACGTTCGTTTCCACCAAACTGAATAGCAATATTAAATGAGACCGCATCTTGCGCTCTAAACGTAGCTTTATTGTGAGCCTCTTCAATACTTACAGCAAAAGCATCAGTAGATTCTTTATAATTAAGCGTCTCAATTTCTGTTACAGTTTCAACTGTTTGTTCTTCGTGTTTAACTTCGTTTTTACACGCAATTAAGGACACTAATAATATTAGTGTAAGAGTAATTCTAATCATTATTTTAAAATTTTATATTTCAAGACAAAATTGTCGAATTATAAAATGTAGCTTATAGCAATTAAGAAAAGTTTGTGAAAGATTTAGTACTTATAAAAAAACTATTCTAAGCAGTGACACTTATTTTTTACGGAAATTTAAACTATTAGAAGTCATTTTACTTGTTAATATTTCAGAGAAAATAGTAGAACTTTTAACTATTATAATTAATAGTAAAAATTTCAGATATAGGAATTTATACGCATTGTACTTCATCTTAAAAACGTATATCTTTAAAATCGATTTATATTTCAACACTTACAGAATTACTATGAAAAAAATTCTCATACTCGGGTTACTTCTAGCCTCAACGCTAACATTTGCTCAAAAAGATAAAGAAAGTAAAAAATGGGACGTTAACAATCCTGGAAAAGATTTCAATTACAAAACACATCAATTTACTACTACTGAAGGAACTTGGATGAATCTTGATGTAAGCCCAGATGGTCAAACTATTGTGTTTGATATGCTTGGTGACATTTATACCATTCCAATTTCTGGAGGGAAAGCAAAAGCGCTTCGAACTGGTATTGCCTTTGAAGTACAGCCTCGTTTTAGTCCTGACGGAAAACATATATCATTTACTAGTGACGCTGGTGGAGGTGATAATATTTGGGTGATGAACACAAATGGAAAAGATGCAAAACAAGTTACTGAAGAAAATTTCAGACTCCTCAATAATGCTGTTTGGATGCCTGATAACAATTATCTAATCGCTAGAAAACACTTTTCTAGTGGCCGTAGTTTAGGTGCTGGAGAATTATGGCAATATCATATTACAGGTGGTAGTGGAATCCAATTAACAAAGCGTAAAAATGATCAACAAGATGTAGGCGAACCATTTGTTTCAGCAGATGGAAAATATCTTTATTACTCTGAAGATATGTACCCTGGCGGAAATTTTCAATATAATAAAGATCCAAACAGTCAGATATACGCAATAAAAAGATACAGTTTTGAAAACGGTAAAACCGAAACTATCACAGGAGGTCCCGGTGGTGCTGCGCGCCCTACTGTTTCGCCAGATGGAAAAACATTAGCTTTTGTAAAGCGTGTTAGAGAAAAATCAGTTTTATATAATCATAATTTAGAAACTGGTGAAGAGTTCCCAATTTTTGATGGATTAAATAAAGACCAACAAGAGGCTTGGGCTATATTTGGTGTGTATCCTAATTTTGATTGGATGCCTAACAATGAGGAATTAGTAATCTGGAGTGGTGGAAAATTTCAGAAAATAAATGTAAAAAGTTTAGCTGTAACAAATATACCCTTTGAAGCAAATGTAAAAATTGACTTGGCTAAAACTGTTAAAACGAATACACCTATTGATCGTACTAATTTTACATCAAAAGTGATTAGAGATGCTGTTACAACTGCTGATGGAAAAACACTTATTTTCAATGCTCTTGGTAGGCTTTATAAAAAATCACTTCCTAATGGAACGCCTGTTAGACTTACAACAGGAACTGATTTCGAATTCGAACCTAGCTTATCACCTAACGGAAATGATATAATTTATGTTACTTGGAACGATATTGAAAAAGGTGCTATTTACAAAGTAAATATTAATGGTGGTGCACCACAAAAATTAACTTCAGAAAAAGGAATTTACAGAACACCAAGCTATTCGAATAGCGGAAATAATATTGTGTTTAGAAAAGAAGGTGGTAATAGCGATCAAGGAAATTCCTTTACAAAAAACGCAGGAATCTATACAATGACTGCTCAAGGTACTAATGAAACTAAAATAGATGCTAAAGGCGAACTTCCTCGATATAGTGCAGATGACAGTCGTATATTTCTTAAAACTGGTGGAACATATTTTGGAAATTTAACAAAGAAACTAATATCAGTTAATTTAAACGGCCAAGATGAGCGCGAGCATTTAATATCTAAATATGCAAATCACATAGTTCCAAGCCCAGATAATAAATGGGTGGCTTTTTCTAATCTACATAAAGTGTATATCGCACCAATGCCACAAACAGGAAAACCTTTAACGTTAGACGGCAAAAGTAATAGTGTTCCCGTGCAACAAATAGCTAGGGATGCAGGAGTAAATATTCATTGGTCACCAGATAGTAAAAAGGTGATGTGGACATTGGGTGATGAATATTTCAGTAATACATTAAAGGAGAAATTTTCGTTTGTAGAAGATGGTGCCAATACTCCTTCGGAAATGCCAATAACCGGAATAAAAGTGAATTTAACCGCTCCTGTAGATAATCCTTCAGGGAAAATAGCTTTTACCAACGCCCGAATTATTACTATGAATGGCGACAATATAATCGAAAATGGTAATATTATTATCGATGGAAATAAAATTATAGCTGTTGGAACTGCAGATGGTACGCCAGTGCCAAGTGATGCTAAAATTTATGGAATGAAAGGAAAAACTATTATGCCTGGAATGGTGGATAGTCACGCACATATTGGAGCTTTTAGAAGCGGTCTTCCAGCACAACAGAATTGGCAATTTTTAGCAAATCTTGCTTTTGGAGTAACAACTTCACATGATCCATCTGCCAATACTGAAACAGTATTCACATTAAGTGAGTTACAAAAAAATGGACAATTAGTTGGTCCACGTCTTTTCTCAACTGGATTTATACTTTACGGTGGTGATGGAGATTTCAAAGCAGTAATCAATAATATAGACGATGCTAGAAGCAGTATTAGGCGTACTAAGGCCTTTGGAGCTAAAAGTGTGAAGAGTTACAATCAACCTCGCAGAGAGCAACGACAACAAGTATTACAAGCTGCAAGAGAAGAAGGAATTAATGTAGTACCAGAAGGTGGATCTACCTTTTTCCATAATATGACAATGGTTATTGATGGACATACGGGAGTTGAACATAATATTCCTGTTGCACCAGTTTACAAAGATGTTTTAGAAATATGGGGAAAAAGTGGTTCTGGCTATACTCCTACTTTAATTGTAAATTATGGTGGGCTAAATGGTGAGTTTTATTATTACCAACGTGATAATGTATGGGAAAATGAAAAACTTTTAAAATACAGTCCAAGAGCTATAATTGACAGTAGATCAAGACACAGAATGATGGTGCCTCTAAAAGAATACGATAATGGACATATTCTTGTTTCTAAAACGGTTAATGAACTTGCTAATAGTGGAGTAAAAGTAAATATGGGAGCTCACGGGCAATTACAAGGATTAGGTGCTCATTGGGAAACGTGGATGATTGCTGCTGGTGGTTTAAGTAACCTTGAAGCTCTAAAAGCCGCAACTATCAATGGTGCAAATTATATAGGTGCAGGAAAGGACATTGGTAGTTTAGAAGTAGGTAAATTAGCCGACTTATTAGTACTAGACAAAAACCCATTAGAGAATATTGAAAATACGCAATATATAAAATATGTAATGCAGAATGGTCGTTTGTACGATCCAGAAACGATGAATGAATTAGGGAATTCACCTAAAGAACGTGCCCCATTTTATTGGGAAGTAAATGGTTATAATCAAGCTTTTGAATGGCATGAAGAAAGTGGAAGTTTTATTCATGGAAACTGTAGACATTAAACTTAAAGGGAGTTAATTCTCCCTTTTTTATTTTAGCTTAATTCCATTTATTCATTAGGGATTGTAAAGTAAAAAGTACTTCCTTTACCTTCTTCAGAGGTAACCCATACATCACCCCCGTGAGCATCGATAATTTTTTTTACGTGTGCTAAGCCTATCCCAGTTCCACTATAAGTATCGTGGGAATGTAAACGCTGAAATATTGAAAAAATACGTTCTTTATATTTTTGAGGAATCCCAATTCCATTATCAGCAACAGAAAATTGCCAGATGTTTTTCTCCGTTTCTGTTGTATTACTTAAACTAACAGCTTTAATATTAATAAGGGGTTTAGTACCAGGAGCAATAAACTTAATAGCGTTAGTAATTAAATTCTGAAATACTAATCGTAATTCAACTTCAGAAGCCATAATAGTTGGCATTGAATCAAAATTAATTTCAGCCTGTGTGTTGCTAATTACACTGTCAAGATCTTTAGTAATTTCAACCAGTAACTTTTGTGTATTTACTAATTTAAAAGTATCAATATTACCTAGTTTAGAATGTCGTAATAATGCTTTTATTAATTCGCGCATACGATTGCTCGATTCGGTAATAAAAACCAGACTTTGTTTTCCTACATCATCAAATGCATCACCATATTCATCATTTAAAATACCTATTAAGCTAATAATAGAATTTAATGGTTCCTGTAAATCGTGACTTGCGACATATGCGAATTGCTCTAATTCCTTATTTTTTGAAGCTAAAATTTTTGCTTGCTTAGCAGCTTCAATATTCTTCAACTCAAGCTCTTTTGCTAATCTACGTTTTGATCTATAACTTAGATACAAAAGGAGTCCGCTTAATAATAAAACACCTACAATTGCTCCTAATAAAATAGTCGTATTTCGCTGATCTTCAATAGTTAGATTTTGTTCATCTAATGTTTTTTGTCTCTCGTTAATTTGAACTTCTTTTTCTTCTAAGTCTAACTGTTGCGCTTTTAATACTGCTTTACTATTAGTAATAGCTTCTTGTTGTGCATCAACTAAAAGTAATTGATTTGTTATTGTTTTTTCTAACTCTTTTTCTAAGAGTAACTTTTCTTCATATTTCTTTGCCTGTAGTACATTATCCGTTAATAATGATGCTAAAGAATCCTGTTGAGTTTGTAATAGTTTTTCGGAAGCATTAATTTTATTTACTTGGGTATCTATAGCATTTTTTTGATCGCCAATAGTAATATTATTATCACTTATTATTGTTTGATTTTTTAATATTTCGGCTTCATTCTCTAAATTAATTTGTTGCTCTTTCTCTAGTTCTTTTTTAGTGACTGAAAATAAATTTTTCCATTTTTCGGCTGAAGTAACAGCATATTCACCCAAAGAAGGAGCTACTATAAAATTTTCAGCAATAAGTAATCCGTTGTTAATTTCGTACTCGAATGAAGTTCCTACACTCACCATATTAATCATTGAAGTATTGTAATTATAATCTTCAGAAATTAATAAAATACCTTTATTATGAATGTGTTTTATTATGTAATTAATATCAAAGTTCAAGTTCTTATTTACGTAAAGCAACTGAATATTATTAATGTCCTTAACGCTACTAAAACTAACTACTTCAACCTTCTTGCCTCCTATTTTTCTTTTTAGAGCCATTGACTTTAAGTCAACTAATGTTCTATCTGTACCAAGTACACCAATGGTAAAAATTTCAGCATCATTACTACTTGGCCAAGCGACTTGTCCTGCAAGATTAAATATAAAAATAGTGCGTTGAACTCTCTTTATTTGCTCATTAGTTGTTTGCTGAGCGTAGATAGCATTAGTACTAAAAAATATAACAAATATGAGTGCTATTTTTTTTAAACTGAAATTTAATGTTATGATTTTATAAAATTCCATAAGTTATAAACGGAGTAACAATTTAAAAAAGTAATTAGCGCCTTTAACGCCAAATTGTTGTACTCGTCTACTATAAATAAAACTACCGTCACTTGTATTTGCTTCGTGAGTATGTTTATCTGGATAGACATTGAAAATGTTATTTCCACCTGCCGAAACGATTACATTTGAATTTATTTGATAACTCAATAATAAATCTGTCACTAATTTTGGTGAGAATGTTTGATCTCTACTTTCTATATTTCCAGTATAATTATTTAAAACCCAATTAGCAGAATCTCCATCGTCAGGGTGTAGATAAGTAACTTCGCCAAACAAAGTATTCCCTAATTGAATTCTGTATTTATCAAATTCATAAACAAAACGAGATAGTATTTTAAAATTAGGTTGTGATTTTTCTACCCTTCCTACTTCTTCTCTACCAAATAACTCATCTTGGCCTATTAATGAGTTAGGTACGTTTATATCGTCACCTACTCTAGTTTTAGAAAAATTAGCCGATATAGAAGCATTTAGTTCTCCATCTCCTAATTTGTCTTTAAAGTTTACAGTAATATCCTGTCCTGAAGTTTCAGAATTAATAGCATTTGTAAAAAATTGTGCTGCACCTACATTGTAAGGACTTAAAAGATCTTCATATCCCTCTGCGAATCTTCCAGAAAGTACTATTCTGTCTCGTATATCAATATGATAATAATCTAAATTGAAAGTGATTTTATTACCTATTTTTCCATTTAAGCTTAAACTAAAATGGTTTGAGATTTCGGCTCTTAAAGGATTAATGCCAAAAGCTTCTCTTGCTATAGCACTCTCATTATTAAAAGTACCTACTTGTACAATTTCGCCATCAATAAATTGTGTGCTGATATTTTGAAAGAAAACTTGGTGTAGTGACGGGGCTCTGAAACCTTTAGAATAGGCAGCTCTAACACTTATGTTTTTATTGAGTTTGTACCTACTTGATAATTTGTAAACCCCTTGACTCCCAAAATCATTAGAAGTTTCATATCGACCTCCAACTTTAAAAAGCAAATCATCAATTGGGTTTAAATCTATTTCAATATACCCTGCACTATTAGTTCTAAACCTATTTAGTTCATTTTCAGGTTGAATTCCTGGAAAAACTTGTGCTCCTGCAATTCTAGGTTTTTCATCGCCATCAGCATCGATATACGTTGCACCTCCATCTATATACGAAGCCTCTTCTCCAGCAACAATCATATAATTTTCAACTCTTAGTTCTGCACCAAAAGCCAAGTTTGCACCTTTTAGAAAATCGAACTTTCTTGAAATATCAAGATTTGTTGTATTTTGATTGTAATCGAAACCACCAGAGTAAAAAGTACGTGGCGATATAATTCCTAACGACGCATTATTCGAATTATTAATTGTGTAATCAATTCTATTATTTCCTATCGAGTGACTAAAATCAATATAGAATTCATTTTTAATTCCTTTGACACCTAAAACAACCGCATCATCCTGAATATCAGTCAATATACCTGGTGAAAAACCATCAGGAAACAACTCACTAATTACTCTATCTTCATCTTTAGGAAATCTATAAAACCCACTTGCTTTACCTTCTCTGTAGTTTCTACCTCCGTGTAAATAGAATGTCGCACTAGGAGAAATTTTAAATTCTCCATTAAAGTAAAGGGCTAAATTTTGAGTTTCAGCATTTCCAATTGCCATTACTCTTCTACCGTCATAACCTGTTTGATTAAAAAAGTTATTTTCATTAATCAATTGTTGATCTAATACAGGATCTGTAGAATAAACTGCACCTGTATAATTACCTGCTCTGTTTGTAGCGTTTCGTTTGCGATATTCAGCTGTAACATTTATATAACCATTTTCTCCAAATTTTAGTCCAAAGTTACCTGAACTGTAATTCTCGAATCCATCTCCTTCAGTGTTTAATATCACTCTATTGTCAATATCAATTACCTCCGTTTGTTTTTTAAGTATTATGTTAATAACACCCGCAATAGCATCAGATCCATATTGAGATGTTGCTCCTTCTCTTAAAACTTCAATACGTTCTATTGTCGCTAATGGTATTGCATTAAAATCTGTACCAACACTACCTCTACCTACAGTACCGTTTACATTTAACAATGCACTATTATGGCGCCTTTTACCATTTACTAATACTAAAACTTGATCTGGACCTAATCCTCTAAGAGTACCTGGGTCAATGTGATCTGTTCCATCTGCAATAGTTTGATTTGTGGAGTGAAAAGAACTAATTACATAATGTAATAAATGACTTAATTCTGTTTGTGATGAATTTGCGATTTCTTGAGGAGAAATAATATCTACAGGAGCAGATGTATCTAATCCTGAAGCAGGATCACCTCTGTTTCCAATAGCTATAGGTTGATCAATAGAAAAACCTGTTTCTAATGTGAAGTCTAATACAGCTTCTTGCCCCACACCCACAGTCACTTCTTTACTTTGACTTATATACATTACAAAACCAGTATTTATAATGTAAGTACCTTCATCAACACTAAAGCTATAATTACCATTTACATCTGTTGTTGCAAAAACCTCACTGCCTTCAATACTAACAGTAGCACCAGGTAAACTTCCAAATTGATCCGATATATTTCCCGATATAGTTGCTCTAGTTTGAGCAATACCCTTTGTAGAACAAAGAATAAATAATAATGTGAATGTATAAAATACAATTGATGAGACATTAACTAATGTCCTATGTTGGGGAAACGTCATTCTAGGTTTTTTGCAAAAATACTTATTTATATGTAATTAGTTAAGTATCAACCTTTGTTAAAAATGAGTTTCGTAAACGGTATTTAAAATAGGAAGAGATAAGGGTTTACTAATAAAGTCTTCAGCATTGTAATTTTCTAAAGTTTTTCTTACTTCATCTGGATCTGAAGAGGTCGATAAAATAATTACTTTAATTTTTGAAGTAAATTCAGAACCTAGTTTTTCAAATTCTGTTAGAAATTCCCATCCATTCATTCCTGGCATGTTGATATCTAAAAAAATTAAATCTGGTGTTTTAAATTTCCCACTTTTAGCTTCTACTAAATAATCTAAACCATCTTGACCATTTGTTACTGAACTAACTTCAGAAAACTGTTCGTGACGACTCACCATCATTAAATTGTAAAAGTTGGTTGCTTTATCATCATCGATCAATAAAACAAATTTAATTTTAGACTCCATAGTCGCGCAATATAATAAAGAAGTTTGTACACTTTCACTTAAAAAAATTATTCTGAAATTAGAAAATATTGTTTTCGTTGTACTAAGACCAAAATCGGATTAATAACTCCCTATTTTTGAGTATCTTAAGTTATAACTGACCAATATTAATAAATCATTAATTCTAAATTAAGTGAGATTATCTAAAAAAAGAACCATCATTATTTAAAGAAAGTTACCTTTATCACATTCACATTTATAAATTTTTAAAACAATTACTTTTATCGAAAATGAATTTTAGACCCTATCTACAATTTTACAAATCTATATTTTTATATATCCTAGCTTTTTCAATAGTTGGAATAATAGCTTTTGGGATATTTTATGGGTTCATTTTCTTTTTAACTTTTGGATTATGTTTTGGTTTTGTGGCATTTCAGACGTTCTATAAAGAACAATGGTTTACATATCAAAATTTAGGAATCACTAAATGGAAACTCTTTAAAACATCACTACTATTAAACCTTACTGTAGGTCTGCCTATATTTTTATTTTTATTCATATTAATCTCTTTTATTATTGGCGACTTTAGTATTACATACTATTTCTAAAAAATTTAAAAATAACCAGGTTCTAAAACAGGTTGATTTTTCATTAAAAACAGGAGAAATTATAGGTCTTTTTGGTCGTAATGGTTCTGGTAAATCTACCTTGCTTAAAATTCTCTTCGGAAATTTGAAAGCCGATTCTATTGCTATAGAGCTCAATAATGAAGCACTTAATATTTCAGAAGTAATCCCTAACCAACTTATTGCATATTTACCTCAACATCCATTTCTCCCTAAACAAATGAAAGTTAGAGATATTATCATTATGTTTCATAGTGAAGAACGTGAACAAGATGCCGTTTTTTATGACAGTCATATTGCAACTATGACTCATAAAAAAACCAGTGAATTATCTTTAGGAGAAGTAAAATATTTTGAAGTTGTTTTACTTAGCCAATTACCTCATCCATTTATTATGCTTGATGAGCCCTTTTCTATGCTAGAACCTCTACATAAAGAACAACTAAAAGAAAAATTAGTTGAGTTAAAAAAAACGAAGGGAATCATCATTACAGATCATTATTACAACGATGTTATGGAAATAGCTACTAAAAATATGGTTATAAAAAATGGAGAAAGTTTTCCAGTAAAATCAGTAACCGATTTAAAAGAATTCGAATATTTGAGCCGCTAAATAAATTAATACCTTAATAATACTATACAAATGCAACTCGCACAATTAAACTTAGCAGACGCCATAGCTGATATGGAAAGTCCTATTATGGCAGGATTTATTAATGCAACAGACCGTATAAATGAACTAGCTGCGCAAAGCGATGGTTATATATGGAGTTTAATTGATCGACCTGAAGAAGAAAGAGAAAATAGAATTGAAGTTTTCAGTAAAGAAAGTGTACTAGTTAATATGACGGTTTGGAAAAACAGAGAATCGCTTTTTGAATTTGTTTATAGCTCAGACCATAAAGATATTATGATTCGCAAAAAAGAATGGTTTCAGAAAATGCCAAAAATACATATGGTTTTATGGTATGTACCAGATGGACATCAACCTACAATTTCAGAAGGAAAAGAGCGTCTTGAATATTTAAGGTTGCACGGCGAAACGCCCTATGCTTTTAGTTTTAAAAGTAAGTTCACACTAGAAGACACCAAATAAGAAAAAGCCCCTAACACACTTGTTAAGGGCTTTTTATACGCACTAAATTGAGAATTATTCTTTAGGCATAAGTACTGTATCAATGGCATGTATCACTCCATTTGAAGCATCTACATCTGCCATAACAACAGTTGACATATTACCATTTGCATCTTTAATCATGACTTTTCCATCTTTTTCTGAAAGTGTTATGTTTTGATTTCCTAGCGTTGTAATTGTGTAAGCATTATTATTATCTGCTATTGCTTTTAATACTGCTTTAGCTTTAAATTCTCCTTCAATAACGTGGTATTTCAAAATGTTTTGAAGAAATTCATTACCATTTGTAGACATTAAGTGGTCCATTGTTGCTTTCGGTATTTTGGAAAAAGCATCGTTTGTAGGAGCAAATACTGTGTAATCTCCTTCTTCCATAAAAATATCGATTAAGCCAGCTTGTTTTAATGCTTTTCCAAGCGTTGAGAAATCTTTATTTTTTGTTGCAATTGTACCAATTGAATTTGATTCAAAAATTTCTCTAGCTTCAGCTTCAACTTTATCAGCTTCGGCTTTAGCTTCCATTTCAATTCTTTCAGCTTCAGCTTTCATTTCAGCTTCTTTCTTTTTTCCGTCGTCACAAGAGGCAAATAATAAAGCTACTACTGCCGTTGACATTAAGATTTTTGTAATTTTCATATTGTTTGGTTTATAAGTTTTACTAATAGTTTAAACAAAAATACAAGGTACAATTACTAATTTTTCCCAACAAGAAACTAATAATTAGTTAAATATGGTATTTCAACGAAAGTCACTATTAATAACACATCTAATTTTTACTCTGAAATATAATTAATTGTAATAATTTGTATCTTTAAGGACAAGTAATAATTTAAAACAGAAAAATGGTTAAAGCAAAATATCAAAACGTACTAGATTTAGGAGAAGCATTAAAAATCCAAAACGGTGACGTTAAAGTTGACGGTAATAGACTTGAAGTAACAGGTACTGCTAATACACAATACGATAAAGATCGTATTTGGGATGAAATTAAAAAATCTGGAGGAGAAAATCCTACAGATATTATGGCAGACATTAAAGTAGCAGATACAACTGTTTATGCGCGCCACACTGTAGCTAGTGGTGAGTCATTAAGTAAGATTGCTAAGCATTACTACAAAGACCCAATGAAATACAATGCAATTTTCGAAGCTAACAAGGATCAGCTTAAAAGTGCTGATGTAATTCACCCAGGACAAGAATTAGTAATCCCTAATTTATAGTCGCTGACTTATAAAAAATAAAAAGCCGCAATTTGCGGCTTTTTTTATTTCTAGTAACATATACACTTAACGTGTTTCTACAATCCACTAATATAACCTCCATAAACATCCTTAAATCTAAGTCCGTCAGATAAGCTATACTTACTCAATTTTTTCATTTCTACTAAAGCCCATAAAATAAATTCTTTAAAAAATGGTATATCGTCTTCTGGAATATCTTGAGCGTATTTATGAATCAACTCATCTAAAGGTTCAATTCTATCTAGTTGTAATTGATATTCAGTGTCATCAAGAGTATCTAAAAGCTCAAAGCTACTCTGTTCAAAAAACCAGTTAACTACTTCTTGATACGGATCGAGATCACCCTCTTTCTGTAGTTTTTCAACTTTAGGGAAATAGTTTAAAAATTCTGTTTTAATAGCATCAGCAACAAGTTGCTTTGCTACCTCATTAGCTCCTTCTTGCTCTCCTTCATAAACTAGCTCTACCTTTCCTGTAATTGCAGGAATCACTCCTAAAAAGTCGCTAACACGAACACTTGTTTCTATGTTGCCATTCAATAAGCCTCTTCGTTCTGCGGTACTTAATAAATTTTGGAAAGCAGTAATACTTAGCCTTGCACTTACACCACTTTTAGCATCGATAAATTCACTTTTACGTGCTTCAAAACTTATTTGTTCTAATATGTCTTTCGCTAAGTCGGGTACATAAACGTTTTCTTTTTCTTTAGCAGCAGCTGCAGTTTCCTGTGCTGTAATTGCTCTCGCAATTTCTAAAGTTTCAGGATAATGCGTTAATATTTGTGATCCTATTCTATCTTTTAATGGTGTAACAATACTACCTCTATTAGTATAATCTTCTGGGTTAGCAGTAAACACAAATTGTATATCTAGAGGTAATCGTAAAGCAAAACCTCTAATTTGAACATCTCCTTCTTGTAATATATTAAATAATGCAACTTGAATACGCGCTTGTAAATCTGGCAACTCATTTATTACAAAAATGCATCGGTTAGCACGTGGTATCATACCAAAGTGAATTACACGGTCATCTGCATAACTAAGTTTTAAATTAGCTGCTTTAATAGGATCAACGTCTCCTATTAAATCGGCAACAGTTACATCTGGCGTAGCAAGTTTTTCAGAAAAACGCATATCTCTTTGTAACCAACTTATAGGAGTATCCTCTCCTTTTTCTTCTAGCAAATTTTGAGCGTAACGAGAAATAGGTTTAAATGGATCATCATTAATTTCACTTCCCTCCACTACAGGTACATATTCATCTAGCAATGTTATCATTTGCCTAGCTAGTCTTGTTTTTGCTTGACCTCTAAGCCCTAATAAATTGATATTATGTTTTGATAAAATGGCGCGTTCTAATTCAGGAATTACTGAATATTCATAACCGTGAATTCCTTCAAAAACGGTTTCCTTTTTCATCATCTTTTGCAACAAGTTACGTCGCAATTCCTCCTTAACCGATATATATTCGTAACCGGCTTTTTTAAGTTCTCCGAATGTTTTAATTTCTGAAATATTCTTCATCATATACTTGATCTTTTCATTTAAACTTTTCACTTACTATTTCTTATCTATTACTTCCTAATACTAACTTCTTATTATCTTAATTTCTTCTTCCTGTTATTTTCGTAATCAGTAAATATCATTTCACCTAAACCCTGCAAGCCTGTGTAGAAAGCTTTTCCTTGGTTTGCTTCTGTAAAAGCATCTACAAACTGCTGTAAATATGGATCACTAGCAATCATAAAAGTAGTAATAGGAATATGCAATTTTCTTGCCTGTCTAGCCATCATATAGCATTTATTGACAATGTACTCATCTAAACCATTACTGTTTTTATAATATCGTCCATCTGGTAAACGCAAGCAACTTGGTTTCCCATCGGTAATCATAAATATTTGTTTGTTTGTATTTCGTTTACGACGTAATAAATCCATTGCTAATTCTAAACCAGCAACGGTATTTGTATGATAAGGCCCTACATTTAAATACGGTAAATCTTTAATCTTTATAGGCCAGGCATCATTTCCAAAGACTAAAATATCTAACGTATCTTTTGGATAGCGTGTTGTAATTAATTCGGAAAGCGCCATAGCTACTTTCTTTGCTGGAGTAATTCTATCTTCACCATACAAAATCATAGAGTGACTAATATCAATCATCAACACCGTACTCATTTGAGATTTGTGCATTGACTCTTCTACAACTAGATCATTTTCAGTTAATCGGAAATCGCCTATCCCATTATTAATTTGAGCATTTTTAATACTTTCAGTCATCGATATTTGGTCTAATGCATCGCCAAATTGATATTTTCTAAAATCTCCAGATTGCTCATCACCACTACCTACATATTTGGTTTTATGATTTCCTTGACCGCTTCGCTTAATTTTTCCAAAAATTTGTTCAAGCGCACGTTTTCTAAGAGCGCGTTCTAGTTTTTCGGTTATAGAAATTTTCCCATCTCCATCATCTTGAGTTCCGTTTTCACCATTTGGTTTAAACTCTTCTCTAATAAAACCACGGTCTTTCAATTCCTGTATAAAGTCATCTATAGTATAATCGTCTGTAGTTAACTCATATTCTTTATCTAATTGAGTTAACCAGTCGATTGCTTCATCAAAGTCTCCTGAAGTATGTGTTATTAATTCTTGAAATATTTCAAAAAGCCTGTCAAAAATAGATTGCTCCTTTGGCGTGTGCTTTGTGAAAATAAAGCCAGATTTATAATCTGGATTGCGTTCGTTATTCTTGTCCTTCGTCATTTTATAAAATTACTACAATTAAAGTTCAACATATCCTAAGGCATTGTTAAACAAAAAATAGAAATCAATTGTACTTCGGAAATAGTAATTTCTTAATAATACTCTTCTATGTAGAAATTCCCATTAGGATTTTATTAACAACTTATGGACTAGGTTTTTTTATCTTTAAAGCTTAATCAACCCATTAAAATTTCCGATGAAAAAATTACTACTACTGTTATTACTGTGCTTTGTAGCTACCACAAATGCGCAAGAGCTAACTAATGAGCTACTTAACGAAATGACACCTAGAAATATAGGTCCAGGAGGTATGTCTGGTCGAGTAACATCCATAGACGTTGTTACAGACAATACAGATATTATGTATGTAGGTACTGCTTCGGGTGGTGTTTGGAAATCTACAAGCGGTGGAATTAAATGGGACCCAATTTTTGATAATGAAAAAACAGCCTCTATAGGTGCTGTAGCAATCACGCAATCTAATCCTTCAGTAATATGGGTAGGAACTGGAGAAGGTAACCCTCGAAATAGTTTAAATGGAGGTTTTGGTGTTTATAAATCTTTAGACGCTGGGCGAACATGGAAATCTATGGGTCTTGAAAAAACGAGACACATTCATAAAATACTAATAGATCCTACTAATCCTGATGTTGTTTATGTAGGCGCAATAGGTTCACCTTGGGGTATTCACGATGAACGTGGTGTGTACAAAACCGTTGATGGTGGTAATACTTGGAAACAAATACTTTTTCAAAACAGAAAAACAGGAGTTGCAGACATGGTAATGGATCCTTCAAATCCTAATAAACTCATAGTTGCAATGTGGGAACACAAACGTGACCCTTGGTTTTTTAAGTCTGGTGGTGAGGGTTCAGGGTTATTCGTTACACACGATGGAGGAAACACTTGGGAAGAGCGTACAGAAAAAGATGGTTTACCTAAAGGAGAATTGGGAAGGATTGGACTTTCATTCGCTCCTAATAAACCAACTATTGTTTACGCACTTGTAGAGGCGAAAAAGAATGCGCTTTATAAAAGTGAGGATGGAGGTTTTACTTGGAAAAAAATAAATGACAAAAGTGATATTGGGAATAGGCCTTTTTATTACAGTGATATTTTTGTCGACCCAGAAAATGAAAATCGTGTATTTTCAGTTTTTACATATGTAAACGTATCTGAAGATGGAGGGAAAAACTTTGAGCAATTAATGGGAGCTTATGGTGTTAATAATGGTGTACATCCAGATCACCACGCTTGGTGGATTCATCCTACTGACGGTAGTTTTATGATGGATGGAAATGATGGTGGATTAAATATTACTCACGATGGTGGAAAAACTTGGCGATTTATCGGAAATCTTCCGGTGGCACAATTCTACCATATTAATGTAGATAATGAATTTCCTTATAATGTATATGGAGGTATGCAGGACAATGGTAGCTGGAGAGGTCCTGCTTATGTATGGAAAGCGCAAGGTATTAGAAATAGCTACTGGCAAGAAATAAGTTTTGGTGATGGATTTGATGTAGTACCAGATCGTGATGATAGCCGTTATGGTTGGAGCATGAGCCAGCAAGGTTCAGTTAGTAGATATGACTGGATTACAGGAAACAATTACACTATTAAACCTACACACCCAGACCCAGATGTTAAATTAAGGTTTAACTGGAACAGTGCGATTAATATTGATCCTTTTGACAACAGTACTATTTACTTTGGAAGTCAGTTTGTGCACAAATCATTGGACAAAGGACTTACTTGGAAAGTAATCTCAGAAGACTTAACAACAAACGATCCTGAAAAGCAAAAACAAGGAGCTAGTGGTGGTCTTACAATGGATGCTACAGGAGCAGAGAATCACACAACCATATTAGTCATAGAACCATCGCCAGTTGAAAAAGGTGTAATATATGTTGGTACAGATGATGGCCGTGTACACGTTACTAGAAACGATGGCGGTCAATGGAAAGAAATTTCAAGATTACCTGGTTTGCCAAAAGGAAGTTGGATTACCCAAATTAAAGCAAGTAATAAAACTAAAGGTGAAGCATTATTAGTAGCTAATAACTACCGTCGATTCGATTATACTCCTTATGCATACAGAACTGTAGACTACGGTCTATCGTGGAGCAGAATTGTAAATCAAAAAGATACGGAGAGCTATGCGTTATGTATTATAGAAGATCCTGTTGAAAAAAACTTATTGTTTTTAGGAACTGATGATGGCTTATACTATTCAATCAACGCAGGTTTTACTTGGGAAAAATATACAAATGGATTCCCTACTGTATCTGTAAAGGATTTAGTGATCCACCCACGAGAACATGATTTAGTAATTGGTACATTTGGTCGTGCCGCTTGGGTACTTGATGATATCCGTCCATTACGTGAAATCGCAAAAAATAAAACTGTTTTAAATGAAACGCTAAAAGTGTTCACACCTCCTACCGCTTATCAAGCTGCAAGACAACAACCTACTGGAAGTCGTTTTGGTGGAGATGCATTATATCAAGGTGAAAATAGAAGTAGCGGAGCTCACATTACTTACTGGTATAAAGCTTCAGATGTTGAAACCACAAAAGAAAATGATCAAAAGGAAGACAACGAGGAGGATGATAATTCATTAGCTGAAATGTCCGGACCTTCAAAAGATTCTATTTATATGAAAATTTATGATGGAGATCGCTTAATTAGAACATTAAAAAGAAAGATTCCTGATAGTTCTGGAATTTATAAATGGAGATGGTTTATGAATGAAGCTGGTGGTGACCGCCCATCCAGAAAAATTAGAAAACGTAAAAACGAATCTAGTGGTTCAACTGTAAAACCTGGAACTTATAAAGTTGAACTTTCTAACAACGGCGTAGTTACTGAAACAATGATAATAGTTGAAAGTGACCCACGTATTGATGTTTCGCAGAAAGCTATTGACGAAAGTTACAATGCATCTAAAGAAATCCAAGCTATGTCACAAGTAGCGGCAGATGCTGTTAAGCAATTAGTAGAAAGTAAAACAATTGCAGAAAATTTCAGTAAAGATTTAAAAAAGGATGCGGGAAAAGATAAAACAAAGTATAAAGAAGAATTAAAGCAAAGCAAAGATGTTATTAAAAAAATTGATGATTTAATAGCGTTGTACATTGGCAAAGAAGACAAACGTCAAGGTATTACTCGCAATCCAGAAGTAACTGTAATGAACCGAATAGGATCTGCAAGTTGGTACAGCGGAACACGTCCAAACGGTCTAACAGAAACGGAACGATTATTAATGAAACATGCTAAAGTTGAATTAAAAGAGGCTTTAGATAAAACGAATCAGTTTTTTATAACAGATTGGACTACATACAAAAACAAGGTTCAACAAATTACTATACCTGATTTTAAAGAAACTAAAACTTTCAAAATAGATTAAGTATTAAAACAATAAAAAAATAAAGACTTAACAAATGATTAAAAAATTAATTTTAATTCTAGTTGTATTATTAGCAATAAACACACAACTAAATGCTCAAGAAACTGGAGAAGATAACTTAGGGAGTTGGGCAATGTTTTTTGGTAATGCAAGACTAACAGAACGAATAAGTATAAGTCCAGAAATTCAATATAGAACCTACGAGGTAGGTTCAAATTTCAATCAGTTATTAATTAGAAACGGCTTTAATTGGCATATTAATGAAAAAGCAACTGCAACATTAGGATATGGTTATATAAGTACAGATGGTACTTTTGAAGAACCTAACGGCGAAGAAAATACTATAGAGCATAGACTTTACGGACAGTTTGTGGTTAAAAATTCGTTATGGAAAATCAAATCTGTACATCGTTACAGATTTGAACAACGCTTTATAGACAGCCCTACAAATGGTAACGATACGCAATATAGAGTACGTTATTTATTGAGACTTACTTACCCAATTAATGATGACTGGTATGTAAGTGCTTATGATGAAATATTCATAAATTTAGAGGAACCAATATTTGGTCAAAATAGATTGTACGGTGCTGTAGGATATAATTGGACAAAAAATATTAGATCTGAATTTGGATATCTAAAAAACCACTTTACAGGAAGAAATTTTGACCGTTTACAATTAGGTGTTTGGTACTCTTTAGATTTTAGAAAAGCAGACTAAATTTTAAAGTCCTTAAAAAATATATCTTTTTTAATTTTTCACAATCTCTTACGACTACTATAATTACAATCGAAAATTATCAATTGTATAAACAACTTTCCAACATATGAAATCATCTAAAATTACATTTACAAATTCACAAGGCAAGTTACTTTCTGGTCGTTTAGATTTACCATTAGTACAAGAACCACACAACTTTGCCATATTCGCTCATTGTTTTACATGTACTAAAGACTTTAGTGCTGTTAGAAACGTAAGTAAAGCATTAGCTAGTGAAGGTTTTGGGGTACTTCGTTTTGACTTTACAGGATTAGGAGATAGTGATGGTGATTTTGCTGATACAAATTTTTCTAGCAATGTAGAAGATTTGGTTCAAGCGGCTGCATTTCTTGAAAAAGAATATAAAGCTCCTTCCCTATTAGTGGGACATTCACTAGGAGGTGCTGCGGCAATTTTTGCAGCTTCGGAAATATCAAGTATTCAAGCTTTGGCTACCATTGGAGCACCTAGTAACCCAGTACATGTTAAAAAACAGTTTGGTTCACAGGCAGCAACTATTGAAAAAGAAGGGGAAGGGCATGTTAAGTTGGCTGGACGAGATTTCATTTTTAAAAAACAATTTTTCGATGACCTTGAGCAGCAATCATGTGAAGCAGCAGCATCAAAACTGGAGGGAAAAGCGTTATTAATATTACATTCACCACAAGATGCGACAGTATCAATTAAAAATGCTGAAGAAATTTATCATGCTGCTAAGCACCCAAAAAGTTTTGTAACCCTAGATGGAACCGAACATTTATTGATTGATAAAAAAAGTGCCGCTTATGTAGGGAAAGTTATCTCAGGTTGGGCAGCTAGGTATATTGATCTTCCTACAGAGGAGGTTATTAAAACTACCCACCAAGTTGTAGCTAGTTTAGATAATGAAGATGGTTTTACAACACTTTTAAAACTAGGTAACCACTATTCAAAAGCCGATGAACCTATAAGAGTTGGAGGGAACGACTTTGGTCCAACTCCATATGAGTTATTAGCAGGAAGTCTTTCTGCTTGTACTGCAATGACCATACAAATGTACGCTAAACGCAAAGGATGGCTTATTGAAAATGTAGAGGTACATACCTCTTACGGAAGAACATACGCTGAAGATTGTGAAATTTGCGATCAGGAAAATAAGAAGATAGACACATTTACAAGAGAAATAAAACTAACGGCAAACCTAGACGAAAAACAATTGGCACGAATTCTTCAAATAGCAGATAAATGTCCCGTGCATAAAACACTTCATTCTCAAACGCAAGTCATTACTAGTTTTGTAGACTAGATTTTAATATTTAATCTATAAATTATTTCATTAATATTTCAGAAACTATAATAGTTAATTGGTAATCAGCACTTAAAAAAAATAAAATGTATTTTTTTAAGGTGGTAAAAATCTAGCTAACTTGTTATAGTTAAAAGATACTCCATGAAAATGTTATTAATTGGCTTGCTAGCAGCCATTACTTTAACAACCCTACAGAGCTGTTGCTTTTCGGGTTGCCCAGATGATATTCCCGGAAATACATTAACATCGTTGTATGAACCCATATTGATGGACAGGACTGCATTTGAAGAAAGTGTTTCCATATCTAATGCGCGAAATATTGAAGAATCGGGGAAAATATATGTGTTTAGCAACAAATTATTTGTGAATGAAAAACTAGATGGGTTTCATATGTTCAATAATCAAAATCCTTCAAATCCAATAAACTCAGGTTTTCTAACGGTACCTGGCGCAACTGATGTTTCTATTATTGACAATGTACTTTACATTAATCAAGCAACAGACTTAATTGCTGTAACTATAGACGAAACAACAAGTACCGCTACAGTTACTAAAAGAATTATTAACACTTTTCCTCCTCTTAGATCACCAGATGGTGATATTGCTTTTGATATTCCAGAAGACAGCGTGGTAATAGGATGGCAATCAATATTTGAAAACTAATGAGAAAGATATTTATAGTATTTGCAGCAGTATTTCTTATTTTAAGTTGCAGTGGCGATAGCACAAACTCAGCAGATGCATTTGTAGGAGATGGCGGTCAAGGAGGTTCATTAGCTATTTTTACCATAAGAGGTAATTATTTATATGCTGTAGATGAATTTGGCTTAAATATTTTTAGCATTTTGAATAGAGAAGATCCAGTTAAAATTAATCATATAGATATTAGTTTCAATATTGAAACACTCTTTGGTTTTAAAGACTACTTATACATAGGGTCTCAAAATGGAATGTTCATTTACAGTATTGAAAACCCCGAATTTCCCGAATATTTATCTGACGTACAACATTTTACGGCTTGTGATCCTGTAATCGCAAATGAAAATACAGCATTTGTTACTTTATGGACAGATATAGGCTGCGGAAATTCTATAAACCAACTAGAAGTTTATGATATAACTGAAATAACCAATCCTATTCTTTTAAATACCAGAGAATTAACTTTTCCAAAAGGAATGGGACTGTATGGAGATTATCTTTTTGTTTGCGATGATGAAATAAAAGTTTTTGATGTTAGTGATCCTTCTTCTTCGATTTTAGTTCATAATATCAATAGACTTGCTTTTGATGTGATTATTAGTAATAATCTTTTAATAGCAATTGGTGAAGGCGGCTTATTTCAGTATCAATTAAATCCTAATAATATTGAAAATACAAGTTTATTGAGTTCAATTGAATTTTAAAGTTTTCATAATATTTTGCGTGCCGATATCTTAAACAGTATCTTAGATGTTTCAACCAAGTAAATTTTATTTAAGATGAAAAAGTATATATACCTCGCAATGTCTATAAGTTTATTAGCATTCACAAGTTGTAAAGAAGAAACTAAAAAAGAAGAAGTTGAAGAAGTAGTAAAAACTGAAACTGAAGTTAAAGAAACTCCTGAAAAATACTCTAAAACAGTTTCATTTGCTCTAGAAAGCAAAAGTGGCAGTGATGCAAAAGGTGAAGTAACTTTTGTACAAAAAGGAGATCAAGTAATGTTCCAAGCATCATTGACGGGATTAGAACCTGGAGTACATGCTATTCATATTCATGAAAAAGCAGATTGCTCATCAGATGACGGTAAATCATCTGGAGGACACTGGAACCCAACTTTTAAAGACCATGGTAAATGGGGTGACGAAACTGGATATCACAAAGGGGATATTGGTAACTTTAATGTTGGTGAAGATGGAAAGGGTAATATTAGTATGTCAACTAACGAATGGTGTATAGGCTGTGATGATGAAACTAAAAATATTTTAGGTAAAGCAATTATTGTTCACCAAGGAAAAGATGATTTTACATCTCAACCTTCTGGTGCTGCAGGAGCTCGTGTGAGCTGCGGTGGTATCATTCAATAACTCTGAAAATAAACTTTAAAAGGTTTAATATTATTAAATATTAAACCTTTTTTTATGCTACAAAATTTAGTGGTATATAAACATAGTAAAAATAGTTTCAATTAATAAAACGTATTAAATGGACCAACCTAACGAGTTAATACTAGAAATGCAAAACGGCGATGAGAAAGCGTTTGCTAGAATTTATTCTATGTATTCAGAAGCACTTTATGGTATTGTATATAGCATTTTAAAAGAGAGTGATATTGCAGAAGAAACGCTACAAGATGTTTTTATTAAAATATGGAACAATAAATCTAGTTATGATATCGATAAAGGTCGCTTTTTTACTTGGGCTTTAAATATTGCAAGAAATACTTCAATTGATAGAACTAGATCAAAAGCCTTTAAAAACTCTAGAAAAAACCTAAGCACTACAAATTTCGTAGATATATTAAGTGGTTCAGATAGTTTAAATCAAAGTACAAATGCCATAGGAATTAGAAAATTTGTTGATGCTTTAAAACCTGTTTGCATTAAAATTATTGATTTGCTTTATTTTAAAGGGTTTACTCAAAAAGATGCTGCTGAACAACTTGAAATTCCGTTAGGAACTTTAAAAACAAGGAATAGAAATTGTATTAAACAATTGCAATCTAACGTTTTATAAATTATGACACCACAAGAACTGATAACATCTGGTATTTTAGAACTCTACGTTTGTGGAGCGCTAGCTGATGAAGAGCATAAAAACATAACGGCTGCCATTAATACTAATGCTGAAGTAAAACGTGAAGTAGAAAACATTGAGCAATCTTTAATGGAGTTATCTAAAAATACTGCTCCTATGATCTCAAATAATGTTTGGGCTCGAGTACTTGCTACAATTCGTCCCGTGAGAAATTTACAAACTAATCGCAGTACTAACTGGCCTGCAATAACAGGATGGGCAGCCGCTATAATATGTTTAGGAGGAATTTTCTGGATGCTAAACCAAAATGGGGATTTAAAAGAAAATATACTTTTAACTGAAGAAGAAAATACTGTACTTAAAGAGAAGATTAATGAAGCAAGTAAAACTGTTCTAGCACATGAAAATGTTTTAGAAATTTTAAGATCTAAAGATTTTAATACAATAGTATTACCTGGAAATCAAGCTGTCGCTCCACAAGCATTCAGTAAAGTACTTTACAATAAAACAGATGCTGTTGCATATATAGATGTAAAAGGTCTACCTAAAGCTCCGGAAGGTAAAGTTTACCAGGTATGGTCATTAGTTCTCGATCCTCTTACTCCTACGAGTATTGGACTAATTGATGTAACTTCAATTGCTGGGGAAGATTTATATAAATTTAATACAATACCTGCAATATCTCAGGCTTTTGGAATTACATTAGAACCTGCTGGTGGAAGTGAATCCCCTACGCTATCACAATTATATACTTTAGGAACAGTAGCTCCTTAAAAGTAATAGAACACAAATATAAACGCTCTCTACTATTGAGGGCGTTTCTTATTTTATAAGATATAAAAAAACGCCTTCATTGTATGAAGACGCTCAACTAACAAAAAACCTCTGAAAAACCAGAATTATCTGATTAAAGTATCTATCACACACACATATGATAGGAACTTCTTTTCAATAATACTTACGTATAAATTTGATATGTGGTTTTTAAATAAAGAAAATAGAAATTATAGTGACTTTACCTCAGCAGCTAATAATGGACCTAATTCATACGTTGCTTCAAGTAAGTCTTCTTTTATTAGGCCCACTTTATCACTAAGTCCATTTACTTTATACACTTGTGCACTATGCAATAAAGCCATAGGTTCACTTGTTTTACCTTCCACATTACTTTCAATGGTATGCAGCGCTTCATCTTTCATTCCGTTTTTAAGTTGTGCAAACGCTAGTAGATGATATGTTTCTGGTGTCGCTCTATTTTCTATTTCTTGTTTGGCTATATTCAGTGCTTTTTCTGGATTACTTTCGGCAAGTACTTCAATAAGGTAGGCATTATACATACCTCCATAAGCAGGATTTTCTGCTTTTGCAATAAATTTTTCTTTGTATGTATTAGCAGAAACTTCATCTCCATCGTATTCAGCAAACTCAGATTTTAATAAATAGTAATCTGGAATATCATGATGTACTATTAACGAATCTACAATGCGGTTTGCTTCAAGAGTATTTCTTTCACTTGAGTATAAAATCCAAGCAATTCCTTTTTTGGCATAGGCGTTATCTGGTTGTAGCGCTAGTGTTTTTAAAAAGTGATTGTATGACGCTTTAATATTTCCGTCGTGACCATAGTAATCTGCTATATTTGAATAGGTCCATATTTTAAGTGGCTTACTATTTCTGGATTCTGCTATGTCACGTGCTTTTTCTAGATATCTAATTGCTGCTGCTAAATCACCATTGTGATCACTCCATTTAGATACCCTAATCAAATAGTTATAATCCGATTCGTTTTTAAGTTTTTCAAGAATAGTTTTCGCTTTTTTATACTCACCCGTTTCCATATAACTATCAAAAAGCATTAACTCTGTTGCGTGCTTATTTGAAGGTCCTGAGTAGCTTTCTTCTAATAAATTATTAGCTTCTTTAAACTTATGTTGCGAAATGTAATTGTGAGACAATGAGCGTATGTAAGCATCCTTTAGTGATGGTGATGCAACTGAAATTGCTTTTTTATAGAGAATTTCGGCATTTTTTAGATTTGATACTTCGCCATTTGCTTCAAAAATACGAGTATAAGCTCCTGCAAGCGGACCTAAATCGCCTATTCCCGTTGAATCAACATCTAAACGCTTAGACCAAAAATCTCTTTCTGCAATTGCAGATTTAAGTGTAGCATCTTGGTCAGCTTCTAAATATTTTTCATAGTCAGCTGTGTTGGTCACAATTGTTATTTCCTCTTTTGTAGTACATGAAAACACGAATGCTGAAAGCGCTATTAATAAAGCTGGATAATATTTCATAGTAGGTATAATTAGTTGAATAATTTTAAAACAAGAAAAGAGCAATTGCTTGCTCTTTTCTAAAATTTTATTAGGTGATACAATTACAGATTAGGAGTCTCTAAATAAGGAAAACCACCTGTAAAGTCACGATCTCCAGCATCTACCCCATCACTTGTAAGTTGCGGTGTTCCATTGTTACCGTCAAAACGGTTACCCATTTCTCCACCAAACATCAATATTAATGAAACATCAATCACATCATCACTTAAGTTTCTTCCTGTTAGAAAAGTTCCACCAGGAGTAAAATAAGATGTAGGTGCATTAGGTGCTACTTGCAATGCATCAGTTTGAGCTAATACAAATGCTAAAGTAGGTGCATCTAGACCTAAAATATTAGTTTCATAATCAATATCATCTTCCGTTAAACCTAATGATAATGCATACACATCGTGATAAAACTCTAATGTATTTTCAAATATAGGCGTGAAAGCAGCTCTATCTGAAGGGATTGTATTATTGAAATCATTCTTTACAGCATCTGAACCGCTAAAAACTGTATTGATTCCTGGTCGTCCCATACTATCTTCTTGAACGTATGTTCCTGAAAAGTCTAAAGCTTCATTACAAGGTTCACAAGAACCACCACAATCAATACCAGTTTCATCACCGTTCATTTCTCCATCATCACAAGTGGCTACTTCAATGATATTTCCGTTATCGTCATCATCATTACAACCTACAAACAATAGGGAAGTACAAATAGCAACGAATAATAATCTTAATTTATATGTTTTCATCTTTTTTCGTTTTATAATTTTTTATTGTTTTCTATTTGCTGTTGCCCATACATTGTATGTAGAAGGTAATACTCCCGGATCAACTAATCCTGCCGCTTCAGCAATATGCACAGGCGCTTCACCTAAAAGTGCATTAGGCACTTCTACTGTTAAGGCTAATACATTTAAGTTCTCGAAAAAGTCACTAGCTTCTGCTGGAGGTAAAAAACCTTCTGGAGCAACTGCACCTGAAACTACCATGTTAAAACGATTAAAATCGAAGTAAAAAGCGTCTCTTCTTGGTCCTGCAAAAACACTCATTCCGTTTTCGCTAACGGCAGTTTGAACATCATCTGCAGTAGAAATTTTAACCGCAGTACGTGTTGCAAAAGTTGCAACTGTACTATTTAGTCCTGTGATAGCTGGTTCAGCTGGTCCAAAGAAATACATAGAATCTCCTCGCTTTACTGCTTGGATTACTCTGTCTTCAATAAAATCATTATCTAAATCTATATTAAACTGGATCATTACATCTTCATCAAACTGCGCATTGTTAGATTGATCTCCTGGAGCTAATGGTCCTTGTACCGTTGCAATTAATACCGTGTTGTTTGGGTTATCCCCTTCAAAAGCATATAAATCTGCAATGTCAGTTGTTGTTCCCGCAACTGCTGGAGCATCAACGTGATCTGCAGCAATTAAAAAGACAGATGCGAGCACAAGCCCAACTCCGCCTATAGCTGCAAAAAGTTTTGTTTTTTTCATAATAGTTTGGTTTTAAAAATTAATTTTGTTTTTATATACTCTTACTTACGTCAAATGTAAAGGTAGGGTTTTCGAAGAGTAGTTAATCTTATGTTAACGAAATTGCATTAGCTTTATACCTTCTTAAAATAATTGCTTTAAAAATAAATATTTTCAATTAATATGAACCCATCTGCTAAAGACTGGATCCCGAAATTTTTAAGTTATGTTGATGACTTGCACGTTTCTAGCGTTTTTTCATCAAACGACGCCTTTTATAATGCAGTGCGTCGCAGTGGTTTTATTTATGGAAATTCGGTTTCATTAATTGTACCTCTTCCTAAAGTAACATTGAAAATGACCGCAGATGAGTTAACGAAACTTAACTTATTTTATTCTCTTATTTATGTATATGCCGTTAAACGACCTCATAATACAACGGAAGATGGCATAGCCGAAATATTAAAATTTTACAGCGAATTAGAAAAAAGAAAAAGTAGTTTTTTTAAAAACTTTTCAATAAATAGTACTCCAAGTTCTCAGTTAGAGCAAATTCTTTCTAGAAGGTTACAAGAATCTAACTCACTTTATAAGTCTAAAGCAATTTCACTACTTACACATGCTTTATTATTTATTGATATTCTTGCGTTTGATCAATATCTTCAATATAGCTCAGATATTAAAAAGTTTGCTACCTCATTAGAGGATCACGTTATTTCTAGTGCGTATCTTGCTTTAAAAGCTAAAAAGAAGAAAAAGAAATATGACCATTTATTAATTGATTTATTTGACACCTCAGCCGAATATATGATTAAGTATCAATCTTTTCAAAAATCGGTTACAGAGTTTTGCTCCACTACAGATAATCCAATAGAAAGAAAATATATTCTAGATGTGTGTTGTCTTGCTGTTTGGGAAGACAGAGACGTTGATGATGATGAATCTGCATTTTTAAATAACTTATGTGTTCTCCTTAATATTTCAGCAGATAGTTGGAAAGACAGTATGGTTTATATTAGGGACTTTAATGCTTCAAGCTTAGTTAAAACAACTTTGTTTGAACATTCAACGCCTGTAAAACAATTTTATAAGCAATCTTCTCATACCGTGAAGAAACTAATTTTACGAAATAAAGATAGGCTTGTACTTGAGTTAAAAGAAAGTGGTGAATTAATTAAGTTACTGGGAGTTTCAACGCACCGTGATTTATCAAAGGAAGAGAAAGAAAAAGTAAAAGACCAATTACTTGACATCTGTAAATCGATTCCTTCACTAACAATTTTTATACTTCCTGGAGGGACTATACTCCTACCACTACTAGTAAAATTCATTCCAAAATTACTACCATCAGCTTTTGATGAAAATAGGATTAGTAAATAGCGAATTTTAATAAATAAAATTTCTAAAAACTCAATACTACAATTACTCTAACCAAACTTTAAAATCTTTAACGCGTTCTCTGGCTACAATTATATCTTGTTCTTTATAATTGTTGAGTTTTAATTGAAGTCTAGAATTAGTGTACGATATAATGTCCTTAATAGCATTTATATTAATATAGAATTTACGACTAATTCTAAAAAATAATGCAGGCTCTAATTCTGCCTCTAAAAGCTCTAAAGTAGTATCTAACAAATAATCTCTTCCATCAATAGTATGTGCATAGGTACCTTTATTTTCGCTATAAAAACACTCTATTTCATCTACAGGAATCATTTTTATATGTTGCCCTATTTTAGTGGTAAAACGCTTTTTATATTCTCTGTCTACAGGATTTGTAAGTAGTTTTTTAATATCCTCAAAATTAATCTGAACATTACTTGAAACTGGCCTCACGTCTTTAAATTGTTTTACAGCAGTTTCTAATTCGTCTTCATCAATAGGCTTTAGTAAATAATCAATACTATTAAGTTTAAAAGCTTGTAAGGCATACTCGTCAAAAGCTGTTGTGAAGATTATTGAACTCTTTACCGAAACTTGTTCAAATATTTCAAATGATAAACCATCACTAAGTTGAATATCTAAAAAAATAAGATCTGGATGTTCGTTTTCATTAAACCAAACAATAGATTCCTGCACGCTGTGGAGCATTGTATTTACGTTAATATCTATTCTTTCTAACATTCGTTGTAAACGGCGAGCACTTGGCTTTTCGTCCTCAATGATTATTACGTTCATAGTGTGGCTTAGTTTAATAGTTAGTTATTTAATAGTGTTATTTAAAATTTTATATCGTCGTTTAGGGTATGCTCTTCTTCATTCATAAATTCCTTCAATTTACGATCTTCCCATTCTTTAAAAATTTTAAAATCGAATACTTTTAAAGCGTGAAAAGCAAGTCCAATTCCCCAGAAAAAGGCAACCGAAAATGTATTTAAAGTCAACCATCTTTCAAAATCAATATTTGCTATTGAGTCTGCATTACTAATTAGCCTAGTTAATCTAGATCCAATTATGATAAAGTTTACAATTAAGTAAACAGCTAAATGATTATAAAACCCTTTTAAGTCTTTTACTCTTTTTTGAGCTCTTCTATATTTACTTGTGTTTTTAGTTTCCATAATTAAAAATTTACTTGTGATTCATCTTCTCTATCATTATCCATAAACTCTTTTATTTTTCGAGCTTCCCAATCTTTACTGAACCAATTTATCCAGTCAAAAGCTTTAGCTGCTTGAAAAAACAATCCTATTCCCCAACCTAAAGCTGCCCATAAAAACCAAGCATATCGAAATTGATTAGTGTAATAATTTATTGTAGCTAGAAAAATCATGAATATTATATACGACAATAAACTCATGTAGAATTTTTTAATTTCTTGAAGCTTTTCCTTTGCTCTATAATACTTATCGTCTTTGTTAAAATATTCCATAATTAAATTGATTAATGATTATAGTATAAAAATACTGCCACTATATCATCTTCTAAAAAGCCTTATACTGAAATGTCAATTTTCAATTCTGAAATGTCAATTTCATTATTAATTCATTTTTAAAGCTCATCATCTTTATCCATTAGTTCTCTAATTTTACGTCGTTCCCAGTCTTTACTAAAAAATGGGTTATAATCAAATACTTCGCTAGCATGTGATGCTACTCCAAAACCCCAACCTCCTATTGGGAAAATTACCCAAGGAAAATCTGCGTTAGATTGAAAATACAACCATAAAAATATAGGAATGAAACAAAGATAAATTGCAAAATGAACGTAAAATCCTTTAATTTTTTGAACACGCTCCTTAGCTAGTTCTAATTTTTTTTCTGATATATAACTATCCTGTGAATTCATAATAATAAGTTTAGATAGCATAGGTATTGCTATGCTAAAATGAGTTTCCGTTTTTTTAATTACTACAGGTTTATTTGTAAGTAATTGATACCGTTGTTTGATATTTTGTAAACCTACTCCACTACTATCCTTTACTACTTGTTTAGGTTGTAAGTTATTTTCAACTACAAGATTTCCATTTTTTTCAGTAATGGTTATATGTAATTTTTTAGAAGGCATCACTTGATTGTGCTTCACGGCATTTTCTAATACTAGCTGTAATGCTAATGGAACTACTTTCGCTTCTGGATTACTTAGCGTCTCAGGAATTGTAAATACAATACTTTCTTCAAAGCGCATTTCTAGTAATGACATATAAAGCTTTGCAAATTTTAACTCCTCAACAACGGTCACTAAATCTTTATTTTTTTGCTCTAACACATAACGATATACTTTAGAAAGTGATGTCGTAAACTTAGTTGCAGCTCTAGGATTTTCTTCAATTAAACTAGTGAGTACATTTAAGCTATTAAATAGAAAATGCGGATCTAATTGATTTTTTAAAGCATCGAATTTAGCTGAAGCAGTACCAGCAATTATTTTTTGTTCGGTTACTTTTTGTTCCTGGCGATATTTATAATAATAAACCGCATAGAACATAGAAGTAACAACTGCCGATATTATAAATGAAATATAATAATACCCTATTTTTTCATTCTCAAGAAACAACTCAAACGATTTTCCTAAGTACACAACCTCAGTTACAAAACGCAGTAATGCAATACAAACTAACGTGATAATAATCCCACCAAAAATACCTTTAGAAAGGTTTTTTAAATCGAACAATTTACTTTCAAAGGTTTTTAGCAAATACATAAAATATGCCCCATTTGATAAATAAAGAACTAATGAATATATCTGATTAAATGTGAAACGCTCCCAAAATTTACCAGAGGTTACTATATTATACCCATTGACATATTCTATTAATGAGACAACGATAAATACCATCAACCCAATAAAGAATCCCTTACTAATTTCCTTTAATACTTTATTCATTAGTTACAACTTCTAGCTAATACTTCTTGAGCATGTTCTAATCCTCCACTAGGATGAAGTACACTTTCAGGTTGAAAGGTGCTAAACAGCTTGATAGCGCGCTCAACATCCTTACAATATGACTTTACATCTCCGCCAAAATATTCAGCTGAACCCATATCCCATTCAGCTTTACCTAAAACTACACGAGGGTTATCTGGTGCAAGTGCTAAGGCGTTTTGATATAACTCTCCAACTTTCCCTGCGTATTTCATACCATATGTCATACCGTCAAATGATATCCAACTTGTATAATACTGTGCTTCTAAAACCATAAGCTCTGCATTTTTTTCAGGACTATTAGTTTTAGCCGTATTCATTAATTCTAAAGCTTTATTTAATGTAGTGGTCACTTTCTCTTTATCCTTTTCTCCAAAACTTGAATACGTTAATATCTGTGCTGCATAAAAAGAAGGAAGCCACTCCTCTGGTTCTGCTGAACTTATACGTTCAAATAATTGTACTGCTTCGGTTGAATTTCCTTCAGACCAAAGTCCTAAAGCCTTTGTCATCCCTTTCTCATAAGGCGACTGCGCAAAACTCGTTAAACTAATTAATACTGTAGTGATATATATTATTGCTTTCATATTCGTGCTTTTAGTTCTTATTGCTTTAAAATTACATAGAAATTTTCTGCGAAATTACTTTTCCGCCTTTAACTTCAAATTTTGCATCCTCCCAAGTTGGTGGCCCAAAATTAGCTGGAGCGTTATTAGATGTTGCCGTATCTTCCGTAGGATAAAAACCCATCATCATATTTAATTTTCCATCCGTATCCTCATCATGAAATGCAGAAACTGCATATACTCCATCTGGAAGATCTGCAAATGTGCAAACCGCAGTATTATTACTTATAGTTGCTACTACACCTAATAAGCGTTTGTTTAGAAAATTTGCTTCGCTATCATAAATTGCGACTAAAGCGTGCCCTTCATTAGAATCAAAATTTGTTATTGTTACTTCCACTGTATTTACTTGTGCTTGTAAAACAAGCCCTGTGAAAAATAAAACGAGAGATGTGATTACTGTTTGCATTATAAAAGAATTTAAAGGTTGATATTAATTACAATACAAAGATGCTTCATTACCACCTTGTCCTAAACTTATAACTACCGAAGTGTAGTTTTTAGATACTGAAATGTCAAATTACATTTATTTATAGATTGTCTAATTGATTTTCCTTACCATC
Organism: Patiriisocius marinus; assembly: GCF_008974325.1. Taxonomy (GTDB): domain Bacteria; phylum Bacteroidota; class Bacteroidia; order Flavobacteriales; family Flavobacteriaceae; genus Patiriisocius; species Patiriisocius marinus. The sequence continues at coordinate 209,432 of NZ_BKCG01000002.1, read as the reverse complement.
ATCACTTATTGTCCAAAAGAATCCTACAAAGAAAAACTGATCTGTCGCTGGTAATAATGCCTGACGATTAAATTGACCGCTTGCATTTGGCGTATTTGCATATTGATACCCATTTATATTATTGAACCCAAGCACATTGTTTACTGAAGCGTATACTATTTTTTGAGGCGTAATTAAATACGCACAGTTTAAACTTAAACTATTAAAAGCTCGTGTTTGTTCTTGTAGAAAACCTGGTTCATTGGGGTTGGTATAACTTCGACCACTCCCGTACGTATAACTTGCTCCTATCTGGCTTTGCCATTTTTCAACCCAATATTTAGTTACAACTGAAGCATTATGTTTTGATGCAAACGAAGGTGTTGCTTCAATAGGGTAATTCTGAAATTTTCTTTCAGAATCTAAGTAGCTATAACTTACCCAGTAGTCTAAATTTTTAATTGACTCATCATCACGAAAAAACACATCTAATCCTTGTGCATATCCATCTCCATTATTAGTAAAATTTGATTCTGAACTCGCTGTAGTCGTATCGTATGTTACTAGATTAGTATAATCTTTTCTATATAATTCAGCTCTAAATATTCGGTTGTTTGCGGTGTATTGATAATTTGCAATGTAATGACTGGTATTTCTTGCTCTTAAGTTTTGTTCAAATTTTAAAATTTCAGCATTGGGTTGTTGATTAAAATTTCCGTAGGCAATGGAAAGCTGACTATTTTTTCCCGTTTTATAAGCTAATGAAAGTCTTGGGGCAATTGTAATATCATTAAACATAGCGCTATACTCTACTCGCAAACCAGTTTTAATGGCAAAATTTCTCGAGAAAATAATGTCCGTCTCAGCAAAAGCTGCTGTGAGGTTATTTTTGTAACCGTACTCTTGAGGATTAAAATCACCCGATACTTGCTCTTCAAAATCAGTTATAAATTGCTCTACTCCTCCTGTTAATTTAAAACGATTACTAAATCGGTTTTTTAGCTTTATTTTAAAGTGTGCTGAGTTTTCTGTATCATCAACTGTTATATTATTTATACCTATTTCAGTTGTTGCTAATGTATAACTTGCTCCAACATCAATTTTTAAATCGTTAGTTAAAACGCCACTATAACTAGTGTTTCCATAGAAATTTTTATTGTTTAAGCTAAATTGCGTTCCATCGGGATTATTAATATCCTCTTGAGTTAAGGAGAAATTTGACGTGTCGAAAGCACCGTAAACTTTTAACAGGCCATTTTTTAACTTTTGTCTATAGACGGCTTCACCAGAAAAGGTTTGAAATGGTTTCTGAAAATCATTTCGACTATTAAATAATGCTAAATAAGGAGCCAAATTAATATAAGATGTATTAATACTTAATGAAGATTTATCCCATTTTTCAGTGTGTCCAAATCCGCCTCCAACACTCATAATTTGAATATTAGTTGCCTCTTGTGCTGGCTCATCAATACTATTTAACAGTAAAACTGATGATAATGCTTGTCCAAATTCAGCTGAGTAACCACCTGTAGAAAAAGTAATACCGTCAAATAAAAACGGACTGTATCGTCCTCTTGTGGGAGCGTTATTAGTTGTAGGTGTATAAGGTGTAAAAACTCTAATGCCGTCAATAAATATTTGTGTTTCACTAGCATCTCCACCTCTTACAAATAGTCTTCCATCCTCTGCGACTGTAGTTGTTCCTGGCAAGGTTTGTAAAGCTCCTACAAAGTCGCCAAGAGCACTTGCAGTTGTAACTACATCGAGAGGTTTTAATACTGAAACTTTACTATTATCACTAGCTTCTAAAGTACCTGCAGATAACACTACTGTTTCTAGAGAGTTAACATCTTCTCTTAATTTTATTTTTAGATTATTTAAAATTTTCACATCTCCAAAGAAGGTGTAGGGCTCAAAAGATAAAAATGTAACTTTAATTAATTGCGGACCTTTTTCTTCGGTTTCAAAACTAAAATTTCCTTGAGCATCTGTCGCTGTACCGTCGTAAGTACCATCTAAATAGACATTAGCTCCTTCTATAGGCGTACCGTTTTTTTCAGAAACTTTTCCAGATATTACTGTTTGCGCAGACAGTGATAATATCGAGAATAAACTGATGAAAAAAATACTTAATGAGACTTTTGAATTGTTGTAAATCATAACGTGGTTGTTTGTTAAAACAAAATTGCTTCAACAAAGTCTAATTTTAGAAAACAAATTACTGAACTGTCAAATGTAGGGTTTCAGTTGTAACTTTTTATTTGAATCTCCTTTTTTAGATGTGGAATAGACTAAGTATTATGGTATTCAAATAACATTAAATCGTTAATATTTCAGTTATTATAAATAATAAACCGCGATTAAAATATCAATATTATAGATATTTTAATCGCGGTTTTAAGAATGTAAATGAAAGTTTTAGTGTTTTATTTGCTCCATTAAATCTTCGTACGTGTAATATTCTTTAGTTTGTTCTTTACCCCTAGTATATAACACTTTTACTCTAATTGCTTTAAGTCCTGTTACACCTTGTAAATCTTCAAGCTCCAAAATTTCAACTTCAGTATCGAGGTGTTTTTTCATCTGTAAAAACTTAATGTACTTAAGGTATTCTTTCTCGTCTTCTTTTTGAGAATAGATAATAGCGATTTTACCGGCTTGGGTAATACGCTCGTCTTTTCCTTTAATATTTGCTTTATCTACTCGTTTTTTAATTACTTCGTAACGTGCGTTATATGTTCCATCAACATCAAAACGTTTTTCATCCATTCTAAAACGTAATGATAATGGGCTATTAAAAACCAAAATCATTGAGGCAACATCAAGTGGTACTTCAAGGTTTTCTTTTAGTTTATAATAACTATTTTCCATTTCGCACATCACTTGCAATTGCCATAATCGCAAATTATAAAGGTAAACTTTATTGAAGCTATTTTTTTTAGTAATAGATTCTCCAATATACATATTATGCTCTACTCCATCAGTTTTAAAACGTTCAAAGTAATGTGGATACATTTTTTGAGCGTCCTTTTGTTTTTTGTCTAGAACTGATGCCATACGCCTGTTTATTTGCGTGACTGAATCATCATAATCTTTTCTGTGTTTGTAGACAAAGCCAGTTCCACTGTCAACTAATGATCTGTAATCAGTTATTAATTGCTTTAAGGCATCGTTCTTTTTAGACAAATGCTTAAAAAGAGGAATTATTTCAGATTTCAGAAATTTTAAAACGGAACGTTCACTATCAACTTGAAAGTTAAATTTAACATCATCTAAAAATTCATTGATTCTGAAACTTAACTGCTCGTAAATTGGCAGCTCTTCAACAATACTAATCTTATCTACTATTTGTAATACGTGGTTTAGTTGTAATTCTAAATCATCTCTAACAGCATTATTTCTTGCTTCCGAAGAACCTTTAATATCTATTTGTCCAAATAATGGATACACATCATCAAAAACGGCTTCTCTAAAAAGAGCTGGGTTTCCATTAGAAACTGCTTTGTAATATCGTGCAGCTTCTTGTTTAAATTTCCAATGAACACTTTTATGAATTGAAGTGCATTCTTCCTGTATTATCAGCTCTAACTCACTGTCCAAACGATTATTAGATTGAATAATATATACCTCTAGATAAGGCATAATATCCTTCAATTTATTAGCATTAATAGAATTTAGCATATTTACCGTAGGAGATACAAGCTCCATAATTCCAATTAATTTTCCATTATCAACAATAGGTGCTAATATGGCACTTTCAATTTTTTGCTTAGCTAATTTTTTATATAATATATTATCTGGGTATAGTTTGTGATATTTACTTACGTTAGAAATAGTATAAAATTCATTCTTTTTAAATAGCGTATAGTATGATGTTTGACATAATGCTTCGTTGCTTTTAATATGAGAAGCCCCCTCTAAAACGTAACTTTTAACACTGTCAAACAATATTTGTTCTAACGAATCTTCTTCTTCATTAAAAGTTGAAAAACCTATTTTTAGATTAGAACAATTAAATAATGATTTAAAAATATCAGTAAAACGATCTTCAAGAATACCGCTATGCTCTTCCTTTTCTAAAAGAAGTGCTTTAAAATCTGCTATGTTAGTATCTGCGGTAGCATCAAATAAGTTCGCTATTACAAAACCACTAAATATATAACTCTCTGGCGGAAATTTTTCCTTCCATAAACTTAGGTTATCGAAGTTATCAAGTAACTCTTCAAAATCTTTATTTGTAAATTCTGGTGCTTCTTTTGTTTTTTGAATATCTACAAAATCAGCATTATATACTAATCTGTAGGTTCTGATAATTCCATTAGCATCTGGAATTTTATAATAGATTGGTCTTCTAAAATCGGCCTGATAACCGTAATAGAAGTTTGTAATTAAAATACATCCAAGTTTATAAAACTCGTCTTCATTAAAGTGGTTTAGTTCCGCTTTAAAACCTGGTCCTGCAGCTTCTATAATATTATCATATCGCTTTGACGACTTAAAAATAAGGCCGTTATAAGGCAGCGTAGCAATTTTAATTTCATTTGTCTCTAAAATCGACGAAAACATATCTTCTAGAACTAGATCAATTTGTTCGTGAAAAGAGGCCAATAAAACTTCATCTGAAATCCCTGTAGTTAATGCTGGATAAGTATCTGCAATTTCTAAAATTGAAGTCGCTCGTTCTTTCACAAAACGATTGTCAGATTCCAGTCTTGTACGATATTGATCGAAGACTTTCTTAAAACTAACTTCTATTTGAAGTGGAAAAGATTCCATGATTATTCCGTGTAAATTATTATTACTATAAAGCTAACAAAAATACAGTACAAACATCATTGAATAAAGGTTTTAACAATTAATTGTTTTATTATTATTTCAGAAAAAATACCATTAAATTTGACAGAAATTAAATTATTATGAAATATCTTATTGGAGCTGTACTAAGTGTACTTCTCTTTTCTTGTCAATCAAACTCAAATGAATATACCCTAAGTGGTACTGCAGAAGGTATGCCTGATGGCTCCCCTGTTATTATCTATGCTATTGAAAATAACCAGCCTAAAGTACTCGACACCCTTTTAATTAACGGTGGGAAGTTTTCAGGAAAATATGAAAAAAGCAACGTACCATCGCTTAATTATATGATGGTTAATAATAGTAGTATTATATATTTTCCGCAAAGTGAAGATTTAAGTGTTACTGTGTATAAAGATAGTATTCAATCTTCATTTGTAACAGGAAATGCTCAAAATGAAGGGTATAGAAGTTATGTGAAAAATATGTTAGAATTTCAAGCTAGAAAAACTGCTAAAGCCGCAGAGTTTCAAAAAGCTCGTTCTGAACAAAATAACTCACTAGCTGCAACATTACAACGTGAAAATGTAATGATAACTCAAGAGGAAAAAAATTACAAAGAGTCTTTCATTAAGGAAAATACAAATTCGATTTTTGCTGTTATGTTGATTAGCGAAATGCTAAATAACAAACAAATTTCGGCTAAACAAGCTAATGAATATGTTGCTTCATTTACACCTGAAATAAAGGAAACAGCTATGGCTAAACAAATATCTGAAGCTGTTGCAAATATGAAAAATAGTGATGTTGGCGGTAAAGCTCCAAGTTTCACAGCTAAGACTCCTGAAGGCAAAGATCTTTCTTTAAAAGATGCTATGGGAGAATATACTATTATCGATTTCTGGGCCTCTTGGTGTAGACCTTGTCGTGTTGAAAACCCAAATGTGGTCAAAGTTTATGAAAAATATCATGACAAAGGATTAAATATTATTAGTGTTTCATTAGACAAAGCAGGTGCTGCTGAGCGATGGAAAAAAGCTATTGATGATGATAATATGAATTGGTATCACGTTTCTAACTTGAAATTTTGGCAAGACCCAATTGCACAAGCTTATGGCGTACGTTCAATTCCTGCAACTTTCCTTTTAGATAAAGATGGAGTTATTGTTGCTAAAAACTTAAGAGGTCCTGCTTTAGGAGCTAAAATTGCAGAGTTACTTGATTAAAAACTCAACCTAATTAAAATTTAAATGCCTTTTCAAACTAGTTAATTTGAAAAGGCATTTGTTTTTCTGAAATATTACAATAATCTATTTTACTTTCTGTTTTTTGAGAAAATCAGAAATGTCTTGAGAAATGACATCTATGTGAGTCCACATTAATAAGTGAGAAGCTCCTTGGTAAATTTTCAATTCTGAATCTGGAATTATTGAAGCATAGTAAACAGCATGCTCTGTTGGGACGGTTACATCTGGGGTACCATGAAATATGAAAGTTGGTACTTTTACATCCTCTGCTAAAACTCTGGGTTGATTTTTACTTTTTATAGATTGTTCAAAATCATTTTTCAATCCTATTTCGGTAGTTACACCATCAAAGTTATTTTTAATCAATATGTTGATATTTTTTGCTATATCTGGATTTTTCTCTAAAAAAATTAACTCATTTGGATTCATTTCTTTTTCAAAATGCAGGTATGCCGAATCAAATTTATCTAATTTTTTTAGCATTTTCTTTTTATCCCATTTAATGTATTTTTTAACTATAAAACTAGATTTTGTTATTAACCAAATAGGAAAACTAGGTTTGTATAAATGAGGAGCAGCAGCTACTGCTAGTATCAAACTTTTACATTGCTCTTTATAGTTTAAAGCAAAAGCAAGTGCTGAAGGACCACCTCCAGAAAATCCTAAAATATGTGTTTTATATATTTGAAGTGATTCTATTAATTCTCTAAAAAGGTGTGCTTGTTCGTCAGTTGTTCTTCCTGAAGTAATTGGTGTTCTACCATAACCGGGTCTTGAAATAAGAATAACCCGATAGTTATTTTTCAATTTAGCTGCTAAAGAAACACCCTGCCACCAACCACCAACAATACCGTGTACTACTATCAAAGGGCTTCCTTCCCCCACAATTGCAGTTTCAATATCACCAATACGTGTTTTCACTAAGACAGACTTATATGTAACCCCCTCTATTACAATACTATAGTCTGGAGCTATTTTTGAAGAAGGGATCGTTTTGACTGCAATCATTTCTATAATATAGTAAGTTTTTAATTCTAAAACAATTATATACGTTTAAAGTTACAAAAAAATCTTACAACAAATACCCCCTTTAGTCACTTACGCTTATAACATTTAGCTTGTTTTAAGCATTTGAAATTTCCTATAAAATATACATTTTGAAAATCGTTTCGAGTTCATTTTCAGGATTATCAGTAAGACCAGGGTGAGTTTTAGAACTTTGAATTATAGTACTTCTACAAGCTGTTAACCATCTAAACCTGTCTGATAATTCAAATGTTCCTATTGTACCTCCAGAAGGTTCCCCATCGCAAATTAATTTCCAAGCATTTAGATATTTTTTGAAATCTTCTAACGATAATTCTGGAGCAAACGCATTAAATTTTGTTTCATCAATTTGATATCTAATGCCTAAATATTTTTTCCTTTTTGAAAATAGAATAACTCCTACATTGAAAAATTCTTCCCGTTCCACTTTTGGCACAAGTCTAATTATCGCATACTCAAATGTACATTTATCTTGCATCTGTAGCTTCTTTAACTAGTAAATCTATCTTTGAAAGTCGTGTTGTTAAATACTCTATGTATGCTATTCTTTTATCTTTAGGTGTCATAGAATCAGCTTCATCGAGTAACCAATCTTCTGGTATATTAGAAATAACATCTGTAATCACCTCTTTTATAAGCAGTAGCTCTATAGCCTTTGCAGCATCGTTTAGCTTTGTTGCCTGTTGTAAAAGCACGTGATCTTTTATTAACGGAAATGTTCTAGAAAGATGATTTTCCCAAGTACTCCAATTATGATGGAAATAAAAACTAGCACCATTATCAATAACCCATAATTCATTGTTCCACTTTAATAAATTAGTGTTTTTAGCTGTTCTATCTATATTACTAATTATACTATCTAATAATACTACTTTAGATGCAGTAATTGCATCTACGGTTGACACAAGAGGATCAAATGTAATCGCTCCAGATAAAAAGTGTAAACCTAAATTTAAGCCTACACTAAATTTAAGCAAGTCCTGTATTTCCTCATCGGGTTCTGTTTTACTAAATGAATTGTCTAAGTTCATGAAAACTAATTCCGGAACATGTAAACCTAATGCTCTAGCTAACTCTCCACCAATAAACTCTGCTATCAAAGCTTTCTTTCCTTGTCCTGCACCTCTAAATTTTAGCACGTACAAAAATCCATCATCGCCTTTTACGATAGCAGGAAGGGAACCTCCCTCTCGTAAAGGTTGTACATATTGAACAACATCTACTGTTCTAATATCAATTTTATTCATAGAACTAAATTATTAAAAAAATTGTTAGTTTATGACTGGTTTTTAATTGATTAATATTTCGGCTAAATAGAAATAGAACTATTAAAATTATTCTCTCTTTTTTCGAAAACTTGATATCACTTTTTTAAAATCTATTTTCTTTGAAAACATAATCGAAAAGCCCAAAGTTGTTAGAAATGAAATTAAAGCTAGTGCTCCTAAAGCGCCACCATAACCTATAAACAGTTCGCTTTTATTCATGTAAATAATACTGAATAGTAACCCTGCTAACGCTATTTGAATTATGTTTCCCTTTGCTTTTGAAGAAACCATACCTACAAACGAGGTTCCTATAAATACAATAGGTATATTTTGAGTTAAATATATATTTAAGAGCTCTGGGAAAGTATAAAAAAACAGACCAACAATAAGCGATAGTAATGCTGATGCCCTTACTGGTCCTTGCTTTAGATGCTTACTTACATAAAAAGTAAGTGCTGCTCCTAAAATTCCTGTTAGGATGATAATAATAGTATTCATGACAAAAACCAATTAAATAAAGTAACGACACCTACACTTACAAAAGCAATTGTACCTAGCTTTCCTCCTAACCCAACAAATAAGTTTTTAGATAATAAATAAACTATTCCTGCTATAATTCCTGCAATCACTACAAATTTAATTGAAGGTGAAACTTCCACACTAGACATCCCTACAAATACGCCACAATATATAGCAGATGGCAACTTAGATAAGTAAATTGATTTCTTATTTAATAGCGGAATAAAAGAAGCTAATGTACCAACAATACCAGCAGATAAAACACTTCCAAAATCTGTGTGAATGTTTAATAAATAACAAATTACAGCTCCAATAGGAACCCAAACAACTACGGTAATTTTTTCATAAGAATACTCATCGTGATGTAAATCTAAATATTGATGTGTTGCTATAATTATTAACGTAATAAGTACTATTAATAATATTGAAATAAAGTTATTAGTTTCATACTTACTTTTTATTATTAACGCTAAGAAAACAACTTGCATTAACAACACTAGTACAACCATAAAAAACCGAATGGTTTTATGTAATTTCATTATTAAATTTTACAATTTAGTAACAACAAAGCTATTAAATAACTCGTCACACCTTTTTAAGATATTAATTTTTTCTTTCTAATAATAAAAACTGAAAATGATACAATAATTACAAAGCCAATTATTAATAGTGTTAAGATATAAGTTTTGTTTCGCTGCATTACAACATAATCGGCAATACCAGCTTTCCAAAAAATCCATTCGTCTGCAATAGAAGAAGCCATAGAATGATTCCCTGTTTCTAAAACTATAATCCCATCTTTAGAAACAAGATCTATTCTAGCTGCTGTATTTAAAGCATTATTACCACTCCCATCGTGACCAATTATTTTAGAGTTAGAATCATTTTGACTGTATAAATGTGGACCCAATCCATAAACTCCTATATTATTAATGAACGTTTCTGAAACACTCATTTTTTTAATCATATCTGCTGATAAAACATTGTTACTTGTAACACTTGCTATTAAAAATTTTGATAGATCTGATGTTGAAGTAAATAATGAAGCTGCTGCAAGTGCTGTAAATTTCCTTGGGGTTCTAGTAGCACCATCATCTTTATAAATATGAGCACGTTCTAAATCTGGTTTTTCATCTAAAGCAAACGTTGATTGTTCCATTTGTAAAGGTTCAAAAACTTCTTTCGCCATATATTCTTTAAATGGTGTACCACTAACCTCTTCAATTAGCAACTGCAACAGTGTATAAGCTGCTCCTGAGTACATATACTTAGTTCCTGGTTCATAACCTACTTTTGCAATACCTTCTGAATAAGGTGCATCACTTGCTTTTGTTAAAGATTCCTCAAGGGTTTGAACTTTTTGGTCAATATCAAAACCCCCATAACCAAGATCATCTACTAAACCAGACGAATGTGAAAGCAATTTTCTAACGGTTACTTTAGTATTATCATATTCACTTTTAGGCAAGTGCCATCTAGAAAGATATTCGTCAACAGGTTTATCTAAATCTATTTTACCTTGTTCAACCAATTTCAAAACCCCAAAAGAAGTTACCCATTTACTTATTGACGCCACTGGAAATAATGTATTTTCAGTTACAGGTTGATCAATCGAATAATAAAAATCCTTTGAGACTTTTCCATCTTCAATTAAAACCATCGCTAAATTTCCAACAAATTCATTAGAAATTTTTTCATTGGTAGCTTCAATAAATGCTTCTGAAGTTTTTTTAGAAGTAATAGGTTTTAGCAAAAAACCATTAGTAAACCCATAACCAATAAAAGCTGTCCATAATAATAGTGCTATACATATTAAAGCAATGTTTTTAAATATTTTCATCAATGATGCATTTAGAAAGTTACGCGTATTCTATAAAAAAACAGGATAACCAAACATTACTGTTATTGATTATCCTGCTAATTTACAAATTAAATAAGGGTTACTATAGCAACTCAAAACTTACATTAACTCTAACTCTTATTTCCATTTCACCGGGAGCTATAGTTTGTTGTCCTCCAGACATTTCAGTATCCATTGCCATTGCACGATACATAGGTTGAGTATTATTTGTTTGTTGAAATTCCGATATTTTAAGTGCTTTACCTATTTGTTGAGATAACACCCCTGCGTAAGTTTCTGCTTTTTCTTTAGCATTACGCATTGCCTTAACTCTAGCTTCAGATTTTAATGCATCTTCATTAGAAGAAGCGAAAATCACACCGTCAATACGGTTTATTCCACTTTCTAATAACCCGTCCATTAATGCTTCATACTTAGACAAATCCTTTAAGCGAATTGCTATAGACTGGTTTGCTGCGTAATTATATGATTTTGTATTGTACTCGTAATTTTTATTAAGGCGTATATAATCAGTTTGTACGTCTTTATCCTCAATTTTTAATTTCTTAATTGCAGAAAAAACCTGACTGACAATGCGATCATTTTCTAATTTAACTGTTTTAGGATCACGCCCAGTATTTTCAACACGAACCTTTACGGTTACCTGATCTGGTGTAATGTAAACTATACCTTCGCCAGTAACATCTACGGTTGGTCTTTCTTGTTGTTGTGCCATAATGCTTAGTGTAAGTAGCATAAAAATGCTAGTGATAAATGTTTTCATAATTATTATTTTTAATTCAAATAAAACAAGTTTCGTACCAAGACGATTTCTTATAAATGTAAAAACCTATTTTGTTATATTTTTCCTGACTTGTGCATCACAAAAAGTACAATTACAGGTAATGCTAAAACACCTACAAGCCATAAACTAGTTTGTAGTAATGATGGAGCAAATGCAATTGTAAGTATGTATCCGCCTATTGCACCACCTATATGCGCATCGTGACCCACGTTATCACTATTTTGTTTCATTGCCCAAACAGAGTATCCTAAATATCCTATTCCAAAAACCCAGGCAGGGATAATAAAATTAATTCGCATCATAGGCTCAAACAATATTGCCGAATATAATATTCCCATTACTGCTCCACTCGCACCTATAGCACTATAATTATATTCTTTTTGATGAAAATAAAGCGATACTATACTCCCTAAAGCAAGAGATGCTAAGTAGATAATAACAAAAATAACTGTTCCTAAATACGCTATAACTATAGGTGCAAAAAAGAACAACGTCAACATATTAAACAATAAATGATTAAAATTAGCGTGCAAAAAACCGGAAGTAATCATCCTTATTTGCTCACCTCTTTTTATGGCGCCGACATTAAATTTATACTTCTCAAAAAATTCAAAATCATTAAAACCTTTAATAGAAATTAGTACGTTAGCTACTATTATTACTATGGTTGCAATATTCATATTCAACATAAATAGTTGTGTTTGTTTATTAAAAAGTCGTGTTTACCACGAGGTTACATATAAAATAAAATCCTACTCCAATTTTTTATTATAATTGCCCTAAAAATACCTAGTTTTGCTCAAAGTAGTACTATGCATCGACTTCTTTATTATATCATATATCCACTTTTATGGCTCATATCGTTGCTGCCAATGTGGTTACTCTACATCAAGAGTGACATTATCTTTTTTATTGCATATTATATTTTAGGCTACCGTAAAAAAGTTGTTAGAGAAAATCTAGAATTAGCATTTCCCCTAAAGAGCAAAGCTGAAATTTTAAGAATTCAAAAAAAGTTCTTTAAACAATTATGCGATATGCTAGTCGAAACTATAAAGAGCATCACTATACCAGAAAAAGAAATTAGAAAGCGTTTTGACGTAAAAAATATCGAAATTTTAACTACACTTTATGCACAAGAAAAAAGTGTCTTACTAATGGCAGGACATTATGGAAACTGGGAATGGAGTGGTATTCTCAACAAAATGATGCAACACCAAGCACATGCCGTTTATAAACCTTTAAGAAATAAACAAATTGATGATGTTGTAAAAAATATTAGAGAACGTTTTGGTGGAATTATAGTTTCTAATAGAGCTGTTGTACCTATGCTTTATCGCAAAATGAAAAAAGGTAATTTAACGTTAACATATATTCTGTCTGACCAAACTCCTAAACAAGGTGCTTACAAACATCGTGATACTTTTATGGGTACTAATGTACCTGTTTTCACAGGAACCGAAGAACTTGCTAAAAAATTAGATTTCGCTTGTCTCTACTTAAAAGTAGAAAAAGTAAAACGCGGCTATTACACAGCTACTTTCGAGACCATTACAAACACACCAAATGACTTTGAAAACTTTGAAATAACTAGGATGTTTTTTGACAAACTAGAATCTCAAATTAGAGACACTCCAGAGTTATATTTATGGTCACACAAACGATGGAAATTACGAGCGTAATACTTCGTTTCTAAAATTCAAACCAAGAATCTGTTAATACACTTGCCGTATTTTCTGTAGCTTGTTTGTGTGTGTAGGTTCCTTTTTCGTAATTATAATCTTCTTTCCATTGCTCACTATTATCTGCAATAGCGATAATACTATCGCATATATATTGAGCCTCTTCTGTTGAAGTTGTAGGATGTATTGATACTCTAACCCAACCTGGCTTTAGAAGTAATTCCCCTCTACCCATCAAGTCAATAATTTCGTCAGATTTTTGTTGATCTATTTCTAATAAATAATGTCCATAAGTTCCTGCACAACTACAACCACCTCTCGACTGAATCCCAAAACGATCATTAAGCATTTGTACTGTTAAATCGTGATGAAGATTTGCAATAGTAAATGAGAAAACTCCTAACCTATCTTTTGTGTCACCTGCAAGTATTGAAATATTATTATGTGGTCCTAACCTACTAAAAAGTATATCAAGCAACTCGTGTTCGCGATCGAGTATATTTTGCACACCCATTTGCTCTTTTAGTTTGATTGCTAATGATGTTCTTATAACCTGTAAAAAACCTGGCGTTCCACCATCTTCACGTTCTTCAATATTATCAATAAATTTGTGAGTACCCCAAGGTGTAGTCCAACTTACAGTCCCTCCCCCTGGACAATCTGGCACTAAATTTTTATATAATTTTTTATTAAAAACTAAAACACCACTTGTTCCTGGACCTCCTAAAAATTTATGAGGAGAAAGAAAAACAGCATCTAAATATGCATCAGGATTTTCTGGATGCATATCAATATCAATGTAAGGTGCGGAACAGGCAAAATCAACAAAACATAAACCGTTTGATTGATGCATTAATGCAGCAACTTCGTGGTAAGGCGTTTTTATTCCTGTTACATTAGAACAACTTGTAATAGACGCTATTTTATATGGATGATCTTTATATTTTTCTAATAATTCTTTAAATTCTTTTAAGCAAAATAGCCCTTCATTATCGCAAGGAATAACCTCAACCTTAGCTATAGTTTCTAACCAAGATGTTTGATTACTATGATGCTCCATATGAGTAACAAATACAACTGGACGAATGGCATCTGGAATTTGAGTAAATTGTTTCAATCCTTCAGGAACTTTTAAACCAAGTATGCGTTGAAACTTGTTAACTACACCTGTCATACCTGAACCACAAGTAATTAAAACATCATCTTCATATGCATTAAGGTGTTTTTTAATAATAGTTCTCGCTTCTTTATAAGCTTTGGTCATTGTAGTACCACTCACTGTTGTCTCAGTATGTGTATTTGCTACAAAAGGACCAAAAAGTTTAAGCATTTTATCTTCAATAGGACTATATAACCTACCACTAGCAGTCCAATCTGAATATATTAAATTTTGAGTACCGTAAGGAGATTCAAACTTTTGATTAATACCCAGAATGTTATTTCTGAAAGGCTCAAAATAGCATTCCAGTTTAGTTTTAGTGAGTTGGTTAGTTAGTCCCATGATTCTTAGTTATTTACAAGCATTATATCTTTATAACAGTATATGTTTATGTTGCTTAAAATATTAAATGCCCGCAATTGCCTTAATTTCAAGGATGATAGCATCGGCCAATGTATCAGCAGCTTCTTGAGTTGCAGCTTCAGTATATATACGTATAATTGGTTCAGTATTAGATTTACGTAAGTGAACCCAATTTTCAGCAAAGTCAATTTTAACACCGTCAATAGTATTTACTTCTTCATTTGCATATTTAGAAGCCATTCCTTTTAAAATTTCATCCACGTTTATCTGTGGCGTCAATTGAATTTTCTTTTTACTCATAAAATAAGGTGAATACGTTTTACGTAATGCACTTACACTCATTTTAACATCAGCTAGATAACTTAAAAACAAAGCGACACCAACAAGGCTATCACGTCCATAATGTAATTCAGGATAAATAATTCCTCCATTTCCTTCACCTCCAATTACTGCATTAGTATCTTTCATCATTTGTACAACATTCACTTCACCTACTGCACTTGCTGTATACGCTCCTCCTCTTTTTCTAGTTATATCGCGTAAAGCTCTGGATGATGACATATTTGAAACTGTATTTCCTGGAGTATGTTGTAATACATAATCTGCAACAGCTACTAATGTATATTCTTCACCAAACATATCTCCATTTTCGTCAACAAAAGCAAGACGATCAACATCAGGATCTACAACAATTCCAAAATCAGCATTTTCATCTTTTACCATTTCCATTAAATCTCCTAAATGCTCTTTCAAAGGTTCAGGGTTGTGTGGAAATTCGCCCGTAGGATTACAATATAATTTTACGGACTGTACACCTAAAGCTTCTAATAACAAAGGAATAGCTATTCCTCCAGTTGAATTAACACCGTCAACAACAACTTTTAAGTTGGCTTTTTCAATAGCTTCTTTATTAACTAAATCTAATTGTAAAATTTCATCAATATGAAGATCGATATAGGCATCGTTTCTGTGTATTTCTCCTAAGTCATCAACTTCAGCAAATTCTAAGTCTGCATTTTCTGCAAGATCAAGAATTTCTTGTCCAGCATCAGCATTTAAAAATTCACCTTTATTATTTAAAAGTTTAAGAGCATTCCATTGTTTTGGATTATGACTTGCTGTTAAAATAATTCCTCCGTCTGCGTGCTCCATCATTACAGCCATCTCAACAGTGGGCGTTGTGGATAAATCTAGATCAATTACATGAATCCCCATTCCAACAAGGGTGTTCATTACAAGTTGCTGCATCATCGAACCACTTATTCTAGCATCACGACCTACTACTACTCTATACTCATCTTTATTTCTTTGTTGCTTAACCCAAGCACCATAGGCTGCTGCATATTTCACCGCATCTATAGGTGTTAAATTATCACCTTGAGTACCACCAATAGTTCCTCTAATTCCTGAAATCGATTTAATTAACGTCATATATTTTTAATCTGAAATTTTAATAATTTAAAAAATACCTCTATCGGTTTCTACAAGCCGCTTCAATAATAGTAACCCATTGAAATGATAGGGTTTAAAGGTGCTGAAGTAAAAATAACACTCCTCAACAACCTTGACAAATATACTTTTTTTAAAGCTAAAATTCTGACTTCAAAATTTGTAATTTTACGAAATGAACTTTCTAGCACACATCTATTTATCTGGCGAAGACGACCAAGTAATTATTGGCAATTTTATTGCTGATGGAATTAAAGGAAAAAAATATTTAAAATTTCCGAAGAAAATACAACAAGGTATTTTACTCCATCGTGCTATTGACAGCTATACTGATGCCCATTATGTAGTACGACAAAGTACTAAACGATTGCATAAAAACTATGGTCACTACAGTGGTGTTATTGTAGACATTTTGTACGATCATTTCCTAGCTAAAAATTGGAATAAATATCATCCACAGCCATTAGAAGAGTTTGTTGACGATTTTTACGAATTATTACACGACAATTACCAAACTTTACCAACACGTATACAACGAATGATGCCTTATATGACTAGTGATAACTGGTTACTAAGCTACGCAACTATCCCAGGAATAAGTAAAATTTTAAAGGGAATGAACGTACGTACAAAAGGGGTTAGTAAAATGAATTTTGCCGTACTTGAATTAGAAGAATTCTATGAAGAATTTGAAGAAGAATTCACCACTTTTTTTGAAGAACTTATCGCATACTCTAAAAACAAACTAGAGACATTACAATGAGAAAATCACTCCTTTTAGTCTGCATTTCACTCTTTTTACTCACAAATTGTAAAGAAACACCTAAAAAATTCGAAAAGGCGAAAACCCCACAAGTAGGTTTAATTGCTGAAAAAGCGATGGTAGTTTCAGCTCGAGAAGAAGCTTCTAAAATAGGAGCTGATATCATGAAAAAAGGAGGCAATGCTTTTGATGCCATGGTTGCTACTGAAATGGCACTCGCTGTTTGTTATCCTTACGCAGGTAATCTAGGTGGTGGTGGTTTTATGGTGTATAGAACCACTTATGGAGAATTAGGCGCATTAGATTACAGAGAAAAAGCCCCTATAAAAGCATCGAGAGATATGTACCTTGATGAAACTGGAACCTATTTACAAGAAAAAAGTAAAGTAGGTGGTCTTGCCGTAGGAGTTCCTGGAACTGTTGCAGGGATTTTTGCAGCGCACGAAAAGTTTGGAACACTACCTATTTACGATATTTTAACTCCAGTTGTTTCTCTAGCTAGAAATGGTTTTAAAATAACAAAAGACCAAGCTATTAGATTTAATAAATATGCTCCTGTTTTTAAAGATGTGAATAAGGAGGAATCTATCTATACAAAAACATATAACGAGGGCGACGTTTTTAAAAACGAAGCACTAGCTAATACTTTACAAGCTTTAATAGATGAAGGCCGAAAAGCTTTTTATGCTGGTGAAATTGGCGAAAAACTAGTGTCTTTCTTAACCAAAAAAGAAAGTATTATTACAATGGCAGATCTAGCTGCATATGAGGCTGAATGGCGTGATCCTGTAATTTTTCAATACAAAAATTTAAAGGTTATTTCTATGTCTCCACCATCAAGCGGCGGTATTTGTTTAGCACAAATTTTAAAAAGTATTGAACCTTACAATTTAAAATCTTTTGGACACAATACTGAAAAATCTATACAAATTATCACCGAAGCAGAACGTAGAGCATACGCAGATAGAAGCCACTTTTTGGGTGATCCAGACTATATCGACATTCCCATTGACACACTAATTAGTAGTTCGTATTTATTAAATAGAATGGCTAGCGTTTCATTTGATAAAGCAACGCCTTCTGAAGAGGTTTCAAACGGCGAACTCTCAGGTTATGAAAGTATGGAAACTACCCATTACTCTATTGTTGATTCCTTCGGAAATGCTATAGCGGTAACCACGACATTAAATGCAGCCTTTGGTTCTAAATTATATGTAAGCGACCTTGGTTTTTTTCTCAATAATGAAATGGACGATTTCAGCGCAAAACCAGGTACACCTAATATGTTTGGCTTAATAGGCGGTGCAGCAAATGCAATTGAACCACAAAAACGAATGCTAAGTTCTATGACGCCAACAATAGTAGAAAAAGATGGTGATTTCTGGATGAGTGTGGGAACTCCCGGAGGATCTACAATCATCACATCGGTTTTACAAACAATTTTAAACGTCTATGAATATGATATGTCTATGCAAGATGCTGTAAACGCTCCTCGTTTTCATCATCAATGGCTACCAGATATTATACAATTTGAACCCAATAGTTTTAATGCCGAAATGCTAAAAAATCTTGAAACCAAAGGCTATACTATTGATGAAATAAATGCTCCAGTAATTGGTAAAGTTGACGGTATATTAAAACTAAAAGACGGTACTTACGAAGGTGGTGCGGACAAACGTGGAGACGACACAGCAATTGGCTATTAACAAACTCATTAGGTAGTTAAACTCAATTATACACACTTAATCGAATTGTTTATTTTTCCCACACTCTTTGTAGGACAAATACTACAAATTGTTTTATGTTTGAACATCTCACTAAAAACTATAGTTCATTTAAGAATTAATTCTTAGGGACTTTAGCAATTTATAGTGTTCATTTCATGAGCAAAAGCAAAACATCTAAAAATCTACACATCATTATTCCAATGATGCTTTCTGGGTTACTATGTTTTGGATTAACATTTTTACTTTGGAAAAAGAGTATTGCTTCAACTGAGTTTGTAATAATGCTCAATTCTTACATCGGTATATTTATTGGCATTAGTGGATTCATAGCATTTTCAATACTTTCTTATTTATTTTTCTCTGTTTTTATTGTTCAAAAAATACGAAATACAAGTTCAGACAAAACACATGGTCTTGTTGAGAAAATGAATATTGTTAGAGAAATTGCCGATACCCTTTTAACTAGTAAGCTATGGCTTCCAGGAGTTAAAGAGTATATTGATGAGGAATATGAAGGTTTAACCTTTTTTGAAGTTAAGGAATACTATAAAGGAAAATCTAAGCTAGCAATTGAGTTTCTTGAAGAAAAACGCAACTATGCAGAAACCGAAATTCTTTATCTAGAGTTAAAGTCACTATTAATGACTGAACCTAGACAGAAAAAAATTCCAACCATAATAACAGTCCCAGAATACTTCAAAAAAGATATCATTGAAAAATGGATTGAACATAAAGTTGGTTCAGGTTTGTGGTATTACTTTGGGTACAAATTCGGCTCCTATAAAAATGCATTAGACATTGAAAATGTTTTTGAAAGACATCAAGATAAAATTATGAATTTAGCAGTTTCATTAGATAAAGAGGCCTTTGAAGACTCATCATTTAATGAAGTTTTTTTCTCTAAACTAGGAGAATATATTAATAAAAATCTACTACCTAAACTACACCAACAAAGTACTGTCACTAAAAGGTTTGTTCCTGGAACACTACAATTCCTATTTACCATATTTGCAGCAATAATTGCTCTTGGAGTAATGCTTCCACTTTTATTTGTTCTTTTTCAATTACCTAGTATTGTTTTACTTTTTAGTATTTCATTTGTAATAAGCATCTTATTTTTCTTCACACTTACGATCTATCCTTTTCTACTCAAGAATATAAATTCCTAGCAATTATTATTTATTAAATTGAGGATGCAATTTCTTTTTAATTCAACCAAAAAGAAAAATTAAAAGTGGTAAAACAAGAACTCACTTGTTTTAAATATGTAAGGCCTTACAATTTGTATTATGAACATAACCAACCCATTTTCTCAATCTGGGTACAAATTGTATTATTATGAAACTATTAAAATACTTAGTCCCAGTACTCTCATTATTACTAGTAACCAGTTGTTTTAACGATGATGAATTTAATGCTGATACCAGCACAAATAACAGTCAAAAAGTGGACCCAGTTATTGCCCAAAACTTTGGTGCAACTATCCAAAGAAACTTTTTAGGCACTGTTGCAGATATTAATGGAAGCCCGTTAGTGAATGTGAAAATAACCATTGGTAATGATGAAGTAAGGACTGATGATAATGGCGTTTTCATTATTAACAACGCGCAAGTTTTTGAACGTTTTGGATATATCAAAGCACAAAAAATAGGTTTTATTGATGCATCGCGCAGCGTGGTTCCTACTGATGGAACAAACCAAGTAAAAATCACCATGCTACCTAAAAATACCACTGCAACTACACAGAGCGGCACCGTTGAAACTATTAGCCTTTCAAACGGTGCAGCGGTTGCACTGCAAGGAGCATACGTTAAAGAAAATGGCGAAGCATATAACGGAACTGTTAAAGTAACCCTCCATCATCTTGACGCGGCAGCACCAGAAACACAAGATCAAATGCCCGGAATGCTCTACGCACAAGATGCTCAGGGACAAGAAAGAGGCTTAGTAACAATGGGAATGTTAGCAGTAGAATTAACAGGGTCCAATGGTGAAGACTTAAACCTAGCCGCAGGAACTACCGCAGAAATTACAGTACCAGTTTCACAGTCCTTATTAGTAAACGCACCTCAAACAATCCCTTTATGGTATTTTAATGAGGAACATGGCTTTTGGGTGGAAGATGGCGAAGCAACTCTGCAAGGAGATAGATATGTGGGTACTGTATCGCATTTTTCGTTTTGGAATTTTGATATACCAGTGGAAAAAATTCTACTGACAGTCAATGTATTTGATGTTCTTAATCAACCATTTGCAGACATTTTTGTAATGATTGGTAGTGAATTCCATGGTTTTCGTTATGCGACAACAAATTCTTTAGGTCAGATACGTGGATTTGTTCCTGCAAATCAGAATTTAACTTATCAAATATTTTTTAATGGATATTGTATTAACGAATCATTACCAATTCAATCGATAGGACCATATACCTCAGACACAGAAATAAATTTGACTGGAATTGAGTTACCAGATGACACAATACTTAGCATAGAAACTATAGAAGGTCAATTTACTGGATGTGAAAACATCCCTATAGTAAATGGCTATGTTCGTATCTATAATAATGGTGTGTTCACTAGTGCAAATGTTGTTGATGGTAATTTTAATACCACAATAATTAGGTGCCTAGATGACGTTAATTTAAACTTTGCTTATCACGGTTATAATTACGACACTGGTCAAACCTCACAAATTTACACAGGTGAATTCACAGACCCTGTTACAATCATTGAAATTACAGAAGCGTGCATTGAGCCGCCGGAGCCAACAGGATATTTCTCAATTGTACTTGAGGACATATCTCAAGGATTTGATTCTAATTTAAATTATGTAACACCAAATCCTAATGGATTCTCCATGTGGACAAAACATTATATTGATGATCATTTAAATATGTATTTAACGCTCCCGTCAAATGAACTAGGAGTATATAACTCAAATGATGAAGGAGTTTTATTCGAATTTTATCTTGATTCAACTCATTTTTTTCATTCAGATTATTTTGAGCACAACATCACATTTAACTTATTAGAGTTTGGTGAAATTGATGAGTTTATTGAAGTAACTTACGCAGGAACCTATGTTGATGAATTTAATGAAACACAGGAAGTAACTGGCACTATGAGTATCATTAGATCCTTTTAATCCCTTCGGAAATAGTAAAAAAACAAACCCTCTGCAGTTTCATTGAACAGAGGGTTTCTATAGGTGATTATTGTTCAATCGAAGTAAGTAAATCTTATAAAAATTCATTTTCGATAATCAACGAAGTGCTAATAATTTATACTTAAATTTTCACTTTTAAATTAACATTTCCGAAGTACCACTCACTATAAAAATTTATCCAGTTTAAGTACCTTTGCACCTTATGTCAAAAAATGAAGATGTTATTGAAGTTTTAGGGGCTCGTGTTCATAATTTAAAGAACATTGATGTAACTATACCTAGAGAAAAACTAGTAGTAATTACAGGGCTTTCTGGCTCTGGAAAATCTTCGCTTGCCTTTGATACCATTTATGCCGAAGGACAACGTAGATATATTGAAACATTTAGCGCTTACGCCCGTCAATTTTTAGGCAACTTAGAGCGCCCAGATGTAGACAAAATTGATGGCCTATCGCCCGTTATTGCCATTGAGCAAAAAACAACAAGCAAAAGCCCGCGTTCTACCGTTGGTACCATTACAGAAATTTACGATTTTCTTCGCCTATTTTATGCACGCGCAAGTGATGCATATAGTTACAACACTGGCAAAAAAATGGTGAGCTATAGCGATGACCAAATTAAATCGCTCATTCTAGAAGATTTTATGGATAAAAAAGTGAGCATCCTTGCTCCAGTTATCCGCTCTAGAAAAGGTCACTATCGCGAACTTTTTGAACAAATTGCAAAACAAGGCTTTCTAAAAGTACGTGTAGATGGTGTAGTAGTAGATATCACTAAAGGGATGAAAGTAGATCGCTATAAAAATCACGATATAGAGATTGTTATCGATAGACTTAAAATTAGTGAAGGCACTGACAACGATAAACGTTTACAGGAATCTATTGTTACAGCAATGTATCACGGTGAAGATGTATTGATGGTACTTGATAACGACTCTAATAAAGCACGTTTTTTTAGTAGATCGTTAATGTGTCCTGAAAGTGGAATTAGTTACCCTAATCCAGAACCTAATAACTTTTCATTTAACTCACCTAAAGGAATGTGTCCTAGCTGTAAAGGTTTAGGGATGTTGCACGAAGTAAATATTAGCAAAGTTGTCCCAGACGACTCATTGTCTATTAAAAATGGAGCATTAGCTCCTCACGGACCACAGAAAAACAATTGGATTTTTAAACAGCTTGAACTTATTGCACAACGTTTTAAGTTTAAATTGACAGACCCATTTTCTAAAATCCCCAAAGATGCTCAGCAAATTATTTTCTACGGAGGAAATGATAAATTTGATGTAGAATCTAAAACCTTAGGCATAACTCGCAATTACAAGATTGATTTTGAAGGTGTTGCAACCTTTATTCAAAACACTTTTGACGCTGGCGAAACAACTTCTTTAAAAAGATGGGCTAAGGAATATATGGACAAAATTAAATGTCCAGAATGTGAAGGAAGTCGCTTGCGTAAAGAATCGTTATACTTTAAAGTTAACGGTAAAAATATTGCAGAACTAGCACAAATGGATGTGGTAGAACTTGCTGCTTGGTTTGAAAATCTTGAAAAAGATCTTTCTGAAACTCAAGTTAAAATAGCAAGCGAAATTATAAAAGAAGTAAAAACTAGACTCCAATTTTTAGTTGATGTTGGGCTTACATACTTAGCTTTAGATAGAAGTTCGAAATCACTTTCGGGTGGAGAAGCACAACGTATAAGGCTTGCCACACAAATAGGCTCGCAACTTGTGGGAGTACTTTACATACTTGATGAGCCTAGTATTGGATTACATCAACGCGACAATGAAAAACTAATACAATCACTTGTAGCACTTCGCGATATAGGTAACTCAGTGATCGTTGTAGAGCACGATAAGGATATGATTGAAGCTGCAGACTACGTAATAGACATAGGTCCAGCTGCAGGTCGTTTTGGTGGTGAAATTGTAAGTGAGGGAACTCCTTCTGAAATTTTAAAACACAAAACACTTACTGCACAATATTTAAATGGTCAAAAGGAAATAGAAATTCCAAAGGAACGAAGAAAAGGAAATGGTGCGTTTTTAGAACTGAAAGGAGCGACAGGAAATAACTTAAAAAATGTTTCTATTAAAATTCCATTAGGAATGATGATAGGAGTTACAGGAGTTTCGGGAAGTGGGAAATCTACTTTAATAAATGAAACCCTCTACCCTATTCTAAATGCTTATTATTTTAACGGTGTTAAAAAACCAATGCCGTATAAATCAATCAAAGGTCTTGACCATATTGACAAAGTAATTGACATTAATCAATCGCCTATTGGGAGAACGCCTCGATCAAATCCTGCAACTTATACAGGAGTATTTTCTGAAATAAGAAGTCTATTTGCTAAAGTTCCCGAAGCATTAATTAGAGGTTATAAACCTGGTCGTTTTAGTTTTAATGTACAAGGCGGTAGATGCGAAACGTGTAAAGGTGGCGGTCTAAGGGTTATTGAAATGAACTTTTTACCAGATGTTTATGTAGAATGTGAAACCTGCCAAGGGAAACGTTTTAACCGCGAAACTCTAGAAATTAGATACAAAGGAAAATCCATTTACGATGTACTTGAAATGACCATCGATGAAGCGTGTGATTTTTTCGAACCAATCCCTAAGATTTTCCGTAAATTGAAAACAATACAAGACGTTGGTTTAGGTTATATTACTTTAGGACAACAATCAACAACCCTTTCTGGTGGAGAGGCGCAACGTATAAAACTAGCAACCGAACTTTCAAAAAGAGACACAGGACAAACTTTTTATATACTCGATGAGCCCACAACAGGACTACACTTTGAGGATATTAGAGTTTTAATGATTGTTTTACAAAAGTTGGTTTCTAAGGGTAATACTGTTTTAATTATAGAACATAACTTAGATGTAATTAAAACGGTTGATTATATAATTGATATTGGTCCCGAAGGAGGGAAAAAAGGAGGTACCGTTATGGCAATAGGAACTCCAGAGCAAATAGTTAAGAAAAATAAAGGGTTTACAGCCCCATTTTTAAAGAAAGAATTAAAGAGTAAATAACTTTAAAGCTAGTAAGTTTACTTCTGAAATATTAAAGCAATTTAGATTATTCAAAAACTTGAAACTTTAGTTACTTATATATAAAACTATATGAAATTTTACACAACACTTCCTAAAGCTTTAAAGCCTTATTTCACTGGCGAATTAGATTTATTCGAAAATGAATATGCTAGTAATAATTTAACAACTGCTTGGAATCACTTAGAACGAGCTCACATTATAGGGCAAAAATATCCTTACGCGCATACACTAGTTCACTGGAAAATGTTGCAGTTTGGGTTTAAGATAAAGAGCAGCAAAGAAATTATTGGGCAAATACCTCGTTTAATTTTTGGAGGGGTTAAATCGTTTGTAGGGAAAATTCCCGTTGGGAATCCTGGAGGAGCCAATGTTCCGCCTTTAAAACCATTTCCTATAGATGCACAATTGCAAGAAATATTTATAAAGACTGGAGTGAATGCTTAATCACAAAATATAAAACCGATGTTATATTTCGGTTAATTAAAAAATACATAGGTCAATGCTTGTAGCAATACCTAAAAAAGATTACATAAATTATGAGAAACGAATTAACACCTAAAAACTGGAATCAAGTAAAAACGAACGACTCATGGGCGATTTTTAAGATCATGGGAGAGTTTGTAAATGGCTACGAAAAAATGAGCCGTATTGGGCCATGTGTTTCCATTTTTGGTTCTGCACGTACAAAACCAGACCACAAATATTATTTACTAGCTGAAAGTATTGCTAAAAAAATAACTGAAAACGGTTATGGAGTTATTACAGGTGGTGGTCCAGGAATTATGGAAGCAGGTAATAAAGGGGCACATCTTGCCGGTGGAACATCTGTAGGTTTGAACATTACACTGCCTTTTGAACAACATGACAACCCATATATTGATAGTGATAAAAGTATTGACTTTGATTACTTTTTTGTTCGTAAAGTAATGTTTGTAAAATACTCTCAAGGATTTGTAGTAATGCCAGGTGGTATGGGAACTCTCGATGAGTTTTTTGAAGCTTTCACATTAATACAAACTCATAAAATTGATAAATTCCCATTAATATTAGTGGGAAGAAAATTCTGGGGCGGATTAATGGAGTGGATTAAAACTACTTTGTTAGAAGAGAATCAGAACATTAGCCCAAAAGATTTAGACCTTGTTCACGTTGTTGATACTGAGGATGAGGTTCTAGAAATTTTAAATAGCTTCTATAATAAGTACAACCACAGCCCTAACTTTTAATCATTATCTCCATTTAATTATGAAATCATTTGTTCTATTATTCCTAGGTTTATGTATGAGTTTTAATGTTTCTGCACAAGAAACAATTAAAACGATGTTCTATAATTTATTAGAATTTCCTGAAGCATCC
Source organism: Patiriisocius marinus (assembly GCF_008974325.1). GTDB lineage: Bacteria > Bacteroidota > Bacteroidia > Flavobacteriales > Flavobacteriaceae > Patiriisocius > Patiriisocius marinus. The sequence goes on along the minus strand of NZ_BKCG01000002.1, from coordinate 183,208 downwards.
CCTGGAGGCAGAGGAACAATTCTAAAAAATATTCTCGACACCTACGAGCCAGATATTTTTATGATTTGTGAAGTACAAAACCAAGATGGAGCAGATATCGTTTTAAATGAATCACTTAATAGTGAAGGTCTTGAATATGATGCGGCTCAATTTATAGCTAATGGTTCTGGACCTGCGGAATTACAACAACTAATCTACTGGAAAAGAGACAAATTTACATTGTTAAATACTGAAGTTTTACAAACAACGGTTCGCGATATTAATCACTACACTTTACAACTTAATACTGCAGATGCCGCTGTTGATCCTGTTATTATTGAAGCATATGTAGCTCACTTAAAATCGAGTCAAGGTACTGCAAATCAAAATTTACGATTAAGTATGGTACAGGAATTCACAACAAGTTTAGAAACGTTAGACCCTAATGCATTTGTACTTTTTGCTGGAGATTTTAATGTTTACAGAGCTACTGAAGTTGCATATCAAGAAATACTTGATCCTACAAATAATGTTGTAATGGTAGACCCCATTGATGTTTCAGGAACTTGGAATAATGAATCTTTCCAGGCTGTACATACTCAAAGTACTCGTGTTAGCTCTGGTGGTTTTGGTGCCGGAGCTGGAGGAGGAATGGACGATAGATTCGATTTTATAATGATGTCACAAAATATGCAGACAAATCCTAAACTACGCTACGTACCTGATACATATTTCGCTTATGGAAACAATGGAAACTGTTATAATAATGATGTTAATAGTGCAGATTGTACAGGTTCTTTTAGTCAGGAATTACGTAATAATATTTACAATATGAGTGATCATCTACCTGTTGTTATGACACTAGAAACTAACAAAGAAATAGTACTGGATGTTACTACAAATCAAACAGAGAATGAATTAAGATTAGTAAGAACTATTGTAAATTCTAGACTAGACCTAAAAGTCCCTTCTCATTTATTTACTTCTGAAATTTTAGTTTTTAATACACTTGGTCAAAAAATAACAACTTTAGAATTGAACAATCAATCTCGTCAAGTGTTTGATATTTCAGGAATCGCTGACGGAATTTACTATTTAAAAACAACACAGTCTTCTCCTCAAACCTTAAATTTTGTGAAGACTCATTGATAAAAATAAACTACATATTAACATTATTATTGGTTTGCGCCATAAATTTAAACGCACAACACGATATTACGATTGAGGCTTCCCTCGATCCAGAAAATCATATACTCACAATAGCGCAACAAGTTGCTTTTAAAAACAATACTGAGGTTATTTTAGATACTCTTTATTTTAATGATTGGGCAAATAGCTTTAGTAATAAAAAAACGCCATTAGGCATACGCTTTGCTGAAAATTATGACAGTAAGTTCCATTTTGAAAATGATGCTAAAAGAGGTAGAACTGATATTTTATCTGTAACAGGAAAAAATAATCAAGTACTAAATACAAGTCATGGTACTGCGGTAGATATTTTAAAAGTAGTACCCTCCACTCCACTTAAACCTGGAGACACTTATATTATTAAGTTTAATTATACTGTAAAAGTCGCTGATGATAAATTTACAGGATATGGAGTAGACAATGATGGTAACTATAAATTACGATATTGGTATTTATCACCTGCAGTATATAATAACGGATGGCAAGCTTATAGTAATAAAAATGTAGAAGATCTTTATTTGAACCCTTCAAATTTCAGAATAAAAATTACAGCACCAACTAAATTTATTCCTGCTTCTAATTTAAATGAAGTCCATTATGAAACTCTTAATGGATTTAACACCTTTACTTTTGAAGGAAAAGACAGAGTAAAAGCAACCCTATTTCTATCAGTTGCAAAACGTTTTGAATCAATAATAACTGATAAAGTTGAAGTCGTTACAAATATTTACCAACGAAAAGTAATTCCTGAAAACAGAGCATTATTAACCGATAGAGTAGTTCATTTTCTAGATTCAAAACTTGGGAAATATCCTCACGAAAAAATTATTGTTAGCGATGAAGACAACCGTAACAATCCTGTTTATGGATTAAACCAATTACCAAATTTTTTAAGCCCATTCCCTAATGGTTTTGAATATGATTTGGCACAACTAAAAACGATGAGCAGAGAGTATTTAGAAAATACGCTACTACTCCACCCTCGAAATGACAGCTGGTTAATTGGTGCTATTCAAATTAATTTAATGATTCAATATGTGGATACCTATTATCCTAATATGAAAATTTTAGGAAGCTTAAGTAATTTCTGGATAATAAATTGGGCGCACGTTTCAGACTTAGAGTTTAACGATCAGTATTCATTGCTATATTTAAATATGGCGCGTAACAACATTCATCAATCACTTGCTACTCCTAAGGATTCACTTATTAAGTTTAATAAAAATATTGCGAATAGTTACTACGGCGGAAAAGGGTTAGAATATCTTGACGATTTTTTAACTGACAGCTCCTTAAATCAATCAATTAAAACGTTTTACGAGCGTTATTCATTAAAACCAGTTACTAGTTCAGATTTTAAAAATGTAATTGAAGAAACAAGTGATTTACCTGTAGATTGGTTTTTTAATGACTATGTTAAGGAACGCTCAACTGTAGATTTCAAACTTAAAAAAGTTAAAAAGAAAGGTGATTCACTAGAGTTAAAAATTTTAAATAAGCGCAATACTAAATTGCCTGTATCTATTTACGCTAGCTCAAAAAATGACAGCCTATTATTTAAAAACTGGACCTTACCTATTGATAGTATTGCAATTGTTAGAATTCCTGCTGAAGGTGTTAAAAAAATTGAACTAAATCAGGAAGGACATATTACAGAGTTCAACCGTAGAAACAACACTAAAAGAATTGGTGGTATTTTAAATAGACCTGTTCAATTTAGATTGTTTCAAGATGCGCAAGATCATCGTTATAATCAGTTGTTTTTTATGCCAATTTTTGAATACAATTTATATGATGGTTTTACAACTGGAATGAAATTGTACAACAAAACCCTATTGCCTAAACAAATCCATTATAAATTAGAACCGCAATTTGGTTATCGTTCTAAAAAGATTATTGGAAATGGTAATATTCAATTTACAGACCAAAAAGAACACGGTAAACTAAATGCCATGCGGTATGGTGTTAGTGGAAGTTATTACAGCTACGACGAAAATTTATTTTATCGACGCCTTACGCCATATATAACTTTTGCTTTTAGAAATGAAGATTTGAGAAATAACGAAAAGCAATATATTAATTTACGAAATGTAAATGTGTACCGCGACGAAAACCCAAACGATCCTAATCAGGAACCTAATTATAGTGTTTTTAATGCATCTTACGTTTATAATAACCCTAATTTAATTAACTATTACAGAGGTGTTGTTGATTATCAAATTTCATCAAAATTCAGTAAAATTTCAGCAACATTCGATTACAGAAAGTTATTTGTTAACAACCGTCAATTAAACGTTCGGGCTTTTGCAGGAGTATTTCTCTTTAATGATTCCCGAGAAGGTGAAGACTTTTTCAGTTACTCGTTAGATCGCCCAACCGATTATCTTTTTGACTATACTTATTATGGACGCAGTGAAGATACGGGTATATTTAGCCAGCAATTAATTGTTGCGGAAGGAGGTTTTAAGTCTCAATTAGAGCCATCATTTGCTAATAATTGGATTACAACAGTTAATGCGAGCACTACGATTTGGCGTTGGATTTTAGCCTATGGCGATGTTGGTTTAGTGAACAATACTCAATCCGGAACTAAGGCTGTTTTTGACACTGGAATTAGAGTTAACTTAGTTCAAGATTATTTTGAGTTATATTTCCCTATGTATTCATCATTGGGTTGGGAACCAGGAATGCCTAATTATGATGAAAAAATTAGATTTACCATTACACTTTCCCCTAAAACTCTTTTAGGATTGTTTACTCGTGAGTGGTATTAACTTCCATTGTATAAAGCCGAAATTTTAAAGGCATTAATGTTTCAGAATATACTTTATACATTTAATTCTTAATTATAAGATTGAATTCCCTTGTTTGAAATTCATTAATCTTAATAAAAGTTATTCTTTTTAGCATTTTTCTGAAATTCTCATTCCTCAGGATTTGCAAACCATTTTACAAAATCGTAACATTACAGTATGAAATAATTAACCTGCGATTAATTCGTCATAAAGCGTTATTTCAGAAAAACTATGCATTATTTCGAGGGTTACATTTCTCGCTGTAAAAATCTTGTTTTTCTTTAGAAAACCAATGTAAATATTAGCTGTTATTATGAAAGAACACGACAACTTAAGTGAGATTGATATTGAAAACCAACACATTATAGACAACAAAGACTTGTCCATTTGGGAAGCTTTAATTCCTGTGGTTATTTTAATGGGGCTTTTAGCTTTTAATATCTTTTTCGTTGAAGGGCAAGAATGGTTGGGTGCTTATACAAATCAACTCATTTTACTAATGGGTGGTGGTGTTGCTGCAATAGTTGGTTTTTATAATAAAGTTGGCGTAAGCACTATGGTTGCTGAAGTTTGGGAGAACCTAAAAAGTATTTTTATTCCAGTAATGATTTTACTTCTTGTAGGCGCGCTCGCAGGAACTTGGCTCGTTAGTGGTATTATTCCGGCAATGGTATATTATGGCTTACAAGTATTAAGTCCTGAAATTTTCCTTCCTGCATCAGTTATTATTGCTGCAATAATTTCAATAGCAACAGGAAGCTCTTGGACAACATCAGCTACAGTAGGTATTGCTTTAGTTGGAATTGGAACTGCTTTAGGTATCAATCCGGGTATGATTGCAGGAGCGGTTATTTCTGGCGCTTATTTTGGAGATAAAATGTCGCCATTAAGTGATACTACTAACCTTGCGCCTGCAATGGCAGGAACAGATTTATTTACGCACATACGTTATATGGCATTAACCACAGTACCAACAATTGTTATTACTTTAATTGTATTCGGTATTATAAGTGCAAATATTGAAACTACAGGTGATGCAGATATAACAGGTTTATTAGCAACGATTGACCATACATTTAATATTACACCTTGGCTTTTTGCTGTACCACTAATTGTAATTGCTTTAATTGTAACTAAAACAAAACCACTAGTTGCTTTGGCGGCTGGTGTTATTGCAGCAGCAGTTTTCTCTTTCATATTTCAACCAGAAATTTTAGCTGGAATTGCAGACTCAAAACTAAGTGCGATTGTGAAAGCCATTTTCACTGATACAGCAATTACAACTGAAAATGAAAAACTAAACGATTTGTTTAGTGCTGGTGGTATGATTGGTATGCTATGGACTATACTTTTAATTATCTGTGCGATGGTTTTTGGTGGAATTATGGATGGTATTGGTGCCTTAGCAAAAATTACAAAAGCGCTACTAACAATGGCTTCGTCAGTTTTTGGTCTCTTTGCCACTACTGTAATTAGTTGTTTAGGGTTAAACACTATTGCAAGTGACCAATACTTGGCAATTGTTATTCCTGGAAAAATGTTTAAAAAAGCATACGAAGACAAGGGCTTAGCTCCTGAAAACCTTTCAAGAACTTTAGAAGATTCTGGTACAGTTACATCTGTACTAATACCTTGGAATACTTGTGGAGCGTATCAAAGTGGCGTGCTTGGTGTAGGCGTTGCCGAATATTTTTTATACGCAATTTTCAATTGGCTTAGCCCGTTTATGACACTACTATTTGCAGCACTAAATCTAAAAATAAAAATGTTACGAAATAAAGAAATCGCAACAAACTAAACTATAATCTAATGGCAAACATAACTTTAGGAGGAAATCCAGTAACAACAAATGGAGAACTTCCACAAAACAATACAACCGCACCAGAATTTGAATTAAGTGCAGCAGATTTATCTATAAAACACTTAAAAGATTACAAAGGGTTTAGAAAAATTTTAAACATATTCCCAAGTGTTGACACCGGAGTTTGTGCGGCATCAGCAAGAAAATTTAATACTGAAGCTGCTGCTTTAGACAATACTAAAGTACTTTGTATTTCTAGAGACTTACCCTTTGCACAAGCACGTTTTTGTGCTGCTGAAGGTCTTGAAAATGTTGAAATGCTAAGTGATTTTAAAAATGGTAATTTTGGTTCAACCTACGGACTAATGATTAACGATGGTCCTTTTGCAGACTTGCACTCACGCGTTGTAATAGTACTTGATGAAAAGGACAAAATTATTTACGAGGAACAAGTTCCTGAAATAGGACAAGAACCAGATTATGAAACTGCATTAAACGCTTTAAAATAATGCGGAATTCATTTATTGGCAAACGACTAATGGGTTGTAAATATGCAAGCATTGGTGCTTGGAAACTCATTAAAAACGAAGCTAGTATACAGGTTCAAATAATTATAGCAATAGGTATTACCATTGCTGGATTTGTGTTTGATATTTCAAGTACTGAATGGGTTTTCCAAATTTTAGCTATTTCAATAGTTATGGCTGCTGAAGGTTTAAACACTGCTGTTGAAGAAATAGCAAATTTTGTACACCCTGAATATCACAGTAAAATAGGATACATAAAAGATGTTGCCGCAGGAGCTGTTTTTTTCGCTGCAATAGGAGCTGTTATTATAGCTTGCATTATATATATCCCTAAATTTTAAAAAAACACCCACATTAAAAAAAGCCATACTATTTAAATAGTATGGCTTTTTTATTTTATGAAATTATATAGTGTACTATATCTCGTAAACTCTTACTTTCTTTTTCTTCAATCGTACATTATTCACTTTAGGAATTAATTCTGAAAGCACTTTAGTTTTAACCGATATAAATGCACAGTCTACTTTTAATTCAATAATACCTATTTCATCTTTAGAAAGATTTCCTTGCTTAAAAAACAAACCTGCAATATCTCCTTTAGAGATTTTATCTTTTCTTCCACCAGATATAAATAATGTACTCCACGGTGAAGGTTTTGGTAATCTTGCCTTTTCTAATTTTTGAATGGGTAGGTTCCCAATAAAATCTGGCAATTGCTCCTTAGCGCCTTTTAAAACATAAGCACTTCCGTTACTATTCATACGTGCTGTACGTCCATTACGGTGTGTAAATTCCTCTGCTTTAAACGGTAAATGATAATGTACAATAAAGTCAATTTCTGGAACATCAATACCTCTTGCTGCAAGATCTGTGGAAAGCAACAACTGGTGTGTACCGTTTCTAAATTTTAACAAGGCTCTTTCACGTTCTTTTTGCTCTAAACCTCCTTGAAAAATTCCATGAGATATTTTATGTACGGTTAAGTAATCACTCACACGCTGAATAGAATCTTTAAAATTACAGAATACAATTCCGTTTTTAGAACCGCAATGTGCTATTAAATCTACTAAAGTATCTAATTTATCATTAGAAGCAGATTCAACTATTTTTAAATCTAAACTATTAATAGCATCAGCTAAATAATCAATTGTCACAGGATTTACTAATCCTACAAACTTCGGAATTTCAACTCCTTGCGTAGCTGAAGTTAAAATCCTTTTTTCAATATTTGGCAAAAGCATTATTATTTCGCTCATTTCGGCTTCAAAACCTACTTCTAGCGATTTATCAAACTCATCCAGCACTAACGTTTTAAGATACTCTGTTGAAAACTCTTCACGTCTTAAATGATCTGCAATACGCCCTGGAGTTCCCACTAAAACTGCTGGCCTGTGATTAATTTCAATTCTATCCTTAGATGCAGACCGGCCACCATACACAGCATTTACTTTGTATCCAGAACCCATTTCTCTAAAAACCTGCTCAATTTGTATTGCTAACTCACGTGAAGGAACAATAATAATTGTTTGGATTTCTTGAATTTCTACATCAAGCTCATTAATAAGTGGCAATAAAAAAGCTAGCGTTTTCCCAGTACCTGTTGGTGATAATAAAATAACCTCATTACTGGCGTGGATTGCTAATTTAGCTTCCTCCTGCATCGGGTTTAATCTTTCAATTCCAAGCTTAGATAAAATTCCTGCTTGATTTTTTTTATTTGTAATCATCTTGCAAAGATACTCTGTTGTAATTCGGAATTTGAATTTAGCCGAAATATTCTTATCATTAATCATTATTATTACGCTACAAGTTCGTTAAAAACTTGCCAATTCGTTCCCTACATATAGCCAATGCCTTTTAATACTTTTATTTAAAATTAGTACCTTACTCAATGAAAACCATTTACCCATGTCCTCTAATATAAAAGTTGATAACTTCATTAAAAAACAAGAAAAGTGGCAAGCAGAAATGATAGCCATTCGTAAAGTATTTAACAGCACCGAACTTACAGAAGACCTAAAATGGGGTGCTCCTATTTATACATTTCAAAATAAAAATATTGTTGGGATGGTGGGATTTAAAAAACATTTAGGCATTTGGTTTCATCAAGGTGTATTTTTAAAAGACCCATACAACAAACTAGTTTTAGCCGAAAAAAGTACCGCTAAAGCGCTTCGTCATTGGAAAATACTAGAAGGAGAAACTATTAATTACAATGTATTGAAAGCGTATGTACTTGAAGCTATTGAAAATCAAAAAGCGGGTATAGAGCTAAAACCTAAAAAGAAAGAAGCCGTAAATTCATCTTATTTAAATAATGAATTATTGAAAAATTCAGCTTTATCAACCGCATTTAAATTATTAAGTCCGGGAAAACGAAATGAGTACATGGAACATATACTCATGGCTAAACAAGAAGCTACAAAACTACGTAGAATAAAAAAAATCATTCCATTAATACTTGACGGAAAAGGACTTAACGACAAATACAAAAATTGCTAATGAGCTTTAAGTTTACTCGCTACACAGGAAGACAATTAAAGTTTTACGCAAGAAGAGCCATCTGGATATTTATATCTTGGGTGACAATTTCAAACATTATGTTTTTCTATGACTACTACACACTTTATGCTAATAAGGTACTTACTAGTGCATACGATTTTAAACAAGCATTTGTAGCTAACTTGATAGTTTGTGTAATGGCAGGCCTCATAGGAGGTATAATTACCGTTAATTTAATGGAACAATGGCTACGAAAATATGTTTTTCCGAGAGCTTTATTACAAATTATTGTCGCTTATACCGTTGCAGCATTAGTAATTAGTTTTGCTGGAGCTTTATACTATTACAGTGAAGAACTTGGAGTAAGTATACTCAACTATGAAGTGTTAGAGCAAATAGGTCCGTTTTTTACTGAATGGATTTTTATAAAAAACTTCTTTTTGTGGCTTATTATAGTGGTTGTTACATTAATTATTTTAATGGTAAATGATAAATATGGGCCAGGAGTATTCCCAGATTATTTGATGGGAAGATACTTTAGACCTAAACAAGAACGCCGTATTTTTATGTTTGCTGATATTAAAAATGCCACTAGCATAGCCGAAATATTAGAGGAAGAAAAATACTTCAATTTTTTGAAAGATTTTTTTAGAGACATTGCTCCTGCTATTGTACAAACCCGAGGAGAAGTGTACCAGTATGTAGGTGATGAAGTTGTAATTTCTTGGAAAATGAAACAGGGATTAAAATCTGGAAACGCGATACAATGTTATTACAGTATGCGTAAAATTATCAATCAGAAAAAACAACGATATATAGATCGATACGGTTTTTATCCTAAGTTTAAAGTAGGATATCACTACGGAAATGTGATGGTAGGTGAAATAGGCCAAATTAAACGCGAAATTGTTTTCTCTGGAGATGTTTTAAACACAGCTTCGCGAATACAAGCACTTTGTAATGAACTTGAAGTAGGAATACTTGCCTCTAAAGAATTTGCAGATTTACAAATAAAACTTCCTTCAGGAGTTAAACGTATTGATTTAGGTACAGAAAAACTACGAGGAAAAGCTGATGAGATGAAATTAGTTACCTACCAAAGAAATACAAAAAGAGAAGGTACTACCCTTTAAAAAATTCGGCTTTTAAAATACAATACTGATAATAAACAATATGTAATTCATTAAAATTTCAACGTATGAAAACAGATATGTACACTAAAACAATTTTGACAATAATAGCAATTGCACTTACTTTAACAGTTTTACAAAATTATCAATTACTTCCAAGTGCTTATGCAAATGGCAATGAAAAGGAACGTATTTCTCGAAGTAATATTTCAGAAGAAATTACAGATTTAGATAATTATAGGCTTGTAAAAATTAGTGATGTAAACACCATGGATGTTCGTATTGTAGATATTAGCACGTATGATGAGCTCAATGTAAACATTAAAAGTATAGATAGTTATGACGAGCTTAAAGTAAACCTAAAAAGTATTGAAACTAATGATAATCTTGATATCAATATTGACGAAGTAGGCGGTCAAAGTATCTATTCTGGAAATGCAATTCCAGTAAAAATTGAACAATAATAAAAATGTTGTAACAATATTATAAATTGGGCTACTAATGCCATAGCTAACATCAACAAACCTTGAATAAAGAACTCGAACATAGTTTTGTGACTCAACTTGAGGAAAACCAAAACATTGTACATAAAATTTGTCGTTTATACACAAACGACAGCGATGCGCACAATGATTTGTTTCAGGAAATCACAATTCAGTTATGGCGTGCATTTCCTAAATTTAGAGGTGACTCTAAGTTTAGTACTTGGATGTATCGTGTTGCTCTAAATACAGCAATAACGCTTTATAGAAAAAGCAAGCGACGTGTTAAAACACAGGATTTTGAAGGGGTTAGTTTTAAAATTTCGGCAGAAGCTTATGACGATACCGTTGAGGAACAACTAAAGTTAATGTACTCAGCTGTAAAAGGATTAAATGATGTAGACAAAGCACTTGTCTTTCTCTATTTAGAGGATAAAAATTACCGCGAAATTTCAGAAACATTGGGTATTAGCGAAGTAAATGCGAGAGTTAAAATGAACCGCATTAAAGGAAAATTAAGAAAAATACTTAATCCGTAATACTATGGATGAATTAGAATTATTAAAAGCTAAATGGCAAGAACGCGAACAGGAGTTCCCTGCTGTGTCATACAAGGATATTTATAAAATGATCCTTAAAAAATCGTCTTCTATTGTGAAGTGGATTTTTGTAATAAGTATTGCCGAAATATTATTTTGGATTGTACTTGGATTATTAACGCCTGAAACAAATAAAGCACTTATACAAAACATAGGACTACAAAGTATTTTGAATGTAATTTATATTTTCCACTATGTTATTATTGCCGTATTCTTAGTACTATTTTATCTGAATTGGAAAAACATTCAAGTAACAGACACTGTAAAAACATTGATGCGCAATATTTTAAAAACTAGAAAAACCGTAAAGTATTTTGTAATTTATAATGTTGCAGGAACTGCATTAGTCCTCATTTTTGTAAACCTATACTTTTATGCTAATAAGGAAGAATTATACTCACTAATCTCTAAAGGGAATGAAGGCTATGCTGCTTTACCACCAGAGAATTTTTTCCCAGTATTATTTGTGTCATTTTTAGTAGTTGGCATAGTACTTATTGCTTTTATTTTAGTTCTATATCGTATTATATATGGGATTCTATTAAAACGACTTAAATACAATTACACAGAGCTTGAAAAAATGGAAGAGTAAGCATATAAATTTTTTAAATGCTATATATGTTTTGGAAAACATTCCTACACCTTGTAATAATTATTCTGTTAACCATTGTCACACAAGTTGGTGGAATTATCTACTTAATTACAATACTTTTTATAGGTAAAAAAAAATCTAAAAAACAAATTAAAAGGCTAAGTGTTTTTACAGCGCTATATTTAACTGCTACATTTTTAATTATCCCTAATATCGCACCCTTTTTTGGACGCGAAAAAATAAAGGAAACACAACATCTAAAAGCGCATTCTTTATTTTACAAACTGGCAAATAGAAATTACGTTAAACCAGCTTTAAATAAAAGTTTAAATGAAATTTCAATTGCTTTCGAAAAACAACAAAATGGAATACAGTTAGTCTATCTTGATGCAAATTTTCCGTTTATTGACAAATTTCCACTACTCCCACATTTAAGCCATAACGATGGTAAGAAAATAGATGTATCTCTAATATACGAAAAGCAAAATGGAGAGGGTACTAATATGAAAAAATCGATTAGTGGATATGGCGTTTTTGAAACACCAAAAAAAACAGAAACAAATCAAAATAATATTTGCAAGAGCAAAGGATATTGGCAATACGATTTTCCAAAATATCTAACTCTTGGTACAGTTAATAGTACTCTTAAACTTTCAGAAAAAGGAACTAGCAAACTAGCTAGAGAAATATTAAAACATAAAAATATTGGTAAGGTATTTATAGAACCACATTTAAAAAACAGACTGCGATTAACAAATAATAAAGTGAGATTTCACGGTTGCCAAGCTGTAAGACACGATGATCACATACATTTTCAATTGAACTAACTTAATGTTAATTCTAGTACCTCCACTCTCTTTCTTTATTCAACTCCTCTTCGCTTAAAATTTCTTCTTTAGGAATTACTTTTAAGAAAGATGGATGTTGCTCAATCGCCATTTCTAATTGCTCCACTAGGTCTGCAACTGTTACGTTGTCATAATCAATATCTAATGGCTTTTTAATTTCCATAGATTGAAGAATACCACGCTTTTTAATTCGGATACCTTTACGGTCAAATGATCTTCTAAAACCATCTATAACTATAGGCACAACAATAGGCTTATTTTTTTTAATTAAATGGGCTGTCCCTCTTCTAATAGGTTTCCAAGGCCTAGTGGTTCCTTGTGGGAATGTAATAACCCAACCATCTTTTAATGCAGTAGAAATACTACTAACATCGCTCATTTTTACTTGACGTTTAACATCTTTACCTTCAGACCTCCAAGTTCTTTCAATACTAACTGATCCTGCATAAGCTAATATTTTAGGCAATAAACCTGACTGCATAGTCTCTTTTGCTGCAACAAAGTATAGGTTAAGTTTTGGTCTCCATAAATACCCAATATTTTTAATACTGTCTTCACGACCACTTAAGCTAGCATTAAAAACGTGAAACATAGAAACAACATCAGCAAAATATGTTTGATGGTTTGACACAAAAAGCACATTTGTATCAGGGAGATCACGAATAATTTCGCTACCCTCTATCTCTAATGTATTGAACCCCTTAAAACGCCTGTGTGTTAATGCTCCAAGAATACGGATTAACCAAAGCTTAAGGAAAAGTATATGCCCAAATGGATTTTTTTTGAAAAGCCCCATAGTATTTCGTTAGTTTAACCTGTTTTAAAAGTGTGAGTTTTTTCACAGGGATGGCAAATGTACAAAATATTGTGCTTTAGAGTACTTGTTTAAGCAGCTCTCGAATTTCACCAAGCATCATTGCAGTAGCACCCCAAACTACATGACCATTCAACAAGTATGCAGGCACTTCAATATCAGTAGCATAGGAAGTAGTAATCCTTTTATTCACCATAACTGCATCATCTAAAAAATGTGAAAGTGGTACTTCAATTAATGCATCAACTTCCTCCTCTTGGGCTACAAATTGAGGAGTTTTTTGTGTAATACCTATAAAAGGTTGCACAAAAAAATCGCTTGGTGGAATATAAATTTCAGTCATTTTTTTCAACACTGTAACTGTATTTCTAGGTACGCCTACTTCTTCTTCGGTTTCACGCAAAGCCGTTTCTTTAGAAGAACCATCTTCTGGCTCAGCCTTACCTCCAGGGAAACCCACTTGAGCACTGTGTACCCCTTTATAAGTATTTCTTAAAATCAATATTAGATGTGTTACACCATCATTTGAAGGATAAAACAACGCCAGCACTGCTGCTTTTCGTGCTTCGTCTTTTTCGCGAGCCATTTTAGTCAATGCTTCTAATCGCTCAATGGGCGCCATTTTATAGTGCGCATTTTCGCCGGGTAAAGGCAAATTTGCTACTTTTACAATCTGTTTCTCAAATTCTTCAAATGTCATATTTTATTAAATTTTTAAGTCTGACACTGTGCCTTTTTATTATACTCACTAGTTGTGAAGATACAAAAAAGCACGAGCAAAATACATCTATTGATGCATTAGACAAAACGAAATCTCTTGCTTCGGAAATATTAAACAATGAAAAAATAGCAGATAGTTTAACAGTTGTTAATGCTGATAAAATTTCAGAAACACTTGAAGAATTCCCACCAATTACTAAAGATAATGTGGTGGAATTTCTAACTGAATATGGAAAAAATAATCCTGAAAAGAACGTTAGATTCAACACAAGTCTTGGGACTATTGAAGTAACACTATATGACGACACTCCATTACATAGAGCCAATTTTATTTATTTAGTAAAACAGAAATATTTTAACACTACGTTTTTCCATAGAGTCGTTCCTAATTTTATAATCCAGGCAGGTACTAGTGATAATAGAGATACGCAGATTGACAGAGCCCGAATAGGGAAGAATTATCGAATTCCAAATGAAATTAAAAAAGGTAGAATACACAAAAAAGGAACCTTATCTGGAGCAAAATATTATCGCGATAACGATGATAATATGACTGAACCTTTTGAGTTTTTTATATTCTTAGGGCCACAAAAATCTACTAGACATCTAAATGGAAATTATACCATTTTTGGTGAAGTAACAAAGGGTATGGATATTGTAGAGAAGATTGCAAACGTTGAACACGATGACCAGGACTGGCCATTAATTAATGTGACCCTAACGGCCGATATAATTAAATAATATGAAACACATACTTTCTATAGCCATATTTGCTACTTCATTAATAGGAAATGCGCAAGATTTTAAAACCGAATTCAGAAAAGACCTTTGTGATTGTTTTACTGAAAGCGGAGATGACGAAATGGGCATCGATGAATGTTTTGAACTTAATACCACAAAGTATGATGAGGCGTTTGAAAAATTGATTGATCCAGAGTCAGATGTATCTCCATATGAACAAGGTATTGCTATTGGACAAGATTTATTTTACGAATCGCAAGATTATTTAGTTGCTAACTGCGACGCATATTACAAGTATTTTAATGCGTTGAGAGAAGAGTCTTTTTTAGAAATGAAAGATGCTTTTGATCAAAATATACTTTCGAATTTGACTATTGAAATTTCAGAAGAACCTTCAGCAGATTTACTTTGGAGTCGAGGTAATATGTATTTTGCAATAGAATCATACGACCGCGCGCTTGAGGATTTTGAAAATGCTATAGCATTAGACCCAAGTTATGCACAAGCTAATTTTTCTAAAGGTTGGATTTTTGAAAGACAAGGAAAATACACCGAAGCTATTCAGCTTTACGAAGAAGCTTTAGAAGAAACTGGAATTAGAGAAATGAAAGTTTTTATTGCACTCGCAAAACGAAATGCAAAAGAAAGTAAAAAGTAGCCATTTAGTGCACTGACTATTTTACAATTTCTTTCTTATAAATATTAGGCAGTGATATATTAAATGTTACTGCTAAAATTCTAATCAATACAACTGTGCCACCTGATATAGCTACTATAGCTACGTTAGGTAGCTTTGTGTAAAGCAATACAAAATACACTGCTCCTCCTAAAATACAAGCTGTAGCGTAAACGTTTTTTCTAAATATTATTGGTATTTCGGTACAAAGTATATCTCTAATTACACCACCAAAACAAGCACTCATTGTTCCTAAAGCAATACATATAAGTGGTGGGAAGTCTGCTTCAATACCTTTTTCCACCCCTATTATAGTATATAAACCAATACCTATAGTATCAAATAAAAAGAGTGATTTACGTATATAATTAAGTCGTTCTCTAAAAATTACCGCTAATAATGTAGCGACACCAATTACATAAATATACGTTAAATCTCGCATCCAAACTATAGGTGCATCAATAAGTAAATCACGAAGAGTACCTCCTCCTAATGCGGTTACAATTGCTATAATAAATATACCAAATGGATCTAACTGCTTTTTCATAGCGGTTAATGCACCAGATATTGCAAATGCTAAGGTTCCTAAAATATCTATAATAAATGTTACGTCCATTATTGTTGGGTATAGAAATTATAATCTTTAACCACTTTATTTACAAAATCAATTGGCTTTTCATCAAAAGTAACATTCATCACGCCACTAACTTTAATAGCTAATTTTAAAATAATTTTATGTCTACTATTTCTTCTAGCGTCTTGAAATACGTTTTTAATTGTTTGCATTTCTGCATCACTAAATACTGTTACTTGTGGATATTTCGGAATATAATCTGATGGTATATCTTCTAATATAGTTCGCGAAAGTTGAATAGGGTCTTTTTCAGAAATTACTGTTGTTTGAGCTGCAATATCCCCTAGTCGTTGTCCTTTACCATTTAGCAATACCGTAAACAATGCTATTGCACCACTAGAAATAGAGATATCGATTATACGCATTACCCATCTAATAATGTAGTTTGAAAAATCTGGTGTACTACCATCTAGTTTTACTACGCGCATTTTTAAGGCCGCTTTGCCGGGAGAGCGTCCGTTCCAAGCTGCTTCCCAAACTAAATGATAAAAAAAGATAGGCAAACCAATAGTTGCACCAACTACAATTTGAAACTCATCAAACATATCTAATGCTGAAAAAATGTACGATACAATTAAGGCGTACGCTACTATAATCAACATATCTATAAGGAAAGCTCCTACACGAGAACCAACTCCTGCAACTTGTTGAGAAATATTGACATTTTGCGCCGTTTCTATTTGAAAATTGTCCATTTAATCTGTTTCTTTGAAGTAAAACACCTGCTATATGCGCGAGGCCGCTTTTGCGAAACAAAATAAAGATAAATGGTTAAAATTTGAAAGCGTTCTTCGTAATAATACTGTTATGCCTCCAGATGAGCTAAGCAACCTCTATATGGAAGTCACAGATCATCTAAGTTATGCGCAAACATTTTACCCTAACAGCAACACCCTTAAGTATTTAAACAGCCTATCAGTACTTGCTCACCAAAAAATTTATAAAACTAAACGTGAGTCGAGAAAGCGTTTTATTACGTTTTTCACTAAAGAATTTCCATACTTTTTTGCTCAATATCACAAACAACTACTAATTGCCTTTCTAACTTTCCTTCTTTTTTCGATTGTTGGAGCATATTCAGCAGCAACCGATGGCAATTTTGTTCGCTTAATTTTAGGCGATGGGTATGTGAACATGACAATGGAAAATATTGAGAATGGAGATCCAATGGCGGTTTATAAAAAAATGAAACAAACTACAATGTTTGTTGGGATTACACTCAATAATATTATGGTTGCTTTATATGCATTTATATATGGTATCTTTTTAGGTTTAGGGACAATGTTTATTATGATGCGAAATGCAGTAATGCTTGGTAGTTTTCAATATTTTTTCTTTGAAAATAACTTAGGATGGGAGTCTGTACGTACAATATGGATACATGGTACTATTGAAATATCGGTAATTATAATTGCTGGTTGCGCTGGGCTTGTTCTAGGAAACAGTATTTTATTTCCCGGAACATACACTAGGCTTCAGAGCTTTATTAGAGGGGTTAAAGATGGATTAAAAATAATGCTTAGTACCATACCATTTTTTATAGTTGCAGGGTTTTTAGAAAGCTATGTAACTAGACATACCGAAATGCCAGACTGGCTAGCAATACTTATTATTGGGTCATCATTAGCTCTTATATTGTGGTACTATATATTTTACCCAATTAAACTTAATAGAGCACATAAAAACTTATTAAAAACATTGTAGACTATATTATGAAAGAAACCATCACTTTTAAAAAAGAGCGAGAATTAGGAGAAATTCTAAGTGATACTTTTAAGTTTTTACGTCTTGAAGGAAAAGAACTTTTTGGCTATATATTTAGAATTGCTGGTCCTGCGCTATTAATTATGGTAATTGCAATGAGTGTGTACACTCGCACGATGGTTACAGGAATGGACAGCTTAGGTGTACTAGGAAGTACTTCTAATTTTTCAGGATCATTTTGGATTGCTGTATTATTTCTAATACTATCTGGATTAGCTTATTACGCATTACTTTATGGTGTAATAAATCATTATATAAAATCGTATATCAACAATAACGGAATTGTGGTTAAGGAAGATGTAACTCAAGGAGTGAAAAATGATTTTTGGAGCTTAGTGGGACTAAATTTAATTTCAGCAATAATTATTGGTATTGGACTAGCCTTTTGTGGTATTCCAGGTATTTATTTTTCAATAGTACTTATTTGCACCTACTCTATTTTCATTATGGATCGTATGGATATTTCCGACACTATTAACTACAGCTTCAAATTAATAAAAGGAGAATGGTGGATGACGTTTGCAACAATGTTTGTAGTAGGATTACTTTACTATGTAATGATTATAGTTTTTCAAATACCACAATACATTTATTTCTTTTTAAAAGCTTTCGTTAATTCTGAAACTATTTCAGCAGACCCATCTGCTATGTTTGATTGGGGTTATACTATTTTTAGTGCCATTGGCATGATTGGCCAGTACTTAGGTTATACTATGATGGCGATAGCTACGGTTTTTGTGTATTTCAACTTAAACGAAAAGAAAAACCTAACCGGAACTATTGAACAAATAGAAAATTTAGGAGATACAACAGACGATACATTAACAACTAGATTCTAAGAGTACTTCTGAAATTTTCAACACTCATACTCGCGCTTTTATATGCTATTTCGTGCTTTGTCACAAATGGACAAAATAAAGACACCCTTGAAATAAAAGAACAAGTTATCGTATACGATCAAACGAGGAATCGAGTACCACTTAGTCTAGATAAAAATAGTTTAGAAAATTTTAAAAGTGATGATGCTTACGATTATACTGAATACGATGAACAATCTAACTGGTGGACAGATTTTAAAAATTGGTTAAATAGATTGTGGAATGATTTCTGGCATTGGCTTGTGGGGGATTATGATCCCGGAAGTTTTTTAGGCTTTATTATTCGTGTTCTACCTTATTTACTCATTGCCGGAGTTATTATATTTTTAGTTTGGCTATTTATTAAATTGAATCCTGGAGCTAAAATATTAGGAAGCTCGAAGTCTGCTGAAGTCTTTTTTACTGAAGAAGAAGAAATCATCAAAACAAAAAACATAAAAGAACTAATTGAAAAAGCACTACTTAACAACGACAAGAGGTTAGCGGTACGTTACTACTACCTATTAGTTTTACAGGGATTAAGCGAAAAACAACTTATCGACTACGAATTTGACAAAACAAATTCAGATTATATAAGGGAATTAAAAAGTAGCGACCTTTCTTTAGGCTTTCAAAAAGCAACCACCCTTTACGATTATATTTGGTACGGTAACTTTGATGTCACCCAAGAAAATTTCGGCAAAGCCCAACACACTTTCAACGAACTTGAACGCTTAATATCTAAACATTCATGAGTCGCTTTCAAAAAATAGTGTTTGCTGGTTTCCTACTAGCTATTTCAGCTTTAGTCTATATGGAGGCAACAAAGCCTGTGCCCATAAGCTGGTATCCAAGTTACGTTGATAGTGCCACAGTACCTTTAGGAAGCAAAGTATTGTATAAGTTACTAGACGAAAAACTTGGACAACAAATAAAGAAAGTAACAAACCCCCCGTTTGAAAATGCGAATGACTCAACATTTAATGGAACTTATTTTTTCTTAAATAATGATATAAATTTTGATGAAGCAGAATTAGATAGGTTGTTAAATTGGGTTAATCGTGGTAATCAAATATTTATTTCTGCGAACTATGTTGGCCATTTATTAAAAGACACATTAAAACTTGAAACGCAAACCGTTTGGCTTTCAGATAAAGTAACTACGGAGCCCCTACTTAATCTATCAAACAATATATTAAAACTTGATAAAGAAGTACATATTGAGCGTAACTTAAGCATCCCTTATTTTGAAGAAATTGATACACTTTCGCAAGTTGCTTTAGGGATTGTTAGTGCATTTAATGAAGACAAAATAGAAGAACCTGAAATTAATTTTATCCAACAAAATTGGGGTGATGGAGAAATTATCATCCACTTACAACCTGAAATTTTCAGTAATTACTTTCTCCTTGAAAAAGATGAAAACATAGCTTATACCGAAGCAGTACTTTCCTATATAGACACTAAAAATACTATTTATTGGGACGCACATTACAAAACAGGAAAACCTTTTAATATATCGCCACTTCATTTATTATTAGCTAATAAATATTTTAAATGGGCATATTACTTACTGCTAATTGGTGTAATACTTTTTGTGCTTTTTGAAGGTAAACGTAAACAACGTAGCATTCCAATACTTAAGACAAATACCAATAGATCTTTTGAATATACTCGAACTATCTCAGGCATGTACTACGATAAAAAACAATACAATGAAATTGCCAAAAAACAAGTGAGTATGTTCATGGAATATGTTAGAACTAGACTGCGTGTTTCTACCACAATATTAGATACAAAGTTTGTAAACGAAGTTGCTGCACGAAGTGGAAATACCGTTGAAGATACTAAAAACGTATTAAAATTACTCACACAAATTGAACAAGAAAACATCGTGACAGAAGAGCAATTAAAGTCACTTTACCATACTATTTCAGAATTTAAAAAACACACGGATGGAAAATAATATTGAAGATACTAACGACGATGTACAATTTAACAATCGTATTCCTTTAGAAGAGCTTAAAAATGCTGTACAAGAAATTAAAACGCAATTAGCTAAAATTATTATTGGCCAAGAAGAGTTTATTGAACTTTTAATTGTGAGCTTACTTGCAAATGGCCATGTACTTATTGAAGGTGTTCCAGGAATAGCTAAAACAATTACTGCTAAATTATTTGCAAGAACATTGAAAACCGATTTTAGCCGAATCCAATTTACACCAGATTTAATGCCAAGTGATGTTTTAGGAACTTCAGTTCTAAACATGAAAACTTCAGAATTTGAATTTAAAAAAGGGCCTATTTTTTCTAACATTGTTTTAATTGATGAAATAAATAGAGCTCCCGCTAAAACTCAAGCAGCCCTTTTTGAAGTAATGGAAGAACGCCAAATTACAATGGATGGTGAACGGTATATTATGGAATATCCATTTATGGTTTTAGCCACTCAAAACCCTGTGGAGCAAGAAGGAACCTATGCATTACCTGAAGCACAATTAGACCGTTTTCTATTTAAAATAAAAGTTGATTACCCAAAACTAAAAGAAGAAGTAATAATTTTACAAAGCCATCATGCACGCAAAAACGCCATGCCAAAAGATGAAATTGAAGGTGTTTTAAATGCTGAAAGTCTAAAGAAATTTAGATTGCAAGTACAAGATATATTAATTGATGAAAAGCTATTTATGTACATCGCTCAAATTGTACATAACACCCGTAATCACCCACATCTTTATTTAGGAGCCTCACCAAGAGCTTCACTAGCAATAATGAATGCTGCCAAAGCTTTCGCAGCTCTTGAAGGAAGAGATTTTGTAACGCCAGATGACGTTAAGAAAGCCTTAGCGCCTGTATTAAGACACAGAATCATTCTCTCACCAGAGCGAGAGATGGAAGGAATGACACCAGAAGCTGTTATAGATATGATTGCTCAATCTGTAGAAATCCCAAGATAATTAATGATTAATTTCTTTAAATCCTTATACCTAACGCCACGTTTCTTTTATGTGCTAGCTGTACTTATAGCGCTATTTTTAGCTTCCTATTGGTATAATAGCATCTATGGAATATTGTGGATTATTGTATTCTTTTTAAGCATTCTGGTTTTAGTAGAAATGGTAATGCTCTTTACAACTAAAGGACTTATAGCAAACCGAATAGTTCCCGATAAATTTTCAAATAGTGATTTAAATCCGGTTATTATTCAGCTACAAAACAAACACCCTTTCAACATTCACGTGGCTTTGGTGGATGAGTTACCTGTTCAATTTCAAAAGCGCGATTTCTTTCAAGAACTGCAAATAAAAGGTAACGAGCGTGCTAATTTCACCTATGATGTTAGACCAGTTGATCGTGGTGAGTATCACTTCGGAAATTTAAATTGCTATACAACTACCTTCTTAAGGTTAGTTAGAAAGCGCTATACTTTTAATAATGAACAATTAGTAAAAGTATATCCATCATTTATCCAAATGAAAGCATACGATTTTCTAGCAATTGATAACCGAAGATCTCATCTTGGCTTGAAAAAAATTAGAAGAATAGGTCACACCATGGAATTTGAACAAATAAAAGAATATATTCCTGGAGATGATGTACGTACCGTAAACTGGAAAGCAACTGCAAAGCAAGGCCAATTAATGGTTAATCAATTTCAAGATGAAAAAATGCAACCAGTTTATAGTATTATTGATACTAGCCGTGTTATGAAAATGCCTTTTGAAGGTCTAAAACTTGTTGACTACGCTATCAATAGTGCTCTAGCATTTTCTAACATTGCACTAAAGAAAAAAGATAAAGTAGGACTAATAGATTTTTCAAATAAACTAGGTAATTTTTTACCAGCACAATCTAAGAAAACCTACCTAATGACTATAATGGAGGCGCTGTATAACGTGGACAGTAAATATCTAGATGCAGACTACGGAATTTTACAATCGCTTGTAAGACGTAAAATTACACAACGTAGCTTACTGCTACTGTACACTAATTTTGAACATATATCATCATTACAAAGACAACTTCCTTATTTACAAGTTATTGCTAAAAAACACGTGCTTGTGGTTATCTTTTTTGAAAATACGGAACTTAAAACCTTAGTTCAATCAAAAGCTGAAACTACAAGTGATATTATGGATCAAACTATTGCGCAACAATTTGAGTTTGATAAAAAAGTAATTTTACGTGAGTTACAACAACGAGGCATTCAAGCCATTTTAACTTCTCCAGAAGATTTAACGGTAAATACAATTAATAAGTATTTAGAAATTAAGGCGAGAGGGATTTTGTAATGAGTATTATTAGATTATAATATAAAATCTAATTTGAAGGTAAATTTAAACTTTAAAAAAAATTACTATCTTTATGATGACTCCCCGCTAATACTTCAATACCTTTATTATGAAAAATTTTAACTTTACCCCCCCATCAATCAATATGCCTAATCTTTATTGTCGTATTTAATTTTGCTCAATCACAGAACTTTGATTATTACTATTTAGAAATAAATGAGGGTAGTGAACTAGGTATTATTCAGAAAACAATAAATGATAATCAGACTATCACTCTAAATATGAGTAACAATAATTTTGCAACTAAATTAAATTCTAAAAATTTATTTGAGTTTAAACAATTATATCCAACTGCGGAGACACCAAGACTAAAAAGAGTATACTTGATTGCTTTAGAAAAAAACAGTCCTATAAATGACGTTAGACAAAGTGTAGAAGTAAATAAATTTAACCTAATAATTGAAGATAACCAAGATGTTTTACTGAATCAAAATTTTACTGCTATACCCGATGATTACATAGATATAATTACAGGAGGTAGAAGTACTAGTTTGGATTTAATTAAAGCTCCATTAGCTTGGACAGTAACTACTGGTGATCCAAATACTCTTGTTGGGGTTGTAGATACCAATATTAATAATAATCACGAAGATTTGGGTCAAATTCATGATAATATAATTATTAATCAAAATAATGTTAATCATGGGCTAGGAGTTACAAGTGCTATTAATGCAAATACAGGTAATAATTTAGGTATGGCTAGTCTCGGTTATGATTTAAGTGTAGTATTTGCAACCGCATTTAGTGATTCAAATTCAACAATTTCTAGAGCATCATTAATTAATGGGCTACTACAACTTTCCCAATACCCCGGTGTTCGAGTGATTAATTGTAGCTGGATTTTTTCAGAAAACAGTCCATTTAAGGAAGATCTTGATGAAGTTATAGCTGAAGTCGAAGATAATGGTGTTCTTGTTGTTGCGGGAGCTGGAAATTCTAATAGTAATACTTATTATTATCCTGCATCTTATGACTCTACAATATCCGTTACATCAGTCGGTTCTAGAGTACCCATTGGTGAAGATCATAATTTAACTGATCCATACGGTACTCCATTTTGGTGGAGTTCTTGGCAAGATTGTCACGCAGGTAGGCCTGAATATGGTCAAGGTGGTCACACTAGAAATGATAAAGTTGATGTAACTGCACCTGGTATTTTAACGTTAGCTGCTACAGAAGATTATGCCGTTTATCCAATGGGTTATTCTTTAAATGTTGGCACATCTGGAGCTACACCTTATGTTACCGCTCTAGCTGGTCTTTTATTTTCAATCAATCCTAATTTTACTCCAGCCGAAGTTAAAGATATTATAAAAGACACAGCAGATGATATTTATTATATTCCTTATAATCAACAATATCTTGGATTAATTGGCACTGGCAGAATTAATGCTTTTAGAGCAGTAAAAACAGCTGATTGTATCGTTAATCCCAAGCCAGGTCTAGATTTAGCAATGCAGAATTCAGAAATTGATTTACTAATGGAACCTGACATAGAAACTGATTTTGTTTGGAGAAGTAAAGATATATTTGTCAGAAATCAAGACGATGGAGATTTAATATCAGTTCATCAAAATCCTGAATATTCTGATAATTTGCCCAATTTTGTTTATGTTAGAATCACTAACAATAGTTGTATAACATCAGATGGTACTGATAATCTTAGACTTTATTGGGCTAAGGCCAATACAGAATTAACTTGGCCTCTTCATTGGACTGGAGATTTATACATAACCGATCCAGTTACTAATCAAGATATTCTAATGGGTAATGAAGTAGGAGTAATGACAATACCAATATTAGAACCTGGTGAATCTAAATTAATAAAATTTACATGGAATGATATGCCAAATCCAGATGATTATGAAAATATAAATCCTAATAAATGGCATTTTTGTTTTTTAGGTAGAATTGATACACATAATGATCCAATGACTTTTTCTGAAGGAACATCTATTACTGAAAATGTGATGAACAATAATAATATTGCTTGGAAAAATACAACAGTTGTTGACATAGCTTCAGATGTTACATCAGATATAAGTGGAGTAATTGGTGTTGGAAATTCAACAAGTTCATCAAAAAGTTCCTATTTAGAATTTGTAACAGATACTATTTCTGGAATAAAACCACTATACGAAGCAGCAGAGATTATAGTTCAAATGGACAATTCAATTCTAGATTCTTGGGAAAATGGAGGTTCATTAAGTGTCAATTTTTCAGAAGATAAGACTCCAAATAATAAAATAGTAAACAATCAAAAAGCAAATTTAAATAATATTATTTTACCACCGAATAGCTATAGCGCTATAAACATATCTTTCAATTTTTTAACAGATAAAAAAGATGAAACACAAAACTATACTTTCCACGTAATACAAAGAGACTCTAACAATGATGAAATTATTGGTGGTGAAACATATGTTATAAATAAGTATCCTCGGCCTAATTTTCAAGCTGAGGCGGGCAATAATAAAGAAATTGATAAAGATGAATCAGTTACTATAAGTGCTGCGCAAATAAATGAGGCTGCTCAGTATAATTGGTATGATCCTGAGGGTAATTTAATTTACACTGGAGAAAACTTAACAGTATCTCCAAATGTCACAAAAACTTATACTTTAGAAATAATTTCTGATAGTGATGGTTACAAAGACTATGATGAAGTTAAAATAAAAGTGAATCCATATAAAATAGAGAGTTTAGCTCCTAATCCCTCTAATTCAACTGTTTCAATAAATTACATTGCTGATGAAGCTACTTCTGCTTATATAATGGTTGTTGGTACTAACAATAATACTTCTAATAATTATATTATTGACCCGTCATTAACGACAATAAATCTAGATGTAACAAATTATGAAAACGGCATATATGCAATTGCTCTAGTTTGTGATGGTGAGATAGTTTCTTCAAAATACCTTTATAAAAATTAAAAAAATGAGAAAAATTTTCACAATACTTTTTTTATCGATTTGTTTTGTTACTAGCAGCCAAAACCCTCAACTAACAGAAAATGAATGGTTTCTGCAAAAACTTACAATTGATAATACAGATATAGTTACTCCAGAAGAGTTACAAAACACAACTCTTTTTATGGATAACACTGTAATAAACGTAGAAACCTCAATATGTCAAGAATATTTACAGGGATTAATTGATATGTACATTTCTGACGATCAATTTACATTAATGGATGATGGCGGCACTGTATTATTAGGGATTTGCGGAGGTGATAATTTCCAATTTGTTCAAGCACATAATTCGATATATTACAACACGAATGTTTCTCCTAGTTTAGCAAAAAATGATTTTAGTTATGCTATTTTTTCTGAAAATGACATTTTGTTTTTAGAAATAAATAATGGTGAAGGAAATAGTGCGACATATAGTAATGAAATATTATCTTTAAATTCTAATAGTATTTCAAAATCTAGTTTAACACCTAACCCCGCAGTAAATTCTATAACAATTAATAGCAATAATAACATATTAAATTACGGTATCTATACAATCACTGGCAAACTCATTTCATCAAAAAATATTGATACTACCAAAACATTCTCTATAAATATCGAGCAATTACCAGGTGGTTTCTATTTTTTAAAATTAATTACCAATAATCATCAAATTGAGACTTTAAAATTTTTGAAATACTAATATTATTTTTATTAATTAAAATTGCGCAAACTACTGAATTGTTTGCGCAATTTTTTTTAAACTAACATTTCAGCAATAAAATATAACAATTCAGTTATTCCCTTTTTCTGAAACTTTAAGTTCCTTGCATCTTTGCTTCAACAAATAATACGAACCACTAAATCCTATAATTATGAAAGCAATTATCCTATCAATCGCACTTAGTCTAACATTTATTATCACAAACGCCCAATCTGTAACTACTAAAGGTCAAGACATAACAGTAACAGTTCCTTCAAATTCAACACAAGGAAAGATAATACTTGGGTTACATACTGAAACAACCTTTATGAAAGCTGAAGCCATACAAGGCCAAGTAGGAGAAATTAAAGATGGAAAAGCAGTAGTTACATTTAAAAATGTACCATCAGGAGCCTACGCTATCACCATATTTCACGATAAAAATGATAATAAGATAATGGACTTTGCTGCTAACGGTATGCCTTTAGAGGACTATGGTGCTTCTAATAACGCAATGAGTTATGGGCCTCCTAACTGGTCTGCAGCAAAATTTAACGTTACTAATAAAGCTATTTCAATGGAAATACGATTATAAGACTACATACTATATTTTAAAAATCCCGCTTAAGTTAGTACATAACTTAAGCGGGATTTTACTATAAAGAAAAACTTTTTTGCTTTGCCTAACTATCATTAATAATTATATTTGCTTTAAATTTAAACAAAATGACTATTACCCAACTTAAGTATGTTCTTGCAGTCGCTGAAGCTAAAAACTTTACCAAAGCAGCACAAAAAACTTTTGTAACGCAGCCTACATTAAGTATGCAAATACAAAAATTAGAAGAAGAACTTGAAATAGTCATTTTTGACAGAAGTACAAAACCTATTGAGTTAACCCCTATTGGCCAAAAAATTGTAACTCAAGCCAAGAGTATTGTAAATGAATCAAACCGCATGCAAGATGTTGTAGACCAAGAAAAAGGGTTTATTGGCGGAGAATTTAAAATTGGTATTATTCCCACTGTGATGCCAACTTTACTACCTATGTTCTTAAAAAACTTCACGAACAAATACCCTAAAGTTCAACTAAAAATAGAAGAACTTACCACAGACGAAATTATCTCAAAATTAAAAAGAGGTCATTTAGATGCAGCAATAGCAGCAACACCTTTAGAGCAAGAAAAAATTAAAGAACGTGTAATTTATTACGAACCATTTGTAGCATATATACCAGAAGGACATAAACTATCAGAAAAAGAAAAAATTAATGTAGATGATTTAGATCTTGATGATTTATTGTTACTTGAAGATGGACATTGTTTTAGAGATGGAATTATCAACTTATGTAAATCAAATGCTGCCATTTCTGAAGATCACTTTCAATTACAAAGTGGAAGCTTTGAAACACTTATAAAATTATCTAATGAAGGATTAGGGATGACGCTTCTACCCTATTTACACACACTTGATATTCCTGAGAGACAGTTATCAAAATTAAGGTATTTTGAAGAGCCTTCTCCAGCTAGAGAGGTAAGTCTTATTTATAGTACAAATGAATTAAAACTTCAAATAATTAATGCTATGTACGATGTTATCGCTGGTGTGGTAAGAGGAGCTATTCGTTTTCAAGATGTAAAAATTGTGAGCCCTATTAAATAGCATATACATTTATACAAATAAAAAAAAGGCACCTTATTTAAAAGATGCCTTTTTTTTATGGATTTAAATAGATCAAACATTGATCTAATTGTGGATTAGTTTTAACGAGAGAATCTACCCAGATTTTTAATTCCTCAATCTCATAAGGTAATAATCTTGAAAGTGCTTTTTGAAGCTCTTTACAAAAAAGTGTAGTGTCAAAACTAACTTTTGATAAGACTGCTTTCGTGTAGTCAAACATTGCTCTAGCCATAGTGTAACTTAATTTAATGTTAATAGAGTAGTGTTTTCTGTATAGGCTGTATGTTTTTATTTATAGACGATTAAAGATAGTAAATATTTCAATACAAACGAATATTGATTCTAAATAATAAAAAAAGTTTTCAACAATACGCTAAAAGACAACTACTTAGCCCTCAATCGTACTGTCCATTCAAAATCAAAAACGGAAACTATATCTCCCTCTTGATCAGTTCCTGTAGACTTCATCCAGAAGGTTTGACCTTCTCCAGTTTCAACAGTCGCCTTAATAGCTTCCCTTATTAGATGACCATCATTACAAGTAAAATTAATACGGCCTCTAGCCTTTTTAGTGAAAGTTGCTTTATTGTTAGCTACTAACATAGAAATTGACTTTCCGCTTTCCTCAATACCACCAATAACCATTGAACCCGTACTTAACTCTGCAGCCATACCTTGTACAGCCCAAAAAAGAGATTTGAAAGGATTTTGATTAATCCACCTATGCTTTACTGATGTTACACAGGTTTTATCTGAAAGTTCTTTTACCCTAATACCTGTTAAATAAACAGAAGGTAATTTAAACATCGTATATAGGTTAATTTTAGCAGGAGTGGGCATCATATTATTCTAAGTTTCTAGCGAAGATAGCAAATATACCCCTAAATATTGTTCAATTTTTTAATGGAATAATTTTTATGCTAATTTTAATCAAACGCTACAAAAACACACAAACAACTATAAAACAGCACTTTAATAAATTACCAAATGTTAATATTGTGTTAATTTTAGTACTATGCGTAACATAATACCTTTTTAAAGACATATATTTGTATAAGAAATTAATAGGCTATGGAACAATCAACTACTGAAAATAATAAAAATATAGGCGCTTTAATGCATGGTAGTACCTTTTTAAAGTACTGCTTTCCATTCGCTAATTTTTTTGCTCCTTTACTATTATGGACACTACATAAAGAGAAGCCATTTTTAGATTATCATGGAAAACAAGTCATAAATTTTCAATTAAGCATTTTAGTTTATGCTTTTGGAATTGGTTTATTAAGCCTTCCATTTGTTGCCATTTTTGCTTCAGATTTTATTGGACTTATTGATACAATAGATAATAGTTCATATAATGACCATAATTATGCACTAGGAAATTTAGGAGGCTATATTACTTTACTATTTGTTTTTGGAATGTTATTTTTAGGACTGTTTCTATTTGAATTGTACTACGTAATAACAGCAACAATTAAAGCTTCAAAAGGAGAATATTTCAAATACCCTTTATGCATACCTTTTATACCAACTGAAACCAATACTAACCAACCCGAAATACTAACTGACGAAATAATTTCCGAAGAGAACATTTCAGAAGAAGACTTATAACTATGGACACACTAATCAACCTCATCCTAGCTGCAGCCCTTCAATTTACAGGAGTACAAGTAGCTAATTATGATCTAAAAATAGATCAACAAGAAATAACAAGTGAAGAGAATACATGCAAAGACAACTACTTGTGTGTAACCTTAAAAAACGAACAATTTTGTAAAGAAAAAATAACACAATGAATATTGAAAACACAAAAGCACAAATGCGTAAAGGTGTGCTAGAATATTGTATTCTCTCTATCCTAAAAGATGGTGAAGCATATACAAGTGATATTCTTGATAGCCTTAAAGACGCGAAACTTCTGGTTGTAGAGGGTACTATTTATCCATTACTTACCCGCTTAAAAAACTCGGGCCTTTTATCTTATAGATGGGAAGAGTCTACAAGTGGACCACCAAGAAAATACTATGATCTCACTGAAACTGGGAATCTATTTTTAACCGAATTATCAAGCACATGGAGCGACCTACAAATGGCCGTTTCTAAAGTAACCAATACAAAAGCCAAAAAATGAAAAAGACAGTCAATATTAATCTAGCAGGAACTTTTTTCCACATCGATGAAGATGCGTTTGGAAAATTATCACGCTATCTAGATGCTATCAAACGTTCTTTGAGCGACCCTCTAGGCGGTGATGAAATAATACGAGATATCGAAGCACGAATCTCTGAACTTTTCTCTGAAAAAATAGAAAGTAACTCACAAGTTGTTTCTATTAAAGAAGTAGATGAAGTTATAGCGGTAATGGGACAACCGGAAGACTATATTATGGGTGAAGAAACCTTCACTGATGAAGCCCCTAAAAGAGACTACACAACATCTGCAAGCCATAAACAGCTTTTTAGAGATATCGACAATAAGTTTGTTGCTGGTGTTTGTTCTGGACTTGGACACTATTTAAAAATAGATGCCATATGGGTTAGACTTGGATGGATTTTTCTAACATTTTTAACTAGTGGATTTGGAATTCTAGCATACATCCTTTTTTGGATACTTGTGCCAGGTGCTGAGTCTACAAGTGAGAAACTTAAAATGACGGGCGAACCAATCAATATATCTAATATTGAAAAAAAGTTTAAAGAGGGCTATCAGTCAGTATCAGACAGCATAAAAAATGCTGATTATGATAAATACATGGAAAAATCAAAGCGAAAATCAGCTAGTTTTTTCGAAAGTATTGGTAGTGTTATCGTTGCGATACTCAAAGTATTTTTAAAATTCTTTGGCCTCTTTATCATGCTTATTGGACTTGTATCTTTTGTAGGTTTAATTGTTGGAATATTTGCCTTCGGAACTATAGGAATATCTAACGGTGGCGGTGGCGCAGAGTTTATGCACTTCTTTGAAGGTACAAACACACCAATATGGCTTGCTTCTTTATTAATAGCAATAGTTGCAGGAATTCCATTAATAATATTATTTATTTTAGGATTAAAAATTGTAGCTCCAAATATTAAAACTATTGGTAGTCCCGCTAAAATAACACTATTCATTATCTGGATTGGAGCTATTATTGGCTTATCAATTTTCGGAATTAGACAAGCAAGCGAACGTGCTTACGAGGATAACACTTTAACCGAAATAAGCCTGCCCGTAGATAAATCGCAGCCTTTTAACTTAGCTATGAACTCTAACAAATTGTTTGAATACCAAGCGTATAGAAGTGGTGGTTCTGAAATAAAAAAAGATCAAAACGGTGACCGAGTTTTATATTCGTCAGATATTAGATTGATTGTTAGAAGTACTAACGAAAATGAAGCTAGTTTAGTAATTGAACGTTCTGCTGAAGGTAAAAATTACAATGCCGCAAAGGAACGCGCAGAAGCGATAAACTACAATTATTCATATAGTAACAACACACTTGTTTTAGATGGTTTTTTCCTATCAGATGTAACCAATCGTTTTTACGATCAAGAATTAGAAATAGTACTTTACTTACCTGTAAATACTACGTTAATTGCAGACAGCAATACAAGATCGTTTCATAAAAACGACTCAAGATATAGAGACATTCTTGATGTTGGTGATGAAGGAAAACAATTGTTAATTACAGCAAATGGAACACGTTGTCTAGACTGCGGAAATACTACAGAAACAAACAACAGTAACACCATTACTACTGATGACTTTATGGATGATGACAGTTATGAAGATAACAACATTCCTGCCGAAAACTGGGAAGATGACGTTAACCAAAGTCTTGATATTAAAACCAATAAAATTAAAGAAGTGAAAGTAATTGTAAACGATTCTTTGAAGACCAAAGAAACAACAATAACTGAGCAGTTTTAATAACCACTAAAATCAAAAATTATGAAAGCAATTAAATTATTATTCATTTGCGTTCTCACCTTTACGGCGGTTTCTTGCCAGTGGGATATTAACTTAAATAAAGTAAATGGAAACGGAAATGTGGTCACTGAAGAACGAGATAACATTCGTGATTTTGACCGTGTAAAAGGAAGTGCAGGATTACAAGTATTTCTTAAAGAAGGAAAAGAACAAAAAGTTGTTGTTGAAGCAGACGACAATTTAATGGCAGTAATTGAAACCTATGTGGAAGACGGAATGTTACGTATAGGCGTAGACGGGAATATAGGTAGAGCTTCATCTAAAAAAGTATTTGTTACATACACTACGTTAAATGAAGTTCGCGCTAGCAGTGGTTCTCACGTAATTGTTGAAGATGAGATTAAAAATGAAGATATAACACTCGATGCTAGTAGTGGTGCAATGTTAGAAGCTTCGGTTTTTTCTAAAAAATTATATTTAGAAGCTAGTAGTGGCGCTAATGTAGAAGTTACAGGGAAAACTAAAGAACTCCGTTCTAAAGCTTCTAGTGGTGGACATATTAATGCTGAAAACGTATTAAGTGCTGTGTGCAACGCAAGAGCATCAAGCGGTGGTCATATTCAAGTAAATGTAAAGGACAAACTTGAAGCTAAAGCTACAAGTGGTGGACAAATTGATTACTATGGTGATCCTTCAGTAAAATCTGAAAACAAAAATTATAGTGGAGATGTAAGAAAAATGTAGTTATATAACATTGTAGAAATTAGAAAATTCCTTGAAGTTTAATAGCTTCAAGGAATTTTCTAATTCAAGTCTAAACTCTAGATTTTAATAAATTTTAAAGTAGTACTCTTTTGATTAGTGGAAACTTTTATAAAATAAATCCCTTTTAAAAGGTTTCCAATATTTATTTGCTTTAAATTTTTATTTTCCTTTAAAACTTCAACCCCTTGCAAATTATAAATAACAACATCATCTATTTCATCAGTATCTAATTCAATATTAAGAACAGTGTTTGCAGGATTTGGATAAATTTTTAAAGCGGTTGACAAAAAAACATCGTTATTTAAGATGGTATTATTTCTATACCAAGCTAATTTGCTATCTGACTGAGATACAGAAACAATATCTATATCACCATCATTATCTAAATCCCCAGCAGCTACAGCTACAACTCCTTCCACATCAGTAGTAATAATTTGTTTAGTGTCAAAAGTACCTTCACCATCTAAATTTTCAAACCAAGATACATCTACAAGAGTATTCGCTGAACCTGTAATGATATCGATATCACCATCATTGTCTAAATCAGCTGTAAATGTTGACCAAATATCGATTACATCATTTGAAATAATATTTTTCCCACCAAAAGCACCTTGACCATCAAGATTTTCATACCAAGCTAGTTGATTATCTCCTATAGAGCCAGTGATAACATCAATATCGCCATCACCGTCAATATCTGCTGAATAAAGTGCATTTACAGCTTGACCTGCGCCAGCTATTGCAATAGGGCTACTAAAATTACCCAAGCCATCATTTCTATACCAAGATGCTATTTGCGGAGATACAGATGATGAAACACAATCTATATCACCATCATTATCAATATCCACAAGATTAAAATACCTTCCTACTGTATTCATATTTGCTATAACTTGCTTGGGGCCAAAGGTATTTGTGCCATTTATATTCTCGAACCAATAAATTTGCAACTCGTTCATAGCAGATGCTACAACATCCATAAAACCATCACCATTTATATCTGCCCCTTCCACCTTAAATGCGCCATCAAAATTAATTGCTATTATTTGCCGTGAACCAAAACTACCTAGTCCATCGGTATTTTCAAACCAATATACCCTATCCTGTGAACCACTTATTGCTAATGCATCTAGATCCCCATCACTATCTATATCTGCTAAACTTGAATAGATAGTTGAATTTGCAAAACCAATAAGGTTTTTATCACTGAATGATCCCTGATTACCTAAATTTTCATACCAGGAAACGGTATTATCCCAATTAGAAGAAACAATAACATCTTTAAAACCATCATTATTAATATCACCAATGTTCACACTACGTGGCCCATTAGATTCTGTAGATATGACAATCTGCTCACTAAATTGGCTAAATGAAGTAGAAAATGAAAGCAAAGAAAATACTAAAATTTTTTCTGAAATATATCTCATAATAAATTTATTTATTTTCCTTTAAAATCACCGTTTGTTCTATCGCCCCATCATTATATATTTTTTCAACCTTATACAGTCCTTGAGGTAGATCATCTATCATGGTGTCGCTATTTATTTGTAAAGAATCTTTAGTTGTAATTGTGACATTCGTGTTAATAATATTATCATTAAACTTTGTTACAGAACCACCAGTAGGAGACAAATTAAAATTATCATAGCATTTTTGGATATTAACATACCCTAACGAAGTTTCAACTTGTTTAATTTTTATTGCTGTATGATTAGGGTGTGTAATAGAATTATAAATGTTAGTATGAAAAAGCTGCGTGGACTAACTAATCGCGTGTTTGTATGTATGTATTTCATACTATTCTGTTATAGAAAGTGTTATAAATATACAAAAAAAATACACTTAACTTATTAGTTATGAAAAGGAAAAATTTAACAGATTTTAAAAATTGAATATCTTAGCACTCTTTTGTTAAACCAAAAAAATCCGTAGCCTTAAAAAGACTACGGATTTTTATATACTTAATAAAGCTATTAAGGACTACGCCTCTACTTCATTGTGTGATTCTATTGTCGCTAAATAACGTTCTGCATCTAAGGCTGCCATACAACCTGTACCTGCAGCAGTTACTGCCTGACGGTATTCTTTATCTTGTACATCACCACTTGCAAAAACACCAGGAAGGTTTGTTTTAGTTGACTTCCCTTTAGTTATTAAATAACCGGTATCATCCATATCTAGTTGCCCCTTAAAGATATCTGTATTTGGTTTGTGACCAATTGCAATAAATAATCCAGTAATAGCGATTTCTTCTTTATCACCAGTTACATTGTTTTTCATACGCAATCCTTCAACCACCATATCACCTAAAACCTCATCGACTTCTGTGTTGTAACGTAAATCAATATTAGGTGTAGAAGTAACTCTGTGTTGCATTGCTTTAGACGCTTTCATATAATCTTTACGCACAAGCATTGTCACTTTATTACAGATATTTGCAAGGTATGTTGCTTCTTCAGCAGCTGTATCTCCAGCACCTACAATAGCAACATCTTGGCCTTTGTAAAAGAAACCATCACAAACCGCACAAGCAGAAACTCCACCTCCACGTAATTTTTGTTCACTTGGTAATCCTAAATATTTAGCTGTAGCTCCTGTAGAAATAATAACAGTTTCGGCTTCAATATGTGTTTTATTATCAACTACCGCTTTGTGTATTCCACCAACTTCAGTACTAAACTCGACTGATGTAATCATCCCAATACGCACTTCTGTACCAAAACGCTCTGCTTGTTGTTGTAATTGAACCATCATTGAAGGACCATCGATACCTTCTGGGTAACCTGGAAAATTATCAACCTCCGTTGTAGTTGTTAATTGACCTCCTGGCTCCATACCAGTGTACATAATAGGTTTCAAATCTGCACGGGCAGCATAAATTGCAGCAGTATAGCCTGCTGGTCCACTCCCTATAATTAAACATTTAATTCTTTCTATAGTATCGCTCATAGCTTTGTATTATTCTATTTTTTGGTTGCTAAAAATAGTGATTTATATTCTTTTGTGTTTAAAAAAGTTATCAAGATTAATTACGAGTTAACTATTTAATAATGTATGGCTTTCGCCAAAATTTTAATCAACTAACAATTGTATAATTCATTAATATTTCGGCTCTGCCTTTTTTTAAAATCTATTGAATTTCAATGGTAATATCAGCCTCTTTAATAGCCTTAAAACCTCCTGCGACGTCAATTCCGTTATGTATGCCGCGACTCTTTAAAATGGAAGCCGCAATCACTGAACGGTATCCTCCTGCACAGTGAATGTAAAATGGTTTATCCTTGGGAAACTCATCAAGATGTTTGTTAATAAATTCTAATGAAGTATGTTTTGCCGAAGGGATATGACTAGTTTCAAACTCACCATCTTTTCTAACATCAAAAACAGGTGCTCCATTTTCAATTTGCTCTTTTAAAGTAACGGCACTTACAGATTCCATAGTGTCTATTTCGCGACCACTTTCTTGCCAAGCTTTAAGTCCGCCATCAAGAAAACCTAAGGTATTATCAAAACCTACTCTACTTAATCTAGTTACTGTTTCCTCTTCTCTACCCTCTGGAGTAACCAATAAAATAGGTTGCTTAGTGTCTTTTACTAAAGCGCCCACCCAGGGTGCAAACCCTCCATCTATACCAATAAATATAGCGCGAGGTATATGCGATTTGAAAAAATCTTTTTGTCCGCGTACATCTAGCACTAACGCTCCCGCATCTGTAGCTAAACGTTCAAAATTTTCTGGAGATAAAGCTCTTGTTCCAGTTTCAATTACTTGCTCTAAATCCTCGTAACCTTCTCTATTCATTTTAACATTTAATGGGAAGTACGCTGGAGGAGGCAAAAGTCCATCAGTTACTTCATCAATAAATTCTTGTTTAGTCATATCTGCTCTCAAAGCATAATTCATTTTCTTTTGATTCCCTAACGAGTCAACAGTTTCTTTCATCATGTTTTTTCCACAAGCTGAACCTGCACCGTGTGCTGGGTAAACTGTAACATCATCTGCTAAAGGCATTATTTTAGTTCGTAAGCTATCAAATAATAAACCTGCAAGATCCTCTTTAGTCATCGAGTCGCCTTTTTGTGATAAATCTGGTCTTCCAACATCGCCTAAGAAAAGAGTGTCTCCACTAAATATGGCGTGATCTTTTCCATTTTCATCAATTAGCAAATAAGTAGTACTCTCCATAGTATGTCCTGGAGTGTGTAATGCTTTTATAGTAATTTTTCCTACTTTGAAAGTTTCAGAATCTGTTGCTATATGTGCTTCAAATGAAGGTTTTGCCAATGGACCAAAAACAATTGGTGCTCCTGTTGCTTTAGATAGTTCTAAATGGCCACTTACAAAATCGGCATGAAAATGAGTTTCAAAAATATATTTTATTGTTGCTTTATCTCTTTCCGCTCTGTCTAAGTAAGGACCAGTTTCGCGCAAAGGGTCTATAACTACAGCCTCTCCGTCACTTTCAATATAATAAGCCCCTTGAGATAGACATCCAGTATATAATTGTTCAATATTCATTGTTTGTATATTTTATGCAAAGATAAACATTCGCCCTTTTTTATTAGTGTATTAAAGTAGCTCTAGTTAAAGTTTTTAAAAAGGTTTCCTACAGTTTAGAATAACTGTAAGAAATTGAATATTTTGCAGATTATAAAATTATAACACTAATGAAATACATAGTCGTAACACTACTAGCTGCACTTACATTATCTTGTAATTCGTCGCAAAAAACTACAAATTCTAATCAAACTGATTCAGAAAAATTTGCAAATACCATTACCTCAGCTGAGCTGTCTGAAATGTTATATTTCTACGCAAGTGATGAAATGGAGGGGCGTATGACGGGATCTGCCGGACAAAAGAAAGCGGTAGAATACATTAAAAACTATTACAAATCACTTGGTATTAAATCTCCTTTAGGGGGTGATAATTATTTCCAAACAGTTCCTGCTAGTTTTTTAGACAGACTTAAAACTCCAGCAGATTCAGAAAACGTTGTTGCATTTATTGAAGGAAGTGAATTTCCTGACGAGATTGTTGTTCTTTCTGCACATTTAGATCACGTAGGGATGGATGATGATGGAAATGTATTTAACGGAGCTGATGATGATGGTAGCGGAACTATTGCTATGTTAGAAATGGCAGAAGCTTTTCAAGCAGCTGTAAAAGCAGGGAAAGGACCTAAGCGTTCAATTCTTTTTCTACACGTAACTGGTGAGGAAATTGGATTATATGGCTCTCGTTATTACACTGAAAACCCTATTTTCCCATTAGCAAATACTGTTTGTAACTTAAATACAGATATGATAGGTCGTATTGACCCAGACAAAGCAGATACACCTAACTACATCTATTTAATAGGAAGTGATAAACTAAGTCAAGAACTACACGAAGTAAGTGAAGAAGTTGCTAAAAAATATAGTGATCTTGAATTAGACTATACCTATAATGACGAAAACGACCCTAACCGTTTTTACTACAGAAGTGATCACTATAACTTTGCAAAAAACAATGTGCCTATTATCTTTTACTTTAATGGTGTACACGCAGATTACCATAAAATTTCAGATACTCCAGACAAAATCGAATACGATTTAATGGAAAAAAGAACAAAGCTAATTTTCCAAACTGCTTGGGAAATAGCTAACCGTTCTAAAAGAATTACTGCAGACAAAGTTGCAGGACAGTAACATATAGTATTTAATAAAAAATATAAAATCCCAATTAGAATATCTAGTTGGGATTTTTTTTGTGCTTTTATTTTAAATATTGTTCTTTCTTTAAAATCGATGTGAATCAAATTTCTCCTTACTCATTTCTTTTTTTTCCTCTATCTCCAATTTCTATAAACGAAAAAAGAGCCTTTCAGTTAAGAAAGACTCTTTAAGGGTGGAAGACCGGGTTCGAACCGGCGACTTCTGGTACCACAAACCAGCGCTCTAACCAGCTGAGCTACAACCACCATGTAGCGCTCTTTCACAAGAGTTAGCAATGTTGCTAAAGCATTAAATACTTTAGCGGGTGCAAATATAAAACATTTGCTTTCTATGAACAACAGAAATATTAAAAAAATATCACTTTAAATCAAAAATTGAATCTACCGCGGCGTAACGTTCTACTGTAAAGCCTTCTGCACTTTCTGTACCAATTAATCTTCCTAAGTTTCTAGAGCGATATACCATACTATCAGTTGCATTTTTAGAGCTTATTGGTGTTAAA
Organism: Patiriisocius marinus; assembly: GCF_008974325.1. Classification (GTDB taxonomy): domain Bacteria; phylum Bacteroidota; class Bacteroidia; order Flavobacteriales; family Flavobacteriaceae; genus Patiriisocius; species Patiriisocius marinus. The sequence goes on along the minus strand of NZ_BKCG01000002.1, from coordinate 143,967 downwards.
GGCTCTTCACTCTCAGCATCAAAAAACTGACTTTTATATGCGTAGATAGATTTCATTTTTATATCCTCAAATCCAGTAATATCAACAACAAAATCAGGAATACTATCTTTCCATTGAATATAATGATACACTAGTTTTGGTCGCCATTCGTGTTGATGATTTCCTTCGTGTATAGTTTCAATTCTACGTAAACCACTTAAAAAACAAGCATCACTTGCAAGATTACTTCCTTTTGGATGATCTATATGCCTATCATCAACAGCGTTACATAAAACAATTTCGGGTTTATACTTTCTAATAATTTTTATAACTTCTAATTGTGCTGCTGCATTGTTCACAAAAAAGCCATCTGCAAAAGCTAGATTATGTCGCATATGCACACCAAGTATTTTTGCTGCATTTGCAGACTCTTTATCTCTTATTTCTGCACTACCTCTCGTACCTAATTCACCTCTAGTTAAATCTAAAATACCCACTTTTTTACCATTGGCAATTTCTTTTGCGATGGTACCACCGCAACTCATTTCAACATCATCGGGATGTGCGCCTATAGCTAATATATCTAGTTTCATAATTGTAATTTAACAATGTATTAATCTCAAAGACCATTTAATATTGCTAAATTGAATAAAAATAACAAGACATGAAAATATTTCATGAAAAAATAATTACATTAATTTTTAGTCTTACATTATTTACAAATAGTTTCAGTCAAGAAGTCAAATCGGTTAGTTGTAACTCTAGTTCAAGCGAAGAGTTTTAATTAAAAGACCCATTTGTAGGGAATAATCAATTAGCCATTGACATATTAAACGAAAATGGTTTTAATATTCCACAGGACTATTTGTTTAATATTAGTGATGCAGGTGATTACATTGGAGAAGGTGAAATCATTTTACCGGATCTAATAAGTAGGTCTCAAAATCGTGTTGCAGAATCTGCAATAAGAGAAATCCCAATTAAAATATGGATTTACAGAATGGATAATGGTTCTGGAAACACTAGTGTGCAAGGGGCGTTTGATTTAATCGATGATGTAAATATTCTTTTTGAAGGAACAAATATTCAATTGTATCCATTATGCGATGTTACTTTTATTGATGATACAGAAATTGCCACAAATGGTGGGTCTCAAGAAGACTTTGAAGATTATACGCTAATTAATCGTTTATCAAACGCCTTAAATATGCATTTTGTTATAAGTCACAATGAAGGCTGGGGAGGTAAAGCAAATTTCCCTGATGACAATGGTGATGGTAATACACAAGAAGGAAATTCATATTCATTTGCTCTTAGATTAAATTCCGCTAATTCTTTAAATAGACCAAATATCGTTGCTCACTAAATTGGACATTGTTTTGGACTAATGCACACACAAGAATCACGCTGTAACCAACCAAATAATTCAGACTGCGGTAATTGTTATCAAGAATCGGTAAGCAGAACGAAAACACAAGGAGCATTCTGTTTAAGCCAAGTTGGAGATTTAAAATGTGAAACTAATGGAGATAGACTTTGTGACACTCTAGGTGATCCTGACCAGACAGGAGATGTTTCTGTTCAGGATTGTATTTACAATGCAGGAGGTACTGATGATTGGGGAGATAACTGGCTACCAGACACTAATAATATTATGAGCCAATCCACAGTTTCATGTTTACTAATTTTTTCTTTATCATAAATGGGCGTTATGCATTATTACGCAAATCTGCTTAACGCTAACCATCCCAATATTGATATAACTGGAGCATCATTCATATGTCCCAATGAAACTAATGTTTATCAAGCTACTGGTTCTAATCAAAATATTTCATCTTACTCTTGGAGTACAACTGGTAGCATAAGTATAGTAGGGAGTATTGGTGCAACAGGAAGTGGTAGTTTATCAAATATATCTGTTAAAGAAACTGGAATAGACGGAGGTAGTTTAATATTAGAAACTAATTGTGGTCATAAAACGACAGTGAAAACCATAGATGGTATAGATACACTTGAGATAAATAGTCCAAATATTGTTTGCCCTGGCACTCAATATAACTTTTCTGTTCCAAACTTTAGTGGAGCAAATTACGCCTGGACAGTTGATGGTGTTATTATAATTAAAGGACAAGGTACTTCAGTACTTGAAATTCAAATTGAAGCTACTACAACAAATGAAACATATATAGAATGCCTAATAGAAAACTATTGCTCAACTAATATAACAGCACAATCTTACGTACCACATTTAGAAAATTGTGTAGACAATAGCGGTAATTATGAACAAAGCCCAATAACACCTTTTAGTTTTTCTTTTAACCAACAAGAATTTTCTATTTTTCCAAATCCAACAAGCAGTAATTTTAAAATCTACTCTAAAGATTTATCTAAAGGTCAGAGATTTCAATATATTATCTATGATATTTTTGGTAATAAAATTAGTGAAGGAAACAGTTACAACAGCAATATTATAGAAACGAAAAATATTGGAACTGGAATATATTTTGTTTCTATATTTTTAATCGCGTTTTCACCATCATCCCTTGAAAACAATATACCAAATGATGTAGCAGAAATTTTAAATAAACTAAATATATTAGAGAATGGGCAACTTGAAAACCCTACTGGTTGGGGAAAATTAGGTATTAGCGAAGGTCTTTCTAATTTTTATCCAGAAGCAGTCTATGAAGTTAAATACCCTGAAAATTCTAACTGTTTCGGTGATTATACTAATTTAGAATTTTATAGAACAAGAGAAGAATCTCCATTAGAAAATGAAACTATTAAAGAAGAATTCTATTATCTAATAAAACAGTCAATTAACACTATAGACACATTACATATTAAAGTGGTGCAGAGTTATGTACCATTTACTATTAATACAAACATAAAATTAAATGGAAATGAAATCGAACCATTTTATTTGACAATTGATGATGTAGAATATAACGAACTTTATGTGAAAGTTTTAGAATAATGATTTAAAGTAAAAGTGATCATTATTATTACCTCTCAAATAAATTATTTGAGAGGTTTTTATTTTATCACTGAAAAAGCCTGAACTAAATCTGCTTTAATATCCTTCACTTCCTCAATTCCAATAGAAAAACGCAAAAGCCCATCACTAATCCCCTGCTTCTCTCGTTCCTCAGGAGTTAATAAAAAATGAGATGTTTCGGCAGGTGAAAGGATTGTAGACTCTACACCTGCTAAACTCATGGAATATTTTACTAGTTTAAGCTTTCTCATAAACCCCACAGCGTCTAAACCTTTCACTAATTCGAAGGATAACATTCCGCCATACCCTTTCATTTGCTTTTTAGCTAAGGCATAATCTGGATGACTTTTTAAGCCTGGGTAATACACCTTAGCAACTTGTGGATGATTTTCTAACCACTTTGCAATTTTCTTAGCATTTCGGCTTTGCTGTTGTACACGGAGTGCCATCGTTTTAATACTACGCTCTAAAAGCCAAACGGTGTAATCACTTAAATGTCCGCCTAAATTTATAGACGTCGCCCATATTTTATCAATCAGCTCTTGCGAAGATGCAATTGCTCCTGCGCTAATATCACTGTGTCCACCCATATATTTAGTGGCACTATGCATAATAATATCAATGCCAAAATCTGCCGGAGTTTGATTAATGGGACTCGCAAACGTATTGTCAATCATCGATAGACATTTGTGCTTTTTAGCCAACTCAGCAATCATTGCTAAATCGGTTAACTTCATTAATGGATTACTGGGCGTTTCGGTATAAATAAGTTTTGTGTTTTGTTTTATTGCAGACTCAAAATCTTCTCTTTTAAAACCTTTTGCGAAGGTGTATTCGATGCCAAATTTTGACAACTCCTTCACTATAAAATTATAGGTCCCGCCATAAAGTGTTTCAGGAAAAACGATGTGATCTCCTTTTTTTAGTAAAGCTAAAAGCGTGTGGCTAATTGCTGCCATTCCGCTACCAAAAATCATTCCTGCTTCGCATTTTTCTAATGCTGCTATTTTTTTACTTAAAGCCTCTTGGTTAGGCGAATTGAAACTACGTGGATAACGTTTAGCATCCATACCATCGTAGGAATATGAGGTAGCCATAAATAAGGGTGATATCGCACTTTTAAACTGCTCATCGTGCACTTCGCCTATGTGTGTGCAAATTGTATTTATCCCAATATTCTTAGTTTTCATGTAGCCTATTTTTAAGGCACTAAGGTACCGATATTTTAAAATGAAAAAAAGTAAAATTATGGTCAACACCTCCGCGTTCCTTTAGTATATTTAACCTTCAAAAAAAGAAGGCTTTTAATTTTCAACGAAACGCCTTACTATTACACGACTATGAAATTACTACTCCGAAATATTAAACAACTTTTACAAGTACGAGATAACTCCATTGATAAAGTTTCTGGTGCTGAAATGAAAAGCTTACCACTAATTGAAAATGCGTGGCTTTTATTAAAAGATGGGCTTATTACAGACTATGGACCAATGAGTAATATGCCAGATTATCAAGGTTTTAAAACTATTGATTGTACAGGAAAAATGGTGCTTCCATCTTGGTGTGATAGTCACACCCACTTAGTATATGCTGGGAATAGAGAACAGGAATTTGTAGACCGCATTAATGGATTAAGCTACCAAGAAATTGCTGAAAAAGGTGGCGGAATTGTCAATAGCGCAAAAACGTTACAACAAACTAGCGAACAGGATTTATATAGTCAATCTGCCATTCGTTTAGAAGAAATTTTAAAACAAGGAACAGGTGCTATCGAAATTAAAAGTGGTTACGGTTTAACAACAGAAGCCGAATTAAAAATACTCCGAGTTGCAAAAAAATTGGGCGAAAACTACCCTATAAAAATTAAGAAAACATTCTTAGGAGCTCACGCAATCCCTACCGAATTTAAAAATAATAAAGATGGATACCTCGATCTTGTATGTGGTGAAATGATGCAGAAAATTTCAGAAGAAAAACTAGCAGACTATGTAGATATTTTCTGTGAGGAAGGTTACTTTACCGTTGCTGATACCGAACGCGTTTTAGAAGCTGGAAAAAAGCACGGACTTAGTCCAAAAATACATGTTAATCAATTTAATGCTATTGGAGGAGTTGCTGCAGGAGTAAAACATAATGCATTAAGTGTAGATCATTTAGAAATTTTAAATGATGATGATATTTCAGTATTAAAAGGTAGTAATACTATGCCAGTAGCACTTCCCTCCTGCTCTTACTTTTTAAGTATCCCTTATACACCGGGACGAAAAATTATTGATGCAGGTTTACCACTCGCACTTGCAACAGATTACAATCCTGGTTCTACACCTAGCGGAAATATGAATTTTGTAGTTGCCACTGCGTGTATTAAAATAAGGTTAACACCAGAAGAAGCAATAAACGCCGCTACAATAAATGGAGCCTATGCAATGGGATTAAGTGCCTCACATGGAAGCATAACGAAAGGAAAAGTGGCAAATGTGTTGATTACTAAAAAGATTCCTAGCTACGGATTTTTACCCTATGCTTTTGGTAGCAATAATATAGATCAAGTAATACTTAAAGGGAAAACGCTAGAATGAACCACCTAATTACATACTCACAAAAAACCCTTGCAGAATATACTAATCTGCGTGATTTAGAGTTAAAATTTGGCGAAGTGGCAGCTACTTTAGAAGCTAACACTCTACTAAAAAACACAGTACAAAAATATGTCCTTATTGGAATTCCAGAGGACATTGGAGTTCGAGCAAATCACGGTATTTCAGGATCTTCAAATGCTTGGAAATCCTGCTTAAATGTTTTATGCAATATGCAGGAAAACAGTTTTACTAATGCTAAACAATTATTAATTTTAGGCGAAGTAGATTGCAGATTAGAAATGGAGGAAGCCTCCACTTTAGATTCGAAAACCACAGATTATTTAGAAAAATTAGGAGCGCTAGTTTCCCGTATAGATATTAAAGTAAGTGAAGTGGTCGAGGCTGTAGTTTCAGCAGGAAAAATTCCTATTATTATTGGTGGAGGGCATAATAATAGCTTCGGAAATTTGAAAGGTTTATCACTTGCTAAAGGCAAAAAAGTAAACGCCCTAAATTTTGATGCACATTCCGATTTTAGACCTTTGGAACATAGACATAGCGGAAATGGTTTTAGCTACGCAAAACAAGAAGGCTACTTAAATAATTATTTTATTTACGGATTACATAAACAGTACACCTCGCAACATCAAATAGATAGAATGTCCCAAAATAGGGTTCAATATTCTTGGTTTGATGAAACGCATATTTCAGAAATTAAAACTGAAGAGTGGATAACTAATGAAATTAATGATTTTATATGCATATCCTATTTCGGACTTGAAATAGACCTCGATGCTATTTCGGCTATGGGAAGTAGTGCATTGTCTCCCGTTGGTTTTAGCGTGATTGATTGTATTAAATTTATTAAGAAATATTCAGCTAATAAAAATTGTGGATACATACATTTATGCGAAGGTGCTCCTAACAGAGAAATTCATCCTAATCAAGTAGGGAAAGTACTTTCATATTTAATTACAAGTGTTTTGACTAAATAATTATGAAATTTTAATAGTTTATTAAAACAATGTTTAAATAATAGCAGTTAGTTTTGTTCCTTACATTTTCAATATGAAACAACTATTCATTTTTATAATATTCTCTATAGCTCTTGTAAGCTGCAATAACAATGCAAATACTCAAGAAATCACTAACAGAGGAGCCTACGGTATTAACAACACCGTAAAAAGTTTTAATATTACGCCTATTTCTCACGCTTCGATGATTCTGGAATGGGATGGCGAAATTATATATATCGATCCAGTGGGAGGAGCAGCTGCCTTTGAAAACCAACCTGAACCAGATTTAGTTATTATTACCGATATACACGGCGATCATTTGAGCATTGAAACTTTAGAAGCTGTAATGCAGCCCAACACATATCTAATGACACCTCAAGCTGTAGCTGACAAAATTCCAGAAAAATTAAGTCATAAAGCTAGAATATTAGCAAATGGTGAACGTACAAACTTAAGGTACTTAGAAGACTTTTCTTTTGAAGCAATACCAATGTATAACCTTCGTGAAGAAGCTTTAAAGTTTCACGCAAAAGGAAGAGGAAATGGGTACATTATTGAGAAAGACGAAAAACGTGTTTATATCTCTGGTGATACTGAAGACATCCCAGAAATGCGTTCTCTAAAAAATATTGACGTTGCTTTTGTTTGTATGAATTTACCATACACAATGACCGTTGAAAGTGCTGCTAGTGCAGTTTTAGATTTTAAACCTAAAACTGTTTACCCATACCATTACAGAGGTACTAATGGGAAAAGCGATGTTGCAAAGTTCAAAGCATTAGTTAACGATGGAAACTCTTCAATTGAAATTATCCAACTTGATTGGTATCCAACCAAGTAACTAAAAAAATACATACATTTTAAGTAAAGTGCATTCCAAAAGGTTTGCACTTTCTTAGTAAGGTATCAATTGATAATGAGACTTAAAAATTTCAATTATCTATAAACTAAGTAATTTTCAATAACAGTTATCGCTTTATTTTATACACAAGGACTCACTCGTTATTAATCCTAAAATATTCATAAAGAGTACCTTTAGTAACATCTCACGCTGTATTTTTATCGCACGTAACAAACCAACAACCAAATGATTAAATTTTCTACTATACGAATTACAACCCCTTTTTTCGCTTTAGCATTAGTTCTATTTATAAGCGCTTGTGCCTCTTATAATCCACAAACTGCTAATGATGCTAATCAAGTATCAATTAAGGATAATGCAGTACATACATTTTTTATTGCTGGAGGTGTTGGAAACAGACCAGTATCTGAATCTACCAAAAATCTAAATGTATTAAACTCTTATTTAAACAAAGCTGACAAGAACAGTACATTGCTATTTACGGGAGATTATATTTCCGATGCATTTGAAAATAAAAAGGAGAATATTGACATTATTACTTCCCAATTAGCAATAATTGAAAATTTCAAAGGAAAAACACGTTTTATACCAGGAGACAACGAGTGGGCTAGTTTTGATTCTAAAGAAATTGAATGGGTTGAAAACTTTATAAAAGATAAAGAATTAAAAGGTATTAAAGTTGAACCAAATAACGTGTGTCCAATTGAAGTTGACGAAATTAATGACGCGTTAAATATTATATATGTAGATTCTAATTGGTATATCACAAACTGGGATCGTGTGGAAGACATCAATCGTAAATGTACTGATATCGTTACAAGACGTCGTTTTGTTGAAGAACTTGAAGGAGAAATTAAAGATGCCCGTGGTAAAAATTTGATTATAGTTATGCATCACCCTGTATACACTAATGGAATGTTTGGGATGAATTATATGGGTGGTGTTTCACCTAAAAAAATATTTTTTGAACGCTACAAAGATTTAAGAGTTCAAGTTAGCTCACTTGTTCAAGAACTTGATCGTGTAACACTAGTATCTGGTCACGAAAAAAGTTTACAATATTTAAAAGGTGGAAATACACACCAGATTATTAGTGGCTCAATGGGTGGCGCAAGCGTTACAAAACGTAAAGAAGATAATATTACAACTATAGGGGGCGAACTTAAGTTTGAAGGTAAATATACGCACGGTAAAGAAGGTTTTGCAATACTGAAATATTACAAAGATGGCTCATCGCAAGTTACATTTGTTACTAGTGAAGGCGAAAAAACTTTTAAAGTAACCGAACCTCTACCCCAAAAACCAACCCTATTTACAACACCAACAAACGCTAATGGAACTAAAACAGTTCCTGTAGTTACAGATGAGAAAAAATTAAATAAATCAGGATTTTACAACTTTATTTGGGGAAGTAGATACAGAACATATTATGGTGAGCCAGTTACTGCTGACGTAGCTATTCTAAAAAACATCTATGGTGGACTTTCTGTTCAAAAAGCAGGTGGTGGTCACCAATCATATTCAGCTAGACTTGACGGACCTAATGGAAAAGAATACGCAATGAGAGGTTTAGAAAAAAATGCTTTGAAATTTCTTCGTTTCAAAGTAAAAGGAGTCTCTTACTCACAAGAAGAATACGAAGGAACCTTCGCTGAAACTGCTGTGTACGACTTTTTTACAACTACACATCCATATATGCAGTTAGTTATAAATCCATTAGCTAAAGCTGCTGGAGTAAATCACGGTAATACGTCACTTTATTACCTGCCTAAACAAGAAGGTTTTGAAATTTTAGGTGATGCTTATGGGGACCAATTATACTTTATAGAAGAGAGACCTAATGACGCACAAAAAGATTTTGAAGGTTATAACCGTATGAATCCAGGAAATGGAGAAATAGCACAATTTGAAAGCAGTACAGATGTATTTGAAAAATTAAAGGAAGATGAAAAATATGCTATTGACCAAAAAGCAATGATTCGTGCACGTATTTTTGATATGCTAATTGGAGATTGGGATCGCCACGAAGATCAATGGAGATGGGCACAATACGAAATTACTGAAGATGATATTAGATTTTTACCTGTTCCTAGAGATCGTGATGCAGCATTCTCAAAATTTGATGGTATTGCAATCCCTGCAATACAATTATTCTTACCAGATGTTAGATTTTGGCAATCTTATGACACTAAAATTAAAGATGTAAAATGGTTTAACGGAGAGGGTAATAACCTAGATCGTGCATTACTTAATAAATTTGACAGTAGCGAATGGGAAGCACAAGCAAAAGCTATTCAATCAATGATTACAGAAGATGCGATTACTGAAGCATTTAATCGCCTACCTAAGGAAGTACAAGACGAAGCAAGTGAAGATATCAAGGAAAAATTAAGAGGACGACTTGCTAATCTTGATAAAATTGCATCCAAATATGGAGAGTATTTAAACAAAACGGTTGCAATACACGGTACAAATAAAGATGACAAAATTGAAGTTACAAGAATGCCAGAAGGCAAAACAAGAGTAGTTTTAAAAAGAAATCTTAAAGACGAAAAAGACACCGTATTTTTTGATAGAACTTTTGATAAAAAAGAAACTAAAGAAATTTGGGTTTACGGTCTAGACGATGATGATCAATTTACTGTAAGTGGAAATGGTAGTAATAAAATTATGGTTCGCTTAATAGGTGGTTACGGCAAAGATAAATTTGATATTGAAACTAGCGGAAGCATTAAAGTGTACGATTGGAAACACGAAAAAACCAAATTTGAAGATAAAACACCAGCACACCAGTTTACAAATAAGTACGAAACTAATACTTTTCACTGGAGGCAGTTTAAGGAAAACAACAATATCCTTTTACCATCTGGAGGGTTTAGAACTGATGACGGGTTATATTTAGGTTTAAAAGACACTTATACAAACTATGGATTTAATGGTAATCCGTTTAGATATCAACACCAAATAACAGCAAATTACTTCTTCGATTTTGAAGCAGTTGAATTAAGCTACAAAGGTATTTTTGCAAATATTTTCCCTAAAATGAATTTAGAAGTTGGCGCCTATTTTACAAATGAAAGTTTCTCAAACAACTTTTTTGGCTTTGGAAATGAAACAACTTACGATGCTGACACAACCGAAAGAGAATTTAACAGAGCTAGAACTGGACAAAAAATGCTCAATGTTGGATTTGCTGGAAAATATTTAACCGTTCGCGGACTTTTCGAATCTTTTGAAGTTCAAGACGATTCTGAACGTTTTTTTACAACAGGAAATCCTGAGTTAAATGATGAAGTATTTGAAAATCAAAATTACCTAGGAGCAGAAGCTGTATTTGAATATAAAAACCAAGATGCAGAAGATTTTCCAACTAAAGCACGTTACCTTGGAGTAACAACAGGTTTTAAATCTAATATAGAAGATGGCGGTAATATATTCACTTATGTTTCAGCTAAGGTGGGATGGCAAGAAAAACTTATTCCTTCAGGGAATCTAGTTTTAGCAACAACTGCTGAGGTAAAAGCTAATTTTGGTAATTATGGATCAGACTTCTACTTCTACCACGCTCCCACTATTGGTGGAAACAACGGCTTAAGAGGATTTAGAAATGAGCGTTTTGCAGGAAACACCTATTTCTACCAAAGTAGTGATTTAAAAGCAAGACTAGCTAGAATTGTTACTGCAGCAGCACCTATTACAATAGGAGCTTATGGTGGATTTGACTACGGTCGTGTATGGGAAAAAGATGATAATTCAGATATTTGGCACAATAGTTTTGGTGGTGGAGTTTGGTTAAGCACCCTTAACTCACTGGCATTCAATGCAGGATATTTTGTTTCGGATGAAGAGGCACAAATTCAAATAGGATTTGGGTTCGGATTTTAAAATTTATACCGATTTATCTTGTGACATTTAAAGAAAGTATTAATTTTGCATTCAGAATTTTCGGGGTATAGCGTAGCCCGGTTATCGCGCCTCGTTTGGGACGAGGAGGTCGCAAGTTCGAATCTTGCTACCCCGACTTAATAAACCAGTCTTTTGTTAGACTGGTTTTTTTGTGCTTTATTTTTAAGGTTATTAGTATTTCGGTTTAAAATATTTTCCTTCCACAATTATTAGTAATGTGTTTATTTAAGCCCTTTTCCGTATCTTTAAAATTAAACTTTTAGTGATGAAAATTTTAATACTTTTAGCATTAGCTATCACTCTAGCAGCTTGTCCCGCTTCACAAAAAGATAATGATATTGCTTTAAAACCTGTTGAATCTAGACCATATTCAATAGTGAAAGTTGTAGATAATCTAAGCAACCCTTGGGGAATGACTTGGTTACCTGACGGCGCTATGTTAATTACAGAAAAAAGTGGTGAGCTTATACATTTTAAAGACGGAAAAAAAACATCTATTACAAATGTACCAGAGGTATATAACAGAGGTCAAGGTGGTTTATTAGATATTAAATTACACCCTAATTATATTAATAATGGCTGGATCTACATTACACACGCATCTACTTTGGGTGAGGGTGATGGTGGAAATACACGATTAATACGTTGTAAACTTTCTTCTGAAATGTCACTCACTACAATAGAGCAATTATATAAAGCGGAACCTAATACTACAAAAGGACAGCATTTTGGATCTAGAATTGAATTTGACAATGATGGGTATATTTATTTTTCAATTGGTGAACGCGGTGAACGTGATTTAAACCCACAAGATATTACAAGAGATGGAGGTAAAATTTACAGGCTTCACGACGACGGCCGTATTCCTGAAGACAATCCATTTGTTAATGAACCAAATGCTAAACAAGCAATTTACACTTTCGGTAATCGAAATCCCCAAGGTATGGTTAAACATCCATTAACCGGAAAAATATGGATTCACGAACACGGACCAAAAGGTGGCGATGAAGTAAATATTTTAAAAGAAGGTGGAAATTACGGATGGCCATTAATAAGTTATGGAGTAAATTACAGCGGAACCAAATTCACCAATAAAACAGAAATGGATGGTATGGAACAACCAGTATATTATTGGGTTCCTTCCATTGCACCTTGCGGGATGACTTTTGTAAGTGGAGATAAATATCCAGATTGGAAAAATAATTTACTAGTAGGCTCATTAAAATTTAATTATGTTGAGCTTCTAGAATTAGATGGAGAAAAAATAATCAATAGAAATAAGATTGCTGAAGATATAGGTCGAGTTAGAAACGTTAAACAAGCACCTGATGGTTATATTTATATAGCAGTTGAAGGCGACGGGATATACAAATTAGTTCCACAGAAATAAAAAATAAAATTAATTAATGAAATCACACTTCCTACTCCTACTCTTACTCATAATTTTCGGATTTAGTTCTTGTAATAATAAAACCGAAAAAACAAAAACTGTCGCAATTGGCTCACAAAAGGAAATTATGCAAACTCCTTTAGAAATGAGTATTGAAAGAGGAGCTGATGTATATAAAAATTTCTGCAATCAATGCCACCGCCCTAAAGGCAAAGGAATAGGACGTAGTTACCCACCATTAAAAGGATCAAATTGGTTAACAGAAAAAAGACTTGAAAGTATAAAAGCCGTAAAATATGGACTGAAAGGTGAAATAACTGTAAATGGAAAAATGTACGATAATATTATGCAACCTATGGGGTTAAGCAATGAAGAAGTTGCTGATGTAATGAACTATATAATGAATAGTTGGGGAAATACTCAAGAAAACATAGTAACTGTAGAAGAGGTTGCAAGTGTTGAAAAGTAATCCTCACTAGGCTTTTGCTACATAGTTAAAACTGTATTTTTGTAAAAAACTCATTATGCTAATTATTGGTATCGCAGGCGGAACCGGAAGTGGAAAAACAACAGTAGTAAATCAAATAATTGAACAATTACCTGTTGACGAAGTTTGTGTAATTTCACAAGACTCATATTATAAAGATACTAGTCATCTAAGTTATGAGGAGCGTGTTGCCATTAATTTTGATCACCCCATTTCGATTGATTTCGACTTGCTAGTTGAACACTTAAAACTCCTTAAAGAAGGAAAATCATTTGAACAACCTAGCTACTCTTTTGTTGAACATAATCGCACAAAAGAAACTACGACTACACATCCTAAAAAGGTAGTAATCGTAGAAGGTATTTTAATCCTGACTCACCCAGACATTCGTGAAATGTTTGACTTAACAGTGTACGTTCACGCAGACAGTGACGAACGATTAATACGTCGTTTAAAACGTGATATAGCAGAAAGAGGAAGAGATCTCGATGAAGTATTGAGTCGTTACCAAACAACATTAAAACCTATGCACCAGCAATTTATTGAGCCTACTAAGGAATTTGCTGATATTATAATTCCAACAAATAGGTACAATACCGTAGCGGTAGATGTTCTTAGAACAATTATAGCCAACAGATTATAATTTATGAAAATTTCAGAAGTCAAACAACAATGGTGGATTAAATGGCTGGGCAATAAATATGCGCTCATTCTCGTACTATTTGTCATTTGGATGTTTTTCTTCGATGCGAACAATTGGTTTTTTCATAACGAATTAAATGAAGACATTGAAGCTCTTGAAGAAAGTAAAGAGTTTCATAAAGCCGAAATATTAAAAGACAAAGCCTTCATAGAAAAAATGAAAGATAGTACTGAGATGGAAAAATTTGCTCGAGAAAAATACTATTTAAAGAAGGAAAATGAAGATATTTATATCATTGAAAACGAAGACAGTTTAAAGTAATACTTCGGGAAAATGTAAAACATTAAACCACATGATCAATACCCTATTTTCAGAATTTGACGCTGTTTCTGCTAAAGCCTGGAAACAACAAATACAAGTAGATTTAAAAGGTGCAGATTATAACGACACACTTATTTATAAAAGTCTAGAAGGAATTCACGTAAAACCATTTTACCACAACGACGAAACACCTATAGTAAAACCTATTACGGGTCACCCAACCGAATGGTTTATTGGACAAGAAGTATTTATTGACAATGAAGAAATTGCTTCATCAATCGCTATAGATTCACTTAAAAGAGGCGCTCAAACATTAGTTTTTAAAGCTGACAGTCCTTTTGATATTGACTTATTTTTTGGAAATATTGAAATTGAAAACAATTACTTTTACGCTAATTTTTCATTTTTAGACACTGACTTCACTAACAAATTACTCTATTATTTCGCAGAGAGAAATAGCACTTTATTTTGTAATGTTGACCCATTAGGTAAATTAGCTGCAACAGGTAATTGGTTTACAAATCAACATAAAGATCACGAAGCGCTAAATTCACTACTTAAAGAGCATCCCGAAAATCATATTATTAGTGTAGATACAACGCTACTTCAAAATAGTGGTGCCACAATGGTACAGCAATTAGCCTACAGCCTTTCGCAAGCAAATGAATATTTAAATCATTTCTTCGGAAATTATAAAGGTGGAAAAACAGTTCCATTTCATATAACATTTAAAGTAGCGCAAGGAAGTAATTACTTCTTTGAAATTGCGAAAATAAGAGCACTTCGATTATTATATGCAGCTTTAGCTAAAGAATACAGTGTAATAGAAAATTGCCATATTTTAGCAACGCCTTCTACAAGAAACAAAACACTTTACGATTATAATGTAAATATGCTCCGAAGTACAACTGAGTGTATGAGCGCCGCACTTGGTGGGGCAAATACAATTGTAAACACCCCTTATGACGCTTTGTATCACAAACGAAATGAGTTTGGCGATCGCATTTCAAGAAACCAATTATTAATCCTTAAAGCCGAAAGCTATTTTGGCGAAGTTTCAAATGCAGCAGATGGTAGTTATTACATTGAAAGTTTGACTAATGAAATGGCTGAAAAAGCATTAATTCTCTTTAAAGAATTAGAAACAAAAGGAGGTTTCTTAGAAGGACTAAAAGAAGGCACTATCTTGAAAAAAATTAAAGAAAGTGCTGCGAAAGAACAAGCCCTTTTTGATAATGGTAGTTTAGTATTATTAGGAACTAATAAACATATCAATAAACAGGATATGATGAAAGACTCTATAGAACTCTATCCGTTTCTTAAACAGAAATCAGGAAAAACACTCCTCGCTCCTATCGTAACAAAAAGATTATCTGAAAATATTGAACAAGAAAGACTGAGCCATGAATAGAAAAGATGTAACAAAATTATCGCTTCAGTCTTCAGAAAAAAATAGCTCTGAAGCAAAAAAGTCAACAGCAACATTTTTAACTGCCGAGGACATTTCGGTTAAAAAAAATTACACAAAAGCAGATGTTAAGGACTTAAATCATTTAGATTTTGTTGCAGGAATAGCACCACACTTACGTGGTCCATATTCTACAATGTATGTTAGACGTCCTTGGACTATTAGACAATATGCAGGATTTTCGACTGCTGAAGAAAGTAACGCATTTTACCGTCGTAATCTTGCGGCAGGACAAAAAGGGCTCTCTGTTGCTTTTGACCTTGCTACCCATCGTGGGTATGACAGTGATCACGAACGGGTGGTTGGAGATGTAGGAAAAGCAGGTGTTGCCATTGACAGTGTTGAGGACATGAAGATTTTATTTGATCAGATTCCGCTAGACAAAATGAGCGTTTCAATGACAATGAATGGAGCTGTTTTACCTATTATGGCATTTTACGTAGTTGCTGCAGAAGAGCAAGGAGTATCTCCTGAGCTTTTAGCAGGAACAATTCAAAATGACATTTTAAAGGAGTTTATGGTACGTAATACTTACATATACCCTCCTACTCCTTCTATGAAAATTATTAGTGACATATTTGAATATACATCTAAAAACATGCCTAAGTTTAATAGTATTTCGATTTCGGGATACCATATGCAAGAAGCAGGTGCAACTTGCGATATTGAACTAGCATATACACTTGCTGACGGATTAGAATATATTAGAAAAGGACTGGATGCAGGTATGGATATCGATACATTTGCTCCTCGCCTCTCTTTTTTCTGGGCAATAGGAATGAATCATTTTATGGAGATTGCAAAAATGCGAGCTGCTAGAATGTTATGGGCTAAAATGGTAAAACAGTTTAATCCAAAAAACAAAAAATCACTTGCGTTACGCACACATTGTCAAACTAGTGGATGGAGTTTAACAGAGCAAGATCCATTTAATAATGTTGCACGAACTTGTATAGAAGCATCGGCAGCTGCCTTTGGCGGAACACAGTCGCTACACACAAATGCATTAGATGAAGCCATTGCTTTACCTACAGATTTTTCTGCGAGAATAGCAAGAAACACACAAATATTTCTTCAAGAAGAAACACATATTACTAAAACCGTCGACCCATGGGGTGGTAGTTTTTATGTAGAGAATTTAACGAATGATATTGCTGAGAAAGCTTGGAAATTAATACAAGAAGTTGAAGAATTAGGAGGAATGACTAAAGCTATTGAAGCAGGAATTCCTAAACTACGCATTGAAGAAGCTGCTGCTAGAAAACAAGCTCGCATAGATAGCGGACAAGATATAATTGTTGGTGTAAATAAATTTCGCTTAAAAAAAGAAGACCCACTACAAATTTTAGATGTTGACAATCAAAAGGTTAGACAGTCTCAATTAAATAGATTAGCAACATTAAAGAAGAATAGAAATGATGCTGAAGTAAAAGTTAATTTAGAAAAATTGACCGCTGCCGCTAAAGAAGGTTCTGGAAATTTATTAGCTTTAGCAATAACTGCAGCAAGAGCAAGAGCAACACTTGGAGAAATTAGTGATGCACTTGAAGAAGCTTTTGGTAGATACAAAGCAACCATTAAATCATTTAGCGGCGTGTATAGTAAAGAAATTAAACAAGATCCATCATTTGCGAAAGCGAGAGAAATGGCAGACAAGTTTGCAAAACTTGACGGTCGTCGTCCGCGTATAATGATTGCAAAAATGGGGCAAGATGGTCACGATAGAGGTGCAAAAGTTGTTGCAACAGGTTATGCAGATGTTGGTTTTGATGTTGATATCGGCCCACTGTTCCAAACGCCTAAAGAAGCTGCAAAACAAGCTGTTGAAAATGATGTTCATATTTTAGGGATCTCATCTTTAGCTGCAGGACACAAAACACTTGTACCGCAAGTAATTGCTGAAATGAATGCCCTAGGCAGAGATGACATTATGGTAATTGTTGGCGGAGTTATTCCAGCGCAAGATTATCAATTTCTATTTGATGCTGGAGCAGTAGCAGTATATGGTCCAGGTACTCGCATTAGCGACGCTGCTATAGAAATGCTTGAAATACTTACAGACTCCATAGCTTAGAATACTATATTTAGAACTTTCGTTATGGGTGATTACATACTTAAAACTGAAAGATTAGGTTTACGACTTTGGAAAGCTAGTGATTATTTTCCCTTTGCGGAAATGTGCGCTGATCTAGAAGTAATGAAGCACTTCCCTAACGTATTAAAAAAAGAAGAAGCTTTTAGTTTAATTACTAGGTTTAACTTGCATTATGAGAAAGAAGGTTACACCTATTTCGCAGTTGATATTTTAGAAACAAAAAGTAATCTTCCTGTTTTTATAGGTTTTACAGGAATAATGAAGCAAACTTACGAAAGCCCTTTCACTCCCAATGTAGACATAGGTTGGCGACTAGCTATAAATGCTTGGGGAAATGGCTATGCAACTGAAGCAGCAAAAGCTTGTTTGGACTATGCGATTAAAAATTTAGAGATTAAAACCATCATCTCAGTAGCTTCTAATATAAATACTCCATCAATTAATGTAATGAAAAAGATTGGAATGCATTATTCTGGAGAATTTAATCACCCCAAACTTGTTGAATCATCAAATTTGAACCCTTGCATAGTTTACAGCTACAATAGTCCTAAAAAGCAGTAATAGAGCTGTTTCCGAAATTTTAAGTGTTTAAATTTCATGTACTATTAACAAAGTTTTCATATTTCGGAACAATAGCTAACATAAACCTTAATTATTGTTCACTCTCTGTTAACAAAAGGGGTTTCTAAATCGGTTAAATAATTGTAATTTTATCGCTTATATTTTCAATTTTCATGGGCAAAATTATTGCGATTGCAAACCAAAAAGGTGGCGTAGGTAAAACCACGACATCTGTAAATTTAGCAGCCTCTTTAGGGGTGTTAGAAAAAAAAGTACTATTAATTGATGCAGATCCACAAGCTAACGCCACATCAGGACTAGGTATTGATGTAGAAGCTGTTACAAATGGAACATATCAACTATTAGAACATTCAACCACGGCTAAAAATGCGATTTTACAAACATCTTCGCCTAATTTAGATATTATTCCAGCACATATTGACTTAGTTGCAATTGAAATTGAACTAGTTGATAAAGAGAATCGTGAATACATGCTTAAAGAAGTCATTAGAGGCTTAAAGGACTCGTACGACTATATATTAATAGATTGTGCTCCATCGTTAGGGTTACTAACTCTTAACGCGCTAACAGCGGCAGATTCTGTAATAATACCTATTCAGTGTGAATATTTCGCACTAGAAGGGCTTGGAAAATTACTGAACACTATAAAAAGTGTCCAGAAAATTCACAATCCAGAATTAGATATTGAAGGATTACTTTTAACAATGTATGATTCTCGTTTACGACTTTCAAATCAAGTGGTTGAAGAAGTTAAAAAACATTTTGATGCAATGGTATTTAAAACAATCATTCAACGAAATGTACGTTTAAGTGAAGCACCTAGTTACGGAGAAAGTATTATTAGCTATGATGCAAGCAGTAAAGGAGCAAATAATTACTTAAGTTTAGCTGAAGAATTAATTGCTAAAAATGAAGCTTAATATATTGGATTTCTAGTATTTAGAATTCAAATAAATGTTACCACGATTGTAAAATTACAAAATGGCAAAAGCAACTAAAAAACAAGCATTGGGTCGCGGTTTATCTGCACTATTAAAAGATCCTGCAAACGATATACAATCTGCACAAGATAAAAATGCAGACAAAGTAGTAGGTAGCATTGTAGAGCTAGACCTCACTAGTATTGAAATGAACCCGTACCAACCACGTACGAGTTTTAATGAAGAAGCCCTTAGAGAATTAGCATCATCCATCAAAGAACTTGGTGTTATTCAACCTATAACTGTTAGAAAATTAGAATTTAACAAATACCAACTTGTAAGTGGTGAGCGTCGTTATAGAGCATCATCATTAATTGGTTTAAAAACAATACCTGCATATATTCGTATCGCTAATGACCAAGAGTCGTTAGAAATGGCACTTGTTGAAAACATTCAAAGAGAAGATTTAGATCCTATTGAAATTGCATTATCCTACCAGCGTTTAATAGAAGAAATTGATTTAACGCAAGAGGAAATGAGTGATCGTGTTGGGAAAAACAGATCGACTATAGCAAACTACTTAAGACTTCTAAAATTAGACCCTATAGTACAAACAGGTATGCGGGATGGTTTTATTTCAATGGGTCACGGTAGAGCATTAATAAATGTAGAGGATACAGACGAGCAGCTTGATATTTACGAAAAAATATTGAGTGATAAACTTTCGGTTAGAGAAACCGAAAGCCTTGTAAGAGGTAAAAAATCTGCTTCAAATACGACTAAAAAGGCAAAACCAACTCTTCCTACTTACGCTAAAGAAGCTATAAGCGAACTATCTGAACAATTAAATAGTTCTGTTTCTGTAAAGATTAATCCTAAAGGAAAAGGACAATTTACAGTTCCATTTAAAAACAAAGAAGATTTTGAGAGAATAGTTAAACTTCTAAATGGTGAAAAATAATCTGCTCTATATCGTATTTTTAATTACTATTAGTTTATTCGCTCAAAAGGATTCGCTAGTAATTAATAGGGAAATAAAGGTAGTTATTAAAGATACTATTAAAGCTAACGCATATGACCCATTAGCCCCTTCTCGTGCAGCATTTTATTCAGCTGCATTACCTGGTTTAGGACAAGCTTACAACAAAAAATACTGGAAAATACCTGTTATTTATGCTGGTATGGCTGCTGGAGTTTATTTTTACATTAAAAATGACAAAGAGTACACCCGTTTTAGAAATGCTTACAAACGTAGACTCGCAGGCTTTACAGATGATGAGTTTTTTGGTGATGGAACAACAGCTTTAATATCGAACGATCGTTTAATCGATGCACAAAAAACTTCACAAACTAATAAGGATGTAAGTATTATCGTATCACTAGCCTTTTATCTACTAAATGTTATTGATGCAAATGTTGATGCGCATTTACGTCAATATGATGTTGACGACAACCTTTCCCTTTCCCCGCAATTCAATTTAGACGAAATTAATAGTCAAGCACAATATGGTCTTTCCTTTAAATATATAATAAAATGAAAATAGCACTTTTAGGATATGGTAAAATGGGGAAAACCATTGAAAATCTTGCCATAGAAGCTGGACATAAAATTGTTTATAAAAGCGGAACTACTTCTGAAATTGGAAAACTTGAAGATGCAGAAGTTGCAATAGAATTTTCTACACCAGAAGCTGCTGTTTCAAATATATTAAAATGTTTCGAATTACAGATTCCTGTAGTTTGCGGTACAACTGGGTGGTTAGAAAACTACAGTTCAGTCATAAACTCTTGTAAAGAATGTAACGGAAGTTTTATCTATGCGTCAAACTTTAGTGTAGGAGTAAATCTATTCTTTAGTATAAATGAGAAGTTGGCTAAATTAATGGCTCCTTGGAAAGAATATTCGGTTTCAATTGAGGAGATTCATCACACTGAAAAAAAAGATGCACCAAGTGGAACGGCCATCACTATCGCAGATTCTATTATTGCTCAATCTGATAATCTAGAACGATGGTCATTAGAAAGCAAAAAGGATCATAGTTTGCGTATTTCGGCTAAGCGAATTGCAGATGTCAAAGGAACGCACACAGTAACTTATGAGTCTGATGTTGATGAAATATCAATTACACATAAAGCAAAAAGCAGGATTGGTTTTGCTAAAGGAGCAATACTTGCTGCAGTATTTTTAAAAGATAAAAAAGGACTATTTACTATGCAGGACGTTTTAGATTTGTAATGCATTAATAGAAAATAAGAAAATAATATCCCGTATTAAAACGGAATTAAATAGAAGAATATGAGTTGGTCAGGATGGTTATTATTTATTGTCATCATACAAGTAATTCACTTTTTAGGTACTTGGAAATTATATGTAGCAGCAGGACGAAAAGCTTGGGAAGCAGCAATACCAATATACAATGCGGTAGTGTTAATGAAAATAATTAACAGACCTTGGTGGTGGACACTATTATTGTTTATTCCAATTGTAAACCTAATGATGTTCCCAATTGTTTGGGTAGAAACTATTCGAAGCTTTGGAAAACACAGCTCAAAAGACACTTGGCTTGTACTCTTAACTTTAGGACTTTATATTTTCTATATTAATTATACTGAGGATTTAACACATATAAAAGAACGTAGTTTAACACCTAGAACTGGTCTTGGAGAATGGGTTAGTTCTATATTATTTGCCGTAATCGCAGCAACTGTAATACACACCTATGTAATGCAGCCATTTACAATACCAACATCATCTTTAGAAAAAACATTACTAGTTGGTGATTTTCTATTCGTGAGTAAATTCCATTATGGCGCTAGAACCCCTATGACACCTATTGCATTACCAATGATGCACGATGCAATACCAACAACCAAAGTAAAAAGTTATGCTCCTAATCCACAACTTCCTTACTTTAGAATGCCTGGTTTTGAAGAAATAGAACGTAACGACATTGTTGTATTCAACTGGCCTATTGATGAGTTTCAAGATATTGGCCCACCTCCTTCCGGTTATATGTATAAGCCTATTGATAAGAAAAGTAATTACGTAAAACGTTGTGTAGGTATTCCTGGAGATTCTCTAGAAGTAAGAAACGGTTTCGTTTTTATTAACGGAAAACAGAACGAATTACCAGAACGTGGTAGGCTTCAATTTGCTTACAAAATACAATCTAAAAAAGTTCTTACTAAAGTTGATGCACAAGGAAGATTAGCAAATCAACCTAGTCAATTTTTCTCAGATCGTTATGGAGTAAGTGATATGTACCCTATTTCAGTAGATCAAGAAACTGGGGTCTACACATTTGTTGCACATTTAACTGATGAAGCCTACCAACAGATCAAAGATCATCCAGATGTAATATCAGTAACTTCTGCTAAATCTACCGCAGATGAGGTTGGGTCAGGAATTTTCCCTAATGATCCTCAATATGGCTTCAACAATGATTTCTTTGGACCAATATACATTCCTGAAGCAGGAAAAACTGTCGATATTACAGCTGAAAGCATACCTTTCTACAAACGCATTATTGAAGTTTACGAAGGAAGTGAAATAGGTATTGAAAATAAAATTACTCAAAACGGCACTCAAGTGTTGCTTAACGGAAATGTGCTTACGTCTTATACATTTAAAATGGACTACTACTGGATGATGGGTGATAACCGTAACAACTCTCAGGATGCACGTTCTTGGGGTTATGTACCATTTAATCATGTTGTTGGAAAACCTGTTTTTGTTTGGATGAGTTGGGATAGCAATGCTAAAGGATTAGATAAAATTAGATGGGAACGTTTATTCACAACTGTTTCTGGAAGTGGAAAACCAGTTTCTTATTTCATGTATTTCTTGATTGCTGTTGCTGGATATATTGTATTTAATACATTCAGAAAACGTAAAAAAGCAAAAGCGTAATTGAAAACTGTTTTATTATACCCAACATTTTTCCCCTCGATTGCTACAATGGTTGCAATTAGTCAGGCAGATGCTGTAGTATTTGAAGTTCAAGATAATTATCAAAAGCAAACCTATAGAAATAGAGCTTACATCTCGCACAGTGGTGGTAAAATGCTTTTAGGTGTCCCTATTATACATCTCAAGGATAACAAAAGAAAGAAGACTTCTGAAATTTGTGTTGAAAATGAAGTTCCTTGGTTATACAATCATTGGAAATCACTACAGACTGCTTATAGAACATCACCATTTTTTGAATATTACGAAGAAGACTTAGCTCCGCTTTTTAAAAAAGAGGTCACTTCCCTACTCGATTTTAATATGGAAATTATTGAAGTATTGTTAGATTTAATTGGGATAGATGTATCTATTTCAAAAACAACAGAGTTTCATAAAAACCCAGAACAATTAGACGGTCGTTTTTTAGCTGATGCAAAAAAAGAAAAAGATCATGGTTTTGAAACCTATCATCAAGTTTTTGAAAATGTAATTGGTTTTATCCCTAATCTTTCGGTGCTGGATTTATTGTTTAATGAAGGTCCAAATACAATCTCTTATTTAGAATCTCAGAAATTGGATTTAGAGTAAAACATTACCATCCTATGGTAGCTTTTATAGGATGATGATCTGAAAATGTCTGTTCAAATGTTTCGAAATCTACAACATCCAAACCTTCCGAAGTCATAATATAATCTATACGCATAGGATAAGAATCAAATCTGAAGGTAGTTCCAAGTCCGTTTCCTTGCTCTAAAAATGCATCTTTATTACCTTCTCGAAGTTTTCTGTATACATAAGAGAAAGCTGTGTTATTAAAATCACCTGCATAAATAAATGGATGCTTTGCTTTTTTACTGTGAGCTATAATACTATGTACTTGCTCCTCCTGTTTAGTAAACGCATTACCTAATCGCTCCAGCAACATTGCTTTATCAGCATCCTGTAATGAATTTACAGAAGGCTTTATACTCATAGATTTAAGATGAAGGTTATACAACCTCACAGTATCTCCTTTTACTACAACATCAACATAAAGTGTATTGTTTTGAGTTCCCGCAAAATCAAAAGCGCCTTTGTTAATTAAAGGGTACTTAGAATAGATTGCCTGACCCATTTTAAACTTATCTCTTCTGTAATGAATATACACATATGGGTAGCCTGGTAATTCGACATTAAAATCTCTGAAATATTCTTGAATACAAATCACATCAGCATCACTATTTATAATGCTTTCGGTAAATTTCTTAATATTCTCTTCGTTGTCCGTTCCTTGTTCATAGGCATTAAACAAACGAACATTATAACTCATTACTGAAAGTTTATTTGAATAATCATTCTCATTTTTAGGTGATGAAAATTCATAGATTGGATTGAAAAAAACAAAAGCCAATACTAATACAAATGCCGAAAGTAAGAACTGACGTTTAAGTTGAACTAGCCAATATAATCCAAATAAAAAGGTGAGCATTATCAAAGGAGAAACCGCTAAACTCAAAAGTGAAATATATGGAAATGTCTTTGGGGGAAAATAAGGCAACGCAAATGATAACACCAACAAAAAAGCGACTACGCTATTGATGAGAAATAATAATTTTCCAAAAAGACTCAATCCTTTCATAGATGTCTTTAATTAATCATTTCCTGATTTGAATAAAAAATCCTTCTCAGCTTTAGATAAGCTTTCATAACCACTTTTCCCTATTTTATCAAGTATAGCATCTACTTTTTTCTGATTATCTAATGTAGTTTCTGATTTTTTCTTCACCTCAGAAACATTGTTATTTTTATGAACTTTTCGAAAAGGAGTCTTTTTCTTTTTTGCTTTTTTAGTAGTAAAATACTCTAGAAAATTTTCAAACCAAGCACCAATGTCATTTCCTTTTAAAAGTTGAGTAGCGTATAAATAGCCAAACATCGCTCCTCCTAAATGTGCAATCAAACCACCAGCATTTCCTGAAGTTGGTAATTGAATTAAATCTAATACTACTAACACTGCGGCAATATGCCATAATTTAATATCCCAGATAAATAATCGCAATCTAGTATTAGGAGAGTATGCTGCTATAAAAACTACAATAGCACGTATTGCTGCTGAAGCTCCCAATAAATACCCTCTACTACCTGCAAATACTGGGAATAAATTATATGCTAAAACATACAATAACCCTCCACTAATTGCACCCAATAAGTAAATAGTGATAAATCGCTTTGTACTGAAAAGGTTTAACACAAATGGTCCAAACCAAAACAACCATAACATATTAAAAAACAAATGAAATGCGCCAAAATGAACAAATGCATACGTTATAAAAGACCAAGGCTGAAATATAAATTCGTTAAACCCATCAGGCAAAACAAACCAAGAAGCTAAATCATATTGTTGCATTCCAAAAAGGAATGATCCCAAATACGTACAGAAAAAAACTATCACATTGATAACTATAAGCTGTATTACAATCCCTGAAGACTTAAATTTATATGTAATATTGTTCCAATTCATTAGTCCCACCTAGTGTTATTTAAATCATTTTTCTTCCAGTAGTACGCCATAATAAAACCAAAAGCAGCTCCACCTATATGCGCCCAATTCGCAATATTTTGCCCAAAAACAGAAAAACCTGTTAGTCCTGAAAATAAATCTAATAGAATTAAACCTGGTACAAAATACTTAGCCTTTATAGGGATTGGTATAAACATCATCATCAATTCTACATTAGGATATAGCAAAGCAAAACCTACTAATAATCCATAAATAGCACCAGACGCTCCCACTGCAGGAGTGTTATACTCGCGGTAAACACTTTCAATAGTTTCTATAGGTATTGACTGTAAAATACTTGAGCGGTATTGTCCCGTTTGTAACATTTCAGTTATTTCAACAGGCGTCATTCCTGCTCCAGCTAATAAGTCTAAACCTTGTGAAACTTGAAAATAAGTAACTAAACTGTGTATTAAAGCTGCTCCTATACCTGCTGAAAAATAGAAAAATAGAAACTTTTTCTGTCCCCAACGTGCTTCTAAAGGTGGTCCAAAAAAATACAAGCCTAACATATTGAAAAGTATGTGCATAAAACTGTGTTGGTCATGCATAAACATATGCGTAACCGGCTGCCAATATTGAAAATTAGGATTCTCAAAATAGTACAACGACAGTAGTCTGTAGGCGGTATCGCCTAGCAACATAGAACCAGCATAAACGATAACGTTTATAATAATTAGTATTTTAACTGTTTCGGTTATTCTTCCCATAAATGGTATTTCTAAGTACTTTTAAATATAGTACTGTATTAGTTCAATTTACTATTAAGACGTACAATTAAAGTAATTATTACTACTGAAATTTTTTATCTAAATCTGTTGAATCTAAAGTAATAATCACTGGTTTATTTGATGGTGAGACACTTGGCTCTTTACATAAAAACAGTTGATTTACTAAATGCTCTTGTTCCTGCTTAGATAGTTTAGTTCCGGTTTTTATCGCCATACTTTTAGCCATAGACCTTACTAACATATCGTTTTGACTAAAGCCAGCATCTGGCACTTCAGCTAAAATATCCTGTATAATTTGCTCTAACACAATACCAGCTTGGCTCTCTACTAGTGCCACAGGAAGTCCTGTAATCTCAACACTATCATCCTTAAAAGAAGCAAAAACAAAACCTGTATGTTCTAATTGCTGTCGTACTTTTAAAAGCGCTTCAATATCTGGTTTAGAAAAATGCAACTCTAATGGAAATAATAATTGCTGACTTACCGCTTGATTTAATGTGATATTTTTTAACAACTCTTCATACAACACACGTTGATGCGCTAAATGTTGATGTATTACTAACATCCCACTTTTAATGGGACTAATAATGTATTTATTTTGAAGCTGAAATGTTATAGAACTAGTCTCTTGTGCATCATCATCAAACATTTTACTTGTCACCTCTTCTGTTTCGTAAGTAAATTGACCTGGGTTTAAATCACTTTTAGAAGAAAACTCATTGTCTTTCAAACCTACATAAAGCGAATCCCAATTTTCGGTTGCTTTTTCTTTTCTAAACGAAGTACCTGCTAATGATCTTCCACTAGACTTTGTCTCAGTCTTAAAAGGATTAAAATGTCTATCAACTTCTATGGTAGGTGCCACAGCTCTTTTACCTGCATATTCATAGGGAGTATCTAAACTAGATTCTCTATTAAAATCTAATACTGGCGCAATACTAAACTGTCCTAAACTATGTTTAACAGTAGCACGTAATAAGGCATAAAGCGCGTGCTCATCATCAAACTTAATTTCTGTCTTTGTGGGATGAATATTGATATCAATTGATTTAGGGTCCACCTCTAGCATTAAAAAATACCCTGGTTTACTTCCATCTTTCAATAATCCTTCAAAAGCTGATGACACTGCGTGATTTAAATAAGGGCTTTTTATAAAACGATTATTTACAAAGAAAAACTGTTCACCTTTTCCCTTTTTAGCAAAATCAGGTTTTATCACAAAACCATTGATTTTTAATATTTCGGTTTCCTCATCAACAGGAACTAACTTTTCATTGGTCTTGTTTCCAAAAATATTTACAATTCGTTGTCTTAAATTACTAACAGGTAAATTAAAAACCGAAGTACCATTATGCACCATACTAAATGCAATTTGTGGATGCGCTAATGCAACGCGATGAAACTCATCAATGATGTGACGTGTTTCCACTGGATCACTCTTTAAAAAGTTGCGTCGTGCTGGTATATTATAAAATAAGTTTTTAACCGAAATCGTCGTACCCGTTGGCACTACGGCTGCTTCCTGAGAAGTAACCTGACTGCCTTCAATACAAATATGGGTTCCTATTTCTGAAACATCTTGCTTGGTCTTTAATTCTACGTGAGCAATTGCAGCGATAGAAGCTAATGCTTCTCCACGAAAACCTTTAGTATGTAAATTAAACAGATCTTCAGCTACTTTTATTTTTGAGGTGGCGTGACGTTCAAAACTTAATCGCGCATCGGTTGTACTCATCCCGCAACCGTTATCAGTTACTTGAACAAGGGTTTTTCCTGCATCTTTAATTAAAAGTGTGATTGATGTTGCTCCCGCGTCAATTGCATTCTCTAGCAACTCCTTAACTACTGAGGCTGGTCGCTGAACAACTTCTCCCGCAGCAATTTGATTTGCAACGTGATCTGGTAAAAGTGAAATTACATCTGCCATTAGATTCCAAATATTGACAAATCGAAATCTATAAAGACTAAAAAGAGTAGAATTAAAACAGCAACAATTATTAACACAGTACTATTCCAGTCAACATTATTTCTATTTCTAGTTGATATGCGAGCATTTTGCCAATGTCCGGCATAGTCATTATCGTTATACGTATCTGCATACGCATCAAATTTAGTGGGATGTTTTTGATCCTCTGCTCCTTCCTTACCCTTATAGTAACGAGGTGTATAGTTGAACCGATTGTTCGATTTCAACTTTTTTATAACTGTGAATTTTATTGGGCCCATAGACTAGAGTATTCTCCTCAAAAATACGGATTTTACCATACTTTAAGGAATATTAGTAGCCCTTAGTTTTTAACAAAAAGTATTCCGCAAATAAAATGAATACAGTTGCCAAAATCGAAAATCAAGCATTTGTTTCTTTTAGCAAACTGAAACTTTAGCAAAGCAGAAATAATTAAAATTTAGCGTCAACTCTTAGTTGCGCCATTTTAATAGCTGCAATAGCTGCCTCAGTACCTTTGTTACCGTGCTTTCCACCACTGCGATCAATAGATTGTTGTCTGTTATTATCAGTAAGTACACAAAATATAACAGGAATATCGCCTTGAACATTTAAATCCTTAATTCCTTGTGCTACACCTTCGCACACATAATCAAAATGCTTTGTTTCTCCTTGTATAACGTTTCCTATTACAATAACAGCATCAAGCATATCATACGCTTGTGTCATTTTTTTTGCTCCGTAAATAAGCTCAAAACTTCCTGGAACATTCCAGCGTACAATGTTTTCTTTAATACCTCCGCAATCTAAAATTGCGTCAAATGCTCCTTGAAACATTCCGTTTGTGATTTCTGGATTCCATTCTGAAACAACAATCCCAAACCGAAAATTTTTCGCGTTTGGGATTGTTGTTTTATCATAGGCAGAAAGGTGATTACCAACTGTTGCCATAATTTTTTTTATTTTAAGTAGTATTCCACCCTTTAAAATTTCGGCTTTGCCTTGTTTTACAGAATAGTATACTAGTACTAGTTCATTGCTTCAGCCTGCGCTAAATAAACTTTAGCCTTAGCTGCTTGCTCAGAATCAGCGTAGTTTTCAACTAGATTGTTTAAGTGCTTTTTTGCTACATCAGCTTTTCCTAATTGTAAAGCAGTAATCCCTGCTTTTAACAGAAAACGTGGTGCAGTAAAATCGTTATTTTGCATTGTAGCTGCTGTTTCGTAATACCCTAAGGCTTTATCTGCTTGATCGATCTGTACAAACGCATCACCTATTGCCCCTTTAGCTATAGGGCCTAACATTGCATCATCGCTAGAAAACTCATCTAAATGACTAATTGCATTTTTATAATCATTAGTGTTTAAATAAGACATACCTGCGTAATATTGTGCAAGGTTAGCCGCTTTAGTACCACCATAGTTATCAATAATATCAAGGAAACCATATTTACCTTTACCACCATTTAAGGCCATATTGTAAATTGAATCACTAGCTGTTGTTGCTGCTGTTGCTTCGTCAAAGAACGTTTGCGCTTGGAACATTTCAGCCATAGCCTCATCTTCTTTAGGTGCTTGTACAAAGTTTACATACGCTAAGTATGCAAGTACTGCAAGTGCAATAACTCCAACAAGAGTTAAAATTATTTTTTGGTTTTTCTCAACCCAAGCTTCGGTTTTATTTGCTCCTTCATCTAGCGTGTTGAACACTTCAGCAGTAGCGCTGTCGTCTTCAAATTCTTCGATTTTCTCTACCTTAGTTTTTGGTTTACCGCCTCGTTTCTTGTAGGTTGCCATAGTTTTAATTTAATGTGGGGCAAAAATAAAATTTTTATCATAATATAAAAGGGAAAAGATTTCTTATTTTTCAATAATTTGCATCTTGAAAACTAAAAAAAAATAGTTTTCATTTTTTCTTCGGAAATTTTACACAATCACCTCATTTTAATGCAATTAGAACAACTCTCTTTATTAAATTACAAAAACTTTGAATCGGAAACTTTTAAGTTTGACCCAAAGATTAACTGTTTTGTAGGTCATAATGGCGTAGGAAAGACAAATGTGCTCGATGCAATCTATCATTTATCCTTCGGAAAAAGCTATTTCAACCCTATTACGGGGCAAAATATAAAACACGACACAGATTTTTTTGTAATTGATGGTATGTATGAAAAATTAGACCGTCCAGAAAAGATCATTGTAAGTGCAAAACGAGGTGCTAAAAAAATAATAAAGCGCAACGGAAAACCTTATGAAAAGTTTAGCGAGCACATAGGTTTCCTGCCTTTAGTAATTATTTCGCCTGCAGACAGGGACCTTATAACTGAAGGTAGTGATACAAGACGTAAATTTATTGACGGTGTAATTTCGCAAGGCGATTCAGATTATTTAAATCAACTTATTAATTATAATAAAGTGCTTTCTCAACGAAACGCTTTACTAAAATATTTTGCTGCGAATAACACACACAACCAAGATACTTTAGATATTTATGATGAACAATTAACACAATATGGCACTGCTATTTTTGAGAAGAGAAAAACATTTCTAGAAAGCTTTTTGCCTATTTTTTTAGAACGTCACAAATCAATTAGTGCTGGAGCTGAAGTTGTTAGTTTAGGTTACAAAAGCCAATTAGAAGATGCCACACTTCTTAGCTTATTAAAAAATAATATTAATAAGGATAAGCAATACCAATACACCAATTTTGGGATTCACAAAGACGATTTACTTTTTGAAATTGATGGTCACCCTATAAAGAAATTTGGAAGTCAAGGGCAACAAAAATCGTATCTCATTGCTTTAAAGTTAGCGCAGTTCGATTTTATTAAAAAGCAAAGTGGTGTAACTCCACTCCTGTTATTAGATGATATTTTTGACAAATTAGATGCCAAGCGTGTTGGTCAAATTATCGCTTTAGTTAATGACGAGAATTTTGGACAACTTTTTATAAGCGACACCCACGCAGATAGAACCGAGGCTGTTGTGAAAGAGATTCACCAGACGTATAAAATGTTTAAATTATAACACCATTATTCTTTAACAAATTGCTCTACAAGCTCTCCCTTTGCAGTTTCTGCTTTCAGAAAATAAACACCCGATTTTAAATTATGTACTGGTATTGTTGTTAGATCTTTTTCTTGGCGCAACACTACTTTACCTTGTACATTGAAAATCGTAATTTTTTCTATTACAGTATCTTTTGCATTAATATTAAGAAACCCATCTGTTGGATTAGGATATATTTTTAAGGTAGCTAGGGCTTGATCTTCTATATTTAAAATGGTGAAGTTCTCATACCAAGCAATTTTATCATCAATAAACGTAGAAGAAATAGGATCTATATCTCCATCATTATCTAAATCTGCAGCTGAAACTGTAGCAACACTACCATTTTCCAAATTAAAAATTTCTTGTTTATTACTAAAACTTCCTAGCCCATCAAGATTTTCATACCAATGAACCCTAGTATTAAAGTTTTTTCCAGCAGTTAGAACATCATTATCCCCATCATTGTCTAGATCTGCGACAAAAGTCCATCTAACTTCAAAGTCATTTGTTGCAATACTTTTTTTAGGACCAAATGCGCCTTGACCGTCCGTATTTTCA
The DNA here is from genome assembly GCF_008974325.1 of Patiriisocius marinus. Lineage (GTDB taxonomy): Bacteria > Bacteroidota > Bacteroidia > Flavobacteriales > Flavobacteriaceae > Patiriisocius > Patiriisocius marinus. The sequence goes on along the minus strand of NZ_BKCG01000002.1, from coordinate 111,949 downwards.
TACCAAGCTACTTCATCATCTCCTGACGAAGGTGTTACAATATCAATATCCCCATCTCCATCTAGATCTGCTGAAAATAAAGATAGTACAGCTTGTCCTGATGGGGCTATTATATTAGGTGCACCAAAATTTCCTAGTCCATCTAGATTTTCATACCAAGTAAGCACTTCAGATCCAGATGAAGAAGCTACTACGTCTAAATCATTGTCATTATCAATATCCACTAAATTAAAGTAACGTCCGTGATTTGCTTGATTTGAAATTAATTGTTTTGTTGAAAATGTACCCGTATTACTATTATTTTCAAACCAATAGATGGCACTTTCACTACCTGCGGAAGCAACAATATCTATAAAACCATCACCATTTAGATCAGCACCAGCTACAGCAAAAGCACCAATAGTATTTGAGGAAACTATTTTTATAGGACTAAAATTACCAAGCCCATCAATATTTTCAAACCACACTACTAAATTTTGTGATCCCGATACAGCAAGCACATCTTGATCACCATCCCCATCTAAATCGGCAGAATTAACAAAACTAGTAAATTCTGCATCCCCAATAATATTAACTTCGCTAAAAGAACCTGTACCTCCCAAATTCTCAATCCAACCAACATTTCCATCAAATTGTGAACTATACAAAATATCAAAAAAACCATCTCCGTTTATATCAACAGGAATTATATTTCGAACTGCATTTGCCGCTGTTGTAATAGTTTGTTGGTCTCCAAATTGTGCTTGTAAAATAGTTGAAGAAAAGAGCACAATATAACTTGCTAAAAATTTTAAATGATTATTCATTTTCTTTAAATAATATTTCTTGTTCAACACTACCGTCTAAATAATTCTTATCAATTGCGTATAAGCCTGGAGCTAAATTACTTTTTAAGTGTTCGTTGTTTATTTCTAAAGAATCTTTCTCTTGTATAGATACATTATTATTAAAAACGCCGTCGTTAAACCTAACAACCCTACCAGAAGCTGGGCCTTTGTTATTATTATCATAACATTTTCTAATATTATAATATTCAAGTGTATTGTTAACTTGTTGTATACTTATTGCACTATGATTAGGATGAATAATATCGTCATAATTACTTTCATCAAAAGTATTAGAAGAAATAATACTGGTTGAATTAAAACTAAAACTAGTATCATAATAATCTGATGGTTGTGGATAATTTCCATCACACTCTATGAATTCATAATCAAAACCTGGCTGAAACAATGGGGGTACATCATCGTCAGGACCTGATAAATAATAGCCCCCTTTATAAGGTTCATAAAGTACTTCAAAGTCTGTACGCGCATTTATTAAACTTTGGTACTGTGGATCTTCTAAAGTTTCTAACATTCGTACAACTTGTCCATTTGTAAACTGCGCTCTGCAAACTGGTCGAGTATATGACATAATATTTTGTGCATCTTTTGGAAAAATCTCATATTCAGTTCCTTGACAATCTTCACCTCCAACCATATACAAACAGGTATTTTCATCTATATATGCGTATGGGTTGTATGAATCATTTTGGCATTCAACTAAATTATCCTCTTGAAATCTATAACAATACTCTTTTGAAAAGTCTGGCACAGCAGCAGTATCTACAATTTGATCTGCTCTTATACGTGCATTAAAGTCTGGATTTAGAGCACCATCAGGAAGAAACTCAATTCTTGTAACATGTTCGCAAACATCTGGAAACAATGGGTTATTATGTCCTAAATGCGTATGTGCCAACCCTAAATTATGACCTATTTCATGTGCTAAGCCAGCATTTAATAAATTATTATAATTTATTACTAATCTATTTTGACCCTTACTACCAATCCCTCCTCTTTCAAAAGCATATGGCACATAGATATTTATAGCATTTTCATTGTTATAATCACCATCATAGCCACCGTAATCACCAAAAATTGATGGGTCATATATAAAATTATTAAAACAATTTGCCAACTCGTTTAATTGCATCCAACCAAAGCCATGTGTTTGGTTACTATCCTGATAACAATTTACGTTTGCTGGTGGTGGACTATTAATTTCAGCAAAACCTGTGTACTTAAAAAAAATATTATATTGATTATATATAATATTTAAGTTCGCAACTGATTCTAAGACTAGATTTTCAGTTAAAGGAGCAAGACTTTCACCATTTGTATCATTTACTTGCCAATAAAACAAGTTTAATACTACTGGTTCAAAGCTGTCTATTGTCTCCTGATCAATAGCAAAGCTATAATTTTCAGGGTTTGTAATAGGCTCATCAATAGTACCACAATTAAATATTTCTTGACCCAATAAATTTGGATAAAAATTAGTGATAAAAATTAGTGATAAAAAAATACTTTTAAAATTAATAGCATTTGAGTTATTAATAAATGTTTTCATAATTTTACTGACTATTTATAAGATAAAGATAGCAACAATACTAATTCTACCCAAATTGAAAAACACATTATTCAACTTAATACTTGTCAGTTTACTAATACTAGCAACATCTTGCTCACAAAATAAAGAAGAAATGCTAAAAAATATCCCCGGTTATTGGGAAATTGAAAGTGTAAAAAACGAAGACGGAGCACTTAAAGAATTTAAAATTAGTACTACCATTGATTTTATAGAATTAAATGGCAATAAAGGGCTTAGAACAAAAGTAAATCCGCAGTTAGATGGAACTTTTAAAAACAATGGAACAACCGAAAATTTTAGCATTGATAAAAGTGGAGAAAAACTTGTTTTAAATTATGACAACACTCTTGACCAATGGAGTGAAGAGGTAATTGAAGTAACAAAAACGAGTTTAATTGTAACCAACGCAGCGGGTAAAGAATACCGTTATAAACGTTTTGAAAAATTTGATTTTAACCTAGAGTAGTTTATTGAAAGTAACTCACATTGATAATAGCATAATGGCAAAAAAAAGAAGAGCAGAAAACATCACTATTGGAGATGCCTTAAAACAGTACATAGGTAACGGTAAACTTGCTCAAGGACTAGACCAAGTAAATGTAAAAGATGCGTGGTTTAAAGTAATGGGCTCTGGAGTAGCTGGCTATACTACTAATGTTATTTTAGAAAGAGATGTTTTATTTGTAAGTCTTTCATCCTCTGTGTTACGTGAAGAGTTAAGCTATGGTAAATCTAAAATTGTAAAAATGATTAATGAAGAGTTAGGAAAGGCATTAGTTGATAAAGTAGTGCTTAGATAAAGATATATTTAATAGTCAAAATTATAACAGACTTAAATAGATAAAAAAAAGCCGCAACATTTATAGTTGCGGCTTTTCTATATTCTATAGTTTATGTTCTTAGAACATCTCTCTTCCTGCAAAATGGAAAGCTCCTTCAATAGCAGCATTCTCATCACTATCACTTCCGTGTACAGCATTTTCTCCAATAGAAGCAGCATATAATTTACGGATAGTACCTTCAGCAGCATCAGCTGGATTAGTAGCACCAATTAACGTACGGAAATCATCAACAGCATTTTCTTTTTCAAGAATAGCAGCTACAATAGGTCCACGTGTCATATACTCAACAAGCTCTCCGTAAAAAGGACGCTCACTGTGTACTGCGTAAAACTCTTGTGCATCTTGAGTAGTCATATGCGTTAATTTCATTGCTACGATTCTAAATCCTGAAGCATTGATTTTTTCTAAAATTGCACCTATGTGTCCTTTTTCAACACTATCAGGCTTTAACATTGTAAACGTTCTATCTGTTCTCATTTTTTTTAAAATTTGTGCAAAAATAATCGTTTTTAGTGGAACAACAAGTTTGTTTACAATTGTTTAATATACAAAGTGCATTAAACAATTGATTTACAACTACAACTATGAGGATTACGCTTACTAAAAAAGTAAAAATCTACCTTACTTTTTAATTATTTGCGACTTATCATTTAAGCCTTCAACTTTAATATCTGGGTTACCATATACATAGATAAAACTCTTTCCTTGTGCGTAAAGTTGTAGCTCCTTACTAGCATATACATATAAGTCTGCTTTACCACTAGCAATAATATTAGCGTACTCGCTTTCTAAATCTTCCGCTCTTACATCACTTGTTCCTGTAGCAGTAAGTTTCATTTTAGAAACATCACCTTTTAAACTTACATCAGATCGCTTATTGATTTCTAATTCAAGCTCTTGAACATTTAAATCGCCTTTTAGATATGCGTTTTCATTAAAAATCATTTTTTGAGTTCCACCCTTTAGTTTTAAATCACCTTTAGAATTATTATTTAATATAAAAACTCCTTCAGTAATACTCATATCTAAATCATAATCAACATTATCTAATGCTTTAAAAACCAAGTTTGACACATCAACTTTATTTAACGACTTTAGTTTCACATTATCACGTAGCGTAATTTCATCTAAATTTTTATACGTAATGTCAAGTTCCATTTTTTTGCTTGATTGAATAATTTGTGAAGGCACTACTTTTAAAATACCCTCAATAATTGAAATATCTAAAACCTCCACAAGGTTTCCATCTATTTTTAAATGGTATTCATTTGTCTCGCCTCTTTTTATAGTCACCTCAACATCACCGCGAATATCAAGTCCGTTAAAATCTTCAAGTGATTTATAAATATCTGTCACTTCTCTATTACCTTTTACTTTAGGCGTTTTTTGTGCCGCACAACTTGATAAAAGAATAACTGAAAGACAAAGTGTAATTATATGTTTCATAGTAAATTGGCTGATAATACTCAGCAGGTTATATTGTTTAATTTAGAACAAATGTATGCATTAGCAATAAATACTTATAGCAATTATAGCCAAATATTTATTAATACTAATCGTATTATTTCATTAACTAACAAGGTAATAAGGCCTTAAAATTTCGGCTAAAAGAGCTTCGGAAATATTATAGATTTGAAACCTTAGCCATTATAATTTACTATTAGAAATCGTATCTTTGTTACCTATGGAAAAGGCACTAAGCACAGAACTAAAGCAACTTTTAACTAAAGAACAACGTATTGTAATTATAGGGCATAAAAATCCTGATGGTGATGCTGTAGGATCAACACTTGGTCTTCACTTGTTTTTTGAAAAATTAGGGCTTAATAGCTCAGTAGTATTGCCCAACGATTTTCCAGATTTCCTAAAGTGGATGCCACAAGCTGATGCCGTATTAAATTTTGAAAAACAAAATCAGCAAGCAATTCGTAAACTTGAAGAAGCAACTTTAATCTTCACTTTAGATTTTAACTCTTTTGCTCGCGTAGGTGATGTACAATCATATTTAGAAAAGAGTGAAGCTACGTTTGTAATGATTGATCATCACCAACAACCAGATGATTATGCAACGGTTACTTACACTGACGCTACAATTGGTTCCACTTGCGAAATGGTCTTTAATGTTATTGAAGCACTTGATGGCTTAGAGCACATTTCAGCAGATATTGCTACCTTATTATACACAGGAATAATGACTGATACTGGAAGTTTTAGATTTCCATCAACTACAGCACGCACACATAGAGTTGTTGCTTCATTATTAGATTGCGGTGCAAACAATGCTGAAATACATCAGAACGTTTACGACACAAATTTTACATCAAGAATGAAGTTATTAGGTGTTGCACTTGATAACCTTGTTGTTCTTGAAGAATATAATACTGCCTATATAACTATCTCTCAAAAAGAACTTGATGACAATCATTTTAAAAAGGGAGATACAGAAGGATTTGTCAACTATGCTTTATCAGTTTCAGGCATAAAATTTGCATTAATTTTTATTGAAAACAAGCAAGAGAATATTGTAAAAATTAGCTTAAGAAGTGTGGGAGATTTTTCAGTTAACGAATTCTCTCGTGCATACTATAATGGTGGCGGGCATAATAATGCTGCCGGTGGCAGGAGCTTGCTTTCACTAGACGAAACTGTAAAACAATTTATTAGTATATTGCCAGAATATAAAGAAGCCCTTTCATAATGAATAAAGTAGCTGCACTATTTTTAATGTTTTCAATGTTCATTTTAGGTTGTACAACACCTGAAGCGAGAAAGCCTGTGAAACAGAATTCAGGTAGCTTTATTTCAGCATCTGCTGAACGCAACAAAAAGTTATTTGAAGAAGAAAAAGAAATTATTGAAGCTATAATTAAAGCAGATTCTAACGCTACTTATATTACTTCTGAAAGTGGATTTTGGTACAATTACCAAGTAAAAGATACAACAGCACTTAGTCAAAAACCTTCGCATGGAGATTTAATTACGTTTACTTATAACGTAAAAGATCTCGAAGGAAACACCATACTTTCAAAAGAAGAAAATGGACTCATTAATTACCGCGTAGATTTATCAAATCAAGAATTAATTTCAGGAATTAGAGATGGAATTAAATTATTAGAAGTGGGTGAAACAGCTACATTTCTATTTCCATCATATAAAGCATACGGATACTACGGTATCGAAAAAAAGTTAGGAACGAATGTTCCAATTGCAAGTACAGTAACCTTATTATCAATAACTCAAACAGAAGAAAATTAGATTATGAAAAAATTATCAATCTTATTATTACTAACTATCGCTTTTGCATCTTGTCAAAACAAATACCCAGATTTAGAGAATGGTGTTTATGCTGAAGTTGTAACGACTAAAGGAACATTTGTAGCTAAATTATTTAATGATGCTACACCTTTAACGGTATCTAACTTTGTTTCGTTAGCTGAAGGTACAAATGGAATGGTAGATGAAAAATACAAAGGAAAGCGTTTTTACGATAGTATTATTTTTCACCGTGTTATTAAAGATTTTATGATTCAAGGTGGTGATCCACTAGGAACAGGCTCTGGAAACCCAGGATATAAATTTCCTGATGAGTTTGTAGATTCATTAAAGCACGACAAAAAAGGTATGTTATCTATGGCTAACAGTGGCCCTGCTACTAACGGAAGTCAGTTTTTTGTAACGTTGAAAGAAACTCCTTGGTTGAACGGAAAGCATACTGTTTTTGGGGAAGTTGTAAAAGGAATGGAAGTTGTTGACGCTATTGGAGCTACTGAAACTTCTAAGCCTGGAGACAGGCCAGTAGAAACGATAATGATTGAAACAATCAACATTATCAATAAAGGAGGTCAAAAAGTACCATACTTTACTGAAGCAATGGAAAAGATTGAAACTGAGAAAAAAGTAAAGCAAGAGCGTATTGCTAAAGTTGGTAGTGATAACTTAAAAGCTTTAAATGCCCTTAAAAAAGATGCTGAAAAATTAGACTCTGGTATTATGATCCATTGGGATAAACGTAGCAAAGGGCAAAAACCTGCAGAAGGTTCAAGAATTTATATGAACTATGCTGGTTACTATGCAAAAGATGGAACGATGTTCGATACTAACCGTCTTGACGTTGCAGAACGTTTTGAAGCAGTAAATGAAGCACGTAAAGCTGCAAACCAATACATTCCTAGTGTATCAGACTACGGGAAAGATGCTCGATTAATCCCAGGATTTAGAGAAGCACTTTTACAAATGAGTGTTGGTGACAAAATTACAGCATTCATTCCTTCACACTTAGGATATGGTGAAAGAGGAAATGGATCTATAGGACCAAATGAAGATTTAATTTTCGAATTAGAACTTACAGGGATTGTAGGACAACAATAGTCTACTATCTCTTATATAACAAAAGCCAGCTAAATTTTAGCTGGCTTTTTTGTTTTGTGTAATAACTTTAAAAACAGTATTCATTATTTGCCCTATCATACTCAGTACTGTTATATATATTTATTAAAATAGGTAATAATTTATTTTTTTCCTTATTCCAATTTTGTTTAGAACGGAGTATTTGTTTTGTGCTTTTTTCAATTTCTGAAATATCAATTATTACATTATTATCTGTAGTCTTTATTTCTCTAATAGTTAAAGCCCCACATATAGGAATCTCAATAAACACTGAATTATTTTTTGGCACAGTTAAACAGAATATTCCATATGAATCTGTGATAACAGCTCGTTTTAAACCTACATAAGGAACCAAAATTCCGTCTTTTGGTATATCATACCCTTTAACAATTCCAGAAACTTTCCTGAATTCATTTTCGACTTCCATACTCTGTGAAAAAATAAGATTTGTCAAGAATACTATCAATATGATAATGTGTTTCACTTGGTTTTAATTTATTATAAATCTTAGAGAAATAAATCTAAAATTCTAACATAAAAAAAGGAGACCATAACGGTCTCCTTTTTAAGTAATTTATAACCTAGTGTTAGTTAGTCTAAATTAGGAATACGTAATACTTGTCCTGGATAAATTTTATCAGGGTGTTCTAGCATTGGCTTATTAGCTTCAAAGATTACAGGGTACTTCATAGCATCACCATAAACTTTCTTTGCAATTTTACTTAATGAATCTCCACTTACAACTGTGTGAAATACTGCAACTGGAACTTCTTCTTCTACAGTTATTTCATCAGAAACCTCAGCAATACCTGCTGTGTTACCCACAATTAAAATTGCTTTCTCAGCAGCTTCTTGAGTTTTAGCAGTACCATTAATAGTTGCTCTTTCTCCATCAATAGATACAAATAAATCTTCTATACCTAAATCTAAATCGTTAATATGGTTGATTAAGCGTTGTCCTGCTCTTTGGTCATTAGCTTTTGCTACTTCAGCAGCTTCCATTTTTGCTTCAGCAGCTTCTTCTTCAGTTGTTTTTCCGATTCCAAATACTTTTGCTCCGGCGTTTTTAATAAATGAAAATAATCCCATGTTTGTTTTTTGTTTTAATGTTAATGATTAAGTTATTGTGCCCTAAAGGTACATATTATTAAAACTATTTAAAATAGTTTCTAACTAGAATACAAGAACTATGCCTTAGGTATATTTTTTAGTATTTCTAAAACAAATACCCAATACTTTTGTGCACTTGAAATACTAGCTCGCTCATCTGGAGAGTGCGCGCCTTTAATTGTGGGTCCAAAACTAATCATATCCATTTTAGGGTAATTCTGTCCTAAAATTCCACATTCTAATCCTGCATGGCAAGCTGCTACGTGAGCTTTCTCACCATTCATTTTTTCATAAAGACCGCTTAATACTTCTAAAATAGCACTGTCCATTTTAGGTTCCCATCCAGGATATTCTCCAGAGAAAGAAACTTTAAAACCAGCTAATTCAAATTGCGATTGCAATGTATTTGCTAAATCTTCTTTAGATGACTCAACTGATGAGCGTGTTAAACAAGCGACTCTAATAGCACCATCAGCTACTGTTATTTTTGCAATATTATTAGATGTTTCCACTAAATCTTCAATAGATGGACTCATTCTATAAACACCATTGACAGCACTATAAATTGCTCTAATAAATGCTAACTGAGAATCCTTATCCATTACTTTAGGCTCTGGACGATCTCTCTTTTCTACTAAAATTTCAAGATCTGGCTCTAACTGGTGATATTCGTTAATTATTTCGTCTGCACATTTTTTAAGTTCTGAAGTAAAAGCACTTTCACGACCTTGAGGCAAAACTACAATCGCAACACTTTCTCTTGGAATTGCATTTCTAAGACTTCCTCCTTTTAATGATGCAATGTGCATTTCTCCACGTACTGCGTATAGAAGACGGTTCATCATTTTATTAGCATTCCCTAACCCTTTAATGATATCCATACCACTATGGCCACCTTGAAGACCTTTAACGGTAATTTGATAACCTAAATCTTCATCATCAACCGCTATTTCTTTGTATTCTCTAGTTGCAGTAATATCAATACCTCCTGCACAACCTACACCTATTTCATCGTCCTCTTCTGTATCAAGATTTAAAAGTATAGTACCTTCAAGCAGCCCACCTTTTAGCCCCATTGCACCAGTCATTCCTGTCTCTTCGTCAATTGTAAAAAGCGCTTCAATTGCTGGGTGTTCTATTTTATCACTTTCTAAAATAGCCATTATTGTGGCTACCCCTAACCCATTATCTGCTCCTAGAGTTGTTCCATTAGCCCTAACCCAGTCACCATCTACGTACATTTCAATTCCTTGTAAATCGAAATTAAAATCTGTATCGTTATTTTTTTGATGCACCATATCAAGGTGCGATTGCATGACTATTGTCTGTCTATCTTCAAAACCTTTTGTTGCAGGTTTTTTAATAATTACATTCCCAACACTATCCTTAATAGTCTCTAATTTTAATTTATTCCCAAAATCCATCATAAACGCAATTACACGCTCTTCCTTTTTAGAAGGTCTTGGTACAGCATTTAGGTCTGCAAATTTATTCCATAATTCTTTGGGTTCTAGGCTTCGAATACTCTCGTTCATAAAAGGTAGTGATTTATTGGTTGTTGTTTGTTGTTGTTTTTGTTGCCATTTAATAATTATAATGGCAAGTTTATTCCAAAGGCAAAGTTATCATCATTTGTTATCTTTACAGTACATTTAAAAAAACTATAACATTTTTTTATCTAACGTGAATTTTATCATTATAATATCTACTTGAAGTAACTAAAATGTTTAGAAAAAAATCTACCCTTCTTTTAGCATTATTATTTCCGTTACAAATTGTTTTAATGCAAGTGTTAAAACAATTCCCAGCATTTGTTGAGCGCTACTATAGTCAGGGTTTATATCCTCTCATAAGTAAAATTTCACGTATGCTCTTTGGTTGGGTTCCTTTTTCGGTGGGAGATTTTTTCTACTTAATAATTATAGTTTTAGCAATTAGATGGTGTTATAAAAATTTCAGAAAATTTAAAACCCAGGCTGTTGATTTAATTTTAGAAATTGTTGCTGCAACTTCTATAGTTTATTTTATGTTTCATTTTCTATGGGGATTCAATTATTACAGAGAACCGCTTCACACTACATTAAATATCAATGCAACATATACCACAGAACAACTAGTTTCAATTACTAAAAAACTGATTGCTAAGAGTCATAAAATGCATCGGGAATTAGGTTTTGCAGATAGCACAAAAATAGACCTACCTTATTCTCAAGCCGAAATGTTCAAAAGCACAAAAAATGGCTTTACTAATTTAAAAAAGGAATTCCCTTCATTAGAACTAAGTCCACAAAGTCTTAAAAAAAGTAATTGGAGTCTTGGTTTAACTTATATGGGCTATAGTGGATATCTAAATCCATTTTCTGGAGAAGCACAAGTAAATGCACTTATCAAAACGTACAAATTCCCTGTTGTAAGTAGCCACGAGCAAGCTCATCAATTAGGTTTTGCTAAAGAAAATGAAGCTAATTTTATTGCAACTTTAGCTTCTATCTATAACGATGACCCATACATTCAATATGCAGGTTATATTTTTGCATTGCGTTATTGCGTTAATGAAATTTCAAGAAGAGATTCAGATAAATATCAAGAATTACTCACCACTATTAATCCTGGGATATTAGAGAGTTATCGTGAAATGCGTGAATTCTGGAATAGCTATGATAACCCATTCGAAGAATTCTCAAAAGGGTTTTACAATTTATTCTTAAAAGCTAATAATCAACCTAAAGGGATTAAAACATATAGCTATATGGTTGCTTTAGTAGTTAACCATTTTGAAGACAAACCGCTCTAAGTTTCAGTAATCACCATCTTTCAAGTTCTTTTATTAAGAAATGTTTAACATGTTGATTAACTTTTTGCAGGAAGTGAATATGCTATCTTTAGGCATATTTTATTAAAAACCAACCCTCCAGAAATGACTGGATTCTTTCTATGAAAAAAATTAAACTACTGTTATTCGCTATTTCTATTGCGAGTACCGCCGTTGCTCAGGACTATTTTCCTAAAAATGATGGCGTAAAAGAAACAAACTCACATTATACAGCGTTTACAAATGCAACAATTCATGTAAACCCCACGCAAACCATTAATAATGGAGTATTACTAATTAAAGATGGTAAAATTGTATCAAGTGGGAAAAGTATAAATATTCCTGAAAACACCATCACTATTGATTTAGAAGGAAAGCATATTTACGCTTCCTTTATTGATAGCTATACTAATTTTGGTATTGAAAAACCTAAAAGAGCTCAAGGTGGTCGTCGCTCTCCACAATACAGTGCAACAAGAGAAGGTTTTTACTGGAACGACCATATAATGCCAGAAAAGAATGCCATCGACCATTTTAAGTACGACAAGAAAACCGCTGAAAAAATGCGTAAAGAAGGTTTTGGTGTTGTAAGTACTCATAGTATGGATGGTATTGCAAGAGGTACTGGAATGCTTGTAGCCCTTAACGATAACGACAAAGAGGCAACTCGCGTTATTGATGATGTTAATGGTCAATTCTATTCATTCTCTAAAAGTGTTACAAGTAGGCAATCATACCCAGGATCACTTATGGGATCTATGGCATTATTACGTCAAGTATATATAGATGCAGATTGGTACGATAAAGGAAATGTTCCTACAAAAGATCGGTCATTAGAAGCACTTATTAAAAATAGAGGTGAAATCTCCATTTTTGAGGCTGGTGATAAGACAAATAATTTAAGAGCAGATAAAATTGGAGATCAATTTGGAATCAATTACCTCATCGTAGGTGGTGGAGACGAATATGAAATGTTAGATCAAATTAAAGCTTCTAACGCAAACTATATTATTCCTATTAACTTCCCAGAAGCCTATGATGTAACTGATCCTTATATGGCTAATTACATTTCATTAGAAGATATGCGTGCTTGGAACCAAGCCCCAACTAATCCTAAAATGCTTCAAGACAAGGGAGTTCCTTTTTCTTTGACAACATTTAAACTTGACAAAACATCAGAGTTTACTACAAACCTACGCAAGGCAATTGCTTATGGGCTTTCTGAAACTAAAGCACTAGAGGCGCTTACAACAGCACCGGCTAGATTTCTTAATATTTCAGATAAAGTAGGTAGTCTTGATAAAGGAAAATATGCTAACTTTTTAATTACTTCAGGTCCTGTATTTGATAAAGAAACTGTGCTTTACGAAAATTGGGTTCAAGGTAGTAAACACATTGTAAATAGCAAAGATCAAACAGATATTGATGGTGATTACACTATTAATGCAGGAGGTAAAACGTACGAACTTAATATTTCGGGGAGCGCTTCAAAGCCAAAATCTAAAGTAACTATTGGTGAAACTGAATACAAGTCTAAATTAAATTATGCAGATAACTGGGTTACACTTTCGTTTACTGATGAAGAAACAAAGGAAACGTTCCGTACAACAGGAATCATCCCTAAAGCCGGAGGTTCTTTCTCAGGAAAAATCGTGATGCCTAATGGTGCAGAAAATAACTTTACAGCTGCTAAAAAAGTAGCAACTACTAGTGATGAGAAAGACGAGGATAAAGATAAATCTCCTTCTGTACTTCCCGTAAAGCCCCTTACCTACCCTAATGTAGGTTACGGAAATGTTACGCAACCACAGCAGCAAAATATGTTGTTTAAAAACGCAACCGTTTGGACTAGTGAAGCAGCGGGAGTTTTAGAAAATACCGACGTATTAGTTAAAAACGGAAAAATTTCAAAAATAGGTAAAAACTTAAGTGCAGGTGGTGCTATTGAAATTGACGCTACTGGAAAACACTTAACTGCAGGTGTTATTGATGAGCACTCTCACATTGCAGCATTATCCATAAACGAAGGAGGTCAAAACTCTTCTGCCGAAGTTACAATTGAAGATGTAGTAGACCCAGAAGATGTAAATATCTACCGTAACCTTGCTGGTGGTGTTACTTCTATCCAGATTCTACACGGATCTGCAAACCCTATTGGTGGCCGCTCTGCCATCATTAAACTTAAATGGGGAGAAGATGCAGATGGACTAATTTATGACAACAGTCCTAAGTTCATAAAGTTTGCTTTAGGTGAAAACGTAAAACAATCTAATTGGGAAAGTTACAGCCGTTTCCCTCAAACTAGAATGGGTGTTGAGCAACTATTTGTAAACTACTTTAATCGTGCAAAAGAATATGACGAAGCTAAAAAAAGTGGAAAACCATATAGAAAAGATGCAGAGCTAGAAACGTTAGCCGAAATTTTAAATGGGGAACGTTTTATCAGTTGCCATAGTTATGTGCAAAGCGAAATAAATATGCTAATGAAGGTTGCTGAAAAATTCAACTTTAGAGTAAACACATTCACACACATTCTTGAAGGATATAAAGTTGCAGACAAAATGGTGGAACACGGAGTAGGTGGAAGTACATTTAGCGACTGGTGGGCATACAAGTATGAAGTAAACGATGCTATCCCTTACAATGCTGCAATTATGGCTAGTCAAGGTGTTACAGTTGCAATAAATAGTGATGATGGCGAAATGTCACGTAGATTAAACCAAGAAGCTGGTAAAACTATTAAATACGGAGGGATGACTGAAGAAGAAGCTTGGAAAACAGTCACTATTAATCCAGCTAAACTTTTACATATTGATAACCGTGTAGGTTCAATAAAAGAAGGAAAAGATGCCGATTTAGTTTTATGGTCAGATCACCCAATGTCAGTTTACGCAAAAGCAGAAAAAACAATCATTGAAGGTAAAACTTATTTTGATTTAGCGACAGACAAACAAAAAAGACAGGCCATAAATAATGAGCGTAACGAGTTAATGACAATGATGCTTAATGAGAAAAACGGCGGAGGAAAAACAAAACCTCCAAGACAAAAGGAAAATAAATTATTCCATTGCGATACAGAACGTTAATCAATAAGATAACATTAAAAAACAAACGATATGAAATTATCACATACAATATATAGTTTACTGTTGCTAGTATCATTTACAATGGTTGCACAGCAAACACCTGCTCCGAAACAACAGGGTAAAATCACCATTAAAAATGCCACTGCCCATGTAGGTAATGGTACGGTTATTAATAACGCTACCATTGTAATTAACAACGGAAAAATAGAATCTATTGGACAAATGGACGCTACTGCCGGAATTGTTATTGACGCAACAGGTAAACACGTATATCCTGGTTTTATAGCACCAGCAAAATCATTAGGATTAATTGAAGTTGAAGCCGTAAGAGCGAGTGACGACCAAGACGAAATAGGCGATATGCTTCCTAATATTAGAAGTTTAATCGCCTACAATGCAGAAAGTAAAGTCGTTGAATCTATGCGTCCTAATGGGGTTTTAATTGGACAAATTGCACCACAAGGAGGAACTATTTCAGGAACCTCATCAATTGTTCAGTTTGATGCTTGGAACTGGGAAGATGCGGCTATTAAAGTTGATGATGGTATTCATTTACATTGGCCAAATACTTTTAGAAGAGGTAGATGGTGGGCTGGAGAACCACGTGGTTTTCAACCTAACAAAAAGTACACTGAAAATGTAAGCGATATTACATCATACATTGCAACTGCTAAAGCTTTTGGTTCAGGTAAAAACCTAGCCACTAATGAAGCTATGAAAGCAATGCAAGGTGTTTTTAACGGTTCTAAAAAAGTATATGTTTATGCTGATGGTGAAAAAGAAATTACCGATGCTATCACACAATTAAAAGAATCTGGAATTAAAGAAATAGTATTAGTTGGTGGTTATGAAGCATATAAGGTTACTCCTTTTTTAAAGAGAAACAACATTATGGTTTTAGTACAACACACGCACAACCTACCTAACAAACACGATGACGATTACGACCTACCTTACAAACTTCCAAAACTCCTTGTAGATGCTGGTTTAACTGTTGCATTACAAAACAGTGACGCTTCAAACTTCCAAACTAGAAATTTACCTTTCTATGCTGGGCAACTAGTAGGACAAGGAATGGACAAAGAAGTAGCTTTACAATTGATCACTGGTAACAGTGCCAAAATCCTTGGGATTGACAATATGTATGGAACTTTAGAAGCAGGTAAAAGTGCTACACTTTTTATTAGTGAAGGGGATGCACTTGATATGCGTGGAAACATCCTTTCGAAAGCTTTTATTGACGGTAGAGACGTTTCATTAGAAACACATCAAACCGAATTATGGAAACGATATATGGATAAATACGAAGGAGATAAAAAATAGTCTATCAACTATTTCAGCAACCAAAAAAAAGCCTCTAATTTCAATAATTAGAGGCTTTTTAATATTATAAATTATAGATTATTTAGCGCCTTCTGGCTTTGCAAAAACACTATCGTCTATTATTGTTTCTGTCAATGTAACTTTCTTGAAAACAAGATCGTTACGCTTATCTTTTGGCTCGTTATTCTCTACATTGTACCACGTTAAAGTTTCAGGTAACTGAAGTCCGTTTACATTTTGCCACTCACCATATTTAATATAACTAAACTTATCACTCTTTGTTTTAGATGCTCCTGTTGCAGTATATGCTAACCAAGACATTTGATTTGTCTTAGGATCAGAAAAAAGTATATAATCATCTGTTGAAGAATACCCCACTCCATCGTTAAAACTAATTTTAGTAGCATTGTACATTTTACCTTCTAATTCTTTTTGTGGCATATCTGTATATACAATTCCGTCATCAGATAACACGAAAGGCATAGAATAGAAATAGAACATTAAGTTATTATAAAATGCTGCATTCCCTTTATAACTTCCTTCCTCATTTTCTAATACCCAAATAGTTTCACCATCGCTTCCAATAGTCCAATTATCAGTTTCAATTTTAGATTTTCTATTTTTTAAAGAAACCGTATGAACTTCCTCTCCTCCTTTACCGTCAAATGCAAAACAGATATTATTCATAGTGTTCCATTTCTCTAGTCCACCGTGTGCATTCATTACTGCTAAAACACTTGCAGGATATTCTCTTTTCTCTACCGCTTCAACTTCAGTTTTTGATATTGTTAAGTTTTCTGAAGTAGTTTTTGTGTCATTTTTACAAGAGACAAAGGCAATTGCTAAACCTAATACTAGTAGTTGTTTTTTCATGTTATCTAATTTGATTTGTTTGTAAATATAAAAAGCTCTCGATGTAGTCGAAAGCTTTTTAGATACCTTAAAGTTTTATGAAAATATTATTGCTTCACTATTCTTTTTACTACTTCGTTATTTCCTGCTTTTATCTTCACAAAATAAATACCGTTAGTTAAAGCCGAAATATTTAATGAAATGTCATCTCCATTTTCTAAAACCGAATCAATAAACATTTGTTTTCCTTCTATCGTAAAAAGTTCAATCGATGTAAAAGTAGAATTTGATATATTAGAAATAGTTACAAGTCCTGTAGTTGGGTTAGGATAGATTGTTATATCTAAAAAAGTATTATCTCCTAAGCCCAACTCTTCTTCTACAATAACATCAAAACTCTCACAAATAAAACAGCCAGTAATTAAATCCTGAAATTGAACATAAACTGTTTGCGGATTGCTTGTATTATTAAAAGCTGTTGGGTTTACTATAGGGTTTGTATTGTTAAAACAATCAGCTTCAGTTAGAAAATAAGTAAAATCAAAACCTGCTGGGTTTTGCCCACCTAACATTAAAGATTCGTTTGAAGTCAAATCGAATGTAGCAAAATCATCTGTATCAAAAACAATAAGATTTTCTGGAGTGTTTACCACTTCTGGAGCTAAATTTACAATTAAATTAAATGACGAAATTGTAAAACAACCTGTAGTTAAACTTCCTAAACGTACCCAAATCACAGCTGAAGGACTCGTATAGTTTATTGGAATTGTAATTTCGTTTTCGTCAGCCGTAGCATCGTTTAAAGTTTCAAAATACGTTACTATTACATCTGGTTGCCCGTTTAAAATTTCTGAATCTTTATTAGTCAAGTTAAAAATAGCTAAACCATCTCCATCCATATCACAAACTAGATAATCAGATATAGGATTAATTACGGGAATAGGTTCAAATATCACTTGTGTATCAGTAAATGACGTAGCATTAACATCAGTTATTGCTAAAGTATATTCTCCCGCAACAGTAACTGCTAAAGTTCCAGTTGTAGCTCCATTAATTAAAAGTCCATCTCTAAACCATTGATATTGGATTGCATTGGCACAAGTAGCACTTAATACTATTTCATCACCTTCACACCCCACATAAGTAGGATCTAACATAACATTATCACAAAGTGCCGAATTAGGCACTATAGATACATTTACATCTAAAAAATCTGGAATTGAATTTAAATTTACATCATCATCTAATGGATTTCCATTTAAATTATAATCTTCTTCAGCAGTTACTATTCCGTCACCATCATCATCATTGTCTAAATAATTTTCAATAGCATCATTATCAGTATCTATATACACATATACGCTTGGCAAAATTCCAGCACCAGTACCTGTAGTCTCTATTAATGTACTTACCATATCACCGTCATCATCTGCATCTAAATAATTGGGAATACCATCATTATCAGTGTCGTCATTATTTAAAATTCCGTCACCATTTAAATCTTCTTGAGAGTTTGTTACACCATCATCATCACTATCATCTAACAAACATGTTACTACTTGTAATGTAACATCAGAAGTTTCAAAAAGACCATTTGTATTTTCAACACGAGCATAGAGTGTTTGAGGATTAATAGTATTTAAATATAAATTAGATACAATTGGATTTGTATTATTATTGGCATCTAGAAAAGTTTCAAAAAACGAAACAGTAACATCGTTTTGATTTCCTATTACATCATTTACTATTAAAGACAAATCAAATAAACCAAAACCATCTCCATCATCATCACAAATAGTAAAGTTTACATTATTTGCTATTACTTCATTTCCATCAAAAAAACCAAATCTCCAAGCTTCATTATAAGCCTCCCAAGGAGAATCACTTGTGTTTCTTCCAGGAGCTGCAATACCTTGAGTACCGTCCTCGTTCATAATTCCAAGCAATGCATTACCATTATTCCAGGGAAAACAAACTGGCTTATCTTTTACATAAACATCTATATTATTAGTTGTTTCATACAATACTATTTGTGTTGTTGTAGCAATATCATTACAAGTAAAATGATTAATTTCATAAAAGTTAACTACAAACCTTCTGTTTGGCGCTGTACCATAATAGGCGTAATTTATTTCACTAATTGTTGAAATACTTGGGTCCAAATCGTGATAAACACCGTAAATAGCATTTTTTATTTCAAGATCTATACTTGGAATATCTTCACTAAAAGTCCAAATACAATAAGAGTTTGCCTCACTAGCATTAAAGTTTATAACCCCATTTCCACCTATAATTAGTTGGCTATATAAGTTTCCATAGAACTCAAAATCAAAACCAATTGGAAGCACACCAGAATATCCATCATCTATATTAATATCTGAATTTGTTTGAACATAAGAGTGAGGCGGGGTAAAACCAATTGATTGTACCGTATAATCTTGTGCGTTTAATACACCTGTAAAGAATATTAAAACAAGTAATAATTTTTTCATGAGACTTTTTTTTATCAATATAGCGCTATTAAACTTTATAAAACAATTCGGTTTATATTCATATCATTCTAGACAAACACAACTATCATAAATATATAACAGCTATCTCTTTAAAAAACTACTTGCCACTCTCAAGTTATCCTTTTGAATAGCAACAAAATACATTCCTTTATCTAATGCTGAAATGTTAATACGTTGCATATTGTTATTACCCTCTAAACGTATTATCACTCGCCCCTGAACATCACTAATTATTATTTCGGCAGAAGCCAAATCGTTAGAATTAAGTGTTATAAAATCCTGAGCAGGATTAGGGAATAACTTTAAAGAATCTAATTTAGTGGTCTCAAATCCCAAAATTCCATCACTTGAAATTTCGAAATTGTAACAAGTTCCACAAGGTGCATTAAATGGCTCCATACGCACATAAATATCTTGCGGATTGACTGTGTTTTCGTAAGCTGATGGATTTGGCAATGGGTTGGTTTGCGCATCACAATCTGCCGCACTTAAATAATACGTAAAAACAAAATCAACTGCAAATTGACCACCAAGCATCTCAGTTTCATTTTCAGTTAAGTCAAAAATAGCTTGCCCGTTTGTATCTCCTTCATCAATAAAAATATTTTCTGGTAATGAAGCTGCAACTGCATATTGTACTACTTCAATATCCATTGTAGTAATATCAAAATTATTACTACCCTGTACTCTAATAAATATTTGTTGAGGATTTGAGCTATTCGTATAATTTTCAGGATTCATTATAAATCCACCATTGCCCAAAGCGTCACCACTCGTTAAATGGTAGGAAACAGTTACATTATCTTGTCCATTTATTATTTCAGCCTCTCTACTTGTGAGATCAAACACTTCAATTTCATCACCAGGATTAGTATCATCACATAAAATAATAGGCGACGGAGTATTAGCTACAACTTGTCCGTAACTTATACTTGAGCAAAACAAAAACACTAATAACGCTAACTTTTTCATAACTTAAATTTTCATAAAAATACAAGAAAAAGATGGAGCAGTTATTATAAAAAGATATAGCAGAATCAATGTGCTTAATCAACTGTCGCAAAAAAATATCCTAATACCCTATTTTCAGTTTAAAGAGTACTCGCTAAGTTAGTATCTTTGCGCTATGCACAAGCACATTTCAAGCGTTCAAAATTCGCAAATAAAATACGTAATAAAGTTATCAAGCACTGCAAGAGAGCGCAAAAAAACTGGCCTCTTTATTATTGAAGGGCTTCGAGAAATTACACTGGCACTCACTGGAAACTACGAAATTGAAACGCTTTTTTATTGTTCGGAAATTTTAAACATCGAAGATCGCGAATCACTTTCTGAAAAGTTGAGCGCTACTACTCAATGGATTGAAGTTACCTCTGAAGTTTATGGCAAAATAGCTTATCGGGCAACAACAGAAGGAATAGTTGCTATTGCTAAAACAAAAGAACTTAGTCTAAATGCCTTGAAAATTTCGGCTAAAAACCCATTAATTTTAGTAGCAGAAGCTCCTGAAAAACCTGGGAATATTGGCGCACTTTTACGCACTGCTGATGCAGCTAATGTTGATGCGTTTATTATTGCAAACCCTAAAACCGATGTTTTTAATGCTAACATTATTAGAAGTAGTGTTGGCTGTGTTTTTACAATCCCAATTGCAACAGGAACTACAGAAGAAGTTATTGCATTTTTAAAAGAAAACAACATCGCTTTTTACAGTGCCATTTTACAAGAATCAGTTTCATATCACACCTGCGACTACACGCCACCAAGCGCCATTGTTGTTGGTACAGAAGCAACAGGACTTAGTGATATTTGGCGAAAAGAATCTACAAAAAACATTAGTATCCCAATGCAAGGAGCAATAGATTCAATGAATGTATCAGTTGCAGCAGGTATAGTAATATTTGAAGCTAAAAGGCAACGCGGTTTTTAATGATATCTATTACATTTCAGTAAACTTCTAAAAGCGAAACTCGTACCTTTGTTTTATATGAGACACTACGCTGAAAATCCTCCTAAAAAAGACTCAAAAAGTAAACCCAAAGTTACGATGCTTACGGCTTTTAAAACTATAATTTGGCCTAGGCGAAATCTTGTTTTTATTGGTTTATTACTAATTGTATTAAGCAGACTTGCGAGTTTAGTTTTACCTTGGAAGTCTAAAGAGTTACTTGACCAAATTATTCCAAATAAGGATACCGCTGCCCTTTTCAATCTATTATGGTTAGTAGGCTTTGCGATATTGGTTCAAGCTATAACTTCGTTTTTATTAACTAGAATATTAAGTGTTCAAGCACAGTATTTAATCTCCGAACTACGTGCTCAAGTTCAGAAAAAAGTACTCTCCTTACCTATTAGTTTTTTTGACAACACAAAATCTGGAGCGCTTGTTTCAAGAATAATGAGAGATGTGGAAGGAGTTCGAAATTTAATTGGAACTGGTTTAGTGCAATTAGTTGGCGGTACAATTACCGCAGTAATATCGTTGGTTTTATTGATAAACATCAACCCTTTAATGACCTTATTTGTATTACTTCCAGTCGCGATATTTGGATTTGTTGCGTTGAAAGCATTTAAATACATACGCCCTATTTTTAGAGATCGCGGAAAAATTAGCGCTGAAGTTCAAGGACGTTTAACCGAAACTTTAGCTGGTGTTAGAGTTATTAAAGGATTTAATGCTGAAGCACAAGAAAATAAAATTTTTGAAGAAGGCGTTGATAGATTATTTCAGAATGTAAAAAAGAGCTTGACTGCTACTGCAGCAATGACGAGTTCAAGTACCTTTCTATTAGGTATAGCTTCTTTAGGTATTATGGGAATTGGTGGTTATTTTATGATAGAAGGCGAAATGACTACGGGAGATTTCTTATCATTCACGCTATTATTAGGTTTTATGATTGCCCCTATTGTACAAATGAGTAATATAGGAAGTCAATTGACCGAAGCCCTTGCTGGTTTAGACAGAACCGAAGAGTTAATGAATATGACTACAGAGGAAGAACTCTTAGATCGTACCAACACACTTACAACTATAAAGGGACATTTAGAATTTAATAACGTTTCTTTTTCATATGAAGAAGGAAAGCAAGTTTTACACGATATCAACTTTGAGCTAAAAGCAGGATCCGTAGTTGCACTTGTAGGAAGTTCAGGGTCTGGAAAATCTACAATTGCAGGATTAGCGGCATCATTTTTAAGTCCTAAAAAAGGACAAGTTTTAATTGATGGTCAGGATTTATCGACTATCAAATTAAGTAGTTACCGTCAGTTTTTAGGTGTGGTGTTACAAGACGAATTTTTATTTGAAGGAACAATTAGAGAGAATATATTATTCCCAAGACCAAATGCTTCGGAAACCGAATTACAAAGTGCCGTTAAAGCAGGTTATGTAAACGAATTTACAGATAGGTTTGAAGATGGCTTAGACACCTTGATTGGTGAGCGTGGTGTTAAACTTTCAGGAGGGCAACGTCAACGAATATCTATCGCTAGAGCAATTTTAGCAAACCCAAGAATTATTATTCTTGACGAAGCAACATCTAATTTAGATACTGAAAGTGAAGCATTGATACAAAAATCACTAAACGAATTAGTTAAAGACAGAACTACCATTGTAATTGCACACAGACTAAGTACCATAAAAAAAGCTGATCAAATATTAGTGATTGAAAATGGTAAAATTGCAGAACGTGGAAATCACGACGATTTGATCAAAAAAGAAGGAAGATATTTTGATCTATATACCTATCAAGCGAAAATTTAAACCATAATGTTAAAATTTTCTAAAAATTAATTTGATAAATTATTAGTTATTTTTAAATAGAATTGTAACTTTAATCTATGACAGAAGCAGCAATAGAAGAAGAAAATAAAGCTATCGCAAAAGAGTATAAAAACCTTTTGAAGATAAGCTATCGTATTCTATCAGATGATGATAAAAAATTAATTCGTTCTGCATTCGATGTTGCAGTAGACGCCCACAAAGAACAACGCCGTAAAAGTGGTGAAGCGTACATATTTCACCCAATCGCAGTCGCTAAAATTGTAGCTTCTGAAATTGGCCTTGATGCCACTTCCATTGCTGCAGCGTTACTTCATGATGTTGTTGAAGATACTAGTTATACTCTTGCAGACATTGAGCAAATGTTTGGCGAAACTGTTGCTCGTATTGTTGATGGATTAACAAAAATATCTAACATGCCTTATGAAGGCGATGTATCACTACAAGCTGAAAATTTCAGAAAAATGCTCCTCACACTTAATGAGGACATTAGAGTAATTATTATAAAAATTGCAGACAGACTCCATAATATGCAAACAATGGAATCCATGCCTGCTCACAAACAAGTAAAGATTGCTAGTGAAACCCTATACATCTACGCGCCCATGGCACATAGAATAGGACTCTATAATATTAAAACCGAACTTGAAGACTTAAGCTTAAAATATACAGAACCTGAAATTTACAATGATATTCATAGTAAAATAAAGGAAAGTAAAGAGGAACAAGATGCATATATCAAAGCCTTTTCTAAAACTATTGAAGACTCCCTAAATTCTGAAAAGTTAAACTACGAAATTAAAGGACGACCTAAATCGATTTATTCTATTCGCAGAAAAATGAATGCGCAAAATGTGACTTTTGATGAAGTCTACGATAAATTTGCTGTTCGAATTATTTACAAAAGTGATAAAGAAAATGAGAAATTTCTTGCTTGGAAAATTTACTCAATCGTTACAGATCACTTTAGACCAAACCCAGTTAGATTACGTGACTGGATATCATCACCAAAATCCACAGGATACGAAGCATTACACATTACTGTAATGGGACCTAAAGGCAAATGGGTTGAAGTACAAATACGTAGTGAACGAATGAACGAAATTGCAGAGAAAGGGTTCGCTGCACACTATAAATACAAAAACAAAGATTCTGACGATGGTGG
Organism: Patiriisocius marinus; assembly: GCF_008974325.1. Classification (GTDB taxonomy): domain Bacteria; phylum Bacteroidota; class Bacteroidia; order Flavobacteriales; family Flavobacteriaceae; genus Patiriisocius; species Patiriisocius marinus. The sequence continues at coordinate 87,664 of NZ_BKCG01000002.1, read as the reverse complement.
TCTTGATGTTTGGTTAAATAAACTTCAAGAAACACTAGAAAATCAAGATATAAGTGCCATTGATTTTGTAGAAGAATTTAAACTCAATCTTTATGCAAAAGAAATTTTTGTCTTTACTCCTAAAGGGGATTTATATTCATTACCAAAAGGAGCATCAGCTTTAGACTTTGCATTTCATGTGCATACTGAAGTTGGAATGCACACTCGAGGCACAAAAGTTAATGGGAAATTAGTTCCTCTAAGTCACAGACTAAATAGTGGAGATCAAGTTGAAATATTAACTTCTAATAATGCCAAGCCTACAAATAACTGGTTAGATTATGCACAAACTGGAAGAGCTAGATCAAAAATTAAATCTTCTTTAAAAGAAGAACGCAAGGAAATTGCTAATGATGGAAAGGAAATCCTCAAAAGAAAATTAAAATCGCAAAAAATTAATTTTGATGATAAAACCATTCACGAACTTATCGTTTATTTCAAACTTAAAACGAGTTTAGATTTATTCTATCGTGTTGGTTCTGGTATAATTGACAACAAGCAACTGAAAGAGTTTGCTACTTCTAGAAGTAATGCATTTGTTTCTTTTTTCAAAAACAAGATGCGCAAGCCATCGAATCCTGAAGAAGTAAACAAAGATGAAATAACTGAAAAATATGACCAATTAGTTTTCGGGAAAGATGAGCAAAAGCTAGATTATAAAATGGCAATTTGTTGTAATCCTATTCCTGGAGATGATGTTTTTGGATTCTTAACCGTTAACGACGGTATTAAAGTACATAAACAAAATTGTCCTAATGCAGTACAATTGCACGGTAATTACAACTACCGCATTATGCCAGCAAAGTGGGTTGATAGTACTCAACGCGACTTTAAAGCAGAGCTTATAATTACAGGAATCGACACTATAGGGTTAGTAAACGAGGTTACTAGAGAAATTTCGAGTAATCTCAACATCAATATGAGAGGTGTTCACTTCGACAGTAATGACGGTGTATTTACGGGAAAAATAGTGGTTGTTGTTAAAAACAAAAACATTCTTGATAACTTGGTTCAAAACATTAAGAAAATAAACGGAATTGATAAAGTTTCACGCGTCTAATTTGAGTATTTTTGAAGCTTAAATTTGAGTCTTTTTTCTGAAATATCACAGAATAGAAAATTGTTATATTTCAGAAAAATTTAAACTTAAGATGGCGTTTCAATAACTATGAACACAAAAACTGCAGCTAGTAATCAGGCTATTGTTAAAAATGTTTTTACAACATTTTTAGAAGAGAAAGGACACCGTAAAACACCTGAACGATACGCTATACTTCAAGAAATCTACGATCAACACGAACATTTTGATATTGAATCTCTCTATATCAACATGAAAAATAAAAACTACCGTGTTAGTCGTGCAACACTCTATAACACTATTGAGTTATTACTAGAGTGTGCACTTGTGCGCAAACATCAATTTGGTCAAAATCAAGCACATTACGAGAAATCGTATTTTGATAAACAACACGACCACGTTATCCTTAACGATGGCGAAGTAATTGAATTTTGTGATCCAAGAATTCAACAAATAAAAAAAACAATAGAAGAAGTTTTTGATATAGAAATCACAAAACATTCGCTCTATTTCTACGGAAATAAAAAAACAACAAAAACAACTACAGAAGAAAAACAATAACGTTATGGCAGTAGACTTACTACTTGGATTACAATGGGGTGATGAAGGAAAAGGAAAAATCGTGGATGTACTTACCGCAGATTATGATATAATTGCGCGTTTTCAAGGTGGACCAAATGCAGGTCACACTTTAGAATTTGATGGTATTAAACACGTTCTAAGAACTATTCCTTCTGGAATATTTCATGAAAAAGCAATGAATGTTATTGGTAACGGTGTTGTAATAGACCCAGTTGTTTTTGTAAAAGAACTTGAAGGTCTAGATCAATTTGATATTGATTATAAAGCTAAACTTATCATTTCTAGAAAAGCTCACTTAATTTTACCAACTCACAGATTACTTGATGCAGCGAGTGAAGCTTCTAAAGGGAAAGCTAAAATAGGCTCTACGCTTAAAGGTATTGGGCCAACTTATATGGACAAAACTGGACGTAATGGAATTCGTGTAGGTGATCTTGAACTAGCTGACTGGAAATCAAAATACAGAGCATTAGCGGACAAACATGAAGCGATGATTGAATTTTACAATGTAGATATTCAATACGATCTTGATGAAATGGAAGATGAATTTTTTGCTGCTGTTAAAACATTAAAAACACTAACATTTATTGATAGTGAAGAATATTTAAACCAAGCAATGAAAGCAGGAAAAACAATTCTTGCTGAAGGAGCTCAAGGTTCATTATTAGATATCGATTTTGGAACTTATCCATTTGTAACATCATCTAACACTACAGCCGCTGGAGCTTGTACAGGATTAGGGATAGCCCCTAACAAAGTAAAAGATGTTTACGGTATATTTAAAGCATACACAACTCGTGTTGGTTCTGGTCCCTTCCCTACTGAATTGTTTGATGAAGTAGGTGCTGAAATGGCAAAAATAGGAAGAGAATTTGGTGCTGTAACTGGTCGCCCTCGTCGTTGTGGATGGTTAGATTTAGTAGCCTTAAAATATACTTGCGAAGTAAATGGTGTTACACAATTAATGATGATGAAAGGCGATGTGCTTTCTGGTTTCGAAAACTTAAAAGTTTGTACTGCTTACAAATACAAAGGCGAAACTATTAAGCATTTACCTTACAACATAGAACCAGAAAATGTAGAACCAATCTATTCAACTTTCGATTGCTGGAAAGAAGACTTAACTAAAATGACTAGTCCAGATCAGTTTCCAAAAGCATTGAATGAATACATCGCATTTTTAGAAACAGAACTAGAAATTCCTATTAAAGTTGTGTCTGTTGGACCAGATAGAACTCAAACTATACATAGATAGATTCAAGAAAACACTTCTTATAAACATATCATATTCCCCTTTTCGAAGGGGATTTTGAAATTTATTAGAAAAAGCTGCGTCTTTCAAAAAACGAATATTTCGGCTAAAAAATTATAACCGAAATATTCAAAACTAGAACATTAGCTATTTGAAAAAGCACCATTACATATTACTTCTTTTCTTAGTTCTTTTTCAGAACTTGTCCATGGCACAAGAAGAAAAAGAGAAAGGAAAAATTGATATCCAATCTGGATATTTAGAAAAAAGACCTGAACTTCCCGAGGCTGTTATTTACACAAAAGATCAAGACGGCCAAGTGTATATTGTACACGAAGGAATTGAAATGTGGTGCAACCAAGCATTTGTTTACCTAAAAGATAATTTTGTAAAAGCTTATGGCGAAGTAAAAATTATACAAGCGGATACTATTACAATGAAAAGTAATTATGCCGAGTATAATGGAAATACTCAGTTTGCTTTTGCTAGTGGCGAAGTAGTTTTTAAAGAACCAAAAACTACACTAAAAACAGACACTTTATATTTTGACCGCATAAAGCAACAAGCTTTTTACCGAAGCGGAGGTACCGTAATTGATACTGCTAGCACACTAACTAGTCGCATAGGAAGGTATTATGCTAAATCAAAAAAGTATCAATTTATTAGCAACGTAAAAATTGTCAACCCAAAATACACCGTAAATTCTCCGCAACTTGATTTCTACTCAGAGTCTGGTGCTGCTTACCTTTATGGAGAATCTACAATAGTAAGTGACGCAAGTACCGTTTATTGTGAACGTGGTTATTATGACACCCGAGGAGATACTGGCTATTTTGTAAAAAACTCTAAAATAGATTACGAAAATAGAACCCTCTATGGAGACAGTATTTATTTTGACCGAAATAAAGGTTTTGCCTCAGCGACCAACAATATTAAAGTATTAGACACCATAAACAAAAGCTTAATTAGAGGTCATTATGCTGAAGTTTTTAGAAAAAAAGATTCTGTATATATTACAAAAAGAGCTGTAGCTGTAACACTAAGAGACAATGACTCAATTTATGTTCACGCAGATACATTGCAAGTAACAGGAAAACCAGAAAACAGAATTTTAAAAGGCTTCTATAAAGCAAGGATTTTTAAAAAAGGACTCGAAGGAGAAGAATCGTTAAGTGGAAAAGCAGATTCCATTTTTGTTAATCAGAAAAAGGGAATCACTAAATTATTAAGAAACCCAATATTATGGAATGGTGAGAGCCAAATGACAGGAGATACCATTCACCTAATCAATAACCTAAAAACCGAAAAACTAGATTCATTAAAGGTTTTTAAAAATGCCTTTAATATTCAAAAGGATTCTATAGGTTATAACCAAGTAAAAGGTGAAATACTCATTGGACTTTTTACTAACAACGAGCTAGACACTATTTACATCAACAAAAATGCAGAAGTGATGTATTACGCTCGTAACGATAAAAAAGAACTTATCGGAATTAACAATACCGTATCTAGTTCTATTGAAATGTACGTTGACAAACAAACGATAAATGGAATTAAATTTGTAAAAAAAGGAAAAGGAAAAATATATCCACTCTCTAAACTCCCCGAAGAAGCACGTATTTTATCAGGTTTCAATTGGCGTGGTGAAGAAAGGTTACTTACAAAAGCAGATTTATTTAGAGGAAAACCAACTCCAATTTTACCGAAAATTAAAGGTATTCCACTTCCTATAGATGAAGGCGAATTTTTTGAAGAACAAACAGAAGAAGAACTTGATCTCCCTGAATCTTCAAAACTTAGCCCTAAAGATTTTACAAATAGACCTGAAGATGAAGCTCCGGAAAAAGGTATAAAAAAAGCTGAATCTGATGGTATTAAGGAAAATGAAGATTAATTAATAGCTACATTGAAAGAAGCATTCTATAAACATCAAGCACAAACAACTCCGCATCCGTTGGGTGTAGAGATCTCGCATGCAAAAGGTTCATATATTTATGACACAGGTGGAAATGCGCATTTAGATTTTGTTGCAGGAGTTTCGGCTTGTAGCTTAGGTCATTCTCACCCTCGTGTCGTCGACGCAATAAAACAACAAGCAGACAAGTACCTTCATGTAATGGTTTATGGAGAATATATACAAAAACCTGCTGTAGAATTAACCCAACTATTAGCAGCCCATACTCCTGCTCCACTAGAAACTACATATCTAGTAAATAGTGGCACAGAGGCTATTGAAGGCGCACTAAAATTAGCGAGAAGAGTAACTGGCAGAGCCGAAATATTATACGCTCACAAAGCCTACCACGGAAACACCATGGGTGCTTTAAGTGTCATGGGATTTGAAGAACGAAAAGAAATTTTCAAACCACTTATTCCTGAATGCAGACCAATACACTTCAATCTTGATTCGTCCATAAACGAAATCTCTAAAAAAACAGCAGCTGTCATTCTTGAAACCATTCAAGGAGGCGCTGGGTTTATTGAACCTTCAGAAAATTTTTTAGCTAAAATTAAAAGCAGATGCCAAGAAATGGGTGCCTTATTAATTTTAGATGAAATTCAACCTGGTTTTGGAAGAACCGGAAAACTTTGGGGATTTGAGAACTACAATGTAGTACCAGATATTCTTGTAATGGGAAAAGGTATGGGTGGTGGAGTACCAATAGGAGCATTTATGGCTTCAAGAGAACATATGACTTCATTACAAGATAATCCAAAATTAGGTCACATCACAACCTTTGGCGGAAATCCATTAATTGCGGCAGCTGCATTAGCTACACTACAAGAAATTACAGAAACTTCCTTAATAGAAGATACTCTCAAAAAAGAAATACTTTTTAGATCTTTACTAATACATCCAGCAATAAAAGAAATAAGAGGTCGTGGATTAATGCTCGCAATAATTCTTGAATCTGGTGATATCGCTACAGAGTTAATCCTTCGGTGTAAAGAACTAAATTTAATTTTATTTTGGCTTTTATTTGAACCAAAAGCAGTTCGCATTACACCACCACTTACTATTTCAGAAGAAGAGATAAAACAAGGTTGTACTATAATACTTACAGAACTAAACAAGCTCAATTCTTAACAAAATAACACAAACACCTGTTTAACAGTTGTTTAAAACCGCTTCTTTCTGTTGATAAGACGTTAACAATAATAACCACTTTTCAACATTTCACTCTCTTTCATTATTATCTTTAAATTAATCGAACCGTTAAATAGCTGCGTATGAAATTGCCACCTCCTAACGAGCACAATAATATATCACTTACCCGTTTTGAATCTATGTTGAAGACGAATAATGTGCTTTTCTTTGACTCAGAAGAGTTTGAAGAAATTATCCATTATTATCTTGAAAATGGTAAAATGGCGCTTGCAAAAAAAGCAACTAAACTAGGTCTCGAACAACACCCTACTTCAATTAATCTAAAATTGTTTCAAGTTGAAATGTTCATTTTTGAAAATGAGCTAGATATTGCTGACCAATTATTAGATCAATTATACCTTATAGAGCAATCTAATGAGGAAATTTATATCCAAAAAGCAAACATTCTTTCTCGCCGTGATATGCATAGAGAAGCGATTGTTCTTTTAGAAAAAGCTTTTAAATTTACAATGGATGAGGCAGATGTCCTTTCTTTAATAGGAATGGAATATTTGTTTCTTGAAGATTATGAAAATGCAAAAGTGAATTTCATGCGATGTCTTGAAGAAGACGAAACAGACTACTCTGCGCTTTATAATATAATTTATTGTTTCGAATACCTTGAAGAAACAAATGAAGCTATTGATTACCTTAATATTTTTTTAGACAAAAATCCTTATTCTGAAGTTGCTTGGCATCAATTAGGGAAACAATATATGCTTATTAAAGAACACAAAAAAGCGCTTGCTGCTTATGAGTTTGCTATCATTAGTGACGATAGATTTATAGGAGCATACCTTGAAAAAGGAAAGGTTTTAGAAAAACTGAAACGTTACGAGGAAGCTATAGAGTGCTACAGCATAACCCTTGGACTAGATGACCCTACCTCTTTTGCATTATTACGAATGGGCAAGTGTTATGAAAAACTAGGTAATGAAGTTTTAGCGTTAGAATACTTTACTAAATGTGTAGAAGAAGATGGTTTACTAGACAAAGGCTGGATAGCAATTACAGATTTCTACTATAGGAAAAAAGATTTTGAAAAAGCCCTTTATTTTATTGACAAGGCAATCAATATTGACAGTGAGAATGTTCAATATTGGAAACGTTATGCTAAAATAAATAGAAAACTAAAGTGGTTTGAAGAAGCTGAAGTTGGTTTTAGAAAAACATTAGAACTTGGAAATTACGAACTTGAAACATGGTTAACACGTTGCGACATTTTAATTAAATTAGGGGAATACGAAGCAGCAATTAATAATGTAAATCAGGCTGCAGAATTTTATCCTGAGAGCGCTGAAATTGAGTTTAGACTAGCTGGCCTTCACTACTATAGAGCTGAAGCTACAGACGGTGCATTTCATTTAAAAAACGCCCTCGATATTGAGTCGGAATTCTTGATTATTATAGAAGAGATTTTTCCTGAAATTCTTAAACTAGAATCGGTCAAAGAAATTATTAAAAACCACAAAAAAGCTTCGCTATAAATTGTATTTTTGATTGCATAACACACTAACCATGCCTTCACGTACATTTTTACAATCCCTTATAATTACTGCAAAAGGACTCGCCATGGGAGCTGCAGATGTTGTTCCCGGAGTTAGCGGCGGAACTATTGCTTTCATTTCAGGAATCTACGAAGAGTTAATTGAAACCATTCATAAATTAGACCTTGGGTTTTTCAAAATTTGGAAAAAAGGTGGATTTAAAGCTGCTTGGTCTGCCTATAACTTAGGCTTTTTACTAGCATTATTTTCTGGTGTAGCAATAAGCATTTTATCACTAGCTAAAATAATAACATATCTTCTTAAAACCCAACCTATTTTTGTTTGGTCTTTTTTCTTTGGACTTGTAATAGCTAGTATAGTTTATGTAGGAAGGCAAATAACAAAATTTGATTTAAAAGTAATATTAGCGATAATTATTGCTGGTTCACTTTCATTTTATATCACATTAGCAGAACCTATAACAGCTACAGATAGTACTTGGTTTCTATTTCTTGCTGGTTTTATTGCTATTATTGCTATGATATTACCAGGATTAAGTGGTGCTTTTATATTATTACTTTTAGGCGCATACACTTCTGTCATTGGTACTATCACACAATTTGGGGATGGAATTACAAAGTTAGATTGGGAGCTTTTTAGTACAGCTTTCTTAAAATTACTAACGTTTGCAATTGGTGCAATTGTAGGATTAAAAGTGTTTTCTGGTGTATTAAACTGGATGTTTAAAAATCATAAAAATCTAACCCTCGCAGTACTTACCGGTTTTATGATTGGAGCTTTAAACAAAATATGGCCTTGGAAAGAAGTCCTAAGCTACCGAACTAATCATAATGGAGAATCAGTTCCATTTCTAGATAGAAGCATCCTACCTTCCACTTATGATGGTGATCCACAAATAATATATGCAATACTATTTATGATATTAGGGTTCGGATTAATATTTTTATTAGAATTTTTCGCAAAAACTAAAACAGCTACGGAATAGCATGCAACCAACAGAAACCTTTACAGATAAGCTTTGGCTCATTTTAAAAGGGCTCTTTATGGGTGCTGCTAACAAAGTACCTGGAGTATCAGGAGGAGTTGTTGCCTTTGTTGGGGGATTTTATGAAGAATTTATCTACTCACTTCAGAAGATAAACAAAAAGGCTTTTGCGCTATTAATTAATGGGCGTTTTAAAAGTTTCTATAAGTATGTAAATGGTAGATTTTTAAGTCTTCTAATTTTAGGAATGATAGTTAGTTATTTTAGTGTTTCTAAAATTCTCGACTATTTAATTGTGCATTATGAACTGTTTGTTTGGAGTACTTTTTTTGGTATGATAATAGGTTCCATCTACTATATTGCAAAGGACTTTGGTGATTGGAATCGTAAATACATAGGTTATTTATTGTGCGGTATCGCTGCAGGAATAGCAATCAGTTTTTTAGAACCTGCAAGAGAAAATGACAACCTCTTTTTTGTATTTATATGTGGTATCATAGGAGTTTCCGGAATGACATTACCAGGGCTTTCTGGCTCTTTTATATTAATCCTATTAGGGAATTATGTTTTACTATTAGTCGACTCAGTAAACGCTTTATTTGATACTTTTTCAGAAATAATTGTAGCTGACTTCTCTTTTATAAATGATCCATTAAGAGTACGTTTACTTAAAGTACTTACTGTTTTTTCTCTTGGTTCATTAACTGGATTAATTTCCCTCTCACACTTACTAGCTTATGTTTTAAAAAAATATAAAAAAGCAACTTATGCTGTAATTATTGGTTTCATTGCAGGCTCATTGGGTGTAGTTTGGCCTTGGAAAACAAAGGTTTTTAGCACTAATTCTATAGGGGAAATTTTAACCGATGTTAATGGTCGAAAAATAATTGCAGATTATAATAGATTTATTCCTTCGGAATTTACAACAAATACACTGATTGCCATTTTATTTATTATTTTTGGTGTCCTAATAGTATTCAGTTTAGACTGGTATCATAAAATTAAAAAGAAAACGAATGGCTAAATACGGCCTTATTGGTACTAACATCAATTACTCCTTCTCAAAAACATTCTTCAGTATTAAGTTTGATTTAGAAAAGCTAGAGAACACCTATGAAAATTTTGACATAGATAATGTCTCTAAATTTGCTGATATTATTAAAAACAATTCTAATCTAAAAGGATTAAACGTAACTATTCCTTTTAAAGAAAAAATTATCCCATTTTTAGATAAAGTGGATAAAGAAGCTAAAGCAATTGGAGCTGTTAATACTATAAAATTCTCAAAAGATGGACGACTTGTAGGCTACAATACAGACCATTATGGTTTTGCAAAAGCATTAGCAGAATTTCCTCCAATAAATGACAAAACAGCTTTAATTTTAGGTAATGGCGGGGCTTCTAAAGCAATTAAATATGTTTTAGATGCTATGGGGTTCGATTACAAAATTGTATCTCGAACACCTTCAGAATCCACAATTACATATACTGATTTAACGAAGGAAATTATTGAGAATCATAAACTAATTATCAATACAACCCCTTTAGGTGTAAGCCCTAATACCTGGGAATGCCCAGATATACCTTATCAACACATAACCAAAAAACATTTTCTCTTTGATCTAATATACAACCCTAGAGAAACTGAATTTCTAAAACGAGGTTTTGGTAAAGGTGCTACAATTGCAAACGGAATGAAAATGCTTGAATATCAGGCTAAAAAATCTTGGAGTATTTGGAGGTCTTAAGGACGTTTTTATCTTCAAAAACAATCGCTTCCCTTTGTATTCTTAACCGTTGTTAGTATCTTGACGAACTTAAATTAATAAGAACTTTAACATTGAAATAAATGTCTGACGAGAACAAGAATATCGAAGAGCAAGAAGAAAATATTTTAAACCCTCAAAATGAGGAAGTTTTTAAAAACGAAGAAACTGAGAAAACTCCTGCTGCTGAGAATATAGTTGAAGAAGCTACCAAAGCTACTGAAGAAGAAAATGAGGATGATAATGGTACTGATGAAGAAGAAGTAACATCGTCTGACGAAGAAGAGCAAGAAGAAGGAGTTACGTCAAATGAAAAAGTTGACTATACTACCCTAAATAAAACACAATTAATTGAAGCACTATCAAATTTAATTGAATCATCTCCAGTTCAAAAAATTAAGGATGATGTAGAGGAAATTAAAAATGAATTCAATTCAATTTTCCAAGAAGAATTAGCAGCGCAAAAAGAAACTTTTATTGCAGAAGGCGGAAATGTTATTGATTTTTACTACGAATCTAAAGATAAAAAAGAGTTTAACACAGTTTACAACGCGTACAGAGACAAAAAGAATGCTTATTACAAGAAATTAAAAAATGATCTTGAAGCAAACTTAGCAAATAGAACAAACTTAATAGAAGAACTTAAAGCGTTATTGGACAATGAAAAAAGTGTTCATAACAATTATAAAGATTTAAAGAATATTCAAGACAGGTGGAAAGAAGCTGGACCTATTCCTAGAGACAAATACAACACAGTATGGAATAACTACCACCACCACATAGAAACATATTACGATGCTTTACATAGAGATCGTGAATTTAGAGATTTAGATTTTCAGAAAAATTTAGAGAAAAAACAAAAATTAATAAAACGCACAGAAGAGCTTGCTGAAGAAAGTAATGTTGAAAAAGCTTTTAAAGAATTACAACTTATCCATAGAAAATGGAAAGAAGAAATAGGGCCTGTTGCAAGAGAATTTAGAGATGAAGTCTGGGATAAGTTTAGTGCTGCAACTAAAATAATTCACGATAAAAAACAAGAAGCTGAAGCTGCTTTAGAAGAAAAGTTCAACGAAAACTTTTCTATTAAAAAAGAACTTATTGGTTTAATAGATAAAGTTAAAGAAGAAACTAAAGATAGTCACGGAGCTTGGCAAAAAGCAATGGATCAAGTTCAAGAAATACGTGATGTATTTTTTAGCGCAGGACGCGTTCCAAAGGAGAAGAATAAAGAAATTTGGGCTAGTTTTAAAGAAACAACTAAAAATTTCAATCAAGCAAAAAATGATTTCTATAAAAGTCAAAAAAATCAACAATTTGAAAATTTAGAAAAAAAGAAGGCTTTAATTGAAATTGCAGAAGCGAACAAGGACAGTGAAGATTTCGAAAATGCTACGAACCTATTTAAAAAAATCCAAAGCGATTGGAAAAATATAGGGCACGTTCCAAGAAAAGATAGTGACAAAATTTGGAAGCAATTTAAAGCTGCTTGTAATCATTACTTTGACCGCCTATCTTCCATTAAAGAAGACGCTCAAAAAGGGGAAATGGAAAATTTCGAAAAGAAAGAAGCCTTCCTTAAAGTATTAGACAATCTTGAACTAAGTGGAGATCATAAAGAAGATATTTCTACTATAAAATCTAAAATCACAGAATGGAAAACACTTGGTCGTGTTCCATTCAAAAAGAAAAATATTGAACAACAGTTTAATAAAAAACTTGATGAGTTATTTGGCAAATTAGATCTTGGGAAGAAAGAAACTGAACTTATTAAGTTTGAAAACAAATTGAACGCCATGGCTTCCATGAATGATTCAAGACAATTACAAAATGAAGAATTTTTCATTCGTAAAAAAATTGATGAAACTCGTGCAGAAATAAATCAACTTGAAAACAATTTAGGATTCTTTCAACATGTACCAGATGATAACCCTATGGTAAAAGATGTTTACAAAAACATCGAAAGACATAAAGAACAATTGAGCTTATGGCAAGAGAAACTAAATAAAATTAAAACGCTTAAAAGACAACAAGCTAAAGCCGAAGAAGAATAAAAATGAAACCGTGTTTACTTTGTAATAAAACGGATACTATTTTATTTTATAAACATAAAGACCGCACGTTTAGCAAATGCTTAACCTGCGGTTCTGTGTTTTTAGACCCTTTATTACTCCCTTCTATAAAAGATGAGCAAAATCGCTACCTACTGCATGAAAACCATGTAGAAGACCAGGGATATATTCTGTTCGTAACCCCATTAATTGAAGAAATAACGTCGAAAATAGTTAGAAATACAACCGGATTAGATTTTGGATCTGGCCCCACTCCTATTATTGCTTTATTACTAAGTGAACTAGGTTATGAAATCAAAAAATACGATCCGTTTTTCTGCAACAAACCCGAAGTTTTTAATCTGAAATATGACTTTATTGTAAGTTGCGAAGTTATTGAACACTTACACTCTCCATTAAAAGAATTTAAAAAACTCTATGCTTCTCTTAAGCCTGGAGCTATTTTATTCTGCATGACAGATCTTTTACCTTCAAAATCTAAATTTGGAAATTGGTATTATAAAAATGATTTCACACATGTCATATTTTATTCTCAAGAAAACTTAGAGTGGATAAAAGATACTTGTGGATTTAAGTCACTGGAAATAACTAATAGAGTTATCAAACTTATAAAATAGTAAAAATTAACCTAGCGTTTAACGCTTAATTAATGGCCTAATCAAATCCTCTAACCCATTTAGTTTTATTTCATACATTTCCTGTAGAAGATTGCCTAAAGCACCTTGAGGAAATCCCTTTTGCTTAAACCATACGTAATATGGTTCAGGAATATTGACAAGGTAACTACCCTTATACTTACCAAAAGGCATCTTATAATTTGCTAGTCTTTTTAAATGTTCCTTTGGATCTGGAAATGCATTTGTAGTATTTTTATTTCCAGTCATCGTAAAGTTTTAGTTGTTCTTCAATGTAATTTTCCCAATAAATTTCTGCGATCTCTATTCTAGAATGATTTGTTTCGCGATCAAATCTATCTTGCATTTTCACTCGTTCTTCTTCATTAGTCTTATAAGTATTCCGTGCAACTTCTTTAAAGTTGTTATCTCTAGTAATTGCATAAAATTTTGCTCTTAACTTACGAGCAAATAATTCGGAAATATCAAAGTGAGTTTGCTCGTGGGCTAAAATTGCAGCGTTCACTTTATCTTTATTATACCAAGAATTATAAGGGTAAAAATAACTTTTTACATCATAATCAACTTTAGTTTTTCCCTCTATAGTTCGTATCCCAAAGGACAATGAAATTCCTGAATTTGTACTAGCAACAAAGTTCCCTACGTTTTCAGGGTTACCTTTAAACATTTCCCAAGTTAACTTTTCGTCTTCGCGCCATGGTATTTTTTCATCTTCAACTACTGGAGTTGAAATGGTTGTAATAAATATAATGAGTATGAGAAATAATTTCATATAATAGTAACGTAGTAACCTCTTATTTATTGAGTACTTTTTTAAAGCAAACGCTGTCTACTACATCTGTATATTGACCGTAATTTTCAATTTGACAATACCCTCTTTTAATATATAAGCTTACAGCTTCAACTTGTCGCACGCCAGTTTCGAGAATACACGAAGTATAATTTAATGATTGCGCCCAAGTTTCTAATGCTTGTAAAATTTCAGAAGCAATACCATTTCCGCGAAAATTTGACTTAGTGAACATTCGCTTAATTTCCATTGTGGTTGCATCATATTCTTTAATGGCACCACAGCCAACTGCGATACTACCTTCATAGGCAATTATAACATGCTTGATAGAATTTAATTGATTAAACTGGTCATAAAACTCGTGATCGTCACCGTCTGTTATAGCTAAAAAAGAATCTAATTCCTTTACTAAGTTTACAAAATCTGGATTTGACGTGTCTGTTTTTATTAAATCAATCATCCCCAATTAAATGTTACAACTTTCTCGACATCTGGATGTAAGCTATAATGAACAGGGCAAGTGTTTGCTGTATGTTCAAGTATTTTTTGAGTTTTTAAATCTATTCCACTTGGCAAAGTAAAAATCACTTCAATTTTTGAAATTCTACGTGGGCTAACTGCCATTGTTTTAGTCACATCTGCTGTAGTTCCATCAATAGAAATATTCTCTAAAGTATTAGCTTTAATCCCCATCATAGTTAGCATGCAGTTTGCTAAACCAGTTGCTACGGTATCTGTAGGCGAAAAAGCTTCACCTTTACCATTATTATCAACAGGAGCGTCTGTGGTGAAAGAATTTCCAGATTTTAAGTGTGTATTATTACATCTTAAATTTCCTAAATATGTAACTTGAGATGTATTCATAAATACAAGCTTTAATTTATCTAATTACTTCAAATTGTAAATCCTCTTTGTACTTGATTATGTAAAAAGCATTATTTACATAACCAGACATAAATTTTTTAGAATATCTAAATTTATTTTCAATGTATTCAGTTTCAAAATCTGAATCTGATGCTTGATAAATATCTTTACTTGATGCTAAACGCAATAAAATATCGTAAGTGATGTCAAAACCTCTAACTGCATATTTATTGGGAAGAACGCCATATTTATTTTTATAACTTATCAAAAATGGTTCGCGATCTTTATAATTGTAGTTCTTATTTACTGACGGAAATGTGAAGTTAAGTTTTGCTAAATGCATATTTGAAACATCGTGATAATCATATGCTTCATTTTTATCTAAACTAAAAAGACGTAATTTATGTTCTATTGGTAAACCGTTTAAAACTCCCACCACATTACTTACTAAAATGGGATCACTAGATTCTAATATTACCCAATTCTCCTTGTTTACAACAATTTGATCTAAGATATCTTGTACGTATAAAAAACCTTCTTTTCTAGGTTTAGCCATTTTAGCACCTGGAAGTGCTGCCATTAATTTAGCTTTTTGAGCAGCATGATTTCCGTCTGTAATAACAATAATATTTTTTCCAGTAGATTGTTCTTTCAAATATTCAATCATTGCATCTTCTAACATTGAATCATCTGGTAATGTTTGAAACAAATTTCTTGAAATTTTAACTTCTTTATTACTTAATGGAGAAAAAACAGGAACACTACCTCCTTTTAATAATCCTGCAGCTTTCTCAACTTGCTTTTGACCTAAAGGCCCGATTACAGCATCAAAATTTTCAAAATCATTTTGTCTTAAAATTTGTTCAACTTTAGCACTGCTATATTCTGTATCGTGAACATCAAGTATTATTGATATTCCTTTGTCTTTAGCAAACTCTGTTGCCATTAAAACTCCACTGTAGAAATCTAAAGACAATGCCATAAGTTTGTCTTTTTTAATTACATCGCTAGATGTATTAGATGTGTCTGTAACTGCTTTGTTTAACCTAAAAGGTAACAATACAGCAACTCGTTTTGTTGATGGATTAACAATACTGTTTTCAAGGTTTACAACTTCAGTACTATCTGCTACGACTGCTGTTGCAGTTTTAGGAATTTTCAAAATCATCCCTTCCTTTAATCCTTCACTTGCATAAGGATTTAATGCTACAATTTCTTCTTCCGTTAAACCTGTTTTTACTTTCAGTCTAAAAAAACCTTCTTTAGGTTGAACCTCGTAAAACATAAATCCCTCTTCTGTCACTGCGGTTTCCATAACTGTTTCCGCAGGCACATTAATGATTGCTCCTTTAGTCAAACCTGGCCCTAATTGTGGATTAATTTTTTCTAAATCGGCAATAGTTATACCGTACATTCTTGCAATACCATAGCGAGTCTCTTTAGGCTGTACGGTGTGGCTAGTTAATTTGCCAAGATCAGTTGTTACAGGAGTTGGACCAATTTTCGGAACAATTACAGGTTTATCGTTTTCTGAGGTTACCACTTGGATAACTCTTGGCTTTGCATAAACAGGAATTTGTATACGTTCTCCTTTTTTTAATTCACGAGCGTATAATTCTTTATTATAACGTTTAATTTCTTCAACTGAAACCTCATATTTTTTAGCAATACCAAATAACGTTTCTTTACGTCTAACTTTATGCTTTTTAAAATCAATAGGATCTGAAGATATCCCTAATACCTTTGCAGATTTAGGTAAAACTAACACCGTATTTTCAGCTGGTTTATCTGATACATTAGGATTTAACTTTACAATATCTGCTTTTGTTAGGCCGTATTGTTCTGCTATTTTCCATATAGATTCGTTTTTCTGAACTACATGTGTACGATAATCATTTTGAGAAATAGCATCGCTATTCATTAAAATCATTGCCGCAAATACGAGATAAACTACATATTTCATATCTATTGTTTTCTTTAATACTTCGGAAATTTTAAATCTAGAAAATTTCCGAAGTATTTATTAGTTTCTATTGGTTTGCAAAGTATGCTTTGCAATAATTATTCCCACTCAATTGTTGCTGGCGGCTTACTACTTATATCATACACTACTCTATTAACGCCTTTAACACGGTTTATTATATGGTTACTTGTTTCCTGTAAAAATTCGTAAGGCAAGTTTACCCAGTCAGCAGTCATACCATCTGTACTTTCTACCGCTCTTAAAGCTACCACCTTTTCATATGTACGTTCATCTCCCATAACCCCAACGCTATTTACTGGTAATAAAATTGCTCCTGCTTGCCATACTTTATCATACAAATCCCACTTACGTAGTCCTTCTATAAATATAGCATCTACTTCTTGAAGAATCTGTACTTTTTCAGCAGTGATATCTCCTAGTATTCTTATTGCTAAACCTGGTCCAGGAAATGGATGACGACCTAATAATAATGGATCAATTCCCATTTGCTTTCCTACACGACGTACTTCATCTTTAAATAACATACGTAGTGGCTCCACAATTTTCAACTTCATAAAATCTGGAAGTCCACCTACATTGTGATGCGATTTAATTGTTACTGATGGTCCATTAACACTTACACTTTCAATTACATCTGGGTAAATTGTACCTTGTGCTAAATATGTTACATCTGTAATTGACGTTGCTTCATCATCAAAAACTTCAATAAAAGCATTACCTATTGCTTTACGTTTTTCTTCAGGATCAGACAGTCCTTTAAGCGCATCCAAAAAGCGTGCCGATGAATCAACACCTTTAACATTTAGGCCCATTCCTTTGTACTGTTCTAAAACACTACTAAATTCGTCTTTACGTAATAAACCGTTGTTTACAAATATGCAATACAGATTTTTCCCTATTGCCTTATGTAATAAAATTGCAGCTACGGTAGAGTCAACTCCACCACTCAATCCTAATACTACTTTATCATCTCCTATTTTTTTCTGTAATTCAGCAACTGTAGTATCTACAAATGCTGCTGGCGTCCAACTTTGTTCAACACCTGCCATATGTACTAGAAAGTTTTCTAATAATTGTTTTCCATCAGTTGTATGATACACTTCTGGATGAAACTGTATAGCATATGTTTGTTCCCCATCAATTCTGTACGCAGCGTTTGAAACATCTGGAGTACTTGCTAGTCTTACACCTCCTGTTGGAAGTGCTGCAATTGTATCACTATGGCTCATCCACACTTGAGTATCTTGAGCGATATTAGCGAATAGCGCTTCACCATCTTTAATCATAGCTAACTTAGCACGACCATATTCACGTATATTAGACGGAGCAACTTCTCCACCAAAATTATGTGCCATATACTGTGCACCATAGCAGACACCTAACAAAGGAAGTTTTCCTTTAATATTAGATAAATCTGGTGCTGGAGCATCATCTGCTCTCACAGAAGACGGACTACCCGAAAGGATTACGGCTTTAAATGAAGATAAATCTTCTGGAACTTTATTGTATGGGTGGATCTCGCAGTAGATATTTAACTCGCGTACACGTCTAGCAATTAGCTGTGTATATTGTGATCCAAAATCTAGAATTAGGACGTTGTTTTGCATAGGCAAAAATAGGCTAAAAATTATTTTTGAATAAGCTACTCTCAATAAAAATATAGCGAAGTAATTAACAGTATTTCAACTATTATTTTTTGAAAGAATTCAAAGCCGAAATTTTAACTATTAATTATAATGCTATTGCGGTGAACTCAGGTAAAAGTGGATCTAGCTCGCGCTTTAAAGTAGTTAACAAAACATCTCCAAATAATAAATAGAATTCAGAAAAATTAGCTTGGCGTTCTTGAAGTGAATTATTAGGAAAAATTTCACTTTGTATTTCTATAAGTCTTGTTAGTTGATCTTGATATTTTCTTTTTTGTGCTTTCAGTAATCGTTTTTCTAAATGTGCTAATCCATTAGTTTGCTTTTTTTCTTGCGCAGCGACAGCTCCTAAAAATGAAGCATCTGTTTTTTTAGCAATTTCATACAAGTCTTTAAATTGAGATGCCAACAGTTTCTTTTGCTCAGAAAAATCTATCGAAATATCTGAAAGTGACTTAGTAAAATACGTTTTTAAGTCGTTCTGTTTTTTAAACAACTCTTTAATAGTCAAATCTAGTTTTTCAATTTTTTGATTATTTCGTTCCTCATAAATTAAAGCTGAATTTCTAAGTAACAACATAGGAAAAGGTACAGCTACACATTTAAAATAATCTTTCAACTGTAACCAGTATGCTAATTCGCCACCTCCACCTGTATAACATAAATTAGGCAATATCACCTCTTGATATAAAGGACGTAATAATGCATTGGGTGAAAAACGCTCTGGATGCTTTTCTAACGTTTCTAATATTTCGGTTTCGGTTAATGAAATGTTAGTATCATTTACGTGAAAGACATCCTCTTTTTTAATAATGCGCTCGCGGATTCCTTCTATTATATAAAAGAGGTTTACCTCTCTTGGATGTACTTGCTCATTATAGCCAGCATCGATTAATCGCTTAGTGGTGGTTGTAATTTCTTTATGACTTATTTGGTCTAAAAGCTCCTTTTTAACAAATGGAGCAAACAACGTTTTTAAACCAACATCGTTACCATCCACTATCACTAAACCATCTTCTTTAAAAAGTTCATTCCCAAGAAAACGAGTAGCATCAGCAAGGTTTGAATGTTTTACATATGCTTCTTCAAAAAGTGTTACTAACTTTTTAGCATTATCAGTTTTTCCTAATTTATGTTTAAAAATTGACAAAACTTGATCGATTCCTTCTGTAGAAAACTCACCAACAGCCCCACCATCTTCTCTATTCCATTGAATTTTATTTCCTTTAAAATTGAAATAATTAATTTCATCAAAATCGTGATCCTCAGTTGCCATCCAATACACTGGAATAAAAGTATATTCAGGATGTGCTTTTTTTAATTGTTTAGCTAAATTAATTACTGATACTATTTTGAAAAGGAAATATAAGGGACCCGTAAATAAATTAAGTTGATGCCCTGTTGTAACAGTAAATGTTTTATCCGTTTTTAATGCTAAAATATTACTTTGTGTAGCTTCTGAAATATTAAAACCATCATATTGTTGTTGTAATTGCTTCGCTAAAACTTGGCGTGTATCAAGAGTGAAACTAGCACTTTTCTCTTTTAATTGAGCTTTAAAATTTTCAAGTTTTGGGAACCTATTGTAAAAAGGCTTTAACGATTGCGCTTCTGCGAGGTAATCGCACATTGTTTGAGAAAAATAGCCTGTGTCCTTATAAGGAATCGTAGTTTTTACCATAAGTCGTTCTGGTGGTTTATTCAAAAATACATACTTAATAATAATTGATAATTGCTAAGACACAATTTTATCAAAACTTTAAGTCGGTTTTATTTATTTAAAATTTCCGAAGCCATCATTTTTCTACTATAATTTCCTATTTATTATTTTATCTTTATCATAAAAATACACACGAGCTATGTTAAAAAAAATCTCATTATTGCTACTTTTAATAAGTATTACAGCCACGGCACAATTACAATCTCCTGCCGAATTTTTAGGCTATGAAGTTGGAACTCAATTTACACGACACGCTACGGTTGTTGATTATTTTGAGCACGTTGCCAAAAATAGCAAGATGGTTACTTTTACGGAATACGGTAAAACAAACGAGCGAAGACCTTTAACATATGCTGTAGTTTCAAGCCCTTCAAATATTTCGAACATTGATAATATTAGAACTGCAAATTTAGCAAGCACAGGTATTATTGAAGGTTCTGGAAACGCAGATAAAGCAATAGTTTGGCTTAGTTATAATGTACACGGTAATGAGGCTTCAAGTACTGAAGCAGCAATGACTACGATCTATGAACTTGTAACTAAAAGGCAATCTTGGCTAGAAAACACCGTGGTAATTATTGATCCTTGTGTAAATCCTGATGGTCGCGATAGATATGCAAACTGGTACAACCAAGTTAAATCAACCCCTTTTAACGCTAACCAAGTAGCTGCTGAACATAATGAACCCTGGCCAGGAGGAAGACCAAATCACTATCTATTTGATTTAAATAGAGATTGGGCTTGGGCTACACAAGTTGAAACTCAACAAAGACTTAAAGTTTACAATACCTGGATGCCACACATTCATGTTGATTTCCATGAACAAGGTATTAATGAACCATATTATTTTGCTCCAGCAGCTGAACCATTCCACGAAATTATCACGCCTTTCCAACGTAGTTTTCAAACTGAAATAGGAAAAAATCACGCACGGTATTTTGATAAAGAAGGTTGGTTATTTTTTACAAGAGAACGTTTCGACTTACTTTACCCAAGTTATGGTGATACCTACCCTACTTTTATGGGAGCGATTGGGATGACTTATGAACAAGCTGGTCACGGTCGTGCAGGTTTAGGAATCAACACAGATGAAGGTTACGAGTTAACCCTTGTAGATCGTGTTGCGCACCATACAACAACTGGACTTTCTACAGTTGAAATGGGGTCAAAAAACGCATCACAACTAATTAGTGAGTTTAAAAAATTCTTTAAAAATGACAACCTAAAATACAAGAGTTATGTATTAAAAGGACACCCTGATAAAATTGCTGCTGTAAGCCAATTATTAGACAAACACGAAATTAAATATGGCTATTCTTCTAACGGAAATATTAATGGGTATAATTATAATGAAGCAAAAAAAGGGTCACTAAATGGTGCAGGAGCTTTAGTTGTAAGTACTAACCAGCCTAAAGGTAAAATGGTTAAAGTATTGTTTGAACCTGAAGCAGTACTAACAGAGCCACTTACTTATGATATTACTGCTTGGAGTATTCCTTATGCTTATGGACTTGATGCAATTGCTTCAGAAAATAGCGTGCAAGCCAACGGAAAAACCCCTGTAACAATTATTAACAATACAAACGTAAATGCTGCTGGTTACATTTTAGAGTGGAATAGCATGGCAGATGCAGCTTTCTTATCAGACCTTTTACAAAACAATATCAATGTTAGGTTTAGTGAAAAAGCACTTCGTTTTGCAGGAAAGGATTTCGACCGCGGAAGTTTAGTTATTACAAAAAGTGATAACCGCACTAATCCAGATTTCAACACAACACTAAATCAAATTGCAAACAAACATAACCGTTCGTTATTTGCTTCAAGTACAAGTTTTGGAGATACCCGAACAGATTTAGGATCACCAGATGTTAAAATGATAAATGCTCCTAAAATAGCTATGCTTAGAGGTAATGGAGTTTCGTCATTAAGTTATGGTGCAACGTGGCATTTCTTTGAAACGCAATTAAAGTACCCTGTTACTCATATTGACACAGACAACTTTAACACAAAAACATTAGCGCAATTTAATGTACTTGTCATGCCAGAAGGATGGTATAATAAATTGCTAAGTGAAAGCAATATGACTGGATTAAAACAATGGATTCGTAACGGAGGAAAAGTCATCGCTTTAGGCCGTGCTTCAGCTAACTTTGCAGATAAAGATGGTTTTGGTTTAAAGAAAAACAAAGCAGATGACGCTGATAACAATGAAGATGAAACTACTGGAAACTTAACACCGTACGACCAAAGAGAACGCTCAAATGTAAAAGACCTTATTACTGGTAGTATATACAAAGTGAAATTAGATCCATCACACCCAATGGCCTTTGGGTATGGTGACACCTACTACAGTTTAAAACAAGGTGCTGCTTCATATAAGTTTTTAGACAATGGATATAATGTTGGTTATATTGATGGAGATGCAATAAGTGTTTCTGGTTTTTCAGGAGATGATGCTAAAATGAAATTGAAAAATTCAATGATTTTTGGAGAAGCGAGAATGGGGGCTGGTAGTGTAGTTTATTTGGTGGATGATGTATTATTTAGATCATTCTGGGAAAACGGAAAGCTGTTTTTCGCGAACGCTTTATTCTTTGTAAACAACAATAAATTTACACTATAATTCAACAATAATTATTTAAAAAATGCCGCTCAATTTGAGCGGCATTTTTTTTTGTTTAAGATGTTATGGCTTAATTTCAACCATATACCTAATCTTTAATTTCATCAATTAATACTTCTGCTCTCGCTATAATTCTAGTATATTTCTTATACCCCAAGATACTAACAGCAATAACTAAAACTAAGGTGACAGAAATAGTTCCAAGTAAATAAGCATCCATTCTCTCGAAAAAATCACCATTATCAAAAACTCCTGAGAATACTGGCAATGCAGTTACAAAAGCTATAACAGTAAACGGAATAGATAATTTCTGAACCAGTATTAATTGCTTTTTTTCTTTCGCAAATGCTTTTGCAATCTCTCCTACACCTTTGTTATAATCAATAACACCTTTAGTTCTCTGTAAAGTAGTTAACACAAATAGTGGCATTGCTATTAATAAAAATAACAATACTCCTCCTCCTACATATTCATACCAAATATCAAATTTATGAAAGTTCAATAATATCACTATCGCCATAATAAAACAAACAATCGCTCCAGCTCCTTCATAACGCTGTACACAACTAAACTTACTTTTATATTTCTCCTTTGTAATTTCCATAACTTGGCTTTTATTAATTAATTCTAAGGTATCAACTCGTTGAGACAATTCGCTCCATTGGTTTTTTATTTCATCTAAATCCATAACCATTCTTTTACATTAATTGCTTTAACTTTTCTCTAATTCGCCCCATCCGTGTACCTACATTATTTTCAGTATACCCCATAATTTCTCCTATTTGCTTGTAACTATTTCCTTCAAGAAACAATAAAGTAACTCCTCTATCAATAACATTTAAACGCTTAATTGCCTTGTACAAAGCGTCAATATTTTCTTGCACTTGAGTACTATTATCATCAATTACATCAGGTATCTCAATAGGAGTAATTGTAGAGACAGCGCGTTTTTTCTTATTCAAACTAGCTATGGCAGTATTCATTCCTACGCGGTACATCCAGGTTGTTATTTTGGCTTCACCTTTAAAACTGGAATAAGATTTCCATAGTTGAAATACTATTTCCTGAAACAAGTCCTGCTCATCTTCAAGAGTATTAGTGTATAACTTACTAACCTTATAGATTAAAGCTTTGTGTTGTACTATTAAATCTGCAAATTCTTCTTTCAAAATGGATGGTGGTCTTTTACAAACTATTAGTGTAGTATATATTAAAAATAGCACATAAATAACTAGTTAAAAAAATCACAAAAACAAATTTATCTTATAACCCTAGTAATGATAGCACCTTAGAATACTATTTGTTTTTTTGCTCAATCCACTTACTCAAGTATTTTGTAGCTTGTAGTGATTGATGTAGTAGAATTTGACCAATAAAATTCTCTTGTCTGTGGCCACCTAAGTTATCAAATACTAATGTGATTTTAGTTGTCAATTCTTCAGAAATTTTCTTGGTTGAAAATTTATTCTTTAAAACTTTAAAACCCGATTGCTGACCATCTAGCCAATCACTTTTTTCTGAATAGAGTATTACAGACAAGTTTACAATCTCATCAACAGAATTTCCTATATTACTAGCTTTATCTAAATCTGTGTACATTCCTTCAGCACCAACAGAAGTAGTAACTGCAGGAGTACCATAAATTAATGAATCTAATAATTTACCTTTTAACCCAGCTCCAAAACGCAAAGGAGCTAAACAAACTTTAGCTTTTATAAAAGCAGAAGCTACATCTGGAGCCCAACCTTTTATTAAGAATCCTTCTTTTTCGTTATGCAACTCACTAATTTGTTGCGGTGCATAATTACCATAAACAGAAAGTGTAGCTTTTGGGAGTTGCTCACGAATTTTAGGCCAAATATCTTTTTTTAAAAATAAAACGCTATCGACGTTGGGTGCATGAAAAAAGTTTCCAATCGTCATAAAACCTTCGCGTTCGCTAAAAGATGGAAGATTCAAATCTAATACCTGCTCATCAACCATAAACGGAACATAGCACAATAGTTCTTCTGAAATATTAAAGGTATTTACAAGAAGTTCCACTTCAACTTCAGAAATTATTAGTGAAATATCACAACGCAAAATACTAGCTATTTCACGTTTTGCGGTTTCTGAAAACAGATTTACATTAGCTAAATTTCCTTCCTTTTTAAATGCATCTTGCCGAGCTTTTCTTAAAAAATGTAAGTCTTCCGTATCAAGAATTCTCATCGCTTTTGGGCATTGTTCTGCTACTCGCCAACCAAATTGTTCTTCCGTAATAAAACGGTCAAACAACACAATATCTGGATGGAATGAAGCTATATAATCATCAAAAGAAGAATCGTTAAGCTGTAATATTTCCGAAGTAATTCCTTTTGAATATAAATCTGCACTATGTGTTGAAACACTCGCAGTACTTCCAAATTCAATTAAAAAACCTTTATTTAAAAAGACATCAATTAATTGTAACATACGCTGTCCTGCAGCTGTAGTAGATGGCTCAGGGAATGTATGACCTATAATTAAAAGCTTTTTTTGCACTAAGATTGTATTTTTTTAAATTTTATAAATCTTCTATATTAACAGACACCGTTTTGATAGTTGAAGGCTTATCTTTTGAGGTAATTGTCATAGCTGCAAAAATTTTATTTTCAAATAGTTCAATTTGAGGAAAACCACTCGCTCGCTCTGCACTAGTATTAGAGAGAGTAATAACTTCACCTTTCGAACCATTACTATTAACTTTCATAAGCTGTATTAACGTTTCATCATCTACTTGTTCCATCCAACTTACAACAGCTTCATTTTTACTGAGCATAACCACATCTACTCTACCTAAAGTTAAATTTGTATCAATTCGAATAGGTAGTCCAAAAGTTTCACCACCATCTTCTGAAAAAATTAACTGAACTTTATTCTTTTCATTTACTCCAGTAAACCAAGCTACCGCAAGACTTTCTTCAAATGCAGAGACCGTTGGACCATTTACTGGGCAGCCAGAAATTTTCCAATTATCCTTATAAATTGATTGTGGCTGCGTCCAAACACCATTAATATTTCTGCTAATAGAAATATCCCTTATTTCATCCTCACTACGATCGCGATAAACTACCACTGGACCGCTGCTTAATGTTGCCATACTTGTTCCGCAACAGTCACAAACTCGTGAGTCAACCTCATGTTCATTAGATATTATCCCCTTTGCAGAAATATGTGCAGTTCTCAAAGTCATTGCACCATCTGTACTGTGTCCTTCATTGTGATGTCCTCCACCAGCAGTATTACGACCATCTAGCCAACTTACAAAAAAACCACCTTTTTCATCTGAAGATGTCGACACAAATCCATGTTCACTTTTAGTTCCATCAGTATGTAATAGAATATTTTTCTTCCATTTTTTTAAAGAGTCATCATAAACATTTACTTTAATATCATAAGTATACGTATCTGCTGCAGATTTTTGCAAATAGGTAGTTAGAATATTTTTATTACTTTCAGTAATTGTAGGGAAATCTGCCCAATTATTAAACCAATCTTTTCCTTTTGAAACTATAAATGGGGAATTCCACATCTTACCATCAAATGCGGCAAATTCAAGATGAGCAACCTCTTCCATTTTGAACACCCAAGACATAAATAACTTAGAATCAGAACTAAACAAACGTGGAGTAGCACTATTTTCCTTTATAGGATTAACTAAAGGGTAAACAACTTGAACAATATCGTTAACTGCATTTGTAGAGATTTCGGTTTGTTTTTCTTTACACGAAACACTTGCTATCAATATAAACAGGACAAGGGATAGAATGTTTTTCAAAAGGTATATTTTAATATAAAAATACTAAAATAGCATGGCATTAGTAGCTCAGTTCTATAAAAGCTTTAGAATTTGTAATTTTAACAAATGGAAACTTATGAATTTTTTTTGACCAAATGCACATGTTACCAATTGTACAAAAAAGTATGTTTGGAGTTAAATCATATTACTTGGGTCAAAAAATTATTCTCGCTGTAAGTACAAGTGAAAAATGGCCAGAGGATAAAGGTATTTGGGTTGTTGCACCATTGGAGCATCAGGATAAACTATTACCTCTTTTGAAAGAATACAAAGCTATTAAAAGGATTGGTACAAAAAAATGGTTTCTGATTCCTGAAGATAGTGACACTTTTGAAATAGATGCATCTACTATTGCAGAATTAATAAATAAAAATAGTCCTTGGATAGGAACCATTCCTAAACCTAAAAAGAAAAATATCAAGAGTCGTAAATAAAATAAAAAATCCCAAGTTGTTTTTAAAACTACTTGGGATTTTTATATTAAACAAAGATTTTAAAAATCTAATTACTTCACTACTTCAGCATATAAATCAAAATCTTCTGCTGCTGTAATCTTCACATTAAAGAACTCACCAGTTCTCAAATATCCATCTTCAGCATTGATAAGAACTTCATTATCTACGTCTGGGCTATCGAATTCAGTTCTACCAACATAGTAAGTTCCTTCCTTACGATCAATAATCACATTAAATTCTTTTCCTATTTTTTGTTGGTTTAATTCCCATGATATCTGAGATTGAATTTCCATAATTTCATTAGCACGTTCCATTTTCACTTCTTCTGGAACATCATCTTCTAAATTGAAAGCGTGTGTATTTTCTTCATGAGAATAGGTAAAACAGCCCAAACGTTCAAAGCGCATTTCGCGAACCCATTCACGTAGTGTTTCAAAATCCTCTTGTGTTTCACCAGGATATCCAACAATTAATGTTGTTCTAATTGCCATATCTGGGACAGCTGCTCTAAAGTCTTGCAATAACTTTGTAGTTTTTGCCTTAGTAGTACCACGGCGCATTGACTTTAATATAGGATCTGCAATATGCTGTAAAGGAATATCAATATAATTACATATTTTAGGCTCCTTGTTCATTAAATCTAAAACATCCATTGGGAAACCTGTTGGAAAAGCATAATGAAGGCGAATCCACTCGATGCCCTCAACCTTAATTAGTTTCTCTAATAATTCAGCTAGGTTACGCTTTTTATACAAATCAAGGCCGTAATATGTTAAATCTTGAGCTATAAGAATTAACTCCTTAACACCATTTAAAGCTAACTTTTCAGCTTCTATAACAAGATCTTCCATTGGTGTTGATTTGTGTTTTCCCCTCATAATTGGGATTGCACAAAAAGAACAAGGTCGATCACAACCTTCCGCAATTTTTAAATATGCATAGTTTTTAGGTGTAGTTGTAAGACGCTCACCAATAAGTTCGTGCTTATAATCTGCTCCTAAAGCTTTTAAAAGACCTGGTAATTCAGTTGTTCCAAAATACTGGTCAACATCAGGAATTTCTTTTTGAAGATCCGGCTTATATCTTTCAGAAAGACATCCTGTAACAAAAACCTTATCCACTAAACCTTCTTGTTTTTTTTGAACAAACTCAAGTATAGTATTTACACTTTCTTCTTTCGCATTTGCAATAAAACCACAGGTATTTATAACGACTACGTTACCTTCTTCCTCGTGAACAACTTCTTTATTATTAGCACGAAGTTGCCCCATCAACACTTCACTATCATAAACATTCTTTGAACA
The DNA here is from genome assembly GCF_008974325.1 of Patiriisocius marinus. Lineage (GTDB taxonomy): Bacteria > Bacteroidota > Bacteroidia > Flavobacteriales > Flavobacteriaceae > Patiriisocius > Patiriisocius marinus. The sequence goes on along the minus strand of NZ_BKCG01000002.1, from coordinate 59,393 downwards.
TCCAAGAGTAACAACGTTGATTTTATTTTTTTTAAGTGTTTTGGTACGCATATTTAGAATTATCGGTATTAAATTGGGATTGGGGACTTAGAAAAAGTAATGCTCTAAGTTATTATTTAAAGAAAGAATCAACAAATTCAAATTTGTTGAACACTTGTAAATCGTCGATACCTTCACCAACGCCTATATATTTCACTGGAATTTGAAATTGATCACTAATTCCAATAACGACACCACCTTTTGCAGTACCATCTAATTTTGTAACAGCTAACGAAGTTACTTCAGTAGCAGCGGTGAATTGTTTTGCTTGTTCAAATGCGTTTTGACCTGTTGAACCATCTAGTACTAACAGTACATCGTGGGGCGCATCAGTTATCACTTTCTGCATAACACGTTTTACTTTGGTTAGTTCATTCATTAAGTTTACTTTGTTATGTAATCTTCCTGCTGTATCAATAATAATAACATCAGCGTTTTGATTTAAACCACTTTGAAGAGTATCAAAAGCAACACTTGCGGGATCGCTACCCATTTCTTGTTTTACTATAGGAACTCCTGTGCGATCAGCCCAAACTTGAAGTTGATCTATTGCTGCTGCTCTAAAAGTATCAGCTGCACCAAGAACTACATTTAGTCCTTGACTTTTAAATTGATGTGCTAATTTACCAATAGTTGTAGTTTTACCTACACCATTAACACCAACAACCATAATTACATGAGGACCTGTAGTATGCTTAGGAACAACAAAATCGGTTGCATTACCTGAATCTATTTCGCTAAGTAAGCCTGCAATTTCTTCACGAAGAATTTTATTCAACTCTCCTGTCCCTACATATTTATCTTGTGCAACACGTGCTTCAATACGGTCTATAATTTTTAACGTTGTCGTAACGCCAACGTCACTAGATACAAGAATTTCTTCTAGATTATCTAGCACACTATCATCTACTTTACTCTTCCCTGCAACTGCTTTGTTCAGTTTATCAAAGAAGGTTGTTTTAGATTTTTCAAGACCTTTATCTAAGGTCTCTTTTTTTTCTTTATTGAATATTTTTTTGAAGAAGCTCATATTATTTTTTCGGAAATACGCCGGAATATTTTAATTATATAAAAATACGAAAAGCCACTCTCGTAAAAAAGTGGCTTTCATTGTTATGTATATAACGCTCGTTATTTTTTGTTCATCCAGTCGTTTACTTCATCAGGAGACATGATTGCCTCTGTGAAAATATACGCTCCTGTTTTAGGCGACTTTACCATTTTAATAGCTTTTGTAAGACGCTTAGACCCTGTTTGTAACGATGCTACTGATTTCTTTGCCATTGTAAATTTATTTACAATTCCCTAAAATAGGAAATTAGTTTAATTACTTAATCTCTTTGTGAACCGTCATTCTTTTCAAAACAGAATTAAATTTCTTCAATTCCATACGGTCTGGTGTATTCTTTTTATTCTTCGTAGTTATGTAACGAGAAGTTCCTGGTTGTCCAGACTCTTTGTGCTCTGTACATTCTAATATAACCTGTACTCTATTTCCTTTTCTAGCCATTGTAATTGACGTTAATCGTTAATTATTTGTTTAAAAACCCTTTAAGACGAGCTTCTTTCACTACCGCTTCAATACCTTTTTTATTGATATTTTTTAAAGCAGAAGTTGAAACTTTAAGAGTTATCCACTTATCCTCTTCAGGTAAATAGAAACGCTTTTTCTTTAAGTTTACATTAAACTTGCGTTTTGTTTTATTCATCGCGTGAGAAACGTTGTTTCCAACCATTGCTCTCTTTCCAGTAAGTTCACAAACTCTTGACATTTCTGTAAATTATTAAGTTATTTTTAAACAGGCTGCAAATTTAATTAATATTATTGGTTCATACAACAAAAGAAAATTAGTTTTTTAAAATTTCTTTTAGAAGCATTTCCAAAGCCTTATTTTTTGCTTTCAAAATTACTCGTTCTCGAGCATTTCCAAAGTTAAATTTTTCCACTATTACTTTACGTGGACCAGCGACAGCAATACATACCGTACCTACCTCATCGTCTCCGTCTCCTTTTGATGGGCCAGCAATACCTGTTGTAGCAATTGCATATTGAGTGTCAAATAATATGTTAGATTTAATAGCCATTTGTGAAGCTACTTCAATGCTAACAACATTATATTGTTCAATTAACTCTTTTTCAACTCCAAGAATGGTTGTTTTCATCGAAGTGTCGTAAGGGATTAATCCACCTTTAAAATATGATGATGCTCCCGCAATTGCAGTAATTTCCTGTGCTATAGTACCGCCTGTACAACTTTCAACAATACTTAAAGTTGCTTTTCGGCTTACTAACGCTTCTGAAATTTGCTGCACCAAACTTGTATCTCCCTCATAACCAATTGCTATATCACTTAAAATAGCATGCAATCTATCCATTTGTGAGTCAATTTCAGTTTTAAGTTTGGTTTCATCTTCACTTGTTGAAGACAACCTAAGCCTAACTCTTCCTAATGATGGAAGATAAGCTAATTTAATATGGTTAGGAAGTGCTTCTTCCCAATCTGAAATAATTTCTTGAATTTCGGTTTCTCCTTTACCGTAGGTTAAAAGAGTTTTGTGATAAATAAATGGCCTATTGAACTTTTTAATAACACGAGGAAGTACTTGCTCCGTCATTAAATTTTTCATTTCAAAAGGGACTCCTGGCATAGAAACAAAAACAGTGTTTTCTTTTTCCATCCACATTCCTGGAGCTGTTCCATAAGGATTATCAAGAATTGTTGCCTTAGAAGGCACCATTGCTTGTTCTAAATTTGACGGCAACGGTTCTTTATCTAAATATTTAGTAAAAATTAATTTCACATTTTCAAGCACATCAGTATTTTCTACTAATGTATCTTGAAAAAAATCTAAAAAAGTTTGCTTTGTAATATCGTCTTTGGTAGGACCTAAACCACCAGTAATCAACACTAAATCAACCCTACTCATCGCTTCATTAAAAGCATTGACTATGTGTTGTTTTTCATCTTGTATTGATGTAATCTGATAAACCTTTACTCCTATTTTATTTAACTCCTTGGAAATAAAGACGGAATTTGTATCTACAATTTGACCAATGAGTATCTCATCTCCTATTGTAATAATCTCTGCGAGCATATTTAACTTGGGTAATCAGCTTTTAACTCTTCAAAAACAAGATGAAGCACTTCATTTAAATGATCTACATGTTCTGTAACTGTCGAACTGTTTTTGCTTGTTTTTGTCCAAGCTTCTATGCTAGTAATATTTTTTTGAACTGGAATACCAAACATTTCTAGGTTTGGTTTCATTTTATGTGCAAATTGATATGCGAGCTCTTTATTATCATTTTTAACAGCTTCTACTAAAGCTGTTAAGTCCGGGGGAATTTCTTCAAGAAAAGTTTTAGCTACGATCTCCATAAAATCCTCATCTCCACCAGCGACTTCGCTTAAACTCTCTTTTGAATAATGTGTACTCATCACTTAATTTTAATTTTAAAATTCTCCTCGCCTTCTAAAAAACCAGTAAGAACATCGTTAGGTTGTATTTTTGCAACACCACTTGGGGTGCCTGTAAATATAATGTCCCCAATCTTTAAAGTGAAATATTTTGAGATATATTCGATTAAAGCATCAATTTTCCACAACATTAGGCTTGTATTTCCCTTTTGAACGAGAATATCATTTTTTTTTAGGCTAAAACTTATGGCGTTTATATTTTCGAACTTTTCTTTATCTACAAATTTACCAACTACGGCTGCTCCATCAAATGCTTTTGCTTTTTCCCAAGGCAAGCCTTTTTCCTTGAGTTTTTGCTGAAGATCTCTCGCTGTAAAGTCAATTCCTAAACCTATTTGATCATAATATTTATGAGCAAACTTACGATCTATATGTTTTCCAATTCTAGTTATCTTAACTAGAACTTCAACTTCGTGATGTACATCATCACTAAAATCTGGAATAAAAAACGGTTGTTTTTTCAATAAAATTGCAGTATCGGGTTTCATAAACACCACTGGGTCTGTAGGACGTTCATTCTCTAATTCCTCTATATGGTCCGTGTAATTACGTCCTATACAAATTATCTTCATCAATCGTGTTTTTATAGTTACATTTTAGTATTTAATGAGCTTAACTTTATTCTAGTTAACACCTTTTTAGTGTACAATGGAAAATCTGCATTTAACAGCCATCCAAAATAACCCGGCTCCTTCTCTAAAACATCAACGACTAAAGTTCCTTTATGTTTTCCAAAGCCAAATGTTTCTTTTCCATCTTTAGTTAAGTGAATGTATCCTGCAAAATCAGCAAATCTTTTGTGAGCACTAAATTCTGATAATTTAGGCACGTCATTTTCAAGATCATCATACATTTCTAATTGCGCTTTTAACACTTCGTAAGTGGCATTTGTATCTGCCGCAGCACTATGCGCATCAACAAGTGTTTTTCCACAGTAAAACTTATACGCAGCTTCTAGTGTTCGCTTTTCCATTTTATGAAAAATTGTTTGTACATCTACTGATAAATTCTTTTTTAAATCAAAATCAACCTCAGCTCGCAATAATTCTTCCGCTAATAAAGGGATGTCAAATCTATTACTATTAAAGCCGCCTAAATCACTGTCTTTAATTAAATCGTAGACTTTTTTAGAAAGCTCTTTAAAGGTTGGCTCATTAGCTACCATTTCATCTGTAATACCGTGCACAGCTGTAGTTTCAGCAGGAATTGGAATTGTTGGGTTTACTCGCCAAGTATGGCTTTCTTTGTTTCCGTTTGGAAATACTTTTAAGATAGATATTTCTACTATTCGATCGTTTGCTATATTGATTCCTGTCGTTTCTAGATCAAAAAAACAGATAGGTTTTGTGAGTTTTAATTCCATTGGTATGATTTATGATTCAAATATACTTAGAAATTGAAGAGGATTAAATTCCTTGATTCAAAATTGAAAAATAACTTACAATCCAATTAGTATATTTGCCCTATGAAATTAATGACCTTTATTTTTACTGCTTTTATTTTTTGTTGCACTTTAACATCATACGCACAAGCTGACCGCATTATAATTTCCGAAGAAAAAAAAGGAAGACGTATAGTTTTATTTGCTGAGAACACTACTGATGAGGCATTAAATATTTTCATACTAATTGATGCAAAGGGATATCGACGTAGTGCAGATAAACCAATTTTAATGGATGTTCCTGCAAAGCGAAAACTACCTGTGACAACCTTAATTGAGCTAAACCTCGAAACTGCTAGTTATACTTATGAGTTGATTATAAACGAAGAACTAGACAATACTAAGGAAATTTCTTTTAAAAATTCTGTTTCAGATATTGAACGAGTTATAAAAGATAAATTAGTGATGTTTTCAAAATCAGATTGTGATAGGTGTGAGCAATTGAACGATGAATTAAAAAATCGTAGAATTATGTTCCGAAATTTTAATATTGACGAAGACCCTGTTTTATACAAACAGTTTATGGCTTTTATACAAAATAGTTACACTGAAAAAACTGAAATTCGTTTTCCTGTTATCTGGAATAAGAACGAAGTAATTTTTGGTTATGATGAATTAGAAACTCTAATACCTACACTGAAATAATTTAAAAAGTTATTTAACCGAAGAAACAAAGTCTTCCCATTCTTTAAACTTTTCTTCTTTCATTACACGAGCCATTTTTACCTGTCCTCCTTTTTTCTTGTTACGCTCATTCCAATCGTAAAAAACAGAAGGTGAAACGCTATGGACTTCAACCCCTTTCAAGGCTTTGGATCGAGCTACTCTATAGTTTTTATTAGCTCCTTTCAAGGCTTCATCTATAGCATTTGCTAATGTTGCAACGTCTATATTTGCTTCAGTACCCAAGTACCAAGAATGATAGAACTCTCCATTTCTTTTAACTGCTGCTAAAGTAAATTCGGGGATTTCAATGTCAAATTTTTGCTCTAACTCGCGTAAGGCTGTGTCCATCTTATTTACTGAAAGCTGAGAACCCACAACATTTAAAAAGAATTTAGTTCTACCCGTTATTACAATTTCAGCTTTTTCTACATCTGTAAAAGCAATGGTATCTCCAATAATATATCTCCACGCACCAGAAACTGAACTCATAATCAATACATAGTCCTGATCCTCCTCCACTTCAGCTATAGTCAAAACCTTAGCATTTTGATCTAAAGAACCATCTTCATTAATATATTCAGGTTTAAATGGCATAAATTCAAAATAAATACCGCCATCGGTTACTAATTTCATCGAGGTTGTATTTGGTCTATTCTGAAATGCTATAAATCCCTCACTTGCTAAATAAGTATCTATTACTGTTATAGGCTTAGACAACAAAAGATTAAAGCTTTTTTCATAGGGCTGAAATGCCACACCTCCACTTGTAAAAACTTGCAAATTTGGCCAAACGTCGTGTATTGTTTCTGCATTGTGGTAATTAATTACTTCTTTCATCATCAATTCCATCCACGATGGTATGCCACTTAAAGCGCCGATATCCCAACTTTTAGCTCTTTCAGCTATTGTTTTAACACGCTCATCCCAATCATCAATTTTAGCAATATCTTCTCCAGGTTTATAATAGCCTTTAAACCAAAACGGAATATTACTAGCGGTAATACCGCTAATTTCTCCTTCAAGAAATTCTCCACGTTCTTCTAAATCTGTTGAACTTCCGAGCATCATAATTTCTTTTTCGAAAAAATCAGATTCAAGTTCGAAGTTAACTAAAGCACCCACCTGTTGAACTCCTGCAGCTTTAATAGCATCAATCATTTCATCCGTAACAGGAATTCGTTTACTAGTTTTTCCAGTTGTCCCACTACTTAGTGCAAAATACGACGGTTTTCCAGGCCACGTAATATCGTGTGCGCCATCAATTACGCGGTTCCACCAATTTTCCTTCATTGCATTGTAATCGTGAAAAGGAATTATTTTAGAAAACTCTTTTTGAGGGTTTTCTGAATCCAAAATGGAATCGAAAGAATAGTATTTCCCAAACGCGGTATCTTTTGCTGTAGATAGTAAATTTTTCAATACTTGTAACTGAGCTTCTTTTGGTGATGTTTCAGAAATTAAACTACCTCGTAAGTCGATTGCACCTTTAATAATTGATCCTAAAATTGCCATGGTTTTACTGTTTTACTCAAAACTAACAATTATCAACTAATGCACTTTTCTATTTAATTCAACTTTAACCTTTCTAAAACCATTATAATTACAACGTTAAAAAAATGATAGTGTACTACAATATTATTAAGCAATAGCCTTATAAATGTTATCTTTGCGCTATGGCACATCATCCAGATTCTACTCGATTAAATAAAGCAATTAGTGATAGCGGTTACTGTTCACGAAGACAAGCTGACACCCTTATTGAACAAGGTCGTGTTACCTTAAATGGAGCTCCAGTATCATTAGGCGATAGAGCGATGCCTGACGATAAAATTGAAGTTGACGGAAATCTAATTACCGAAAACAACAACTTAGTTTACATTGCACTTAACAAACCTGTAGGGATCACTTGCACAACAGACTTAAGAGTTGAAGGTAATGTGGTTGAATTTATAGGACATAGCGAACGCATATTTCACGTAGGTAGATTAGATAAGCCTAGTGAAGGTTTATTATTAATGACTAATGATGGTGATATTGTAAATAAGATACTTCGAGCGGGCAATAAGCACGAAAAAGAATATATTGTTAGGGTTAATAGACATGTAACCGATGATTTTTTAAAAAGAATGAGTAGTGGTATACCTATTGCAGAACTAGAGACCACGACAAAACCTTGTAAGGTAGAAAGGCTAAGTAGATTTGTTTTCAGGATTATATTAATACAAGGCCTTAATAGACAAATACGCCGTATGTGTGAATACCTCGATTATGAAGTTGAATCATTACAACGAGTTCGTATTATGAATATTGAATTAGGTGATTTAGAAATAGGAAAATGGCGTGATTTAACTGTTAAAGAACTTCAAGATTTAAAAGATTCTGTTGAACAGTCTGACAATAGTGCTTTTGTAGATGCTACAACTAATAAAAAAGAACCTGAGTATAAAAAAAGGGAAACTAAAAACGAGCCTAGAAGCTCCAGAAAACCATTGAATTCTACAGGAGGCAGACGCCGCCGTGGCAGAAATAATAGTTAAAAATAATCACACGTCGACCGGGTTACGTGTGATCTTTCAACTAACTAACCAAATTAAATTTCAATTACGAAATCTCCCAGCCGCTTTGTACCATATTTCAATTATGAAAGTGCAAGAGAATCTCACTAACTCTTACAAGCACTACAAAATTACTATTTATTACTCTTACATTAAATTTAGTAGGCTTTGTTATCGTGCACATTGTCGAAAACCTACATTTTAGACATGTCATATTTCTTACCAACACCTAAAATTAAGTGTTTTTCTGTAGACAACCACTTACTTTAATACTTTGTTAATACATCTCTGAATTCAAATTAGGTATTTTTATTGTAAATAAAACAATAGATGAAACTCCTTTACAATAGAGCTCGCGATTTTTTTAATACTATACAAAGCAAAATTGCGTTCTACCCTACTTTATTTGCAATTTTTGGTTTTGTTCTTTCACTTGTTATGGTTGCAATTGAAGAAACAGGGGCTTCTCAAAGTCTTCAGAAAATAATGCCTCAACTAATGCTAGAAGATGGGGATACAGCGCTTACAGTTATGAGCACTTGTGTTGGAGGTATTATTTCTATGATGGTTTTTAGCTTTTCGATGGTTATGTTATTACTTAGCCAAGCGTCTAGTAATTTTTCTCCAAGAATTTTGCCAGGATTAATAAGTAATAAAGGCCATCAAGTAATATTAGGTATTTATCTTGCCACTATTATATATACCATTTTCACATTATTCTCAATTGAACCAGATGATGCACAGTATACCTTACCAGGAATCGCTATACTTGTCGCTATATCTTTAACGATAATATGTCTAGGATGCTTTATTTATTTTATTCATAATATTTCAGAAAGTATTCAAATAAACACAATACTTGATAAAATATATCACGGTTCACGAGATCGTTTAATTGAAGCTATTAAAGAGGAAGGAAAAACAACACAAGAGCCATTTGATTATAACAATTGGTATTCTTATAGTATTTCAAGTAGTGGATATTTTCAAAATGTATCTATTCAAAACTTATGTGAATTTTGTGAAAGTGAAAACACATTACTATACATTGCCAAACCAAAAGGATTTTTTGTTCTTCAAAATGAAATATTTTTCTATTCAAAAAAGGAGTTAGATGATGATCAAATAGAAACTATATTATCTAATATTAATTTTTCGAGAAGTGAATTAGTAGAGGATAATTATATTCTTGCATTTAAACAAATAACTGAGATTGCAGTTAAGGCTATGTCTCCCGGGATAAATGATCCAGGTACCGCTATAAATGCTATTGATTATTTAACCGAATTATTTAGCTATCGTTTATCTAAAAACGATAATAGTCTACATCAACACAAAAATAAAACATATGTTGAATTAGCTGTGGTTACTTTTGAACAGTTATTATATAATTGTATGGCATCACTAAGAACATACTGTAAACACGATCCTATTATAATTCAAAAACTTATATATATGTTACGTTATTTAAGTGTTCAAGAAATGTGTAAAGATTCCTACAAAACCACAATTGAAAATGAAATACAGGCGCTAATAGCAGATAGTAAAAATGCATTAAACAATAAACACGATAATAATATGATCACTAATTTAATTAACTAAGCTTAGTTGTAATAGGTATTAAAAATTTTCATAATATCTCCACTTGGTATAATCTTGTTATCATAATCATTCATTCGTAATAATAATTGATTTACTACACCTTGTCTAATTCCCATTTTTAAACCAAAATTTCGTACAGCAACTAATTCTTTTTCATGAGCCTCATTATCTATGTTCATTGTAAGTATTAATTTATAAAAATGAGTGATACGCTCAAGCTCCGTTTTTAAAACTTTAGATGGTAATGGGTTTTCAAAAAGTATTTTTACTTCTTGTTCACTAATATCCATTTTAGTCGCAAGACTTAAAATAAAATTATATTCCCCATCAGTAACCTTATCATCAGCTTTTGCTATGACAATTAAGTCGCTAATAATTGCTTGGTTATCTTTATTCATCTTAGTTTGTTTTAAATTTTTGATATTTCAGAAGTTAATGCTACTACTAAAGTTATAAAAATAAAAAAAGCCTTGACAAAATTGTCAAGGCTTTCACAATTTATTTAAAAATCTGATTAAGCTAATACTGCTTGTACTTTATCTGCAGCTTCTTGGAACTCAATTGCACTTTGTACATCTAATCCACTATTGTCAATTAATTCCTTTGCGATATCTGCATTTGTTCCTTGTAAACGAACAATAATAGGCACATTAATAGTTCCCATATTTTTGTATGCGTCAACAATACCTTGAGCTACACGATCACAACGAACGATACCTCCAAAAATATTTACAAGAATTGCTTTAACAGCAGGATCTTTTAAAATCAATTTGAAAGCCGCTTCAACACGTTCAGCATCTGCAGTACCTCCAACATCTAAAAAGTTAGCTGGCTCACCACCTGCTTGCTTAATTAAATCCATTGTTGCCATTGCAAGACCAGCACCGTTAACCATACACCCTACGTTTCCGTCAAGATCTACATAGTTAAGCCCCATTGCCTGAGCTTCAACCTCTACTGGGTTTTCTTCGCGTAAATCACGCATTGCTAGGTAATCTTTATGACGGAAAAGTGCATTGTCATCAATACTTACTTTTGCATCAACTGCAATAATTTTATCATCGCTAGTTTTCAACACTGGGTTGATTTCAAACATAGATGAATCACTAGACTCATAAGCCTTTACAAGTGCAGTCACAAATCTTGTCATCCCTTTAAAAGCTTGGCCACTTAATCCTAAGTTAAATGCTATTTTTCTAGCTTGGAAAGGAAGTAATCCTGTTGCAGGATCAATTTCTTCATGAAATATTAAGTGTGGTGTTTCCTCAGCAACTGTTTCGATATCCATTCCACCTTCGGTAGAATACATTACCATATTTTTTCCAGTAGCACGGTTAAGTAAAACACTTATGTAATACTCTTCTGGTTCGCTATCGCCTGGGTAGTATACGTCTTCAGCAACTAGTACTTGGTGTACTTTTTTACCTTCGGCGCTTGTTTGAGGGGTGATTAAGTTCATCCCTATAATATCATTTGCTATACTTTTAACTTCATCAAGATTTTTAGCAAGTTTTACTCCACCACCTTTACCGCGTCCTCCTGCGTGTACTTGTGCTTTAATCACGTGCCATCCAGTTCCTGTTTCTTCAGTCAACTTTTTAGCTGCTGCTACCGCCTCATCTGGAGTTTGAGCTACAATACCGCGCTGGATTGTTACACCAAAACTGCTTAAAACTTCTTTTCCTTGATATTCGTGTAAATTCATAGTGATGCCCGTACAACGGGAACTTTTTAATTAATAATATGTTTTAAAAACGTTACAAAAATAGTAAATCCCTCGTGATTGCACTAAGACTTTTTAATAGGATATACTGAAAATTTGGAATCCCTATCTATAGCTGAAACATGAAGCATTTAAAAAGTACTAATAAAATCAACTTGTTTATTTTGAAACGGTATTTTCTTTCGGTTTTTTAGGCGGCATAGGTCCTCGTAAATGAATAATTAATCCATTCAAAAAGTTGCGTAGAATTTGATCTCCACATTCCATGTATTTAGGATGTGTTTCATTTCTAAAAAATGCACCTAGTTCACTTTTACTTACTTTAAAATCAACGAGCTCTAATATTTTCACAATATCGTCATCTCTCAATTTGTGCGCTACACGTAATTTTTTAAATATATCGTTGTTGTTTAAAGGCATTGTGTGTGTGTTTTTATTTATGCGATGTATCGTTTCTAATTTTAAATGTACTTTAAAATACTAAAAGCTAAAATTTTCTTTTTTCACTAAATTATACTCTTCAATAATTTCTTTTACAATTTCAGCAGCTGGTTTAATTTCATGAATCAATCCTGCAATTTGACCTATTTCAAGTTCACCGTCTTCTAGATCACCTTCAAACATACCTCGTTTTGCTCTTGCCCTCCCTAGAAGTTCTATTAAATCTTCTTTAGACGGACTCTTTGTATACAATTCAGCTACTTGATCAAAAAATTTATTTTTTAATAAACGAACCGGAGCTAGCTCTTTTAATGTCAATACTGTATCTCCTTCTTTAGCTTTTAAAACTTCATTTTTAAATGCGGTATGGGCACTACTCTCTTCACTCGCAACAAACCTACTTCCCACTTGCACAGCATCAGCTCCTAAAACCATGGCTGCTAGCATTCCTCTACCCGTAGCAATGCCTCCTGCGGCTATTAAAGGTATACGTATTTGCTCTTTTACCATTGGTATTAAAGTAAAAGTAGTAGTCTCATCACGTCCATTATGTCCTCCCGCTTCAAATCCTTCTGCAACTACCGCATCAACTCCTGCTTCTTGGGCTTTTAATGCAAATTTTACACTACTTACTACATGGACTACCACAATACCTTCAGCTTTTAATCGAGCTGTGTGCGTTTTAGGATTTCCAGCTGAAGTAAACACTATAGGTACTTTCTCTTCTATTATTATATTAATAATCTCCTCAATATTAGGATAGAGCATTGGAACGTTTACACCAAAAGGCTTATCCGTAGCTTTTTTACATTTAGTAATATGTTCTCTTAACACCTCTGGATACATAGAACCTGCTCCTAATAATCCTAAACCTCCCGCATTACTTACTGCACTTGCTAATCGCCATCCACTGTTCCAAATCATTCCTGCTTGTATAAGAGGATACTGAACATTAAATAGTTTTGTAATCTTGTTCTGCATTAGTTTTTAATGAGTTTAAATATATTTTCTGTTTCTGAAGTTACCACTTTTACTAAATACGCACCAGAAGACAATCCTGAAATATCTAATTGTTGATTTTCAACTAAAGAATCTATTTCAAAAACTAATTTTCCTGTTATAGCATAGATAGCTACACTAGCATTTGCATTATTATTTGGGAATGAGAAAGCTATATGCGAATGTGCGGGGTTTGGATACATAGCAATTTGTGTTGCTTGTAATATTTCGGCATTGCCTAAAAGTTGTAAGGCATTATAAGCTTCTTCCATATTCGGAATTCCATATCCCATTTCATTAGTTGGATTGTCAAATAAATGCGCTGACTCTCGTACAATTTGCATTAATTGTGCATTAGTCGTTTCGGGTCTCGATTGCCATAAACTAGCTATAGCTCCAGCCATAATAGGTGAACTAAATGATGTACCATTACTGAAATTGACATTTCCGCCTGTGTCTATAACGGCTGCTGAAACACCTTGCGCCATTACATCTGGTTTAATACGTCCATCTACTGTTGGTCCTATTGAACTAAAACTAGCGTAATTTTCATCGGAATCTACCGCTCCAATTGTAAAAACCCCTGGAGCATCAGCTGGTGTTGCAACGTGTACAAATGACTGACCATCATTTCCTGCTGAAGTAACTAAAATCATTCCTTTATCAAAAGCGTGATTTCCGCCTCTTGCCGCTATAGTAGTTTGCCCATCTAGATCAGCATAACTATGGTCATAAGCTGGATTATCAAAATCTTGATATCCTAATGAAGTATTCACAACATCTACCCCTAAACTATCTGCTCTTTCTAAAGCCTCTACCCAATATGCTTCTTCTACTGGATTTTCTTGAAAACCATCTTCTGTCACATATAAATAAAAAGAAGCTTGTGGGGCTGTACCTGTCATTTGATCTCCCAACAAAGCTCCAATATCACTAAAGGTATTTAAGCCATGCGAACCTGTTCCATCTGCATTAATTTCTCTCTCAACAAAATCATAAGTATCTAAAATTCTATCCTCATCAACAATATGAGCAAAAGCTGGATTTGAAAATACACCTGGAAAACCGTTATCTAATACTGCTACAATCATCCCTTCACCCGCGAAATCTAAATCGTGAAGAAAATCAGCTGAAATCATTGTTGTCTGACTATCTGCTGCACCATAATCGTATGTTATTTGAGCAGAATCATTTTCCATTCTAAATTTATCTTCTGCTCCATCACCACCTATTGGGTAAAGATTTAAACTTTTATCTGCAAACTCAACACCCGTTACAAATGATTGATCTAAAAGATTATTAATATTAGTTTCTGATCCTCGTACATAAACACTGTTCATCCACTTAGACTTAGCATAAACTGTTATTCCTGGTGTATTTTTAATTTGAGTAATATATGCTTCGTTAACTGGCACATCACGAACATCAATAGGTGTACCGTGTAAAAGTTTACGATCAATAGCTCTTTGCGTTAAAATAGAAATAGGATTTGCTACAGAAGCAGCGACATCTACTTTGTCTGCAAAGAAAACTAAAGCATCTTCTTGTGCTGTCATTGCAGTAGCAACTAAGACAAATAATAGCATAATTTTTCTCATAATTTTTCTTTTTTATAATCAGTAATAGTGTAACGGTTGCAACTTTTTCGTAAAGTTACGAAATTACTCCACTACCTAAACACTCTTCTCCATCATACCAAGCCACAAATTGTCCTGCAGTAATTGCTGACTGAGGATTATTAAAAATAACATACAATCCAAATTCAGTTTGATATAATACTGCATCTTCTAAAGGTTGTCTATATCGAATTCTCGCTTTAGTTGCTAATTTTTCGCCAATTGACAGTTTTAAATCCTCTCTAATCCAATGTGTTTCTTCATTAGAAACAAATAAGCCACGACGGTATAAACCTGGGTGATTTTTACCTTGTCCTGTATAAATAATATTTTCAGAAACATCGGTAGCAATCACGAACAAAGGCTCTTTCATACCTCCTACTGCCAAACCTTTTCGTTGACCATTTGTAAAATAATGGGCGCCTTGATGTTCGCCAACTACTTTTCCATCTGAAACATTATAAGTGGTTTTAGCCGAAATATTCTGTAACATTTCTATTTCGGTTATACCATCAATAGCTACATTATTATATTTATCTGAATCTGCAGCTATTTCAACAATTTGTCCTTTTTTAGGTGCTAATTGCTGTTGCAAAAATTCTGGTAGCCTAACTTTTCCTATAAAGCACAATCCTTGTGAATCTCTTTTTTCAGCAGTAATTAATTCTTGTTCTGCTGCAATTTTACGAACCTCAGGCTTTAATAATTCTCCTATAGGAAACAACGTTTTAGAAAGTTGTTCTTGAGACAATTGACATAAAAAATAGCTCTGATCTTTATTGGGATCTTTTCCAGCCAATAATTGATGAATCTTTAAATCCTCACCATTATTTTTAACTACTGTTGTAGAAGTTCTACAATAATGCCCAGTCGCAACAAAGTCTGCTCCCAAGTCAAGTGCTATTTTCATAAACACATCAAACTTAATTTCGCGGTTACATAATACGTCTGGATTAGGTGTTCTTCCCATTTCGTATTCCCTAAACATATAGTCTACAATACGCTCCTTATATTGTTCACTTAAATCTACTGTTTGAAATGGAATATTGAGTTTTTGGGCAACTAACATTGCATCATTACTATCTTCAAGCCAAGGACACTCTTCACTAATAGTTACAGAGTCATCGTGCCAGTTTTTCATAAAAAGCCCAATTACATTATAACCTTGCTCTTTTAAAAGATAAGCTGCAACGCTAGAGTCTACTCCGCCACTTAGGCCTACTACTACTGTTTTTTGATTGTTCATTATCGGTACAAAATTACAACATTTATAATGGCAAAAGGAAAACCCAAATTCTAATTAAAAATCAGAATTTGGGTTTAACTTAAAACTATTTAATTCGTTTTAATTCTTGATTTTCTTTCCTGTAATTAATGGCTTTGGATGCATTTCTTCTAGTTCTACTTTTCCATTTTTATAATATTTCCAAAGACCGTCTTTACGTCCTTTTTTATAAGTTCCTTCAATAGTTATTTGTCCATTACTGTCGTAATAAACAGCACGACCTTGCAGCTGATCATCGAGGTAATTAAGCTCATTTAATAATACGCCATTTACTGAGTAATTTTTACTAACCCCCTGTTTTAAACCATTTACATAATTTGTAGTTTCTGTAACCACATCATTTACATAATAAACAGTAACAACCCCTTCCAACTTGTTGTCGAGGTAGTTTTCGCGCATCATCACTTTATTCCCTTTTTTGTGATATGTTAACCATTCACCTTGACGATTTTTACCAACCATTTCGCCTTCACTAACTAACTTTCCTTTAATAGTAAAATATGAAACTTTTGCAGAACCGTCACTTCTAAACTCTTTTATAACTGAAGGTTGATCTTTACATTCTTCGCAATAAAACTTAAAGGTTCCTATCTCTTTTCCATCTTTAAATTGGCCTTCATACCTAAGCTGTTTGGTATTTTTAAAATACTTTTTCCAAACGCCTTGACGGTTGCCTTGAGCATCTGTATGATTTATATCCTGAGCAAACAAAGTTACTGTAGACACTAAAAACAACATAACAAAAGAGAGCAGAAATTTCATATATCCTGATGATTTAGATAACATAACGTATTTAATTAAGTTCTATTGAATAAATATCACTTTTCAAAAAGAGTGCCGATTTTAACAAGTTCTTTCTAAAACATATTAAATACCCACGTTATTTTTTCTTCTGAGCTTTTTTCTGTGCTTCTGCTTGCTCCATCATATCAGCCATTTTCTTAGAAAATTTGCTTTGTTTTTTCGGCTTTGCCTTATTCACTTGTATTTGAGCGTGAATTTTATCTTCATCGATAATAACATTCTTAATAAAGAGCATAATTCCTATTGTCAATAAATTAGAAACAAAATAATACAATGATAATCCACTTGCATAGTTATTGAAGAACACTAACATAAACAGTGGCGACAAATACATTAAAAACTTCATATTAGGCATTCCTGGCTGCTGTTGTGTCTGCATACTTTGCCCCATAGTCATTGTCATGTATATGAAAATCGCTATCGAAGCAAGAATTGGGAACAAACTAATGTGATCTCCGTAGAATGGAATATGGAATGGCAATTCAGCTATGGTATCATAACTTGATAAATCTTCTGCCCACAAGAAACTTTTTTGACGTAAATCAAAAGCTGTTGGGAAAAATGTAAACAACGCATAGAATACAGGAATTTGCAATAGTGCAGGGAGGCAACCTTTCAATGGACTGGCGCCTGCTATATTTTGAAGTTTCATTGTTTCCTGCTGAATCTTCATTGCATTACCTTCGTTTCTTTCCTTAATAGCATCAATTTCAGGCTTCAACACCTTCATCTTAGCTTGAGCTACATATTGTTTGTATTGTACTGGAGATAATGCTAGTTTTAAAATGATTGTCAATAAAATAATAGCAATACCTGCTGGCATCCATCCACTTAAGAAACCGTATAATGGTATAATAAGAAACTTATTAATCATCCCAAAAATCCCCCACCCTAAAGGCATAGCCTCATCAAGATTACGATCGTATTTTTTAAATATTTTATAATCTGTTGGTCCAAAATACAGATTCATATTTTCTGCAATTGCACCCCCTTTAGCTTCTAATAAAATTTTAGCTCCATATTGTTTTGTAAAAACGGTATCTATCTCTTCATCCTCAACTAGGTTTCTAGAACTTAAAGCTACTTCCTTAAATGACTTATCAGTCAATAACATCGAGCTAAAAAAGTGCTGACGCATATTTAACCAGTTTACATCTTTTTCAACCTCATCATCATCACCTGTAGGCGAAAGCTTAGAATGCTTGTCTCCTTCGTATTCGTAAGTTAAACGCGTATACCTATTTTCGTAAGAGATACTTTTAGCGTGACGGTATCCTTTTAACTTCCAATCAAGGTACATGTCTTGACTTGTATCAACAACATTCTCTAATCCTTGAGAACGAATACTAAAATTAGTCATATACTCTCCAGGTATTAACTCGTAACGATATTCAACGAAGGCATTAGCCGAAGTTTTCAAACGCATAGTTAACACTTGATTTTCACCGTTTTGAGTAAGTGTAGGTTCAAAATAACGATCTTTAGTGTTTAAGGTTCTATTCTCTGCAACAAATTGAAAATTTAATGATGAATTCCCATCCTTTATTAAATATACTGGAATAGAATCATATGTTTTAAATTGTTTTAAGCGAGCTTCAGTAATAAAACCACCCTTATTACTTATTGTTAAAGACAAAACATCGTTTTCAACAACTGTAGTAGCATTAGTGGCAGACGGTAGTGTTTCAGAATATGCAAAAGACCCTAAAGCATTTTGTAATTTTAATAACCCTAGTGAGTCAGTTGCTGATGGCACTTCCAATACAGCGGCATCGGCTAACTTAATTTCTTCTTCAGCTTGTTTTTTTGCATTTTCAGCAGCGACTTTCTGTGCTTCAATTTTAGCTTCTTCAGCTGCAATTTCTTCATCAGTTGGTTTTTGCAAATAAAGCATCCATATAAAAATGGCACCTATTAATAAAAATCCTATTAATGAATTGAGGTCAAATTTTTTATTTTCCATATCGTTCATTCACCGTATCTGCAGGCGAAACTTTTTACCTATAAAAGGCTTAGTTAATGTTTAAAATTTCTAAAATAATTTCTTCGGAAATTTTAATGGTTTTCACTTAGTTAATGTCTTTAATATTTCGGCTCTGCCAAAATTACTTTTTTCTTTAGTCAATAATCTATCCTAAATTTAGATTACGACATATTGTCTTAATTAATAATAGTCATAGCTATATACAACAATCCTTTCATCACCATAAGTTCTAGTTTCAGTAATAGGATAGTCAAGCTCATTATAAGTAAATTCATTACTATATGAGATTTCCGGAATTACTTCGTTAGCATCATTATAGTTAGTATATGATAATCTATTATGAGCAAAAACTGTGTCATAAAAGGCATATCCTAAAGATTTAATAGCGCTGTTTTTTCCGTCATTTACCGTAATATTTCTAGAACGATTATCAGGATTACTATCTATCAATAAAATTTCTGCACTACAATTTTGATCTGAATAGTCAAATTCAATATTCAAATACTGTTCTTGATTTTCGTCAAAATAAGTTACTGAATCTAAATTACAGGTTGATGAATTAGTTGCATACAATCTGTACGCAAATACGTCTCCTGTATTAACATCAATTTCATCTAGACGTGTAAAAACACCACCTTCAAGATGATTTTCTAAACTTCTAACCAATTCGTTTTGATCATTGTAATAATTGTAGGTAATTAAATTTTCCTCATATTCAAATTCAATTCTTGTAGCTCCTAGCTCATAACTCCCTAACCTAGTAATTAGATGATCGTT
Source organism: Patiriisocius marinus (assembly GCF_008974325.1). Classification (GTDB taxonomy): domain Bacteria; phylum Bacteroidota; class Bacteroidia; order Flavobacteriales; family Flavobacteriaceae; genus Patiriisocius; species Patiriisocius marinus. Next base: position 39,982 of record NZ_BKCG01000002.1, on the reverse strand, counting down.
ATCATCATATACAAAGCTTTCAGTCAATACGCCATTAGTGCTTATAGATTTAACTAACAAAGCATCATTAATAACAATTGAATTATCATCGTTTAACGAACAAGAACTAATGACAAACATCAGTACACTTAATATGCAAAGTCTAATTGCCATATTATTATTTAGATTTAGATTTCGCTTTAGACTTAGATTTACTTTTTGAATAATCATAAGCAGCTTTAACAAAACTCACAAATAATGGATGTGGATTTGCTACAGTACTTTTATATTCTGGGTGATATTGAACCCCTATAAACCAAGGATGGTTTTCAACCTCAACAATCTCTACAAGATTTGTTTCTGGATTTATCCCAGTAGTTTTTAATCCTGCAGCCTCTAATTGATCTCTGTAAGCATTGTTGTATTCAAAACGATGGCGGTGACGCTCATCAATTGCTTTAGCCTTATAAACATCTGCTACAATACTACCTGACTGTAAATGACAAGCCCAAGCACCTAAGCGCATTGTTCCACCTTTTTCAGTAACACTTTTTTGGTCCTCCATTAAGTTGATTACTGGGTCCTTTGTATCTGGGTCCATTTCAACTGAATTTGCATTTTTTAAACCTAGCACATTTCGGCTATATTCTATTACTGCCATTTGCATTCCTAAACAAATACCCAAAAACGGAATTTTGTTTTCACGAGCAAAACGCACAGCTTCAATTTTACCTTCAATTCCGCGCTCACCAAAGCCTGGTGCAACCAAAATTGCATCAAGCCCTTTTAATTGTTTTTTGACATCATTTGCATTTAAAAACTCTGAGTGAATTGACTTTACTTTTACTTTCACTTCATTTTCTGCACCTGCGTGAATAAACGATTCTAAAATAGATTTATAGCTATCTTGTAATTCTACATATTTACCTATTAATCCTATTTTAACTTTCCCTTTAGGGTTTTTATGTTTTTTCAAGAAACTATTCCAATGGTCTAAATTAGGGATGCTATCTTTTAAGTTTAATTTAGATAAAACAACTGTATCAAGCCCTTCTTCTAACATTAAGTTAGGGACATCATAAATAGTTGATGCATCAATAGATTGAATAACGGCTTCCTGCTTTACGTTACAAAATAAGGCCAATTTTCTTTTTAAGTCATCAGACAATTCGTGCTCTGTACGACACACTAATATATCTGCTTTGATACCACTTTCCATCAATGTTTTCACACTGTGTTGTGTTGGTTTTGTTTTTAACTCACCTGCTGCTTTAAGAAAAGGAACAAGTGTTAAATGAATTACTAATGCATTATCATCGCCTAATTCCCATTTAAGTTGTCTAACAGATTCTATATAAGGCAATGACTCTATATCACCTACAGTTCCTCCTATTTCAGTGATAACAATATCAAATTTTCCGCTTTTCCCTAAAATCTGGATGCGCTCTTTAATTTCGTTTGTAATATGTGGAACAACTTGAACTGTTTTACCTAAAAATTCACCACGGCGTTCTTTTTGAATTACACTTTGATAAATACGTCCGGTAGTAACATTATTAGCTTGTGAAGTAGGCACGTTTAAAAAACGCTCGTAATGTCCTAAATCTAAATCTGTTTCTGCTCCATCATCAGTTACATAACATTCACCGTGTTCGTAGGGATTTAATGTCCCTGGATCAACGTTGATATATGGATCTAATTTTTGGATTGTTACTCGGTAACCCCTCGCCTGCAGCAGTTTAGCAAGTGAGGCAGCAATTATGCCTTTACCTAATGAAGATGATACTCCGCCCGTAACGAAAATGTATTTTGTAGTGCTCATGATACCTTGAAAAGTTTCTATACGGGATGCAAAGGTATGGATTTATATGAAGATATACCGAAGGAGTTACCCGTTATTTCTAAAAACTTATAGGATAACGCAATAGACTAGTTTCACTAAATTGTATGTGAAAAAATATGTTTTGTGATTTTTAAAGTTTCAGAAATAAAACTTTCTCTGTTAATCGCTTCCTAATGGGTAACGATCTGGCGTAGTTGCAATATTTTTCATAAAAAGAACTACAGAGTAATAGCCTGTTATAAACAAATAACCACTTCCAATAATTGTCATTTTTAGTCCTGACCAAATAAATGATTTGGCAGTAAGTATATCAGAAATCAATGCTATAAATAAATAACTCACTAACAACACTAAAATTGACGCAATTACTAAACCTAAAGTTCTGCTTTTATAAGTAAGCTGTGAAAATAACAATGTTAAGAGAATAATTGCAATAGGATTTAAAAACTGTCCCGCTGAAGCCCAATAAATTATCACTGAAATAATTAGGAATAATTCAGGGTACCATCTTGAAACTGATCTTGCGATTAAAAACATATTCTTTTACAATTTTTACTGTGGTTCTTTTAAAGAGATACAGGTTTTCTAAAAGGGTTGCTTTCAAATTTAAGAAAATTTTACAAATTCAATAATTTAATTCTTTTTAGCTTCTTCCCAGTAAATATCCATTTCTTCTAGGGTCATTTCTTTCAATGACTTACCTAATTCCTTAGCTTTCTTTTCTAAATACTGAAATCGTTTTATAAATTTTTTATTAGTGCGTTCAAGCGCATTTTCTGGATCAATTTTTAAAAATCTAGCGTAGTTTATCATTGAAAACAATACATCACCAAATTCATCTTCCATTTTTTCTTGATCACCGGCTTCAACCTCAACTTGTAATTCCCCAAGCTCTTCCTTTACTTTTTCAAAAACTTGCTCAGGAAATTCCCAATCAAAACCAACTCCAGCTACTTTATCTTGAATTCGGTTTGCTTTTACTAATGCGGGCAATGATTTTGGGACTCCCTGTAAAACACTTGTTTTACCTTCCTTAAGTTTTAATGCTTCCCAATTTTGTTTTACCTCTTCTTCATTTGCAACCTCAACATCACCGTAAATGTGCGGATGCCTATGTATCAATTTTTCGCAAATTTGATTGGCAACATCAGCAATATCAAAGTCTTTTGTTTCACTTCCTATTTTAGCATAAAAAATGATATGTAAAAGTAAATCACCTAATTCTCCCTTTACCTCCTCTAGATCTTTTTCTAAAATAGCATCACCTAACTCGTAAGTTTCTTCAATGGTTAGATGGCGTAAGGTCTCCATTGTTTGCTTTTTATCCCAAGGGCATTGCTCCCTCAATTCGTCCATAATGGTTAGCAATCTATCAAATGCAGCTAATTGTTGGGCTCTTGTATTCATTGGTAAAATTATTGAAACGTAAAGTTAAACCTTTAAAATAGTGACACAAAAAAAATCCCGCTATTCAATATGAATAACGGGATTATATAAAGTTTACAACTTTTATTTTTTTCTTGCTGCTGTACTTTTAGCTGCTGCTCCTTTTTTACCTGAAGCAGCTTTAGGCGCTGCAGATTTAGGTGCTGCTTTTTTTGCTTTAGGTGCTGCCGCTGCTGCTTTAGCTACTTCTTGATCTTCTTTTTTAGCTGCTGCTGCAGATTCAGAAAAATCATTAAGACCGTTTTTAACTAATAGATTATACCATTGCACCACTTTTTTAATGTCGCTTGCGTACACACGCTCTTCATCATAGTCTGGCACTACACTAAAAAAGAACTCTTCAAGTTCGATTTTTGGCACTTTATGGCTTATAGTTTCTTTACCCTCTTCCTTTTCGGCGATTTTCTTGAAAATTTCTCTTAACGGAACTTCTTCCGTTAACGTATAAATAGCAATTTCCGAAAGCAAACTCACGTTGTGTCTTGCACTTACGCTAATTTTCTTGTTGTCTAATAACGACTCTGCTAAAAAACCACTTCTTGTTTGATTTGTCAAACGATATAAACCTGGTTTTCCTGAAATTGATAATACTTTTTCTAAACTCATATTGTAGGTTCTTCTTATTAATCTTTAATCCATTAAATAAACGACGCTTTTAGTACCGTGTTACATTATGGGGTGGCAAAGATGTTTTGAATTTTTTAAATGTGCAATGCTCTTAACGTTTCTTTTTAGCATTTGGGTAACGCATTCTGTAATCTGCATTCGTTTTCCCTTTACTAATATTCGTTAATTTACCTTTAATCAAACGCTTTTTTAATGCAGAAAGTTTATCTGTAAATAAAATTCCTTCAATATGATCATATTCATGCTGAATTACTCTAGCAACAATACCAGTAAAATCCTCTGTATGCTCTTTAAAATTTTCATCGAAATAATGCACTTTAATATTAGGTTGTCTAAATACATCCTCACGCACATCTGGAATACTTAAACACCCTTCGTTAAAAGCCCATTCATCTCCTGACTCTTCAATTATAGTTGCATTGATAAAAGTTCTTTTGAAGTTAGATGTTAACTCAAACTCTTCTTTACCCATCTCTTCTTCATCTGCAAATGGCGAAGCATCCACTAAAAATACGCGGATAGCTTTCCCTATTTGAGGAGCAGCTAAACCTACACCGCTAGCAGCGTACATGGTCTCGTACATATTATCAAGTAGAGCCTCTAGATTAGGGTAATCCTTATCAATATCTTCACATTCTTTTCTTAAAACTGGATCGCCATAAGCGACAATTGGTAATACCATTGTTGTACTTTTTTCTTTAATCAATTATTGTAATTCTTTTATAAAGCAAAGCCGAAATATTAACGATAACGCATATAGTTCTGTAATATGATAGTTGCTGCTATTTCGTCTATTAACGCTTTATTCCTTCGTTGTTTTTTCTTTAAACCACTATCAATCATTGTTTGAAATGCCATATTACTGGTATAACGCTCCTCTTCACGAGCGATAATCATATTAGGAAATTTAATCTGAAAACCATTTATAAAGTTTTGAATATTTCCTTCAACATCCGATGGAGTACCATCCTTTTGCGTAGGCTGCCCTATGACAATGGTGTCTACAAGCTCTTTTTCTAAATACTCAGCAATAAAAGGCATTAAATTATGCGTTTCAACTGTTGTCAAACCACTGGCAATTAGCTGTAACTCATCAGTCACTGCAATGCCTGTACGCTTAGTTCCATAATCAATAGCAAGTATTCGTCCCATTCTCTGCAAAAATAAGGCTTTACTTAATAGTACGCTAAAAATGTAAAAGTTATTGATTGGGGTTGTTATATTTGCTATAAGATTCATCTAAATTTATACCAAAAACGTTGAATTATTAAAATTTCCGAATAAAACATCATTTTAAAAATGAACGAATTAAAAAATAAAATAGAAGCAGCATGGGAAGATCGTTCCCTATTAACTAACCCAGAAACTATTGCAGCAATTAGAGAAGTTGTAGCATTATGTGATGCCGGAACTCTTCGTTGCGCAGAGCCTAATCCTGATTCTGAAAGTGGATGGCAAGTAAACGAATGGGTGAAAAAAGGTGTTGTACTCTATTTCCCAATCCAAAAAATGGAAGCATTAGAAACGGGTATTTTTGAATACCACGATAAAATTCCGTTGAAAAAAGGCTATGCAGAAAAAGGTATTAGAGTAGTTCCTAATGCTGTAGCTCGACATGGAGCTTACATCTCTAAAGGTGTTGTAATGATGCCAAGCTATGTAAACATTGGGGCATATGTTGACGAAGGTACTATGGTAGATACTTGGGCAACCGTAGGTAGCTGCGCACAAATAGGTAAAAATGTTCACCTGAGTGGTGGAGTTGGAATTGGTGGAGTATTAGAACCTTTACAAGCTTCTCCAGTAATCATTGAAGATGGTGCTTTTATTGGGTCACGTTGTATCGTTGTTGAAGGAGTTCGTGTAGAAAAAGAAGCTGTTCTAGGTGCTAACGTAGTATTAACTATGAGCACTAAAATTATAGACGTTACAGGAGATACCCCTATCGAAACTAAAGGTGTAGTCCCTGCAAGATCTGTTGTAATACCGGGAAGTTACACTAAAAAATTCGCAGCTGGTGAGTTTCAAGTTCCTTGCGCACTTATTATTGGAAAACGTAAAGAGAGTACCGATAAAAAAACTTCGCTTAATGCTGCATTAAGAGAATATGATGTTGCAGTATAAATACTATTAAATGAATAGAATAACTATTGCCACATTAGCTAGTATACTATTGCTATTCATATTAGGATGTAATGACACATCCACTTCTACTAAAGAAATTTTTAACGGGTTCGCTTTGCAACCCGTTAATTTTCTAAATAAAAAAGTCTACATTCCAAGTAATTATACAAAAACAAATCTTGATGAATTAGGCGAAATGCTAACACAAAATCCAGATCTAAATAAACTGGATAAGATGAATTATAAATTTGCAACTTCATCTTACGACCAATCTGGAAATGTTCCAGTTTTATACCAAGACTCTATTGTTAACACAAACTCCATTTGGTTTTTACCTGGTGCATACACCCCTATAAACAAAGGATTGGTAAACGAGTTTGTAAACGCTACAGAAAGGCAATTCTTAAAACCCGCTGAGCAACAAGGTGTATCTTTTGACAGATTAGAAGCTAAATTTATTACTCAACATTCATTAAAAGCTATCAAAGTAAAATACCAGTTAAAAACCGAAAATAGCACACGCTACTTTACACAATTTATAATTACAAAAAATCTAGAAACGTATTCAATGGTAGTTCTCCACGATTATAATGAAGATTTTCAAAAAATTCTAAAGAGCTTGTAACTAGTCAATAATATTAGGCTTTAACTAGAAATATATAATTACTTTCTCCTTCTTAATTTCTTTCTATTCACTTTACGCTGAAACTCTTTGCTATACTTTGACATTAGCATATGTATTTCAGTTTCAGAAACTCCAGCTAACTTAGCATACACTGGAGCCATTACATTTATCATTTTTTTAGAAAGCCACAAGCGTCTAAAATTATGCATTCTCTTTTCAAGAGACATTTCACCAAATTTCATCCTATTTAAATCAATCAAATAAAACTCATATTGTTCTGGAGAAACTTTTTTAATCAACGTGTTTCCTGGCGAATGATCTAAAAACTCAATACCTGCTTCGTGTAACTTAAATGTAAAAGCAGCAAACTGACGCAAGATGATATCGCGTTCTGGATATAGAGGAGTGTGGTTTAAAACTCTAAAATCTAAATCGTAACTTAGATGAGCACTAATATAATAACTTTCTGCTATACCACCTTTTTTATTAATTGCGTAAGCAATGGGTGCTGGAGTATTAATCCCCTTTTCGGTTAGCAATTTTGCATATTCAAAAGAACGCTCTGCTTTACTTTTACGTACATATGCATAGACGATGCTTTGGAAAAAATTCGGCTTTTTAAAACTTTTAATATTCACTACTTTTTGTCCTAAACCTGCCTTTTTTATAACATTACGGTCACCCTTAGTGACAAAATTTTCATTTTTATCAAAACCTAAAAGTAACGCAATAATCGCTTCGTGTTGCGATACGTAATCTGGATGTATGATAATTTCTAAATTCATGTGGTTTTTCAGTAAAACGGAATTAAAATCAGTCAATATTGATTTAAATTTACCTTAAAAATAGCTACTTTGCGAAGGTAATGATAGTGAAACAAATTCTCGTAATACAAAACAAACGAATTGGCGATGTACTCATCTCCTCTGTTATCGCAAATAATATAAAAAAGGTATTTCCGCAGAGCGAAGTAACTTATTTTGTATACGATTATACCACAGGTGTTTTAGAAAATAATCCCAACATAGACCATATAATTTCAGTTCAAGAAAAGGTATTAAAAAAACCTTTAGAGCTTATGAAAATGGTCCGCCGTATTCGTAAACAGAAATTTGACATCATTTTCGATCCTTATTCTAAATTACAAAGTAGGCTAATTTGCCTGTTTTCTAAAGCCGAAACGCGCATAGGATTTAAACGAGCTCACAAAACATTAAAGCTTCCTTTTTTTACACATCCTATTAATTTTGCTGAACATCGTACTAAAAGCTGTGGAAAAGCTATTGAAGATCGTATTAATATGATTGAGTCTGTTTTCGGTTTAGAAAACCCTGAGTACGCGCCTAAAATATTTTTAACAGCCGAAGAAAAAAAATACAATCCTGTTTCCGAGGTAAAAAAACCTGTGATTATGCTTGGCGTGCTTGGAAGTACTCCACAAAAATCGATGCCGTATAATTATATAGCCAAAATCATAAATTACATTACTAAAACTTATAACGGAACAATATTATTTAATTACGCACCACACCAAAAACCTGAAGCTCAAAAAATCTACGAACTCTGTGATAATAAAGAGCAAATCAATCTTGATATTTACGAAGACAGTATTCGTGGTTTTATAAAATTGATGAATCAATGCGACCTACTTGTAAGTAATGAAGGAGGAAGCGTACATATTACTAAAGCACTTGATGTTCCCACTTTTACAATTTATTCGCCTTATGTCAATAAAGAACATTGGTGCAGTTTTGAAGATGGAAATGATCACGACTCTATTCATTTATTAGAAGAGAAGCCAGATTTATTCAACACATTTACACTAGAGGAACGCCGTAAAATTGAAGAGAACCCAGATGCCTTATATCAAAAATTAACCCCAGAAATGATTCTAGAAAAACTAAAACCATTTTTAGAATTACATTTAAACACCGCCAAAAAATAATATGAATATACTCGACAAATTCCATCATTGGCGTCGTAAAATGCGCTGGGACAAGCAATACAAAAGTGGTCGCTGGGATAGTTTAGCAAGTGAAAAAGAACTAAAACGTTACCAACAAATAATAGACTACATAGAAACTCACGGAAATAAAAACCCAAGTGTTATGGACATTGGCTCTGGTGATGGAGTTTTAACAATGCGAATGCAACAAACACCCTACTCCTATTTTCTAGGTTTAGATTTTTCTAAAGTATCAATCGAAAAAGCTAAAGCACGAAAGCTTCCTAACGCCGAATTTGAAACGGCTGATGCGATCACATATATCCCAAAAAGAAAATTTGACGTCATTATTTTTAACGAAGCATTCTACTACATTCACGATACCAAAAAACAAGAAGTATTAGACAGAATGATTAGCGCATTGAATGGAGATGGAATCATAATCACTTCTATATACAGAGAAGGAACAGGTTGTTGGGAGTTTTTTAAAGATCACACAAACCTAAAAGAACTAGACTTTACTAATGTAACTACAGACGAGGAATTACGCTATTGGAAAGTGGGAGTTTACGCTAAGTTGTGAGAGTGAGTAGTGAAATTATTTCTCAATTCCGTACTCCGTCCAAACCTTATTTTCTTTTTTAGTAGTTGCCCTAATCGCTTTGTTTTTCACAATCATATCTTCCGTTACATAACCACGAGCGTGAGCTAAATGTATAGTGACAGCACTATAACGTATTTGAACACCTTGAACGCCATAGTTTGTTAAACGCTCTCCAAGCTCCCTATCTTCACCTCCATATTGCATTCGCTCATCAAAACCATTTACCGCTAAAATATCCTCTCGCCACCCTGAAGCATTATTTCCATCCCAAGTAGGCGTTGTTGTTGTAATAGTATTCAACAAACTTTCCTTAGCTCCTTTTGAAGTAAGCTTATTCATTTTAAACGATTTTTTCTGCCCATTAGCCACTAGCCAATCCACATCAAAGCAAGTTTGCTTTTCAATATCTTCTTTACTTACAGCTTCAGAAATAGGTTCGCATAGTTTATAATAACCACCAGATAAAAAATACCCTTTTCGGCGATGTTTTAAATGTTTAAAAATAAAATCGTTTCTTGGAATACAATCTCCATCAGTAAAAATCAAATAATCTCCCTGACTTGCAACTATGGCTTTGTTTAAAATTTTAGTCTTTTGAAAACCATCATCTTCTTGCCAAACGTGGGTAATTCTCAACTTAGAATTTGCTATAAATCGATCAATAAGATTTTTGGTTTCATTTGTGGAACCGTCATCTGCAATTACAATTTCAAAATCTGAAACTTGTTGTTGCTCGAATCCCCATAAGGCTTTCTCAAGCCATCTTGGTTGATTATATGTACTTACAATTACTGATATTTTAGGTTTTTTATTCGGTTCTTTTAAAATACCGTGTTCTGTCCACGCCTTTTCAAGTTCGCGGGTTTCCTTTCTAATTGCTTGATTTTTTTTAATTGAAGCTTCATTTTTATAACCACGAGGGTGATCCAAATGCACTACTATAGCATTGTATCTAATTTGTTTAGACTTTATTCCTGCATTAAAAAGGCGCTCTCCTAACTCACGGTCTTGTCCTCCATACTGCATTTCCTCGTTAAGCCCATTTACTGCAATAATATCTTTCGTCCATCCAGAAGCATTATGTCCATTCCAGCTAGCATTAGTAGGTGTTATTAAATTTAAAATAGACGCCGTAACCTTTCCTGCAGTTAACTTTTGGTTTTTAAACGAGGTGTTCAATCCATTTTCTTTTAACCAATTAAGATCAAAACACCGCTCCTCGTAGATATCTTCTTTTGTAATTTTTTCTGAAATATTCATTGGCAACATAAAATATCCTCCAGAAAGAAAGAACCCTTCTTCACGATATTTAACGTGTTGCTCCACAAAATCTTTTCGTGGAATACAATCGCCATCACTCATTATTATATAAGGAGTACTGCATTGTAGTACCGCTTTATTTAAAATCTGAGATTTTTGAAAACCATTATCCTCGTGCCATACGTGAACTATTGGGTAAAAAACCTCCTCACGCAATTTATCTAATAATGCTTTAGTTTCAGGCCCAGAACCATCATCTGCTATAACAATTTCAAACATTCTATAGGTTTGATTGTTATAACCCAATAAGGTTTTCTCTAACCAATCTATCGCATTATATGTGCTAATAATTATAGAAGTATCCAGTTGTTGCATGTTTACAAAGATAGGACAAATTGCAGTTTTATTAATTCTGAAATATTAAAAACCAAACAACTATTAGAATCAATTTATCTTAATATTTTCTTCTGAAATATCAATTATCCATTCGTATTTCTATAATTTTGAAGCGTGTCTACACTTACAGTAATCATACCCACGTATAATGAAGCCGCCTATATCATAGACGCGCTCAAGTCTGTTGCTTTTGCTGATGAGATAATCCTTATAGATTCGTTTAGTGATGATGAAACAGTAGCGCTAGCAAAACCACTAGTTACGAAAGTTTTAGAACGAAAGTTCGATAATTTTAGTGGTCAGAAAAATGCAGCTTTACAACACGCTACTGGTGATTGGGTGCTGTTTTTAGATGCAGATGAGCGTGTTACACAATCGCTCGAGCAAGAAATTAAAGCTACAATTGCTAATCCTAAACACGGAGGCTACAAAATAAATTTTCCACATTTTTATATGAACCGTTTTCTATACAGCCACAGTGATGATGTGCTTAGATTAGTAAAACGAGAAGGCGCTAGTTACAGCGGTAAAGTACACGAAAAACTAACCTGCGAAGGATCTATTGGGAAACTTGAAAATAAAATGCTCCATTACACCTACAAAGGTTTAACCAATTATATCACTAAAAAAGAAAGTTACGCCTGGTATCAAGCAGAACAACTATACAACAAAGGTAAAAAAGCGACATTATTTCACTTTTTCTTTAAACCCATTTATCGTTTTTTTAGTTCGTTTATTTTAAAAGGCGGATTCAAAGATGGTGTTCCAGGACTTACTGTTGCTGCAGTAAATGCTTACGGAGTTTTTCAGCGTTACGTAAAGCTGAGACTCCTTTATAAAGGAATGAGGTAATAATAAAGCTTTAAAATTTTGGCTTAAAAAAACTTGCCGAATCTAACTTTACGCTTAAACTTTCTTAATGAAAACTCCCCTTTCACATCAATACGCTGTATCTCGAAAGGATCTTTAAAAGGAAACGTATTTACACGATTCCCAATACGTAGTCCATACGCAAAACCTGCATCACGAAGCTGATTTTTAAATTGTAGATTAGACGCAGCGAGTTTTGGAAATTTACCATAAGGATACGCCATAAAAGGTCCAAAAGACATATCGTTTTTATCTAGCGTTTCAAAACTTAACCGTACATCTTCAGCAACTTCAGGAATTGTAAGCGCATCATATTTTCGGTGAGCATAACTGTGGTGCGCTAATTCTACAGTGCTAAGGTCTAATGTTTTTAAAGTTTCCGAAGTCATTATTGGAATCTCTTTAGTATGCCACGAATCGTTAGTACCTAAATATTTTAAAGGAATAAAAAAGGTCGCTTTAAACCCATACTTTTTAAGCAACGGAAGCGCGAACTCTCTCTGACTCTCGAAACCATCATCAAAAGTAATGACTACATTTTTTTTAGCTGGCAACTTTTTAAGTATCAACAACTCTTTTAAATGATACGAAGTGTACCCCTTTTTAGAAAGGTACTGCAACTGCTCCTCAAACTTAGCGGCTGAAATTGTCAACCCACTACCCTCCTCTTGGGTGATGTGGTGATACATTAAAATGGAAAGTCTGCTCAAAATTGCTACGGTGTTATCTTCGTAAAATTAGTATTTTTACCCAAACATTTACTAGTATTTGGAAAATCTACCTAAAATCTCTGCAGTTGTCATCACACTCAACGAAGAAACTGCTTTGCCAGCCTTCCTTGAAAGCCTTTGGTTTGCAGACGAAATTATAATTGTAGACAGTTTTAGCACAGATAACACTGTTGCTGTTGCTAAAAAACATTCAAAAGTCACTGTGTTTGAGAGAACATTTGACAACTTTTCCTCTCAAAAAAATTATGCGATTTCAAAAACTACTAATGATTGGTTAGTATTTTTTGATCCTGACGAGGTAATCTCTAAAGAATTGGCTTCGGAAATTTTAACCGAATTAAAGCAACCTAAAGCCATTGCTTATGAGGTAAACAGGACTTTTTATTTTATGGGGAAACGCATAAAATATAGCGGATTGCAGAATGATTATGTGATTCGGTTTTTCAATAAAAATTACTGTAACTACAACGGAAACCTAGTTCACGAAACAATGGAAACAGATGGCAAAGTAAGTCGTCTCTCCACTAAAGTACCACATCATACTTACAAATCGTTTGACGATTACACAGGAAAAATGCATAAATACAGTGACTTAAAAGCGCAAATGCTTTATGAAAAAGGAAAGAAACCAAATGCGTATCATTTTTTCTTTAGACCTTGGTACCGTTTTGTAAATCAGTATTTTTTTAAATTAGGAATCCTTGATGGTACAGAAGGTTTTATTTTAGCATACGTAAGTGCCTTCTCCGTATTTAAACGCTACGTTAACTTGTGGTTGCTGTATCGAAATATTGAATAATATATTTTAAATTTTTAAGTTCGATTTCGACTTCAAAACATAAGATTTTAAAAAACACCAAATGAAAACCGTATTCCTAGAAGCACATAATCTAAAAAACAAGTTCTCTGGTTTTGGGCAATTTAATTATCACTTAATTAAAGCCTTATCAAAACAGGAAACTCCTGGTTTTAAAATGATGCTCAATGTGCAAGATGTTATAGGAATGAAAGCTGAGTTTGGCAACTCCTTTAAATATAAACGCTACCAAAGTATACAACGCCACAAACCTTTCCGTATTAAAAAGAAATACAATCTTTGGCATTCTTTAAATCAGAATATTAAAATTGAACCTTTTTTTAAAATACCATATTTACTTACAGTACATGATATTCATTTTGTAACTGAAGGGTCTGAAACGTTACAAAAAAAATTAAGAGAAAAGTTTGAAGAGAAATTAAGCCGCGCAACGGCTATTGTCTACATTTCAAAATTTGCGAAGCAAGATACCAACAGCCATTTCAACGTGCCAAATATACCTGAATATGTAATCTATAATGGAAACACGATTACTGATGTTTCAATACCTGAAACGTTTAAGCTTGGCAAACCAACACCTGATAAATTTCTGTTCTCAATTGGCGATTTTAGTGAACGCAAAAACTTTAAAAGCCTCGTTTCTATGTTACCGTTTTTACCAGAATACAGTTTAGTACTGTCTGGAAACAACAGCTCCATTTATGCTGATCAATTAACACAATTAGCCGAAGATCTAGGCGTACAAAATCGTGTAATTCAAACTGGAAAAATAGGCGACGATGAAAAAAAATACTATCTCTCTAAATGTGCTGCTTTTGTATTTCCAAGTCATCGCGAAGGTTTTGGTATACCCCCCATTGAAGCTATGCGATTTGGGAAACCCGTATTTATTTCAAACAACACCTCCCTACCCGAAATAGGTGGTGAACACAGTTTTTATTGGGATCATTACGAACCACAATATATGGCTGGTACTCTTAAAAACGGAATGAAGAAATATAATGACCAAAAGGATTTTTATACCCAATGGTACATAGATCGCGCTAAAAGCTTTAATTGGGATACAACTGCCAAGGAATACATTAAGGTGTATCAAACAATTTTAAGATAATTTGGTATAGATTTGCACAATGCACGATATTGCCGTTATACTCATTAATTACAATTCATCTAAATACACTCTAGAGTGTATAAATGCTGTATATAAGCATACTTCGAGCGCTTTAAACATTCAAATAATTGTTGTCGATAACAATAGCGTACAAGCAGATTACAATAATTTAAAAACAAATTTTCCTGACAAATCTAATTGCACACTACATAGAAGTATTATTAACACAGGTTTTGGCGGCGGAAATATGCACGGTGCACAATATGCAAATGCCGAGTATTTGTTATTTCTGAATAATGATGCTATGCTACTCAATGACTGTTTAAGCATTTTAAAAACCTATATGGATGCACATCCAAAAGTAGGCGTTTGTACAGCTCAAAATTACGACGACAATAATCAATTAGTACCATCGTTTGACCATAACAAAGGATTACGTAGATTACTTTTAGGACGTGGATATTTAGAAAAATCAAACCCAAAACGGTATCCAAAACGTAAAGCTTCTTATTCTGAACCGTTGGAAGTTGATTGGGTAAATGGCGCTTTTTTGTTTTTTAGATGTGCTGCCTTTGAAGTAATTGGTGGTTTTGATACAACTATTTTTCTCTATTGGGAAGAAATGGATGTCTGCCATCGACTTAAAAAAGCAGGATATTCAACGTGGCTTATTTCCGAAGCTAAAATATTACATTATCAAGGAGTTAGCACAGGAACATCTAAACCTATAAGCAACGAAAGCTATATTAGTTACCTTTATGTAATTAAAAAGAATCGTGGTTATTTAAAGTATTTAATTATTAAAAGTTACTTGACTTTAGCAATTAGCATAAAGCCAAAAAAATGGTATCTATTACCAACAATCATAAAAGGAAATGCCTTAACAAGCTCCCTAAAACAACAACAAAAAATACGTTATGTATAAAGAAATTGAAGAAGCAATTGCTGTAATGAAACGTGGAGGAATTATACTCTACCCTACTGATACAGTATGGGGAATAGGTTGCGATGCTTCACATCCTGATGCAATTGACAAAATTTACAAGTTGAAAAAACGTGCCGATTCTAAGTCGATGATTTGTATCGTACACGATTTTAAAATGCTAAACCAATTTATCGAAGATATCCCGGAAGTTGCTTACGATATTTTAAAATATGCCGTAAAACCAACTACCATAATTTACGACGACCCAATTAGAGTTGCCGAAAATATAATAGCAGCTGATAATTCGCTTGGATTACGCGTAGTGCAAGATGAGTTTTGTAAAAAACTAGTGCGTAAGTTTAGAAGGCCTGTGGTTTCTACTTCAGCAAATATTAGCGGAGAGAAAACACCTAAAAACTTTAAAGAAATTTCGCAAGTAATTAAAGACGGTGTAGATTACATTGTTCCTTTTGCTCAAAATGAACAATTAGACACTCCTTCGGCAATTATTAAGTTGACGAAAGACGGACAAGTTAAAATAATTAGAGAATAATTTTTGAAACTAATTAAATAGTATATCGTTATTATAAAAAAATATTAAATGAATACATTAAGCTCCACGTGCAAAGTCTGCAATACCAAAAATGAAAACAAAACTTTTTTAGTTAAAGAAATGATGTACGGTACAAGAGAAAAATTTCTATATTTTCAATGTACTACTTGTAAGTGTCTACAAATTAATGAGGTTCCTGATAATTTGCATGACCATTATCCAACTGCATATTACAGTCTGGACGAATTTAAAGACAAACGATTTGAGGGTACCTTCGGAAATATTAAAAAATCATTATATAAGGCATCTGCATTAAATAAAGGTATTCTAAAACACTTTTATAAAGTAACAGAATTCCAATTCTTGAAACATTTGAATATTAACACAACTTCAAAAATTCTTGATGTGGGTTGTGGTAATGGTCGGAATTTTTTACACCCACTGGCAGAAGTAGGTTTTACAAATCTACTGGGTTGCGATCCATATTTATCAAAGGGTCTTTCCTACGATAATGGTCTTAAAATACTTAAAAAAGAAGTTTTTGACATTAGCACGAAATGGGATTTAATAACATATCATCACGTATTTGAACATCTTGAAAACCCTTTAGAGCATCTACATAAAATTTATGATTTATTAGAAGAAGATGGCGTTTGTGTACTCAGAATACCGACAGTTTCATCTTATGCTTGGGAACATTATAAAGAAAACTGGGTACAACTTGATGCACCACGACATTTATTTTTACACTCAACCGAAAGCCTTAAGATATTATCTGAAAAATCGAACTTTACGATTGACAAGATTTTATACGACTCCACAAATTTCCAATTTATAGGTAGTGAAAATTACATTAAAGACATCCCTTTAAATCAGAAGAAAGACAAACGATTCTTCAAAAAATTGAAAAGAAAATATCAAAAAGCAACATACAATATCAAAGCAAAAAACCTAAACAAAAATAATTTAGGAGATCAAGCGATTTATATTCTTCGTAAAAGAAGATTTAAATGATAATATGTAAAAAAAGTTTAAAATTATTTAATCTTATCTTAACCTAAAAAATTAACAAATAGCTTGTTTTTTGGATTAGTTTCGCACTCTTAACTTAAACAAAAAAACATGAAAAATTATCTATTAAAAATTTCAATTATCACATTAATTTCTATTTTCGTTTACTCTTGCAGTAAAGATAATTTAGACGAAATTAAAGAAGAGTCTAATACTTCTGTTGATGAAGGTCTTGTAATTTCAATTGAAAAGAAAATTCCAGTATTTAAAATTTCGTCTGTTGAAGAAGATATAAATAGTATTAATAAATCGTCCCAAAATTTTGCTGCTCAAAATAGTTATAATTTTATTTACAGATTTTATAAAGATGGGGATCACTTTTATACTGTTAATCAATCCGAAGGATTTAATGCTGGATATACCTATGAAGGTATTTTAGGAAAATCTCTTATTGCAAGTGGTTCACAAATCCAATTAACAAGATGGTATAATATTCATAGTGGCGATCGATATATGACCCAAAGTGTTTCTTCAACTCCCGCTATTTATACTAATATGAACGACCAATGGCATTGTTTAACCCCGACTAATCCAGTTTATCTCTGTGATTTACCCGCTTCACCAAATCGTATACCAGGAACAAATATCACATCTGACCCAGCAACACCTAATGGTGATTGGAGGTACGAGGGACTTTTAGGCAAATCAGGAGGTACAAAAGCTATTTATTCTTATTATAATTCAAGTGCAAATGACCACTATTTCACTAATAATTACAATGATTTAGGTAATGGTAATTATGGTTATATATACGAGGGCATAGTATTTTATTTATATAATTAACTCTAATATAATTAACACTTATGGTTCTAGAATCATAAGTGTTTTTTTTTTGAGGAAATTTTATTATAGTATTCTTCTATTAAAACTACAAAGAAAATTTCTTCTTTACCCCTATCTTTGCAGTCGCTAAAAAGAACAATTCCTGTGGCTACAAACAACTATAAAAACGCACTAAAAAATCCTGTATTCAAAACTGTTTCGGCAGCAGCTTCAGCTTTGGGTGTTGAATGTTATGTCATTGGTGGTTTTGTTCGCGATTTCTTACTAGAACGCGGCGATGCCAAGGATATAGACATTGTTGCTATTGGTAGCGGAATTGATCTTGCAAAGAAAGTTTCGGCACTACTTCCTGGAAAACCTAATGTTTCAGTATTTAAAAACTACGGAACTGCAATGCTTAAAAGTGGCGGTGTAGAATTAGAATTTGTAGGCGCTAGAAAGGAATCCTATTCTGAAGACAGTAGAAACCCTGTTGTTGAAAACGGCACATTACAAGATGACCAAAACCGAAGAGATTTCACTATCAACGCTTTAGCTATAAGTCTAAACGATGCTAATTATGGTGATCTACTTGATCCATTTAATGGTATTGAAGACCTTGATAGCAAGACTATAAAAACACCTCTTGGACCAGATATAACCTACAGTGACGATCCATTAAGGATGTTACGTGCTATTAGGTTTGCTACACAATTAAACTTTAAAATTGATGCAGCTTCCATAGACTCTATAACACGAAATGCTGATAGAATTAAAATTATCTCAAAGGAACGTGTTGTTGATGAGTTACATAAAATTCTTGCGGCGCCAGTTCCATCAGTAGGTTTTGCATTATTACACAAAACGGGTTTACTGCCTCTACTATTACCAGAACTTACAGCGCTACAAGGAGTTGATGAAAAAGAAGGACAAAAACATAAAGACAACTTTTGGCATACGCTAGAAGTAGTAGATAATATTGCCAAAACCACAGACAATCTCTGGTTACGTTGGGCTGCACTTTTACATGATATTGGAAAAGCTCCAACAAAAAGGTTTGACAAAAAAGTAGGTTGGACTTTTCACGCACATGAATTTGTAGGATCAAAAATGGTTTTCAAATTATTTAAAAGGTTGAAAATGCCTTTGAATGATAAAATGAAATTTGTTCAGAAAATGGTTTTCATGAGTTCCCGTCCAATAGTATTGGCTAGTGATGTTACAGACAGTGCTGTTAGAAGATTAATATTTGATGCAGGCGAATATGTAGAGGACTTAATGACGCTTTGCGAAGCAGATATTACGACGAAAAACCCTAAGAAATTTAAAAAATATCACAACAATTTTCAACTAGTTCGTGAAAAAATTGTAGAAGTAGAAGAACGCGATAGTGTTCGTAATTTCCAACCTCCAGTAAGTGGAGAAGAAATAATGAGCACCTTTGGTTTAAAACCGTCTCGTGAAATAGGACTTATAAAAGACGCTATCAAAGAAGCTATTTTAGAAGGAGAAATTGCTAATGAATATGAAGCCGCAAAGGCCTTTATGCTCTCTAAAGGAGAAGCCTTAGGATTGAAAGTTGCGAAATGAAACACATAACCTTAGAAACAGAACGATTGCTCATACGTCCATTTACTTTAGCCGATGTCGATGGTGTTTTTGAGTTCGCATCTAACAAATTTTGCCAGCAACATACAGGAAACGATGTTATTACTTCAAGAGATGCTGCGCAAGATTTAATTGAAAATGTTTGGTTAAAGGATTATGCTGAGTTTGGTTACGGCCGTTTTGCAGTAATCCACAAAACTGACAATAAAATAATAGGTTTCAACAGTATAAAATTTCTGAAAGATATTCAAGCTACAGATTTAGGCTATCGATTTTTGCCAGAATATTGGGGAAAAGGCATTGCAACAGAAGCTTCAAAATCCATTTTGAAATTTGCTTTTGAAGATAAAAAGTTAGCCGAAGTAATTGCAACAGTATATCCTGAAAATTCAGCTTCTACTGCTGTTTTAAAAAAACTAGGTTTTCAACATATAGAAACAAAAACTTACCCCGAAGAAACAACAACACTTGATTGGTATTCGCTTAAAACAACTAATTATGAAGGATAATAAAAAAGTAATATACTGGCTCTTAACTGGATGTGCACTTATTTTTATTATGGTAATTGTAGGTGGTATTACAAGACTTACACACTCCGGACTTTCAATTTCAAATTATAAATTGATCTCAGGAACTATTCCTCCACTTAACGATGTTGAATGGAATAACGCTTTTGATCTTTATAAACAATATCCTGAGTATCAAAAAATCAATAAAGGTATGTCCTTAGAGGATTTTAAAGATATTTATTTCTGGGAATGGATTCACCGTGTTATAGGTCGATTTATTGGTGTGGTGTTCTTCATTCCGTTTATGTATTTCTTACTCACAAAACAACTTACAAAAGCCACTATACGTAAAAGCATACTGCTTATGGTAATGGGTGGATTTCAAGGGTTTTTAGGTTGGTATATGGTAAGCAGCGGATTAGTAGATCGACCAGATGTTAGCCATTATCGACTAGCAATGCACCTTACCACAGCATTTTTAACGTTTGCATATACTTTTTGGGTAGCACTAGATTTATGGTTTCCTAATAGGAAAGAGGTTTCAATTTCATTCCGAAATTTGATTCGTGCAAGTGCAGCTGTTTTAATACTACAAATTATTTGGGGGGCATTTGTTGCCGGACTTGATGCAGGATGGGTGCACAACCACTGGCCATTAATGAGTGATGGACAATTTATTCACGATAGCGTTACCATTGAGCAAACACCAGTTTGGCGCAACTTTGTTGAAGGAAAAAGTGGTGTTCAATTTATACATCGCACATTAGCTTATATCGTTGTAGCCTTTATAGGACTAATTTGGTATAAATCTAAAAAACTTACAACAACAGTATTGCAAAAAAGAGGTGTTAACATTTTAGTTGCACTTGTTGGGATTCAATTTGTTTTAGGCGTATTAACACTACTATGGCAAGTACCTGTAATTTTAGGAGTTTTACACCAAGTTACAGCATTTGTACTTTTAGCGGCAATGACTTTTACATTGCATCGTTTCACAAAATAGTGTTTTAATTTAACCGAAATTTTCTTCCCTATTTATCCACAATGGAACATTTCCAAAGGTGAATAATTGTATCTTTGTCGTCCTTAAAAAAACAGGATATGATTTATCGATTTAGAGCTATTCTAAACACTAGTGAAGAAGTATATAGAGATATAGAGATTGAAGCAGATGCTACTTTTGAAGACTTTCATAATGTTGTAACACAGGCATTTGGATTTGACGGACAAGACATGGCTTCCTTTTACATCAGTAACGAAAAATGGGAACAACTTGAGGAAATAGTATTGTTTGATATGGGCGATGCTGAAGGACCTGTTCGCACAATGGGGTCTACCTTAATTAGCGATATCATTGATGCTGAAAACCGTAATTTAGTTTACATATATGATTTTCTAAATATGTGGACTTTTATAGTTGAATTAGCCGATATTGTAGCGCCAGACCCAGGGTTCTCATACCCACACTTAATGTACGCTCACGGTGAAGTACCTATGACGGCACAAGAACCTGAATTTGTTTCGGAAAGCTTAGATGGGGATGATCCATATGATGACGATTATGACGATGACGAATATATTCCTGGAACCAATGACTACGAAGACCTTGACTTTGATGAAAATTGGAATTAACTAAACTTTTAAATTCATAAAAGCTAGTTTCAATTATTAAAATTTCGGTTTACTAAATAATACTGCAAAACACCCAAATATGATTAATTTATTTAATACGCACATTGCTTCACTATCAATACATAGAGTGGGAAATAAAAGTAAAAATGAACCAATGTTACTTTCATCTGTGCCTTATAAAATGGATGATGAAATTACGCCTTTGATGAAGGAGTTTTTTTTAAAGCCTTTTAGAGATAAAGAAGAAAATTACTTTCAGTTTGTGCTTGATGCAGGGCTTGAGTTTCACGATATGTTCAATCACGCTTCAGCAATTTTTGACAATCCAGAAACCATTCACGAAGTAAGTAAAAAAATAACCAAACATTTATTTGATCAATCAACTCATCCCCATATTAAAAGTGGTGAGGTGTACATTGCTTATCTCGAAAACGTACAGTTAGACAATGTAAAAATGGATGCCATTGGTATTTTTAAAAGTGAATTAAAACAAGATTTTCTTCAATTTACAGAAGATGAAGATCAATTAAAAGCGCACTTAAAACAAGGAGTTAACCTTAATAAATTAGACAAAGGGTGTTTAATTTTCAATTCTAAAAAAGAAGAAGGTTACAAAATACTTTCAGTAGACAGTAATAGATACGATGCACGTTATTGGTTAGAAAGTTTTCTAGGAGTTGAAGCTTTTGAGGATGATAATTTCTACACTAAAAAGTATTTAAAATTTTGTCAAGATTTTGCAAAAGATGTAGTATTACCTGCGGAAGATAAAAAGGAAGAAGTGCTTTTTATGAACCGTGCTGTAAATCATTTTGCTAAAAATGACACTTTTAACGAAAGTGCTTTTATGAATGAAGTAATTGAAAATCCAGATTTAATTCCGGAATTTAATCACTATAAAACTGAGCAGTCTCCAAAGTATAAAATTGAAGATTTAACTACCTTTCCCATTGCAAATACAGCAGTAACAGCAGCGAGAAAGAAAATAAAAAATGTAATTAATCTTGATACTAATATTCAAATTAAATTAGATTTCATCAACCCAGAAAGCGCAGATAAGTTTGTAGAAAAAGGTTGGGATGAAGAAAAACAAATGTATTACTACCTAGTTTATTTCAATAAAGAAGAGAAAAACTAAGTGGTTACATTTTTAATAATATAAACCTGGATAATAACGGATTTCAAGTTTAAATGAATCTCAAACAGAAGCTCCCATTGGGAGCTTCTGTTATTTTTAAAACATTTTAGACAACTAACCGTAAATCATTAACTCTTTTCCTGTAACAAAAACTAGAGTATCTCGTCATACAATCACCAACCATTAAACCCAACCGCTTTTGGAAACAATCCTGAAAATTGAAAATCTTACTAAGAAATATGGTAAACTCATAGCCGTAAACGATGTTTCATTTAATATCGAAAAAGGGAATGTATATGGTATATTAGGACCTAACGGAAGTGGTAAATCCACGACTCTTGGTATTGTACTAAATGTTGTAAATAAAACATCAGGGGATTTCTCTTGGTTTGGTGGAAAACTATCAACGCACGAAGCGTTAAAGAAAGTAGGAGCAATTATTGAACATCCTAATTTCTACCCTTATATGACAGCCAAGCAAAATCTTGAGCTTGTATGTAAAATTAAAGGCGTTGCTAAAAATCAAGTTCAAAAATCACTAGAAATAGTTGATTTATTGGATAGACAAGATGATAAGTTTAAAGGTTTCTCTTTAGGAATGAAACAGCGACTAGCCATTGCCTCTGCCCTTTTAAACGAACCTGAAATACTAATCCTCGACGAACCTACCAACGGATTAGACCCACAGGGGATTCATCAAATTAGAGGAATCATAAAACGTATTGCCGCTAACGGAACTACTATTTTATTAGCTTCACATTTATTAGACGAAGTTGAAAAAGTATGTAGCCACGTTGTTGTATTACGCAAAGGAAAGAGTTTATACGTTGGTAAAGTGGACGAAATGAACGCTAGTTTTGGCTTTGTGACCATGCAATGCGATAATATGCCTCTTTTAAAAGAAGTACTTTCTTCCCATAAAGGTTTTGGCAAAATAACAGAAGAAGGAGAATATATAGTAGCTTATTTAAATGAAGAAATGGATGCGTCCTCATTAAACAAATTATTGTTTGAAAAAGGCATTTCCCTTTCACACTTAGTAAAAAGAAAAGAAAGTCTCGAAGAGCAATTTCTTGAACTTACAAAAAACACAACCTCAACTAAATAAGCCATAGTTATGATTAGATTACTTTCCATAGAATTAGATAAAATAAAACGTAACAAGGCTGCTAAAGTAATAGTGAGCGTGTACTTTTTGCTCATTATTGCAATAGCTCTTATTGCTTCAATCGAATTTAACTTTGCCAATGTCAATTTTAGAATTGCAGATCAAGGTATTTTCAATTTTCCTTTTATATGGCACTTTAACACTTATGTTGCAGGAATTTTAAAAATATTTTTAGCCATTGTTATTGTTTCCATGATGGCGAATGAATACAGCTACCGAACCTTAAAACAAAACTTAATTGATGGCTTAAGTAAAAAAGAATTTATTTTTTCAAAGTTTATAACAGTTGTTGGTTTTGCATTAGCCTCAACGCTTTTTGTATTTCTGGTATCGTTTGTTTTAGGGATGTTTTTCTCTGATCACACTGAAGCTATTGTCATCTTTAGAGATATGGAATACTTGTTTGCATATTTTATAAAACTCGTTGGCTTTTTCTCTTTCTGTTTATTTTTAGGAATCTTAGTAAAACGCTCAGCTTTTGCATTAGGTTTTCTAATTATCTGGCAAATAATAGAAGGGATTATTTACGCTGTAATGAAATGGCAGCTTTTTAAAGACACAGAGTTAGCCGATAAAATAATTAACTTTTTTCCGCTTGAAGCAATGGCAGATCTAATTGTAGAACCTGTTACACGCCTTGGAGGTGTTCGTACTATTGCTAACCAAGTTGGCGAAGAGTTTAGCAAATCGTATGCTGTAAACTGGTACACTGTTCTAATTGTTGCAGCTTGGTCAGCTATTTTTATTTATGGTTCCTACAAGATACTTAAGAAACGTGATTTATAATCACAAAATAAAAGAAGCTTTTCTTCGGAAATTTTAAGTATTTGAAACCTTGTGCACGAGTAATAAATTGTTAAAATTTCGGCATTGCTTAATACTAAGCAAATTGGCAAATTAATCCGTTTGAAAATTGTGTATATTTAGCAGAGTAATTGCTGCTATGAAAAAACTATTACTATTATTTCTTACTATATTCACGTTTTGTGGTATTCAAATGAATGCCCAAGATGTTGAAATATTTCAACAATTTAATGGGCGATATGACTATGTAGCTTTTGGAAATACTTTAAACATTGTAGAGAATACAAACCCTGGCGGACCAGATCCTCCTTGTAATATTCTCACTTCCAGCAGTGCTCCTTTTGCATTACAACCTGATCAAACTATTATTTCGGCAAGCTTATATTGGGCTGGTTCTGGAGCTGGTGATTTTCAAGTTCTCCTAAACGGAACTCCAATAACAGCAGAAAGAACTTTTGCAGATAGCCTATCTGAAGAGTTAGTCTATTTTGCCGCTTATGCAGATGTAACTGATCTCATTACAAACACAGGTAATGGAATGTACACCCTTTCAGATCTTGACCTAACTGATGTAATTGCAGCATATTGTGGTAACACAACAAACTTTGGTGGCTGGGCTATAAATGTAATTTATGAAGACGCCTCACTACCCTTAAATCAAGTAAGCGTATTTGATGGTTTAGAGAGCGTTTCAGCAGTAAATAACAACTTGAGTATACCTCTACAAAATGTAAATGTACTTGATGTAGATGGAGCTAAAATAGGTTTTCTTTCTTGGGAAGGTGATATGTCATTGAACAATAATGAAACCCTATTAGTCAACGGAAACCTTATAAGCAATCCACCTTTAAATCCATCGGATAATGCTTTTAATGGTACCAACAGCTTTACGGGAAGTGGTACACAATACAATATGGATATTGACTTCTATTCTATAGAAAACAACATAAGTCCTGGCGATACAAGCGTCCAAATCAACTTGACTTCGAGTCAGGATTTTGTGATGATCAATAATGTAATTACCGTATTAAATTCGCAATTGCCCGATGCAACAATTAGCCTTGACACGGTTGTAGCAGATGCTACTTGTGGAGCGCGTGATGTAAATGTTCAATACACCGTTTACAATGAAAACAGTACCGATTTTTTACCCGCAAATACCCCAATTTCTTTTTACGCTAATTCCACATATGTTGGGCAGAGTGAAACTATAAATGATATTCCTATTGGCGGTAACGAAGGTGGAACTACAACCCTAACAATTCCTGCTGCAATCACTTCTCCTTTTAGTATTACTGCTATTGTTGATGACATTGGAAATGGAACAGGCATAGTCCCAGAAATTAATGAAGATAATAACGAGGCTGAAGTTTTAGATTTAATATTGCTAGACTTCCCAAACTTAAATCCATTACTTGATCTTGATGAGTGCGATGCCGTGGGAATTGAATATTTCAACTTAAACGAAGCTTTAGTGAATATCGATGATGATCTAATTATAAGCTTACACTTAAATGAAGTTGATGCGAATGCTAATACAAACCCCATAGTAACTACTTTCAACTTTGTAAATACCGAAAACCCACAAGAAATTTTTGTTCGTGCAGACAATGGTGATTGCCAACTTGTAGATAGCTTTATGATTGAAGTTATTATTTGTCCATTGCCAGACGCTACGGTTAGTATTGATAATAATTTAAACGCGTGTAGGCGTAGAGATTTAACTATAGAATACACCGTTTATAATACTTTAGGAACAGCATCACTACCAGCTAATACTCCCATTGCTTTTTATATTTCAGGGCAATATATAGCACAAGCATTTACACAAGGAATCATTCCAATAGGCGGAAGCGAAACAGGAACAATTGAAATCGCACTTTCAGAAAATGTGGCAGATACTTTTACGCTTATAGTTATTGTAGATGACACAGGAACACAAACTGGAATTGTTGAGGAGCTTGATGAAACCAATAATCAATTTACTACAACCGTAGTATTTGAAGACATCCCTTCTATTGGATTATTACCCGATTTAAATGAATGTGACGAAGGATTTAACCGTGCAACATTTGATTTAACAGTACAAGACGATTTGATTTCTACAAACCCTTTCGATACCATTACTTATTATACAAGTGCAGTGAATGCTTTTGATGAATTTAACCCTATTTCAGATCCTGAAAATTTCATAAACACTATGGACCCACAAGCTATTTTTGTGCGTTTAGAGAATGAAATTTGCTTTACAACAACATCTTTTATATTAACTACCGAAAATTGCCCGCCTTTTATTCCCCAAGGATTTTCACCTAATGGTGATGGTATTAATGATGAATTTGAAATTAGCGGATTACTTAATGTATTTGAAAATTTTGAACTTCAGATTTTCAGTAGAGAAGGAAACTTAATTTACACTGGTGGAAATGATCTTGGTTTTTGGGATGGATTTCCTAACACAGGTTTATTGTATACAGATAAAATTGTCCCTGTTGGAACCTATTATTATGTATTAGTACTCAACGACTCAAACTTTAAAGAAGCCTTTACTGGCTTTGTCTATATCAATTATTAATATTTACATTTATTAATAACATTGATTTATTCTGCTCAATCCATTTAATCTTTTAGTTTTACAAAAAAACGCAAGATGAAAAAGCAACTCTTTTTATTGGTAATTTTATGTCTTTCAATTTCATTATTTGCTCAAGATAAAACAGACAAAAATGAATTTCCAAATGAAGATATACGATTACTAACATTCAATTTATTTACACCTCTTGCATTTGATACTCCTCGCTATCGTTTAGGATACACTCACGGAATTTCAGGACATCTTCGTGCAGGTATTGAAGTTGGTTATGGAAATGAAAATACTACTGTTGTAATTTTCGATGACGATTTTAGTGATCGTGATAATTACGCATTGTTTGAAGTACTACCGCAGATAACATACATATTTAACCCTACATATCCTGTTAACCATTATATAGCATTACAAGGTTTTTATTTAAATCAAGATGAGCAATTTTTCAACAACAGCTACTTTGATAGTGATTTGAGAGTTCAAATTCGTTATGATCAAGCTGACTATAACCGTAAAAAAGTAGGTGCTAATTTATTATACGGCGTTTATATTCCTTTCGGAAATGCGCCAATTGGGATTGATATTTCAGGTGGTTTAGGAATTCGTTCTAGAAAAAATACGTATTCAAATATTGTAAACCCTAGGGCAGATAACTTTTTTGACGACGATGATTTTTTCGAGAATTACAGAGAAGATAGTGGCACAAGAGTAGGAATAAACTTCTCTCTTGGATTTAAATTGACTTATAATCTCAATAATTAAATATCTAAACTTCCTTTACCTTCTCTAATTAACAGTGGTTCGCCTGTTGTTAAATCAATTACAGTACTGGCAATGTTTCCACCATATCCACCATCAATTACAACATCAACTAATTTTTCCCATTTTTCGAAAATTAGTTCTGGATCTGTAGTGTATTCAATAACCTCATCATCATCTTTGATAGATGTGGATACTATTGGATTTCCTAATTCACGAACAAGCGCTTGTACTATAGAGTTATCTGGCACTCTAATACCAACTTCTTTTTTCTTTTTAAATACGCTAGGCAAATTGTTATTTCCTGGTAAGATAAAAGTATAAGGTCCTGGAAGGGCTCGTTTTAAAATTTTAAATGTTCCTGTATCAATTTGCTTCACATAGTCAGAAAGGTTACTTAAATCTTCACAAACAAATGAGAAATTAGCTTTAGCAAGTTTAACACCTTTTAGTTGAGCAACACGCTCTAAGGCACGGTTATTAGTAATATCACAACCCAAAGCATAAACGGTATCACTTGGATAAATGATAAGTCCGCCTTTTTTTAAAACATCCACCACCTTTTTAATATCCTTAGGATTAGGATTGTCCTCGTAAATTTTAATTAATTGTGCCATTGTAATGTATTGAGCATTTGATGTTGAAAAATAACTAAACCGAATTTAATAATCAGTACGCCTAACAAATAATAATTTAAAGATACTCTTTCTTTTAATTTCTACTTACTTCACTTTCTAACTTTAGAACATTATTACCATCTTCCACTTCTATATAAAGTGCTTTGTTTCCTTCTTCTCCATTACGAGTAACCTCAGTGCCATCAATCTTTCTAGTTACCTTTTTTGTAAAAGTACTTTTCACCTTCCCTGAAGCGGTTCCGTTAGCCCATTTCCAACTTACTACTGTTCCTTCTTTTATCATAATTTCTATCTCTTTTAACTAAAGTTACAAACTTTTAAAATTTCAGAAATACTAAATAACACATCCTTAACATAAATCAGTATTTTTAACGTTAAATAAAAAAACACTTATGAAAAAGATTCTTTTTTTGTTTGCTCTTGTACTAAGTACTACGGTAACATTCACTTCTTGCGATACAGATGATAATGTAGTTGTCCAACATACGGATGATGTAATGGATGATGACGATATGACAATTGATCCATTAACCGCAGACGTTCAACTAAATGTGCCTTATGGAGACGACCCACAACAGGTCTATGATTTGTACTTACCTGCTGGCCGTTCGGCTGACAAGACTAAAGTTATTGTTATTGTGCACGGAGGTGGGTGGATTGAAGGTGATAAAGCAGATGTGACTGATATTATTAATCTATTACAAATTAACAACCCAAATCACGCTATTGTAAATATCAATTATAGGTTAGCAACCCTTAACACCCCAGCTTTCCCTAATCAGTTTCTGGACCTTCAATCTGTAATAAACCAAGTTATTTCACAAAAAGACACCTATCAAATTTTACCAGAATTTGGTTTAATTGGGTTAAGTGCTGGTGCTCATATTTCGTTACAATATGATAGCGTATATGACTTAGATGACGATGTTAAGTTTGTTTGTAATATTGTAGGCCCTTGTGATTTTACAGATCCTTTTTACCAAGAAAACCCTAATTTTGACTTATACTTAGCAACTCTTACAGATGAAAGTGCTTATCCTCCAGGGACTGATCTTGCAGTAGCCTTGAGTCCTGCATTACAAGTGAGTATTAAAACGAGCCCTACAATGTTATTCTACGGAAATATGGATGACCTTGTACCTTTAACTAACGGAAACACGCTTAACACAAAACTTGAAACGAGTGGAATTGATCATCAGTATACTATTTACGATGGTGGTCACGGAGATTGGAACCAAGTTCAGTTTGCAGATTTAGAACAAAAAGTGTCCATCTATATTGACACCTACTTAACTATTGCTGAGTAATAACTACAAAAATTAATGGCTATACTTTTTGGTATATTACTTTTTCTAAGTTTTCTAGCGGCCATAATATTTGGCACAAATTATATAACTATAAGAAGCATTTTAGAGCAAAAAGGGATAGCAATTTCGTGGTTTTTTAATTGGATTTTTGATGATTTAGCAAAGTTTAAAAAACTTATAATTTCCGAAGAATCAGCTGAAAAGAAAGCTGAATATCTATATTATTACAATTGGTGTGCATATGCATTTCTTGCTACAGTTATATGTGTTATTAATGCAATAGTTATTTTTAATGTTTTACTGGAATGATAGAAGATATCGCATTATTTTTTGGAGAGCTATTCTTTTGGCGCGAAGATTATTCATTTTCTAAACGTAAAAAAGCAAGACGCGCTTTAGAGAAAGAGCAAAACCTTCCTAAAAAGTTAATGATTTCTCCCATTGTAATAGTAATAGGGGTTTTATTATTGATTGTAGTAGTACTAAAACTAGTAAGCAGTAGCTACTTCAATCCAAATAAAGGAATTAGTAAAACTTCCGAAAAGATTACTAAAATAGAATTATTGCTTGAAAAACGAAAAAGTACTCTGGGCGAATACCCAATTGAATTAAAAGCCATAACCAAAAATAATCCCCTAAAAAAGCGAAGTATTCTCGATTATTGGAATAATAAATTCCATTACAAAGTAATTGACAAAGACTCTAGTTACATCTTAATTTCTAAGGGCAAAGACGGCATCTTAAATACTGAAGACGACATACTCAGCACTAAATTTAAACATTGAAAAAAACTTACATTGCAATTACTCAATAACACTGAGCTTAGCAAAACGTAATAGCAACTTTTTCAAGCCACCATTATCAAAATCAATTTCGGCTTTTGTGTCTGCTCCTATTCCTTCAATTTTTGTAATTCTACCTTTTCCAAAACGCTGATGTTCTACCATAGTCCCTACATGCAAGTTTGCATCTGCAGCACTAAAATTTTTCTCCGTAGCGCTTGCAACTGGTCGTATTTTTCGAAGTTTTCTTAATTGTTCTTCGGTTGGGCCTGTTGGCGGTTTTCCTGCGGTTGGTTTCTTTAAACGCAATTTACTATGATCTACTTCACCAAAAATATCAGCGTCTAATAATGGCTTAAAACGGTGTTGTGTAATGGGTGTCAAATATTCTTTATACGAATCTTCAATTTCATCAATAAACCTACTTGGTTCTGCATCAATTAATTTTCCCCATCTATAACGAGATTGCGTGTATGTTAAATAAGCTTGTTTCTCAGCTCTTGTTAATGCTACATAAAATAAACGGCGTTCTTCCTCCAGTTCTGCCCTAGTATTCATTGACATTCCACTAGGGAACAACTCTTCTTCCATTCCCACAATATATACATATGGAAACTCAAGTCCTTTAGCTAAGTGCACCGTCATTAAGGCAACACGATCATCATCGCCATTATCGTTATCTAAATCTGTTGCTAGTGCTACATCTTCTAAAAACTCATTTAATGAACCTGTAGAATCTGCAATTTCTTTTTGTTCTTCAACAAAATCGCGCATCCCATTTAGCAACTCTTCAATATTCTCTATTCTAGCAATACCCTCTGGAGTTCCATCTTTTTTAAGCTCTGTAAATAAACCCGTTTTTTTAGTAACGTGTTCTGCCATCATAAAAGCATCTTGGCTTTTATTAAGCACTTGGAAACTTTGTATCATTACCACAAAGTCCTGCAATTTCTGCTGAGTACCTTTATTAATGTTCAGCCCTATTTTTTCAATATGCTGCATTACTTCAAACATTGACTTATCGTAATGGTTTGCAGCCACCGTTAAACGTTCAATAGTTGTTTGTCCAATACCACGTGCAGGATAATTAATTACTCGTTTTAAAGCCTCTTCATCTTTTGGGTTTAATATTAAGCGTAAATACGAAATAACATCTTTAATTTCCTTTCGTTGATAGAAACTAAGTCCACCATAAATACGGTATGGAATATCTCTTTTACGCAAGGCATCCTCCATTGCACGCGATTGTGCGTTGGTACGATATAGAATAGCAAAATCGCCATTATCTAGTTGCTCGTTCATTTTAGTTTCAAAAATGTTACTTGCAACAAAACGCCCTTCGTCACCATCAGTCATGGTGCGATTGATTTTTATTTTATTTCCTTCGTCATTTGCCGTCCAAACAACTTTATCAAGTCGGGTTTTATTTTTTTCAATAATACTATTCGCTGCATTTACAATGTTTTTAGTTGAGCGATAGTTTTGCTCAAGCCTAAACATTTTCACATCGTCATAGTCTTTCTGAAAGTTTAAAATGTTATTAATATTAGCACCACGAAATGCATAAATACTTTGCGCATCATCCCCTACCACACAAATATTTTGAAACTTGTCGCTTAGTGCGCGAACAATTAAATACTGGCTATGGTTGGTATCTTGGTACTCATCTACTAATATATATCTAAATCGGTTTTGGTATTTAGCAAGTACTTCGGGGAAGCGTGTTAACAGCTCATTGGTTTTCAACAGTAAATCATCAAAGTCCATTGCTCCTGCTTTAAAACACTTATCGCAGTAACTTTTATAAATCTCTCCCAAACGTGGCATTTTAGCCATAGCATCTGCCTCCATTAATTCTGGATTACTGAAATATGCCTTAACCGTAACCAAGCTATTTTTGTACGATGAAATTCTAGAATACACCTGTTTGTATTTGTAAACATCCTTATCAAGATTCATTTCCTTGATTACCGCACGAATTACACTTTGGGAATCTTGTGTGTCGTAGATGGTAAAATTAGATGGGTAGCCTAATTTATCAGCTTCAAAACGTAGAATTTTAGCGAAAATACTATGGAATGTCCCCATCCATAAATTTTTTGCTTCGCTTGATCCTACAATTTCCGAAATACGCTTTTTCATCTCTCGGGCTGCTTTGTTTGTAAATGTTAAGGCGAGAATGTTAAATGGATCCACCCCTTTAGACATTAAAAAAGCAATGCGATAGGTTAATACTCGGGTTTTACCAGAGCCCGCTCCTGCTATCACGATCATTGCACCATCCTTTTGGATTGTAGGCGCTAACTGGGCTTCATTAAGTTGGCTTAAATATTCTTGCACGTCTTTTTACTGAAATTATAAACAGCGATTATCTCTCTTCGGAAATATGCTTTGGTGAGTAAATTTTGGACTGTGAATTTACGCAATTTAACAAGATTCAAATGTGTGATATTTCCGAAGTTATAAACAGTTCGATATCCAAATTGAAAATGAAGTTGAAAAGGTAAAAATAATCTTACGTTGAATTGAAAATTAATGAAAACCGGATAATATTTCGCGTTTCTATAGATTTCAATATCTTTAGCAAACGTTCCATAATTAATATTTCCGAAGATGAAAAACTGCTTATTACTACTACTGGTCACAGCCTTTGTTTACACATCGCAAGCTCAAATGGATGCCTCCATATTAAAGGACATTGAAAATGTTGAAAACAAAGTTATCGATTGGCGTCACGATTTTCATCAAAACCCTGAACTTTCAAACCGCGAATTTAACACTGCTAAAAAAATTGCTGCACACCTAAAAAAATTAGGAATGGAAGTACAAACAGGCGTTGCTAAAACGGGTGTTGTAGGATTATTAAAAGGAAACAACCCAGGGAAAGTAGTTGCTTTAAGAGCTGATATTGACGCTTTACCTGTAACCGAAAGGAACAGTTTGCCTTTTAAAAGTAATGTAACTGATACGTTTTTAGGCACTGAAACTGGCGTAATGCACGCTTGTGGTCACGATACACACATTGCCATTTTAATGGGTGTTGCTGAAGTAATGAGCAAGCATAAAGACAAAATTAACGGTACTATTAAATTTATATTTCAGCCTGCAGAAGAAGGTCCGCCACCAGGAGAAGAAGGTGGTGCAAGCTTAATGGTAAAAGAAGGTGTTCTTGAAAACCCTAAAGTTGATGCTATTTACGGACTACACATAAACAGTGGTACTCCCGTGGGAACAATCACGTTAAAACCAGAAGGAATTATGGCTGCCGTTGAGCGATTTGTTGTAACTGTCGATGGAAAACAAACGCACGGCTCAGCACCATGGAGTGGTGTTGATCCTATTTATATTTCGGCAAAAATTATTGATGGATTTCAATCTATTATTTCTAGAGAATCTAATTTAGTAACTGCACCTGCTGTAATTACCGTGGGGAAAATTACAAGTGGTGTTCGTTTTAATATTATTCCTGAAACTGCTGAGTTAATAGGAACGGTTAGAACATTAAACCCAGATATGCGTACACATATTATGAAACGTATGAATGAGATGGCTGCAGGAATCGCAGAAGCTCACGGAGGGAAAGCAACTATTGAATGGCAAAACAACACGGTAGTAACCTACAATGACCCTGCATTGACAACTAAAGCAATTAGCACGTTAAAAAGGGTTGCCGGAGATGACAAAGTACTTGATATGAAAGCCGTTACTGGTGGGGAAGATTTTAGTTACTTTCAAGAAAAAGTACCTGGAGTATATTTCTTTTTAGGTGGAATGACACCAGGAAATACCGAATCGTTTCCGCACCACACACCCGATTTTAAAATTGACGATGCGGGAATGCTACTAGGTGTAAAAGCATTGAGCCAACTTGCAATTGATTATTTAAATAACTAGTAGCTTTTAGAAACATACAACAATAATTTGGCTTTTATATTCCCGATATAGTTGGTCTTCGGTTTTGGATAATTACTTTTACTTTTTGATATTATAGATTTATACTTTTTATGGAGAACATTTTAACTTTTTTAGGTAACATCGCTTGGTGGGGCTGGCTTATTGTAGTGCTTGCTATTATATTTATCTACGACATATTTCAGAAAAAACATACTATTTTACACAACTACCCAATTGTGGGACATATTAGATATATGCTTGAAAGTATAGGTCCAGAAATACGCCAATACTTAGTTGCAAACAATAGAGAGGAGCTACCATTTAACCGTATAGAACGTGGATGGATTTATGCTTCATCTAAAAATGAAAACAACTATGAAGGTTTCGGTACTGACAGAGATATTTATGACTCTAATTACATTTTTGTAAAAAATGCTATGATGCCTTATAGAGTGGACAAAAAACACCCTAATCATAAAGACCCTTACTTTCTTGCTTGTGCAAAAGTGATGGGAGAAGGGCGCAGAAAACGTCCATTTAGACCAGCTTCGGTTATTAATGTTTCGGCTATGAGTTTTGGATCATTATCTGCTCGTGCTGTTGCATCATTAAACATAGGGTGTAAATTATCGCACGCTTATCACAATACTGGTGAAGGTGGATTATCACCTTATCACAAGCAAGGTGGTGATGTTGTATTTCATTTTGGTACTGGTTATTTTGGTGTACGCGATAACGATGGAAATTTCTCTATGGAAATGATGAAGGAACTTACTAAAAATAATCCTCAAGTACGTGCTGTAGAAGTTAAATTAAGTCAAGGTGCTAAGCCTGGAAAAGGAGGCGTACTTCCTGGTTCTAAAATTACTCCTGAAATTGCTGAAATTAGAAATGTACCTATTGGAAAAGATGTACTCTCTCCTCCTACCCACTCAGCCTTTTCTGGAGTTGATGGATTGATAGATTTTGTTGAAGATATTGCGGAAAATACTGGTCTACCTGTTGGGATTAAAGCAGCAATAGGAAAACTAGAAGATTGGGAAGCACTTGCTTCTAAAATGGCCGCTACAGGAAAGGGTCCCGATTTTATTACCGTTGATGGTGGTGAAGGTGGAACTGGTGCAGCACCACCTAGTTTTGCAGATCACGTTGCATTACCTTGGATTTATGGATTTTCAGCTATTTACCAAATTTTTAAAAAGTATAATTTAACAGAGCGTGTTGTTTTTATAGGTAGTGGGAAATTAGGGTTTCCTGCGAGGGCTGTTATGGCTTTTTCAATGGGAGTAGATTGTATTAATGTTGCACGTGAGGCAATGATGTCTATAGGATGTATACAAGCTAAATTATGCCATACAAATGCATGCCCAAGTGGTGTTGCTACACAAAGTAAATGGAAACAACGTGGTATTGATGTTGATGCCAAATCTATAAGAACCCACTATTATTTTAAAAATTTTAGAAAAGAGCTTTTAGAAATGACACACGCTGCAGGGTATGAACACCCTTCGCAGTTTACAATGGACGATGTTGAAATGGCAACTAGCGATAAAGAAATGATTAATGATTTATCTTCTATTTTTAAATATAACAAGAAACCTGTTTTATTTAATGGCATTAGTAGTTTACAAAACTGTGAACACTTAGGAGGTGGCTACAGTATTAAAACAGAAAAGAAAGTCGTAAAAGAAGCTTTGAAAGAAGATAACGTAAGGTATTAATCTATTTTAGTTACGGGATATGCATGACATATTCCCTTTGTTATCCTGTTTATAATACGGGATAACCATGACAAAGTTAATTATATAACGAGTTGTACTGCATTAAAAAACAAACTTTATGAGTAAAAAATATCCGAAAGGTTCTGAATGGAGAAAATGGGATTTACACGTTCATACACCTTCCTCAATTTACCATAGATATGGTGCAGATACTGAAGAAACTTGGGAAAAATATATTGACGATTTAGAAAAATTACCTTCTGATTTTTCAGTATTAGGAATCAATGATTATTTCTTCATTGATGGCTATGAGAGGCTTGTTAACGAAAAGACTACTAACGGTAAACTTAAAAACATTGACCTTTTATTACCTGTTGTTGAATTTAGAATTGAAAAATTTGCAGGAATCGATTTCGGACAATTAAAGAGAATCAATTTACACGTTATTTTTTCTAATGAATTACCTTTAGAAACTATCAAAAGTCAATTCTTACAAACTCTTGAACAAAGTTATTTTTTAGAAAATGGAGAACAATGGACAAGAGCAATAACAAAAGAAAGCGTTCAAGAACTTGGTGCAAAAATAAAGAGTAGTGTTCCCCCAGAGCAATTACACAAATATGGTACTGATTTAACTGAAGGATTCAATAATTTAAATGTAAAAGAGGATAAGATTTTCGAAGCGTTACAAAAAGATTGTTTCAAAGGAAAATACCTAATTGCTATTGGAAAAACAGAATGGGGTGATTTAAAGTGGACTGATGCGTCTATTGCGACTAAAAAATCAATAATTAACAAAGCGGACATTGTTTTTACAGCTTCTGAGTCCATTGAAGCTTATCATAAAGCCAAATCACAACTAACAGCTCAACAAGT
The DNA here is from genome assembly GCF_008974325.1 of Patiriisocius marinus. GTDB lineage: Bacteria > Bacteroidota > Bacteroidia > Flavobacteriales > Flavobacteriaceae > Patiriisocius > Patiriisocius marinus. Next base: position 2,870 of record NZ_BKCG01000002.1, on the reverse strand, counting down.
AAATGATATACTTTTGGATTGTAGTGATTCGCATTATTTATCCACAGAAACTGACAAGGATAGAATTGGTAACTGTTTTACTTGGATTAAAGCAGACCCTACTTTTGAAGGATTAGTTCAAATATTATATGAACCAAATGAGAGAATAAAAATCTCTGATAGCAATCCGAATTTAGAATTTGATAAACCTTACATCTCAAATATCACAATTAATGATGATGTAAACGTATTTCAAGATGAAGAAGATTTAAGTTTTTCAAAAAATGAAAGCATACCTTTAAATCAGAACCTCGTTGCAATTATCGGAGGACGTGGAGAAGGAAAAAGTATGCTTACAGATTATTTAGCCAGTAGTTTTATAGGCCAAGAACATTCTAAAGAGGGTGATTTCAATAAAAATGGTGTTGTTAATTTATCATATCATAAGTCGAATCAAAGTGAGGAGGATATTATAAATTTTGACTTGACCGAGGATAAAAAAGCTGTTGATTTCATTTACATCAATCAAGGTCGTCTAAAAAACTTAGTTGAAAAGAAAGACAAGCAATTCCAACTTGCAAATTCAATCAGACGATTAGCCAAACTAAAGCAACCAGAATTTAATACAGAGTTAGACAAGAAAATTCGTGAATCGATTAATGAGTATCACGAACTGGAGAGGTTCTTCGAACAAAAGGATGAGGATAATAATTTAATAAACTCAATAGAATATTTAGAAATTCAAGAAAAATCAATTAACGATTTCATTAGCAATATCACTACTAGTGAAAATAAAGATAAACTTGAAAAATATTCAGAGAACTTAAGGCTTAGAAACAACTTAAACTCTAAGCTGAAGGAATTATTGGAGTTAGAAAACGAACTTAAAAATGCTATTGAAGAACTCAATTTAAAAATCATCAAAACAAATGGAGATTTAAAAAGAATATCAATTATTGAATTGAATTCTTTACAAAAACAATTTGACGAAATCAACAATTGGAAAGGTGAACTCGAAAAAGAAATAGCATCTATATCTGTAACTATATCTGTTGTTAAAGAGGAATTCAAGGATTACAAAGGTGACCTAACAACGCTTTTAAATGACATTGATAAATTTCAAAAAAGCTTATCTGAAATTCGTGAAAACATTGCTGTCTCAAAAACTAGAAAAGAAAGACTTGAAAGTTTGAAAATATCAATTTTCGAAACGACAGACGATTCTATTTCATTAATAGACAAGATGAAGCTTGACTATGACAACCAAGTCGTTGAGCTTATTAAAAGTTGGGACGAATTTAAGGATGTAGATTCAAAAGACACCTTAAATCCCTCTCAAAAATCTATAATGAAAAATCTTTTAACTGACCTTGAAATTGAGGTTAAAGTAGATTTTGATGTTTCAAAATTTTATGATGAAATATATCATTGCATAGATGGAGCAAAATGGAGAATTAAAGGAAATAAAGAAGCTCAAAAAAACTCCTTTGAAATTCGAGACTTAGATACGTTTTTTGAATTTCTTAGAAACAGATATCTTGAATTTTATCATTATGATGGTATTCATAGTAAAACTTTTAAAAACAAACTCTTTGACGAACTAGAAAGGAAAAAGTATTTAAAAGTATTTCCGATACTGAAGTACAAAGGCAAGGATTTAAACAAAATTTCTGTTGGACAAAAAGGAACTGTTTATTTAAAGATGATGCTCGCAACAGAAGCTTTTTCTAAACCAATAATTTTTGACCAACCAGAAGATGATTTAGATAATGAGTTTATTATGCAAAATCTGATTGGGCTTTTCAAGGAATTAAAGCAATACAGACAAGTGATTATTGTTACACATAATGCAAACTTGGTTGTAAACGCAGATGCAGAACAAGTAATTGTCGCTTCAAATCTTGATGGAAAACTTAATTACACTAGCGGAAGTCTTGAGGATAATGAAATAAATTCTAAAATCTGTCAAATCCTTGAAGGTGGTGAAATTGCATTTGAAAAAAGAAGAAATAAATATCAAAAAATAGGATAAATAACGCAGTACAACAATGTATATAAAAAATAGGCGAAACAGTAGTAAATTCGAGGGTTGTGGCTCGTATCAAACTTTGTGCTTAACCGAAAGTTTAGTGCTTCAAAATCGCCTACTTTTCATATACTAACCGTTACCTACCATATTGACAAAAATTGAGATAGATATGAAAAGTAAATAACATAGAAAAATAAATAAAAAGTTTGTTATTGGACTAAACTCTGATAAAGATTTACAAACTCTAATCAATTAACTAACGCTGAATTTATATCTAATAAGCAAAAAAATAATTTTATGAAATCAAAAGGAGTAGCTTACTTATTATGGTTTTTTCTTGGGATATTTTCTGCCCATAGATTTTACCTTGGAAAAGTTGGAAGTGGAATTCTGTATTTATTAACAGGACAATTATTCGGAATCGGATGGATAATTGACCTATTTATTCTTGGAGGAATGGTTGATAAATACAATTTAATGAACGGATTTATCGGACCGAACAGAGGAAATGTAAATCAAAATCAAAATGTTGTCGTAAATGTTACTGCTCCAACGCAGCCAACACCTGCTCCTGTTCAAGCGGAAAATAAGACAGCCGAATAAAAATACGGTAGGTAACACCGTATAAAAATAATGCGGTAGTTAGTGCTTAATCAAAGGTTAGTGCAGTTTTGTTACGTCTGATTTTCCTTCAGAAAATCCTCGCATACAAAACCGCACTATTCTTATACAATCCCGTTGCCATCAAGCTTTTAAAAAAAAAATGCGAATAATAAAAAACATACATTTTCTAATTTTAATATTTGTTCTTTCGAGCTGTTCAGCGCAAGGAAATTTAAAAGATTATTATTTTCCAATTAGC
>NZ_BKCG01000001.1 GCF_008974325.1 Patiriisocius marinus | reverse complement strand
GCAGAAGTAGCGGACAATGGAGATGGTACTTTTACCATTACAGATGATTTCGGTACAGAAATTATAATTGACACTAACAACACTGTAACCACTTTAGAAGACAATGGAGACGGAAGTTTCACCTACACTTCAGAAGATGGAACAGAAACTACTTTTACTGAAACGCTAAGTACTTTAGAAGACAACGCAAACGGAACATTCACTTACACTGATGAAGACGGAACAGAAACTACTTTTGATGCAAAAATTGCAGAAGTAGCGGACAATGGAGATGGTACTTTTACCATTACAGATGATTTCGGTACAGAAATTATAATTGACACTAATGACACAGTAACCACATTGATAGATAATGGGGATGGTACAGTAACATATACTAATGAAAATAATGTTACAACTACAGTTGGCATAGTTGGACCACAAGGACCTGCTGGAGCTGATGGTGCTGACGGAGCAACTGGACCGCAAGGACCTGCCGGAGCTGACGGAGCAACTGGACCACAAGGACCTGCTGGGGCAGATGGTTCAAACGGAGCTGTTGGTGCAACTGGACCACAAGGACCTGCTGGACCACAAGGACCCGCTGGGGCGGATGGTGCTGACGGTGCTGATGGTGCTGACGGAGTTTCTCCAACAATTACACTTGTAAAAGAGACAATCGGATATGTATTTGCTGCAGCACACACACAAGCAAACGGTACAAACTCATTTAATATTAATAGCACAGTAACTAGAACTGGAACAGGTAGATACACTGTTGCATTCACAACTGCTCATCCTAATGGCGCTAACTACGATATTACATTTGGTGCACAAGAAGATATTGTTAATCGTGATTCAAGATTAGTTTCAGTAGTTACAGGAACACAAACAGCAAACGGCTTCCAAGTAATGGTTGCAACTGGAGATAACGGTACATCAGCAGATCCATTGGTAGATGAAGTTTGGTACTTTAACACCTCGGCTACTAAAGAAGTAGTGACTGATGTTATTCAATCTACTTCTTTAATTAGCGGTACTAGTACTGGATCTACCGCTTCACCTATTGGCACTGCTGATTCTAGTACATTAACACTTGATAATTTTGCTGATAGAAACACTTTCAGTATGCAGTATAGAAACACAACTGGGACAGCAACAGATTATGAAGTCTTAATAAGTAATACTTCGTATAGTACAATTCCAAATGTGTCTACTGGAAACTATACAATAACAACAGCCAATAATGCAGATGGAACTTTCAATCATTTAATTACAAGTACAGCACCACTAGCAGCATATGCTAATATAATTATTTCTGGAAATCAACCATCACCTGCTGGTGACAATTATGGGACTCAAAATCCTTCAGCTCCAGTAACAGTTACATTTTACACAAGATAAATATGAAAAACATAAAATCTCTAAGAGTATTTTTAATTCTTGCAAGTATTTGCATTATACAATCAGCATTCTCACAAACTCCTACAGGAGAAGAAATGTTAGGTTTAAATAGTGTACCAACAACAGCATTAGGGAATATAACTTCTCCTATTATTGGGAGTTTGTTATATAATCCTACAGATGAAAAAGTTTATGTATATACAACAACAGGATGGAGTGCTACAAGTGCATCAGAAACTAACACCTCTTTTTCGCAGAACGATTCTAGTGTAACAGGAGAAATAACTTATACTAATGAAGCTGGAACCCAAACTACAGCTCAAGTAATTGCAGCTGATAATGATAACCAGTTAGAAGTTGGCACAAATGGCGGTGCTTATTTGGGACCAACAGTTTACACTGGAAGTTTTATTATCACTGGAACTGGAAATCAAATCATTACAGGATTACCTTTTGAACCTTCCTCAATTACGTTTGTTGCACACGCAAACGTGGAAACTCTAAACCTAGATTCAGATAATGGTGTTGGTGATAATAATACAGGATTATCTAATTCTTTTGGTACTATGAATGGATTTGCAAGAAATGATTCTGGAACTACAACACAACAAGTTATATATGTTGGTGGTAGTGGTAACTCAATTAATGATATATCAAGATATGCTTCTAGTTCAAACTGCATTGGTATTAGATATGGAAATCAAAATGGTGTTGCTTTAGGAAGAACACTTGCAAGCTTAGCAAGCTTCGATTTAAACGGGTTTACAATAAATGTAAGCACTAAAGCTGATAATGTAGTTGTATTATATACTGCCTATAAATAAAATATGAATAAATTAATATATATATTATTTGTCCTATTATTTCAAATTAGTTTTGGACAAGATGCTTTCCATAACTTCGGAAATGCTAAAATACACGACAATGGGGCTATTGGTTTTCACGTCGATGTAATTAACGACGGAACATTTGACAACAATGAAGGTCTTGCTGGTTTTTATAATTCAGATAGCAACTTAACTGTATCTGGTTCAAATAGACCTATTTTTAAAGATATGGAAATTGCAGTCGTTGACAACCTCAACTTAGATGTTTCAGTGGGTGTTACAAATATGATAGACTATATAGATGGACTCATTATTACCCCAAGAAATGACTTAAATGTTAATTTAGACTTTTTAAATAATAGTATTTATTTTGGCGAAAATGACAATAGACATACTGATGGATACGCAACAGTAACTGGAGAATTAGATTTCAAGTTTCCTATAGGTGATGATTATAGATTAAGGCCTTTGTCAGTAATTCCTACTAATTTTACGAGCGAAAGATTTCAATCTGCATACTTTTTTGAAGATCCTAACAGCCCTTCAACTTTTAATGAAAGCTTCAACACAGATACTTTTGAACCTGAATTAAGTATCATCAGCACTCAGGAGTATTGGGATTTAAATGGAACTGAAAGTACGCAAGCACAACTTACCTGGGATTCACAAAGTTTAATAGAAATTCTAGCACAATCTTTAAATGATTTAAGAGTAGTTGGCTTCTCTATTAATAACCAAAAATGGGAAGACTTAGGAAATATTGCAACAACAGGAAATTTTGAAACCGGGACTATTACTTCAGAAAGTTTTATCCCTAATGAATTTGAAATTATCACTATTGGTTCAGTATTAAAAGCTGATGGATCAGTAACTATTTATGATATTATTACACCTAATGGAGATGGTAACAATGATTTTCTAGTAATTGGTGGATTAGAAGCATTCCCTGACAATGAATTAATACTTTATAATAGATGGGGAGTTGAAGTATATCGCAAAAGCAGCTATGACAATTCATTTAATGGTATATCTGATGGTCGCGCAACGATAAATCAAGAAAATATTCTTCCAGTTGGGACATACTATTATGTTCTTAAAATTAACGGTAAAAACAATATGGCAGGACCATTTTATATTAATCGTTAAAGAATAATCCTGAAAACATTAAAACTATCAAACAAAATCTCTCTTTCTATTTGTAAAATATGGAGATTTTGTTTTCAGCAATAAGTAAATTCTCCCAAGCAAAATCGATGAAAAGAAACTAAAATAGTTGCCTGATATACAACAAATATAATTAATAGGTGTTTTTCTTATTTCGTTTTTTTTTTAAATAGATAAACCTAAAGTTAAGGTCGTTTATATTGTCAAATTACACTAAATGTTAGAGTTCTATTAAAGTTCATTTGGTAACACAATTGTAAATTGAGTTCCAACTTCTGGCTCACTATTTACAAGAATATGTCCATCGTGATTTTTCACAAACATATGGCAAAGAATTAATCCTAGACCAGTGCCGGTTTCACCTGAAGTACCTACGGTGGTAATTTGTGTATCTAATTTAAATAACGAATCTACCTCCTCTGCAGACATTCCAATACCACTATCATTTACTGTTATTTCAATTGTATTACCTACTTTCTGTGTTTCTATCTCTATAGTTCCACCAAGATTGGTGAACTTTATAGCATTTGAAATAAGGTTTCTAAAAATAGTACTGAGCATATCTCTATCACCTATATATCGAAGTTCTAATTGAGGTTCATAAATAATAGTTATTTGTTTTTCTTTAGCTTGAGAATGAGCTGTTTCAATTACTTCCTCTAAAATCACACTTAAATTTAATGAAGTAGGCACATATTGTATGTCTCCAGTTTGTGAACGTGCCCAACGCAATAAATTATTCAATAAATTAGTTGTATTATTTGTTGACTTTTCTAAACTTCTTATAATTTCAGCTAAATCTGGATCATCTATTTTTTCATATTTGAGCAAACTTAATAATCCTTCAATTCCATTTAATGGCTGTTTTATATCATGACCTATAATTGAGAAAAATTTAGTTTGTGTAATGTTCAATTTTTGCAATTCATTATTCTTATCGCTTATTTCTTCTTTATTCTGAAGCAATAACATGTTGTTATTATACAACATTACATTTAGTTTTTTAAACCTATTAACCTGCCAGGTTATAATTATTGCTAATAATGAAATAGTAAAATACCAAAGAAAAAGCAAACTACTATAGGCGGTATTTTCCTCTAGAGGAAATTTATATGCAGTACCAATTGTTAAATCAAAACCATAAAAGTTTTTTGTAGTATATAAAAATTGTGAAGTGTCAATGTCATAATTTTTGTAATACTCAGTATCACTTTTAGTAGTATAAACCGTAGTGTTATTATGAGCTATTTCCCTATCAAAATCAAAGCCTTCTTCTGTAATAAATCTAAATACAAATTCATTATCCAAGTCTTCTTTATAAATATCGTCTAAGATAGCTTTAAAACTAATTATAGGCGCTACATAACCAACTGTCACGCCTTTTCGATGCACTCTAAAATTCATTGGCAATCCTACCCAACCTTCTAATAAATTTAATGGTGGAAACATACTCAATGCGTCGTGAGTCATTAATTCATCAAGATTTTTCATCTTCTCTTTAGTTCTAAAATCTTTTACAGATTGGCCTACTAAGTTCACAGGATCAATCGTGTTTCTTGTAAAAGATTGCATAAATACGTGAGAAGTATTTACGTAAGAAACCACTATAGAATCATCTAATTTTAAATCGGAATATTGATTCTTTACAAAGTTTTGAAAATTTTCAGTTGAAGGAAGCTCTGTAGACATATTCATATACGAACGCATACCTGCGACTAATCCTGCAAATTTATCAATAGAACTTGTTAACTTATCTATTGATCTATTATGTTGATTCTCTAATTTTAGTAAACGAGCCTCTAATTCATTTTGCTTAGATTCAGAATGTAAATAGAAAAAAAAGAAGCCAACAATAACAAGGAATATGGTTAAAAGAAGCCAATGGCTATTTTTTTTGAAAAAATTCATAACATAAATTAGATGGGGGCTAACAATTTAACAAACTAAGTACAGAAATCACATAAATATTAGTGACTAAATTATAAATAAGTACTTGCGTATGGTTTGAGTAGTCGTTTTTAGCTAAAAAAAATTACCAATTTTCAATAAAGAATATTTCTTCTAAAAATCTTCCATTAATTTAATTCTGAAATTTGATTTAACAATTTTATTTTGTGCGTCAAAATTTAGATGGTTATTAATTAAAAGTTAAAAGAGATTGTTTTTACTAAACGATTGTTTAGTTTTGTGATGTGTTAAAAAAGTAATGGCAAGAAAAAAAGAATATATAGAAGAAGAGGTACTTGAAAAAGCAATGAATTTGTTTTGGAAAAATGGGTACGAAACAACTTCAATGCAAATGCTTGAAAAAGAAATGGGTATTAATAAATTTTCTATTTACTCAAGTTTTGGAAGTAAACATGGCCTTTTTATTGAAAGTCTGAAATGTTATAAAACTAAAATCCGTTCAATTTTTGAAAAGTTTAGTAAAGCATCTAACGGTGTAGCAGATATTAAGGAGTTTTTTTACGACTCTGTTAATTCAAACTTTAATAACGAAGAACTAAAAGGATGTTTGTTGACAAATACTTATAATGAATTTTCAGAAACTGAAGATCAATTAATAAAAGAAGAAATGGCTTCTTTTATGGATAATCTCAAAGGATCATTTATTGAAAAATTAAGAATGGATTCTTCAAAAGACGAAGAAACCATATTAAAACAAGCCAATTATTTAGTATTAGCTAAGCATGGTTTGGCCGCTGCTGCAAGAGTAAATAGTAAGCAAGAGATTAAAGATTATATTGAAATGACATTTAAAAACATCTAAACTTTTTTTTACACCATAACTAAACGATTGTTTAGTTAATAATAGACAATTATCAAAATTTAAAATAGAAATTATGACAACATTAAAAGTTCACACTATCGAGTCTGCTCCAGAAGGAAGCAAAGCATTATTAGAGCAATCACTAAAATCTAACGGAATGATTCCTGGTCTTCATGGCGTATTAGCTGGAGCACCTGGAATTTTAGAAGCTTATCAAAACATTCATAAATTATTTACAGATACTTCGTTCGATAAAGATGAATTAACTGTTGTGTGGCAAACAATTAATGTAGAGCATGAATGCCATTACTGTGTACCTGCGCATACTGCAATTGCACATATGATGAAGGTTGATGAAAGTATTACAGAGGCTTTAAGAAATGAAACACCTTTAGAAAATCCAAAACTTGAAGCATTACGCACAATGACATTAACTATTGTACGAAATCGAGGTAACGTTAATCAAGAAGAATTAAATGCTTTTTACGAAGCAGGTTACGGTGAGCAACAAATCCTTGAAATTATCTTAGGATTATCTCAAAAAATCATTAGTAATTATACAAATCATATTGCAAATACTGCTGTAGATGCTCCTTTCCAAAAATTTTCTTGGAAAAAATAATCTGTAGTAAAACAATACTACGGCGATAATAATAATTATTAGCTTTACCCTTCTAGTAAATGCGGAAGGGTATTGCTTATTAATAAAGAAACAGTGATGATAAAAGTATCAGTTATGTATCCAAACAGTGATAATGTAAAATTTGACACTGATTATTATAAAAACAAGCATTTACCAATGGTTTCTCAATTGGTTGGAGATGCACTAAAAGGGATAGAGTTAGATTTAGGGGTCGCTAGTAGAGTACCTGGAGAATTAGCTCCATATGTTGCTATTGCTCATTTAAAATTTGATAGTATAGAGTCATTTAAAACTTCATTTAGACCGCACGCACAAACATTTGCTGATGACGTAAAAAACTACAGCAACGTGCAAGGAGAACTTCAAATTAGTGAACTTATAATACTTTAATTATGAAAGAGAAATTAAAAATTGATATCGTTTCAGATGTGGTTTGCCCTTGGTGTACCATCGGATATAAACGTTTAGAAAAAGCAATATCTGATCTTGGTGTTGCAGATGAAGTGGAAATTGAATGGCAACCTTTTGAGTTAAATCCCCAAATGCCAGAGGAAGGTCAAAATGTAATTGAGCATATTAGAGAAAAATACGGAGCTACTTTAGAACAACAAAGAGCATCACAACAACATATGGCTGAAGCTGGTGCAGAACTAGGTTTTACTTTCGATTATTTTGATGAAATGCGCATGGTAAATACGCTTGAGGCTCACATTTTATTAGAATATGCAAAAGCATTCAACAAACAAACTCAATTGAAAATGCGATTAACTGCTTCGTTTTTTAGTGAGCGAAAAGATGTTTCTAAAAGAGATGTATTAAAACAGGCCTTGCTAGATGTAGGCTTAAATGCTGAGGAAGGAATGGCTAAATTAGATAATGAAGATGCTCTAATAGAAGTTAAAACTAAAGAAGGCTATTGGCAACAAATGGGAGTTACTTCTGTCCCTACCATAGTTTTCAACCGAAAAAGTGCTGTAACAGGTGCGCAACCTGTTGATGTATTTAAAGAAGTATTAAGCGAGTTAATTGCGGAGCAAAAGTAAGCTAATATTAAGGAGCTGGATTAGGTATTGATGTATGTACGTGCTCTATCTCCTTTAATATTTCAGCAGAAAGACGCAAATTAACACTATCAATATTTTCTTCAAGCTGTGTTATTGTAGTCGCTCCAATAATGTTAGAACTAACAAATGGGCGATCATTTACAAACGAAAGTGAAAGTTGTGTTAGCGACAAACCGTGCTTTTTCGCAATTTCATTATAAGCTTCAATTGCCTTAATAGAAGCTTGGCTTGAGTATCTTGAATAATTAGGAAATAAAGTTACACGTGCTTTTTCTGGAGTTTTATTATTAAGATATTTTCCTGAAAGATTTCCAAAAGCTAATGGTGAATATGGTAAATACCCAATGTTTTCCATTTGTAAAACTTCTGCAAGTGCTATCTCATCACGACGTTGTAATAAATTATAAGCGTTCTGGATACTCACCATTTTAAGTTTTCCTTTACGGTGCTCTTCCATATATCGCATCGTCCCAAAAGGAGTTTCATTACTTAAACCTATGTGTTTAATTTTTCCTTGCTTAACAAAACATTCTAATCGCTCTAAAATTTCGGCTATATTATCATTCCATTTTGCGTTTGGCTCATGATTATAATCTCGAACCCCAAAAATATTTACTGCGCGTTCTGGCCAATGTAGTTGATATAAGTCTAAATAATCTGTTTGTAACCGGTTCAGACTTTTATGTAATGCATCTTCAATTGATGCAGGGCTAAAATCTAAATGTTCTCGTATATCTGAAAATATTCCCCTTCCCGGGCCTGTAATTTTAGAAGCTAATACAATGTCTTGTCTTCTACCAGATTTAGCTAACCAAGTTCCAATAATTTCCTCTGTTCGTCCATAAGTCTCCATTGTAAAAGGTACTGAGTACATCTCTGCTGTATCAATAAAATTTACTCCTTTGTCTAATGCAAAATCAATTTGTTCGTGGCCTTCAGCTTCAGTATTTTGACGTCCCCAAGTCATAGAACCTAAGCATATTTTTGAAACTTTTAAATCTGTATTTGGGAGCGTTGTATACCTCATTATTTATTTTATCAATGCAAAATTACTTTTATAGAATAGTAATAATTAAACACTTTAATAGTAGTCACTTTAATTAGTAGAATTGGTATTTCTTCTATTACATTTCGTTTAATAGCTTAGATATTTCATCTAATTTAGGGGTTAATATTACTTCGATACGACGGTTTTTTGCTCTTCCTTCTGTAGTAGTATTAGACACTAAAGGTGCAAACTCTCCTCTACCTGCAGCAGTAAGATTTTCTTTTGGAATATTATCATTTTCTGTTAAGATATTCACAATTGCTGTGGCTCTTTTAGTGGAAAGATCCCAGTTATTTTTTATCAATCCCTTTTCACCATAAGGCACATTATCTGTATGTCCTTCAATTAATACGGCAATTTCTTTATTATCACCAAGCACTTTCCCAAGCTCAACAACAGCTTCTCTTCCACGGTTATTTACATCCCAACTTCCACTTGCAAAAAGCAACTTATTTTCCATAGAAACATACACCTTACCATCGCGTTGTTCTACCGTTAATCCATTTCCTTCAAAATTAGATAAGGCTGCAGAGATCGCATTTTTTAAAGCGCGCATTTTAGCATCTTTGGCAGCAATAATACTTTCTAATTCTGCTACTCTATTAGAACTGGCTTCTAGTTCCTTTTGAGCTCTAAGTAGTGTTTGCTCTTTAGTATTTAAATCAATTTCTTTTTGATTTAATAATCGCTCTTTCTCTTCTAATTGTGCTAATAACCTTCTGTTACGCTCTAGATTTTCAGCTAAGTTTTCACTACTATTTTCCGCAAGTGCATCATAGCTCTCTTTAAGCCTATTATAATCTTGTGTAACTCCTGCGAGTTCCATTTCGGCTCTCATTTTATCTGCAGTTAGGGTTTCCATTTGACCTCTCAATTTAGAAACCTCAACACCTGAAGCACCTCCCGGAACACCATCTATTTGAGATAATAACTCCGCATTCTCTTCTTTCAAAGAATTGTTATTTTCTTTTAAATCTTCATAAATTTTGGATGAAACACAACTTGAAAGGGATACTACAACAAAAAGCGCTGTAAAGCTATTTTTTAATTTCATTTTTATAGGTTTTAGAATTTGGGGTTATTCATAATAATTAATATAGAAAGCTATCTAGCTTTTACACATCTAACTCAACCATATGTGGGCAATGATCACTATGCACTGCTGCTGGAAGTATAACGCTTCGTTTTATTTTATCTTGTAAAGGTTCTGAAACCATGTTGTAGTCAATTCGCCATCCTTTATTATTTGCTCTAGAATTTGCACGATAACTCCACCAAGTATAGTTATCAGGCTCCTTGTTTAAATGTCTAAAACTATCTATAAAACCGTTGTTAATAAAATTACCAATCCATTCGCGTTCTACTGGCAAAAACCCACTTGTATTTTTATTACTTTTAGGATTGTGGATATCTATCTCTTCGTGACAAATATTGAAATCTCCTGTAATTACAAGATTTGGAATTTCCTTTTTAAGCTCATTAACATAGTTTTGAAAAAGATCCATAAATTCAAATTTATGCTCGAGTCGTGCGTTATTTGTTCCGCTTGGGAGGTATAAGCTCATAATACTCACCCCATCATAATCAACTCTAATATTTCGACCTTCAAAATCCATAGATTCTATTCCCGTACCATATTCAACGTGTTTAGGTTCTTTTTTACAAAAAATCGCAACACCACTATATCCTTTTTTTTGTGCACTAAACCAATATTGAAAGGGATATCCCGCAGTTGTAATTTCGTCTGTATCAACCTGCTCTTCGTTTGCTTTAGTTTCCTGTATACACACTACATCTGCTTTAGTAGTTTGCAACCATTGTAGCATATCCTTTCGCATTGCTGCGCGTATTCCGTTAACATTATAGCTTAGTATTTTCATAAATTATATCCTTAAATAGGGCGTTTAATTTTCAAGTTTAATAAATCTTATTGGCAATGGAAGCCCCTTAACTTCTCTGCGAAATTAAATAAGATTGTATTTTTACAATACACGATCTCCGAAAGGTTTTCACAAAACAATCAACAAATAGTAAAAACAAACGTTATAACCTTAATTGGTAGCCTTGTTGAGCAAAATATGAAAGTAGTTCTAGCTGTATTTTTACTGTTTTTAACCACCGCAATTTACGGTCAGGATACAAGCACCTTGTCTCAAACTAAAAAGGTAGCTATTAATAGTAAAATTCTTGTAGATTCAGTTTCTATCAATCCCTCTAAATTTAGCGTACTCGATTTTAGCGGAAAAGTTATTGATTCAACAAATTATCAAATAGATTTTACAAAAAGCGAGTTAATTCTTTCTGAAATAGTACTGGGTGAAAATGACTCAATCACCATTGAATATTTACGCTATCCCGAATTTTTAACTAAAGATTATTTTCAAATAGATGAATCTGTTATTGTAAATAGCGAAGGTGCAATAGACAAGTTATATACTTTAGACCAAAGTACACGTGACGAAAATTTTACACCTTTCGACGGTCTAAATACCGCCGGGAGTATCTCAAGAGGTATTACTATTGGTAATAATCAAAACGCGGTTGTGGACTCACAATTAGACTTACAAATAACTGGAAAACTAAATGATAAGGTTTCAATTAGAGCCTCCATACAAGATGCGAATATCCCCTCACAACAAGGTGGGTATTCGCAAAATCTTGATGAATTTGATCAAATATTTATTGAACTATATAGCGATAACTGGAATATTAGAGCCGGAGATGTAGACCTTCAAAATAGCGGCAGCTATTTTGCTAATTTTACTAAAAAAGTTCAAGGTATTTCATTAGGAGGAACTATCAACCACGATAGTGGAGCTAAAACAAATGCTTATGCTGCAGGAGCTTTAGTGAGAGGAGTTTTTACACAAAGTAATTTTGTTGGTCAAGAAGGAAATCAAGGACCCTATAAACTTGTTGGACCTAATGGAGAACTTTTAGTTTTAATTGTGTCAGGAAGTGAAAATGTATATGTAAATGGGATTCTATTAAAGCGTGGCGAGAATGAGGACTATATAATAGATTACAATGCAGGTGAAATTAAATTTAACCCTACCTACCCCATTAATGCCAATATGCGTATTAGAGTCGAATATCAAGCCACAGAACGTAGCTATACGCGTTTTATAGGTTATGGTGGTGGAGAATATACTAGCGAAACATTTGACATAGGCGCTTATGTTTACACTGAAAATGATGCTAAAAACCAACCTTTACAACAAAACCTAAGCGAAGAACAAGTTGCAATCCTTCAAGAAGCTGGAGATGACATGAGTTTAATGAATGCACCTTCAGCTAGCCCCGAAGAATTTACTGAAGGACGGGTTTTATATAGGAAAGTGATTGCTAACGGTGTGGAATTTTTCGTGTTCTCAAACAATGCAGATGATGAGTTGTTTAATGTGAGATTTACGCTTGTAGGAGATAACCTAGGAGATTATATACTTTCAGATACTAATGCAATTAATCGCGTATTTGAATATGTACCTCCCGTTGCCGGAGTTAAACAAGGTAATTATGAACCGTTTGTTAGATTAAATGCACCAACTAAATTACAAATAGGTGGTATAAATGGAAGTTATCATCCTACTGAAAAAACTAAAGTTGATTTTGAACTCGCAGGTAGTGTTAACGATTTAAATTTGTTTTCAGACATTGGTGATGATAACAATGATGGTATTGCTGTAAGATTCGATGCACGCCAAAATTTACTAACACGTCCAGATAGTTTAAAGATTATAGGGGCAGCTAGCATTGATTACATCAATGAAGATTTTAGAAATATTGAACGACTGTATAATGTTGAATTTAACAGAGACTGGAACATTACAAACCCACTAGGAAATCAACGATTTTCAACAGCCGGATTTGAAGTCTCAAAACCTAAAAACGGAAATGTTACCTACCAATATCAAAACCTCAACTATTCTGAAAATTACAATGGAAATAGACACCAAGTCTCCGCTAACTTAAAAATCAACAAACTTAAAATTCAAAGTCAGTCTAGTTATTTAGATAGTGATGGTGAGAATCAAATCACTAAATTTTTTAGAGGTTATTCTCGAGGAACCTATACACTAAATAAAGCCTGGGCAGGAGCTAAAGTAGGTTTTGAAAATAATCGTGTTCGTAATAAAGAAGCAGACACTCTCACACCGTTAAGTTTAAAATATAATGCTTATGAGGTTTTTGCAGGTGTAGGAGATAGTACTAAAATATTTATAGAAACAGGTTATGAATACAGAACTAACGATAGTTTACGCAACAGCAATATTGAAAGAGTAAGCACAAGTAATACGTTTTACGCTAAAAGTAAATTGTTGAATAACACTAATTCGCAATTATCAATATTTGCAAATTACCGTATTCTAGACAATGTTGATGTAGAAGAAAAAGAACAATCATTAAACGCTAGGATATTATATAATCAAACATTATTTAAAGGATTACTTAGATCAAACACCACTATAGACACTAATAATGGTGTGGTACCTCAGCAAGAATTCACATACATTGAAGTAGATGCTGGCGAAGGTGTTTACACTTGGAATGACTATAATGAGAATGGTGTTCAAGAACTAGAAGAATTTGAAATAGCGCAATTTCAGGATGAAGCTAATTTTGTTCGAATACTGTTACCAAATCAAGTATTTGTTAAGATTCGAGAAAATAAATTTGGACAAACACTTACTTTAAATCCACAAAGGTACTCAGGAAATGAAGGGTTTTTGAAAATCCTTTCGAGATTTTATAACACAATTTCATATGTAATTGACCGTAAAATAATAAGGGCTAACGAAGATTTTAACATCAACCCTTTTAAAGATGGCGGAGAGGACCAACTTGGGCTAACACTTAACTTTAGAAATGCACTGTTTTTTAATAGAGGAAAGCAACGATATACAACAAGCTACACGTATTTAAAAACTGCATCAGATAATTTACAGTCATTCGGTTTACAATCTTCAACATTAAAAAGTCACCAATTTAATTTCACCCATAAAATGAAAGAAGTTTGGTTATTTTCTTTAAAAACAAGCCTTGGAAACAATGAGAGTACTTCTGAAAATTTCAGTAACCGAAACTATAACTTAGATACTTATGAAATTAATCCAAAAATTTCCTATTTATTAAATAGTCAAACACGCTTTGATGTGTTTTACAATCGAGTAAACAAAGACAATACTATCAATGGGCTCGAGATGTTAGATCAAAACAAGTTAGGGCTTTCGTTTGCCTATGCTAATGCAGAAAAAATATCCATAAACGGAGAATTCGCTTATATAGAAAATGGCTTTGAAGGAAGTGCATTTTCGCCCGTTGCCTACCAAATGCTCGAAGGATTGCAACCAGGAACTAACTTTACGTGGCGCTTATTATTTCAAAAACGAATTACAAAATACTTAGATGCTAACATAACTTATAATGGTCGCAAAAGTGAAGCGAGCAACACCATTCATACTGGAAGCGTTCAATTAAGGGCATTTTTCTAGCTATAATTTCCGTAGTCAAATTTCGGCACAACACCCCTTTTGTTATACATCATTAAAGTTGTTTTCAAGGCAAAGCCGAAATATTAATGACACATAAATCATTAATAACTATTAAAATTTCCGCATAAAAAAAGGCCGCAATAAATGCGACCTTTTAAGTTTAATAAACGTGTTATTATTTTACAATAATACGCTTCACTTTATTAAGTGTTTCAGTTCCTATTTTTACGAAATAAACTCCGCTAGCAACATAAGACATATCAATTGTTTTGCTATATCCACCACCGTTGTTTTCTAGCACGTAGTACGCTAAGTTCTGTCCTAATGTATTGTAAACTTGCACTGGTACATTATCTGTAAATTCAGTTGTATTGAATTCAAGGTTGAAGTACTTATTATCTGTACTTGTAATTACAAATTCTGCATCAGAGAAGTTTGCATCATCAAATCCAAGAGATCCAGTAACATTAGCAGTATAGTCATTTGTACGGCCAAACTGTAAGTCATCACAAGGATCTAATACATCACCAGTACCACTTTCATCTTCACCACGAACACGCATTAGGTGCATTCCGTTAGTTACTCCTGTAAGCGTTGAGAAATCTACTGTAAAGTTGAAATCTGTATCTGCTGCTGCAACTAATTCAGAAGAAATTAATTCAGAAGGCTCAAAAGTATTATTGTCATTAAAGTCAATCCAGATAGCATAAATACTATCAACCCATCCTACTTGTAAAGTACCTTCAAAAGGGTTATCATTTAATACGAAGTTAAAAACAACATCTGTATTATCTGCGTATCCTTCTGGATCAGTACCACATTCAGTAACTATATCTTGATCTGCTAATTGAAGTTGTGTAACACCATCACCAAAACCTGAACAACCACTTTCTGGCTGACAAATAAAGTTTGTAATTGTCGTCATTACTTCATCATTAGTAGCATCTGCATCTGCTGTTAAATCAGTTCCTGCCACTACATCATAATCACCAAGTTCAGAAAAATCTTCTGAAGCTGTAAAAGTATATGTGTCTGTCATTCCTTGAGCAATAGAACCTGTATACGTCTCCATTACTTGTGCACCACCGTTAAAAGTGTAATACACAGGGATTGAAGTTTGTGTTGCTGCTCCAAAGTTTTGGATTGTAACTGTAATGTTTTCAGCTGCACCTAAACCAGAGGCTGAAGCTGGAGCATCGATAGAAACCACTCCTGTATCATTATCATTTAAGTGAGTAATATCCTTACAAAACTCATCATTCTCAGGAATTTCATCACCTGCTAAAGCTGTTGAACTACACAAGTTGTAAAGCGTTCCATCTGTACTTAAATCTGCAGTTGCAGTAAATGTGTACATAGCGTTAGAAGCTGGAGGTATTGTCCCTGTAAAAGTTTCTGTAATAACCGTCCCACCATCTACTGAAAAAGAAACTGAAAAATTAGATTGAGCTACTGTTCCAAAGTTACGAACCATAACCTGAACTGACTCAGTTGTTCCTAATGCACCATCTGCTGGAGAAATAATTTCAATAACACCTAAATCATTATCTGCATCTGGAGCTATTTTAAATCTACCCACATTAGCTGCTCTTTGGTTATTAGGTGTATCAACAGTGTGTACTTCATTTGCGAAGTAAAAAGTTTGATCATCACTAGGGTCAATATCAATTTTACTATAATCACCATATCTAGAACCAACAATAACACCATCTCCTAAAACAATAGGCTCTTCTGAAACTGTCATAGTATTTAATGGATCTGAAGCAAATCTTCCTGTGTAATAAGAACCTACATTAGTAGTTCCTGTACCAGCAATACTCATTGCTGTATACCCCATACCTATATTACCTTGGTTATCCATCATTAGAGATGCATTCCAAGCGTGCTTATTATCAGGTGCTTCGTAAGTACCTTCTTGGTGTAATGTCCAAGGTGCTGAATCATTATCTTGTCTAAACTCATACCATCTTACCGCAGCTCTTTTACCTGCTGTTGGATCTGTATCAATCACATGATTAAATACAGCTGAGTTATATGTAGGAAATTTTCTTAATTGTGCTTGATTCATAACAATACCTTGTAATGCATCTAATGTACCACCACCTGCGTTAGGTTGTGTAAGGTTTGCAAATGACCCACCATCAAATATAGATGTAAAAGGTGTCACCGGAATTTCTTGTGGTACAGAGATAACCGAGTTACCTGGTGTTACATAATCAATATCTGCATTCCAAAATTTAATGTGATCTGTTGTTACTCCTGCATAAGCATCATCTTGAAAGAATACAATAGTAGCATTACCATCTGCTGGCATATTACCATCTGTAATATTTAAAGCTTGTGGACTAGCAAATCCAAAATTTGAAAAGCCAGGAAGTGTAAATCCTTGTATAGATGCAACAGAAGCACCTGCTAACATTGCGTTTCTGTCCATAGCGTATAATCTGTTCCCATTAGCTTGGTCAGTTAAAAAATAACTAGCAGCTTCTCCTATCGAAACTTTATTATAATCATTTACACTAGGAATGTTGTATATATTCCAATCTGTTGTTAGAGGATCCCCTGTTTGTGAGATTGCCATTTGAGCACCAGATCCTAAAAATGAAATTACCCATCTATCCGCAAGATTATCATATGACACTGTTAAATCACAACATCCGTTTGCTGGAAATATTGCTGGAAAAGGGTTTGTATCTCCTAAAAGCTCATTACCATCTTTATCAAATATAGCAAATGAAGTGTTCCAAACGACAAATACGTGATCTGGACCTACTGCAAGAGCAGGATCTGTTGGGTTTGAGCCTGTATAACCAGCATCCCATACAGCCGTTGCTGCTCTACCTTTTATTTTACCTGCAAGCAAGTCTTGATTTTGAGATAAATAATCTGGTTGCGTTCCTTTACCTGGAACAACTTCTCTTTTAGGTTGTTTAAGACTATGACGTCCATCTTTAGCTTCTCCTTTTGCAACTCCTGGAGTTAATTCGTTCATTCGAGACTGAATTGATGGGGTGACACTAACAAGTGTCGCTTCTCCAACAAAATTTGCCCCTTGTTCGGTTTCTTGTGCTTGCGCTGTAAACATTGCAGCGAAAGCAAGCAAGAATAAAGTTAATTTTAGTTTCATAACGTAATAATTTAGTTTGTATTTAATTGTCTGCTAATATACTAGATATTAACATAATTAACACGCATTTAAGTTCTCTACTTCTTCTATTGTGGGACAAATATTACATTATTAAAATGAAAAAAGGGGAGACTTAAATAAGTCTCCCCTTTCAAATAATTTAATGATCAGTATTACTTAACTATAAATTTAGCTGATTTTTCTAAATCACCAGAACCTAATTTCACTAAATAAACACCTGAAGCAACGTAACTCATATCTAATTCATAACGATATTTGTTTCCTTCTTTAATTAAGTTATTAAAGGCTAGAAGCTTTCCGCTAATATCATAAACTGATAAAGGTAAAACCTTATCATACGTAGTAGTCATAGAGATAACGAAGTTTTTGTTATCTGAAGATGTAACTACTAAATCTGCATTAGATAATTCAAGATCATTTATTGATAATAATTCACTATTACGAACATTTTCACCATAAACATTGTTAAATGCATTGGTATCTCCAGCAGCATTCGCTGTAGTTTCAATACGGAATGTTTGTACTGCAGATAAATCTGCAGTTACAGTAAAACTATATGTATCAGTTGCTCCTGGAGCTAAAGTTCCAGTATAAACCTCAGCAATTGGTGCTGAACCATCAATACTATATGTTACAGGAATTCCAGTTTGTGCAGCAGTCCCGTAGTTTTGTAATTCGATCGTTATTGTTTCTGCATTTGTTAAAGCAGAAGCTGTGTTAGGTGTTAAGTTGATTACTGCAACATCATTTACAACTGCTTCACTTTGATTAAATACACCTACAACATCACGTCTATTTGTGTTAAAATACTCTGCAATATGCCACATTGTGCTATCATCTAAAGGATCAATAGATAAATGTACGTAATCTGCAAAACGGTTTCCTGGACAGTTTGCTGTACTCTGAGCTATTAACTCTTCAGCAATAGTCATATCACCTGCTGGATCACCATTTCTTCTTCCTGTGTATCTAATTGAAATACGCTCTGTATCACTTACTGAGCTATATGCCATACCAATGTTACCAAAAATATCCATTACCATACTTCCAGAAAATGCATCTCTACCATCTGGCGCTGTGTATGTTCCTTCTTGAAAAATTGTCCAAGGCTCACCTTGAGCTGTTTGACGTAACTCATACCAACGTATTCCTGCTAATTCAGCTGCACCAGCTTCAGTATCAACAACAAAGTTTAATAATGCTGAATTGTATCCGTCAAATTTTCTAAACTGTGCTTGATTCATTACAGTAGCTTGTAATGCATCAATATCTGCACCACCACCTGGCTGATCTAAGTTTGAAAAACCACCACCATCAAATACACCTGTAAAATCAGTTACTGGAAGTATTTGTGCTGCAGATACAGTAGAGTTAGATGTTGTATCCCAATCTACATTAAAAGTCCATATTTTTAAGTGATCATCACTAACACCTGCCCATGCATCATCTTGCATATATACGACACTAAAGTTTCCAATTTCTGGTTCAGATCCACCAGTAGCAGAAAAACCATGTGGGCTATAAAAACCACTTGTGGATATTCCAGGTAATGGAAAAGCAACACGTTGCGCTGGTAATCCTTGAGCCATTTGCTCACGCTCGACTGCAAAAACTCTATTAGTTTGACCAATATTAGCAGTTACATAATAGGCATCACTCCATACTGAAAATTTAGTGTAATCTGGAAACTGACCCGTTGAAAAACCTGTAGTGTATACGTACCAACCGTCATTTACTGGATCTGGTCCTTGACAAACTGCTACATTAAATCCATTTGGGTTACTGTCAAATTCTGTAATAACAAAACGACCTCTTGGCTCTCCTGGTCCATTTTCAATATACGGATCAAAAAATACAATAGGATCTCCAATGGAGTTTCCTGGGAAAATAGAAGCTAAAGACGCTTCGTTTGTAAGTGGGTTTCCACTTTTATCGAAAATACGGAAAGCTGAATTCCAAGCTCCAATATAGTGATTTGGTCCTACAGCTCCTGTTGGATCTGATGGAGTTGACTGAGAGTTTGCATCAGCATCAAAAACTAATGAAGGTGCTTTTGAATTATGTAATGGCGCTCTATTTTTTTGTACTAATGGATCATTAATATCACTCCCCTTTCCTGGAACAACATGATTACCTCTTTGTCTTTTTGGACGTCCTTCTTGTGGTGTTTGATCTGCTTCAATAAAAGTTCCGTTTCGCAATTGATCTGCTAAACTTGGAACATTAATTGGCGCTCCCATCATTCCAGTTTCGGTAGCGGGAAATTGTTCTAATTGTTGAGCCGAAATACTCGCCGTAACGAATAGTGCCGCACCCAAAAGTAGTTTTGTAATTTTCATTTTTATAGTAATTTTTAGTTATAAAGTTTAATTGTATAAAAATACCATCAATAAGTGACAAAACAAACATTAATGAGTTAAATATGAGTTTGTAACTAACTTAAAATCAACACTTACAGTATGTTATATTTCATATCAAATAATATCATAGATTAAAAAACTCTCACTAAATGTTTAATAAAGGCACAATATTTGTAATTTTCACCTCATAAACTTAAACCAAGAACTATGAAAATATTTAAAATAGTAATGATTACTCTTTGCGTTTGCTTAACAGTTAGCTGTAATTCAAAAAAAGCATCGAGCGATTCTGAAATATCAAACATGAAAACAACTATGACTGATACAGAAATGATGGACGCAGGCTTTTTGGCTGGAACAATTGTAGCAAGTAAAGCTGATGGTGATTGCCCTTTTGTTATAAAAACAGATGGAAAAGAAAGTGTTATGTATGACCCAATTAACATTGAAGACGCTTACAAAAAAGACGGTATGAAAGTATGGTTTACTTTTAGAGGTCTTAGAATGATGAATCGTTGTACAAAGGCAAATCCTGTGGAATTAGTTGAAATGAGAACTAAATAACTTACTTTTCAACTTTAATAAATTTAAAAAGGCTGCATATTTCATATGAAACATGCAGCCTTTTCTTTTCTACTATTAAAAAATAGTTCGAATGCTTTTCCAAAATTATTTTTTACTTAACCATGCTTTCATTGAAACATCCTTTGAGATAATAGCATTTAAATCTGCAATTGCTACACGCTCTTGTTCCATGGTATCTCTATGACGAATAGTAACAGTTTTATCTTCTAGAGTTTGATGATCTACTGTAATACAAAATGGTGTTCCTGCTGCATCTTGACGACGGTAACGTTTTCCAACAGCATCTTTCTCATCATAAAATACATTGTGATCCCATTGTAGATCTTCAATAATTTCTTGCGCTAATTCAGGCAATCCATCTTTCTTAACTAATGGAAATACCGCTGCTTTTACAGGAGCTAATACAGATGGTAATTTCAATACTGTTCTGCTAGATCCATCTTCGAGCTTCTCATCCATTAACGAATGGCTCAATACTGCTAAAAACATTCTATCTAAACCAATCGAAGTCTCTACCACGTAAGGTGTATAGTTTTCACCTAATTCTGGATCGTAAAATTTGAGTTTTTTACCACTGTGCTCTTCGTGTGCTTTTAAATCAAAATCGGTTCTTGAGTGGATTCCTTCTAATTCTTTAAAACCAAATGGAAAATTAAATTCAATATCTGAAGCTGCATTTGCGTAATGCGCTAATTTTTCGTGATCATGGAAACGGTAATTTTCTTTACCCATTCCTAATGATAAATGCCAGTTTAAACGGTATTCTTTCCAGTGATCGTACCACTTCATTTCCTCACCTGGTCGCACAAAAAATTGCATTTCCATTTGTTCAAATTCACGCATTCTAAATATAAACTGACGAGCAACTATTTCATTCCTGAACGCTTTTCCTGTTTGTGCTATTCCAAAAGGAATTTTCATTCTTCCTGTCTTTTGCACATTTAAAAAATTTACAAATATTCCTTGAGCTGTTTCTGGACGTAAATATAAATCGGTTGCAGTTTCTGCACTTGCCCCTAACTTAGTCCCAAACATTAAATTAAACTGTTTAACGTCAGTCCAATTTCTGCTTCCACTCAATGGGCAAGCTATTTCAAGTTCTTCAATAAGCAATTTAACATCAGCAAGATCTTCACTTTCTAGTGAACGGGCTAATCTACTTAAAATTTCGGCTTTCTTACTAAGGTACCCCACTACACGTGGATTAGTTGTTACAAACTCTTCCTCGTTAAAAGCTTCACCAAAACGCTTTGCAGCCTTTTTAATTTCTTTTTGTGCTTTTTGCTCAAGTTTTTCTGCATAATCTTCTACAAGTACATCTGCACGATATCTCTTTTTAGAATCCTTATTATCAATTAACGGATCACTAAATGCATCGACGTGTCCTGAAGCTTTCCAGGTTTTAGGATGCATTAATATTGCTGCATCAATCCCAACTATATTTTGGTGCATATACACCATAGATTGCCACCAATATTCGCGAATATTTTTCTTTAATTCAACTCCGTTTTGAGCGTAATCATAAACCGCACTCAATCCATCGTAAATTTCACTTGAGCCAAAGATGTATCCATACTCCTTTGCGTGCCCAATTACCTTTTTAAACTGATCTTCATTATTTGCCATAGATGCAAAAATAGAAAATCCGCTACGATTTGATTGTAGCGGATTTAAATTTATTTTTCTTCTGAAATTTTAAGTAGAAAACTATAGGGTTTTAACCTGCAGAAAAATTATTTTAAATCAATAATCGTGCTTCCTAATGATCTTCCCTGATCAAAAACGGTTACAACATAACGACCTTCAATTAGTTCATCTTCCGTTGCTGTTACTAATGTACAAACATCAAGGGCTTCATTTTCGTAAAATACATTTGTTGTTGCACTATATGTTAAGTCGCCATTCGCAAACGACATAGTTTCCTTAACGCCTATAACATTATTTTCTGGATTAATAACCTGAACATAAAGCATTCTATCTCCTTTTTGAGCTATTGTATTAGGAGCTAAGGTGTAACAAGCGCGTATTTTATCTGCTCTGCTAGATCTACGCGTGTCAACTATTTTACCACTATTTCTTACGATTACTGCATCACCACTTAGGTTTGTAATTCCTAATAGCGCAGCTTTTTCAACTGTTTTAGTAAGCTCTTGATTTGATATATTTACAGAATCAACAACTTTTATAGTTTCATTGAGCATAACTGTAGTGCTGTCGCGCTCCATAGATAATCGTTGATTTGCTAATTTTAGAGAATCTGCTCTTCTAAAAAGTACAACTCGTTCAGATTTTAGTTTGTCTATTTCTCCTCTATAACGCCTAATTAAAGCCACATTTGCTTCAGAATCTTTAACAGAGTCTAGCAACATTACTATACGTTCTCTGGCTGCAAGTAATTGAGTATCTTTAGATTCATTTTCAAGAATTATCTCGTTATAATTCTCAATAAGGTCTTCAAGTTCATTTTGCACTTCAATTTTATCTTTTTCAATCGTGCTTATTGTCTCTTTACTATCCTTAAAAAGTGTGAAGGTGTAAATTGCAAGTCCTATTAATAATGCGCTCAATACGCCTATTAATACTTTAAAGCGGGTACTATTATTTGTTTCAGTCATTGTGTAATTAAATAAATATTGGGCTAAAGTACTGCGTCGCTAATTAATAAAGTCTAAAAGAAATTATAAAATATGCTGCACCTATTGTTAAATACCTTATTTCCAAAAGTTTGCAGTGCTTGTTCAAAAACACTAAATACTAAAGAAAAAGTATTATGTGTAAGTTGTAGACATCAGCTACCATTGGCATCCTTTCATAATACGGGAGCTTCTACAATGCTCGATTTTTTTTATGGACGTATCAAAGTAGAAAATGCAACTGCATTAATAGCATTTCAGAAAAAAGGAATAACACAAACGATTCTTCATAATTTAAAATACAAAGGACAAGAAAATATTAGCGCCTTTTTTGGAAAATGGTTAGGTGCAGAACTTGTCGAAATTCCTGAATACAAAGATATCGACATCGTAATTCCAGTACCATTACATCGTAAAAGAAAACAAAAAAGAGGTTATAATCAAGTTACTGGTTTTGGAACCGAAATAGCATCTTCATTACAAATAGATTACAGAGAAGATGTGCTTTTAAAGAAAACACGAACACGTTCGCAAGTTTTTAAGTCTAGATATAAAAGAAGTGAACAAAGCACCGTTTTTCAATTGGCGAATATTTCAGAATTAGAAAATAAACATATATTAGTTGTCGATGACATATTAACTACTGGAGCAACTTTAGAAAATTGTGCCTTAGAATTACTAAAAGTTAAAGGTGTAAAAATTAGTTTTGCTGTGATTGCCATAACCCTATCTTAATTTATAGTTCACACAAAAAGAAGTTTCCTTATTTTTGTTGATAATGATGCAAAAACCTACATCCAAAACGTATCGATACTTGTATCTCCCTATTATTGCGCTATTTTTTCTGGCTTTTACAGACTGTGCTAAAAAAGGAAGGCCAAGCGGAGGATTAAAAGACAGTATTCCGCCAGTTATTGTGCGAAGTATTCCTGAAAACTTTACCACTAGTTTTGATGAGTCTGAAATAAGAATAAGCTTTGATGAATACATAAAGCTTAAAGATGTTTCAAAGGAGCTATTAATTTCCCCACCATTAAAATATGCACCAATTATAACACCAACTAGTGTATCTAAACAATTGCGCATTAAAATTCTTGACACCTTAAAAGAGCATACTACATATTCTTTTAACTTTGGAAATAGTATCGTTGATAACAATGAGGGCAACATATTCCCTAACTTTAAATATGTTTTTTCAACTGGAACATATATTGACAGTTTAACGCTGAAAGGTTCAGTTGCTGATGCTTTATTAGCAGCGCCGCAACATCCAAGTACGGTCATGCTTTATGAAATTACTGAGGAATATTCTGATTCTCTAATTTTTACTGAAAAGCCCAGTTACATTACAACTACGCAAGGGGAATCTACCAATTTTGAATTCACAAATTTAAAAGAAGGAACTTACCAACTTATCGCACTAAAGGAAACGACACCAAATTACACATTTCAGCCAGAGCAAGATAAAATTGCATATTACAGCACCCCAATAACGCTACCAACAGATAGTATGTTTGAGTTAAAATTGTTTAAAGAAATACCAGATTTTAAAGCTAGCAGACCTAAATTAGAAAGCAAGAACCGTATTTCAATTGGCTATAAAGGTAATGGTGACAGTTTAAGCGCTACTATAATTACAAAAATGGCCGAAGGTTTTGATTATCTTCTTTTAAAAGAACGAAATAGAGACACCTTGAACTTATGGTTCAAACCAGAAATCACTTCTGACTCTATTGAGCTTGTGACTGTTAATAAAAGTATTCGTGACACAACTGTCATAAAATTTAGAGAGCTTTATGCAGATAGTCTACAAGTTTCTGCCTTAAATGATAAACGAATTTCAGTAGTAGATTCATTTAAACTTGCTACAAACACTCCCTTATTATCTATTGATAGGGAAAAAATAACCGTGTTTGACAATGACACAATTTCACAACAATTTACTGTTGCATTGAATTCTAAAAACAATACAGCATCAATAAGTTTTGATAAAATAGAAGAGAAATCTTATACAATTACTACCCTAAAAGGAGCCTTAACAGATTACTACGGAAACGTTAATGACTCTATTGCTTACAAACAGCAAGTACAACCTGCTTCAGAATTTGCAACGCTCCAGCTTAACTTAGAGAATGCTTCTAAATTTCCTTTATTAATTGAACTAGTAAATGAAAAGTTTGAAGTAAAACAATCTAAACATCTAAGTCAAAATGAGCCTATAATATTTAAATATATAAAGCCTGGAAAATATTTTGTTAGAATAATCTACGATGATAACAATAATAAAAAATGGGATACAGGTAACTTTTTGAGCCGTACTTTACCTGAACGCGTAGTATATTACCCTACTAAAATTGAATTAAGAGGTAATTGGAGTTGGAATGAAAGTTTTAAACTAGATTAAAACTATCTGCATCATTTAGAAACTGTAAATGCTTTCTGTTTTTCTCAATATGTGTTTTTTCTAAAGTAATTGTATCTATAAACTCATTTTCAAACGATGCCGTTGATATGTGTTTTCCTAAAACATCGTAAACTGCAGAATGTCCAGTATATTGATGTCCGTTACCGTCAAGTCCTGTTCTATTTACGCCAATGCAATAAGCCATATTTTCAATAGCTCGTGCTTTTAATAAAGCATCCCAAGCAGCAACTCTTCTTTCTGGCCAGTTTGCCACATACAGAACTATATCATAGTGATCTGTATTTCTTGCCCAAACTGGAAAACGCAAATCGTAACATACTAAAGGTCTAATTTTCCAACCTTTATATTCGATTTGCTTCAAACTATTTCCTGCCTTAAATATTTTATGCTCACCAGCAAGTGTAAATGTGTGCTTTTTATCATACGTTTCAATTGAGCCATCTGGTTGCACAAAAAACAATCTATTATAATAAACTCCCTCTTCTTCTATTATTAGACTCCCTGTAATAGCTGCATTGTTCTTTTTTGCTTCAGATATCATCCATAAAACGGATGGACCATTTGAAGCCTCAGCAATTACGGTAGCATTCATTGTAAAGCCAGAAGTAAACATTTCTGGTAAAATAATAAGATCAGTCTGTTCTTTAATTTCTTCAAATAATTTTGAAAAATGCACACGATTAGCCTCTGGGTTTTCCCAAAATAAATGCGATTGAACTAAAGTAACTTTAAGCTGATCTTTCATAATTTTAAGATAGTAACTCGATTACAGAATTAACACCCTGCATTACAGCGTGATCTTTAGCAGTATTACCACGATCGTCTTTAATCGATGTATCAGCACCATTTTCAAGTAATGTTTTCACTATATCTGCTTTTGCAAAAGTGGTCGCAAAAATTAGTGCCGTAGCGCCATTAAAGTTTGTTTTATTAACATCAGCACCAGCACTAATTAACATAGAAACAATTTTAGGATAGCCTTTAAAACACACTCCCATTAAAGCTGTATTTCCCGAAGCATCCTGTGTATTTATATCCTGCGGAAATTTTAAAATAATTTCAGCTATGTCAGCAAAACCATAATAGGTTGCTAGTAATAATGGTGTTGAACCTCTTTGATCTTTTTCACTAGCCAAAGCTGGATTAGTGGTTAAAATTTCAGAAACCATCGAAGCATTTTGCTCCCTTATTGCGGTAAATAGTTCGTTCTTCATATATATAAAAGTAAAAAAACAGCGCCACAAATTGTAACGCTGTTATAGTTATTATTGAATTAAATGATTATTTTAAATCGAAACGATCTAAATTCATCACTTTTGTCCAAGCTGCAACAAAATCGTTTACAAACTTTTCTTTAGCATCTGCGGTCGCATATACTTCGGCAGTAGCACGTAATTCGGAATTTGAACCAAAAATAAGATCTGCTCTTGTCCCTGTCATTTTAACTTCTCCGGTTTTACGATCTCTTCCTGCAAAAGTGCGGTCGTCATCTGATGTTGATTTCCAAGTTGTCTGAATATCTAAAAGGTTTACAAAGAAATCATTACTTAATGCACCTGCATTGTCAGTGAAAACTCCGTGAGTTGAACCATCATAGTTTGCTCCCATTGCACGCATACCACCAACAAGAACAGTCATTTCTGGAATAGTTAGTGTTAAAAGTTGTGCTTTATCTACCAATAACTCTTCAGCTGTTGCTATTTGATTGGTTTTAAAATAATTTCTAAATCCATCTGCAACCGGTTCCAAGAATGAGAATGATTCAATATCAGTTTGCTCTTGTGTAGCATCTCCACGTCCTGCATAAAATGGTACAGTTACATCAACGCCAGCATTTTTAGCTGCCATCTCTACTCCTGCATTTCCTGCAATAACAATTAAATCTGCCATAGAAACTTGTTTGTCCCCTTCTTGAGCATCATTAAATTCTTTTTGAATCCCTTCTAAAGTTTCTAATATTTTAGACAATTCAGCTGGATTATTTACTTCCCAGTTTCTTTGTGGCTCTAATCTAATGCGAGCACCATTTGCTCCACCTCTCATATCAGACCCTCTATAAGTAGAAGCTGAGGCCCAAGCTGTAGTAGCTAGTTGTGCAACTGTAAGTCCTGAATTTGAAATTTTTGTTTTTAATTCGGCAACATCAGCATCATTTACTAGTGTATGTTTAACGGCTGGAATAGGATCTTGCCATAATAACTCTTCACTAGGTACTTCTGGTCCTAAATATCTAGATACAGGTCCCATATCACGGTGCGTTAATTTATACCAAGCACGAGCAAAAGCATCTTCAAATTCACTTGGGTTATCCATAAAATGCTTTGAAATTTTAGCATAAGTAGGATCCAATTTAAGAGCCATATCTGCTGTAGACATCATAAGATCTTGCTTCTTAGATGCATCGTGAGCCATAGGGGCTTTAGGAGCATTAGATGCATCAGTAGGTCTCCATTGATGAGCACCTGCGGGGCTTTTAGTTAATTCCCAATCATTTAATAATAATACTTTAAAATAATCGTGATCCCACTCGACTGGACTTGGTGTCCAAGCTCCTTCTAATCCACTAGTAATAGTGTCATCACCATTACCCGTACCATATGTATTTAACCACCCTAGACCTTGAGCTTCTATTTTACCTCCTTCTGGCTCTACTCCTACGTGTGCATCTCCATCACCTGCTCCGTGAGCTTTACCAAATGTATGGCCACCAGCCACTAACGCAACCGTCTCATAATCGTCCATCGCCATACGTCCAAAAGTTTCTCTAATATCGTGTGCTGAACCTAGAGGATCAGGTACACCATTTGGTCCTTCTGGATTCACATAGATTAACCCCATATGTGCTGCTGCAAGAGGCTTTTCTAACTCACCATCTTTTTCATAACGAGCAGCATTATCCATCCACTCTGTTTCTGAACCCCAATAAATATCTTGTTCTGGCTCCCATACATCTTCACGTCCACCTGCATAACCAAATGGCTCAAAGCCCATTGATTCTAATGCACAGTTTCCTGCAAGAATCAATAAATCTGCCCATGAAATACTCTTACCATATTTTTGCTTAATAGGCCATAATAATAAACGTGCCTTGTCTAGGTTACCATTATCTGGCCAACTATTTAACGGTGCAAAACGTTGGTTTCCTGTGTTTCCACCACCACGTCCATCAGTTACCCTGTAAGTACCTGCACTGTGCCAAGCCATACGAATAAAAAATCCACCATAGTTTCCATAATCTGCTGGCCACCACTCTTGAGAGTCAGTCATTAAAGCTACTAAGTCTTTTTTTAAGGCTTTGTAATCTAAATTTTTAAAGGCTGTTGCATAATCAAAATCTTCACCCATAGGATTAGATTTTCTATCGTGTTGACGAAGAACATTTAAATTTAATTTGTTTGGCCACCATTTGCGATTAGTAGTTCCTCCTCCTGCTGCATGGTTTTGTATACCATTAAAATACGGACACTTACTTGTGTCATTATTAATGTCCCATGCTTCTCCGTTATTACTCATAATTGTATGTGTTTAATTTAATATTTTCTAAAGCACTAAATTACCTAAATATATTGAGTGCAATTGTCTAAGTTGATTGTATGTGTTAATTTAATGATTAGAAAAACTTATACTAAGTTAAATTTACTATAAGAAACTACAATGACTTTAGAATTTTCGCAGCATCAATTAGTGTTTCTTCTGTTTTGGCAAAACAGACTCTTATTATTTTTTCATCTAAAGCATCCTTATTAAATACCGAAATTGGAATGGTTGCTAACTTGTGTTGTTTAGTTAATATTTCGGCGAAAGCCTTATCCGATTTTTGTGAAATTTCTGAAAAATCTAATAGCTGAAAATAAGTTCCTTTAGACGGCAGTATTTTAAATTTAGAGTCTTTTATCAAATTTAAAAAGAAATCTCTTTTCTGTTGATAAAATTGACCCAATCCTAAATAAGTATTTTCATTCTGTAAATATTCTGCTAGGGCTTTTTGAAATGGATGGTTCACACTAAACACATTATATTGATGCACCTTTTTAAATTCATCCATTAACGTTTTGGGACCTAAACAATAACCCATTTTCCAACCAGTATTGTGAAATGTTTTTCCAAAAGAAGCGGTAATAAATGAACGCTTCGCTAATTGTTCAAATGTAGCGGCGCTTTGGTGTTTTTCACCATCAAATATGATGTGTTCGTACACTTCATCACTAATAACCAAAAGATTATGCTCTTCTGAAATTTGCTGAAGTTGAAGCATATCAGTTTCAGAAAAAAGCATTCCGCTTGGGTTATGTGGCGTATTAATAATGATCATTTTAGTATTGTTAGAAATCACATTACGCACTGCCTCCCAATCTGGAGTAAAATATGGCGAAGCTAATTGCATCTCAATAACCTTACCACCAAAAAGCTGAATTGTAGGCCCATAACAATCATAAGCTGGCGTAAAAATAATCACTTCATCACCTATAGAGATTGTAGCAGCAATTGCAGTAAATATTGCTTGAGTTGCACCTGCCGTAATAACTATATCTGTATCTGGACTGTACGTTGTATTATACAATTGGTGCATTTTATTACAAATAGTTTCTCGTAAATAAACATCCCCAGCCATAGGAGCATATTGATTATGCCCATCCTTCATTGCTTTAGAAACTAAATCAATTAAAACCGGATCACTTTTAAAGTTTGGAAACCCTTGTGATAAATTAATTGCATTGTACTCCATTGCCATAGCACTCATAACTGAAAAAATAGAGGTTGGCGTATTTGGAAGTTTTGTTTTCAATTTTCTGAAATTTTAAGTTAAAGATACATAATCATTAAAATCTATTTTTGTAAGTATTATAGAATTAAGTATTTACAAACATTTAATTTCAACCGATATTATGTATATTTATTAGATGAACAACCAAAAATTCGCTGCTTTAATATTTATTAATTACTTTTATTAAAAACGGCTCCAGTCTAAAAAAATGAACGTATTTAAAGCAATTTTTTTATTGTTATTTGTATCCAACACAGGTTATTCTCAACAAGATACCATAAAGAACACGAAAGATTCTATCCTTATAGAATTGATTGAACAAACAATAGATAGCTCAACCATATATTATAACAGTGGAATTTTTACTAAATCTTTAATGTCAAACATTAAACTTCTAGATTTAGCAAAGCAATCAAAGAATCCAAGATATTTAAGCAAAGCACACCGCTTTTTGGCTTACGATTTTTTAATAGTTGGTGATACATTACTTGCTAGAGAAAATCTAGAAAACTCTCGTAAATACGCTGAAATTTTTAATGATGATTTAACAGTAGGCTTGTCATACATGGACTTAGCAAATTATCACTCAAGGTCTGACCTTGATTATAAAAAAGCTTTAAAATACCACGAAATTTCAATTACTAAAATTAAAAAATCAAAAGATTCAATTGAGCTAGCTAAGGCCTATTACAATACAATCATCACAGCCTTCTATTCTGAACAATATGATATTGGATTAAAATATTTGAAAATTTTAGGTAGTCCAGGTTTTGACAAATATAAACCAGATTATTTTTCATCTTCGGAAAAAACATATTGGGCAACGTATTACAATGAAAATGGACAATACTTACAAGCAGAAAAAGTTGCTCGAGAAGCTCTTATATTAACTAAGGATAATGGAACTCCTGCTGAAAAATATGATGCTTACGAACAACTTGCAGTAAGTTTTTATGGACAAAAACGATACAAGGAAGCCTACGATTATAGACTTTCCAGCGAATATTATTTTGACGAAAGCCAAGGCTTAATTCAAGATGAACAAAGCCAAGCAGCATTGGCTAAATTAAAGGTTGAACAGTACAAAAACCAGATTGCGGATCAGAAAGAAAAAACTGCACTACAAGCTGAAATTGCAGAGAGTAAAAACAACTTAAACAACATATTAATTATTGTGTGTCTTGGGGGTTTATTACTGTTTATCGCATTGTTTGTAGCGTATACAAAAAGACGAGATTTAAATCTTGCTCTACGCAAAAAAAATGAAGAGTATTTGCAAGCAAAAGAAAAATCTGAACTTCTAGCAAAAGCAAAAAGTAAATTCTTCTCTACTGTAAGTCACGAATTAAGAACACCTCTTTATGGCGTTATTGGGCTTAGTAGTATTCTACTTGAGGATCCAAAACTTAAATCTCATGAGAAAGATCTAAAATCTCTTAAATTTTCAGCAGATTATTTACTAGCGCTTATTAATGATGTACTTCAGATTAATAAAATAGATTCAAATAATCTAGAAAATGAACTAAGTCAATTTAATATTCGCGAATTTATACAAAGTATCACTGCTACCTTTGAGTATATGCGTTTGCAAAACAAGAACAAAATAGTAGTAAAAATAGATTCTAAAATTCCAGAATACCTACAAGGAAATGTGGTTCGCCTTTCTCAAATCCTAATGAATTTAGTAGGTAATGCATTGAAATTTACTGAAAATGGAACCATTACAATATCATTAATTTTAGAAGAATTAAAGGATAATAACGATTACAATATTTTGTTTTCTATTACTGATACAGGTATAGGTATTCCAAAGGACAAACAAGCCACTATATTTGATGAATTTACACAAGTAGAATCTCTAAATTATGTGTATCAAGGAACTGGATTAGGCTTACCAATAGTTAAAAAACTTTTACAAGCTTCTAATTCTAATTTATTACTTGAAAGTGAACTAGGAAAAGGGACTAAAGTCTCTTTTGATTTGAATTTTAAAGAAGTTACAAAGCATATAAACACCGTTTCTAAACCTTTATTAAACGAGTCGTTACTTCAAGATAAGAAAATACTAGTTGCTGAGGATAACCGTATTAATCAAATTGTAACTAAGAAAATATTAGAGAAAAAAGGTGTGATATGCTCTATTGCAGAAAACGGAGACGAAGCCGTAAATCTAATTAAAAACAATCATTTCGATTTAATTTTAATGGATCTAAATATGCCTATTATGAATGGCTTTGAAGCAACAATCGAAACCAGAAAATTTAATTCTACAATACCAATTATTGCCTTAACCGCTGTCGAAGTCGAAGAAGTTAGAAATGAAATATACGCCGCAGGTATGGATGACATTATAGTAAAACCATATGACGACAGTCAATTTACACGTATTATACTAGAGAATTTAATCTCCAAGAACTACGATAAATAAAAATAGACTGAATCCTTTGAGCAATACTAATTAATTTCAAATTAATAATGTAAGATATTATTGAGCACAAAAAATCCCAAATCAATAAATATGATTTGGGATTTTTCTCTATAAAACAATTTAGTTTTACTAATTAACCTTTCGCACTTGCCGCTAAATATTCACGGTTCATTCTAGCAATATTTTCTAATGATATTCCTTTTGGACATTCAACTTCACAAGCTCCTGTATTTGTACAGTTACCAAAACCTTCTTTATCCATTTGCGCTACCATATTTAAAACACGTGTAGAAGCCTCCACTTGTCCTTGTGGTAATAATGCATATTGAGATACTTTAGCTGAAGTGAACAGCATTGCACTAGCATTTTTACAAGCAGCAACACAAGCTCCACAACCTATACAAGTTGCAGCTTCAAATGCTTCATCAGCATGTTCTTTTTCAATAGGTGTTGCGTTTGCATCGATTGTATTTCCAGATGTATTTACAGAAACATATCCTCCAGCTTGTTGAATTCTATCAAAAGAACTTCTGTCGACCATTAAATCTTTAATTACTGGGAATGCTTTAGCTCTAAAAGGCTCAATTACAATCTCATCACCATCGTTAAACATTCTCATGTGCAACTGGCAAGTAGTTACTAATCTATCTGGCCCGTGAGGCTCACCGTTAATTTGTAAAGAACAAGAACCACATATACCTTCACGACAATCGTGATCAAAAACTACCGGCTCATCACCTTTATTGATTAAGTCCTCATTTAACACATCAAGCATTTCAAGAAAAGACATATCTCCATCAATTCCATCGATAGGATAGGTTTGCATACTTCCCTTCGCGTCTGCATTGGCCTGACGCCATATTTTTAGGTTTAATTTCATAGTTTTTTATTTATATGAACGTGTCTTCAACTCAATATTTTCAAACACAAGGTCTTCTTTGTGTAACACTGCATCTTTAGGTTCTCCTTTATATTCCCAAGCAGCTACATACTTAAAGTTAACGTCATCTCTTAACGCTTCTCCTTTTTGTTCTCCACTTAATTCTACACTCTCTTCACGGTAATGTCCACCTGCGCTTTCGTTACGGTTAAGAGCATCTTTCGCAAACAATTCTCCTAATTCTAGGAAATCTGCTACACGTCCTGCTTTTTCTAGTTCTTGGTTTAATCCATCTGCAGTCCCTGGCACTTTCACATTCGCCCAGAAATCTTTTCTAAGTTCTGCGATTTCAACAATAGCACTCTCAAGATCCTTAGCGTTTCTTGACATACCACATTTGTTCCACATGATTTTACCAAGTTTTTTATGGTAATAATCTACAGAGTGTTGACCACTTGCATTCATTAATTTATGAATACGATCTTTAACATCCTTTTCAGCAGAATCAAATTCTGGAGTATCTGTTGGTATTTTTCCAGTTCTAATATCTTTTGAAAGATAATCACCTATTGTATATGGTAATACAAAATAACCATCAGCTAATCCCTGCATCAATGCAGAAGCTCCTAGTCTATTTGCTCCGTGATCTGAGAAGTTTGCTTCTCCAGCTGCGTATAAACCTTCAACTGTAGTTTGTAAGTTATAATCAACCCAGATTCCTCCCATTGTATAATGTACCGCTGGGTAAATCATCATAGGTGTTTTGTACGGATTTTCATCAACGATTTTCTCGTACATCTGGAATAAGTTTCCATATTTATTTTCAATCACATCACGACCTAAATCGTAAATCTCTTTATCCGTTGGATTCTGATTTCCATGAATCAAAGCCTCTTCTTTTCCGTAGCGATTAATTGCACTAGCAAAATCTAAGTATACAGCCTCTCCAGTTTTATTTACTCCAAAACCTGCATCACAACGTTCCTTTGCTGCTCTAGATGCAACATCACGTGGCACTAAGTTTCCGAAGGCTGGGTAACGACGCTCTAAGTAATAATCTCTATCTGCTTCAGCTAAATCTGTTGGCTTCTTTTTACCTTCTCTAATAGCTACTGCATCTTCTAATTTTTTAGGAACCCAAATACGCCCATCATTACGTAAACTCTCAGACATTAATGTTAGTTTACTTTGGTGATCTCCAGAAACTGGAATACACGTTGGGTGTATTTGTGTATAACAAGGGTTTGCAAAGAAAGCACCTCTTCTGTGAGCTTTCCAGCTTGCCGTTACATTACTTCCCATTGCATTTGTTGACAAGAAGAAAACATTACCGTAACCACCAGTTGCTAATACAACAGCGTGAGCACTATGTCTTTCTATTTTTCCTGTAACTAAATCACGAGCAATAATACCTCTTGCTTTTCCGTCAATCTTTACAACGTCTAACATTTCGTGACGGTTAAACGGTTGTATTTTTCCACGGTTTATTTGGCGATTCATTGCTGAATATGCACCTAATAATAATTGTTGCCCTGTTTGCCCTTTAGCATAAAAAGTTCTAGAAACTAAAACTCCTCCAAAAGAACGGTTGTCTAATAATCCACCATATTCACGTGCAAAAGGAACTCCTTGAGCAACACATTGATCGATAATATTCCCAGAAACCTCAGCAAGACGATAAACGTTTGCTTCACGTGAACGGTAATCTCCTCCTTTTACAGTATCGTAAAAAAGGCGGTAATTACTATCCCCATCTCCTTGATAATTTTTTGCTGCATTAATTCCACCCTGAGCTGCAATTGAGTGCGCACGACGAGGTGAATCTTGATAACAGAATGTTTTTACATTATAACCAAGTTCTGCAAGTGAAGCAGCTGCGCTACCTCCAGCAAGTCCAGTACCTACAACAATAACATCAATGTTACGCTTGTTGGCAGGGTTTACAAGGTTAATCTTGTTTTTATGATTTGTCCACTTATCTGCTAAGGGTCCTTCAGGTATTTTTG
Source organism: Patiriisocius marinus (assembly GCF_008974325.1). Lineage (GTDB taxonomy): Bacteria > Bacteroidota > Bacteroidia > Flavobacteriales > Flavobacteriaceae > Patiriisocius > Patiriisocius marinus. The sequence continues at coordinate 1,107,724 of NZ_BKCG01000001.1, read as the reverse complement.
CGTCTAATATCGACATAGCTTGATTATTTAGTGTGGAAGTTGATTTAAGTGTAAGTATAATGCGATGAAAATAAATCCAACTGGAATTACAATCGCATAAGCTTTAGCAAACTTTGATAAAGCAACAGAGTATTTGTTATTAAACCCAACACTCTGGAAAGAACTTGCAAAGCCGTGCCATAAGTGTACTGCTAATAAAACAAAAGCAATAACGTATAACCCAACCCTCACTGGACTTTCAAATTTATGAACAGTCTCAGCGTAATATCTTGTTGGATCTAATGGATTAGACTCCACATATTTGTGAATCATTTCTGGAAACCAAAAATCGTAAAAGTGCAACCCTAAAAATGCAAGGATCACTAATCCTGAAATAATCATATTTCGAGATGCCCACGATGCGTTTGCACCTCCATTGTATTTTGCATAACTCACAACTCTTGCGTTGCGATTACGTAGCTCTAATACAAAGCCCATTACAAAGTGAAATACTACTCCAAAAATCAATACCGGCTGGAGCGCAAATTGCACCAAGCCATTGTTCCCCATAAAATGGGACCAACTATTAAACGTGTCTGGATCAATAACCGAAGTTAGATTTATTACGAAGTGTTGTCCTAAAAAGAACACTAAAAACATGCCCGAAAGTGCCATAGCAAACTTTCTAGCAATTGAAGAGGATAAAATTCCCATTATGGTTGTGTTTCAAAATTTTGTTCTACAAAAATACAGTACGATGTTCGTTCAAGCAAGGAATCGCATTTGTTTGTTAGCAATTTAGAATTGATTTAACTAAGACAAATAAAAATTAATGCTTTTTTTTCTTCGGAAATATTAAACTTCATTAAAATTTCCGAAGAAAATTATTTAGCACTACTTTAATTCAAGCGTAGTTTTAGATATTTTTCCATTACTAGAAACTGAAACAGTATACCTTCCCGAAGGTAAATAAGCGGTACCGTTTGTTCCATTCCACGCTTTGTTATCATCTTTCTCTAATTGCTTCGCTCCTTTATCTGAAACGCTTCCGTTGTATTCAATTTTATTAAAGCCTTTAGCAACTTGTTGTGACCAGCTTTTTAATTCTCTTCCAGTTTCCGAAGTAATTGTAATTGTCGCATTTCCTGAAGCGGGCGCATACACATTGATGGCCATTGAGGGTTCAAAAATATCGCCGTATTGATTAAATCCTGTTGACCCCCATCTTCTTGATGCACGCATTGACGGCATATCTGCAAGCATCAAATTACCCATTGTCGCTGCCGAAATATTCTGTAATAATGAAATATCTGCCACATAAATTGATCTTCCGTGTGTACCAACAATTAAATCTTTTTCACGTTTCTGAATTACTAAATCGTGCACCGCAACATTAGGTAACCCTTCGCTAAATGCTTCCCAAGATTTCCCGTTATTAAAAGACACATATGCCCCGTTATCTGTTCCTAAATACAAAACATTCTCGTTTGCAGGATCTTCGATAATTACATTTACTGGCGAATGAGGTAAGTTATTTGCAATGGAAGTCCATGTAGCACCATAATTATCACTCATATACACATAAGAAGTAAAATCGTCCCAACGATAACCGTTTAATGCAACATACACACGTTCCTTTTTATGTTGTGAAGCAATTACACGGCTTACCCACAAATCTTTAGGTAATGAGTTTGTAATATTTTGCCAATCGCCTCCTCCATTTTTAGTTACTTGAACAACTCCGTCATCACTACCTGTATATAATAGTCCAAACTGAAATGGAGATTCACTAATACTTGATAAGGTTCCGTAAGCTACGTTTCCTTGCTTTCCTCCGTTTGTTAAATCGCCCGAGATTGCTGTCCAATCCGTTCCTTGATTCATAGAACGCATTAATTTATTTCCTCCTAAATAAAGAATATCTTGATTATGACTGCTTAACAGAATAGGTGTCTGCCAATTGAATCTATACGGACTTTCGCCTAACTCATGTTTTGGTTGAATATACGTTTGCTCGTCTGTCGCTCTGTTTAATCTAAAGTAATTCCCAAACTGAAACCCTGTATACACTATATTACTATCGCGGTTGTCAATTTGTATTTGCATTCCGTCACCTCCCATAATAAACTTATAAGGGTATTCACCGTTTTGCCTCCATCCTGAGTTTTCAACATTTGTATGTGGGCCAACCCAAACACCATTATCCTGTAAACCACCATAAACATTGTATGGCTTTTCGTTATCTACATTAACGGCATAAAACTGCCCTACTGCTGGTTGGTTATTTTTAATCCAGTTTTCACCGTCGTCATAACTAATATTAACCCCTCCATCATTACCATTAATTAAATGCCCTGGCATATTTGGGTTAATCCATAAAGCGTGATGATCTGCGTGCACGTTATCTGCTGAAATGCTCTTAAACGTTTTACCACCATCTTTAGATTTTAAAATAGGCACTCCATAAATGTAAATCCCATTTACATCACTAGGATCCACATGAATTTTCCCGAAGTAATATCCATAACTATAGTAAATACCATCTAAAAATCCTTCGTGCGTTTTCGCCCAAGTTTTACCACCATCTGTACTTTTATAAACTTCAGTTCCTATTACAGGAGTATCAAACAGCATTGCATTTGCATCCTCTAAATAGGTTGCTAAATCTGCAGGCTTAACCGTACCTCCACGAACCATCGACTTTACATTGTCTGCTCTATATTTTTCTTGAAAACCATTGGTTTTTAAATAACCATTAAGCTTTTTATCATCAAGCGCCAAAAACTGCGCCGCACTCATTGTTTTAAATTGTTCCTTAGAAAGCTCGCCATTTTTGTTTGATGCTTTTGCGCCACCTGCTCTTCTTGCTTGATTATCGTGAACTGCATAAATGGTATTTGCATCAAAAACCGCTAGACCTATTCTACCTACACCAGTCCCTGTTGGTAAACCACTTCCCGCAACTGATACTTTATTCCAAGAACTACCTCCGTCTGTACTTTTAAAAACAGCACTACCTTCTCCGCTACCACGAAAATCCCAAGCTTTCCTATCCTTATCCCAAGACGAAGCAAATAGTAGGTTGAAATTATTGGGATCTGCATCCATTTCTATAATACCACTTTGGTCATTTACAAAAAGTGTTTTCTTCCAAGTTTTCCCTCCATCCGTAGTTTTAAAAACACCACGTTCACTATTTGTAGAATATAAATGACCAACAGCTGCAACAACAACTTCGTTTGCATTGTTTGGGTTAATAATAATTTTTGAAATATGATGACTATCAGTAAGCCCCATATTCTTCCAAGTCTCACCATTATCTTTTGATTGCAATACACCTATACCAGCATAACTAGAACGAGATGAATTAACCTCTCCTGTCCCAACCCATATGGTACCTGATTTCCAATCTACCGCTAAACTCCCCACGTTTTGCGTAGGACTAGTATCTAAAATAGGCGTAAATGTTGTTCCGTTATTTGTTGTGTGCCAAACACCACCACTTGCATATCCTACATAAAATTCGGTTGGATTTTTTGGATTTACAGCGAGATCCACAACACGGCCACTCATTATGGTTGGACCAATATTATTGAATGGTAATTTTTTTACTAGTGAGTTTTCAGTTTGTGTTGCTTTTTGCTGTAGTGCCTTTTCAACCTGAGTAGCATTTGTAGCAGGTTGTTGCGCAAAAGCAAATGTTGAAATAATGCTCCACGCGACAAGTAAATAATTTTTCATTTGGTTGGTTTTGAGTTGAAAAGTACATAATACTAAAATACCTCAAAATAAATCGAAGAAATTTAACACCTTTTGTGATTCCTTTTTTAACTTCGGTACCATTAAAACTTACATTTTACTAATGTTAAAAACCCATTTAGAAAATTATATAAAAGGTTATATTTCTTCAAATATCTCAGCCAATGAGTTATCTGAAATAACAGACCATTTTTCATTTCTAAAACTTAAAAAAAATGAGTTTCTGGTTAAAGAAGGACGTATTTGCAAACATTTTTGTTTCATTGAAACCGGAATTCTTCAACATGCCATTATGGTTGAAGGAGTTGAAAAGACTACATACCTAGGTTTAAAAAATAGCGCCACAACTGCTTTAAACAGCTTTAAAAACAAACTACCTTCAAGAAAAAACATAAAGGCTTTAAGCGATTGTAATCTTTGGGTACTATCAATTAATGATTTCAAAAAGCTATTAGAAAAAAATGACACCTTCAAATTGTTTTATTACAATCTTATTGAAAATCAAATATTACTCATTGATGATTATCGTATTGATTTACTCACCCTAAGTCCTGAAGAACGATATTTAAAACTACTTGAAAATGAACCTACGTTAATCAAGCAAGTTCCGCTTCAATACTTATCTTCTTTTCTCGGAATTTCCTTAAGGCATATGAGCCGAATTAGGAAAACTTCCAATTAACGCCATTTGGCTGATGATTTGGTTTTTTCTTTAATTATTTTTGAACTTGAAGAGGAATCAACGTTGTCAAGTTTCCGAAGAAAAATTCTAGAACATTAAAGTTTTAACTTACGCATTATGAAATATCACCAAATAGATCGCAACCTTTTTATTAAAAATCGCAAAAACTTTATGGCTAAAATGAAGCCGTCAAGTCTTGCTGTATTTAACAGCAACGATATTTACCCTATTAGTGCAGATAGCACTATGCCTTTTGAACAAGCAAGGGATATTTTCTATTTAAGTGGTGTGGATCAGGAAGAAAGTATTTTAGTGATGTTTCCAGATGCTCCAAATCCTGATCATAGAGAAATCTTGTTTTTGAAAGAAACAAACGAGCACATTGCTGTTTGGGAAGGTGAAAAACTAACCAAAGAAAAAGCACTTGAAGTAAGCGGAATCAAGACAGTTTATTGGCTTAAAGAGTTTGATAAAGTGTTTTACGAAATAATGACGCAGTGTGACACGGTGTACTTTAACACAAACGAACACTACCGCGCAAATGTAGAAACTGAAACGCGCGAAGCTCGTTTTATTAAAGCAACAAAAGATAAATTTCCTGCGCATAGCTGGGCGAAAAGCAATCCTATTTTACAACGTTTACGCTCAGTAAAAGACCAAATTGAAATAGATTTAATTCAGACTGCTTGTGATATCACTGAAAAAGGATTCCGTCGCATATTAGGTTTTGTAAAACCAGGTGTTTGGGAATTTGATATTGAAGCTGAATTTATGCACGAGTTTTTACGCAATCGCTCTAAAAAGTTTGCATACACGCCTATTGTCGCTAGTGGAAACAACGCTAACGTGTTACACTACATTGAAAACAACCAAGAGTGTAAAGCTGGCGATTTAATTTTGCTTGATGTGGGTGCTGAATACGCAAACTACAGTAGTGATATGTCTCGTACTATTCCTGTAAGTGGTCGTTTTACAAAACGCCAACGCCAAGTGTATGATGCCGTAAACCGTGTGAAGAATGACGCTACTAAAATGCTCGTTCCTGGTACAATGTGGAAAGAATACCATGTGGAAGTAGGTAAATTAATGACCAGCGAATTACTAGGTTTAGGATTACTAGACAAAGCAGACGTACAAAACGAAAACCCAGACTGGCCAGCATACAAAAAGTACTTTATGCACGGTACGTCTCACCATATGGGATTAGACACCCACGATTACGGATTACTTTACGAACCAATGCAAGCCGGAAACGTATTTACGGTTGAACCAGGAATTTATATCCCTGACGAAGGTTTTGGCATTAGACTAGAAGACGATGTAGTTATCCAAGAAAAAGGCGAACCTTTTAACTTAATGCGCAATATCCCTATTGAAGCGGAGGAGATTGAGGAGCTAATGAATAAGTAAGTTTTTTAATAAATAATTATTTATTAAAAAACTTACTTATTGCAATAGCAATTTTCCTAGCCATTTCAGGAGGAACTGCATTTCCTATCATTTTATAATTATTACCCATAGTTTCTTTAAATTCATAATCATCAGGAAATGATTGAATTAAAGCCGCTTCTTTTACTGTGATCGATCTACCTTGATTAGCATCAGGGTGGATAAATAACAAACCATCTTTATTTAAATGAGCTACAATTGTTTGAGAAGGTTTATCCCATTCTAAGCTTCTATATTTAGAATGTTTAGAATTTTTTCCTACCAAATTATTATAAAACTGTATTCGCTCTTCCATAGAACGATTATTCATTTTATTTAAAACCCATTTTTTAAAGATGTTCACATCACGCTTATTATGAAATCTTGGCTCATGATTTTCAGGAATAATACAATTCTCTAATAGTGGGATATGAGATACTTTTTTTCCATTTTTCAACTTAACATCAAAAGCAGGCTTAAACTTAGGAAGATGACCAATAGCGTCAAATAAAGTTTTCACCTTTTCACTCTTTTGTATATTTATTTCTGAATAAATCGATTTCAAATTAAAAGATTCAGATATGAGATTATTCTTTAAACCGATAATGATAACTCTTTTTCTATTTTGTGCTACCCCAAAGTTACTTGAGGTTAATACTGTAGATTTCAGTTCCTTTGGCTCCAATATTTGATACCCAAAATCTTTAAACGATTCATAAATTCTTTCCGTTACAAGTTTTCCTCCTGGATTAGCACTAAGTATGCCAGGAACATTTTCAAAAACAAACATATTAGGCTGAAAGGCATCTACCACTTTAATAAAGCTTTCGAATAAAAAGTTTCTGTAGTCTTCTTTCATGGAATTAGCATCTTGCGCTCTGCCAGCAATTGAATATGCCTGACAAGGAGGGCCTCCTATAATTAAATCAACAGTCTTTTTACCTACAAGTCCTTTTAAACCTCTTTCAATAACATTAACATGGTTTGTAGCTCCAAAATCCTTAACAGTATCCTCTACCCAATTACCATTAATAAGCTCATCTGTTTTCTGAATATCAAAATGTACAACTCTTTTAAATGCATCCTCATTTGTATGTTGCCATTTTTTCTTAAGTCTAGACCTAAGAGTCCTTACCATAGGGATTTCCCACTCAACATGAGCAAGAGCATCATATTTACCTGACATAATAAATCCTTCAGATAATCCACCGCACCCAGCAAATAAATCAATAAAAGTTAATTTTTTATTTCTCATCTTGCCCAATACGGTCTAATATGTTTTTAAAATTCTCTGCAAATATTCCACCTAAAATAGGAGGAACTGCATTACCTATTTGTTTAAATTGATTCCGTGTGCTACCAGTAAAAAAATACCAATCCGGGAAAGATTGAATTCTAGCTGCCTCCCTAGGAGTAATACTTCTAGGGTGAAGCCCTGGGTGAACATATGAATTACCATCTGTTTCTAAATGCGCAATAATTGTTTTAGATACACTCTCTGGGTCTAACTTAAAATACTTATCCCCAAATCCTTTTACTTTTTTATTTCCTTTTTCATCGATTACAACACCATAAGTAACTTTTGATAAAGCCTTTTCATTAAGAGGGTCGTTTAAGTATTTACCTGCTACAAGATTTTCATATATAAATAAATCTCTTTCATTATGATATCTTGATTTATGATTGAAGAGAAACCTAGAAACTTTCAACTTACCGTTATATGTGTTAATTCTATTTGGATAATTATTGTCTCCGTTCTTACTAATTAAATCTTTATAAGAAATATCTGAAATGTTTTTACCAAAACAAAATTTCAAATTTCGAAATGAAACTTCTGCTTCTTCTTTGTAGTTATTCGGTTTTGGATTTGCCTTAATCTGTGGTAAATCAAAAATAACATCCTTTAACTTTACCTCGGTTTCTTTACTTTTTATAATATCATCAAAAATATCTGAAGCTTTGATGCTATATTTTTCTGACAAGTCTTTTCTCACCCCTATAAAAAAAATACGTTCTCTATTTTGAGCTAGGCCAAAATCTTTCGCATTCAATATGTGAGATGAAGTATCATAACCGTATTTACCTGTATCTGTTAGAGATTTTTCAATTAAATCTCTGTACCCTGAAGCAGAGACTAACCCTTTCACATTTTCAATCAAAACTAGTTTCGGAGATAACTTTTCAGCAAATTTTAAATAATACTTGAAAAGTTGATTTCTTGGATCATCAATAAAACCTTTAGTCCGCTCTTCTATCGTTGATTTTTTTGAGCGACCTATCATAGAGAACCCTTGACAAGGGGGACCTCCCACAAGCACATCTATATGCCTTATACCCTTAAGGATATTTTTTATTTCACTATCGTCTTTAACAGAGGGTACTTTTTTACGTAATTCAATTTCTTTATTAGTTTCAACAACCATATGCCCCAATACATCATAGCTTACGTTTCCATTCTCAAGATGTTCATAGAGCTCTTTAATATCTCCAAGAATTACTCTATTCACATTAGTATCTGGATGCGTTTTATATAAATTCTCCTTAAAAGTATTCAAAGCTGGCTCAGCAATATCGTTGGCCATTTCAAGATGAAATCCTTTGTTTCCAAAACCTAGAGTTAAGCCACCAGCACCTGAGAATAAATCTACATAAGTGTATTTGTTTTTGTTGTTCATAAAGTGTCTTAAAATGCCAGTATTTGCGAAATTACTCAAACTATTTTAATTCCTTTCTACTACATTGTTTAGCTTTCACTAATTGTAAACATATTATTAATCTTAAACTTAAAAAGCTTTTTTCTAGTCCAAATCAAGAAGTTCATCTTTTAAGATAGCATTAAATACTCGATAAAGATCATCTAAGTAAATTTTCAATTCTGAAAATTTCCTGTTAATTATTTCCCCATTTTTATTACAACAATTAACTAAGTACAACTCGTACGTATACGGACTAAACGCGGTTAATTTAGAATTTGGCCTGAAATGATCTTTCATTAACCTAAGATGTCTTCGGCTATATAAGGACATACCATCTTTCATATAATTGTTGATTTCTTCTTGAAGTCGTGTTTGAAGTATAAAATATTTAGATGGAGAAGAAACCATCAGGTTAATCTCGTCTACCATGAGCTTATATTTGTTATCTAAATTTAATTTTGCGGATGGATTTTTTTTGAATTTTTTAATTTCGCAAACTGGCAATACTTCAATAATTGAATCTAACTCACTCCAATCAATATTAGTTTTTATTATATCCCAAGACTCTTTCTTTTTACAAGCTTCATCAAGGCGCCCATCATCTAAATTGTAAAGTAACAATTGATTAATATAAGTCAAAAAGTATTTAATTTTTTCCTCGTGAATATTCACACCATCATTACTCCAAATATTCTGAAAGTCAATACTCTTATTCGACTTCAATAAATATTCTTGTATTAATGAAATAGAATATGCTATAACATTTTTCCTTATTCTCCCAATAGCATTATTACCGATGCCATACTTTGTTTTTAAAAGTTTATAAAAAATAAATGAACCTATTATATTGATATAATATTCTTTACTTATTTTTTTATTTTCAGAGTCAAATTGATCTCTTATTATTTTATATCTTTTTTCAGCACTTTGAACGGAAATAAAAGGTTCAATCTTATTGCCAATCGCACAAAAAAATAAAATTGACAAATCTGATTTTTCAAATTTTTGATTTCTAGGGAATAGATTTAAAAAATAATTTTCATTTTTACTAAGGTTTTTCTCAAGTTGATATTGACCTCTTGTTCGTTCGAAATAATAATAGTTATTTGAAGTTGGATTTCTGAATTTTTTAGAACATGCATGCAAGGTAATTAAGTACTCTTCATTACTTGATAAGTCTGATTGTTTAACTGCATTTTGAAGATTACTATTTTTAGCAATATTAGATTGAATTTTAACAGAATCAATATTCCTTCTGATTTCAGTAATTTTTGCCATAACATTCACTTTATCTAGCTCAATATTCATTTTTGTTTTTTTAGCTTCTTGCGTTGCAAAAAATATTGAAGAAGTTGTTTGGCCTCCATTTACAATTTGAAAATTCTTAAAAGTCTTTACTGAATTATCATCATTAAATATTATTTCCGACACTGTTAAGCATAAACCATTATTATAAGCTAAGAACATTTCTGGTCTGTTTAATAATGTGTCTTTTATCCCTTTATTAACCTTAATTCTTGACGACAAAAACGACCTTACATTGCTTTCTAATAATCGACCACCAAAATCACTATAGATGTTATATAAAAAGCGACCTGGAAGTATGGCAATTGCAGTACCATAACTAGAGTTTCCTAGCTTCGGCTTAAGGACATTAATGGGTTTATCATAATAATCTTCAACGTCAATATCTAGTTTCTGATTATTCTTGTGTAATCTCTCTAATTCCTGAATATCGTATATTCTAAAGTTATAATCTATAACCGAATCAATATCAACTTTTGAAAGAATCCTTTTTAGGTCTACATCTTTTTTATTTACCGCAGTATTATTAGTAAGTAGGTAAAAGTCGACCTTAACAATGTTCTTTTTAATACCTGCATGATATTCCGTATTTAAAGCTGATAAAATATTAGCTTTTGGTACATTATATTCATTGGTCCTAACAACATAATTCAACACCCTATACAATTGTTTAAATTGTTGTTCAACATCTTTCAAGTTCAACTTCCCTGCTTCATCAGAGTTATTATAATTTGCTATCAACAGTGATAAAACAGTTTCATTCTCATTAATTGAAAATCCGTCAATTTTCAAGTTCCTATTACTATCATTTTCTTTAAAATATTGAGATTGTTCAAAGTTCGAGATTAAAGACGAATCTATTAAATAGTCAGATGCAATTTCACAAAAAGCTGACTCAGCATTTAATTGAGAATCCTGTGAAAGCTTTTCTTCTGTTAAGGATTTTAGGGTGGTAAAAAAACTCATTATAAACTTATTAATTCAACAACATTATTACTAAATATTTTTTGTTCTTGTAAATTTAAATTGTACTCTACTTTTTTAATAGAATTAGAAATAGAAGTTCTTGCTAATTTTGGAAACTCTGAATCTACATCATAGATATTTGGTCCATTAATGATTTGAAATCCAAAGTCTAAATATTCAACCTCTGCTTCTGCCAAATATCCCACATCTAATAATAAACCTTCAAAATCAAATTTAGCATCAAAATCATTTTGCAATATGGCTTTAATATCTTCAATCAAATTAGGTAAAGACTGAAACAATGAATTTTCACTTATTTTATGCCTTTTAAGTTGATAAACAGCTAGAAATAATCGTTCTAAACCACTACAATCTAATTGATACTCGTTATTTATTTTAACTTCATATAGATTATTCGAGGTAGTACATTTAACTTCAATTGCTTGAGTATTGGGGAAAATAAAATCTTGATTTTGTTTTTTGGGTCCTACCCAACTTGTAATAATATCTAATAAGTTTTCTTTGTTGCACTCTAATAATGTTTTAAGCATTGTCAATTCTGCAAATAAACCAATCTGTCCATTTTCTGACAAAACTCCTGTTTTTTTAGATTTAAAAAAGTTCATCCAAGACTTGACCCTCTTTAAAATATCTAAAATAACTAAATCAGAATTTGAGTTTTTTGCTGTCTCTATTATATCAGTAATGAAAGCATAAAAAATGTCTTCTTCAGTATTTCTATCAAGTTTAATACTATAATATGTATCTAAGCCGGTTGTCCCAGGATCGGCAACAGGAAAAGTATCCACCTGAATACTATCTAGTGTATTGATATTATTTATAATAACATCAGATTGTTGACCACCATTTTTTAATTGTAACAGAACACATTGTTGGTTGTCAGAAAGTTTATCAATAGCTAAAATAGTTTTATATCTATTAGCATCATCAAAATCTACAAGTCGAGTATCATATTGCCCACCAGACTTTACATCCCGTATCAATTCTGTGAATATTTCTTTTATACTCATAGCCTAATTAATGTTATCGTTTACCATTTGATTGACTAGTACATCAACAGAGTTATTGTTTATAGATCTACTATTAGGGAGACAAGAAGGTGTCGCAATAGATATCCCATATGGTAAAGCGATATATTGTCCAAAATCATTATCTTTTAAATCTTCTAAACCACTATGCATATTTTCGATAGAAGGCGTATCTCCGCGAGAAACATTAATACTACTATAAAAAAACATTGGATCTAGTGCTACAAAAGTGATTATCGGTCTCTCGAGATATAAACAAGTTACAGAAGGGGTTCTTTTTTCTTTAATATTCAATTCATCTTTCTTATCTCCAATAAAATCAGATAAATAATTAGCATCTGTTAGTTTACCATTAGGTACCTTAAAGTGATTTGGATTAGGTTCTGTTTCATTTCTCCTAGCAGTATTTCTTTGAGCTAGACCAATTTCTTTATCAATAAAAGTATAATTATCTTGTTTTCCAGGTTTTCTACCAACTATAACAACATCGATTGTTTCGTATCCAGACTTCTTGTAAAACTCAAAAATTTTATCAAAATCTAAACTTCCATTATTGTTAATTATTAAAAAATTATCATTTTTTAATTCATCTAATTCTCCATCTATGTTGACGTTTTTAAAAATTAGTTTATTGTCAAATTCGTTAATATTACATCTATCTTTTATTCTATCAATTATTTTACACAAAATATTATGATTGTTAATAATTGTATCTGGTTTACGTGATATTGAATTTGTAATAACTTCACCACCAGCCCAACTTAACCGCATAGGACCAGCTACTCCCATTTTTGAAGTAACTGACAAACTTGTTGTAGATTGCCTAATTTTAATTAAAAAATCTCTTGGTGATGCATTACTTCTAATCATGGCTGAAATATTTTCATTCATAATGGTGTCAGCGTAGCAAATTTCACCAAAATCTATAGCTATTTCTGTAGTTGTTATAATTCTACACAGATCTGCATAATTAGAACGATAACCAAACCAACGCCCCATTTGCATTAGTGTATCAAATGTCCTAGCATGTCTGATAAAGTAACTTGTATGTAAGCCTTCCAATGTTAATCCTCTAGACATTGTGTTTCCTCCAATAGCTATTACTTTTCTTCCATGCGGGTATAAATGATAGTCTAAGCTTTGCCCTTTATTATCTTTGTGTCCATTTACTACTAAAATTTCAACAGCAGCAATAAAGCTTCTAATATGGTCTCTTAATTCACTGAAATTTGTTGGTAAGTCAAAATTATTATTTGCAAATGATTCATTTTCAGAATATGCTTGAGTATAAAATTGTTGGTTATTAACTTGCACTTGTAACCCATCGATATTACCTCCGTGAAATAAATCACTTAATTCTGTCCACATTGTCTCGTTATTGTTTTCAATGCTATCTTTAAGTTCATTCCAATAATTCTTAAATACATCTCCTAAACCATTCTGTATCATCGTTAAGTGGGATACGTGTATTAGCATAGACATGTGGGACCTTTCTTGACCTCTAAAAAAACGTAATGCTCCTGAAACAATAAATTGCTTAGCTGCAACCTTTAAAGAGTCCGGCATATTTAACTCTTCTAATTCTTCTTTGTAATAAGACTTAAGTTGTCCCGGGAAACCTTCAATACTATTTATTTCCATTATACCAGGCAATCCTTCTTCAAAATATTTTTCAGGCCCTAGATAATTAGAAGGCTGTTTCAATCTTACAATAAAGTCTTCAGGAAAAATACTTTGATGATGTTCATTATCTAAAGGAATTAACACGTTCGCATATGGAGTTGCTGTGTAACCAGTATAACATCTTCGGCTAAACTTATTAATTAAATCAACAATCCCAGCATTTATAGCTGTTGGTCTATTTTCTTCATCTATATTTCCATCTTCATCAACTATAGGAGCATCAAGGTCTTCAAGCTTAAAATTATTATTAATACTAGCTTGATCAGCTTCATCATCTATAATTAAAACAGCCTTATTAGATTGAGACTCCATGTTAATACCAATAACATTCTCTAACCATTTGTTCATGTTTTTTAACGGGTGTACGTTTTTCTTTATTACAGCAATTAAAGGAGCTTCTAAATTGAAATTTATACCATTCATGTTTGCTGCAGCAGAATTAAAATCACCTTTAACATCAGCTGTAGTTAAAGACTGTGTTTGATTATCAAACCTATTCATTAGTGTTCCAACACCTACTTTGGTTTCAACTCCATTAATTTTTTGTTTACCGTTAACGCCTTGATCTATTCTAAATTGAGTTTGTTGACGTAAATTATTATGCATACCGGCTAAAACAACTATAAACTGATACCCTACATCAATAGCCTTGTTTATTAAACCAACATAATTACCTGTTTTACCTGATTGTACATAGCCTATAACTAAACCTTTTTTTTCAAAATGATCTGTTTCTCTTGGATTGGACATTCCATCCAATATAGCATCAGTACTCTGATCAATTTCATCTATCACAGTTTGTGGTAGTTGTTGTATTTCAGATAAGTATCTTTTATAATTATTCCAAAATGGAAAATCAGATAAATTAGGGTTGTTTTGTTTATAATTACGAACCCAAGGTATTCTATGATTATATAGCGTTTCACTTATACCAATTGTAATTGTGTAATGTGATTCTAACTCATTAATTACTCCTTCCCAATTAATGTTCGGATATATATCGGGTGAATAAATATTTTGAAAGCTAAAAACAGTTTCTCTTATAATTGCAGTTGTTATATCTTTACCCGTGTTTTTTAAACCATTTAAAGTTGCATGTGCAACATCTTTAATCATTTTATTATTCATAATTTATATATTGCTTGGGTCGACACCTAGTTCTATTAATCGTTCTTTATCAAAAGACAAACTATTAAAAGGTTCTATATTAATTAATGTGTTAAACGCAGTTTCTACTTTCATACTTATTTTATAAATCTCCATTATCCCTTTAAATTTTTCATAAATTTCGTGATCATCTTCCAATGATTGCTCTACCTCATTATTAGCTTTTCTTGCAAAAATATTATCTACAGGTAGGTAATTTTCTATGTATCTCAAAATTTGCTTAAACTCTTTTTGAATTGTTTTATCTGCAGAGCATTTCTTTAAAAATTGATCGAATAATGGATGTTTTATATTGATTTTATATTGATTTTTCTCTCCTGTCTTTACTCCTTTAGATTCAAAATTCCATATTGGTTGTATCTCCGTTTCGGTGTTCTTTTTTCTTATTTTATGCTTCTTAACTCCTCCATGAAATCTAAACGTATTGTTAGCTTCAGATCTCACTTTATTACACTCAGCTCTTATATCTGATTCAGCAAATCTCGGTATAGAAACTGAAGATTTACTAATATTTACTCCCCAAGCCAAATCAGACTCTAAACTATTAGATAAATTAATCTCAACTCTTCCTAAAATATAATGATGCTCTTTATTAAATAGACCTAACCAACTTCCACGATAGATTAATCTCTTATTTCTGTAAACGAAAAATCCTTGATTTTGATTAAAAGTACCAATCTCTGATTGACTCTCGTATTCATTTTTATTTTGAAATTCACTAGAATGTTTTAAAACATGTCCCTTCAAGGAATAAGTCCCATCTCCGGAATTATATTTAAATAATTTCTCTTGAGTAGAAAGTGCAGTTTTATATGGATCCCAATATTTCACTAATGTTCCATTTAATCGAATATTTACACTGTTTTTGAATTTGTGGTATATCAATTCAAAATGATTTCTAACTTTCGAAAGTTCCGAATAAAAACTAGAGGTAGAAGTAATTTTAATTTTATCTAAATTTTCCCAAAGAACTACTGTCCAACTATCACTGTCAAAAATCTCTTTATTTTCAATTCTTGCCTTTATTTTTTCTATCAACAATTTATGATTGTCTAATGAATATACCTCCCATCCATTTTTGTCAATATAATCTAGATCAAAGACTATAGAGTTAATTGTTTCCTTTTTTGAAATTAAAGTTAATTTTCTACATTGAGAAAAACTTGCTGTTTTTAAACCTAATCCAAATCTCCCTAAATCCTCAATACTTCTCTCTCGTTCAATTCCCTCTCCTCCTAATGTCAATGCCTTAATCATATCCTCCATAGTCATTCCATTGCCATCATCAATAATTGCCATCCATTCTAAATGATCAATATTCTCATTAAAATCATTGTTTACAATTTCTATTTTTTTTGCTCTAGCAGCAATTGAATTATCAACTATATCAGAAAGTGCAGTTTTCAAATTATAGCCTATACTTCTAAGTGACCCTAAAATACTTCCGGGTTTTGGTTCTATTTTGTATTTACTCATTTATAACAATAAAAAAAAATATAAATTATCAATAATAATCTATAAAAATATTAATTAAACAAACACTCCCATTACGGTAATCCTCAAATATGAGTCTATAAGTAAAAATTTAACAATAATTTGCTTTAAGGTTAAATAATAAAGTACTCCAATTCTAAAAAGAATAAACACTTTATTAAGTCTAAATTATTTTACACCTTAACGAACGCTTTCTAACCAACCCTCCTCCCCTTCAACCACAAATTAACCCCTACAAAACCAAGAAACGCTGGTAATACCCAGCCCATTCCTTTTGTTGCTAATGGAATGTATTGCGTTAATGCGTGTAAGGCACCTTCCTCTAAAAAGAAGCCAACAAAATCTGGAATACTAAACAGTATTGTTAAAATGGTAACAACTTTAAATACTAAAGGCGTTGCAAACTGCTGTGGTAAAACGTTGAGTAAAATAAGCACAATGGTAATAGGATAAATAAACATAAGGGCTGGCACAGCCACCGCAATAATGTAATGTACATCAAACTGCCCCACTGCAACACCTATTATACACCCTATAACGGCAGTAATAGTGTACGCAAGTTGTGAGTTTCCTGTAAGTTTTTTAACAAAATCTGATGTTCCTGTTACAATACCAACCGCTGTTGTAAAACAAGCAAGCGCTACTAAAACGCCTAAAAAGGAAGTCCCTATATTTCCTAAGGTAGTTGTGCTCAACACTTGTAAAAGCTCCACACGATCTTCCGTAATAATAGTTGTATTGTATGAAGCACCTAAAGCAATAAGACCTCCGTAAATAATGATTAGCCCAAAACCAGCTAACAAGCCAGCCTTTGCAATCATTTGTTTCTTTTCTTCGTAATTAAACTTTCCTTGCAATGCTAACGATACTACAATTACACCTCCCACTACTACACCACCAATAGCATCAAAAGTTTGATATCCTTCTAAAATACCATCTGTAAAAGTGCTTGAAAAAATAGTGTCCTTCATTGGCGTAACATCTGCGAACAAACCAATGCTTATAATAACTAATAAAATGAGGATAATTAAAGGCGTTAGAAATTTCCCAATAAGGCTTAATATCTTAGTGCGATTTAAAGCGAAAACTAAAACCAATGAAAAATAAATAGCACTTAAAGTAAGGCTGGACATTTCAAAATAAGGTGCAATAGACATTTCGTACGTTACAGATGCCGTCCTTGGCGATGGCAAACTAATAGAAATAGCATATACTATCACTCCGTAAACTACCGCAAAAACTGGCGATACTTTATTAGCAAAATCTAACAAGGTACCTTGTAATCGTGCGTGTCCATAAATAGCAAGAATTGGTATTATCACTGCACTAATTGCAAAACCCAATAAAACCAAAGGCCAAGAACTTCCAGCATTATACCCTAATAAAGGAGGTAATATCAAATTACCCGCGCCAAAAAATAACGAGAACAAAGCAAAGGCAACAATAAAAGTTTGTTTAGTTGGATTCATAGGGTGGTCGTGCTATTTGTAGTAATTTTATCCGGTACAAACACCGAATATAATTAAATGATCCATCAATACAACAATACACCTATATATTATACACGCGAAGGCGAAGGATCTGCAATTGTTTTTCTACACGGTTTCTTAGAAAGTAGCATGATGTGGAAAAATATCACTCCGCATTTTACTAATACCCATACAGTTATTACAATTGATTTACCAGGATTTGGAAAAAGTGATTCTTTAGGTGAAACACATACAATGGAATTATTAGCGCAATTAACTGCTGAAATTTTAACGGTGGAAGCTATTGAGAGCGCAACATTTATTGGTCATTCAATGGGTGGTTACGTCATACTTGCACTTGCTCAAACGATGCCTCAATTAATAAACACCATCGTTTTATTAAACTCAAACCCCTTAGAGGACTCACTTCAACGCAAGGTTAACCGAAACAGAGCACTTGCTATTATTGACAAAAACAAAGATGCCTTTGTAAGTATGGCCATTAGTAACCTGTTTACAGAAAACGAGCGAACACTATTTACTTCGGAAATTTCACAGCTCAAAGAAGAAGCACTACAATTACAACCGGAGGCAATAAAAGCAACCATAACAGGAATGCGTGATAGACAAAATCGCGTTTCAGTTTTGAAAAAATTTGAAGGAAATAAAATAATTATCAGCGGAATTCTAGACCCTATGGTACCAATTAACGAAATAATTAAAATTTCAGAAGAAACAAATTCAACACTTTATAAAGTTGATAGCGGACACATGTCTTGGTTAACAAATTGTGATGAGATTATTAAATTATTGCATTTCATCGAATAAATCTACACTTTAACCGTTTTATTGCGATTTATTTGTTACTTTTATCTTAACAAACTAACTAAGATGAAAAAAACTCTCCAAAACAACACTCCAGTAATGGCCTTAGTGTGCTCCGTTTTAGGACATCATTATGTTGTTACTGCTACAATTACACAGCACATTCACGAATATAAATGTACGTGCTGCGGCAAAGAAGTTACTGATACTGACAAAGGTTTTTTAACAGAACTGACTTCTAAACAAAGAGAGATAAATAAAATATTGTATTCCTATGTTCAAAGACGTAGTAATAGAATTACCAATAAATTATCTGCATAATTATGGGAAAACTTAGATGTAAAATTAAAGGACACAACCTTACTACGGTTAGTACCGCAAACGTTTTAATTAAAAAATACGAGTGTTCACACTGTAAGCAACAGTACACGGTAAACGGTTACGGTAAAATTGTAAAAATGGATTCTGTGTGGGAAAAAAATCACCAGCTTTTCATTAATTATTTCGAACGTAACGCTGCTGTGTAATTATTCCGTTTCTTGTTCTTGTAATGGGTTCCATCCTCGAGCAATTAGCGGTATTTTAGTATTTGCTCTCGTAATTAAGTGAGTACCTTCACTTTCTTGAGTAATATGCCCAATAACTGTTAAGCTAGGATTAGCCTTAATTTTTGGATAATCATCGCTAGAAATAGTGAACAATAATTCATAATCCTCACCTCCATTTAAAGCTATTGTAGTACTATCCATATTAAATTCCTCACAAGTAGTAATTACTTGTGGATCTAATGGAATTTTATCTTCATAAATATTACATCCTTTTTTAGATTGCTTACAAATATGGATCGTTTCCGAAGAAAGTCCATCACTTATATCAATCATAGAAGTAGGCTGAACACCAAGCTCCTTTAAAAGAGCTGGAATATCCTTACGTGCTTCTGGCTTTAACTGTCTTTCAATTAAATAAGAATAAGGTTCTAAATCTGGTTGCGAATTTGGATTTACCTTAAAAACTTGCTTCTCACGTTCTAAAATTTGGAGTCCTAAGTAAGCAGCTCCTAAATCTCCCGAAACTACAATTAAATCATTCTCCTTTGCGCCAGATCTATAAACAGCTTTTTCCTGTGTTACTTGACCCAAAGCAGTAATACTAATAACAAGACCGCTAAGGGAAGATGTAGTATCACCTCCTACAACATCAACATTATAATGGTGTGCTGCTGCTTGTATACCTGCATATAATTCTTCAAGCGCTTCCACAGGAAACCTATTAGAAACTGCAATCGAAACTGTAATCTGCGTTGGCAAGGCATTCATTGCGTAAATATCTGATAGATTCACAACAACTGATTTATAACCAAGGTGCTTTAAAGGCATATAACTCATATCAAAATGTACCCCTTCAACAAGCATATCAGTAGAAACAACAAGTTCATTTTCTACAGCAATTACCGCAGCATCATCCCCTATTCCTTTAATTGTGGATGGTTGCTTAATTTCAAAACTTTTAGTTAAGTGTTCAATTAATCCAAATTCTCCTAAAGAAGAAATATCAGTTCGTTGTTGCCCTTTATTTTCTAACATGTTGTTGTTTTTTACAGTCTTGGCAAAAATACCTCTTAGCCGCTAAAATATCTTACCTTTGGGTAAATAAAAAGAAGCCTATACCTTTAATCCTTTAGTTTCTAAAATATTGCGCTCTATGAAAAATACTATTTTAGCAGCCGCTCTTACCTTTTTTACAGGTTTTAGCATCGCTGCACAGACACCATGTAATAACGGTTTTGCAGGCAATTATCCCTGTGATGGATTTGATTTACAATCGCACATACCGCTTACAATATTTAACGCAACAGCTGCAAATGATTCTTGGGGATGGGTTGATCCTGTTACAGAAAGAGAGTATGGTATTGTTGGACTAAATGACGGAACTGTATTTATTGATATTTCAGACCCAGTTAATCCTATTTACTTAGGAAAACTCCCAACCCATACCTCAGAAAGCACTTGGCGCGATATAAAAGTTTACAACAATCATGCTTTTATAGTGAGCGAAGCAGCTGGTCATGGAATGCAAGTTTTCGATCTTAATCGATTGACTAACGTTACAAACCCACCAGTGACATTTGATGAAGATGCACATTATAATGGCTTCGGAAATGCTCATAACATTATCATTAATGAAGATACAGGTTATGCTTACGGCTTAGGAACTAATACTTACAACGGTGGATCTCACTTTATTAATATTCAAGATCCTCAAAATCCTGTTGCAGCTGGAGGTTTTGCAGAAGATTTCTATACACATGATGCACAAGTATTACTTTACAATGGCCCAGATGCAGATTATGCTGGAAGAGAAATATTAGTAAGCAGTAGCGGAAGTGAGCAATACATTTCAATTGTAGATGTTACTGACAAAGCTAATCCCCAAAGTATTTCAACAATAGGATATTCTAATGTAGGGTATACACACCAAGGTTGGTTTACAGAAAATCAACGCTATTTTTTAGTTGGTGATGAGTTTGATGAAAACGAGGTAGGTTTCAATACACGTACTATTATTTTTGACCTTGAAGACTTAGATAATCCAGTTGAGCATTTCGAGTTTTTTGGAACAACAACAGCTATAGATCATAATGGCTATATTAAAGACGACAAATACTACTTAGCAAATTATGCGGCAGGGTTAAGAGTCATGGATGTTTCAAACATCGCTAATGAAGAAATGGAAGAAATAGCTTATTTTGACACCTATACTTCAGATAACAATGCAAGTTATA
The DNA here is from genome assembly GCF_008974325.1 of Patiriisocius marinus. Classification (GTDB taxonomy): domain Bacteria; phylum Bacteroidota; class Bacteroidia; order Flavobacteriales; family Flavobacteriaceae; genus Patiriisocius; species Patiriisocius marinus. The sequence continues at coordinate 1,086,440 of NZ_BKCG01000001.1, read as the reverse complement.
ATGGTGTATGGAATGTGTATCCTTATTTCCCTAGCGAAAATGTGATGATAACCGATAGATCTGGCGGTTTCTTTTTAGTGAAATCAAATACATTAGGAACGAGTACTAATAATATTTCGGATGTTTCAATCTATCCAAACCCATCAAACGGAATTCTAACAATACAAACCCGAATTAATCCAATATCTGAAATTTCAATTCATGATATGAGTGGTAAACTTATATCTACAGATACATTTGAAACGCTAAATCAAGTATCATTAGATATTGAAAATCTAGATAGCGGATTGTACTTTTTAACGATTAACAACGTAATTACACGACGAATAGTAAAAATATAAGGTTATAGTGTATTTATCATTGAATATTCGTGTCTAATAATAAACTCACTTTAACTAGATAGTGGAATAGATTCTTGTATTTTTATAAAAAAAAAGCATAACATGAAAAAAACATTCCTCTTTATCTTCGCAATTGCGACAACCATCGCAACGGCACAGACACCCTGCGATAACTTTTCTGCAGGACCTTATGATTGTAATGGTTTAGACCTACAATCTAGCATTTCACTATCAACTATGGGTGCATCTTCTGGTAATGATTCTTGGGGATGGACAGACCCAGATACTGGAAATGAATATGCGCTAATTGGCTTAGATAACGGAACAGCTTTTATTGATATCACTGATCCAATTAACCCTACGTATTTAGGTAAAATGGACACAGAAACTAATCCAAGTTCTTGGAGAGATATTAAAGTGTACCAAAATCATGCTTTCGTCGTAAGTGAAGCAAATGGGCACGGAATGCAAATTTTTGATCTTACTCGTTTAAGAGATGTAGCAAACCCACCAGAAAATTTTAACCCAGATGAGGTTTACACACAATTTGGAAGTGCACACAATATAGTAATCAACGAAGATACAGGATTTGCATATGCAGTAGGTACAGCCACTTTTGGTGGAGGACCGCACTTCATAAATATTCAAGACCCTCAAAATCCTATAGCTGCTGGTGGATATTCAAGCGATGGATATAGCCACGACTCACAAGTAGTCATTTACAATGGTCCTGATGCAGATTACGCTGGAAGGGAAATACTTATTAGTAGTAATGAAACTGAGGTTGTAATTCGTGATGTTACTGATAAAAGTAATCCAACTTTAATTGAAACTATTACATACCCAAATATTGGTTACACACACCAAGGATGGTTTACTGAAGATCAACGTTACTTTATATTAGGTGATGAAGTAGATGAATTAAACATAGGTGGTGAAACTAGAACAATGATTTTTGATTTTGAAGACCTAGACGATCCTGAATTAGATTTTATTTACGAAGGCCCTACAGCAGCAATTGATCACAATGGTTATGTTCATAATGGAAAATATTACATGGCTAATTACACAGCAGGATTACGTGTAATTGACCTACAAGACATAGCTAACGGAAGTATTGAAGAAGTTCAATCTTTTGATTCCCACCCTGAAAACAACTCAGCTAATTTTAATGGTGCTTGGAGTGTATATCCTTATTTCGCAAGTGGAAATATTGTAATAAGTGACATTAACAGAGGTTTTTTATTAGTAAGAGATCCTTTATTAGGAACTGCTGATTCGAATGCAGAAGCATTCTCAATTTCCCCAAATCCTGCAGAAAATAATATTACAATAAGCGGCACTAACCAATCGTTAACTTCAATAATTGTTTACAATATATTAGGACAAACGGTAATGCAAAATAACTTTGATGCTGCATCTTCAAAAAACATAGATGTATCTCAACTTAATGCTGGAATGTACCTTGTTAAAATAAACGACACTACTACAAAAAGATTAATTATAAAATAACCTATGAATATCCCCCTACCAAAATTTTTGTCAATTGCTTTTTTATCATTAACAACAATTATCACTTCTTGCGGTTCTGATGATAATGAGGCGCAAACTTCTAATCCTACAGATTTTGAAGGAACCGTTTCCTATGTTAAAACTTTTGGTGGTAGCGGCGTTGATATTGCTGTTGATATTGTAGAGGCAAATAATGGTAATTATGTTATAGTAGGAACTACAACCAGTACAGATGGTGATATATCTGGAAAAACCACTTCAGACCAAGATTACTGGATGTTAGAAATAACTCCCGAAGGATCTATGGTTTCAAATCAAACATATGGTGGGTCACAAGATGATGTTGTTAGTTCTGTTTCTAAAACTTCAGATGGTGGATACATAATGAGTGGTTATAGCCGAAGCACAGATGGTGATGTAAGTGAAAATGCTGGATTTCAAGATTTTTGGTTAGTAAAAACTAACAGTACCGGAACTATTCAATGGGAACAAAGTTTTGGTTTTCTAGGAACAGACCAAGCGTTTAACGTTTTTGAAACAAGTACAGGAAATTTTTTTGCTACAGGATTCTTAGATGTAACAGCTAGTGGTGGCGAAGGAAATGATGCTACAACTAGCGGAAATGACGACACTCGTGGTGTACTTCACGGTGTAGGCGAATTTTGGGGAATTTTAATGGACTCTAACGGAAATAAACTATGGAGACGCTATTTTGGCGGTTCTAATAACGACCGTAGCTATGATGCAATTGAAACAAATGACGGTGGTTTCTTAATGACCGGAGCTTCTGAAAGTGTTGATTTTGACATTACAGATGATAAAGGAAGTTATGATTTTTGGGCAGTACGCTTAGACGTTAATGGAAATAAATTATGGACAAAATCATTTGGCGGTAGCGAAATTGACATATCATATGCTGTAGCAAAAACAACTGATAATGGCTACATTCTAGTGGGAGACACACGAAGTTCAGATAAGGATGTAAGCAACCTATATGGAAATGCAGATGTTTGGGCCGTAAAGTTTAATGATGATGGTGCTATTGTTTGGGAACAAAATTATGGTGGTGCATCATTCGATTCTGCTAGAGACATAAAAAAACTTAACAACGGAGATTTTGCAATCGTAGGAAATTCTAGAAGTGGTTCAGGAGATTATACAAACAACTATGGTCAAAACGATATAATGTTAATGACAATTGGTGCCAACGGAAACTTAAAATACTCATACACAGCTGGAGGTTCAGGCTTAGACTTTGGAGACGCTTTAATTCAAACGCAAGACAACTCAATTGTTCTAGTTGGGAATACTGAAAGTAACGATAATGACATCACTACCAATAGAGGAATTAAAGACGTTGTGGTAATAAAAATTAAATAATAATAAAAATTAATATTTCAGATGAAAAAAATAAGCTTATTGTTCGTTTTAGCAACAGCTATTATTTCTTGTAACAATGATGACGACAGTGGTATAATTACTCAAAATACAGATGTAACAATATCATTCACGCAAAACTTTGATGGGGAAGAAATTACAACATCTAATTTTGACAACACAGAATATATAAATGCAAATGGAGATGTAATGACGTTTACGAGATTGCGCTATTTAATCACCGATGTAGCTTTTACTTCGCAAAGCGGAACCGTTGTAAGTCCATCTCAAGACTATTTATTAGTTAACTCTTCAGAGGGAACAGGTTTATCTTTTGACAGTACAACGATACCAGAAGGAACTTATAGTTTAACAATGCGTTTTGGTTTTACAGAAGCAGAAAACACTTCGAATGCTTATGCTGATTTAAATGCTGCATCTTGGAATGTTCCAGACCCGATGGGTGGTGGATACCATTACCAACAATTAGACGGAAAATTTATTAACGACGCAGGAATTGAAAGTCCATTTAACTTTCATACAATAAGTGCTCCTACAGATGCAATGACTGAAAATGTAACTCGTGAAGATACTTCAATAGCTATTAATTTAGGAACTGTTACTGTTGAAGGTGATACAACTACAATTGAAGTAAAAGCGAACATAGCTGAATGGTTTAAAAATCCAAACACATGGGATTTAAATGAATTCAACACTATGTTAATGGGTAACAATGCTGCTCAATTATTGATGGAAGCTAACGGACAAGATGTATTTACACTTGGTACAGTAAACTAATTAATTATGAAATTGAATATTCTTCTTGGTTGTTTAATCCTATTATTTGCTTCGTGTAAAGATGATACCGATGACAACCAAGGAGGTTATATACCAGTGCCGGCTTCAATTGATATTCCAGTAATTTTCAACACACTTCTTCCTGCTCCTTCAATTCCAGTAGACAACCCATTAACCGAAGAAGGAATAGCGTTAGGAAGAAAATTATTTTTTGACACAGCGCTTTCTGCAGACAACACATTATCTTGTGCAGGATGCCATAGACCTACTCAAGGCTTTAGTGATCAACAACAATTTAGTATTGGAATTACTGGAGAACAAGGGGTTAGAAACTCTATGCCATTAGTCAACCTTGCTTGGAACACTACAAATTCCTTTAATTGGGATGGTAGTGCACAAACTATTGAACAACAAATTCTAGGTCCTGTTACAAATCCTGTAGAGATGAACAATACTTGGGAAAATGTTGTTGCAACACTATCAGTTGATGCAGATTATACTTTAGAATTTGAACAGGCATTTAGCACTACTTTAATTACCAAAGAATTAGTTACAAAAGCCATTGCTCAATTTATTAGAACTATTGTTTCTGGTGATTCTAAATTTGACAGACACTTACGCAATGAAGCAACCCTAAGCCCTCTTGAAGCTGAAGGCTTAGCTGTTTTTTTAGACGAAGATAGAGGTGATTGCTTTCATTGTCACGGAAGTCCAAGCAATCCATTATGGACAGACAATGATTTCCACAATAATGGCTTAGATGAAACTTTCACAGATTTAGGTTTAGGTCAATTTACTGGAGACCCTAATCAATTTGGATTGTTTAAAAGTGGCTCATTGCGAAACTTAGCATATACTGCTCCATACATGCATGATGGTAGATTTGAAACATTGGACGAAGTTATAAACCATTATAGCGAAGGACTTGTTTTTTCCGAAACCATTGACCCTTTAATGAAATCAGTTGCACAAGGTGGTGTTCAACTTAGCCCAGAGGATAAAGCAGCACTAAAAGCTTTTCTACTAAGCCTTTCAGATCCTAACTTGGCTAATAATCCAGCATATCAAGGCCCTAATTAATCTTCACTTTTCAAAATAAGTTATTTCGTTAAGCTTTTATTACAGAAAATAAGCGCTGTAAGTTAGATTTTATAAATCGACCAATTCACTATTCTGAAACGCCCATAAATTAACCCTATGGAGCGATACAGTATTAATATATTTTAGGCTGTGAAAAAAGAGCGATATATCGTATATTTGCAGCCTAATTTAGAATAAATCTATATTATATGATCACAGTAAGCGAAGGTGCTAAAATTAAAATTGGACAATTGATGGCCGAAGACGGTTTTCAAGTTGAACAAGACTATGTACGCGTGGGTGTTAAAAGTGGAGGTTGCTCTGGTTTGTCTTACGAGCTTAAGTTTGATAAAGAAATGACGGATGATGATAAGCTATTTGAAGTGAATGACGTTCGTTTAGCAGTAGACAAAAAAAGCTTTTTATACTTGGTAGGTACCACGCTAGAGTATAGCGGTGGACTAAATGGAAAAGGTTTTGTATTTAATAATCCAAATGCAAACCGTACGTGCGGTTGTGGAGAATCTTTTTCCCTATAATTAAATAATTCATAATTCTGATATTTCAGAATTTATAATTGATATATGAGTAAATATACTGAAGACGATTTAAAAAAGGAACTCGAAACGAAAGAATACGAGTATGGTTTCTATACAGATATTGAATCTGAGACGTTTCCTATTGGCCTAAACGAAGATATCGTTAAAGCGATTTCTAAGAAAAAGGATGAACCACAATGGATGACTGACTGGAGACTTGAAGCTTTCAAGGTATGGCAATCTATGGAGGAACCAGACTGGGCTAATGTAAATTACAAAAAACCAGATTTTCAATCAATAGCTTATTATTCTGCACCTACAGATGTAGATCCTAATAAAACGCTAGATGATGTTGATCCTGAGCTTTTGGCGATGTACAAGAAACTTGGTATTTCGCTAGACGAGCAAAAGAAAATGAACAACATAGCAATGGATATTGTTGTTGATTCTGTTTCGGTAGCAACTACGTTTAAAAAGACGTTAGGTGAAAAAGGAATAATATTTATGCCTATTTCAGAAGCTATCAAAGAACACCCTGAACTTGTAAAAAAATATCTAGGAACAGTTGTTCCTACAACTGATAATTTTTATGCGGCATTAAACAGTGCTGTATTTAGTGATGGATCTTTTTGCTACATTCCAAAAGGAGTTAGATGCCCAATGGAATTATCTACTTACTTTAGAATAAACCAAGCAGGTACAGGACAATTTGAACGCACTTTAGTTATTGCAGATGAAGGTAGCTACGTAAGTTACCTTGAAGGTTGTACTGCACCAAGTAGAGATGAAAATCAATTACACGCAGCAGTTGTCGAGCTAATTGCTTTAGACGATGCTGAAATAAAATACTCTACTGTTCAAAACTGGTACCCTGGTAATAGTGAAGGACTAGGTGGTGTTTACAATTTTGTAACAAAGAGAGGTTTATGTGAGAAAAACGCTAAAATCTCTTGGACACAAGTTGAAACCGGTAGTGCTGTAACTTGGAAATATCCTAGTTGTATTCTTAAGGGAGATAATTCAATTGGAGAATTTTACTCTATTGCAGTGACAAATAATTATCAGCAAGCAGATACAGGTACTAAAATGATTCACCTTGGGAAAAACACTAAAAGTACTATTATCTCTAAAGGTATTTCAGCAGGGAAATCACAAAACAGTTACCGCGGGCTTGTGAAAATTAGCCCTAACGCAGATAACGCACGTAATTTCTCTCAATGTGATTCACTTTTAATGGGTAATGCTTGTGGAGCACATACATTCCCATATATTGAAGTAAAAAACAAAAGTGCTCAAATAGAACACGAAGCAACTACAAGTAAAATTGGTGAAGATCAAATATTTTACTGTAACCAAAGAGGTATTGATACTGAAAAAGCTATTGCTTTAATTGTAAATGGATTTAGTAAAGAGGTATTAAACAAACTTCCAATGGAGTTTGCTGTAGAAGCTCAAAAACTTTTAGAGATTAGCCTTGAAGGATCTGTTGGATAAATTGCATTAACTAACAAAAAATAAATATGAAAAAAATACTTGTATTAATTGCATTTATAATTGCAGTTTCAGCTTGTAAGAATCCGGATAAGAAAGAAGTTTCAGAAGAACTTCTAACTACTAAAAATTCTAATCTTGCAGTATACAAAGGAGAATTTATTTATGTTGCTGACGCAGCCGTTCTAAAAGGAAAAGACTTTATTTACGGTGTTGAGGTAAACGAGAAAATGCACGAATTAGCAGAAAAAGTAGCACCTGTAAAAAATGATGATTTTGATATGGTACCAGTTGTTGTAACTGGCTTATTAAACGACAAAGAAGAAGGTGTAGAAGGATGGGATAAGATACTTACCATCGTTGAAATAATACAAGTGAGTCCAAAGCCTTCTAAGGCAGATGTAAAAATTGAAAATAAAACAGCGAAAGCTAAAAAATAGGTATGTTAGACATTAAAAACGTACACGCAAGTGTAGATGACAAGGATATTTTAAATGGTGTTTCATTACAGGTTAATGCTGGTGAAGTTCACGCAATAATGGGACCTAACGGTGCTGGAAAAAGTACACTTGCATCAATTATAGCAGGAAAAGAAGAGTTTGAAATGACGCAAGGCTCGATAACACTTAACAACGAAGATATAACTGAAATGGACCCAGAAGAACGTGCTCACAAAGGTGTGTTCTTATCATTTCAATATCCAGTTGAAATTCCAGGTGTTTCGGTAACTAACTTTATCAAAACTGCCATCAATGGAAACCGTAAAGCAAAAGGACTGGAAGATATGCCAGCTTCTGAAATGTTAAAAATGATTAAAGAGAAAGCTGATTTATTAGAAATAGATCGTAAGTTTTTATCTCGTTCATTAAACGAAGGGTTTTCAGGTGGAGAGAAAAAACGAAACGAAATTTTTCAAATGGCAATGCTAGAACCAAAACTAGCAATCCTTGATGAAACAGATTCTGGATTAGACATCGATGCTCTTAAAGTTGTTGCAAATGGTGTTAACAAACTTAAAAGTAAAGACAATGCTGTAATAGTGATTACTCACTACCAGCGATTATTAGATTATATAGTTCCAGATTTTGTTCATGTTTTAATGGATGGAAAAATTGTAAAGTCAGGTACTAAAGAACTAGCTTATGAGCTAGAAGCTAAAGGTTATGACTGGATTAAAGAAGAATTGGTTTAAACAATTCAACGTTTAGTAGCTGCTATTATTAAGCAAAAACTAAACTCCGAATTCTGAATTTTAAAGATGAGTTTAAAAGAAAAATTACAATCAACATATATTGCCTTCGAAGATCATCTTGAGGTAGATTCGCCATTACACGAATTACGTACTGCAGCGATGAAAACTTTTGAAGAAGAAGGATTCCCAACAAAAAAAGAAGAGGCTTGGAAATACACCTCTTTAAATTCGTTGCTTAAAAAGGACTACAGTATTTTTCCTAAAAGTGATACTGCAATTGAATTTAAGGATGTCAAAAAATATTTCCTACACGATATTGACACATACAAATTAGTTTTTGTTGATGGTGTATACAGCTCATTTTTATCTGCTTCAACGCACGATAAAATTGATGTTTGTTTAATGTCATCTGCTTTAAACAAAGATAAGTATAAGCCTGTTATTGAAACATATTTTAATAAAGCGGCTAAAAAAGATAGCCTGACTTCGCTTAATACAGCTTTCACAAAAGAGGGTGCTTATATTAGAATTCCTAAGCATATTGAAGCACAAAAGCCTATTGAGATAATTAATTTTGCTACTGGCAATGAAGCTGCAGTTTTATTACAACCTCGTAATTTAATTATTGTAGAAGAAAATGCTCACGTACAAATTATTGAACGACATCAAAGCTTAAGTGATAATGCGGTGCTTACAAATTCGGTAACCGAAATATTCGCCGAAAAAAGAGCATACGTAGATTACTATAAAATTCAAAATGACAATGAAAACGCTTCATTAATTGACCACACTTTTGTTTCTCAAGAGCGCGATAGTATTTGTAGTGTACATACATTTTCATTTGGAGGAAAAATTACTCGTAACAACTTAAACTTTGTCCAGCAGGGAGAAGGTTGCGATTCTATATTAAATGGAGTAACAATTATTGAAGGTAAACAACACGTTGACCACAATACTTTAGTACATCATATAGCTGAAAATTGTGAAAGTCACCAAGACTACAAAGGTATTTTTGACGGTAGTTCAACAGGCGTATTTAATGGTAAAGTTTATGTTGAAAAGGAAGCTCAGAAGCTTGATGCTTTTCAACAAAACAATAACATTTTAATAAGCGACAAAGCAACAATTAACGCTAAACCTCAATTAGAAATTTTTGCTGATGATGTTAAATGTTCTCACGGTTGTACTATTGGGCAGTTAGATGAAGATGCAATGTTCTACTTACAATCTCGTGGTATTGCTAAGAAAGAAGCGAGAGCTCTTTTAATGTATGCCTTTGCAAACACAGTACTTGAGAGTGTGAAAATACCAGAATTAAAAGCTAGAATTAATAAATTGATTGCTGATAAAATTGGTGTCAATTTAGGTTTTGAAGTCTAGTAGATGTAACATCAATTACATCAAATAGAGCTTATAGTCGTATTTTAAAATTTCAGAAAAGAGAATTGATTTATGTTTGATGTAAACGAAATTAGAAAAGACTTCCCTATACTTTCTAGAAAAGTAAATGGATACCCACTTGTTTATTTAGACAATGCTGCTACATCGCAAAAGCCTCAGCAAGTAATTGACTGTATTGTTGATTATTACAGTAATTACAATGCTAATATACACAGGGGTGTTCACACACTTTCTCAGGAGGCAACAGATAAATATGAGGCAGCAAGAAATACCATTAAAGAACATTTTAATGCTTCAAAAACTTCTGAAATAATCTATACTTCAGGAACTACGCACAGTATAAATCTTGTTGCTAGTGGTTTTACAAGTTTATTAAAAAAAGGTGATGAAATTATTGTTTCGGCATTAGAACACCACTCGAATATTGTGCCTTGGCAGATGCTCTGCGAACGCACAGGAGCTGTTTTAAAAGTGATCCCAATGAATCAAGAAGGTGTTTTAGATATGGACGCCTATGTGGATCTATTAAATGATAAAACACAACTTGTTTTTGTAAATCATATTTCGAACGCACTTGGTATTATCAATCCAATAAAGTTTATTATTGATCAAGCACACAGAGTTGGTGCCGTTGTTTTAATAGATGGCGCACAAGCTTGTTCGCATGTTAAAGTAGACTTCCAAGCTTTAGATTGCGACTTTTATGTAACATCAGCTCATAAAATGTGTGGGCCAACTGGTGTAGGAATTTTATACGGAAAAGAGGCTTGGCTAGAAAAATTACCTCCTTACCAAGGTGGAGGTGAAATGATTGCTGAAGTAAGTTTTGAAAAAACAACTTATGCCGGTTTACCTCATAAATTTGAGGCAGGAACACCTAATATATGTGGTGGAATTGCATTTGGAGCCGCCATAGATTATTTAAATACTATTGGTTTTTCTGAAATAGCAAAACAAGAAGAAATGCTTCTTGAATATGCAAATAAAAAATTATTAGAAATAGAGGGCCTTAAAATTTACGGTACAGGAAGCGAAAAAACTTCGGTTATTTCTTTCAACATTGAAGGTTTACATCCATATGATATTGGCACTATTATTGACAAATTAGGAATAGCCGTAAGAACAGGGCACCATTGTGCGCAACCAGTTATGGACTTTTTTAATATACCAGGAACAGTTCGTGCTTCATTTGCTTTTTACAATACAATTGAAGAAGTGGATGCCCTAGTAAGTGCTGTTAAAAAGGCAAAAATGATGTTATCTTAATCACAAACTTATGAAAAAACTAATCACAATTATTACAGCTACCTGTTTAATGTTATTAACTATTAACTGCAAAGAAACAAAAGAGGTAATAAACACAGCTAGCAATATAACACTAGGTGGAAGTTACAATGTTGCATCAATAAATAATGTTATAAATACTTCTGAGAGCATAACACTAGAATTTAACGCTTTGGAAAAAATTATAAGTGGAAACGCTGGCTGTAATCAATTTTCGGGAGATTATTCGGTAGATGCATTAGCACTAAACGTAGGTTTATTAAAAGCTACTGAAGCATATTGTGAAGATTCAGTAATGAAAACTGAACGCGCATACATGAATGCACTTAAAAATACTGGCTCTTACGGTATAAAGGATGGAGTACTAACTCTATATTCAAAAACAGACAGAAGCCCACTTTTAACTGCTAAAAAAGCTAAATAATTATGAGTATTGAATCCATACAACAAGATCTTGTTGAAGAATTTGAAATGTTTGATGATTGGATGCAACGTTATGAATATATGATAGATTTAGGGAAATCGCTACCTCTCATTGACGACACACAAAAAACAGACGATAAAATAATTAAAGGTTGTCAAAGTAAAGTTTGGTTAGATGCCTCACTTGATGGAGACAAGGTAACATTTACAGCAGATAGTGACGCTATTATTACCAAAGGTATTATAGCTATATTAATACGTGTTTTTAATAATCAGAAACCACAAGATATCCTTAATGCTGAAATGTCATTTATAGACGATATTGGGCTAAAAGAACATTTATCCCCTACTCGAGCAAATGGATTGGTTTCCATGATTAAGCAACTCAAAATGTATGCAACAGCATACCAAGCAAAATTAAACAGCTAATAATAGCATGGAAGAAGAAATAGACACAGCAGCATTAGGTGAAAAAATAGTAAAAGTTTTAAAAACTATTTATGATCCAGAAATTCCAGTAGATATATATGAATTGGGATTAATTTACGATGTATTCGTAAACGAAGACAATGAAGTAAAAATACTGATGACACTTACAACTCCTAATTGTCCAGTTGCAGAAACGTTGCCTGTTGAAGTTGAAGACAAGGTTAAATCTTTAAAAATGATTAAAGATGCAGAAGTTGAAATCACATTCGACCCGCCTTGGACACAGGATCTAATGAGCGAAGAAGCAAAGCTTGAACTAGGAATGCTTTAATATATTATGGCAGAAGAAATTATTAATAGAGTCGCTAATAGCGTTTTAAAAACGATAGATCTTGAAGCACTGTATCCTTCAGGGCAAAGAGCTGTGGTTGATATTGCGCCTTGGTTACTTGAAGGAATAGTTTTAAGGGAGAAAGACTTTAGAAATGAAGTTGAAAACCACAATTGGGAAACTTACAAAAACCAATATGTATCCATTACTTGTAGTACTGATGCAATTATTCCCGCTTGGGCTTTTATGCTAATTACTACAAAACTTTCTCCATATGCCAAAAAAGCAATTATTGGCACACCACAGGAATTAGAAACAATTCTCTTTTTCGAAATACTCAATACATTTAATATTGAAGAATATAGAGACAAGCCCGTAATCATTAAAGGTTGTGCAGACAAACCTATCCCAGCAGCAGCATACGGATTTCTTATTTCCAAAATACAACCCGTTGCTAAAAGTATTTTGTATGGCGAGGCCTGTTCTTCAGTTCCTTTATATAAAGCAAAGAAGTAAACTATTTTTCTACAAATAGTACAACACGAAACTATATCGTAAAAAAAACACTCTCAAGTTTTCGATTTACGACTACAAATAACAGACTAAAAACACGCTAGACCACGCGTTTTATATACAAGTATTTAAAAGAAATACTACCTTTGTAGGCAATATTATTCAATATTTAATATTAATTAAACTTATATAAAATGACTAAAAAATTACTTTTATTATTTGTAATGTTTGTAGGTATTTCTTCAATGAATGCACAAACAACAGAAGAGCTTAAAACTCAAAAAGCTGAAAAAGAAGCTGCAGCTAAAGCTCTTCAAGGTGAAGCTAATGCAATTCAAGCTAAAATTGACGCATTACCAGGTTGGAAATATGGTGCATTTGGTACTGTAGGGGCTAGTATCTCTAGTTTCAACAACTGGTTTGGACAAGGTACTCCTAACTTAAACTCTGGAAACATTGGAGCTACAGTAAATGGATTTGCTAATCTTAAGCAAGAAAAATTCTTCTGGAGAAACGCACTTAATGTAAATTTAAGCTGGATCAAATTTGACGATAAAGACGATAGTACTGATGACGATAGCTTTAAAGAAGCTTCAGATGTATTTAACATTTCTTCTTTATACGGAAGAAATATTGCTAAAAACTTAGCAGCATCTGGATTATTAGAATACCGTACTACTATATTAAACAATTTTAATGACCCAGGTTATTTAGACGCAGGTATTGGTGTTACTTGGACTCCTATTGAAAATCTTGTTGTTGTAGTTCACCCATTAAACTACAATTTTGTATTTGCTGATAACGACGCAATTTTCCAATCTTCTTTAGATGCAAAAATCTTAGTTGATTACACACGTAAATTAGGACCTGTTAACTTTAAAACTAACCTGTCTGCTTTCCAAAGTTATGAGTCTTCTGACTTATCAAACTTTACTTGGATAAACTCTTTAGGATATACATTCTGGAAAGGAATTGGAGTTGGACTTGAATTTGGTCTTCGTGGAAACCAGCAAGAAGCTGTTAACTACGCAACAACAAACTTTGTTGAAGGAACTGGTGAAACACCATCTTTTGACAATGTAGATAACGAGTTACAGAGCTACTGGTTATTTGGTTTAAACTACTCTTTCTAAGAGATAGATTAATCTAAATTTATTTAGTTCATAATAAAAAAGCCTCAACACAATAGTGTTGAGGCTTTTTCTATTTCAAAATACTTTAATCTTTAAAATTCTTAATCGCTATTATTCAACGTATTCTTCCGGATATAGAAAACTATTATATGGAAAACGAGTTACGTGAATATCACGTACTTTATCATAAACTAGCTTTCGGAATTCATCAAAATTTTCTTTTTGCAAAGCCGAAATAAAAATAGCATCACCATCTACACGTCCCATCCAAGTTTTTTTCCATTCATCTAAAGTGTAGTGCACTTCAGTTTTTTCAGTTATTAAATCATCTTCATCTATAACTTCAGGCTCATAGGCATCAATTTTATTAAAAACCATAATCACTGGTTTATCTGAAGCACCTATTTCATCAAGTGTTTTCCCAACCGATGCAATATGATCTTCAAAACTTTCGTGCGAGATATCTACAACGTGGAGTAATAAATCTGCTTCACGAACTTCGTCAAGAGTACCTTTAAATGAGTCTACTAATTGAGTAGGGAGCTTTCTAATAAAACCAACCGTATCGGTAAGTAAAAAAGGAAGGTTTCCTATTACCACTTTACGCACAGTAGTATCTAAAGTAGCAAATAGCTTATTCTCAGCAAATACATCACTTTTACTAATTACATTCATCAATGTTGATTTACCAACATTGGTATAACCTACTAAAGCAACTCTCACAAGTGCACCACGATTTCCGCGCTGCACTTCCATTTGCTTATCAATTTTTTTAATTTTTTGTTTTAATAAAGTAATTCGGTCACGAACAATACGTCTATCTGTCTCAATTTCCGTTTCACCAGGACCACGCATACCTATTCCCCCTTTTTGACGTTCTAGGTGAGTCCACATTCCTGCAAGTCGTGGAAGTAAGTATTCATATTGGGCCAATTCAACTTGCGTACGTGCGTAGCTTGTTTGAGCTCTTTGAGCAAAAATATCTAGAATAAGATTTGTTCTATCTATAATTTTACATTCTAGTATTTTTTCAATATTCTTTTGTTGAGCCGGTGAAAGTTCATCATCGAAAATTGCAGTTGTAATACCGTGTTGGGCAATATAAGCCTGAACTTCTTCCATTTTACCTTTCCCAATAAATGTTTTAGGATTAGGCGCAGTCATTTTTTGCACAAACCTTTTGTACACCTCTCCACCAGCGGTGTAGGCTAAAAACTCAAGTTCGTCAAGATATTCATTTGACTTATCCTCATTTTGTTGCTGAGTAACAAGACCAATTAATATCGTTCTTTCATATTCAATGTTAGCTTCTTCTATCATAATCTGATTTGAATTATAAAGGTACGAAACCCTTATAAACCTTATTTTGAAATTTGGAGCAAATTAACATATTACCTAATATATAAATAAACTTGCACCAATATTGATTTTGTATATTAGCCAATAATCTATCCTTAAAATTTTGGCTATGCCTGAAACTACTGCTTCTTGGATTAAATTTACTATTGCATTTTATAATGTAGAAAATCTATTTGACACAATAAATGATCCTAAAACGCACGATGATGATTTTACAAAAGAAGGCCGTTTACGTTGGGATAAAAACAAGTTTGATAAAAAAATTCGAAATTTAGGGGCAATAATAAAAAAAATAGGAAGTGAACAAACAAACCAACCACCTATAATTATAGGTCTAGCTGAAATTGAAAACGCAAGTGTATTAGAGGCATTAATATCCTCTAAATCCCTAAAGCAATACAACTACGGCTTTGTACATTTTGATTCTAAAGATGAAAGAGGTATTGATACTGCTTTACTTTACAGAAAAGAATTTTTAAAAATTGAATCTAAAAAGGCGCATCCCGTTGAGTTTATTGAAGAGGATGGAGAAAAAGATTTTACTAGAGATATACTTCAAGTAAGTGGTGAGATTGCTGGACAAAGGGTCAACATATTAGTAAATCATTGGCCTTCTAGAAGAGCTGGAGCTGAATTGACTGAACCTTCACGTTTAAAAGTTTCCAAAATTAACAAACAGATTATTTCAGAAATAAGAAGTAAAAACAACGATGCTAAAATTATTATTATGGGCGACTTCAATGATGATCCATTTAGCAAAAGTATTCAAGAACTAGTTTCTGAAAACTTATATAACCCAATGGAACTACTACACACAAGAGATCATGGAAGCTTAACTCACAAAGGAAATTGGAATTTATTTGATCAAATATTAGTATCTCAAAACTTTATCCAACAATACGGAAATGCCTTTAGATTTGATACTGCTGAAATATTCAATCTTAAATCTGTTCAGGTATTTGAAGGACCCTATAAAGGTCATCCATTTCGAACCTATGCAGGACCTAAATATTTAGGAGGAATTAGCGATCATTTTCCTGTTTTTTTAACATTTACAATAAAACCCTTAAATGTAGATAATTGACTAAAAATATGCAATGAACTAACGTTAAGGCTAAAATTACCCTATCAAAATAATAGGATTAACATTTTATTAAAAGCAGTGAAAATTTTAAGAAAAAACCCTACCTTTAAACCGAAATTAACAACCTTACATCTAAAATACACCTTTTGTGTATGCGACTGTATATATTTAATTAAATTTATTGACTAAATAACACCGAAAAAAAATCTTGATGAACCTACTATTACCCTTCGAAAATGTTAGCAAGTTCTACAACCTAGTTAAGTCTGGGCGTAATGCCATCGTATCTATGATGGTTTTTTTATGCGTAGGATTGAGCTATGGACAAACCACCACAACAGTTGTTTGTGCTGATGGAACTTTAAACACTACTTATTGTTATAGCGACAATGACAACACTACTTTTACATTTATAAGTGATACCGGTTTTCCATTAAGGCTTGTATTCAATGCCGGAACTGTAGAAAACAATTTTGACGAATTAATTGTCCTTGATACTGATGGTGTAACAAATTTAAATGCAGGTACTCCTTATGGTACTGCAGGACAATTAACAGGTATTACTTATGAATCTACTGGCGACACAATTACTATCGGTATTGACTCTGATGGTTCTACAAGTTGTGCTGATGGATTATTTATTCCTTGGAACTTTGATATCAACTGTTTAAGTTGTACAGCTCCAGACATCTCTTTCGTAAATGATGGTATGTGTGAAACAGGTCAACTCTATAGTATTGATGTTGTAATTGCAGACTTAGGAAGTAGCACTGCAATAACGGTTACTGATGACCAAGGTAGTGCGCCTCAAACAGCTACTGCTCCAGGAACACTTACTTTTGGAACATATGATCCAACTGCAGTAGTATCTTTTACAGTAGAAACTGGTGATTTAAACTGTGATTTTACCTCTGAAACTATTAGTTGTCAAGCAACAGGAAGCTGTGAAATACTTGACGCTGGTCCAGATGTAGCTTTGGATTGTGAAACTGAATGTATTGACTTAGCTGCAGACTACATTGCTATCCCAAATAGAGGAACAGAAGAATACCTTATTCAAGGACCGCTTTGTGACTTACCTCCTTTAACTGGTGGTACTCCAACCAACTTAACAATTGATGATAGATGGACAAATGCTATACCTTTAGACTTTACATTTAATTATTATGGTGTTGATTATAACGATATTGTAATAGGTGCAAATGGTCAAATAACATTTGACGTAGGATTAGCTGGTGGATTTAATGGATGGAATATAGATCCAGCAGATATGATTCCAAGTGCCGATGCTAGTTTCCCATTAAACACAATATTTGGTGCATTTCACGATTTAAACCCTGCAACAAACCCAGACCCAACTCGTATTAACTACTTTGTTACTGGTACAGCTCCTTATAGAATTTTTGTATTGAACTTTAATATGGTACCTCATTTTGGTGGTGCTTGTGCTGGTATTACCACAACACAACAAATACTTTTATACGAATCATTAAATGTTATTGATGTTAACTTAATTGACAAACCATCTTGTGATGGATGGAATGACGGTCTTGCAGCTTTAGGATTACAAGGAAATGACTTAACACAATTTAGTGTACCTGAAGATAGAAATGTAGGTGCTTGGTCAGCAACAAATGAAAACTGGAGATTTGTTCCTAATGGAGCTCCTATTAACTCAAGTACTTTTGAGTGGCGTGATGCTGCAGGTACTGTAATTGGTACTGATGCAATCTTAAACGTTTGTCCAACTACAACAACAACCTATACGGCTGCTTTAGTAGTTGAATTACCTGATGGATCATTTGAAGAATTTACTGATGATGTAGTAGTAACAAAAGAAACTGGATGTAGCTTCTTTGATTGTAACGACACTACTTTCAATGAAGACTTTGGAACTGGAACAGGTTTAGTAAGTGACCCAAATACAACATTAAATCTTTATGATGGTGTTGACCAAATAGGCGCAAATGAATATATTGTATCTAATACTTCAGCTGGATTAAACAATGGTTGGTTCCAAGACCTAGAAGACCATACAGAAGATGATACTAACGGAAGAATGATTTTCTTCAACCCATCTGAACTTCCTGCAGAAGCTGAACTTTATAGAAGAACTTTATCAGTTGAAGCTAATACTGAACATTTCTTTGGTTTTTGGATGACTACAGTATATGACACAGACACTAATATTTGTCCAGGTGGTGGAGATCCATCTAGAATAATTTACCGTGTTGAACAATTAGATGGTACACTTATAGAACAAGGAACTACTGAAGAAGTAGTAAACCAAAGTGACCCACAATGGTTACGCTTTTCACTTGGTTTTAACTCTGGTGCTAACACCGAAGTACAAATCGTATTTGTAAATGATATTTTTGTTGCTTGTGGAAATGACCTTGCAATTGATGATATATTTTTAGTTGCTGAAGGTGAAGCTCCAGTAATTATTGCTCCAGCTGATCTTGAAGAATGTAATGAAGGTGGTGGAACTGCAACATTCAACTTAGAAGAGACAATTACTGAATTATTAGATGGATTAGACGCAGCGGCTCACGTTATAACTTTCCATAATTCTCAAGAAGATGCTGATTCAGGAGATAACCCAATAGCAACTCCAACAGCTTATAATAATACAACAAATCCTGAAACGATTTTTGTAAGAGTAGAAAGGTTAGACCAACCTAATTGCTTTAGCACAACAAGTTTTAATTTAATTATTTTAGATCCTATAGTTGTTACTTCTGGACTACCTACTGAAGCTGAATTTTGTGCAAATGCAGACTTTACTGGACTTGATGCTACACCTACAAATGCAGGTGTTGATTTAAGCACTGTTACTTACGAATGGATGGATGCAACTGGCGCTGTAGTTTCTACAGATGCAATTTATGTTCCGACTACTACAGGAATACATACTGTTACAGTAACTGTTCCTCCTTGTAGTGTAGGTGTATTTACCGTTGATGTAATTGTTAATCCAGTACCTGATGTTGATTTAGGACCTGATGTTATTTTATGTAATAATGAATCATATGATATTATTCCTAATATTGTAGGAGATACTACAGGCGCTACTTTCGAATGGAGCACTGGTGCAACTGACACAACAATTACTGTTGAAGTAAGCGGTACTTATACATTAACAGTTACAACTGCTGATGGTTGTATTGTTACTGACGAAGTAACAGTTAATATTTCAGACCCTGTTACAGTAAATTTAGATCAAGATGATATTGAAGTTTGTCCTGATTTTGATACGACAATCACAGCAACAGCAAGTGAAGATGGTGTTACTTACCAATGGTTCAGAAATGACGAGATCTTAAGTGGAGAAACTAATAGCACTTATACTTTTAATTTACCAGCTGGTTCAACTACTCAAACTTATACTGTAGTAGTTACTAATGCAGATGGTTGTATGGGTGAAGCTTCAACAGTCGTTAATTTATACACAAACAATGAATTCTGTAGAATTTCAGAAGGTATATCTCCTAATGGTGATGGATTTAATGATTCTTTAGACCTTACGTTCTTAAACAACCGTACTGGTATAGAAAAATTACAAATTTTCAATAGATTAGGTAAAGTAGTTTATGAATTATCTAACTACACAAATCAATGGAGTGGTCAAACAGATGAAGGAGATGAGTTGCCAACAGGTACTTATTTCTATGTACTTATCTTAAATGGCGATGATCCTGTATTTGGACAAACACCTACTGGTTTTGTTTACTTAAATAGAGAAGCTAACTAATATTAATAAGAACTAGTACTTGTACTAGGCTTGACGGATTAAGTTATAAGAATTCACAGTTTTTGAATAAATAAAATGATCCTAAAACCACACTAGTAAAAAGAGCTCATTGACAAAATGATCGTCAATGAGACCTTTTTCAGAAAAACAAGGTGGTGGAATACAGATAAAATATAGTTGAGAGTAAACTAACAATTTTAAGGGAATTATTTAATTGTTTAATAATACACTCAACGTTTAAAAAACAACAACAAAAATAAATACCAATCTAATGAAAAAACAACTATCGCTATTATTAGTACTATTATGTATTGTACTGTGTACCGAAGGAGTAAATGCCCAGCAAGACCCGCAGTACACGCAATATATGTACAACATGAATGTTGTAAACCCGGCATATGCTGGTTCTAAAGAAAGTATTTCTTTCACAGCATTATACCGTAACCAATGGTCAGGGTTTGATGGAGCTCCAGTAACATATACGTTCTCAGCACATGGACCTGCTACTGATCGTGTAGGTTTAGGACTTTCTGCAATTAAAGACGAATTAGGACCTATTAGCGAAACTAATGTTTACGCAGATTTCTCATACACATTACCTTTAGGAGAAACTCTTAAATTAGCCTTAGGTTTAAAAGCGGGTGCTACGTTTCACGATGTAGGATTAGTAGACTTAGAACTTCAAGATGAAAATGACCCATTCTTCTCTCAGGATATCAATAGTACGTATCCTAACATTGGAGCTGGTGCATTTCTATATGGAGAGAACTTCTACTTAGGATTTTCTGTACCAAATATGTTAAACTCAGTTCATTTAGATGAAAACGGTATTCGTTATGGAAACGAAACTAATCACTACTTTGGTACCGCAGGTTATGTATTCCAAGTTTCAGAAAACTTTAAATTAAAGCCATCTGTAATGGTTAAGTCTGCATTCGATGCTCCAACATCGTTTGACGGAAACCTTAATGCATTATTTTATGAGAAATTTGAATTAGGAGTTTCTTACAGACTAGACGATTCATTTAGTGGACTTGTTGGATTTCAAGTATTACCAGAAGTTAGAATTGGATATGCTTATGATCACATTACATCAGACATAAATGTTGTTGCTAATGCATCTCACGAAATCATTCTAACGTTTGACCTATTCACTAAGAAACGTACTTTACGTTCACCTAGATACTTCTAATTAACAACAATTAATTTCATTACAAATGAAAAAAATATATACCATACTTCTACTTATTGCGGTGAGCACAACTATTGCCACTGCCCAGAATAGTAAAACTAAGA
Organism: Patiriisocius marinus; assembly: GCF_008974325.1. Taxonomy (GTDB): domain Bacteria; phylum Bacteroidota; class Bacteroidia; order Flavobacteriales; family Flavobacteriaceae; genus Patiriisocius; species Patiriisocius marinus. The sequence goes on along the minus strand of NZ_BKCG01000001.1, from coordinate 1,065,103 downwards.
AAGCTGACAAATTGTATGATAGATTGGCATACACTGATGCAGCTGAAGCTTATCAAAAACTATTGAAAAAAGGTGACGGAGATTTGTACGTTTACGAACGTCTTGCAAATAGTTACTTTTTTATAAATGATACTAAAAAAGCAGCAACTTATTACAAACGTGTTGTTAAAGCTAAAAACCCTAACCCAGAAGCTGTTTTCAATTATGCGCAGTCATTAAAAGCAAACGGTAAATATGCTGAGTACAATACTCAAATGAAAGCATTTGCTGGATTAAAGCCGAACGATACGAGAGCAAAGGATTTTATGAAAAACCCTAACTATGTTCCTAAAATTATGGATGATGTAGCTCGTTACACAGCTACTAACATGGAAGACATAAACAGTAAATATGCTGATTTTGGTGGAATAGTTAGCGGTAAAGATTTCTACTTTGCTTCTGGACGAAATACAAAACGCAAAAAATACCAATGGAACGAAGAACCTTACTTAGACCTTTATAAGGCAACTAATGTAGGTGGAACAATCAAGAATCCTGAATTAGTAAAAGGAGATGTAAACACTAAATATCACGAATCAAATGCAGTTATTTCAGCAGATGGAAAACGCATGTATTTTGATCGTAATGACTACTTTGAAGGAGACTATGACAAAAGTGAAGATGGTGTAAACCAAATTAACTTATACTATGCTGAAATGATTGCTGGTAAAGGATGGTCAGCAATAGTATCTGCTCCATTTAATAGCGATGAATATTCAGTAGGTCACCCAGCATTAAGCCCTGACGGTAAAACACTTTACTTTGTAAGTGATATGCCAGGTGGTAAAGGTGGTTCAGATATTTATATGGCTCCTATTCAAACTGACGGAACTTTAGGTTCACCAAAACGTTTAGGAGACAATATCAACACCGAAGGAAAAGAAGTTTTTCCATATGTTGCTAGCGACGGAACACTATATTTTTCTTCAGACGGACACCAAGGAATTGGTGGACTTGATGTATTCTACGCTGAAGCATCTGGAAATGCATTTGGAGCAGTAAACAACCTAGGTTCTGGAGTGAATAGTGCAGCAGATGATTTCGCTTACAAATATGACCCAACTACTGAAGAAGGATATGTTTCTTCAAACAGAAAAGGTGGTAAAGGAAGTGATGATATCTACATGGTAAAAGCAATCGATATTCCTTGTGAAGTTACAATCGATGTACTTGTTGTAAACGAATATACTAAGAAGCCTATTTCTGGAGCACGTGTAGATTTATACGATGCTAACGAAAACAAGCTAGGAACTAAAACCTCTGATGCTAACGGAATGGTATCCTTCAAAGCTGAGTGTGATAAAGAACACGAAGTACAAGCAGTTTTAGCTGATTTTGAAAGTAACGCTACTACAGTAGCATCTGCAAACGACGAAAAAGTGAAGTCAACTATTACACTTCGCCCAATCGAAGAGATAATCGTAGAAGATAAAATCGTACTTAACCCAATTTTGTTCGACCTTGACAAGTCTAACATTAAGCCTCAGGCTGCATTTGAATTAGACAAAGTAGTTTCAGTAATGAAAAAGTATCCAAATATGGAAATAGCTATTGGATCTCACACAGATAGTAGAGCTACAGATTCATATAACTTAGCATTATCTGAGCGTCGTGCACAATCAACTCGTCAATACATTATTTCGAAAGGAATTAAAGAGAATAGATTGACTGCTCGTGGATATGGTGAAACTAGACCACGTGTAACTTGTGATGGAAAATGTACTGAAGAACAACACCAAAAGAACAGAAGATCTGAGTTTACTATAACTAAAAGATAGTCTAAATAAATAGCTTACCAACCAAAAGCTAGAACCCTCATTAAAATAGCACCGCTATTTTGTGAGGGTTTTTTGTATTTTATTATGACCTTTACTTCTGAAATATTAAAAGCCGAGAATAATGACTGATAAAATACAATGCCCTAATTGTGCTCATCAATTTGATGTAGAAGAAGCACTATCTGGAAAACTACAAGCACAATTCAAAGCCGAATACGAAAGAAAAGTTGCCGAACAAGCCGAAGTATTCAAAAAAGAAAAAGCAAAACTAGCTGAGACAATCAATCAAGAACGTGAAAAACTAGAAAAAGCTCAAACCGAGTTTGAAGCTAAAAAAGAACGTGAAAACGAATTGTTCAAAGAAAAACTAGAACAACGAATTATAGCTGAAAAAGAAAAAATTTCAAAATCCACAAAAGAAACTTTTGAGCAACAACTTAAGGCATTACAAGAAGAAAATGACAAACGAAAAGCAGAAAACAGACAATTAAAAACTGCTGAAATTGACTTGTTAAAACGTGAAAATGAATTAAAAGAAAAAGCCGAAGAACTACATCTAAATATTCAAAAAGAACTTTTAGAAAAGCAGAAAGAGATTGAAGATAAAGCGAGAGCGAAAGAAAAAGAAGCTAACCTGCTTAAAGAGCGTGAATACCAGAAACAATTAGACGATCAAAAAAAGCTTATCGATGAGATGAAACGAAAAGCGGAACAAGGATCAATGCAAATGCAAGGAGAAGTGCAAGAACTCGCTTTAGAGGAACTTTTATCTGCAACGTATCCATTTGATCGAATAGAAGAGGTAGGTAAAGGAATTAGGGGCGCAGACTGCATACAGCGCGTTGTAAATATTCGTCAACAAAATTGTGGTGCTATAGTTTACGAAAGTAAACGAACTAAAAACTTTGCAAACGACTGGATTGACAAATTAAAACAAGATCAAATTAAATGTAAGGCAGATATTGCAGTATTGGTAACCGAAACTTTTCCAAGCGATATGGATCGTTTTGGGGAGAAAGACGGTGTTTGGATTTGCGGATTTCACGAAGTTAAAAGTGTATCATTTGTATTACGAGAAATGTTACTTAAAACTCAATCTGTAAAATCCAGTGAGGAAAATAAAGGTGATAAAATGGAATTACTCTATACTTATTTAACAAGTAATGAGTTTGTACAGAACATTAAACGTATTGTAGAAAACTATGACGGAATGATCAATCAATTAAATTCTGAAAAGAAGGCAATGCACAAAATTTGGGCTTCCCGCGAGAAACAGATTTGGGTGGTGCAGGAAAATATCTCAGCACTCTTTGGCTCTATAAAAGGGATTGCTGGTAATGAGCTTGAAACTTCTTCGGTTTTGGAATTACCTGATACGGAGATTGATGATTAATCACAATTAGTATTGGTTTTAATATTTCCGAAGTTCTTAAAATTTCAGCATAAAAAAAGGCGCCCTTTACAGAGCGCCTTTTATATGTAATATATTAATTAGTTTGAACGAATCTCTATTTCATCAATTTCATAAGTTCCATCAATATCTGCATTTCCACCACCAATATATTTAAAAGCGATGTGACCAGTACCTTCTATACAGTCTAAGCTTACGTTTCCTGAAGGAAACCAATCTCCAAAGAAATCATCATCACCTACAATAAAAGCAGCTGGTAATTCACTCCAGTTTGCACTAGGGATATTTGCAGCAGTACCATCCCAATCTAATGAAATTAATACTTGCATTTCACTACCATCTGAGAAACTGTTAGATGATTGAAAACTGAATGTTTCACCTTCTTGCGCATCAAAATCAATTGCTGGTGTTACTAACCAACCTATTGAACTATCATCACCAGAATTAAAGGAACCCATTCTTGCTGAAATACCTAAAGATGCATTTGTACCAGTATCAGAATAAGCTTCCCAACTTTCTGTTCCTTCTTCAATAAAGTTTGTCCATCCATTTCCTGTAATTGGTGAGTTTTGAGCTTGAGTTTCAAAGAAATCAGTAAATAATACATTTGAACCTGTAGCTGTTGCAAGACCACAATCTACTTGCTCAGGATCACAACGCTCATCATTATCTAATGCAACTGTTGTTGGATCATTTACAGTTACATTAAATTCTTCTCCAAAAAAGTTCTTAGTTAATAGTCCATCTAATGTTCCACTACCTGCAGGTAATAATAAAGACTTATAATCTGCAAAAGTACTTGTGCTGAAAACAACTGTTTGACCAGATTCACAGCTTTCTAAAACACGTTCTCCGTCAAATTGATCTTCTGCGCCACCTGCATACGTTTGAGGATTATCTCCTAAAACTTGGCTCGCTTCAAACTGTACATTATTTAAACGAATGTATTGGTTTACGTTATCATCATTAAAATCTGAAAACGTTAATACTTTAGGTTCAATAGTTGCAACTTCAGGGTCTCTAATTAAATATTCCCCTAATAGTGCTTCTGGTATTTTTTCAGCTGAAGTACCATCTTGAATTCCTAAAGTAAGTACTCCATTAGAAAAACCTACTGTAAGTCCATCTAACTTAACATATGCTTTTCTTCCGAATTCTACATATGTAAATAATGGGCTAACATCTATTAAAACACGTACTCCTCTTGTAGGATTAGATGCTTTGTCTTGCATGATAATTTCTTCGAAGAAATTTCCAGCTTCGTCATTTGAAACAACATATCCTTCAATGAATAAATTAGACTCAGCATATGTTAATGTTTCATTTCCATTGTTGGCAATCTCTTGTTGTAATGCATTGTATAATGCATCGATAGTAATAACATCACCTTCAAGATTTGGAGCCTCAACTGCTGTGTTAGGAATGTCAAATTCATCATCCTGTACACACGAAACTACAAATGTAGCAGCAACAAACAGTGCAATTATTTTGTAAAAATTAAATGTTTTCATCGTTATTATATTTAAATTTTATTTTTTGATTAAAATCTTACGTACAAGTTAAGGTAGTACGTGGTACCGTATCCATAGAAGTATCTATTTGAGAACACTGCAGTTTCTCTATTAGATTCTTCAACTAATCCACGGTAGTCTCCTACTCTTGAATCTTCAAATCCTCCAGTTCTATAACGTGTATCAAACACATTATTAATAGTTGCAAAAAACCCTACATAGTAGTCATCTATTTTCCAAGATTTTCCACCTACAACATTTACTAATGAATAACTATCTAATTGTTCTTGCTGTAATAAATCCTGAGCAACTTCTGGATCGTAATCATTAAATATTTGTCCATCAACATCGGTTGCAAAATTATCATTACGACGTAATGAACTTACATCTACATACGCATTACTAAAGTAGTTTCCTGTTACACCTACCCACCAAAAATCTGGATCTCTGTATTCAAATCCTAATTGGTATGCGTTTTCTGGACCACCAGCAACGTGTATGTTTTTCAAATTAGTTGTTCCATCACCTAATTCTCTAAATGCATCAAAGTCATCACTAGTAAAATATTGGTCTGGGTTGTTAGTGTAAACATACTGTGCCATAGAAGCCGCACCTTTTAATTTAATCGTTGGTGTAACTTGTGCTTCAATACCAAACTCTGCCCCTGCACGTCTAGATTCAATTCCTGTTAATACTTCTTGTACAAAAGTTCCATCACCATCAGCATTTCTTACTGATTCAGTAAAGTAAAAATTGATGTCCGTTTGATCATTAACTTTATTATAAAAACCAGTTAACCTTGCTTTTACAATTGGCGAACGGAATATATAGCTTAAATCAAGATTCTGAATTTTCTCAGTTTCAAGATTACGAACAACATCATTATTTTGGCGAGAGTTGCTAAATGAGTTTCTAATACTTGGTGCTTTAGTTAAGTATCCTGCATTAATATCTATTAAGTGTCTACCTGTAACTTTATAAGTTGCACCACCTTTTATACCGTAGTTTGTAAAATCAAGTTTTTCACTTTCCCCAAAAGATCTATTATTCCCTTGAAAGTTTCCATTTTCGTACAAACCGTTACGCTGGTATGAAGTAGTTCCTCCGTTTACAGCTGCATAAAAATCTACTAAAGAGTATTTAAATTGTGCTTGAGCAAAACCAGAAATTGTTGTTGCATCTAATTCAAAGTTGTATTTGTAACGATCACCAACACCTACAATACGGTTTGGGTTACGCACATCACTCTGTACAAAACTGTCATCAGTTGTGGTTGCAGATCCATCACCAGACGCATCTTGAGAAAAAGTATCGATATCTAAATATCCATTTCCTCCTAAAAGGTCACTAACTTCAGCGTAATTTTCACTCTTTAAATTTCTAAAAGCTACATTAGCATTAAGCGCTATGTTTTCTGAAATTTGAGAGAATAAAATAGAGTTAAACTGGAATTGATTGTCCTTATTTACATCATTTTGTAAGATATAAGTGGAATTACGAGCGTTTCCGTCGTTATCAATATTTGCATCATAAATAGTATTCCAAGGAATCTGTCCATCAGCTACAAACTCTTCTCTAGCAAGATATGCTTGCTGATAGTTATAAGATGTAGGGTTATCAAAACGTAAAAAATAACTAGGTAGTCTTTGGTAATAGTTACCTGAAATATTACGCGCACCACCTGAGTAAAAATTTTGACCATCTAGAGTAGATAATAAACGTGTTCCGTTATTATCAATTCTACTATTTTTGATAGTTCCTGTTTGGTATCCTATGTTTGTATTTAAAGTTGTTTTCTCGTTAAGTGTCCAATAGTGGTTTAACATAAAAACAGGCTCTTCAATTTCACGAATACGGCTGTTGCGTATTTCTCCATCTTGGTAACCCCAGTTAGGATTGTATTGAATTCCTTTTAAATCACGTTGCTCTTCAGTAATCGCTGTAGAACGTCCACGACGGTTAGGCGTATAAAATGCTGTAAAGTTTAAACTGTGCTCGTCATTAATTTTTTTCTCTACTGAAGCAAAAAACGAGTTAGCGTCATATACTGTTCCTTCTTGGTAACCTTCATCACCATAACGACGAGCAACAGAAAATGAGTATGCCCATCCGTTCTGCATTAACCCGCTATTATAAGTTCCTATAATTCTACCTCTATAACTTCTGTTTGAAGATGCGTATGAAACACGTCCACCTTGACGGTATTGAGAAGCTCTCATCACAATGTTCGTTGTCCCTGCAACATCACCAAAAGTATAGTCATTAGCAGTTAAACCCATGGAGAATTCCCTATTACGCTGTACATCATTCAAGCCACCCCAGTTCCCCCATTGTGGGCGACCTGTAAATTGCTTGTTCATTTCAAGACCATTAATTAAAACTTTACCGTTAGCGTTATCAAGACCACGAGGTCTAAAAAACGTTGCGCTAAAATCAAAAGAAGCAGCATTTAAAAATGCATCTCTAGAAGCTTGTAAAAGTCCAGACACATTAAATGAAGTTCCATCATCGTCAGAAAGTTCATTATCACTTAAGCTTATTACTCCTATCTGAGCTTCGATATCAGTTAAATCAATTTCTAATAAAATAGGGTCTAGATTTAACGTTTTACCATTTTGAATAGTAATTGGAATACGTTGTGAGTTGTACCCCTCTTTTCTAACAAGAAGTACTTGTTCTCCTTGTGGAAGTTCCATACTCTCAATGTTAAAAAGTCCTTTTGCGTCAGTCATAGCCTCGTAAATACTAGCTTGAATTGTTATCGTTACATCTGGAACGACATCACTAGAGTTACTGTCCACGACTCTTCCCTTCACAACTGCATTTTGAGCTACAAGAAACCCTGTAGCGAAAAACAGTGCAAAGAAAGTACCTGTGAATTTTCTCATTCTGAAATTTTAAGTGTTTAAATTAATTAATTGTTATCAATCGCGAGCAAAGGTACTTTTTAATTGCGAATTATTTACTTTTGGCAAAACTTTTGTAATACAGTTTACAATAACTTAATATACTGAATAGATGAATTTTAAATCACCTCTTTTCTTCTTATTATTCTTCGCTTTTACATTAGTAAATGCACAACAAAAAAAAGAATATAAGGTTAACACAATTGCCTTTTATAACGTTGAAAACTTATTTGACACTGAAAACGACCCAATTACGTACGATGATGACCGCACACCAGACGGAAAAGATCATTGGACAGAAGAAATTTATGCTGCTAAAGTTAAAAACATGGCAAAAGTAATTTCTGAGATTGGTGCTGATGTTACAGGAACTACTCCTGCAATTATTGGTCTTTGCGAAACAGAAAACAGAAAAGTTCTAGAGGATCTTGTAAATCAAGAACCATTACTTAAAAAGGACTACGGCATCATTCAATTTGATTCCCCAGACAGACGTGGAATCGATGTTGCATTATTATATCAAAAACGCCTTTTCACACCTACAAACTATAAAGCACATGAACTCATTATATATGACAATGTAGAAACAACTAAACGCATTTTTACACGTGACCAACTTGTAGTTAGCGGAATGCTAGATGGTGAAAAAATGCACTTTATTGTAAATCACTGGCCATCTCGTAGTGGTGGAGAAGCACGCAGTCGCCAAAAACGTATTAGTGCAGCTAAATTAAATAAGCATATTATGGACTCCATTTTTGTAGATGAGCCATATGCTAAAATTATTACTATGGGAGATTTAAACGATGATCCTACTAGCCCGAGCGTTCGTGATGTATTAAAACCTAAAAGTGAACGTGACGGATTACAAATGAAACAACTTTACAACCCAATGGAGAATATGTTCAAGGAAGGTCTTGGAACTCTTGCTTGGAGAGATGGTTGGAATTTATTTGATCAAATGATTATATCAGCTGAGTTAACTAAAAAAGACTATTCAAGTTACCGCTTTTACAAAGCAGGAATTTATAACCCATCTTACCTAGCTAACCCAAGAGGTCAGTATAAAGGATACCCTTACCGTAGTTTTGGTAATGGCTCTTTCACTGGTGGTTATAGTGATCATTTCCCTGTTTTTGTTTACTTACTTAAGGAGAAAAATTAAATTTCAAATTAGTTTAAAAAAGCAAAGCTGAAATTTTCCGTTGGGAAGATTTCAGCTTTTTTTATACTATATTCCGAGGTTATTATTAAAAGGCCAAAGTGTAAATACAGTATTAGCAAATATTCAATTAATAAAATTTCGGATTAAAACCACTGTGCCCAAGGGATTCGGCTTAATAATAAAACCAATGCTATTGTATAGAATATAGCTAGTGTTTTAAACTTAGGCTGCGATGTCAGTTTCTTCTTATGTTTTGAATATCCTACCGTAATAAATACAATAGCTAAAATCATAACTGTAATGTGCTCAACGGCATATAAACGCAATAATGAATCCTTCATTACTACAGCCATCCCGTTATTCTTAATTGATTGAAATCCTAATGGTGAAACAAAATACAAGATTAAACCAATAAGCAATTGAATATGCGTTACAATCAATGCAAACAACGATAATCTAAAATCCTTATAACTGTATTCTTTTTTTGTAAAGTGCCCGTGTAGCGCGTTAATTGTTGCTAAAACAACCACAACTACCACTAAGTAAGCCCAATAAGAATGTATAAATTGAAGCGTATTATAAACCATAATCTAAATTTTAATTTGTTCTGTAAATGTACATATTTATGTATAAAAAATGCCGCCTTCAAGAAGAAGGCGGCATTCCTATATTATAGTTTCTAAGAATTAGAAGCTGTAACGCATACTTGCATTGTAAGTACGACCATTACCTACAGAGATACCAAAGTTATCTTGTCTAGAAACATAAGCTTCATTAGTTGCATTGTAAGCATTAGCTCTAAATGTCAATCTATTTCCACCAAAGTTAAACTTGTAAGTTAAACCTAAGTCTAATAAACCGTATCCGTCTAAACGATCAGCTTGAGTTCTTAAACCATTTTGAGCATTTTCAACAACATCATCTGCATCGATTTGAGCATATAAATCAGTATAAACGTTATAGTCACCATCAATACTTAAACCTTCACAAACGTTGATTACTAATCCAGCACCAAAAGATGTTTGTGGAGCACGACCAACTTTCACACCTGAAAGATCTAATGTATTATCATCTAGTGTGATAAACTCAAGAGTTTCGTTGTCTTGACGTGTGAAAGGAGTTTCACCATCAAATTCCCAGTTTCCAATTGAACCATATCCTTTTAATCTGTAGATATCGTGATCTGGACGGTATTCAAAATCAAATTCGAAACCTGTATGGATTTGAGTTACATCAGTAAAACGATCTGTGAAAAACACTTCATTTCCATCAATTGTAGTTTGTCCTCCAGTAGAAACAAAACGATTACCCCACTCAGTACGGTAAGCATCTAAGTTAATACGGATATTTCCTTTTTTGTAACGGTAACCAGCTTCAAAACCAACAATTTCTTCATTGTCAACATCTACAGAAGCTAAAGCGTTAGAGTTTCTAATATCTTGGAAGATATTATCTAAGAAAGGTTGTCTTGAGTAGTATCCTGCATTTGCAAAGAATGTACTTGCATCATTAATTGAATATCCAAGTCCACCTTTTAAGTTGTAACCAACTTTGCTAATTTTTTCAGATTCACCTAATCCATTAACACCATCAATTTCACTACCTGTGAAACGACCTGTTCTTTGAAATGACTGAGTTGAAACTGCTCCTTGAAAGAATGCAGAAAACGCATCATTTACATATTCAGCTTGTCCAAAACCACCAATGTAGTTGATGTTTTCACTGTAGTCATATTGAGTACGGTTTGCTTCGTCAGCAGTATTGAAAAGTGCTGACCATGGGTCTGCTTCATATTCTTCAGTAAAAGTATAGTCATCTGGACGATCAGTTCTAAAGTTATCTACAAAACCATTAAGACCTAATAAATCATTTACTTGACGGAAGTGATCTCCTTTATATAATCTACCATCTAAACCAACACTTAAATTCCAGTTTTCGTTAGCTTCATAGTTTAAGTTAGAAAGTAAACCATACCAGTTGTGGTTGTTTACAGAAGAACGACGGATGTAAGAATCTCCAAAGTTTCCATTTCCATTTGCATCTGCATTAGCGATGTTGTTTTCGCGAATTGTTTCAAAGTCAATTTCTTCATTAACTCCAGGTACTTCATCAAAACGAACTCTATTAGAACTACTTCCTAAACTTCCTGTTCCACCACCGCGGCCCCAAGAAGCATATACTACAGTAGAAAGGTCTGTTTTATCATTGATTTCGTAATCCCAGTTAAGGTTAGCAACAGGCTTATGGTAGTAGTTACGTCTTTCAGTATAACGCTCACCATCTAAAAATCCAGAGTTAGGGTTGTATTTTCCTCCAAAAGTTTCATAAACTTCAGGGTCTTGAGAAAAGTTTTGATCGTGGTATTGTGGAGCACCAGTAATCAAAAAGTTGAATTTACTTTTTTCACTTGCAACATAACCTACAGAAAACATATAGTTCTGTCCTTGTCCAGCAGTACCAATTGCGTACTTTCTGTGTGCTTGCCAGTGGTCTAACATTACTGAGAATGCCCATCCTTTTTCAGAAACACCTGAATCGTAAGCGATTGTTCCTTTTACATAGCTATCATTTCCACCTAATATACGGAAAGAACCACCTTGTTTTTTGTCAGTCGTTTTAGAAATAATGTTAACAGTACCACCTACAGAAGAGATAGCAAGTTTAGAAGCACCAAGTCCTCTTTGAACCTGTACTGCATTTGCAACATCACTCATACCTGACCAGTTAGACCAGTACATACGACCATCTTCTTGACCATTAATAGGCTGTCCATTTAATAAGAAAGCCGTGTTAGTATCATCAAAACCACGTAAGAAAACTTGGCTATCACCAAATCCACCACCTTGGTTTGCTACATATACAGAAGGTGTGTTTTTAAACGATTCTGTAAATTCAGCATTACCTGATACTTTAAGACGAATTTCTTCCTCTCTAATAGTAGATACAGCTACTGGTGTTTGACGACCTTCTGCAACTTGAATTACACCACTACCTGTGATAATTACCTCATCAAGTGAAGCAGCATCAGCAGTAAGAGCAACATTACCTAAGTTTGCAGCTCCGTTTTTTAGTTTATAATTTACTTTTCTTGTCGTAAATCCAACATAGCTAATGTTCAATGAACCACTATTGTTGTCTACTGTTAATTCGAAATTACCATCAAAATCAGTAATAACTCCGTTCGTAGTTCCATCTACAACTACGTTAGTTCCAGGCATAGGGCTTCCTAAATCTGAATCGATAATGGTTCCCATTACCTTGCCTTGCGCAAATGAGGTGGTAACACCTAGTACTGCGATAAATACAAAGAGTAAAAGTTTTTTCATTTGTTTGTTTTTATGAATTATTGCGCAAAAGTACGCATATTATATACTTTAATATCTCTCTTATGTTAAGAAAATGCTAAGTTATAATGATTCTAAAAATACAAGGAAAAAAACGCTAAATTAAAGATGATTTCAGGATGTTAATAACAACGTTATCAACATTTTACATATTATAAGTAATACAATCCAATTTTTCTTTTAGTGGTTGGATATTTTTGAAATAGTCCTCATGGTAGATTTGAGGTAGTGGTTTCGAAGCTGGTAAATCCTCTTTAAAAGGGTCAACTTGCTTACCATTCTTCCAAAAACGATAGCAAACATGTGGTCCTCCGGTATTTCCTGTCATACCTACCCAACCAATAACATCTCCTTGACGTACAAATTGGCCAACACGTACATTATATTTCTTCATATGTAAGTATTGTGTTTCGTAAGTGCTATTGTGTTTTATTTTTACATAAATACCATTACCTCCTCTGCGCTCTGCTTTAGTAACAGTACCATCTGCAGTAGCTAAAATTGGACTTCCTATGCTAGCAGCAAAATCTGTCCCTTTATGTGGACGTAATTTATATCCGTAATATTTTATTCTTCTATTTAGATTATATTTTGAAGATATGCGGCTAAATTTAACTGGTGCTTTTAAGAATGCTCTTCGTAAATTTTCTGCTTTTTCATCATAAAAATCTCTTGCTGGCAAACTATCGTTTTGATATTCAAAAGCATATAATGGAACACCTTTATGCTCAAAATAAGCCGCTTTAATTTCGTGAACTCCAGCGGGAATAGTATCGTTAATGAACTTTTCAGTATACACAATTTTAAAACGATCTCCTTTTGGAATTTTAAAGAAGTTAACTGTCCAAGCATATATATTAGCTAGTCTATCAGTCAATGCTGGGCTAAGATTATTCTCCTCCATTGTAAGGTATAAAGAACTTTCAATAATACCAGACGCTTCTCTTTCTACATATTTAATTTCACGCTGCTCATTATAAACGGAAAGACTATCTCTAAAATCAACTACAGCGTAATCTGTCTTATTTTTTTCGTAAATAAATACTTGTGTTTGTTTTAAACTGTCTTTTGAATTAAGTAATACATAGGGTTTACCTACAACCATTCTACGAACATCAAAACTATCTTTAAACTTTGTTGCTACAGCAAATATTTTATCATTACTAACACCACGTTCGTTTAAAATAGCTCCAAAGGTGTCACCAGATTGTACGGTATCTCTAATAACATCAAAGTCATTTAGGGTATATCCATATTCAGTTACTACTTGTTCAACTTCTACTATATCTTCAACCGAAGAGTCTTCGTCAACGGTATCAGTACATGAAAAAAATGAAACTATAATGAGGAGGGTAAATAATGTATATTTCAATGTAAAACTGCTGCTTTTAAATTAGATATTGGTTCCCCAATCTTTAAGTTCTTGTGCCGTCCAAACTTCTGGAAAAAATACACGGCGTTGATATTTAGGAAGCATATATTTAGTCCAGTCACTTCCTCCTGTAGCTTTTAGTTCATCACCTTCAACGGCAGCATCTCCTCCTATATAATATTTAGCAGCATGATAATGTGCCATTACCCAAGTAATATTCACGGTATAATCGTAATGTCTCATTGCTTCAATTAAGGCTGGATTTTCTTTTACTTCTTTAGGAAGTTCTTTAAATCTAGCATATAGATTTGTAGTGTTATACTCTTGCGTAAAATCTACGAACTCTGCTCTGTAACGTTCTTCAAATGAAGTTAACAAATATGATTTTTTACCTGTTTTAAAATCTTTTCCAGCTGCTTGCCAGTACAAATGATCTAGCGCGTGCTCATAAGGTGTATTCCTGTCGATATTATCTCTAAACCTAGCGTCAATTAAGTTAATTAAATCAGTTGAAGCAAATTCAATTTTTCTGTATTGAGCACTTTGAAACCCACTTGCAGGAGTTAAAGTCATTCTAAATTTCATGTATTGCTCACGATCCATCCCTTCACGCATAATATTGAAGGACGATGTTAACATATCAAAATACCTACTTACACGCATTAACTTTTGTGTAAAAAAAGCCGCTGTAAGATTGACACTTTTTGCTACTTGTTCAATTTCCCAAAGGATCATTTTAAACAATAATTCATTGACTTGATGATACATTATAAATACCATTTCATCTGGCAGTGTAGTACGTTGCACTTGAAGACTTAAAAGCGCATCGGTTTTAATGTAATCCCAATATGTAATTGGTTCACTATGAAGCAATCCTTCTAAATGCGTATCTAAATCCTGATCGATAGCACCAAATTTTTTTTCGAGTTGTTCTAAAAGTTTTTTAGTTGAAGGTTTTACATCCATGAGCTATTCTGCTATAATCTTAAATTGATGTTTGAGTCCTTTATATTCGGTTAACGAAGCTTTTAAAGAGCCAACCATTAAATCTGCCTTTATTAAAATTGGCATTTTATTTTTATCATCTGTCACCCAAACCGTTAAACTTTCCTCTTCTTTAAAGACACGACCAGATTCTACATAAGGTCTAAAGATTAATGTTGGAACTTTTCCAAAAGTAGTATTTAAGGTTTCCCTACCCAAGAATTTAAGTCGGAATTTATGTGTTCCTCTATCAAAAAACATATTCATATCAACCGTGTGCCCCACTTTCAAATTTTCAGTGTCTAGTTGATTACGTAGATAATAGAATGAACTCACCATATCCTGAGCATTATCAGGTAATAGAACTTCTTCCGAAGTTTTATGTTTATAGTTGTTTACAATTGCCTTTTGATTATCGTGATCAAAATCAATCATGATATCTTTCTTGTAACCGCCTTCATTAATTTTTCTAACAAAACGATAAGGAATATCTAATTCTCGGTCTACATACGATTGGTAATAATCTTCAACATTAAAAACCCATCGTGTCATTCCAGTAGTGTGGCCTTCTCCTTGAATGTGGTAAACTTCTTTACCATCAACCATTGCATTATCTACTTTTAAGGTGGCATAACCCGCAGTAATTAATCCATAGTGAACTCTAAATTTAAACCACTCGCCATCACCATAGGCCTGTTCCTGTGCTGAAATAGCAACTGAAATCAAGAGTAATAAAATTGTAAAATACTTTTTCATAATCATGTAATTTAAGGACTTTTTTATCCTTAAATACAATAGTTGTTCCATTTTGGAATTCCGAAATTTTAGATTTAATAAAGGATGATTATATCCATTTAAATTTAGCCGAAATATTCCGACATTAAAATTTCGGCTTTGCCATTTAGTGATCTTCTAACCAGCTTTTATAGTAATCTTCATCTGCGATTTTCATAGCTTCTTCAGTTACCATTAATGGTTTAAATGTGTCTACCATTACTGCTAATTCATCACTTCCTTTTTGCCCAATACTACGTTCTGCAGCACCTGGGTGGGGACCGTGAGGTATACCCGCTGGGTGTAATGAAATATGACCTGCGTCAATATCATTTCTACTCATAAAATCGCCATCTACATAGTATAACACCTCATCGCTATCAATATTGCTATGATTGTATGGCGCAGGTATACTTTGTGGATGATAATCGTATAAACGCGGGCAGAATGAGCATATTACAAATGTGTCTGTCTCGAAGGTTTGATGTACTGGTGGCGGTTGGTGGATTCGCCCTGTTATTGGTTCAAAATCGTGAATTGAAAATGCATACGGATAATTATAACCGTCATAACCTACCACATCAAATGGATGTGAAGCATAGACCATTTCAATAATTTCGTCTTTCTTTTTTACTTTTATCACGAAGTCTCCCAGTTCATCATGGGTTTCTAATTCGTAAGGCACACGTATATCGCGCTCACAAAAAGGAGAGTGCTCTAGGTGTTGACCAAACCAATTTCGGTAACGTTTAGGGGTATAAATTGGGCTTCTAGATTCTACAATAAACAATCTATTATCTTCCGTGTCAAAATCTATTTGATAAATCATTCCACGAGGAATTAATAAATAATCACCGTACTTGAAATCTAAATTTCCTAAATGAGTACGTAGTTTCCCTGTTCCTTTATGTACAAATAACAACTCGTCTGCATCTGTATTTTTATAAAAATAATCCTTAAGTGAATGTCGAGGTGCAGATAATATAATAGTACAATCACTATTTGTAAGAACTGCTTTTCTACTCTCTAAATAGTCATCAACTGGAGCTACTTGAAAACCTCTAAAACGATACGATTTAATATTGTTTTCTAAAGCAATTTTAGGAGCAACACTATATTGTTTTTTAATATCCTTAACCATTGTAGGCCTATGAACGTGATAACTGTTACTATACATTCCATCAAAACCAATAGTTCCAAAAAGCTGCTCGCTGTATAGCGTTCCATCTGGTTTTCTAAATTGTGTATGACGTTTGTGAGGGATGTCCCCTAATTTGTGATATCTAGGCATATTACATGTTTTAAACTACACAAATATCGGGAAAATTTGTGGCATTACTGCTGATTTTCAAAACCTAAAACCTGCTTTAACATACCATTCGCTAGCTGCTCTTTCTGGAGAATAGGCATATTTAATTTCTAAGGGGCCTAAAAATGTTTCAAGACCGTAACCAAAACCTATACCCGAATAATCAATACTGTCAATCCAAGAACTATCATCAAACAAATCCTCTCCTACGTTTGCAATATTTACAAAAAGATTTAAATGGTTTTTTTGTAGTATTTCGTAATCTATAATTAAACTAGATTTTAAATAAGTGTTACCTCTCAGACTTAATGGTTCGTAACCATAAAAGGGAATGATATTATTAATTTCTTTAAACCCATAACCACCTAGAAAAAAATCTAATGATTGTGTATTATTCCCTCCTATTTTAAAGCCTCCTTCAGTTGTAAGTAATGCTGAAAACTTATCTCCGAATTTTTTAGCATAGCCCGCACGTGCTCTTGCTATTGAAAAAGGCTCAAAGTCTTTATTTCTTCCTTCTGCAAAACCATAAAGACTAAAGTTTCCCTCAAATTGCATTCCTTCTTTTGGAAAGAAAACATTGTCAAATGTATCATACTTCAAATAACTGAAAGCACTATAATAATTTGTGCTCTCAAAAACAGTACGCGGTGAGTTATTTTCATCAATACCAATAGTTTCAGATAGGTATCGTAAATATTTATGTTCCGCACCAATACCTAATAGAAATGAACGCCTAAAAAGTGTTTCGGCATATAATCTATTTGTAAAATCGCTGTATTGTAGTTCAATCTCATTGAGTTGTAAAGATTCATCATTAACAACATCGTTAGCAATAAAATCAATTGCAATATCATTATCAAAAAAATAATAACTTGAGTTAAAACCTACACTCCAATAAAATCCTTTATCAATGTAATAATTAAAATTATAGCGAACATTATCACCCACAATAAAATCTAAAGAAGCAATATCGTTATTACTAAAAAGGCGTTTTCTTGTAACATTAATAAGCGCACCCGTTTTAAATAACGGATCATAATGAAGTCCTAACCTTAGTAGCATTCTCGAAGGACTTTCGCGCACATTAAAATTTATTATATAAGTACCATCTGTATCTTTTTTAAAACGATAGTCTATAGTTTCAAAATTACCAGTTGCAGAAAGGTTATTAACCCCTACACTAAAATCTTCATAAGATACAATTGCGGGAATTTTAAGCTTTAATTTTCCTAAAACGTAATCTTTAGTGTATTGTTTATTACCATTAACGGTAACTTCTTTAATAAAAATTTCATCTTCAAAATCAAATTTAACCAATGCTGGTTCTACATATTTCTGTCTGTTTGCAATTGCAACTAAATCTTTCATTACTTTTTGACCTGCAATGGCACCAGATTCAATTATTGATGCTCCTTCATCAAATGATACAATTGTATAGTCATTAATATCTGGATGAATATACACATCTGTAAAGTCCCGCTTTTCCATCATCTGCTTTACCGTGCTATAATTATTGATTTGTACCATCATATCTACGGCAGATTTAAGTTCTTTTCTATCTCTAAAATCATCCTGCACATCTACTCCAATAATAATATCTACTCCTTTAGCTTTCAACTCTTCAATAGGATAATTATTTATCACACCTCCATCAATTAATATATCTCCATTAATTACTACTGGACTAAATAAGGACGGCAGTGCACCACTTGCAGAAATAGCTTTAGGCAAATAGCCTTTTTCAAGCATCACTTGTTCGCCATTTTCGGCATTTGTTGCTATACAGAAAAAAGGAATAGGTAATTTGCTAAAATCATCTATAGTGCTAACATGTGAAGTCAATCTTGAAAATAAATTATAAAGATTTTGTCCTTTTGATAATCCTGAAGGAAAAGCAATTTCAAATTTGTCGAAAGGCAAGGTTAAAGCATATTTCTCTGCTTCATCTTTTTCGTAAAAGGTTTTCGCTTTTCTTGGAACTTCATCTTGGATTAGCTTGTCAAAATCTACTTTTCTAAATATTGAGTCTAATTGCTTTGCAGAATATCCAGATGCATACAAGCCTCCAACAATAGCTCCCATACTTGTTCCGGCTATATAATCAATGCGAACACCCGCATCCTCAATAGCTTCTAAAACACCTATATGAGCTAAACCCTTAGCACCGCCACCACTTAAAACTACACCCACTTTCAAATCCTCATTCTCCTGCTCTTGAGAAAAAGCTGAAGTGAGAATAAGTGTAATTAATATAAAGAGAAGTTTTTTCAATGGTGAGTTTTAAAGTTAGTTAAATAATCTATTTACATACAAAAGAACTATTAAGCATTGCTTTATGGCACGTTCAATTAACAAACTCTAAAGACATCCACTTAGTATTAATTATCTTGAAAATACGTAATAATTTTTTTTGCTCTGCTTGCTCCTACAACTTTTTCAAGCTCTTCAAAACTTGCTTTCCCAACGCGCTTGGTGCTTTTAAAAACTTTAAGTAATTCCAAAACTGTTTTTTCTCCAATTCCCGGAATTGTTTCAAGCGATGTATTTAATGCCTCCTTACTTCTTAACTGGCGATGAAACGTAATCCCAAAACGGTGAGCTTCATTTCGAAGTTGTTGTATAATTTTAAGTGTTTCACTTTTTTTATCTAAATATAATGGAATAGGATCATCTGGGTAAAACAACTCCTCAAGTCGTTTAGCTATACCTATAATTGCTATTTTTCCTCTCAAACCTAAATCGTCTAAAGCTTTTAATGAAGATGATAATTGCCCCTTTCCTCCATCAATAATAATTAGTTGTGGTAAAGGTTGATTTTCTTCTTTTAGTCGTTTATAACGTCTATAGACCACTTCTTCCATAGAAGCAAAATCATCAGGTCCCTCTACTGTTTTAATATGAAATTTTCGATAATCTCTTTTACTGGGCTTTCCATTTTTAAAAACCACGCATGCTGCTACTGGGTTTGTTCCTTGAATATTACTATTGTCAAAACATTCAATATGTCGAGGCTCAACACTTAGTCGCAAATCTTTTTTCATTTGCTCCATAATTCGGTTTTCGTGTCTATCTGGGTCTACTATTCGCGCTTGTTTAAAACGCTCCATTCTATAATATTTAGCATTTCTTATTGAAAGTTCAAGAATCTTCTTTTTATCGCCTAATTTAGGAATATGTATCATCAACCCTTCTTCTACATTCACCCTAAACGGAACGTATAACTCTTTAGATTGCGAATTGAAACGCTGCCTAATTTCAACAATTGCCAACTCTAGCATTTGCTCATCTGTCTCGTCTAGTTTTTTCTTTATTTCGAGTGTATGACTTCTAATAATTGCACCGTGACTAAGTTGTAAGAAATTTACATACCCATAGTCTGGGTCACTAATAACACTAAAGACATCTACATTTGAAATTTTAGGATTTACGACTGTAGATTTAACTTGATAGTTTTCAAGCACGTCAATTTTCTCCTTTATACGCTGCGCATCTTCAAAATGTAAGTTGGCAGCATATTCTTTCATCTGCACTTTAAACCTATTTAATGAGTCTTTAAAATTTCCTTTTACAATATTTCTAATGGCTTCAATATTTTCGTTGTACTGTACTTCATCATACAATCCTTCACAAGGTCCAGCACAGTTTCCTAAATGATATTCTAAGCACACTTTATACTTTCCGTCTCTAATTTTTTCGTGAGACAAATCATAGTTACACGTTCGTAATTGATACAACCCTTTTATTAGATCTAATAGTGTATGAACCGTTTTCATACTTGTATAAGGACCATAATATTCACTTCCATCTTTAATCATCCTTCGTGTTGGGAAAATTCGAGGAAAGCGTTCGTTTTTTATACAAATCCAAGGATAGCTTTTATCATCCTTAAGCAGGATATTGTACTTAGGCTGATAATTTTTTATGAGATTATTTTCTAATAATAAAGCATCTGTTTCAGTAGCTACAACAATATGTTTAATATCAGCAATTTTACGTACCATCAATCGTGTACGTGCATTATCATGTTGTTTTGTAAAGTAACTTGTAACCCTTTTTTTTAGGTTTTTAGCTTTACCTACATAGAGTAATTTCCCGTCTTTATCATAGTATTGATAAACCCCGGGCGAATCTGGAAGTGTAGAAACTTGTAATGGAATGGATGCTTCTGCCATAGCGTAAAGATAACGGCAATTTTTGAGGCTTCGGAAATGTGACTACGAGAATTTTTGTTAAGATTGGGTTAAAATGCTAATTCCTTAAAACTCGCCCCTCGCTTATTACGTATTTTTATCTAAAGCACATTACTTGGAGCAAACATTACCTTTTGTAAAATTTTTTAAGTCTGCAGCGATATTAATCGTTGTGACTATTTATTTTATTGCTCCATTACAGCAACCACTCGCTGAAGGTTTTCATAAGGTTGCTCACGCATTTTCTAAAACTTCTAATCATCATTCGCACATAAGCAATCTTCTTGAAAAAGATCACGAAGACCACGCACATTCTCATAGCACACAGCAACACGAAACTCATTCTCACGAATTTCTATCATTTTTAAATACGGTATTTTCAAATGATATTGAAGATGACCAACATCCTTCCCTAAACACAGAACTCGACAAGCACGTTATTAAATTAGCATTTTTTGAGCCTAAATTCCATAAAGTCAAATCCAGAACTCAATTTTACTGGGTCAATAAGCAGTATATAGTATCTACCGCTATTGCATCGCCACCACCAAAAGAGATTGCATAATTTTTTCGGTTTTTAAAATTTCAGAAGTACTTCAATATTTCTGAATAAATAACAACACTCTAATTTTCAATTATGAAACACAAACTCTTATGGGTACTAGCTTGCTGTGCCTTAAATTTACATGCCCAACGATTAAAGGGTAATATACAAACTCAATCAAACGTGCCCTTAGAAAATGTCTCAATTTTCAACACTACTAGCGGTGCTCACACTCATACTAATGCAAATGGAAATTTTACCATTGAAAACACTTCCTTTAATGATGTGTTAAACATTACATCCTTAGGTTTTAAACCTGTAAACCAACAATTGTTAGCATCAGATTTTAATAATGAATTTGTCATTGTATTATCACCAAATCCTATCTCGCTAGATCAAATTGTAATTACCCCACAAGTAGATGCTCTAAATAGTATTGTTCAACTAGATCTTGAAAATTCTCCCGTAAAAAACTCACAGGAAATATTACGAAAGGTACCTGGATTAATTATTGGACAACACGCTGGTGGCGGAAAGGCTGAACAGATTTTTTTACGTGGATTTGATATTGATCACGGTACTGATATTAATTTAACTGTAGATGGTTTACCTGTAAATATGGTATCACACGCACACGGTCAAGGATATAGTGACTTACACTTTTTAATTCCTGAAACGCTAGATAAAATTACCTTTGGTAAAGGGCCTTATTATGCAGACAAAGGAGACTTTGCAACTGCAGGATTTGTAGGTTTTAAAACAAAACGCCAACTCAAAAATAGCGCTGTATCTCAAGAAATTGGCGATTTCAATTCGCTCCGTACCGTAGGTCTATTCAAATTACTCGATACCAGTAATGCAGATGCATACGTGGCAGGTTCCTTATTTACTTTTGATGGCCCCTATAATTCGCCACAAAATTTTAACCGAATTAACCTAATGGGAAAATACACGTATACACTTCCTGGAGATCAAACTGTTTCGTTTATGGGTTCACATTTTACAAGTAAATGGGATGCCTCAGGGCAAATTCCTCAACGAGCTATTGATTCAGGATTAATAGACCGTTTTGGAGCAATTGATGATACTGAAGGAGGAAACACAAGCCGTAGTAACTTTTTAGTGACTCATTATAAAAAGCTTGACTCAAATTCTAAATTAGAAAGTAGTGCTTATTATTCGCATTATGCTTTTGAGTTATTTTCAAACTTTACTTTTTTTCTTGAAGATCCAATAAATGGCGATCAAATACGCCAATTTGAAGACCGAAATATTCTTGGTTTTAATACTGTTTATAGCGAAGACACAGCTTTATTTAATAACGATTTTAAATATAGTGCTGGCGTGGGAATTCGATATGATGACGTAAACGATATTCAATTATCTCGAACGAAAAATAGAGAACGACTACTAGAACGCCTAGCCTATGGAAATGTCAACCAAATTAACACTTATGCGTTTATTAAAACCAAATACAGCACAGGAAACTTTACGCTAGAACCACAATTAAGATTAGATTATTTCAAGTTCGATTATGAAAATAAACTCACCGAACAATATGACAACCAAAGTGAATCTAAAATATTTGCAAGCCCTAAGTTTAACGTAACCTATAGTCCTAATTCACAATTTCAGTTTTTTGCTAAAACAGGAATAGGATTTCATTCTAACGATGCTCGTGTAGTTGTTGCAAACGAAGGAGAAGATATTTTGCCAGCAGCTTATGGCGCAGATTTAGGAGCTATTTATAAAGCAACAGATAAACTTGTTTTCAATACCGCTTTATGGACTTTATTTTTAGAACAAGAGTTTGTATATGTTGGCGATGCAGGAATTGTTGAGCCAAGCGGAAAAACTCGAAGAATGGGAATCGATTTAGGTGCTAGATTTGAAGCGTTAGATTGGTTGTATATTTTTGGAGATATAAACTATACCTATGCAAGAAGTACCGAAGAACCTAACGGAGCAAATTATATTCCACTTGCACCAGACTTAACTTCTACGGGAGGATTATCCATTGAAAACCTAGGTGCTTTTTCTGGAGGCATTAACTACAAGTATATAAAAGACCGTGCTGCAAATGAGGATAATAGCATTGTCGCAGAAGGATATTTCGTTACAGATTTAAACGTAAATTATACATACAAACGCTTTACGTTTAGTGTAATTATCGAGAATTTATTTGACACTGAATGGAATGAAACTCAGTTCGCCACAGAAAGCAGGTTATTTAATGAAGCAGAACCAATAGAGGAAATTCATTTTACACCAGGAACGCCTTTTTTCTTAAGAGGTAAAGTAACAGTTAATTTTTAAACTGAAATTTTCTAAATTATTAAACTTTAAGAATAAATAGACCTCTGCTATTGTTATGAAAAAGCAGAGGTTTTATTTGTGCTAATTACGCAATTTTAAAGTCAATTTCATTACGTATATTGCTCTTGAAAACAAACAAAATAAAAACCCGTTTTTAAGACATGAACATCGCAGTCCTATCGCGTGGAGAGCACTTATATTCTACACAAAGTTTAATTAAAGCAGGAGAAGCGCTCAATCACAACATGGAAGTTATTGACCCCACATTTTGTAATGTGATGATCGAAAACGGATATCCTATATTGCAATATCACGATGAAATAGTAGATGATATTGATGCTATTATCCCTCGTATTGGCGCTTCAAATACTTATTATGGCACTTCAATTGTTAGACATTTTGAAGCTATGAAAGTAGCAACTATTGCTGGATCGAGAGGTATTTTAGATTCGCGTGATAAATGGACAAGCTTTCAAATTTTAGCAAAATCTGGCATACCTGTTCCTAAAACAACTTTGGGAGGACATTATTATTTAGATGCATTCCTGAAAGATTTTGGTGAAGGGGCTGTTATTATTAAAATTCTAGAAGGAACCCATGGGCAAGGTGTAATACTTTGTGAATCCTACAAAAACGCACTTTCTACAGTTGAAACACTCCAAACAGCACGAGTAAAATTTGTAATGCAGGAATACATTGCCGAATCTAAAGGAGCAGATATTAGAGCAATTGTTATTGATGGTAAAGTAGTAGCTTCTATGAGAAGACAAGCTGCAAAGGGCGATTTTAGATCTAATTTACATCGCGGCGGAAATGCTCAAAATATGACACTTAGCGATGCAGAAAAAACAGTTGCTATTGCCGCTGCTAAAGCAATGAATTTAACAGTATGCGGTGTTGACATATTACAATCAAAAAGAGGACCGTTAGTTTTAGAAATAAACTCTACCCCAGGGCTTGAAGGTATTGAGACCACTACAGGAATTGATGTTTCTAAAAAAATAATTAAATACCTTGAAAGTTTGAGAAAATAATTTGTGCTAATCATATAATTTAATGTTTTCATATTTCGGCTTTTAGTACCTTGCGAGCATCTTAAAATTATACTCATTTGAAACGAAAAATAGGCAGAATAGACACCGCAGATTTTCCTTTGCTAAAACTCTTTGACATTGATGTTAAAGTAGATACAGGGGCATATACCTCTACCATACATTGCGATAACGTTGTTATCGAAGACGGCTTTTTAAAGTGTATTTTTCTTGACGAAAAACATCCAGCATATCACACTCAAGAGTTTGTATTTGATGAATATGACGTAAAAGTGGTGAAAAGCAGTAATGGCCAAGCAGAACCTCGTTATAGAATTAAAACAGAAATTATCCTGTTTGGAAAAACACACCCAATATATTTAACCTTAAGTAGTCGTGGACAAATGAAATATCCCGTACTTTTAGGTAGAAAATTTCTGACCAAGAAATTTATGGTCGATATTAATAAAACAAATCTCTCTCAAAAACTAAAACTTAAAAAGCTGAAAAAAACTTCGGTGCCTAAAAAAAAATCTAATGAACATTAAAATACTTTCAGCAAACGCAAACTTATATTCTACTAAAAGATTAATAGAAGCGGCTAAAAAACGTGGGCACAACATTGAAGTAATTAATCACACGAAATGTGATATTGTTATTGAGAAGAAAAATCCACGCGTTTATTATAAAGGAAAACCTATTGAAAATGTAGACGCAGTAATACCACGTATTGGTGCAAGTGTTACATTTTATGGTACAGCAGTTGTACGCCAGTTTGAAATGATGCGCTGTTTCTCTACGACAGAGTCGATGGCGTTAGTGAGATCGAGAGATAAGTTGAGAAGTCTTCAAATATTATCTCGTGCAGGTTTAGGGTTACCAAAAACCATTTTCACAAACTATTCAAAAAATGTGAAGGAGATTGTAGAACAAGCAGGTGGTGCTCCAGTAATTATTAAATTATTAGAAGGAACACAAGGAATAGGCGTTATCCTAGCCGAAACCAAAAAAGCTGCCGAGTCCGTAATCGAAGCTTTTAACAACCTTCAGGCAAGGGTAATTGTACAAGAGTTTATTAAAGAAGCTGGTGGTGCGGATATTAGAGCATTTATCGTAGATGGTCACGTAGTTGGAGCGATGAAACGTCAAGGAAAAGAAGGTGAGTTTAGAAGTAATCTTCACCGTGGCGGAACAGCAGAAGTTATACAATTAAGTGATGAAGAAGAAATTGCAGCGCTAAAAGCAGCAAAAGCAATGGGATTAGGTATTGCGGGTGTTGATATGTTACAATCTTCTAGAGGGCCTTTAATACTTGAGGTAAATAGCTCTCCAGGACTTGAAGGAATTGAGGCTGCAACTGGCAAAGACATTGCTACTAAAATTATTAAGTATATTGAAAAAAATACAGATTAGTTTTCTTCCGAAATATTAAAATTTCAGAAGAAAAAAGATATTAAAATTAGAAGTGATGGCTAAGGACATGATTATTTTAGGAGAAAGAATAGGTTTAGGAGAAGCCAAAACCCTAAACTTTAGTTTTGCTAAATTATATACTGCAACAAAAATAGAAATCCCAATTGTTATTAATCGTTCTGAAATTGATGGCCCTACGGTACTACTAACTGCAGGAGTTCATGGCGATGAAATTAATGGTGTTGAAATAGTGCGTCAAGTAATTGCTAAACACATAAACAAGCCAAAAACAGGTACAACAATCTGTATTCCTATTTTAAATATTTTTGGATTTTTAAATCAAGATCGCGTATTTCCTGATGGTCGCGATTTAAATAGAGTATTCCCAGGAACTAAAACGGGGTCTCTTGCAAGTAGAATTGCATATCATTTTGTGAAAGAAATTTTACCTCACGCAGACTACTGTTTAGATTTTCATACAGGAGGAGCTCAGCGATTTAATGCTGCTCAAATTAGAATTGCCCCAGGCGATGAAAAGTTATTTAAATTAGCTCAAGTTTTCAACGCACCTTTTACTGTATATGCTACTAACATTGGTAAATCATACCGTAATACGTGTAAAAAAATGGGCAAACAAGTACTCCTTTTTGAGGGAGGTAAATCTTTAGAAAGCAATAAGTATATTGTCAAAGAAGGTGTTGATGGCGTATCACGTGTGTTAAATCATTTAGGGATGCTTAGAGACGATTACAAAGTTGTACCTATTGATAGAACACCTGTGGTTATTAGCAATAGCAAATGGATTAGAGCTCAAAAAAGCGGACTACTTCATATTAAAATAGACTGTAATAAGCATGTAGTAAAGGGAGAGTTTTTAGCTACAATTACTGACCCTTACGGAACTATGCGTTTTAAAGTATTAGCTCCAAACGATGGTTATATTATAAATATAAATCAAGCTCCTATTGTAAATCAAGGTGATGCCATTTTTCATATTTCAACTGAAAGTAAATAGCCTAAAATATTTTACATAATAATGGACAAAGCATTACTTCGCAAAAAATATAAAAACCTTAGAGCAGCTTTATCAACAAATGATATAGATGAAATGAGCCTTGAAATAGCGAACACTGCTTTAACTTTAGATATATGGGATTACACAAATTATCATATATTCCTAACTATTGAAGACAAGGCTGAAGTAGACACCAACTATTTATTGCATATACTTCAAGGTAGAGATAAAACTATTGGAGTTTCAAAATCGAACTTTGAAGATTCCAGTTTAGAACATTTTTTACTTCAAGAAAATACGAAGTTTAAAATTTCAAAATATGGAATTCCAGAACCATTAGATGGTATTAAACTAGATCCAAATATTTTTGACGTTGTATTTGTTCCTGTTTTAGCCTATGATAGAAAAGGAAATAGAATAGGTTACGGAAAAGGGTTTTATGATAGATTTTTAGCGCAATGTAATCCTACTTGTAAATTTATTGGTGTGTCCTTCTTTGAACCCGAAGATGAAATTCAAAGTGGGATATACGACATCCCATTATCGATGGTAATTACCCCTAAAAAGATTTATAAACCGTCGTAATCTAGATATTCCAACTTTTTACTAGCTAATAAAGGTCTTTACTCTAAATGTTATAGTATTTTACTTAAAAATATTATATATTTCTATCCCCAAGTTAATACGCTATGTTTTTATAAAATATCAAAAGCACTTTTACAAATGACTTTTGAGTTAAAAATGTATACTCTTGAATCTATCTAATAATGATTTTTATTATAGAGAAGTTGCCGAATTAACTGCGTCAGGTGGTTGGAAGGTTGACTTTATAAATAAAGAAAGTTACCTAGACCCACAGGCAAGAAAAATCTTGAACCTGAGCGAAGATTTCAAACCATCACTTTACAAGCTCATTGATTTATACGCTCCTAAACATAGGGAAACAGCTATAAAAACATTTATGGATTGTAGTGAAGGAATACCTTTCGAAACCACCGTGAAAATGCAGCGCTCAAATGGTGAAATATTCTGGGTCAAAGCAGCTGGGAAACCCATCTATAATAATGACAATAAAATTATTGGAGTTCAAGGTGTTTTTAGAGACATCAACAAAGAAAAACTCGTTGAGATCGAAAAAAAGAAAGAGCAAAAGTTATTACAATCTCAAAACGCAAGATTACTAAATTTCGCTCACATAGTTTCTCACAATTTACGTTCACACAGTAGTAATTTTCAACTTTCACTCACCCTCTTAAATGCTGTTGATGATGAAACTGAAAAGAAAGAACTTATGGACGGTTTACTGCAAATTTCAGAAAGTTTAAATACAACTATTTCACACTTAAATGAAATTGTTTCTGTAAATTCTAAAACAGGTGGTGAGCTTAAAGACGTATCTTTCAATGAAGTTTTTAACGATACAATTAACATTTTATCTGATGTAATTAAACCAAGTAAAGCTGAGTTTATTACAGATTTTACATCGCTAGAAAGTATTGACTATATACCAGCTTATATGGATAGTATTTTTTTAAATATTATTTCTAACTCTATAAAATATGCTCATCCGGATCGTACCCCAACAATCAAAATTACCACATACACTGAAGGTGAAGATAAATTACTAGTATTTGAGGACAACGGTATAGGTGTCAATCTTGAACTTTATGGGAACAAAATATTTAATATGTACCAAACATTTCATAATAACAAAAATGCCGTAGGTATTGGGTTGTTTATGACCCGAAATCAAATTGAAGCACTTGGAGGCACTATAACTATTGAAAGCACTGTAGACAAAGGAACTAAACTAAAAATTTTATTGAATTAAAAATATAAAAACTAACAAAAAAAATCTCCTCACAAAATGACTAATTCATCCCCGATTAAGTTGTCATGTATTATTGACGATGACGATGTTTATATAAATCTTGTAAAAAAAATTATAGACATCAAAAAACTTTCTGAAAATTTATTGATATTTAAAAATGGGCAAGAAGCCTTAGATTATTTTAAAGCAATTATTGAAAATTTAAATAATGAGGCTTTTCCTGAAATAATTCTATTAGATTTAAATATGCCAGTAATGAATGGCTGGAACTTTTTGAAAGAGTTTACAGCGATAGAATCTCCGCTAAAGAAAAAAGCGACATTATACATTGTAAGTTCATCAATCAACCAAGCAGATATTAATAAATCTAAAGAGTTTTCTGAAGTAACTAATTACTTAGTGAAACCAGTTAACATTGCGGAATTTGAAGCATTATTTAATAGCAACAAAATCTCAGCTTAATAACAATAAACAGTTTTAAGAAATTTGCGTTTCCACCTTATCTTTAGTTGGGAACGCTTTTTTGTTGAAGAATATTAAAAGTCCTACTCCAAAACTTATAGCAGTATCTGCAATATTAAAAACAGGATCGAAAAAAGTAAAGTGCTTACCTCCCCAATATGGTAGCCAAGAAGGCAAATAACCCTCAAAAAGTGGAAACGACAACATATCTACTACTTTACCGTGAAATAACGTCCCGTAAGGCTCCTCTGCAAACATAGTAGCTGTTTGCTGCATACTTGAATCAAATATAATTCCATAGAATACGGAATCTATTATATTACCCATAGCTCCAGCAAAAATTAAAGCTATAGCACCAAGTAAAATTCCTGAGGCATGTTTTCTTGCACTATCCCATAGCCAATAACCAATTCCTACAATAGCAACAAGTCTAAATAGTGTTAAGAATAACTTTCCGTATTGTCCTGGAATTTTAGCTCCCCAAGCCATACCTTCATTTTCTACAAATAAAATACGAAACCAAGAAAACACTTCAATTTCTTCATGTAGTTGAAAATGAGTTTTGATATATATTTTAGATATCTGGTCTATGAACAAGATAACTACAATTAGTACTATGGACTTTTTTAAATTCATTTATTTTATAATAATAGTGGCAAAAATAACATTAAAAATTGGTTTGTAAGAGACGGATATCACCGTGTTTACTTTCTGCTTCAATTCGGAAATTTCCATATTTAGGAAGTTCATTTAATACAGATCCATATTGGGATATCGCTATACCCATAACTTGTGAAGTTGCCTTAATTGTAATATCCCCTTTTAATGTTTGAAATAGTCCATTACCTGTAAAACTATTCACACTACAACTCCCTTCAAGTAACACAACTTTTAGCTTTTTAAAAATTCCTTCACCTCTAAAAGAGGCTAAATTAGATACTACCTCAACTATCTTTTTCTTCGGAATTTCTAAAATTAACTCTACAGCAATAACTTTGTGCGCCGCTAGTTTATCATTTTCTGGTTTAAAGAAAGGGGAGTAATCTAAACCAAAAGTTATCGTCTCAAGTTCACGCTTTTCAGTTACCAAAAGGTTTTCAAATGTCTCTCCTTCAATTGTTGCCTTTAATGTAATAGTATTTGTTTCAGAGGTAATAATTTTAATTTTATACATGCCATCTCCATCAACAATCACCTTATCAATTTGAGATGCATCCATCGATTTTTCAAGTCTTTTTTGAGCAATCACTTGACTTGTAAATACTATAACGAGTATGGTTGTGTAAAATTTCAGCATAAAAAAACCCTAAAGAAATTTAGGGCTTAGTTTTTAATAGGTTTGCAAATTATTGCATGTTTTTTGCTTCAATACTTAATGTAGCATGAGGCACTAATTTTAATCGTTCTGGGTTTATTAATTTTCCAGTAACACGACAAACTCCGTATGTTTTATTTTCAATACGAATCAATGCATTTTTAAGATCACGAATAAATTTTTCTTGACGAATAGCAAGCTGTGAAGAGGTTTCTTTACTCATTACTTCACTACCTTCATCGAAAGCTTTAAAGGTAGGTGATGTATCATCCGTACCGTTATCTAAATCATTTCTGTAAGCACTTTCAATTAAATGTAATTGCTTATCAGCTTCTTTAATTTTATCCTTAATCAATATCCTGAATTCTTCTAACTCGGCATCGCTATATCTATTTTTAACATCTTTTGACATATTTTTTGTGTTATTTCTGAATACTTAATTTTGTTGTTATATCATCAAAGGCAATTTCCGTACCATTTAACATATCATC
The DNA here is from genome assembly GCF_008974325.1 of Patiriisocius marinus. Classification (GTDB taxonomy): domain Bacteria; phylum Bacteroidota; class Bacteroidia; order Flavobacteriales; family Flavobacteriaceae; genus Patiriisocius; species Patiriisocius marinus. Next base: position 1,033,899 of record NZ_BKCG01000001.1, on the reverse strand, counting down.
CACAAAATTTAAATCTTCGGTTAATGTTTCTTCTTTGATGTATGCAAGGTTATCACTCACTGCTTTTTGTAATTCTTCAGTATGCTGCAATGTAACTTTTATTCTATCTGTAACTTCAAATCCTGAGTCTTTTCTCAAATTTTGAATGCGGTTTACAAGTTCTCTTGCTATCCCCTCATTCTTTAAAGTTTCAGAAATTGTAACGTCTAAGGCTACTGTTATTCCATCACTATTTGCAACTAACCATCCTTCAATATCCTGTGAGCTAATAAGCACATCATCAAGCCTCAATGTAATATTTTTTTCTGAAATGTTAAGTACCATTTCACCCTCTTTTTCTAACAATGCAATTTCATCTTGATCAAATTGTTGAATTGCAGCGGCTACTTGTTTCATATCTTTCCCAAAACGCGGCCCAAGCTTTTTAAAGTCTGGCTTTATTTGTTTTACCAAAATTCCAGATCCTTCATCAATTAATTCAATTTCCTTCACATTTACCTCGCTCATAATTAAGTTACTAACAGCTTCGATTTCTGCTCTACTGTTGTCATCCAACACTGGAATCATTATTTTCTGCAATGGCTGTCTAACTTTAATCTTTTCTCGTTGTCTTAACGATAATACAAGAGACGATATTGTTTGTGCCTTTTGCATCCTGCGTTCTAATGAGCTATCAATAAATGATTTGTTAGCAACTGGGAAATCACTTAAATGAACAGATTCTTTAGCATCTGTAGAATCAACTACCGATGTTAAATCTTTATAAAGTCTATCCATAAAAAATGGTGCAATTGGTGCTCCCAATTTAGCCACAGTTACTAAGCAAGTATATAATGTTTGGTATGCCGAAATTTTATCTTCAGCATAACTTCCTTTCCAATAACGTCTTCTACTTAATCTTACAAACCAATTACTTAAGTTTTCGCCTACAAAATTTTGGATTGCTCTTGCAGCTTTAGTTGGTTCATAGTCCGTAAATGCCTCATCAACAGTAATTATAAGTGTATTTAATTCACTAAGAATCCATCTGTCAATTTCAGGACGTTTCTCCATTGGAATAGCTACCTCACTATAATTGAATCCATCAAGATTAGCATACAAACTAAAGAAACTATAAGTATTATAAAGTGTTCCAAAAAACTTGTTTCTCACTTCACTAATACCATCTAGGTCAAACTTTAAGTTATCCCAAGGGTTAGCATTACTAATCATATACCAGCGCGTGGCATCTGGCCCATAAGTAGCTAGTACATCAAATGGGTCTGCTGCGTTACCTAAGCGCTTAGACATTTTCTGTCCATTTTTATCTAACACAAGACCGTTTGAAACTACATTTTTATAGGCAACATCATCAAAAATCATTGTAGCAATTGCGTGTAGTGTATAGAACCAACCTCTGGTTTGGTCTACTCCTTCTGCTATAAAATCTGCTTTACGCCAGGTAGTTTCTACTTTCTCTTTATTTTCAAATGGGTAATGCCATTGTGCATAAGGCATTGAACCACTATCAAACCAAACGTCAATTAAATCTGCCTCACGTTTCATTGGTTCTCCAGTTGATGAAACTAGAATAATATCGTCTACAATATTTTTATGTAAATCAACATTGTTATAATTTTCTTCGGAAAAGTCACCAACTTTAAAATCTTCGTAAATATCCTTAGACATTAACCCTGCTGCAACGGCTTTAGCCATTTCAGATTTCAACTCTTCAATACTCCCTATAATTATTTCTTCTTTTCCGTCTTCGGTTCTCCATAATGGTAATGGTATTCCCCAATAACGTGAACGAGATAAATTCCAGTCGTTAGCATTTGCTAACCAATTTCCAAATCGCCCTTCTCCTGTTGATTTTGGTTTCCAGTTTATCCCTTTGTTTAACTCATGCATACGGTCTTTAAAGTCCGTAACTTTAATAAACCAGGAGTCTAGTGGGTAATATAATATTGGTTTATCTGTACGCCAGCAATTAGGGTAACTGTGGACGTATTTTTCAACGTGAAAGGCTTTATTTTCAGTTTTAAGTTTTATTGCTATTTCAACATCAACGCTTTTATCTGGCGCTTCACCATCGTTATAGTATTCGTTTTTAACATACTTACCTGCAAATTCCCCCAGTTCTGGTCTAAATTTACCTTGTAAGTCTACTAAAGGAACTAAAAAACCATTATCATCTTTAACTAGCATTGGTGGCACTTCTGGCACTGCTTGTTTTGCAACAAGCGCATCATCTGCTCCAAAAGTAGGTGCTGTATGCACAATTCCTGTTCCGTCTTCAGTTGTTACAAAATCTCCTGATATCACTCTAAAAGCATTGTCAACTCCCGCATCTGGCGTAGCATAATCTAATAATTGCTCATATCGAATCTCTAATAATTCTTTCCCTTTAAAGGTTTCAGCAACAAAAAATGGAATCTTTTTATCTTCCTTAGTATAACTTTTTAATACCTCAAGATCTTCAGTTTGTTCGTATTTCCCCTTAAATTGTTTTCCAACTAAATTTTTAGCAAGTATTACATGAACAGGTTCAAATGTGTATTGATTATATGTTGCAACAACAACGTAATCAATTTTTGGCCCAACAGTTAATGCGGTATTAGAAGGCAATGTCCACGGCGTTGTTGTCCAGGCAATTAAATTTAAGTGGTCGTATTTTTTAAGAAACTCAGGCAATGAATTTTCAACAACTTTAAACTGTGCCACTACGGTTGTATCTGTTACGTCTTGATATGTTCCTGGTTGGTTAAGCTCGTGACTACTTAAACCAGTTCCTGCCTTAGGAGAATATGGTTGTATGGTGTACCCTTTATAAAGCAAATCTTTATTATAAATTTGTTTTAATAACCACCATACAGACTCCATGTATTTTGGTTTATAAGTAATATATGGATCTTCCATATCCACCCAATAACCATATCCTTCGGTTACTTTATTCCATACATCAGTATAGCGCATAACGGCTTTACGGCACGCTTGGTTATAATCTTCAACTGAAATTGTATTACCAATATCTTCTTTAGTAATACCAAGCTCCTTTTCCACACCAAGTTCAATAGGAAGCCCGTGAGTATCCCACCCTGCTTTACGGTCAACTTTAAAACCTTTTTGAGTTTTATAGCGACAAAAAATATCTTTTATAGAACGTGCCATTACATGGTGGATTCCTGGTAATCCATTTGCAGATGGTGGGCCTTCAAAAAACACGAATGGCTCAGCACCTTCGCGAATAGCAATACTCTTCTCAAAAATGTTCTCTTCTTGCCAGAAATCGAGTATATCTTCTCCTAATTTAGGGAGGTCTAATCCTTTGTGTTCTTTGAATTTAGTTGCCATACTTAAGTCCGCTTTTGACGGATATATTTTTTATCTCTAAATAGTTTAAATTATTCAGAAAAAAATTAATGTTTATTCTAATCTTTTAAGGCTGCGAATTTACGGAATTTTGATGTAAAATGATATACATAAAAAAGCACCTTTTATTTGTTTAACAGAAGCATACTATTTAATTCAATTCTACGAATATACTTTTTGTTTAAACTGGCCTTATCTTTCTGTAATGCAAGGATTTTAGCCTTTGTTTTGATTTACATAAAATTGTATATCTTTCTGAAAATTTCGGTATTTGAAAAAAGCACTTTTAGTTCTATTATTACTCACACCTTTTTATTTAATAGCCCAAGATTATGTGGATATTTTAAAAGTAGGATATAGTCAGAATTTTGACTCAAAATATGAAAGCTACTCAGAAACCACTGATATTAAGTCTATCGATGTAGATTTTACCTATCCTGTTGTGATAAATAAGTATAATGCGCTCATCACTGGATTTATGTATAGCCGAAATAATCTAGAACTTTTTCCACAGCTAAATCAAACACAAGGGCCTACTTCGCCTTTTAGATATTCAGACAATATTAGCTTACACACAACGATACTAAAGCTAGGATTAGCAACAACTTTTAGTGATAAATGGAGTGGAACTTTTGCACTGTTACCAAAACTTGCTTCAGATTATATTGATATTTCTAATGATGATTTCTATTTAGGAGGTGTTGCCATTTTAAAATATCAGAAACACGAACGACTTAAGTATCGCGCAGGTATTTTTGCAATAGATCAAGCTTATGGATGGTTTACAACTCCTATTTTAGGTTTCTATTATATTAGTAAAAACAGTAAATTTGAAATGGATGTTTCTGCACCAGTTTCAGCAGATATTAACTACACTATTTCACCTTCAGTTACTTTAGGTTTTGACTATTTAGGAATTGGACGTAGCTTTGATGTACATCAAGAAAACACTCCCGATTATTATGTAGACTATGGTGCGCTTGAGTTTACTTGCTATGTACAATATGCTTTTCTTGAAAACAATGTTCTATTAAGAGCAAAAGCTGGTTATGCAGATTTTGACGCTGAAGCCTATGCAGATGGAGATGATGTAGGATTTAGAGTGTCTGCATTTAATATTGGCGCTGGTGATCGCACACAACTTAACCCAGAATTAAGCAGTGGGTTTTTTGGAAAAATTGAAGCCGTATACCGCTTTAGTTTTTCGGCTAATAAAGATGATTAATTTTTTAATACCGCCCTACAATTGGGTTTAAATATGGCAAAATCGTGTCCAGAATGTGGCAATCCTATTTTAGGTCGAGCAGATAAAAAATTCTGTTGCGATGCTTGCCGAAATGCCCATAACAATAACCTTAACAAAGACCAGACTAACCTTGTTCGTAATGTGAATAACCGCTTGAGAAAAAATCATCGTATTCTCGAAAAACTAAATACGAAGGACAAAACCAAGGTTAAAAAAGAGACGTTACTTAAAAACGGATTTAATTTTAAGTTTTTTACTGGACAATATATTACAAAAACCGGCTCCACTTACTTTTACGTCTATAACCAAGGATATTTACCCCTTGACAACGATTGGTTTTTACTTGTAAAAGTTGAAATTAATCTTTAAAAAGAGTCCTAAATAGCCTTTAGTTTCCTTGAGGTTTTCCAGATTTACAGTTCTATACTTTTTTTACTGTATTTTTAAGGCTATAAACCTTTGTCTCTATGAAACATTTAAGTGCTATAATTTCGGCAATAGTCATTTTACTTTTAATAGTTTTTAGTTTTCAATCACTAATGCCAAGCGAAGGTACTTTAACCTCAGCTCCTGCAACTGAGTTTTCAGCTCAACGTGCGCTAATTCCACTTCGCGAAATAGCAAAAGCTCCACACTATTTAGGTACAGATGAACACACAAGAGTTCGCGAATATATTATTGGCGAATTAAAAAAACTTGGCCTTGAAACAGAAGTTCAAGAAGCATTTATGCTTAGTAATGCAAAACAAGGTTTACTAAAACCAAGAAACATTGTTGCTAAAATAAAGGGTAGTGGAAACGGAAAATCTTTAGTGCTACTTTCTCATTACGATAGTGCTCTTGTACCTTCGTTAGGAGCAAGTGACGCTGGGAGTGGGGTGGTTACAATTCTTGAGAGTTTAAGAGCTTATAAAGCATCAGGCAAGCAACCAGAAAACGACATTATTGTGCTTTTTACTGATGCAGAAGAAATAGGCCTTGACGGAGCAAATTTATTTGTTAAAAACCATAAATGGGCTAAAGACGTTGGTATCGTTCTCAATTTTGAAGCCCGAGGAAGCGGTGGCCCAAGTAATATGATTGTTGAAACTAATGGAGGAAATACAAATCTGGTTAAAGCTTTTGAAAATGCAAACGTTCCATATCCAGTAGCTTCATCACTTATGTACAGTGTTTATAAACTGTTACCAAACGACACTGATTCTACCATTTTTAGAGAAGAGGGCGATATTGAAAGTATGTTTTTCGCCTTTATTGATGACCACTTCGATTACCATACAGCAAATGATACTGTTGAAAACCTCAACATTGAAACACTACAACATCAAGGAAGCTATCTACTACCGTTACTACATTATTTTGCTGATACGGACTTAGGGAATCTTAAAGCTGAAGAAGACAGCGTTTATGTAAATATACCAATGGTCAAATTTATTCATTATCCATTTTCGTGGATTCTACCTATGCTAATTTTAGCTACGTTATTATTTATTGGTTGTCTTTATTATGGATTTTCTAAGCATAAATTAAACCTAAACGGGATTCTTAAAGGATTTATTCCTTTTTTAAGCTCATTGATTATTTGCGGTTTATTTGGTTTTTATGGATGGAAATTAATCGAATATTTATACCCACATTACAACGAGATTCAACACGGCTTTAAATACAATGGTCATTGGTACATTGTAGCATTTGTATTTCTATCTATTGCAATAACCTTTAAAATGTATCGTGTTTTTGCAAAGCGAATTACAGTACCTAATTTGATTGTAGCGCCTTTACTATTTTGGCTACTGATTAATTTGGTTTTACTATTGTATTTAAAAGGTGGTGCATTTTTTATCATACCTGTATATTTCGGATTAATATCTTGGTTTTTACTGCTGAAATATCAAAACAACAGCTACATAGGCTTAGCATTATTAGCAGCTCCTGCATTATTTATTTTCGCTCCGTTAATTCAATTTTTCCCAGTTGGTTTAGGAAGTGATCATATAGTTATCAGCACTATTTTTGTAGTTCTTGTTATGGGATTATTACTTCCTGTTATAGGATTTTACTCTAAAAGGAATCTGTTATCCGGATTATTTGGATTCTTAGCACTTGTGTTTTTTGTAATTACACATTTAAAAAGCGATTTTAATGAGGAACGTAACAAACCTAATAGCTTAGTGTACTATAAAAATGCTGAAACCAATAAAGCGTATTACGGTACTTATGACAATATTCTTGATGATTGGACGAAAAAATATCTTGGCGACTCCCCTAAAAGTGCTTCAAATTATATAGAAAGTGCTGCTTCAAGTAAATATGCTCGTAAATACACATTTGCTGCAGAAGCACCAACTATTGAAATAGCACCATCTACGATTACTATCAACAAAGACTCTGTGGTTGATGGATTTCGTACTGTAGACGTAACCCTACAACCACAAAGAGACATTCATCAATTAATGTTGTATGCACCAATTGACACACCATTTAAATCATTAAACTTTAATGGTGTTGAAGTAACCAATACTGATGATCAAGGAAAACGATTTTATAAAAGAAAAGACAACTTGTTACTAAGGTATTACATTAGTGATAACGATTCCTTAAAAATACAATACAGTATTCCTGAGAAAGCTCCATTACCTCAAATTAAGGTTTTAGAATATGGTTTTGACTTAATATCAAATCCTCTTTTTAATATTAGTAAGCGTCCTAAAAAAATGACTCCTAAACCATTTATTAATACTGATGCTACCATTTTAGAATATACCTTTACAACCGAAAAAGAAAATCAAACTATTAATACTGACTCTTCATTAAACGAAGGGCAATAAAACACCTAATTTTAAAGGTATTCAACACTCACGCGTGAGCATAGGTATGAAAAAAACAATCGCAATTGCAGGGTTAGGATGGTTAGGGAAACCGTTATTACAACGTTTAAAAATGTTGGGATACTTAGTTAAAGGAAGCGTTACAACCACAGAAAGTGCAGCTAAACTTCAACAACTAGATATAGACGCTTATGCGGTAGTTATTTCCGAAAATGGCATTCAAGGAGCTCCTAAAGGGTTTTTAAAAAATGTTGACACATTAGTTATTATGATTCCTCCAGGGTTACGCCGTAATACTGGAGCAGATTATGTTCTCAAAATGTCACATTTTCTAACCGAAATTAGAGCGTCTAAAGTTCCGCAAGTAATCTTTATAAGTAGTACAAGCGTTTATGGTGATGAACAACAATTAGTTACGGAAAAAGACGTGCCAAAACCTACTACTGAAGCAGGAAGGCAATTATTTCAGGTAGAACAACTTTTTTTCAACTCATCTGATTTTAAAACAACAATCTTACGTTTTGGAGGTTTAGTAGGTGAAAGTAGACAACCCGTAAAATATTTAGCAGGCAGAAAAGACTTAAGTAGCGCTAACGATCCTGTAAACTTAATACACCGTGACGATTGTATTTCTATTATTACTGAAATTATTAAGCAAGAAGCTTACGGTCATATTATAAATGGAGTTCATCCATCTCACCCTACAAAAGAAGATTACTACAGATCAAAAGCTGAAGAACTACAACTAGTGCCACCTCATTTTGCTGCTCCTATTGAGAAAGCTGGCAAACAAGTAGACAGTGAAAACCTTTCTACTATTCTAGAGTATACCTTTAAAACTAAACCTTAAAACCTTTTATATAAACAAAAAATAGGAGCCCTTTCGAGCTCCTATTTTTTGTTTACTAAATTCAAGTAATAACTCAAATTCATTATTGATTACCAAATACGTACACGATCTGCTGGCGCTACATACATTGGGTCTCCTTCTTTAATATCGAAAGCCTCATAAAAAGCATCCACGTTTTTAAGTGGTTCTGTAGCTCTCCATCTTCCTGGAGTATGAGGATCAGTTTTTACTTGCGTACGTAAGCTTTCGTCACGTTGCTTGGTTCTCCATACAGTTGCCCAACTCATAAAGAAACGTTGTTCTGCTGTAAACCCATCAACATCTTCTGGACGACCATTTTCTTTGTAATGACGTTGTAAACCATCGTAAGCAGCAAGTACTCCACCAAGGTCTCCAATGTTTTCTCCTAAAGTAAACTCACCATTTACATATACACTGTCTAAAACTTCAATAGCGCTATATTGATCTGCTAATGCTTTTCCTCTTTCACCAAATTGCTTTAAATCCTCTTCTGTCCACCAATTAACTAAGTTTCCATCACCATCAAAACGAGCTCCACTATCATCAAAAGCGTGAGAAATTTCGTGACCAATTACAGCACCAATTCCACCATAGTTAACGGCATCATCAGCTTTATAATCGTAGAAAGGTGGTTGTAAAATAGCTGCTGGAAAAACAATCTCATTATTAAAAGGATTGAAGTAAGCATTTACAGTTTGTGGAGACATCCCCCATTCAGTTCTATCAACTGGCTCATTAATTTCAGAAAGATTTTTCTTGAAAGCCCACTCACCTACAGCAGTAATGTTATCGTAGTAACTTTTGTCTTCGCTTACAGCCATAGTACTATAGTCTTCCCAAGAATCTGGGTATCCTATTTTAACAGTGAATTTATTAAGTTTCTCAATTGCCTTTACTTTAGTGTCTTCACTCATCCAATCAAGGTTTTTAATACGATCTTGGTATGCAGCAATTACATTAGCAATCATAGTTTCAGCTTTTTCCTTCGCTTCTGGAGGGAACATTTCATCAACATATAATTTACCTAAAGCTTCACCTACTGTTCCATTTACAGTACCTAAAGCACGCTCATCTGCTGGACGTTGCTTTTTAGCACCACTTAAAGTTTTATTGTAGAAATCCCAGTTTGCTTTTTCAATTTCAGTTGTTAAAGCACCCGCAGCACTATTAAAAGTAGCCCATCTTGTAACTGTTTTCCAAGTTTCAACATCACCATCTTTCATTACGTTTTGAACTAACGCCATGTATTTAGGTTGCATTACAATTAACGTATCAAGTTCTTTCTCAACTCCCATATCTTTAATTGCTTCTTTCCAGTTAATGGCAGAAACCATTTCTTGAATTTGGTCAACAGATCTTGGATTGTTAAAATTTCTGAAGTCACGACTCTGTACTTTATCTAATCTAGGCTCAGCTAATTTAGTTTCGAAAGCTAAAATAGTTTCGGCTTGTGCTTTTGCACTTGCTTCGTCATCACCTAAAAATTGTAGCATACGTGTAATATGGTCTACATATTGACCTCTAATTTCTACACTTTTAGGATCTGTATTTGTGTAGTAATCTCTGTCTGGTAAACCTAAACTTCCTGGCGTAATGTAAGCCGAGTTGATTGAGCTGTTACTAGGGTTTGAGAATGCTGCTAAGCCAATAAATGGTTGTGAAACCGAATTAGCTTCTAAAGTCATTAACTTCACAAAATCGGCTGGAGATTTAACGGCAGCAATTTTATCTAATGTAGGTTGTAAAGGAGTTAATCCTGCTTTATCGCGTGCAACTGTATCTAACTTAGTGTTAAATATTGCAATTGCTTTAGCTTGATCTGTACCTTCTTTATATTTTCCACTTTTATCTGCTTTATCTAAAATAGCAAGAACGTCTTTATCTGTACTTTTTCTTAAAACTCCAAAACCTCCCCAGCGCACTTGGTCGTCAGGAATTTCTGTGTTTTTCATCCAGCTACCGTTAACGTAGTTGTAAAAATCATCTTTTGGACTTAAGGTAGTATCCATATTTGATAGGATAATCCCTCTTTCCTCTGTATCTGCTTCCGCAGTTTTCTTGTCATCACAAGAAGTAAATGCCAAAGCACTCATAGCAGCTGCGGCAATAATTAGGTTGTACTTCATTCTTTCTAATTTTTAATTTTTGTATTAGTACTAATAGGCAAGCAAAAGTTACACTATTGCTTTTTCAATAAGTCTTGTTTTTCTACTCTTAAAATGGAATCCATTTTTTTCTTGCGAAGCTCCATTTCCTTTTTCTCATTTTCCGTTCGCTCAGAGTCTATTGCGTCTTTTTGAAACTTCTCATTAATTTGAACAATTAAATTAGTTGTTGCGAGGTTCATTTCATAAACACCTTTGTCAATTTCAGCATTATCAATAGTCACTTTATTAGCGAGTTGTTTTAATAAAGCAGCTCGGGTTTTAGCTACTAATAATCTAGAATAAACAGATTGTGTGTCTAACGTATCAGGAATTTTTTTTATGAGAGAATCTACTCTGCTTACCAAGTATTCGCTTCGATTTTTTAAAGTAGATAAGTTACTGCCGTTAATGGCGATAGCTTCTGTTTTAAAATCATCAAAAACGGTCCAGTCATTAAGGAATGATTCAGCACTTGTAGATACCTTCGGAAATTTAAAATCGGGGTTTCCGTACGTTTCATCTGTCTGTACTTCTTGCTCTTGAAGCAGCTCTGTATTATTTTGTGTGTCGCCACACGAAACAAACAGTACTAGAACAATTACTAAACTAATATATATATTCTTCAATTTTATAAAATTTCAAGAGTAAACAAATATACTATTTCTTTGTGCAATAGCTATGTAGCTCATTATAATAGAAAGCAAATACTTGATATATTCTAAGGATGATATATTGAATGTTTTCAGCTAAAAAATAACTTATTTTGTATAGTTAATAATAGTATTTTTGTTGACATATTAATATTATAAGCTTACTATTTTTGCAATTACAGCATTCAAGTATAATAGCTACACCCATTTATTATGAAAAAAAGAATTTTGATTATTGGTGCTTCTGGCCAGATAGGAACTGAATTAACTATGTACTTACGTGGTATTTATGGTAATCATAAAGTAATTGCGAGTGATATTCGTGAAGCGGCAGATGAGGTTATGAATAGTGGCCCTTTTGAAATTCTTGACACAATGGATTATGATGCTATCCAGAATGTAGTGATTAGTTATGAAATCACTGATGTTTATTTAATGGCTGCAATGCTTTCTGCAACGGCAGAAAAATTTCCAATGAAAGCTTGGAATTTAAATATGACATCACTTTTCAACGTGCTTAATCTTGCCAAAGAGGGTAAAATTGAAAAGATTTTTTGGCCTTCAAGTATTGCTGTTTTTGGACCAACAACTCCTAAAGAGTCAACTCCGCAACATACAATTATGGAGCCATCAACCGTGTATGGTATTAGTAAACAAACTGGAGAACGCTGGTGTGAATACTACAACAAACGTTATGGTGTAGATGTTAGAAGTATACGTTACCCAGGTCTTATTAGTTATAAAACATTGCCTGGTGGAGGGACTACAGATTATGCCGTAGACATTTACCACAAAGCCTTAAAGCATAAAAAATACATTTGCTTTTTAAATTCTGAAACTACACTACCTATGATGTTTATGAGTGATGCTATTAGAGCTACCGTAAACATTATGCTTGCGGCAACTGAGGATGTCAAAATTAGAAATGCATACAACCTTGCAGCAATTAGTTTTAATCCTGAAGATATTACTGCGAGTATTAAAAAACATATTCCAGAATTTGAAATTAGCTATGAACCTGATTTCCGTCAAGAAATTGCAGATTCGTGGCCACAAAGTATTGATGATGGCATTGCAAGAAAAGACTGGGGATGGGAGCACGAAATCAATCTTGATCAAATGACTGAAATTATGATTGACAACCTAAAAAAGGATTATGCTTAGAAATCTTAAACATCTAACATTCCTGTATTTGATTTAATGTTTTTTAAACCAGTTGCGCAAGATGTTGTGTTTATAAATTAAGAGCCTACTACAGAAGGTTTTTATTATGATAGCTAAACATATTGAACATAATAAAAGTAAATTAACTTTTACTAAAGGGTTTAGCGCTACTCGTGTAGTTGCAAAAATCAATAATATGTTAATATGGAAAGACATCATATCTACAAGCTGTAGATTAGGTGTGGCCATTCCAATTAATTTTAATCAAGTAGCTGAAATTTAGTTCTCAATATTGATGGTAAAACTATTAAGGTATTAAACTATACAGAATACCGTTTCATTTATTTAGAAAAGTGAATGAAACGTTCAACATTACTTATCAGAAAACATTAAACACTTATAGAGAAAGTTACCAGCTTTAAATAAGTCCCAAATCTTTTACAATTGCAATTAAGTGAATTGCATTATTTGCCTTAAACTGAATACGAAGTTTATTAAGGTGTTTTTCAATAGAACTTAAACTATTAGGCGACGTGTTGTTTTCTTTAAATATAGCGCTTATTTCGTCTTGAGTTAGGCCATTAGAAAGATGTTTAACTAATTGGATATCATACTCATCAATTTCTAGATTTGTTTTATCCCCCAATGCATGACGTATTTGTCTAGAAGCATATTGTTTATTTCTCGAAACACTTTTTATCGCTTCTCTAAGTTCCATCATGCCTTTTCTTCCTTTACATACATAACCATCTAAGTGATAATCTTTCATTAGACTTCGCACTTTTAACAAGCGATCTTCTACTGAAAATACAATGATTTTTAAATTAGGATGTTCTAACTTCAATTTTTCTATAAGTAAATCGCCGGAGGTAAATTGCTGAGATCTATGGTCGATTTCAAAAGACAAATCTGTTATAAATAAATCATAAGGTTCTTGATTATTAAATGCTGCTTTTAACTTCAAATATGCATCATCACAATACTGGACTTTATCAATTCGAGGAATTGATAAACTTTCAAGTACAGAGGTAACTCCTATATTGATACTCCCCAAATCATCTGAAATTAATACTTTTTGAAACATATTCTATATAGTTATAACTGACTTAAAACCTTCTGTAGGTTTTGATTCAAAAATAATAGTTCCACCAACAGTATGAATACGGTTTTCCGCATTTGTTAAACCATTTGACTTTTTTAAGGAAGTTCCAACCCCATTATCTTTATATGTAATGATAAGTTTATTATTCCCTTGCTCAAAACGAACAACAACTGCATTAGCCTCGCTATATTTTTTCATATTAGTCATCAACTCCTGTAACACCCTATAAGCAGCCGTTTTTTTGTTTTCAGATATTGATTTCCAATCAATTTTATGTAGTCCTCTCGTAATAACTTCCGTATGGACAGATCTATAATTAAGTAACAAAAACTTGAGGGTTTCTTCAAAATTATCTTTCGTATTTATGTCATTATTTTCTCTCGAAATATCTCTAGCTTTAAAATACAGCTGTTCTAAATCGTCTAAAACATCAATAGAATCAACCTCTCCACTTTGAAGTTTGTTCATTAAAAAGTAAATATCATTAGCTACTTCATCGTGTACTTTTTTAGAAATTCGTGTTTCTGTTTTATATATTTGAACAATATTATTTTTTTTATGTCTTGACTTAAGTAAAAAATATGTTCCTATTGATAATACGATAATTAATAAAGCTACTAATAGATAAATAGTTCTTTGTTTTTTGTACTCCTCAGCTTCTTGACCTCTTTTTTGAGCTAATGCTTTTTGTTTATCAGTTGTATATTTTTTTTCTGCATATTGATTTTCAATGTCCCTTTTAACTGATGTTATACTATCAACTAAAAAAGCAAATTCTCTTATATATGTATTTTTATCTAATTTCATTAATGAAGAAAGTGCGTTGTACTTTAAATCCAAATTATTATTAGCTATTGCAATCTTAAGCGCCTCATTTATATAATAAACAGCTTTTTTGTTATTGTTTCGATCTCTATAATACTCTGATAAATTATAATAACTATCAAAAATTCCTAGATCGCTATTTACTTGTTTTCTTATGGTAAGCGCTTCTTCAATTTTTTCTAATGCTCCAGGGACTTTCTGCTTCGCAAGTGACATTCCTAAATAATTTAATGCCCTTGCAATTCTTATAGAATCGTTACTTGCAAGGTATTTCTGTAATACAACTTCATATTTTTCAGTAGCTACGTTGTAATCTTTTAAACGGTAATACAAATATGCTTTATTAGTATTAATCATTGTAATCGTAGCATCATCTCTACTTAAAATTAAAGCCTTGTCATAGTGATTAATAGCGCTCTTATAATCTTCCTTTTTGCGAGCCAATCTTCCCAAACTTATATTTAAGGCTCCTTCTGTATCGACTTTGATAGAGTCATTATCTTTCAAGATGCTGAGCATTTTAAGGGCATCAACTATCGTGTTTTCACTTTCACTTAACAAACCAAATTTCTCTTGAATAAATGAAATATTTCTCAAAATTGAAACTTGCCTATGCACTTCAGTTTCTTTTTTAACATCTCTTTTTCTGAAATTTTCATAGAACTCAAAAGCTAAGAATAATTTATTCGTATCTGAAGACTCATTAGCAATTTTATGGTAGTATCTGTTTAGACTATCATTTTTACTTTGTGCTACTCCAACTTCTGGAAACAGCAACGTTGCTTGAATTAAACATAAAAAAAAGAGGAATGAGGATGTTAATCTTTTCATTCCTCTAAAGTAATAACAATATTCTTTCTAGCTAATAATTTTAATCATCACTTGGCGGTGGAGGTGGTGGTGGTGGTTTATTATCTTCCCCATCACAACAAGCTTGTTCTGTAGAGTTTTCAACAATACTGTTTGGCGTGCAAGAAAACAACGCTGTATTGAGGAAAACCGTAACCATGATAAATGCTAATTTTTTCATCTTTATTTTCTTTTAAATTGGACATACCTGTGGCTATCCAGATTATTAATTGTTTTGAAATCAGTGCGATACAAATCGCTTTTAAATAGGGAGACGTCTCTCTCCAGATTGAGAAGTGGAAAGTGAAAAGCAATGTGAAGTACAACTTCTCAACAATGTACATCACGATGCTTTTACTACTTCCTTATAGAAAAAACAGCTGTCTAAAAAACTCTATACAAAAGAGTTCTAGATTAATTCTGAAGCAAATAAAAGGACGATTTAAAAGAAGAAATGGAAAAGATTCGGAAAGCTTTTGGAAAGAATTTTCCAATAAAAATTTGAATTAAAATGTATGTGAAACCCTCGAAAAACAGACCACTATGCACAAGCAAATTATTCTTAAATCGTTTAGCAAAGCTGAAGTAGACATCACTAAACTAAGTGGTAAAGCCCCATCAAATAGTAGGTGTGCCATCTATCTTTCTGATGAAATCTATCGAATCAATAACTTCACTTTTGGTGAACGAAGTCTACGTGACCTTTACAAATTAGCTATCAACACTGAAACCTCAAGTATTGAAATTAAACAACCACAAGTGGTCGATGCCCTATGTAAATATTTAGGGTGTGAAGATTTCCCAGATTTTTATTTTAAACACAGTGTAGCTTCAAAAGCACGCGAAGAGTTGAATAGATTTAATATTTCAGCTAAAAAAAAGAAGAATATTTTTGTCATTGTATTAACGTTACTTATTACCATTGCTACAATTGTATATATTTCTATCGACAAAGCAAGGTGGATGATCTGGCAAAAGGATCGCTATGTGGAAGTTGATTTTGATGCGGAAAAATACCAAGTGAAGCAATATAAAATCTACAAGGAAGATCGCATTAAAAACTTCAACAGAATAAAACCTTCTTGTAACTACCCATTTTATAATGAAAATGGTAGCGTGAATTTATGGTATGGTAAAAACAAGGATAAAGAGCTTGAATATTTCACAGATCTTGGACGGCATCCGGAAACTGGAAAAACACTTAAACCCATTACTAAATATATGATTGACAAATATATATGTGTCGAAACGGAGTAAATTAAGTAGTAATAAAAAAACCCTCACATTTCTGTGAAGGCTTAAGTAATTGATTGCGGTAGTTTTTATTCAATATTTAAATGTAACAGTTCAAGAGGTAGATTTACACCCTGATCTTTAATAGTGTTTATTCTGTGTAAATATGCAGCTCCCTCTAATAAGTGAATGGCTACCTCTGCAACTTTTCTATTTGTTGCTTCACTTAAGTATGAATCTTTAGTCCACTCGTTAAAGGCACCCATTGCTGGGCCACACCATATTTGATAATCCATAACTCTATCTGGATCACCCGCATTGGCCCAATTAGATGATAGTCCTAAATACCAACGGAAAATTAAAGCCATTTTTCGTTTAGGGTTTCCTTGTGCTTTTTCTATTTGCTCAGGATCTCTTTCTTCAAAAAAACTAACACAACCTTCCCACACCTTTTCTAAAGGCATTTTAAAGGTTTTTGTTTCCAGTTTTAATCTTTCTTCTGCAGGTATATCATCAATACCCTCGTAACGCGTGTATACTTCATATAGTTTTTTCGCTCTAGCACCAAATAAGGTTCCGCGTTTTAAAACTTGTAATTCTACGCCTAGCTCAAACATATCTGACGCTGGTGCCATTGTTACATCTGTTGAGGCTACTTTAGAGAGTAACTCCTTTACGTTATCTGATGTTCCAGATTCTACACAGGCTTGATTAATAGATCCTGTTACTATGTAAGCGGCACCCATACTAAATGCAGCTAAGGCAGAAGCTGGGGTTCCTATTCCACCAGCAGCACCTACTCTAATCTGTTTTTTATAGTTGTATTTTTTCTGAATTTCATCTCTCAATTGTAAAATGATAGGGAATAATACCACTAACGGACGATTGTCTGTATGTCCGCCAGAGTCAGCCTCTACCGTTATATCATCTGCCATTGGTACTTTTTGAGCCAACTCATATTGTTGCTGTGTTATTTTTCCTGCAGCTAACAATTTGTCTAAAAATTGAATAGGTGCCGGCGACATAAAACGTAATGCTACTTCCTTTCTAGAAACTTTACCTATCACTTTATTTCCTATGACAATTTCGCCATCAGCATCTAAGCTTAACCCTACAGCTCTATATTTTACAATCTGTTCAGATAAGTTCATGTATGCCGAAGCTTCCACCACTTTCACACCGTGTTCAATATATAAGTTTACTGCTCCCTCTTCGAGCGCCTTTTCAATAGGACTGTGGATAAGGTTACAAGCATATGCTTGAGTTGGCAATGCTTTCTGAATCGTCGCAATCGCTTCTTGTACACGCGAAGGAATCATCCCTGCGGCACCAAACGAACCTATCATTTGTTTTTTTCCTAAAGCGATGACCATATCAGTTGATGCAATTCCATTTGCCATGGCGCCACCTTTGTAAGCATACTTTAAGCTGTAATCTGCTTTAAAAGAAGTATCTCCAAAATCTTCTGCAGTAAACGCAGGCACTATCGCTTCAAGAAATAGTCCTTTTCCTTCAGACTGAATTGTTCCTGTATTTGTAATTCCAGTTCGCCCTGATAAATCTTTCACTACGTAACAAGGTATCGAAGTGTTTTTCAATTTATCAGACATCCCTTTTAAGTCAAATGAAATCTCTCTAGGAGATCCTATCCATTTTAAATTAATCATCTTTTATATTTTGATTTTGGCATTTCTTATAGTTATTTTTAATTTTTTCTGAAATGCTAAATATTTGTTATATAATTAGTTCTTTTAAGCTTCTTGAATTCCTAGAGCCAAGTCTGTTAATTGGTAGATTCTAGTTCCTTCATTCCAGAGGTATGCATTAGCAATTAGTACTAAAGTATCTCCTCGTTTTTCAATAGTTTTAAAATGCACTTCTAGATGCATGTTCTCCACATTGATCTTTATTTGACCACGGTATTTCCATTCGGTTTTGTTGTTCTCTACTTGAACAAAACGCGGATTTTTAAAGTCTTTTCCTAAATCTTGCTGAAGTGCAAATAACTGCATTGCTTGTGAAATTGCCTCTACGCCTAAAGAACCTGGCATCACAGGATCAGAATAAAAATGACACGTGAAAAACCAATCGTAGGTATGTATTTCTTTTGAACAGTGAATGTATCCGTTTCCAAACTCACCACCATTTTTAACCACTAAACCACTGTCTAATAAGTCCAGTTGGTCTTCGGCTAAACGAAACATACTTGCTTTGTCATTCTCTTTATACAACTTCATTTTTGCATATAAAGAATCTAGTTTTATTTGGAAATAATCCTTCGGTGTCAACTTGTTTTGAACATACCACGCTGGTACATCTTCCCCTTTGTCTAATCCTACTTGTTGTGCTAATGCTTCCTGCGGAAAAAATCCAAATGAAGAGAATCCTTTATAAAAAACGTGTCCCTCAACCGATACTTCAAACAAGTATTTCTGAATTACAAAACCACCTAAGGATGTTGAAGATGTTAGTGTAGATGTATTTTTAATCACCTTTCCTCTAAAGTCAGTACCCATTGGTAAGTCGAACATTTCTCCATCACCATCTAAGTTTCTAAAGTATAAATCTTTCTCCGGAAATTGTAATGTACTTCCTAAATATGCACCCAAAAGTCCACAAGGCTGTAATGCAATTTCCATTAACACCGCATAAGGCATTGTCATAGATGCATTTTGTTTGTAATACCACACATCTTGAGGCACGTCATACTCCGTCCAAATGTTAGTTGGCTTTGAAAAATCAAAACGTTCACCATCAATTTTAATAACACGGCTTACTACTTGTAAATCTGTATTTGGCTGGCGTGATAACGCTCTATTGTCATAAACAGCATATTCAGGACCAAAACAATCTGCTAATCTTCCTAAAGCAAAAGTCTCAATATCTGTTTCGTTTAATAATACGTTCTCTGTTATTTTTTTAGGTTGCTCTAAGTATTTTGGGTTGTCTTTTTCTCTTAATTGTAAACCTAGATTAGCAAAATGTACCGTAATTACTCCATCTACAATAATCTCTAGATCTCCAATTACATAAGGATCTGGCAATAGTCCAATATCTTTAACTACTAGACGATACACTAATTTTTTATCGTTTGGTGTTACTTCTTTTCTACATCGTACCTTTTGTGGAATTCCATAAATAGGTTGAAAACGGGCATCTTTTTTAAGCCGTTGTAACCCTAGCATCATCATAAAGAAACGCAATAAGTTTCCGCCACCTTCTGCTTGTAGAGAGCCTGCTAAAACCTCATCATCTCTAAAATGACACGGGAAATACCAATCATCAGGACTCAGGTCTTTTTCGGCGATAATTTCTCCTAAACCATACGCGCCTCCGTGAACATCTGCTTTCGTAATTCGATCTAGCATCAACATTTTTTCTGGTGCTAGTCTTATTGATTCATTTCTTCCATTTGGGAAATATGATATATCATCAAAACATTTATGAGCGTCTCCATTGATGAGATGTCTTAAATCTTCAATATTAAAAGAAGTCTTTTTTGTAGTTAAAAAAGGAATAAATTTCTTCTTTTCAACATTTAATAAAGCATTCTTTTCACTATCTGTATAGACAACACCATTTCCTTTTTCTAACTCTTCGTCAGTAAAAAAACCAGCGACACCATTGGTCATTTTTAATACCATGCGATCTTCAACAAAACACTCATAACTGAAGAAAAACAAAAGATTCCGTCCATTTCTAACAAATGAATTTATAGCAATATCATATCGTAATGTTTGCCCTTCAAATGGTAAATCATCCAAGAAAGTTAAAGTACAATCTAATAATCGATACACATACTCTCCTTTGTTTTCAAGATCAATTCCTAAATAAGAAATCAACATTAAATCACATTGCCCAGATTCCACAGACACTGCCCAAGGAATTTGCGTATCAGTAGCGTAACCAGAATTGTAAGGAATATCATACTCCGTTTGCATTGTAGAAGGTTTATACTCTCCTAATTTTGCATTTAACCCTGTAACCCTACTTACCAATAAATAAGGATCCATCGGCAACATCACTCTTCGTTTATATTGGTCAATAACGTTATATTCTGCTCCAAAAACAGTACCGATTTTCCCTTCAGAAAATTCAATTAAATCTTCTTTTGTGAAAATGATATTTTTATCTTTTAAATGATTTGGATCATTATAATCTTGTAATTTCAAACCATTTTCACCCATTTTTGTGGCGTTTTTTGTTATTTGAGTATCTATCATACTAGTTGTTTTATCTACTATAGGTGTTGAAGTTTTCGGCACATTTAAGCCTGAATTTTTTGTAGTGTTTTCTACTTTTTCTTTTCGTTTAATAGTTGCAAACTGTGATTTCATTTCATCAGAAAGTAACACATCAAATACTTGTCTTCCTCCTGTTTTTACTTTTTTAGTAAAGCGCTTTTTTACATCCTTTTGATTTTTATTAGGGTATAATAAACTCAAATCAATGTCAATTCCGTTAGAAATTAATTGTGCTAAACACTCATATAAAGACTGTATTGAACTCGTCCCTTTTTTATCAATTGCACTGGCCGAATGTGTGTTTTGGTCTAGCGTATCTTTTATCCAGTTAGTACAAGTACTATTTGGCCCAAGCTCCACAAATGTGCTAAATCCATTTGACGACATCTTTTTTGCAAAAGCGGGAAAATCGACTGTTTTATAACAAACCTCTGTCGAGTTCTCAGCAATTGAAAGCGAATCCATCGATATTTTATCACCCGTTAAACTTGAGTAAAAATCAATTTCAGGATTGTTTTCTAAAGGGAAATTGTGCATTTCAATAAGTCCGTGGTATTCTTTTTTACAGAATTCATTATGGATAATATTTTGAAATGGAACCAATACCGAAGCACAATTAAGAGTAGCAATTAACGCCTCACATTGGTTTTTATCTCCCGAAATAATTAACTCCTTTTCAGAGTTTACAAAAGTGATGGACACTTTATCAAACTTGGATATTTCGGCTTCAACCTTTTCTTTCGTTTCTAATAAAATCCAACTTTGCCATCTTGCTTTAGCTTCTTTTGTACTAATATTCCACTCATCTGCTAGCAATTCTAAATCACCAGAAAACTTGTTTTTAAATATGGGAGAATTTCTAAATATTTTAGTGCCTTCACTTGGATTCCATATCCCAAAGGCATACCACATAGAGCTACATTCGCCCATTGAATATCCCATAGCAGCTTTTGGCTTTACGCCGAAATATTCTCTTAAAATATGAGTGTACAACGTTGCATATAGCACTCCCGCAGACATCATAGAAATTGCGTCGTCTTGAATATTAGGTGAAGGTGTTGCGCTATTTTGCTTTTTAGGGAATAAATAATCTAAGCCAAAGAAGTCTTTTAAATTTAGTATTTGATGTTCAAAATCACTCAAAAGATTTGGGAAAAATTGAAATAAATCTTGCCCTAATCCTTCATAACTAGTTGCCGAACCTGGATACACAAATGCTAAATCTCCTTTAGTGGCACTTGGGTTCGGACTAAAAAATGATCCGCTTGGCAATTTAATATCGGTAGTATTTGCAAACGCTTCTTCTAGTTTTCTTTCAATAAAACGGATGTCTTGTTGTATTGATTTGACAGTAGAAGCAATTAAAACAATACGGTATGTTGCTTTTGCTTTAGAAGCTTTATCAAAAAACGTTTGCGCAACAAATTCTAGGTCGTTTTCAAGAATAGCTTTGCTAATTAAGTTTAAGCTTTCTTGTAATTCGTTTTGCGTGTTTCCTTTTAAAACAAATAAATGTTTTTGTAAAAAATTATCTATTTGTTGTTGCTTCGGAAATATCACTTCCGAAAGTTTAACTCTACAATTTGCACTTAGATTAACAAGTGCTTGTCTAGGTTTTTCGCCTTCATTTACCCAAGGTCTTGATTGATTAGGAAAATAGTAGTGACTGTTTTTAAATAAATCGTTTTTCGCAGCATTCCAGTTTGGAATCCCTGGAATAAATTGATGATACACACATAGCGCCGTTTTAACAATAGCAGCCAATCCAGAAGCTGCAAAAGTATGCCCAATAGTAGTTTTTACAGAACCTAAGGCTACTTTGTTCTTTGGATTATTTGCAAGTAATTGTTCTTGTTCTAATTGATCTTCCTGCGAAAAACCTGAAGCCATTAACTCTTGTAAAGCAATATTTATATCTGTTGGTATATCTCCAATGGCATCAATTGTCGCGTAAACAGTGTCATACTCGTTTATAGCATCACTCGCCTTTAAAACAATGGCAGATGCTCCTTCACCAATTAACCAGCCGTAATCGTCTGCATTAAAAGACAAACTAGGTTTTTTGTTTTGGTTAACCGCATCGACTAAGTTTCGTAAAAGCACCGCTTCCATACTTGCTGAAAAATCAACAGCTCCCACAACAACAGCATCAACTTCGCCTAAAGACAACATATTTTGTGCTACCTCTAAAGCTCTTGTTGTTCCATTATCTCCATTGGTAATCGTAAACGATGGGCCGTTAAAATCCCATAAAGCAGAAATACGACTCGACATTATATTACCAACAAAACTAGTATGCTGGCTTGGTGTTTGTACGTTTCCTATTTGGTATAAAATATTACGACACTCCGCTAGAAGTGTTGCTCTTTGTGCTTCATCTAAATCAACCTCTGCACTGTCTAGCGCTTTGTCTAATTGCCATTCGCTATCCCAACGGGCTAGGTAATGGTGGATCGCTAATTCTGGATTCATAGCGATTAATACTGCTACGTTTCCACCTCTTTCTAAACTTGATTTCTGGATGGCCTCATCAGCAACTTTTAAAATTAAAGCCTGCTGAGGTTCCATCGTACTTATTTCATTTGGTTGGATTTTATAACGCATTAAATCCATATCAAAGGCATCAATAAAGTTTCCTTTAAGTGACGTTTCAGTATTCAATCCAAATTGAGCTAATAAATCATTGTTCTTTTCAAAGCCTTTCCATCTATCTTGTGGCATTTCAGAAAAATGCTGTTTTCCCTCAAAAATAGATTTGTAAAAAGTATCGAGATTGTTACAATCGCCAAAATGAACTTCCATACTCGTGATGGCCATCTCTTTTAACGAAACATCTTCATGTATTTTGCTTTCTCCCTTGTGATGATTCTCCACCACTAAATGGGCATTTGTACCTCCAAAACCAAAAGAATTTACAGCCGCTTGTTTATAATTTGTTTCCCATTTTAAAGGTTCTTCTATTATTTGTTCTCTCTTAAACCATCCTTTTTCAGACTGAATTGCCGTAGACATATTGATTCCCGGAGGAATAACATTATGTTCCATAGAGAGCAAAACTTTCATTAAACTTGGCATTCCTGCCGCCGTTAACATATGCCCCATATTTGACTTTACAGAACCTAAACGAAGCTTGTCTGGGTTGCCCCCAAAAAAGGTTTCGAGTGAGTTTATTTCTGTAACATCACCAAGCGGAGTACCTGTTGCGTGGCATTCTATATACGAGGTATCTTCTTTTGAAATACTCCCGTTATAAGCTCTTTCATACGCTAACGTTTGTCCTTTGGGGTTAGGGCTTAATAAAAACTTTCCTGCTCCATCGTTAGATAATCCTATCCCAGAAATAACACCAATAATGTTATCGCCATCTTTTTCTGCGTCAGATAAACGTTTTAGTAAAATCATCCCAGCACCTTCAGAAGACACTAAGCCAGCAGAGTCTTTATCTAATGGCGAGTATTTTTTATCGTGTGCTGCATAGGCGTGAAAAATAGAAAAGCCCATGTGAATAAATAATTGATCTGAAGAGCAAACGGCTCCAGCCAACATCATATCTGCTTTACCTGTTAGCAACTCATCACAAGCCATTTTTATAGCATATAATGAGGAAGCACAGGCAGCATCTAAATCGAAATTTGTTCCTTTTAAACCAATAATTTTTTTGACCAATTCTGAAACATCACCTTCTATTGGATTGTTCTTCGGAATGTCAAATTCTGTTGATGGCATTTTAAAACTGTCATCTCTCAAAAGATTTTTTATTCCTTTTTCGAGCGTTTCAGTATACATAGGCGCAAGAATTTTATGAGAGGATTTCGTCGGAAATGATAAGTTTCCGAAGATTACACCACAAGTATCCAAAGCTTTGTCATTTTCCCAATAGCCTCCGTGTATTAAGGCATCTTTGGTAACCTGTAAACCCCACTGATACATTTGGTCTAAGTCACTTAAATCTTCAGAGCCAAAGTCTGCACTGTTAAAAATATAATCTCTAATATACCCTCCTCGCAAAGAGTAACAACGGTCTATTACACCTTTGTCTTTTTGATAAAAGAGTTCTGGATCTGCCCCAAAATCATCTTTTGTTGCCATACCAGTCAAGTCTTTTTTATCCATCAGGTTGTTCCAAAACTCTTGTAACGTTTTAGACCCCGGAAAAAGGGAAGACATACCGATGATTGCTATTTTTTCTTTCATTTGTTGTTTTAATGTATGCTTACAGTAATCGCTATTTTATTACCATTTTAACCCTTCCGAAACAGTTAAACCTGCTCCTTCTGTAAATAAATAGACCGCTCCATTTTCATCGAATACCGTGCAATCTGCAATCATTTTTGCTGCAGAATTTTCTTGTATTTTTATATGTACATAAAAACTTTTGTCTGCAGGAATTTCTCCATAAACCATTCCTTTTAAAGTTTGTAAAGGCAAACTATTCGCTCCATTATGAAATTTTTGTACCCACACCACCATACCTTGATATTGAATATCTAAGAAGAAAGCATTTAGGCTTGTACTAGGAAACTGCCCTTGGTCTTCAAAAGAAACGGAAGGTGCTTTACATTTTAATAAAACCTGATCTTCGTCCATAGCAATCACCTCTTCTATCCCTTGATAAAAAGCACCGTGAAATAAAGAACCATCTTTATAAAAAGTAGCTCCCTCAATTTTGTTTTCTTTTAACTGAGGAGTCTGAAATATAGGTTTCTCACTTCTTTTTCGGGCTAAAGCAACTGTAGAACGATAGTGATTTAAAGGTAGTTTTCCGCCTTTACTGTAAATAGTAACCGCACAAACTATGCGCTCATCTGTTTTGCTTTGTTCTTTAATTTCTGTGAAATATTGTTCCTTTTCAGTGCCATCGAAAACGATTCCTTTAAACAGTTTTACATTTTCAATACTTGCTAGTTTATAATCTGGAAATAATTTTACGCAAGAATCTGCCATCCACGCCGTAGCATTTACCATTGGTAATACTGGACTCCCTTGAATCACGTGATGATTTAAGAACTCATTGTCTTTTAAACTTAAATTTCGTTTTATGGTATAGGTCTTAAGATCTCCTGATATATCTGAAATCCCTGCCGGTAAAGTTCCTCCAATAATTACTTGTGGTTGGCTGTGATACGCTCCGTTTAATTCTTGAACAAAACGTGCTGCACCTCCAGGATGATTCACTAATGAGACACCTGCTTCTTCAAACATTTTTTGCAATTCTGGACTCACCATTCCACCTTCCCAAGCTCCCCAATTGATGGCAGTAACTTTCGTATTTGGATGATTTGTACTAAACAAATGTCCCGCAGTACTTAATATTTCATTTGCCATCGCATAGTCTGATTGCCCCACATTTCCGTAGAAACCAGCAACAGATGAAAACATAATTAAATGTCTCAACTCATTAATGTTTACCATTTTTAGTAGGTTTAATAAACCATCCAATTTCACCGAAGTAACATTGTCAAAAATTTCTTCTGTTTTATCTTGAATTAACTTATCGGCCAAGCGACCTGCGCCGTGTATAATTCCAGTGATTTTTCCCCATTGCTTTTCAATTTTAAGCAATTCAGGTTTGATGGTTAAATTGGTTACATCTCCAGCAACATAAACGGCATCACCGCCATTTGCTTTAATGTTAGCAATCGTTTCTTCAATTTCTTTTTTAGCAACATACTTGTTAAACGTGCTGTTTAATCCTTTGATAGAAACGTTCTCACCGCTATCTTTCATTTCCTGCATAATAGCCTTTTTAAGCGCCGCAGGATTGGCTTCAGATAAAGCATAAGCGGGTAGTTCAAAATCCAAAGAAGACCTTCCTAACAAGATGAATTTAGATTTAAAAGAAATATTCATTTCTTTAATACAAGTAGCTGTAACGCCTCTACCACCACCAGCAACTAAAAATACATCTTTGTCTGTAACGGTTTTTTTGTAGGTGTCTGTCGCGCCTACTTCGTTAGAAACAACATCATAGGTCATACGCCCATTATCATTGATGGCAACATCTACATAACGAACATCTGCATCGTGTAATTCTAAAAATAAGTTGTTTGCTATTTCTTCTGAAGATAATTCTGGTTTTGCATCAATGGCTCTACAAAAAACTGGAGACCATTCTAGATTCATACATTTAGTAAGACCCGACAATCCACCTGCAATGATTGAAATATTAGAACGCTTGTCCATCCCAAATTTCCCGTCTAAACGAGAAACCGTCATAAAAGCAGTTCGTTGTGTTTTACTAGTAGCGTTTAATGGTGCTTGTAAGTATTTAGCTAATAGGAAAGTAGCTTTTAACAAAGAACGTTCTACAGCAAAATGCTCGGTAAAATTATGACCAGAAAAAATGAAATGTGGGTGTAAATAAATAAAAGAGCCAATTTCATTTTTAGCTAAGATGGTATCTATAGCAATTTTAATGTTTTGGTCGCTTATTTCTGAAATAATAACACCGTCTTTAATAGCGCTGTTTTTTTTAAAAGTATCGAATTGTAGTACGATAACTTTATGACCTTCACTTTCTAGCTTTGCCTTTAAAGCTAGTGTTACATCGCTTCCTTCATCTGTAATTACTACAGGTTTTAATGCCGAAATGTTCTGTACTAAAACATCAACTTTAGGAATAAACTTTAGCCCAATTGATTTTCTTGGTACACCATGAAAGTTAGTAGGCAAGGAGAATTCTTGCATTGAAGTATTCTCCTCACACACCATATTATTTTGATCTAAATCTATACTAGACTTAGACTTTTTTTTTTAGTTGAAATACCCGCTTTACTAGAAATGTAATCTACAATTTCTTGTAAGGTTCTAAGCTCTGTTAAATCGTTTGGATTGATATCAGTTAACTTATCTGATTGCTCTGTGATAGCTCCGAAAATCTCAACACGTTTAATAGAGTCGATACCTAAATCTGCTTCCATATCCATGCTTAGTTCTAACATTTCAGCAGGATAACCCGTTTTATCTGCAACAACGCTTAACATTAAATCTAACATCTCTGAATTCCGTTCTGAAACGTTAATTAGTTCCTCAACTGGTGCAGAAAATAAATCATTACTAACAACTTCAGTAGCTGCAGCAGCAGGTGTAGCGGCAGAAGTAGTTGCGCTAATACCCGCTTTACTAGAAATGTAATCTACAATTTCTTGTAAGGTTCTAAGCTCCGTTAAATCGTTTGGATTGATATCGGTTAACTTATCTGATTGCTCTGTAATAGCTCCAAATATCTCAACACGTTTAATAGAATCGATTCCTAAATCGGCTTCCATATCCATACTTAATTCTAACATCTCAGCAGGATAACCCGTTTTATCTGCAACAACGCTTAACATTAAATCTAGCATTTCTGAGTTTCCTTCAGTAGAAACAACAGTTTCAACGACTGGCGCTACTACAGGTGCAGGCCTTGCAATTGTTTGTGTTGTTATTTGGCTTGTTGCAACAGGAGTTGTAGCACTAATTCCCGCTTTACTAGAAATATAATTTACAATTTCTTGTAAGGTTCTAAGCTCCGTTAAATCGTTTGGATTGATATCGGTCAACTTATCTGATTGCTCTGTAATAGCTCCAAATATCTCAACACGTTTAATAGAATCGATTCCTAAATCGGCTTCCATATCCATACTTAATTCTAACATCTCAGCAGGATAACCCGTTTTATCTGCAACAACGCTTAACATTAAATCTAGCATTTCTGAGTTTCCTTCAGAAAAAGCAACTGTCTCAACAACGGGCACCGCTACTGGAGCAGGCCTTGCAATTGTTTGAGCTTCTTGAGCCGTAATTTCCTCTGAAGGTTGAGGAGTCATTGGTGCAGTTATAGTTTCTTCAACAGGAGCAGAATTTTCAAGACTTAAAGGAGCACTTGGAGCTTCTAAAACATTTTGATCTGCGGAAAAATTCCCTGATAAAAGACCCAATAATTGAGCTGTTTGTTTGTTTTGTTCCATCAAAATTGTTTGGAACATATCTAATGTTTTAGATTGGTTTTCTTTAATGCCTTCAATGGCACTTTTTATAACATCTACCATCATATCTTCTTCGGTTTCTTGTTCTTTACTGTCTTCGTTTGTATAAGTTGGAATTGCATTTATCACTTCAGAGATAACTTCAATTTCCTTAATTTCTTCTTCTGTTTTGTAAACTTCTGTTGTTCCGCTAACTTTAAAACCGTTATTTAAAACATCTTGATACGCTTTTTGTGTTGCAGGACTTACATAGTTATTTCCGGCTATTTTTACTGCCATTTTAGGCTGAGCTTGTGGCGCTTTTTCTTGTCTAGCATTACTATCAATAGCATCTAGTTTACAACCTAAAACTTGTAGTTGTATTGCAGCTTCTCTAATTTGTAAATCACTATTTTTAGTAGCCTTTGCATTTGTAGCAATGACAAAATGCTCTTTGTTTTTTAATATGTCTTTTACCATATTTGTTAGAATAGACTTAGGTCCAAACTCTACAAAAACTCTAGCTCCAGCAGCATACATATTCTCTATTTCACTTTTAAAATCAACCGAATTTAAAATATGCTGTCCTAGTATTTCTTTAATTTTAGTAGCCTCTGTTGGGTACGGATTTCCTGTAGAATTAGAGTACACAGGGATTGCTGGACTTGAAAACTTAATAGTGTTTATACTTTTCTCAAAAGGCTTTTGAGCGTGACCAACACAATCCGTGTGGAATGCCGCAGCCACCGGAAGTAAAATAGAACGGAATTTTTTAGCGTCTAAAACTGTTTTAGCTTTCGTAATCCCTTCTGTTGTTCCGCCTAAAACTATTTGACTTGAAGAGTTGATGTTTGCAATTGAAACTCCTGCAATCGCAGCAATTACTGGTTCAATTTCTGAAGCAGCCGCTTTGACAGCTAGCATAGTTCCAGCATCACCACTTGCATTTTTACTTGCCATAGCATTTCCGCGAGCAATCGCAAGTGTTATATAGTCCCTTTCGCTTAATACGCCAGAAGCACAAAGTGCCGTAAGCTCACCAAAACTGTGTCCTGCAAACATATCGCTTACAAAACCTGCGTTTTTAAATACCTTGTAATAACCCAAACTTATTGCACCAATTGCAGGTTGAGCGATATCAGTACTTGTTATATTTTTCTCTAAAGTTGCTTTGTCCTTATCTGTAAATACTGGTTTTGGATATATTTTATTTGCTAAATTATATTCCTTTTTAGCATCAAAATTAGCGATAGTTTGTTGTATTGT
The DNA here is from genome assembly GCF_008974325.1 of Patiriisocius marinus. Lineage (GTDB taxonomy): Bacteria > Bacteroidota > Bacteroidia > Flavobacteriales > Flavobacteriaceae > Patiriisocius > Patiriisocius marinus. The sequence goes on along the minus strand of NZ_BKCG01000001.1, from coordinate 1,004,177 downwards.
TTCAAAACTACTTGTCGCCTCTTTTGCCATATTAGCATACTGAGATCCTTGACCAGAGAATAATGAAGCAATTTTTGTTGTGCTAGAAATTCCGTATGGTCTAAAGAAAACACCTTTTGGATGCGACCAAACATCTTTATTATTTTCTAATTGCTTAGTTGCTATTTCTAATTTAGAAATACAATCGTCTAAAGATTCTACAACAAAACCTAAACGTGCTTCATTTTCTAACGCAGTTCCATTCTTTGATTCTTTTTTTAAATTATAAAAGGCTGTTGTTGCTTCATTAGACTTTAAAACGTCAATAGTATTTTTAAGACTCGTTTGTAAGTCTGTTGCATTTGCAGCTTTTATGAATATACCTTCAAAAGATTTATGAACTCTATCCGTAAATGAAGATTTACTTTCATATTCTTCCATGGCAAAATGCACATTGACACCTCCAAAACCGAAAGCGGAAACTCCTGCTCTTCGTGGAACACCATTTTTAAACCAAGGGCGCGTTTCAGAATTCACATAAAAAGGAGATGTTTCAATCCCGAATTTTTCGTGAGGTTTCGTAACGTTAATTGTTCCAGGCAGCACTTTATGATATAATGCTAAGGCTGTCTTTATCATTCCAGCTGCTCCTGCAGCAGCTTTTGTATGTCCTATTTGAGACTTTACAGAACCAATAGCAATATGATTTTTTGTAGCATTACTTTTGCTAAAAACCATTGACATCGACTCAAACTCAGCAGCATCACCAGCACCTGTTGCAGTACCATGACCTTCAATTAATTTAACTGTAGAAGCTTCATAACCTGCCTCGTCATAAGCACGTTGCATAGCCAAAGCTTGTCCGTGAGGTCGTGGAGCATAAACGGACTTATAGCGACCATCACTAGAAGAACCTACTCCCGTAAGTAAACCATAAATTCTGTCTCCATCACGCTCAGCATCTTCTAATCTTTTTAAAACTAACATTCCTATTCCTTCGCCAATCAACATTCCGTCAGAATCTGTATCAAAAGGACGAATACTTCCTTTTTGTGAAAATGCAGGCGTTTTTGAGAAAGACATATACATAAACGGAGAATTGTCTGTATCAACACCTCCCGTTAACATCATATCACAACGTCCTTCAATTAATTCTGAAACAGCCATTTTAATTGCAGAAAGTGACGCCGCACAAGCCGCATCTACTACTGAATTAATACCACCTAAATCAAAACGATTTGTGATACGGCCAGAAATAACATTACCTAACATACCAGGGAATGAATTCTCATTCCACCCTATATATGCTTTCTTCATTTTTTCTACGATGTGTGGAATATCAGTATCGCTAATCCCACTACTTCTTAAAGCTGCTTCCCATATAGGTGCTTGTAATCTAGAAGTAAGTGGTGTGATTAACTTCTGTCCACCACCAACACCTAATATAACTCCAGTTCGTTCTTTTAAAAGCGCTGTAAACTTATCTGAATTTCTTCCATAACCAGCATCTTCAAATGCATCTCTGGCTCCTATAAGAGATAATAATTGAGACGCATCAGTAACTTCTAATATATTAGGAGGTAATCCAAACTCCATTGGATTAAAATCTACATCAGGAATAAAGCCTCCTTTTTTACAATATGTTTTATCCTCAGCTCTTGGGTCTGCGTCGTAATAATCTTCTATTTTCCATCGCGAGTCAGGAACATCTACAATACTATCTTTTTGATTAATAATATTGTTCCAAAATTGTTCAACATTGGTTGCATCAGCAAACATTGCAGACAAACCAATAATCGCTACTGGCGTTTTTTTAAGTGAACTGTTAATAGTGTCCATATAGTTCTAGTCTATTAAGTATAGATGTTTTTGTTTTTCAACTTCCAAAAGTCCTTTTTCAGTACATAATCCTCTTAAGTAAGTAACCATAATACCTTCTGTAAGTCTGGCTTTAGAAAATTGTTCAGGTGGAAATTTTTTTGTGTTATTACATAATTTCAGAAGTGTTTGCACAGTTGCCATTGTAACTTCTGGATCTAAATCTTTTCTAAATAACCCGTCTTTAACACCCCATTTAGATAGATAAAGTAATTCTCGAAAAGCAAATTCTGAATTCTTCACGTATGAGTCTTTCAGGACACTAGGATAATTTTTAAGTATATCCTTATAAAAATTTGCATTGCTATAATCTGCTCTTTTTAATATTTGTTGATGAATCATTCCCATGGCTTCAATTGCAGAGCTACAAGTATTAATGATTTCGTCATTACTACTTCTAATAACAGATAAGTATTGTTCAATGCAGGCTTGCATTAAATCTGTTTTATCTAAAAAATGATTATAGATAGTACGTTTAGATGTACTTAACTCCTTGCTTATATCTGCAATAGTAACAGCTTTCACACCGTTTTTTAAATAAAGTTGGGTTGTTACTTCTATAATATATTCTTTGGTAATCATATAATTCGCCTACATTTGTTTAATTGGTACCCTTTTTTAAAAATTGGTACCACAAAAAACGGAATTATAAATGAGACTATTTGATATTTTATCATAAATGTTTTTCTAAAACTTGTAGATGCAAAAAATATGGATCGTAAAATTACCTGATAAAGACGCTCATTTCTTAAAAGAACAGTTGTTAAAAAAACTTGCTAAGCCTTTTAAAGTAAGGGCAAAAAGATATTTAAATCTAGAAAGCTCCCTTTGTTTTATGACTGGAAGATTACTACTAAAAAAAGTATTAAATAAAAATAATATTTCATCTAAATTATTAGACGAATTACAGTATTCTGAAGAAGGAAAACCTAGTTTTTTGAATTATAATTTCTCTATTTCACACAGTAATTGGTACGTATCTCTCATTTTTGGTACCACATTTTCAGTTGGAATCGACATTGAGAAGAAGAGATCTATAGATATAAAATTATTCAAATATCTATTCACAGCACTTGAATGGAAATCTATAATGGATGCTGAAAACCCAATAGACCATTTTTATTGGTTTTGGGTTAGAAAAGAAGCGTTATTAAAGGCTGTAGGATGTTCCTTGAAGGATTTAAAACAATTAGAGATAAACGAACACTATGGTAGTTATAAAGGCAAACACTACTACTTTAAACCATTTTATTTCGATACTAAATTTAATGGGATAATTGCAACTGAAGAACAGCTTGAGATTAAAGTAGAGTTTGTTGATATAAATGAGTTGTTAGAGAAATAAGTTTTCTTAATTACGGGGGTTGCTAACTAGCATAAAACTTTCAAGACCTTAACAGATAGCCACTAAAAAAAATTTCTATAACCCATAAAAAAAGCCCTCACATTTCTGTGAAGGCTTTAATTTCGCTCCTCTTCTTGGGCTCGAACCAAGGACCCTCTGATTAACAGTCAGATGCTCTAACCAACTGAGCTAAAGAGGAATTTCATATAGAAAATTAAAGACTATTGCCTTTAGCGGATGCAAATATAAATTATTTTTAATCTGTTGCAAAAACTTTGAACAATATTTTTAAAAAAAATGCAAAATAATTTCCATTTAAAGTTTCGGTGTATCTAAACATATTAACATTTAGACACTATCTTTCTCATTACTAACCTTTAAACAGCCAGCGGTAAATATCATTACCGTTTGCAAATAATACTAACCCAATTAATAAAAAGAAACCTACCATTTGAGCATACTCCATAAATTTATCATTTGGCTTTCTTCCAGTTACCATTTCATATAATAAAAACATTACGTGACCTCCATCAAGTGCAGGAATAGGGAGGATATTCATAAAAGCAAGTATAATTGAAATTAAGGCTGTTGTTTCCCAAAAACCTAACCAATCCCACGTATCAGGAAACAAGCCTCCTATAGCTCCAAAACCACCTACTTGTTTTGCTCCTTTTGCAGTAAATACATATTTAAATTGCGATACATAATTTTTCAAAACTCCCACTCCGTAAGAAATACCTCCAGTAATACTTTCACCAAAAGTGTATGTTTTTCTAACAGTATTTGTAGGCGTTGTAATCCCTACAACACCATTTTCATTAGGAGTAACAGTAATAGTCTGCTCAACACCATTTCTAGAAATTAGAATTGTATTTTCTTTTAATCCATTAGCGCTCACTAACTTTTCGTAATCACTAAAGAATGTAACAGGCTCGCCATTTACAGATACAATGCGATCACCTACTTTAAGTCCGGCAGCTTCAGCCGGGTATTTGTCTGCAGAACCAACAGTTCCTATAACTGGCGTTTCTCTTGGTGTGAAAGGTTTTAGCACATCATTATCAAACATCATTGGACCTATATCTTCAGGCAATGAAATTGTTTCAGTTGCTCCACTAGCGTGTTGTACTGTTACTGTTTCTACATCACGTAAAAACAAGTATGAATTAATCATCTTTACATTTTCAAGCATTTCGCCATTTACTTTTAATACTTTATCACCGTCTTGAAAACCAAAACCTTCAAAAAAGGTGTCAACTTCAAATCCGTTAGGCAATTGCTCGTTTGTAGTAATATCTCTTCCGTAGAATCCTAAAATTCCCATATAGATTACAAAACCTACAATAATATTTACCGTAACACCACCAAGCATAATTATTAAACGCTGCCAAGCTGGCTTACTTCTAAACTCCCAAGGTTGTGGCGGTAAAGCCATTTGCTCCTTATCCATACTTTCATCAATCATACCGCTAATCTTCACGTAACCACCTAATGGCAACCACCCAATTCCGTAAACGGTCTCTCCTATTTTCTTTGAAAAAAGTGCATACTTTACATCAAAGAATAAGAAAAACTTCTCTACACGGGTTTTAAATAATTTAGCTGGAATAAAATGTCCTAATTCGTGAAGTACTATTAAAAAGGATAAACTCAATAATAATTGTATTGCTTTAATTGCAAATGGAGTCATATATAATAAAATAAATTAATATCAATTTTTTAGTAAGGCAGCGCAAAAACAGTACCTAAAACAAGATGCTGCCATAATAACGCAACAGTTTAAATTTAACGGACAAAAGTAATCTATTTGATTAGGGTAAAAAAATATGATTTCAGCTATGGCAAAGCCGAAATATTAACAGCATTCAACCACGTTAATAATCATTTAGATAGTAATTTTGTAATCCTATTTATAACCATTAATCGTTCACTAATTCTACATAAAAATGGTACAGTTTTTTTCTAAATATAAATTTCTTGCAATTGTTCTAGGAGTGCTTTCAGTTATAATTATTTCGGCTATATACTCTGTTTTAAACCCAGCAGAAACGTTACCTGTTTACGCTCCTTCTAAAGTAAATGCCGAAATGGTAGATCCTTCCATTCAGCATAAAAAGAAATACCACACAGTAGCAGATTTTAGTTTGACGAACCAAAACGGACAAACAATCACACAAGAGGATTATAAGGATAAGATATATGTAGCAGATTTTTTCTTTACTACTTGCCAAACCATCTGTCCTATAATGACAGATAATATGGTGACAATTCAATCTAAAATTGTAAATAATCCAGAAGTAAAGCTTTTGTCGCACACGGTAACTCCAGAAATTGATACCGTTGCACAACTTAAAAAATATGCAATAGAAAAAGGTGTGGACGACTCAAAATGGAATTTAGTTACAGGCGATAAACTTACCATCTACAACCTTGCAAGAAAACAATATCTCGCTGCAAAAGAAAACCCTGAAGATCCACTAGGATTAGTTCACACTGAAAATTTTGTTCTTGTAGACAAACAAAAACGTATTCGAGGTTTTTACGATGGAACACTCGAAGAAGAAATCGATAGACTATTACATGATATTGATGTTTTGCAAAATGAAGGTAAAAAAACAGCCTTCTTCGGACTTGTCAAGTATTAATTTGCAAAAATTTAACATACAAGTACTTCACTACATTCATTCTTACTACTTGAAAATTCAAAATTCTGAATTAAATCACTTACTTTTGCTTGTTTAAAATCAATCTAAATAACAAATGATTACAATTGCATCTTTGAAAAAAGGACAACGTGGCATAATCAAGGAATTTTCAGTGGACGTTGTGCCTTTGAAATTACTTGAGATGGGATGCCTTCCTGGCAATGAAGTAGCACTTGTACAGACAGCACCATTTCAAGATCCATTATATCTTAACATAAATGGTAGTCATCTTGCAATTCGAAAAGAAACTGCAGCACAAATAAGGATTGAAATTATTGAAAATGAGTAATTAGCAAAGATTTTTAAATCTGAACTATATAAGTAATAGAGCAAGACACAATACATCACTGCTTTTAGCAGATAAAAATAGCTTTGCCAGTTAATTGAGCAAAGCCAAAGTATGGCTAAACAATTCAACGTTGCATTAATAGGAAATCCAAACACAGGAAAGACCTCTGTCTTCAATCAATTGACTGGACTAAACCAGCAAGTGGGTAATTATCCCGGTATCACGGTTGAAAAAAAACAAGGAGTTTGTAAATTAGCTCGTGGTGTAAAAGCACACATTTTAGATCTCCCAGGAACCTACAGTCTTAATGCATCATCCTTAGATGAAAATGTGGTAATTGAGCTTTTGCTTAATAAAAACGACAAAGATTTTCCAGAAGTTGCCGTAGTTATTACCGATGTTGAAAACCTTAAAAGAAACTTACTTCTATTTACCCAAATTAAAGATCTTGGTATTCCTACAATCCTAGCCGTTAATATGGCAGATAGGATGAAACGTAAAGCTATTTCGCTAGATATTGAACTTTTAGAAGAGCGACTAGAAACTAAAATAGCTCTTATCAGTTCACGTAAAAACGAAGGTTTTGACTACTTAAAAGAACTTATTACTAACTACAAAACATTATCTGTAAAGCCTTGTTTAAATGCATCGGTAATTGCTCCAGAATATTTTGACAGACTTCGAAAAGCATTCCCTAATCAGGATTTATACAAACTGTGGTTAGTAATTACGCAAGATGTTAACTTTGGTAAACTTGACCGCCAAGAAATGAGTAGCGTTGCTTCATTTAAAACCGAAAGCATCTCTAACCTTAAACGTCTTCAGCAAAAAGAAACCATTGCAAGGTATCAATTTATAAATGGTGTATTAAAAGAAACACTCACTATAGACACTGCAAATGCTAAAGATTTAAGAAGCAGATTAGATAGAGTGTTAATGCATAAAGTATGGGGTTATGTAATTTTTATTGCAATACTTATGCTAATATTCCAGGCTATTTTCGACTGGAGTAGTTACCCAATGGATTTAATTGATAGCACATTTGCTTCTTTTGGGGAATGGACAAAAAACAATATGCCTGCAGGTGATTTCACAAACTTAATTGCTGAAGGTATTATTCCAGGATTGGGTGGAATTGTTATTTTCATTCCGCAAATTGCTTTTCTATTTCTGTTTATTTCCATTTTAGAAGAAAGTGGATATATGAGTAGAGTGGTATTTTTAATGGACAGAGTGATGCGCCGTTTTGGACTTTCAGGAAAATCGGTTGTTCCACTTATTGCAGGTACTGCCTGTGCAATTCCAGCAATTATGGCTACTCGTAATATTGAAAACTGGAAAGAACGATTAATTACAATTTTAGTAACGCCATTTACAACTTGCTCTGCAAGACTTCCCGTTTACTTAATAATAATAGCATTAGTAATTCCTGACCAACGCGTATTAGGAATATTTAGCTTACAGGCTTTAACGCTAATGTTTTTGTATTTATTAGGTTTTGGAGCAGCTATATTCTCTGCATATTTATTAGATAAAGTGCTAAAAATAAAAAGCAAAACGTTTTTTGTTGTTGAAATGCCCAACTACAAATTACCCTTATTTAAAAATGTTGCAATAACAGTTATTGAAAAAACAAAATCATTTGTTGTAGGTGCAGGTAAAATTATCCTTGCAATTTCAATTATTCTATGGGTACTTGCATCATACGGACCTGGAAACTTTAATAAGGCTTCGGAAATTGTCCAGAAACAAGAAATTGCGAATAACCTTACCCAAGTTGAACTTGATCAAAAAATAGCTTCTTTCAAATTAGAAAATAGTTACATAGGTCATATTGGTAAAGCAATTGAACCTGCAGTTAGACCTTTAGGATATGACTGGAAAATAGGAATTGCACTTGTAAGTTCATTTGCAGCTCGTGAAGTTTTTGTTGGAACTCTTGCCACAATTTACAGTGTAGGAAGCGACGAAGAAGAAACAATTAAAAACAGAATGGCAGCAGAGATCAACCCAGCAAATGGAAAACCACTATTTAATTTTGCCAGTGGAGTTTCATTATTATTATTCTATGCCTTTGCAATGCAATGTATGAGTACACTTGCTATTGTAAAACGTGAAACAAATAGTTGGAAATGGCCTATGTGGCAATTATTTGTAATGAGTGCTATTGCATATGTTGTAGCCCTTGGAGCTTACCAATTTTTAAAATAATAGGACTATGAAAAATGTTTTTAAAATTTCGGCTTTGCTATTACTAATGCTTGTTATTTCTTGTGGAAATGATGACGATACTAATTGTGAAGATACCATCGTGAATTTGACAAGTATAGAAACTGAATACGGCTGCACGAACACACCATATCAGCTCGATGTAAATCTACAAGACGATTTTACAATACTGAGTTCTCAAGATGCTTTTGAAGCATTAACAGAAAGTGAATGTAATCCATTAATAGATTTTGAAACTTACGATTTAATTATTGGTAAGCAAGGATTATCAAATGGTTTCGACTCAATTGTATATCAAGCTGTGGAGGATTGTAATACAAATTCGGTGTCACTAACAGTAACCTTTACACTTAACGCAACAGCCGAGGCGCCAAATGTGACGTATCACGTTTTAGTGCCAAAATTAATTAACCCACAAGGAACAACTGTGGAAATAATAATCAATTAATATGATACAAGGAATTTTAGTTTTTATCACATTTATTATTGCTGTAGGATATGTCCTTAACAAATTTATAATCGCACCTATTATCGAAAAGAAAAAGGTGCTTCCAAACACCTTAGATGGTGGTAAAACAAAATGTGGTAGCTCTAATTGTGGCTGTCACTAAACTACTCAATCTCTTTTGGACTTGCTGAAATAAGCAACTCATAAACCATTGTGTTTTTAGTAGCAGATGTAGGATACGGCGATAATTTTACGGCACGATAAAGATGAGTATCTGTCTCTAATAAAACATGCTGTTTACTATTCTGAAATGTTATAACCTTTGAACTAATTGCTTCTCCATTTATTTCAATATCTACTGAAACTTTCGCTCTTCCTGCCCACACACAAGTAACATCACTTGGACATCTTGAATCTTCTAAAATTTCGGTTAAAGAAAAAGCAACATTATCTAATTGCACTGTTTCGCCTAAAGGAACTTTAAAAGCAATAGTAGGTACCTCAACAGATTTTTGGGCAAAGCCGAAACTTGAAAGAAAAATAAACGCTAGTGTAAAAATGTATTTCATAATTGATGTTTCTATAATGACTGTAAAAACTATGCCGAGTTTCATTAACCTCTAAATAAGAAGAAGTCTTCCTTAAGGTGTTCTATTTTTTCATCCTTATTGGTAATGATATAGTCAAGGGCTGTTTCTGTGAAATTTTTTCCTTTTTCAGTTAAACTCACTAGCTCTTTTTCAACCGAAATCATATTGTTTTTTAAAGCAAGATCGACTACAGTATTCGCTCTTATTTTTTGCCAATTAATATGCTCTCTTAAGTGGTTAATGTGGCGTTCTTCCTCTTCCGTATGATTATTTAAATGCAACAGAAAAGTTAATAATGAAACTTCTGTGCGTTGTTGTTTTTGTCGATACATTACGGATATAAGCCCTTTACTTGGTGCAAATAAGTACACTAATAAAAAAACAAAACCTAACATAGTTGATATTGAACCCGCAATAGATGCATCAAGCCAGTGCGCTAACCAATACCCAGAAATCGCTGAAAAGATTCCGAAGAAAATTGACAGAAACAGCATCCTCTTAAGCTCTGATGTTAATAAATAAGCTGTCGCAGCTGGCGCTATCATTAAAGCTACTACTAATATTGCACCTACTGCTTCAAAAGCTCCAACCACTGTAATAGATGATATAGTCATTAGCCCATAATGTAAAACTACAGGCGAAAAACCTAATGCTGAAGATAGCCCTATATCAAACGTACTTACTTTCAATTCCTTAAAAAACAACAATAATAATGTAATTGTAATTAACAATATTACACCCATAATCCATAGCGATTTGGGTCCCATGTCTACACCACTCATTATCAATCTATCAAAAGGAGCAAATGCTAATTCTCCAAGCAAAACAGCATCGACATCGAGATGTACATCGTTTGCGTTTTTGGCAATTAATATAACTCCAATACTAAACAATGCAGGGAATACTAACCCAATTGCAGTATCTTCTTTAACTAGTCCAGTTTTTTGAATTCGTTCTACCAACACTACAGTAATAACTCCTGAAAGAGCCGCAAGGATAATTAATAATGGCGAATTTAAATCTTGTGTTATGAAAAAACCCAATACAATACCTGGTAAAATAGAATGGCTAATTGCATCACTAATTAGTGCCATTTTACGCAATACCAAGAATACCCCTGGAATTGCACAAGCCACTGCTACAACAGCTGCAATAATTTGGATTTCTATTTGTGGACTACTCATCATCACTACTTTTATTGAACATATTTTCTGCTTCGTCAAAGCCTTTTTGCGTTAAGGCCCATTCTTGTCCAGTTATTGTTATCCACTTTTTTTCTTCAATTTCACGAATTGTCTTTTTTGTGAATCCTTGAAAATTATTTAATATTTTAATTGAGTGAGGGTGAGAAACATTCTCGTGAGTTTTAGCTATACCAAACATCATTTGCAATGTTTTTTTAAGTTCCAACTCTCTTCTATTTTTTCTGAAACGCAATTGACGAAATAAAATCCCTCTACCTGGAGAAAATATAAACGAGAACGCTACAAAAACACTCGCTACTAAAACTATAACCGGTCCTGTAGACAGGTTATTCTGTGTTGCACTAATAGCTGTTCCGAAAACTCCAGAAAATGCACCAAACACAGCCGCGAGAAACACCATGACACTTAATTTATTTGTCCATTGACGCGCTGCTGCTGCTGGCGCTAGAAGCATTGCACTCATTAATACAACTCCCACTGTTTGTAATCCAAGCACAATTGCTAAAACTATAAAAAAGGTGATTGTAATGTCAATAAATCGTGTGTTGAATCCTAAAGTTTTAGTGTAATCCGCATCAAAGAGCATCAGTTTAAACTCCTTCCAAAAAAGTAATAGAATAATTAATGCTAATCCTGTTACAAAGGTCATTAACCAAACGTCACTTACCACTAGTGTTGCTGCTTGACCAAATAAATACTTGTCAAGTCCTGCTTGATTTGCATTTGGTTGTTTCTGAATATAGGTTAATAATAACATCCCAAAACCGAAAAACAAAGACAGTACAAGACCTAATGCCGTATCACTTTTTAAGTGCGTTTTAGTAGTCATTCCTTTAATCCAAAAAGTACCAATTAGTCCACTTATTAGTGCACCAAGTAATAATACATTTGTGTCTTTTGCTCCGGTAATTAGAAATGCAATAGCAATTCCAGGCAAAGCTGCGTGCGATATTGCATCTCCAAGTAGGCTTTGTTTTCTCAACACCGCAAAACTTCCAAGCATACCACAAATAGCTCCCAATACCGCAGTGCCTAACGTAATTGTACGTAAGGTATAGTCTGTAAAAAGAAGTTGAAAGTATTCAGTAATTGTCATTTGTTCAGCTAATCATATTTTAAAAGGTATCATATTTCGATTATTTACTTACCGCTACTTTATAATTGATACCGTATGTTTTAGTTAAGTTATCATCATTAAATATATCCTTCACAGGACCTGTTGCTATTTTTTTGACATTTAAAAAAGTAACCCAATCAAAATATTCTGGTACCGTCTGTAAATCGTGATGCACTACAACTACGGTCTTACCTGCTTTTCTTAATTCCTTTAAAATATTGATGATGGCTATTTCGGTGGTTGCATCTACTCCTTGAAATGGTTCATCCATAAAATAGATAGATGCATTTTGGACTAATGCTCTTGCTAAGAAAACACGTTGTTGTTGCCCACCACTTAACTGACTAATTTGTCTGTTTTTAAATGCCAACATTCCTACTTTTTCTAATGCTTCTAAGGATGCCTTTTTCTCTTTTGCTCCGGGTCTTTTTATCCACCCCAAACTTCCATAAGTTCCCATCATTACCACATCAATAGCAGTGGTAGGAAAATCCCAATCTACACTTCCTTTTTGAGGTACATAGGCAACTAATTTACGTTGTTTTGCATAAGGCTTATCATAGATAGTTACACTTCCTGCAATAGGGTCAATAATACCTAATATCGATTTAATAAGCGTTGATTTTCCTGCACCATTGGGACCTACTATGGCCATTAATACACCTTCAGGAACTATAAGATCAATATCCCACAGAACTGGCTTATAATTATAAGCAACCGTTAAATCATCAACTTGTATGGCTATCTTTTGATTCATATATCACATTTCCGCGTATGCGAAAATCATTTTTAATTATTTCAATGCATTCACAATTGTATTGACATTAGATTTAAACATCCCTATGTATGTTCCCTCTTCTGTTCCAGTATTTCCTAAAGCATCACTAAAAAGAGAACCGCCTATTGTTACTTCATGGTTTTTATACAAAACAGCTGCTTGCAGCGCTTCAATTGTTCTACGCGGAACCGAACTTTCTACAAAGATTGCTTTTACTTTATTTTCGATTATAAAATCTGATAAACGCTGTACGTCCTGAACTCCTGCTTCAGTTGCTGTAGACAAACCTTGTAAGCCTACCACATTAAATCCATAGGATTTTCCAAAATAATTAAACGCATCATGTGCCGTTACTAAAATTCTTTTTTCTTCAGGCAATGTGGCAATTGTTGCAGTAACCTCCGTTTCTAAAGCATCTAATTTAGCAAGGTATGCTTTTTCATTTGCAATATAATTTACCGAATTTACTGGGTCTTTTTTAGACAACTGCTCAGTAACAGTCATAGCAAACTGCTTGAAAAACTGAATATTAAACCATACATGTGGATCATAGTTTGAAGCAAAATACTCCGAACCTATTAATTGATCCTTCGGAAGTGATTCTCCTAAAGCAATGGTAGTTTTAGTTTGTTCCATCTTCTCAAAAACTTCTACAAGTTTCCCTTCTAAATGCAATCCATTATAGAAAATAATATCTGCATTATACAGTTTTGCTACATCACCTTCACTTGCTTTATATAAATGGGGATCAACTCCAGCACCCATTAAACCTTGTAATTCTATAAAATCTCCACCAATATTTTTAACAATATCAGTTATCATGGATGTAGTTGCAACTATTTTCAACTTCCCTGTATCCTCCGTCTCGTTTTTACAGCTCACTAATGCAATAAGCATTATTAGTAGTGTTATCTTTTTCATATTTTTTAATTTGGTAATCGCACACTTACTCCTGTGCTTAATAATAAATCCTGTCCTTCTGTAATGCTTTTCCCTATCGTAGCATCTAATTGTATATTTGGTTTTATAGAATATGTTAATCCTGCATCCCAAAAATGGTTTGCCTGACTGTTTTCTGGCAAATCACCATAAACCTCAGCATAAACTCCAATTTTTTTTGAAACACTATAACCATAGCTCAAGGTATAGACATATGCTAACTCTCGAGAGTCATTACCCCACTGTGCACCCAAATTATAACCAATACTAGATTTTTCAGAAAGTATATGAGCGAAAGAAAATCTAAAATCGGCTCCTGTTGTTTCTGGTTTATAATCTTCTCCCGCGGTAAATGGCAAATACAAATGACCTAAAATACCTATTTCTGGTACCCATCCTTTTTCTTCTAAAACTGCTATTTTAAAACCAAACAGCAAAGGCGAAAAACCACTGGCTACATCATCACTCTCAACATCATTAATACTAAAACGTGTTTCTTCAAAGTTAACACCAAGTCGTAATTCAAAGTTATCTAATAATCCGTATCGAAATAACGAAGTGTTATACCCTACAGTTTCAGTTTTAATAGTATTCTCTTCAAATGAATTGTAATATGCTCCAGTTTCTAATTGCAAAAATCCTTTTGGGACTGGTGTAGGTGATTCTGTTGCATCTGGACGATCTGTAATCATCTCTGGAGTTTCCTCTTGAGCAAGTACCTGAAAGCCTGTAAATAATAAAGTTAAAATTGTAAAAGTCTTTTTCATTCAAATCATTTATGTGGTTTGAATGTATAAGTTTTCAGCTATTTGTTTAGAGATAAAAAACTGATCTCGTCCTACTTGAATAACCATGGAACCATCAAAAAATTCTTTCCCTTTAACCGAAATTTTCGTACCGATACTAATGTTCTTTTTATCTAAATATTGTAAATACTCAGGGCTAGTTTCTTTCACTCCAACACAGACGCCATTTTGATTTTTCTTTAATTCAGACAATAACTTTTTCTCTGTTTTCTTAAAGTTTCCTTTTGCATCAGGGATTGGATCACCGTGTGGATCAAATGCAGGACTTCCTAAAAAAGCATCTAAGCGTTTTATTAATTCCTCACTTTGAACGTGTTCTAATTGCTCGGCAATTTCGTGTACTTCGTCCCAATGAAATTTAAGCTTGTCTACAAGAAAAACTTCCCAAAGGCGGTGTTTCCTAATAATATTTGCTGCAATAATTTCACCATCTGCAGTAAGTTTTGCGCCTTTATACTTTCGGTAAGAGAGCACTTTTTTATCAGCTAGCTTCTGCACCATGTCAGTTACAGACGATGGTTTTGTTTCCATCATATCTGCAATAGCATTTGTACTTACTTCTTTACCAACTTCTTGCTGTAAATGGTAAATAGATTTTATATAATTTTCTTCTGCTAATGAATACATAGAGACAAAAGTAAAACTATTTTTTGAAGTATAGTGATTTAATTTTTAGCCTAGGCTAAAAATTAAGACTTAAGCAACTAAAAAATAGAAGATTACACTTCTATTTTGAATCGAAAATAAATTATTTAGCTGCTTTAATAATAGTAATAAGACATCTTTCTGAATGAAAAGCTAGAAAATTTTAGAAACCTCTTTCTTTTTGTAATTGCTCGTAAGCTTCTTGCACAGATCTAAATTTTACCTCCGCTCCTTGACGATATGCTTCATCCATATCAACTAGTTTATCTGGGTGGTATTTTTTAACCATTGTACGGTATGCCTTTTTAATTTCGGCATCTGTTGCAGTTCTATCTATTTCTAAAATACGGTATGCACTGTCAGGATTTTTAAAGAACATTGCTTTAATGCTATTAAAGTCTGCCATCTGAATAGAAAGATATCCGGCTATTTGCTGTATTACATTCACTTCAGAAGTTGAAACAGTTCCATCTGCATTTGCAATGCTAAAGAGAAAATGTAAAATCTGTAATCTAGATTCATAACGGGTTCTTGCACGAAGCATCATCCCTATTCTTTGAGCGTCGATATCACGTTTTTTAATAACATCGTTAAATACTTTAAAAGTAGCATTCGCTCGTTCTTTGCCATATGCCTGAACAAAATATTGACGAACATAGTCTAATTCGCTTTGACTCACTTTACCGTCAGCTTTTATCACAAAAGAGGCAAGTGAAAGTAAATTTAACTCAAAATCTGCAGGAGATACGGTGCTTCCACGTTGAGTTTGCTGTCTAAAAATTTCACCCATTCCGCCGCCACCTTTGGTACGTTGTCCTTTTGAACCATTCATTTGATCAATCATACTTCCTAAGAAAAACCCTGCAATTGCTCCTGGAAATCGATACACTAAATAGCCTATAATGGCCCCTACAATACTAAACATAAATTAAATTTACTGTTGTGTTACAAAGATAAGTAAAGCTTTCTGCTGAAATGTTACAACATTAATAAATTGGGCTTAATCTTAAATAAGAGTTAAAGGTCTAATTTCAAATTTACACTGTAAGTTTCCCACTCCATATTTGACTATCTTTGTATAGATATAGATTACAAATACTTAAAATTAATATATTATGTATCCAGCAGAATTAGTAAAACCAATGCGTGAAGATCTTACAGCAATTGGTTTTGAAGAATTACATACAGCAGACGATGTAGCAAATGCTATGAAGAGAGAAGGAACTACTTTAGTAGTAGTAAATTCTGTTTGTGGTTGTGCTGCAGCAAATGCTCGCCCAGGTGCAAGAATGGCTTTACAAAACGCTAAAACTCCAGATCACTTAGTAACTGTTTTTGCAGGTGTTGATCGTGAAGCAGTTGATGCGGCTAGAGCACAAATGGTACCATTCCCACCTAGCTCACCATCAATGGCATTGTTTAGAAATGGTGAATTAGTACATATGCTTGAGCGTCATCACATTGAAGGTCGTCCAGCTGATATGATTGCCGAAAACTTAAAAGGTGCTTTTAACGAGAACTGCTAGTTTTTGACAACAACGACACTACGTATTAATAAAATACTGTAGCTATTATTCCATTTTGTAATTGGTTTCATCTAATTACAAAATGGAATTTTTTACTTTTGACCCCTATTATAGGATTAAAGACTTTTAATGAATAAGCTATTAAAAATACTATACTATCCCATTTCAGCACTTTTTTACCTTTGTTTTGGGTTTGCAATTGTAGTATTCCACCCCATACAATGGATTTGTTTTAATGTTTTTGGGTATAAAGCACATAAGGACTCTGTTGATATATTAAATTGGTTCTTGTTACGCTGTTTAAATATATTAGGCACTCGTTTCAGTTTTAAAATAACAGGAGAAATACCAAAAGGTGTTCCACTCATTATCGTCTCTAATCATCAAAGTATGTGGGACATTCCTCCTATTATTTGGTATTTAAGAAAACTACACCCTGCATTTGTTTCAAAGAAAGAACTTGGTAAAGGAATTCCTTCTATTTCGTATAATCTACGACACGGGATGTCAGTTTTAATTGACCGAAAAAAACCAGAGGAGGCAACCGAAAAGATAATACGTATTGGAAAATACGCACAAGAAACTAGTAGAAGTGTAGTGATTTTTCCTGAAGGAACCCGTAGCAGAGACTGGAATCCAAAGCCTTTTAAGGTTCGTGGTTTACTTACGCTGTTAGAGCAAATGCCAGATGCTTACATACTTCCTATAAGTGTAAATAATTCATGGAAACTTCAGCGATATGGGATGTTTCCTATGCCACTTGGTGTTCATCTAAAGCATCTTGTTCATCCTGCAATTAAAGTTTCGGCATATGCCAACCATACTGAATTAATAGCTAAAGTTGAAAAACTTATCGCAGAACACGTTACTGAGAAATAAATAAATCAGTCGTTGATAAAAGTGTCAATAGTAACTTTGTCATTAATTGTAAATAAAGGAATTACTTTAATAGTTTTTGTTTCAGAAGGCAAACCATAGTCTTGGAAAATAGTATATTTCATATACGTTGGGTTTTTAGACTGCTCCATTTCAAAGTATTGTAAATTCACTAACCACTTTCCTGTTTTAGCATCATCGATAATTTGTTCTTTAACAGCATATCCAGACTTCACCTCATCTTCAAGTTGTTTTTGATTACTAAACTTTGTATGGCTCCACGCAAAAAACTTATTATCAGGACTTACATATTGCATATCAAAATCTACTGGCGCATCTGTCCATTCAACCACAATACGGATATCTTGTTTATACCCAACGGTTAACATTTCATTAGGCAATGTTTTATAAGGCACTTTCAATTTATGAAATGCTAACAAGTGTCTAAATTCATTATACGCTAATTCCTGAATACCGGTACAATCCACATTTGGGATTTTATTATACACAATTTGATAAAATAGGGTAAATGCTGTTTCATAATCTCCCGCAGCCTCACAAGCTAAAGCTAAATCACGATACGCTTGTGCACTGTCTGGTCGCAAAGCTAAAATCCGGTTATAGATGCTCACTACTTTTTTAAACTCTCCACGCTCCTCAAGTTTATACGCGTAAGCTTTTAATGCTTTTGGATTGTTTTTAGCCATTTTGGCGATATTCGTTAAAATCTCTAACGAGTATTCTTTATCCCA
The DNA here is from genome assembly GCF_008974325.1 of Patiriisocius marinus. GTDB lineage: Bacteria > Bacteroidota > Bacteroidia > Flavobacteriales > Flavobacteriaceae > Patiriisocius > Patiriisocius marinus. The sequence continues at coordinate 986,070 of NZ_BKCG01000001.1, read as the reverse complement.
TCGTTTAAAGTAATCTGAAGATTCCATATAAAAAGGAACTGAGTTTCCTGCAGAAGTTTTTTTCTTCGATAAAAATAAATTGTTTGCTTCTTCGAAAGTTGTTGATTTTTCAAGTTCAACTAAAAAATTACTTTTGGAATTATAGTTTTCTATTAATTGCAAATTCTCTACATATTCATTGCCTTTGACCTGAAGAGATTTTACTTTTTCTTTTACCGAAATTTTACCCCCACCACCTACTTTGGTCGTAATTAAAATCATTCCCCCTGCTCCCAATTGACCATATCGAAGCGTGGAATTTAAGGACTTTAATAATTTAATTGAGGTAATAGCTGAAGGGTCAATTGAAGCTAAAACACTTTGATCGAAAACAGCCCCATCAACCGAAACCCCAGGAGGAGCCGATGTAATACTTTTATTTTTTGTAAACAAGACTGATTGCCCTAAACCTGCAGTACCATACACTTCAACCCCTGGCATTTTTCGCAATAATTCGAAAGTATTTACGTCTGAAGGTAAAATATCATCCTCAGTTAGCTCTTGACCCACGGAGTACCCAAGGGCTTTTTTATTCTGTTTCCCGTAAGCCGTTTCTACAAGCTCTTCTTTTTCTTTAACCTTTCCAACTAAGAGTACTTCTTCTAAAAGTTCCGCATCCCTTTGTAAAGAAATATTCATTATCTGCCCTCTATTAATTGAAACTTCTTTGTATTCTAAACCGAAGTAAAAAACTTCCAGAACATTATCATCATCAGAAACTTTTAGTGAGAATTTTCCATCTTTATCTGTTACAGTTTCATTAAAAGAGTTTTTAACCGATACTGTTGCGCCTTGAATTTTATTATTCTCAGCAGTTACAACTCCTGTAATAGTTTGTTCTTGACCATAACTAATACCGATGGCACATAAGGAAATAAAAAGTAAAAAATGTTTCATAATAAATAATGAATATGTATTTCGAGTTAGTAGCTTTTAGCTATATAATGTTTCAATAAAACAATACTTTATTTGAAATTTATCCTCTTTTAATATTGCTACTTTTACATACTATAAACGATTTAATTTCTCAAATATGACAATTTTCTCTTCTGAAATATTAAAGATTATTGAAAATACAAAACGATTTGTACAACAGGAACTCGCTGATGCTGAGGGAGGACACGATTGGTTTCATATTGATCGGGTGTATAAAAATGCCTTACTTATTTCTAAAGAAGAAGATGTTGACATAACCGTTGTTGCTCTTGGAGCATTGCTTCACGATATTGCAGATTCTAAATTTCACGGAGGCGATGATAGCGTGGGACCCAAAAAGGCAGCCCGGTTTTTAAACACCCAGCACATTTCAGAAGAAATTATTGATCACGTTATTCAAATTATTGCGAACGTTTCATTTAAAGGAGGGAATGCAATTAAAACATTTCACTCTAAAGAATTAGAAGTTGTACAAGATGCAGATCGACTAGATGCTCTAGGAGCAATTGGTATTACAAGAACGTTTAATTATGGCGGTTTTAAAAACAGAAAAATTTACGACCCAAATATTAAACCTCAATTAAACATGACTCCAGAACAATACAAAAAATCGACTGCTCCTACACTCAATCACTTTTACGAAAAATTATTACTTTTAAAAGACAAAATGAATACTAAAACTGGCAAAAAAATTGCCCAAGAACGCCACCAATTTATGGAGCAATTTCTTGAGCAGTTTTATAGTGAATGGAAAGGTGAGTGTTAATTTTAATAAATTAATCTAGGACAGGGCTAACCTTATATCCTGCTTCTCTCAATAAATTAATGACTCCTTTTTCACCTCCTAAATGCCCTGCTCCTACACCGTAAAAAACTGATTGATCTTTAGAGTAGCTTCCTATTTGAGGTATCCAGTTCGCATTACGAGTATGTAACATGTCATCCATTTGCCCTTCATTTGTGAAGTATCCATCCATGTAATTGTATAACCCATCAATATCCTCTGTGGTGTAGTGCTCAATCATCTCATTAAACATATTTCCCATAGCATCTTTTTCTTCTAAAAGCTTAACTACTTCGTCTAATTGAATGTCATAAGGTTGCTTGTCAAAAACGCCCATTTGATACTCAATAGTTTCTAACCCTTTAATCTCTTTTTGTTGTGCTGTAGCTAAAGCTATTAATGAAGCTTCATAACTAGCAAGGTCTTTCCCCATATAACCCATCATTACCATAGAACTCACCATAAGCGGCTTAAAAGTTTTAAATTGATCTAACCCAGCCCCTAATTTTCCTTTTAAATAGGTGTCAATAAGTACGTACTCATCTTTATCCATATATTCTACCAATGTTGTTCCTTCTGGCATAGCCGAATGCTTCATCATTTCAGATTGCATGGATGGGTCGTCCATATCTAGTTCAAGTACCATTAATTCACTGATAGCTAATGCGTTTTTTACTTTATCTTTTAAAATGAAACTCTCTTTAGGAATCATATGAAATGTTCCAAATACATACGAAGTTTTGATTCCTTTACCTTCTACTTTCCATAGTAGACTGTTGTCATTCTGTTGTGCTTTTACGTTAAAAACTGTTACCAATAAAAGTACTAGTGCAAGTGTGTTTCTTAGATTTTTCATAATGTTATATTTAATATGTTAGTTTAAAAAAAATAGTGCAATGTTGATTGTGAATTCTATAATTGTGTTCATAATATGCTATTTAAAAAATTGCTTTTATTAATAAGTAAATTGTTATTCCTACTACGATTCCGATTCCAAATTTTATTAACTGAATCTTATTATTTGTATTTGCTGTTTTCATAATTAATGATGATTTAAGTGAATGTAAAGTGATAAATAGGTAATGCTTATTAATGAAAATCCTACTATCCATTGTATGGGTTTATTTTCAGTTTTTTTCATAATTCTATTTTTTTGATCTTTCAGATATTTGTTTTGCAAACACGTAAAACAAACAAGCTATTAGCAATGTAAACCAAGGTCGTATTTGGTTAATCTCATAAGTGCCGTCAGTTTTGTTCGCTATAATTAATTCACTTCCAACAAACAGGAATACAATAGCTGCAATGGCGAGATTTATAATTTTTCTATTGGTAACATTCATAATTACTATAATTGAAGTTTTCCATTTCTAATTACAGCTGTTTCATTAGCATCACCATTAGTGAAGTTTAATTCTACAACATCTAGTTTCTCATAACCTTCAATTTCATTTTGTAATAATTGATTTAATCGTTCTGCTTCTTTTTCTACCGTAGTACTATGATTACAGTTATCTAAAGTGAATGTTACTTGGTCTCCAGTCACTCCTTCTTTGCGATTAAACTGTAATCCATATGCTACGTGATCAATTTGAATAGACTCACAATCACAGTTTTTCTTTAAAGTTTTAGCAACCGCTCCTGTAGTTCCTGAATGCGATTGATATCCTGAATACATCCCCATACAAAATGGAATGGCTAATACTAAAGCAAGACCTCCAATAACGATTTTAATACTGTTGTTTGTATTGTTTTTTTGAGTTTTCATATATGTGGTTTTTAAGTTTCCCGATTAGTTTCGAGGTGGAACAATTGATTTGTTTCGATGGAACAAACTTCTGGCTTAAAAACACTATATAAAAAGAAAGCCTGCCCATTTTTAGAAAAATAGGGCAGACTTTAAATCTTGCTAGACACTTATTCTATTGAGCTAAGCGATTTTATTCGGAAATTTTAAAAACTAAAAATAGGTCTTCCCTAAATTTATAAATTTGGGTTTAAATCCAATTTTTTTGTAGATAAAATGGGTTTAAAGAATTAAAAAAGTATTTAAAATATCAACGTATATGTTATTCAAAAGCAAATTAATTAAGTAATGTTTTTAATATTCTTAATATAGAAAGATGGGTTTAGTCCCGTATCTTTTTTAAAGTATCTAGTAAAGCTATCTGCACTTTTATAACCTACTTCTTCCGCAATTGCTTGGATGGAAAATGACCTAAAGAACACATCATTTTTCAATCTAACAATTGCATAATTAATACGCAGATCATTAATATATGTATTGAAGTTTTTACCGTAATGTGAGTTTATTACCTTAGATAAATACGAGGTATTTGTATTTATTTTCTTCGCTACATTGTATGAGTTACATTCTTGCTTTAAGAAATATTCTTTCTCCTCAAGTTTTTTAAGTCCGTCAAGTATTTGCTTTGTTACCTCAGCAGAAACATCACTAGAAGCTTTTTCCTCGAGCACCTCATCCTTAGTATCAATTATTTCAGCTGGAGTAGTAGCGGCATTTATTTTAGCTAACAGGGCTTCAAACTTAACTTCATTAGCTTTTTTGGTTTTGTAAAATTTCAGCAAATAAAACAACAATACTATAATTACAATTGATGCTCCTAAAAGCACAAAAATTAAGTAGTTAGTTCGGGTTTCTTTTTCTTCTTGTAGCTGTGCTAGTTCATTTTGGAAACTTTCAAATTCTAGTGCTCTACTATTACGTTGAATAGAATCTTGTACTTGGCCAAATTGCTCAGTAGTAGTTACATGCTTTTGAAAATAAAAGTTAGCTTTTTTGTAATCTCCCAATTCCTTGTACGAGTCTGCTAAAACCATATAATAATCGTCCATAAATGACTCAGCTGTTTCACTAACCTCATAGGTTTCTAGAGCACCTTCCATGTGTTTAATGGCATTGTTATAGTCACCTTGTTTGTAAGCTAATTTCGCATAACTACCTCTAATTAATAGGCTGTCAAATTTTGTTATTGGTAGACAATATTTGCTAGCATAGTCTAGACTTTTTTTAGCATTTGTATAATCTCCCGTTAATATTTCGGCTCCGCCAAGCATAATATAAAGTGCCTTTGTCATGCACGTATCTTGCTTTTCTAGTGATTTCTGTAATGCTTTTCTTGTGTAATATGCGCTTGAGTCTCCATTTTTCATTTTGAAATATGAATCTCCAATCATCAATTCAGTAATCATAACCTTTTTCTCCCACGCGTCTAATTGCTCTCCTTCTTGTGGGTTGCGAAGTAATTCGTTTAGTTGCTTTTTATATTTTGAAACAAAGGCATCACTATCTCCTCCTATTGATTCAATAAAATCAATGGACATCATTGCTTGTTTTTTCAACTCTTCGTCACCAGACTTTTCAGCAATCGCTACAAGTACCTTGTTTGCATCCATGGCTTTTTGTACGTTACCCGCTAACAAATACGACGATCCTGCTAATTGATAAGCCCTAGTTTTAATAGGTTCTAACTCGTGTGTTTTTACAAATGCCAAAAGCTTATCCATTTCCTTCGCACTGTTTACAGCGTCTTGGTGCTGTAAATAAACTAAAGAAAGAGCGTGTATGCCTTCGGCTTCACGAAGGAGTTCTTTTTCGTTTTGTGCTTTATTGATGTAGTACCTTGAAATAGAAAGTGCTATCGTGCTATCTTTCGATACGTATTTTTGTAGAATTTCTGTAAGTTGGATATAGTTTTTACCTGCTAAAGTATCCTTTTGACCAAAAGCATTTGAAACAATGGTAAGGTTAAAAATCAGGAAGAATTTAAAAAAGTGTTTCATAAAAGCGCCTTGATTTTTTTGTGTTCTATAGTAGAAAACCAAAGATAACAATTAATAAAAATGGAAGCTTAATCTATTGTTTTAAAAACAACTAATATATATTATTCTGAAATGTTCTTTCCAAAACATCCTATATGCTAGGAAGCTTTTTTGAATTTATTGTTGTAATATATTTTCGCTACAAATTGAACTAAAAATATAACTGGTATAAAAAATTTAACCCAAATACTATCCCATAAAATTGAAAGAATCATTAATAATAACCAAAACAATACTGCCCAAAGAGCTCTAAAACTTAGCCATTGAGCGTCTATAGGGTCTAATTGAATCTTCGCTCTCTTTAAAACAATACGTGTAATTAAATATAGAAATAAGCCTATAAAAACGAGGTTCGCACAGTAAAAGGTAAAAGGTCCAGATGAATCAAAATTATCCACAAAAAACCCCGTAGAGAAAGGTAGCAACACCACAAACAACAATAACATAGTATTATAGCTAAGTAGTTTTTCATCAAACTCTTTTATATACCGAGAAATAAGCAGATAAAACTTCCAGTACAATGCTATCACCATAAAGCTTACAAAAAAGCCAATAAAATCTGGTACAAGATATTGTAATGAAGTACTAAAACCTGTTTCAGCATATTCATTATAAGATGGCATTTCAATATCTAACACTAAAAGCGTTATAGCAATCGAAAATACGGCATCAGTAAACGTAAAAACTCTCTCTTTCGGAAACGTATAATTTTTGAGCATACGTAAAGCTACTTATTTTCCCGGAAATACTGGCTTACGTTTATTTAAAAATGCTTGAGTTCCCTCTGTGAAGTCTTCTGTTCCAAAGCAATTTCCAAATTGTGAAATTTCACTTTCAAAACCATTTACTCCATCTTCAAAACCTGCATTAATTGCTGAAATGGCAGCACTAATAGCAACTGGAGAATTACGCATAATTTTAGAAGCTATTTTTTCGGCTAAAGGAATTAGCTCTTCTTGCGTTGCTACGTGATTTACTAAACCACTTTGTAAAGCTTGGCTTGCATCAATCATTCCAGCAGTCATTATCATCTCCATTGCACGCCCTTTCCCTACTAGTTGTGGTAAACGCTGCGTACCTCCATATCCTGGAATAACACCTAATGACACTTCTGGTAATCCTAATTTAGCATTATCGCTCGCGACTCTAAAATGTGCCGCCATAGCAAGTTCAAGTCCGCCACCAAGTGCAAAACCATTTACAGCAGCAATAACTGGAGTACTTAAGTTTGCTACAAAATCAAAAAGTTTTGCTTGTCCTTCTGCTGCTAATCTACCACCTTCTTCTACTGAGAAATTTGCAAATTCACTAATATCTGCACCTGCAACAAAAGCCTTTTCTCCACTTCCTGTGATGATAATTATTTTAGTGTCGTGGTTTTCATCTGCCTCTTTAAAAGCTTCGTGTAATTCCTGAATTGTTTCAGAATTTAAAGCGTTTAACTTAGAAGGACGGTTTATTGTAATAGTAGTAATACCGTTAGAAAAACTTGTAAGGATGTTATTATAGCTCATTATAGTAGGATTAAAAAACGCTAATCTGTTTACTGATTTTGCAAAAGCTACATCGTTTAAACAGAAAAGTGATAATGTTAATTATTGAATTAATTTACAGATTGTAAAATTACAGATTTCGTTACGAATGCTTCGGAAATTTGACAGTAAAAATAGTTTCTTCTTCCGGAATTGATGTAAATGAAATGGAACCATTATAAGTTTCAACTATAGATTTAACCATCGCTAAACCTAGACCCATTCCACTATTCTTTGTAGTAAATTTAGGTTCAAAAACCTTATCTCTGTTTTCTTCACCTATCCCTACTCCATTATCACAAACTTGAATATTTACCATTTCGGCTTCCGTAAAAAGCTTCACTAATATTCTAGGTTCATCAGGATTATTTTGATCAATAGCCTGTGTACTATTCTTTACAAGGTTTGTAATAACTCTAATAAGTTGAGTTCTGTCAAACGTCGCAATTATGTCTTCAGATTCCGCTTCAAAATAAATATAACGCTCATTAAAAATATCGAGTGCTAGCTTAATTATTTTCGCCACATTTAAGGTTTCATCTTTTTGAGCTGGCATTTGCGCATAATTAGAAAAGGCAGATGCAATAGAGCTCATAATATCTATTTGCTGAATTAACGTATTACTGTATTCATTAATTTTCTCGTGTATTTGCGGATCGTTTGGATCAAACTTACGTTGAAAACTTTGCACTGTTAATCGCATAGGTGTCAACGGGTTTTTAATTTCGTGAGCAACTTGTTTTGCCATCTCGCGCCACGCAGCTTCCCGTTCGTTAGCTGCAAGTTGTGCAGCACTCACTTCAAGCTCATCAATCATTCCGTTATAAGCTTTTACAAGATTTCCTATTTCCTCTGTAGTGCGTTCCACATTTATACGCTTATTTCGTTTATCTAAACGAGTGTCAATAATTTTTTGACTAATGGTATTTAGTGACTTTGTAATGTATTTTGAAAGAAAATAAGCAAGTGCAATTGCAATTCCTAACATAAAAAGATATGCTATCGCCAAGCGGGTTAAGCTCTCCTTTAATTCCTTTTTAATAAAACCATCATCCTCAATATAAGGTAAGTTTAAAATTGCTAAAGGTTTAAATGATTCGTCAACAATGTATGAGTATGCAGATTGGTAGTTTTGTTCTCTTTCACCAAATTCTTCAATATAACTCTTGTTTGCAGATAAATTTAATGCATTCATTACGTGGGCTGGCAAACACGTTTTAGTTGAATCTTTTACAAACGAAGCTTTCGAACGAATTAATAACGAACCTTCTAAATCATACAGGTAAATCTCTAAATTATGGATTCGCTTAATTTTATAAATCTCCTCTTTAAAAATTAGCGGAATATACTCTGTTTCTCTAGGGAATGTGGTTTCCTCAAGTACATATTCAATTTCGCGAGTAATACTCTCCTGCTTACGCTCTAGTCTATCGTGATGATAATCTACCGCCTCTTCACGATATTGAAATACTGTAACAACAGCAATCAATATCGAAGCTAAAACAACTAGTGCTAGCATTGATAAAAATATACGATTACGTAAAGACTGCGTGTAGAATTTCAAATTTGTTATAGATTTTCTTCGGAAATATTAAAGACTGAAAAGATAGCAATAATTAAACCAAGTTTTTTTTAATAGAATGGGCAATGTAATAGGTCTATGAGCTAGAATCAGTAAAGTAGGTTAAAAATAATAAGGGTACTAAATAATAAACGCAACAAATAGAAACGTTTAAAACGTTATTTTTTTTCTCTAATTCTCTTATACATTTTAACTCCCAACATTAAAATCACGGAAAAAACTACGATTCCTACTGTTCCATATATCCAGTTAACAGCATTTTTCAGAATCACTAAAAATACGACCGAAAACAAAATAAGAGTAGCTCCCTCATTAAACATTCGCATCCAGTTTGACGAGTATTTATAGGTATTATTATAATGAGCTTTAAAAATTAAGTGACATTTAATGTGATAGAAAATAAGTGCTACTACAAATGCTAGCTTAACCTGCATCCAAGCATCTGCAACCCAAAAAGGACGCAATGCTAATAACCATATTGCAAATCCAAGTGCCAATATCATTGAAGGCCAAGTAATAATATACCATAACCTTTTTGTCATAATTTTATATTGATCACTTAAAATAGTACGTGCAGGATTTTCCTTAGTCTGTGCCTCTATTTGGTAAACAAATAAGCGTACAATGTAAAACAGACCCGCAAACCAAGTAATTACAAAAATTAGATGTAACGATTTTATATAGTTGTATTCCATTTAAATTGTCTTTCTCGCAATAATTTTTTTTTAATAATAGCAAAGATACTTTAAAATATATCCTTGTAATTAGTAAGATTTCAGAACGAAATTTAAGTTGAATCTTCATTCAAGTATCTATATATCAAATAATTATATATTTTTACGGCAACTAACATAACATTTTATACTTCCCCGCCCTGAACCTATAAAATAAAAACAGATTAATAGTCCAAATCAAAATTCAGAGGAGTTACTCAACAATATTACATTAAACACCGTACCTGCATATTTAGATAGTATATTGATTAATTTTATCTCAAACGCGATTAAATACAATTCACCTAAGAGGAATTCCTTTGTTAAAATTTCCGTAGAAAACAATCAAGAAAATCTAGTTTTAAAAATAACTGCCAATGGCTTAGGTATTGACTTAGACAAGCACAGGGAAATGCTTTTCGCTCCTAAAACTACCTTCCACGACAAACAAGATTCAAGAGGAATCGGCCTCTTTATTACTGTAAATCATGTGCTGTCCTTAGGAGGATCTATTAAAGTTGAAAGTAAACTTGATGAAGGGACTATTTTCTATATTCAATTTCCAAAGAAATAGAAAAATCTATTCCTCTTCAACAAATAAATAATTCAATTGCTTGCTGTTAAATGCAGCATTGAACATTTTAATCTCTTCTGAAACTAATGTATCAAATTTAACTAGCTCGCTATTAATTTGCCTTATAAGTTCGTTTTTAACAGCAATATCCTGTGTAGTTGGAGGAAAGTCATCCATACTTACTAAACTGTTTAAATGTGCTAGCTTATTTGTTAATTTGATAGGGAAGTTTAATGGATCTTGACCGCTCTTATTTTGAGTTTGGTATAAAGCCTTTTCTATTTCCGAAAATTGTTTACTTAAAGTATCTGCTTTATCAATAAGCTCTTTTACTAATTCATTATCAGCATATTGCTTTTTAAAAGCATTTAATTGCCCATTAATATTTCTTATTTTTTTTATTGATTTGTGGGCTTTATCTACAGACTCGTTAACGTCTGTAATAAAGTCAAACTGCTTCTGCATCCCTGCAATATCCGTCTCAGCATTTTTGTCTGCTGCAATAGTAAACGTTTGCGTTTGTGGTGTTTGTCCTTCCACTTCCAGCACTACTTTATATTGCCCTGGTACTGCTTGAGGAGCATTTGTACTTGCCCACCATAATATCATTCCTTTTAATCGTTCTGCACCTTTACCACGCATGTCCCAAGTATGGTAATTTGCTCCATCATTAACAGTAAGCTTATCTATATTTTTAGCTTTATCTGCTTTAGTACTAAACTTTTTAATTGTGTCATTTTGCATATTTAAATAGCTCAAGGAAACCTCTTTATCTTCACTATTATTCAAATTAAAATACGTCATCACACCACTAGGGTGGTTAGTTCCATCTGTAAGTGATCCACTTCGAGACCCACCGCCCATACGATAAGTGTTTTTAGGTTTAAACAGAAATGTGCTATTCTTTTTTGCTTCAGAAAGTTGATGAATTACACTTAAATCATCTATAATCCAAAGGCTTCTTCCTTGTGTTGCAACTATTAAATTTCCTTCTTTAATTGCTAAATCAGTGATAGGAACTATTGGTAAATTAAGTTGGAAAGGTTGCCAATTACCTCCATCGTTAAATGAAATATACATTCCTGTTTCTGTACCAGCATACAATAATCCTTTTTGTTTTGGGTCTTCACGAACTACTCTTGTAAAATGTTCGTTAGCAATTCCATTTGTTATTTTCTTCCAAGATTTACCATAATCTGTTGTTTTATAAAGATAAGGAGCAAAATCTCCAGTTTTATACTTTGTACCAGCTACGTAGCAAGTTCCAGCATCAAATACGGAAGGTTCTACGCTGTTTATCATCATCCATTCTGGCATTCCTTTTGGCGTAACATTTTGCCAATCTTTCCCGCCATTTTGAGATACTTGAATTAATCCATCATCACTTCCAGTCCATAAAACACCTTCTTTAACAGGGCTTTCAGCGGCAGCAAATATTGTACAGTAATATTCTACTGAAGTATTATCTTGAGTAATTGGACCTCCAGATGACTTTTGTTTTTCAGCAACATCTCTTGTTAAATCTGGACTTAATAACTCCCAACTTTCTCCTTCGTTAGTAGTTGCATGTAAATGGTTTGAAGCGGTATATAGTTTTTTAGGATTGTGTGGCGAAAAGAAAATAGGGAAATTCCATTGGAATCTATATTTCATATCTTCAACACCATGACCCATTGGGTTATCTGGCCAAACGCTAATACTTCGAACAGTGTTTTTTTCGTGATTAAAACGAGTTAAAAAACCATCATAACTACCTCCGTAAACGATATCATTATTTAATGGATCTACAGCGATATGTGCGCTTTCTCCACCTGCAGTACTTTCCCAATCATCTTCACTAATACTTCTGCCTTCTGTACGGTGTGAGATTCTAACAGTAGAATTATCTTGTTGCGCAGCATAAATTCTATATGGGAATGCATTATCTGTTGTAACTCTATAAAACTGAGCGGTAGGTTGGTTGTAATAAGTACTCCACGTTTCTCCACCATCCGTACTTACTTGAGCACCACCGTCATCACCTATTATCATTCTATTAGGATCTTCTGGAGCAATCCATAAATCGTGGTGATCGCCGTGAGGAGCATTATATGTTTCATATGTTTTTCCTCCATCAGTACTTTTGTGATATCGTACATTTAAAACATACATTACATCCTCATCCTTAGTATCTGCATAAATACGTGTATAGTACCAAGCACGCTGTCTAAGCTTACGCTCATCGTTAATTTTTGTCCAGTTTTCTCCACCGTCATCGCTACGGTAAACCCCACCTTCCTCTTTGTTTTCTACAATGGCCCAAACACGGTCACTATTAGCTGGAGATACCGTCACACCTATAATACCTAAAGTCCCTTTTGCAAAACCTTTATGAGTTGAAATTTCTTTCCATGTTTCTCCACTATCTGTACTTTTCCATAGAGCAGAGCCCTCTCCACCACTACTTAAACTATAAGGTGTTCTACGTACATTCCAAGTTGAAGCATATAGTATTCTAGGATTATTAGGGTCCATAATTAAATCTACCACTCCAGCATTTTCGTTTACAAATAATGTTTTACGCCACGATTTTCCACCGTCAGTACTTTTGTAAACACCACGTTCCTGTGTTGGTTTGTAGATGTTACCCATTACGCCAGCATAAACTGTATTATAATCAGTAGGATGAACCGCAATTCTAGGGACGTGTCTACTTTCTTTTAATCCTGCTGAAGTCCAAGTTTTCCCTGCATCTTCACTTTTCCACATTCCGTATCCGGATGATACGTTACCACGCACGGTTTTTTCTCCACCTCCCACGTAAATTACGTTGGGATCACTTTTAGCAACTTCAATTGCTCCAATGGAACCTCCAAAAAAGCCATCTGAAATGTTTTTCCAGTCTCTTCCTCCATTTTTTGTTTCCCAAATTCCACCTCCTGTAGAACCAAAATAATATAAGTTGGGTTTTCCAGGAACTCCAGTTACAGCAGCGCTTCGGCCACCTCTAAAGGGTCCAATTAAACGATACTCTAATGCATTGTACAACGACTCATCAAATTGTTGAGCAAGTAATGGTTGATTAAAATTACCGAGGAAAAGAACGCATAGAAGCGCTAAGTGAGAATAATACTTCTTCATAGTGATAGTGATTAGTTATGAAGTGAAGTTACAAAAAGAGCTATTCTCTTACAATCCTTTTAACAGTCGTTGCGCCATCTATCTCTAAAACAAGGAAGTACATTCCTGATGGAACTTCGGAAATGTTAATTTTATTATAAATTGTCGTGTAGGTTTTTATAATATTCCCATTTAAGGAATACAGCGTAGCAAGGTCAATTGGCTGTGAAATATTTTGAATATGTATGATATCTGAAGTTGGGTTTGGGAAAATCGAAATTTCATTTAATGTGTGTGTTGGGGCAGAAAGAGTAATTTCACTTTTAAACCCATGAACAAAACCAGCATATGTCTCCATAGACATATATTCAGCTTCGACGTAACAACCAATGGTTTGATCAAATTCATAAACTAACTCTAAAACATAACTAGAACTTCCACCTAAAATGCAGGCTTTTTCATAATCAACCATCTCCAAACCGAAATCACCAAAATGTGGTCCTTCAGATTCTTGAAAATTACCCGATATTTCCCAACAATTATCAGTTGCATAAAAGGATAAGTCTTCATAGATGGTCATTCTCGAAACGTCTTCACCATAATAATAATTTGTTTCTCCTAAATCAACTGATACTGAATATAAGTACCATGTTTTAAAAAGTAATGGATCAATATCACTAGATTTATCTTGAGCAGATAGTGAGGTTAAGGTAATTAACAGTAAAAGAATCGTTTTCATAACCAAAAATTTGATTATTAAATGTACCTAAAAACAATCAATTACTCTACTAAATCCTTCTTCACCGCTCTTTGTAAGAAATATCCAGTAACGGTAGTAGAAAGCACATCTGCAATTGGAAAAGAAATCCAAACGCCAAACACGCCATAAAACTGAGGTAGTATTATAACTAAAGGGATTAAAAAGAATCCTTGTTTAGTTAAGTTCAATAATAATGCAGGAATTACGCGACCAATTGCTTGAAAGTAAGAGCCCCCTATTAATTGGATTACAATTACCGGTGTTGCTGCAAATACCCAACGAAGTGCATTAGGAGTTCGTTTTAATAACTCAGCATTATTAGCAATTGTTCCTGCTTCTTGGCCTACTTTATTGCTTATAAAAATGCTAACAAAAGGTTCAGCAAATACCATTATCAATATGAAAATTCCCAATGCCAATATTCCGGAATATTTCACCGAAATATTAATAGCTTCTCTAACGCGCTGAAATTTATTTGCACCATAGTTATAGCCTGCAATAGGCATAAACCCTTGATTAACACCAATTACCGGAAATAGCGCAAACATTAATGCCCTACTAATAATACCATAGCTAGCAACATCAATAGCATCTCCAGTATTTATAAGTACATTATTTAACAAAATAGTGAGTATCGCTATTACGCCTTGTCGTGCTAAAGTTACTGCACTAAGCCCGCTTATTTCTTTTACAATTTTAGAATCGAGAATAAAACTTTTAAGTGTAAGGCGTAATTCACTTTTAAATAAAAAGAACCAAACCACAAATAAGAAACACATTGCATAACTAATAAAAGTTGCCCAAGCAGCACCTTCCATTCCATAACCCAAAACATCGATTAAAATATAATCCATCCCAATATTCCCAATTGCTGGAAGCATCATCGCATACATAGCAAACTTTGGTTTTCCTTCTGCACGAATTACATTGTTACCCATCATGCACATGGCAAGCATCACAATTCCGTAAAGTACAATGCGATAATAGGTAAGTGCTAAGTCTCTAAAACTATCATCTGCACCAAAAAAATTAATAGCATAATCTTGAAAAACTAAGCCAAGTATTGCTAATATTCCTGAAATCAAAAAGGTTAAAGTGGTTTGATTTCCAAAAACCTTCAGTGCTTTAATATCATCTCCTTTACCAAGAGCTCGCGAAAGTACTGAACTTCCCCCTATACCTATTGCAAGACCTATTGCTGCAATAAAAAAAGTAACTGGTAATACAACTGTTATTGCTGAAATTGCAAGCGGCCCAATCCATCGCCCCATAAAAATGGTATCTACAATGATGTTGAGTGACATCACTAAAATACCTATAGAGGCTGGTACTGCTTGCTTAATTAGCAAGCTGCTAATAGATGCGGTACCTAATGAATCTGAGTTTTTTTTCAAGTTGTTTTTTTAAGCAATTGCGGTTTCAACATCTACTATTCGCCATTCTTCTACCATATTTGCAAGTACTTGAGCAAAATCGTCTCTATCATTTAAACAAGGAATTACCGAAAACTCTTTACCACCAACTTCGTGGAAAATCTCTTCACCTTCCATAGCTATTTCTTCTAAAGTCTCTAGGCAATCACTAACAAAGGCAGGTGTTACTACCACCATTTTTTTTACTCCAGCCTTTCCCATTCTTTCAATTGTTCTGTCAGTGTAAGGTTGTAACCATGGGTCAAATCCTAAACGAGATTGAAAGGTTGTTGAGTATGTTCCATTTTTTAATCCTAGAAATTTTGCAACATTGACAGTAGTCATTTCACATTGATGACGGTAACAAAATTCATGTTGTTCACTTCCCTTTTTAAAGCAACATTTACCATCCATTTTACAGTTTCCATTGGTAACATCACTTTTTCTTATATGCCTTTCTGGAACTCCGTGATAACTAAACAAAAGATGTTCATAATCTAGGTTTTCTAATCTTTCACCTATGCTTTCTGAAAGAACTTTAATGTAATCTTCTCTTTTACTAAAAGCTGCTGTGCGTGTTATTTTAACATGTGGAAAATGTTCTGCTATAATTTCATCAACTTTTACATCAATTGTCTCCGTCGTTGCCATAGCAAACTGAGGATATAATGGAATTGTTTTAATTTCAGTACAACCTTGATCTACTAATTCCTGAATTCCTTTTTTCAAAGTCATAGATCCATAACGCATTGCTAATCCTACAGGGATATTTAATTTAGACTGCACTTTTTTCTGTAGTCTTTCAGAAAGTACAATTAAAGGCGAACCTTCTTCCCACCATATTTTAGCATATGCTTTAGCCGATTGCTTAGGCCTAGTGTTAAGTATTATCCCACGAACTAATAATATTCTAGCCCATCGTGGAACGTCAATTACACGTGGATCCATTAAAAATTCGTCAAGGTACTTTTTTACATCTTTTGGATCTGTACTGTCGGGTGACCCGAGATTTACTAGAAGAACTCCTTTCATAAAATAAATATTGTCTGTCTTAGTCTAATAAAGACTTTTTTCGACTTTGTTAAATTCAAAGCGACATTAAGTTGAACAAAAATAAAACTAATTTAATGGTTATAACGTGAAGAGAATATTAAAATCCACTAGCACAATAAGCACTTTTGATAAGCCCGCTATGAACTCAACCCCATAATAAATTTTTTAGGGGTAGTGCCAAATTTTTTCTTGAATGCAGCTATAAAATGACTCGCTGTACTATACCCAACTTTTAAACCTACTTCATTAACATTGTAAGATCCTGTTGCTAATAATTGACGTGAAACTTCCATTTTATAATCAAATAAAAAACTAAAAACTGGATCACCATACACTTGTTTAAAACCTTCTTTCAATTTATTTAATGGTAATTGTATTTCATCACTTAACTCTTGCAATGTAGGCGGTTCAGCCATACGAGAAATAATAATTTGCTTTGCTTTTTTAATTTTTGCAACATTTAATTCATCTACTAAAAATGGACATTGCTCCACATCAACATCTTCCTCTCTATTAAAATACAAGCTCAATAACTCGTAAGCTTTTCCTTTAAAATATAACGGTTTTACCGATGGATGCAAATTGTAATTCATTAGTTGATTAAGTACAATTGCCATTGAAGGCGAAATTATCGCATCCTTATAATATTTTCGATCTTTATTCTCTCCACTTAAAAATGAAATGTAATTTGCTTCAGTAGAAAATAACGTGTGAAATTTTTTAATTGGCAATAATACTGACACTACCCAGGAATTTGCTGCAACACTTACTTCAATAGGTAAATCCCGTTGAGGATTGTATAACAACAACGAACCATTTTCAGGAATAGGTAATTTATAGTTCCCTTCATTAAAAATAAAGTATGCGCTCCCTTTAACACAAAAATGAAATTGAATGTTATTAGAATTAACATCGCGCTTAAACACCTGACTATCATCTGTTTCGTTATTAAACTTCAAAATATAAAAACCCTCTTCAATGGTGGTTTCTTTATAAATACCTTGAGCGATACTTTCTGAAATATTATCGTTTTGAGATTTGTCCATTTATTTAGAATTATTATAAATAACTTATTTAATATCGTTCAACAAAGATACGTATTTATTGATTCTACGAGGTTTTTGAACTATTTTAGATTAAAACGAACGCGCACCGACATTATTGGTGCCTCTAGCGTTGTTTTTTGGCTTGTTGATAAATTACTTTTGTTTTCTGACTTAAATAATAGAATACATAAGAGCTATTATCTAATAAGATTTTAAAGAAAACAACGCTATCAGCACAATTAACAATCGTTTGAGCACAACTTCGGCAGAAGATTTTTACGCTATTGGTCTTAATTATAAAAAGGCTGATGCTGAAATTCGCGGGCATTTCAGTATTTCTGAAAATGCACAAAATAAAATTATAGCTTCGGCTAAAGAACAAGGAGTATCTTCATTAACCATTATTTCAACTTGTAATAGAACCGAAATATATGGTTTCGCTAAAAAGGCTAGTAATCTAGTAGCCCTTTTATGTGAACATACTCATGGAACTGTTGATGAATTCAACCACGTTTCATACACTCATAAAGGTAAAGATGCAGTAGCTCACTTATTTAAAGTAGGAACGGGTCTTGACAGTCAAATTTTAGGTGACTTTGAAATTATTAGTCAGTTAAGAACTGGACTTCGTCGTTCTAAAAAAGCAGGAGTTCTCAATGCTTATATGGAGCGTTTAGGTAATGCTGTTATTCAAGCTAGTAAACGTATTAAAAATGAAACTGAAATTTCTACGGGTGCTACCTCTGTTAGTTTTGCTGCAGTACAATATATTATGGCTCGTGTACCTTATGTTTCAGAGAAAAATATCTTGCTTTTTGGAATTGGAAAAATTGGAAGAAACACTTGTGAAAATCTTATAAAACACACTAAAAATGAGCATATAACACTCATTAACAGAACAAAAATAAAAGCGGAAGAAATTGCTGGTAAGTTTAATTTAGTAGTTAAAGACTATGCAAATATTCAAAGTGAAATAGCTACGAGCGATATTCTAATTGTTGCTACAGGAGCACAGCAGCCTACTATTTCTAAAGAGTTACTTTACTTAAAAAAACCATTACTTATTTTAGACCTTTCAATTCCTAAAAATGTATCGGAAACAGTAAAAGAAAACCCAAATGTAACGTTGATTCATTTAGATGAATTATCGAAAGTTACAGATGCAACTTTAGAACATCGTCAATCTCAGATACCTCTTGCACAAACAATAATTGACGAAGTTGCAGAAGAGTTCAATGCTTGGTCAAAAAATAGATCTTTTGCACCAACAATAAAAGCATTAAAAACGAAATTAAGCGAAATTAAAATTGGAGAAATAGATAATCAACGACGTAAAATTTCAGACTTTAATGAAGAACAAGCTGAAATTATTAGCAATCGCATTATCCAAAAAATAACGACTCAATTTGCAAACCATTTAAAAGGAGCAAATGGCACTACGCAACAAAGCATAGACCTCATAAACCAAGTATTTAAACTGGAAACTAATACCCATGAATAAGGCAATTAGAATTGGAACCCGTGACAGTGAGTTAGCTTTATGGCAAGCAAATACCGTAAAAAAACAATTAGAAGATCTTGGTTATAAAACAGAATTAATTGCTGTAAAATCTACAGGCGATTTGATTCTTGATAAGCCTTTATACGAGTTAGGAATTACAGGAATTTTCACTAAAACATTAGACATTGCAATGCTTAATGGCACCGTTGATATAGCGGTGCATAGTATGAAAGATGTCCCTACAGCTTTACCCAAAGGTATTATTCAAACTGCAGTTTTAGAACGTGCAGCAACCGAAGACATTCTTGTTACAAAAGGCAAAATAGATTACACAAAACCCTGCACAATAGCTACAGGAAGTTTACGCAGAAAAGCACAATGGTTACATAGATATCCACACCATACTGTAGTTGATTTACGCGGAAATGTGAATACACGTCTACAAAAGCTACAAGACAACAATTGGGACGGAGCCATCTTCGCAAAAGCTGGTTTAAAAAGAATTAATATATTACCCGAAAACTATATAGAATTAGACTGGATGATTCCGGCACCCGCACAAGGAGCTATGGTTATAGTAACATTGCAAAATGACAAATATTCTACAGAGGCTGTAAGAAAACTTAACAATAGTAATTCACAAATCTGTACACAAATTGAGCGTGATTTTTTAAGAAAATTAGAAGGTGGATGTACAGCTCCTATAGGTGCATTAGCCGAAATAGTAGAAAACACTATTCAGTTTAAAGGATGTCTATTTTCATTAGATGGCGAAAACAAATTAGAAGTTGCTAAATCAGTAGCAATTGACAATAGTCTATCCGCAGGAAATATTGCTGCAGAGGAGCTACTTGAGAATGGCGGAAAAGAAATGATGGCTGCAATTAAAAACGAAATGAGTTAACTAGAACCTAATTTCGTTACAATAGTGAAATCTTAAATTGTTAAAACTTAGTTTGTACAGGAACACAAACAAATAGTCCAAATGAAATCAATCCTCTCAACTAGAAACCTAAAACCTTACCAAAGAGACCTTCTTTTGGGACAAGGGTTTTCATTAGTGGATTATGATGCAATCGAGATTCAATTTATCGATTTCAAAATGCCCTCAGAGATTGAAAATGGAATATTTACTAGTCAAAACGGAGTCAATGCTATTTTAAAAACTGACTACAGCATTAATAACTGTTTCTGTGTTGGTCAAAAGACTAAAGCGCTTTTAGAAGGAAATAGTTTAAAAGTGATTGAAACAGCAAATTACGGAGCAGATTTAGCTCAAATAATTGCAAATAAATATAAAGAAAGGACTTTTTACTTTTTTTGTGGAGAACAACGTAGAGATGAAATTCCTGATACGTTAAAAACTTCAAATATTGAGTTTATTGAAGTAAATACCTATAAAACAATACTAAAACCACGTAGATACGAACAAAAGTGGGATGGAATTCTATTTTATAGCCCAAGTGGTGTGGAAAGCTATTTTACTTTAAACAAAACAGTAGATAGTACTACCACTTTATTTTGTATTGGAGAAACAACAGCTAATGCTGCTAAAAAACACAGCGACAATATTGTAGTTTCAACAACAACATCGGTTGAAAGTGTTATTAAAAAGGCAGTTGAAACATTGAAATAATAATAGTCATTGTCAAAGAAAAAATTGTTAAACATGTAGATTATCCGCTCGAGCGCAGTCGAGAGGTTTATTAAAATAGTTCTCGACTGCGCTCGAAAAGACTTTAGAGAAAAAATAATATGAGCACAATTAAAAACGACCTATTCTTAAGAGCCCTAAAAGGCGAAACTGTAGACCGTCCACCAGTATGGATGATGAGACAAGCTGGGCGATATCTTCCAGAGTTTATGGAAATCAAAGCAAAGTATGACTTCTTTACACGTTGCCAAACACCTGAACTTGCTAGTGAAATAACTGTACAACCTATTAGAAGATATGGGATGGATGCTGCGATATTATTTAGCGATATTTTAGTGATTCCTCAGGCAATGAATATTCACGTTGAGATGAAACCAAATATTGGACCTTGGCTACCTAATCCTATCAGAACTCACAAAGATCTTGATAGTGTAATTGTGCCAGATATTCACGAAACGCTAGGGTACGTAATGGAGGCCATTAAAATGACAAAAGAAAAACTTAATGACGACATTCCGCTAATAGGTTTTGCTGGAAGTCCTTGGACAATTCTATGTTATTGTGTACAAGGTCAAGGAAGTAAAAACTTTGACAAAGCAAAAGAATTCTGTTTTACACAGCCAGTTGCTGCCCACGAATTACTTCAAAAAATAACAGACACAACCATACTTTATCTTAAAGAAAAAGTAAAAGCTGGAGTGAACGCCGTACAAGTTTTTGATAGTTGGGGAGGTATGTTATCGCCTGTTGATTATCAGGAATTTTCTTGGCAGTACATGCAACAAATTATCGATGCGCTAAAAGATGACGCCCCTGTTATTGCGTTTGGAAAAGGATGTTGGTTTGCCTTAGACACTATGGCTAAAAGTGGCGCTGCAGCATTAGGAGTTGATTGGACTTGTTCACCAAGAAACGCCCGTTATTTAACTGGCGGAAATATTACGTTACAAGGTAACTTTGACCCAACTAGATTATTTAGTCCTCCTGCCGTTATTAAGAAAATGGTAAAAGAGATGATTGATGACTTCGGAAAAGACAAATACATTGTTAATTTAGGTCACGGAATTTTACCAAATATCCCCATTGAAAATGCGGGAGCTTTTATTGAAGCAGTGAAAGAATATAAATACGAATCTTGAATCTCTGGGCTCGAATAAAACGATTGAGTATACCTCAACTTTGGGATTTTTCAATTTTATTTTTGAAAAATCCTTTGTTGATTATACCTACCCTAAGGGCTACAAAAAGAACATTCGAAATTTGTAATGAACGCTTCGGAAATGAGCATCACCGAAGCAATCAAGCAAACGCATTTAGACATGCGCTATGGAATATACTTATTTGCAGAAACACTCTAAAAAGGACTAAAAACAAACAAAAAAGTGTTTTTTGGGCACAAAAAGTAGGTGATTTATACGAAAGTGTAACACAAAACAAAAAACTTGATGAAGCAATGGACCTACACAACAACGCTGTAGGGCGAATCTGCTTTTTCAACCTTTTAGATAAAAATGAAGATGAAATTGTTGATTTTACCTTCAAAAAAATGGAATTTGCTCAAAAAGTGTCTAATATTAAAGAAATGAAACGTTTTTATAATGAAATGGTTTTTATTGAGGAATAAAAGAGCCTGTTACTAACCAATTCAAAATGTATCTTATTAATTAAACTTAAAAAGTTGATCAAAAATATTTATAAAGGGATAAAAGCATACGCCGGTACTTTTAAATTGATAAGCGATTTAAAGTTATGGAAGTATTTTGGTATTCCTGTACTTATTAGTTTTTTAACAGCTATCACTATTGGTTTTCTAGCCTGGGGTCTAAGTGATAATATAGGTGGTGTTATTGCAAAAATCTGGTTTTGGGAATGGGGAAGTGAAACGTTTCTTAAAATTTCCGAAGTTCTTGGTGGTATTATTGTTATTGCAATTGGCTTAGTATTATATAAACATATTATAATGGCCTTTAGCGCACCATTCATGAGCCCTGTTTCAGAAAAAATAGAACGACATTTATTAGGGGAACATCATACACATCGTGACACAAGTGGTACAGAACAATTGTGGCGTGGTATACGTATAAACGTTCGTAATTTACTATACGAACTGCTCTTTACAATTCCATTATTACTACTCAGTTTAATCCCACTTTTAAATATTATAACTTCTGTGTTATTATTTATTATACAGTCGTATTATGCTGGTTTTGGAAATATGGATTACACCTTAGAACGTCATTTTAAATATAATGAAAGCACAAAATTTGTTCAAAATAACAAAGGTGTTGCAATAGGAAATGGGATTATTTTTATGGCAATGCTATTTATTCCTGTGATAGGAATAATACTAGTGCTACCACTTTCCGTAACCGCTTCAACCACTGAAACAGTACGATTGATTAAAGAACAAAAAAGATTAAGTGACACGGGATTAAAAGAAATTAAATGAAAGAACAGTTTGTAGCTTATATACGCGCACTTCAAGACACTATTACAAGTCGTTTAGAGGTAATTGATGGAAAAGCAAAATTTGAAGAGGATTTATGGAATCGCCCAGAAGGTGGTGGTGGAAGAACTCGTGTTATTGAAAATGGTGCTGTTTTTGAAAAAGGAGGTGTTAATATAAGTGAAGTCCACGGAAAACTCCCTGAAAGTATGCAGCAATACTTTGGTGTAAAAGATGCTAATTTTTTCGCCTGCGGTCTAAGTTTAGTTCTACACCCAATAAACCCAATGGCTCCTACTGTACATGCTAATTGGCGTTATTTTGAAATGTACAATCAAGAAGGCGAAATTGTAGACCAATGGTTTGGCGGTGGTCAAGATTTAACACCGTATTATTTGTTTGAAGAAGATGCTACACATTTTCATCAAACTTGTAAAAATGCTTGCGATAAGCACAACGAAACATTTTATCCTAAATATAAAGCGCGTTGCGACGAGTATTTCTACAATGCTCACAGAGAAGAAGCCCGTGGATTAGGAGGACTATTCTTTGATTACTGTAAAGTTTCAGAAGAAATGAGTATGCAAGATTGGTTTAATTTTGTGACTGAAGTGGGAAACAGTTTTTTAGATGCTTATTGTCCTATAATTGAAAAAAGAATGAATCTGCCGTTTACTAATGCGCAACAAACTTGGCAAGAAATACGCCGTGGACGTTATGTTGAGTTTAATTTGGTGCACGACAAAGGAACTTTATTTGGTTTAAAGACAAATGGAAGAATAGAAAGTATTCTGATGAGTTTACCACCTAAAGTACAATGGGTTTATGATCATCATCCTGAAAAAGACAGTGCTGAAGAAAAGCTTTTAAGTGTATTGAAAAACCCTAAAAATTGGGTGTAATTTTAAAGTGCTTTTGCGGAGCAAATAAATCTTATGAAAATTGTTGTGAGATATATCACAACAATGGTGGTAAAACAATAACTGCAGAACAATTAATGCGTTCACGTTACTCGGCATTTGTTTTAGCCAAAGGCACATATTTAATGCAAACACACCATAAAAGTACTCGCCCTATAAAAGAAAAAAAAGCCATTGTAAAATGGGCGAAATCTGTTCAATGGATAAAATTAGAGATACTAAAATCCTCAAACGATACCGTAAGCTTTAATGCATACTTTATAGAAAATGGTATCACAGATGTTATATGCGAAAACTCGAAATTTGTAAAAGAAAATAATGTTTGGTTTTACTTGGGTTTAGCACAAAATTAAATTAAAATTTCTGACTAAATAATTAGCTTATGATACTAAAAAGAAACAGAAGACTTAGACATAACGAATCCATAAGAAGTCTCGTTAGAGAAAATATAATTTCGCCAAACGATTTTATTGTTCCTCTATTTGTTGTTGAAGGGAACAACATTAAAGAAGAAATTGCTTCAATGCCTAATTACTACCGTTTTAGTTTAGATTTACTTAAAAACGAAATAAAGGAACTATGGAAAATGGGACTAAAAAGTGTATTGCTTTTTGTAAAAGTTCCTGATCATTTAAAAGATAATGAAGGGAAAGAAGCCTTAAATGCAGATGGTTTAATGCAGCGCGCTATTAAAACAGTAAAAGACACTTGCCCAGAAATGATTGTAATGACAGATGTTGCTTTAGACCCTTATTCGGAATATGGTCACGATGGTATTGTTTCAAATGGTGAAATTGTAAATGACCGCACAGTAGATTTTCTAGCAAAAATG
Organism: Patiriisocius marinus; assembly: GCF_008974325.1. Classification (GTDB taxonomy): domain Bacteria; phylum Bacteroidota; class Bacteroidia; order Flavobacteriales; family Flavobacteriaceae; genus Patiriisocius; species Patiriisocius marinus. The sequence goes on along the minus strand of NZ_BKCG01000001.1, from coordinate 961,344 downwards.
TCCTTAAGTCACGCACAAGCAGGAGCAGATATTGTTGCTCCTAGCGATATGATGGACGGCCGTATTCTTGCCATGAGAACACTACTAGAAGAAGAAGGTTTTCATAATACAGGTATTATGAGCTATAGCGCCAAATACGCATCAGCTTTTTACGGCCCTTTTAGAGATGCCTTAGATAGTGCCCCTGTGGATATGCAAGACGTTCCAAAGGATAAAAGATCCTATCAAATGGACCCAGCAAATAGAGATGAGGCTGTAAAAGAAACATTAATGGATATCGATGAAGGTGCAGACATCGTTATGGTAAAACCGGGACTTTGTTACCTTGATATAGTTCGTGATATTCGTAATGTAGTTGATGTGCCAGTAGCTGTATATCAAGTAAGTGGAGAGTACGCAATGTTAAAAGCGGCCGCAGAAAAAGGATGGTTAAATCACGACGCTGTAATGATGGAACAGGTTTTGAGTATAAAAAGAGCAGGCGCACACATGATTGCTAGTTATTTTGCTAAAGATGTCGTAAAACTAATTAGCTAAACACCAATCTCAATAACCATTACTTAAAGCCGAGCAGCTAATCTTATTATTATGAAAAACCTCATCTTAACATTACTTTTTGGATTGTTTATTTCAAGCCAAGTAATCGCTCAGGAACCACCCCAATCCATTCAAATTAATGATCAAACCATCATTAAAGATCCACAAGGAAACGATGTGGGCCTTACTGATTTTATGACAATGATGGATAGTAAAGAATGGAGTTTAGAGCCAAAAAATAACGCAGATGGCACAAATTATATTCAGCTTATTAAGCTCTCTGAGGAAGAGCAAAAACTGATGGTGCAGTCTAGAATGCCTAAAGAAAATGACTTTAACGGTCACACCCTTCCCTATTTTAATATGATTGACAGAAACGGAAATATTATTAAAACTGACAATACCGAAGGAAAAGTTGTTGTATTTAATTTTTGGTTCGCCACCTGCCCACCGTGCATCAAGGAAATTCCTGAATTAAACGAGGTATACGAAAAATACAAAAACAACGATAACATTGTTTTTGCCGCAGTAACTTTTGAAAAAGAAGAGAAAATTGCAAGATTCCAAACTAAGCACAATTTAAAGTATCCAATTGTAGGAAAAGAAGGTAGCTTTAGCCAAGCCGTTACAAGAGGCGCCTACCCTACTAACGTAATTGTAAAACGTGACGGAACGATACAAGAGTACATTTCTGGTGGTATGGTAGGAATTGGAAAACAAATTGAAGCTGCAATTGAAGCAGCCTTAGAATAACATTCTAAAACATTTTCAGCTTCAGTTTAGATTTCGAAATTAGCATCATTTAAGTACCTTCGGAAATATGAAACATTTACTATTTGTACTTTTCATTAGTATTTCGGCATTAACAACGGCACAACAAACTACAATGAAATCTGCTTGGCTTGAAAAATGGGATAATTCTAAAACATACTTAATTGGTATTGCTGAAGCTATGCCAGAAGAAAAATATGATTTTAAACCAACTGAACGCCAAATGACTTTTAAAGAGCAATTGCTCCACATTAAAGGTAATATCGATTGGTTAAGCAACACCTATTTTTCTGAAACTGATTTCCAAAAAACAACTGGCGTTCAACCTAAAACAAAGCAAGAAACAATAGCATTAATTAAAAGTGCTTTTGAAAATGCTTATAACTTAATAGCGGCTTCTCCAGATGAAAAAATGAGTGATACTGTAGAATTTTTCTCTGGACCTAAAAGTAAAATTCAGATTTTGAATTTGCTTCAAGATCACGTTTCTCACCATAGAGGACAAATTATCGTTTACTTAAACCTAAATAATGTTGAACCGCCACAATTTGTTGGCTGGTAAAAAGTAATTAAGAAATTTTAAAATTTCTTTGATACAACGTTATTTTGTAAAATATTACCTTGCAAAAAAAATCTATTCATGGGATTATTAATTATTTACGCAGTACTGTCTATTTTCTTTTCATTTCTGTGCTCTATTCTTGAAGCCGCTTTATTAAGCTTCACGCCTACTTTTATTAAAATGAAAAAGAGTGAGGGAAAAGCTTATGCTAATACTTTAGCAGCGTTAAAAAAAGACATCGATCAGCCACTTATTGCAATACTTACAATTAATACCATTGCACATACTGTAGGAGCCATTTTAGTAGGGGTTCAGGCAGAAAGTTTAGATTTTGATATTGATTTTTTTGGTGTAAATATCGTAGGTATTGTTTCGGCAATAATGACTTTGTTAATTTTAATTGTTTCTGAAATTATCCCTAAAACAATAGGCGCAACATATTGGAAAAGCCTAGGTGGCTTTACTGCTAAAGCGCTTACCGTTATCATATTTCCGCTAAAATATACTGGAATCTTATGGCTATTGAACCTTACTACTAAACTTATTGGTAAAAGTGCGCACGTAACTTCTATGAGCCGCGAAGAATTTATGGCAATTACTGAAGCTGCGGAAATGGAAGGTGTTTTTGAAGAGAATGAAAGTGCAGTTATTAAAAACCTATTAATTTTTAAATCTGTTTTAGCTAAAAATGTTATGACTCCATTCCCTGTAGTTATAATGGCAGATGAGAGCACCACACTACAAGAATTTCACGAAACACACAAAAATTTACAATTTTCTCGTATTCCAATTTTCAAAGAAAAGTCACATAATATTACTGGTTTTGTTTTAAAAGATGATCTACTTGAAGAGCTTGTTGAAGATCACGGTAACAAGACAATGGCAGATATAAAAAGAGAAATTTCTGTTGTAAATGCAGAAAAGCCTATCCCTGAAATGTTTGACACATTTATACAAAAACGCACTCACATGTCACTAGTTGTTGATGAATTTGGTAATACTATTGGTGTTGTAACTATGGAAGATATCATTGAAACATTATTAGGATTAGAAATAATGGATGAAAGTGATGCTGTTGAAGATATGCAAATTCAAGCACGTAAAAACTGGGAACGTAGAGCAAAAAGAATGGGACTATCAATTGATGAGAATACTGGAGATGACCCTACTGAAACGCCTTCTAAATAATTCTCTTATTAGCTAAGACCTTACAGTCTAGAAACAAACTGTTTAAGCTTGCCTCTGTTTGCGCGATCTAATACCTCAACACGACTAAATTCAAGATTTAACGGCACTTTTAAATAGGTGTCAAGTGCTTTTTTAATAGTTAATTCCTCCAGTTCGGTTAGCGGTTTTTCGGCTACATATATAATTTTAAAAAGGGTTAAGCTAATTTGTTCTACAACAAATTCCTTTACATTTCCGTCATCCTCAATCACACTTTTAGTAATGTAATAAAAGGTAAGTCCAGGAACCTTTTTATCATTTTCTAAAATAGCAACATCATTAGTTCTTCCTATTAATTTCTCTAATATGGGTTTTTTAAAAGTGCTCTGTTTACTCAACATTCCTGAATCGCCTATTTCATACCTAATTAATGGATGCGCCTTATTATAAAGTGATGTAATTACAATTTTACCCATCACCCCATTTGGCACTGCATTATTAGTATCATCAAGTATTTCAACAAAAAGAGTTTCGCTATTTACAACAAACTCACCTGCACTATTTGTAAAAGCGATAAGATCTAGTTCGCTTGCACCATATTCATTTATTACAGGAATATTAAAAACTTCTTCCATCAATTTTTTATCACTTTCATATAACATTTCGCTAGTAACAATACAGTAGTTAAGTGATGGACAAACATCAGTGAGCACGATAGATTTTGATTTCAAATATTTAGCAAACAATACGATGGAACTTGTATACCCATTGATATATTGAAATTTTTTACTTCGGAAATGCTCTAAAAACTTTTCCATTTTTTTATTAGACAAATCAAATATGGGAAACCTGTAGCGACTGCTCAGCCTGTCTTTTAAGCGCTCTTTTTGATATCCAATAGTATCTAATGGGATACCGTAGAAACGTGCTTGTAATGAACTATTAAAGTCGAGACCAAACCACCCAAAACGATTTACTATCTCTGCCCACGTTAAAGCATGACAAAATTTATCTTTCGCAAAAATAAAAGGGTGCCCACTAGAACCCAAAGTTTTGTTTACGTAACAATTTTTCTCAGTAAACCCATTTGATAATCGGTTTGCTAAAGGTGTTTGTAAATCTGATTTTCTCATTACTGGAATATCTTCCCAATTTGAAAATGAGGAATTTCCGGCTAGTTTTTTATAATAATCATTTTCTCTTAAATGGTAGTTAACAATATTAGATTTCAATGAAGTAACATACACTTCAAAATCCTGCTCTTTAATCTGTTGAATTTCTTTAAGTCTATTTTTTGCTTCGGAAATAGGAAAGCCACTCAACTTTAAAGAAAGATCAAATAGCTTTATCATTTTTAAGAAAATTGTTTGTGGGTTTTAGCGGAATTAAAGATAGACAATCTCAAGTATTTGTTGAAGCACATTTCAGAAATTGACACCTTAGAAAACATTGAAATAACTTATTTTTGCGGCTTAAAATAAACACCATGAATATTTTAGTTTTAGGATCTGGAGGAAGAGAGCACACATTTGCACATCAACTTGCTAAAAGTGAGCGTTGTGATAAATTATTTGTAGCACCAGGAAATGCCGGTACTGCAGCAATTGCAACAAACGTAGTTTTGTCTGTGACAGATTTTTCTGCTATTGAAAAATGCGTTGTTGACAATGATATTGATATGGTTGTTGTTGGTCCTGAAGACCCTTTAGTACTTGGAATTGTAAACTATTTTGCAGAAACTCCATCACTAAAAAAGGTGAAAATTATAGGCCCTTCTAAACGTGGTGCTTTATTAGAAGGAAGTAAAGAGCGCGCTAAGGAGTTTATGATGGCGCATAATATTCCTACTGCTGCTTATGCTAGTTTTACTTCTGAAAGTTTAAGTGCGGGACACGCATTTCTTGAAACTTTAACCGCGCCATACGTTTTAAAAGCAGATGGTCTAGCTGCAGGAAAAGGTGTTTTAATTATAGATAACCTTGACGAAGCTAAAAATTCTCTAACTGAAATGTTAGGCGGAAAATTTGGTGAAGCAAGTAATACTGTTGTAATTGAAGAATTTTTAGACGGAATTGAACTAAGTGTTTTTGTGTTAACCGATGGTAAACATTACAAAGTATTACCAACTGCAAAAGATTATAAAAGAATAGGTGAAGGAGACAAAGGGCTTAACACAGGAGGAATGGGTGCTATTTCGCCAGTGCCTTTTGTAGATGAGGAATTAATGCTAAAAATTGAAGAGCGCATTGTAAAACCTACAGTCGAAGGTCTTAAAAAAGAAGAAATAGATTATAAAGGATTTGTGTTTATTGGCTTAATAAAAGTTGGAAACGAGCCTTATGTTATAGAATACAACGTACGTATGGGAGATCCAGAAACCGAAGTTGTTCTTCCTAGAATTAAAACAGATTTAGTTGATGTTCTTGAAGCTACTTATGATCAAGATCTTGATATATTACAATTTGAATTAGACAATCGTGCAGCAGCAACAATAATGGCTGTTTCTGGCGGATATCCTGAAGCTTACGAAAAAGGGAAACTAATTACAGGATTAAATACTATTGAAGGTTCAATTGTATTTCATGCAGGTACTGCACTAAAAGATGGTGAAGTAGTTACAAATGGTGGGCGTGTTATGGCAATAACGTCATTAGATAATGATTACAAACAGGCCATAAAAAAATCTTATCAAAATATAGAAAAGCTACATTTTGATAAGATGAATTATCGAACTGATATCGGTTTTGACTTAGACTAATCCTTTAAAACAGATCAGAAAAAAGACTTTACTGATATTTTTGTTCGTCTCCTAAGTATGAGTGTGAAGTAGAACTACGATCCTCTTCATTATTGTCATTGAATTTCTTTAACTGTAACATCCAGTATGTTAACGCAACTGCTAAAACAGCCATAAAAATCCAATTCAATATATTTGCTGCAAACCAGCTCTCAAGTTCAAGAGCTCTTAAAGCATCTAAAGGAGCTAATAATACATCCTCACTAAACTCTGCTATTCCGTAAAAAACATCTCTTAAAGCCATATCTTTATCTTTGTTTCGCAAAAGTATAAAATAGACTACATGCTCACAAGCTTTTTTAGTAAATCTACACCAGTCAATTATTTGCTGTTAAGTACTGCAATTATAGTGAGTTATTTACTTAGGGTGATTTTTTTAGACAATTTAAATGTTAATCCTGTTAATTTACTAACTCATGCAGGGCTAATGCTGCTAATGATATTTGTAGTATTACTGCTAGATTTCATAATCAGAAAAAACCACGTTACAGGAAATAACACCTTTGCCATATTCATTTTCGTGTTGTTTATAGTCTTAACACCGTCAGTTTATATTGAAATTACGATTTTATTAAGCAATGTGTTTCTATTATTAGCAACACGAAGGGTCTTAAGCCTTAACACTGAAAAGAATGTAGAGAAAAAAATTTTTGATGCTGCTATGTATATTACAATAGCATCACTCCTCTACTTTTGGTCCTTACTTTTCTTTATCGTTTTGTACTTCGGGATTGTCAATAAAACACAAAGAAGGCCTCGTTTTTTTGTAATTCCATTTTCAGCAATTATTGCAATTGGACTATTGTTTATCAGCTATCAATTAGTGGTTTATGATAATCTTGATTGGTTTATCCCTTGGCCTACAATTCAGGATTTTGATTTTTCATCGTATAATAATTTATCCCTGTTGGTTCCTGCAATTTTAATATTTGCTTTACTTTTATGGACAGGTAGTATTCGTTTTTTTCAAATAAATACCCTTTCAAAAAAAGAAAAGCCTGCTGCCTCGAGTATGGCAACTATTGCAATTGTTTTATTAGCAATTACCCTATTTGGTTCTCATAATAATGGTAGCGAACTTATTTTTATTATGATGCCCGCAGCAATTACCACAGCAAACTACGTTGAAAATAGGCCAACTAAAGAGCGCACTATTTTCAATGAAATACTACTGTGGTTTATACTCATTGTCGCTATTCTAATTCATGTTATATGAAAAATTACGATCCTAAAATGTTAGAGATACAGTTGAAAAAAAGACTGCCTTATCGCTACCAATGGGGTCGTAAACAAAGTGATAAATGGGATGCTTTCACCTCATTTATTTATGATACTCCACAATGGGACGATTTTATATCAAAACTTAAACTATCTGTTGAAACCTTAAATGCTGACAAAAGTTCTTTATTTGATTATGCCGCAAACAGGTGGTATAATTTCTGGAGCGCAATGGCCGTTGAAACCATTTTCAATAGCCACCCTAGTGTAACTCACGTAACCAACTACAGAGATTCTGAGAAGGATTTTTATATTAATGATATGCCTTTTGATCATAAAACATCGGTGTTTCCTAAGCATTTAAAAAATATGAACCCTAGTGACAAATTGAAAGTTGAACTCATAGAATGGTTTTATGAAAACCAAAGTGGGGAAAAACGTTATCATTTAAAAAATAGACTCTTTGTTGTTGTGCACAATACTAATGGAGAACACTGGAAATTAAAAGCCGACATTTCGCTACTAAAAAATGCTATAGAAAACTATCTAGAAAATTACAGCCTGGAACAAATGCATTGTTTTACTTTTGCTGATACTCCTGTCTATAGTGACATTATTTGGGTTTCAAAATGAATTATATAGGTTCAAAAAACAAACTATCTTCCTTTATTGTTTCTACAGTTCAAGAAATTGTAGGGAGCAATTTAAAAAACCTCATCTTTTGTGATTTGTTTGCGGGAACAGGTATTGTAGGCCGCACTTTTAAACCTCTTGTTAAACAAGTAATTTCAAATGATGTGGAGTTTTACAGCTACATTCTTAATAGAAATTATATTGGCAATCACTCAAGTTTAGACTATGATGATTATATAAAACAACTAAATGATTGCTCCCCAAAAAAAGGATTTATTTTTGAGAATTATGGTGAACTTGGAACAGCAGGCAGGCTATACTTTTCAAAAGAAAATGCTCAAAAAATAGATGCTATTCGTATTCAAATTGAAGCCTGGTTTACTGCTTCGGTAATTAATGAAGATATGTATTACTTTCTCTTAGCTTCACTTTTAGAAAGTGCAGATAAAGTGGCGAATACAGCTTCGGTTTATGGCGCTTACTTAAAAAAAATTAAAGTTTCGGCTAGAAAAAAACTAGTAATAGCACCTGCTACATATAATTTAAATGAAGGGCAATTTAATGTCGTGTTTCAGAAAGACGCAAACGAGCTTATACAAGAAATTAAAGGAGACATTTTATACCTGGATCCTCCGTACAATGCACGACAGTACGGCGCAAATTATCACCTACTAACTACTATTGCAAAATATGATACCTTTGTACCTAAAGGTAAAACTGGCTTAAGGGACTACTACAAAAGTGATTACTGTAGTAAAAACAAGGTGTTAAATACCTTTGAGGTTTTAATAAAAGAGGCTAATTTTAAATACATTTTTCTAAGTTACAATAACGAAGGATTAATGTCTCAAAAAGATGTTGAAGCTATTATGAAACGCTACGGAGATTACACAGTAGCGACAACTAAATACCAACGCTTTAAAGCAGATAAAACAGAAAGCCGAAATCATAAAGCAAATAGTACAACAGAGTACTTACACATATTAAAGAAAAAATAAAACCATAATAACGTAATTAGTACGTTACTTAAATAAACACTATGAACTTTAGCGAAATAGCAAACCAGATTTTTATAGAAGTAATTGTAAAATATCATCACATTAATACGGTGGATCAACCTTTTGAAAATCCATATGACAAAAAAGAAAACCTTTTACAACACTTATTATACAGAAAATGCTGGATTGACACCGTACAATGGCATTATGAAGATATCATTCGCGATCCTAATATCGACCCAATTAGCGCATTAGCCTTAAAACGCCAGATTGATGCATCTAATCAAGACCGTACAGATATGGTTGAATATATTGACAGCTATTTTCTTGAACAATACAGTGATGTAACTCCTAATGAAGATGCTACCATTAACACGGAAAGTCCAGCTTGGGGAGTCGATAGACTTTCAATACTTGCACTTAAAGTATACCATATGAACGAGGAAGCTACAAGAACAGATGCAACCCCAAAGCATCGTGCTGCTTGCCAAACTAAACTTGATATATTACTTGAACAACGTGTCGATTTAAGCACTGCAATTGATCAATTATTAGCAGATATTAAAGAAGGAACAAAATATATGAAAGTATATAAGCAAATGAAAATGTATAATGACGATGAGCTTAACCCAGTATTGAGAGGTACTAAGTAAAACTCAACACGTAAATTATAGACACAAACCTTTTAAAGGATTTCTTTTGAAAGGTTTTTTAATATCATGAAATCAAAAAACCACATTCTTGTAATTAGACTCTCAGCTATGGGAGATGTTGCTATGCTTGTCCCTGTACTTAGGGTTCTCGTTGACACATACCCTAATATTCAAGTGACAATACTAACAAAACCTTTTTTCAAACCCCTATTTAGTGCCCTTAAAAATGTTTCGGTTATTGGTGCTGATGTTAAAGGAAAACACAAGGGGGTTTTTGGAATTTTAAATTTATCTAAAGAGGTTAAAATATTAGGAATTAGTTGCGTTGCAGACACACATAACGTACTTAGATCTAAATTATTAAGATTTTTCCTATGGTTCTCAGGTATTAAAAACGCCAGTATTGACAAAGGCAGAGCCGAAAAAAAAGCACTTGTAAACGCAAATGGAAACCCTATAAGTCAATTAAAAAAAACACACCAACGCTATGCTGATGTTTTTAAAAAATTAGGCTACCCAATAGCCCTAAGTAAACATCAATATCCCGGACGAGAACGTTTATCGTTACCATTGCAAGAAATCGTTGGGAAACTGCCAAAAAAGCTTATTGGAATTGCACCTTTTGCTGCGCATGAAGGTAAAATGTATCCGTTACCATTAATGAAAGAGGTTATTGAAGATCTTGATGCAACAGGAAAATTTAAAATTTTTCTTTTTGGTGGAGGTAAAAAAGAAATTCTCCAGCTCGATAGATTAGCAGGCTCATTTAATGATGTTCAAAACGTAGCAGGAAAACTTAGTTTTGAAGAAGAACTTGCGCTTATTTCTAACTTAGATGTAATGCTTGCAATGGATAGTGGAAATGGGCATCTAGCTGCATTGTATGACATTCCTGTTGTTACGCTATGGGGAGTTACGCATCCATACGCAGGATTTATTCCTTTCAATCAACCCAACAGCAATCAACTAGTTGCAGACAGGGATCAATTTCCATTGGTTCCTACCTCAATTTATGGAAACAAATACCCAACTGGTTACGAAAAATCTATCGCTTCCATTCCTGCAAGATTAGTAGTGGAAAAGGTTTTAGAGGTTGTGTAAACTACTCAGCTTTTATTTCAATAATGGTTCCTTTACCTATGTGTTTTGTAAGTTCGAAAACTTCAAAACTCATACCCGCGTATAAATCATTTGGAAGGGTTTGATTTCCTTCAAAAGTAATCTGTGAAACAACGTGCTCGCCAGGTAAGGCAAGCGCTACATCAATAAAATTTACAACAACATTATATGTAGTTTCAACAGGCTCAGAAAAAGCTAGTTTTAAACGAGATTCTGTATGTATTTCTATTTGACGCCCATCAGTTTTTCTCGGAAAAAACTGTATTGACCCTTTAAAATTAGTAGTCTCCATAGTTTAAATTTTATAGGCTCAATTAATAAGTATCGTTAACAGATAAAGCAGACTTTAAGATTAAAAAAAATCATTTTTAGCTTTTTTTAAACATCATCATAATCTACAACAACTTTGGCTGTTGTAGGATGCGCTTGGCACGTTAAAATAAGTCCTTCTGCAATTTCTCCGTCCGTTAGTATTTGATTTTTTCGCATTTCGGCTTTACCTTCAGTAATACGAGCAATACATGTGCTGCAAATTCCACCTTGACAAGAATACGGAGCATCAAGATCTTTTGCTAAAGCTGCGTCAAGAATTGAATCTGATTGCTTCATTTCAAACGTTTCCGTTTCATCGTCAATAGTAATTGAAATAGTTGTCATCCCATCGTGAGGTTCCACTAATAAATCACCTTCTGAAGTAGTAAACAATTCAAAATGAACCGCTTTTTCATTAATTCCATTTTCTTTTAAAGCAGAAGAAATCACATCAATCATAGGCTCTGGCCCACAAAGGAAAAATGTATCGAAAATGGTAAATTGAAATTTGTTTTTTAAATAATCATTTACAAGATCGTGATCAATACGCCCAGAAGTACCTTGATCTTCTTTCGTTCTACTAAAAACAAATTCTGGGAAAAATCGTTGTGGATGATCTTGCTTAAGTTTCATTAAATCATCATAAAACATTGTGTTTTCCTTGGACTGATTTCCATAAATAAGTAAAAACTTACTGTCTGGTTCCTGTTCTAAAGCGGTCGCAGCAATTGAAAGTATAGGCGTAATTCCGCTACCTGCGGCAAAAGCCATATAGTTGCGAGCTGTATTTTCATTTGGTTTTAAAACAAATTTTCCTTGAGGTGGCATTACTTCTAAAGTATCTCCAGCGGTAAGGTATTCATTTGCAAAAACCGAAAAACTACCTCCTTCAACTTTTTTAATCCCTATAGATAATTTTCCGCTTTTAGGCGTAGAACATAGCGAATAAGCACGACGAATTTCTTTCCCTTCGTGAGTGTGTTTAATAGTAATATATTGTCCTGCAATAAAATTAAACTCACCCTGTAATGACATAGGCACATCAAAAGTGACTACAACAGCATTAGGCGTTTCTTCTTTTACTTCGGAAATTTTAAGGGGATGAAAATTGCTCATTTTGCGATTTAAATTTTGGCAAAAATACAGAAAAATGATGTGGTTTTATTTCTTTGAGTTTTAACATTCGCAAAATGTTACTATCTTGTATAATGTAATCTCCCCGTTAACTTTTAAATTCATTTATATGAAAAGATTAACGATTACCCCCCCCATCAAGTATTATTCCTTTTAGGAGTTTTTCTGTTTCTATTTAGTTTTACTATGTTTTCTCAAGATAGGCGGAACTATTATGTGAAACTAAAGCCAAATATTAATCTTGGCACCATTGTAAAAACGGTAAATTAAGATGATAGATTAACATTACAAATCTCATTTAACTTTTTAACCGACGAAATTGATGATGCACGTCACTATAAATTTCATGTGATTCAAAGGGACTACATCACTAATGAAGTTATTGGAGGCGAAACTTATATTATTAATAAATACCCACGAAATAATTTTCAAGCAGAAGCTGGAAATGATGAGGAAATTGAAAGAGATGAATCTGTAACAATTACCGCTGCACAGATAAATGAAGCTGCAACATATAATTGGTATGATACTGAAGGAAATCTTGTTTATACTGGAACAGAGCTTACGGTTTCTCCTAATGTTACAAAAACGTATACGCTGGAAATAATTTCAGACAGTGATGGTTATAAAGACTATGATGAGGTAGAAGTAACAGTTAACCCTTATAAAATTGAAAGTCTTGTACCTAACCCAACTACTACATCTGTTACTATTAACTATGAAGCCGATGAGGCAACCTCTGCCTATTTAATGATTGTTGGTACTCAAAATAGTACTTCTAATAATTATATTCTAGATACGCAACAAACATCCATAAATATTGACGTTTCTACCTATGAAAATGGTGTGTATGCAATTGCATTAGTGTGTGACAGTGAGATTGTAGCCTCAAAAAACCTTTTTAAAAATTAATTAATATGAAAAATCTAATATTATTAGCTTGGGTGTTTATAAGCACTCAAGTTTTAGCACAAGACCCACAGCTTTTTGAAGATACGTGGTACTTACAAAAACTGACTATTAACGATGTGGAAATATTGCCTCCTAATACTAATCCAAATGTAACTGAACATATATTTAATGAAGCTTTTTCAATATTTGATACCGGATATTGTGATTTTTTAGGATGTAATCTAATTTATAATGATCTTAATAATAGTTTTGATATTGACTCCATTCTTGAACTAGGTTTGGGGTGCATGAATCAAACTGATAATGTGTTTAACGGTATTTATTATAATTACTTAGAAGAGCATTTAGATGGGGCTAATCCTTATTCCTATGAAATAACAACTGACAACGGCATTCGGTTTTTAGAGTTAACAAATGCAAATGGTAACAAAGCGCTGTATGCAAACCAACTGTTAAATACCAATGAACAACAGTTAGAAAATGTTGTTTTATACCCTAATCCTGTAAAAAATGAACTATACCTGAAAACAGTTGCTATCATTGAGCGGCTAGAAATTTATAGTATTATGGGACAATTAGTTAAACAACAAACACTATTTACAGATAAGGTGTCATTTAATACGGAAGATTTAATAGTAGGGGTTTATTTTGTAAAGATAACAACAAACGAAGGTCTAGTTTCTACGCATAAAATTATCAAAGAGTAAATTAATGTCTATACTTTAAATATAGCTACCTACAATGAAGCACAATATACCATTGCGTTAGTTTGTGATGGTGAAATTCAATCCACAAAAACACTAATTAAAAATTGAAAACATGAAAAACTGTATATATTTAGTAATCATGACGTTAAGCTCTTTTTGCCTTGCACAAACTCCAGAAATGTTGGACACAACTTGGTATTTACATAAACTTCTGATAGATGAGGTAGATAATACTCCTCCAACGAATTCTGATAACATATCAGTGACCGCCGATTTTAATTTTAATGATTTCGAAACAGTGGTCTGCGCTGGTGCTACTGGTAGTCTTTCTGATTTTTCAGACACAAACTTTACAATTAATGATTTATTTATTTCAACAATAGATTGTATAAACCCAGAGTCTTCTAGTTTTGAATCACAATATTATGGAACCTTCTACTTAGCAGCATTTAATGATAAACAATTTGATTATGAAATAGTAAATGGCACCGTTAGTCCACGAACATTAATTATAACCAACGAAAACGGAGATAAGGCATTTTATGGCAATACCATACTCGATATTAATAGTTTTGAATTGTCAGAAGTTAGTTTATACCCAAACCCAGTAAAAAATGAACTATACCTAAAAACAACAACTATCATTGAGCGGCTAGAAATTTATAGCATTACGGGAGAATTGGTTAAACAAGAATCAACTTTAATAAATGCTTCAAAAATTAATGTAGAAAATTTAGTTTCGGGAGTTTATTTTTTGAAATTGATGACAGATGAAGGAGTAATTTCAACACATAAAATTATAAAAGAGTAGTTTTTAATTTAATTCCAAAGTACTCAGCGTTGTTAATTATAGCAACGCTTTTTTATTGTGTGACATTTCCGAAGAAAGACTTCGCTACTTCAGCTTAAAAACAAGTCATTACACGCTTTTTTACCCCTTTTTTTATCAAGATCATAAAAAGAACCGTATTTTTACGCCCCTAATGGCAGTACTATACCAATTATTGTTTACAAGGAGCTTTAAATAATTTAGAGTTTAGGGTGCTCTGATGAAATAGAAAATTAAAGCATAGCATTAGCTACGGTTTTATTTTCTAATGAAATATGAGTGACATAAAAATAATTTATAAAGTTCATTGTGAATGATACGTGGTATTATATACTAAAACCCGTAGTTTGCAGTTAGTATAACAAACAAATTAAAACAGATTTTGAAGCGTATACATATATTTACCATCACAATACTCACTCTTTTGCTTTTAGCGGCCTGTGGTCGTAAAAAAGATACATTCATGAACCGAAACGTTCAGGCACTTACCACAAAGTACAATGTTATGTACAATGGTGAGAATGCTTTTAATACTGGAAGAGAAGAATTAGCACTAGGTTACAGTGATAATTATTACGAAATTTTACCCATTGAACGTATAGAGGTTCTCGATGAAGTTCAACTCGACAAATCAGGTAAAAACCCAAATTTTAACCGTGCCGAAGAAAAAGCCGTTAAAGCTATCCAAAAACATTCTATGTTTATTGGTGGACAAGAATACAATCCACAAATTGACGAAGCATACATGCTTTTAGGAAAAGCACGATACTATGACAATCGTTTTATCCCAGCCCTTGATGCCTTCAACTTTATTCTTGATAAAGGAGCAACAAGCAACAATGTTAACAATGCAAAAATCTGGAAAGCAAAAACAAACATTAGACTTAATAATGAAGATTATGCTATTGCGAGTTTAACTAAAATGTTGAAAGAAGAAGATCTTGATGACGAAGTAATTGCAGATGCAAACGCACAACTTGCCCAAGCAATGATTAACTTAGATTCAATTCCACAAGCCTTACCATATATGGTTACTGCCAGTGAATATGTAAAAGACAATGAGCTAAAGGGGCGTTATGCTTTTATTAAAGGGCAAATCTACAATCGTCTAGAAAAAAGAGACAGTGCAAATCTTGCTTTTGATGAAGTTATTGATCTCAACCGCAAAACTGCACGTATTTACAGAATAAATGCATTTATCGCTAAAGCGAAGAATTTCGACTACACTAAAGAAGATCAAGTTGCATTTTTAGAACTGCTACAAGACCTTGAAGCCGATAGAGAAAATAGACCTTTCCTTGATAAAATTTACAACTCATTAGGAGATTATTACCGAAATACTAAAACGGATACTCTTGCTATAGATTATTACAATAAATCAATTGGTGCATTTAAGGAAGATAGAACATTGCAAGCTAACAATTACCAAACGCTAGCCGAAATGAATTTTGATAAAGCACTTTACAAAAATGCTGGTGCTTATTATGACAGTACTCTTACTAATCTAGAAGAGAAAACAAGACGCCATAGACGTGTAACAAAAAAACGTGAAAACCTTGACGACGTTATCAAATACGAAGACATTGCTACGTTAAATGACAGTATTCTTAAATTGTCTAAAATGAGTAAATCTGAGCAATTAGCTTTCTTTACAGATTATACAGATGGTTTAAAGAAAAGAGCTTACGAAGATTCGATTGCTGCCGTAAAAGCCGCATCTAAAAATGGAGTGCCAACAAATAACGAATTTTTTAAACCTGGAGGGACTTCTACAAATACAAGTGGAGGGAAATTTTACTTTTACAACTCCTCTACAGTTTCCTTCGGAAAGTTAAGTTTCGAAAAAACTTGGGGTAAGCGTACATTAGAAGATAACTGGAGACGTTCAGAAAGAAAAGACGCTGGCAACTTTGATCAAACAGACGAGCAAGTTGAAGATGTTACGCCTATTTCAGAAAACGCCTTTTTTGATCCTCAAACATACATTACAGCAATTCCAACAGATAAAAAATTATTAGACAGTTTAGCTAAAGATCGTGACTTCGCTTACTATCAATTAGGACTTATATATAAAGAGAAGTTTAAAGAATATGATTTAGCTTCTAATCGCTTAGAAAATCTATTAGATTTTCAACCAGAGGAACGCCTTGTACTTCCAGCGAAATACAATCTTTATAAAATTTACGGACAAACAGGAAACACTTCGTTAGAGGATAAATACAAGAATGATATTTTATCAAACCATAGTGATTCTCGTTATGCTGAAATTTTAAGAAACCCCAATGCTCAATTGGCAACAGATGAATCAAGCCCTGAATTTAAATATAAGGCGCTTTACAAGCAATTTGAAGACGGAAATTACAATGAAGTAATTTCAAAAAGTGATGAATATATTACCTTATATAATGGTAATGAAATTGTCCCTAAGTTCGAGTTACTAAAAGCCACAGCTCTAGGAAGAAGAGACGGTTTTGATGTTTACAAAAAAGCATTGAATTTTGTAGCACTTACTTACCCTAATGATGAAGAAGGAAAACAAGCGCAATTAATCTACTCTACTACAATACCATCTCTAGAGTTTAAAGACTTTTTAGCAGATGATAAAGGTTCTAAGTTTAAGTTAGTGTATCCTTTTAATGCAAACGAAACGGGTTCAATTGCAAACTTTAAAACACGTCTAGATAACGCTATTAAGTATTACAAGTACGACGGTTATATGTTTACATCGGTTGATTTTTATACAACAGGACAAAAATTTGTTGTAGTACACGGTTTAGATTCAAGGGTTGGAGCTGAAGGTTTTGGTGATATTTTAGCAAATCCACGAGCAGAAGCATCTACTCATAGAATTACTAGAAATAAATTTGGTATATCTACAGAGAACTATGCAATTATTCAAATTCATAAAAATCTGGAAGCATATTTAAATTCTGAAAATAAAAATCCTTAATAAACACTCCCCATGATATCAGATAAAAAAAACAGAAAAGGATCAAATTCCTCTTCAGAACCTGGATCAAATCAAAATAGAATAAACGAAGGGACATCTATAAAAGGAGATATCGTTTCTAAAGGATTTTTTAGAATAGATGGACAAATTGAAGGCAATGTTTCAACTCCCTCTAAAGTAGTTTTAGGGAAAAATGGGGTAATTACTGGAACACTAACTTGTGAAAATGCAGATATTGAAGGAACCTTTGAAGGCACCTTAACTGTCACAAAACTTTTAACTTTGAGAGGTTCGGCAAAAATTGAAGGAGATGTTGTTGTAGGTAAATTGTCTGTAGAACCTGGAGCTGTTTTTAACGCAACTTGCTCAATGTCTACAGGAAGTAACGATAAAACTACTGCAACAGTTAAAAGCAGCCCATTTGATCGATCAAACCGATCAAAAAAAGCGACACACGAATTAAATTAATTCAATGAGTTCTAAAAAAAACAATAGCGGAGTTAAACGATGGGCAATACTTTCTGCTATTGGAATAGAAATGGGTGTAATTATCTATCTATTTGTACAATTAGGACTTTGGCTTGACAAAAACTACACAGACAATGGCAAGTGGTTTTTAGTTATTGGCACTTTCTTAGGTATTGCTATTTCACTTTACTTAGTTATAAAACAAACAAACAGACTCAATTCATAGTTCGTATGTCGAAAAAGAGTATCCGTTTTATAGTTCTTCTCTTAACTATATTAATTATTACTTTCTGTAGCCATATATTTGCGCTCCATTATAAACAACTTCCCCTTTTTGAAAATAAGATAATCCTTAGCTATATATTAAATTATGTAGCAGCAATTATCATTTTTATAGTCCTCGAAAGATATATCAAGAAAGAATCTTCTCAAGTTGGATTTATTTTCATGGCAGGCAGTGGATTAAAGTTTCTTTTATTCTTCCTAATATTCTACCCTAGTTATAAAGCAGACGGCAAGATGGCAACCGTAGAATTTATAAGCTTTTTCATCCCTTATGCCATTTGCTTGATACTAGAAGTAGCCTATCTTTCAAAAGAGCTTAATAATCAGGTCTTTTCGTCAAAAAAGCCTGAATAAAAAAAAGCGTTTTTTTTATTTTTTCTTTATAGAGATTAACTGTATTTTTGCACCGATTTTAAGAACACCCTTAATTTGTTCAGAAATGCAAAGAAAAACACTAGGTAACATATTATCTATTTTCATTTTACTAGCTTCATTCACCATGCAAGCTGAAACTGTGTCTTCGGGAGAGGATTCAGGAGACTTGAAAAGTGAAATTAAAGCATACATCTCGCATCACTTGCTTGATTCTTATGATTTTGGTTTATACTCATATACAAATGACCAAGGAGGTCACGAGTATGTTGGTTTTCCATTACCTGTTATATTATGGGATGATGGATTAAAAGTATTTTCATCTTCTAAATTACACCACGATGAAGGTGTTGCTGAAGTAGGTGGAAACCTATATAGATCTTACCACGGTAAAATCTACAACGTTACTAGCACAGGTGGAGAATTAAAAATGGATGATCATCATCATCCAGAAAATCGTGTTCATTTAGACTTTTCAATCACGAAAAACGTTTTTACTATATTCTTAGTCTCTCTATTAATCCTTTTTGTATTTAGCCGTATGGCAAAATCATACAAAAATAGTGCAATGCCTAAAGGTGTAGGAAGGGGATTAGAACCAATTATACAATACATCCGTGACGACATTGCAATTCCAAACATCGGAATTAAAAAATACAAAAGATACATGCCTTACTTACTGACGGTATTTTTCTTTATCTGGATTATCAACTTATTAGGTTTAACACCACTAGGGATTAATGTTACTAACAACATTGCAGTTACACTTGCACTAGCACTTTTAACATACCTTTTCACAACGTTTACTGCTAACAAAAACTATTGGGGACACATTTTCTGGATGCCAGGAGTGCCGCCACTTATGCGTATTGTTTTAGCACCTATTGAATTATTAGGAACTATTATTAAGCCATTCTCATTAATGATACGTCTATATGCAAACATTACTGCAGGACACATTGTATTAATGAGTATTATTGGGTTAATGTTTATATTTAAAAACTGGTTAGGAAGTTCATTATCATTTTTCTTGGCATTTGCCTTGTCTCTGTTAGAACTTTTAGTAGCCGCTTTACAAGCATATATCTTTACAATGTTATCTGCTTTGTACTTTGGTTCAGCCGTGGAAGAACACCACGACGACCACTAAATTTTGATTGTTTAATTTAATATATATATTTATGACTATTCCAACTATTGTAGGAGCAGGTTTAATTGTAATCGGTGCCGGATTAGGTATTGGTAAAATTGGTGGATCAGCAATGGACGCTATTGCACGTCAACCAGAAGCTTCAGGAAAAATCCAAACAGCGATGCTTATTGCAGCTGCCCTTATTGAAGGTATTGGATTCGCTGCGTTATTCGCAGGGTAATTGAAAAAGATAACATATTGCTGTAACGGTTGGTTACAGCGATATGTTTCTATTAAAAAATTAAACTAAAATTTTCTTCGGAAATTTTAAAAATGTTTCTAATTATAAGAAACATTAAAATATAGTATAACCAATTAGATATCCGTTTCGACGGGCATAATTATGGAAAAATTAATAAACGAGTTTTCATTCGGTCTTTTCTTCTGGCAATTGCTAATGTTTGTTTTGCTAGTAATATTACTAGGTAAATTTGCATGGAAACCAATTTTAAGTGCTATTGAAGGTAGAGAAGAAGGTATTAAAGATGCCCTAGATGCAGCTGAAAAAGCAAAACTAGAAATGGCTAACTTAAATGCTGATAACGAGCGTTTGTTACAAGAAGCTAGAGCAGAACGCGAAACGATGATGAAAGAAGCACGTGAGATCAAAGCAAAAATGATCGCTGACGCAAAAGAAGAAGCTCAAGCTGAAGCAAACAAAACTATCGCAAATGCACAAGCTGCAATCGAAAGTGAAAAGAAAGCAGCAGTTGCAGAACTTAAAAGTACTGTAGCTACACTTTCAGTAGATATTGCTGAAAAAATGGTAAAAAGCGAATTGTCAAATAAAGACAAACAACTTGAGTTAGTTAACTCAATGTTGAACGACGCTAAATTAAATTAAGAATTTAAATTACCGCTAAGGTTATTAAGCGGAGCCGAAATATGAGTAGAGCAGCCATACGATATGCAAAAGCAGTTTTAGACCAAGCAAACGAAGCTAATATTAGTGAAGTTGTATTTGGCGACATGAAATCTGTGGAAGCTACCCTTGCTGGAAGCAAAGAACTACGTAACGTTCTGCAAAGCCCAGTAATTAAAGGAGAGGATAAAAAGCAAGCATTGCTTAAAATCTTTGAAGGAAATAGCGAAGTAACAAAAGGACTTATTCAAATTTTAACGTCTAATAAACGTATCAATTTGTTAGGAGGCGTTGCTTCTAGTTTTATTAATCTATATAATGATAGTAAAGGTGTAAAAACCGCTCACGTTACAACTGCAGTGCCACTTTCAGCAGAACTTGAAAATCAAGTACTAGCTAAAGTAAAAGAAATGACAGGAAGTGAAAACGTTACTATTATCAATAAAGTAGACGAATCAATCTTGGGAGGGTTTATCCTTCGTGTTGGAGATTTACAATACAATGCTAGTATCGCTAACCAATTAGGAAATTTAAAAAGAGAATTTAGTAAATCACTATAATCTGAAATTTTAAAATTTCAGAAGTGAAATGAATAATAAGTACAATTAACTGATTGATTTTAGTGTAACGCTAAAATCTCAAATCTAAATAAAAATGGCAGAAGTTAAACCAGCTGAAGTTTCAGCAATCTTAAAACAACAACTTACCGGCTTTGAAGCATCAGCTTCTTTAGACGAGGTAGGAACTGTATTAACTGTAGGTGATGGTATTGCACGTGTTTACGGGCTTGCTAACGCTCAATACGGTGAATTAGTAGCTTTTGAAAACGGTATGGAAGGTATCGTTCTTAACCTTGAGGAAGATAACGTAGGGGTTGTATTATTAGGACCATCTAGAGGTATTTCTGAAGGTGCTACTGTAAAACGTACGCAACGTATTGCCTCTATCAATGTAGGTGAAGGTGTTGTAGGTCGTGTAGTAAACACACTGGGAGAGCCTATCGATGGTAAAGGACCTATCGAAGGTAAAACTTACGAAATGCCACTTGAGCGTAAAGCCCCAGGGGTAATATACCGTGAGCCAGTTACTGAGCCATTACAAACAGGTATCAAGTCTATCGATGCAATGATTCCAGTAGGAAGAGGGCAACGTGAACTTGTTATTGGTGACCGTCAAACAGGTAAGTCTACCGTTTGTATTGACACGATCCTAAACCAAAAAGAATTTTACGATGCTGGAGAACCAGTATTCTGTATATATGTAGCAATTGGACAAAAAGCTTCTACTGTTGCAAACATTGCAAAAGTACTTGACGAAGCTGGAGCTTTAGCTTATACAACTATTGTTGCAGCAAACGCATCAGATCCTGCTCCTATGCAAGTATATGCTCCATTTGCAGGTGCTGCAATTGGTGAGTACTTTAGAGATACAGGTCGTCCTGCTTTAATTGTATTTGATGATTTATCAAAACAAGCAGTTGCATACCGTGAGGTTTCTTTATTATTACGTCGTCCACCAGGACGTGAGGCTTATCCTGGAGATGTTTTCTTCTTACACTCAAGATTACTTGAGCGTGCTGCAAAAGTTATTGCAGATGATAAAATTGCTTCAGAAATGAATGATCTTCCAGAATCTCTTAAACCTATTGTTAAAGGAGGTGGATCATTAACAGCATTGCCAATTATTGAAACTCAAGCAGGTGATGTATCTGCATACATTCCAACAAACGTAATTTCTATTACAGATGGACAGATTTTCCTTGATGGTGATTTATTTAACTCTGGTGTACGTCCAGCAATTAATGTTGGTATCTCTGTATCACGTGTAGGAGGTAACGCACAAATTAAATCAATGAAAAAAGTATCTGGAACATTAAAATTAGATCAAGCTGCTTTCCGTGAATTAGAAGCGTTTGCTAAATTTGGTTCAGATTTAGATACTGCAACATTAAATGTAATTGAAAAAGGTAAACGTAACGTTGAAATCTTAAAACAAGGTGAAAACACTCCATTTACTGTTGAAGATCAAATTGCTATAATTTATGCAGGTTCTAAAAACTTACTAAGAAATGTACCTGTAACTAAAGTAAAGGAATTTGAAACAGATTACCTAGAACTTTTAAATGCTAAGCATAGAGGAGTACTAGATACATTAAAATCTGGTAAGTTAACTGACGAGGTAATTGACACGTTAACAACAGTAGCTGCAGATTTATCTGCAAAGTATAAAAAATAGGGTCAGGAAAAATTTGTTTAATATAACACTCGAATTATTATGAAACATATTGTATATTACATTTTATTAGTTTTGATTTCAGTTTCTTGTTCACGATCAAGTTCTAAAGAAATAGACGAATCTCTAATTGCTAATGAAACTTTAACAATAGATAGAAATGATATTGAGGGCGGAAAAATAATTTATTCAAACTCTAATTTCATATTAGTTTTTTCCACTAAGGAAACTAATAAACTTGTTAATTCAAAATTAGAAATCAAGAATATTAATTCTAATAAAGTTATTTACAATAATGTTTTTTCATTAAATAAAAGTGAAGAAAATTATAGGTTATTTATTTACAAAAGAATCCAAAGTATTGCTTCTGAAATTAAGAGAAATAAAACTCAAGAACAATGGAAAAGTATTTCTGATTTAACAGAAAACTTTGTTGAAAAAATAACTTATGAATTTTCTATAGATGATTATGAATCAAATTTAATACAGACAACATTTTATCAATTATCTATTTTGAAAACCATTTCTCGAAGTTATACAGATGGTGCTTGCAATTGTACGCCAATGCCTGGTTACATTGTTGGAGAATTATCTTTCTGGTGTCAAGAAGATTTTAAATTCAACACAGCTAAATTATTTGAGTATTTTAGTGAGAATAAATCAGAAATATATGCTTATGAGCGTGGAGAGAAAGCTTTCAACTATGTTGAGGATGCATATTTAAAAAATCAAACTAAAATTGATTATAATCAATTTTTTAATGTTTTAGATTCACGAGATCAATTTTTAAATAGTATTGATAGTTTTAACATTGAAAATAGGATTTCTTGTCCTTTTGGAGAAGGCGGATCATTAGGATGTTGTGGAAATTATGCTGGTTGTTGTTGGTATCCTAGTTGGTGGTGTCTAATGCATGACATAGATTGCATCGGATGTACCCAGTGGCATTGTGGACCTGCCTGTCAATAATTAAATAATTATTTTATGAAATATTTAGTAGCATCATTATTATTTTCGATTCTTCCAATTTATAGTTTTATCACTTGGTTAATAACGTTTAATAGATATAATAATCATGCAGAAAGATTATTAGCATACAAAAGTTATTTTTTTGACATCAATATCAATCAAATTATTTTAGCTTTAATAAATATATTATTTTCTCTAATATCTATTTTTTTGTTAAGTAGAACTTTCGTTAAACAAAAGAAAATGGTATTTATTTATTATATTTTAATAATTATTTTAGCTTTAATAATAATCTTCAACGGTTGGTCATTACTTTAAAACATTAACTATTTACTAATTAAAAATGGCAAACTTAAAAGAAATTAGAAACAGAATATCATCCGTTGGATCTACAATGCAGATCACAAGTGCCATGAAAATGGTATCTGCTGCTAAGTTGAAGAAAGCACAAGATGCGATTACGGCAATGCGTCCTTATTCTGAAAAATTAACCGAGTTATTGCAAAATTTAAGTGCAACACTTGACGCTGACAGCGGTAGTAAATACAGCGAGCAACGTGAAGTAAATAAAGTACTTGTAGTTGCAATCACCTCTAACCGTGGACTTGCAGGTGCGTTTAACAGTAATATTGTAAAAGCATCTAAAGTTTTAGTTAACGAAACTTACGCTGGAAAGCAAGTAGATTTTGTTACTATAGGTAAAAAAGGAAACGACATCCTAAAGAAGGATGGTACTATTGTTCACCATAATGTTGAACTTTTTGACGAATTATCATTTGATAATACATCAAAAATTGCTGAAATGTTAATGGAACAATTTTCTAATGGAAGTTATGACAAGATTGTTCTTGTATACAATAACTTTAAAAATGCTGCAACTCAAATAGTAATGAGAGAGCAATTTTTACCTATCCTACCTCCAACTGTAACAGAAAACACAAATACGGCAGATTACATATTTGAACCTTCTAAAGAAGAAATTGTTGAAGGATTAATACCTAAAAGCTTAAAAACACAATTGTTTAAAGCTGTTAGAGATTCTGTAGCTAGTGAACACGGTGCGCGTATGACAGCTATGCACAAAGCTACAGATAACGCTACTGAGTTACGTGATGCGCTTAAATTACAATACAACAAAGCAAGACAAGCTGCAATTACAAACGAAATTTTAGAAATTGTTGGTGGTGCAGAAGCTTTAGCAGGATAGTTATAACTACTGCCAGTTATATACTAACCTAAAATAACACTTTTTTAAACCTCTTAAATCTAAATAGATTTAAGAGGTTTTTACTTTTTATAATTAATAAAAAAGACTTAAAAGTATAACTAAACTATAAACTTAAGGATTTAGCTAGTGTAACTGATTTATAGTTTAGTTAGGACTTAAATATTGTATTGTATCTTTAAAAAAAATAGCAAATGTATTATCTCCGTAAATTAATAATAATTCAAATAACTACGCTTATATTAGTAGGTTGTAATAGTACTAAAGAACAAACCAATACAAATAAAGATTATAATTTTATTGAAAGCCCTTCATTTACTATTATAGAATCATATTATCAGCATTGGGTTGCAGGTGTTCAAGGTGGTGGATCTGGTATAAACGTAACAATTAAACTAGATAATTTTGTTAAAGGAGTAACATTTGAAAATTTATTTTTTGAAGGAAAATCTGCTCCATTAAAAGAACAGAAGATAAATACACAGGTATATCAAGCTAAATTTAAAGGAGATAACAATAATGAAATAATTATGGATGGTGAAATTATTAATGAAATGGCGAATACACCACCTGTAAAAATTCCATTTAATTTAAATAAAAATGAAGCAGTAGTATCTTATATTGAAAATGGTAAATTAAAATTTTTTAAAATTTCGGCTTTGCAAGAAAAACCAATGATTGCTTATCCATCGGCAAATCCAAATAACAATAATTAGAATATTATAACTCAAACTATTTTAAACTAAAAGTGTCAATATTTCAAAAACTTTTTAAACAGACATTTATTTACGGGTTAGCAACCGTACTCCCTAGAGCATTAGCAATAGTTTTAGTGCCACTTTATACAGAGGTCTTAGAACCATCGCAGTTTGGTATTTACGCAACGTTAATGTCGTATATAATTTTAGGAAACGTGTTGTTAAGCTATGGAATGGAGACTGCATTTTTTAGATTTATTAATAAGCATCCCGAAGAAAAAAAAAATGTGCAATCAACGGCCTTAACATCTATATTAATATCATCGGTTTCTTTTTTTATAATAGCCTATTTATCTAGAGAATCTATAGCAAATTTTATAAATTTTGACACTCGTTATATAGTATATACATTGTTGATTTTAATGTTAGATGCATTAGTTATAATTCCTTTTGTATGGTATAGAGCGAATGATAAACCTTTAAAATATGCTTTTATTAAAATACTTAATGTTTGTATAAATTTAAGTTGTAATCTGTTTTTATTTTTGGTGTTACCAACCTTAGCAACAGAAAATTCAAATACTGTTTGGGATGCTATATATCTTTCAGAAAGCAAAGTACTGTATGTTTTTATAGCTAATGTAATAGCTAGTGCTGCAACTTTATTACTGGTGTTTCCTTTGTATTTTAAAATAGGTTTAGGCTTTCATAAAAAAATATGGCGCGAAATGCTTAAATATGCATTTCCGGTATTAATTGCGGGTATTGCTTTTTCAATAAATGAAGCTTTTGATAAAATACTACTAACATATTTACTACCTGAAGATATTGCTGAAAGTGAAGTTGGTGTTTATGCTGCTTGTTATAAACTTGGTGTTTTTATGACACTTTTTGCAACAGCATTTAGATTGGGTATTGAACCTTTTTTCTTTAATCATGCTAAAGAAAAAAACGCCAAGGAAACCTATGCATTAATAACTAAATACTTCACCATTTTAGGCTGTGTGATATTTCTATCTGTAATGGTGTATATGGATTTTTTCAAAGAACTTTTAATAAGAAATGAAGCCTATTGGGTGGCACTTTCTATTGTTCCTTTTATTCTATTAGCTAATTTATGTTTAGGGATTTATCATAATCTAAGTGTATGGTATAAAGTTACAGATCGCACAAAATATGGTGCATATATCTCTGTTTTAGGAGCAATTATAACGTTAGTAGTCAATTTTGCGTTAATTCCTATTATAAGCTACAAAGGAGCTGCAATTGCAACTCTAGCTGCTTATGCTACCATGATGTTTGCTAGTTATTTTTTAGGTCAGAAATACTACAAAATACCTTACGATGTTAAAAAAATACTTGGTTATTTACTTACAGCAATAGTATTTAGCGGAATTTCATTCTATATATTTGAACGAAATCTCCTCATAGGAACTGCCTTATTATTGGTATTTTTGTTCGCTGTTTTCTTATTAGAAAAAGGTGAAATTAAAAATATGATAAACAAATAAATTAGTTTACTCATATTCACACAACAACTACCACGATGAAGCATATCAAAAAGTAAAAACCTTATGACAAAAATCAAAATAATAAATAATTCTAACCATCCACTTCCAAGCTACGAAACTATTGCAAGTGCTGGAATGGATATTAGAGCCAACGTTACAGAACCATCAACATTAAAACCATTGCAACGTGCTATAGTTAAAACAGGTCTTTTTATTGAATTACCTATAGGCTTTGAAGCTCAAGTACGCCCAAGAAGTGGCTTGGCTGCAAAAAAGGGAATTACTGTACTAAATAGTCCTGGAACTATTGATGCGGACTATCGTGGTGAAATTGGTGTGATATTAGTAAATTTAAGCAATGAAGATTTTACTATTGAAAACGGTGAACGCATAGCTCAATTAGTAATTGCAAAACACGAAAGAGCTGTTTTTGAAGAAGTAGAAGTTCTATCTGAAACAGACCGCGGAGCAGGCGGCTTTGGCTCAACAGGAACTAAATAATTAATAATAAGAAATATTAAAACCTCTAATTTTAATCTAAAAATATGAAAATAATAGTCCCAATGGCCGGAAGAGGCTCACGTTTAAGACCTCATAGTTTAACGGTTCCAAAACCATTAATTCCAGTAGCGGGAAAACCTATAGTTCATAGATTAGTGGCAGATATTGTAGGGGTTTTAAATGAGGAGATAGAAGAAATTGCTTTTATTTTAGGTGATCCCGCATTTTTTGGAGATGATGTAGTTGAAAGCTTAAAAGACCTAGCTAAAGAGTTGGGTGCAAAAGCTAGTATTTATCGTCAATTAGAACCTAAAGGAACAGGACACGCAATTATGTGCGCAGAACCGTCATTAAGTGGACCGGCAGTTGTAGCATATGCTGATACGTTAATACGTGCAGATTTTGATTTAGATAAAGATGCAGATGCCGTTATATGGACTAAAAAAGTAGATAATCCTTCAGCTTATGGTGTCGTTAACTTAAATGAAAAAAATGAAATTGTAGAACTTGTCGAAAAGCCCGAAACATTTGTGAGTGATCAAGCTGTTATAGGTATTTATTACTTCAAGGACGTTTCAGTATTAAAAAATGAATTGCAATTTGTGCTTGATAATAATATCATAAATGGCGGAGAATACCAGATTAATGACGGCATTAAACGCATGATGGCAGATGGAAAAGTATTTAAAACTGGAACAGTAAGCGAATGGATGGACTGCGGAAATAAAGAAGTAACCGTAGAAACAAATCGTCGTATGTTAGGTTTTTTAGCCGAAGCAAATGAACCGCTTATTTCAGCATCAATCACAACTGAAAATACTCAAATTATTGAACCTTGTTTTATTGGCGAAGGAGTTGTTATTAAAAATAGTACCGTTGGCCCTTTTGCTTCCATTGGTAAAGGCACAATAATTGAGAACAGTACCATAAAAAACAGTATTATTCAAACACAATCAACTATTAAAAATGCAGTTCTAGATAATGCGATGATAGGTAACCACGCACATTTTGATGGTACATTCACAAATGTAAGTATTGGGGACTATTCGCAATTAAAATAATGCAGTATTAAGTCCGCTCGAGCGCAGTCGTGAGGTCTAAAAAATATTACTTATTAAATGGTATCGACTGCACTCGACCAAACAATGTTACTTTGATTTTAAAAAGACACATACTATTAGTTCTACTTGGAATATGTTATTCCACAGCTTTCCTTGCTCAAGAAAATCTAGGTGATGAACCTACAGATGACTTAGGAAATGTGACCGATGAATTCCAAGAAAATTTCTTTGAAGCCTTAAAACAAAAATCAATTGAAAACTATGAGTTAGCGTTGTCCGCGCTTGAAAAAGCCGAAAGAGTTAGCAATAACAATAAAGAAGCACTAGCTATTATTAGTTTTGAAAAAGCGAAAAATTATATCGAATTAAAACAATATAACGAAGCTGAAGCCCAACTAAATCAAGTGTTAAGTGTGGAGCCAGAGAAAATAGATGTACTTGAAAAGATGTACGATTTGTACTATGTAACTAGAGAATACGAAAAAGCGCTTCCACTTGTTCAAAAACTAGTTTTAGAAGATGAAGATTATAAAGAAGATCTTGCAAACCTATACAGCAGAACAAAACAGTACGAAAAAGCTTTAACAGTATTAGATGAATTAGATGAATCGTGGGGAGAAAGTGTTTACAGAAACACCCTTAGAAATCAAATTTATCGTGTAACAGGAAATAGTGCTGGAGCTATTGACAATCTTGAAAAGAAAGTGGATACAAATCCTAAAAATGAAAAGGATTACTTAAACCTCATCTATCTGTATAGTGAGGAAGGTAATACAACAAAAGCATTTGAAACCGCTAAAGAACTTCAAAAAAACAATCCAAAAAGTGAATTAGTACATCTTGCTTTATATAAATTTTATTTAGACGAAGGAAACACTACCCAAGCACTAAAGTCAATGGATATTGTTTTTAAATCACAGCAAATTGACAAAGCAGGACAGTATCGAGTATTAGGAGATTTTCTTCAATTTGTAGAAAAAAACCCTCAATATGAAGTTGAATTAGATAAAAAGATTCAGGAATTTTCAGCAGAAGACAATGGGCAAGTTTTTGAGAAACTTGGAGATTTTTATATGAAGAAGAATAAAAAAGATACAGCCCTTAAGTTTTATGAAAAAGGAACAGAAGGCGATCCAGACAATTTCAGCTTATTAAAAAACACAATCCTTTTACAACTAGACTTTAATAAATTTGAAGACGCTAAAAAACTCAGCGAATCTGGTTTAGAAATATTTCCAGCACAACCTATACTCTATTTATTAAATGGCATTGCACAAAATAACCTATCAAGTTTTGATGCAGCGCTAGAATCTTTAGAAACAGGAATTGATTATCTTTTCGACGATTCGAAAATGGAGAAAGATTTTTACGAGCAACTAAGCATTGCTTATACTGGAAAAGGTGACTCGAACAAAGCATTACAGTACACTAAAAAAGCACAAGCAATTCAACTACCTAACTAAAATGATTAGACCCTTTCATATTGTAACTTGTATCGTTTTCATGGCACTTTCTGCCTGTGGCGGAGCTAAAAAGGCTGTTGGTTCTGCAACTGCAAATGCTGCATTGAGCACTAAAGCAATTATTAATGCTCATAACAATGCTACACAAGATTTTAACACACTTGCAGCACGAATGCAAGTAAAGTATGAAGATGCTAAGCAATCGCAAAGCATTACAACAAGTGTTAGAATGGAAAAGGATAAAGTAATTTGGATTAAAGCTTCTATTCTAGGAATTACATTAGCGAAAGTACTAATTACTCCTAACGAAGTAAGTTTTTACGAATCTATTGGGCGAAGTTATTTTAAAGGTGATTTCTCTTTATTAAGCGATTTTTTAGGAACCGACATCAATTTTCAACAAGCACAAGCACTCTTTTTAGGACAATCAATACTAGATTTAAACCCTTCAAAATATAGCACTGCTGTAATTGCAAATGCATATGAAGTACGTCCAAAAACGCAGGACCCACGTTTCATACTTTCAATGCTCTTAAACCCAAATAACTTTTTAGTAGCTAATGAAATAATTGAGCAACCACAAGAAGGAAAAAAACTTACAGTAGATTATGGCCCTTACCAAACTATAGAAAATGACTTTTATCCTACTGAAATACACATAGAAGCTACTGAAAATCAAGATAAAACGATAGTAGATATAAAATATCGTAAAATTGACCTCAATGTTTCTTTAAGTTTTCCGTTCTCTATTCCAGAAGGATACGAACAAATTACCCTCAAATAGATGAACATTCGCGTTTTACTCATACTTGGTGCTTTTATTTTCTTCGGAAATTTTAATGGTTTTGCTCAATCTAAAAAGCAACAACAATTAGAAGAACAACGCCAATCGCTATTGAATGACATTAAGAAAATAAACAACCTCCTTTTTAAAACAAGAGGAGAAAAGAAAACCGTTCTAACCGAAGTTGAAGATTTAAGCCAGCGCATTAAAGCACAAGAAAACTTAATTCGAGTTACCAATCAACAAGCCAATTTACTGACGCGCGAAATAAACGACAACCAGAATCAAATTACCCAGCTTAGAGACGATTTAAAGAAACTTAAAGATGATTATGCTGCTATGGTTCGGAAATCATACAAAAGTAAGTCTCAGCAAAGTAGAGTAATGTTCTTACTATCATCTCAAAGTTTCTTGCAAGCATACAAACGCGTGCAGTACATGAAGCAGTATGCAAATCATCGTAAAAAACAAGGAGAGACTATAAAAGTAAAAACAGAAAAACTCCAGGAGTTAAATCGCAACCTCATCTCACAGCGAAAACAAAAAGATGTATTGATTGCTGAAAATAAGAAAACTAAAATTGCACTAGCTAAAGAGAAAAAAGCACAAGAAGGTTTAATTGCTTCCCTTAAAAAAGAGGAAGGAACCTTTGTAAAGCAAATACGTTCAAAGCAAAAAGAAGCAGATCGTATTAACGGAGAAGTAAAGAAAATGATTCGTGATGCCATTGCAGCTGCTAACAAAAAAGCAGGGAAAACAACTACTAAAACTACTACAGCTTCAAAGGAAGATTTTGCATTAACTCCAGAAGCAGCTGCATTAGCTAAAGATTTTAAAAACAATAAGGGTAAACTTATTTGGCCTGTAGAAAAAGGGATTGTAATCAATAAACACGGTACAAGACAACACCCACAATTCCCTAATGTAACGCAAACGTTTCACGGTGTAGAAATTGCTACAAGTGCAAACGCTAAAGCACGTGCCGTTTTTAATGGCGAAGTATTAAAAATTCAACAAATAAAAAATGCGAATAAAGCGGTAATGATTGGGCACGGAGATTATATAACCATTTACTATAATCTGGCATCTTTATCAGTTAAACAAGGAGATGTTGTTACAACCAAACAAGAAATTGGGACCTTTTTCACGCATCCTGTTACAGGAAAAACAAACTTCAAGTTTTTGGTTTATAAAAACGACACGGAACTCAACCCAGAAGATTGGATTTATAGAATGTAGCATTCATATTTTCTAAAGTATGAAACTCATAACACTAATTTGCTCGTTTATCTTCATTGGTTTAACGTCTTACGGACAAAGTCTAATTGACAATTATCCAGCAATTAAATTTGAAAAAGAATTAATTGATACAAATGATTCGCTAAAAATCATTGTCTTAGAAAATGAAGACTTCCTAGATCAAATGGGAGATGGTGGTGGAAAATTAAAGGCTTACTACAACACAGAATTGGACGTAAAGAAAATAGAGGTTATTTTGTTCAAGTCTCTTGGAATCCAGCAATACACATTCTATGCAATAAATGAAAAACTAATCTTTATTAAAGATAGGTTTAAACAGTTTGAATTTAATATTGAAACAAACACATTTGATTATTCAAAATTTGATGGAGGATACTACGGTGCTTATATATTTGAAAAAAATAAATTAATAGACCTTGTTAGTACTGGTCACAATAGATTTGAAGATGACGCTATAGATGCTGAAACTACTTTTAAAATAGAATTCAATAGCTATTTAAGCCTAATAAAAAACAAACTTTCAAATAGTAAAAATTAAGATTACTACTTGGTAAACAATGCTTTCAACTCAGTAGCATCAGTAGGATTCATTTTCCCAGCAAGTACCAAACTCAATTGCTTTCTTCGCAACGCTGCTTCAAAACGCTCTTTTTCTAAATCTGTTTCTGGGAGTAATGGCGGAACTGGCATTGGAGCTCCCATTTCATTAACAGCAACAAATGTATAAATACCTTCATTTGCTTTAGTTCTAAGTCCACTTTCACGATCTTCTATCCACACATCCATATAAACCTCCATAGAGCTCTTAAAAGCTCTAGAAACTTTTGCTTCTACAGTTACCACACTTCCTAAAGGAATCATTTTATTAAATGCAACATGATTTACTGAAGCAGTAACAACGATACGGCGACTGTGTCTTCTTGCCGAAATACTTGCAGCACGATCCATTCGCGCTAATAATTCCCCACCAAACATATTCCCAATTGGGTTTGTTTCGCTAGGTAGTACTAAATCTGTAATTATGGTAATAGACTCTGAGGGTGTTTTTGCCTCCATGACTTTTTTTTGCAAAGATACGTCACTCTAATAAGAGAGCCCTTTTTACACTAATAAAAATAACATGAATTGGGAATAATTTAATAGCCCAAATAAAACAGTAGATTATTCCTCTAGTTTCTTAACTAGTAACCAAGCATCTTTATTCTCTTCGCGCTTAATAGTACGTAACGCATTTAAAGCATCTAAACGTTCTGTATGACTAGAGTATACAACTTGATGTAGACCGTATTTATTAACACCTATCATTGTTGCAGAAAAACCTTTCTCTTGAAGTTGTTCAATCTTTGTTGCAGCATTTTCTTCCATTCTAAAAGCACCAGCAACAATATGATAACTCCCTGTTTGCTTCGTTAATGCAAGCTCAATAGCAGGTAAAGGATTATCAATAACAAATGTAGCCTCTTGTATTTGTTTTTCTAAAACTGTAGTTGCTTTTTGCTTTTCAGCAAAGTTATGTTGTTCAATATTACCCTCATACATTTTCATCCCACCAAAACCAGCAAGAGCCAAGGCAATTAACCCTACAGCAGCATATTTTAAATATGGCTGTGAGCGTTTTGTTGGTGCGAATAAAAATGGTTCTTCAACAGTTGTTGTAGAAGTTCCTGTAGCTTGTAGTCTTGAAATTTCAGAAGAAACAAATGTTGTTAATCCAAAAGCAGCAGTATTAAAATTTTCTGCATTAGAAGGTGTAAATGCTACACTGTTTTCAGGATTAAGTTTAAAATCACCTATTCCGTCTAAGGTTGCAATGGATCCTTCCATTAATTGAAGTGACAATTTACCAGTAAAGCTTCTTATTTTCTCAAGAGCCTTTTCATAGCTTGTACCTTCTACTGATGCTACATAATTTGCAAGTAAACCATCATTGGTTTGCAATTGTCTATTAAAAGAAATTGATTTTCCAGGAGGGTAAAATGTATGTGACTCAGTATCAATTGACGCCGTTGTATAATTAGCTAAAAATGCTCCAAAGCCAGGAATGATAACACATTCGTAGCGGTAAAGTAGGTCTTTTATGTACGTCGATAATTGCATAAAACAAATATACTTTTTTTTAAACACCTACGGTTTTCTAGTGCATCAATTTATTAACAACCTAAAGTTTTGTATCTTGAAACTTCCCCTGTTTATAATGCAATTCATTCATCTTACTTCGGAAATTTTAATGGGTGTCACAATAGTTCGACACATAAAATTTCGGAGTATATTATTGAAAATATGCTTTCTAAATCTGAATTGCGCTACATGCTAGCCTTGCAAAGAGTTCCTAATTTAGGTGATACTTCTGCTAAAAAAATATTACACCACGTAGGTTCCGCCGAAGGAATATTTAAAGAAAAAAGTTCCACGCTTTTAAAAATTGATGGAATAGGCGCTAATAAAATTAAAGATCTACAAGCACCACACCTCCTTACCGAAGCGGAAGCCGAAATACGCTTTATGGAAGAAAATGATATTAGTTACAGTTATTTTAAAGACAATAATTATCCCGAAAAACTTAAACATTGCCTCGATGGTCCTATTCTATTTTTCCACGCTGGTAATATAGACCTGGTCAATAAAAAAATAATAAGCATTGTAGGAACCCGAAAAATTACCACATATGGTAATGTTTTTTGCGAAAAACTTATTGAAGAACTTGCACCTATTAACCCCGTAATCGTTTCGGGATTTGCATATGGTATAGATATTTGCGCACACAAAGCAGCAATCTCTAATGGTTTACAAAACATCGCTTGTCTCGCTCACGGGTTAAATCAAATTTATCCTAAAGTCCACAAAAAGTATATGACACAAGTAGAAGAAAACGGAGGTTTTATTTCAGAGTTTTGGAGTACTGACCGTTTTAATCGCAATAACTTTTTAAAACGAAATCGCATAATTGCTGGTATGAGCGAAGCTACTATCGTTATTGAGTCTGCAGAAAAAGGAGGTAGCCTTGTTACTGCAGATCTTGCTAATAGTTATAACAGAGAAGTTTTTGCCGTCCCAGGAAGAACAACTGATAGCCAAAGTGTGGGTTGTAATAATCTAATTAAAACAAATCAAGCAAGAGTTGTTACCTCAGCTGCCGATGTTATTTACATGCTAGGTTGGGAACTGGAAGAAAAACAGAAAAAGGCGACTCAAATACCGCTATTTGTAGTCCTCTCTCCAGAAGAGGAAACCATCGTTGCATTTCTAAAAGATAAAGACAAAGAGCTACTAGATGTTATTGCAATAAATTGCAATATGCCTACTTATAAAATAGCAAATCTCTTATTACAATTAGAAATGAAAGGAATGATTAGACCTTTGCCTGGAAAACTATTTCAGTTGGCTTAATTATTAATAGCCCACCTTTTTTCTAACTCTAGCTAAAACCTCAGTTGCAACAGCAGTAGCTTTTTTGGCTCCAACAGCTAATGCTTCTTCAATTTCATTTAAGTTGGCCATATAATGATTGTAGCGTTCTCTTGGAGTTTCAAATTTCTGAAGTATTAATTCGAATAAAGCTTGTTTTGCATGACCATACCCATAGTTTCCACCTTCATAGTTTTTCTTCATTTGGGCAATCGCGTCAGGCGATGCGAGTAAACTATAAATAGCAAAACAGTTACAGGTAGACCAATCTTTTGGTTCTTCAAGCGGAGTACTATCTGTTGCAATGCTCATAACTTGTTTACGTAACTTTTTCTCTGG
This sequence comes from Patiriisocius marinus, assembly GCF_008974325.1. Classification (GTDB taxonomy): domain Bacteria; phylum Bacteroidota; class Bacteroidia; order Flavobacteriales; family Flavobacteriaceae; genus Patiriisocius; species Patiriisocius marinus. The sequence goes on along the minus strand of NZ_BKCG01000001.1, from coordinate 925,418 downwards.
AAGAAATATATTGATAAAGTTGTTATTACTTTTACTCATTTTAGTTCCATCAGTACCAGGAATAAGCATATTGTGCTCCTCAATTTTAGCGGTTGGTAACACAAAAGTATCGCCCATTTTTGCATGGAACCGTGAGGCAACATCTCTAGTCATTTCGATATGTTGAAGCTGATCTTTTCCAACAGGTATTATTTCAGCATCATATAATAATATATCTGCTGCCATAAGCATTGGGTATGTAAATAGTCCTGAGTTTACATCACTCAATCTGTCTGCTTTGTCCTTAAATGAATGTGCTAAAGTCAATCGTTGGTACGGGAAAAAACAACTCAAATACCAAGATAATTCTGTTACTTGAGGAATATCACTTTGTCTGTAATATACGGTACGATTTATATCAAGTCCTAAAGCTAACCAAGTTGCGGCAGTACTGTAGGTGTTTTCTCTTAATTTTTCACCATCTTTAATTTGAGTAAGTGAGTGCATATCTGCAATAAAAAGAAAGCTTTCATTTTCTGGATTATTTGCCATTTCAATAGCTGGTAGAAGTGCTCCTAAAATATTTCCTAAATGTGGTGTTCCTGTGCTTTGTATTCCCGTAAGTATTCTTGCCATTATTTGTCTTTGTTTCGACGCTCCTCTATATTACTATGAGGGTGTTACTATTAATTAATCTAAAACTAATTACAAAGTTACTTTTTTTGATGCATTAGCATTAGTCAAATGACTATTTTTGATGCGTATGAAGTATTTGTTATATCCTTGGTATGTACTCTATAGAATTTGGTTCTATATCCTTCTTGCAGTCCCTATACTCATTATGTTTCCTTTTTTACTAATCTCTATTCTAAAAAAAGAATGGTATGGAGCATTTTTTAAACTAGCGCGCGTTTGGGCAACAGTAATTTTATTTGGAATGGGATTTATCCCAAAAATTAAGAGAGACACAACGTACGAGAAAGGAAAAAGTTACATGTTTGTTTCAAACCACACGAGTATGACAGACATTATGCTAATGCTTTATCTGGTAAAAAATCCTTTTGTTTTTGTTGGTAAAAAAGAATTATCTAAAATTCCACTTTTTGGTTTTTTCTATAAACGTACTTGCATATTAGTTGACCGTAAAAACCCTAAAAGTCGTCACGAAGTGTTTCAAAGTGCACAAGCTAGACTTAATCAAGGGTTTAGTATCTGTATTTTCCCCGAAGGTGGCGTTCCTGATGATATGAGTATTGTACTAGACACCTTTAAAGATGGCGCTTTTAGATTAGCAACAGATCACGATTTACCTATTGCTCCAATGACGTTTCACGACAATAAAAAGCGGTTCCCGTATATATTCTTTAGTGGAACTCCAGGTAAAATGCGTGCTAAAGTTCATAAGCTTATTCCTTCAAAAGGAAAAGATAAGCGTGCTTTAAAAGAAGAGGTAAGAACTGTTATTTTAACGGAGCTTAACAATCCTAGTATGGCTTAATATTTCGGTATAAAAAAACCACCTCATGGCGATAAGATGGTTTTGTATAGTTCTAAAAAATAGAACGGTTACCAATTAAAATAACCTATACCTACATAACTATCAAATTAAAACTTATAACTCAATCCAGTGTAAACACCAACATAGTATGGCTGGAAATTAACACTGCTATCCGTATAAGGATTAAGTTGATATTTGAACATAGGTTCAACATTAAACTTAAATTTTTCAGAAAATTTATAATCAAATCCAAGCCCTACATTTGTAGAAAAACTCACATTTGAAAGATTATTAGCTTCCCCTAAAGTTTCACTAAAATCTCCTGCACTTACTGTTATTTCATTATCTCCTAAAAAGAGCGTGCTCAATCCACCTATTACATTCACTCCAAGTTTTGTGTTAAAAAGTGAATATTTAAGTTCTAAAGGCACTTCGTAATAAGTAATATTTTGATTTATAAATGCTTCGCCATTAGTAGATTTTGGTGTAATATTCCCAAACCCTTCTTTATTGTTCTGAGAAGCGAAAGTACCCTCATCCTGAGGTATAATTACTTGGCCACTTCCATTATAATTTATATTTCTCAATGCTGCGTTAGTATCACCTTCACCAAGTTCTAACCCACCAGTACTGTAGCCTAAATTCACATTGTTTATTCCAGACCGAATACTTAAACGATTACTCACAGCATAACTAACAGCAACACCGTAACTAATGTTTACATCACCACTTTGACTGTTATCTGCAAAACTTCCGTCTATGGAAGATCCTTCTGTTAATGTATTGTAATATACCGGAGCAAAGTTAGGAGCTACCTCCCACCTATCTGAAGGAACATCTTTAACAGCAACAGCTTCTTCGCTATTTGTTACTGCTTTTTGTTCTTCAATAGCATCAAAAATTGATTGCTTTTTTCCTTCTGAAATAGTAGATGTTTTAGCTACTTCTGCTTCAGAAGCAATAGCGTTATCTGAATTTATAGCTGTACTTGGTTTGCTAATTTCAGAAGATTTATTTTTAATTACTGTCATTTCACTTTGGGTAGTCTGAGCAATTACTTCTTTTGATACCGTAGAAGAAGATGCGTTTTTATCTAAAACAATTCTGTTTATTTTAGGCGCTGGAATACTATTAGAATGATTTATACGATTAGAAGAATTGTTGTTTATAACTGAATTTGATTCGTTTTTAGCAATTGTTGTAGATTCATTCCGCTTAGAAAAACTGTTGTTTCTTTTAAAATCATCTTTATGAGAATTGCGTTGTTCATTCACATGTTCTGAAACAACTTGAGTACTATTCTGCTGTACAGCAGTTGCGTTTAAATTAGTCGCCGCATTACCTTCTTGCTCATTTTGAGAATCTTTAGTCGATTTTTCTGCAACTTCTATAGCGTTATTGGTAGTCGTAAATTCTTTCTCCGTATCTATTTGAGGAGAGATATCATTAGCTGCTTTTTCAATCTCGTTGGTTTGTTTTACTAAACTATTTGTTTCATTCGTATTGAAAACAGTTGAGCCAATAGTAAATAGAATCGCTAGCAAAGCTGCGACTCCTCCTACTTTCCACCAAAGTGGAATTACTTTTCGATCTTTCTTTTCCTCACGCATTGCCGCTTGGATATTTTCCCAAACTTGCGGAGCAGGTGCTACTTCATGATTCTTGAAGCGCTCCTTAAAAAGTTGATCTATGTTTTTTTTGTTACTCATTGTTACTTTATACTCAAACCTACTCTTGTTGAGACCTATAGGCCTCTATTTTTGTTTTTAATATTCCTCTAGCTCTGGCTAGATTAGATTTAGACGTACCGTTACTAATACCTAACATTTCGCCTATTTCTTTGTGAGAATAACCATCCATAACATACATTGAAAAAACCAACCTATATTGATCTGGTAATTCTTGGATAATTCCTAAAAGATAATCTAACGGCAATCCTTCATCAACAATGTCATCATCAATTGTATCCTCAATTTGTCCTTCATCTTTAATATCAAAAACCTTTTGTTTTCGGTATTTCTGAAGAACAGTGTTTACGGTAATTCGTTTTATCCATCCTTCAAAAGAACCTTTGTCTTTAAATTGTTCTGCTTTATTAAATATCGTTATAAACGCATCCTGCAAATTATCCTCAGCCTCAGTTTTATTAGGGGAATAGCGCAAGCAAATAGAGAACAATACGCCACTGTAGCGCTTGTATAATTCACCTTGTGCCCTAGCGTCCTTCTGTTTACAACCGTGTATGAGTTCCTCTAAAGTCAAGCGTAGTACGTTGGTTTAACAATTACAAAACAAGCCTTAAATAGACGTGCCTGAACCATAACAACCTTGGTTTCTACAGCAAGTAGATGCTTGAATATGAAGAGGGTTGCGTTCAGGTTGTTGGTATTTTGGTTAGTTACCCAAAGTTAACAGTTCTAATTAAACATTTAGTATTAAAACACTAAAAGATTATTTAGCATCAAAAAAGGAGTCAATTGCTATGAGGCATAAATACAAGTAAGGTTTTAAATAATTTCACTAAAACAAAAACTTCGGAAATGCTAAGGGTTCTTAGTATTTCCGAAGTTATAAAAATTGTGCATTTTTTTAACTCTCAGCTAATGCTTTAATGCTGTCCTTAATTTTAATTTCTAACTCCTCCATTAAATCTGGATTGTCTAGTAATAAATTTTTAACAGCATCTCTACCTTGCCCTAGTTTTGTATCGTCATAGCTAAACCAAGATCCTGCTTTATTAATGATTTCAAAATCAACACCAAGATCAATTATTTCTCCTACTTTAGAAACTCCTTTCCCGTACATTATATCAAACTCAACCGTTTTAAATGGTGGTGCTACTTTATTTTTTACCACTTTAACACGGGTTTTGTTACCCATAACATTACTGTTAGTGTCTTTAATTTGAGTTGAACGGCGTATATCTAAACGTACTGAAGCGTAAAATTTAAGTGCGTTACCTCCTGTTGTAGTTTCAGGATTCCCGAACATCACACCAATTTTTTCACGTAATTGGTTAATGAAAATTACTGTACAATTTGTCTTTGAAATAGAACCCGTAAGTTTACGTAATGCTTGAGACATTAAACGTGCATGAAGCCCCATTTTACTATCTCCCATTTCACCCTCAATTTCACTTTTTGGAGTCAAAGCGGCAACCGAGTCAATTACAATAATATCAATTGCACCTGAACGAATTAAATTATCTGCAATCTCTAATGCTTGCTCTCCATTATCTGGCTGAGAAATTATTAAGTTTTCAATATCAACGCCAAGGTTTTTTGCATAATCTGGATCGAAAGCGTGCTCAGCATCAATAAAAGCGGCAATACCACCTTTCTTTTGAGCTTCAGCAATTGCGTGAATAGTTAATGTTGTTTTACCTGAAGATTCTGGACCGTATATTTCAATTACACGCCCTCTTGGATATCCTCCAACTCCTAATGCAACATCTAGACCTAATGAACCTGAAGGTATAACATCTACCTCCACTACAGGCTTATCACCCATTTTCATTACGGTTCCTTTTCCGTACGTTTTATCAAGTTTATCAAGCGTAAGTTTCAATGCTTTTAATTTAGCATCTTTTTCTTTATCTGACTTATCTGCTGCCATGTATCTATATATTTATATGTAAAATTTAAAAGTTTAAAAATACTGTTTCAAAAACCGAAAGGCAATAATAACTATTCCTTGAAATGGTAAATTATCAACAAGTATTTTTAATTTTCTTGTGCACAAATATATAACTAATTTGGAATATTTCCTAATTATGGATATTTTCCACAAAAAATGCATCTTTGTTGAAGAAGACGCATTTTAAATTATAGACATTAATTTACTCTTTGATAATTTTATGCGTAGAAACTAGACCTTCGTTTGTTGTTATCTTTACAAAATAAACCCCTGCTATTAAATCTTCCGTATTAATCGACACCTTATCTGTAAATGATGTTTGTTGTTTTACTAATTGCCCTGTAATACTATAAATTTTTAGTTGATCAATGACAGCAACTGTTTTCAGGTATAGTTCATTTTTTACAGGGTTAGGGTATAAAACAACATTTTCTAACTGTTGTTCATTGGTATTTAACAGTTGGTTTGCATACAGCGCTTTGTTACCATTTGCATTTGTAAACTCTAAAAAACGAATGCCGTTGTCAGTTGTTATTTCATAGGAGTAAGGATTAGCCCCATCTAAATGCTCTTCTAAATAATCAAAATAAATAACATGAAAGTCGTTATCGTCTGGGTGGTTACAGCCAAAACCTAATTCTGTAAATCCATTTATATTGAAGCTACTATCAGTATTAAAAATTATCTCACAAACTAAACCATCACAATACCCTGTTTCGAATATCATATCATTCTCAAAAAAAATATGTTCCGTTATAGGATTTGAGTTATTTGGTGGGAAATAACCCATATCACTTATGGTCAGTTTTTGTAAGTACCACGTATCTTCAAAAAGCTGTGGGTCTTGTGCTAAAACTTGAGTGCTTATAAACACCCAAGCTAATAATATTAGATTTTTCATATTAATTAATTTTTAAAAAGGTTTTTTGAGGCTACAATCTCACTGTCACACACTAATGCAATTGCATACACACCATTTTCATAGGTAGAAACGTCAATATTTATGGATGTTTGTTGCGTATCTAGAATATAATTATTAGAAGTACTATTTTGAGTACCCACAATCATTAAAAGAAGTAACGTTGATCTTTTCATAATTGATAATTTAAAAGAGCATGGGAAGTTTACATCGTACAATATATATATATATATATAAAACCAACCCCAGTGGAAGATTAAACTCATTTTCCCTATTTTTGTAGTCTAGAATATTTCAAAATAATTTTTCAACCTTAAACCAGTATAGCATGCAACTGTACAATACCTTAAGCGCGAAAGAGCGAGCAGCTTTGCTCGAAGAAGCGGGACAAGACCGCTTGACGCTCTCTTTCTATCAATATGCCAAAATTGGCAATCCAGAACTTTTTAGAAACCACCTATTTATTAAGTGGAACGAACTTCAGGTACTAGGACGTATCTATGTAGCAAACGAAGGTATCAATGCCCAACTATCACTTCCTGCAAATCAATTTGAAGCTTTTAAGGAGTTTTTAGACGGCATTTATTTTCTTGAAGATGTTCGCCTAAACATCGCTATTGAACACGATCTAAAATCGTTTTTAAAACTGAAAGTGAAAGTGCGCAATAAAATTGTTGCAGATGGATTAAACGACGAAACTTTTGATGTTCGAAATAAAGGAATCCACGTAGACGCTGAAGCTTTTAATGCCCTTATTGAAGATCCAAATACCGTACTTGTAGATATGCGAAATCACTACGAAAGTGAAATTGGTCATTTTAAAAATGCCGTTACACCAGATGTAGATACTTTTAGAGATTCGTTAGATATTATTGAAGAACAACTAAAAGACCACAAAGAAGAAAAGAAACTAGTAATGTATTGCACCGGTGGAATTCGATGCGAAAAAGCGAGTGCTTATTATAAACATAAAGGATTTAAAAATGTATTCCAACTAGAAGGTGGAATTATTGAATACGCCAGACAAGTAGAAAACAAAGGACTTGACAACAAGTTTATTGGGAAAAATTTTGTTTTTGATCATCGTCGTGGCGAGCGTATTACAGATGATGTAATTGCACAGTGCCATCAATGTGGAACGGCTTGCGATAACCACACAAATTGCGAAAACGAAGCCTGCCATTTACTATTTATTCAATGTGAAGAATGTGCAAAAACAATGGATAATTGTTGCTCAACAGAATGTCAAGAAGTTATTAAACTTCCGTTTGAAGAACAAAAAGCATTACGTGCAGGAACTCATAACAGTAACAAAATATTCAAAAAAGGAAGGTCTGAAAAACTGAAGTTTAAAAAGTAAAATTCCTACAAATACAGTTAGTTTTAATTCTGAAATTTTAATGCGGTAGCACTTGTTCCGCTGCATTATTAATCGGTTTTTAAGATAATGGCAACCATTATTAAAATTTCAGAATTAAAAAAGTACCTTTACCTATTACAATTATTGTTTAATTTTTCGAGAGAAATTCTTTAATAAATAATGTTGTTTGTCGAGCAATTTTGGTCATTAAGTCGCGTATTTATTGACACTGTGAAAACTACACGATTAAGATTATGTAGTAAATTTAACCGTTTTCACTTAAAGCTCCATCTGCATTAAAATTATTTCTCCTCACTATATACTATATAATTTATGGGCTGTACAAGCTGTGCCTCTGGTGCTGATGGACAACCTAAGGGATGCAAGAACAACGGTACTTGCGGAACGGACGGATGTAACAAACTAACAGTATTTGACTGGCTTTCAAATATGGCGCTCCCAGCAAACATGACTCCTTACACAGGGGTTGAAGTTCGCTTTAAAAATGGACGCAAACACTTTTATCAAAACAACAGTGATCTTTCACTTTCTATAGGCGATGTGGTTGCCACAGAAGCTGAATCTGGACATGACATAGGCCAAGTAACCTTAACGGGTGAACTAGTTAGAGTCCAAATGAAGAAGAAAAAGGAAAATCCTGACGCTACAAAACTTCCTAAAATTTATCGCAAAGCAACTCAAAAAGATATTGATATCTGGCAAGCTGTGCGCGATCGTGAAGCTGATGTTCAAAAACGTTCTCGCGAAATTGCTATTCGCTTAGGATTACGAATGAAAATTAGTGATGTAGAATTTCAAGGAGATGCCTCAAAAGTAGTTTTTTATTACACCGCTGAAGAGCGTGTAGACTTTAGAGAATTAATTAAAGAGTTTGCACGTACATTTAATTCGCGGATTGAAATGAAACAAATTGGTTTCCGTCAAGAAGCAGCTCGTTTAGGAGGAATTGGATCTTGCGGTCGTGAGCTTTGTTGTTCAACTTGGCTTACTGATTTTAGAACTGTAAATACCTCAGCAGCTCGTTACCAACAACTTTCGCTTAATCCTCAAAAACTTGCAGGACAATGCGGAAAGCTTAAATGTTGTTTAAATTATGAGTTAGACACGTATATGGATGCTCTTAAAGAGTTTCCAAGAACCGATGTGAAGTTAAAAACTGAAAAAGGATTTGCAGCTTGTCAAAAAACTGACATTTTTAAAGGCTTAATGTGGTTTGCTTACGAGAAAGATGGAATGAATTGGCATACGCTAGAAGTAGCGAAGGTTAATGAAATTATTGCCATTAATAAAAAAGGAAATACCGTTGCTAGCTTAGAAGAGTATGTAGAGGAAGTAGTGATCAAAGAAGCGGAATTATACAGTAACGTTGTAGGACAGGACAGTTTAACGCGATTTGATCAACCTAAAAAATCTAGAAACAACAAGCGACGTAATAATCGTAAACGCACACCAGTTGCAGCAGGAACTGGTGGAGGCAACAATCGCCCTAAAAAACAAGGGGGGCAAAAGCCAAATGCAAAAGGAGCTACACCTAAAAAAGGTGGCACGCCTAAAAAGGCAACCGCACCACGTAAAAAAAGACCTGCAGGAGCAAACACTAATCCTAATAGTAAGAAACAAGGAGGTGCTCCTTCTAACAACCGAAACAGAAAACCTAATCCTCGCAAAAAAGGGGGCAATACTCCAAAGGAATGATCAGAACAATGCTTTTGATTTTTATGTCACTGTTACTATTAAACAGTTGCGACACTAATACAATCGCTGGAGATTTACAGTCGATGCAGTCTGAACGTTGGCCAGCATCACAAAAAGTTAATTTTGAGTTTCCGAAGTTAGATAGTATTCATCCGTTTAATGTGTATCTAAACATTCGAAATACCAATGCCTATCCTTTTAGCAATATCTTTTTAATTGCTGAATTAGAATATCCTTATGGTAAAATCAAGGTCGATACATTAGAATACAAAATGGCAAATCCTGATGGAACTTGGTTGGGAACAGGAATAGGTAGTATTAAAGAAAGTAAACTCACTTATTTAGAAAATTTCAATTTTGATGAACCTGGAACGTATAAACTTTCTATAAGTCAGGCTGTTCGCAATAATGGTGATACACAAGGCGTTAGCCAACTAGAAGGAATTACAGATGTTGGATTTACCATTGAAAAAACAACCAATAAATAGTATTTCTGAAATATTCAAAATTCGAAAACAGCTAATAACAACACACTTACACGTTAATTATTAACGCTTACTATTTTTAACAGTAATTAGGTAGATTCATTGCTTTAAATTTGCCTAGAAATAAATCGTAAATAGCCGTCTTGAAGTTTATAATATTTCGGCTAAAAAAGTAAATTAATCAGTATGGCTACTACACAAGCAAAAAAGAAGAAATCTAAATCTAAGTGGAGTCCGGCACGTATTTTCTGGACCTTATTAGGTTTAGGAATTATAAGTGTTCTCCTTTTATTTTTACTAGCTTCAATTGGAGCATTTGGGAGTCTTCCAGATGAAACAAGTCTAGAAAATCCGGAAAAAAACTTAGCTACCGAAATTATTTCATCTGATGGAAAAGTAATTGGGAAATTCTATAAAGAAAATAGAACTCCCGTTCCTTTTGAAGCATTACCAGATCATTTAATTAATGCATTATTAGCAACTGAAGATATTCGTTTTTACGATCACAGTGGTATTGACGTTCGTGGTACACTTCGTGCCGCAGCATTTTTAGGTACAAAAGGAGGTGCAAGTACCATCTCTCAACAATTAGCAAAACAGCTTTTTACAGATCAGGTTTCTAGAAATAAAATACAACGTGGTCTTCAGAAAATCAAAGAATGGATTATTGCTACGCGTTTAGAACGCCGTTATACAAAAGACGAAATTCTAACAATGTACTTTAATGAGTATGATTTTCTTAATCAAGCAATTGGAATTGAATCTGCTAGTAACATTTATTTTGACAAACCACCAAATGAGCTAACAACATCAGAATCTGCAATGCTTGTTGGGATGTTCAAAAACTCTTCACTTTATAACCCACTTAGAAACCCTGTAGGAGTTAAAAACAGACGTAATGTAGTACTGTCTCAAATGGAGAAGTACGATTTTATTACAGAGCAAGTAAAAGACTCACTACAAGCGTTACCACTTGAACTTAAATATACCCCTCAAGGTCACGTAGAAGGTATTGCTACTTATTTTAGAGAGTATGCAAGAGCTTTTATGGCAGACTGGACAAAGGCAAATCCACGCAGTGACGGATCTAATTTTAATATTTACCGTGATGGTCTAAAAGTCTACACTACCATAGACTCCCGTATGCAAACTTATGCTGAAAATTCTATGGAGAAGCATATGGCGAACCTACAAGAAGAGTTTAATAGTCAAAATAAGAAAAACAAAACCGCTCCTTTTAGAGATGTAACTGAAGAGGAAATCGATAAAATTATCAATAATTCAATTAGAAGAAGTGAACGCTATAGAGCAATGACCGAAGAAGGTAAAACAGAAAAAGAAATTTTAGCTAGTTTCGACAAAAAAAGAAAGATGTCAATTTTTACTTGGAATGGTGATATTGATACAATAATGACTCCGCGGGATTCCATTAGATATTACAAACGTTATTTACAAGGTTCACTTATGTCAATGGACCCACAAACTGGTGAAGTAAAAGCATATGTAGGAGGAATTAACTATAAACATTTTAAATACGATATGGTTAAAACTGGTAAACGCCAAATAGGCTCTACGTTTAAACCATTTGTTTACGCTACAGCAATTGATCAAATGCATATGTCTCCTTGTGATACATTGCCAAACACACCGTATTGTATTCCAGCAGGAAAACGCGGAAATACAAAAGATTGGTGTCCTAAAAATGCTAGTGGTAATTATGGTGGTATGTTATCATTAACTAATGCACTTGCAAATTCCGTAAATACAATTACAGCACGATTAATTGATCGTGTAGGTGCAGAACCTGTAATTGAGCTTGCGGGAAAAATGGGAATAGACACAAAGGATATTGTCCCTGTACCTTCTATTGCTTTAGGAACAGCAGATTTATCTTTATACGAAATGGTAGGTGCCTACAGCACATTTGCTAATGAAGGAGTTTATGTAAAACCTTCATTAATAACAAGAATTGAAGATAAAAACGGAACTATCTTATATCAAAACACTCCTGAAACTAAAGATGTTATAAGCAGTGAAACAGCGTATGTAACAATGAAATTAATGGAAGGTGTTACACAATCTGGTTCTGGTTCTCGATTAAGACACAGAGGAAGAACAAGTGGAGCTTATAAAAAAGCCGTTACAGGATATCCATATCAATTTACAAATGCGATTGCTGGTAAAACAGGAACTACACAAAATAATAGTGATGGTTGGTTTATGGGTATGGTCCCTAACTTAGTTACCGGAGTATGGGTAGGTGGTGAAGATCGTTCTGTGCATTTTAGTACAACCTCTTATGGACAAGGAGCTACGATGGCGCTACCGGTATGGGCAATGTATATGCAAGATTGTTATAAGGACGAAGCGTTAAAAATTAGCAAAGGGAATTTCAACAAACCAGAAAATGTAACAATTGAAACAGATTGCGAGAAATGGAAAGAAGAACAAACTCCTATTGAGGAAGTTCCAGACGAATTTGATTTCTAGTTTATAAAATAAAAATTATTGAAACCTCTTAGTTCCTAAAACTAAGAGGTTTTTTTCTGTATTTTTATGAAAAATTAATTACCAATGATTGATAAAACAGTCGCTAATGTGACAGAAGCTTGTAAAGGAGTTTCAGACGGAATGACCTTTATGTTAGGAGGTTTTGGACTTTGTGGAATCCCAGAAAATGCCATTGCACAACTAGTAAAACTAAATGTGAAAAATGTAACCTGCATTGCAAATAATGCTGGTGTAGATGATTTTGGCTTAGGTTTATTACTTCAGAAACATCAAATCAAGAAAATGATTTCCTCTTATGTAGGAGAAAATGCTGAGTTTGAACGCCAAATGTTAAGTGGAGAGCTTGAAGTAGATTTAATACCACAAGGAACATTGGCACAACGTTGTCAATCTGCTAAAGCAGGAATACCTGCTTTTTACACACCTGCAGGTTATGGAACCGAAGTTGGTGAAGGAAAAGAATCCCGAGAATTTAACGGTAAAATGCACTTATTAGAGCACGCATTTAAAGCGGACTTTGCTTTTGTAAAAGCTTGGAAAGGTGATACAGCTGGAAACTTAATTTTTAAAGGAACTGCTCGAAACTTCAACCCAAATATGGCTGGTGCAGCAAAAATAACTGTAGCCGAAGTTGAGGAACTGGTCCCAGCAGGAACTCTAGATCCTAATGATATTCACGTACCTGGAATATTTGTACAGCGAATATTTCAAGGAGAAGTTTATGAAAAAAGAATTGAGCAATTAACAGTGCGTAAAAAATAAAACATGGCATTAAGTAAAGAACAAATAGCACAACGCATTGCGCAAGAAGTAAAAAATGGATATTACGTAAATCTTGGAATTGGTATCCCTACACTTGTTGCAAACTTTGTACGTAACGATATTGAAGTAGAGTTTCAAAGTGAAAATGGAATTTTAGGTATGGGGCCTTTCCCTTTTGAAGGGGAAGAAGATCCAGATTTAATTAATGCTGGTAAACAAACAATTACTGCATTAAAAGGAGCATCATTATTTGACTCAGCTACAAGTTTTGCAATGATTAGAGGGCAACATGTAGATTTAACCATACTAGGAGCAATGGAAGTTTCTCAAAACGGAGATATCGCAAACTGGAAAATTCCAGGTAAGATGGTAAAAGGTATGGGGGGCGCTATGGACCTTGTAGCTTCCGCAGAAAATATTATTGTTGCAATGATGCATACAAATAGAGCTGGTGAGTCTAAGCTTCTTAAAACTTGTTCTCTGCCATTAACAGGAGTTAATTGCGTAAAGAAAATAGTAAGCAACCTTGCCGTTATTGAAGTGATTGGTGGAAAATTTAAATTAATAGAGAGAGCACCAGGAGTTAGTGTTTCGGAAATTGAAGCTGCTACTGAAGGAGATCTTATTATTGAAGGCAAAATTCCAGAGATGAAATTTTAATAAGATGAAAATAGGTTCATTAACCAATACATTTACTTTATACGCTTACCAAGAAGACCGCGATTATAATGCAATTGCAGATCGTTTTACACGAAACACGCATATTGCTTTAGATTTTTTGGTTAGAACAAACATCCTAACGTTACCATTTGAAGACGATGGTATTGAAGAAAAAATTGACATAATTGATGTCCTTGTTGCAGATACAACTAACAACATTACAATCGTCCCTGGAAATCGTAACGCTTATAATCATAGATTGAATAGTGTCATGTTTCAAGACACTCACGGCGTTCTATTTAGAAAGAACCACCGTAAATCTTGGTTTAGAAAAAATAAAGGGGTGAACAGTCCCGTAGCACTACTCTCTCACGAATTGATACATTGTTATAATGAACTTTATGACAATGAAGACTATCTAAGCCGTAAAAAAGATCATTCACACCGAGGTCAAAAACTAGATTTAGATGGTCACGATTTATCGTTTCCTAATGCAGAAGAGGCTTTTGTAATTAAAATGACAAATCTAGTAGCAAAAAGATTGGGCGAAGATAAACGCTCAAACTACGGTCGCACCTACTATCCTACTCAAGGTGTTTTAACTACAAAACGAAAACGTAAAGGGTAATACACCCTGTTTAGCAAAGCTGAAATTTTCTTCAAAAAAACACTTTATCCGATTAAAAACAGCAATTATCGGTAAAGAGTGTTAAAATTTAGTGTGTTTCGTCGAAAATATATGTTTTTAATCGTTTTAGTTTAGAAAGAGCTTGTATGTTAGCAGTCCCAAACAAAAATGAATTGCCTACTATGCAAAAGGTTTTAACATCTGTAAAAGATACCGTAAGGTTAACAAAGAGCATATTTTATATTGCAATGAAAGTATTTTTAGTTTATTAATAGTTAAAAAAATACCCCCGAATCTGCTACGATACAAAAACAGATAAGGATATAAGCCCGTTCTTTGTGAGGTTAGAACGGGTTTTTTTATGCTTTAATTTTTCAGAACAAATTAGTAATCTATACTAATTGTGTCGTTAAGAAGTTGTTTTAGCCTTACCAGGAATAGCATTTATTAATCGTTGAGTGTAGGGTTTTATTGGATTTGCATAAACTTCATCTGCATCACCCATTTCTTCAATTTTACCAGCATTCATAACCACTAATTGATCACTCATATACTTTACAACTGCTAAGTCGTGCGAAATAAATATGTACGTAAAACCAAAATCTTCTTTAAGTTCGTTTAATAAATTAAGCACTTGAGCTTGCACCGAAATATCTAAAGCAGAAACACTTTCGTCACAAATAACGACTTTGGGTTCCATAGCAATTGTCCGTGCGATTCCAACGCGTTGTCTTTGCCCACCAGAAAGTTCGTGTGGGTATCTATAATAGTATTCTGAAGAAAGTCCAACACGCTCTAATAAAGCCAGTGCTTTTTCTTTACGTTCTTTTTGGTTGATTCCTATATTATGAACTTCCATAGGTTCGGTAAGTGCCTTTCCTATTATTATTCTTGGGTTTAACGATGAAAAAGGATCTTGAAATATGAGTTGGATATCTTTTCTAAAGCTTTTTAATTCATTTTTTGTTAGCGAATTAATTATTTTACCTCGGTATTTTATTATACCGTTTGTTATATCTTCTAACTTTAAAATGACTTTTCCTAAGGTCGATTTTCCGCAACCAGATTCACCTACTAGACCCAAAGTTTCACCTTCGTAAACATTAAAACTAACTCCTGCCACCGCTTTCACATTTCGGTCTTTATTAAACAAACCTCCTTTTGTGATATACGTTTTAGAAACGTTATTAATTTCAAGGATAGGGTTTTTAGTGTAAAGTTTTTTATGAGCTATAGCTCTTTGGTTTACGCCTACAATTTGTTTTTTAAAGGTTTCATCTTGTATTGATGCAATTGTTGGCAATTGTTTAAGACGTTCGTTAAGCGAAGGTCTTGAGGCTAATAATGCTTTAGTATATGGATGTTGAGGATTATTAAAAACGTTTTTAGCTAATCCTTGTTCTACAATATATCCATCTTTCATAACAAGAACGGAGTCTACAATTTCAGAAACCAAACTCAAATCGTGCGATATAAAAAGTAAACTCATTCCATAAGCTACTTGAAGTTCTTTAAGTAGTTCTAAAATCTCTTTTTGAACGGTAACATCTAGTGCAGTTGTTGGTTCGTCAGCGATTAATAATTGTGGTTTGCATGCAATAGCCATCGCAATCATTACTCGTTGCATTTGTCCTCCACTTATTTGATGAGGGTAACTATTGTAAATTTGGTTAGGGTTAGGAAGTTTTACTTGCTCAAAGAGATGAAGGGTTTCCTTTTTTACTTCAGAATTCTTAACAATTTTATGTTGTTTTAATATTTCGGCTACTTGAAATCCACAGGATAAACTAGGGTTAAGAGCACTCATAGGCTCTTGGAAGATCATAGAAATCTGCTTTCCTCTAATTTTTTGGAACTCTTTGAGTGATAGATTAGTTAATTCTACTCCATCAAAAACTATACTCCCCGCTAATTGCACTTTTTTCTTAGGCAATAAACCCATCAATGCCATAGAAGTAACAGATTTACCACTACCCGACTCCCCTACTATTCCTACAATTTTATTTTTAGAAATTTCGAATGAACTGTCAAATATTGCCGTATTGATGTTCTTTCCATTTTTAAATGAAATGCTAAGATTTTCAATTTTTATTAAGGTGCCATCCATATGGGTATAAAGATACTTAAACAGGTTTATTATAATTGCAAATCACAAAAAAGGAGGTAGTACATCGAATAAAATTTTGTTTTATCGATTATTTACTTTTATTTACAAGACAAACCTTAATATTTTAACTAAAATTTTAAAGATTTATGAATTAAAAGAACAAAATGCTAAACATTTCTTCAACCAACAATTGATTCTTTGTATTAATAAACGAAAATTTATATGCGCAACACCGTATTGATATAAAAAGAAATGTGAAACAATCACCTCATCTAATAGATTGAAACAAAACCTATTTATCACGTTTTGACAATCAAATGATGATAGTACCCTAAATGTTATAAATACGTGTAACACTTCAAGAATATCTACACCATTTACTAACATTTTTTTTTACTAATCTAAAATACCTAACTACGATGAAAAACAATTATTCACTATTTAGTTTAATCGCTTCAGGCCTTCTGCTTGTTTCCTCAGGGGCTTTAAATGCTCAAACAACAGCAGAACGACTAAGTATCCAAAATAAGTCAAACGTTGCTCAACTAACTATTCTCGAAGCAGATTTTAATCAACAATACGACTCACAAAAACAAAGTGCAATCCAACTTGCACAATCACAAAACATTCCTGTAAAATTAACACTTGAAGATGGTGGTTTTGCAGAGCTACAACGTTTTGCTGAAGATGGAAGCCCTATTTATTATCGTACATTTAATGTTGCTGCAGCTAGGTCAACTAGAGCAAATCACCTTAACATTGGCGGTAGTTTAGGTCTAAACTTAGATGGTCAAAATATGACTGCATACGTATGGGATGGAGGTCACGCTCGTGCTTCTCACCAAGAGTACGATGGTGCTGGTGGTACAAATAGAGTTACCATTCAAGATGCAGCCTCAGAAGGTGGAACACAACTTAATTTTCATGCCGCGCATGTTACCGGAACAATTACCGCATCTGGAGTACAGGCTTCAGCAAAAGGAATGGCTCCACAATCTAAGGTAAATGGTTATATGTGGAATAATGATGTAGCTGAAGCTACAGCCGCGGCTGCTAATGGAATGTTACTTTCTAATCACAGTTATGGTTTTAGAAGTGACTTAGTTCCAGATCAATATTTTGGTGCATATATTCAAGATTCTAGAGATTGGGATAATGTTATGTATAATGCTCCTTATTACTTGATGGTTGTTGCAGCAGGTAATGATGGAAGTACTAACTACAACGGAAATCCTCTAGGGGGAAACTCTGCTTACGATAAATTAACTGGTCACGCTACTTCAAAAAACAACATGGTTGTTGCAAATGCACAAGATGCAAATATTGCTAACAATGGAGATTTAATAAGTGTTTCTATCAATAGCTCAAGTAGTGAAGGTCCAACAGACGATTACCGCATAAAGCCAGATATAACTGGTAACGGAACATCTGTTTATTCTACATACGAAAGTAGCAATACTGCATATGCAAGCATAACAGGAACATCAATGGCATCGCCAAATGTTACAGGATCTTTGTTATTATTACAACAACATTACAATAGCTTAAATGGAAGTTTTATGCGTTCTGCAACATTAAAAGGTGTCGCGTTACACACAGCTGATGATGCTGGAGCGACAGGACCTGATGCTATTTATGGATGGGGATTAATGAATACAAAAAAAGCAGCTGAGGTTATTTCAGCAAATGGAGCAGCTACTAAAGTTGAAGAAAGAGTTTTAAACTCTGGTCAATCATATAGCGTACAAGTTCAGTCTGACGGTGTAAACGATTTATTTGCTTCAATATCTTGGACAGATGTTGCAGGAGCTGTTAATAATGGAACAAATTCAGGAACCGCAGCCTTAGTAAATGATTTAGATGTAAGAGTTACTCAAGGTGGTGCTACATTCTCTCCTTGGAGATTAACAGGAGTAACAACAAACGGTAAAGGAGATAATACTAAAGACAATTATGAGCGTGTAGACGTAGCAAATGCTTCTGGAACATACACTATAACTGTAACTCATAAAGGATCATTAAGCAGCGGTAGCCAAGCTTTCAGTTTAATTGTTACTGGTCTTGGAAATTCTGTAGCAGATACTCAAGCACCTAGCACACCTACTTCATTAGTAGCTTCAGGAGCAACAAGTAGCACCGTTGGATTAAACTGGAATGCTTCTACAGACAATGTAGCTGTTTCTGGATACGATGTATATCAAGGAACAAATGTTATAGCTACTGTAAGTGGAACTTCTTATACAGTTACTGGATTATCTCCTTCTACAGCTTATTCTTTTAGAGTACGCGCTAAAGATGCAGCAGGAAATGTTTCTGGATATAGTAATACAGCAAATGCTACAACAACTGTACAAGGAATAACCTATTGTTCATCTGCAAGTACAAATACTAACGATGAATATATTTCTAGAGTTCAATTAAACACTATTAATAACGCAAGTGGAGCACAGTTTTATTCTGATTTTACAAATATCTCTACAACCTTATCACAAGGTAATCCTTATACCGTTACTGTAACACCAACGTGGACAGGAACTATTTATGATGAAGCTTACGCTGTATGGATTGATTATAATAAAGATGGAGATTTTACAGATGCGGGAGAATTAGTCTGGTCTAAAGCTCCTTCTAAGGATACACCTAACAGTGGTTCGTTTACTATTCCTACAAGTGCATCACTAGGAGCCACAAGAATGAGAGTTGCTATGCAGTATAACGCTATCCCAACTTCTTGCCAATCGTTTACATATGGTGAAGTTGAAGATTATACAGTGACAATAGCTGCTGCTGCTGCAGACACACAGGCACCAAGTAATCCAACAAACTTAACTGCTTCAAATATAGCCGAAACATCAGTAACATTAAACTGGACTGCTTCAACGGATAATGTAGCGGTTGTCGCATACGATGTGTACCAAGGAACAGCACTATTAGGGGAGGTAACTGGAACATCTGCAAACGTAACAGGATTAACCGCTGCTACTGGTTACTCTTTCAATGTTAGAGCTAAAGATGCTGCTGGTAATATTTCAGGAAATAGTAATACACTTAACATTACTACACCTGGAGGTTCTTCAGGAGGTTGTATAAATGGAATTGCAGCATTCCCTTACAGTGAAAGTTTTGAAAGTGGATTAGGATCTTGGTCACAATCTAGTGATGATGATATTGATTGGACTCGCGATTCTGGTGGAACACCATCAAGTAGTACTGGACCTTCAAATGGTGCATCGGGAACTTGGTATATGTTTGTTGAAGCTTCAGGAAGTGGAACTGGATACCCTAATAAAAGAGCAATTTTAGACTCGCCTTGTTTAGATTTAAGTGGAGAAACTCAAGCTTTCGCAACTTTTAGCTACCATATGTATGGTGCAGCAGATATGGGAAGTATTACGCTTGAAGCTAGTTCTAACAACGGTAGTTCATGGACAGCCTTATGGACTAAAACAGGTAATCAAGGCAATACTTGGTTAGAGGAAACTGTAGATTTATCTGCATATACTGGCGGAAATGTTCAATTACGTTTCAATAGATTAACAGGGGCAACTTGGCAAGCTGATATTGCAATTGATAATTTTAGAGTAGCTACATCTGTAGATCAATGTGCTGGGGTTGCAGCATATAATAGCAGTACAAGTTATTCAACAGGAGATAGAGTAACGTACAACGGTTCTCTTTATGAGCGTACAACTTCTGGATGGACTAACCTAGGTTCTTGTGGAACGCAGAGCTCAAACAGCACGCAATCTGAAGGAATTACAAATGACGGACCTCCAGTAGGTAATTTTACAATGTACCCTAACCCAGTAACTCAAGGTGTTTTAAACATTGAAGTACTAGGGAGTACTGCTAAAGACTATGTTGTTTACAATCTAACGGGACAAGTTGTTTTGTCTGGCGCTTTTACACAAACACTAGATGTTAGTCTTTTAGCTAGCGGTGTTTATATGCTTGAAGTACATACAGATCAAACTACTTTTGTAGAACGATTTGTAAAGGAGTAATACTAAATACCATTATTAATAGAAAGAACCCCAGCTCATTTGAGTTGGGGTTTTTTATATGTATGGCAAAGCCGAAATATTATTAGATTGACATTCGTTATTCTCAAACAAACTTTAGTTCATTTTCAACTAATAATGGTTCATTTCTAAGTTTTAATAAAATTTGGGCTACCGTTATGGTATCTTTTTCGCAGTAGGTTGCTATTCGGTCAATATTACCGTCGTTGTAAAACACATCTCTAACTTGACTTCCGTCAATATCATCCTTTGGAGAAGGTATTCCAAGCACATGTGCCATCAACTTTAAAGATGTAAATGTTTTATAGTCTCCAAATTTCCACAACTCAAGTGTATCTAAATGCGGAATTTCCCAGGGCTTTTTTCCAAACAAATTTAGCTTACTTGGCAAATCAATTCCGTGGATAATCATTCGTCGTGCTATGTATGGAAAATCGAATTCTTTCCCATTATGAGCACATAATAAATGATTCGATTTTTTAAAATGAAGCTCTAGTAGGGTTTTAAAATCTTGTAGAATATTTAATTCCTCTCCTTTAAAAGAAGTGACTCTAAAATTTCTAGTGTCTCCTTCAATTTTAAAGTAACCTACAGAAATACAAACTATAATTCCAAATTCAGCCCAAATTCCTGCACGGTCATAAAACTCTTCAGCAGTAAATTCTTCTTTACGTTGATACTTGGTTTTTTGTTCCCAAAGAAGCTTGGTTGTATCATCTAAACTTGAATAATTTTCAAATTTGGGTACAGTTTCTATATCCAAAAAAAGGATGTGTTCTAGGTTTATTCGTTTAAGCATAAAGGTGATATTCTTTGTAGGGGAGTCTAGTTAAAACTACGGAAAATAAAATTAATTGAGTTTTAACATTGCATATGCTTCTTCAATATATGTATAAAAGTCAGTAGTAAAAGGCAATCCTGATGGGCCTCCTCGTTGATGTCCTAGTCTAACAATTATTAAATTATCTTCCGGAATGGTAATTACATACTGTCCTAAAATACCACGCATCACAAAAATTTCCTTGTCTAAATAGTTACTTAACCAAAACCCATAGCCGTACTCAGGACTCACTTCAAATCTAGGTTTTATTGCTTTAGCTACAAATGTTGAATCTAACAATTGTTCCCCATTAAAATTTCCGAAGTCTTTAAAAAGTTTACCGAATCGCGCATAATCCCTAGCATTACTCGCTAAGCAACAATACATTTTAGCCAGGCGATGTTCAGCATCATCAACTTGCCAAGTGGCAGGTTGTTCAAATCCCATTGGCTCATAAAAAGCTTGTTGCAAATAAGAACTAATAGTCATGTTAGTTGCTTTCTCAATTACCATTCCTAGTAACTGAGTACTTCCGCTTAAGTATTCAAAAGATTCTCCCGGAGTTTCAGTAATTGCCAAGTCAAACATTGTTTCGGCTAGATCATCATCATAGTAGGCTCTTGCGGTAGTACTAAATGGGCTTTTATAACTCTCATCCCAGTTTAAACCAGATGCCATGGAGGATAAATCGCCTACGGTTACACCGTTACCAAACTTCGGAATAAAATCGGCTACTGGTTGATTTAAGTTTTTAATAAAACCATCTTTTATTGCTTTTCCCAAAAGTGCCGTAATGATACTTTTAGACATTGAAAAAGCATTAGTTTGAGATGTTACCGAATAATTTTCAGCATAATTCTCATAAATTATACTATCATTTTTAATAAGTAGAAATGCTACTGTACCTAACTCATCATTTATAGTAGTTAATGTATTGGTGGGTTTTATTTTTCCTAGCAATGTGTGCGATGGCCAAGGTTGAGGTTTAGAACTTGCATTTATACTGTCATTTTCAAAATGTGGCGCATCATCAATGTAGGCAGTTGTTCGGCCTGTTAGATACACAACCCTCACTCCTTTTAAAATGTAATCGTAATCTGTAATATATGCTAGGCTTACAATAAAGGCTATAAAAATTAAAACGCTAATTAACAGTTTCTTCATGTAGTTATGGATGTGTTTCGGTTTAAAGATATTTATCTTTACGAAGTTAAATCCTATTTGATGAAAAAAATTTCGCTATTATCATTATTACTAATTTCATTTATAAGCTTCTCACAAGGTATTAAACTGGGAAATGAATATAACGACGGTGTCGTTGTTCTTAAAGATGGCGAAGTTGTAGAAGGGAAGATTTCCGAATTTTTAAATGTTGTTTTTGAAGGAAGTGAATGGGATCATCCATTTGGGAAATTTGAAGAACATTTTGGTCTTAACGATGATAAATTTGAATTACTAGATACTAGCTTTAATCGTCGTGTTTTTTACGCAAAAGATGTTGAAAGTGTCACTATTACAGATGAAAATGGCACTCGAACATTTAAGCAGTATAAAGTATTACTAGCCAATGGTGATATTGAAATCGAGGATAGAAATAGAAAATTGTGGATGCAACAAATCCATGAAGGAAATACACTAAATCTTCATGCCTTTTTTATTAGTGCTGGAGGAAGAAAAAAGAAGAATATTAGGTTGTTTTATATACAAAAACACGGTAGTGATACAGTAATGTTTGCTTTTGACTATGGTTATTTCACTGTAATTAAAACAAATAAAACCAAATTGAGAACTGAAAAGGCACTTAAAGAAGCTTTCAAATCTTGCCCTAAAATGTTAACCTATTTAGAAAGTTTCGATGTTGAAACACTAAGAGTTCCGTGGAAAGAACTTAAAAAGGAGCTTAAAGAAATTGAAAAAAGAACTAAAAACTTTAGCGAAGAAGTTCAAGAAGATGAGTTAGATGCGCATTATTACAAACGTGTTTCTCAACCTATGATTGACCTAATGCTTAAATACGATTCCATTTGCGGTGGAAACTAAAATAGTGACCCCTGAGTTACTGGACTTTCTAATGCTAACAACCATTTTTTTCGATGTAACCCTCCGGCATATCCCGTAAGTGAACCATCGCTACCAATTACCCTATGGCAAGGTATTATTATTGAAATTGGATTTTTTCCGTTAGCTGAAGCAGCCGCTCTAATAACTTTAGGATCTCCAAGCTCGTATGCCATTTGCTGATATGATTTTGTTTTACCAAAATCAATAGACCGTAAATGTTGCCAAACTTTTTTCTGAAAATCTGTTCCCTGAGGGTTTAATTTCAGCTCAAAGCTTTCGCGTTTACCATCAAAATATTCTTGTAATTGTCTAACGGTTTGTTTGAGGCTA
The DNA here is from genome assembly GCF_008974325.1 of Patiriisocius marinus. Classification (GTDB taxonomy): domain Bacteria; phylum Bacteroidota; class Bacteroidia; order Flavobacteriales; family Flavobacteriaceae; genus Patiriisocius; species Patiriisocius marinus. Next base: position 901,924 of record NZ_BKCG01000001.1, on the reverse strand, counting down.
TCAGGTATTATATCTGAAATATTCTGGGGTGAATCAATAGCAAAAAGAACAGAAAATAATCCCTCATCATTTCCTTTAATTTCGAGTATTCCAATTTCAGTCTGTAAAAAATAACAATCCATAAAAGCGAAGATAGTATAAGAAGTGGTGTTTTATTACACATTGTTTTTGCTAGGAGCCTAGAATTGTTAAATTTGGGTTAACTAAACTAACCTAATGACTAAAAGTCAACACTATATATTGCTGTTAGTGGTAATAATCTCACCATTTATTTCTAACAGTCAAACTTCCCCGCAAACGCTCAGAACATTAGATAGTTTGTATGAAAGCACACACAGACTTTCGTATAACTATGACTATGCTGGTGCCATTGCTGAAAGTGATGGGTTAATTAAACTTTCTATAGATCAAAAAAACGATCATTATACCTCATTAGGATATTCAAGACTTGGAGCTATTTATCTCTCCATGAAAGACTCTATTAATTGTTTTGATTTTTATAATAGATCTCTCGAGTTCGCTAAAAAAGCAAAAAACGACACTGTTATTGCTGATGTTTACAACGACATTGGAAATGCAATAATGGTGTTAGATGGTAATGTAATTGAAGCACAAACAAATTTCAAAAAAAGTTTATCATTTAACAATAGAGATGGAAAACCAAAGCTTGGTATTATTATTAATAATATTAATCTTGCTTGGACGCATCTTAATTTAAAAGAGTTAAATCAAGCACTACCCTATTTAAATTATTCAAGAAACGCCATTGAGAATGACACAACGCTTCACCCCTTATACAGTATTGGACTAGATGTTTTAAGAGGAAGGTATCATTTATACAGAAACACTGACCTCAATAGAGCTATAGACATATTAAAAAGTGCTGCCGAAAGAGCTTCAAGCGGAAATTTTCTAGAAGAAGCATATGAAGCACAAAAATATTTATCTATTGCTTATGAGAAAAATGGCGATTTAACTGAAGCTATCGCAAGTATTAAAAAAGAAAATGAGTTTAGGATAGAACACGAAAAATTAATTAGAAAACAACAATTAGCTGAAACAAGTACAAAACATAAACTACAACAGTTTCAACAAGAAGCTGAGTTAGCCAAAAAAGAACAGATAATATCAGATACACTTGTTTCAAAAAGTAAAGAGGTTTCTATCTTTTTCATTGTAATAAGTATCATACTCCTTTTGGGCTTATTGAGTGTGTTTTTGCTTTATAGAAGTAGACGTAAGCTCATCAACAGACTTCGCGAACAAAATATAGAACTCACCGAGGCTAAGGAAAATGCAGAGCGCCTCTCTAAACTTAAAACACAGTTTTTCTCAACAGTGAGTCACGAATTGAGAACTCCGCTTTATGGTGTAATTGGTCTATCTTCAATATTGCTTGATGACGTTGAACTTAAATCGCATAAAGATGATTTAAAATCTCTTAAATTTTCAGCAGATTATTTACTTGCTTTAATTAATGATGTATTGACTTTAAACAAAGCTGATGCTCAAGGAATGAAGTTAGAGAAAACTCCGTTTAGCCTCAAGAAGCTTGTGGAAAGTATTGTCAACTCGTTTTCATTTAGCCTACAACAAAATAATAATAAAATAAACGTTGTTATTGATGAAGCCATACCAAGACGTCTTTTAGGCGATTCTATTAAGCTCTCTCAAATATTAATGAACTTAGTTGGAAATGCCGTTAAGTTTAATGAAAATGGAACTATCGAAATTATCATCAAACTAGTTGAACGTACTAGGGATGGCGTTTACAGAACGCAGTTTTTTATTAAAGACAATGGAATTGGGATTCCCAAAGAAAAGCAAGCTTCTATTTTTGAGGAATTTTCACAAGTTGAAAACAACAACTATAATTATCAAGGTACAGGTCTTGGACTGCCAATTGTTAAAAAATTACTTGATGTTTTTGGCAGTGAAATAGCCCTACAAAGTGATGTGGGAAGAGGCGCTATTTTTTCATTTATTATACCACTAGAAGAAAACACCTCAACAGTTGACACTGAAGCTGAGGAACTACTTGCTACAAGTAAACAAACACCTTCGTTTGAGAATGTTCATATTCTAATAGTAGATGACAACAAGATCAATCAAAAGGTGACACAGAAAATTTTACAATCAAGAAGTTTCAAAACTAGCCTTGCAGACGATGGACAAGAGGCCGTTACTTTAGCTCAAAAACAAGATTTCGGTTTAATATTAATGGACATACATATGCCCGTAATGGGAGGTGTTGAAGCAACTAAAGTAATTCGTTCATTTGATGATAAAACTCCTATTATTGCATTAACCGCTGTTGAAATAGAAGAGGCTAGAAAAGCTATTTTAGACGCCGGTATGAATGATATTATTTTAAAACCATATGATGTCGCACAGTTTTTAACCGTTATCCTTCGTAATTTAACTGTTGCTTTTAATAGAAATCAATAATCTGTTTTTTAATATCGCTCAATTAATTTAGGTCGTTCAATAAAATACGCTCTAAAAAACAAGAGCAAAAACCAAAGTGATTTTAAAACAGAATAGCCTAAAAAAGTTCTGTAAAATTTGTAATTATAGTTGACAAGTTTCCATTTATTAGAACTCATATTTCCATCGTGAACACGATAGTAGGCTAAATCCTCTTGTATCCCAAGGGCTGGCTTTCCGCTTTTTTCTATTGCCATTAGCCATACTGCCCAGTCTTGGCGTTTCCTAATATTTGGGGCTATAATTTTACCTAAAACAGCACAATTGTAAATGCCTGTCAAATTTCCGAGGTAATTATTACTTCGCTCTTTTTTATATGATAATTCTGGTAAGGCTTTAATGCGTTTTCCTAACAATTGCCCACTAGCATCAATTTGCACATAACTTGAATAGCAAACAGGATTATTTGCTGTTTTCATAGCGTTTAATTGCTTTTCGAGCTTAGAGCTGAGCCAAAGGTCGTCTGCGTCTAAAAACGCAATATAATCTCCCCTAGCCGTCTCTGTCGCTTTGTTGCGACATACTGCTGCGCCTTGATTAGATTTTTGGGAATAAATATGTATTCTCGAATCTGTTTTTGCAATTGATTTAGCAATTTCTAATCCGTTGTCCGTAGAGCAATCATCAACAATTAATAACTCCCAATTGGTGTGCGATTGTTGTTGAACAGATACTATTGTTTTGGTAATGTAGTTAGCTGCATTATACAGCGGAGTGATAATGGAAACGAGCGGTTGCTCTAAAGTTTTAGTATGCTTTTTCTTCTCCTTTAACGGCATTATAAACTGTTTGGAATACTATTTTAAGATCCATAATTAAAGACCAATTTTCTAAATAGTAAATATCAAATTTTACACGATTAATTATATCCTCATCACTTTCTACTTCACCACGATACCCACTAGTTTGTGCAAGTCCAGTAATTCCAGGTTTTATGAAATGTCGAACCATAAATTTATCTATGCGCTCGGCATACATGTGTGTGTGACTTACCATATGTGGTCGAGGCCCTACTACACTCATATCACCGCGCAATACATTGATAAATTGCGGTAACTCATCCATACTTGTTTTTCTAATAATTTTCCCTACTCTCGTAATACGTTCATCACCTTTTTTTACTTGGTGTAAATCTGCTGTAGGGTTAGGTTTCATTGACCTAAACTTGTAACAATAAAACTCTTTATAATCAAGTCCATTACGTTTCTGTTTAAAGAAAATAGGTCCCTTAGATCCCAATTTAATAAATATTCCTAAAATTGGGGTTAGCCAAGATAACACTCCAACAATTACTAAAAGTGACATTACTATATCAAAAAGGCGTTTTATGAATTTATTTATAGGCTCATCAATGGGTATTTTACGTAAAGATAAAACAGGAACGTAGCCGTAGTAAGTAAAATCCAGCTGTTTTCCATAAATCTCTTTATTATCTGGCAGAAACTTTAATACTTTAAGATTGTTGTCTGCAAAATCAATTAATGCAGCCATTTCTTCTTCGTTTAAATCTCCAACCGAACAATAAATTTCGTCTACAATGTTAGTTGTAAGAAATTTTAATATTTCCTCTTGTGATGTTTTATTAGCACCTTTAACAACAAATGATTTTACAAGACTATAGCCATATTCTGGGCTATCATTAAAAAAGTTCTCAAGCTCTTTTGTTTTATCATTCAACCCAACTATAACAACTTTGCGAACGTTACCACCTAATAAGCGGCGGTATTTTTTAAGAAGGTAAAATATGGCAATTTTAATAACCGAAATAACCCCCATTGTCACTAAAGAATACTTAAAAATGACTCCTGAGTCTTCCATTAACTCACTGTAATACCCATAAAATGCATATACAATAAGTAAGAAAACTAAGGTTTGTTTTACTATTAAAGAGAGTATTTTAATATACTTAGTAAAGCGATAAATTTCATAAAAATTTAAGATGAGTGTTGAAACAATCCAAGCACCCGAAATAAAAATTATATAATTTACAAACTCAATCCCACCGCCAAAAAACAAATAGGCAAGCACGTGTATCACCACTAAATCGATGACATACGAAATGGGCCTCAAAAAGCCTGAATATCTACCTTTTTTAAATATCATTAAGAGCGAATATGCTTTGAGAAATCTTTGTGCTCACTTTTTTCAAGCTCTTCTTTTGATAAGCTTTTAAAATACTCATACGTTATTTTCATTCCTTCTGCCCTAGAGACTTTAGGTTCCCAACCTAGAAGTTCTCTCGCAAGCGTTATGTCTGGTTCTCGTTGTAATGGATCGTCCTTAGGAAGTTCTTTAAAAACTATTTTTTGATCTGTACCTGTAAGTTTTATAATTTCCTGTGCAAAATCAAGTATGGTAATCTCGTCTGGGTTACCAATATTTACTGGATGTGTGTAGTCGCTCATTAATAAACGATACAATCCTTCAACTTGATCATCCACATAACAGAAAGAACGTGTTTGCATTCCATCACCAAACACCGTTAAATCTTCTCCTCTTAAAGCCTGCCCAATAAAAGCTGGAATTACACGTCCGTCATTTAGACGCATTCTTGGCCCATAGGTATTAAATATACGTGCTATTCTAGTGTCTAAGCCGTGGAAACTATGGTATGCCATAGTAATTGATTCTTGAAAGCGCTTTGCTTCATCATAAACGCCACGAGGTCCTATTGTATTAACATTTCCGTAGTACGTTTCCTTTTGTGGGTGTACTAATGGATCTCCATAAATTTCACTGGTAGAAGCAATCATAAACCGTGCTCCTTTCTCTTTTGCTAAACCTAGAAGATTGTGTGTTCCTAAAGACCCAACTTTTAGCGTTTGGATTGGTATTTTAAGATAGTCGATAGGGCTTGCAGGAGAAGCAAAATGCATAATATAATCAACATTTCCAGGTACGTGGACAAATTTTGTAACATCGTGATGGTAAAATTCAAAATCCTCTAACTGAAATAAGTGTTCTATATTTTTTTTATCTCCAGTAATAAGGTTGTCCATCCCTAATACTTTAAACCCTTCTTTTATAAAACGATCGCACAAGTGAGAACCTAAAAATCCTGCTGCACCTGTGATAAGTATTGTTTTTTTCATAGTATGTTTTCTTGGCAATCTATCTATTATTTTAACTCTAGAGTGAGGTCTAAAAACCGATTATCTACCTATTGATATATACGTAAAGTCTTCTGCTTTCATATCGTTAGTGTCGTAAAGGTTACGACCATCAAATATTACTTTATTTGTAAGTAGTTTGCTAACTTTAGCAAAATCTGGTGTTCTAAAAATACTCCACTCTGTACAAATTAATAATGCATCTGCATTTTCTAATGCTTCGTACATTCCAGATGCGTATGATAAAGTATCTTCAAATCGTTTTTTTATGTTTGGCATTGCCTCAGGGTCAAACACCTGAAGTGTTGCTCCTCTTTCAAGCAGTCCCTTCATCATATACAACGATGGTGCTTCGCGAATATCGTCTGTTTCTGGTTTAAAAGCTAATCCCCATATTGCTATTGTTTTTCCATTTAAATCTCCATTAAAATGTGATTCAATTTTTGGCAATAATATGGTTTTCTGTGTTTCATTAACTTCTATAACACTGTCAAGTATTTTAAAGTCGTAATTAGCATCACTTCCTGCTTTTTGAAGTGCTTTAACGTCTTTTGGAAAACAAGACCCTCCATATCCTATTCCTGGGAATAAGAAACGTTTTCCGATACGACTATCGGTACCCATACCTACTCTTACTTTATCAACATCTGCACCTACTTTTTCACAGTAGTTAGCAATCTCGTTCATGAACGTAATTTTGGTTGCTAAAAATGCATTTGCAGCATATTTAGTTAACTCAGCACTTTTCTCATCCATGATGATAATAGGGTTGCCGCTGCGTACAAATGGTTTGTATAATTTTTGCATTAAAGCAGTTGCTCGATCACTACTAGAGCCTACAACAATACGTTCAGGTTTTAAAAAATCGTCTACCGCAAACCCTTCTCTTAAAAATTCTGGGTTTGACACCACATTAAATTCACAACCAGCGTGTTTACTAATTGTAGCCTGTACTTTATCTGCAGTACCTACAGGCACTGTACTTTTATCTACAATTACTTTATAGCTTTTTATCTTTTTACCTATGTCTTCGCTTACGCCTAAAACATAACGTAAATCTGCACTTCCGTCTTCGTCTTCTGGTGTTGGTAGTGCAAGGAAAATAATCTCGCCATGTTCAAGGCCTTCGTCTAATGATGTTGTAAAAGTTAATCTTCCCGCTTTAATATTTCGGTCAAACAACACGTCTAAATGTGGCTCATAAATGGGTACCACACCGTTGCGCATTTTAGCTATTTTCTCTTTATCTATATCAACACATACCACCTCATTACCGGTTTCGGCAAGGCAGGTTCCTGTTACTAATCCTACATATCCTGTTCCTACTACTGTTATTTTCATAATCTGCGCACTCGTGTGAGTATCTTTTAATTATAATTCAATTTCATTAATGGTGCTTTCATTAAGCACTCGCTTCTTTATAAATCGCTTCGAGGTTACTAATATTGTTCTCGATATTGAAATGCTTTTCAAAGCGAACTAAGGCATTTTTCTCAAATTGCTCTCTTAGTGTACTATCCTCCAAAAGTGCAAAAATACGATTTGCCATAGTAACCGCCATACCATCTTTAATCACATATCCATTATGGCTATCGACAACTAAATCTCTATTTCCATCACAATCTGAAACTACACAAGCTTTACCCAAGGCTAAAGATTCAATTATTGAGTATGGCAAACCTTCGTAACGTGCTGTAGAAATGTATAGTTGCGACATTTTAATAAGCTTAAAAATCTTTTCGCGTTCAATCCATGAAATCATTGTAACGTTATCTTCAAGCCCGTATGTTGAAATTAATTTTTCGACAGCTTCTTTATTAGGGCTATATTCCCCTACTCCCATGAGTACAAGATGTATGTTTGGTTGCTTTGTTTTTAGCACTTTTAATACTTCAATCATCATTTCAATATTTTTTTGAAACGATGGTCTGCCTACTGTACAAATGTAATTAGCTGGTAACTTGAGATCTCCAAGTGAAATATCTGTATTTAGTACAGGGTTAATACTGTTATTAAAATTTAGTGCTTTTGACACTTTATAACCTACTTCTTTTATCCCTCTATTTCTTTCAGAATTTGATGATGCAACTAACGTTGAATTTATGTTCTTGAAAAATTGTTCAATTCCTAAAAAAACTTTTCTTTTAAAGCCTTTAGGCTCACTCATAAAAGAATAAGCTTGTGGAGTGTGCAAAACTGGCACTTTGTAAAATATTGATGCTGCTCTAGCAATAATACCTCCTTTAGCACTATGTGCGTGTACTACATCTGGTTTTTCATTCCGAAATATTCTAGCCGTTGCAATAATAGCTTTTAAATCATTTACAGGACTGATTTCTCTGTCTATTGGGAGTTTAAATTCCTTTAAAATTTCCGAAGTATTACTTAAATATGGTTTTTTAGAATCTGTCTTTCCGTGAATAATTATCGTTTCGAAAGCAGCCGAATTTATATTTTCTGTGATTAAACGTAATGAAACATCTACACCGCCAACCGAATGGAGTACGTGTATTATTTTAAGTTTTTTATCCATTAATTGTGCAGCTATAATGATGTTTTTGAAGCAATACTTTTCTTGTGCTCAATGAGTAATATAATTAAGAAAAATCCAAAATAGTAGGCTCCTATTTGTCGATGAAAGAAATTTTCAATCATTCCAAAAGCCACAATTGCAATTAGAAAAGCGGTTAAATTGTAATTGTTGCGGTTTTTGAAAAAAGTATAAATAACCCATAATAATAATAGTGCAAGCGCTATAATCCCTGAACTCATTAAAAAGTCTAGAAATTGATTATGGCTATTATATTTTTTCTTAGAAAACCACTCCTTTGTATTGGCATCTTGTATTTGTTCTTGATAACAATTTTTTAATGTGTTTTTTGTTCCTTCGAATCCTAATCCACTAACTAACAATCCTTCATCTTTAATTATTGATACAGCGCAAGACCAAATTTCTTTACGGGGATCAAATGAGTTATTGTCTTTTACTAATAACGCATTCGTTGCGTAATCTTCAGCATAAATAAATCGTTTTGCAGAGGTGTCTTTAATACTATAAACTATAACCGATAGTACAGCGATTGCAGCAATTGCAATGCCTAATCTAAGTCCTCTTTTCTGCCCATAAAATTGTTTTACAAGCGCTAAAACTAAAAGTGCTACAACCGCATATCTTGAAACAATTAGAAATACGAATAGTAAATTGATTATAATATTAGCGAGGTAGTATTTATTGTTGGCATCGTATGTTTTTTTCATACTCCAATACGAAACAAGAATGCTTATAACACTTAACAATCCCAAGTACTGGCGGTCTATAAGTAATGTGTCTACAGAACGTAATGGATTTCCTATATTAAAAATTCCTTCTTGATTAATAACTAGTACAATACTATACATAGAGAAGAGAATCGCAGCTAATGCTGAAAAAATAATGGCCTTATTCACCTTTTTTATATCTCTAACTGGAAGGTATAGTATAACCAACCCTAGAGAAACCAATACTTTATTGACTACCGCAAAATTAGTTTCAGATCTGCCTGTAAATAATGTGTTTAGAACAAGGTATAAAGCAAAAGCACAAAATATAAAAAATGGCGTTTTCTTGATACGAGAGAAATCTGCTTTTTCTATTACTGACGGAAATGCCACAAGCAGAATAATTAATAAAATATTAGGCAACGAACGTGCGTATTCATCAAATGGCAACATTAAAAATAATGCCGAAAACACATAAGGATATATGGAGCTTAATACTATTTTCATGGGTCAATTTTATGCATATAAAGCATAATACGAAAGTAGTTAAAATGAATATTTTATAGGTGTTCTTGCAATAACTTTTTGCAGAATAGAGTTATAATTAAATATTCACAAATAAATATTTTAACGTGTGGAACTAATAATAGACAATACAAACAATAATGAAGCTGTTTTACTAAACTTCATTCAAGACTTAATAACAGCGGGGAATCAATCTGGAACAATAGTATTCAATGAGAGTGTTGTTATTTCTAGTAATACCGACGATTTTTTGTTTCCCTCTTTCGTTACTCTAAGGTTTATTAACGGTAATAAACTTTTAATTGGTAATAGGGTGATTAGAATATTTGGACAAATTGAAAGAAAATAAACCAAATTATTCAAGCCCCTTTAAATCATAATATAACTATATTTAATGAGATAATATATCCCGAATGGTTTGGGGTTTGTACCTACCAAGTAGTGGATCTTGTAGGCCCTCCATTATATAATGACAATATCGTTATACAAAAAGCAATAAATTCAGCAGACATAGGTGGTAGTTTATGTCTTTTAGGTAAATTTTACAGAATAAACGAAGTTGTTAATATTGATGTTGAAGGTCTTAGAATAACGGGACTTGGAAAATATTATAGTACTGATACACCCAGCAATTATTTACAGCCAACTACTTTAAATAATCAAGGCGTATTTAAAATTAGCAGACCTGGTATTAGAATCTCCGACATTAATTTTACTGGTAATATCTCTACTAATAAAGGGGCAGGTGCTATTGGTTTTGCTTTGAAATATGAGATACTCGATTTAAACGGAATAGTAATTAAAGACATTGATACTGGTGTAAATAACTGCATGTTTGTTGATTTTAATATGGCAATTATGACAAGAGGTGCAAACCTAAAAGTAACTAATTGTACTTTTACCGCCTGCTATATTGGTATAATGGCAGACAAACCTTTAAAAACACCTATAACCAACCATAGTAATGATGATGTTAATGCACAAACAAGATCACATGTTATTACAAGAAATAGATTTCACTCAATAGGTAGCTCTAGTAAAGACGCTTCATTGATTGGGTCAGCCTGCATAAAAATATGGAATGACACTGGTATCACTAGTGAGTCAAATGGAAATGGCGAAAATTATATCGTAAGAGGCTACAATAATGAAATTACTACAAATCATGCTGATGATTGTAAAACTTTTTTTGAAGGTAGCTTAGACCGAACCAAAATTGACGGTAATACTATTTTAACTTCTGGGGGTACAGCAATCAAAGCCACTACAGGAAATTATGGGTCAATTTCTAACAACCTTATTGATGGTTCACATACATGGAACGGTAACAAACTTTTCCCTGAGACATATAATAATAGCACATCCTTCCCTAGTGGACATGGAATACATATTAATAACTCTAATTACTTAACAATAAATAATAATCAAATTTCAAATAAACGCTTTAATGGTATTTATATAGAAAAGTCTAGAAATTCATCTATTCAAAACAATACCATTCATAACTTTAACCGTCACGCATTTATTAAAAAGTCTACTTTAGCGCCCGAAGTACAAGATGGATCAACATATTGCGGAATAAGGATTGAAAAAAGCCCTACTAAACAAAAAAACAATATTCAAAACATTGTATCTAATAATATTATTTCAATACATCACCAAAAAGTAGAGGGTAAATATGGTATATACGCTGGTGATGGTGATGATTTTGAATTTATTAAAGACAATTTCATTTTACCTACTCGTATAACCACTGCTGCTATTTTAATTGATTAAATATGCTTATATAAAAATCGCTCAACTGAAACCTCAAGTACTATATTAGGTTTTATTGAATCAACCATTTGCTGATTATATTCATCTCTCAAATAAATAACTTCTTTAAAATGAAGTGAATAAAAAGGAATCATATTATTACTATAAGAGTCGCCAAATACAAGTAATTTTTTTTGTTTTGCATCAATCGAATTATTGGTGGTTCTTATAGCTCTTGGTGGTAAACTTTCTAAAGTATCATAAACATATTTATTTGACTGAGATTTTAGATCAGAAAGCGGTCTATACTCTTCATATCCAGCTATTGAATCTAATCCTGCTAATTTTGTTAAATCACCGAAACGCTGATGAACATTTCGCCATCTAAAATCATTGTATTTATATGGAGTTACATCCAACTCCGTAAAAGTTTTAAAAAAATCTTGATAAGCTTGAAATGAACCCAAGTTAGACCAATGTGTATCTAATTTAAGATACCGAAGCGCTTCTTTTCTTTCAGGATAAACAGAAGGTTCAAATAAAGTAAACCCATTTAAAGATAAACCTTTTTTAAGTTGTGTTGCTAAAGATATAGTGTCCCTAATTTGAACCCGCATTGCTTTAGGCAACTTCTCAATGTAAATATTGTGCTTGTTAGGAAAATAACCAAAATAATAGGAAATCCCTCTTGCCTTAAGCAGACTGTCTTTTTTTACAATTTTGTCTACAAATTTATTTAGATCATCAGTTGTAAGTAGATCCCTTCTTGAATAACTTTTTAACGCCTCATCTGTATTTATAAAAAGAAAACCATCATTACCTATTTGTACTTTATCTGGAAATGGCGATACCTTAAAGTACTTTATTTTTATCTCCGCATTTTTTGCTATAAATTTTTGTCTATTCGGAAATCGATCATTAAAGTATAATTCAAAGTCTTGAAAATATTCTTTTGTGAAGGATTGCTCTGGCAATCCTGTTAGTTTCCTATTTTCGTTTGAAACGTTTGCTTCTGGTAAAATTAAAAACCCTATAAATGGCGCTATTAAAAGAAGTGCAAACGCCACAATAAAAAACACTTGTAATATAATTTTTGCTTTTTTCATATACTTAAAATCTAAAATATATAAAAGGGTTATAATTAGATTGTATTATTTCAAAAACACTTAGCAGCAACAAAACAAAATGCACCCCATAAGTAATACTTGTAAATAATATTGTATTTATACCTTGCGAATATTTAATGATATATTTTCGTAATGGAACTGAAAAAATCACTCCTAAAGTAATTATTAAAACCGTTAAATTATTAACATATAATAACGCATACAGATTTGTTCCTTCACTAAATACAAACAATCTACCAATATAGTCCACGGCATAGTTTAAGTTTTCAGCTCTAAAAAAAACCCAACCAACCATAACCACTACTAGCATATAGATGTTTGAAAGCCACGCTAATGTTCTCGGCAATTTCATCGAAATGTTTTTTTCTACCAATAAAAAGAATCCGTGAAACAAACCCCAAACAATAAAATTCCAACTAGCACCGTGCCATAAGCCCGTTACAAAAAACACAAGTAACAAGTTTCTATAGGTAAATAATGTACCGCCCCTACTTCCACCTAGGGGAATATATAAATAATCTCTAAACCAAGTCGATAAAGAAATATGCCACCTACGCCAAAAATCTTTAATGTTTTTCGCGCTATAGGGATGTTGGAAATTTTCTTTAATATTAAACCCAAACATTCTGCCTAAACCAATAGCCATATCAGAATAACCAGAAAAATCAAAATAAATTTGTAACGAATAACACAATATTCCTAACCAAGACATGGACGTACCAAGTTCAGTAATGGGAATGTCAAAAACTTTGTCTGCTATTAGGGCCACATTATTCGCAATCAAAACTTTTTTAGCAAGACCTCTTGTGAATTTTAATATCCCACTTGTAAACCCTTCAATTGTAGTTTTTCGATATAATATTTCTTTATAAATATCTTCATAACGAACAATAGGACCTGCAATTAATTGTGGAAATAATGAGATGTATAGTCCCAAATGAACAAGGTTTTTTTGTGGTGGCACTATTCTTTTATAAACATCAACTAAGTAAGAAATACTTTGAAATGTGTAGAATGAAATACCGATAGGAAGTAAAATAGAACCCTCAGTAATTGATGCTTTAAACCCAAATACTTGTAAGTTTTCAACAATAAAATAAGCGTATTTATAATAAATAAGTACTGCTAGATTAAATAAAACACCTATAAATAAAATTAATTTTGGATTGAGCCAAGTCTTAACTTTGATTGTTGATTGTTGATTGTTGGTTGTTGGTTGTTGGTTGTTGGTTAAAATAATATTTCCAACCAAATAGTTAAACAAAATCGAAAATACCATTACCAACACAATGACCGCTTCACCCCAAGCATAAAAAAACAAAGATGCTAGCAGTAGAAAAATATTTTTTAACTGAATTTTAGGCAGTAAAAAATAAACCACTAAAACTGTAGGTAAAAAAGCAAATAGAAAGATTAACGAATTAAATATCATATTCTTTGTTCAATAGCTTTTAAATGTACAGAAACGAGAGAAACAAACATACAAAAGTAAAATATACCTTGTTGTAACTCAAAATAACTCTCGGTAAACATTGACACTATCATTAATAGTGTCAAAACAATAAGTGGTGTTTTTTTATTTTTTAGAACTTTAAAAAATAGTGCCAAGCAAATTGTTAATAGTAATAATGCACCTATCATTCCATATTGAATCGAGCTTGACAACAATTGATTGTGAGCGTGAAAATTTTTTACTTTCTCGTAACCTGCTATTTCATAAGCCGTATTTAATGCCTTTTTTTCAGCACCTCCTCCATACCCTAAAATAGGTTTTTCTTTTATAACATTAATAGCGGTACTCCATACTTTCCCTCTCAAGCTAATATCGTGATATTCTGCACCTATTTTTGAAACCTTATCGCCTGTATCAAAGCCTATTTTTTCTAAAGTATCATAAAATTTATCTTGGGCAAATTTGTTTATACTTAGTAATGAAACCATAGCCGCTATTGCTATAACCGCAACAACCAGTGTTTTAATATTTAAAAACAATTGTATGTTTTTAAGCATATACACTCCTACAATACAACCATAAATAAACAACCCTAATCGCACTCCAAACAACACAATAATTACAAAAAAGAGTGAAGCAACTGTCAATTTTATATGCTTTTTAAAAGTGCCAAATAACAAAAAAATTAAAGCAGTATTTAAGTACATAGCATCTTCTGGCATGTATTTGTGATACATGGATTCTTGAATAAAATTATACCAATGACTTTCATCGAAACGTATTATATAATTGTAACCAAGTTTTGTAAGTGAGAATAGACAAAACAACGTACAAGCAAAAACAAATACACGTTGTGCTTTTTTAATTAGCTGGTTGTCTGGGTTCACCAAAACAAAAACCAACGGAATTAATAAGAAAGCAATATTCTTACCTATTTTTTCCACAGTTTTATCAATAGTTATAGAATAAGTCAAGCTTAGAAGGGTTAGAATGAAATAACTTATTAATAACACAAGTAAAGGTTGCTTAGCTATGTTTTTAAAAAAATTAAATTTCGGCTTAAAAGCCAATGACAATACAAGGCATAAACCCAAAGCTATAGGCGCTAAAATATCTAGAAATGGCAACACTGCAAAGACACTTAAAAAGCTAAGAGACACCCAATCATCTTTAGTATTTAGTTGATTAATCACGTTAATTTTGGTTTTCTGAAATGAACAAAAAGAAAATACACCGCTAAAAAACCAAACGCAAAATACAATTTGTAAAAATAACCCATTACAAAGGCATAAATAGTCCAATTAAAAAGTTGATACGCTATAATTGACAAAAAATAGGCCTTCTTTACCATCAGTTCTTTTAGAACCCATCCCATAAGTGCTAGAAAACCAATAACCAATATAGTGTGATAAACAAGCGCTAATGACACTGGGAAAATTTTAAATAATATTCCTGGATATGCATTAGTAAAGTTGTACCCTCCAGTATTGTTTGCTGTAAGCACCATTTTTTTATCTGCAGCAAACTCTTCCATCATTATTGGCATTCCGTAAAGTAGATCTGCTGGATTAAATGATTTTGGTTCTTCATTATGAACTACGAATCTATCTGTTGCTCCCCATAATAAATGCCCTTGAAGTCCAAAAATTCTATAAAGCATTGCTTCATTGGGGTCGTAGATTTTAATGTTAGCAAATGGTTTTGTTTCTTCGTATTTCGTATAAGTAATTTTATAAATTACACCTCCCATTAAAATCGAAAACAAGAATAAAGGTACAATTGATCTAATCAAGAATTTTTTCATGTTTGCTCTAAACGTAAAAACAATTGGTAGAAGAAATGAAAAAGTTCCTTGTACAATGGGTGAAAATTTTTGTCCAATAGCAAAGTTGTATCCAAAGAAAACAAGTAACATTACTATTGAGAATTTTTTATATTTTGAAAAAAGTAATCCAATTGCAAAAGGAATGAAAATTGCGGTATTTCCAAAAATTGAATTTAAAAAAGGAAAACGTGAATGAGACCAATAAGTAAATCTTGTTATTTCTGGATTCAATATAGGTAAAGGTGAAAGTGCCGCGTTAATAAGGAGAATTCCTTGCGCAAATAGTATTAAACCTATTATGAGAGGTACTTCTATATTCCGCCCCTTAAATGCAATATTAAAGACGGGCAAAGAGCGTTTATTAAAACTTTTAAACGCCATAGCTATTAACACGAACGTAAAAATAAAATAGAGTACACATAAAATAGTAGCACCCGTAAAAAAGCTCATACGTCCCTGCTCATTAATGTATACTCCTTGTTCTAAATAAATTAGCGAAGGAATTACACTAAAGGCTTGAAAAAAAACCAATCCATATAAAAATGCCAACGTAAAACTTTGCCTAAAATAATAGAAGACAAATGCTACAAATAGCAGTGCAAATAATATGTTGACAAATAATCCCATTAACAGTTAGTTGAGAGGCTTTATAAAGTTAAAATTAAGCTTTTTAAATACGTGTATTAACTCATTGTCTTGAATAGGATATACTGAAAATTCAATTTTCGCCCTATCTTCTTTACTTAAACGTGCGTAAATATTTATTAATGTGCTAGAGTTAAAACTTGTTACAAAGCTACACGGTAATTCTTCAAAAAATAGATCTTCAGCGGTTTTCGAAGTCGTTACTAAACGAACTTTCTTTCCAGGAAAATAACCCGACAAAAACTCTTGCGTTAAACGCACTCCGTTTCGGTGAGGTTTATAATGTATTGTTGTGATTGTGTTATAAAAAGGTTGTTTTTTTAGCATCTCGAAAAAATCCTTAAGAGCCGTCATAAAAACATCCTGGCCTATTAAATTACAAAAACCTTCCTGTCCAATTATATACAGTTCATCTACGGTATTATCTACAGAAGTTGTTTCAACAGGAAACTGTTTTACCTTTTCTGCAACAAACGCTTGATCTGGAAATGTTAGGTATTGCGCAATTACATGGGCATAACCAGCACCAGATGAGTGCCCCACGTATTTTTTAAAAGGAATCCCTCTAAGCTTTGCAATAGTTTGTTTTAGCCGAAATTTTAATACGGAAACATTCGCTAAACTATGATTGTAATAGTTAAGTGTTCCGTCTTCTACAATGACTATTTTAGCTTTATCACTAAAACTGAAAAACATATAATTACTAAGTATATCTTCAATATACGCTAAGTAAATAACGGTGCTTTCATTTTTATATTTTTTCAAGCTTTTAATAATGGTCGCGTACGCTTTTGCTTTATTAGAAATTGAAACAAGTTGTTGTACACTAGAACTTGCCGTATTATTAAACGATATTGTCGCTTTAATAACTGTTGGCCATAGTGCCTCATTATAAATAATGGTATTGTCTACAACTAAAATTCGTTCGCCTATAGACGCGATATTATCATTCAATAATGTTTCAAAATTATTGAGATGTGTCTGTCCTATGGCTATAAAAATGTGCTTCATATTCCCATTAATTGCTTAGGTGCTGCTTTTCTTCTCAAAATAAAAATAACAATTGCCGTTACTAAAAATGCTGATGCCGCTCCGTATAACCCATAATAATAGGTTAAAATCCACGTGGCTATTATATTGATAATTCCTGAAATTATTACAATTTCTAATAGCTTTTTCTCTCGATGCTTAATGTATAAATATGCGTGGTATAATAACGAAACATTCATTAAATAAGCACCTCCTAACAAAAATAAAAGTAATGGCCATAATGCTATAAACTCGGTTTTGCCTTGCCAAATTAAAATAGGGTACATACAAATTACCACGACAACACTTGCTATTGCCGCATGGAGAAATAATAACTTCTTGTACCTTTTTAATTTGTTTACAAAGTTATCGGTTGTGCTACTTTCAATTAAATCTGGAAGCTCATATGATACCACAATGGTACTTACGTAAATGGTAACAACCATTGCAAAATTAGAATAGAAAGAAAAAATTCCTGCCGCACTTTCATCTAAAACTGCCTCAACTACATATCTATTTGAGTATTCAATTATTTTCAAAAATATGGTTGCAGTATAAAAAATCACACTCACTTTGAGTCCTTTTATTAGCCAACTTTTATCCCAAGTAGCTACTTTTAAATTAGTAATCAAAGGTTTAGCAAAGATGATTAACGTTAGCACAAGTGTCATTGCGTTGAACGATAACCAAATGATTAATATTTCGGCTATGCCTAATGAAGCTTCTTCTAACAATAGCTTATAAAGCACATACAACGTCCATCCTGCAACTCTAATGAAAAGCAATATGTTAGCCACTAATACTTTTTTAAAAGCGAGCAGTAGTCTGTAAATTTCTTGATTGAGATGTTCCGTAATGCAAATACCTATTAACAACCACGTGTATTGTGCGAAGTAATCAATTTGATTAAACAATACATACCCAATTACTGCAAATAATACGTACGATACTGCATAAAGGGACATTGCTGTCAAAACCTTAGTTGCAGTGCGTTCTTTGTTTAAAAGAATATCGCGAATTGCATAATTGTAAAAGTCAAATCCTAGTATAAATATGGCAATGGTAATGGTGGTAGCTTGCAATGAATACACACCGTAGGTATCTGTATCAAAATACTTAGAAAGAATTGTAAATATTACAAATTTAGATGCCATTGCTGACATCCTTAAAAATAAAGAACTGAGCTTATTTATGGACAATGCCTTAAGTAATCGCTGCATAAGTGCTCCTATAAATATCCTTTTAGGATTATTGTTCTATTAAAGTTACTTGCGCTACGGTACTAGCTAACACATTGTTTTCTTCTAAAATATACTCTACAAATTCTCTAAAAACACCTTCTCCTCCTTTTTTAGTTAACACAACATCTGCAATATCTTGAATGTAAGATGGTGCAGAAACAGGAACTGCTGAAAAGCCTACGGCTTTTAATAAGTGAATATCGTTTAAATCATCTCCTACATAAGCAACCTCATCCAGGGTAATGTTTAACTCTTTGCACAGTTTTGTTGCGATAGCGACTTTATCTTTTGCTCCCTGAAACAAGTATTCTATGTTAAGTTTTTCGGCACGACGTTGCACCATATTGGTGATTTCGCCTGTTAAAATACCTACTGGAATATTGAGTGCTCTACAAAAAAGCACACCTGCGCTGTCATAGGTATTAAACTTTTTTAGTTCACTACCATTGGCATCATAATACATTCCACCATCAGTCCAAACGCCATCAATATCCGTCAATACAAGCTTAGGAAGTTTAGGCATTCGATACATTTTTAGTGTAAATAATTTCGTTTTTAGGAACTGCATTCGTTACCGTAGTACCAATTAGCGTGTTTCTATCAACCCATTTAACACCATCGCCTGGGCTTAATAAGTGAATATCATTTTCTGTAATAACGTGTCCTGGAGCTAAATCTTTATTACTAGCAATAGATCGTTCCAGTTTAAAACGTGCCTTCTCAACGCCAGGTTCGATAAACATTTCTTCTTTCCCCATCCATCTTTCTGCAATTCGAATATCGCGTACCATACGGATTACACCTTCTGGTCCAAGAGATCCTGCTTGATCTGTTCCTTTAATTCTTCTATCAATAGTAATATGCTTCTCAATTATTTTTGCTCCCATACCTACTGCAACAACAGGTGCTGAAATACCAATGGTATGGTCTGAAAACCCTATAGTATATTGTCCATAGTGCTTTAATAAATAATTGATAGTGTTTAAGTTTAAGTGATCTGGATGGGTAGGATATTCCGAAACACAGTGTAATATTGAAATATTGCTGTGGTGTTTTGTGATAACTTCTAATCCTTCGTCAAGCTCCTTAGTACTAGCCATTCCTGTTGAAAGAATCATTGGAATTTTAGTTTCGGCCATCATTTCCAATAATGGAATATTTGTCAAATCTCTACTAGCAACTTTCAGAAAATCTGGAGAGAACAATTTTAATAATGAACGACAACCTGGGCTACATAATGTTTCTACGAAATCTAAGCCAAAACTTTTTGCGTGTTTATACACTTCAAAATGTTCCTCATCACTTAGTTCTAGAAAAGCACGATGTTCACCATAGGTTTTTCCAAAAGAGTTAGGAGTATCATACAAACTTGCCATTTGACTAGCAGATAGTTCTTCATTTAAATCTCGTTTGGTAAGCTTTACAGCGTCCATTGGTTTTAGATCTAAATCAAAAAGTCCTTCTTTAACAGGTTTCGCCGCTAGTTCGGTAATCAACTTTGCTATATCTACTGAACCGTTATGGTTTTGCCCTATCTCCCCTATTATGTATGTATCTTTCATTCTTTATTTAATGTTATTGCGCATTTCGGTAGTCATTGCTTCCATCCACTTTGGGTGTTTTTCAATAAATGCGACAATGTGCTCTTGTTCTAAAACTATATGTTCTTCAATAAGCTTAGTATAGATATTTTTAATCAACTCGTGATCTTTTGGTGTATCTATCGTTAAGCGTATTGATTTATTTGTTGATACTGTTTTTGGAATCTCTTCTTTATGTATTGTAAAGTTAGTATCGTGAGTATATATATAGTTTGTAACGTGTTCTATATATAATTTTTCAGTAGTCATTTCAGCTACTTTTTCTAATGCATCTAGCGTTACTCCTTCCGTATAAAAACCATAACTCGTTTTAATGCTTGGTAAACTTTCAGAAGTACAATAACACCAGTAATCTACATCACTGTTATTAAAAGCTGTTATTTGATGTTGTAATGCCGAAATATCAAGCAACGGATTATCTGCACATATCCTGATAATTCTGTCTACAGAAAATTGTTTAGCAGCGTTGATAAAGCGTTCTAACACATTATGTTCACTACCTCTATAGACTGAAAGCCCTCTATCATTTGCTACCGTTGCAAGTACATTATCTTGTTCGCTATTAGTGGTTGCTACTATAATAGGCATTTGTAAGCCTGCACTCAACAAACGAGAAACTAACAATTCGAAAATACCTTCATTCTCGTAAAAAGGAAGCATCATTTTATTAGGAAGCCTTGTAGCTCCCATTCTTGCTTGTATTATTATTCCTGTTTGTCCCAAATTGTTCGCTATTTAGTACTACTCGTTGTCTTGAGAAAATTGCTTTAACGTTCTAAACAAATACAAAATGAAAAATACAGATGAGAATAATAGCACTAAATAAATTGGAAATTTGATTTTTTTACTAAATCCAAAAATCCCTTTATCTACAATTTTATAATTTGCACTTGCCACTTTAATAATTTGGTCTTGATCGTGCTGCATTTTTTCAAGTTCTAACTTTTTAGCAAGCAATACCTCTTGATAGTCTGAAAGCTCAAACATATCACTGTTGCTGTTAGCTGTAAGTGATAACACACCATCCTTTTCTTCTGGAACATAACTTAAAGCAACCATAATATTTTCAATATTATTAGCTGTTTTCATTGCTTTATCAATACGCAAAGCCATATTTTTCTGATAGATGTCTTGGTATCCTTTGTAGAATTCATTTTGATTAAGGTACTCCATAATTTTATTCACAACTACAGGAGCATCTTCACCAGCAACATAAAAGTTTAAACGATGGTATTTAAATGATCTGCTTGTAGTGTTGTCTTCCAAAAACTCAGAAAGTTCTTGGTTCTCAAATAAAATTCTGAATGCATCAAGTTGCTCTCTAGATTGAGTTACAAAATTGTAAATATCTGGTAGCGCTTCTATTTCAATAGTATTAAATCGTTTCCAGTTTTCTCCTGTAAATTGTTTAATAAACACAGAATCCCCTTGCTTTCTTTTTAAGTTTATTTCGTCAACTTTATCATACAAGTAATCTGTACTTTCGAAGTTAGGAACAACTAACAACTTGTTTTGATACATTGTTGCTGAATTTCTTTCCGCAAAATAGCCTAATACAACTCCAGCGATTATCAATAATGAAATCCAAAGAATGTTTCTTTTAAAGAAATCAAACATCATAAATAATAGACGCGCAAAACCTCTAAAAAAGTTTGAAATTTGTTTAAAGAAATAGCCTAAATCAATCTCCTCAGCAGCTGTAGTTTGTTGTTCTGTATTCATATAATCCTTAATGACGTAAATTTTATAATAAATTAATCTTTTAAAAGATGTAAAAATAACCCTAAGGTTGCGTGTACACATCTTCCATAAAACCCTTTAAACGCTCATTCCAAAGCGGAATAACAATACTAAACGTCTCCTTTACTTTTTTAGTATTTAAAATGCTGCGTTCGGGTCTTCGGGCAAAAGTAGAATAATGATTGGTACTACCAAGATTTGCTTGTGGTATTTGCCCTGCATTTTTTAAAATTTCCGAAGCAAAATCATACCAAGTTGCTTCGCCATCGTTGCTATAATGATACACGCCATATTGGTAAACCTCACTTAAAATAATAGTGAGTAGTACAACAGCTAAATCCTGAGCATTTGTGGGAGTTCCTGTTTGCTCTGTTGTAATTTTTAACGCAGTACCCTTTTTAAAGTGTGAAAGCATTGAGGTATAAAAATTGTGCCCATATTGCGAATACAACCACGAAGTTCTTACAATAAAATGTTTTTGGCATAAAGCCGAAACATGCTGTTCTCCAGCTAATTTAGACGCACCATAAACATTTATAGGTCCGGTGTTATCAGTCTCTTTATACGGTACTGTTTGCGTACCATCAAAAACATAATCTGTTGACACATGAAGTAAAACAACATTATGCTCCTCACATTGTATTGCTAGGTTTTTTACTCCTTCGCTATTAATTAAATATGCGTTTTCTTTATCTGATTCTGCTTTTTCAACATTGGTATATGCTGCTGTATTGATACAATAGTCAAACGAATGATTTCTGAAATATAAAGCAACCGCATCATTATTGCTAATGTCTAATTGCTCTCTTGAAACAAAAGTGCACGCTAAAGAGGTGTGCTTAATACTAGCATCTTTTATACATTTTGCTAGTTGACCATGTGCTCCAGTAACAAGAATTCGCATTATAGTAGGGCATTTTTAAATAACGGTAACTCAAGATCTTTTTCTGAAATTATCATGTCATTTTTAGGTAATCTCCAATCCAAATTTAGATCTGAATCATTAAAGATAATTCCGCTTTCAGATTCTTTATCGTAAAAGTTATCACATTTGTAAGCAAAAATACTTCCCTCTTCTAACACTGAAAATCCATGTGCAAATCCTCGAGGAACATATAATTGTTTTCCATTTGCTGCACTAAGTTCTATTGAAAATGATTTTCCAAAAGTTTCAGAACCTTCTCTAACATCAACAACAATATCTTGAACTCGACCTTTTACTACGCGAACCAATTTTGCTTGCGCCAGGGAACCGCGTTGAAAGTGAAGTCCTCTTACCACTCCGTAACGAGAAATTGATTGATTGTCCTGAACAAAATCTTGCGAAATTCCAGTTACTTCTTCAAACGTTTTACTGTTGAATGTTTCGCTAAAAACTCCTCTTGAATCTTCAAAAGTTTTAGGTGTGATGACAAAGCATCCAGATAAAAGTGTTTGTTCTATTTTCACGTTAGTCTAATTACTTTATTGGTTTAATTGAGCAAAATTTACAGTACATAGTACTACAACTTTATTTTTGACAGCATTAAAACTCTTTTCTTAGAAAACACATCGAAAATCAAATGAGCCGCCTATTTATAGCATTTTGTTGCTTTTCTAAAACAGATTTTAGACTAATCTAAAATATGTTTTAACATTTTTTCGGTGATAACGTAGGTAGGTTTTACCCCTGTTGTTCCTAATCCACCAGATGCTAAAGTGCTTCCAGTTTCTAAAGGATTATCACTTGCATAATACGCGTACATTACCTTTACATTTTTGCTAATACTACCTCGTATTCTTGATGCTGCTTGTATGGCTTTTTGGTAATGTGCACCCTCCATTTCAAGACCAATTACATTCCAAGTAGAGTTATAAAAAAACTTCAATACATCTCTATTTTGTAATGATGTTCCAAGCACACTTATCATAGATCCTTTAAAAACTGCTACGTCATCATCTTTAAAATCTGATGCTTTTAACTTGTTTTTAAATGGGTAATTATCTGCTGTTCCTTCAAAAACATGTGCCGATGGTATCATAATATCACCTTTTCCTCCTTCAAGAATTCCAGCTTTACCCATAATTCCAATAGATACAATATTCAAAAATTGGGTCACATTATCTTTCACATAAGGTTTCAATAACTCGTCCATAGTTTCATACGCTTGCTCTCCAAACGCATAATCCATAACGACAATTACTGGCGTATCTTCTTCGTTTTCGATGGTAGATTCAAGACCGTATGGTAGTGATTTCAGCTTTGCTGTATCAAAAACCTGAACGTCTATATTGGTACCGCTTTCGTCTTTAATATACGTCATTCCCTCTTTAAGGGCTAACTTCATTGTTTTTTCACGCTCTTTAGAACTCCCTGAACTACTCAATAGCTCAAACAATTGCATTTGAGAATTCTTTTTAGAAATTACCGGTAAAGCTCTTTCAGCAAATAAACTATTCATTACGCTATGCATATTTGCACTTATAATGTGAATAGGGCGCTGTATTAAGCCTTTTTCATCTAGAAGCTGCTTGATGTTCATCGCCCAACGTTCTCCATGAATATGGTGTCCTAAACGCTCTCGCAATACAGGACTAAATGTGATAATTCGTTTATCATCACGTACAACTTCATCAATAGCTAGTTTTCCTAAATAATAGATAATATTTAAAAAACGGTGCTCGTTTTCTGCACAACTAAAAGCATCATAAACTGAAAGCACTTCTTCAAACGTTCTACCTAAAAAGTTAGCAGTATGTGTTAATGCTATCTCTTTTTCTTCCTGCGTTAGCTTTCCTTTTTTGTTTACGGCTATCTCTAATTTTTTCCAATCTCTAATAACACCGCCTTCTTCATTAATTAAAATAGCACGCATAATTTTATGCGATTCTATATAAAGAAAAGTTAGGTGTGTAAGAATATCGTAAATTTCACTTCGCCCACGAGTTACCTCAATGTTCATTTGCTCATCGTCAATACGGTAGCAATTACGGCGACGTTTAGGTGGAATAATAGGTTCGAAATGAGAATTTTTATACCCTTCATCACTAGTTAAATTGATAAAACGGCATTCTTCAATCCCAATTGGAAGTCTGTCAATAACATATAATAAGCCTTGTAATTCTATCTTATCTTCTGCGATAGAACCATAAATTTCAGGTCTTAATGTTAGAAGGGAATCGCGTAAGGATTCACCAGAAACGCCCATTGGTTTGTAAAATCCTCTATTAAAGAGGTGACGCATAGTAATGTAAAGTCTTTCAATCGCGCCTGTACTCTCTTGTGCCCTAGAACGGGTATGTGCTTTGAGTTTTGTCATGTAGATTTCTCGGCAAAGATACACGTTTTATTACAGTTATAGCTATTTCGTATTATTTCGCATTAGAAATAATTGAAGTTAATGCATCTGCAATCTTGCGATCATTAGATAAACGGGGCACTTTATTTTGCCCTCCTAGTTTTCCTTGTGACTTCATATATTGCTGAAAAGCATCCTTAGGCAAAGCCGAAATTTTAAGTGCTTGCAACATATTTCCATCAATTAAATCTTTGTAATAACTGTTTTGTTTTTGGAGCGAAACGTCAATACTTTTAGCAATCGAAGTTAAATTTTTTGGAGTATTTTCAAACTCGACAAACCATTCGTGATATGCTAACGCTCCTTCTTTAGGATTTGTTTGAGGCGCCACTGTAAATTCTGAAATACTAAAACCATGTGCCTCAATAGCTTCTAACATTGCGGTTTCTACTTCTTTACCAATAACGTGTTCGCCAAACGCTGAAATAAAATGTTTAATCCTTCCAGAAACTACAACACGATAAGGCGCAGTTGAAGTAAATTGCACCGTATCACCAATGTTATAACCCCACAATCCAGCAGAGGTTGAAATTATCATGACATAATTCACTCCTTTTTTAACTTCACCAATGGTTAATCTTGTTGGCGTTTCAGAAAAAAACTGATCTGCTTCTATAAATTCATAGAAGATTCCGCTGTCTAATTGTAGTAACATTCCTTCCGCTTTTTGACTGTCTTGAAAAGCAAAAAAGCCCTCACTTGCTGGAAATAATTCTATACTATCAACCTTTCTACCTATTAATTGTTCAAATTTTGCACGATAGGGTTCGTAATTAACACCTCCGTAAATAAATAAGTCAAAGTTTTTAAATAAATCACCTATTTTTTTTCCTGTAGTTTCGGTTAATCTTTCAAAATACATCTGTACCCACGGTGGAATTCCGCTAATAACAGTCATATCTTGATCTTTAGTTTCTGTTACAATTGCTGCGACTTTTGTTTCCCAATCATCAATACAATTGGTTTCTAAAGATGGAAGTCTGTTTTTTTGTAAATATGCAGGAACATAATGCGCTACAATACCTGAAAGTCTACCTAAACCTATCCCATTTTTTTCTGTCATCTCTGGGCTACCTTGTAGAAAAATCATTTTACCATCTACAAATTTTGTGTTGCCAGTTTCGTTGATGTAGGATAAAATAGCATTTCGCGCAGCTTTAATGTGCGTAGGCATAGACTCTTTTGTTAATGGAATATACTTAGCGCCAGATGTTGTCCCTGATGTTTTTGCAAAATACAATGGTTTTCCGGGCCATAAAACATCTGGCTCTCCAGAAACTACTCTGTCCACATAGTTTTTTAACGCCTCATAATCCCTAATAGGAACATGGTTCACAAAATCTTGATGAGATGTAATTTTAGAAAAATTATGATCATTTCCGAAGGCTGTATTTTTTGCTTTATCAATTAATTGATTAAAAACCTTCTTCTGTGTTTTAATTGGAGTAGCAGCCCATCTATTTTGCCTATTTATGACAAATTGAGCAAAAATTTTAGCGCCAAAAGCTTTTATAGACATAGTTTAAACTTCAGTATTAATCAAAATCAATAAAATCTGTAGGGTTTACAGGGTGCCCATTTCGCCATAATTCGAAATGTAAATGTGGTCCTGTAGTCAAGTCGCCCGTGTTACCTACCGTTGCAATTACTTCACCTCCTTTTACAATTTCTCCTTGTTGTTTACTTAATGAAGCATTATGCTTGTAAACGGTCAATGTATTATTAGAATGTTTTAAAATAATAACATTTCCAGTGTTTGAAGTCCATCCAGCAAAAACAACAGTACCATTTGCTGCTGCTTTTACAGGAGCATCTTTAACGGTCACCACGTCAATAGCATAATGCTTATTTTGAGCATTATATTTTTCAGAAACGGTACCTTTAACAGGAGCAAAAAAGACAAGTCCAAGTGTTTCTTCTCCTAAAAGCGGATTGTATTTATCTTCTCTTGCTACTTTTTCTCGTAATAAAGAATCTTCTTTTGAGGCTTGTAAATTAACTTGTGATGCTTCAAATTTTGCCGCTTCAATAATAGAATCTTTATTGAAATCTACCGACTTAATATCGCCTGATAATACTTTTCTAACACTATTTAGATATTGATCATTAATATTGATAATTTGTTGTAATGAATCGGTTTTAAAAGAAAGTTCAGTCGCTTTCTTTTTAAGTTTTGTGGAAGAATAGCCTGGAATATATTCTCTAAGCGGTGTAAAGGCGATAATTAGTGTTGTTATCCCAATTAAAAAAAGAGATAATAACACTGTAAACACAAATACATTTAAACGATTCAATTTAAATGAGAACCGCTCCTCGAAAGTTTCTTCATTAAGTACCACTAGGCGATACTTATGCAAGAGTTTTTTCTTGATTTTTTTAGATCGTTTTTCTTTTTGTTCCATAGTACTCTTGTGTCCATCACAAATATAAAACTTTAGTACGGTGATGCACGCTTATCTTAAATCAAAACGTTGTATGTGCGTTTTTCTTGTTACCTTTGCTTAACTAAATTATTTAACATGGAAGCTTTAACAATGTTCTTAGTGATAGGTTGGCCTCAAATCGCTTTAATTGCGGTGGTCGTTTTATTATTATTTGGAGGTAGAAAAATACCTGAATTAATGCGCGGTCTAGGTAGCGGAATCAAGGAATTTAAAGATGCCTCTAAAGATGAGGACGAATCCAAAATTGAAAAATAGATAGATTTTATTCTATATAAAAAGCCCCAAGAAATTGTTATTTCTTGGGGCTTTTCTTTTTAATTTGGTAAGCTATTATTTCAATTTGGCAGATTTTAATATCGATTCTAACTCAAATTGCAAATCTCTTTTACGAACTGAAGGTGCATGTGTAAATCCTTCAATCATTAACCAACGATCATTTGCTTCATCTTTTATTGCGTAGTTTACAAAAGGTCCGGCCATCCACTTATCTTTTACTTCCCACGTCCCTTTCGTTTCATAGGCAAAATGTCCGTCTATTTCACTATCGAAAATATATGGTGCATATGCCTCTTCTGTCATAAAAATACCATCGTCTTCTACAGGCATTTCACGCTCCCCTACTAAGTCTCTTATTTGAATAATAGATGCAATTGCAGTGCTATCTTGTTTTATAGCAGATAATGGCACCTCATACACAATTATATTAGTGCTTCCAGCTTCTAGATCTTTCTGCATCCAGTAAAATTCCTTTGTAGATTTATACATTCTATATGCCGAAGGAATTTCTAGACTTAAACCAAAATCTGTTGGTAACGAGTCTAATCGCATTTTTGAAATTTTAGTGCGTCGTTGACGCTCTACTATTTCGCTATTTTTAAATGCTTTAATAATTCTGTCGCTATTTTCACGAATTATTTTCACCAAACCTTCTGGTGTTTTTGCAGTAATAAAAGCTCCTACTTGTGGTTTTGCATAAGGGTTTTTTCTTATAGCAATTGTATCCTTGTCTGCTATTGTAGCCTTTATAAATAAACGATATTTTCTTGCAAAACCACTATAAGCATCTGGTGGCATTTGATTCATTGAAAATAACGGTTCGTCTTGCGGTAATCCTGGAGTGGGAGCTGCAAATCGTTCTCTAATTACCTCTCCTACACTATCATTCCACAATTCGTTTGTAGTAACAATTTGTAATGTGTTAATATTTCCGAGGGACTCCTGCTTGTACTTAGTTTTAGAGTCTGAATTATCACCACAAGAAACAAGTACTATTAATGAAACTATTGCTATATAAACTGCTTTCATAAAATTGTCATTTATGTATTAAAGAATTTTTAATTCCATTCCTACCTTTAGTTTTGTACCACTAAGATCGTTCCACTTTTTAATATTCTCTACAGTAACTCCTGGATGCTTTTGTGCAATAGTCCATAAAGAATCTCCATTTTGCACAATATATGATTTTGCATTAGGATCTGTTGTTACGTTACGTACTTTTTCTGTTTTAGACGTTGTTGCGGACGGTTTTCGAGGGTGTATAGTTAATCTTTGCCCAATCTTTAGGTTGTTGCTTTTAAGTCCGTTCCATCGCTTTATTTCGCTTACTCTTACGCCGAATTTATTCGCAATTTTCCCAAGATAATCTCCATTACGCACCTTATATCTAGTTTTACTGTCCTGTCTTAAAACTTCTGGAAGTGGCTTTTCTCTTTTATTAAATTCGTTTGCTGCGTACGCATAAATGGCATCTTCATTCGCAACAAATTTTCCAATCATATCTACAGGAAGTCGAAGCGAATAAATTTCATCTTTGACTACTGGAATAATCCCTAACCTATATTGTGGGTTTAAAAATTCTATTTCGGTTAAATCCATTGAAGTCACTGCAGCAACATGATCTAAAGCTATTTGCTTTTTGACATGAATTGTATCTGTTGCAATATAAGGAATGCGTGGTCCTTCACTTTTAAAACCGTGCTCTTCAGCATATTCAAATATGTACATTGTTGCTAAAAAAGCAGGCAGATATCCTGCTGTTTCACGTGGAAGGTGCGACCTAATATTCCAATAGTTTTTATATCCTCCGGAGCGTCTAATCGCTTTTGACACATTTCCTGGCCCAGAATTGTATGCAGCCAAAGCAAGATCCCAATCTCCTAAACTATTATATAATGATTGTAAATATTTACAAGCTGCTTCCGTTGCTTTTATTGGGTCCGTTCTATCGTCAACATACGAGTTTACATCTAAACCAAACATTTTACCAGTACTAAACATAAATTGCCACAATCCCGTTGCTCCCACACGAGACTCAGCCGTAGGGCGTAAGGCAGATTCTACTATAGCAAGGTATTTTATTTCTAAAGGAATATTATATTTAGCTAACGCCTCTTCAAACATTGGAAAATAGTAATCACTAGTACCTATAAGCCTCCCCATTGTGCGACGTCTATTTTTAAGGTAATTTTTAATTACACTTTCTAGCGCTGGGTTATATTCTACATTAAAAGGTGTGCGTGAATTTATTTCTGCAAGGCGTTGTTTTAGCAGTTCGGTTGGTAATTCTTGATAATCAACAGGTTCATACGTCATGTTAGTAACGCTTCCATAAATCTCTTCAAAACGAGGAGCATTATATAATTCCTGTAGCCATAAACTATCATATTTTCTAGCCGCAGCCATATCTTCAAGTAAAATAACTGTTGTGTCTTTTATTTGAGTAGCTACAACTGTAGAAGGTAAATCCTGACTAATTCCAGTAACTTTAATAGAATCTACAACCTTTATATGAGTCGTTTTAAGCGAATCAATTTTTACAATTTGAGATTGAGTAGTTGTAGTAACAGGTTTTACTTCCTGTTGATTGGTTGAAATAATACTATCATTTTGGCACCACGAAAGCAGTGAAAATGAACTAAATAATACTGTAAAAAAATACTTCATATATTTATAAACGACAGCTTGTGTCTAAAATTTTAACCAAGTAATACTAATTGATAATCCAGCAAAATAAAAGTTGATGGCTACGCCGAAATTTTAACACTTAAAATACACTAAGTTAAAACACTAATTGCTAGGCACTTAATTAGTGATATTATGCTAAAATAGCAGCTACTCCAGGAAGTTCTTTACCTTCAAGCATTTCGAGCATCGCTCCACCACCAGTTGAAACATAGCTCACTTTTTTACCTAAATTAAACTGTTTAACTGCAGCAACAGAATCACCTCCACCTACTAAAGAAAAAGCGCCATTTTTAGTTGCTTCAGCAATTGCATTTCCTAGTGATTTCGTTCCTGTAGCAAAAGGTTCCATTTCAAAAACCCCTACTGGACCATTCCATAGAATAGTTTTAGAGTTTTTAATAACTTCAGCAAAAATTTCGTTTGTTTTTGGTCCTGCATCAAGACCCATCCATCCATCCGATATCGAATCAATTGGACTAATTTCAGTGCTTGCTAATTCTGAAAAGCTATTAGCAATAATTGCGTCTACAGGTAAATATATTTGCACATTTTTAGCTTTAGCAGCAGCTAAAATTTCTAATGCCAAATCTTGTTTATCATCTTCAACAAGCGAACCCCCAATTTTTCCTCCTTGTGCTTTGATAAATGTGAAAGCCATTCCACCGCCAATGATAAGGTTGTCCACTTTGTCAAGAATGTTTTCAATTACACTAATTTTAGATGAAACCTTAGCGCCACCTATAATAGCTGTAACTGGTTTTTCATTATCATCTAGTACTTTTTTAACATTTAAAATTTCCGAAGCTAATAAGTTTCCGAAGCATTTTGCACCTTCAAAATAATCAGCAATAATTGCTGTTGAAGCGTGTGCCCTATGTGCTGTACCAAAGGCATCATTAACATATATATCACCAAGTTTTGCTAAGTTTTTAGCAAATTCTCTGTTCCCTTCTGTTTCTTCTGCGTGGTAACGTAAGTTTTCTAAAAGTAATACTTCGCCAAATTTTAGATTGGCAGCGGCTTCTTCGGCTAAAGGTCCTACACAATCTTCCACAAATTTTACTTGAATTCCTAAAATGGAAGTAGCCTTACTCACAATATTTTTAAGTGAGAATTCAGCTTCGTGATTTTTTGGTCTTCCTAAGTGTGACATTAAAATACAAGAGCCTCCATCTTCAAGAACCTTCATTATAGTTGGCTTTGCAGCCTCAATTCTAGTTGCATCGGTAACTTCTAGATTGTCATCTAATGGCACATTGAAGTCTACACGGATTAATGCTTTTTTATTCTGAAAGTTAAAGTCGGAAAGTGTTTTCATAAAAGTAAAATTAAGATAACAAATATAGTAGTTTTAGGTTGAGATAGAGAACCATATCTTAGCTTGAATTTACTCATTGTTTAGCTACATTTGCATATGCATTTTAACGACGTATTAGGACAAACGCATTTAAAAAATCACCTTCTCAAAAGTGTTGAAAACAACCGTATACCACATGCACAGTTGTTTGTGGGATCTGTTGGAAGTGGTATTTTACCAATGGCTATTGCTTATGCACAAGCAATATTAACAAGTCAATATCAACCTGGGAGTGTCGAAGAGGCTGCTTGTATTCAAAAAGTAACAAAACTGGCACATCCAGATTTGCACTTTTCATTTCCTATGAATACCACAGATAACGTTAAAAAAAATCCTGTTTCCTCTTTTTTTTTAGAAGAATGGAGAAGTTTTGTCAATACGCAACCTTACGGTTCTTTATATGAATGGTTAGAAGCACTTGGAATTGATAAAAAACAAGGAAATATAGGTGTTGATGAAGCTAAAGAGATTTCAAAAACGTTAATCCATAAACCATTTGAAGGTGGTTATCAAGTAATGGTAGTTTGGATGGCAGATAGAATGAATACGGAAGCATCAAATAAAATATTAAAGCTAATTGAGGAGCCGCCTAAAAACACCATTATATTATTGCTCACTGAAAAAGAAGAAATGATTTTGGGAACTATTAGGAGTAGGTGCCAAAAATTACAATTTCCCGCTTTACCTGATTCAGAAATATTAAAATATCTAACCGATAATGAGAATGTTGATGTTAAAAAAGCAACAAAAGTTAGTAAATTAGCACACGGAAATCTTAATATAGCGCTCCAACTCCTAAATGAGGAGGGTGACGATTTACAATTCGAAAAATGGTTTGTTGAATGGGTACGTACTGCATTTAAAGCAAAAGGTAATAAAGCTGCCATAAACCCTTTGTTACAATGGAGTATTGATTTAGCATCTCAAAACCGTGAAACACAAAAGAAATTTTTAGCGTATTGTAGTACAACTTTTAGGCAAGCAATGCTAAAAAATTACAGCGCTGACTCGTTAATTTATTTTGATGCTCCTGCAACTGGATTCTCTATTGAGAAATTTGCACCATTTATTCATCAAAATAATATTGTGAAGATTTTTGAAGCTTTAGAAGAAGCTACTTACCATGTTTCTAGAAATGGAAATGGAAAAATTATTTTCACTGATCTTTCTATTAAACTTACTCGATTGATCCAAGCTAAATCTTAGTATTAGTCTTTTCTATCGTGTTGTTTTAATATAATAATATTTATTTATTAAAACAGGCCTGTTTTTAAGCGATTTAAGGAGCTTTTAGCAACTTGCCTACAAAGTGCTTATAAAAAGGTTTTCGGTTTAGTTTCAGCTCTTAAAAGGCTAGATCACCCTTTCCTAAGACAATAAACTACTGATGAATACTCTTTAGTGAAAATTGCCTTAACATTTGATATTAATCCCACAAATAAGGCTTTAATTGAAAAGCCAGATCCTGATTTATATTTTTCAGAAAGTAAACTCACATAAAAAGAATCGAACCACATTGGTTTAATAGATTCTACTTTAAAGCTTTCTTTAAATAACCTAGGAATGCTTTCTTTAGAAAAATGCCATAAATGACGAGGCACATCAAATGCTGCCCAGAATGATTTATAATAGCCCGCATCAAATGAATTGTAATTGGGAACAGCTATTATTAAAACTCCATTGGGTTTCAATAAATCTGAGAGCTTTTTGATTACATCGTCAAGATTAGGAAGATGTTCTAGCACATGCCATAATGTAATTACATCGTATTTTTTGTCAACTACATTTTCTATAGAAGTATACATTTTAATACCTTTTTCATTAGCAAATTTTAATGCCACTTTACTCGGCTCTACTCCTTCAACTTTCCAATTATTATCAAATGCGACTTTACAAAATTCTCCTGTACCAGCTCCAACATCTAATAAACTTCCTTTAGTACCTAGACGAGATTCTATTAATGAAATTTTGTTTTTTAATGATCGCCTTTTTACTGTTCTATATAAAAATGCCATGACACCTTTCGCATCATCATTATGTGAAATGTAATTTTCACTTTCATAATAATAGGACAATTTTTCTACTGAAGGTTGTGGTGTAGTAATCAGCATATCGTGATCAGTATTCCAAACCAATGAGAACTCCTCACCTGTTTTAAAATGATCTTTTGTTTTACTATGAATTAGAGAAGTGTTCAAAATTATTTTTTAATGTAGGGAATAATTTTATTAGCTATTGTAAAATCAATTAAATGATTTGTCGTCTAATAGCATTTAATTTAAATCTTTGGTTTCGAAAATGAAATTCATTGTTCCACGTGAAACAACTTTTTAACGCCCCATATAAACAAGCATCACAGAAATATCATTTGGAGATACACCACTAATTCGAGAAGCCTGTGAAACAGTTACCGGTTTAATTGCAGATAGTTTTTCGCGTGCCTCATATGATAAAGACTTAAGCTTAGAATAATCGAAGTTAGTAGGTATCTTTATCCCTTCTAATCTGTTTAACTTGTCAGCATTATTCTTTTCTTTAGCAATATAACCAGCGTACTTAACTTGGATTTCTGTTTGCTGAAGCACTTCGTGATCAAGTTGATTTTTATCTATATAATCTGCTACTTCTATAATGGTAGCCATATCATCCATTGTAATATTAGGACGCGAGAATGATTTAAAAATCTTGTCACTTTGTTTAACAACTGCCGAGTTTTTACTCTCTAAAATAGGATTAATAACTTCCGGAACGACACTAGTATCTTTTAAGAATTTTACAAAATTTACACTTTGTTCTTTCTTTTTTTCCATTCTTCTTAAACGATCATCAGATGCCAAACCAATCGTATTTGACATAGGAGTTAATCTAAAATCTGCATTATCTTGTCGTAAGAGAGTTCTATATTCTGCTCTAGAAGTAAACATTCGATAAGGTTCTTCAGTTCCTTTTGTAATGAGATCGTCAATCAAAACACCGATATAAGCTTCATTTCTTTTTATAATAAACGGCTCCTCCTCACGCACTTTTAAATGTGCATTTATTCCAGCCATTAAGCCTTGAGAAGCGGCTTCTTCATAACCAGTAGTTCCATTAATTTGACCTGCAAAATAAAGACCATTGATACGTTTAGTTTCTAATGTATGCTTTAATTGTGTAGGTGGGAAATAATCATATTCAATTGCATAACCAGGTCTAAAAAACTTTACATTTTCAAAACCCGCTACTTGACGTAAAGCTTTAAATTGAATATCTTCAGGCAACGAAGTTGAAAAACCATTTACGTAATATTCTACAGTATTCCACCCTTCAGGCTCAACAAATAATTGATGCCTATCCTTGTCTGCAAAACGATTAATTTTATCTTCTATGGAAGGACAATAACGTGGGCCAATACTTTGAATAGATCCATTAAACATTGGAGATCTATCAAAGCCTTCTCTTAATAAATTATGAACTTCAAGAGAAGTATAACTCATATGACAATCACGCTGAATTTTTAAAGGCGATGTACTATCTAAATAACTAAATTTCTCAGGTTTTTCATCCCCTGGTTGAACTATCATTTTAGAAAAATCTAATGATCTCCCATCAACTCTAGGAGGTGTTCCTGTTTTCATTCTACCAGCTTCAAAACCAAGATCGGTTAATTCTTTTGTAATTCCATGTGCTGCTCTTTCTCCAGCTCTACCACCACCAAATTGTTTTTCACCAATGTGAATTAAACCATTTAAAAATGTTCCGTTTGTTAAAATTACAGATTTAGCTCTTACCTCAACACCAAGTGATGTTTTAACACCCACAATTTTATCACCTTCGACCATTAGTCCTGAAACCATTTCTTGATAGAAATCTAGATTTTCAGTTCCCTCTAACATAAGTCTCCACTCTTCAGCAAATCTCATTCGATCACTTTGAACTCTCGGACTCCACATTGCTGGTCCTTTTGATTTATTCAACATTTTAAATTGAATAGCCGTTTTGTCTGAAACAATACCACTATAACCACCAAGAGCATCTATTTCTCTTACTATTTGCCCTTTCGCTATTCCTCCCATAGCAGGATTACAAGACATTTGCGCAATATTTTGCAAACTCATTGTAATAAGTAACGTACTTGAACCTAAATTAGCTGCTGCTGCTGCTGCTTCAGAACCTGCATGACCACCACCAACTACTATAACATCATATTCTTTATCAAACATAAAAAGGGATTTTAAAAATTGTTCCACGTGGAACAATTAAAAAACAACAAAAACACTCATAAAAATGGGCGGCAAAGATAGTTAATTAACTTATAATCAAATAGTTAAATGTATAAAATATTGAATATCAGTCCTCTAACTAAAAGAACGCATAGTTAAAGCAATGTTTTCTTTAGTTCTCATCAACGCTTCTTGATCAATAGTTTTGTCTTTATAACCACAATAATGTAAAACTCCGTGTATGATTACTCTATGCAATTCGTCTACAAATGAAACATTAAATTCTGTAGCATTCTCTCTTACTCGCTCAATAGAAATATATATTTCACCGTGAATTTGCTTCCCTAAAGAATTATCAAAACTTATAATATCAGTCAAAGTATCGTGGTTCAAAAATTGAACATTCAATTTATGTAGGTATTCATCGTCACAAAAAACATAGGTAATTTCTCCTAGTTCACAGTTTTCTGATTTGATAACACTTTCAATCCACTGGGATATAACCTCTTCATTTGGTAATGAAAAATCTGTTTCTGAATAAAACTCAATCATTGATTTTTTTAAAATATGTTTGGACTTTTTGCTTATACTCTGGTCGTAGTGGTAAAGCTTCACGGTTTAATATTTCGGTTGTATTAAAGTACTTTTTTATATCCTCTGGTGTCATACGTAAAGTATTGTTATACTTCTTTTTATTGGTTTGAGATTCACGTTTAGTATCTTGGCCTTGTTCAAAATCTGCTTCTTCTAGTTTTAGTAATTCATATTGAAGATTGAGCATTTTCTCAAGTGTACGTTGATTAAACCCCTTATCCAACAACTGATCTTCAATCTGTTCCATTTTTTTCAACAAATCTCCTCCACGACCATCTAGTCCTTCCTTACTCAACTTATCCTCTAACTCTTGACGCAATTGCTGTTGTTGTTTATATATTTCATATAGTTCACCATCATTATTTTCGCTTTCACCATTCCCTTCTTTACTATCATTCCCAATCGCTCCTCCATTACCGTTTTCACTTCCTTTTCCATCTCCATCTCCTTCGCCCTCACCTTGCCCTTCACCCTCTCCTTCTCCTTCTCCTTCTCCTTTACCTTCTCCTTCTCCTTCACCCTCTCCTTTATTACCTTCACCTTTGCCCATTCCTTCTTCCATTTTCTCACCTAAACTTTTTTGCTTTTCGATAATATCTGGTAATTGAAAACCTTGACCTGAGCCACTTCCTTGACCTGGAGAAGGTTGTCCTTGACCTGAACCACCACTGCCTTGGCCCATAGATTGCTGTTGCATATTAGTCAACATATTGGTAAGCAAATTAGCTAATTCGTTGGTTCCTGTTACCGTGTACTGTTGGCTACTAATACCTTGTCTAAGCTGATTTTCGGCAAGACGCTCCATTGACTTATCAATGTTGTATTGCACCTCAGTAATCGATTCATTTATCTCTTCGCTCAATGCTGGTTGACGCAACGATAGTGTAAATAAGCTATCATCAATGTGTTGAAAATTTTGTTTTAAATCGTTTTGAATATTTAATCTTTTTCCAAAAATAGGATTTCCGTAGTCTGTGGTTTTAAATTCCTCCATCAACCCTTCTTGTCTAAAAGAAAACACTACTAGATTATCTAGAATTTGGCGAAGCATCGCTACATCTTCTTGTATTTGCTCTTCGCCACCACTAGCCATTTGCATCTGCATTTGTTGACCCATTTCCTGCATTTTTTTTCCTGCATTCTTTTGGCTTTTTTTAGCACCTTCTGAGTCTTGCTTTTCTAACTTATCAGTAGCATTTTCTTGCTCTTTATCAACTATTTTTTCACCTATTTTATCCTGCTCCATTTTCATTGGATCTTTCAATGCTTCGTTTTCTTCTTGAAGCTTTTCCATTTCCTTTTTGTACTGTTCAAACTTTTCGTTGATTTTTTCCTGCTCCTCTTTCGTATTTTCTTCCTTAGGTTTGTCAGCAAGTTGTTCTTGTTCTTCTCCTAATTTAAAAAGCTCTTCAGCTAACTTTTCACTTTTCTTATTTACATAATAGCGTTTAGTAAGCTCTAATAGTTGTTCAAGATTTTTTTCTTGATTCTTGTTTTGTTTTGAAACTTTTTCTAATTTTTCGGTAAGTTCTTCTTTCGTTAGTTTTTCTTGAAGTTTTTCTAATTCTTCTAAAAGCTTTTCGTTCTCTTTTAATTTTTCTTGATTCTTTTCTAAACGTTCTTCTAGTTTCTCTTTAAAAGGATCTTTTTCTTCATTTTCTGGCTGGAAATTTTCTAAATTTTCTTGAAGCTCTTTAGAAAATTTCTGCATCATTTGTTCTTGCTGTTTTTGACGTTTAAGAACATCTTCTAGCTTTTTTTGGTCGTTCCAATTAAGCTCTTCTTTTTCTTTTTGAAGTTTTTCAATTTCTTCAAGGCGCTTATCTTGTTTCTTCATTTCATCAAGCGCTTTGTCCATTCCTTTAATGGCATTATCTTGATTTTGCAATTGTTCGTTTTCTAACTCATCTTCCGTAAGTTTTCTGAAATTATAAACACCAGATTTAGTGCTCTTAAAATTGTGAACTTGGTCATTATCGAATATTTCAAAGTAATACTCATAAGAAACACCTTCTGTTAAATCTATATCACCAGGAAAAGTATATATAAATTGATCTACATTACTTTTAGAAATAGTTAATGTTTTAAACTTTTTTGCTTCTTGTTGACCATCTGGATAATACACTAATTGCAATTTTGTTAAACCATAATCATCCGATACATCTCCAAGAAAATAAACTATTTCACTACTTAAGCTGTCTTGTTTAGACTGCACATCAATCTCGGGATATTCATCTTTGATTACATTAAGTGTAAATGAAAGGTTTTCGTATTCCTTTAGATTTGAGTTAGATGTAGTGATAGCATAATCTAACTTGGAGTAAATACCTTTATCAAAATTAAACTGATCTCCTTTACTTGAGAATAAAAAGCTGGTGTCACGGAGTTTTAACGAAACTTTGTCTGTGTTTTTTGTTTGAACTTTCCAAGATGCACGGGTTCCTTCAGGGACTGTTCCATTTCCTGTGCTTTTTAAAACCTCATCACGTCTACCTGTATAGCTTGGAAAATCTAAAATCATTTCAAAACCTAATAACGATGGTGTTTTAACCACACTTAAAGAGTATTCTTTCGAAGTAACTTTATTTGCTTTTAACTCAAATGTGATATCCTCATAAGGTTGTAAAAAAGTATATTCAAATACCCCTGGTGCTGTTTGTTGTAAAAAATAACTTTCTCCATTATAAATTACACTTGCCTTTTCTGGAACTGCTTCGCCTTCTGTTCTAACTTGAATTGTAAATGGTTTATTCTCAATTGCATTCAAGTTTTCATTAAGCACGTAAAAACTAAATGGCGCTGGTGGTTCATAAGCTGTATCATAATTTACAACACGCTCATAACTACTACTAAAAGTGTCTTTCTCACCAAGTAAACTAACCAATCCAAAAATTACTAATGGAATAGCCGCATATTTCAAATACTTTGCGTTCTTTTTAAAGTTTACAGCTTGATTAAAAACCACAGGTTGCATTTCTCCAGCTTTCTGGTCAATACTTGCGGCTAATAATTCCGATTCTCTTTGGTTTTGATTTAATTGAATAACGTTTAATAATTTATCACTTACCTGAGGAAAATGACTCCCTATTATAGTTGCAGCATCTTCATTACTTATTCCCTGTTGTAGTTTAAACAACTTCATTAACGGAAATGCTATAAAACGCACAAATAACCCTGCTTCAACAACAACAAACGTCCAGAAAAGAATTGTTCGTCCAGAAGGGTTCAACCACAAAAAGTACTCTAACAGTAATGTGATAAGAAACCACAATAAACCAATAGCGAAAAAAAGAATAGCTCCTTTAATCAACTCGTTTGTATAGTATTTTTTTATAAATTGTTCCAGCTTTTGCTGGATAAGAGAAAATGAACTCATAGGTTTTTTTCTGAATTTTACAGAACATCTAAATTACAACAATTATACTCCACAAAAAATAAGCCGAAAAACACTGTTAATGAAAGATTTAAAATATTTACTAGCCTATGCAATTCCGTTAACTGCGGTAGTTGGCATTGTATTTAGAAGTTATTGGTCTTTTTTTACACCTGTTTTCACTTTTGTAATTATTCCTATTTTAGAAATACTACTCCCTGTAAAAACTGAAAATCTAGACGAAAAGTCACGTATCTCTAAAAACGAAAATAAGTATTACAATTTGCTTTTATACTTAAACGTACCAATTGTGTTCGGTATTATATTTTGGTTTTTAGGAAATTTATCTACAGCTAATTATTCAACATTTGAGGTAATTGGGTTAACTATTTCGGTTGGAATTGTAGTGGGTAGTAATGGCATAAATGTAGGTCACGAATTAGGACACAGAAAACTACAATTTGAAAGATTATTAGGGAAGTTATTATTACTTCCAGCCTTATATATGCACTTTTTTATTGAACACAATTTTGGGCATCACTTAAATGCAGCAACACCGGAAGACCCTGCTACAGCAAGGTTTAATCAAAGTGTTTATTCGTTTTGGTTAACTTCAACTTTTAGGCAATATATAAAAGCGTGGAAAATTCAAGGGGACTTACTAAAGCGATCAAATTTGTCATATTTCAGTTTTAAAAATGATATGTTTTGGTATTTGATTATACAAGCAACTTATTTAGCAACTATCTATTTTTTCTTTGGAAGTTTTGCTTTAATTATTGCGCTTATAATAGCAGTTACAGGTGTAATTTTACTTGAAACTATCAACTATATTGAGCATTATGGGCTAATTAGAAAGAAAAAAGCCTCTGGTAGATATGAACGCGTTACCGAAATACATTCTTGGAATTCTAACCACGTAATTGGTCGTGTTATTCTTTACGAATTAACAAGACATAGCGATCACCATTACCGATCTCATAAAAAATTTCAACTTTTAGATTACCATGATATAAGTCCACAGATGCCATATGGCTACCCTACTTCAATGGTACTGTCGTTAGTACCGCCACTGTGGTTTAAAGTTATGAATAAAGAAATTCCTAATGAGATGAAACCTTTAAAATAAGGACGTCTTTTACTTCGGAAATTTTAATGATAGTACTAATTGCTAAATAATTTTAACAATTTAAATATTGATTATCACTGAGTCAATTTTAAATATAGTAAGATAAATGTAAATGCTATAAAAAACGCTAAAACTAAAGTCCTTCTTTTTAAGAATATATACCTTTGCAATTGGTAAAAAATTACCCTATTTCATTAACAAAATTCCAACTTATACCGGAATTAAAATACGTTTTCGATGTCTCAAAAAGTTAGAGTTCGTTTTGCTCCAAGTCCAACAGGACCTTTACATATAGGTGGTGTACGTACTGCATTATTCAATTATTTATTTGCTAAAAAACACGGTGGTGATTTTATTCTTCGAATAGAAGATACAGATCAAACTCGTTATGTTGAAGGTGCTGAAAACTATATTGTTGAAGCTATGGAATGGTTAAATATTCCTTTTGACGAGTCACCTTCTAAACCGGGAAACTGTGGTCCTTATCGCCAGAGTGAACGTAAAGAAGTATACAGAAAATATGCTGATCAACTTATTGAAAGTGGGCACGCTTATTATGCTTTTGATAGTGGTGAACAATTAGATGCACAACGTAAAGAATACGAAGCTGCAGGCAAAACATTTATATACAATTGGCATAACAGATTATCACTTGATAATTCATTAAATATTTCGGCAGAAGAGACACAACGTCGTATCGAAGCTGGTGACAACTATGTTATTCGATTTAAATCACCACAAGGTGAAACACTTCATTTAAAAGATATTATTAGAGGAGGTATTCAAATAGATACTAATATACTTGATGATAAAGTGCTTTTTAAAAGTGATGGTATGCCTACGTATCATTTAGCTAATATTGTTGATGATCATTTAATGGACATCTCTCACGTAATTCGTGGAGAAGAGTGGTTACCATCAATGGCTTTACACATATTACTTTACAGATCATTAGGTTGGGAAGCTCCTAAATTTGCGCATTTGCCATTAATTATGAAACCTGTTGGTAAAGGAAAGTTAAGTAAGCGTGATGGAGATAAAATGGGTTTCCCAGTATTTCCTTTAGAATGGAAAACTGCTGATGGAGATGTTTTTGCAGGTTACAGAGAGGATGGTTATTTACCTGAAGCTGTTGTAAATATGCTAGCCTTTTTAGGATGGAACCCAGGTACAGAGCAAGAAATTTTCTCTTTAGATCAACTTGTTACTGCTTTTGAGTTAGAACGTGTTAATAAAAGTGGTGCTAAGTTTGATCCAGATAAAACAAAATGGTTTCAAAATCAATATCTACAAGAAATGGACAATAGTGCATTAGCACTTGAGTTTAGTAAGTATTTAGAAAGCCATCAACCAGAAGCATTACGAAATGCACAAGATGGTATTCCATTAGATTTAGAAAAAATTACATCGTTAATTAAAGAAAGAGCCAATTTTGTGAGTGATCTTTGGGAACAAGGAAGCTTCTTTTTTGAAGCTCCTACTTTGTATAACGAAAAAGCTGCAGGTAAAGCTTTCAAAGAAGGTACTGTTGAACTTTTAAAAAAGGTTGTTGAAAAACTTCAATCTGTTGACGATTTTAAAGCTGCGAATATTTCCGAAGTTGTAAAAGGATGGATTACTTCTAATGAAATAGGTTTTGGAAAAGTAATGATGCCTTTACGTTTATCTCTTGTAGGTGAAATGAAAGGACCAGATGTATTTGATATTATTGAAATTTTAGGAAAAGATAGTAGTATTTCTAGAATTGAAAAAGCTATCAAATTTATTGGGTAACCTTATTAAAAATAGATTATACCAGCTACTGTAATGGTACTGGTATAACCTTTAAAATCTGTGTTTTCTAAATTTTGATCATTTAGGCCACCTAGTA
Organism: Patiriisocius marinus; assembly: GCF_008974325.1. Classification (GTDB taxonomy): domain Bacteria; phylum Bacteroidota; class Bacteroidia; order Flavobacteriales; family Flavobacteriaceae; genus Patiriisocius; species Patiriisocius marinus. The sequence continues at coordinate 858,857 of NZ_BKCG01000001.1, read as the reverse complement.
TATTAGTAAGTCCGTATTGATAGTTAATGTTTAGTCTTACATTTTCATGACCTCCAGTAATACCTGCTAATATTGCTGCATTAATAGTATTGATATTTTGGATTTCTTCAGCTGTTGTTAAAGCGTATCCTTCTACTATATAATCTTTAAAACGATCATCATCAAGTTTCATTTTTCCGTTAATCATAAGCATTGGCCCAAGTTCAACAGATAAATTGTGCTTGATAATATTATAGCTTGCAAGTAGGTTAATTTGTGCCCCTATAATATTATACGTTAATGTTTGTGTTTCAGGACAATCGAGTATTCCACAAGGTAAGCCTGCTTTAATACCTATGTTATTGCTAATAAAATTAATACCATAAATAAGATCAAAATTATTTCTGTAAGAGCCTCTTGTTGTAAAACCTCCTTGAAAACTACCTTGACTTTCGGTTTGTAAGTCATTTGTACTAATGTCAAAAATGCTATAACCAGCCTGTAATCCTAATCTATTATAGTCACCTCCTCTACTTCCTCCGCGCTGAGCAAAAGCTGTAACGCTTATTAATAGTACGATTGTAACAAAAATTGATTTTTTATGACTCATTTATAACTATTTTTAGTGATGCTAAAGTAGCTTTAATTTTGTATATTAACACTAAACCTTAAACAAAACACTATGGGCGGATATCTCTTTTTTATTCCATTATTTCTATTTGGACTTTTTATTCTTTTCTCGGGAATATTTACTGTTAAACAACAAACAGCTGCAGTTATTGAGCGATTTGGAAAATTTTTCAGAACACGACAATCGGGATTACAATTTAAAATTCCTGGAGTAGATCGTATTGCGGGACGTATTAATTTAAAGGTACAACAGCTTGATGTATTAGTAGAAACTAAAACTAAAGATGACGTATTTGTTCGACTTAAAATTTCAGTACAATTTCAAGTTATTAAAGAAAAAGTCTATGACGCGTTTTACAAGCTTGAAAATCCACATGACCAAATAACTAGTTATGTTTTTGACGTAGTGCGTGCAGAGGTGCCTAAAATGAAGTTAGATGACGTGTTTGAACGTAAAGATGACGTTGCCATTGCGGTTAAAATGGAATTAAATGAAGCAATGATTAATTATGGATATGATATTATTAAAACATTAGTAACTGATATCGATCCAGATGTACAAGTAAAAGCTGCTATGAACCGTATTAATGCTGCTGAACGTGAAAAAGTCGCTGCAGAATATGAAGCTGAAGCTGAACGTATTAAAATTGTAGCTAAAGCACGTGCTGAGGCTGAGAGCAAGCGTTTACAAGGGCAAGGTATTGCAGACCAACGTAGAGAAATTGCACGCGGACTTGAAGAAAGTGTTGATGTTTTAAACAACGTAGGTATCAACTCGCAAGAAGCTTCTGCTTTAATTGTAGTAACACAACACTATGATACTCTACAATCCATTGGAGAAGAAACAAATAGTAATTTAATTTTATTACCTAACTCTCCTCAATCTGGAAGTAATATGTTAAATGATATGATTGCTAGTTTTGTTGCAAGTAACCAAATAGGTGAAGAAATGAAAAAAACTAATGCAGCTAAAGGCATTACAAACAAACGTAAAAAACGTACTCCTCCTCCTACTGAATCTATGTATGATGATGAATATGGAACAGAAGAATAACGTTTTTTCTAAATACTACTCTTTGAGAAAGCAAGAAGCCCAACAGACGAATGTTTGTTGGGCTTTTTTGATATTAAAATAATGTTATTTTTTCTTTTTTTTCTTATCAAAACTTGACATCAGCTTTGAAACACCAAAACTTGCTACAGGCGCTAGTAATTTTAAGACTAGACTACTTGTTGCTACTCCACCTAAAACACTGCCAAACAATTTAGAAGGTGTTACGCTATCTTTAACATGGTTGTAGCTTAATTTAAGCTCTTCTTTGCTAATTTCAGACATTAACTGTAACCGTTTTAAATCACGGTCAATTTCTTCAAATGATGTATAAGGTTTATTTTTGTTCATGGTAGCTGATCAATTTTAGTATCACTAACCTTAGAGACTCCTGTATTATCTTGTGTCATAGTATCGGAAAACTCTTCTTCATCAGCAATTAAATCTGAAAATTTAGAAAGCATTGCCTTAACAATATATTTCTTTCCAAAAATAGCGATTAGTATTAAAACGATTAAATAGAATCCAGCAACAATAAAAAATCCTGCTGATGGAAAACCTATCATACGGCTAATCATTAATGCTATACCAACTGACACGAAAGCTAAAAATAATAAACCAATACTTCCTAGCACAAGCATACTTACTAGTGAAGTAGTAAACTTCATAGAAGATTTAAAAAGACGCAGCTTATAATATTCTGCTGTATTTTCTAAATATTCCTGTGTTTTCTCTCCGCTAATTTTAATATTTTCTGAAAGTGCTTTAAAAGCCATATTATACTGTTGCTTTTTTAGCTGCTGTATCAGCTTGTGCCTTCTTAGTATCTAATTGTAATTTTGCATTCTGAGCTCTTAACTTTTCAAGTTTACTTTCTAAAGCAGTTAAAACATCGTCAGCTTTATAGCTAGCAGAAGATATTGCTCCTTCGAGTTTTTGTTCTAAAGTTAACTTAGTATCCTTTGCCGTTGTAGCTAAAGCTTCTTGAGTTTCCTTTAATTGTTTATTTAGTTTCTTTTGAGCTTTAGCAGTCTCTTTTGAAATCTTTTTACGAGTATTTTTTCCTTGATCTGGAGCATATAAAATTCCTATTCCTGCTCCTATTGCTGCTCCAGTTAAAAGTGCTAATAACGTTGTTCCTGTATTTGATGCCATAATGATGTTTTTAAAAATTAATTAATGTAGTACCAAAGGTAGTTACAATGTTATAGTAGCCTTGTTAACAACCGGTTAATAGTTAGATTAAGATCTATAAAATTATCTTAAAAACAGCTATTTACTCTTAAATTATCTTAATTTTTTAGCCGAAATGTTAATTACTTTAAAATTTCGGCTTAATATTTTTATTTAAAATTAATCATCTAATTTAGCCCAAGAATCTCTCAAACCTACCGTTTTATTAAATACCATTTTATCAGCAGTGGTATCTTTATCAACAGTAAAATATCCTAAACGTTGAAATTGAACTTTATCTTCAACTTGTAATTCTTTTAGGCTAGGTTCTGCATATCCTGTAATTACTTCTAAGCTGTTAGGATTTACATATTCCATAAAATCTACCTCCTTATTAGCATCTGGTGCTGCTTCCGTAAATAAACGGTCATATAAGCGAACTTCTACTGGTAATGCGTCTTTAATAGAAACCCAGTGTAAAGTTCCTTTAACCTTACGCATAGAAGCTTCTGTACCGCTTCCACTACGACTATCTGGATCGTATGTACAATGGATTTCAATTACTTCCCCATTTTCATCTTTAATGCAGCTTTCTGCTTTAATGATATAAGCGTTTTTTAAACGAACCTCTTTACCAAGTTTTAAGCGGAAAAACTTTTTATTTGCTTCTTCTCTAAAGTCTTCTTTTTCAATATATAATTCTCTTGAAAAAGGCACTTTTCTAGAACCTGCAGCTTCATCTTCTTGATTATTTTCAGCATCAAGCCATTCAGTTTCGTTTTCTGGATAATTGGTAATTACCACTTTTACAGGATCAAGAACAGCCATTACACGGTCTGCTACTTTATTTAAATGATCGCGAACACTAAACTCTAATCTTGAAACATCAATTAGATTATCACGTTTCCCAACTCCTATTCCATCTGCAAAATTTCGAATAGACTCAGGCGTATAACCTCTTCTTCTCAATCCTGAAATAGTAGGCATTCTAGGATCATCCCACCCAGTTACTACACCATCTTCTACAAGCCTAGCTAGTTTTCTTTTACTAACAACGGTATGGCTTAAATTACGGCGAGCAAATTCTCTTTGTTTTGGTCTAAGAGTACCTTCTTCGTGAATTTGATCTAAAAACCAGTTATATAATTCTCTATGCGGTAGAAATTCTAAAGTACAGAATGAATGCGAAACACGCTCTATGTAATCACTTTCTCCATGAGTCCAATCATACATTGGGAAAATTTTCCAATCTGTTCCTGTACGATGATGCGATTTGTGAAGTGTTCTATAAATAACTGGATCTCTCATCAACATATTAGTTGATTTCATATCAATTTTAGCACGTAAAACGTGAGCTCCTTCTGGTGCTTCACCAGTTTTCATTTGCTCAAATAATGCTAAATTTTCTTGAATTGTTCTATCTCTAAAAGGGCTATTAACACCTTCTTTTGTAGGTGTTCCTTTTTGTTCTGCTATTGCTTCACTTGTTTGTGAATCTACATAAGCCTTACCTTCTTTTATTAAATATATAGCCCAATCATATAATTGTTGAAAATAATCACTTGCGTAACATTCCTTTTCCCATTTAAATCCTAACCATTGAACATCACTTTTAATTGCATCTACAAAACGCTGCTCTTCTTTAGCTGGGTTTGTATCATCAAAACGTAAATTAACAGGGGCATCATAGCGTAATCCAAGTCCAAAATTTAAACAAATTGAACTCGCATGACCTATGTGTAAAAACCCATTAGGTTCTGGTGGAAATCTAAAGCATAATGCATCTTTAGAATGTGTAGACTTTAAATCATCCTCAATGATTTGTTCTATAAAATTTAATGATTCTTTTTCTTCGCTCATGAGTGTTTCTTTTCTGAAATAGTAATTGTTTAATAATGGTTCTAACAGATTATCAACCCTTAAAATTTCGGCTAAAATATTATAACAAAGATACCTTTTCTTGTTAAAATCTAGTGAATTGAAAGCGGCAACTGCGAGTAAAATTTTATATTTACCAAAAGCATACAATTATGAGTAAAATTGAATTAAAAAATATACGCGTATTTGCTAACCATGGCTGTTTAACTGAAGAGGAAAAAATAGGTAGTGATTATTTAGTAAATCTTTCAGTAGATGCTAATTTACTTCACGCTGCGCAAACTGATGAATTAGAGGATACTGTTGATTATGTGTCTTTAAATAGTATTGTAAAGGAAGAAATGGCAAAACGCTCTAAACTTTTAGAGAATGTGGGATACCGTATTATTGAACGTATATTAAGTGAACATACAGAGGTTACTTATGTTACTGTCACTGTTTCTAAAATTAATCCACCTATAGGTGGAGATGTTGAGGCGGTTAGTGTTACAATGACTTCAGCCTAAGGAGTTACCGTACTTAAAAACATAGTTAGATTATATTAGATTTAAAAATGGTGTTGTTTTTTTGTTTATGTAGTGGTTAATCTTTTATATTTGCGCTCTGCAATATGTGCTATAGAAAGTAATTTCTTCATTTGTAGAATTTATTGGCATCTTGGCCGAGTGGCTAGGCAGAGGTCTGCAAAACCTTCTACAGCGGTTCGAATCCGCTAGATGCCTCAAAAAAACCTTCAGTTTACGCTGAAGGTTTTTTGTTTTTATATATGTCTTTAAAAAATGCGATACTATTTCTAATCAGGTATATCTAAAGTAGGAATAGGTTGTTCTACATTTTCTAATGGTACTGGAATTTTCTCTAATTCAGCATTCATTCTTTTAGGGAAAATACCTTGTACAAGCATTAATACTCCAAATCCAATTATAAAAATACTCACCCATTTTTTTGTTTTAACAGTAAAACGAGGTGTCATTTTATTTTTAAGTTTTTTTGCTAAGGCAATTTTTAAAATATCTACTGAAATAAATACCACAAGTACAGTACCTATAAAAAACCAAACTCCTCTTGGTGTTGATTTATGTGCATTTGCAAGAATGATCATTCCTACCCATCCAGCTAAAACTCCAAAGTTTACAAAATTTAAAAAGAATCCTTTAATAAAAAGACTTCCCAAGTTTTTTTTAACTTCAAGTGCGTGATGTTCTCTAACAATTTTGTAAAGATTTTTTGAAGTTTGCATGTAGGATATTATACCATACGTAACTAAGATTCCACCTCCAAAAATCAATAAAGCAGGATCATCCTTTACTCTATCAAGTAGTTTAGTGGTACTAAAATAAGCTATTAAAATAAATATAATATCTGCAAAAATTGCTCCTGCATCAAATGCTATTCCAGCTCTAAAACCTTTTGTAATACTTGTTTCAATTAAAGTAAAAAATACTGGTCCCACGGCAAAAGCCATGAAAAAACCATAAAATGCTGCAAAAAGAAATCCGTCAAACATAGAGCCGTAAAGGTACAAAACCTTTTTTTTATCGCTACCAATAGCTAAATACGATGTAGTATATTAATAGATATATCTATTAATGAAGCTTAAGTTGTTAAAGTAATATATAAAAAAACGAATGACAATTTAAGAATCATCATTCGTAGTTATATTTAGTAAAATAAATTACTTAGTTCATCATCTTAATTTTTCCACCAAGACGTTTTTTCTTTTTAACTTTTTTAGGGTTTCCGTATATAGTAATTGTTCCACCTGCAGTTACTTTTGCTTCGATATTTTCACTAACATTAACATCAGCAAAACCTCCTGCAGTAACATGTATTTCAGCTTGTAGTGATTTTAAATCTTTACCATTAAAACCTCCACCTGAATTAACTGTTACTTCTTGACTATTACTGGATCCAGTAATAGTTAATGAACTTCCAGAAACTGATTTAAAAATAGCCGATTCAGTATCTATTTCAACGTGAACTTCGCCACCTTCTTGACCTTTGATAGTAATACTTTCTTGTCTTAAAGTATTTTCAGATGTTATTATAGCTCCTTCATTAGCATCAATAATTTCAAGATTAGTATAATATACTTTAACATTAGTATCATTACCATTAAATCTAGTTTTAGTCATCATTCTAATTTTAAGAACACCATCATCAGTAAGTATTTTTACTTCATCGATGTTAGCACCAGTGACAACTACTTGATTTTTTTCAGCTTTAATTAATTCTACTTCAATTAAATCAAATACCTTAATTTCTTTAAATTCAGGTATATTTTCTTCTATACGATTTTGTGCAAAAGTTACTGCAGTTATCAACAGTACTATTGCTAAAGCTACCTTTTTCATAAAAATTTATTTTATTTAAAAATTATATTTTCAAAAAACGTTCCAAAACAAAAAGTTGTTAACTTTCTTTATTATGACCTAGCATTGTAAAATCTAAATGTTTTTTAACAAGGTCTGCATTTTTTACTTTAACATAAATTTCATCACCCAGTGTATATGTAGTATTAGATTTACGGCCTACAACAGCATAATCCTCTTTGATAAACTCGTATTGATCATCGCGCATATCTTGGATTCGTACCATTCCTTCACATTTATTACTTACTATTTCAACATAAATTCCCCATTCTGTAACACCACTAATAACTCCTAAGAATTCTTCATTCTCGTGATCTTTCATGTATTTAATTTGCATATACTTAATACTATCACGCTCTGCACTAGATGCTAAATTTTCCATATCACTAGAGTGTTGACAACGTTCTTCGTACGTGTCTGCTTTTGCGCTGTCTTTATTATCTAAATAGCGTTGTAGTAATCGATGTACCATTACATCTGGATATCTACGTATAGGCGAAGTAAAGTGGGTGTAATAGTCAAATGCAAGACCGTAATGGCCTATATTATTTGTGGTGTACACCGCTTTACTCATACTTCTAATTGCAAGGGTATCAATTAAGTTTTGTTCTTTTTTACCGTTTACGTCTTTCAATAATTTATTCATTGATTGAGCTGTAGACTTTTTATCCTTTGTATCAAGTTTATAACCAAATTGCTTAATGATATTTTCTAATGCTGAAATTTTCTCGTCATCCGGTTCATCGTGAACTCTGTATACGAATGTTTTCTTTTGTTTACCAATGTATTCGGCTACACTACGGTTAGCTAAAAGCATAAATTCTTCAATTAGCTTATTAGCATCTTTACTTTCTTTAAAATAAACTCCAGCTGGATTATTATGTTCATCTAACTTGAATTTTACTTCTACTTTATCAAACGAAATTGCACCATTATTCATTCTTGCGGAACGCATAATTTTAGCAAGACGATCCATTTCAATTATAGCTTTCGCAATTGGCACATCAACATCATATTGTTTATCAGTTATTGAAATTTCAGCAGGAATAGTTGTGTTTATTTCTTTTGTTGCTTGGTAATTTTCAATAATTTCCTGTGCTTCTTCATAAGCAAAACGAGCATCTGAATAGGTAACTGTTCTACCAAACCATTGGTTTACAATTTGAGCTTTAGAATTCATTTCGAAAACTGCTGAAAATGTATATTTTTCTTCATGTGGACGTAGTGAACAAGCACCGTTTGAAAGTACTTCAGGTAACATAGGTACTACTCTATCAACTAAATATACTGAAGTTGCACGCTCATAAGCTTCATCGTCGAGTAGTGTTCCAATTTTTAAATAATGAGAAACATCTGCAATATGAATTCCTATTTCGTAATTACCATTTTCTAGTGTTGTAAAAGATAATGCATCATCAAAATCCTTAGCATCTTTTGGGTCAATGGTAAAGGTTAAATCTTTACGCATATCTCTACGCTTTGCAATTTCGTCTGGTTGAATACTAGTGTCTAGCGTATTAGCATATTCTTCTACTTCAATAGGAAACTCATATGGTAAACCATATTGTGCTAAAATTGCGTGTATTTCAGTATTATGCTCGCCAGGCATTCCAAGGCGTTTTATAACCTTTCCGTAAGGGGAGTCAGCTTTTTCTGGCCAATCTTCCATTTCAACAAGAACCATTTCGCCTTGTTCAGCTCCATTAATTTTTGCTTTTGGAACAAATATGTCAACGTGCATTTTATGGTCTGTCATAGACACAAAAGCAAAGTTTTCGTGTATATCAATAGTACCTACAAATTCGGTTTTCTTACGTTCTATAATTCTAGTAATTTCACCTTCAGTTTTACCACCTTTACGACGTTTAAATACATAAACTTCCACAGTATCACCGTGTAAAGCTTTGTTTAAATTTTTACTTTTTACATAAATATCTTCCTCAAGATCATCTGTAATTATGTAACCTTGGCCACGTCCAGCCATATCTACACGACCTGTGTAATAGTTTTTTGATGGCGTAATTATATATTTTCCACGATCCACTTCTTGGATAGTTTGTTCTACTTGTAATTGTTTCAATTTTTTAATAATCTGATTGCGGCTGTTAGCATCGTCAAGATTCAATTTTGCTGCAATTTGTTTGTAATTATGAGGTTTAGAATGATCTTTTCGTAAAATAGAAAGTATATTTTGTGAAAGATTATCAATCTTTTTAGGTCCTCGTTTCTTATATTTTTGTGACATTTTTAATCTGTTATTGTGTAAAAGTAGTTGTAATAAATTGCTAATAGTCCTTATTTTGTAAAGTTTTAAGATTGTGAACTTTAGCGCCTACAATTTATGTTTATTTAATCTGTATCTTTATTATTTAACATTAAGAAATTACTATGAAATTAGGAGCTTTTTCAATAAGTCTAGCAGTTAAAGATATTAAGGTATCAAAGTCATTTTATGAAACCTTAGGATTTTCTGTATTTGCTGGTGATTTAGAACGGAAATATTTAATAATGAAAAATGAAGATTCTTTAATTGGACTGTTTCAAGGGATGTTTGAGAATAACATTTTAACCTTCAATCCAGGATGGGATGTTGATGCAAAGGTATTAGAAAAATTTGACGATGTAAGAAAAATACAAAAATCTTTAAAAAATAAAGGTATAGAAATAGAAACGGAAGCTGATGAAAATAGCTCAGGACCAGCTAGTTTAGTTGTATTAGATCCTGATGGAAATGTTATTTTAATTGATCAACATATTTAATAAATTACTAGTGAAAGACTTCAAAACCATCGCTATTTTCACTTTTCAAAGTGAATATACGGTTCTTCAACATTTGTTGGAACAGGCAAACTTACGTTATGTTTTTCAAAATGAAATGATGATAAGCGTTCTTCAATTTCATAGTAACGCGGTTGGAGGAATTCGATTAAGAGTTCACATAAATGATATTGAAAAAGCGAAAATTATTATCAATTCATTAGAAGATAATAGTCATTTAAGTGTTGTTTAATTTGTTTTTTTTAAACCAATAATTTTCTTCTAATACATAATAAATTTCCTCAATTAATGGAATTTTAAAAATTGAGTGTTTCAGAAATTTTAAGGTTCCTTTTTTCTTTTAAGACTTTTTAAATACGTCATATTTCAGAGTAAAAAAAAAGGAAAATTGATAGTTATCCCTGTTATCAACAACTATATATATAACATCTTTTCTTTTTTAAAAATTTAAAATAAAAATGATAGTCATGATAGCTTGTTAACATGTAGCATAACTTTATAGCACAAGTGTTGTTTTAATAGTTGTAGTTTGTTTTGTGTAGGTTATTAACAAGATATCATTAATTTTATCTCTTGAAATTTAACAGTTTAAGTAGTACTGTTAACAATTGTTGATAAGGTGAATTAACAAGGTTTTTTTAATAAAAATTTTATTTTTTCTTGTTTGAAAACTCACTTTTTTATCTAATAACTCACCTATAAATAGTAAAGTTATATTCAGGTATTTCGATTTAATTATGGATATGAACTATTCAAATCACTTATGCAACTTTTTCTATCCTTTTCTAACTTATAAATATAAACATAGTTGTTAACTAAAATGTTAATTAAATGTTATGTGTTGATTAATTGTATTTTATGAAAAAAGTAAGCTTATATTATGCACTTTTGATGTAATTATACATCTGTAAACTTGATTACCTTTGTATAAAATTACTAATCATTAAAAACACCCTTTTTTTGGGAATATTAAAATGAAAATAGCCATAGGAAACGACCACGCAGGACCAGATTATAAATTTGCCATTGTAAAATATCTTGAAGCGCAAGGCCTTGAAGTTATTAATTATGGAACTGACACTTTAGATAGTGTTGATTATCCAGATTTTGCTAATCCAGTTGCAAAGGCAGTTAACGACGGTGAAGTACCTCACGGAATTCTTATCTGTGGTAGTGCTAATGGTGTTGCAATGACGGCTAATAAATATCCTAAAGTTAGAGCAGGAATTTGCTGGACTAATGAAATTGTTGAACTTATTCGTTTACATAACGATGCTAATATATTATGTATTCCGGCAAGATTTACATCAATTCCACAAGCTGTAAAAATGGTTGAAACATATTTAAATACTGATTTTGAAGGAGGTAGACATCAAAATCGTATAGATAAAATTTGTATGTAATACTCCAATAATTAAATATATAAAGGGTCAAAAGTTAACTATTATTTTAGCTTTTGATCCTTATTTTTTATATAATATATGCGAGTTTTACTACCGTAAATTTCTCCTATTTAAGTAATTTTATAGTAAATAAAAATCTTTCTTGTCACACAATCACTCACATAGTCATACACACGACCACCCAGATTTAAAGGGTAAAAAATTGCTTCTATCAATTCTTTTAAACATTGCTATTACTGTGGCACAAGTAATAGGTGGTTTAATTTCTGGTAGTTTGTCACTATTGAGTGATGCACTACATAATTTCAGTGATGTTCTATCATTAATTGTAAGTTATATTGCCGATTTATATTCAAAAAAAGAGGCTTCTTTTGAGCGTACTTTTGGGTATAAAAGAGCTGAAATTATAGCAGCATTTATAAATGCACTTTCATTAATAATTGTAGCTATTTATTTAGTGTACGAAGCGGTACAAAGGTTTTTAGATCCTCAAGAAATTGAGAGTTCTATTGTAATTTGGTTAGCATTATTAGGTATTCTTGCAAACGGATTTAGTGTTTTATTACTTCGAAAAGAGGCAAATAATAATATGAATATGCGTTCGGCATATTTACATTTACTAACTGATATGTCTGCTTCAGTTGCTGTGTTAATTGGTGGACTATTAATGAAATATTATAATTGGTTTTGGGTAGATAGTGTATTGACAGTTTTAATAGCTATTTATTTAGTGATTATGGGATATCAACTTTTAAAAGAAAGCTTTAAAGTATTAATGCTTTTTACTCCAGATCATCTTAATTTATCTGAAATTAGCGAGAAAATACAAACAGTTAATACTATTAAAAATGTTCATCATGTACACGTATGGCAACTTAATGAAAAGGAAATTCATCTAGAAGCTCACTTAGAATTTACAACCGATATCACTATTTCTCAATTTGATAAAATTTCCGAAGAAATAGAAGAACTCTTATATCATAGCTTTCAAATTAATCACGTTACGCTGCAACCTGAATTAAATAAAGATGATCCTAAAGAGTTAATTGTACAGGATTAATAATTATGCCAACTTTCAATACTTCAAACTATGGAAATTACTATAAAAACATTCGATGAATTAACACCAATAGAACTTCATAATGTACTACAATTACGCAGCGAAGTTTTTGTAGTAGAACAGGATTGTGTGTATCACGATATTGATGGTAAAGATTTTAAAGCGCTACATATAATAGGGCAGAAGGATGGTAAAGTTGTTGCATATTCAAGATGTTTTTCACCAGGTATTTATTTTGAACAAGCTGCAATAGGAAGAGTTGTGGTACCTAAAGATCAACGTGCTTTTGGTTATGGTCATGTAATAATGAAAGCTTCTTTAAAAGCTATTAAAGAGCATTATAAAACAGAAAACATCAAACTATCAGCTCAAGAGCATCTTAAAAAATTCTACGAAAGCCATGGGTTTTCACAAATAGGCGAGGGGTACCTTGAAGATGGTATTCCACATATTGCTATGGTAAAGGATTAATGATATAATTATCACTAATACGCTACAAATAAAAGAGAAATAGCTAATTAATATACTATTTTATTCAAACGCTACCTTAGTGTTAATGTTCGCTATTTGAGAGTTTATCGGAATAAAATCTTCCCCATTTGTTATATATGCTAACACTTTTAGATTTTCAGTATTATAATTGTTTGGAATATCAATCTCAAATTCTTTAGTAAAAGCAGTTAAAGCTGGTGTAAATTCCATGTAGTCTCCTAAAAAATTAGAGACCGATTTTCGGTAGAGATTATTATACTGAAAATTAGGAATAGGATCACCTTTTCCGAACCATTCACTTGCTTCATTGTTGTTGAGACTATTTTTTTGTGGTCCTATTACATTATCTTCAATTAAGTAAACAACTAATTTATACTCAAACATGTCTATCTCTGCAACAACATTGATTTCAATAGTTAATGATTGGTTATTAAGTATTGATGAAATGCCTACAGTACATGAAGAATCAATACCGTCAGCTTCAGTAACAAGATTTTCTATGTTATTGACTGAAAACCAACCATCTCTATTTATGTAAGCAGATGGAAAGGACGGATTTCCTAAATTATTATTCATATACCCAGCTTCTATAGTTGTTAAAGGATCAATATCGTCAGGGTTTATTCTAGTAGTTATCCAACTAATATTTATAATATTACTAGAATAAGTTTTAGCTTCTTTGAGATATGAATTTATTTTTGGGCTTTGGCCATGAGAACGATCCAATACCATATCAAGAAAAATTTTATTTTTGGGAATTATTATTTCAATATTTTGTGTTGGGGTTTGTGTAATCGTTCCTGCTAAATTGTATTCTGCAAATACTTCATAACTTCCAATATTTTGTGATGAAAAAACAGAACTTTCAATCATACTTCCATTAATATAAAATGTAGCTTCTTCTGAGAAATTTTCTCCGTTAGATCCTTCTAAAGACAAAGAAATTTCTTGACCTCTTAAGCCTTTATTAAATTCTAATTCTAGTTTAGCAGTATCGTTTATTATATAAATTGTGTCATCTGTTTTACAAGAAATAGAAACAGTCAATAATACTATTAACCCAATGCTTACTAATAGTTTTAAATTTTTCATATTAAAATAGATGTTTTAGGTTTATTCGAATTGTTTAAATTCGCCTACATGAGCCTCTTGAGCATTCATTGCTTTATTATCTTCGTCAGAAATAATAGCAACGATTACAATATTTTCCAATGTTATTTTTGTTGGGATGTCTACAGAATATTTTTTTTCGAATAGACTTAGAGCATTTATTTCAGGTAAAGAGTCTCCAAGAGCATCAGTTAAAGAAATTCTAAGTACATCGTTGTGAACAAAGTCTTCTATAATTGGACCTAAAACATACCATTCGCTTTCTGGATCTTCATTAAGATAGTTTACTTGTGGATAGACTAAACCATTTTCAAGTATAAAAATTGTAATTTTTTTATTTTGTAAATTTTCTTCTGAAATTAACGAGAGATCAATAGTAAGTTTTCTATTCTCAACTTGAGAATTAATAGATAGACTTATTGAAGTTTCCTTACCTGCAACTTCCATGACTTGGGGTGTAATATTATCTCTATCCCAAAATTCGTCTCTATTAATTACTCCTGTTGGAAATCCTAAAACCCCATAACTTTCCTTCAAATAAAAAGTTTCAAATATGGCGTATGGGTCACTTCCACTAAAAGCACTATTATCATGTAGTGCAACAGAAACAAGGTGAGGAGTAAATTCTTTTGCCTCTTTAATTAGACTTGTCATTAGCACACAAAATCCACACCAAGTACCGGTAAAATCTTCAATTAGAACTTTTCTCTTAGGAATAAAAATTTCTAGTTCTTGAGCAGTTGTAGTCGTTTCAACCCCCCTAAATTATATGTAGCATATACCTCGTGAGTGCCCTCTGTTGCTGAAGAAAATGTTGTGTTTGATATTAGATTTCCATCAACAAAAAATTTCGCTTGTGACGTAAAATCAGCATTTTCTTCACTTATTAAAGAAAAATTTACTTCTTGATTTCGAAGTGCTTTATTAGTGTCTAAAACTAAATATAAAGGTTCATTAATCGCAATATCACTATTGTCATCATGACTTTGACAGGAAAGTAGAAAAACACTTAAAAGACATAGTAGAATAAGAGGGAGATATAATTTTTTCATAACCAAATAATTTACATAAAGTTATGAAAATAATACTACAAAAAACAGTTTAAAAAGCATCTTGCTTTTTAAACTGTTTGTAGATTTTTAAAATGAAGTACTATTATTTCAATATCTTCTTATATTTCTTCTCAT
Organism: Patiriisocius marinus; assembly: GCF_008974325.1. GTDB lineage: Bacteria > Bacteroidota > Bacteroidia > Flavobacteriales > Flavobacteriaceae > Patiriisocius > Patiriisocius marinus. Next base: position 843,744 of record NZ_BKCG01000001.1, on the reverse strand, counting down.
CATTCAGTACATCAATTGCTGCACGAATTTCAGGATTGTTTACTACTTGATAATCATATAAACCTTCTTTATAAAAATATCTTTTTAGAATTTCATCACTCATAAGCGACATAATTTCAGCTTTTTTGTTGACTATTTTTTTGTCTTTTGCTTGATCTAAAGCTACCATCAATGCATTATAACTACTACTGATATCATTTTTTAAATCATCGTCATCAGCCTTTCTAAGTGCTTTTTCAAATTCTTTTTCAGTTTCAGTTTCGTATTCAAAGTTATTATCTTTTAAATAACTCATAAAATTTTGAAAATCAGAATCGGTAATTTTAAAATTTGTCCAATCTGTTAATTGATTTTTGTAGTAATATTCCGTAGCATAATCAAATATCGCATTGTCTTTCAATAGGGCAGTAGTAACAGGACTAAATTTAGCTGTTTCAAGTTCAATATCTGGTAAAATTCCACCACCATCATAAACTGTTCTTCCACCCTTAGTCTTAAAAGCGCTGTATTCTTTAGCATCTTTTCTAACAGGATCTCCATTTTCATCACGATTCCAATAATCTAATGCTTGTATACAACGACCACTTGGTGTATAGTAACGGGAAATAGTAACTTTTAATTGAGTACCGTAAGTAAGCTTTTTAGGGCGCTGTACAAGCCCTTTCCCAAAACTACGGGCACCAACAACAATAGCACGATCAAGATCTTGTAAACCCCCTGAAACAATCTCACTAGCCGATGCACTACGACCATTTACAAGTACTGCTAATGGAATTTCGGTATCTACAGGTTCTCTTGTAGTTTTATATGTTTTATTATATTTTTCAATTACCGATTTAGTTGTTGTAATTACTTCTCCTTTTGGAACAAAAAGGTTTACAATATTGATCGCTTCATTTAGTAAACCACCTGGATTTCCTCTAAGATCAAGTATAATTTTTGTTGCTCCTTGTAGCTTTAAATCTTCAAGGGCACTTTTTGTTTGCGTAGTTGTTTTCTTATTAAATTTTGATAATACAATGTAGCCTATATCACCTTCAATTAATTTATAATACGGTACCGCATTAACTTCGACCGAACTACGTTCAATTTCGGTTGTATTTTTTTTGCCTTGGCGTAAATAAGTTACTTCCACTTTAGAACCTGCATTCCCTTTTAATAAGTCGCGAGGATCACCTTCATATCCATCAACTGAAATGTTACCAACTTTAATAATTTCGTCTCCGCCTTTTAATCCTGCTTTATCAGCTGGATAATTTTTAAATGGTTCAACAACAATTAATTTTTCGCCAGTACTTCTAATTGTAGCACCCACACCAGTATACACACCACTGTTTTTAATACGAGCATCTTCAACAGCTTGTTCATTCCAGTAAATAGTATAAGGATCTAGATCCTCTAAAACCCCTTTAATTGCGTTATCCATCAATGTTGCGGGCGTAACTTCGTCCACATAATTCATGTTCAACTCTTTGTAAAGTGTTGTAAAAATTTCGAGTTGTTTGGCAATCTCAAAAAAGTCGCTTTTTACTACCGTTGTAAAACCTACTGAGGCAAATACAATTGCCGATATTACAACTGGAAGGATGATTTTCTTTTTCATGTTAAATGCCCAATAAGTTGGGGAACTATTTATTTAGAACCGTTTGTAGGTACTTTGGCAAAGCCAAAATCCTACAAATAATATGATTTTATTCTCTCTTTATACTATTAAGACGCTATAAAATGTTTAAAATTTCAGAAAATAAACTGAAAGTAAATAAACAATATTGTTAATCGTTAGTAGTAGATTTTGTTCGTTTTGAACGTCGAATTAACCAACGGATTACCAAAATAACAATAATTGCTAAAACAAACAACGGCCACATATACAAAAGACCTAGAAAGAAAATGGAGATTCCATCCCATCCTCCTTGTAAGGCGTTTTTTATTTTCTGTCCGTAGGAAAGTGTGACTCCAGTTTCAGCTGTTGTCTTGTAAAAATCTAAGTGTACGGTACTCATTGAAACTTGACTTTGTAAGTATTTTAATCTTCCTTGTCTTGCTTCAATTTCTTCTCTAATTGTAGAAAGCTCACGCTCAATTTCAAGCATTTCCTTTACATTTTTAGCTTGCTTTAATAACTCTAAGTATCGTTTTTCTAATTCCTTTTTTGCAATTAATCTAGCTTCAATATCAACAAACTCTTCAGTTACGTCACGCTGGCTTATCTCACGTCTATCAAAGTATGCCACACCATCACTAATGCCGTCCACAAATACCTGAAAGTTTTTAGATGGAATTCTAATAGTCATTTGTTGAAAAACACGACTATAATTTTTACCAGAGACATCTTGTTGAATAATACCTTCATATTGTTTTGAAAGCGTTTTAATTTTCTCGTGAGTTTTCTCCAGTTCTTGAGTTTCAAAAGAGAGATTCCCAGTTTTAATTATTTTTTGTTCTTGACTTGGAGCTTGAGGGCTTTCAGTTTCATAGGAAACGATCATAGATTCTTCTACCATCATATCGTTTTCAAGGCCATATTCTGGCGAACTGGTTTTAAAAAAACCATTGTTTGAAGGAGCTTCATCGCAAGAAACTAAAAATAAAAGTGCAAATAGTAGACTATAGAGTTTCATTATTTAGTTTTTTAAGAAGTTTGAACATCGTTTTTTCTAAAGTAGCAAATGGGAGTTCCGTTCTGCCAACGTAGATAAAAAGTATCACAAAGTTAGTGCCGTCCTTTTCAATGAGTTCCGTTTTATGTAATCTGTATGCTTCTCTTAATAAACGCTTAAGCTTGTTTCTTGTTACTGCAAGTTTAAAGTTTCGTTTGGGAACAGCGAAACCTGCTTGATTGTAATCAACATTCTCTACGGGCAGATATAATAATTTTATAGGATATTTAGATATGCCTTTTCCATCTTCAAAAAGCTGTTTAATGGCCTTTCGAGATTTTAATTTTTCTTGCTTCGGAAATGTTAAACCCATAAAACAAAAGTACTAGAAATTAGAATGTGATTTATCTTGCTTTTAAATCCAAAAAAAACCTCTCCATTTTTAAATAGAGAGGAATTAATAATAGACTTAATTAAAGTTTGAAAATTTTATTTTTCTTCAACTTCAATACCCCAACTGTTATTTTCAGGATTTACATCAGCTAATCTTTTAGAAGCATCAATCATCATTGACTTTACTTTTTTAGTACTTGGAATACTTAATTCGTAAGTAGGATAAGCCCAAGCCCAATCTGGTGAGATTGTTCTTTTGTAATCGATGAAATCTGATGGTTTTTCACCACGCATCATTTGTAACGGAATATAAAATTGTTCTTGAGTTCCATCCGTATAAGTTACATCAAGGTCAATAGGCATTCCCATTAAGCCTATTCGCTCTAATGTAACAACAGTCGCATTTTTTCTTGTTTCTACACTTTTAATACCATAATCAATTTGGTTTGTAGTTTGTGTCCAGTCCATTAAATACCAGTCTAGTTCTAATCCACTCACTTTTTCAGCAACTCTAATAAAATCGTTAGGGGTAGGGTGTTTAAAAGCCCAATCTGCAAAGTATTTTCTTAGTGTTTTATCTAAGTTCTCTTTTCCTATAACATATCCTAATTGAGTCAAGAAAACAGCGCCTTTACTATATGCTGTAATACCATAAGCACGGTTACTTGCATAACGGTCTGCGTGAGTTGTTTGTGGTTGTTCTTTACCGCTATTAGCTAAAAATACATAACCTCTATATGATCCTGAATGTGGGTTAGGGTTATTATCTTTATTGATAAAATTCATAGCCTCGTCAGAAATATATGAAGTAAATCCTTCATCCATCCATTCGTGTTTACCTTCATTAGTTGCTAATAAAAACTGAAACCAAGTATGTGCTAATTCGTGAGCAGTAACACCAACTAAACTTCCAAATTTTCTATTTCCTGTAATTAAAGTACTCATAGCATACTCCATACCACCATCACCACCTTGAATTACAGAGTATTGTTTGTATGGATAAAGACCTACGTTTTTGTTATAATAATCTAACATTTCAGCAGTTTTAGGCTGAAGATTTTTCCAGTTTTCTTTAATCTCTGGGTTGTTTTTGTAGTAAAAGTTTAATGTAACACCATTAGGCCCATCATACTGATCGTGAATATAATCTGGATCTGCAGCCCAGGTAAAGTCATGAACATTAGGCGCTATAAAATTCCAAGTACGAGTTCCTTTTTTTCCTTTTTTTACGTCTTTGTATTCTGTTGATCCTTTTACATTTTCAGCGCTATATCCTGTTGCTGCAACCACATATTCTTCGTCGATATTGATTGTAACATCAAAGTCTCCCCAAGGGCTATGAAACTCACGCCCAATATATGGGTCTGCGTGCCATCCTTGAAAATCATATTCTGCTATTTTTGGGTACCATTGTGTCATTGAAAAACGAACACCTTCTTCATTATCACGTCCACTACGTCTAATTTGTAATGGTACTTGTGCATCCCATTCCATTTTAAAAGTGGTACTTTTCCCTGGTTTAATTGCATCATTTAATAATACTGTCATTACAGTTCCTTCAATAAAATAAGCTGCTTTTTTACCATCTTGTTTTAACTTTGTTGGTTTAATGTACCCTATTTCGTCTGGAGCTAATTTTGAAATTCTGTCTCCAACACGACGGTCTGGATCTTCAATAGATAAAGATCTTACGTCCATTTCACTTCCAGGTTGGAACGCGTTAAAATAGAGGTGAAAGTAAACTCTGTCTAATACATCTGGAGAGTTGTTTGTGTATTCAAGTGTTTGTTCTCCTTTGTATTGATTTTTTTCAGCATCAACATCAATTTCCATTGTGTAGTCAACGTGTTGTTGCCAATAGCTTGTGTTGTTTTGAGCTGTCACATTTCCGAAGAAAAATAATGCCAAGCTTAAATTTAATAGATATTTCATAGTATAATTTAGTTTAAAAAAAATCCTCAGCTTCACTGAAATACCATTTTACTTTGGTATCCAAGCGGAGCCGAGGACTTGTGTGTATTTTATTTGCTCCATTACCTTTCTAATTGAAAGGCAGAACGAGTGTTACATTTTAGACGCCATAATAAATGCGTTATACATGTTTACCATTTTTCCTGAAGTTGAAATTGAACTAAACGGAGCAGTGTTTGAAGGATCTCCACCAAGTACGACAGGGGTTTTAGTTGTTAAACCACTATCCATTAAAACTTGCTTTACTTGCTTAGCAGATAGTTTTGGGTAGTACGATCTAATCATTGCAGCAACACCAGCAACATTAGGTGCAGCCATTGATGTTCCTTGTAAGTACTCGTAAGTATTTAATGGTGTAGTTGCCCAGATTTTAACTCCTGGTCCAAAAACATCTACATTCGTTTTACCGTAGTTTGAGAAATTTGCAACTAGTTCACCACCGTATTTGTAGTTTAAAGCTCCAACAGTTAGAAAAGTATCACTGTATTCAGCGCCAGTTTTTGTTTGGTCATTTGGATATACTATATTTTCATCAAGGTTGATTCCTTCGTTTCCTGCAGCGTTAACAATTAACACATCTTTTTTAGCTGCATATTTAATTGCGTCAATTACCCATTCTGGGTGCGTTGAGTAGTATTTACCAAAACTAGTATTGATTACTTTTGCTCCATTATCAACAGCATAACGAATTGCATTTGCAATATCTTTATCGTATTCATCTCCATCAGGTACAGCACGTACAACCATAATTTCAACGTTTTGAGCAACACCGTTCATTCCTACACCGTTATTACGTTGTGCAGCAATAATACCAGAAACGTGAGTTCCGTGTTTTGCATCTTCTTTTTTAGGATCTGGACCATCTACATCGTTATTACCGTAATATTTAGTTGAAGCATCATCTGCATCATCTTTTAAAACTTCAGCTCTAAAATTACGATCCATGTTAAAGTGCGAATCTAAACGACCTTGGAAGTACGAAACTCCACCTTCAACTTGTTTAATGAAAGCAGGAATAGTATCGTCATAGTTTAGCATTTGTGTTAACAACCCTATTTGTTGTTGCTCAGCTTCAGTAGGGTTAGTAATTCCTGCTAAATCAGCTTTAGAATAATCAGCTTTTCCTAATTTTTTTGTCATTGCAGCGTGAGCTGGCTTTAATTGACTAAGGATACCTGTGTATTGAGTTACATTAGCATTTGTTTGTTCAATCTCTTTACTCATTTCAGCTTTTGCTTTTTGATATAGAGCAAATTCTTCACGGTCTGCAGCGCTTACTGATGCTTCCGTTTTACCTTCATATTTAGTGTTCAATTTTTTAACGATACGAACATATTCTAAATTTTCAGCTACGATATCTCCTAAAAAGTTCCATCCGTGAATATCATCAACATATCCATTACCATCGTCATCTTTATTATTTCCTGCAATTTCGCCAGGATTTGTCCAGATTACGTTTTTTAAATCTTCGTGTTCAATATCAACACCACTATCTATAACACCTACAATTACTTTTTGACCTTTACGGTTTTTAATAATTTCAGTATAAGTACGATCTACTCCCATTCCTGGAATAGTGTCATTTTGTAAATCCAAATCACTCCACATTTTTAATTGTGCGTCAGAAATAGGAGTTATTTTTAAAGGAAGCATGTCTATGTTTTCTACAGGAGTAGAAATAATAGGAGCTGATCCTGAGCCACAACTTGCTAATAATGAAGCTGCTGCAATTGCAATAAATGATGATTTTAAAATTGTCATAGGTGATTGTTAATTAAATAATTCGTCAAATGTATAAGTCTGATCTAGACGTACGCCTTTTTCAGTATGTTTTACTGTAATAATCTCGTTATGAGCATCGTGCTCCAAAAATAAATAATAATTATTGTCTGCTGCCGCGTTTAAAAACTTTTCTTTTTCGGGCATTGTAAGCAGTGGTCTTGTATCATAACCCATCACAAAAGGTAATGGTAGATGGCCAGTTGTTGGTAGTAAATCTGCCATAAAAACAAGTTTCTTTCCTTTGTATTGTATTACAGGAAGCATTTGTTTTTCAGTGTGTCCATCTGCGAAGAAAGTTCCAAAGTCAAGGGGTGTGTTAGCTAAAAAATCGTGCGTATTATTTTCTTCGGAAATGCTACTTGTGGCACTATTGATAAAATTCAATTGGCCGCTTTCTTGCATTGGTAATATGTTCTCTTTTAGAAAAGAAGCTTTCTCTCTTCGGTTGGGGTTTGTTGCCCAATCCCAATGATTTTTATTACTCCAAAATTTTGCATTTTTAAAAGCTGGTTCATATCCTGTTTTGTCTTTATTCCATTGTACACTACCACCACAATGGTCAAAGTGTAAGTGTGTCATAAAAACATCGGTAACATCATCTCGATGGAACCCTGCTTTTTTAAGTGAGCTATCGAGTGAGTAATCTCCCCAAGGGAAATAATAACCAAAAAATTTATCGGATTGTTTATTACCCATACCGGTGTCGATTAGAGTTAATCGATTTCCGTTTTCTATTAATAAACAACGTGCAGCAATATCAATCATGTTATTGCTGTCTGCAGGGTTAGTTCTAGTCCAAAGAGATTTTGGAACCACGCCAAACATAGCGCCGCCATCTAGCTTAAAATTTCCCGCTTCAATAGGGTGTAGTTTCATAGGTGATGCAAATTACAAAAAGGACAGTTCATGTATGATAAAGTTAAGATTTTATTAAGATTACTTCAATACATTTTCATAAATGAACACATACATAATACTTAAAAAGACTAGAAAATTTCAACAGGTTGTAATTTTCTTGAAGATATTGTAGTTTCTAATCGTTCTCCAAAATCTCTCAAACTCTTAATTTCTTTTATTCCAGCAATTCGCTCTTTACTATAGATAAGTAGTGCTTCGCCATTAGATTCAATATGATAATAAGGATTGCTTTCAAAGAATATTACAAGTTCATCATTAAAAAACTCTTTGATTGAGGCTTCATTTTGACCTTTTAAATAAAAACGTTTTGTGAAGTCGCTATGGTTATCAATAGGGATATCTTTAAAACCAGCTAGTAGCGATACTTTTTCTAAAAAACCTTCACGATCCAGTGTAAATGTTGGAATATTTTGATCTAGTTTTATATGAAGCATTGTTGTTTTTACTTCCTCTTTAGCAATAAATTCTCCTTCTGAATAGTTAACATCAAAAATTTTAAACGTACTTTTTTTAGTAAACAACCTATTATAAACACGCTCTATTTTCTTTGTTCTGAAAAACCTATATGAGTCTAAAAAGTGCGTATCACTAAGTTTTCCAGCTTCATACTGCATATTGAAATCTTTAGCAATTTCCGAAAGTGTTAATTGACGTTTTGTGAGTGTTGTTCCTTTCTTTTGTAAACCAGGAACAAAACGTCGTAAGGCAAAAGGGTGAGCACTTTCTGTTCCATGCAAGTCAAGACCAATAACATCAAAATGGCCATCTCTTTTTACAAATACCTCTTGGTATCCACTTAGATTTTCCATAACGGTATGGTCAACAAACTGGCATAGAGAGAAATCAATAACGACGTCTTTATTTTCAGGAATGTCATCTAGTTTTTGTTTCAGTTTATAGAAATTTAGGAAACTACAAAAGTGCTTCACACTTATATAATATGTACCTGTTGCTTGTTCTTGAAACATCAGAACATTAGGTTTCATGACATTTCGGAAGAAAATAGAAGCTCCTTTATTTATAATTATATGAATGATAAATGTCATAATCACTCCAGCAACAATACCTGTAATTAAATCTACGAAGAGTGTTACTAAAAGCGTTGTAAAGAAAATTAGTAGTTGCTCTTTTCCTATTGAAAAAAGCTTTCCAATTAATTTTGGAGAAGCTAATTTATATCCTGTATAGACTAAAATAGCCATTAAAGCGGGTAGTGGTATCCTAGTTAATTGACTACTAAAAAGAACGATAAAAATTACTAGAAAACTTGCGTGAGCAAAGTTGGCACTTCGATTACTACCTCCATTATTTACATTTACAGAGCTTCGGGCAATTACAGTAACTACATTTAAGCCCCCTAAAAACCCACTACCTATAGTAGCAAGACCAAGTGCTTTTAAATCGCGATTTACATTGCTACGTCTTTTTTGAGGGTCTAATTTATCTACAGCTTTAATACTAAGTAATGACTCAATACTTGAAATTAATGTAAGTGCTAAAACGCTTACCCAAAAGGATCCACTTGCAATTGCGCTAAAATTAGGTGTAGGAATTTCATTAATAATTTGAGCTGGAGCAGGGATACCAGAAATCATATATTCTGGGCTTACTGGGTTTGGTTGTTGTAATACTAGTTCGTAATAATAACTAATACCAATTGCGATTAGAACAATCCACATAGGAGCAGGAACTAGTTGTAAAAAGCGGTTTCTAATTTTACCATAAAACGCCATTATAAATAAAGAGCTAATACCAGCTATAGCTGCAAAAATTAACCCTGAGTCTGTGTATTTAAATACTCCAATTATTGTAGAAGGAATTTCTAATAAATAAGCAATACTTCCATCGAGAGATAGTTTATTACCCATCATAATATGAAACTGTTTTCCTAAAATTATTAGCCCTATGGCAGCAAGCATTCCTTGAATTGCTGATGAAGGAAAGAAATCTGCTAATTTCCCCATTTTCAAAAACCCTAATAGAATTAATAAAATACCGGAGCAAATAATAGCAGCATAAGCACCTTCGATCCCTAAAGTTGTAATCGCGACAAGAAGCACTCCCACTAATCCATTTCCAGGACCTGAAATTGTAACATTGCTTCCACCTAAGATAGAAACTAAAACACCACCAACAACAGCAGCAATAATTCCTGCTATTGGAGGCGCTTCACTTGCCATTGCAAGACCAAGACCTAAAGGCAACGCAATTAAGCTTACCACAAAACCTGAAAATATATTTTTAGGTAATGCTTTAAAGAATAAGCTTAAGTTGTTTTTTTTAGGACTCATCTAATTATTAAAATATCGTTAGGCAGTTCAGTTAAAATGTGTTCAATATCGTGTGGAAATAATCGATCAAAAAACCCTGACTTTTCAGGAGCATTCATCACTAATAAATCTGCCCGAACTACTTGAGCGTAATGCCCAATACTATAACCTCTTTTTCCAAAAATAGCCTGAGTTGCTATATTTTGATTTTTTTTATGAGCCTCAGGAATGTGCGATAATATTGTTTGCACACGTGTATCTTCTTGACGCTTTATTTTTTCTTTTAACAAGTTGGTTTTTCGTAGTGACTTAGTATCTTCCACTGTACCTACTTTGTCGTGAGATATTTCTTCTACAATGGTAATTTTATCACTCTCTAGAGCTGTTGCCACAACAAAAGCTGTTGCAATTGTTTGTTCCGTTTTTTTGTCTTCAAGACCATTAACAACAATGTGCTTGCATTGTACTCGCTCAATAGAGGGATTAATAAGCAACATTACAGAGCAGCTTACATTACGTGTAATTTTACGCGCAATTGAACCTACATAATATTTTAATAAGCTTTCTCTTTTAACAGCACCTAAAATAAGTAAGTCAATATTTTGCTTTGTGACTGATTCTAAAATTGCATCAACAGGTTTACCTGGCTGAAACACTACTTGTGCATCTAATCCATCTACAATAAATGGTTGTAGAATTGTTTCGAATTTTTGTCTTTTTTCTTCTGAAACATCACCTACGTGAATAAGTAGTAATTTAGATTGAAAGACCATCGCTAACCTTGAAGCTTCATAAATGTTAGCTTTAAGATTAGGAGAGAAAGTAACCCCAATGCCTATGGTTGTAAAATTTTTGTGTGCCAAATGGTTTGTTTCATTAACATTTCGGCTTTGCCAAAATCATTGAAAGAGCGACAAGATACTGTTTTTATAAAAAAGGCTATAAGAGTTTGAGGTTTAATAGAATTTGAAGTTAAAATATGGGTGTGTAAAACAGTACTGAATTACGAAGTTTTTATTAAAATTGTTGTTGATTTAAAAGTCAAGAATAAGCGCTTACGGTTAATCTTTTATTAATTGTTTTCTGCTGATACTGTATCTTTATATTTTCACAGCCTAAACAACCACTTTATGTTAGAACTTGCAGGAATTATTATATTAGGAATCTTTGCACAATGGATTGCTTGGAAATTTAAAATTCCCGCGATTTTACCTTTAATACTTATTGGACTAGCAGTAGGGCCACTTTCAACATTTTATAGTGAAGATGGAACTCAATGGATTCAACCTATTTGGAATACTGAAAAAGGATTTTTCCCTGGAGAGAGTCTTTTCTATTTTGTTTCATTAGCGATTGGTATTATCCTTTTTGAAGGGGGATTAACACTAAAAATGGGTGAAATTAAAAAGGTAGGTGGCGTTATTGGTAAACTAATCAGTTTAGGTTCAATAATCACATTTTTTGGAGCAGGTGTCTCTGCGCATTACTTTTTTGGGCTAGATTGGCAAATTTCATTTTTATTCGCAGGATTGATTATTGTAACAGGACCAACGGTTATAACGCCTATTTTAAGAAACATTCCATTACGAAAAGATATTTCAGCTGTATTAAAATGGGAAGGTATTTTAATTGACCCAATAGGTGCTTTAGTAGCAGTACTAGTTTTTGGTTTTATAAGCGTTAATGTCCCTACAGAACTTATCGATAATGCTGCAGAAAGTTTAGGTGCAGCAGACAGCCATGGAGCTGGAGGAAGTTATACAAAACACGCCTTATTAGAGTTTGGAAAAATTATCGTTATTGGTTTTGCCTTTGGTCTTGCAGGAGGTTTTGCTATGTACCACGCAGTAAAACGAAAGGTAATTCCGCACTATTTATTAAATGTTGCCTCCCTTTCTATGGTGTTACTCATTTTTGTTTTGAGTGATTTATTTGCTCACGAAAGCGGACTTTTAGCAGTTGTAGTAATGGGAATGTATCTTGGAAATAGTGATTTACCAAACCTAAAAGAACTACTGTATTTTAAAGAATCGCTAAGTGTTTTACTTATTTCAATTCTATTTATTTTGCTTTCAGCAAATATTAGCATTGACGATTTGTTGTTGATCTATAACTGGAAAACAGCTTTACTTTTTGGGATTATCATCTTTGTTGTGAGGCCTATAGGCGTGTTTTTAAGCACTGCAGGATCCGATTTAAAAACAAATGAAAAGCTATTTATTAGTTGGGTAGGACCTCGTGGTATTGTTGCCGCAGGTATTGCTTCGCTATTTGGTACTAAACTTGTAGAAATGGGTGTTTCTGGAGCAGAGTATATTACACCATTAGTTTTTGGTTTAGTATTGGTTACTGTTTTACTAAATGCAACAACAGCTAGACTAGTAGCTTCCTTGCTTGGAGTTTTTCTTAAAAAATCTGAAGGAATTATGATAATTGGTGGATCTAGAGTTTCTAGATTGATTGCTAGTTACCTACAAAAAAACAACCGTCACGTGGTATTAGTAGACAGTAATAGAACAAACATTGAAAAGGCAAAAGAGTTGGGTATTGATGCAATTAATGCAAATATTTATAATGATGACCTTACAGATAATATTGAGTTGAGCGATGTTGGTTACTTATTAGCAATGACTGGAAGTGATGAAATTAATCGACAAGCGATGACAAGGTTTGGAAAACGTTTTGGAGAAAATGGAACGTTTAGGTTAATGACCACAGAGGAACTGAATAACAATCAAAATGTTAATAAAGATGAGATATTTAGTAACTCTCACGATTTTTTAAGGTTCACACAAGTTGCTCGCGATTTCCCATCAATTCAAGAAATTGAAGTTAATGACCATGAAATGTTTTTAAAAATGCTTGAATCTATTCGTGACAATCGCGATGCTATTCCATTATTTATTAAAAGTCCGGAAGGTCAAATTGATCTTATTGACACATTGAAAGAAATCAATGTGGAAGACGGAACTATTATCGCATATTTAGGTAAACCTATCGATTTTGAGGATATTGTAACAGCAAAGCTTGAAGTGCCTATAAATGAAGATCATTAATAAAATAAACTTTTTTCTAGTACGTTTTACTACTGAAATATGACCTTATGAAAACCTTTTCTTCAATTTTAATAATTGTAACTACATTACTTGCCTCTTGTGGAAGCGATGATTCTCGTTCATGTACAACGTGTACTTCAGACCAAACTATACCTTTTACTATTTGTGAAGAAAGTAATGGTAATGCATCAATTAATGGTGAAAACACAGGTGTTGTATATGCTACTTACATAGATGGATTAATAACTGCAGGAGCTACTTGTGGCGAATAAGATATTAAAAACTTGTTTTTTGTATACTGTATAAAACCATATATTTACGATATAACTTAAAACCAAACATAATGAAAAAAGTATTTTTCGCAGCTGTATTTGCTGCATTCGCATTAACTTCTTGTGGTAGTGATGACGATGGAGGGCAAGCTTGTACGACGTGTAATAGTGGAGGGCAAAGTGTTGAAATTTGTCAGGGTGATAATGGAAATGCATTTGTTGCTGGTACAGATACAACAATAAATTACAACACTTATATTGATGCGCTACAAGCTTCAGGAGGTTGTAACTAGTATTAAATATATATAATATAAAAAGGCGATTCAGTTAATTGAATCGCCTTTTTTAGTTTTAGTCATTTAGCTTTAATACTGCCATAAAAGCTTGTTGAGGTATTTCTACGTTACCCACTTGGCGCATCCGTTTCTTACCTTTTTTCTGCTTTTCTAATAGTTTACGTTTACGTGAAATATCACCACCATAACATTTTGCTGTTACATCTTTACGTAATGCTTTTACAGTTTCTCTAGCAATAATTTTTGCTCCAATAGCTGCCTGAATAGGTATATCAAATTGTTGACGAGGAATAAGTTCTTTTAATTTCTCACACATTTTTTTACCAATGTTATGTGCATTATCTGCGTGTATTAAAGCAGAAAGTGCATCAACAGGCTGTGCGTTTAATAAAACATCTAAACGCACTAATTTTGAAACCTTCATTCCTATAGGGTGATAATCAAAAGAAGCATATCCTTTAGAAACAGTTTTAAGTCTATCGTAAAAGTCAAATACAATTTCGGCTAAAGGCATTTCAAATGTTAACTCAACACGAACAGGCGTTAAATATGTTTGATTAATTATCATACCACGCTTTTCAATACAAAGAGACATTACGTTTCCAACAAAGTCAGACTTTGTAATAATTGTAGCTTTTATATACGGCTCTTCTACACGATTAACGGTTGAAGGATCAGGTAAATCTGATGGGTTATTTACAATAAAAGGGATATCAGGGTTTTTGTTTGTAAAAGCGTTGTACGATACGTTAGGTACTGTAGTAATAACAGTCATATCAAACTCACGTTCTAAGCGTTCCTGAATAATTTCCATATGAAGCATTCCTAAGAAACCACAACGAAAACCAAAACCTAAAGCTGCAGAACTCTCTGGAGCAAACACTAATGAAGCATCATTTAATTGAAGTTTTTCCATAGAGTTTCTAAGCTCCTCGTAATCTTCTGTATCTACTGGATAGATTCCTGCAAAAACCATTGGTTTTACATCTTCAAAACCTTCAACTATATTAGTAGTTGGATTTGCAAAATCTGTAATAGTATCACCTACTTTAACTTCTTTTGCAGTTTTAATACCGGTAATTAAATATCCTACATCACCAGTTTTAACACTCTGCTTTGCAATTTGGGTTAGCTTTAAAGTTCCAACTTCATCAGCATTATATTCCTTATCTGTAGCGACGAATTTAATTTTTTGTCCTTTTTTAATCTCACCATTAAAAACTCTAAAATACGTTTCTATACCCCTAAAAGTATTATAAACCGAATCAAAAATTAATGCTTGGAGTGGCGCATCAGGATCTCCTTTAGGAGCAGGAACACGCTCAATTATTGCTTTTAAAATGTTTTCTACACCAAAACCTGTTTTACCACTTGCGTGTATGACATCTTCTGGGTTGCAACCTAATAAATCTACAATATCGTCTGTAACTTCTTCTGGATTTGCACTTGGTAAATCTACCTTATTAAGTACTGGAATGATTTCTAAATCATTTTCTAGTGCTAAATATAAATTAGAAATTGTTTGTGCTTGTATACTTTGTGCTGCATCTACAATCAACAAAGCCCCTTCACAAGCTGCAATAGATCGTGAAACCTCATAAGAGAAGTCTACGTGACCAGGAGTGTCAATTAAGTTTAATATGTACTGTTCCCCTTCATAGGTATAGTCCATTTGTATGGCGTGCGACTTAATGGTAATACCACGTTCGCGTTCTAAGTCCATACTATCTAATAATTGCGCTTGTTGTTCACGGGCAGTTACTGAGCCTGTAACATCGAGTAAACGATCTGCAAGCGTACTTTTTCCGTGATCTATATGTGCAATAATGCAAAAATTGCGAATGTTCTTCATATTCGTTCCCCGTCTAGAACGAGGCGTCTATTTAATTTTACCTTTTAAACACTAAGTTTTAAAGGGGTGTTTTATACACTACTTGTTAGATTACAAGCTAAATGCAAATATACTTTAAATGCAATTGTTGTACACGTGTTTGCATTTAATCGATAAAACAGATTTACTAACATTTATTTAAGAATAAATTAACATATTTGTTGATTACGAATTATTTGAATGAATCTCATAACTCATCTCCCCCTCTTAATTCGGATTTTATAGTAATAATTAAATATTTTGAGAGCTATACTCAACATTTTTTATGAGATTAAAAGGAGCACTTTTTTTGTTTTTATTTCCTGCCGTATTAATAGCACAGGAATTTACAATAAGCGGAAATGTGAAGGACGAAAAACAACAAGCTATTTCATTTGTTAACGTTATCGTATCTAAAACACCCGAAGGGGGAAAATCTGAGCTTAAATTTGTAAAAGCAAGTATAACCGATGAAGAAGGAAACTTTTCAATTGAGGGATTACCTAAAAATAACTACTCTGTTTCTTTTAGCTATTTAGGGTATGAGAATATTTCAGAAACAATTGAGGTAACTTCAAATTATCAACTAGGCACCACTTTTTTAACTCTTGCTACGGAAAATCTTGATGAGGCAGTTGTTGTTTCAAAAAAGCCAACAATAAAAAAAACAGCCGGCAAACTTATATTTAACGTAGAAAACACATCGCTATCCGTTGGAAATACGTTCGATTTATTGAAAAAAACGCCAGGAGTATTAATAATAGGAGATGGAATTTCCATAAAAAACCAACCCACAACTATTTATTTAAACAATAAACGTGTTTATTTATCAAGTTCTGAAATTGCAACATTTTTGCAAAGTCTTGATGCTAATGTTATCAAATCTGTAGAGGTGATAACAACACCTTCTTCTAAATATGACGCAGAGGCTAGTACTGTATTAAATATTATTACCAGTAAATCAATTAGCCCAGGTTATAAAGGGAGTGTTAACACTACTTATGAGCAAGCTACTTTTGCTAAATATCAATTAGGTACGTCTCACTTTTATAAAAACAATAAAGTAAATCTTTACGGAAGTTATAGTTTTAGTCCACGTAAAGAAAATAAAGATGACGATAGTTTTATTCGGTATTTTAATGAAGATGGTTCAACTAAATCAATTTGGGATGGAGACTTTACGCGTATTACAAGAAGTAGAGCACACCAAGCAAATATTATTGCAGACATTACAATCAATGATAGAAACTCATTAAGTATCTCTGTAAACGGTCTAATTTCACCTAATAAAAAATTTGAAAACAATCAAACAAACGAAATACGAAACGCTCAAAGACAAATTGATTCTACTTTTATTACAAATAGTTCCTTAGAAACGGACCAATCTAATTTGTCTTTTAATGCAGAATATGTTGCAACAATTGGAGAAAAAGGTGCCAAGACCACTACAGGATTTAATTATATAAAGTATAAAAAAGACAGAATACAAGATTTAAACAGTGATTATTTTGGGCCGGATGATGCTTTTTTACGAAATAATAGTTTTTCAACAAGTGCTATTCAAGATACGGATATTTTTATTGGAAAATTTGATGTTGAAACCCCTCTAGCTGAGGGTAATTTAGAAACAGGGGTAAAATACTCTAACATTGACACCACAAGCGGTCTCGATTTTTTTGACACAGAAAACAATACCATGGTTTTCAATCAAGCTTTCTCAGATTTGTTTTTATACAAAGAGTCAATTTTTGCCGGTTATGTCAACTATCAAAAACAATTTGGAAAACTAAATTTAAGCGCAGGACTGCGGGCTGAATATACAGCCGTGAATGGAGACTCCAGATCACTAGGTGTTGTCAATACACAAAACTATTTTGAACTCTTCCCTACAATTTCTACCGAATTTCAACTTAATGAAGACCATTCAGTAGGAATAACTTATAAAAGAGCAATAAATAGACCTCGTTATCAAAGTTTAAATCCGTTTAGCTATTTCTTAAATGAGAATAATTTTAATTCGGGAAACCCCAATTTGATGCCTTCGTTAGAGAACAAAGTGACCTTGAGCTATAATTTAAAAAACAAATTTTTTATTGACGCCTATTATCAAGAAATTGACAACTCATTAGAAGTTTTAAACTTTCAAAATAATACTACGCAGACACTCCGTCAATTAGATGCTAACGTAATAAGTTTTTATCAATATAGCCTTGATTTTATTTATTATACCCCTCTAAAAGATTGGTTGTATTTTAGTGCTGTAACATCAACTTTTTACTTAGAAAACGAATTTTTTGCTTTAGAAAGCGTTGAAGAAACAGCAGTAAATAATACGTTTGGATTTTATGCACAAATGTATAGTGGACTTACGTTGTCTAAAGATCAAACATTTACCTCAGATGTGACATTGTTATATATTTCAAACTTAATTTCCGGATCAAGTGAGTTTAATAATATTTTTAATTTTTCAATATCCCTTAGAAAATCATTTTGGAACAAACGCGCTAGTGTAAGTGCAGGTGTTGATGATATTTTTAATACAAACAATGTTCCCGTAACAACAAAATATCTTAACCAAGATAACAGCTATTTTGCACAGCCAGAGTCTCGATTGTTTCGAATAAGTTTTAAATATAACTTCGGAAATTTTAGACTAAGTGATAATAATCGCACAAAGAAAACGGATGAAAAAGATAGATTAGAGTAGCATATTTTTTGGCTAACGCCGAAATTTTAAATCGTTAATATTTCCGAAGATAACCCACCTAAAATCTGATTAAATTTTACAGCTAAAAAATTGTTTATTTTTGTACTCTAAATAACACTAAACTAATTCGCTTTTTGAGCGAAGTTGAAGTATGAGCAAAATAGGCGACATAGATGTAGGAGATTTCCCATTGTTACTTGCACCAATGGAAGATGTTAGTGACCCACCGTTTCGTGCGTTATGTAAGGAACAAGGGGCAGATGTTGTATATACTGAGTTTATTTCTAGCGAAGGACTTATACGCGATGCTTCTAAAAGTGTTATGAAATTAGACATTTACGAAAAGGAACGACCTGTAGGAATTCAAATTTTTGGGGCTGTTTTAGAATCCATGTTAAAGAGTGTAGAAATAGTCGAGGCTAGTGGGCCAGATATTATTGATATTAATTTTGGGTGTCCTGTTAAGAAAGTAGTTTCTAAAGGAGCAGGAGCAGGTATTTTAAAAGACATTGACCTTATGGTTTCATTAACTGAAGCTATGGTAAAACACACAAAACTTCCTGTTACAGTAAAAACAAGATTGGGTTGGGATGATGATTCTATAAAGATTGTAGAAGTAGCAGAGCGATTACAAGACGTAGGCTGTGCGGCAATATCTATTCACGGTCGTACGAGAGCTCAAATGTATAAAGGAGAGGCAAATTGGGCGCCAATTGCTGAGGTTAAAAATAACCAACGAATGCACATTCCTGTTTTTGGGAATGGCGATGTAGATACTCCTGAGAAAGCGATGCTAATGCGAGATAAGTTTGGTTTAGATGGAGCTATGATAGGTCGTGCTAGCATAGGGTATCCGTGGTTTTTTAAAGAAGTAAAACATTATTTTGAAACAGGAACACATGCGGCTCCTCCAACTATGGTAGAACGAGTAGCAGCAGCTAGACGTCACTTAGAAATGGCTATAGATTGGAAAGGCGAAACATTAGGGGTTTTTGAAACTCGCCGTCACTACACAAATTATTTTAAAGGAATCCCACACTTTAAAGAACACCGAATGAAAATGGTAACAAGTGACGCAAGTGCTGATGTATTTGCCGCATTTGATGAGGTACTAGAAAAATTTCACGACTTTCAGTTTGTGTAGAATATTGTTTTAGGGACTGTTATTCTATTAAGCGTTCTCTTACACGACTAGCAGCAATTGTTGCAGCAAGAAGCCCTAGAATTGAAATTGTAGCAAAAACGATAAGAATGTTTTCAAATTTTAGTTTTACAGGATATGGAAGTGTAGGGGTAATGTGTATAAATTCAAATTTAAGCTGAAGCCAAACAACAATTACTCCAAGTATAATTCCTAGAACACCTCCAAGAAAAGTCATTAAGGCACCTTGTAAAAAGAAAATACGGCGAATACCGCTAAGTGTAGCGCCCATGTTGTAAAGTGTTTTAATGTTTTTACGCTTATCTAGAATCATCATAATTATAGATCCTATTACATTAAAAAGCGCAATTATCATTACAAGCGTACAGATTAGATACACAGCAACATTTTCAGTATTAAGCATTTTATAAAGCGCATCATTTTGCTCAATTCTGTTTTTTAATAAAATATCATTATTAAAAATTTGAGATATTTGATCTCTAACATCATTTTCTAAAGCACCTTCTTTCAACTTAATTTCTAAACCTGAAATTTTAGTAGAGTCGAGGCTTAGTAAATTTCTAGCAAAATTCAAGTCACTGAAAACATATTTACTATTGAGCTCTTCGTTCACAAAATAAACTCCAGAAACAACAACACTTTCCTTGTTAAAGTCTTTTCCAGGATTTAGAGGGTCTAGTTGTCCAATACCAGGTTTAGGAACAAAGATTTCTAAAAAGTTTAAATAATCTCTCGCTCCTAAACCAAGTTTCTGTGATATTCCATAACCTATTACGACCTCTTGTTTATTAGGTTCGAACCAGGGAGCAACAATCATGATACTATCTATAGCATTTACATTTCCGAAGTTTTCATCAACCCCTTTTATGTAACCAATAGTTTTTTTACCTCTAAATTGCATAAAAATGCGCTCCTCTATTATTTGAGAATAAGAGCTAACACCATCAATTTTAGATAATTGTAATTGTTGAGCATCACTAAAATTTATAGTTTTCCCTGAAGAAGGGAGCACCTTTAAATCTGGATCAAAAATGCTTGTGTATTGCAAGCTAAAATCTTTTAAACCAGAAAACCCGCTTAAAACAATAAACAACACTAAAGAACTCACTACAACACCTGTTGCAGCAATAATAGTAATAATGTTGATAGCGTTATTACTGCTTAATGAAAACAGATAACGCTTTGCTATATATAGCGAAAAATTCAATCTAAGACTTTTTGCGTTTTGGCATTAAATCAGGGTTTTTCAATGGATCTTCCTCACCTTTAACCGCTTCATCAATTTTTTCAATGTAATCTAACGAGTCGTCATTGTAGAAATATAACTCCGGCATACGTCGCAATTGGTGTTTAGTCAATTGAGATATTTCGTGTTTTATTTGTGGCTTAATAGCATTTAATTCCTTTACAATATCATCTGCATTTGTAGACGGAAAAACACTCGCATATACCTTGGCTATTGACAAATCAGTTGTTACTGTAACTTTGCTTACTGAGATTAAAATTCCCATTTGTCCAGCTTCACGCAATCTGTTTTGTAGCACATTAGCAAGATCTTCTTGAAGAACTCCTGCTATCTTTTTTTGTCTATTACTTTCAATCATAGCGCAAAAATAGACAATAAATGACATTGACGGACGCTAAGGTGTATAGTAATTGGTATTTTTGATAGCTATTCTGAAATATTAATGCGTTAAAACTTGTTATATTTCAAGATAAAAACTAAAAACTTAAATAAATGGAACATATAACTAAGATTGAACACATAGGTATTGCTGTGAAAAGTTTAAAAACAGCGAATGAAGTTTACAGTAAACTTTTAGGTTATGAACATTATAAAACGGAAGGTGTGGCATCAGAGGGTGTACAAACTTCTTTTTTTAAATGTGGAGAAAGTAAAATAGAGCTTCTTGAAGCAACAAACGATGATAGTCCAATTGCTAAGTTTATAAACAAAAAAGGTGAAGGGATACACCATATAGCCTTTGCTGTAGAAGACATTGTATGTGAAATTGAACGTTTAAAAGGAGAGGGATTCACAGTTTTAAACGAAACTCCTAAAAAAGGAGCAGATAACAAATTAGTAACTTTTTTACACCCCAAAAGTGCTCACGGAGTGCTAATTGAGTTGTGTCAAGAAATTAAATAGTGAAAAAAGTTTGTGAAAAACGTAAAACAGATTACTTTTGCACGCAGATTACCGGTCCTATAGCTCAGCTGGTTAGAGCACCTGACTCATAATCAGGGGGTCCATGGTTCGAGCCCATGTGGGACCACTAGTTCTTTATATACGAAAATATTAAAACCTACATTGTTAGTATTTAAGTAGTTAAGGGGCTAATACATAATAAAAATCAAGTGTAAAATTTGATTCAGAACAATATCTCACAATATTAACTGTTAATAAATAATAGATAAAAGGTCGATTTTATCCGTTATAATAAAAATTTTATTACTTTAGCCCACTGTATGCGACCCCAAATCGTTAAAATATTAGCCCCAGTATTCTGTTTTCTTACAGCTATACCTATGCTTGGACAAGGCCTTTCGGCTAGTTCAGGTCCACCACCACCAACCAAAATGTGTCCTACGTGTCCACCAGAACTTCCGTTAGATACTAACATTGCTATTCTAATTGTTGTGGCTATTTTTTACGGAATATATGTTGCCTATAAGAATAGAAAATTTATAAATATCCCTCAGTAATACGTTTAACGTATTTCCCAATTACATCAAATTCTAGATTCACAATCGTGCTTTTTTCAAAGGTATGGAATACCGTATGTTCATATGTATAAGGTATAATAGCAACACTAAAGCTATCTTTTTTTGAATCTACAACAGTTAAGCTTACGCCGTTTACAGTTATTGAGCCTTTTTCAATAGTAATGTTGTTTAGTGATGTGTCATAACTAAAAGTGTACTTCCAACTCCCATTAGTTTCCTCTACCTCAGTACAAGTTGCAACTTGATCAACGTGCCCTTGAACAATGTGTCCATCAAGTCTTTCTCCTAATTTCATTGCTCTTTCAAGATTCACCAATGATCCAGTTTTAAGTGATGATAAGTTGGTTTTTTGTAGCGTTTCATTAATTGCGGTTACTACATAGCTTGTATCATTTAGTGAAACTACCGTTAAGCAAACTCCATTATGTGAGACACTTTGATCAATTTTAAGTTGTGGTGTTAGTGTGCTTTCTACTTCAATATGTATATTATCATCATCTTTTCTTAATGATTTTATTTTACCTAAGGACTCAATAATACCTGTAAACATAGTCTAATTCGTTACATTTGTGATACCAATTCATTCGTGATATTAAATTGGTTTTTAGCAAAAATAACTATAACAGTCATAAGCATAATGAGCAAAGGAGATAAAATAATAGTTGGAATTTCAATAGGTGATCTTAATGGAATAGGAAGCGAGATTGTTTTGAAAACATTTGAAGATTCGCGAATGCTTGATTTTTGTACACCGGTGATCTTTGCGAATGTGAAATTGATGTCCTTTTTCAAAAAGCAATATGGGAAAGAAATTAATTTTCATGGGATAGATACTTTAGATAAAATTGTATCTAAAAAAATAAACGTACTTAATGTTTGGAAGGAGCAAGTTGAAATAAAGTTTGGTGAAGAAGATTTTAAAATAGGTGAGTACGCAATTAAATCATTATCTTCTGCTGTAAAAGCACTTAAGGAAGAGGCCATTGATGTTCTTGTAACAGCACCTATCAACAAAGCGAATATTCAAAGCGAAACGTTTAAATTTCCAGGACATACAGATTATTTAAACCAAGAATTAAAGGGGGATAGTTTAATGTTAATGATTAGTGAGACTTTAAGAGTTGGGTTATTAACAGATCATGTTGCAGTAAAGGATGTGTCAGCAGCTATTACAAGAGATTTAATCGAGAATAAAATAAACACAATACATAAAACTTTAATTCAAGATTTTGGAGTTGAAAAGCCAAAAATTGCAGTATTAGGGATAAATCCTCATACGGGTGATAATGGAGTAATTGGGGATGAGGACGATACTGTTTTACGCCCTACTTTAGATAATTTAAGAAATAATGGCAAGACAATTTTTGGTCCTTATGCCGCAGATAGCTTCTTCGGTTCTGGAAATTATAAAAATTTTGACGTAATTATTGCTTCATATCACGACCAAGGGCTAATTCCTTTTAAAACATTAGCTTTTGGTTCTGGAGTTAATTTCACAGCTGGTTTAGACAGAATAAGAACATCGCCAGACCACGGTACAGCCTACGATATAGCTGGAAAAGGGTTAGCAGATCACTCATCATTTAGAGCTGCTGTATTTAGTGCTATTGAAATTTTTAAAGCACGTAAAGAATATGCGATTATTGCAGATAACCCGTTAAAAATCAGCAAGCGAAAGCCGTTTGTAAAAAAGTAGTGATAAAATAATTTGCAAATCAAATATTTTTTTATCTTTGCACCCGCTTTATACGTAAGGCGTGTTTTATAATTAAGGTGTGACAATGAGAGATTTGAAAGAATTTACAATTCCATTCGTGGGATTGAAACTAGGAAAACACCATTTTGACTATAAAATAGAACGAAAGTTCTTTGAGCACTTTGAGTTTGACGAATTTAATTCAGCAGCTATTAATTTAGATGTTTTATTAGATAAAAAAACAACTCTTATGGAGTTTACACTTACTTATTCAGGAAGTGTAAATGTTAATTGTGATGTAACTAATGAGCCTTTTGATCAAAAAGTTGAAGGTAGTTATCACTTTGTAGTTAAATTTGGCGAAGAGTATAATGATGAAAATGAAGATTTACTCATTATATCTCACGGAAGTTACGAAGTAAACATTCAGCAATTTGTATATGAGTCAATTGTTTTAAATTTACCAGCAAGAAAGGTACATCCAGGTATAGAGGATGGGACTCTTAAAAGCGATATATTAGACAAACTTGAAGAATTAAGCTTAAAGTCGACAGAAGAAGAAGTAAACGAACCCAAAGAAGGACCAACAGATCCTCGATGGGATTCATTAAAAAAATTATTAAACGATAAATAACATAAAGTAATGGCACATCCTAAAAGAAAAATCTCCAAAACAAGAAGAGATAAAAGAAGAACACATTACAAGGCAGTTGCTCCTCAAATAGCTACTGACCCTACAACTGGTGAGTCGCATTTATACCACAGAGCACACTGGCACGAAGGTAAATTATACTACCGTGGACAGATTGTAATCGATGCTGTTGAAGAAATAGAGGCATAAAGTATTGCTTTAAAACTTATTGATTGAAAAACTCTCACGGTCTGTGAGAGTTTTTTATTTATCTAAATTTTTTAGATTCTCCAAAAAAGGTGAATTTCTCATTTTTTTTGATTAAAATTCAGTATTTTTCGTGCCCTTTAGAGATACTTTATCTCATTAAAGCCGAATTTAAAAGAATTCTATGAGTACAATCACTGCTGCAATTACAGCTGTAGGAGGCTACGTTCCTGATTATGTTTTAACTAACAAAATTCTGGAAACCATGGTCGATACCAACGATGAATGGATTACCAGCCGAACAGGAATTAAAGAGCGCCGTATCCTTAAAGGTGCTGATAAAGGAACCTCGTTTTTAGCAATTGAAGCTGCGAAGGATTGCCTTTCAAAAAATAATACAAACCCAGAAGATATTGACATGGTGATTATGGCTACGGCCACACCAGATATGCCGGTTGCGGCAACAGGCGTTTACGTTGCATCCCAAATAGGAGCCGTTAACGCTTTTTCATTTGATCTAGTAGCTGCTTGTTCAAGCTTTCTGTATGGAATGTCTACAGCAGCACGATATATCGAGTCTGGAAGATATAAAAAGGTTCTATTAATAGGAGCTGATAAAATGTCTTCAATTATTGACTATACAGATAGAACAACCTGTATCATTTTTGGTGATGGAGGTGGAGCTGTTTTATTTGAAGCCAATGAAGAGGGCTATGGTCTTCAAGATGAAATATTAAGGTCTGATGGAATAGGTCGCCACAGCTTGAAAATAGACGCTGGTGGTTCAATCTTACCCTCATCTGCAGAAACTGTTGCAAACAAGCAACATACGGTTTTTCAAGATGGGAAAACGGTATTTAAATTTGCCGTTTCAAATATGGCAGATGTTTCAGAACAAATAATGATGCGTAATAATCTTACGGGAGATGATGTTCAATGGTTAGTGCCTCATCAGGCTAATAAACGAATTATTGATGCAACTTCAAGGAGAATGAAATTACCAGAAGAGAAAGTGATGATTAATATTCATAAATATGGGAATACTACATCAGCAACACTTCCGTTATGCCTTAATGATTATGAGAGCCAACTAAAAAAAGGAGACAATCTTGTATTTGCATCCTTTGGAGGAGGATTTACTTGGGGGGCTATTTACGTTAAATGGGCATACGATTCAAAATAGAATTTTAAACCAATAGAAAAGTATATAAAAACTAACAATATGGAATTAAAAGACATTCAAAATTTAATCAAGTTTGTAGCTAAGTCAGGTGCTAGTGAAGTAAAACTTGAAATGGAAGACGTTAAAATTACCATTAGAACAGGAGAGCACGGTAAAGGCGAAACTACGTATATACAGCAATTGCCTACTATGGCAGCTGCAGCTCCACAAGCTGCGCCAGTAGCACCAGCTGCACCAGCAGCTCCAGTTACTCCAGTAGCAGAGGAAGAAACTTCTAAATTTATCACTGTAAAATCTCCAATTATTGGAACTTTTTACCGTAAGCCATCTCCAGACAAACCTATGTTTGTTGAAGTGGGAACTCAAATAGGTGAAGGTGACGTACTTTGTGTTATCGAAGCTATGAAACTTTTTAATGAAATTGAAAGTGAAGTTACTGGTAAGATTGTAAAAATCTTAGTAGATGATGCTTCACCTGTAGAATTTGATCAGCCACTTTTTCTAGTTGATCCGTCTTAAGTTTAATCATAATTCTCTTTTCTAATCACGATTAATTTCGAGAATAGAACGTGGAATTTACTAATTTCAGAATTTATGTTTAAAAAGATATTGATTGCCAATAGAGGTGAAATTGCATTACGTGTAATTAGAACTTGTAAAGAAATGGGTATTAAAACTGTAGCAGTTTACTCAAAGGCAGATGAAGAAAGTTTGCATGTAAAATTTGCAGATGAAGCTGTATGTATTGGTCCAGCACCAAGTAGTGAAAGTTATTTGAAAATGTCAAACATCATTGCTGCTGCAGAAATTACTAATGCTGATGCGATTCATCCAGGATATGGGTTTTTATCTGAAAATGCGAAGTTTTCACGTATTTGTGATGAGCACAATATTAAATTTATTGGAGCATCACCAGAAATGATTGAAAGAATGGGAGATAAAGCAAATGCTAAATCTACCATGATTGCAGCAGGAGTACCTTGTGTTCCTGGAAGTGAAGGTGTAATACCAGATTTCAAAACCTGTCTTAAAGTAGCTAAAGAAACTGGATATCCAGTAATGCTTAAAGCTAGTGCAGGTGGTGGAGGTAAAGGAATGCGTGCCGTTTGGAAAGAAGAAGATTTACAAGATGCGTGGGAATCTGCACGACAAGAAAGTAAAGCTGCTTTTGGAAATGATGACATGTATATGGAAAAGCTTATTGAAGAGCCTCGCCACATTGAAATTCAAATAGTAGGTGATAGCAACGGAAGAGCTTGTCATTTAAGTGAACGCGATTGTTCTGTACAACGTAGACACCAAAAATTAACTGAAGAAACTCCAAGCCCGTTTATGACAGATGAGCTTAGAGAAGCAATGGGTACAGCAGCAGTAAAAGCGGCTGAATATATTAAATATGAAGGTGCAGGAACGGTAGAATTTCTAGTTGATAAACACCGTAACTTCTACTTTATGGAAATGAATACTCGTATTCAAGTAGAGCACCCTATTACTGAACAAGTGATCGATTTCGATTTAATTCGTGAGCAAATAATGGTAGCAGCAGGAATTCCTATTTCAGGAAAAAACTACCTACCAAATCTTCATTCAATTGAATGTAGAATCAATGCTGAAGATCCTTATAATGATTTTCGCCCATCACCAGGTAGAATCACAACATTACATGCTCCAGGCGGACACGGTGTTCGTTTAGATACTCACGTGTATGCAGGATATTCAATACCACCTAATTACGATTCAATGATTGCTAAGTTAATTACAACAGCGCAAACACGTGAAGAAGCAATTAGCAAAATGAAACGCGCATTAGATGAGTTTGTAATTGAAGGTATTAAAACTACAATTCCTTTTCACAGACAATTAATGGACCATCCAGATTACGTTGCAGGAAACTATACAACGGCATTTATGGATACGTGGAAAATGAATGACCCTGTAGACGAAGAATAGTACTTATTAGTTAGTACTGTTTTTTGCAACATGCATAAATTTTATATAAAGCACCAAGAGTTTCTATTCTTGGTGCTTTTTTTTATCTTGTTTTTAACTTCTGAAATATTAAAAAAATGAACATTTCGTATTGGGAACAAACCTCTTGGTTCAACAATATTGATTACGCAATAATAGGTAGCGGAATAGTGGGATGTAGCTGTGCGTTAGAGTTAAGAAAAAGATATCCTGAAGCTACGATAGTACTATTTGAAAAGGGATTTTTACCAAGTGGAGCAAGTACAAAAAATGCTGGATTTGCTTGTTTTGGAAGTCTTTCAGAAATATTAGACGATTTAAAAACCCACAGTGAAGACAAAGTTGTTGAACTAGTTAAAGAACGAAAAAAAGGACTAGAAACATTACGCTTGCTATTAGGTGATGAGGCAATAGATTACCAAGAGCATGGAGGTTACGAATTATTTGAAGCAACTCAATTAGAGTTCTATAACGAATGTATTTCACAAATTGACACTGTAAATAGACTGTTAAAACCAATATTTAATGATAGGGTGTTTTCTGAAATTGACACCCCATTTGGATTTAAAGGTGTACACGCTAAAACAATATTCAATAAGTTTGAAGGTCAGATTGATACAGGAAAAATGATGCGGGCTTTAATTCGTAAAATTTCCGAAGAAAATATAACAATTATTAATGGTGTAACAGTAGGGGATATAACCTCACTTAAAAATATTTGTTCGTTACAAATTAATGGTGGAATAACTATAAAAGCTAAAACTGTTTGTATTACAACCAATGGATTCGCAAAGCAATTGTTGAGTGAAGACGTAGAGCCTGCAAGGGCCCAAGTGTTAATCACGAAACCTATTGAAGGTTTAACAATAAAAGGAACTTTTCACCTTGATAGGGGATATTATTATTTCAGAAATATAGAAAATAGAATACTTTTTGGAGGAGGTCGCAACTTAGACTTTAATACCGAAAAAACTACCGAAAATGGATTAACGCCTATAATACAAAATACATTAGAGTCTATTTTAAAATACACAATACTTCCATCAACACCTTTTGAAATTGATATGAGGTGGAGTGGTATAATGGGAGTAGGTGGTCAAAAAACACCTATTATTAAAAAAATTGACGACCATATTTATTGCGGTGTTCGTTTAGGTGGAATGGGAATTGCAATAGGAAGTTTGATTGGCAAAAATTTAGCAAATCAAGTTCGCTAGCAATATAAATTTGAAGTACTTTTATCTTCTAGATTCGTCATATAAATGAACACAAAGGAATTAAAATCTGCCCTTTTACAAGACTGTGAAGCCATAGTCAACAATCGATTGGAAAAAATTCAACAAACTATAGCTGGTATTGTTGAATCTTTAGACGATGAGTCTAAAAGTAGTGCTGGAGATAAACATGAAACTGGAAGAGCAATGCTTCAAATTGATCGCGAAAATGCTGGTAAGCAATTATTAGAAATAGAACAGCTTCAAGCCTTAATAAGACGTATAGACGTTTCTCAAACTACAGACTATGTTAGACTAGGAAGCTTAGTTTATACTAGCCTAGGAGCCTTCTTTATTAGTATTTCAGCAGGATTAATAACTAAAGGTAAGTCAAGTTACATTTGTGTTGCTTTAAAAGCACCATTGGGAATGTTATTTTTAGGAAAGAAAAAAGGGGATGTTGTTGAATTTAACGATAGAAAATATACAATTACAAGTGTTGCCTAATGAATGATTTTATTTTTTATTTTAAGCAAGGACTAGCTCATATTTTAGATATTGATGGTATAGACCATATGTTATTTATTCTTGCTATGGTTGTTTTCTTCGACATTAAGCAATGGAAAAAGTTACTCATATTGGTAACTGCCTTTACACTTGGACATAGTATTACTTTAGCATTATCTTCATTCAACATTGTACAAATTGATAGTAGTTTAATAGAGCTATTAATACCAATAACCATAATCATTACTTGTTTTAATAATATTATTAAAACAAGAAAAGAACAACGAACTAACTACGTATTTCTTTATGGATTAGTTCTGTTCTTTGGGTTAATTCATGGATTAGCTTTTTCAAATTTCTTAAAAATGTCCCTTTTTGAAAGTGATAGTATTTTGTTACCGCTTTTAGGTTTCAATTTAGGAATTGAAATAGGACAATTGTTGATTGTAACGGTATTTATGATTCTCGTTACGTTGATTTTAAAGACTACATCTGCAATAAGACATCAACATATTACAATTGTTGTTTCAGTTATTATTATGTTAGTCTCACTATATCTGTTGCAAGGTTTGTTGTTAGACTAAAGTTTTACATCATCCATTAGAAACGAATCAATTTCTAGTTCTTTTGTCGAGTGAAGTACACTAACATCACCCGTAGTTTCTAGTATAACAGCTTTTACTTGGCTTAATTGTAAAACATTAGCTTCTCTTAACTTTCCTCTTAGTTCATCTTTAGTAACTTTTGTTTTTTTCAAAGCCTCTTCAATAATTTTACCATTCTTCATTAATAATATTGGCGAATTATCAATTAGATTTTGAGCAGTATCACTTTTAAAAAGCACTAAAGAAATTAGATAATTCATTCCATATAGCAAACCTACAATTAAAGCTCCCATTAAAAGTTTAGGGCTTCCTGTTCCTATGCTCATTGCAAAAATATTTCCAATTGCTATAGTATTAATGAAATCAAACCCTGTCATTTTACTAAAGCTTTTAAGCCCAAAAATTCGAGTATAAATAATTAGCGCTGTATATATAATTGCTGCACCTATTATAATTGACAACAATGTATTCCAGTCTAAATCCTTTGTAAAGTAATCCCAATTCATAGTGTATCTATTTAGCGTTCAAGGGAAGATACTTTTTATACAAAAGACTATGCGTTAATAATTTCAGAAATAATGTTAAGTTTTTCAGTATCGCTCATTTTATAAGGTATATATGCGAAAACTAACAGAAAGAATAAAAAGTAATGTCCATAATACTGTTCTAATCCAGTTACGGATAATCAAAGAGGATAACGTTTTTAGAGTACTTGTACCTTGTGCTATTTTGCCATGTAGTGGAACGAAAAATACAAATGTAATTAACCATAACGACCACACTAAAATTGCGTATACGCTATTGTTAAAATCAACTTTTTCAAATAGCTGAATAATTGAAATAATTAGTTGGCTAAACATTAAAGGAATAACAATTACCGCTAATCTCCCACTATATTTTTTGTGCCATAACACCAGATGATTCTTATTACAATACTTGAAACTAGGATAGACAATAAGTTGTACCATCCATATGAGCACAGCCATTCCGCCATCGATAATGAGTCTAATTTCAGTTAAATCCATCTACTTTTTTAAATACACAAACTCACCAGCAACTAAAGCGTTAGGATTGTTGAAGTAAACAGTATTGCTATTAATAGTTGCAATTATTAAATAGTGAGAGCCCTTAAAAAATGATTCTTGAATTTCTACTTTTAAAGAAGTCTTTTCAGCTGAAATTTTCAATTGATGAGGTAGTAAATATAGTGATTTTAAAGTAGTACTTGTAGGTAAAAGCTTAGGCTCAATAACTGAAACTTCACCAAAAAATCCACCCTGATATTCAGTAGAAAATGAATTGAAAAGATGCTGAGGGGTTCCATACATTTCCTCTTTTCCGTTTTTTAATAAAAGAATGTTATCTGCAAAAGCAAGTGCTTCTTCACTATCATGTGTTGCAGAAATACAGACAATATTTGATTTTTTTAAATAGTTAAAAAGTTGTCTGCGAAGTTTGTTTTTTAGAAAACTATCAATACTACTAAATGGCTCGTCAAGTAATAATATTTCAGGTTTCTTTGCTAAGGCTCTAGCAATTGCTACGCGTTGTTTTTGACC
This sequence comes from Patiriisocius marinus, assembly GCF_008974325.1. Classification (GTDB taxonomy): domain Bacteria; phylum Bacteroidota; class Bacteroidia; order Flavobacteriales; family Flavobacteriaceae; genus Patiriisocius; species Patiriisocius marinus. The sequence goes on along the minus strand of NZ_BKCG01000001.1, from coordinate 812,150 downwards.
TCCGCTAAGGTGTGCAACTTTTGTGTTTTTAAATGCTTGTAATTCGACTACTTCAAGTAACTCGTCAACTCTTGCATTATCTGAAATTTTATCTAAGCGGTTAAGGTGTTCTGCTATATTTTCGGCAACGGATGTATATGGCATGATATCCAGATCTTGACTCACCATCTTCATAAACAGTTCTCCAGGTATGAGTTTGTGAGTTGGTCCTAAGAGTTTAATCTCATTCCATTTGACTTCTCCATTTTCTAAATGAAAGAGTCCGTATATTATAGATAACAAAGTAGATTTTCCGCATCCACTTTCTCCTAAAACAGCTAAGTGTTCACCAGGCTTTAATGAAAATGAAAGATTTTCGAGAATTAATATTTCCGAAGCATTGGGATATGAAAATTTATCTATGGTTACCTCGAGCATTTGTATTCTTGTTTTGGATGTTCTAAAATGTGGAATTAGAATATGGTAAAAATACAACCTCCTCCAAAAAGGAGGAGGAGTTTATTAAAATAAAAGTAATTTTAGTCTATTGTTTTAGTGTAGAACCCACTTTTTTAGGAAGTACTTGGAAGCCCATATTGTACAAAGTGAAACCATAGATGTCTGCATATTGTTCAATGGTTTTACTTACAGGCGTTCCAGCTCCGTGTCCTGCATCAGTTTCAATTCTAATCAAAACAGGGTTTTCACCTGTTTGTTTGTCTTGTAATTCTGCAGCAAATTTAAAACTATGTGCAGGAACCACTCTGTCATCGTGATCTCCCGTAGTTATCAACGTAGCAGGATATTGTGTGTTTGCTTTTACATTGTGTACAGGGGAGTAACCTTTAAGATATTCAAACATTTCTTTACTATCCTCAGCAGTTCCATAGTCATATGCCCATCCTGCTCCAGCTGTAAAAGTGTGATAACGCAACATATCTAATACACCCACCGCTGGTAATGCTACTTTTGCTAAATCTGGTCGTTGAGTCATTGTTGCTCCCACGAGTAATCCTCCATTTGATCCTCCTCTTATTGCTAAGTAATCGCTTGAAGTATATTTTTCATTAATTAGATATTCTCCCGCAGCAATAAAATCGTCAAATACATTTTGCTTTTTCAATTGAGTTCCAGCATCGTGCCATTTTTTACCATATTCTCCACCACCACGTAAATTAGCAACGGCGTAAACACCTCCTTGTTCCATCCATACGGCATTTGCGATGCTGAAGCTAGGTGTTAGGCTAATATTGAAGCCTCCATATCCATAAAGTATGGTTGGGTTTTTACCGTCTAGTTTTAAGCCTTTTTTGTGAGTTATTATTAATGGTACTTTCGTTCCATCTTTGGAAGTATAAAATATTTGATTGCTTTCGTAAGCTTCAGGATCAAAATCAATATCTGGTTTTCTATATAATTGAGAATCGCCTGTTTTCATATCAAATTTATAAATGCTTCCTGGCGTTACATAGTTTGTAAATGAATAGTAAAGTTCAGTTTCATCTTTTTTAGAACCAAATCCTCCAGCAGAACCTACTCCTGGTAATTTGATTTCACGAATTAGTTTTCCGTTGAAATCATATTGCATCACTTTACTTACGGCATCCACCATATAATTTGCGAAGATGTAACCTCCACCAGAACCTGCACTAAGCACATTTTCGGTTTCTGGTATTACATCAACCCAGTTTTCTGGATTTGGGTTAGATGCGTCAACTTTTACAACTCTCTTATTAGGCGCATTTCGGTTTGTTAATAAATATAATGTTGATCCTTCATTGTGGAGGAGATTTGTATCACTATCAGTATCGTCTAAAATTGTAATGAAGTTGCTCTTTGGGTTTGATAGATCTTTGATAAAAAGCTTATTACCTGAAGTAGATACAGATGCGGATACCATTAAATACGTATTGTCTTCACTAGTATAACCAGCTACATACCTATGTTTTTCACTTGCAGTTCCACCATAAATAAGGACATCATCTTTTTGTTTTGTACCTAGTTTATGATAAAAAAGTTTGTGTTGGTCAGTTTTAGCTGAAAGCTCACTTCCTTTTGGTTTATCATAACTTGAATAATAAAAACCATCATTAGATTTCCAAGAAATCCCACTAAACTTAATATCAATGAGGGTGTCCTCAACAATTTTATTAGTTTCAGCATTGATAACTAAAATTTTCCTCCAATCACTTCCACCTTCACTAATGCTGTAGGCGGCCATCTTTCCACTATCACTAAAACTTAAACCTCCAAGCGATATGGTTCCATCCTCTTTAAATGTATTAGGATCTAAAAATACTGTAGCAGTTTCTGGGTCATCACCTGTTTTGTAACGGTAGATAACATATTGATTTTGTAGACCATCATTTTTATAGAAGTATGTATAATCACCCTCTTTAAATGGAGATCCAACTTTTTCATAATTCCAAAGTTCTGTTAGACGTTCCTTAAGTTCATTTCTGAATGGAATATTATCTAAATAACCATATGTTGCTTTGTTTTCAGCTTTTACCCACGCTCCAGTTTCTTCACTCATATCATCTTCAAGCCAGCGATATGGGTCTTTTACTTGAGTGCCAAAATAATCAGTTATAGTATCAACTTTAGTTGTTTTAGGGTAGGTCACTTTTATACTTTCTTTAATTTTTGTTTCTTCTTTACAGCCTGTAAATAGGCAAAGGGCAACAATAGGATACATAGATAGTTTCATAGAAAATTTGTTGAGGTTTTTTTTATAAAAATACAAAAAACTGTTTTTAACAATGCTAAAAACAGCTTTCTATATTTTGACTGTGTGGGTGTTATGACTGAAAAAGAGGTCTGTATGCTTTCCAGTATTTATAGATTAATATCACATTAATTAAAACGATAATTGCTGCAACTAGTATTCCTGATATATCTAAAAATATATGAAATAGCAAGATGTTAATTGCAATGGGGGCTAACAGTATTAAAGCAAATGGAACCCATTTATTTAGGATTAATAAAAGTCCAATTAATACTTCTAGTGCGGCGACAATGTATAATACATATCCAGTACTCTCTAATGAACTAATAAAATTTGCAGCCGCAGGAGCCATTTCAAATATTGGGATAAATGGAACAAATTTATTAATTCCAAACACTAGCAAAGTAATACCCAACAAAAAGCGTAAAATAGTAGTAAAAGTAGAATTCATATAAATTAGATTTTATGGTTATCATTTAAAGATACATAAAATTAAAAAGCCATGTTCTAATTTATTGCAATAGGGTTAGTTAGGCAGCCATATTAGTCGCAGGAATCTGATAAAGAATTAATGTAATTAGTTAACAGCTCAATACCTTCATCATGAATTAGACGTCTTCCTAAAAGTGGCATTCTCAAATTTTCTTCTAAGGTATTTAGTCTTGCAAAAATAACAGAGTTTTCAGGATCTCCAGGCTTAATTAATTTTTGGTCGACTAACCCATCTAAAAATTGATCCGGATTAACACAAACTCCTAAGTTTTCAGGATCTCCGTTTTCATCAAAAGCAAAACGCATAGGGCGATAGTTACAATGTCCTTCATCTCTATGGCAACTAGCACAATTAATATCTACATAGGACCTAAGTCTAAGTTCAAGTGATTGAGAAACATCATTATAGTCTACAACTGTTGCAATGTTAGTTGGGAGAGTATTTTCTAAATACCCGATATCAATCCACTTTTGTAGTTGGTTTTGAATACCATCATTATATAGATAATCACCATTTAAATTTTGAGGTTTTACCCCTATAGGTTGATTTACAGCATTATTTTTATGACACGTAAAGCATTCACTTCCTGATGGCATATGATACGTAAACGATCGTTCTATGCCATTTTCAATAAATGTAACATCTTTGAACCCACCATCTCCTTCGGTGTCTAAAAAGGCCTCTGTTTGATCTTCGTTCCAGAAATATTCGGCAAAAGTCCACCCTTCTTCTTTTCTAATCATTAGTCTAGTCTCAATGATTTCTTGAGTGTTTGACGGGAGCACATTTTCGTAGAAAAAACTTTTAATAATAACGGAACCAACAGGAAATTCTATAGGTTCTGCTTCGCCATTATATGTCGCTTTAGTATTTGGTGGAAGCCAAATAAATCTTTTTTTGTGAGCATAATCTGAAAATAAAGAACTTATAGGTTCATATGGTAAAACACCGCCCACTGGTGTTAAACTGTTAAGAGGAGTTTCAAAAAAGTTATACTCTGAAAGGGTGTTATATGGAACTAAAGCAAGGTTAACTGAAACTGCATTAGTAGCTTGTACCGTAATTTTTATTGTTTCCGTTTTACATGCTGTTGCGCTATTGCAAATTGTATAGAACATTTCGGTTTCACCTAAAAAAATATCATTAGCAGTATATAGAATTGTATTGTCTAAAACACTATCAATATTTGCACCCTCATCAATAATTGCAGTTCCATGTGCAGGAGTTTCTATTGTGAGCACTCCAGACTCGCTGACATTGCTGTCATTGTTTAAGACTGAAATTTGAAGGGTTTCTCCTTGGTTAAGAACAACAAAATCTGCTGAAGTAGTTATAGGAAGGCCTTCATATTGTTGTTCTTCGTCATCATTACAACTGATAATTGAAAGTAATAAAACAAAGATTAATGGATATAGAATGTGTGGTGATTTCATAAAATAAAAAGCACCATTAAGATTTGTCCTAATGGTGCTATTAACTATTAAATTATTAGGATTATCGCTTAGTAAATTTCTTTGATTTCAACGTTTTACGTTTAAATTTTTTGTCGATAATTCTTAAAAGATATTGTCCAGATGCAAGTTGCGATACGTTAATTGAACCTCCATTAGAGATTTCACCGTGCATTACACGTCTTCCAGATAAGTCAAAAATGGTATAAATAGGATCAATATTATCTTCAATGTTAGTAATATTTAATTGGTCAACTGCAGGGTTAGGATAGATAATTACATCAACAGTTTGATTTTCATTAATACCTAAAATGCTTTCGCCTTCAGTAAAAGTGTGTGTTGTATTAGCTTCAACATCTTCAAATACATCAATTATTCCTGATGGCCAGTATATTGTAACTGTGTTTGCTTGTGTGTCTGCTCCTAATCCAAAGTGAGTATTTAATGTACTCATGTTACGAAATCCTTCACCGCTACGTACATCTCTAATTTGGTTGCCTGAGTCTGTAGTAATTTCAATTCTCGCCCCTATTCCGTCTAAATTACTTTGAACACCTTTTGTGTTTATTTTTAACCAGTTATTAGAGTTAGCGTTGTTAATACGGTAGAAACTGTTACCCATTGAGTCAATAAATCCATCATTGTTTAAATCTCCAAAACCACCATTTCCTATGTTTTCAGTTCCAATAGTAAAAGTTAAATCTCCATTTCCGTAAAGAATATATCCTCCCGAAACGATATCAGCATTACCATCGTTATCAAAGTCATATGTTTGGTTTTCGATATCAGTTGTATTAAAACCTGTTAGTCCAGAATCAGCAATTACGTTAGTGAAAGTACCATCACCATTGTTTTCCATAAGTCTGTGGAAACCATTGTTGAATGTGCTCGCTCCTATCCAAGCATCCATATCTCCATCATTATCATAATCTGCCCAAGCACTAGACCAAGTTTGCATATCATCTTCAAGATTCATAGAAGCACCCATTTCAGTAAATGTGCCATCACCATTATTTACGTGCATTTCATTGTCACGTCTAGCAGATTCTCCACCACATTTAGCGATAAATAAATCTACATCACGATCATTGTCAAAATCAACCCAAACAGAACCATAATGTCCTCCTGAAGGATAATCACCTAACCCACCTTGATTGTATGTGAAATTACCATCGCCGTCATTAATGTAATAAACGCTAGGTTCAACATCGTGACACACATAGGCATCTAAATGTCCGTCATTATTAATATCTACAAAATTTGAACGTTGTGAAAATACATATTCAGGCCCAGAAACTTCAGTAAAAGCTGTTCCTTCAGCATTCGCTCTCATAAATGTTACACCACTACCTCCACCGTAAAGTAGGTCTGTAAATCCATTACGATCATAATCTGCTGCTGCAAGACTCCAAGAAGGTGTATTGTTAGCATTTGTAGTTGTTACTTCACGTTCTTCAAAAGTCCCATCAGTTTGTTGAATAAACATTTGGATTTTATTTGTAGAAATTGAAATAATATCGTCTAAATTATCACCATTCATATCTACAATTCCACGATCTGTATAGTTTGTACCAATGGATTGTGTTGAAAAGGAAACTTGTGCACTGGCAGTAAATCCTGCTGTCATTGCCAGTAAAAATAGTAGTTTTTTCATTTTTTTTTGGTTTTAGTTAGTTAGTCGCAATCTTCGGTTAGTGAATTAATCCAGTCCTCCATTAAGGCAAGGCCTTCTGGATGAGCTAAACTTTGCCCAAATTGAGGCATTTTATATTGACCATCGCCTTCGACAGCCATTCTAAAGTAAATTATTGAATTATCTATATCCATAGGAGCAATTAGTTTTTGCCCTGTCAATCCTGGAATTGGAGTGTCTGCGTCAATACAAACGCCTAAGTTGTCTAAGTTGTTTGTGTCTGTATATGACAATCTAATACCTCTGTAATCTCCTTGACCACCATCTTGATGACAATTACCACAATTGATATCTATATAAGCTCTCATTCTTTCTTCTAAAGGAGCCGACATATCTGTCCAGTCTGCAACTGTTGTTATTGTTGATGGTAATGAATTTTCAAGGTATCCAAAATCAATCATTTTTTGTAATTGATTTTGGATACCATCTTCATAAACAATTTCCGAATTTATACTTTCAGGTTTGATCCCTAAAGGGGTAAAACTTCCTGTATTATGGCAAATAGTACATTGGCTCATTGCGGGAAATCTATAATTTACAAATCGAGTTTCACCGTTTCTAATCCATTCTGTTTCTTTAAAACCTCCATCTCCTGTTTTGTCTAAAAAAGCTTCAGTTTGATCGTCATTCCAAATGTATTCAGCAAATTCCCATCCGGAATCCATTTTTACCATAACTCTAGTTTCCATTATTCTAGTAGAATTATTTGGAAGAACAGCATCGTTAACTACGTTGTTGTAATAGAAAACTTTGATTAAAGCACTTCCTGTTGGAAAATCTAAAGATTTATTATCTGCAATATATGATGCTTTTTGTCCAGGCGGAATCCACAGATATCTGTCCTTTTCTGCGTAATCCGTAAAAAGAGGGGTGATAGGCTCGTATTTTAAAACACCATAGGCAGCTTGAACATCTGTAATATTTCCGCTAAAAAAATTATATTCTGAAAGGGTGTTATATGGAAAAGAACCCAAATCTAAAGTAACTGGAGTTTCATTAAAAACATCAATACTTACAGTTGCTGTTTTGCAATTTGTACCATCATTTAGGCAAATAGTATATTGAAAGCTATCTTGTCCAGTGAAATTTTGAGATGGATCGTAAGTAACAACGTCATCTCTTACATCATTTGTACTTTGGTTATTGTTTATTGTTGCAGCTCCATTTGTTGGTGCTGTAATAGTTAATATTCCATCTTGAGGAATATTAGTGTCATTGTTAAAAATATCAATTTCAACTGTAGATAATGTTGAAACCTGTACTACATCTTGTTGAGTTGTAATTTCTAACGGAACATATACTTCTCCACCGTTATCGTCTTCACTACAAGAGATAATTACACTTAAAAGTGCAATACTAGACAACAATAAAGAAAACTTATTTTTCATAATAATTTAAGAAAGAACATCAAATATAACATAAACGCTAAAAAACTAACACAATATACAGTTATTTAACAGCTATTGTGGTTTGAATGAGTGAATTATGAGAAAATTGACTTGTAAGAATCCCAATTTATGTAGATTAAATAGCCATTAACAATAGCAACTAGTAACGCAGGACCTATATTAGGCAGATTTACAAATAAATGGAATAGTACAATGTTTACAGAAATAGGCACTAACATAAGTAATGCTAAACGAGTCCATTTGTTTAAAATTAAGAGTAGACCAATTATTATTTCCGAGAGTCCTACTAAACCCATAATATATCCTTTTCCAGTTGACTCGCTTGCAGATGAAGCATGGTCTGAAAAACGTAAAGTGCTAAATAAATGTTCTGCCTCTGGATATCCAGTGAAATCAAAATCTGGCATAAACCAAAAAAACTTGTTTAAACCAAAGGCTAGTAACATTAGTCCTAAACCACTTCGAAGTGCTATATGAATTTTTTTCATCTATTTATTTTTGGGTTGTATGCCAAATTTAGACGAAAAAATGAAAACACCTTACATTGTTGATTTACAGTAACCTATTAACCAGTAAGTATTCTGCTATTTGAATGGCATTTGTAGCGGCTCCTTTACGAAGGTTATCACTCACAATCCACATATTTAGAGTATTAGGTTGAGTCATATCTCTACGAAGCCTACCTACAAAAACGTCATCTTTACCTTTCGCATAAATAGGCATTGGGTAAGTATTGGTATCTGGATTATCTTGAAGAACAATTCCTGGAGTATTATGTAATATGGTTCTAACCTCCTTTAGGTCGTAGTCATTTTCAAACTCCACATTTACAGATTCACTATGTCCACCAGCGGTAGGTATTCTAACTGCTGTTGCGGTAATTGAGAATGTACGATCGTCAAGTATTTTTTGTGGTTCCTGAGCTAGCTTTAATTCTTCTTTTGTATAACCATTTTCCATAAAAACATCGCAATGCGGGATGGCATTTCTGTTGATAGGATAAGGATACGCCATAGCCCCTTTTATGCCTTTAGTTTCGTTATCTAATTGACGAACTGCATGAACACCAGTTCCTGAAACAGACTGATAGGTAGAAACAATAACCCTTTTCATTTTATATTTATCGTGTAATGGAGATAATGCCATCACTAACTGTATAGTTGAGCAATTTGGGTTTGCTATAATTTTATCATCCTTCGTTAAAATTTTAGCGTTAATTTCTGGAACAATCAATTTGTATCCCTCTTTCATTCTCCAAGCAGAAGAGTTATCGATAACAGTTGTACCGTTTTCAGCAAACTTAGGAGCCCATTCTAATGAAGTTTCTCCACCAGCAGAAAAAATAGCAATATCAGGTTTAGCCGCAACAGCTTCTTTCATTCCTAAAATTTTATGCATCTTCCCTTTAAATACTAACTCACGCCCAATAGAACGCTTAGAGGCTACGGGAAGTAGTTCGGTTAAAGGAAAGTTACGCTCCTCAAGTATTTTCAACATTACTGTGCCAACCATTCCAGTGGCACCAATTACAGCTATCTTCATAGTACAACAATTATTTTTGTATAAAAATACTCCCATTTTTTGAAACCCCATTTGACTTGAACTCAAAAAAAGACCCCACTATCGAAAACGATAGTGGGGTTTAATTAATTAGGTAGTGTAGCGGTCCTAAGTATTATTTACTTTAGAGCTTCACTTTCTCAAAAAAACACTATCACACTTACATAGAGGAGTGTGATAGAGATTGACAATGTCAATTATTTTTTAAGTGAATCTCTAATTTCTTTAAGGATATCTAACTCACTTGGTCCTGCAGGTGCTGCCGGAGCTGGAGGAGTTTTTGTTTTGTTGTATGCTTTAACGATCATAAACAATACAAATCCTACAATGATTAAGTTGATGATAGCGTTTATCCACTTACCATACATAATTGCATTTTCAGCTTTAATTACTGCACCATCTGCGCCTACAACAGCATCATCTAATACTACTTTTAATTCAGCGAAATCAACACCGCCAGTGAAATGACCTACAATAGGCATCATAATATCACTAACAAATCCACCTACTACTAGACCTAGAGCTCCTGCAAGTAATACAGCTACTGCTAAATCGATGACGTTACCCGTCATTATAAAATCTTTAAATTCTTTTAACATTATTATTTGGTTTTATGATTATTGGACGGCAAGATAGTAATTTTTTGTTTTCTTTAACATATAAAGCCTGTCAGCAGAAACTATATTCGATGAACCACACGTTTTATCCGCTGAGAAATTGCAGTGATTAACTCATAAGGAATAGAGTTTATCTCATTAGATAGATTTTCGGCAGTTGAAACTGTTCCAAAAACAATAACTTCATCTCCTTCCTTACAATCAATATTAGTAACATCAACCATTATCATGTCCATACATACATTACCTTGAATAGGTGCTTTTTTATTATTTATGGTAACCCAACCAACACCATTCCCATAAGCCCTTGATATACCATCAGCATGACCTATTGGTAAAGTAGCTGTTCTCGTTTTAGACACAACTTTAAAGGCTCTGTTATAACCTAATGTATCACCAGGTTGAAGTTCGTGAATTTGCGAAATAACAGTTTTCAATGTTGCAACTGGTTGTAATTGCGCAGTAATAGTTTTATCATTACCAAAACCATATAACCCAATTCCAGATCGAACCAAATCGTATTGCGCTTCAGGATAATTGATAATTCCCGATGTATTTAACGTATGACGAAAAGGTTTATAAGGCAAAGCCGAAATAATAGTTTCCGAAATATTGCTAAACAATTTAAGTTGTCGCTCTGTAAATTCTTTCTCATTAGGATCCTCACTTGCGGCAAGATGAGAGAAAATAGAACGAACCTTAATATATGATTGAGAAGTAATTATTTTTAAAGCTTCAGATATTTCATTTTCCGAAAAGCCCAATCTATTTAAACCAGTATTAATTTTTAAATGTACAGGATAATCTGTTTGATTTTTTTGCTTTGCAAAAGACAAAAAACCTTCTAACATTTTCAATGAATATATACTAGGTTCTAGGCAACGCTCAATAATTACATTAAAGTTTGTAGGGAGTGGATGCAAAACTAAAATAGGACTTTTAATTCCGGCATTCCTTAATTCTACTCCTTCATTAGCATAGGCAACAGCAAAATATGCAACACCAAGTTTTTCAAGTTCTTTTGAAACCTCAACGGCATCACTTCCATAACCAAAAGCTTTAACCACAGCCATCATTTTAGTGGCAGCATGTAGCTTACTTTTTAAAAAATGGTAATTATGTGCAAGAGCACTTAAGTTAATTTCAAGTTGAGTTTCAAGCGCTTTAGACATCTTTTTATTGTGCTTGTTTTCCTAGAGAATCTTCTGTTTTACTGTTTAACTCTTCGTGAGATTGAACGTCTAATTTACGCACTTTTTCACGGAGCATTGCTTTATAAAATGCAGCACGACTTAATGGTTCGTATTCTTCAGTTTCTCCTAAAAGAACAAGGTCATCACTAGTAGATTTTCTGAAACTATAATTTGCAAGATTTCCTGTACGTGGGCAAACAGCGTGTACTTTTGTTACATATTCTGCAGTAGCCATTAAGGCTGGCATTGGTCCAAAAGGATTTCCTTTAAAATCCATATCTAAACCTGCGACAATTACACGAACACCTCTATTTGCAAGATCATTACAAACCTTTACTATTTCGGCATCAAAGAATTGTGCCTCATCGATACCAACAACGTCACATCCATCAGCTAAAATTGGAATATTAGCAGCAGCAGGAACAGGTGTTGATCTAATTTTATTTTTATCGTGAGAAACCACTTCTTCTTCATCATAACGCGTGTCTACAGATGGTTTAAAGATTTCTACTTTTTGGCGTGCAAACTTAGCACGTTTTAAACGTCTAAGTAATTCTTCAGTCTTACCTGAAAACATAGAACCACAAATCACTTCGATCCATCCGAATTGTTCTTTTTGGTTTACTGTATTTTCTAAAAACATATGGGATATTTTAGACGAAAATGTACTAACTTTCCGTTTTACTTCTGAATGCGTAAATTTATAAAAACAAATTTGCCCAACACTCATAAACTTTGATTTTATGAGGTACTAAAATTTAAAAGCCAATAAAAAAAAAGGAATTCTAATGAGACAAGCTATTGCAAAAGAAATCGATAAACTAGCAAAACAACTATTAATTGCAGATGGCGACTTTGATATCGCTAATCATAAAAAAACTATAGTCACTCTCTTTGAAAAACTTACTGTACTTGAATATTTAGAGAAGGACACTACCCAACAAGCAATAAAACAAGCTGCTGCTCTAGATTCAAAAAGTTACCGTGAGGAAAATTGGTTTAAAGAACCAGAAGCGGTTCCTGCACCAGAACATAAAGATGCACTTGTTGAACCTGTAATGGAAAAAATTAAAGATCTTGTGGCACAAATGCCTAAGGAATCACAAAAAGTTGATGACCTTTTAGAAGAAATACTTCCAGAAAAGAAATACATTAAAAATGATCTTGAAGAATTTGCTGCTCGATACCAAGAAACACCAACCTTTGAGCGTAAAGTACAAGAGGTAAAACCAAAAGAAGAGCCTATTCTAGAAAAAAGAGAACCAGCAAAGGGTATTGAGGCTCCATCATCAGAGCAAGATTTAGTAAAAGATAAGGGTATATCAGACAAACCAAAATCTCTTAATGATGCTATAAGTGGTTCGTTAAAACTAGGTTTAAATGACCGTATAGCATTTACAAAACATCTTTTTACAGGTAGTGCAGACGATTTACAACGTGTTCTCTCGCAAATAAACACTTTTACATCTTACAATGAAGCTAATAACTTTATCCAAAATCAAGTAAAACCAGACTATAATAATTGGGTTGATAAAGAGGAGTTTGAAGAGCGGTTTATGTTGTTGCTTGAAAAACGTTTCAATTAAGATTATGAAAACACAAAAAAGCATTTATTGGATAGCTACGGCATTTATGTGTGCGATGTTTTTATATTCCGCAGGAATGTATTTAACAAAACCAGAAATGGTTGCTGGCTTTTTTGAAGCGCTACATTACCCAACGTATTTAGTATACCCATTAGCGATTGCTAAAATACTTGGAGTGATTATGGTACTTTGGCGAAAAAGTAATTGGTTAACGGAGTGGGCATATGCAGGGTTCTTCTTTGATGTTGTTCTTGCTTTTTTTGCGCATCAACAAGCAGGGCATGATGTTACGCAAACCCTCGTAACAATGATATTAATTTTAGTTTCCTATTTCTTTGGAAAAATAGTGAGGTTCAATTAATGGTTAAACAATTTTCTAGGTTTTTAAATAAATTAATTGAACAAGTTCCCTTTGAAATAGGAGTTGTAATTATTGGTTTAGGTTTTATTTCTCTTGCATTAAGAATATTTTTCAAAGAATCTTGGAGAATGAAAAATCATAGTGTTTTATCTTGGAAAACGTTCGTTGACTCTTGGGCAGTAATAGTAATGCTGTTTATGATGGGATTTTCCATTTTATTTAAGGAATTTTGACAATGAATATTTAGACAAGAAAGAGTTCAAATTATAAATCACAAACTGATAGTATATTCTATGTCAAAACTATACCTAGTACCAACACCTATTGGAAACTTAAAAGACATGACTTTTCGTGCAGTTGAGGTTTTACAAGAAGTAGATTTAATTCTTGCAGAAGATACCCGAACTAGCGGGAAACTTTTAAAGCATTTTGAAATTACCACCCAAATGCATTCACATCATATGCATAATGAGCACAAAACTACAGAAGGAATTGTTGCTCGTATTAAAGGAGGGGAAACTGTCGCACTAATTAGTGATGCCGGAACTCCCGCAATTAGCGACCCTGGGTTTTTACTAACGCGTGCTTGCGTAGAAGCAGGTATTGAAGTAGATTGTCTTCCTGGAGCAACCGCATTTGTACCAGCTTTGGTCAACAGTGGTTTGCCAAATGACAAGTTTGTGTTTGAAGGATTTTTACCAGTTAAAAAAGGTCGTCAAACGCGCTTTTTAGCTTTAGCTGAAGAAACTAGAACGATAATTTTCTATGAGTCTCCTCATAAGTTGATAAAAACATTGGGGCAATTTGTGGAATATTTTGGGGAGGAACGCCAAGTTTCTGTTTCAAGAGAAATTACAAAACTGCATGAAGAAACAAAACGCGGTACAGCTGCTGAAGTTTTAGCGCACTACACTAACAAACCACCTAAAGGAGAAATTGTAATAATTGTTGCGGGAAAAAAATAGCGTAAAAGTTAAAAGTATAATCGCACACTTACATTTGGGGTTAAACCCAAAGATTCTTGTTCAAATTGAGATGCTACACCATCAATATTTGCGTAATATCTGTCTATAGTTTGTTTTTGATTTAAAACATTCCATATAGATAATCCTATAGTACTTTTTAAACTTTTTGAGATCTTTAAAGAATAATGTAAAGCTACATCGGTTCTAAAAAAAGAAGCTAATCGATCCCCGTTAGGACTATTAAATTGTAATTCGCTTGTAGAAACAGGACTTTGATTTTCAGATAAAACAGTTGTAGTTGGTATTCCTGTATGCCAATTAAAGCCTATTGCTACACTAAGTTTGTTGAAAGTGTAACTGTTATTAAATGTAATTGCATGACGCATATCTACACTGTTGTCAAATGCTTCACCGTTATTAAGTTCATCAAAAGTATAGGTGTTTTTACTTACTGAATACCCTAGCCAAGAGCGTAATGATTTGTAGCGTTTCTGAATTAAAAAATCAATTCCTTTTACTTGGTATTCTCCATTTGTATTTACAAACTGAAACTGATTTCTAAAGCCTTGAGATCTTGAGTTAATCCCTTTAACATTTTTAAAATAGCCCTCCACACTTATAAGCCATTTGTTGTAATTATAGGTGCTTCCTAATGATACTTGTTGGCTTTGTAGAATTGCAACATCGTCATTATTAGCAATAACCCACCTGCGTTTAATAATGCCTAAAAAATCATTTGATTGTTGAATAATTTGAGAAGTAGATTGGTGTTTTAATTCCCCTAAAAGATGTAATCTAAAGTTATCTAATAGTTGCCAACTTGCATTTAATCTAGGTTCTATAAACGTTTCAGAAAGTTTAGGATAAGTTGTAGCTCGAAACCCTACAGCAATATTTGTAGTTTCATTTTTACGGCTATACTCAGCATATATAGCGTGTACTCTTAAAACCGACTTAATAAAATTAAATAGAGGAGGAGCATTTACATTTACGGCATTTGTTACACCCGTTTCATTAAATTGATATCCAGCAAGTAGTTTTTGAGAAGTGGATAATGAGTAGGTGCCATCAAGTTTCAAACCCATGTCTAAAACTTCATTAAACTGGTCTAAACGCTGGTTGTTGTTGATGTCAAAATTAATTCCGCTTAATTTATAATTAGATAAATAGCCCGATATTTTTGTTTGAAATGAATTGTTCCATTGCCTTTTATATATCAAATTTCCAGCATTGTTTTGTTGCTTTAAACCACTCTCTAGTGTTTGATTTAACGTGCTATTTTCGGCTTGTTCTAAAAAGTTGAATTCATTGTTAATAGTAATAAACGAAGCGCTTATTTTATCTTTATCTGAAATATTATACAACAATTTTCCGCTAATGTCATAGAAGTAAAACTTTTGGTTGTCCATAACCGAACGATCTAAAGTATTTGTTTTATTAGTTACTTCAGTGTCTTGAAAAACACGATCAAAATAGCTTTTATAGGTAGCAGTTTCTAATACATCAGTTATTGAGCGTCTAGCCGAAAGATGAACTCCTAGTTTTTTAGTTATTGGTATTTCTAATTGTGAACTTCCTTGAAGTAAGTTAAAACCAGCGCTTCCTTTTAAAATGCTTGCAGGGTTTTGATCCAAAATCATATCAATAGTACCAGAAACACCATCTCCCATACTTGCTGAGGTTCCGTTTTTTGTTATGTTTATTTTGTTGATGTTGTAAGGGTCAAAAGCTGAAATCATTCCAAAGAAATGACCAGATTGGTACATTTTTATACCATCCCAAAGAATGAGGTTTTGATCGTTTGTTCCTCCTCTAATATTTAAGTTAGTTACAGACTCGTCTGTACTGCTAATTCCCGGGAGTGATTTTACACTTGCAAGAACATCGGGTTCACTTAGGCCAGGTATGATTTCAAATTCTCTAGGCTTAATGTCAACAGTTCCATTAGTTTTAAGGGTGATTCCTCTTGCTAAATATTGTGTAATCAAAACCTCGTCTAGTGCTTGGTTAGCAATTGGAGTGTCGCTTCTCTTTTGAATAGCAATGGTATTTTTAAGCACTAAAAAGGTAAGGGGAAGTTGTAATTCTAAATCAATTAACGACTCTTCGAGTTTTAAAGTTTCCGAAGGTATTTTAGCTTTTAGATCGCTAACATCGTCAACCATATATGAGAACGTTACGTTGTAACGGTTTTCTATAATTGCTAATACTTGGGGTAACGTAAAACGTTCCGTATTAACCTGTCCTGTAGCAGTCCAGGTTAATATGAAAAGCTGAAAAATAAAAAGTAGTTTGCTTTTATTTACGTTCAATTATTACATTTTTACCTGTTATTTTATAATCTAACTTTAAAGGTGTTGTTACAGCTTTTAATGCCTCTTCAAGATTATCGTTATTAAAGGCTCCTGTAAAAAGACGCTTACTTGCATCAACTTCATTTGTAATTGTAACACCATACTGGCGAGACAATTCGTCTAACACTTCGTTGTAAGGCACACCTCTAAAAACGTTTCTTCCTTCTGTCCAAGATGGCGCTTTTACTATTGGTAAATTACCAGAAGTAACTTGTTTTTGATAAATAGAAATATATTCACCTGGCTTTAAAATTACTTTTTTTAATGGATGTTCAACCTCAACAGATCCTTCGTAACAATGTACTTCGAAAAATTCGTTACGTTGTTTTACGTTGAACTGAGTACCTAAAACAGTAACCTTACCTTGAGTGGTATTTACTGTAAATTTTGAACCTTTTGACACACTAAAAAATGCTTCTCCTTCTAGCTGTGTAATTCTATTTTCATCCCAAGAACCTTCGTCAAAAATTAATGTTGAAGCTGCATTTAAAGTAACTTTAGTTTCGTCTGGCAAATTTACTTTTGCCATTTCTCCTATTTTAGTAGCAGTATTAATTGTTGAATCTGAATTAAAAAAATAGGTAATCCCTAAGGCAATTACTATTAGTGCTGCAAAGGGTAATAAGCGTTTTAACATTATATTGGGGTTTTTATTAGTTTTTAAATTAATATTATTTTTAAGGTTATTTGTTTCTAGTTTTGGTGCTTTAAAATTAGGCATTGCATTAGAAATTCGCTTTAATTCGGCGCTATCTTCTAAGGCTTCAAAAGCAATTTTCTCTTCGGAATTTAGTGTTCCTTCAAGCCATTTTTTTATTAAAATCTCTCTGTTCATACTATTAAAACAAGTTACTGAGGAAAATCCACAGGTAAGGGTTTAAATCTCTTTTATTTCTTTTCTTAATTTTAGAAGCGCACTGTAAATTCGTTTTTCAACGGCACTTACACTAATGTCTAATAGTGCTGCTATTTCTTTGTATCTTTTTCCTTCTGTTCTATTTAGCATAAACGCTACTCGTTCATTTTCAGTCAATGATGTTAATGCTTTTTGTAGTTTTTCTAAATATTGCGCTTCTTCTAAAAGAAATTCAGGGTTTATATTTGTGTGATTTTTTGGTTTAGTATCTACATAATTAAGAACTACTTTTTGATGTTTTACCTCATTAAGCATTAAATTATTTGCTGTGGTAAAGAGAAAACTTTTAGCTTTATCTGGTGGCACAGATTTACAGTTTTGCCATAATTTAATAAATGCATCCTGTACTTTATCTTGTGGATTAAGTAAAGAGCCATACCTATAGTGTAAAAACTTATGAATGTTTTCAGCATGTTTTCTGAAAATTGAATCAAATATAGTCTTCTCGCAACAGTGATTCGATAGGTTTTTTTTCATTGAGGGTAATTTACACCGCAAAGTTGTCATAAAACTTTTAAAATGTCAACTTGTGGATTTTTTAAAGTTAGTTGTTCTATAACTGAAGCGCTAAAAAAAATTGCTGATTTCGACAAAAAGATCAGTACTAACGAGAAAATATAATTAATAACTAACTGATATGAAAAAAATGACCCAACTACTAAAAAATAGTGCAGCCCTAGTTGCACTTCTAATAACAGTTTCACTCTTTTCGGTCTCTTGCCAGGAGGATAAAGTTATCGTACAAAATCCACCCCCAGAACAATCTATTGAACCAGGATCAGATCTTGTTAATCTAATGAGAAATGTATCTGAAAATGATGTTTCAGTAGATAATATTATTGACGGAACTGATTGTTCTTCAATTCAATTTCCATTTACAGTAATTGCAGGTGGAATAGAAGTAACAATAGATTCAATTGAAGATTTACTAATTATTCAACAATTAATAGATGATAATCAAGGTAACGGTAACATTGAAATACTATTTCCTATTACTATAATTTTACCTGATTACACAACAATAGTTATTGAAAGTCAAGAAGAATTTGATGTATTTATTGCCTCTTGTGACCCAAGTCCAAATGAGTGTGTAGATTTTGTATATCCTATTTCATTTTCAGTTTTTAACCTAGAGTTTGAACTTATTGAAACTGTAGTAATCACAAATGATTTTGAGCTATATTTCTTTTTACAAGATTTAGATGATAATAATGGAAATATAGTTAGTTTGAATTTTCCAGTTTCATTAGTATATGGAAACGGAAACACTATTGAAGTAACTACAAATGCTGAATTAGCAGTCGCTATAGAAGCAGGGCCAGATAATTGTGAAGTAATTGTAGACCCAGAAAACCCTTGCCCTGCAGCGGTTGTTGAAGCATATTTACTAGAGTGTTTCTGGTACCCAAGCTCTTATGGAGGTGTTACTGATAATGCATATGAATATTACCATTTTACTTTTTCTGAAAGCAACAATTTAGAAATGACTACTTCTAGTGCTTATAACATTGATGCACTTTGGAATGTATCTGAAGTTGATGGTAAAACCATAGTTCTTTTAGAAGCTGTTTTTCCAATTTTCGAACCATTTTTAGGAAATTGGGAGGTTTTAGAATGCTCTGAAGAACAACTTCTTTTAGAAAGAGAAGATGGTTTACAAATGGTGTTTTCAAGAGATTGTGATTATGACTTAGCACAATGTACAGGAAGTGGTTTAGGTATTTGTGATACCGATGGAGATGGATTTGTTTCAGTAGATTTTAACGAAATTATAGACCTTCATTTTACTTGTAATGATGCATTAGAATACTCTATTACTTTTCACGAAACCTATGCAGATGCTAATGCACTTCAAAATCAATTACCATCACCATATCAAACAACAGTACCTAACTCGCAAACATTTTATTATGCTATTACTGAAGTAGGTTCTCAAGAAGTACGCTATGTGGCGTCATTTCAAATCGATGCGGAAGATTGTGGTACAAGCTGTGAAAACCCGGGTGAATTAACTGATGGTCTAATAGTGTATATGCCTTTTGGGAACGAAATACACGAACTTGTGAGTGACGAAATATTAGGAATTGGTGGTCAATTTGTAGAAGATAGAGCAGGAAATGAAAATTGTGCAATTGGTTTTTCTCAAGGAGATGATCCAATATTTATTCCGGGAACACCAGAAAATGAAATCACAGGCGATTTTGCAATAAGCTTATGGTTTAAAATGCAAAATGATGCAGTTGGAGATTACGAGATTATATTCAGTACACAACAACATCAATCTGATGGATTAGAACTTGGAGTTTATGATTTGAACACACCATTATTTGTTACTCATAACCCTGAAATTAATTTATGGGATAATGATTGGAATCAAGAAGTGGACGTTGTGTGGACAAATACAGATTGGCATCACTTATTAATTACTCACGAAGGTGATGTAACAAAGATGTACAGAGACGGTATCCTTAGAAATGAAACAAATGAAGATGTTAACCTTGGTGGAGCTACTGACACAGGCTATATGATAAATGCCCAAAACTTTAGAGGGCACGTAGATGACCTTAGAGTTTATAACAGAGCACTAAGCCCTAACGAAGTATTTGTATTATTCAATTTAGAAGCAGAGTGTTATACCTGCTTAGATTAAGGTAGTTTTTGTTTAAGTTTTTTGAAAGAGAGGGTCGTTTTTAGGTTAGCGGCTCTCTTTTTTATTCTGAAATATTACAGTTTTACTATATTGTGATACATTAAAATAATTTCCACTGAAAAAGCTTTTATCCGAAATAAGAAACTGTGAAGTATGTTCAGACCATCTTCCATTTGGTCCAAGACCGATAATTGAAGCAGTACCTAATTCCAAAATAGTAATTATTGGGCAAGCACCCGGAACAAAAGTTCACGAAAGTGGAATCCCTTGGAACGATCAAAGCGGTAAAAAACTACGCGAGTGGTTAGGGGTAGATGAGGTTACTTTTTACAATCCTAAAAACTTTGCGCAACTCCCTATGGGGTTTTGTTATCCCGGAAAAGCTAAAACAGGCGACCTTCCTCCCCGAAAAGAGTGTGCACCATTATGGCACCCATCGGTATTATCAAGACTAAAGCATGTTGAACTCATATTACTAATAGGCTCCTATGCTTCAAATCAATACCTACCTAAAGACGGAAAAAAGCTAACACAAAGAGTCGAAAATTTTGAAGCCTATTTGCCTAAATTTTGGCCTTTGCCACACCCTTCGCCAACAAATAGATTTTGGCGCGCTAAAAACCCTTGGTTTGAGCAAAGTGTGGTTCCTTTAATACAGGAAAAGGTAGCGGCAATTTTAACGAAATAAAACACACTTAATTTCTAAATACAGCAATACAAAAAAACCTCTCTAGTTTTAAAGCTAAAGAGGTTTTTTTATAAGAATCGTGTTTGCTTTCTAAACGTGTTTCCCTTTTTCCCAACCGTGTTTTCCTAAATATTGGTCGCCACTCTCAACTGCACCTTCTTCTATTGAAGTCCCCATGGAGTCATTCCATCTATTTAAATATCCGAAAAGAGAAATAACGCCTAGCATTTCTACAATTTCACCTTCATCCCAGTATTTGTAAAGACGTTCTTTAATTTCTGCATCAACTGCATTTGGGACCATAGAGGCTTGTAAAGAAAAATCTAAAGCTGCACGTTCTGCTTCGTTAAATGCTGGGTGTGTGCGGTATTCCCAAATGTTGTCTAATTGCTCTTGTTCAGCACCATAACGTTCTGCAGCTCTAATGGCGTGAGCTTGGCAATAACGGCAGCCAGTTGCGTTACTACTTACCCAAGCAATCATTCTTTTTAAAGCGGAAGTTACACGGCCTTCATTTGCCATAACTGCTTTATTTAAGTTGATAAAAGCACGGCTAATAGCTGGCCTGCGTTGCATCGTTAAAACACTATTAGGACAAAACCCTAAAGTCTCATTAAAAAAATCTGCAAGTTCTTGAGTTGTTTCGTCGTGATCTGCGGAGAGTGGTGTTACTAATGGCATAAAGAGTTTATTGTATGTGATTTATTTTTTTAAGTCTAGATTTATGTAGAAAACTTACTTGATAAAGTATAAGAATGAGCTTTCGAAATTACATATTTGCAACTACTTACACTATTTCCTTTGTAAAGTTTCTAAAATAATTATGTAATCGACTTCAACATTGGATCTACTTTTTGTATTTTTCACCATCTATGCGCTGGAACCTTGCCCCTAAAATTTCCGAAGAAAAAATAAATGCTTTAGTCAATGAGTTAACTGTTGACAAAACGATTGCCACGTTGTTAGTGCAACGAGGTGTTGAAACCTTTCAACAAGCGAAAGACTTTTTTAGACCATCGCTTGACGATCTTCACGATCCTTTTTTAATGAAGGATATGGAACTTGCTGTTCAACGAATTGAAAAGGCAGTTTCTGAAGGGGAGAATATTCTTGTATATGGTGATTATGATGTTGATGGAACAACAAGTGTAGCTTTAATGTCTAGCTATTTAAAATCGTTTTACCCTAATGTAGCTACGTATATTCCAGATCGTTATGCTGAGGGTTATGGCGTTTCGTATAAAGGAATTGACTTTGCTGAGGATAATGATTTCAGTTTAATTATTGCACTCGATTGCGGTGTTAAAGCGATTGAAAAAGTTGCTTATGCTAGTGAAAAAGGTATCGATTTTATAATTTGTGATCACCACCGTCCAGGGGCTGAATTGCCTAAAGCAGTTGCTGTTTTAGACCCTAAAAGAGATGACTGTGAATATCCATTTAAGGAGCTTTGTGGTTGTGGAGTGGGATTTAAATTAATACAAGCTCTTGCTTCAAAAAAAGGACAAACTATTGACGACTTACTGTTGTATTTGGATTTAGTAGCGACAGCCATTGGTGCAGATATTGTTCCTATTACGGGTGAAAATAGAATTCTAGCATATTTCGGCTTAAAAGTAATAAATAGTAATCCTAGAACAGGCTACAAAGCTATTTTGAGACAAGTGAAAAAAGAAGTGTTGACCATTACGGATGTTGTTTTTATCATTGGCCCACGTATAAATGCTGCGGGAAGAATGAAACACGGAAACCACGCAGTAACACTTTTAGTTGAGACGGATATTAATAAAGCAGCTATTTGGGCTGCCGAAATTGAACAATTTAATCAAGATCGTCGCGAAGCAGACAAGCGCATTACAATTGAAGCTTTAAAACAAATTGAAACTAATAATGAGCAAGATTGCAAAACAACTGTTGTATTTCAAGAAGACTGGCACAAAGGTGTAATAGGTATTGTAGCTTCTAGATTGACAGAAACGTATTATAGACCCACGTTGGTCTTTACAAAAAGTGGTGATAAACTTGCCGCTTCTGCAAGGTCTGTGACAGGCTTTGATGTTTATAATGCACTAGAGGAGTGCAGTGAGTTTATTGAGCAATTTGGTGGTCATAAATATGCAGCAGGACTTACTTTAGACGAATCTAATTTTGAGAATTTTAAAAATAAGTTTGAGGAAGTTGTAGCAAATAGCATCGACCCTAAACTATTACAACCGGAACTAAATATCTCACTACAATTAGATTTAGCTGATATTACTCCGAAATTTTATAGAATTTTAAAACA
This sequence comes from Patiriisocius marinus, assembly GCF_008974325.1. Lineage (GTDB taxonomy): Bacteria > Bacteroidota > Bacteroidia > Flavobacteriales > Flavobacteriaceae > Patiriisocius > Patiriisocius marinus. Next base: position 789,223 of record NZ_BKCG01000001.1, on the reverse strand, counting down.
GTTCGCGCCATTTGGACCAGGGAATGCAACTCCTGTTTTTATGACAAGTAATTTAACCGAAACTGGCTACGGAAAATGTGTAGGAGAAGACAAAACTCACTTGCGTATTACTGTTAAACAAGGGATACAACAGTTTGTGTGTATAGGTTTTGGTATGGGTGATAAAAAGGACATTGCCTGTTCAGGACAACCCTTCAAGGCTGCTTACGTAATTGATGAAAACGAATGGCAAGGAAATGTTAGTTTACAGCTTAGATTGAAAGATATCGCAGAACAATAAGCTTTTGAATATTATTCCTCAAACGTTTTAAGTTCAAAATCGCTTCCGTCAAAAACTCCGTAGGTATATTGAGTAATCCAATCACCAAGGTTATAATATGTTGCGTTTTCGCCTACTTCAATTTTCATGTTTAAATGACGGTGACCAAAAACAAAGTAGTCGTAGTGTTTTTTTTCTAATTTACGTTTTGCATATAAAGCTAGCCACTCATTAGCTTCTCCAAGAAATTTTTTGTCATCATCTCCAGAAATTAATTTGTTTTTTACAGAGAGGTATTGTGCAAGGCGCATCCCCATTTCTGGGTGAAACCATCTAAAAAGCCATTTAAAAACAGGATTTGTAAACACTTTTTTCATGCGTTTGTATCCTTTGTCTCCAGGTCCTTTTCCGTCACCGTGGCCTATTAAAAACACTTTGTTATTAAACGTAAATTCCTTTACATCACGAAAAGTACTAATACCTAATTCTGTTTCGAAATAGTCTTTCATCCACAGGTCATGGTTCCCTACAAAAAAGTAAATCGGAATTCCGCTGTCACTAATTTCAGCTAGTTTACCAAGAGCTCTTACAAACCCTTTAGGCACTACGGTTTTATATTCAAACCAAAAGTCGAATAAATCTCCAAGTAAAAAAATAGCTGCTGCATCTTCTTTAATTTCATCGAGCCAGCGCACAAACTTTTTTTCACGCGGCAAACTCAATTCCGAAGTAGGAGCACCTAGGTGATTGTCACTTGAAAAATATATTTTTTTTCCTTGAGGGATTTGCATTGTGTAAAGATAGTAATTCTAGTTTTCAGTTAGAGATTGGAGTACTATAAAACTACATGATAGTTTTAGTTTCTATCTTAGTAACGTACTGCTTTTTCAGATGTGTAATACCAATGAATCCTACTCATGTAGTAGATTTTTATGAGTTTTTTATAGTATAAACTCTTTGTAAAACCTTGTAGATTAACCTTATATTGCAGTAAAATATTATAACTATGAAACTGAATCAACTTTTATTATTAGGGATTGCATTAGTTGTAAGCAATGTGTTTGCACAACAATCATTCCCGCCTGACCAAGTAATTACGGGTACTCTGTTAGGGAAAACAGGTGCTCTTAGAGATTTTGCAACTATGGGGCCAGATGAGTTTAATGACCCAAAAACTCATACAATGATTCCTAATATATCAACTACGCAGCCACAATTAAACCCAACAAGTACGGTAATCCAAAACTTGCAAACGGAACAAGGTAGAGTTGTAACAATGCCGCCATTACAAAACTTTGTGGGAGCATCTGCATCTGAGTCTGGAGCTTTTCCACCAGATCCTACGGGAGCAGTGGGGCCTAATCATTATGTACACTCGGTAAATTCATTAGTTAAAATTTTCGATAAAACAGGAGGGTTATTAGTTGGTCCTGTAAATTTAGGGGCATTTTTAGGTAGCACAAGTTTTGGAGACCCTATTGTACTTTATGATCAATTAGCAGATAGATGGATTGTGAGTGGTTTTGGAAATCTTCAAGTTAGTAACGACTTACTTTTTGGAGTTTCAGAAACTAGTGATCCAACGGGAGCTTATAATGTATATTCTTACACATTTAGTTCTTTGCCAGATTACCCACACTACTCAGTATGGCACGATGGGTATTATGGTACAATTAATTTAGGTGGTTTTAGCTCATTAGGAGTTGTAATGGAAAGAGATGTAATGATAGCGGGTGGTCCAGACCCTCAAATATTGATGTTTTCTTTACCAGGAATTGTAGATAATCCTAACCAAGTTAAAAGTCCTGCTGCAGCTAATTTATTAGGTACAACAGTAGATACATCTTTACCAGGTTATATTACGTACTTACAAGATGATGCTTGGGGTGGTATTGGTTTTGACCATTTAAAAGTATGGGAAATTTCAGTAGACTGGGATGATATTAATAACTCAGTAATTTCATCTCCTCAAGAAATACCAACAGATCCATTTGATGCAGGAGAGCTTTTTGGTGATGGAAACGGTGCAATTAGACAACCAGGTACGAGTCAACGTTTAGCAGGTCATGGAGGTATTATATCTTATGCAGCTAACTATCGTCCATTTGATGATCATAATTCATGGCTTGTAACATTCAACACATTTATTGATAATAATGAAACTGGAGGAATTAGATGGATTGAACTAAGAAATGATGATACTACTACTGACTGGAGTATTTTTCAAGAAGGTACGTTTTCAATTGCAGATGGACATAGTCGTTTAATGAGTAGTGCTGCTATTGATGCCGCAGGAAACATTGGGATGGCCTATACAACAGCAAGTGAAACACTGCCGGTATCTTTACGCTATACAGGTCGTTTTAATGATGACCCACTTGGGCAAATGACAGTAGCCGAAACAGTAATTATTGATGGTCCAGGAATTAGAAATAATGCTAACCGTTATGGTGATTATTCGCATATGACAATGGACCCTGATAATTTTACTTTTTGGTTTACGTCAGATTACTTTTCATCAACCAACCAATGGAGAACTCAAATTGCTTCTTTTCAATTATCAGGAGGTTTTGGTGTAGATGTTGGACCTAACAATATCACAACTCCAGTAAATGGAGCATTAACAGCTACTGAAACAGTAACGGTATCTATAAGAAACTTTGGATTAGATGTACAAAACACAATTCCTTTAGAGCTTAGGTTAGATGGAGTTTTAGTTGCTTCAGAAACATTTACAGGAACAATTAATTCAAACGAATTAGGGATCTATACTTTTGCTCAAACAGTTGATTTGTCAACACCGGGACAAACGTATACTCTTGAAGTAACTACTGGACTATTAGCAGATGAGTTTCTTCCAAACAATGTTTTTTCTAAAGAAGTAACGCACCTGTTTTCAAATGATATAGGGGCAATCGAAATCACTGCGCCAGAAAATGGCTCTAGTTTAGGTACTGAAGTTATATCTGTAAATCTTAGAAATTTTGGAGTAGCTCCACAAACTGGATTTGATGTTCAGTATAGTGTAAATGGCGCTACAGCAGTAACAGAAACTTTTGTAGGAACTATTAATTCAGAAGAAGAAGTTATCTATGATTTTACAACACCTTTTGATTTTTCAACTCTTGGAACGTATAATATTGTTGTAAGAACGTTATTGGCTGGAGATCTAGATGCAACCAATGATGAAACATCTCTTGATGTAGAAAATGTTCTTTGTTCACCAAGTTCAGATTGTACTTTAGGTGATGGGTTTAGACTTGTTCAAATTGCTGAAATTAACAATCCTTCAGATTGTGAGGGATACGGAGATTTCACAACTCAAATTGCAAACTTAGGTGAAGGATCAAGTAACAGTATTACTTTTACAACTGAATACGGAGATCAAAATGTAAAAGTTTGGATTGATTTCAATGATGATTTAGATTTTACTACAGATGAAATAGTTGTTCCTAATTTTGTAATTGCAGCTGGCCAAGCCGCAGGTTCATATACAGAAACAACTACATTGACTGTACCAGCAGGAGCTGCATTTGGCGAACACAGAATGCGTGTTAAAAGTAACTGGCAAGCAGAAGTAGATGATGATCCATGTGTTGAATCACAATATGGTGAAACAGAAGATTACACTGCAAATATTGGCGTATTAGGGACTGAAGACTTTGAGGTTGCTAATGGAGACCTTGTTATTACAACACTTGTTAATAAGCAATTTGAGGTGACTTTAAACACTCAATTTGACGGAAGTGTATTTTTAGGAGTTTACAATATTTTAGGTCAAGAAATGGGCTTTAATAAAAGAATACCTAAAGAGAATGGTATCTATAAGTTAAACCTTGACATGTCAAGCGTTTCTAGTGGAGTATATCTTCTTAAAGTAGGAGGGCAAACTACTACTAGTTATAAAACTGCAAGGATTATAGTTCAATAGTCTGAGCAAATAAATTAAATAAAAAAGAGCAGGTATTACCTGCTCTTTTTTTGTTTTATATTTTAGTTATCGCTAGCATACCATTCGGCAAAACTAGTTGCGGTTTCTTGTAGACGTAGTGAATGTAAGTTGATGTTTTGTGGTAAGCGTTGTTTTATTTTTTCGGCAAAATCAATCACCATCATTTCGCTGGTGGGTTGATAGTTTACTAATAAAACTTGATGACCACGGTCACTTAACTCTTTAGCAAGTTCAACGTGCGGAGTGTTTTTATTAAATACTGTAGCGTGGTCAAAAACGTCGACAATTTCTTCTTTTACAATCTTTTTCAGATCGCTAAAATCTATAACCATTCCATATTTTGCATTATCTTTTTCAGAAATAGGAGTTCCTATTACTGTTACGGATAACTTATAACTATGCCCATGTACATTACGGCATTTTCCGTCATAGCCATATAAGGCGTGTCCGGTTTCAAATGAAAATTGTTTGGTGATGCGTATGTTACTCATAGCGCAAAGATAGCTTACTTATCTTTATTTTTTCTACGCTTTTCCATATCCTTGAAATAACGATAGTTTTTATATTTTTTTACAAGAAGTACAATAATGACAATAAGGCCAAGAATCATTATGCCTCCTTGACCGTTGAGGTATTCGAAAAGCTTCATTTGTAGTATTCGCTATGCGATAGTGTTATTAATAATAAAGGTTTGGGTGATTTTTGACGAAAGAAGTTTTAAGTACTTTCAAAACTATCTTATTTTCGATTTTTAAATTTATTGTAAATGACCACAACCACCACTAAAATTGCCAAAATCAAAAATAATCCGGGTCCTCCAATAAACTCTAATACTTCCATAGTTTTTTATTTTATAGGATAATAATATAATTATTTAATGGCTTCAAGAGCTGCTATTTGTTGTGTTTCTGAAACTTTATAGGCATTGTAAATTGCTCTTTTTTCTTCTAGGCTAAATTCTTTTTGTTCAAACCAATCGTGAATAGCAATTTTTTCATTTTCTATTTGAGCTTTTCTAATAACATCAACAGTCATTAAATGCCAATGATTGCTTTTGTCCCTATTTACAGAATAACCTATAGGCTCAATAAAAGATGTTTTTGGTTGATTAATAAGTTTCACTCCATTTTTTAAAACTGCAAGCGTAATTGTTAGTTCTACCACTTCGGAAAAACTGTAGCGCATAAAATCGTCAAAACCTTGTTGCTTGACATTGTACATTTTATCGCCTATTTCAAGTTGTCTCATATCTGAACCCAAATTTCAAAAAAAATATAAGTTTAACAAGTACTTTTTTATAATGTTATCAACGTGGCTATGTGCAGTTTTTTAAACCGATTAGAATGCTGTAAATTAACTATTATTGTATAGAAAAGCCCCAACTTTCGTCGAGGCCTTCAAAACTTAACTTAAAACCAATAAACTTACTTTTTAATAAATCTTGTTGTCGATTTATTTCCTTCTATGTCAATAATGTTAACAAGGTACATTCCACTTGTAAGATCTTCGATATTTAAAATTTCAGAATTTGTAGTTAGTACTTCTTGTCCTAATAAGTTATAAATTACAACTGAAGCGATATCAAATGTTCCTTCAATATTGATTTGAGAAGTTGCTGGGTTTGGGTATAATTTAAATGTAGCTTCATTAAAATTATTTGTCCCTAAAATTTCGTCAACTGTAAGTTCAAAAGAACAACTAGCTGTATTTCCACTAGCATCTGTAACATCAATCTCAATAGTATAAGTACCCACAGCAACCATTGAACCAGGGAGTGGATCTTGCACAACTGAATAAGTACAGTTATCTGATACAGTTGCATCTCCAGTTGCAATATAATCTGGAACTGTAAACATTTCTCCTTGATTAATCATTACTGTTATTGGAGCTGGGCACACAATTGTTGGATCTTCAGCATCTACCACAGTTACTATTGCAGAACAAGTATCTACAGCACCATCATCATCAGTTACTGTTAGAGTTACTGTGTTGTCACCTAGCTCGTTACAAGTAAATGTAGTAACATCAATAGAAAGGGTTATTGTTCCATCAGTATCTAGAGAGCCATTATCAATATCTGCAGCAGTAATAGTTGCATTTCCATTGCTATCTAATGTTGCCGTGAATGCTTGACATTGTGCCGTTGGAGCACTATTTGTATCTATAGATAATAACCAACTAATAGCGTTTGTAATGATTAAAGCACCATCAGAAGTAGTATCCCAAAAGTCATCACGTGCATCAATAGATGGTGGATAGAAATTTAGAAAAGCTCTTTTTACTAATGATGGTCCCATGTCTTCATTAACAATTATTAATGGAGCACCATTTGTATATTCTGCAATTACAGTTGCTCCAGCAGCTATTGTTCCTCCGGTATTATGAAATGAAGCAGTACCACCATCAAACGTATTTACACCACTAAGAGTAGGGTGACTAGGGTTGTTAATAGTTCCAATTCCTAAATTAGCTCCATTAGCTTGTCCAGATACAGAGTATAATTCATATGAAGTGAAGCCTCCAGTAATAGGAACATTAGGAGTAAATGTTGCATCAAGAATAGCACCACCACCATCAGCATATTGAGCTAAAACATTTCCAAACGCTACAGGGTCTGCTGCTCCAGCATCTGTAAAGATAAATACAGCATCATAGTTTTGTAATTCAGCAAGTGTTGGAGTTCCTGCACTTGTTAGAAAAGTATCTGCTTGAAAATCTCCAGAAGATTCAACTTTAAGTTCAACATCTAATAACCAATCTGGATTTCCTGGAGCACCAGCGATTAGCACATTAGCACCTCCAGCAAAAGCAGTCCAATTTAAAGCGTTTGCCATAAGAATATCTCCATCTGAAGTTATATTCCAAAAATCATCACGTGCATCAAATGACGGAGGATAAAAATTTAAGAAAGCAGTTCTAGTTAATGCTGGGCCAACATTTTCTTTAACGATAATTAAAGGAGCTCCAGTTGTGTATTCTGCAACTACAGATGCTCCAGCGGCGATAGTTCCACCAGTGTTATGAAATGAAGCTGTACCACCATCAAATGACGAAACACCATTAAGAGTAGGGTGGCTAGGTTCATATATAGTACCTATTCCAAGATTGGTTCCATTTCCTTGACCAGAATTAGTATATAAGTCATAGGCTGTGAAATTTCCTGTAATAGGAACATTAGCTGTAAATGTAGCATTAACTACTCCACCACCAGCTTCAATATATGATGCAAGATTATTTCCAAGTCCTACAGGATCTAAAGCACTAGCATCTGTAAAAACCAATACAGAATCATATGCCAATAATTGAGCTAATGTTGGTGTAGCACCTGTTGTTAAAAATGTGTCTGCATTAACTAGACCTGTGTTGTCTAATTTAGCTTCAACATCGTCTAGCCAAGCTGGATTTCCAGGAGCTCCTAATACTAGAACAGAAGAAACACTGCTAGTACTTGAGACTACTTTGTTTTGAATTCCTTGATTGGATTGATTGTTTGATAAATTTACTCCTGTGCCTTGGGCAAACATAGAGGTACAAAAAAGTGTTGTAATGAGGTAGAGACCTTTTAGGGTAATAGTTTTCATAATTTAATTTGTTTAGTTAATTTGAGGCAAATATAACGCACTATAAGCTAGTTGTTTGTGAGTTATTTACCCTAAATAATAGGGGTAAACACCCCTTTTTTAAACTTTTGAAAGCTTTAAAAAATTATATGAATCAATTATAACAAATGAATAGTTGAATATACTCTTCCAACTAAAATATGAATGAGATTTATGCGAATTATAGTTTTAGAGTATCTACGTTTAAGTAGTTGAAGGCACCTACTTATTTTTGATTTGAGGAAATTAACGGAATATATTTATTTCTATACTTAATTACTAAAGCAAGACCTCTCCAAGCAACCCAAACAATTAGGGCAGTCCAGATCCCGTATAATTCCCATCCTAAATATTTAGTGATAAATAGAACAGGAACGAATCCTAAAAATGTAGAAGCCAGTAGGACATTACGTAAATAGCCCATTTCCCCTAACCCTTTAAAAATAGAATCTAATGTAAAAGCAATTGCATTGAAGGGTAACGATACTAAGACTAAGAAAAATATACTAGAATAAATACCTAAAACTTTAGGGTCTTTGTTATAAATCCATCCTAATTGTTCGTAGAATATTACTCCAATTATAATGAGACCAGTTGCAACAATTAGATTGTATTTTAAAACTCGTTTAGTCAATTGCCATAGCGAGTTGAAATTATTTTCTCCCATGAGTTTTCCACCTAGAATATTTCCGGCTGCGCCGTAGCCATCCAAAAAGAATGCTGTAAATAACCAAATATTTAAAGCAATAGTATGAGCCGCAACGACTTCTGTTCCTAAACCGGCTGCTTCTCTTGTAGATAAAATTAATGCAACATTTAAAGCAACTGACCTTAAAAATAAATTTGCACTCATAGAAACTAATCTCTTTATTTCGGGATGTAGCGGAAATTTTAATCGGAGAGATACTGCTGTCTTTTTCAATAATAGTACAAGCGATAGTAAGGCCATTACACCTTGTGCAATTAAACTCGCCCAAGCAGCACCAACCACTCCCATTGCTTCTACATAACCATTTAACCCATAAACAAAAAGAAAATCAAGTCCTATATTTACAGCCGCACCTATTGCAGCAATAATCATAGGCCAAAAAGTATTTTGCAAACCTCTGAAAATTCCAAATACTGCAAATGTGAATAACGTTAAAGGAAACCCCCAAACTCTAATATCGTAGTAAGCAATACTAAAATCTAGTATTAAACCTTTAGCATTTAAAAGGGAGAATATTTCTTCTACAAAAAAATATGTGGAGATTAAAACAACAATGCTAATTATTACATTAAAATATACGGCTTGAGCAGGAAAGCTTTTTAAGTCTTCAATTTTACCTGCGCCTAAATTTTGAGAGATAATTGCAGAAATGGCACTTCGAGTTTGTCCTAATATCCATATTAGTGCAGATAAAAAAGCTCCCACAATTCCTACTGATGCTAATGCTTCTGTACCATACCCAGGGATATTTCCCACAACGGCAGCATCTGTACTAGATAAAACAGGCTCAGCAATACCTGCTATTATTGCTGGAATTGCTAATTGTTGAATACGTTTAAAGGAGATATCAGTAGCTGTCATTGGTGTTGCAAAGCTACACTTTGAAAAATTAATTATAGCTTAATAAAACCATTATTGACTTCTGAATTCTATTATAATATTAGCTCATAACAGTAAAATGGAGCCTCACTTTGTTTTGGAAAATAAATAGTTCCCAAACGTTTGTAACTACGTTTTTCATAAAATTTTTGATTAGCAGTATTTAAACTAAAGGTGTCTAGCCTAAGGGATGTAGCTTTTTGTTGCTTAGCGAAATTTTCAGCAAAATCCATCAACTGCTTTGCGTGTCCTTTTCGTTGGTTTTTTGGGTGTATAGCTAAACGATGAATGTAGTAGTTAAGACCATCCTCAGTTAGCCAATCAATTTCATTGTATTCGTTATCTTTAATTGTAGAAATAGTTATACAACCTATTAAAGTTTCGGCTTTGCCTAATTCTTCATCAGCTACAAGTACATAGAGTTCATTATTTTTTAAATCGGTTTCAAATGCTGCTTTATTTGGGTAGTATTCATTCCATTGATAGATGTTTTGTTCAATCAAGCTCTTTGCACAAGCACGAGTAATTGTAATAATTTTATCAATTTCTGAAGGTTTCGCATTGCGTATCATTTATATAAACTAATTTTGTAGCAGTTTAAAGATAGTTATTTGATATGAAAAATATTTTAGTTCCAGTTGGTTCGTCAAAAAGTGCAGTTAGTAATTTACAATATGCTATTGACCTTGCGAAAGAGGTAGATGCAAATGTGTATGTGATTTCGATTTTTAAAGAAGTCTCTAAAGTAGGTGGTCTCACTAAGGTAAACGCTATCATGAAAGAGGATTCACAAAACCGTATTGCTGAGGTTATGGCGGCTGTGGACACTAAAGATGTTACTGTTGTATCGCACCCAATTAAAGGGGATGTTGTTGAGGGAGTAAAACGTTTTAACAAACATATACCCGTAGATTTAATGGTGATTTCGCCACGTAGCAATAGTGTTCGTGATGAGGTTTATTTAGGTAAGACTTCTGGTAAATTAATTAAAAACACAAATGTACCTGTACTTGTTGTGCCAGAAGGGGAAGTATTTTCGATTCCAAAATATGTAATGATGGCTTTTAAAAATGGCCAATTTAAAAAGAAAAGTAATCTTGAACCATTGACAACTTTAGTAGAAAAGTTTAATATGGATTTAAATATTCTTCACGTAGAAACACCTCAAAGTACTCCTGAAATGTTAGAGGTGAGTAATAAGCTTCTAAAAATTAAAAAGTCTTATTTGAAAACTGAGAATGCAACTACATTCCAAGGAATTGTAGAACATTTTCAACAAATGAATCCAGATATGATTTGCGTTGTACGTCGTAAAAGAGGTTTCTTTAATAAATTATGGGAGAAGAATGTAATCCTTAAAGAAGAATTTTATACTTCAAAGCCACTTCTTGTATTAGGAGTTCAGGATAAATAATATTTTAACAGCGAATACGCTATTATATAAAAAGAGGACAAACCAATAAGTATTGATTTGTCCTCTTTTCTTTTTCGATAAACCTCTATTACTTTTTAATAAAGGAGATTGTTTTATGAACCACTTCTTTTAAATGATTTGGAAGTACATTTTCGTTCCAAGGATGGCTGGCGCCAAACACGTGATTTGAGTTATTGATAATAACCAATTCACTATTCTTATTCCAATTGTGAAGATTCTGTGCTTCTTTAATTTTTACGGAAAAGTCATTGTCTCCATGAATTATTAACCAAGGTTTATCAATTGCTTTAGCTGCTCTACTTATTGTAAGTTGGTCTTCGTTGTCGATAAAGTTTGTGTAAAACTGCCAGTCGTGTGGCATTTGTTGATTTGTTCTGCCATTCTTCACATAAAACCTTCCGGTTTTTTTCCATTGTTGAAACATCTCTGTTCCTTTATTGAATCTTGACTTATAATCACTAACTCCAGCCCAAGTAATAACCTTTGAAATTCGTGAGTCTTCTTCGGCTTTTATAAGTGCGATACCACCTCCACGGCTGTGGCCTATTACTGAAATGTTTTTAATATTAGCTTCGCCTTCGTATTTTTTAGAAGTTCTTAAAAAGGTAATAACTCTATCTAAATCTTCTAGTTCTAGTGAGTAGTTGTTTTTAGCGAAAGCTTCTAAATCATTAAATTTTTCTGGATTTTTTAGTGTTGCGCCATTGTGCGAAAAATTAAATTTTACAAAAAAGCATCCAGCTTCAGCAAATGACTTGGCTACTAGATCCCAAGCTCCCCAGTCTTTAAAACCTTTATATCCGTGACAAAATAATACGATAGGTTTTGGTATTTGAGTTTCAGTATAAAAACAATCGAATAGAATGGGTTTAAGGCCTTCCTTTAAAACATTATTTTTAGTTATTATCATATTTCTTTTTCTATAAAGGGTATTTCAGGATTGCATATTTCGGCAATTAATAAAATTAACTGTTTTTTAAATTTTGTTAGTACATCGGTTGATATCAGCGTGTCAATTTTACCCCTAGAAGATGCTTTTGTTCCAAAAGGAATAAAGCCACTTTTTAAGTTTTTGAATGATATTATTCCTGCAGTAGCATTTTCGAATTCTTGTTTGTTAAAGTACATCGATGCGTAAGCTAATACTTGATATGCTTTACTTTGGTCATAAGTGTCATTTAGCGATTCCCACTCTGTAATAGTCACGTTTTTTTGATCTACTTTACCTGTCTTGTAATCTATGATTCTCAATTGGCCGTTATACAAATCTACACGGTCAACAGTTCCTCCTAGTTTTACTGGGTACCCTAAATGTGGAACATCGAGGGCTATTTCCATACGTTGCTCTAGTTGTACTATTTTAATAGATTGACCGTTAGTAAGTTCTTGTATTTCAAAGTTGATGAAATTAGCGATGTATTGTTTCGCAACTTCGAAAATTAACAGGTTTTTACCTTTACTAAAATCTCCACCATTAAATTCATTTTTAAACTGTTTAATTACCTCTTTTTCAATTAATTTCTTTGTTGATTTTAGCCCTTCAATAGTTAGAAATTTGTTTATGAATGGTTGATATAGGTTTTCAAGTGCGTTGTGAACAATGGTTCCCATGGTATTAGCGGCAACGGTTTCCTCAACCTCATCAAGATCTTTAATTTCTAATACCTTTCGGTAGTAAAAATCAATTGGATTTCTCACATAGGATGTTAATGATGAAGGAGAAAACCCATTTCTTGCAATTTCTTTTAATCTCTCTAAAACCGCGGGTGACTTTTCATAAGTTTTTAAAGTAGTAGGTTTTAGTTTAATTTCAGGAGCAAGCACTGAGTAAGAATAGTTATGTCCTTTGCAGGGAGCAGTTTCTAGTTGTGTTATAAATCTACTTTTTTCTCCGGTATTTAATCCTTCAGACTGTGTATTGTAAAGCAGAGTTATGTTTTTTGCTCTTTGAATGAGATGTGTAAAGTGGTAGGTATATATAGCGTCTTTCTCAGTATAACGAGGCAGTTTGTATTGTGATTTCAAATCATAGGTGATAAATGAAGCGTTTGATTTACCCGCAGGAAGCGTTCCTTCGTTTACTGAGGTGATGATAATATTTTCGAAATCTAAGACTCTCGACTCTAGCACCCCCATAATTTGTAAACCTTGGTAGGCATCACCTTGATAATCTAGTGTAGTACTATCTATTAATTCGGAGTATAAAGATGTAACTGTTTTAAGGCTTTCTAAATATGCATATCGTTCTTGCAAAGCCGAAATTTTAATGAATATAGTATGTACTTCAAATAAAGCTAAGGACTGTAATTCACTAATCTCTTTAATATTTTTAGCGATATCAATTATTTGAACACAAGATGAAATTGCCTCATTATTTGTTTTCCAAGGTCTAAAACAAAGTTTCAATATTTCTTTTGAGCTTTCATCTGCCTTTTTAAGAAGTTCCGTTACATCTAAGTGGGTTGTATTGTCTTTGTGTAATGACGTAATAATAGTTTGTGACGCTGGAATTAATAAAGAAGCCAAAGGGTGTCTTAAAAGTCCTATAACATCTTTATAGTAGTAGTGTGGTAGTTTTTTACTTTGAACTTCTAGTAAGAGTTCAAAAAATCTAGCCGCTGGAGTATGTTTTAAAGGGACTCCCATCGTAATATTTACATTTTCTATATTGGGAGGTAATGAGTGTAATAGTGGAATGAGTAATGATTCATCAGCTAATACAATAGCAGTCTTGTCTAATATTTCTTTACTTGAATTTGCTAAAATATCTCCAACATGTTTTAGTTGGTCGATATTTTTTTGAGCAGAAACTATATTTATGTTTTTAGGTTTTTCAAATGTATTACCTACAAAATTGAATGGATGCTCTTTATAATGTTTCCAGTCCTTTCTATAAGCTCTAAGAAACATGCTTGCACTGTGTTGGTAATCATCTAAAAAGTATGCATCTATATCCCAAATAATCTCATTATTTTCATTTTCTAATAGTTCCTGAACAATAGTTTGTTCAGCAGTATTTAATGCATTGAAACCTATAAATACATGTTTTTTACTGGGACTTGCCTCTAAATAATGTTCAACATCTTCAGCAGCTTTTCTATAAACCAATCCTTGATACCCTAAATCATCCTTTAAAAGAGATGAGCTCAAACAATTATAAAACTCGTTTAAACTATTCCAAAATGACAAGTAGTTTTTTATTAATTCTGTTTTTTCATCTTTTACATACCAGTGATTTATTTCTTGTATGTCTCCTAAATAATTGAAAAATGGAGTAGTATCTAGAAGGTATCTATCTATTTCATTGAAGTCTCCCAAAAGTGTACTTGCCCAGCCACTATAGCTTTCAAATGATTCTTTTTCTTGAATACTATCGATGGTTAGATATGCTTCATAACTTTTAAATAGAAGCGATGTATTATCGACAATTTTTAAATTAGCAATCTGTTCAATGAACGTTTCAATACTAATTATTTTAGGAGCTAAAAATGTAGTGTCAGCTTTTTGCTTAAGATAATTCTTAATAAAACCTCCAGCTCTTTTACTAGGAAGAATTAACGTAAGATCAGCTAGATCTTCGTGCTTGTTTTTTAGGTGTTTGAGAGTTTCCTCGAGAAAAGATATCATAACCTAAAAATAAAAAAAGCCTCCTTAATAAGGAGGCTTTTCTAAATATATATTTGAAGTGCTTATTTTCTTAAAGAAATTTCAACACGTCTGTTTTGTTGTCTTCCAGCTTTCGTTTTATTGTCAGCGATTGGACGACTTTCACCGTAACCAATTGAAGATAATCTGTTAGCAGACATTCCAATTGTAGTTAAGTAAGTTCTTACAGATGCAGCTCTGTTATTAGATAATTTGTTATTAGTAGCTTCGCTACCTTGGCTATCTGTATGACCTTCAATTAAGAAAGAAGCATCAGGATATTCTTTCATAATATCAGCGATATTTTGAAGTACTCCGTAAGACTCTTGACGGATAGTAGATTTTCCTGTATCGAATAAAATAGTTTTAGAGTAATCATTTAATTGCTTGATGATTTCAACAGTAACTTGAGGAGCAGCTTCTGGACAACCATTGTTGCTAGCAACACCTACTTCATTAGGACATTTATCATCTTTGTCTAATATACCATCACCATCAGTGTCTGCCCAAGGACAACCATTGTTAGCTTTAGGACCAGCTTCGTTAGGACAAGCATCATCAGCATCAGTGATACCATCACCGTCAGCATCTGGACAACCATTCATTGAAGCAAGACCTGCGATTGTAGGACAAGCATCTTGTGGATCAGCAATACCATCACCATCAGTATCAGGACAACCGTTGAATTCAGCAACACCAGGAGTGTTAGGACAAGCATCTTGTCTGTCTTCGATTCCATCTAAATCTGTATCAGGACAACCATTAAATTGAGCTAAACCTGGAGTTTCAGGACATTCATCATTAACATCGTATACTCCGTCACCGTCAGTATCTTTTCCACCAAACTTAAATAATACACCTGCAGAATGTTGGAAGTGCTTTACTCCGTAATCTTCGAATGCGTGCTTGTAAGTAGACTGTAAGTTGAAAGCTAAGTTTTCAGCTAACCAAAATTTAACACCAGCAATTCCGTTTGCAGTACCAAATCCTATGTCATCAATCCAAGTATAACCCCCACCAATACCGATAGAAGGATCAAACCATCCACCAGGACCGTTGATTAAATCTCTTAAGCTATATGTAATTTGACCATCTAAGCCGTAGTAAGTTAATTCTGTACCGCTGTAAAGTGCACTACCAGCAACAGCTACACCGTTTACATCTACAGCATCTGTAGCAATTTCTTGAGCTGGAACATCACCGAACTTTTCAATTCTGTTAATTGTACCTACACCTGTAAAAGAGAAACCACTACCAATGTAGCGTCCAACAGATAATTTAGACACTGAAGGAAGAATGTTCCAGTGGTCATTTACGTTAAAATATTCCTCAAAAAGCTCTCCGTTTTGAAGGTCTGAAGAATTTTGGCCGTCTCTAAGACCTGTAGGGAATGTATCAACTGCGTTGATACCTACCTCGATAGCCCAAGGGTTGTTCTCGTCTTGAGCATTGGCTACGCCCACTACTAGAAATACTAGGGCAGCAACTAAAATACTGTTAAGATGTTTCATATTCGATTGTTTAATTTTTAAGTGTTAATTGAAGCAAAAGTAAGTTGTTAAAGTTTATTAACAAAAGCAAATCTATTAAAATTTTATTAAATACAAAGGCTGACGCCAATTATATACTACTAAGTTACTTAAATAACTTCTAGTTTCTTACCTACTTTTATAAATGCATTTATAGCTTTATCTAAGTGTTCTTTCGTATGGGCAGCAGAAAGTTGCACTCTAATACGAGCTTTATCCTTAGGTACTACTGGATAAAAGAATCCAATTACATAGATACCCTCCTTAAGTAATTCGTTAGCCATATTTTGTGATAACTTAGCATCATATAGCATAACGGGTACAATTGCCGAGTCACCATCAACAATATCAAAGCCTGCATCTTTCATACCTTTTTTGAAATATGCTGTGTTTTCTTCTAATTGATCTCTTAGCGTTGTATCTGTATCTAACATTTCAAAAACTTTAATAGAAGCACCAACTATAGCTGGAGCTAAAGAATTTGAAAATAAATAAGGTCTAGAACGTTGACGTAAAAGCTCAACTATTTCTTTTTTACCTGTTGTATAACCTCCCATAGCACCACCAAGTGCTTTTCCAAGAGTTCCAGTAATAATGTCTATGCGACCCATTACACGCTTTTCTTCTAATGTCCCTCTTCCTGTTTCACCTATAAATCCTGCTGCGTGACACTCATCTATCATCACTAAAGCATCATACTTATCAGCTAAATCACATATTTCATCTAGAGAGGCAACAATACCATCCATTGAGAATACGCCGTCAGTAACAATAATTTTAAAACGAGCTCCATTAGCATTAGCAGCAATTAATTGCTCTTCTAATTCAGCCATATTGTTATTTGCATATCTATATCTTGCAGCTTTACAAAGTCTAACTCCGTCAATAATAGAAGCGTGGTTTAAAGAGTCACTAATTATTGCATCTTCTTTACCTAATAATGGTTCAAAAACGCCTCCATTAGCATCAAATGCAGCGGCATATAATATAGTGTCCTCAGTTTGGTAATAATTTGCTATTTTTTCTTCAAGTTCTTTATGAATGTCTTGTGTTCCACAAATAAACCTAACAGATGACATACCAAAACCATGTGTGTCCATAGCGTCCTTTGCAGCTTGAATAACATCTGGATGTGAAGACAATCCTAAATAGTTGTTTGCACAAAAATTTATAACTGTTTCTCCAGTGTTAATAGTAATTTCAGCTCCTTGAGGAGATGTAATAATACGTTCACTTTTAAAGAGTCCGTTGTCTTTAATTTCTTGTATTTCTTTCTGTAGATGTTCTTGTATCTTTCCGTACATAGTGGTAGTTATAATTTTTATAAAGGTCAAATTTATACTTTATTCACAACAATTTCTTCGTTTGTGTAAATCAATATTTTCTCTTCTATTTTATAGCCTATTTCTATTAAGGCATTAGCGTAGCCATTTATTTGATCTTCATGATCGTAGCTAGGCACTCCTGTTTTATAATCAACAATAGTGATGCTTTTGTTTTCTTCTGAAATATTCAATCGATCAGGCCTTAGGACAAAACCTTCTTTAGTAATAATATCACGCTCATTTTCTACAGTTGTTGTAGTTTCGAATAAATGAGATATGTCTTTATGAGTCATCACTTGGTTTACGGCATTTTCTAAAGCCGTAATTCTTTCTTCAGGTATTGTGGCGCTTCGTCTCATCTTTTCAAAAATAAGTTTTTCGTCTCCATGATATTTAATAAGTTCCATAGTATCGTGAAATAAATTACCTTCGTTGATGGCATCTTGTGCAACTGTTCCCCATAGTTGAGCAGGACTTGTTATTATATGTAGTCCATGTGTTGAGGGTTCACTAGATATAAATTTTGGGTGAATTGCCTCAAGGGTATTTTCCTTTGACAATTTTTGTTTCTCTTTAAAATTTCCGAAGGAATATTCACTTTTACTTTCTTGCCATAAGTCGTTTTCTACTAAAAATAGTTTAAATAATTGACTGTATGATGTGGGGTGATCTTTAAAATTACTAGGAGTTTCTGTTAAGATGTATAATTGCTCAACTGCTCGAGTAAGGGTAACGTATAGCAAATTGAAATTGTCGAGTTCTAAAGTGTTGCGGTGGGTTTGATACATCTGCTCACCTTCTTCTCCCATTTGCTCAAGTTTACTGCTATATGGCACTAATGTTTCGTCAAAAACGGTACTCAAATCATCTGGTACACTCACCCATTTTGATGCGTGTCTGTCTTCGTATAGTTTAATTTCGGCAAAAGGGAAAATCACTACAGGAAACTCAAGTCCTTTAGATTTATGAATTGTCATAAACTTCACACCGTTGGTACCTTCACCCATAGCAACAGAGGCTTTTTCTCTTTTTTGTTCCCAGTAATCTAGAAAGCCTTGCTTATCTGCTAATGGTTTTTGTTCATATTCGAATACGAAATCCATAAATCCATATAGGTATGCATCTGCAACCGACTCTAAGTTATAAGCGCAAACAAGATATTCTATACTTTCGTATAATGACCGTTCGTTAATTTTCTTTTCTGAAATATGAATATTAAAATCACTTAGTCCATTAGTAAAATTACTCATATCTCCAGCAAGTAAACGTTTGAAAAAGGTGTACTTTTCTTCTAAAATATTAAGATGGTCGTGTAAAAAGTCAAGTAACTGTACTTTAGTTTCTGAATCATCTGGCTGAATTGTTAACTTAATTGTGTTAACCAAACATTGAACAAAAGGAGAGTTTTGAAGCAATAACGTTTCGTTCGAAATTACATTTATTCCGTGATCCATTAGTGCTTTGCTAAGAAGCACACCTTCGCTTTTACGTCTTGTAAGCACACAAATGTCGCTGTAGTTGAAACCATTTAAACAAAGTTTTTCTACAGTTTCTATAATTTTAGTAGCATATTGTGCGCCGCGATCTTCTTTTTTCTTCTCGTCAAAAAAGGAAAGTTCTACAAATCCTTCATGAGTAGCGACTTTTTCTTGTTCGTTTCCTGTAATATATAATGACTCGTGACTTGGATTGCCAAAATATTTTGCAGCATAAGTAAAAAATTTATTGTTAAAGTTTACGATTTCGGCAAAACTTCTAAAGTTTTTAGGGAGGTTTTCAATTTCAGCAGTATGTGTTGGGAAAATAGTTTCTCCTTCAATTAAGCTTAAAAACTGTTCAGGATCTCCACCTCTCCAGCGATATATAGATTGCTTTACATCACCAACTAAAAGTAGAGAGCCATCTTTTTTTAAGGCACTTTGTGAAAGTGTATTGTCAATTAATGGCACTAAATTTTGCCATTGCATTTGCGATGTGTCTTGAAATTCATCAATGAAAAAATGTTTGTATCGTTCCCCTAAACGTTCATAAATAAATGGCGCGGGTTGGTTTTTAATTTCATCGTGTATTAAAGCATTAAATTGAAGTATTGGAATAATGTTTTGACTCTCTTTAATATGTTCAATTTCCTGTGCAACTAAATGAATGACACTTAATGGTGTTAAGTTTTTTAGTACCATAGTTAAAAATTGAATTTGGATTACAATTTCTTTGGACGCTTGAACTAGCTCTATAAATACAGGTACATTTTCATCTATAATTGCCGCTTCATTTGGATTGGATTTTAAAAATGTTCCAGTGTACATAGGTTTTTCTCCCATGTTGTTAATCCAAGCGGCATTGTAATCAATTACGCCATATTCACCTTGAGTTAGTCTATTAATAAAGGTAATAAATGAACCTCGACTAAAGCTTTTTTCATTTAAACTATGTGTTTCGAGAATTGATTTTGTGTGCTCAATTTTTTTAAGAATAACAGATTCTAATTGTGCCTTCTTTTTTTGTATGTCTTTTTTAAAATCTCTGAAATCTTTAAGAGATTTTCCCTTAAGTTTTTCAAGATGTGGTGTTTCAGTTTCTTTAGTTAGTAAGTTTGCAGTGTCGAGAATATCCTTTGTAATGTCCCAGGATTTATCGTCATCTGCTTTTTCCATAGCATATTCTATCAGTATTTTAGTGATTTCCTCATCTTCTCCAATTTTACTAATTAGGCTATCAACTGCTTCAGATAAAAGTGCATTACTGTCTAATTCAACTTCAAAATTTGACGGTAGATTTAAATCTCGTGCAAACGTTCTAATTAATCTGTGGTTAAAACTATCAATAGTTTCTACACTAAATGCGGCATAATTATGCAGGAGTGTTTTTAAAATAGCTCTACTATGTTTTTGAATAGAAGGGATGTCCCGCTTTAAAATTTCGGCTATATCTAGCATCATTTGTGGTGGGTGGGCAATAGCTTCGTCTGCAGAAAAATCAACTAAGCTTTCTACAATTCGCTCTTTCATCTCATTTACTGCTTTGTTAGTAAAGGTAAGTGCGAGCAAGCTATTAAAATAGTCGTTTTTGTCGCGTTGTAATAAGAGGGTTAAATATTCGCGAACAAGGGTATATGTTTTACCACTTCCGGCAGCGGCATCATAAATAAGAAATGGAGCAGAGGTTTTCAATAGTAAGATTTTGCACTAAATTAGTCAAAACCTAGCGTATAAGCTAAAGCAATAGCGCTATAAAAATCTTATAAATATTATAACACTTTTAAGCCTATAGATTTATTAACTTTGAAGTTGCAAATAAGTATTAACTCTAAAACCAAAATATTATGGCTTTTGAATTACCGAAATTACCATACGCATATGATGCGCTTGAACCAAATATAGATGCTAGAACAATGGAAATCCACCATACTAAGCATCACAATGGATATACTACAAAGCTAAATGCAGCTATTGAAGGAACAGATAATGAAGGAAAAACTATTGAAAATATCTTAGGAAACTTAGATATGGACAATAAAGCTGTTAGAAATAACGGAGGTGGTTTTTATAATCACTCACTTTTTTGGGAGATAATGTCTCCAAATGGTGGCGGTGAACCAAGTGGTGAACTTGCTGATGCAATTAAAAGTTCATTTGGAAGTTTTTCTGATTTTAAAGAGAAATTCTCTAACGCAGCTAAAGGTCAATTTGGATCTGGTTGGGCTTTTTTATGTGTACAAAAAGACGGAACTTTAGACATATGTGGATGTCCTAATCAAGACAACCCACTTATGCCAGGTGTAGGTTGTGGAGGAACTCCTATTTTAGGTCTTGATGTTTGGGAACATGCATATTACTTAAACTACCAAAACAGACGCCCGGATTACGTTGAGTCATTTTTCAATGTAATTAATTGGGAAGAAGTAGGGTCTCGTTTTTTGAAAAATAAATAAGATTCTTTATTGCCTAGGCAACGAGTACAAATTTAAAACCCTCAAGCTATTTAAATAGTTTGAGGGTTTTTTAATCTGAAATTTTAATATTTTAGTATTGCCAAAATATCATTAATTTTAGTGATGATCTAGTGTTAGCGATTCCGAGAATTTTGCGCATAAAAAAAGACAAACAAGTTGTTCGTCTTTTTTTGCCCCAAATCTACCATGAACTTAACCTACTTATGCTATGGTATAGTTCAAATATAATATAAAGGTATTTTCTAAAAAGTATGTTTTAGATAAAGAGTGTTTATATTCGTTTAAGTGTAAAAGTGTTTTCGTTTACAGCTGGATTGGACAAGATTATGCGTAAAAATTAACATAATTATATCTTAAAATATTAATTTACAGTTAGCTAGCGAGCAATAAAAAAGATGGGGAGCCCCATCTTTTTTATTATATAACATTTTAAAATAATCTCCAATAATAAGTTTTTATTAATAAGCTCTTTCAGGATTTCCTTCGTAAAAGTTAACGTATGCTTTGTTTACAACTCTGTTACCACCTTTGGTAGGATAGTCTCCGGTAAAATACCAATCTCCTAAATTATCAGGGCAAGCCTTATGTAAATCTGCCACACTTTGGAAAATTAATTTCACTTTAGTTTTTACAGTTGGCTCAGTAATTATTTCAGCAATTTTGTCTGAAATCTCTTCATCTGTAAATGGAGCGTAAAGTTCTTTAACGTGGTTTACAACTTCAGAATCATCAAGTTCTAATTGTTTTACACACTTATGATAAATTTCTTCAATTATTTGATCTGTACCTCGTTCTTTATGTAGTTCTAAAGCAGCATTAAAAGCTACTAAAGCTTCTAAGCGTGCCATGTCGATACCGTAGCAGTCTGGATATCTAATTTGTGGTGCAGATGATACTACTACAATTTGTTTAGGCTTAAGCCTGTCCATCATTTTAATAATACTTTTCTTTAGAGTGGTACCTCTAACAATACTATCATCTATAATTACAAGGTTGTCTGTAGGTTTTACAACACCATAAGTGACATCATATACGTGAGCTACTAAATCATCTCTACTACTGTCGTCTGTAATAAAAGTACGGAGTTTAACATCTTTAATTGCTATTTTCTCTGTACGTATTTTATGAGCCTGTATTTCTGCTAAACGTTCTGGAGTTAAATTTCCGGCTTCTTTTAAAATAGCTTCGTTTTTTTGTTTGTTCAGCTCATTTTGAGCTGCATCTAGCATTCCGTAGAATGATGTTTCGGCAGTGTTAGGGATAAATGAGAAGACACTATTTTCAGTATCGTGATCAATTTCCTTTAAAACTTTAGGCATTATTAATCTTCCTAACTCTTTTCGTTCTTGGTATATTTCGGCATCGCTTCCTCTAGAGAAATAGATACGCTCAAAAGAGCAAGATTTACGTTCTAAAGGCTCAAGAATTTCTTGCATTTTCATAGAACCATCCTTCTTCATTAGTAAAGCGTGACCAGGATCAATTTCTTTTACATCTTCAAATTTCACATTGAAAACTGTCTGGATTACCGGGCGTTCACTTGCTACTACTATAACTTCGTCATCTTTATAATAATATGCAGGTCTAATTCCGGCAGGATCGCGAAGTACAAATGCATCACCGTGTCCTAATAGGCCAGCCATAGCATAACCACCATCCCAGTTTTTAGCAGATTTCTTTAAAATTTTAGCCATATCAAGCTTTTCAGCAATAAAAGGAGAAGCTTCTTGCTTTGTCATCCCTTTTTTCTTTGCTTGCTTGTATAGTTTAGCAACATCTCTATCTAAGAAATGTCCTATTTTTTCCATTACAGTAATCGTGTCTGCCTTTTCCTTTGGGTGCATCCCTAAATGGATAAGGTTGTCGAACAGCTCTGTAGTATTTGTCATATTGAAATTACCAGCAATAATTAAATTACGGTGCATCCAGTTATTTTGACGTAAAAAAGGGTGAACAGTTTCAACACTATTTCCTCCAAAAGTTCCATAGCGTACGTGGCCTAAAAACAACTCGCCTATATATGGAATGTGCTTTTTTTGTGCAGCAACATCGTCTTTTAGTTCTGGATTATTTGTTATTTCGGTATTGATGCGCTCATTGATCTGAGCAAAAATATCTTGTATTGGTTGTGACTTATTTGAGCGTACACGACTTATATATCTATCACCAGGATCTACATCGAGTTTAATGCTGGCAAAACCGGCACCGTCTTGACCACGGTTGTGTTGCTTTTCCATCATTAGGTACATTTTATTAACACCATAAAAGGCTGTACCATATTTTTCTTTATAATATTCTAAAGGTTTTAATAGTCGAACTAGGGCAATTCCACATTCGTGTTTTAAAGCATCACTCATAGCGGTTATTTAGCTAAGGATTATTTTAATAAAAATTTAAACTAAAAACGCCCCGAAAAGTCAGGGCGCATATTTATGATAATTCTATATCGTATTGTGTCAGGCTCTTAAATTGCTCTAAGCGCTCTCGAACTTCAGTGTCATTTAAATCTTGCATTCTTTCTGTACCAAATTTTTCAACACAGAAACTAGCTAAGCAGGAGCCATACACAATAGCGCGTTTCATATTTTCAAAACTATAGTCACCACTTTTTGCTAGATATCCAGTAAAACCTCCAGCAAAAGTATCACCAGCTCCAGTTGGATCAAAAACTTCAGCTAATGGAAGTGCCGGTGCGTAGAACATTTCATCTTTATGAAAAATTAGCGCTCCGTGCTCTCCTTTTTTAATAACCACATATTGTGGTCCCATTTCCATAATTTTTTTCGATGCATTAACTAACGAATATTCACCAGAAAGTTGGCGAGCCTCTTCGTCGTTAATTGTAATAACGTCAACTTTGGCAATAACCTTTTTTAGATCGTCTAAAGCGATGTCCATCCAGAAGTTCATAGTATCAAGTACGACTAGTTTTGGATCGTTCATTTGGTTAATTACGCCCATTTGCACCATAGGGTGTAAATTTCCTAGCATAACAACTTCAGCATCTTTATAGGCTTGTGGGACTACTGGGTTAAATGTTTCTAATACATTCAGTTCAGTAATTAAAGTGTCTCTAGTGTTCATATCGTTATGATATTTACCACTCCAGAAAAACGTTTTTCCGTCTGTTACAATTTCTAAACCTTCCACATCCATCTTTTTAGATGAAAGCATGTCAATATATTCTTGAGGGAAATCACCACCAACTACACTTACTATTGCGCCATCAACATCAAAGTTAGAGGCTGATAAACCTATATATGTAGCAGCACCACCAAGTATTTTATCTGTTTTTCCAAAAGGAGTTTCAATGGCATCGAAAGCGACGGTTCCTACAATTACTAATTTGCTCATATTTTTTGCCCGAAAACACGGGGATTTTAAAGCCCGTTTACACGGAAATTTTATTGTTTTAAAGGACTGCAAATCTAAGGAAATAAATATGATTTTATTCCATTAGCTTTTTGAAAAAAATGCGCTTTTGGTGAGATAAAAAATAAGATACCTTTGTATGCACCAAATTTACTTATTTTGAAAACTAAATCCTACCATAGTTTATTGATAGTCATTTTGTTAACTATTCCTGTTTGTATAAAAGCACAAGAGGAAACCCCATTAACATTTCATCATAAAACCTATACTAAAGGAGGTTCAATAGTTGTTGGAAATACCATTTTAGGGAAACATAAGTCGAAGTCTTTTGATCATGAAAAAACCAGCAACGATGTTGTTGATATGGTCTACGTAGACGTTGATAACGAGTCTAGTACCTTTAGTTCAAGTAGCGCAGAAATTAATTTACCAAAAGGTACAACACGTATTTTATATGCTGAATTGTATTGGAGTGGATTATACCCCGCCGAAAAATCAACCATGCGCATGGGAGCTCGACGAGCAATTTATAAGAAAAAAGGAGGAAGAGAAGCGGCTGTAAATGAAATAAAAGTAAAATGGGGAGATGCTCCATACATAGACATTAAAGGGGATATTGTTTTTGATGCTAAGGGAAAAAGCACATTTAAAAGAGATTCGCCTTATGTGTGCAGAGCAAATATTACAAACTATTTAAATGATGCTAATTTAAACTCCGGAAATTTTACTGCGGCAAATATTCGTGCAGTTCGAGGTAAACTAGAAGGAGGAAGCGCAGCAGGCTGGCACTTATATATGATATACGAAAACCCCAATAATTCGCCTAAATATTTTACTACGTTCGATGGTTTTAGACAAGTAGCAAAAGACCCTGTAGAAATTACTTTCAATGATTTCAAAACCAAAACTCAAGGACAGATAGAATCTACTTTAGTGATGGCAACGTTAGAAGGTGATACAAATATTAAAAACGACCAATTTGCCTTCTACAGTGCTAAAGAGGACAAATATGTAACGTTGCAGACGCCAAACCGAGATAATACTAACTTTTTTAATAGTTCCATTACCATAAATTCTGAAATGTTCTTAAACCGAACTCCGGCAAGTACAAACACCTTAGGATTCGACTTGCTTAAAATGAAATTAGATGATGGTCTAATTGCTAATAATGCCGAAGAAGCACGCATACGATTTAAAAGTAAAGCAGATAGGTTCTATGTTTATTTCACCGCATTTGAAACTGAGATAGAAGAAACTTTAATGCTTAAAAAAAATCCTGAAGCAATAGCAACGGTTAATAATATCCCTGCTGAAAATATACAAGTAAAGGATATAGAAGCTTTAGTAATTAAAGAAGTTATGCCAAGAGTTGAAAAAGAAGAACTTGTTGCTGATGCTACATTTGTTAATGACGAGCATAAAATTGAAGCTCCAGTAAAAGTGGTGGAAACTACACTAAAAGTTGAATCGCCTGAAAGGGTATATATTAAAAGTACTCCAGTAGTAAGCAATGCAGTGCCTAAAAAAGTTAAAAAGAAATCACGAATAAAAAAACTAACAGTTAGGGGCGTAGATTCAGGGTATTATTTAATTACAAATGTTTTTTCGAAAGAGAAATATGCTTCAAATTGGACCCAAAAATTGTTAGATGAGGGTTATGCCCCTGAGCGATTTGTAAATCCTAGAAACGGATGGATTTATATCTATCTTATGAAAACCGATGATCTTGCTGAGATAAAAAAAGAGCGAAATAGATTAAGAACTAAAGAGCTATTTAAGGAAGCGTGGATAGGAGGAATAAACAGATAAACTTATTTCCTGCCAAAATCGGCTGGTATTTCACCCCATGCTTTTGTTTCCCATTTTAAATAAAGTCTCAAACAAAAAACCGCCGTTTCTGAATTTATCGAAACGGCGGTCTTAAAATGTATGTTTTAGATATTCAAAGTTACATAAGCATGTTTGTCGAACCCATCATACGGAACGCCATCCATGTCATAAGTTTGTATCTCCACATCATTAATGAAAAGTCTAAAGAAACTTTTGTCACTCTCATTTAAACCTCCTTTAAATTTGAGCGTATCAAGAGTGCCGTCAGGATATTTTAAGTATGCATAGTAATCTTCAATAGTTAAATTGTTTTCATCTAAACGACTGAGGGAAATGCTATATGTGTCATAACTTTCCGTACAATTACCTGGGCACTCTGGGCCGTAAATATCTAGTTTGCTTATATCTGATAAATATTCTACTTTTCCGAGACCAGTCCATAAAATCTCTCCATTTGGAGGTACTAGTTCTCCATTTTCTAATACAAGAGTAGAGGAAATTTCAATACTATTATCATCAGGGATTGCGCCATCTTGATTTAAAATACTAAATGATAATCTACCATTTAAAAAATACCCGTCATTAGTTTCATTGTCGTCTTTATTACAACTCAAAATTATAGTTGCAAAAAGAAAAATATAAATTGCATTTTTCATAGTTTCTATTTTTTAATGATTAGTTTTTTAAAGAAATTCATGTTTTTGCTTCTAAATTTAAAAATGTATATACCTTCTTTCCAGTTAGAGGTGTCAATTTCTTTATTTTGATATATCTCATCATTATTTCTAACGACAACTCCATTAATATCATAAATTTCTAGAGTATAGTTGTCGTTATTGTCAATATTAATATTTACACTATAATTTGCGGGATTGGGAAATAAAAAAGTACTTGTTTCTAAATTTTTATTATTTAATGATGTTCTATCGTCATTGCCACCATTGTCAACGCATGGAGGGTCTCCTGGTCCAGGGTTATAGATGTCAACAGTATAACCTGCGCTAGTATTGAAATTACAATAATTAGTAATGTTAACGGTAACGTTAGATTGATAACTAGGGTCTGGAGCAATTTCAATGACCGCGCTATTGGTTCCTTGTCCAAAAATAATTGTTCCACTGCTTACTGTCCAGTTGTAGGTAGCGCCACTAAGATATTGAGTGGAATAGGTGTGATTAGTGTTTGGACAGACATCAGTTACTCCGTCAACTTCTATTAAGTAGATACCCTCAATAGTTTTCTTAGTCTCTTTATGCCCACAGTTGGTATTAACGCTTACATAACCATTATTGTTATTATTTGCTTGTACAGTGATAGTATTAGTTCCTTGACCACTTAATATAGTGTAATTAGATGAAGTACTCCAAGAAAAAGCAGTAACATTTTGACTACTTATTGCTTGATAAGTAGCTGTGCTTCCTGAACATAAAAAATCATTCCCTGTAATATTAATTGTAGGATGATTTGGGTTCATTAAGTTAATGTAAAGTAACATTTTACCTATTTGCAATGGAGACAAAGTATTCAAACATGCCTGCGGAGCCTGTCCCATGATATTAGCAACCTCTGGCACCCAAACTTGGTTCCAATTATCGGTATGATTCGCCGTATATAAACATCCGCTGGTTTGACCAAATAAATTAGGGTCTGCCGGCGTATCACATAAAAAATCACCATTTACATTACATTTTAGTTCATTATAAGTCCATACACATCCCGCCCCCTGTCTTTTAGTACGACTTACAGATTCCTGATGACAATCACCACAACCGCCATTATCAGTATGACTTGTTGACCTTCCTGGGTAATGTGTATGAAATAAACCGAAAGCGTGACCAATTTCGTGTGACAAAATGGGTGTTTTATCAGCATTAGTCAAACCGCTATCTCTTAATGCCAATGAATACTTATTACTGCTTAAGGGGCTAAACGGAAAATTCGCTTTTCCTGCCCAATCATTGCCACTACTTACATTACTGTCAATTACAAAGTGAATATTAAGAGCATTTTCCATGCGATTTGTAGTAGTATAATCAGAGTGATATTGGTCTCCATTATTAGCATACTGGCTATTATTTATTTCAGTTATATCACATAAAAGATAAAAATGAATATTTGTAAACGACAATAATTGATTTACACCATTTATGATCTGTGTAACATTGTTTTGTGTAAGATTGCCAGACCCATTGTCATTCCTATATATCCATGCTTTTATTGGAACTTTAGTAATTTTAGGGATTGCGGCTTTCTTTTGTTGCCTTCCAATATCACCGATATATTGTCCTGCGTCATCTAGGTTATAAAGATAGTCCGATGGTATTTCATAGCCATGTTCATTTAAAATATCAATAAGTGCCTCACTATTTAAGTAAGACAAATCATTTAGATATGCATTTTCTATAGGTTCTGAGTTACAACTAACGCGTTCTTGTGCAATTACATTGGTTTTAGAAAACAAGAGGAGCACTAAGATTATTAATGAAAAGGCTGTAACCGGGGGGGGGGGTAAATTTTTTCATAAAATTAAGTGTTTAAGATTATGGGGAGCATAGCTAAACTACAAATAAATAGTAATCCAACTATACTAAATTATATAATTAACATATTGTAGTGTTGTAATTTAGATATAGACGAGATTATTTTCTGCCAAAATCGGCTGGTATTTCTCCCCATGCTTTAGTTTCCCATTTCACTATGTTTGTTTGGTAACTATTAGTTTTTAGCCAAGACTCCGCACGTTTTACAAGTTCAAGTAATTCTTTGTTTTCTGGTGTCCAAGTTACTTTAGAATTACACGTTTTCTTCTTTACCCAACCCATGGCAATACGGGAGTCAGTATAAAGTATGCGATCACTGTTGTGTTTTTTTAAAAATGCTAAACCGTGTACTAAGGCTAAAAACTCTCCTATATTATTAGTTCCTCTTTTAAAAGGACCTTGATGGAACAATTGTTTTTTAGTTTGTGTATCAACGCCCCTGTACTCCATTATCCCTGGGTTACCACTAGATGCAGCATCAACTGAAATAGAATACATATTAGGGTCTCCATATGCTGCTTTTTCTGCAGCGGTGAGCATTTTCTTCTTTTTTGAAGTGCCTTTACCTTTATAGTCCTTATAATTTTTATTAAAAGCTATTTTGGCTTCTTTTAGGCTTAAAAAACTCATGTACTGTGCGCCTGCAATACCTTTAATTGCTTTCTGGCATTTAGACCATTTATCGTAAATTCCTGCAGGATTTCCAAACCAGACTACATAGTATTTTTGTTTTTTATTACTCATTATTACTCTTCGGTCAATAGTTCTTCAATAATTTTTGGGAGCCATTCGTATTCTAGTTCATGAACTAAAGAGGCAACATCTTCTGCAGTGTCTAAAAACGTAACTGGAGTTGCTGCTTGGAATATTATTGCACCTTCGTCGTAGTTTTCGTTGACAAAATGAATGGTAATTCCTGTTTCTGTCTCTTTATTTGCTACTACTGCTTCGTGAACATGGTGTCCGTACATCCCTTTTCCACCATATTTTGGTAAAAGTGCTGGGTGAATGTTAATCACTTTGTTTGGGAATGCTTCAATAATATGCTGCGGAAATTTTAAGAGAAAACCAGCAAGCACAATTAAATCAGGCTTAAGTGATTTTAATGTTGCGAGCACACCTTCGGGGTTTAAAATTTCGGCTTTGCTAAATGATGCTGCTTCTATTTGTAGGGCTTTGGCACGCTCTAATACTTTGGCATCCTTCTTGTTAGATAGGACATAGATAACCTCAGCAATTTCTTTGTGCTGAAAGTATTTTATCACGTTTTGAGTATTGGTACCGCTACCCGAAGCAAAAATTACTATACGCTTCTTCATAAAAAAGGCTCTGAGATTTCTAAGAGTTATTCAAATAATAAAAACAAAAGTAAGGCAAAGGGTTTTGACTCTGACTAAAAATGTTTAAATTGAATTCACATTTTATTTTTTAAATGGTGTTTTAAGTTAAAATATTTTATTTTTGCCACTTAATTAAATTTTAAAAACAAAAATTATGTCAGACATTGCATCAAGAGTAAAAGCTATCATCGTAGACAAATTAGGTGTAGACGAGAACGAAGTAGTGAACGAAGCAAGCTTCACTAACGACTTAGGCGCAGACTCACTAGATACAGTAGAGCTTATTATGGAATTTGAAAAAGAATTTGATATTCAAATACCAGACGATCAAGCAGAAAATATTGCGACCGTAGGTCAAGCAGTTTCATATATTGAAGAAAATAAATAAGAAAACTTATTTATGGAATTAAAGCGAGTTGTAGTTACAGGCCTAGGAGCCCTTACGCCTATTGGAAATAACATTTCAGAATACTGGGATGGTTTAAAGAATGGTAGAAGTGGCTGTGCGCCTATAACATATTTTGATGCTGAAAAGTTCAAAACTAGGTTCGCTTGTGAAATTAAAAATTTTGATCCATTACAACATTTTGATCGTAAAGAGGCCCGCAAGTTAGACCGCTTTGCTCAATACGCCCTCGTCTCAAGTGACGAAGCGATTAAAGACGCAGGTATCGACTTAGATACTGTTGACAAATTTCGTGTAGGTGTTATTTGGGGAGCAGGTATTGGGGGAATCGAAACGTTTCAAAATGAAGTGAAAAACTTTGCAGAAGGGGATGGAACACCACGTTTCAACCCCTTCTTTATTCCAAAAATGATTGCAGATATTGCTCCAGGTAATATTTCTATTAAACATGGATTTATGGGACCTAATTATACAACGGTCTCAGCGTGTGCATCATCAGCAAATGCAATGATTGATGCTCTTAATTATATTAGACTAAATCACTGTGACATTATTGTTACAGGTGGAAGTGAAGCTGCGGTAACGCAAGCAGGTGTGGGTGGCTTTAATGCTATGCACGCACTATCTACTCGTAATGAAAGTCCAGAAACTGCTTCAAGACCTTTTGATGCAACTCGTGATGGGTTTGTACTAGGTGAAGGAGCGGGAGCTTTAATATTAGAAGAATACGAGCACGCAAAAGCTCGTGGTGCAAAAATTTATGCCGAAGTTATAGGTGGTGGAATGTCTAGTGATGCTTATCACATGACTGCTCCGCATCCTGATGGAATAGGTGTAGAGCGTGTAATGCATAATTGTTTACGCGATGCTGGTATTGATGCTAGCGAAGTGGATGCAATTAATACACATGGTACTTCAACACCACTTGGTGATGTTGCAGAATTAAAGGCAATTAGTAAGGTTTTTGGTGCTCATGCAAATGATATTAACATTAACTCTACTAAGTCAATGACGGGTCACTTACTTGGTGCTGCCGGTGCTATAGAAGCAATTGCTTCTATATTATCAATGCAACATAATTTAGTCCCGCCTACGATAAACCACACAACGGTTGATGAAAACATTGATCCTTCTTTAAATTTAACTTTAAATAAAGCACAAGAAAGAGAAGTGAATATTGCTATGAGTAATACATTTGGCTTTGGAGGCCATAATGCTTGTGTGCTTTTCAGAAAATTGATTGAATAAGGATAATTAATGGCTTCATTTAAAAACATATTTAATTCTCGTGCTCCTAAGGACGAGGATTTTTTTTTAGCACTAAATAAGCTACTTGGGTTTAAACCAAAAAATATTGCTATTTACGAAGAAGCTTTTACACATAGGTCAACAAATGAAAAATCTGCTGAAGGACATGCTCAAAACTATGAGCGTATGGAGTTTTTAGGCGATGCTATGTTAAGTTCTGTAATTGCTGCACATTTATTTAATGAAGTTCCGGGAGGAAATGAAGGTTATCTAACTAAAATGCGCTCTAAAGTAGTAAGTAGAGAACATTTAAATGAATTAGGACGAGACTTGCAGCTAATAAATCATGTTAAGACAACTATTCCTATTAGCCAGTTTGGAGGAAATATACACGGTAATGTGTTTGAAGCATTAGTAGGTGCAATATTTCTTGATCGCGGATATAAATACTGCGAAAAATTTATAAATAAAAGGGTAATCAAGCCCTATGTAGATATTGAAAAACTTGAAGGTAAAATAATAAGTTATAAGAGTCTATTTATCGAGTGGTGTCAAAAACATAAAATGCAATTTAAATTTGCAGTTTATGAAGACACAGGTAACGACACTTTAAAACACTTTGCA
Source organism: Patiriisocius marinus (assembly GCF_008974325.1). Lineage (GTDB taxonomy): Bacteria > Bacteroidota > Bacteroidia > Flavobacteriales > Flavobacteriaceae > Patiriisocius > Patiriisocius marinus. Next base: position 756,579 of record NZ_BKCG01000001.1, on the reverse strand, counting down.
GTAAAACTACATCTTGATGATAAAATTGTAGGTAAAGCCCGTGCAACTTCTAAGAAGAAAGCTGAAGAAACCGCTGCTAAAAGAGCATATTACAAACTCCAAACGGAGATTGAGAAAGATTTTTAAATCGCCTAGTTTTAATAAAATTACTTTCAGATTATCTTTGATTTAAAGCATAATCTGCAAATTTCTGTGTCAAATTAGCCATTTACGACTACTATTTGGTTAAGTTTTACAAAAATTTGATATTCTCTTTACTTGAAACTATCAAAACTATCGTTAACTTTATCAGTTGTAATAAACAGATGGGAACACATAAACTAATTCTTGATGATGACTTTGCAGAAGATTTTTCTTTGATTGCAATTCATTGCAGTGAAGAATCGTATAAATTAGCATATTTGTTAAACCAATTTGTGGGATTAAAGTTGAGAAGAGAGGCTTTAGATCTTGAATATTCTAATAATGGATTAGAAATAACTTTTCCTTTATTTGGGTTTAATGACGTTATGAAATATACTACATATTATTTAGTAGCGAACAAATGTAAATCTCAAGTAGCTAAATTAGCTAGTAGTGGAGGTTTGTTTGGAGATTTATCTCAAGAAGAAACAGTAACAACTATACTTATACCAGAATATAAACAAGTTGATTTTTTTCTAAAAATCCAATCTGATTATGACCAAGTTGCAACGCGAAACCTAATCGCAAATATCAACGATATTAAGCAAGTAATATCTGCTTATGACGTTCAAACAGAAAATTTAAAGAGTAAGAATAATTTAATATTTGACTAAATGCCGAATCAAAAGAAAACGAAGATAGTAGCAACTCTAGGACCAGCAACTGCTGATAGAGAAGTAATGAAGCAAATGATAATTGAGGGCGTAAATGTCTTTAGAGTCAATTTTTCACATGCGAACTACGAAAATGTAGAAAAAACAATTAAAGTAATACGTGAGCTAGGAAAAGAACTAAATACGACTACTGCAATATTAGCAGATCTTCAAGGTCCTAAACTACGCGTTGGGATGATGAAAGAAGAAGTAATTGTTCATCCAGGTGACACTATTTCTTTTTGCACAGGTGAAGAATTTGAAGGAGATAGTAAAAAGGTTTACATGAATTATGATAATTTCCCTAAAGATGTTAAAAAAGGGGAACGAGTACTTCTTGATGATGGTAAACTTATGTTTGAGGTTTTAAAAACAGATGGTAAATCTGAAGTTAAAACAAAAGTAATCCAAGGTGGCCCTTTAAGATCAAGAAAGGGAGTTAACCTTCCAAATACTAATATTTCTTTACCAGCATTAACCCAAAAGGATAAAAACGATGCAATATTTGCTATTTCGCAAGATGTAGATTGGATCGCACTTTCATTTGTACGTCACGCAGAAGATTTAAAAGAACTTCAAGCTTTAATTGAAGCTCATACAGAGCATAAAATTCCTATTATAGCTAAAATTGAAAAGCCTGAAGCAGTAGCGAACATTGATAAAATTGTAGCATATTGTGACGGACTTATGGTAGCGCGTGGTGATTTAGGTGTAGAAGTTCCTGCAGAGGAAGTTCCTTTAATTCAGAAAAACCTTGTGCTAACAGCAAAACGAGCAAGAATACCTGTAATTATTGCTACTCAAATGATGGAGACAATGATTACATCATTAACTCCTACAAGAGCTGAGGTAAATGATGTTGCTAACTCAGTGATGGATGGTGCAGATGCTGTAATGTTAAGTGGTGAAACTAGTGTTGGTAAATATCCTATACAGGTCATTCAAAAAATGGCAAACATTTGTAAGCAAGTTGAAAATAGTGAGCTTATACATGTTCCGCAAGAGCCACCACATGTTCGTACAAATAGATATATTACTAAGTCTATCTGCTATCATGCAGCTACTATGGCAAATGAAATTGATGCAAAAGCAATTTGTACATTAACAAATAGTGGCTATACGGCTTTTCAAATTTCAGCATGGAGGCCAGACGCACATATTTTAGTATTTACAAGTAACCACCGCATACTTTCAAGACTTAATTTATTATGGGGTGTTAAAGCATTTTTCTACGATAAATATGTGAGCACTGATGAAACTGTTGAAGATGTTAACGTGATTGCAAGAGACCGTGGTTTCGTGAAATCAGGAGATTATTTAATCAACCTTGCTGCAATGCCTATTGTAGATAAAGGAATGGTGAATACCTTAAGAGTTTCATTAGTTAAATAGCTCTCTATTCAAAATTGAAATATTCAAATTAGAATAAAGCCCTCTTATCTAAATATAGGAGGGCTTTATTATATTAAAATTTCAGAAAAACGTTAATACACCCTTAAGTAACATATAATCAAAACATTTGTTGATTCGTAATTATCCATAAATAGTTAAAAAAGGATGTATTATTTGGTTAGAAAAGCATAGTTGTTCTGTAAAGTTAATAATCTGTTATTGTGTATATTTTAAATGGACTTGTATTATTGTTGTCGCTATAAAGAATTTCTTTGGATTTAAAATTTAGCCAGATTTTAACACCTTCCCTTTGTTGATCTTTTAAATAAATAGAATTTTCATCTTTACTTATTTCAGCATAATAAAACTTTGTATTTCCATTTTTATCAATTTCTTTCCAATTACTACCATCTTTTTTATAAAAGCCAATAATATTTCCATTTCCATCACAAAATTCAATTTCGCTCACATAATCTAATCTATTATTAGAGTTATATGTTTGATTCTCATCTGTGGTATCTGGCTTAGGATCACCCTGATCAGGGTTACTGCCAGCTGTGTCAGGATTCGGGTTCCCTTGTTGGTTTGAAGTATCTGTATCATTGCTAGGATCATTGCAACCAGGAAGTAGTGAAGCGTTTACATACGCCTTATCACTTTTTTTGATGATTACTTTTCCAGTAACAATTCTAGGAATTCCTCCTTTAATAAATACTCCGTCTTTATCTATAGGCATATATTTACGCTCTACTGTATATTGAATAGTTACAGGAGTAACAACCATTTCTCCTTGACCTGAACAACCAGGAGGTATGGATATAGGAGCAGCGAGCTCAAAACATTCTTCCTTTACAATTGTTTTTGAGGTACCTTCTGTAATGGTTTGTTCAAAACTAGCAGCAATTTCCGTCTCAACTTTGCCAGATGCTACTCCTTCTACTCCTACCGTAAAGCCTGTAGTAACAGCAATACTTAATCCTGTTGCTGTAGCTATATCAATAGTTTCTGTTGCACTTGCCTGTTGGCAAGAAGTAACCTTGATCTCTGGAACAAAATCTTTTAATAAATTTTCGTTTTTCCCAAGAAATGCAACCTCTACTGTTTCTTCAGTTGCTTCATTTAAAAGTATCTTATCTTTAAAGTAAACGCCCTCTAATGCATATTGCAAATTTAAAATTTCTATAGAAGAAATATTATTGTCTAATCCCCAATCAGCTAGATTATACTCACCTTCTTTAAACGGATTATCTTCATTATTCCTTCCTCCCCAATCTCTGTAATCGTAGGCAACTACACTTAATTGTCCTACCACTATTAATTTACTGTAGCAGTCATAACACACCATACTATTATTATCTACTTTTTCTGCTCCAAAACCTTGAAAAACCTGATGAGTATAAATATTACCAGTATCGTTTAAAAAATAGGCAACAGGAGCATCATTAGGGATGTTTTCTATTTTAATGGCTCTTGCTAGGTCATTCCACCCATTTAAGTGTGAATAATTACCTGGATATAAAGTGATTTTTCTATTTTGATATCCCTCAGTCTCATAAAGAATAACTCTTTTTCCTAAGGGTACTGTAATACTTGTCGTTATATTATTAAAGTTGCTTAAATTGGGAGTGTTTTGGGTAATTAGTTTTTGAGCTCCATTAAATTTATCGTGTTCAAAAAGTACTACTTTGTTAACCGTATTATTATGTGGATTGCTATTAAGTATAGGTCCTGGTATAATATTTTGTGCCACTATAGGTATAGTAAAAGCAAAAAACAGCAAGCATATTAATAGTACTTCGGAAATATGAAGGATTGAATTTCTTTCCTTCTGTTGGTTTATAAATAGTGTTTTCATAATTAAAAAAATTAGTTATTAAATGGATAATGTCTTTGTTAGACATAGCTAAATAATCTATAATCAATTAGTTGGAAAACAGATTTAGGACGAGTGATATCTTTTATTGTCCCAATGGTTCACTATACTTATTAAGTGAATAAGCCTAAATGGTATTAAGCCTTTGTAGTAATTGTTCTTTATAGGGTTTACTAATAGGAATCATTTTTTTAGAAATGACAACATGCGTGCTACCCAACTCATTTATATGAGATAGGTTTATAATAAACGATCTATGAATTCTCATAAAGTGTTTACTTGGTAGTTTCTTTTCAATGTCTTTAAGAGTTATCACTAAGACATATTCTTTTGCTTGCGTAAAAATGCGGCAGTAGTTTCTTTCGGCTTCTATATAAAAAATATTTTTTATGGCAACCTTCACCATATTATTGAGATGTCTAACAAAAATACAATCATCTAACACGTATGGAGTGGTAGGTATTTCCGAAGTGGTGTCATCTATTTTTATTGCAGATTTTTTTTGACTTATCAGCAATTCTATTGTGCGCTGTAAATCCAATTTTTTAAAAGGTTTGGCAATAAATGCAAAAGGGTGTGTTTCTTTAGCTCTATTAAAACTTTCCTCGTCGTTATTTGCTGTCAAGTAAATGACAGGGACATCACAAAATTGCTGCATTTGCCGTACCGTCTCAACGCCATCTATTGTGCCTTTTAGGTTAATATCCATTAATACAATATCTGGTGTGTTTTCTTTTAATAGCACTAAAGCCTCCTCACCACGAGGAACGAGTCCCATCACTTCATAGCCTAAGTTGCTAAGTATTAAAGATATATTTGCCGCAATAATCATCTCGTCTTCTACAATAAGTATATTAATTTTATTGTCCATTATGCTGCGGTACTAAGTTTAAAATGAAAGATATACGATGTGCCTAAGTCATGAGACTCTTCCATATTTCCATTTAATTGCTGAGTTAACAATTGAATGAGTTGAGTGCCAAATCCTGTCCCTTTTGAAGCAACGTCTTTTTCTTTCCCTACGCCATTATCAGTAAATATAAGGGATAATGTACCATTATTTGTTTTTGATAATCCAATTTTTATAACGCCTTTTTCATTATTAGGAAACGCATACTTTAATGTATTGGTCAATAACTCATTTACTATTAACCCAATGGGTACTGCCGTATCTACATCAAGATCAAGATTAGACATAGCACATTCAATTTTTACTTTTTCTTCTTTACCAAAAGAGTCTAAAACACCTTCTCCAAGATTTAAAAAATAATCTTTCATTTCAATAGAACCTAAATTGTCTCCTTGATATAATTTTTGATGGATAATCCCCATAGACTGCACGCGATTTTGGCTCGCAATCATCGCGTCTTTTGCGGCAGAATCTTGCAATTGCGCAGATTGTAATGAGATGAGACCTTTTACCATCTCAAGATTGTTTTTAACACGATGGTGTATTTCTCTAAGTAGTAATTCGTTCTCAGCATTTTTCTGAAATATCATCGTCGAAGCTTTTTTGTTTTTTCTGAAAAAATAGAGAAGTGTAAACAAGAAAACAAGAAGAATACCTACCACGCCAATTATTAAATACTGCACTCTGTTTTTTTGTGTTAAAAGTTTTTCCTGTGCTGCAATCGCTTCGTCCTTTTTTTCCGTTTCATATTTTACAATCATTTCAGATTGTAACTGTTCTATTTTTGCTTGAGTTAATTCTGTTTCGTATTCTGAAGCTTTATCCCTAAACTCAATTGCTTTAGGATAGTCACCTAACTTTTCATAACACTGAGAAAGGGTTAAATATAACTCTGATGCTCGGTCTATTTTAGAATGTTCTTTACCTTTAATACCAGCAATTAAATGTGGTAAAGCTTCTTTATATTTCTGCTGTAAAAAGAGGATTTTCCCTATATTGTATCTAAAAAAATCTCCGTTTTCTTTACCATCTAAAGCAATATTATCTTCCCAAGCTTTTTTGTAATAAAATAATGCTTTGTCTAGCATTCCTTGGTCTACATAGATATCACCTTTTGTTTCATAGCTAGCTACAAGTAAACTTTCATTTTGTTCAAAATCTCTAGTAGAAGAAAACGCAATACTTTGGTCAACAAACTCCATTGCTTTTGTATAATCCTTAAGCATTTTATAAGCTTCACTAATATACCACAATGCTGATGCGGCAGATAAGTATTCTTCATTTTTTAATAGTGAGGGATAGCTTAATGTAGCATACTCAATGACTTTTGCTGGCTCCTTTGTAGATAAATATAAAGCAGCGATTTGAACTTGAGATTCTGCTAACCCAAGTTCATTATCAGTTTTTTCAAAATAATAAGCAGCCTTTAAATTGGCTTCTTCAGATTTCTTAGACTCATTATTATTTAGATAATCCATGGCTAACCCTAAATAAGTTTCATGAACAGCATCTAAATTACCGCTCTTCATATAATTTGCAACTGCTTTTTCTGAATGAAAAATGATAGAATCGGAGTGATATTTTGTATTATTTAAATAATGCCAATGTGATATGTAATTATGTATTCGTCCAGCATTGTAAAAATCTTTATTTTTTTTAGCAAGTTTTAGTAATTGTTTTGAAGTTGTTTCAAAGTCATTTTTACGATTTAATACACTTTGTCTAAGTGAATCAACAGCATCATCAAGGCTAACTTTACTTTGATTAAACGAAAGTTCTTTAGAACTTGAAAAACTTTGCGCGATACTATTGATGTTCCCGAAAACAAACACACTTATAACTAAAAAAGTGGCCTTTCTTCCTAAGATTCTCAAGTATTTTCCTAATACAAAAATGATATTGCGCATAATTATTTGTTGAAAAATTTGAGGGTATGTTAAAAGTACAAAAAATATAAGGACGTTTTATTAGATTTTGTTTAGTATGGAGATTGTTTAATCTACCATGCTGCAATACCTATTGTAGATAAAGGGATGGTGAATACACTTAGTGTTTCGCTTGTAAATTAAAACACCTATATAATTATAAAAGCCCTTCTAATAATGAAACAGAAGGGCCTTAAAGTGTTAAAATTTCAGAAAAAACTAATCTGCAACTGAGCTACTTTCAATTTTCATTGTTTCTCCTTCATTTGTAATTGTTACTGTTTTTCCATAACCTTCTCCTGCCTGTAGAAATGTTATTTTTTGTAATTCATTATTTGATCGTTCAATTTTCAAATCACTAACAAAAATAAAGGCAGGTTTTTTAGTATTGTTAATGGTTTGATTGTCGCGACCTTTAGGGTTAGGGAAAGCGAAATTAGTTGGTACATCAAATAAACGTTGTGCAATACTAAAAGCCTCGTGCCATTTATTTGTAGGTAAAATTACAGTAACAGCTTCTGTAGGATTACTAGCAGTACCACCTACAACTCTATTATATGAAGCACCAGCATGAGTCGCCTTTAAATCTTCAATATACTGTTCTGCTTGACCATTTTTTTCTGGAGGGAATAGAGTCGATAAATACCCATTAAAAGCAAACCCTTTTTTGTTATTATATTCTACTTCATTCATCCCACCTTTAATTCCTGAAACATTCATAGTTTCATTTTCTTCAACACTAATCACCTTTAATTTTGTTCCATAAGGCATAATTGCAAGCTTTTCACTGTCAAGGTTGCTAAACTCCCTTAGAGAAAGCCCACTTGCTGCTGTAACGTACATATAGTCGTCGGTAACAGTTTGAGTTGTTTCTCCAACAGTGTTAATTAATTCAGTACTATTTTGAGTTTCTAGCACTTCGTTTTTATCTTCCTTACATCCTACAAATAGCGTTAAAAAAGCTACTGCGGCAATTGTTTTGATTGTGTTTTTCATAATTCAAGATTTAAATGTTATGATAAATGTACTTCAAACTATGAGCCACTATTTAGTTATTTGAAGAAGCGTTTGTAACCGTTTAGTAAGTGGTGGATTTGTTATAGAATTCGTTTTTTAACGAAGCTTAAAATTCAAGTTTTAACTGTACATCGTACTTTTTTTCTTCTGAAACTTTAAGTACTTCCTTTTTGTCGTTATTTAAATTAGACATAGAAATACCTAAAAGACGAACGCTATTTTTCATCCCTTCTTGAAACAACAACTCTTTAACGGTTTCCATTATCAAGTGTTTGTCTGCAATATATAAAGCTAGTGTTTTACTTCTTGTTTGTAACGTAAAATCACTGTATTTAATTTTAAGTGTTACGGTTTTACCTGCTACGTTACTTTTTTTAAGTCTTCGCTCAACTTCATCGGCAATATGCTCTAGTTTTTCGAGCATGAATATTTCAGAAGAAATATTCTCGTTAAAAGTTCGTTCAGCTGCTAATGATTTTCTAGTACGCTCAGACTTCACTTGACTCGTGTGAATCCCTCTTACAATATTATAATAATAACCACCACTTTTCCCAAAATGTTCTTCAAGAAACTCAAGTGATTTTCCTTTTAAGTCTAAACCTGTATAGATGCCGTGACGGTACATTTTCTCTTTCATCACTTTCCCAACACCGTAGAATTTTTTAATATCGAGTGCCTCTAGAAACTCCAAAACCTCTTCAGGAGGTACTGTCTTTTGACCGTTTGGTTTATTGACATCACTGGCAACCTTTGCAATAAATTTATTAATAGAAATGCCTGCCGAAGCATTTAAACCAGTCCTTTTTTTAATTTTTGCACGTATATCTTGTGCGATTAAAGACGCGCTGGGATTCCCTTTTTTATTTTCAGTAACGTCAAGATACGCCTCGTCTAATGAAAGAGGTTCAACAAGATCAGTATATTCAAAAAAGACCTTCCTAACTTTATCTGAAATTTCCTTATAACGTTCAAAGTTGGTTTTTACAAAAATCAACTCAGGACACAATTTTGCAGCAAGCGCTCCTGCCATTGCGGAACGCACACCAAATTTTCTAGCTTCATAACTTGCCGCACTCACAACACCACGCCTACCGCTACCGCCAACGGCAATGGGCTTTCCCACCAATGACGGGTCATCGAGTTGTGCAACTGAAGCGTAAAACGCATCCATATCAACGTGAATAATTTTTCTTAATGGCAATTCAGGTACTTCCATGAGGTAAATTTAATATCTTTATGGATAGACTACCTTCTTAACTTTACAATTAACATTTTAGAATTAGTTATTTATTATTGAATAAAAAAATATGAAAGCATTGGTGATTTCTGGAGGTGGTAGTAAAGGTGCTTTTGGTGGTGGAGTAGCACAATATTTAATGGAAACACACGGAAAAGAATACGACCTTTTTCTAGGGACCTCTACGGGGAGTCTGCTTATTTCGCATCTTGCATTAAATAAAATTGAAAAGATAAAAGAGGTGTACACTAATGTAAATCAAAATGCTATTTTTAGTATTTGCCCTTTTCATATTAGAAAAGACAGATGGGGAGAATCTCAAATTTCCATTAGTCATTTAAAAGTCTTGTTCAACTTTCTAAAAGGGAGTAAAACCTTTGGAGAAAGTAAACACCTTAGAAAATTGATTTCCAAAACCCTTTCTGAAGAGGAGTTCGAAATACTAAAAAGGGGTTCGAAAGATGTAGTTGTAACGGTCTCTAATTTATCTCTAAATAGAGTAGAATATAAGTCTTTAAAGGAAATGAATTATGAGGATTTCTGCGATTGGATTTGGATTTCCTGTAATTATGTCCCTTTTATGAGTTTAGTTAAAAAAAATGGATGTGATTATGCTGATGGTGGTTTTGGTAGTATTGTTCCAATTAAAGAGGCTATCGATAGAGGTGCTACTGAGGTTGATGTTATTGTATTAGAAACAGAGGTTACTCAATACAATAAATTAGGTGCTAAAAATGTATTCGGACTTATATCAAACTTGCATGATTTTATGATAAACCGAATAGAGAAACAGAATATTGCCATTGGTAAATTTGCTGCAAATCATCAAAATGTAATTCTTAATTTATATTATACCCCCACAGTTTTAACTACAAATTCACTTGTTTTTGAAAAAGATAAAATGACTCAATGGTGGAAAAGTGGGTATCAATATGCGGCATTTAAAAATGAAGAGCTTAATGAAATAAAACCAGAAGAATAGGATGAATAATAAAACTGCAATTATAGTAGGTGCAACTGGATTAACAGGAGGGATTGTCCTCGAATTATTATTACAAGATGCCACTTTTGAAAAGGTAAAAGTTTTTGGGCGTAGTGCTACTAACATTTCACACCCTAAATTAGTGGAATATCTAGGAGACATGTTTCAAATGGAGACATTTTCCGAAGACTTTAAAGCCGATGTTGTGTTTTGCTGTATAGGTACAACAAAGGCTAAAACTCCAGATAAAGAGACTTATAAAAAAATAGACTATGGTATTCCTGTAGAAGCAGCAAAGCTAGCTAAGGCAAATGGGACAAGTGCTTTTTTAGTTGTTTCAGCTTTAGGAGCAAACCCAAAAAGCAGTACTTTTTACAATAAAGTAAAGGGGGAAATGGAACAGGATGTGCGTAGTGTAGGAATAAAAAACACATATTTTTTTCAACCTTCATTAATAGGAGGTGACAGAAATGAAAAACGTTTAGGAGAGCGTATTGCTCAAGTTGCATTTAATATATTTGGATTTTTAGTACCGAAAGAATATAAAATGATTGAACCTAAAACAATTGCAAAAGCGATGATTTTAGTTTCAAAAAAGGGCTTTTCTGAAATGATAATACCGTCTCATAAAATTAAAAACATTGTAGATTGTGATTGAAATAGAGCGTAAATTTTTAGTCAAAAATGACAGCTATAAAGAGCTAGCTTTTTCTGAAAAACGAATTGTACAGGGTTTTTTAAATACTCATCCAGAACGTACAGTACGTGTTAGAATTAAAGGTGAGAAAGGGTTTTTAACAATTAAAGGAAAAGGAAATAGCACAGGAACTACTCGTTTTGAATGGGAAAAAGAAATAGCACTACCTGAAGCCGAAGCACTTTTAAAGTTATGCGAAGAGGGCGTGATAGCTAAAAAACGCTACGAAGTAAAAGTGGCGGATCATATTTTTGAAGTCGATGAATTTTATGACAACAATAAAGGTTTAACTATTGCTGAGGTAGAACTCACAGATGAACAAGAGAATTTTTTGAAACCAGATTGGGTAGGTGTTGAAGTAACAGGAGAAATCAAATACTACAATTCTCAATTAAGTAGAAACCCTTATAAAGATTGGTAAAAATTATTAGTTAGTTGAATAAAATACTCTTGTCAGATTTATTTTCAATAATTGTTATTTAGAAAATACATAGCTGCGCTCTACTCTTGCTATTTCTACTTTATAACTAGCATACCAAGTTGATTTACCTAACTTTTGTGCTAATTGGTGATCTATATTTGCTTTCCAGTTTAGTATTGCTTGTTCGGTTTCCCAATAACTAACGGTGATACCTGTTTCGTTTCTTGCACTTGATATGTCTATAAAACCATGTTGTTGTCTTGCTAACTCTTCCATTTTTAATGCCATCTCATGATATCCTATAGGATTATCAATAAGAGTTGATGTAAATATAACGGCGAAGTAGTGTTTTGATACCATATATATATATTGTGTTTACTTAGGCGTCTTAAAGATAATAGATTTATTATTTCTTGTTATTTATGTCTAGACTTTAAATCAAATGTGATTTATTGCTAAATAATCAAAGATTATTACATTTCTACTTTTGAATTCAAAACGTGCATTTCGTCGATAATTTTTGCACTTGGTGTAGGAATTGACGTTTTCAAAGCTATTTTTAACACCATAAAACAGCTTAAAAGACATAAATATCCGTTTAAAAGTGTTAAAGTTTGTTTTTTTTCGATTTTTTTTCGATTTTTTTTGAAAAACTCTAGCGCCTTATAAACACTAGCCTTTCCTACATTTTAAAGAGTCATAATTACTTAAAATCATACCGAAAACATCGATAAAAGACACTCAATCTCCGCTAAAGTGTTTTTTGTGTAGGAAAAAAGATTAGATTTGTATTAACATCAGCCCCAAATTTGATGTCCCCCAAATTATGAGATTATTAAAAACTACCCTACTAGCCTTTGGACTATTAATTTCCATCGCATCTTGTTCACCAGAAGAGTCTTCTAATGATGTAACAACAGATTACCAAATTGACCTAAACTTAGCAACTGAAACTGATTGGGCAATGGCGGATGAAATTTTACAACTTGTAAATGATTACCGTGTTTCTATTGGTTTAAACACTATCAAAAAGGATAAGCAGCATGCATCAGCGCACGCAGTTAATCACACAAAATATATGATTGAGAAAAGTGAAATCAATCACGATAACTTTCACTACCGTACAGAGGCTTTAAAAAGCCAAGGTGCTGAAAAAGTAGGCGAAAATGTAGCTTACGGTTATAACTCTGCTGAGCGTGTAGTAACAGCTTGGTTAAACAGCCCAACACACAAAAGAGCAATTGAAGGAGATTATACACATTCTGGTTTTGGCATAATTCCTGCGAATAATGGAACATACTACTTTACACAGTTGTTTTACAAAAGATAAAAATTTTAATAGGTAACCTACTTACCAATTTTTAAAACCTCTAGTACAATTCTCCCAAAGATTGTTCTAGGGGTTTTTTCATGTGGCACGCTGGCCAAAATTTTAAGTATTCAAACCCTCTGCTGCTATGTTATTAAATGTGATTTGGGTTTTAAGTAATAGTAAACTTTTCTAAAAAGATGAATATTACCAATTATAATTTTAGGTGATAATTAGTATAAACAGTACATTTATACAAACCATTAAAATTTTGGCTATGCCTATTAGAAAACCATTTAATCTTAACCAGTGGGTTGAAGAAAATAGAGACACCTTAAAACCACCAGTTGGTAATAAAAACTTGTATAAAGATGCCGGTGATTATATAGTTATGATCGTAGGGGGACCTAACGCTCGTAAGGATTATCATTATAACGAAACGGAAGAGTTATTTTATCAACTTGAAGGAAATATCCAAGTACATATTCAAGTAGACGGCGAAAAGCATACTATGGAATTAGGTCCAGGAGACATGTATTTACACCCTGCTAAAGTACCACATTCACCAGTAAGAGAAGCTGGATCAATTGGGTTAGTAATTGAAAGAAAACGCCAAGATCTTGCAGGTAAAGATGGATTAATGTGGTTTTGCGATAATTGTAATGAGAAACTACACGAGGTTTATTTTCCACTAAATGATGTAGAAAAAGACTTTTTACAGCACTTTAAAGATTTCTACGGAAGCGAAGATTTAAGAACTTGCAATAACTGTGGGACAGTTATGGAAGTGGACGAGAGGTTTACGGCAGATTGATGAGGTATTTATTGTTAGCAATTTCATTAGTATTTGGAGTAGTTAGTTATGCCCAAAAACCGTCACTATATTTGGGTGATGATTTTAATGAAATAAGCAAAGCTGAATACGAAAAAAGGAAAGAGATCTTCATCTTTTACTTTCATATGAGACTGACTCGCTAAATGTTTTTGTTAAAACTAAGAGAGAAACTTTTGGTAGGCTATCAGACACTCAATTAGCAAATGTTTATACTTCTTTAGAAACGACAACGGTACAAGACATAATGGACGAGAGCACACTTGTTATACAATATAATCCAGGAAAGGATAGATGTAATAGCTCAGGAAGTATTTCTTCCGTGAAAAGCAAGTACAAAACAAACAACAGAAAAATTTTAAGAAAAGACAACCATGTACCTTTCATTATTTATAAAAATGACGAAGGATTAGAGCCTTATAAAAAAGTTGTTAAGTGGTACGAAGATTACAATCAAACTATCGAAAAATTGTTTTTTCCGCTTCACTACAATTGTAGCAGTTTTGTGATTATTAAAAGTAATGGAGCGTATTTTAGTTACAAAGGGGCTTATTCTAATAATCAATTATTTACCGTTTTAGGGAGTGATGAGTTATTAAATAAATAAAATTTATTCATTTAATAATTATAAATCACGATGACCTTAAAAAAACTGTTTGTAAAAATTTTACTAATCTTTTTAGTATTGGCAATTGGCTTTTGTGGGTTGCTATATTTTAGTTTGAGAACTCGAGTTAACGATATAAGTAACCAAGAACCTTTTGCAAGCTTTATCGGCAAAGAAATTATTCTAGGACAAGAAGCAATTCTCGTTAATAACTATGAGCATTTTGTTCACGAGGAGCCATTATATTTAGACGCTGTAGGATCTCAGTTGTTTGAAGGAACAACAATAGCTTGCAAACTAAGTAAAGGAGATATTATCGTTATTAATTCGGTAAAGGATGTTACAAATGGCGTAAGTGGTACTACTTCTACCATACTTTTAGGTGAAGTAACTACAGGTAATCCTAGTAAAACTAAACCCTTTGAATACGACTGGGGAAATCAACAAATAGCTAAAAATAGTAAGGGTGTATATCTATTTACATTTGACACAGCAGATTGGGAAAAGTAACTTCGTACAATAAATTATTGTTAAGTATTTGAGCATTTTACCTATTCCTTTTTAATGGTTAAGCAAAATCGTATCTTCGCGCAATGGTTTGAAACCCTTAAAGTTTCAGCAGAAATTTTAAGAATTCAATAAAAATTAAATCTAAAGACCATTTCCGCTTGCGGAAATGATAAAAAAATAAATTCTATGTCAACAGTAGCTAAAGACTTCGGAATGGACGAAGCATTAAAACAACTAGGTCTTAAGGACGTAAATTACGGAACTTCAACAGGAAATAAGTGGTTTAAAGGTGGTGATGAAATCGCTTCTTATTCTCCAGTAGATGGAGCTTTAATTGGTAAAGTAACAACAACTTCAAAAGAAGAATATGAGCAAGTAATTACTACTGCTCAGGAAGCTTTTTTATCTTTTAGAGCAATGCCAGCGCCACAACGTGGAGAGATTGTACGCCAGTTTGGTAACAAACTACGTGAGTTAAAAGAACCTCTTGGAAAATTGGTTTCTTACGAGATGGGGAAATCTTTACAAGAAGGTTATGGTGAAGTTCAGGAAATGATTGACATCTGTGATTTTGCAGTTGGACTATCAAGACAATTAAACGGACAAACAATACCATCTGAACGTCCAGGTCACGTAATGCGTGAGCAATGGCATTCAATTGGTATTGTTGGTATTATCTCTGCATTTAACTTTCCTGTAGCAGTATGGGCTTGGAACACAGCTCTTGCTTGGGTTTGTGGTGATGTATGTGTATGGAAAGGAAGTGAAAAAGCGCCTATGTGTGCTGTAGCTTGTCAAAACATAATTGCAATGGTTTTAAAAGAAAATAACCTTCCAGAAGGTATTTCTTCTATCATCAACGGTGATTATACAGTAGGTGAAATGATGACTAAAGATGCTAGAATTCCTTTGATTTCTGCAACAGGTTCTACTAGAATGGGACGTATTGTAGGGGCAACGGTTGCTGAGCGTTTTGGTAAATCATTATTAGAATTAGGTGGAAATAATGCAATCATTATTACGCCAACAGCAGATTTAAAAGTAGTAGTTCCAGGAGCAGTATTTGGAGCTGTAGGTACTTGTGGACAACGTTGTACTTCAACAAGAAGATTAATTATTCACGAAAGTGTTTACGATAAAGTAAGAGATGCTATTGTAGGTGCTTATAAGCAAATAGTTATTGGTAATCCACTTGATGAAAATAATCATGTAGGTCCATTAATAGATAAAGAAGCTGTAAATACATACTTAAGCGCAATTGAAAAAGCAAAAGCTGAAGGTGGAAATGTATTAGTTGAAGGAGGAGTTCTTGAAGGTGAAGGTTACGAAAGTGGATGCTACGTAAAACCAGCAATCATTGAAGCTGAAAATAGCTTTGAAATTGTACAACACGAAACTTTTGCTCCTATTTTATACTTAATGAAATATAGTGGTGAAGTTGAAAATGCAATTGATGTTCAAAATGGTGTAGCTCAAGGATTATCTTCTGCAATTATGACCAACGAAATGAAAGAAGCTGAAAAGTTCCTATCCTTTGCAGGATCTGATTGTGGTATTGCAAACGTAAACATCGGAACTTCTGGTGCTGAAATTGGTGGTGCTTTTGGTGGTGAAAAAGAAACAGGTGGTGGACGTGAGTCTGGATCTGATGCTTGGAAAGTATATATGAGAAGACAAACAAATACCGTAAACTATTCAGATGAGTTACCATTAGCTCAAGGAATTAAATTTGACCTATAATTAGGTAAAATTGCCTTAATATCTAAATAATTTAGAATCAAGGGTTTACTACAAGCTCTTTTCTGTAATAATTTATAAACCGTTTAGACACAGTGTTTAAACGGTTTTTTTGCGTTTTAGAGCGAATAGTTTTATTAGTTGCTTGAAATTCAACTAATAACATATTGAAACATCCGTTATATTATTTATCTTAGGAGCACATTAACCCTTAAAAATCAACCTAATGAGTAAAAAAGCGATGTACTTACTTGGTATATTACTTACCATTTTAATAGGTACTTATTTTTATTGGAAACTTTGTTGCAATGAGTGTTGTAACGATGATGCCACTAAGGCTGGATCCAAAAAAGAGAAATCCCTAAATGAAAAAGTAAATTCCAAAGTTTCTACAGAAAAAGCCACTAGCAATGCTTTCGCACTTAGCGATGCTGAAAGTGGATTTGGATACAGTTCAAATGATAATTTTAATTTTGACACTAATGGCTTTGCCATTTTAGACCCAGTAGCAAGTTCTATTGATACTGGCCTAGTTAAATTGAAATCATTCCTAGATAGTAATGTTGATAAAACAATCGACATTACAGGACATTACACTTCTACAGAAACAAACAATTCAGCATATCCTAATTTAGGATTAGCACGAGCGAATGCTGTAAAAAATTATATGGTTTCTAACGGTATTAATTCTAGACAAATTAATACTATGAGTAACTTAAATGACACCTTAATTCCAGATGGAACAATTTACAAAGGTCCTGTTACCTATAGCTTTACTACAGTTACAGATGACTTAGCACAAAAGGCCGCAGATAATTTAGCTGCTATAAAAGTTAGGCTTAACGCAAGCCCATTAACACTGTACTTTAATACAGGAGAAGCTAGTATAGATTTAACGACAGAACAACGTCAAATAATAGCTGATCTTTCTAAATACTTAGATAAAGTGCCTTCAAGTAAGCTTTCTATTGTAGGTCATACAGATAATACAGGAAGTAGAGCTACAAATATTCAATTAGGGCAAGGTCGTGCAGATTTTGCTAAAAAATACTTCATAAATAATGGTATTTCAGAAGCTAAAATTGAAACAAGCTCAAGAGGACCAGATACTCCGGTAACAACAAATGATACTGAAATAGGACGATCAAAAAACAGAAGAACAGTAGTGTCTTTAAATTAAATACAAACTAATTAATCTTAAAATATAAAAATATGAACTGGTGTATATTAATTCCATTACTTGTAGGGCTCATTTGCGCACTATTAGGATATTTATTAGGAAAATTATTAAGTGGTGGTAGCGACAATCGCGATTCGGCTTCACTAAATAAATGGCGAGATAAAAATGCGCAATTAGAAGCAGACTTGGCAGCTTGTAAATCTAAACTTTCAGCAAGCATGGCAACAAAAGATGCGTCAAGTACTGGCTCAAGTACTGTAAAGACGGCGTCATCATTTGCAGGAGGTGCAGCGGCTAGTGCAGTAGTAGTTTCTGAAAGTGCTCCAAAGGAGGTAAGTCTTCCTTTTGATGCTGCGGCAGCAAAACTAGCTTTTGGAAAAAAGATTAAACAAGACGACTTAAAAGTTGTTGAAGGAATAGGTCCAAAAATATCAGAACTATTTATGAATGACGGAATAACAACTTGGAAAATGTTGGGTGAAGCTTCTGTTTCACGTTTAAAAGGAATCTTAGACGCTCAAGGAGAACGATACAAAGTTCATAACCCAGCAACGTGGCCTATGCAGTCTAAAATGGCTTACGAGGGAAAATGGGCTGAACTTAAAAAGTGGCAAGACGAACATGATTACGGAAAAAATTAAAAATCAATAATTAACTTTAAAAGCCACGTATTTACTAGCGTGGCTTTTTTCATGTTTATAGCGAAATATAGTATTGATTAAAACGTTATTTTACTATGAAACTTTCCTTATATATTATCGCTTTATTTCTCTTTATTAATTGTTCAAGTAATAATGAGGACCAGCAAGATCCAGTTAATTGCACTGAAGTTTTTGTGTCAGGTGTTCAAGTGCAAGTAAAAGACATAACTACCGGTGGAATTATTTCGAAAGGTATTTCAGTAACAATTGAAGATGGAACCTATTTAGAACAATTAGCTTTTAGCTTCGACACCTTTTTTGGTGCAGGTGAAAGAGCAGGAGACTATACAATTACTGCAATGGGAGATGAGTATATTTCTAAAACAGTTGGACCTATTGAAGTTACTGAAGACGAGTGCCATGTAATCCCTGTTTTAGTTGAAATTAATCTAACACCTAACTAGTTTCTTCCCTTCTCATTTGAATATAATTGATACAATGGATCACTTTGCCAGTATTCTTTAGTGCAAGTGTCCATAATTGTAATGGGTCCTTTAAAAGCTGCGCCAGTATCTACATTCCACACAGATGCATAGTTTACAGGAACTACTTCTCCTAATCGAGTAGTTGGTGTATGCCCAATAAAAATTTCTTTAAATATCTTTAAGCGCTTAGGATACCGCTCGTCATTTTCAGAAATGCTGGTGTCTAGCGAGCAAGCCATTTCCCAAAGGGTTCTATCCCAAAAAACCATATTAGAAAAAAACTCATTTTCAGGACCACCTTGGTTAGTAAAACCTGCGTGTACAAAAAGCCTGTTATCAGTATCAATATGATAATCCTCTAGTTGTTCTAAAAACAATAGATGTTCTTCTTTTTCTTTAGTTGAAACAGTTTCATAACTATTTAATGTAGCTGTACCACCGTGCTTAAGCCATAAAGGATTTAGGTCGTTATATTTTAAATAACGATGTACTAAGTAATCGTGGTTTCCGCGAATAAAAATACATTTAATAGTTTTTTGGAGATTAATTAAATAGCGTAGTACTGCAGCGCTTTCACTCCACCCATCACCATAATCTCCCACAAAAATAAGAGTGTCTTCTTCTGAAATATTCGCCCTTTCAATAACTTGCTCCAAGCCTTTTAAACCTCCGTGAATATCACCAATAACTAATGTTCTTTTCATTTTAAATTTCTTACTATGATAGTTGTATTTATTCGTTGTATTTAAGTTTTCTAAGGATTCTAACACTTTCTTTATATGAAATATAGACTGTTTTAAAAGGCTTCAAATAGTTTTTTGCAGCGAGTAATTTAGACAGTGCTTCATTAAAATCATTTAAATAACATATCAAATAAGTGGCTGGCAAATTTTTCAAATCTTTCATTTGCCTTTCGTTAAGCATAATCCCTTTTTCTAGTTTATCAATCAATGCATTATTAGAATTATAAACGTGATGCAATATTTTTTTATCATATTGAGGTGCTTTAAACAGTAATGTCGAATTAATGGTGTACAAACCATTTTCTTGAAATGTAATACGTACTTCTTCTAGTGGGTAAAATTTATTAGAATTATTTAAGCCCAATAAAACATACTCTGTAATGACAAATTGATCGTCAGTATAACTTATAGTTACTTCATCTAAAGTAGAATAGAATAAACGTACCTGCTCATTTATTAGTTCAATGTCTACACGGGAGTAATACGTTTGAGTTTTTACTTTCTTAGCAATTCCAGCCCAACAAACAACAAATAACTCTTTAAATACTTTATAGTGAGACTGTAAATCGTTGTGCCTGTTGTTTATGAAATCAATAACACCATCGAGCGTGTGTTCAATATTATTTTTAGCTTTATTTTCAATAGCTTTAACTATTTCGCTATTGACATCTTTTATTTCGATATCAAAATTTTTAGGCATAGAGATACTTCCATCTCTTAGAAAAATAGAACCTCCCCAATATTTCCAAATATTTTTCCGTAATGAAGTGATTTTTCCGTTTGGTCTAATGGTAACTAAGCCTACAACTTTATCTGGTGGTAGTGATGGAAACGCAACATTTTCATAAGTGACAATAGGGGCATTTGTAAGATAGGCGTTTATCAAATTTTGAATTTTACTGTCATCAAAAAAATCAACTCCATTAATCTCATTTGTTTCGTCCTCAACACCTATAACAATAAAACTATTGTTTGCGGGATTACTGTTGCTAAGTGCGCAAACGTGTTTCAAAAACTTCGCTTTTCCTTCTTTACTTCCTAAATCGATTTTACGCTTTTTATCATAAAAACTGCTTTCGTCATTATGCGCGAGCAAGTTTTTGATAAGAAGTCGTTTATTAATCATAGTTTAGTTTTTGTGGACTATAGTGGATGATGCTTGAGCAAGACACATAACAGTTAAATCTGCAATATTAACATGTGGCGGTCTAGTGATTGCAAAGTGAATAATTTCTGCTATATCTTCCGGTTGAAGTGGTGTGAAGTTTTGGTAAACTTTTTCTGCACGTTCCGTATCTCCTTTAAAACGAACTTCGCTAAAGGCAGTTTCTACAAGTCCAGGGTTAATTGCCCCTACTTTAATTCCTTTTCCATTAAGGTCTAGTCGCATTCCTTGATTTATAGCATCGACAGCGTGTTTACTTGCGCAGTAAACGTTTCCATTAGGATAGACCTCTTTACCTGCCGTTGAACCAATGTTAATAATATGGCCAGATTCACGTTTAATCATTCCTGGAATAACCGCTTTACTCACATATAAAAGTCCTTTTACATTTATATCCAGCATTGCATCCCAGTCATCAACATCTCCATTTTGAATAGCATCTAAACCGTGTGCATTGCCTGCATTATTAATTAAATAGTCAATAGTGCTAAATGCCTTTGGTAAATTTTGTAGTAATTTAAAAACCGTTTCTTTGTCTCTAACATCGAAAGCAAGGGTATGTACTTCTGTTATTTTTGAAAGGGAAGCAGCAATTTCTTTTAACTTTTCAGTTCTTCGCCCGCAAAGCACAAGGTTGATGTTTTTTTCAGCTAGTAATTGCGCCGTAGCTAGTCCTATTCCTGAAGTTGCACCTGTTATTAAAGCAGTATTTTTCATAGTTTCTTTCTGAAATTTTAAACATTATAACCATTGTTATTATATATGGCATGTAGTCAATCCTTAAAATTTTGGCGCTAAGCCAAAAGTATTTTAATAAGCTATAAATTTAGGAAATACTATTTTGTAAAATTCGTTAAATCTCTCCTAATACTGCCGTTAATTATCGTTAAGAAAAATCAATTAAGGTTACGGCTCAGTTAATTTTATTCCAGAATTTACTAATCAATGAAAAAGAAGTTATTTATAAGTGGATTAGTAGAATCCATTTTAAGAAGCACTATTATCCTTATTATTGTAGGGATGATAGTGTTTATCGCCAGCTAAGATACTTTTTAGAAGTATCTTTTTTTTTGATGAAAAGCGCGTGGTAGTTGCTTTTATATTCTTGCTTTTTTATTTCAACTTTTTTAATTTTACGCTTTAAACTAAAAAATTCGATTAATGCTGAAACGTCTTTGTGGAAGCCTCGTCTTTTACGCGCTATTTAACCTTAAATTAACAGCAATTTTTGCAATATTTGTAAATATTGCCGACTCTTTATATGGCAACTAAATTGCTGAAAACATTTTGACTATGGAACAAACAACAACGCCAATGGATATAGGCGCTTTAAATGAAAAGATTGAAAAGGAAAGTGCTTTTATAGACATCCTTACAATGGAAATGAATAAAGTAATTGTAGGTCAAAAACATATGATCGAGCGATTACTTATAGGTTTATTGGGAAGAGGACATATTTTATTAGAAGGTGTTCCGGGTCTTGCAAAAACCTTAGCGATTAATACATTGTCTAAAGCAGTACACGGATCATTTAGTCGTGTGCAGTTTACGCCAGATTTACTTCCTGCAGATGTTGTGGGAACACTAATCTATAATATGAAAGACAATGACTTTAGTATTAAAAAAGGTCCCATATTCGCAAACTTTGTTTTAGCAGATGAGATTAACCGTGCTCCAGCTAAGGTGCAATCGGCTTTGTTAGAGGCAATGCAAGAACGTCAAGTTACTATTGGTGATACTACATTTCAACTTGACAAACCATTTTTAGTAATGGCAACACAAAACCCTATAGAACAAGAGGGAACATATCCATTACCTGAAGCACAAGTGGATAGATTTATGTTAAAAGTGGTTATTAAATATCCTACAATTGAAGATGAACAGCACATTATTCGTCAAAATTTAAAGGGTAGTTTCGCGCAAATTAACCCAGTAGTTACAGTAGATCAAATACTCCGTGCACAGTCTGCTGTTAGAGAAGTATATATGGACGAAAAGATTGAGCGATATATTCTTGATATAATTTTTGCTACAAGAAATCCTGAAAACTATAAACTTCCAGAATTAAACGGTTTGATAAGTTTTGGAGCATCTCCAAGGGGATCAATTAACTTAGCAATGGCCGCAAAATGTTATGCATTTATTAAGCGAAGAGGATACGTAGTGCCAGAAGATGTTCGTGCGGTAGTACACGATATTCTAAGACATAGAATAGGAATCACTTACGAAGCAGAAGCCGAAAACATTACTAGTGAGGATATTATTAATAAAATTGTTAATGTAATTGAAGTGCCATAATTAATGGTAAGTAATCAATAACAATCAATAGATTTTAATAAAAAAACAAGAGCCTATTTTCTATAATGGAGTTAGGCTGAGGATGAGGAATGAGCACCACAAAAGAACTCTTAAAAAAAGTACGTAAAATCGAAATCAAAACGCGCCGTTTAAGCGACCACGTTTTTGGTGGAGAATACCATAGTACCTTTAAAGGGCGTGGAATGACCTTTAGCGAAGTTCGCCCTTATCAAATAGGTGATGATGTTCGAAACATTGACTGGAATGTTACGGCACGATACAATGAGCCTCACATAAAAGTATTTGAAGAAGAACGTGAACTTACTTTAATGTTAATGGCAGATATTTCTGGTTCGGAAATGTTTGGTACTGATAACCAATTCAAAAATGAGATTATTACCGAAATAGCTGCAACGTTAGCATTTTCGGCTTTGCAAAACAACGATAAAGTTGGGATCATTTTATTTACAGATCAAATTGAACTGTTTGTGCCTCCTAAAAAAGGAAAGTCACATATTTTAAGAATAATTCGCGAATTACTAGAGTTTACACCTCAAAGTAAAAAGACAGATATAGCCCAAGCATTAAAGTTTATGGCTAGTGTTGTTAAGAAAAAAGCAATCGTGTTTGTGATGTCAGATTTTATGGATGACAATTATCGTGATACATTAAAGATTGTTTCAGGAAAACATGATGTTACTGGTATTAGAGTCTATGATGCAAAAGAAGAAACAATACCAAATTTAGGAATGGTACAAATGCAAGATGAAGAAACCGGAGAGCACATGCTTGTTAATACGGGATCTAAAGCTGTACGTCGCAACTATGAAATTTACCATAAAGAGCGCACTGCATATTACCACGAAGCTTTTAGAAAATCTGGAGCAGGAAGCATAGATTGTCGTGTTGATGAAAGCTATGTAAAAAAGTTATTAGGATATTTTAAAAGAAGATAGAAGGAGTTATGATGTTCGATATACAACATACAATTACCCATAGAAATGCTAATGGGGCTAAGGTTTTACTAAAAAAATCACTCGTAGCCTTTGTTCTTGTTTTTACATCTCAGGTTCTTTTTGCTCAAGTAAAAACATCTATTGATACTACGTCAATTAAAATAGGTGAGGAACTCAAAATTCAGTTTGAAGTTGAAGCAGATTCTTTAGATTTAGTGGTTTTTCCTGACCAACAAACATTTTCTCCACTTGAGGTAATTGAAAGTTATGCTACTGACACAAGTTATGCCGCAAACAAAATTAGATACCGCAAACAATACGGGTTAACGCAATTTGATTCTGGGAGTTATACTATTCCGAGACAAAAAATAATATTCAATAACAAGTTTTATCTGTCAGATTCTATTAATGTTGAGGTTAGAGATGTTGTTGTTGATACTACAAAACAAAAGCTCTTTGATATAAAATCTTCAGTTGGGATTGAGAAACCACCATTCAATATTACAAAATTGTTGTATTGGTTAATTCCTATGTTAATTCTATTAGCAGTTATCGGGTTTTTAGCATTTCAGCGTAAGAAAAAAAGGGCGCAAATGGAGATTATTTTACCTCCATATGAAGAAGCTATCGTGGCGTTAAAGGAGTTAGACAATTCAGAATATTTACTTAAAAATGACTCTAAAGAATATTATTCATTACTTACTGAAATTGTAAAAAGATACTTAGATAGGGAAGTGGATGATGCTGCTCAGGAAAGCACTACCGATGAGTTAATTGAGCGACTTCAGATGCATAAAAAGGCTGGTCATTTCGATTTTGAAAATGAAGATATTAAACGATTAGATGCAATTCTGAAACGTGCCGATTTAATAAAATTTGCTAGAATGCAGCAATCTTCAGGACAAGCTGAAGCAGATAGAACAGCCGTTGAAGAAATAATAAATCACACACACGAAGCTATTCCAGAACCAACCGAAGAAGAGTTGCTACAAGATGAGTTGTACCGCGAGGAACAACTTAAGAAACAAAAACGTAAAAAAATTATTATAGGAGTTGTCACTGGATTATCTGTAGGTGTTATGGTATTAGCTGCAAATATTGCGCTCAATGGTTTACAAGCTACCACAGATAGTATTGTTAGTTTCTTTGGAGGAAGCGAAACAATGAAGCAAAAACTTGAAGGTCGCTGGTTTAAAAGTGATTATGGGGCACCAAGTATCATCATTGAAACACCTGATGTTTTAGTGAGAACAGCACTCCCTATTTCCGATGAAACAAAGCAGATCATTGATAACATTAGTTATTTTGAGTCAGGAGAAATAGGCGACGATTTTTATGTTGCTGTAACAGTTACAAACTATAATGAAGAAGCGATGCAAGGTCAGGAACACGATCTTGAGGTTTCTTTAGAAGGTGCTTTAAGAGCAATTGAGGCACGAGGAGGAATGAATATGATTGTTAAGAAAGAAGAATTTACTTCAGAAAAAGGAGTAAAAGGTCTCAAAGCTTACGGCGATTTCAATTACAAATTACCTAACGGAAAAATTAAAGAAAGTAAAGTTGGCTATCAAGTAATATTATTTGCTCAAGGATCAGCATTACAGATGGTGACACTTGTGTACAATCAAGACAAAGAATATGCTAATCAAATTAAAGATCGAATAATAAACTCGATTGCAGTTGAAATAGCCGAAAACAAACAAAAACCACAAAATGCTCAGTAATTTCGAATTTGTACATCCACAGTGGTTCTGGCTATTTTTGTTAGTGCCATTACTCGCGGTATGGTATTTTTTCAAGCGAAACAAGCAAACAGCTTCGCTTAAAATATCAAGCACAAAAGGTTTTAAAGCAAGAGGCAATTGGCTAGCTAAATTGCGACCATTGATGTTTATATTACGATTATTAGCCCTTTCAGCAATAATTGTGGCGCTTTCAAGACCTAGAACTGTTGACGAAACTACAAGAACAGTAAGCAATAAAGGTATTGATATTGTAATGGCTATTGATGTTTCAGCAAGTATGCTAGCACGAGATTTAAAACCTAATAGGCTTGAAGCCTTAAAAGAAGTAGCCGCTCGTTTTATTCGTGATCGTGTGACTGACAGAATAGGACTTGTAGAATATGCTGGTGAAAGTTTTACAAAAACACCATTAACGAGTGACAAAAACATTGTCCTTTCGTCTTTAAAAAGTATCACGTACAATACCATTATTGAAGGTGGTACTGCAATAGGTTCTGGTCTTGCTACAGCTGTAAATAGATTAAAAGAAAGTAGAGCTAAAAGCAAAGTGATTATACTATTGACTGATGGTGTAAACAACACGGGTTTTATAGACCCTAAAATAGCAAGTGAGTTAGCCGTAGAGTTTGGTATAAAAGTATATACCATTGGGTTGGGAACAAATGGAATGGCGCAGAGCCCTATTGGGATTAGACCAGACGGTGGATTTCAATACGGAATGCAAAAAGTAGAAATAGACGAATCTTTATTAAAAGAAATTGCCAAAACCACTAACGGAAAGTACTTTAGAGCAACAAGTAACACTAAACTTGAAGCAATTTATAAAGAAATAAACGACCTTGAAAAAACAGATATTGAAGAATTTAAATATACTAACTATAATGAGCTTTTTCGTCCGTGGGTGCTTTTAGCATTAGGACTTTTAGGAATCGAACTTTTATTGCGATACACGCTTTTTAGAAGTTTCGTTTAATTAGAAATTGATAAGTAAAGTGGTTTTTTAAACCCTCTTTTCACACTTTTAGAATACTGAATAATGTACCAATTTGAACAACCCATTTACTTTTATGTACTGCTCGCCATACCGGTGTTGTTTCTGTTATTTGTAATGTTGATGCTTTGGAAAAAGCGTACACAACGTAAATTTGCAGAGGCTAAAATGCTACAAGTTTTGGCGCCAAATCAGTCTACATTTAAAAATGTATTGAAATTTATTGTCATTGCATTAGCGCTTACTTGTATGAGTTTTGCGCTCGTAAACCCTAAAGTAGGCACTAAATTAGAAACGGTAAAGCGTGAAGGAGTAGATGTTGTTTTTGCACTTGATGTTTCTAAAAGTATGCTTGCAGAGGATATCGCGCCTAATAGATTAGAAAAGTCTAAACAATTAGTTTCTCAAATTATCAATGGCTTAGCCGGAGATCGAATAGGGATTATTGGGTATGCAGGTAGCGCATTTCCACAAGTACCAATTACAACCGATTTTTCATCAGCTCGTTTATTTTTAAGCGGAATGAATACTGATATGGTTTCATCTCAAGGTACAGCGATGAACGAAGCAATACAAATGGCCGAAACCTATTATAACGATATCGACCAAAAAAACCGCGTGCTTTTTATAATAAGCGACGGTGAAGATCACGAAGGAGATTATCAAAGCATAGCAGCGCAAGCGCTTGAAAAAGGCATTAAAATTTATACTATTGGCGTTGGGACTGAAAAAGGTAGTAATATCCCAATTAAAAGAAACGGTAGAACACTTTCGTTTAAAAAAGATCAAAACGGACAGACTGTAATTACACGATTAAACGAAGCGTCTTTAAAGGATATTGCCGAAGCTGCAGATGGCGAGTATATCAATGGTTCAAACACTAAAGAAGTTGTTGAGGCAGTGAAAAGAATCCTTGGCGGAATGGATAAAAAAGAATTTGATGCGAAACAGTTTTCAGACTTTAAAGATCAGTTTCAGTGGTTTTTAGCTGGGGCATTATTTTTGCTGTTAATAGATATCTTTTTACTTGAGCGTAAAACCGCTTGGCTTACAAAGTTGAATTTATTTAATCAAAAACAAGCACATGAATAAGTCGCAACAGCAATATATTTCGGCGTATTTCTTCGGAAATTTGACAGCTTCACAAATATTATTTTGTTTGGTAATTGTTCTATGTGTGCTATTTCCGAAGCATACAAACGCGCAAACAACTAAAGAAGTTAAAGTATCTGAAGAGGCAAAGAAAGAACTTTTAGAAGTGCAAACGTATTTAAGTGAAGCTTCCGAAGCTATTACTAATGATAAATTTGTTGAAGGAGAAGCGGACTACCGTAAAGCGATTTCTATCAATGAAAAAGAATCAACAGGAAACTATAATTTAGGAACTGCGTACTACAAAAACAACCTAAAAGCTGAATCCCTCGATAGGTTTAAAAAAGCAGCATTAACAGCAACAGAGAAACCAGAAAGGCATAGAGCATTCCATAATTTAGGAAACGCGTTGATGGATAAAAAGGATTACGCAGGAGCCGTTGATGCGTATAAAAATGCATTGCGTAATAACCCAACAGATGATGAAACTAGATACAACCTTGCGGTAGCGAAAGATTTGTTAGAGAAAAATCCACCAGAAGGCGGAGGAGGCGATGATGAAAATGAAGATGAAAATAATGATGATCAGGATAAAAAAGAGCAACAAGACCAAAAGGATAAAGAAGATAAAAAGGACGGCGAGGACGGAAAAGATAAAGATGAGCAAGACAAGGGAGACGAAAAGGATAAGGATAAAGAAGGTGACAATGAAGATAAAGGAAAGCCGGAGGAACCTAAGGATGATAATCAAGAAAAACAGGGAGATGAGCCACAGCAGCAACAGCCTGTTCCTGGAAAACTGTCACCTCAAGAAGTGAAAAACTTGCTTGAATCTATGAACAACGAAGAGAAGAAAGTACAAGATAAAATCAATGCTCAAAAACAAAAAGGAGCTAAGGTAAAGAGTGAAAAAGATTGGTAACATGTTACAAATAAAACACATAGTATTTTTAGTGGTTTTTGTATTGGGAGCATTAACAGCGCAGGCCCAAGTAACATTCACTGCTAAAGTTAGTAAAACGAAACTTGGAATTAATGAGCGTTTGCGTGTTGATTTTGAAATGAACGCAGACGGCGATAATTTTAATCCTCCAGCTTTTGAAGACTTTAGGGTTGTAGGTGGTCCTAATCAGGCTATTAGCAATTCGTATATAAATGGTAAAAGGAGCTATTCTAAAACGTACTCTTATTTTATTGCACCACTTCGAAAAGGAACATTAAAAATAGGACAAGCCGAAATTATTGTTGATGGACAGACGTACAAAACAATACCTACTTCAGTAGAGGTTGTAAATGCGGTGAAAACTCCCACAGAAGGAAATAATGCGGAGTTTGTGGCAGAGGACAATGTGCATTTAGTTGCTGAGGTTTCAAATTCAAACCCCTATTTAAATGAACGAATAACAGTTACTTATAAGCTTTATGTTTCTAAAGATGTAAGTATCACGAGTAGATGGAGAGAGTTAGCGACACCACGTTATGCTGATTTTTGGAGTAAAAATATAGATGCTACAGATCAATTTAAAACGCTAGAAGGAAAATACAAAGGAGAGGATTACCGCTATGTAATTTTGAGAACTACAGTACTATATCCTCAAAAAACAGGTGAACTAGATATTGAACCATTAACCTTAGATATTCCTATTGATGTACCTAGCACTAAGCGTACTATTTTTGGTGGTAGATTATCAACACGAATAAATAAAACTATATCAGCAGGTAGTCGTACTATAAATGTAAAGCCATTGCCTTTTGAAGGGAAGCCAGATAATTTTGGTGGTGCTGTTGGGGAGTTTCAATTTAATGTAACAGCTTCAAAAACCACATTAGATGCTAATGAATCGTTAGATTTAACAACTACAGTTACAGGTAATGGTAATTTAATGACTTTAACTTTGCCTACTGTAACAACGCCTAGTACCTTAGAAATGTACGAACCAGAGCGAACTGAAAATATTAGAACAAGAGCTTCAGGAATTAGTGGTTCTATTTCTGAAACATATGCTATAGTACCACAGTACAAAGGACAATACCCAATTAGACCTATTGAGTTTTCTTACTTTAATCCTAAAACCGAAACATACGAAAGTATCACTTCTCAGGAGTTAGTTATAAATGTGGAAAACGGACCTATAACTGAAGCTGCAGATTCAACAGTGGATGAAAACGGAAATATTGGTAAAGCTATAGTGTTATCACAGGATGACTTTAAATATTTGAAATTAGATGGAGATTTAAGTGCAATAGAAACAACATCATTTTTTAAATCAACAACTTTTTGGGCATTAGTGGGAGGACCACTTTTATTAATTCCATTATTGATTCTTGTTGGTAAAAAGCGCGATTCACGTAAAGCAGATGTTCAAGGAACCAAATTGCGTAAAGCGAATAAAATGGCTCGTAAATATCTTGCTGCTGCTAAGAAGCAAATGGGTAACCAAACCTTGTTTTACGAATCTTTAGAACGATCATTACATAATTATTTGAAAGCTTCCTTACAAATCGAAACAAGCGAAATGAGTAAAGAGCACATAGAACTATTACTTGTAAATAAAGGAGTTGAAAATACTGCGGTGTCTAATTTTGTTTCTCTTTTAAAGAGTTGTGAATTTGCACGATATACTCCTAGCTCTAATGTGACAATACAACAAGATTATGATAAAGCGGTTTCGACTATATCAACTATTGACAAACAACTTAAATAAGGAGCAGATGAGACAGATATGCTATTTAATTTTGTTTTTTTCGATGTCAATTTTTGGGCAGAATGACGCCTTATTTGAGAAAGGGAAAGAACAATACAAAACAGAACAATATGCAGATGCAATTGTAAGCTGGAAAAAAATATTAGATGCTGGTGAGCACAGCGAAGCAGTTTATTTTAATTTAGGTAATGCTTATTATAAGTTAAATAAAATTGGTCCAAGTATCTATTATTACGAAAAAGCACTACAATTAGACCCTGATGATAAAGATGTATTAACAAACCTTGCATTTGCTGAAAATGCACGAATTGATGCTATTGAGCCTCTTCCAAAGACAATTTTTTCTAAGTGGTACGCATCAATAGCAAATCTATTTACTTTTGACGGGTGGGCTAAGCTTGCAATTTTATTTATATTTCTTTTTGTTATATCATTTCTGCTTTATTATTTTGGAACTATTGAACGAAGAAAGAGAAGTTTCTTTATAGCTTCGATGATGTCTGTTTTCTTATTTTGTGGTGCATTAACACTTGCTTACTTAACAAGTGCAGATGTTGAAAAAGACGTACCAGCTATTATTTTTACTGAAAGTGTAGAAATTAAATCAGCTCCTAAAATGAATAGTGCTACAGCCTTTATCCTACACGAAGGAACTAAAGTTCAAGTTGAGGCATTAGACGGTGATTGGTTGAAAATTGTAATCGCTGATGGAAAAGATGGTTGGATTCCTGCAACAGATTTAAAAAAGTTGTAGTATATTAATACTTCGTTAACACACTTTGTGTTGATAAAAAGTATTTTTACAATTAACTAACAACTAAAGCCATTGCAGTTTAAAAGCATTTTCTTTTTATCCCTTTTTCTACTGTCCATTATTGGTCCAGTTGGCGCGAGCCTTTTAGTTGAAAACAGCGATTTTTTCGCTATACTAATTAACGAAGAGGATCAATCGGAAGATTGTGAAGTTTATATTTCAGATAAAAACACACCAACTAATAATTCCGAATACACGAGTAATTTTAAGTTAGCACTTATAGAGGAATCTTGGAATTTTTCTGAAAAGCATTTGTTTTGGAATTCTATTTATTCTGAAACGTTCTATCCTCCTCCAGAGCTTATTTAGTTCTATTTTCCCCATTTTAATGTGTACTGTTATATAGTAATTTGAAGCAATTCGCTTCAATATAACGTGTTTTCAAAATTTAATATAAGTCTATGTTTAAAAATATTTTTACAAATTTACGTGGTAACCTTTTTGGTGGAATAACAGCGGGAATTGTTGCTTTACCCCTTGCACTTGCATTTGGTGTTCAATCTGGATTAGGGCCAAGTGCGGGTCTTTACGGAGCAATAATGATAGGTTTTTTCGCATCACTTTTTGGTGGTACGAGCACACAAATTTCTGGGCCAACTGCTCCTATGACTGCCGTTTCTATGGTGGTAATTGCAGGAATTGTAGCAGCTAATGATGGGAATGTTGAGCAAGCATTACCATTTATACTATTAGTATTTCTATTAGCAGGCTTGTTCCAAATATGTTTAGGACTTCTTGGTCTCGGTAAATATATTAAGTATATACCGTATCCTGTTGTTTCAGGTTTTATGACTGCAATTGGTGTTATTATTTTGGTAACTCAAATTCTACCAATGCTTGGGTATTATACTGCTGATGATAAGGAATTTATATCAGAATTTAAACCTCAAGCGGAGGAAGTTTTATTGGATAAAATATTAAAAGATGAAGCCGGTGAAGGGATATTGGTTCTTGAAGATTTCAAAGAAACCGTTGCACGAGCTGAACAAATTACTACAGACGAGATTGATGCAGAAGCAACAATTTTAGCTAAAACTGCTGGTTCAGGAGTTTTGGGAGCTATTAAGTCGTTACCAAGAGCATTAAATAATATTAATTGGTTAGAGCTTGTATTAGCACTTTCAACCATAATTATCATATTTGGATTTAAGAAAATCACTACTAAAATCCCAAGTACTTTAGTCGCGTTGCTCTTAGTTTCGGTTACTGCTTATTTACTTCAAATGCAAGGATATATTTCATATAAACCTATACAAGAAATACCTTTCGGTTTCCCAGAATTCAACGTTGGAATATTTAGCAATTTTGACCTTAGTGTGATATCTCCTTATATATTTACAGCATTAACTTTGGCTTTTTTAGGAGCTATCGATTCATTATTGACTTCAGTTGTTGCAGACAATATGACTAAAACTAAGCACAACCCTAATCAAGAATTAGTTGGTCAAGGTATTGGTAATACTGTTGCTTCTTTATTTGGAGGTTTACCTGGAGCTGGTGCAACTATTAGAACCGTTGTAAATATCAATAGTGGTGGTACTACTAAGTTATCAGGAATGGTAGCTTCAATAGTACTTTTAATAATCACGTTATTATTAGCTCCAGTTGCATCACAAATTCCAGCAGCAGTTTTAGCAGGTATATTAATTACCGTTGGTATTGGGGTGATGGATTATAAGGGCTTAAAAGCTATCCCTAAAATGCCTCGTAGTGAGGTGATAATTATGGTGGTTGTATTATTGCTTTCTGTATTTTGGAATTTAGTTTATGCCGTAGGTATTGGATTAGTTTTAGCTTCATTAATCTTTATGAAGAAAATAGGTGATTCTACAGCAAGTAGATCTAAAGTAGTCCCTCTAGTAAAAGCGGACGAGTTAGAATTACCTTGGAACGATGAAAATTTATTTCCTAAAAAGCTAAAAGAAGAAGTGTTTATTAAACGTATGGCTGGGCCATTGTTTTTTGGAAATACAAGCGACTTCCAAGCCTTGTCAATGCAAATTCCAGATACTGCAACACATTTGATTATTAGAATGGGTAAAGTGCCTTATATGGATCAATCTGGGCTTTATGTAATGGAAGATTTAGTCTTGCGTTTAAAACAAAATGGCGTTAAAGTATTGCTTGTAGGATTGATGGAACAACCTAAAGTAATGATGGAGAGTATTGATATTATTCCAGATTTAATACCAGCACATAAAATATTTAAAACCTTTAAAGAGTCAATGCTTTATATTGATAAAAATGTAGAAGACGTAATTTAAACTTTATTCTTTAAGTAAATAAAAAGACCTGCAATTTGCGGGTCTTTTTATTATTGTATATTTTAATTTTATTCCTCTATAATAGTATCATTTTCAACAGGAGTTTCTTCCTCATCTTCTACAGTGCCCTCATCTTTATCACTACTTCTAAAAGTATCAACTTGTTCGAGAATATTTGGCAACAATAAAGGAGCAAGCATAGCAACAGGCTCATATAGAATAGAATTTTCCTTTTTCTCTTCGGAAATTATCAAGCCACTAAAATTTTTAGAAGCATTCACAAACATAAAAATTACGCTAATAATGAAGGCCATTTTCAAGGCGCTAAATACGCCGCCTAAAAGTTTGTTAATTAAGCCTAATGCAGCAAAATCGGCTATTTTAGTAAGTGCTTTCCCCACAAGTGAGACAACTAATAAAATTATTAGAAATGTAATTGCAAATGCAGCTAGATTGATTGTCGCCTCTGCCCAGTCGGTTTTTGCAACCAAATAGTTTGCAGCAAAATGTGAAAAATGAATAGCGCCAAAAACTCCTGCGATGAGCCCAATTAAAGAGGCGAGTGTTGCAAAAAGTCCTTTAGTTAGTCCTTTATAAAAAGCGAAAATTAGAATTATTCCTAATACAATATCAATTAGATTCATTTTTTGAAAATTTCAGAAATTAAAAAAAGAACGTTGGGGGCTCTTTTCATTATAAAGCGCAATTTAATAAATAATGAATCATTCAATCTCTATGTCAAGGTATTCTTATTATTACGTGTTTGATTTCAATATCTTTGTAATGAAATAATAACACACTATTTGATGTGAGATTTTCTTACAATCAAATTCAAAATATAAGAGATGCCGAATGTTTTCGGTTTCTCAAAACAACAAAATGGCAAGAGACGAACAATTAAAACAGCGTTGGGAAGAATTAGTAAAGATGCTAAGCAATAAATTTGCTGATGGCGACACTCTAGATTTGGATGCAATAATTTATTTAATAGGGCTACAGGAATTAGGGCAACTAAACCGAAAGTTTAAAAAAGACGAAAAATTAAACCTAATGCACATTGCTATATGTAGATTGTTAGAGCCTTTTGGCTATTACGAATTCGAGTTTTTTGATGAAGAAGGTTGGCCACACTATAAAATATTAGAACAACTTCCACCTTTAAAAGCAGGTGAGCAAAGTGTGTTAATGAAAGATGCAATTGTTCAATATTTTCTTGAAAAAGAAGTAATCTCATAAGCTAACGCTAAAACCTTCAAACTAAATTGACCATTATTACAGAAGTAAACCGCATTAACTAATTATTCAAACCACATTTTCCTACAGTTTGATTAATTTTGCAGATTGAATTAAGTTCCCTTTAGAGGATATATTATGATCGATAAGATAAAAGAACATATTGCAGAAGTAGCTTCATTTACAAGCACAGATACAACAGAAATAGAAAATTTCCGAATTAAATATTTGGGGCAAAAAGGATTGTTGAAAGAGTTTTTCGCTGCCTTTAAAGAAGTGCCTAACGAAGATAAAAAGGAATTTGGACAGGTTGTAAATACACTTAAAAATACAGCACAAGACAAAGTAAATGCTTTGAAAGAAGCAATGGAGTCTAGTGCTGAAACTGCAGGAGTTTATGGTGATTTGAGTAGGCCTGGAGCACCTATTGAAATTGGTTCTCGTCACCCAATATCGCTAGTAAAAAATAAGATTACTCAAATATTCTCTAGAATTGGTTTTAACGTAAGTGAAGGTCCAGAAATCGAAGACGATTGGCATAATTTTACGGCCTTAAACTTACCAGAATATCACCCAGCACGTGATATGCAAGACACCTTTTTTATTCAAACAGATCCAGATGTACTTTTACGCACACATACAAGTTCTGTGCAGGTACGTTATATGGAAGATAATCAACCACCTATACGTACAATCTCGCCAGGACGTGTTTTCAGAAATGAAGCAATCTCTGCTCGTGCACACTGTTTCTTTCACCAGGTTGAAGGACTTTACGTTGATAAGGACGTAAGTTTTGCAGACTTAAAACAAACGTTGCAGTATTTTACTACTGAAATGTTCGGGAAATCTAAAATTAGACTACGCCCATCATACTTTCCATTTACTGAACCAAGTGCTGAGGTAGATGTTTACTGGGGTCTAGAAACTGAAATTGATCACAAAATTACTAAAGGTACAGGTTGGTTAGAAATAATGGGCTGTGGTATGGTTGACCCTAATGTTCTAAAAAACTGTGGAATTGATCCTGAAATTTATAGTGGTTTCGCCTTTGGAATGGGGATTGACAGAATAGCAATGCTTTTACACCAAGTACCAGATATTAGAATGTTAAGTGAAAATGATATTCGCTTTTTAGAGCAATTCAAATCTTCATTTTAATTCTTTCAGCTTTTAATTTTCAGACAAGTTTCGTTTATTAATATTTCAGCTTAAAAATGAGAAAAGATATAGACATTCCAGAAGTAAAAGACGTTTACATTGCAGCGGTATATGAGTTTAACGAAGATTACAATACCCACGACTGGAATGTGTACATTATTAATGATGGAAAAACCATTATTGAAACGGTATTAATTGTTGCACAAGGTTATGACGAAAAACAAATGACGTCGCCAATGCGAAAAACAATAACTATAATTCCTGCTAAGGGATTTGCTAAAATTGAATATATCGACGAAAGTGTTTTTAAGCTAGATAATTTTTTCACTGTTACTTTCTTTAGAGGTAATAAAATGTACGATAAGCGTTTTGAATTACCTCGCCATTCAATTGTTGAAGATAACGTTGTAGACTTACCTACAATGCCAAACAAAGGGGTTTTAGCTAGATAGTTAGTTTTGTTTCCATCGTTATTTATAAATTAAGACCCGCAAATATTTTACTTAATAACCTAACTATCAATTAGTTGCATTTTTAGGGTTGTCTTGTGCTTCATATGCTATTTTTCAAGGCAAAATTTAAATGGTACTTTTAGTTTGTAGGATTTCTAACAAACCATAAGGCCATTGAAATTTAAGTTACTTTTTATTTTTGTTATAGTTTTTTGTTCGTCAATACTACACGCGCAAGAATATAGTGGTGCCTATTTAGAGTCGAAATCTTACGACTATTTATCCCTACTATTTGATCAAAAAATACGTGATACAGCAACAGCTACTCAAATAGCACGAGCTAAAATTTCTAAAGCTAGACGAGAACAAGATTTTACGCAAATAGGAATGGGCTATGAGCAATTAGCTAGGGTTTCTAAAAAAGAAGTGGCTCTTATAATGCTAGATAGTACAATACATTACGCTATTAATAGTAGTCATCCAGATTTACCAGCAAAAGGGTATTTGTATAAATCCTACATAGAGTTTTTTAATGAGCAGTATGTGTCGAGTTTGCGCAATGCAATTCTTGGATATAATTCTGCAAAGCAAAAAGAGAATGTAGAACAGCAAATAGCAGCTCTTAACAGTATATCTGCAGTCAACAAACTATGGGGGAATTATGAGAAAAGTATTGAGACTGATTTTTTAACGTTAGATCTGTTGAAAAACTCACCATCGCTAGATGTTAAGTATTATCTCGTAGCGCTTAAAAATATAGGGCTTGGTTATGTTCGTTTAAAGGAACCAGATAAAGCGTTACATTATTATAAGATAGGGATTGATGCGGCTTTAAAAGTAAATGATAGTGTTTCATATTATGAATTTGTTTCTCAAACTACAGCACCATTACTTTTAAAAAATAGAGTACGTTCTGCAAAAGATAGTTTGATTAAAGGAGATAATTATCGCGATTATTTTAGCCCTGGGTATATGTATTATTACAATCTCAATCTTGGTAAATACTATATTCGTATTGGTGATAAAGCTCGTGGTATTAGATTTTTGAAAAAACTAGATGAAGAGTATACTCAAACTAAATTAGTGCAGCCAGAGCTCTCTGAGGTATATGAAATTTTAATTGATCATTATCGTGAGGATACCAATACAAAAAAGCAGATAGGTTATTTAAACAAGTTGATTGAAGTTAATGATTTAATTAATTCTAAAAAGCAAAAAATAAAATCAGAAACTAATGAAGGCTTTATTATCCCAAAGTTAGTGGAAGATAAAGAGGTTGAATTAGATACTCTTAAGGAGAAAAATGAAATAGATAAAACCCGAATGTGGTGGGCTATTGCGTCGTTATGTTTAATTGTGTTTATATTGGCATTAATTTATTCACGTCAACTAGTATATAGAAAGCGTTTTGAACAATTAGTTAAAAATCAAAAGGCAGATCCTAAAAAGGCTGAGGTTACTGCTAAAAAAAGTGATATATCAGCAGCAATAATTGAGTCCATTTTATCTCAATTAGAAGTGTTTGAGAGTGAGAAAAAATATAGAGATAAAAGTATTACATTAAATAAAGCTGCAAAATCGTTTGGTACAAATTCTACGTATTTGTCTAAAGTGATTAACCTTGAAAAGGATAAGAATTTTTCACAGTATTTAAACGATTTACGTGTCGATTTTGCAATGAATGAAATCAACAACAATCCTCGATTTAGAAAGTATACCATTAAAGCTATTGCAGAAGAAAGCGGTTTTAAAAGTGGTGAGTCATTTTCTAAGGCATTCTACAAAATCTATAAAATTTATCCTAGTTACTATTTAAAGAAACTTGAGAAAACAAAAGACTAATTTGGCCTATAGATTTAGTCTAATTTGTCAGTAAGTTTAGCAATAATCTTTTTTGGGTCTTTTCCTTCGTAAAGTATTGCATATATAGCGTTTACAATAGGTGTTTTAGCTTTTTTCTTGCCTTTAGCTTGGTTGAGTTCATAAGCACTTTTAGTGGCGTAATATCCTTCTGCAACCATGTTCATTTCCATTTGCGCGCTCTTAACGGTGTATCCTTTCCCTATCATATTTCCGAAGAGCCTATTTCGGCTAAAAACGGAATACCCTGTCACCAATAAATCACCCAAATAAGCTGAGTCATTTATATCGCGTTTCATTTTGTGGACTTTCTTTACATACCGTTTCATTTCTCGTATTGCATTGCTCATCAATACACTTTGAAAATTATCACCATAGCCTAAGCCGTGTGCAATACCTGCAGCAATTGCATAAATATTTTTCAACATTGCTGCATATTCAGTTCCAATTACATCATCACTTATATTGCATTTAATATAATCGCAGCTTAAGTTGTCGCAAACTACTTGTGCCTTTGCCTCGTCTGCACAAGCAATAGTAAGGTAGGACAAGCGCTCTAAAGCAACTTCTTCAGCGTGACAAGGGCCTGAGATTACACCAATATCTGCAAAAGGAACATTTAAATGCGTATTAAAGTGATCACCAACAATTAAGCTAGTTTCTGGAACAATACCTTTAATTGCTGAAAATATAATCTTGTTTTCTAATGAGGCAGTTAAGTTTTTTAATGCACTAAATATAAAAGCTGAAGGGATAACAAAAATTAGATAATCAGCATATTCCACCATTTCATTGATGTCATTACTAAGTTTTAATTGTTCAGGTTTAAACTCTACAGCACTTAAATAATTGGGATTGTGTTGTTCTTTTTTTATATGATCAATAGCGCTAGTATTGCGCATGTACCATCCTACTTCAGTTTGATTTTCGCATAACATCTTTACGATAGCTGTTGCCCAACTTCCTCCACCAAAAACTGCAAACTTAGGTTTATCACTCATATTATATTAAATTATCGTATGTCAAATGTACTTAAAAAACAAAGATTTTGGTAGTCTTAAAATAGGACGATTTAAATAGATTTTAGTTCCGAAATGTGCCTTTAAAATTAATTTTAGCTATTAAAAACAACGTAATATTTCGGAATAAAACACTGAATACTAGCTTTTTATGATTTTGGCATAGTTTGTGAAAATTCAGAAGTATAATTTTAAAAGGATGACTTATGAAAACGACAAAACTATTTTTAGCACTGAGCTTTATAGCAATACTTTTTACTAGTTGTTATACTGAAACAGTAATTGTTGAGGAATCTAACATAACGCCACCAGCAATAACATTAAATCAAGTATTAAATACGTATGATTTATGGTATGTTGATATAAACCGTTCTCAAGGGAGTGGGTATATTCCTTTTATGCAAATAGCTTTTACAGTTTCGTTTAATAATGGTACGTTTCACGCAAACAATAATCTTGTTGGCATAGGTGATCAAGGTTATGGTTATGGAATTGACGTAGGTGTTTATAATACTGGGAATTTTGTTCTTGATGTTACTCACGACATAGATGGATTTAGCCGTTTTGAAGTTACCCAGCGTAGCGCTAATGAAATTGAATTATACAATTATGCGAACGATGTATCATATATTCTAGTTGGTTACCAGCGTAATACCTTTGATTATAATGCATTATTTTATGATAACATTCATTATTTTCTACAAGAATATACTACTTGGGAAAAGGTGTTTACAAGTCAAGAAGGAGCGATTAATGAATTTGACAATGAAAATTTTGTTGCTTTTTTACCCGGTGGAGGAGATGGTAATTTTAGAAGCTCTCAGGATCAAAATGGTTCAAATATTAATAATATTTATTGGGATTATACAGGGATATACAATGTTGATGATGTTCCGGGAACACAGTATCTAAAATATTTAACTTTAGATTATGATTTTTTAGGCAATGAATATTTTGAACTGAGCGTTATTGATGATAATACTATTTCATTTTACCACCCAAGTTCTGGAACAACGTATGAGTTTTTAGGCAGAGGATATATCCAGTATAAAAAACCAGGAGAAGGTAAATTACGTAAGTCTAATAAAGAGATTGCTAAGACTATGACAAAGATTAGTAAATTTTAAATTTGGCACGATATATGAAATATATAATATAGAAAGACTTTAAGTTTTTTTGGTTGGTTAGTTTGAAACCGTCTCTTCGCTTCTTGTGATGTAGACGGTTTCTTTGTTAAAACAACGTATTAATAAAATTTAGATTTATATTTAATCCAAGTCTTACCGCATCATAAAAGTTACTACCAAAACCTCTTCCTAAGCGAATCTCATAATTTATTATTGAATTAAATCTTGTTCTAAGTGTAGACCTCAAAACTTTGGGCTTGTCTCCATCATCAATATACCCTTTATACCCTCCGTAAGAAGTTGTGAAACTGAATTTTTTAAAGTTTAAATCAACACCAGCACCATATAAGATGGCGTCATTTTGTCTAAAATCTGTACGGTTTGTTTGATACACATAAAAACCTGCCATAGCAAAAGGTCTAATAGATTCTAGTACACTAGTATTTGTAGTAATGTCTTTCCCTAGTGAAAGATCGAAAATATACCCTGGTGCATCAGTATATCTAGCACTTTCCGTATTTGTTCCAGAAGCGGTTTTTAAGTCGATTGATAATAAGATATCTGGCAGACTGTTTTTGTCTTTTAAGATCTGAATATGCGTACCTACATAGATATCTCCACCAGCATTACCGGAAGCTGTTCCATTGGTAATGTTTCGTATTTCTAAAGTTTCACTATCAAGGGTATAATATTCTGCAGGAACCACACTTAATACTAAGGCAACTTTGTTTGAAACAACTGGAATAGAAAGCTCTATAAAGGCATTTTGAGTGTCATCTCCTTTACTAGTGTGATTTTCGTAAGCAATTTTAAGATTAAAATCTTTAGCTAATTTTCCCGTCTTAATTTCTGGAATTGGTAGTGCATTAGGACCTAATGTTGCTGGAGCTATTATTGCACGTTGTGCAAATAAGTTAGTAGAAAATAAACACATTAAGCAGATAAGTATTTGAAGATTTACTTGCTTTATATTGAAGAAAGTTTTGTTATCAATAATACTCATTATATGCTATGTATAAAGTTGTTTACTACTTATAGAAATTCATTTCGTCAAGATACTCCCATACATTTTGTGGTAGCATTGGCTTAATGTTTTTATCATCTTTAATGCTCTTTCTAATAAATGTTGAAGATATTTCCATTATAGGAGCAGGCACTTTTATAATTTTTTCGTGACCTTCAAACTGTGTTTCTATTTTACCTTCGCTAACCCGAGGATAGACGTAAATAGAATACCTTTCTAATATAACCTCGTAATTTTTCCACTTGTGAAGGCTTTTTAAATTGTCTTCACCCATAATTAAACAAAAGTCTAAATCAGGATGTTTTTCTTCTAAAACAGCTAAAGTATTTACGGTATAATTAGGTTGTGGAAGATCGAATTCAACTTTACTAGATTTGATTTTTGGATAATCCTGCAACGCTAAATCTACCATGGCAATTCGATGATGATTGTCTAAAAGGCTGCTTTTCTTTTTATGAGGATTATGAGGTGTTACAACCATCCATATTTGATCGAGATCACTAAATTCTACCATATAATTTGCAATCGTTAAATGCCCAATATGAATAGGGTTAAACGTTCCAAAATACAGACCTATTTTCATAAAATGTTCCTTTTAATTTACTCTTCTTCTTGTAATGTGTTTTTTTTAGATTGTGCAATATCTTCAAAGATAGGTTTTGAAATATGTGCTTGTACTAAACGCTCTGCTTCGTCTAAAGCATGTTCAAGTGTATCGTTTAGAATTGTATAGTCAAATCTAGGTGCAGTAGCCATCTCTACAGATGCCTTTGCTATGCGCATGTTTATTTTTTCTTCGCTTTCTGTTTTTCTATTCTTGAGTCTTATTTTTAACTCCTCAACGCTAGGTGGCTTTACAAAAACAGCTAATGTTCTCTCTGGAAATTTTCTTTTAATACGAAGACCGCCAACAACATCAATGTCAAAAATTACATTTTTACCCATAGCCCAAATTCGTTCAATTTCGCTATTTAATGTACCATAAAAATTATCTCTATAAACCTCTTCCCATTCAAGAAAATCATCATTTTTCATATGCTGCTTAAAATCCTTCAAGCTTAAAAAGTAATAATCTTTCCCGTGCTTTTCTTCGCCGCGAGGTTCTCTTGAAGTAGCGGAAACTGAAAACTCTAAGTTGAGGTCTTTTTGCTTTAACAAATGTTTTACTATGGTGGTTTTTCCGCTTCCAGATGGTGCAGAGAACACAATTAATTTTCCTCCTTTATCCATTACAATACATTTAAAGCTTGTTCCTTTATTTTTTCTAACTCGTCCTTCATTTGTACTACGAGTTGTTGCATTTGGGCAAAGTTACTTTTACTACCAATAGTGTTAATTTCTCTTCCTATTTCTTGAGTAATAAAACCTAGTTTTTTTCCATTACTGTCGTCACTATTAATTGCTTCTCTAAAGTAATTTAGATGATTTTGTAGTCTAACTTTTTCCTCTGTAATGTCATATTTTTCTAGGTAGTAGATAAGTTCTTGTTCAAACCTATTTTCATCTACCTTCTCTTTTAAATCAGAAACAGCTGTATGTAGTCGTTCTTTTACATTTGCAATACGTTGCGAATCAATCTCAAGTACTTTTTCTAAATGTTCTTCAATAATGTCAACTCGTTTTAGAAAATCATTTTTAAGTACTTCACCTTCATCAGTTCTATAGGTATTGATTTCTACTAGCGCTTGTTTTACAGCCTTTAAAATTTCAGAAAATTCATCTTCATCAATTTCTTCTCTCGCTGTTTTTAAAGCATCGGGCATTTTAATTGCCATTTTCAATAACTCTATTTTATCTGCATCAACAACTTTAGAAAGTTGATCCATATATTGTTTTACCACCACATCATTAAGCTGCGTTGTAGTTTGTTCACCAGTACTTTCAACAAATAGATTGAAATCTACTTTACCACGAGTAAGTGATTTAGCTAGCATAGTACGTATAGCAAGTTCCTTTTCGCGGTATGATGATGGTACTCTTGAGTTGAGGTCAAGGTTTTTACTGTTGAGTGATTTAATTTCAACAGTTATTTTTTTAGTTGGTAGTTGGATAACGTTTTTACCGTACCCTGTCATTGATTGGATCATAAATTCCTTTAATTAAGGTGTAAAGGTACGGAAATCTATGTGTTGAAGTTAAATGCGATTACCGTCTTTATCAAAGTTTTTATTGAGGTATCTTTCTGTTATAGGAATTGTCGCTAACAACAATGTTGTACTCGCAATAACAGTAATTAGTACAATCTGGGAAGGATATATAACGTACGCAATGGCTGGAATTGTAAAAGCAGCAAGGTTCAATTTTACAAATAGTTTAGTCCAATAGCTATTTGCAGCTTCCCAAACTAGTTCATTTCTCATAGAGCGCTCTGTGCGATATCCATAGAGTGAATTGATTTTTTTAGGCGGAAATTTTAAAAATATTAACGCTAGGACTAGCATTAAAGCACAATAGCCAAAGCTAAAAAGAACTGTTTCGCTATCTATAAGTTGAGGGCTCATTATATTTGGTTGTTTAAAAATTCTAAAACTCTTCGCTCACTATAATAGATTCCGTTAGTCTCATAAAAACCAACGTGACCTCCATGTCTTGGGACTTCTAAATATACAAATTCTAATTTTTTAACCAATTCAAAAGGATAACTTTCATGACATAGAAAGCTGTCATTTTCAGCATTTATTAATAGCACTGGAGTCTTAATATTACTTAAAACATTAATAGAGCTGCTTTTTTCGTAATAATCGTAGGCATCTTTGAAGCCGTGGGCTTTTGCAGTATAGAGATTATCAAAATCTAAAAGCGTTCCAATTTTTTTAAGTTCGTCAGCATTCATAGCTTTAGGGAAATTCACCATTTTCCTTTTGTATTTACTTCGCAAATCATTGATAAATGTTTTACTATATACAAAGTTTTCCCATTTAATTAATTGCTCGAGGGCTCCTCTAAGATGAATAGGAGTTGAAATAGCAACACTATTTTTAATTTGGGATGGAACAGTTTCTCTTTCTCCAAGGTATTTAAGCAATACATTGCCTCCAAGACTATACCCCACTAGGTTAATTTCAGTGTAATTATATTTGTCAATAACGCGATTAATAAATTCGGAAAGATCATCTGTACGTCCACTATTATACGAAAGGTAGAGTCGATTATCTTCGCCACTGCAACCACGATGGTTTATTGCAGCAACGTCCCAACCATTTTTAACCAATAATTTTCCTTGTCCTTTTATATAACTCCGTTGTGCGTTACCTTCTAATCCGTGAAGTAGAATAACAAGTTTATTGCTTTTATTTTCTTCTGAAATATTATAACTCCAGTCTATATCTATAAAATCACCATCGCTAAGTTCTAAGCGTTTTCGTGATTGTTTTAAAGAAGGTGAAGGTCTTAACTTGGCCGAATATATCGTTGAAAAATGGCCGTTTTTAAAAAGTCCTTTTGCTTGGTATGTTGA
Source organism: Patiriisocius marinus (assembly GCF_008974325.1). Taxonomy (GTDB): domain Bacteria; phylum Bacteroidota; class Bacteroidia; order Flavobacteriales; family Flavobacteriaceae; genus Patiriisocius; species Patiriisocius marinus. The sequence continues at coordinate 711,885 of NZ_BKCG01000001.1, read as the reverse complement.
TGGAATTATGGGCATTATTGATAGTGAGATACTTTTGAGATTATACTTTAGTATTTTAAAACTAAGGTACTTGATTTTAGTTGTTAGTGTCAAAGATAAATATATAGTAATGAAAATCATCTCGAGAGTACTTTATGAAAATTACTAAATGTTTTAAAATGACATATTTGAAACGATTGTTTCATTATATTTGTATTTAAATATTAAATTATGCCAAGGGAAATACTCTTTAATGAAGACGAAGTTTTAAAAAAAGTTGTCGACTTATTTTGGCAGAAAGGTTATAATGGCACATCAATGCAAGATTTGTCTTCAGTTTCGGGTCTCAACCGAAGTAGTATTTATAATTCGTTTGGGAGTAAAATCAATTTGTATAAAATAGCTTTAAAAAGATATCAAAAAACAACCGAATCTGACTTTCAAAAAGTACTTTTAGAATCTGATAATAGTAAATCTGCATTATATTTGTTTTTTGATAAAGCAGTTGAAAGTGCTATAAATAATAGTCATGTAAAAGGTTGTTACATTATTAATAGTACTGTTGAGATGTCTCTAAATAACCTTATAATAAAAGAAGTATTAGAAAACACTCAGGAGAATTTACTTCATTTTTTGACAACATTAATTTTAGATGCACAAAAATATGGAACAATTAACTTAGAAGACACTGCGCCTAATTATGCCTATTATTTATATACTTCTTTAAAAGGATTACAAGTTTCAGCGTTGCTTATAAATAATCCACTAACTTTAAAGCATATAACTAGAACAATACTTAAAGTTTTAGACTAAATTTTTATTATGGAATGAACATTTCAAAATAAATAAATTTATTTCTAACTATTTTTAGTATTCTAAATTATTAAAAGATAGGAAATTTAATGTATTTGCTTATTAAGATACCAATTGGTATCTTTGTATATGCGAAATGCAGAAGTAACAAAGGATTTAATACTAAGAGAGAGCGGTAACCTATTTAATACTCAGGGGTATAAAGCTACGTCTATAAGTGATATTACGAAAGCTACTGGTTTAACAAAGGGGGCTATTTACCGTCATTTTGAAAGTAAAAGTGATCTTGAACAGCAAGCACTTCGAAGTCTAGCAAAACTTATGTTTAATGAATTAGGAAGTTCTATTAGTAAGGCAGGCACATTTCAGCTAAAAATGGAGGCGACATTTTCTTTTTTTGAAGAATATATGCACACTCCATTATATGAAGGTGGCTGTCCCATATTAAATGCTGCAACAGAAGCCGATGATACTAATAGCGTGTTGCGTCAACAAGCATTTAATATGTTAGGTCAATTTAAAGCTTCAGCTAAAAAAATTATTGAAAACGGAATTAAGAACAATCAAGTAAAACCAAATACAGATGCTGCGTTCTATGCAACCATCATTATCGCTACCTTAGAAGGTGGTATCATGATGAGTAAATTAGAAGGAAACCCAGAATCTATTTTATTAGCAATTCAACATTTAAGATCACTTACTGATCAAATTTCCATCTAAAAAAAATTGTCTAATTAGATACCAATTGGTATCAACACTAACATGTTATGTATAATCTAGTATTAAAGTCTTTTGGAGTTTTTATCAATTTTACGGCCTTTCTATTTCCCAAGTGGAATTCAAAAAATTCATTTAAAATATTAAGTAAAGTTAAACGTGCAGGTATTTCTGAGGCAGGAGAAGAGTTTTTATCTAAAGCTGAGCAAACTTATTTTGAGGTTGATGATCAATCTTCAGTTTTATATAAGTGGGGAAATGGACCAAAAAAAGTTTTGTTTTTACACGGATGGATGAGTAATAGCCAGCGCTGGTTACCCTATTATAAAAAGCTAGATTTAGATAAGTATACTATGTATGCTTTAGATGCTCCAGGTCACGGTAAATCTAAAACAAATCATCTTAATTTAGAGATGTACCGTTTATCAATAGAAATGACATTGCAAATAATTGGGGATGTTAATACAGTAGTTTGTCACTCATTTAGCAATACGGCACTTACGTATAGCTATCTTGTAAATCCAAAATCTAAAATAGACAAGATTATCGTTATGGGAGCACCGTCAGGTATGGATGCAATATTTGTTTATTTCAAGGAAATGTTAGGGTTATCTGCAAAAGCAATTAAAATTTTAGATGACAGAATAAATAATATTTTAAAAATCTCACATCAACAGATAAAAATTAATAGCTTATTAAATGGCACTTCTCAACCCATATTTGTAGTTCACGACTTTGATGATAAAATAACGCCATATGCACCTATTGAAACAGCTATGGGTAGCAATCCAAAGATTGAAAAAATGATTACCACAGGACTGAAACACGATTTGAAAAGTGAAGAAGTTTACAATAGAGTTATCCAGTTTATTGAAAAGTAAAATTATAATTTTGAAAAAAAATTAATTATGTATTTAAAAGAATTTGAAGTGCGATGGAACGATATAGATGCAAATCGCCACTTAGCTAATAGTGCTTATATTAATTATATGAGTCACACTCGTTTAAGTTTTATGCTTGAAAATGGTTTTGGTCAAGCAAAAATGGTAGAATTTGCAATTGGTCCAGTAGTTTTTTATGAGCATATGTTTTACTTTAAAGAGGTTTTCCCTGGTAAACCAATAAAAGTAAGTCTACAATTAAAAGGAATTAGTGACGACGGAATGTATTTCTCTTTTCAGCACAATTTCTATGACTACAAAGGAAGAAATATAGCTCGTTGCGAAATGATGGGTGGATGGATAGATCTAAACACAAGAAAATTACGACCTCTTCCACAAGAGTTATACGATAACCTTAATAAACTTGATAGAACTGACGATTTTTATACAATTACAAAAGAGCATACAAGACAACATGGACAAGTACCTCAGCACTTAGATTCTGCGGAGTAATGTACTCGTCTGCAAATATTAAAAAAAGCCAAACGTTAATAACGTTTGGCTTTTTAGTATTATAAACTTAACAGTAAGGATTATTGTTCGTTGTTATAGAAAAACTGTTCTTTTACAATTTTACCATTTTTAACCTCGTAGATTCCTAGCTCTTGCATCGTACTACGTTGACCACTTGGTTTGTGAGTTATGTCCATTTCATGACGAACACTAAACCAATTGTCTGCAACCATTGGCTCACTAGTTTTAGCGCTGTGAACTTCAAAGTTTTCACGCCACCATTCTCCTTTTTTTGCAACTTCTTCCATTCCTCTGGCAACTTGATTATCGCTACCTTCCATCTCTACACTTACAATATCTGGACTGTATAATTGCTCGTAACATTTACTTTCTTCACCAGCATTACACCATTTAACTAAATTATCTGCTATTTCTTGAGTTTTCATTTTTATAGGTTTAAAATTAGGACTTTAAATATACAAATAAATTAAAACTAAGCAGTTAAGTCTAATTTATCAAAATGTAAATTGTAAATCTAAGCGGAAGCAGGAATTTTCTTTTTTCGGGTAGTTAAGTACACACCAAAAAAGATTAAAAAAGCAGCACCTATCCTTAAAGGAGATAAACTATCTGCTCCAGTCGCAACAGCAAAAATTGCAGCGATAAGAGGTTGTAAATATATAAATACACCAATTACTGAAGGGCTCAATTGTTTAAGAGCATAAATATTAAAAAGGTAGGTTAGTACCGTAGTGCAAACCACAACAAAACCTAACTGCCATAACTCACTAAAATTTAATCCTGTCCATTCTACTGCAGACAATTGACTCCAGCCAATAGGTAAGTTGATTAAAAATGCAATCAAAAACATAAATTTCATGAGCGTGATTGAACTATACTTACCAACTAATTTTTTCACGAAAATGAGATAAAATGCATACGATGCCGCATTCACAAAAAAGAAGAAATTACCTAATGGTATATTGGGTGCATTGGTTTGAATTTTAGCGCCAAATAATATTAAAAGTAAAGCCCCGCCTAATCCAAGAGCAATACCCACACCTCTAATCAACGTTATTTTTTCACTTAAAATTAGTGCAGATAATATGAGTAATAAAACAGGAGATAGTGTAATAACAACACTACTATTTATGGGTGTTGAAAGTTCTAAGCCTTTAAAAAAAAAGTTCATATTTATCACCATCCCAAAGAGAGCACATATAATAAAACGACCCCAATCTTTTCGGTCAATTTTTTCACGTTGGTAAAAAAGACTGATTATCCAAAACAAAATTGCAGCGCCCGTAACTCTAAGTAATATAAAACCAAAAGGTTCAATTACTTTAGGCATTAATCCTTTTGCTATGGTATGGTTTATTCCGTAGATAAAACTTGCGCTAAAAGCTGCAATTAAGGCTAGAAGTCTAGAATTCATAATATTAAAACAGCTAACTTGAGTGTATAGATTTGTTTGCAGCTTCCACTACTTTTTTACTGTTACCAATAAAAATTTCGTCGTTATTAATGATAACAGGACGTTTTAAAAAAGTATAATGTTCTAAAAGTAAATGTTTATAATCTTCTTCAAGCAATCCAGCATCCTTCAAATTACGTTCTTTATAAAGCCTGGCTCGTTTGCTAAAAAGAGCTTCATAACTTCCAGAAATATTGAACATGTGTTCAATGTCTTCTTCGGTCAATGCCTCTGTTTTAATGTCTTGCTTAATAAACGATTGAGGAATTTTAATCTCTTTCATAATTCGTTTACAGGTATCGCACGTGCTTAAATAAAATATTTTCTGCATAATATAATAGCTTTAATTTCGAAATTTTACGTCGCGATAAAGGTACGGGCATTTCATTTTTTTTTCGCTTATTTTTATGCTAAAAGAACCATAGATGAAATACACAATTGATATCACTTTAAAAAACAGGGACCTATTTTTACAGTTCTTAGAAAAAACCCCTTTGAAATTACTGAACAAAATTCCAGAAGGTTTCAATAACAATATATTTTGGAACATTAAACATACCGTGATAACGCAGCAATTATTAGTATATGGACTCAGTGGATTGCCTATGAATGTTTCAGAAGAAGAAATAACTAAATTTAGAAAAGGAACAGCACCCCAAGGTGACGTAACACAAGAGGAAATAGATTTGTGTAAAAGCCAACTTCACACACTTATAAATAAGACAGAGGAAGATTGGGAAAAAGGACTTTTTATAAATTACAAAGAATACACCGTTACAACTAAAACAACATTGACTTCTGCTCAAGACGCTCTAATTTTCAATAATTTCCATGAAGGAATTCATCTTGGATGTATCCTTGCATTAAAGCGAGCTTTAGGTATTTAGAAGCTAATTTTTGACAGAATAATTTAAAAAAGGTGCAGCCTCTTCAAGAGGTAATTCAATATCAATTGATCCGTCCGCATAACTAGCAATTTCATACGAGTTGTAGTGGATAACTAAATTTCCATTGCTAATTCCTATGGCATTTGATAAGTAAAATGTGTCATTCTCAAACCAAAAAACACCTGCGTTAATATTATCGGTTTTAGATAAATTATAATTTTCTCGAAGCTTATTTTCAGCAAGTACTGTTAACGCATTTTTATCTTTTATAAATTGGTTATTTGTAATGACTTCGCCCGTTTTAGAATCTACATTTAAGAAGGAAACTGAGTTGTATCCGTGTGCGCCGCCTGTATAGCTATACTGAGACATTTCAATTGAAATTAAATCATCACTTCGGAAATTTTCAATAACGATAACCTCTGCTTCATATTCATTGATTTCAGGAAATTCGCTCGTGTCTCTCCAGTAATCTTTGATGAAATATTGTATAGCTTCGTTTGGGTTTGTAGCAATTGCCGCAGCTGCAGGGTCGCCCAAATTTAATGAATTAATAATAAAATTGTTGATACTGTCATTAAGTGCTCTTGTTTTTTTTGCGTCAATTTCATATTGTATATATTCTACTAAAACCTCTGGGCAAGCTGCAGTTGCACATTCGGTTAAAGTAGATTGATCAATAGTTATCTCAATTGGTTCTTTCAAAGAAGAATTACAACTAATAAAAAGTAACGATAAAATTAAAACAGAAGCAAATTTGTCAATCATAGCACAAAATTACGACAGTTTTTTAGAAGAGAAAGGAAACTAGTAGTTTTGAATTAAGAATTTTGAACACTTAAAAACTAATAATAGATAACTTATCTAAATATTATTATGCCTTATTTTCAATTTTCAAACAGATATAGTAATTAATAATAAACTCCCGCTTTGGGCTTAGGTATGAAATTTAATACAAAAACAATACACGGAGGTCAACATAATGTAGATCCAGCTTATGGTAGTGTAATGCCTCCTATTTATCAAACAAGCACCTATTCGCAGACAACTCCAGGAGGACATAAAGGTTTTGAATACTCTCGAAGCGGAAACCCAACTAGAGCAGCTTTAGAAAGTAATCTAGCTAGTATTGAAAATGGCGAATATGGTCTTGCTTTTGGGAGTGGATTAGCAGCTATAGATGCTGTAATTAAATTATTAAACCCTGGCGACGAAGTAATCTCTACGAACGATTTGTACGGAGGTAGCTACCGTTTATTTACTAAAATATTTGAAGGTTTTGGAATCAAATTTCATTTTGTTGGTATGAGTAATGCTGCAAATATTGAAAACTTTATAAACGATAAAACTAAACTTATTTGGGTAGAGACTCCTACAAACCCAATGATGAATATTATTGATATTAAAGCCGCTGCAAGTATCGCTAAAAAGCATAATGTACTCTTGGCAGTAGATAACACTTTTGCAACGCCATATTTACAAACGCCACTAGATTTAGGGGCTGATATTGTTATGCATTCGGCAACTAAATACCTAGGAGGACATAGCGATGTAGTTATGGGTGCACTCATTGTAAAAGATCAAGAGCTAGCAAAGAAACTCTATTTTATTCAGAATGCTAGTGGTGCTATTTGTGGTCCTCAAGATAGTTTTTTAGTGTTGAGAGGGATTAAAACATTGCACATACGTATGCAACGCCATTGCGAAAATGGGAAAGTAATTGCGAAGTATCTAGCAAGTAATCCAAAGATTGAAAAAGTGTATTGGCCAGGGTTTGAAGATCACCCTAATCACGATATTGCTAAAGAGCAAATGAAAGATTTTGGAGGTATGATTTCCTTTGTTACAAAAGGTAATAATTATAACGATGCAATTAAAATAGTTGAAAAGCTAAAAGTTTTTACTTTAGCCGAAAGTTTAGGTGGAGTAGAGTCTTTAGCAGGTCATCCAGCAAGCATGACTCACGCCAGCATCCCCAAGGAAGAAAGAGAAAAAACAGGCGTTGTAGATTCATTGATTAGATTAAGTGTAGGTATTGAAGATGCTTTCGATTTAATTGAAGATTTAAAACAAGCTATTGGCTAATTAAAGAAATATTTTAAAAAAACTCTTTAATATAAAAACTGCGGAAACTTTCAATGTTGAAAATTTCCGCAGTTTTTATATACTACTACATAACTGTTGAGTATTGTTTAGAAAATTAATCTAAGTAATAGATATACCCTAAGTTTAACCAATACATCCAGTCATTAGCTTTGTTTTCAGGTACTGGAGTTGTTCCATTGTTTTCAAATGATGGGTTTAAACCATCAACCCAGTCACTAAAATAGTATGTCCAGCGACTATCTAGCATTAAATCGGCATAGTCATTTAACTTGTAACGAACACCTATACTCCATAAAACACCCCAAGTAGAATCTCCTTCTTGTTGGTATGCGTTAATATATTTAGGTGGTGATGCAAAAGGGGTATTTAAATTTCCATCAGGTGCTAAACTTGAAGAAATTTCTGGATCAAAATTAACATAGTGAACCCCAAAACTTACAAAAGGTGCAAATGAATAGGAGTGTGCTGCAAAATCTCTAATACTCAAAGGAAAGTATTCAATTTGTGAGCCTATTTCTATAATACGTGTGCTTCCACTAACGGCTCTTAATTGATCTGAAAACAAACTAGTTTCATCAGGCTCTACAAGAGGACCATAATGTTGTAGTTGTGTTTTATGATAATTAAGTTCGTTTCTTAATTTAAAGTGATCATTAAAGTAAGTATCTCTTGTGTAACAGTTACAATCTGCACGGTATGAAAAGTTAAGGTAGTGGACAATTCCAAAACCAATAGTAGTGTTCCCTACATTTGTTTCAGAATTACCTCTAATACCATAATCTGAGTATAAGGCGACGGGACCAGTAATAACACCAATTTCATGAGAAAAACCGGCTTGAGCGTTAATGTCTTGCTTACATAAAGCTATTAGACATAATACCAATAGGAAAATTCTGGTATTCATTAGAAGTTAAAGTTTAGGTTTAGGACGCAACAAATATATAAAATTTGGGCAAACACTGAAATTTAAACCCTTTATTAAAGCGGTTTAACGATAAATCATCAATTATCAAGCTTAATAATTAACAATATGTGACTACATAATTGAAACGGTCAATTTACTATATGATTGTAATGTATTGATATTTTGATGTAATTTTATGATATCAATATGTTTAGTTGTTTATTTTTGCTGAAACTTTATCAACATTAAAATTTCGGCTATAACAAAAAAGTCCGAAACTTTCAATTAGAGTTACTTAACGGTACTCTGAATAAATTATATCAACTATGAAGCAAAGTATCAAAGACTTTATCGCCGGTGTAGAAAAATCAAATCCAAACGAGCCGGAATTTTTACAAGCAGTAACTGAGGTTGCTGAAACGGTAATACCTTTTATTGAGGCAAATGAAACATATCAAGGTAAGAAATTACTTGAGCGTATGGTTGAGCCAGAGCGTACTATTATGTTTAGAGTAGCATGGACTGATGACAGTGGAGAAATCCAAGTTAACAGAGGTTACCGTGTTGAGTACAATTCTGCGATAGGACCATACAAAGGTGGACTTCGTTTTCACCCAACAGTAAATTTATCAATACTTAAGTTTTTAGGTTTCGAACAAACTTTCAAAAACAGCTTAACAACATTGCCTATGGGTGGTGGTAAAGGTGGTAGTGATTTTGACCCAAAAGGAAAGAGTGATGCTGAAGTAATGCGTTTTTGCCAAAGCTTTATGACGGAACTTTCTCGTCATATTGGACCAAATACTGATGTTCCTGCTGGGGATATTGGAGTTGGAGGACGTGAAATTGGTTATATGTTTGGACAATATAAAAGAATAGCAAACGAGTTTACAGGAATTCTTACAGGAAAAGGACGTTCTTACGGAGGTTCATTAATTCGTCCAGAAGCAACAGGATACGGTAACGTATATTTCGCAAAAAACATGCTTGCAACTAAAGGTGAAAGTTTTAAAGGTAAAACGGTTGTAATTTCAGGTTCAGGAAACGTAGCACAATACGCTGCTGAAAAAGCAATGGAGTTTGGTGGTAAAGTAATTACGATGTCAGATTCTGGTGGTTTTATTTATGATGCTGAAGGTTTAAACGAAGAGAAGTTAGCTTTCATCATGAATCTTAAAAATGTAAAGCGTGGTCGTATTAGCGAGTATGTTTCAAAATACCCAGGAGCTAAATATACTGAAGGTGAAAGACCTTGGGGTGTAAAATGTGATATTGCATTACCTTGTGCAACTCAAAATGAACTTGATGCTAAAGAAGCTAAAACGCTTGTAGATAATGGTTGTATTTGTGTAAGTGAAGGAGCAAATATGCCTTCTACTCCTGAAGCTATTGAGGTATTTACTGAAGCAAAAATATTATTTGCTCCAGGTAAAGCTTCTAACGCTGGTGGTGTTGCTACATCTGGACTTGAAATGTCTCAAAACTCATTACGAATGAGCTGGACAGCTAAGGAAGTAGATGAAAAACTACACAACATTATGAACGATATTCACGCTGCTTGTGTTGAATATGGTAAAGATGGTGATGGTTACGTAGATTACGTAAAAGGAGCTAATGTTGCAGGATTTGTTAAAGTTGCAGATGCAATGATGGCACAAGGTGTAGTATAATATTTGAAATAAAATATAGTATTTTATAAAATAAAAAGGTTGCCATTGTTGGCAACCTTTTTAAATTGCGACAATTACAATAATAAATCTTGGTAACTGTTATATTATCTATGGAATTAGTGCACATTAAAAGATCAATTTTAGGAGTATTTTTATTTGTTTCTTCATTGATGCAGGCTCAAAACTTTGAAGATCTGTGGACAGACTATTTTTCGTATGTATCTATTAAGGATATTTCGCAAGGAGATGACCAAATATTTGTTGCAGCAGAAAATGCAGTGTTTATTTATGATCTATCTACTGAGGAGATAACAACTATTTCAAGTGTTCAAGGTCTTTCAGGAGAAGCTATTTCTGCTATGCATTATAGTCAGGAAACTGATTTACTAACCATAGGCTATGAAAACGGACTTATAGAAGTTGTCAATACTGCAGAGGATTATGATGTTCTTAAAGTTGTTGATATTCTTGACAAGTTGAATATTCCACCTAATACAAAACGCATTAACCATTTTACAGAAAATGAAGGGAAGTTATATGTTTCTACGCAGTTTGGTATTTCGGTATACGATTTAGAACGCTTAGAGTTTGGAGACACTTACTTTATAGGTGATGGAGGAATGCAAATTGATATTAGTCAAACAACTATTGCCTTGCCTTATATATATGCAGCAACGACCGAAAATGGAATTAGACGCGCAATATTAGAAGACGATAATATTATTGATTTTGCAAATTGGGAAACAGTAGTTTCAGGAAATTTTATAGGAATACAGACTCTAGGCACTAGAGTTTTAGCTGCTAATAGTAATAATCGTGTTTTTAGATTGTTGGGAGGTACAACCCCTGAGCAAGTTGCAGCTTATGCTAATAACATCCAAGATTTTGAAGTAAACAATGCCTTGCTTACAGTAACTACAACCGAACAAATTTTCGCTTACTCTCAAGGTTTCATACAAGAGGCTTCAGTAACTAGTTTGCCAGATTTCGATTATAATTTACAAACAGGATACAGTTTTGGCAACTACTTCTATTTAGGAACTACAGAGCAAGGTTTACTAAGAGTGCCTTTTAGTTCAACTCTAGCAGAACAAATATTACCAGATGGACCATTATTTAATCAACCTTTTGCAGTAGATGCAACAGCTGGACAATTATGGGTAAGTTTTGGTGCAGTTACGGTAGATTTTAATCCTAACCCAACAACTAGAAAAGGGGTTAGTAGATTAAATGAAGAGCAATGGACAAATTTTAAGCATGATGATATCGCGGCATCACTTGGTGCAGATAGAATTAATAATATTGTTGAGGTTACAATAAATCCAGAGGAACCTGATCAGGTTTACTTTTCATCATTTTTAAGTGGATTGCTTCGTTTTGAAAATCAAGAACCAAGTGTATTATATAATGAAAATAATAGTCCGCTTGAAAATCCAATTTTTGGAGGACCGGCAGGAGTCCGTTTATATGGTTCTGACTTTGATAGAGATGGGAATCTTTGGTTTTTACAAACCTTAGTAGATGATGCTTTAGTAAAACTTTCGCCTACAAGTCAATTTCAGCGTATTGATGTCTCTAACATATCTGGTGGTCGAGAGGAGTTGGCCTATAGTCAACTAGCAATTAGCCGAGAAAACTACGTGTTTTTTGGAGGAACTCCCACAGGACTTATTGGTTATAACCCTAGTAATGGACAACTTAAGTCTATTGGAGAAGGAGAAGGTCCAGGTGCTGGATTGCCTTCTTCAGACATTAGAGCTTTAGCTTTTGATGCTCAAAACAGATTATGGATAGGGACTTTAAGAGGATTGAGAGTTTTGTTTAATCCAGGTAGTTTTTTTAACGATGGGACTGAGCCAGAAGCCCAATCAATTATTTTTGAAGACGATGAGGGTGTAGGGCAAGAATTACTTTTTGAACAAATTGTTACCTCTATTGTTGTAGACGGATCAAATAATAAATGGATAGGTACTTCAACATCTGGAGTGTTTCTTCTAAGTTCAAATGGACAAGAAACATTACTTCGATTTACAGATGAAAATTCACCTTTACCTTCAAATAATATTCAGGATATAGCAATAGATCCATTTACAGGGGTAGTGTATTTTGCAACATTAAATGGTCTTGTTGCTTATAAAGGAAGCGCAACTGCGCCAAGGGATAATTTAGAAGAGGTTTTTGCTTTCCCAAATCCAGTACGACCTGGCTTTGAGGGAAATGTAACCATTGATGGACTAACGGAGAATGCGAATGTGAAAATTACCGATCTAGAAGGAAATCTAGTTTTTCAGAAAACAAGCGAAGGGGGAAGTGTTCAATGGGATACAAGAGCCTTTGGGAGGTATAAAGTGGCATCTGGAGTTTATATGGTTTTAATTACAAGTGAAGATGCACTTGAAACAACAATCAAGAAAATAATGATTGTTCGCTAATGGTAGAGACAACGCGAGCTATTGTATTTTCATCCATAAAATATGCTGAAGCAGATTTAATTGTAACAGCTTATACTAAAAATAGCGGACTCAAAACATATTTATTACGTGGAGTTTTGAAATCTAAGAAAGGAAAGTTAAAGGCTTCGTATTTTCAGCCATTGACGCAATTAGAAATTGTTGCTCACCATAAAAATAAGGGAACCCTTGAGCGAATAAGTGAGGTGAAAGTTGCCTATCCTTATAACACCCTCCATACTGAAATTGTAAAATCTTCCCTCGTAATGTTTTTAGCCGAAATGTTAAAAAACGTAGTGCAGGAAGAAGAAGAAAACGAAATCTTGTTTCAATACATTGAAGCTTCGTTGCAATGGCTAGACAATCATGAATCAATTGCAAATTTTCATATTTTATTTTTATTGAAGTTGACAGAATATTTAGGCTTCTATCCAGATACATCAAACGCTCATTTACAGTACTTTAATTTAGCAGAAGGTTTGTTTGAAGATCAAGATGTCTCTATTTACTCCTATTCAGGAGCTGTTGTTGGTAATTTAAGGCAGTTTTTCGGCATAAATTTTGAGGCAATGTCCGGAATCAAACTAACTAAAAAAGAACGACTAGATGTTTTAAATTTAGTGCTAGATTATTACAATTTACACCTGCAGAATTTCACAAAACCAAAATCTCTAGTTGTGCTAAACCAACTTTTTAACTAATGAAAAAACTATTTCTCTGCCTACTCTTAATTACTATCTCAGCCCAACTTTACGCCCAAAAAATTCAAGTTTTCGATCAGGAACATCAATCTGCAATTCCTGGAGTGGCCATTTTTAATAATGATAAATCTAAAAGCGGTGTTACTGATTTCGATGGATTTGTTGATATTTCAGAATTTGCTACTAATGAAATCTTAACATTTCAGCATATTGCACACCAAGTTTTAAAACTAACAAAAGCTGAAATTAGCAAGGCAGATAATAAAGTGTTTATGACTATTGATGCCAATGGGTTAGATGAAATTGTACTTTCAGTTTCTAAATTTGGTCAAAAAAAGAAAGATATTCCACAACAAATAGTTTCAGTAACAAGTGAAGATGTACTTTTTAGTAATCCTCAAACTGCTGCAGATTTACTTCAATCAAGTGGATCAGTATATGTTCAAAAAAGTCAGCTTGGAGGTGGAAGTCCTTTAATTCGTGGTTTTTCAACAAATAGATTGCTTATCGCTGTAGATGGTGTACGATTTAATAACGCTATTTTTAGAGCCGGAAATGTTCAAAATGTTATATCAATAGATCCTTTTGCAGTTGAAAATACAGAAGTGATTTTAGGGCCAGGTTCCGTTGTATATGGTAGTGACGCTATAGGTGGTGTGATGAATTTCTATACAAAGAAGCCTAAGTTTTCTTTTGAAGAGGGTCTTTCGGTTTCTGGAAATGCAACAGCACGTTATGCAACTGCAAATAATGAAAAAACAGGACATTTCGATTTTAATATAGGTGCTAAGGAATGGGCTTTTTTAACAAGTGTAACGTTTAGTGATTTTGACGATTTGAGAATGGGTAGTAATGGCCCAGACGATTATTTAAGAAACGAATATGTGGAGACGATAAATGGTGTTGATACTGTTGTTCAAAATGATGACCCAAGAGTTCAGGTAACTACAGGTTATCATCAAATAAATACGATGCAGAAAATAAGATACATGCCAAGTGAAAAATGGAATTTTGACCTTGGATTATTTTATACAACTACTAGTGATTACTCACGATACGACAGATTAATTAGACGTAAAAATGGTGAACTTAGATCTTCTGAATGGTATTACGGACCACAGGAGTGGATTTCTGGAAATTTACAAGCTAGAAATACGGCATATAATAACAGTTTTTATGACGAGAGTGTAGCAACAATTTCGTATCAACGATTTAAAGAAAGTAGAAATGATAGAGATTTTGGAGATACTATTTTATTTCAAACCGAAGAGATTGTAAATGCTTACACAGCAGCCTGGGATTTTGAAAAAGACTGGAGAAGCTCAAAATTCAACTATGGAGTTGAGTATGTATTTAATAAAGTTAATTCAACAGGAGAACAAACCGATATTACAAATGGAGTTTCTACAAGAGATGTTTCTCGGTATCCAGATGGCGCAACTTGGCAATCGATAGCAGCATACGTAAGCACAAATTTCAAGTTTACAGATAAGTTATCATTTCAAGCTGGAGCACGGTACAACCACATTTTAGTAGATGCAACTTTTGATGAAACTTTGTATGATCTACCTTTTACCGATGCAAATATTGATGCAGGCGCCTTAACAGGTTCAGCAGGAATAGCGTATAATCCAAATGATTTACTAGGATGGAGGCTAAATTTCGGAACAGCTTTTAGAGCACCAAATATTGATGATGTAGGTAAAGTTTTTGACAGTGAGCCAGGAAGCGTTGTTGTTCCTAATCCAGATTTAGAACCAGAATATGCATATAACGGAGAGGTTGGGACTACTTTAAATTTTGATAATATCGTTAAGGTGGATTTAGCACTTTTCTATACAGTATTGAAAGATGCTTTAGTAAGAAGAGATTTTGAACTAGATGGCGAAACCGAAATTGAATTCCAAGGTGAACTTAGTAATGTGCAAGCAATACAAAATGCGGCTAGATCTGAAGTTTATGGTTTTGAAGCAGGTCTTGAAGTGAACTTTTCAAAAGCATTACAACTTACCGCTCAATATAATATTACAGATGGATTTACGGAAGAAGAAAATGGTGAGCAAACACCTATTCGTCATGCTGCGCCACAATTTGGTAATGGTCACTTAATTTATGGTAAAGGGAAGTTCAAGTTTGATGCTTTTGCAATTTTCAATGGTCAATTTGATTTCCAAGACTTAGCACCTAGTCAAGTAAGTAATGACTATTTATATGCCAAAGACGAAGATGGAAATCCTTATTCTCCACGATGGTACACACTTAACTTTGGTGCACAGTATCAACTTACAGAAGCACTACATTTAAATGCAACTTTAGAAAATATTACAGATCAACGTTACCAAACGTATTCTTCAGGTATAGCAGCTCCGGGAAGAAATTTAATCTTGGCTGCTAGCTACAAATTTTAAAAAACAAATTAATTATAACAAAGGGCTTTTTACCGCTACAAAAAGGGGTGAAAACCCCTTTAGTAATTTTGATGCTAATGCTACTTTTGTGTTAAACTAGACAGATAATGTTTAAAAAAATGAAGCAAACATGAGTTTGCTTTTTCGCAAAAGGAGTTTGAGGAGACTCCTTTTGTTTTTTTAATTAGGTTTAATAATTATAGTATGAAAATTTTCAATCACGATACTTTAGCTGAAATGCTAGATTTAACATTTAACAGAAACGCTATGATGAAAAAAACTGATACAAAAGGACCAGTATACCCTATTAAACGAAAGAAAAGAAACGCTACAAATAATACAGCTAAAGCTTTCTAATCAACTTTTCAATTAAATTTAACGGTGCATCCTATCAAGCATCTCAATTACTTCACTCTTTTTTCTAACTGAAACAGGAACCGTTTGTTTGTCTTTTAGCAGCAAATAACCTCCATCCGTTTTAATAAAGGCACTTATGCACTGTAAGTTTACTAAATGACTTTGGTGTACGCGAAGAAAATTATACCCGCTTAGCATATCGCTAAAGTACTTTAGGGTTTTAGTTACAAATACTTTTTTCCCGTTAGTAAGGTGAAACATGGTGTTATTGCTATCTGCTTCGCAACGTATAATTTCATCAAGTCCAACAATAATAATTTTATCTAAAGTGTGTAATGATATTTTATCTGGACGTGCATCTGGTGTAGCAATAGTTTCCTTTAATATACTTAAGCGTTCACTTCCTGGGTGTAATTGTTCTTTAGCTCTACCTATCGCTTTTGCTAAATCTTCTGGTGCATATGGTTTTAAAACATAATCAATAGCGGCAAACTTAAAGGCTCTAATCGCATACTCATCACTAGCTGTTACAAATATGATCTTGCTTGGTAAATCTGGAAATATTTCAAGCACATCAAATCCAGTTCCGTCACCAAGCATGATATCTAAAAATAAAATGTCTGGAGTTTGTTTACGCAGTACCTTCGCTGCTTCTACAACACTTTTTGCAGTTGCAACAACATCAATATCTTTATGATTCTGTTTTAATTCTTGTTCAAGAAGCATTAAAGCATCTGGCATATCCTCAATAATAATGGCTGATAACATATAATCTAATTTATAATTTATTAGTTGAATCTATAAAATTTCAAAAATTAAAATTTTTTAAAACTCTGTTTCTAAAGGTATTTTAAAATGAATTCTTGTACCCTTAATTATATTGTTTTCTTTTATTTCTGAAATACTCAAAGCTCCTTTTCCGCTAAGAGATTCTATTCGTTCTTTTGTTACTCCAAGTGCAACAGATTGATGGCTTGTTGTAGCTTTATTTTTCTGGGTTTCAAAAATTCCTTTTCCATTATCTGTAATGCTACAAGTTAAATAGGTTTGTGTAGTTTTAAACAGAATTTCTAGGTTTCCGTTAATTTGATTTGAAGAAGAAATCCCGTGTTTAATTGCATTTTCAACAAATGGCTGCACAAGCATTGGCGGAATTAATACTTCTTCTAGATCAAGATCAGATTCTATTTGTAATGAATATTTAAAAGGCTTTTGCGCCATTAACTGCTCAACTTCTATATAATTTTTAAGTACATTTATTTCTTCAGCAAGTGTAATTTGTTCTTTACGGGAGTTGTTTAAAATACCCCTTAAAAGTGTTGCAAAGCTATTAATGGTCGTGTTCATTTTTTTAGTGTCTGTCACTCCCATAGCTTTAATTCCGTTTAGCACATTGAAGATAAAATGAGGATTCATTTGTAATCGCAATGCTTTTTGCTCTAAACCAAGTAAGTGATTTTCTAGTTCTAATTGTGCTTGCTTTGTTCTGTTTTTCTTTTTCAGATTTCTAACATAGGCAAACACAATAGTGAACAATATTAAGAGTGAACAAGCAATAAGTAACCATTGAAACCAAGCTTGCTGAAATAAGGGAGTCCCTATGTTAAATTTAAATTTAATAGGCTCGCTTTCAATCCACCTATAATTGCGTGATTGAGCACTAAAGGTGTGCTTTCCATAGGCTAAACCAGCAAAATTTTGTTGTGCTGTTGTGCTCCAAGGACTCCATTTAGTATTGTCAATTTTATAGCGATATTGAACTCCTTTAGGGTGATTAAGGTCAACAGTTCTATAAGTAAATGAAAGTTGATTTTCATTTGGTTCAAGATTTAAGACTTTGTTTTTGGTATTTAGTTTTAATAAAGAGTCTAATGACTTATAACCAATATCAATAGACTCAAAGTGAATGGTAGGTTTTGTTTGAAGATCTTTATTTTCTACATTGTTTTCGAATGCAGTTAATCCATAAATCGCTCCAAACCATAATGTGTTATTCTCATCTTCTGCAACAGCATTTAAACAGGTTTCAATTCCTAAAAAGCCATCGGTTCTTCCATAGTGAAAAAGATCGATAATTTCATTTTCATTATTTAATACAAGTTTGTCAATACCTCGTTCACTACCAGTCCATAGATTGTTTTCAGAATCAAAAATCAATAAATAGCTGTTTTTAGAGGTAGGTGTTTTATCGCCAGTTAATGGTTTGAAGTTTTTATAATCATTATCAGTTGAGTAGAAAATACCACTATCTGCAGTGCCAATGTATAACGTGTTATTTTTAAAAACTAGGGTGTTTATAGAAGTGTTTACACCTAACATATTTCCTAAATGAGTAACGTTATTGTTGTCAATAAACCCTATTGCTCCTGCTTGAGTTCCATACCAAATTCTACCTTGTTCATCTGGTTTTAAATCGCGAATAAGCATATCATCAATACCTTGCTCTTTCCCAAAATGCTTGATAATATTTATACGTTCTCTTTTTGTATCATAATTGAACTTTACAATTCCGTCACCATAGGTTGCTGCCCAAACGTCATTACCATCAACATATATTGATCTAATCCAGTTGGAAGGAAAACCTACTTTCTCATTGAGAACGTAATCTGTTACTTTTTCAATTTTGATTGTGTCCAGTTTGATGGTTGCGATACTTGATCCTGAAACTACAATACTATCGTATTTTCTAATGTGTTTGTAAAGCAACCCTTTTCCTTCAGAACCAGCCCAAATGTTTCCCGAAGCATCACTAGCAAGAGTTTTAATTTTTACGTTATCAAAGTCTGAAACTGGAGGAGCTCTTTTAATCCCTAAAGAATCTATATAACTCAATCCTTGTTCTTCAACCGAAAACCAAACACGGTCCTTCGTACTTTCAACGGCATAGATTCTATTTCCAATTAGCCCTGTGTCCTTGTCATAATGCGTAAATTGATTTGGGAAGTATTTAATTAAACCGCCACCACTTGTAGCAATCCAAAGCTGTCCACTCGTATCTTTAAAAACGGAACGTACATGTCTAACCGAAAGTCCTTGTCTATCGCTAATAGTTGCTTCAATTTCAAAGGTATTTGGGTTTAACACAAATAATCCTTTAGTATCTGTAGCAATCCATAATTTATTGTCCAGTATTTTAATGCTGTTAATTCTTCTTGGGATATTAGAAGTGTTTAGAGGAGTTCCGTCAACGTTGTATTGCCTAATACCATCATTAAAAGTAGCAGCAAAAATTTGATCAATTGTAGTTGTAATTGAGGTGAAATTACCATTGGCAATTTGAGATACAGGTTTTCTTTTTAGAAGAGATTGCGTTTTATAGAATCCCTCTTTAGTAGCAATCCAGTAGTTATTGTTTTTAAAAACAATATCATTAACACTCGCGTTGTTGATCGCTTCAGAAAGTACGCATTGTTGAACCTTACCAGTGTTTGTTAATGTGAAAATTCCTTGAATCGTTGCAAAGTAGATTTCCTTGTTTATCACTCTTATTTGACGAACAGCAGGAGTGTTGAAGTTTTTAAAATTTCGGCCATTAAAAATAGAAACTCCTTTTCTAGTTCCTATTAGAACGTCGTTATTGATTGAGACGAGGGTATTTACATAACTAGATCCCAACCCACTTTTTTCGTTAAAAACTTCAAAGTGTTCTCCGTCAAAACGAGCTAATCCACCCCCTTGTGTTCCAAGCCACAAATAACCTATCGTATCCTGTGCAATTGCATATACTTGAGATTGCGGCAAACCATCCTCAACGGTATAGGCTTTTAGTTCGTTCGTTTGTGAAGTTGCATTATTGCAAAAAAACAGTACAACTAGGGCTAAAATTGTGCGTTCAAAATGCAGCTTTAAAGCTTGTAGAGTTTTGCTGTAAAATGGATTTAAGTTCTTTATCACGAAAGCGAATTTAGCGCTGTTTTAAGTTGGTTAACAAATATAACGATTGTAAACAAGGGGTTTAGAATACCGTATATAGATTTTCGTTTGTAATTTCTGGAACGGCATAATTACCTGCATCATTACTATTTTCAATGGGGTCTAAAACACATAGAATAGTAGTTTTGCCTTTAATAAGTAAGGTCTTTTTTTCTTCGGAAATTTTAATGATCCATCGGTATTTTTCAAGCGGAATATCTAATTCGTATAAGGCCATAGCCATCTCATCTTGCTCACTAACGAAGTCCATTATGTCGTCACGGGTTTCAAGAGATGGTATTTCAGAAACATCTTCAAATGTAAATTCCCATTCAACAGGAACATTAAATCGATAAGAATATATTTCGGTAGCTGTAGTTTCTTTTCTAGTTGTTAAGGCTGTATTCCAATCAATAGTAACCTTAGGGTATATTGTTTTCATTTCTTCAGATAACGCAAGAGGTCCGGGAGAATGCCCTGTTGGGTATGAAACATAATAAGGTTTCGCAAGGTAATGCGGCACATAGTTTCCGCCAAAAACATTAAAATATGGCGATGCAATTAGTTGAGGTGAAACGGTGTTTGTAAATGCTTGCTTTAACAGTTGAGCGAGTTCGGTATTTTCGCCCAATCCACAAGAGTGAAAAATGATATTCGTGTGTTCGTCAACTCCATGTGTTACTATAGGAATGCTTTTTGAATTTAGCGCAGTATCTAAATTGTGCACAGTAATCCGGTTTCCGTCTTTACTTACTTTTAAAGAGATTCCGGCCCATGGATTACTGTGGCTAATAATGTGAATATTCTTGTAAGTTTTGGTTGACATATTTAAATAGGCGATAATTTCATCTAATGAATAAAGCTCTTCTACAACAGGAATTTGTTGGTTTTTAAAATATCTAGTTGCATTTGTATAATATGTATTTTCATCTTCATCGAAACCTGCGATAAAGGCAATACTATTTGTTTTTACATTGGATTCTAGCATAGTATCATTTGAGTTATATGCTACTTCTTCACCGTGTGGAACCTCGTATAAAGAAGCTTTTTCACAGGCTAAAAATGTGGTGAAAACAATAAGGAGTACGGTGAAAAATTTCATAGTATATCGGTTTTAAAAGTTGTGATAAATTGTTCTTATAGTTCTTCATAAAGTTGGCCAGACGCGCCATAGCTGTCGTCATTCCATATAAAACTATCCTCTTGTGTTGCTGCTTTTACAGTATTAGCTTCAACCATAATTTGCGAAGTGATTATTTGATTTTCTTTTCCAAATGCTTGTGATGGGAATAAGTAAACAAGCTGAGAAGGTTCGTCATTGCAATCCTCATTTGTGAGCATTGGTAATGAGATGAAATCTCCTTTCGTAGTTTCTAAAATGTAATTAGAAATGGTGTAGGTACAGTATTCAATATATTTTACGTCTACTTTAATAACACGTTGTACGCCATTTAAAACAGGGTTTTCAAGCGTACTTATTACTACTTCATTGATGTTTTCTCCACTTACTAATGGAAAGAAAGAAAGATTTTCTTCTGCATCATTTGTAGTTTTTAGTAGTGCTTTTATACTAACATCTTCGTTTTCACTAAGAGCGTTCTCAAGAGCAAGAATGTATTTATTGCTAGGTTCAAAATCTTGAGAAAAGCTTAATTGAGCTGTGAAGATTACTGCGATAATTAAAAGTATATTTTTCATAACTAAGGGTGTTTAAGGTTATTGATACCTCAAAGTTACGGGAGCACTTCGTTTAAATTTTGATCGCTTTAGTATTCGTTGTAGATGGTTTAGTATTCGTTATTGAATAAGGGTTTCTTCATTTCAAACAAATAAAAAAACCTTCCAGATCATAAAGACCTAGAAGGTTTACAATAATAACTCTTCAGGAATTTAACAACTACACCCTATGCTTTCATCAACTGCATAGGCAGTGAATTGGTTAGAAGTAGGGGCTTTTTTTACTACTAACTTTTGAAACTCTTTTAAAATTTCAGCATTGTGAATCCAGTTTGTTCCATCAAACGTTTGGACATTGAGTACTGCTCCATTTTCACCAAATTTTACGCGGAGTTCCATAAACTGGCTCATATACTTTTCAGCTAATTTACCGTAGTTTGCTTTAAACCACATATTCAATTTTCTAGCTTCGGCTTTAGGTAGTTCACCTGCATTAAATGTAAGTGTATACGTTTTTTTAGCGATTGATTTTCCTTTTACCTCTGCTGCAGCACCTACGGCACTATTGTTCACATTTGCTGGCATTGGTAAAGGTTGTTTTACGGTTTTCATTGTACCGTCTGGGTTTACTATTTTCTCATCAACGGCTACAAATGACGTATATTTTGTGGCAAGATTATACGCTAAACCTAGGTACGTTACTTCATCTTTTACATCCTCTCTAAAGTTGGTATTATAATCATCTAATCGGGCTATTTTTTTACGAGCCCATAAATATCGAAGCGCACTATTATCTGCACTAAGTGTTCCTTCGGAAACATCAAATTTTTGTTTTACTTTTTTTCGGCCTTGATATCCTGTTATGATGATGTCACCTTTTGCTTCGCCTTTATACTTTCCGAAGATAACCACAGGGCGTGCTGCAAATACATCTGGGATTGATTTAGGTTCCACATCGTAGGTTTCAAATCCTTTTGTTTTAAACGAAACTTGCGTCATTAATGGTGTTGCGATATAGTCCTTGAAATCTGCCGCTACATTGAACGCTTCTTCTTTTGTGGTTGCAATAAAGGATTGAGAGTTTGAAACTTTTGCCATCCCTTTGATTAAAAATCTATTTACAGAACTTCCAATCCCAAAGGTGAATACATTTGCTTGATCTAGATTTTGTTCAATTTTTTTGAAAGCTTCTTTTTCTACGTTTACATACCCATCAGTAATAACTACCATAGATCGTGCACTACCTTCGTTAGCTCTAGGCAATTTATACGCTACGTTTAATGCACTTAATAATTCAGTTCCGCCGCCACCTTGACCATTGCTTAAAAAACTAATGGCATTTTCAATGTTTTGTTCAGTTGCTTGTACAGGAATTTCGCTATATACTGTTGAGCTTGATGCGAAAAGTTGCACGTTAAAGGTGTCTTCATAATTAAGGTTACATAATAAATTACGCATTAAATCTTTGCTTACCTCAAGAGGGTAGCCGTTCATGGAGCCAGATACATCGACGATAAATAAGTATTCTCTAGGTGTGATCTGGTCGTGAGTTATTTTTTTAGGCGGCTCCATCATATAAGCGAAAAACTTTTCGTTATCGTGTTCGTACAGTAAAAGTCCGCTAGAAATAGCATCACCTCGCAAGTTATAATCAAGAATAAAATCGCGATTTGCTGGGTTGACATTACTTTTTGATAAGAAAATTTCAGCAGAATTTTTAGCAGGATACGTCACATTTACTTTGTGACTTTTACTTGAAACATTCTGAATTGTTATTCCGGCATTTATGCGTACTTGAACGTCATATTTAAAAGTATCTGCAATTCCTTTTCCTGTATAAGGTTGTGCGAAAGTGGTTTCCGTTTTAGAAGATTCGCCTGTAAACCGAGGGCCTACAACTCCAGGGGCAACAAATTGATATGAGCCATTTGTAGGTGTGAGCATTTCGGTATAATACATATCGATGGTAATTTGATCGCCAGGCATTACATTTCCTAATTTCATCTGGAAAACGTTAGGACGAGACTGGTCTAATTTAGCAGCACGTTTTCCTTCTTTTACTGCTTTTTGATATACTTGCTCTGCTTTTTGTTTTTCAAATATTTGTGCATTTACAACGCGTTCTCCAATTTTCATTTTCATATCGTGCACTGCAGCTTCAAGCGACATTGGGAAGACGTATTTTGCTTCGATGGCTGTTGTCCCTTCGTTATGGTACACTTGCGTTAGTTTAACATGGGCGATGGTTCCTGTAATGTGAACATCGGTTTTAGTTTCTAGCAGTGGAACATTTGCGTTTTCTGCTGAAATTTCTAAATACGGACTAGCAGTTTTTTGTGTTGTTTCTGAAACTTGCTGTCCGAAAGAGAGCACGGATATTAGAAGCGCGAAAGTGAAAAAAAGTGATTTCATACTATTTGGTTTAAGAGTTATTGTTTATTTCTTGAACCAAAAGTATGAGGGTAGTGGCGTTAAATTTATGCTACTTTAGTATTCGTAGTTGATGGTTTATTATTCGTTCTCTAATGGTGTTTACGAAGGCTTTTTTATAGCGTTTCTACTATTTTTAACTAAAAATGAGGCTGTTTTACCAAAGTAAGAAAGCCTCATTTTATATATACTTGGTGTGTGTTTAAACAATAACTCTTTTTAGTGCAGCGTAGATTCCTTTTTCTGCAGCGTCAAATTGACCATCTGCAGTAAGTAAGTTTTTTACTTCTTCAATAAGTTGTTTTTTCTCATCTGCGGTATAGCCTAAACGGGCTATTGCATCTTGAATTTTAGTGATGCTTTGATTGTCATTATCCTTTTCAAATTCGCGGTGTAATTTAGCAGAGGTTGCTGCATCAATTTTCTCACTAATTATTTCTCGTTCCTCATACGATTCTTGAAAATCTGCATTTGCAACGTAAATAAAGATGTAACCTTCAAGGACTTCTCTTGTCCATTCATTTGATGTATTCATGAGCTTTTTTTTTATCTAGTTAAAGGTAGTGATTTTTTAAAAATAATTAGCTTTTCTTGTTATTCTGAAACGTGAAAAATCTCATAAGCTATTATGATTTCTAATTAACGCTTAAGTAATTGGATAATTTTAAATATTAGACTACTTAGTTAAGTATTTGAAAATTAACTGTTAATAAGACAACAAATACTTACAAATAATTGCAAACGAAAGTAAGTAGTTAACAACCGAATGTAGCTTTTATCTCTCTATATGTTTGCAGTGTCGAAACGAAATAAGATTACAATAAGCTATTTTATTAGACAATACGATCTGCGGGATGAGCCCAAGGACATTTATCAAACTGTTATTAGATCTCATAAGAAACTTGAGATAGACATTAAAATTATTTATTATGAACGCACTTAGAAACAAAGTACAGTTAATTGGAAGATTAGGACAAGAACCAGAAATTAAAACGTTTGCAGATGGCAACAAAATTGCAAATTTCAGTATGGCTACAGATGATAGTTATAAAGACAAAAACGGTCAAAAAGTAGAGCGTGCTTACTGGCACAATATCCTAGTGCGAGGTGGTCTTGTTAACGTAGTTGAAAACTATGTAAAGAAAGGGCAGGAGATAGCCATTGAAGGTAAATTAACCAATCGCTCTTGGGATGATAAAGACGGCAATAAGCATTATGTAACTGAAGTGTATTGCACAGAGTTATTGATGTTGGGGAAGAGTTAGATTGAGTATATAAATCTAGATTATAAATAAAAAAAGCCACTATTTCTAGTGGCTTTTTTATTACTCTCCATTAACTAACTAAAATTATTTATCGCTTAATTATGTTTGTAAGTTGATAGAAAAAACGTTCTATCAATCTCAAATCTTCAGTGATGATTTCGGCAACACCTTTCATTTCTTGTTTTTCAAACTTTTAGATTTGTGTATTCTATTTATTAATCATAATCTTATGGACCTCAATACTTTTTCCATTATTGATAATTTCCATAAAATAAAGCCCTGTTTTTAAGTACTCTAATCTATAAGTGTTGACTAGACTAGCATCTACGTTTGCCTTCCTGAAAACAACCTTTCCAGAGAAATCTTTGATACTAATAGTTACCGTATTGTAGGTTTCATTAATCTTGGCTTTTTTAACTGAGATGTTTCCTGCAGATGGATTAGGAAATATCAAGAAACTATTAGGCACATCATTTACAAAATCAGTTTTATCTTCCTCTTGATTTCTAAAATAACCAATATTACCATAATCTTTAAAACGAGCGGTAAATATATTGTCATAATTTGCGGGTGATCCATACTCATAAATCGGTGATGGGTTTGATGGATTCCCTGGGTTTAATATTGTGTTATCACTATAATTACCAGTTATAAAATAATGGTTAAGTGGACCTAATGCTATAGCTTTAGGTTGTAAGTGTTCAACTTTTTTATTCCATACTCTTCCTTGCGGTGAAACCTTAGAAATTTCCGAATATCCGGACTTTACCCCAATTGAGAAGAGGTCTCCTGTTTCTTGATTTATAACCATGTCTTTTACATAAGAATCGTTTTCAAAAATGTTATCTATAAGTGTTCTTTGTCCAAAACCACTTATATTAGATTCGGAAAAAGGGATTTCGCATAATCTACCAGTGGCAGTAGTAATATAGATTTTATCAGAGCTATTTCTATATTCATTATATGGATATTTAGTATTGTATTGAATATATGCATTATGAGTCATGTCTAATGAATTTCCATTATCCTTTAAGGTTACTATAATCGATTTCCCATACGTATAGTTTGCCAATTGCCCATTTGGAAAAACTCTATTGCCCTTAGAGTAGCCTGTCAAGAATATCCTATCGGTATCTTCTGCATAAACTGCGTCATAAAAATTTATTGATGATTTACCCGAATTACCATTATGTGTGAATGTTTGGTGTGTAATATAATCGTGTAACGTATTGGCGCCAATGCCAGTAGCACCAAATTTTATGACTACGCCCGTCGGCCTATCGCTATTAGCGTTCACAGAGAAATCGGAATTATAAAAATTTGAATAATACGTTCCCGCAATAACAATATTCCCATTATTTGTATTCAATGATATTGCAGGTTTTTCCAAACGTGTTTCATAGGCAGATCCATTTATAAATGTGCCATCATCATTGTATTGCAAATAGAATCCTTTACTGGTAATCACATGTAACTTATTGTTATAGTATTTAATTAGGCCACCATCTTTAAGATGATGAAATTGGCTACTAATAGGTGTTATCCAAACAAGATTGCCAAAATAATCATGTTTCATAATGTAACCTTGTTCTCCGGAAACAAAATTACTGTCTTCGTAAGATCTATCCCCAACTGCAATATTACCTAATGTATATACATTTCCTTCTTCATCAGTGGCAACATCCTCAGAATATCTCCCCGTGTTAACAAAACTATCCCCTCCATACGTTCTTGGCCAAATAGATACTGGCTGTTCAATTTGTGTTGTTACGCAACTTTCATACATATTATTTCCAGTGTCGATACAATTTAAAGCTACACTAGCACAATTTTCAATACTTTCGGCAAGCGTGTCATCTAAAATTTCAAAATTGAAATAATATGTTTGAGATGCTCCAGAGACCAGTGAAATATTGTTTATTGACACAATATCTGTATTAACATTATACAATACATTAAAACTATTAGAGTTGAAAGTGTTCTCATCTAAGATTGTTGTATCTATATGATCGCTTACATCAAATGTAAAAGGACAGGTTGTTTCTGGCTCATTATTGGTTACCATAATGGAATAAATAATCGTATCTCCTGGTTCATATACATTGTTTCCTATTCCAATAGTAGGACTTACTACATTTTTATTAATCTCAATATCTGGACATGCCGCTTCTTCGCAACAAATCTCTACAATTATATCAAAACTTACAGTATCATAACAGCCGGCATTATTTAACCTTACATAAATGGTTTGCTGGTCTTGATCACTATTTTCATAGTTTCCTGGATTTGAAATTTCATTTACACCGTTATCAGCATCTGCTTGACTTACATAATAGGTAATTGTTCCGGCTTGACCGTTTAAAATAGCTGTTTCAACTGATGTCAAATCAAATAGTGCAAAACCATCATTAGGAGCTGCGTCACAAACGGTAATATCATCTGGAGTTTGTGCTACAGGAGTACTTGCTGTTGTTACTACTACGGTATCTGTATAAGTGCAACCATTTATGGTAACTGTTAATTGATAAGTACCAGCTACACTTGTTGAATATGTATTATTTGTTGCACCACTTATATTATTGAAATTTCCTGCATTGTTTTGCAAAGCCCATTGATAACTAGCTCCACTTATTGCTGAAATACCTAATTGAGTATTTTGACCATTACAAATTGTTACGTCATCATTTAAATCAATATCACTATTAAAAGAACCATTTTCAATTAAAACTGCTGCATCATAACTCTGATCAAGATAATCTGCAATTGCAAGAGTTATAGTATAACTTCTATTAGGTATTACCATAGCTTCAGCTGTTAATTCTATGGTCTGACCATCAAAAATTGTAGGAGATAAACCAGGAGAAACTGTATTAAATGGATTTGGACCTGGATTAAAAGGAGGATTCCAGTTATAATGAGAAAAAAATTGCGCATTAACAGCATTACAGTTGCCAGGACTATTGGCATTATTTACTTGAAAAATATTTGGGTGGACTGTTGTTACTTGCACAGGAGTATTAGTACCTGGTAATACAGCCATATTAACTGGTTCTACATTTGAGTCCTCATTATCTTCTAAAATAAATACGAATACATCTGCAATGTTACATTCATAATATTGGTTATATTCTTCTGATAAAAATATATAATCAAATGAAATATGATTAGTCTCAGGAGTTATATCAAACTTAATTGTAGTACCATTATGATAACCAGAGTTAAATTCTCCAAATTCAGTAATAAATGGATCGAAATAATTGTCCCAAGCACCAGATGCAGGTCCTCCATCAGAGAATTCGTTTCCAATTGGATTTAAGTTTGATCCATCTGCATTTTCAATAAAACCTGTTGATAAAATCATACCAGAGTTAAAAGGTATATATTGATTATTGGAATTTGTGAAACTACCTAGACTTTGTTGTGTTAGACCATTTGTTACACTAGACGAATACGTATCGTAATCAAACGTAATACCGCAGCTGTTTTCAAATAATTCACCAACTAAAATAGGAGCGGCAATTAGTGAATTTTCTAAAGGAAAAGTATTAAAGCCATTAACAATTTTACTAGTGTTGTTTTTTATACTAATATTATTTTGTGATTTATATGTATTTCTTAAGGATGATTTTATACCTGATATTTCTCTATCGGTCAATTTTTCTAAATCATAATCTTTCAAATTATTATCAATATATTCATTGAGTAACGTGTTATATTGTTGCGCACTATTATCTATTTGTGCTTGGCTATAAAAAATAGCACAAAAAAGTAGCATTAATAGGAGAGTGAGTTTTTGTTTCATATCATTAAATTTTAAAGATTAGTTCTTTAAATCTAGAGTAATAATAGATAACACAAAATAGCAACTGTGTGGATGTGTTTATGTTTTGTATAAGTGTGGGCAACTAATTTGATTTTGAATATTTATTTAATTCACAAAAAAGCCGTGGTTTTCACCACGGCTATATAATCTCCCTTTTTCTTTTTTTTTAGATATTTTACTAATTAATTATAACTTTTTTAGTCATAACTCCCTCATTAGATTCTATTTTTAATAGATAGATCCCTTTTGGTAAACCATTTTTATTAATTGTAAATGAGTTTGTGTTTTCTAAAGAATCACTTACAATAGTATTTCCACTAAAATCATAAAGACTATAATTAATGGTTTTTAAATCCTTATCAATTTTCACCTTAAACGCTCCTTGAGAAGGGTTAGGTGCTAGTGATACATTAAAGGAATTACCAAACTCACTTTTATTGGTGCTTGTATTATTTGTCGATGGAGCAAGCGTATTAGAACAACCTTCAATATAAGCTTCAAAAGTAGAGTTTTCTAAAGCTTCGAAACCTGGATTTAATATTACAGCAGTACCAGCATCATATTCTGCATGTGCAGTGTTGAATATTTTATTTGTTGCAGTAATAGTAACAGATGCATCTTGAATATCTGTTTGATTTGAAGTTACGTTAGCGGTAATATCTAAATCTGAAATGCAATTATCTTCATAAATAATTGTTACAGAATAGACGCTATTTCCCGAATATCCACAACTGTCAAACCATGAATAATTGAAATAATAAGTTTCTGTTTCTGGAACTGAATTTTGAAAGTTCATTGTCGCAATTCTTGTTTCATTGGACGATAAAATACTATTATTATAGTTGAGTGAGACAAAACCATTATTACTGCTAACGTAAGCTATATCACAATTAGCATAACAATTATTCCAAAGAGAATGATAATATACTGCAGCATATACTGTCACCAAACTATTGACTGGCGCGGTAATTGTTTGATTTTCAGGACTAATATTTAAATAATTTACCTGTTGTCTCGTGTTTTCCTGTGAATGCCCAGAATATCCATACAATAATAGAGATACCCCAGTTGCAATAATTAGTAGTTTTTTCATATTATTTAGATTTAAGATTATTAATTTCTTGAAATAATACGTTTAACTTTTTATCTTGTTCAATAGTGTATAATGTTAATTCTTCTATTTTTTGAAGCAACAATTTATTCATTTCACCAACATCAATTCCTTCAGTTGCTACAGTAGCGGCACTTGGAATATCTTTTAAATGTCCGTGTGTATTTATATGTTGTTCAACTTCATTTAAAGTAGGTAAATTATAGTTTTCTTCAAAAACAAAATCTGCCCATCCAGTATAAACTCTCACTGCTGTAGCTCTAATACGCCCATCAACAGATAATCTATAGTTACCAGTATTGTCATTAAAAAGATCAGTTCCAATACCTACGTTAGCATCTGTAAAAATGTTTCCTTCAATCATTGCGCTACCTTCTTTTACAACTAGTTTATGTCCCTCTGTCTCAAGGTAGCTTGCAAAATCACCTATAACAATTCTAGAATCTCGTTTTGGTAAATGAATGTATGAACTATTTACATCACCATGAACTTTAAAAATTTCGTTTCCATTTGAATCATTTGTTCCTAAGTAGGTAACTGTATTGTCTGTGTTTAGTGAACTTCTTAATTTGCCGTTAAGACCGTATACAGTATAGCCTGAATAGCTTGCTCCAGATGTATTATTAGACCCAAAATTAAATAGTCGAGTTCCATTTTTTTGATTAATCATTTTACCCATTTTCAAAAAATTTCCATCATAGATAGTTGGAGTGTTAATTTCAAGTAGTGTACTAGGGCCAGTAAGTCCAATACCTACGTTGTCTTGTGTATATACTTGTGTGCCGTTGCTAGAAGTTGACCATTGAGCAGACACGCTGTAAATGCTTAATAATGCGATTGATAATAGAATTGATTTTTTCATAATAGTATGTTTTAAGTTGGTTTATGATTTAAATGGAGTATTAATCAATTAGTAGCGTACTACTTATTTCAATCTTAAAACTAGTTTTTAAACAACTACTATAAAATAGGTTTTGAGTAGGTGTACGTGTTTATTGTGTAACTGTAATCAATCAATTTGGGAATGATTTTACGATATAAATAAAACTGCATTGTATAGAATACTACTAAGAGTTTATTGCATAAAAAATGCGCTTAGCTCCTAAATAGAAACTAAGCGCAAATACAATATTAAAATTTTTTAACTAGTACATAGTTAGAGTATAATTATACATTTTAGTTAAAAAATGTTGTAAAATCAATTCCCGAATAATCAGAATAAAGACATGTGGTTGAGTTACTTGAAAATGTTCTTACAGGTCTTGCAAGTATTATGTTATTACGCATCATACCCATTGAAGGGGCTAGATAATCAATGTTTTCAAATACAACAATGTCTACTCTTTCACGAGTAAGTTTTATTCCAGAACTAAAGTTGTCATTGTCTAGAGGGTGGCCAGTTGTATATATGATATTTTTAGTAAAAACTAAATTATATGGTATATATATTTCGATACAATTATTATTAAGTATGTAATCTAAATAATCTAAGGTTTGTTGTTGAGATGTTGAATCAGAATCACTTCCTCCTATAGGAAGTCTAGGCCTACCTTGTTGGCCTTCTGGGTGACCTACCCCTGAAATACTAGCTAATAAAGTATTCTCAAATGTATTTCTAAAACCTATACCTAGAAAACTAGAATCATTAAGAAGGCTATTTAAACTTACTGTTTTATTTCCGTTAATTTTACTGTTAAAATAACTTTCGAATTCTGTGTTTTTCAGAAGTACTTCAGCAACAGTATAAGACGCCCATTGAAGACTGTTTTCTAAAATTTCAGCATCAATTGTTCTGTTTTGATTTGTTATTGAGTTTTGTAAGTCTGCTATATTGTTATCAGGTGTATCAATTGTTTCTTGTTCGCAAGAAAATAAAGAGAAGACCATCATAATGATGCAGGGGTAGATTAATTTTTTCATACTTATTTGGTGTAAATTAGATTTAGTTAAGTTTTGAAGTTGAAAAATACACAAAATCGTTTCAATAAAAATCACTTTTGTATAAATGCATTGTTTAAATGTATAATTGTAAACTTTCATTTAGTAGGTGTTTTTTGGTTTAACCTCTAAACATAAAAGTAAAAAGTAATTATTTGAAAATTCGTTTTAGTAAACTATCTTTCTTTCGACTAGAGACTGGAATTTTTACACCATTAGTGGTAATCAATGTTCCGTTTGAAGTGTATTTTTCTATATAATCTTTATTAACTACAAAAGAGTTGTGACATCTTACAAATTTAACCTCTGTAAAAAGATCCTCTAGCTTTTTCAAAGTTTTGGATACTACTATTTTTTCTTTATCCTTTAAATACACGTGTGTATAATTACCATCTGCTTTACAGTAAACAATATCATCTTCTAGTATAGAATAAAGTGTATTCGCTGTTTTTAGAACAATTTTCTTTTTTTCTAAACCTTTAAATTGAATATATGAGGCCTCTATAAGTTCTTGTAATTGATTTTGTTTAGAGTCAACCTTAAGCGTTTTTTTAATAGCAGTTATAAAATCCTCATCATCAATAGGTTTTAAAACATAATCTAATGCACCAACTTTTATAGCTTTGATAGCTAAATGATCAAATCCAGTGATGAATATTAATTGGAACCCTGTGTGTGCAATTTTTGATAAAATGTCAAATCCAGTACCACCAGTTATATCAATATCTAAAAGCAGTAGATCTGGCTTAAGGGAGTCAATAATTTTTACACCATTTTCTACTGAAGAAGCTTCACCAATTACAATTACATCATCACTAAAGTAACGCTCTAGTTTCTCTCGTATCTGTATTCGTAAATATTCTTCATCATCTATTATTATAACTCTTTTCATATGTAATTATGTATTTGTTTTAAATGGAATGAGAAAAGAAATTCTCACACCAGATATTAATGGGTTCTCCTCTTTTTTTGATACTATAGAAACCTTTGAACGGGTAGTTTTTTCTATGAAATCTGAAATTAAACCAACCGAAACAGATTTGTGAATTGCACTTTCTTTATTTTGAAGTCCAACGCCATTGTCTTCAATAACACACTGAAGGTATTTATTTTTTTCTGAAATTGAGATATTAATTTTACCTAAATATTTGACTCCCTTAAAACCATGTAATATGGAATTTTCAATAAAAGGTTGCAATAGCATAGGAGGTATTGAATAACCAATATCCTGATTTAATTTTTTCAATGAAATGGTGTAATCAAATTTTTCTGGAAACCGAAGTAATTGTAGTTCTAAAAATTGCTCAATGGAGTCAATTTCATCTTCAAGAGGCACATAGTTTTCTAAAGAATTTTCTAAAACTAAACGCAATAGCTTAGAAAATTTAATAAGATAAGTTGCTGCACGTTCTGTATTAGTTGACATCACATTATGAATGGATGATAGGGTATTGAAAATAAAATGTGGACTCATTTGAGTTCTCAATAATCGCTGTTGTAAGTATAGCGCTTTCTTTTCTTGGCGATATTTCCGCAGAAAATAATACAATACCCCAACAATAAAAATAAGTAAGGAAGCGATAATTACAACAATAAGCCTTGACTCTAACTTGATCGATTTAATTTCAGCAGCTTGTTGTTGTGCTAAAATCTCTTCTTTCTTTTCTGTTTCAATATTTAGCGCTAGGAGTTCTTGATTGTATTTTTTTGTATATGATTTATCTTGATAACTAAAAATCGAATCAAGAAGCTTATTAACTTTTCTTTCGTTGGTTTTAGTTAATGACTCTAGTAATAGTTGATATTTTAAAATATTCCGTTGTGTTGTTACCCTAACTTTATCAAATCCAATACCGTAGACAGAATCTATATATTTTTGTGCTAAGTTATAGCTTCCTGTTTCGATATAAATCTCTGCAATGTTTGAATAAGCGATGGCTGTAGAAATATTTTTCTCTTCGGTCTTAATCTTACTGATTCTTATATTGTCCAACGTTTTTTGATTAAATAGCAAAGACTTATCAAATTGATTGTCATAAAAAGTGTAGACTGCGTAATCACCATAAAGTTGCCTTTTAGAGTCGTAGTCTAATTCAGATTCATATGAGATTAGCGTATCTAATATGGCATATGCTTTTTGTTTTTCATTTTGATAATAAAATATTTCAGCTCTAGAAATAAGGCTAGGAGCAATTATTTGTCTATCATTTAACCTTTCTAATAATGAAATTATTTTATTATTATGTTCAAGCGCTAAAGCATAGTTGTATTCGTTTAAAGCAATATTTTGACGAAAAAAGTTAGCGATTGAAACTAACTCGTAATCATCTTCAGATACTCTGTTTTCAAATTCCTCAGCAACTTGTAAGCAATCTCCATATCTCAATAGAGATGATAACTGATAATAAGTATTATAAAAATGATTTATCTCTTTATTATTAGTAATGCTATCAATTGATTGAATACCCTTAAAGTTATAATATACTGAGCTATCACTTTGAGCAGCTGATTGAAAATACTCTCCTAATGCAAAATAGTTTTCTGTTAATAGTGAGTCTCTTTGTGAAAATGAGTTTTTCAAAAGAAGTTTTTCAGCGTTTTTCAGATAATGATATGAAGAGTCACCAACTGCAGCTGTTGCCTTTTCCTGTAACTTTGATATACTATCAGCATTAACAAATTCTGTTTTTTTTGAAGTGCAGCTACATATAAAAACTATTATAAAAATGAGATAGGGGAAAGTTTTTAACATATTCAAATTTACAGATTAAAGAGAGAAATATACATTGATATTAAGTTGCACCCCTTCTATTTATAAAACAAGACTGAAATTTAATGGAATAACCAGTAAAAAGTAGGTTTGCGCCGCAATTCAAAATACGTAAAAAGGCTAGATAGCTATTTAGTTTTTTTCAATATCATCTAGTTTGATTTTGAAAATTCAGTCAAAGCACTAAAGCGAATTAGGCTATTATATTTAACTTTACAGCAATGCAAACTCAACAATCTTCCACCATTTTACCGTTATTAAAAAAACATTTTGGGTACGATTCTTTTCGTCCTAATCAGTTGGAAATCATAGACAACGTACTTGCTGGGAACGATACCTTGGCAATAATGCCAACAGGCGGAGGTAAATCATTGTGTTTTCAGTTACCATCTCTAGCTCTTGAAGGAACAACAATTGTAGTTTCTCCATTGATTGCATTAATGAAAGATCAAGTAGATGCCCTAAAATCTAACGGAATTGCAGCAGCATACTATAACAGTAGCCAGCCACAGGAAGAGCAAAATGACATTTTAGAACTTCTTATTACAGGGCAACTTAAATTAATTTATGTAGCTCCTGAAAGTATTTGGGGTATCACTAATTACTTTAGTAAACTACAAATCAACCTAATAGCAATTGATGAGGCTCATTGTATTTCGTCTTGGGGTCACGATTTTAGACCTGCTTATACACAACTCCGTAGGTTAAAAGATGAATTTCCCGGAACGCCAATAATTGCATTAACTGCAACCGCAGATAGGGCAACCCAAGATGATATTACTAAGCAGCTTGGAATTTCACAAGCACAACGGTTTATATCATCATTTGACAGACCTAACATTTATTTAGATGTTAGACCTGGACAACAACGAATACAACAGATCTTTAAATTTTTAGGAAGTAGAGGTTTGCAAAGCGGAATCATTTATTGTTTAAGCCGAAAGGGAACAGAAAATTTAGCATCAAAACTTAAGGCGAAAGGATACGATGCTGCGGCTTATCACGCCGGTCTTTCAGCCGATGTTAGAAATCAAATACAAGAAGATTTTATTAACGATCGCACCCCTATAATTGTTGCTACCATCGCTTTTGGTATGGGAATAGACAAGAGTAACGTTCGTTGGGTGATACATTATAATATGCCTAAAAATATTGAAGGCTATTATCAAGAAATTGGTCGTGGAGGTCGTGATGGATTAAAATCGCACGCCTTAATGTTTTATAGTTTTGCTGATGTAGTAATGCTTCGGAAATTTGCCGAAGGTGCAGATACTGCTGTTGTGCAATTAGCTAAGTTAGAGCGAATGCAACAATTTGCCGAAGCACTAAGTTGCAGAAGAAAAGCATTGCTTAACTATTTTGGGGAATACCAACCAGAAGATTGTGGCAACTGCGATATCTGTAAAAACCCGCCAACATATTTTGACGGTACACTTCTCGCTCAAAAAATATGTTCAGCAGTTGTTCGATTAAAACAACAAGAAGCTATAGGGATGGTCATTGATGTATTACGCGGATCTCAAAACGCTCAAGTTTTTGACAAAGGATACCAACATGTTAAAACATTTGGAGCTGCTAAGGATATTTCTTGGAAAGACCTTCAGCAATATGTAATACAATTACTTAATCAAGGAGTACTTGAAATTTGGTTTCATCAAAATGGTCGATTAGTTTTAACCCCCTTAGCAAAACAAATACTTTTTGAAGGCACCAATATTAGGCTCGCATCATTACAAAAAGAACAACTTGAAGCTACAACAGTAAGAAAGATTAAAAGAGAAAGTACGGCTCAAGGGTTATTCGAAAAACTTAAAGCCCTCCGTTCAAAGCTTGCAGCAGAAATGGGCGTACCGGCGTATGTTATATTTAGTGATGCTTCACTAACAGCAATGGAAAATGAAAAACCTGTTACACTTGAGCAATTTGCTACTATTAGTGGAGTAGGTCAAGCTAAATTAGATAAACACGGTGAAGT
This sequence comes from Patiriisocius marinus, assembly GCF_008974325.1. Classification (GTDB taxonomy): domain Bacteria; phylum Bacteroidota; class Bacteroidia; order Flavobacteriales; family Flavobacteriaceae; genus Patiriisocius; species Patiriisocius marinus. The sequence continues at coordinate 675,124 of NZ_BKCG01000001.1, read as the reverse complement.
TTTTACAAAACTTATTGCAAAGCATTTAGACAAAGATGCCACAAAAGTAACAACGCATGAACGCAGTTTTAATTTATTTGAGTCAGGTTTGACTGTTTCTGAAATTGCTACTAAAAGAGGAATAACAAATAATACAGTACACAGTCATTTCTTGAAAATCCATGAAATGGGTGTGGACATAGATTTAAAACAGTTTATTTCAGACGAAGAAATTAAATTAATTAAGGGTGCTAAGAATAAATTAGATAACCCTGAAAGTATTAAAACGTACTTCACATATTTTAATGGTGAGATGCCTTATTGGAAAATAAAATACGGTCTTTACTTATAGACTTAAAAAAGATAAGCCGCCACATTTACATGTGACGGCCTCATTTTCATAGCAATTTTGAAAATCTATCTCTCAATAATCTAATTTAATTAAAACAAATAGTAATCTGAAAAATAATGTAAACCTCTATATTTACATTTCAAAGATACTACTCATATTTGTCTCACATACACCACATGAGAAAATTATGAGAGATGTTTAACCTAATAAAAAGCTTTGTAAGTAGGATGATTGTTCGTTATAACTTGTCACTTAACCTTTCTTTAATCCTCATTTTCTTTGTGTTATCATTTAATACAATTGCACAAGAAAATGTTGAGGATAATCAAGAAAAATATTTAGATTCTTTAAGAGAAATAGTTGTTTCATCAACAATTACAGGTCCTAAAAAAATTGATGCACTACTTGGATTAGGGTATGCGACCATAGGAGAAGAGGACGGAAGAGCATTAAATTATATAAATGAAGCACTAAATTTAAGTAAAAAACAAAATGATAGCTTTAATATTATTAGATCTTATAATAGGTTAGCACGGCTAGAAATTTATTATGAAGATGATAATAGAGCGATAGCTTATGCAGATAGCGCTCTAAGTTATTCAAATAAAAATAAGCTTAAACATTTTGCTGGAATTGGCTTTAGTTATCGTCTAAAAGGAATATCATACGGGTATTTGCAACGGAATGATTTGTCACTTGAAAGTTTTCTAAAGGCAAATAGCTTTTTGTTAAAAGAAGAACAAGGGCCAGAAATAAAATCATATCTCGCAGAAAACTATACAGATTTAGCGTCCATTTATCAATCTATAGAGAATGAACAAACGGCTTTAGTTTGTATTAATAAGGCACTTCAGCTAGCTAAGGATATTGATTCTTATTGGGAAATAGGAGAAGCATATGATTTCTTATCTAGTTTTTATTTTGAAGAAAAATCCTATGACCTTTCTAGAAAATATATTGATAGCGCCAAAGTTGCCTATGAAAAAGTAGATAATATAGATGGAATACATAGTCTTCAAAAAACAAATGCTGCGATTCATTTAAAAGAAAAAAATTTCGATAAAGCAATAGCGCTATATAAACAAAATTTAGATGTAGATCGGTTAGATTCTTTGGCGTATATATTAACTGACGATTATATCTTTTTGAGTAAAGCGTATATGGAGCAGGAAAAAATTGAAATGTCTAAAGTTTATTTAGATAGTGCAAGCTTTCAAGCTGAAATTTCAGAGAATCCAGTTAATTTGTTTGATGTTGCGAGTCAAAAAGCTAAAATATTTATCAAAGAAGGCAATTCTCGAAATGCTATAAGTATCTTAAAAAAGGTGCTTTCAGATCCTAATATTAATGATTATAAAGAATCTCAAAAAGAACTATATAAGCAATTATATGAAGTGCTTGAGCAAAACAATAATACTATTGATGCTTATACATACTTAAAAAAGCATTCTCATTTAAATGATAGTCTTCAAGATGTGATTAAACAAAACAAATTTAATGTACTTCAATCTGAATTTAATTATAATGAACTTTCTTCTAAACTAGAAGCACGAGATGCCCAACTTAAAGTTTCAGAAACAGAACAACAAAGAGCACAAGAACGCACCTATTTTTCAGTAGGATTATTACTCCTTTTAGTTGCTTTCTTTATCTATACATTATTTAGACAAAAGAAGCTTGAAAAAATTAAAAGAGAAGGGCTAATTGCAAAACAAGAGGTATTAGCTGTAAAACAGCAAGCTCTAGATAATGAAGTGAAGTTTAAAAATAAGCAGATTACAGATTTTGCTATTCATATTTCAGAAAAAAATGACCTTTTAGAAAATATTAAAAAGAAGTTGAAAAACGTAAAAGCTATTAATGAAACTCATAAAGGTATCGTAAATGAAACAATACATTACATAAATAGTGATATCGAGCACAATAAAGAAAAGATTCAATTGTATCAACAAGTAGATGCAACTAACGATTCTTTTAGAGCTAAATTAGATGAGCTTTATACTAATTTAAATGACAAGGAGAAAAAAGTAGCTACAATGCTGCGATTGGGCCAAACCTCTAAGCAGATTGCTTTACAGTTAGGTATTAGCGCTGCAAGTGTAGATAATTATAGATATAATCTTAGAAAGAAAATGGAGATACCTAAAGGAAACTCTTTAAAAGATTTCATAAAAAATTTATAATCAAAAAGGCCGCACATCTATATGTAGATATGCGGCTTTTCTTTAACTTAAAACTTGTTTATTTAACGATTAGAACATTATCTGTGCTCGTTTTATTCAATGGGCAAAAATAGATATAGGTTCCTGGAGTTAATGTTGTAGATTTTGTTTTCTCAACAGTTCCTTCTTTTACTACATTAGTAACATATGCCGTTTTAATGTGGTTTTCTGGTTTAGAAATATCTTTACCTTGTGGCACAAGTACAAACCCAACATCAGTTCCAGCATTGTTGTTTGATATTTCAAAAACATACTCACCTGGCGATACTGTAATTTGTTTTTGGGTGAATTCACCTTTAGTTTGCTCTAGCCTTACAGTTTTAAAATTTGTCATTGATTTACTTTGTGCAAATGAACTGACAGTTGTTGCTACTACTAATGCGATAATTGCGAATACGTTTTTCATTGATTTCATAATTTGATTTTTAAAATTTAATATTTATAGTTGTTATTTATTATTTAATAGGTCACAAGATCTATTCTGCATCACAGTAGTAATCGTGTAAACTTTTGTTTTCACAGTGTGTCATTTTATTAAATGTGTTCACCATTTTTTTCTTTCCATTTCTAAAAATTTCAATTAAATTGAATAAGGACTTTTGTTCATGTATCATAGTATTGTTTTTAATTGATTATAACCAAGAAAGATTAGAGCCTACAGCTTCTAATTTTCCATTAATTGTATTGCTTCTTGTAAAAGTGAATAATGCATTTGTGTCACCTGTATCTTGTAGTTCTGTAGATAATTCTGGTAATTCTTGTGAAAGAGTATTTACGAACCCATCAACAGTTTCATTTCTGTTTGCCGCTTTTCTAAGAATTCTTAAATAATCGGCTTTTTTGATGTTTAATGAAGCCTCGTCTGTGCTATTAAATAGTTCGTCATCCTCATCTTCAGCTTGACGAATCGCATTATTAAATCTGAAATTTTCAGTTGCAATTATTTCGTCATTAAATTTCATATACGATTTACTAATTATGCTAGATTCACTTTCCATTGATATAAAAATAGGATCTAATAATTGTAAATAGTCTTGCGCATTAACGGGATTACTTTGGGATATAATTCCCAAAATGGCAGTGATAAGTATTGTTTTTAAAGTTTTCATAAGTACTATATTTATGCTGAACAGCTGTAAAGCTGATTGCTGTTATTTTATAGTACAAAGATGCGAATGAAAAGAGGGTAGAATAATAGTGATATTTCCCAACTACATGTCAAAAGTTCCCTTTGCAACTGTTTTTGTGTTTTTGTGTGCCATTAGTTGACTTTTAAACACTGCTGGAGATACTCCTGTTTGCTTTTTAAATAATCTACTTAAGTGTGAAGGGTCATCAAAGCCTAAATCAAATGCAATTTCTTTAGCACTCAAGTTAGAATATGTTAGCATTCGTTTAGCTTCAAGTACAATGCGGTCATGAATAATTTGCAATGGGCTTTTCTTATATTTCGAAAAATTGTTTGCAAGTGTTTTTGGAGATTTATATAATTTGTCTGCATAGAAAGCGACGTTTCGTGCTTCTCTAAAATGAGTTTCTACCATAAAGTTAAAATCTCTTAATAGGTCAATACTTCCTTCTTGTGGTAGTGATACTTTTACTTCATTCTTGAGAATTCGCGTAGTTTTAATGATGAAGCGGGCTAATAACATTCGTAGCATTTCGGCTTGAATAGTATCAGTTGTATTTATTTCTTCAATAAATGTTTCATGAAGCAAAGCATAACGATGTTGTTCTTTAGAATTTAACGGAATAATAGGAGTTGTATCATTACCAAAAAACAACAATCCTAAGCAACTAACTTCTTTATCGTGATCTTTAACGCAATAGAACTCTCTATTAAATTGATAAACAATACCATCTTCCCCCTCAATATTAGTAATGCTGTGCATAGGTGTAAATGCAGCTATGCTGTGCGGTGGAATTGTAACAGGCTCTAAATCTACATTTAAATGTATGGCAGTATCCTTAGCCCAAACAAACGAATAAAGCTCGGGTAATTTAGTTTCAGCATCTTCAAATATTGAAAGATCACCTATTTGAAGTGCGGCATTTGTTGTAAATTCTTTAAAAACTTGAACCATGATATGGTAGTCTGTTTTTTAAATAAAAAATTACAAGATGAAGTGTTAACCATTAAAATATATTTTTTGAGCTGCTTTATAAGTATTGGAATGCGCTTCAATAATTATGTCAATTTTAGGAGAATACCCACCGCCCATACTAACCTGAACAGGAATGCTATGTTTTTTACACGTTTCAAAAACAAATAGATCTCTTTCCATACAGCCTTCTATGCTGCAACCAAGTCTACCTAGTTTGTCTCCTTCTAAAATATCGACACCACTTAAATAAAAAATGAAATCTGGTTGCACTTTAGTAAGCAATTTAGGCAATGTACTTTTTAGAATTTCGAGATATTCTACATCTGATGTTTTATCATCTAACCCAATATCTAAGTCACTTCGTTCTTTTTTGAAGGGATAGTTTTTTGCTCCATGCATAGAGAAAGTAAACACGCGTTCTTCATTTTCAAAAATAGAAGCTGTCCCATTTCCTTGATGGACATCAAGATCTACAATTAATATTTTAGTAGCCTGCTTTGTATCTAAAAGATGCATTGCAGCTACAGCTTGATCATTTAATAAACAAAACGCTTCACCGTGACTAGAATAAGCGTGGTGCGTTCCCCCAGCAATATTCATTGCAATGCCATTTTGCAATGCAAACTCACAACCTTTTATTGTACCGTCAATAATATAATGTGCTCGTTCTACTAATTCATTCCGAAGTGGAAATCCCATTTTCCGAATTTCTTTTCTATCTAATGAAACTTCAAGTAAGCTATTGTAATAGATTTCATCGTGAATCCTTAATATAGTTTTAGCCGAAACTTTAGAGGGTTCAAAAAAGTTAGTTTTAGTACATATTCCGTCTTTCAAAAGTTTTTGAGGAAGCAAATCGTATTTAGCCATTGGGAACCTGTGTCCCTCAGGTAATTGATATTTGTATATAGGATGATAAGCTATTTTAAGCATCCTATTTCTCTAGTTTTAATTGAATTCGTTTTCTAGCAATATCAACTTCAAGCACCTTTACCGTAATTTGTTGTTGTAATTGTACGTACTCATTAACATCTTTCACAAAGGTATCAGACAAGTTAGAAACGTGAATTAAACCACTCTCTTTTACGCCAATATCTACAAAGCATCCAAAGGCAGTTATATTATTTACAATACCTGGTAATAGCATTCCAGATTTTAAATCTTCAATAGTTTTAATACTCTGGTTAAAGCTAAACACCTTTGCTTTTTCACGAATATCAAGCCCAGGTTTTTGAAGTTCAGCAATAATATCGACTAAAGTAGGCATCCCAACTTCGCTAGTGCAATAGTTATTAAGCGGTACATTTTTTAAGGCTTTAATATTTCCGAGTAACTCCGAAATTTTAATTCCTTGATCTTTTGCCATTTGTTTAACAAGCGCATATCGCTCCGGATGAACAGAAGAATTGTCTAAAGGATTTTTTCCATTTCTAATCTTTAAAAAGCCAGCACCTTGCTCAAAAGCTTTTGCTCCCAATCGTGGTACTTTTTTAATATCGTTTCTAGAAGTAAAGGCGCCATTTTCGTCACGATAGGTTACAATGTTTTCAGCAAGTTTTGGCCCAATACCCGATACATAACTTAACAATGGCACACTAGCGGTGTTGATATTTACTCCCACAGCATTTACACAATTTTCAACGACACGATCAAGCGAATTTTTTAATTGTGATTGATCCACATCGTGTTGATATTGACCAACGCCAATAGATTTTGCGTCAATTTTCACTAATTCGGCAAGTGGATCTGCAAGACGGCGACCTATGGAAACAGCTCCTCTAACAGTTACATCGTGATTAGGAAATTCCTCTCTAGCAATTTTACTTGCAGAATAAATTGAAGCACCGGCTTCGCTTACAATAAAAATAGCAATGTCGTTTTTAAAAGGTATTTTTTTAATAAAAGCTTCAGTTTCCCTAGAGGCAGTTCCATTTCCTATGGCAATCGCTTCAATATTGTGTTTTTCGGTGAGGGCACTTATTTTGTTTATAGCTCCTGTTAAGTCACTTTTAGGAGGGTGTGGGAATATCGTATCATTATGCAATAAAGCGCCTTGTTTGTCAAGACAAACCACCTTGCAACCTGTTCTAAAACCTGGGTCAATAGCAAGAATTCGCTTTTCACCCAGAGGTGATCCTAATAATAATTGTTTTAAGTTTTTAGCAAAAATTGTAATGGCAGTTTCATCAGCTTTCTTCTTTGCTGCAACAAGTGTTTCGTTTGATAAAGCTGGGAATAGCAGTCGTTTATAAGCATCGGAAATCGCTAATTCAATTTGCTCTGCACAATCACCTTTAGAGCGTATGAGTTTAGAAGCTATTCGTTCTAAAGTGCGCTCATTGTCAATTTCAATTTTAATTCTAATAAATCCTTCATTTTCGGCTCTTAAAATTGCTAGTAATCTATGCGACGGGCAGCGATGTAATGACTCATCCCAAGAAAAGTAGTCTCTAAATTTTTGAGCTTTTTCATCGTCCTTTTTGGCTTTGACTACTTTAGTGCTAATCACTGCAAAACGGTCTAGCTGTTTTCTAATGAGTGTTCTAATATCAGTGCGCTCATTTACCCACTCTGCAATAATATGTCTTGCACCTTCTAGAGCACTTTCCTGGGTTGGCACTTCTTTATTAGTATATCTGTGCGCTACGCTTTCAATGTCACGTTCATTTTGCGACATGATAATTTTAGCCAATGGTTCTAAACCATTTTTACGAGCAGTTTCGGCTTTGGTTTTTCGTTTCTTTTTAAAAGGTAAATAAAGATCTTCAAGGTCTGTTAAGTTTGTGGTACGTTCAATTTTAGCCGAAATATCACTTGTTAATTCCCCTTGTTCTTTTATAGCTTTTATGATGCTTTTTTTACGCTTTTCAAGTGTTTCAAATTGTTCTTTTAATGCGACAATTTGTTCTATTTGAACTTCATCAAGGTTTCCTGTTCGTTCTTTTCTATAACGTGCTATAAATGGAATAGTACAGTCTTCTGCCAACAAAGCTAGTGTGTTTTTTACACTTGTTTCTGGAAGATTTGCTTGTTTTAGTATGAAGTTGAGCATAGCAGAAAAAAGAAGTCCTCTCAAGTATATTAAACCAGAGAGGACTTCATATTATTTTTAATTAATTGATAGTCTCGCCATTAGCAACGCCTTCGACATCAGGGTTTACAAAAACCAATTTTCCATCAGGAGTTTCAGTCATTAAAATCATTCCTTCACTGTTAACACCTCTCAATGCACGAGGTGCAAGGTTGACTAAAACGGTTACTTGTTTTCCTATAATTTCTTCAGGAGTAAAACTCTCAGCGATACCAGATACAATAGTTCTAACATCAATACCTGTATCCACTTTTAAAACTAAAAGCTTTTTTGCTTTTGGCATTTTCTCCGCTTCAATGATAGTTCCAACACGCATATCTAGTTTTGTGAAATCGTCAAAAGTACTTGTCTCTTTTTGAGGTGTTACTACTTTATTTGCAATCTCGTTTGCTACTTTACTTGCTGCTAGTTTGTCCAATTGTGCTTGTATTTGAGTGTCTTCAATTTTACTAAAAAGAAGTTCGCTTTTGTTAGTTGTGTGCCCTTCAGAAATTAATACATTTTTAGTTGAAACATCATGCCATTTTATACTACTCTCAACATGAAGTATGTTTTTAAGTTTAGTTGATGTAAAAGGTAAAAATGGTTCGCTTAAAACAGCAAGTGCCGTTGCAATTTGTAAGGCAACAAACATTACAGTTTTTGTTCGTTCTTCATCTGTTTTAATACTTTTCCAAGGCTCTTCGTCTGCTAGGTATTTATTCCCCAATCTAGCGACATTCATTAACTCTTGTTGTGCTTCTCTAAAACGGTAACGTTCTAAGCTGCTTTCAATAACTGCAGGATAAGCTTTTAATTCGGTTAAAGTTTGTTGATCAATTTCCGAAAATGCTGCTGGTGATGGTACTACGCCATCATAATATTTATGTGTTAGCACAGTAACTCGGTTTATAAAGTTTCCGAAGATTGCTACTAACTCATTATTGTTTCGGGCTTGAAAATCTGCCCAAGTAAAATCGTTATCTTTTGTTTCGGGAGCATTAGCTGTTAAAGCGTAACGTAAAACATCTTGCTGATTTGGAAAATCTTCAAGGTATTCGTGTAACCAAACAGCCCAGTTTTTAGAAGTTGATATTTTGCTTCCTTCAAGGTTTAAAAACTCATTTGCAGGAACGTTGTCAGGCATAATATACGTGCCGTCTGCCTTCAACATACTTGGGAAAATAATACAGTGAAATACAATATTATCTTTCCCTATAAAATGCAGTAATTTAGTATCGTCAGACTTCCAGTAAGGTTCCCAATCTTTCCCTTCTCTTTCTGCCCATTCCTTTGTTGCTGATATGTACCCAATAGGGGCATCGAACCAAACATACAGTACTTTCCCTTCTGCGCCTTCCACAGGAACAGGAATACCCCAATCTAAATCGCGAGTTACAGCACGAGGACGAAGACCGTCATCAATCCAAGATTTACATTGACCGTACACATTGTTTTTCCAATCCTTTGCGTGACCTTTTAAAATCCATTCTTTTAAAAATGGTTCGTATTGATCTAGTGGTAGAAACCAGTGTTTTGTTTCTTTTAGAGTAGGGATAGCACCTGTAATGGCACTTTTTGGGTTTATTAAATCGGTTGCATTGTGGCTTGTTCCGCAGTTTTCACATTGATCGCCGTAGCTTTCTTCATTTCCACATTTCGGACAAGTACCAATTACAAAACGGTCTGCTAAAAACTGATCTGCTTCAGCATCATATAATTGCTCTGTTACTTCTTCAATAAACTTACCGTCATTGTATAATTTTTTAAAAAAATCACTAGCGGTATCATGGTGTATTTTAGCTGAAGTACGAGAATAGTTATCAAACGTAATCCCGAAATCTTCAAACGATTTTTTAATAATCGCGTGATATTTATCTACAACTTGTTGCGGAGTAACACCTTCTTTTTTTGCTTTTATGGTAATTGGCACTCCGTGCTCATCACTACCACAAACAAATGCTACATCTTTTCCTTGCAGGCGTTGAAAACGTGCATAAATATCTGCAGGAACATATACACCGGCTAAATGTCCAATATGGACAGGTCCGTTTGTGTAAGGTAATGCTGCGGTAATGGTATATCTTTTTGGATCTTGAGTCATGGTGATGTGTGCTTGAATAAAGCTGCAAAAATAACGATTTTATCTTCGGAAATGTAATAGAATAAAGACCGCTATCGCTGAAAAATTTAAACATCATTCAATGGACTCTTTGAATAAATAAAGAGGGATAAAAATTTAATAAAAAGAAACATTTCAATCATTAAAATTTCCGAAGAAATTACCAATGCTATTTAATTAATATTGACTTGCTATAAAACTGTCCTCCTGTGTGTATGCGATAAATGTATTGTCCATAGGCTAAGTTTTGGTTAGCTTTTAATTTTACATCAACCACGTGGGTTCCTGGATAAAATATCTCGTTGCTTAATGTGGCAATTTCTTTTCCTAAAATATTGTACAATTTAATGTCAACACGGGCACTGTTAGTCATTGTTATTTCAATGAAAGTGCTATTGTTGCGATATGTGGGTATATGAAAAAGGGTAGATATGTTATTGAAATCCTGTGTTCCTAGCGCTTCGCAGTTGAAACCTAAGTCTAGATTATCATATGTTTCATTTAGTAAAATGGTGTTTACAACGGAAGGGTCCAAGCAAAACCAATCTGTCAAAACTGTTGAGTACACATCTCTAAAGTCTGTTGATGGAACAAGGTTGTCATTATTATCCCAAGCGCTACTATTGATATTAGGATGGTCGCCTACAAAACCGCTTCCATTTAAACCAGCGCCAAAAAGCATGGTAGGTGAAGCTGCTCCGTGATCTGTTCCATTAGATCCATTTTCGTAGGGTCTTCTCCCAAATTCGGAAATAGTCATCGAGAGTACTTTATCATCGTAACCAGCAGTTGCTAAATCTGTATAGAAATTTTTAATTGATAGGGCAAGATCAGCGAGTAAGGTTTCGTGATTTTCAACTTGGTTTGCGTGTGTATCAAATGTTTCTAATGATACCATATATACTTTAGTACCTAGTCCTCCTTTAATCATTCTAGCGATAATCGCTAATTGGTCGGAAAGAGGTTGAGTTGTATAAGGTGCATTATTGGTAGATGCCATATAAGCATCATTAATTACACCAGCATAAGTAAATGTTGTATTAGCTGTAGCTCTCATAAAAAGCAGTTTATCTCCATAGACACAATCTGGAATGTTTATGACATCGTGCAAAGACCCATTTTCAGCTACGTTGGCTAATTGATTAGGATTTGCAACTGAAAAAGCGTAGTTGTTATCCGTTCCTTCAAAAATTAAATTTCCAATACTTCCTATTTGTATTGCTGGAGGCACAGCGGGTGGATTTATTAAATAATCTGGATATAAATCTTCAAAATAACGACCCCACCATCCTGTAGGTTCAAAACTATCAGCTTGTGTTGAAGCCCATATTTCCGAAGATCTAAAATGTGATAGATTTTGTTCTGGATAACCTACACCATGGATTATTTTCATACTACCTTCTCCCCAAACGGATTCTAAAGGATTCATGTAATTAGGAATTCCAAAATCGTCATTGAGCATTAACAAGTCACTTTGTTGGTGTTTAATAGTAGGGCGAAGGTTTGCATAAGTATCATAATTATAGACAGGTACAATAGTATTCAAACCATCGTTTCCACCTTTAAGTCTAATAATAACAAGAATATTATCATTTTCGGCTTGAGACAATGCTACTGATAAAGGGGAAGGTGCCGTTGCGCTAACATTACTCCCTCCAAGGACCATACTTCCGGCTCCTGCTAAACCTAATGCTTGTATAAACGAGCGCCTATTCCAAGTAGCGTGCTCTTGATCGTGTGCTGTTTTATTAGTAGAGTCAGTTTTTTTATTTGATGAGTGTTCAGTACACATAAGGCAATTTATTTAAGTTGGAATTCAGGCATACGCATCATATGGATGAGTAACAAATAGACTTGGTAAGGAGCAGAGTCCCAATTCAAATTCCAGAGTCCATCATCATAGTAGTTTTGTGGTACTTCCCATTTTAAAACAGATGTTGCAATATCATAATCTGTCGTTGTAAAAAGTTCTTTCGCATTGAAAAAATCTACAATTGCCGTAGTGATTACAAATGGATCGTTACTATCACTAGAAAGATCTCTTGCGATGTCAATAAATGAAGCTTCTAAACCTTGATCATATAAATAGTTGTGTAGAAATTCCATCATTTGCCAGCGACCTGTTAGTGTAGAGGAGTTGATCCAAGTTTCGTCACGTTGCCATCCACTTACATCTGGTGGATCATACAGTTCTTGACCAATTAATCCTGCATAATAATTTATGGCTCCCATCATGGTATCATCATAAAAAAAGTTACTTTCATTGAGATAGGTAAAAACCACATCAAAAGGACTTTTAATGATTACGCCAATTGCTCTATCGTCAAAAAAATGTTCGCTTTTAAAGAGCTGTTTAAACATTGGAGCCATCTCAAAGTTATTGTCAATTAACGTTTGAGCAAGTACATTTATAACATCTTCTTGGATTAAAGTGTCTACTTCATTACTTACAAAATAGCGGTATAGCTTGCCACAAATATGTTGTGCAATTTCAGTTTCTTTTTGTTCAAATAAATGATCAATTAATCCATCATAAGTGAAGCTATCTGTAATGCCAAAAACTGTTTTAGGACCATCGTCAAAGGTGCTAGCATCAAAAGTGATTTCAGCACCGGGTGATGTCCAATGGTTATAACCTGTTAATGCTCGTGATGTTTCAGTAATATCTTGTTGAGTATAACCATTATTTTCTCCTAATGTGAATAGTTCAAATAGCTCGCGAGCATAATTTTCGTTAGGATTTCCACTAGTATTTTCAAAACCATTTAAGTATAATAGCATAGTAGAATTGATTCCCACAGCACGAACAAACTCTTTATAATTTCCTAATGCAAATTGTTGCATTAAATTGTAATATTTGTATTGATAAGGCGCGTAAAAATAGACTTCAAGTTCTGTTACAAAATGATTCATCCAGAACATTGTGAGCCTCGACCTTAAACCTTGATTTATGGTATCATTAGATGTTTGTAAAAGCCATTCTTGAATATAAGTTTGATTCTCTGTGTCAAAATCTGTAAAATCATTAACGGTATATTCAGCCCAAAAGGGTGGAGGAGTTACAGGTAAAGCCGCTGCATTATTCACTAAATTTTCAATAAAATCTAGTGGTGTTTCTGTAAGTACAGCGTCAATATCTGTTTGATTTGCTCCATAAGCTAGCCTTCTATATACGTGTTTTATTCGCTGTGTAGACCAAGGTGTTTCACTACTAGGGATATAAGGAGCGAGTGTTGCGGTATTACAAGGAGGACTAGTAATGGTTGCCATAATAAAGATGTGTTTTATTCAATGATTGCCTAAAAGTTAGCTATTTTTAGCTACGAAAAGCTATTGAAATAGAACTCAAATTATTCATAATTAGTACTTTAAAAATACAAAATTCTTGATTAAACCACCATTTTTAGAAAAAGGAGCGCTCGTAGCCATTGTAGCAACAGCAAGAAAAATCACTAAAGAAGAATTAATGCCAGCAATCAATTTGCTTGAAAGTTGGGGTTTAAAACATATTTTAGGTGATAGTATTGGTGTTGAAGAGCATCAATTTGCAGGTAGCGATGCGTTGCGAGCTAAAGATTTTCAGCAGCAATTAGACAACTCAAATGTAAATGCTATTTGGTGTGCTAGAGGTGGTTACGGGACTGTTAGAATGATTGATTTAGTAGATTTCTCAAATTTTAAAAATAATCCAAAATGGATTATTGGTTATAGTGATGTTACCGTTTTGCACACACACATTAACGCTTTAGGGTTTGCCACAATACATGGGCAAATGTGTTTGGAAATTGAAAAACGCACTGAGGAATCTAGAGCTACTTTAAAGGAACTTCTCTTCGGAAATTTTAAAGAAATAACAATTGCTAGTACTTCTAAACACAATCGCGAAGGGAAAGTAAATGGCAAGTTAATAGGGGGTAATTTATCTGTGCTTATGTCTATTTTGGGGAGCATTTCCGAAGTAGAATTAAAAGGTGCTATTCTATTTATTGAAGACCTTGATGAAATGTTATATCACATTGATCGAATGCTTCAAACATTGAAAAGAGCGGGTTATTTAAAAAATATTTCTGGATTAATTGTAGGGGGAATGAGTAGTATGCGAGATAATGCAATTCCTTTTGGTGAAACTGCAATTGAGATAATAGCTACTTCTGTAGCGGAATATGAGTATCCAGTTTGCTTTAATTTTCCTGCAGGGCACATCGAGGATAATCGTGCATTAGTTATGGGTGCTGAAATTGATTTTGAAGTGCATAACACTAGCGCAACCATCAAATACAAACAATAAATAATTGTGTACTATGGCAGACCATAATGAACTAGGAAAAGAAGGTGAAGAGATTGCTTGTGCGCATTTAATTAGCGAAGGGTATAAAATACTAGAGCGAAATTTCCGATTTCAAAAAGCTGAGATAGACATTATAGCTTCTTATAAAAAGGAAATAATAATTGTTGAGGTTAAAACAAGAAACAGTGACTTTTTTGGAAATCCTCAAGAATTTATTACTCCTAAAAAAATCAAATTACTTGTAAAAGCGGCTAATGAATATGTGGTATCAAATAGCATTTCATTTGAAGCTCGCTTTGATGTTATTGCAGTATTAAAGAACAAAAAAGAACAAAAAGTAACTCATTTCAAGAATGCATTTTATCACTTTTAATAAATACAAAAAGGGCTTGTAAATTATCTTACAAGCCCTTTTTGTATTGTTTTTAAAATGTTATTACTCAATAGCATCAATTATTATAAATAACTCTTCAAGTGTTTCTGGTTTTACTTTTATCTTTTTCTCTCCATCTAAAAAGAAATATGTAGGAGTTCCGCTAACGTCGTAAAGATTACCAATTTGGTTTTCCCATCTGCCTAATCCTAAAACATTAATAAACTCTGGAAATAACTTCGCTTTAGGTGCCCATTCTTGTTCAAAATCTTCAAGACCAACAGCGATAACTTTTAGTTTTCCTTCATCTAAAGTTTTTATCTTATTGTGTAAAATTGGGATTTCCTTTAAACAATGTGAACATAAACTACTCCAGAAAACGACAATGTAATTTTCATAACCTTCTAGTTGATGAAGCGTGTTGATAGTCTCCACGTCACCATCATATTCTGGCCATCCAAAGTTTGGTGCTTTTGCTCCTATTGAAAGGCTCATATATAATTTCAATCTGTTCGAAAGTTCTGTTTTATTGTTTGCGTCAGCAAGAGGAATTAAATGTTTTCCCGCTAAATAATTAGCTTCTGCTACTTCTTCTTGGGCTACAAGAAAGTTGTAAACGTTTTCAAGAAGGTTCATTTGGTAGCCTGCGCTTGCTGTTTTTACGCTTTTAGCAATGTCGTCAATGTTTTCTTCTCTAGACACCGTTAAATTCTCTTGATTTACAAAATTGAAAATGTATTTTAATGATTGTTCTAAA
Source organism: Patiriisocius marinus (assembly GCF_008974325.1). Taxonomy (GTDB): domain Bacteria; phylum Bacteroidota; class Bacteroidia; order Flavobacteriales; family Flavobacteriaceae; genus Patiriisocius; species Patiriisocius marinus. The sequence continues at coordinate 659,856 of NZ_BKCG01000001.1, read as the reverse complement.
GGTATAGCTGAGTTTTGAATCATTGTATTTGAAAAATCTAAATTTTTCAAATATGCTTTTTTAGCATTTGAATTATAAGTGCTTTTATTTTCAAATTGTTCAGTAACATAAGGTTGTGTGTTGTTTATAAAAAGTTCAGCGAAAGTTCCTTTTGAAGTCTCTTGTACATCTTCAAACCACTTTTTCTTACGTTTTAGAACCTTTTTCATATCTTTCGAATTAACTTCAGTTCCTGTCATTAAACCAGCAATTTCGTTCTCAAAAGTGTTAAGCTGCTTTCGATACTCTGACCATAGTTTATTTTCGTCAGAGTTTACATATGTAATAACTTTATCGCTTGAAAAATTGAATTCGATATTTTCTTTTCCATTATATAAAAAGTCGAAAAAGTGTTGGTCTTGAGGAAGGTTGTACACTAAACGGTACATTCCTGGAGTGACTTCAGCACTTAAAGGAAGTTCAAGTATCCCTTCTGCATTCATGTTAGAATCTGTTACGTAGAAAACATTGTCTGGAGCAATACGGTATAGAATTGCAAATTGATATCCGTTTTCAACGGCAAAATTTCCTTTTAATGTGTGTTGTCCAAAAAGTGTGATTGGAAGTAATAATAGAAAAAGTAATTTTTTCATCATTTAGTGTTTTTTTAAAGATACAAATATAGAATACAACTCTTATGCCGAAAATTTTTCGAGCACTTCAAGTGCAGTTCGGACATCATAAATTTTCTCCATTGTTAATAATAATCGTAAACCATTTCTGGTTTTCTTCTCTTTCATTTTTAAATATGGAGTATGCGTTTGTACAAATTTAAGCACTCTTGTAAAAGTATCCGTTTGATAAAAATCGCTTTGTTGATCGCTTATAAAGTAGCCAATAAAACGGCCTTGTTTCATTACTACTCGCTCAAGCCCAATATTTATGGCAATCCATTTTATACGAACGCTGTTAAATAAGTCGTCCACTTCCTCTGGTAATTCGCCAAAGCGGTCTTCTAATTCTTTCTGAAATTTTAATAATTCAGCCTCATCTTTAATCTCATTTAACTTGGTGTAAAGATTTAATCTTTCGGTTATATTATTTACATAATCGTCTGGAAACAATAATGAAAAGTCTGTATCAATAACAACCTCTTTTACAAATACGCGCTCTTTTTTATCTCCGTCAACATCATCATAAAGATCTTTAAATTCCTTTTCTTTTAATTCGTCAATGGCTTCAGCGAGTATTTTTTGGTAAGTTTCAAAACCTATTTCATTAATGAAACCACTTTGTTCACCACCTAATAAATCTCCTGCACCACGAATTTCAAGATCCTTCATGGCAATATTAATACCGCTTCCCAAATCACTAAACTGCTCAAGTGCTGTTATACGTTTACGGGCATCATCAGTCATTACAGAATAGGGTGGAGTTATAAAATAACAGAAGGCTTTTTTATTGCTTCGACCTACACGACCACGCATTTGATGGAGATCACTTAATCCAAAATTATTTGCGTTATTTATGAATATTGTATTCGCATTACTAACATCTAATCCACTTTCAATAATGGTTGTAGCAACAAGTACATCAAACTCATTATTCATAAAAGCGAGCATTAATGATTCTAGCTTTTTACCATCCATTTGTCCGTGACCAATACCAATTTTAGCGTCTGGTACTAATCGCTGAATTAATCCAGCTACTTCCTTTATGTTTTCAATGCGGTTGTGTACAAAGAAGGTTTGCCCTCCTCGTGAAATCTCGTATCTAATTGCATCGCGAATTACTTCTTCGCCAAAACGAATTACGTGTGTTTCTACAGGATGTCTATTAGGCGGTGGCGTTGTAATAACACTTAAGTCACGGGCAGCCATTAATGAAAATTGTAGTGTCCTTGGTATAGGAGTTGCTGTTAGTGTAAGTGTGTCCACATTCTCCTTAATAGTTTTTAGTTTGTCTTTTACAGCAACACCAAATTTTTGTTCTTCATCAATAATTAATAAGCCTAAATCTTTAAATTCTACAGCTTTACTTACTAATTGGTGTGTGCCTATTACAACATCAACTTTCCCATCTTTTAAACCATCTAAAACGGTGCGACGTTCCTTGGCAGTTCTAAATCTATTAAGATAATCTACCGTTACAGGCATATCAGAAAGTCGTTCACTAAATGTTTTAAAATGCTGAAATGCTAATATGGTTGTTGGTACTAAAATAGCCACTTGTTTACCATTATCTACTGCTTTAAATGCAGCACGTACAGCGACTTCAGTTTTCCCAAAACCTACATCTCCACAAACTAGACGATCCATAGGTCGCTCACTCTCCATATCTGCCTTTACATCTGCAGTTGCAGTTGATTGGTCAGGGGTGTCTTCAAACATAAAACTAGATTCTAGCTCGTGTTGTAGATAACTATCTGGATCGTATTGAAACCCTTTTTGAGTTCTTCGTTTTGCGTATAATTCGATTAAATTAAAAGCGATATGTTTAACACGCGCCTTTGTTTTTTGTTTTAGTTTTTTCCAAGCGGCACTTCCTAATTTGTAAATTTTAGGGGCAGAACCATCTTTTCCATTAAACTTTGAAATTTTATGAAGCGAATGTATGCTAAGATATAAGATATCTCGTTCGCCATAAACTAACTTAATGGCTTCCTGCATTTTTCCTTCCACTTCAATTTTCTGAAGTCCACCAAACTTCCCAATTCCGTGATCAATATGTGTTACATAATCGCCCACTTCGAGGTTGGTAAGTTCCTTTAAAGTGATGGCTTGTTTTTTTGCATAGCCATTTTTTAAACTGAACTTATGATAACGTTCAAAAACTTGATGGTCTGTATAGCAAACGTTTCGGTTTTCATAATCAATAAACCCTTGGTATAAAGGGAATACAATCATTTCCACTTGATCTACATGACCTTTAGCATCAGCAAAAATATCTTTAAAACGTTTTGCTTGCTGGTCGCTACTGCAAAAAATATAATTGGTATAACCGTCCTTTGTATTTTGATTTAAATTTTCAATTAATAAATTGAACTGTTTGTTAAACGAAGGTTGAGGCTTTGTGTTAAACTCAATTAAGGAAGAATTTATATTTGTTGCAGTTCCTGCTAGTGTTATCGTTTTAAATTCTTTTAACTGTTTTTGTAATAATCTTGAAGTGCAAAACAGTTGGCTAGGGGCACCCATTTTTACTTCACCTTCAGCTTTGTTAAAAGCTTCCGTAGCTTTTTCAAACAGTTTGTCTAATGCACTATTTAAAAGCTCTTGGTTTTTTAAACAGATGACTGTTTTATTAGATACATATTTTAAAAAACTCTCTCTGTTTTCATCAAGCATTTTATTCTCCACATTGGGAATAACAGAGATTTTTTTTAATTGTTCTAAAGACAATTGTGTTTCTACATCGAAGGTGCGAATACTGTCTACGTCATCGCCAAAAAACTCGATACGATAAGGCTCATCATTACTGAATGAAAATACATCAAGTATTCCACCTCGCACTGAGAATTCGCCAGGTTCAGTTACGAAATCTGTGCGTTTAAACTTATATTCAAATAGAATTTCGTTTACAAAATCAATCGATACGTGTTCTCCTACCGAAATTTTAAGGGTGTTTTTCTCGAGCTCTTTTTTTGTCACTACTTTCTCAAATAACGCTTCGGGATAGGTGACAATTAAAGAAGGTTTTTTACGAGAATTTATTCGATTTAAAACTTCGCTTCTTAGTAATACATTTGCGTTATCTGTCTCTTCAATTTGGTAGGGTCTTCGGTAGCTTCCCGGGTAAAAAAGCACATTGTCATCACCTAATAAATTTTCTAAATCATTGAGATGATAAGCAGCTTCTTCCTTGTCATTAAGTATTAATAGGAAGGGCATTTCCGAAGTCTTAAAAGTTTCAGCAATTACAAGCGAAACAGCACTTCCAAGAAGTCCAGATACGGTGTAATTATCCCTGCCATCTTGAGATAGCTGAGATTTTAAATTTTTCAAAGCAGCTGACTTTGAAAATAATGATCTAACGAGGGTTTTGCTCATCGGACTGCAAATATAAGTTGTTTAATAAGCTTGAATGAAAGAATTAATCAATTTTAGTAATATGATAACATTTCTGAAACAATTATGATTGATTTACAATTAGTAATTGATGAATATTTCCGAAAGAAGAAATTTTATCATTTTGATAACGCAAGAACTTTTTTTGAATTTTTAACTTGTATTATTAATTATTAAATACCCTTTTAATTGGGCAGTAGATATGAAAATAAAACACTACGATGTATTTGTAATAGGAACTGGAACTGCTGGTAAAACAGTAGCGAAAGATTGTGCTGCTGCAGGATTAAATGTAGCTATTGCTGATAATAGAGAATACGGAGGTACTTGTCCTAACAGAGGCTGTGATCCTAAAAAAGTGCTTGTGGGAGCTACCGAAGTTGTTCAAATGGCTAGTAATTTAAAGGGAAAAGGGATTACTTCTGTTCCTGAAATAAGTTGGAAAGATCTTCAACATTTTAAAGAAAATTTTACAGTTGCAATTCCTGCTGCTACAGAAAAGGAATTAGACAAATTGGGGATAGTTATGTACCATCAATCGCCCAAGTTTATTGACGAAAAAACGCTTTCAGTAGAGGGTAAAACTGTCACTGCAGATAAAATTGTCATTGCTACGGGAATGAAGCCATTAGAATTAAAAATAGCTGGTAGAGAACATTTGTTGAAAAGTGAAGATTTTCTTCATCAACCAGAACTTCAGGATGAAATTGTATTTATAGGTGGAGGATATATAGGGATGGAGTTTGCTCATATTGCTGCTCGATGTGGAAGTAAAGTGACAATTGTTGAAAGAGGAAGTAGGCCGTTAAAACCTTTTGAAAAAGATATTGTGGAACACCTTACTGAAGTTTCAAAAGACTTGGGAATTACTTTTATTTTTAATGCTGATGTAACCGAAGTCGAGTTACTTAGAACAAACTACCGAGTTTTATATAAGAAAAACGGAAAAATTGAATCTGTAAAAGCAAAGGCGGTGTTTAATACAACGGGCCGTATTCCTGCAATAGCGGAATTAGAATTAGAAAAAGGGAATGTAGCTTTTGAAAAGGAGGGCGTTTCAGTAAATAGATACTTGCAAAATACAACGAACCCTAATATATATGCTTGCGGAGATGTATCGGCAAGTGGTACTTTACCATTAACGCCAGTTTCGTCCTACGAGTCTAAGTTAGTTGCTAAAAATATTATTAAGGGTAACGAGGAGAAATTAGACTGTCCTCCAATACCTTCAGTAGTGTTTACTATTCCTCAATTAGCAGCTATTGGGTTAACAGAGAAAGAGGCTAGACAACAGGATTATTCAATTAAAGTTGAATATAAAAGTGTTCCCAATTGGTTTAATGCGAAACGTTTAAATGAAGACGTATATGCCTATAAAACGATTGTAGATACAGATAGAAATTTGATTCTTGGGGCACATATAATAGGAGGTAATGCTGGTGAGATGGTCAATCTATTTGTTCTTGCCATGTGCGGAAAACTAACCACTGATCAGCTTAAAGAAATGGTATTTGCTTATCCTACTTGGAGTAAAGATATTAAAGGAATGGTGTAGTTTTTACTTCATTTACTTTTTGAAATACTCTATACATTTTTTGGCAGGATTTGTTTCGTGATTTTTAAAAGCGTGAAACATACTACTTGCTATTAAAACGCCTGCTGCTATATATGCCGAAATTTTAATGGTTTCATAAGTACCAGCATTTGCAGCAGCAATTGCTATTAAAGCCCAAGCACCAACTAATGCAAATTCGCGCATATTGCGTGTCCAGGTTATTATTAGATTTACAATTGTAGCAACACCAATCATAATAATCGTCCATATTTTTGGTGAAAGACCAAAACCATCCCAACCTATTTTTGTTAGATAGAGCGTAACATTTGCTATGCTAGCAACGGTTAACCAACCGCTGTAAATAACGAAAGGCCACCATAGAAATACAATGACAGAAATAGGTTCATCTTTTAATTCCATATCGTTTTTAATCACAATTTGGATTAAACAAAACAGCATAAAGAAGATTACAAATGTAGAAGCTAATATAGCATCACTAACAAATAAGTAGCACCAAGCGCTATTAGCAATACAACTTAATATAAACCACCATCCTGTTCGTTCTACAAAGGCATCATCTCTAACTTTCACAAACAAACTTCGTGATTGATAGATTACAAATCCAAAAAGCAATAGATAAATCAATCCCCAAATTGAAAATGCATAAGCTGCGGGAGTAAATAAAGTACTATATCTTCCGCTCATCATTGCTTGTGTAGTATCATTAAAAACTCCTGCTGCAGAAGCATAGTTAAAGTAGATAGAAATAGCAAAAAAGACAATGTTGAGTATTTGGAGAAGTTTTTTCATAATTTATAACTTAATTAGTTTTGTTACATATATCCTAAGTAAATAGCTTTCTTTATTAATCCCGCCGCATTATTGACCTTAAGTTTTAAAAAGATGTTTTTTTTATGTGTTTCGACGGTGTGTTTGCTTAAAAATAATTTTGTAGCAATTTCATCTGTGGTTAATTCATTTGCAATTAAAACTACAATTTCTTTTTCACGTTTAGTTAATATAGTTTTATTGAATTCGAAATCGGTTTCATTTTCAGGATTTACTTTTTTAAAATACTTTTCATTTTTTAGCACAATATTTTTTATGGCAATCAATAGTTCGTCATACCCTGTTTCTTTTAGTAAATATCCATCTATATTATTGAACGATTGAATTCTATCAAACATACTAACAGCTAAAATTTTTACTTGAGGATAAATTTCTTTAGCTTTTTTAATAAATTCAATTCCGTTCATTTCGGGCATGGAGATATCAGTAATTATTAAATCGGGAATATGTTTTGATAAAAGATTTAACGCAGAAACTCCATTATTAGCTGTGCCTATAATCTCTATATCTTCTTCTTTAGAAAGAATAGCGATGAGACCATCTAAAAACATTTTATGATCATCTACAATTAGAAGTGTTATTTTATTCATTAGTAATTTTATTCTTTTTGACTGGAATTTCAACTAATATCGTAGTCCCTACATTGATCACTGAGTCAACTTTAATAGCGCCATTAATTACTTTTATTCGTTCTTCAATGTTTTTTATTCCTATTCCTAATTTTGCTTTATTTATATCAAAACCAATACCGTCATCTTCGATTAATATTATTAATATATCATCGTGACTTGTAAACGAAAGACTAACGTGATTTGCTTTTGCGTGTTTAGAAATATTAGCAAATGCTTCTTGCAAAATTCTATATAAATTATGTTTTGTATTTGTGTCAATATCTTTTAGGCAGTCTTGAGGGAATATAGCTATTTCGACTTCAAATTGTTTAGGATTCTCATATTGTTTCTGTAGTTCGTTTAATAATACCTCAAAACTTTTTCCTTTGTAGTTGTTTGAACTAAGGTTATGGGAAATTAATCTTAGTTCTTTGAAAGTGTTTTTTAAATTATTACCTAATGTTGTTATTTTTTCATTTTGTAATGTATCATTAATGTGAGACAAACCTAAGTTTACACTAGCTATTTGCCCTCCAATACCATCGTGTAATTCCTTTGCAATACGATTTCTCTCTTTGTCTTGACCATCGATAAGCGCTTTAATTTCAACTAATTCTTGCTCTTTTTGAAGTTTTTCTTTTTCTTTTAGATGAATTTCCTTTTCTTGATTTCTAATTTTTAGTTGTGTTTTAGCTCTATGGCGATAAAATAGAAATAATAAAGCTAATGGAAATATTAGCATTAAACCGCTTATAATTAACCACTTTTGTTTAGTTTTTTCTATTTCTTGTTCTTTCTCTAGTACGAGTATTTGTGAGTTTATTTCTGTTACTTCATATTTTGTTCTTATCTCATCAAACTCCTTTGCTTTTTCTACTTCGGTTAATTCTTTATTTAATTTTATGTATTTGGTTTGATAGTCATATGCTTTTTTAAAATCTCCAGAATGTTCATACGTGCCGGCTAATAGCCAATAGGCATTACGTAAATAATGTTTAGAGATACTTGACCCATACTCGTTTACTGCTTTGTCATAATAATAAAAAGCATTTGTGTAATATTTAGGGTTGTTTTCAATATCTATTTTAAATTCATAATACCTTCCTAAATAAAAATTAGAATAATACAAAGCTTCTTTATTACCAACTTCTTGTGCTAAGTTATTGCCTTGTGTTAAGTTTTTTAAAGCCTCAGGTAGATTTTCTAAATCTAGATAGTAGTTCCCTAAGTTGTTTTTTATTTGTGCTTCTAAATACTTGTTGTTACTAAGTTCTGCGTGTTCAATAGCCTTTTTGTAATAATAGATAACACTGTCATTGTTTTTATGGGAAAATGAATATCCTTTAGAATTGTAAATTTTTGAATAAAAGTAGGAACTGTTGAGTTGTTTGTTAAGTTCTAAAGCTTTGTTTAAGAAGTAGATTGATTTTTTAGTGTCGCCTCTGTAATGATATAGGTTATACCTGCTTAAGTATGCACTAATTTTATTTGAAATATTAGTTGATTTTTCTGCATACTCAAGTGCTTTTTCATTTAGAATTAATGCTTCGGGTATTTGTTCATTTATCACTTCTAAATTTGATAACTGATCATATATTTTAGATTTTATTGAATTGTTATTATTTAGATGTGCTAATGCTTTATTTGCATAGGTTTTTGATTCGTTAAAATTTCGGAGTAAAAAATGAATATTGCTAAGGTTTAACTCAGCTATTACATTTTGGTAGTTTTCTTGGTTTGCAAGTGAGTCTGTTTTTTGAGCAAGTTGAAGCGACTTGTCTAAGTTTGAATACTTGTTTTTTTCGAAAGCATCTATTAAGCTATCGATCTCTTTCTTATTTTGAGATAGGCCTATTGTACCTACAAAAAGTAAGAGAAGTAACAAGATGAGTTTATAATGTCCCATATTCATAAATATGCTCTTTAAAAATACCATAAATATGGTATTTTTAAAATTATTGAATTAACCTAATTTTACCTCTATGAAAACAAGATATCCCTCGCTTGCTAAAGTACTGTTTTTAGCAATTATTGTAAGTAGTTCATTTAAAACTTATGGACAAGATGTTACTGAATTAAGTGATTGCCCCACAAATGCAATATCAGGAAATATACATGTACATTTAAGTGACTGTGTGGATGGAGTAGTTATAAAGGGTAATACCGGAGCTACTACATATGTCTCAGGTTATATTAAAAACACGAACTCTATTAAAATATTACCTGGTGAAAGTAGCACTAGAATTTTGTATGCAAGTCATGTACATCAATCTGGAGATGCAGCTTATAGACATAGGTCTAAAGGTACAGATATGGGGGGTAATGGTGATACGGATGATAAAACTGAAGCTAGAGAGTATGATTATAATTCTATAGTGATGTATCCTAACCCTACTAGAGAACATATTAACTTTTCTACTTTTAAAAATGATATTATTGGATATCAAATTGTAAGTGCTCAAGGTGTAGTGCTTTATGATGGACAGTTTAGGAGTAATGCAACTACGTATAGCATTTCTGTTTCGGACTTAAGTCCAGGTTATTATGTAGTAAATATTATGCTAAAAACAGGAGAAACCCTAACTAAGTTATTGGTAAAAGAATAAATATACCATGTTTATGGTATGTATTAAGGAGATAATCATTTAAACCTTTGTACTGTCAAAAATTAATCACATTAAACAATCTTTTTAAACCTCATATTATGAAAAAATTAATCCCAATAGTATCTATACTAATTTCAACAATCTGTTTTTCTCAAGTAGTTGAGCATGATGATGTTTTAGTAGGAAAAGACAGCCCTGCATACGGAGTAAAAATTAAAGTTGATTATACTAACACAGGTGGTTGGGCAAGAGGTTATCATATTGCAAATAATAATAACACTGAGAACTTTATTAGTTTTGCTGCGGTGGGAGCTATTTCAGGCGGGACTTCAAGTTTTTCTCGAGGTTATATTGGTAGGGCTTATAATGATACTTTTATGTCTTTTTTACCAAACGGTAATGTTGGTATTGGTACAAATGCTCCTAGTGCTGGATTATCTGTAATGAATGATGATGGTATTAATGTTAGGTCCAAAACTAATGCTAGTGGAGTAGGAACAATTAAAATGGTAGATGGTTTTGTTAATAGTACTTCTAGAGATGATATGTATTTTGGTGCTCTAGGAGGATTCTTGTTCAAAATGGACGAGGGAGGTAATGGAATATCTGACAACCAAGGTTTTACAGTGTATAACAAAGATAATGTAAGTGTTTTTCGTATAGTAGGGCATCACGGTAACTCAAATTATGGTAATGTTGGTATTGGAACAACAAACCCAACAGAGTTGTTAACCGTTAACGGCAAAATTTTATGTGAAGAGGTGGAGGTGATTCAAGATGTAGCTCCAGATTACGTTTTTCAAAAATATTATACAGGGTCGTCTGTTTTAAAAGAGGACTACACTATGCCAACACTTGAAGAGGTGGAAGCATTTACAAAAGCAAATCATCACTTACCTGAAGTACCTAGTGCAGCAGCGCAAAAAGTAGATGGAATGCAATTAAAAGAAATGACTAACTTACTTCTTCAAAAAGTGGAAGAGCTTACATTATATACTATTGAGCAAGAAAAACGTATTAATACGTTAGAAGCAAAACTTGCTGAGAAAGAGTAATACTTTTATTCTACATATTACTTAAGGCTGGTTAATATTAATTAGTCAGCCTTTTTTCATTAACTACATTTTATAGTGCTTTTTAAGCTTTGGCAATTTAGCCAAGGACAAGGGCTTCTTATGCCTAATATTTAAGCTATAAACCTCTCAAAATTACATATTATGAAGGCTCAAAAATATTTATTATCGTTCGTTTTTACGTTCACTATTTTCTTCTTCTCCGCAGCTCAGTCTATTGATATAGATGGTTGTGGGACAGATTATTTACATATTAAGGAATATGAAAACAATGCTGTGTATAAAAGATCTTTTGACAAATTAAATGTGGATGCTTTTAATTTTCTGAAAGATAACAAATCTACCAATCGAATATCAGCTACTCCATCTAAGTTAACTGTTATTATTCACGATTTAATTACTCCAGGTCAAGATCCTGTACAGAATTACTTACCTGTAACTTCAATGGATGATTATAGTGATATTATTATTAATTTAAATCAACATTTTTCAAGCACAAATATTGAGTTTTGTTTAGCGAAAAAAGATGCTTTAAATGAAACAATAGCAATTGAAGATACTAGATATGAAACTGATATAGTTCTGTTTGATATGGATATTGAAGTACATCAAACTGGAATTATTGATGAGACTGAAAGTCAAGTAGAAACATCTAGTACTAGAAAATACTTTCCAGTTGAAAACTATATAAATATTTATGTGGTAACACAAATAAAAGGACCTGTAGCGGGTTTTTCTACTTTACCGGGAAGTGTAAATAATCCTTATGATGGTATTTTTATTGAAAGAAATCAAATGTACGGTAGTAGTAAAACACTAGTTCATGAAATGGGTCATTACCTTGGTCTTTTACATACGTTTGGATTATGTGATTATAACGCAGAAGATGATTGCTTTTGTGAGAACACAGATGACAATGATTATTTCTATGGAGATATGATTCCTGATACACCTGCTCATTTGCCTGCAACAGGAATAACTGGAGCTTTTTGTAATCAAACGGAACTATTAAATTCTTTATGTTCTGGTGAAGACGATTCTCAAATTGAAAATATCACTCGTAATTATATGAATTATTATAATGGTTCGTGTCGCGATTTATTTACTCCAGATCAAATTTCAAGAATGCAATGGGTTATTGATCCTTTTGAAGGCCCAAGAAAAGAGCTTCTCAATACAAACTCTTGTGTTACGTGTGACGACATAAATGATTGTGAAATTTCAATAATTGCTGTTGATAATAGTGCTATTGAAATTGAAGGATTTAATTCTATTCAAATCAACGATTTAGATGCAGTTTCATTTTTAATAAATACTGACTGTAATACAACTGATAGTAATTATAATTGGGAATTAATTAATCTAGAGTCAAGTACAATTATTTCTTCTAGTTCAAATACGATATTCACAATACCTAATAATGTTACAATTGGAAATTACAATTTACAGCTTACTTTAAATTCAAACGCACCTGAAGAATGTTTACGTATTGTAAATTATAATTTTCAAATCACAACAGTTAGTGCAACTAGTTGTAAAACAATAATAGATAACCACGGATGGACAATAAATGGAAATAGTACAACGCCAGAGTATGTAGAGATTATTCCTGCAGATACTTTTAATCACGATTACATTATTGAAAATATCCCTGTGGGATTAGATATTCTAAGAGTTGGTCCAGATATTAGTAACGTAGATGATTTAGGTTCAAACGAAACAACTTATGTGAGTTATACATTTAAACCTACTGAAGCAAGTGCAAGGTATAGGGTTTATTTCGCTGGAATGACAGAACAAACGCAGTCTTTTACTTACAGGGAACCAAATGAACTTTTTTCAGACTACTACCCTGCAACTTTTGGGTGGTTTTGTTCATATGATTTTAACAATCCTTTGGTTTCAGATACAGAACCTAATACTGTTTTGAATGAAATAAGTATTGGTGATGGTAGTGTTGGTACTAGCAGTTTAAATGAGGAGTCTATTTATACATACAATGATTTAGTAGTTAACAATACAGATGCTGAATATCAAAATCAGCACGAAATATTAAACACGCAAACAATAGATTTAACACCTTATGATATTACTAGGTCTTGGGAGTTTATAGATATTGATTTTAGTGAATTTATTAATAGTTCAACGTCTACTATTGATGACAGTTTAGATAGTACAGAAATTACGATTACTTTTTTTGCACGTTCAGGTGCGGGTCACATTTCTCAAATTAGCAATAATTCTGTAGGCTTTTTTGCAATAGATTGTTTAGGTGCAGGGTTGCCACAACATGTTACTGTTGAACAAAATGACATTTATATGGCTTGTTCTATTGGAGAAAGTAGTTGTTTTAGTACGACGGCACAAGAGTATCCATTTACTGGAATAGACACGGATAATAATTTAGCAAACGTAGAATTATCTTCTGTTGATTACCCTGAGTTTAATAGTCCCCCTCTTAATCCTATATCAAACCCAACTAATACTGATTTGACTGAACTTTCAAGTTGTATTACTAATTTTGATGAGGACACTCAAACGTATAACAATAATATAACACAAACGTATAATTATGTGCTGACGCTTAATACGATGCATCAAACTATTAGTGAAGCTTTTCAAGTTTCTCCAGGGTATTATTATGACGACCCTGTACTGCCTCCAACAGCATGCGATGATCAAAATTTTGTAGGTGGAGATGTTATAGAAGACAAATACTTTTTAGCCTGTTCAGATGACGAAACAACATACAGTTTAGCATTAACAAGCCCTTGTTTTCCTGAGCCCCATTCTGGTTATTCATATAGGTGGAATGTTAGTTTTACGGATGGTCCACAGTATTATGGGGAAAAATGGGAGGATTTTAAACCAAACCAATACCTAAATAGTACCTATTGCTCAATTAAGGTAACAAGAGAAGTAAGATATCAGGATGATTTATGTTACTCAGAATGGATTCCCGGAGAGTCGTTTATTTTTTACAATAAAAATAATTATCGTTCTAATGTGTCTTTAGATATAGAGCCGTCTGAAGTGTGTTATACTCAAGAAACGGCGATAGCTAAAGTTGTAACAAATATTTTTAGACCTAGCTGTTATTATGATTTAAGTGAAGAAGATCAAGTTATATATCAAGCATTATTAGATGAGGAAGATTTAGATGAAAGTGGTGAAATTAATTATTCTGCGATCATATCAGGTAACGGAGTCTTTTTTACACTAGCAACTCATACGGTAGAATATACAGATGGGTATAATGAAGACCAATTTGATTTCAGCTTCAACATTCCTAATGTAGAACCAGACGGAACGCCCTTATTTCCAGGAAATTATTCTGTTTTTATAAGAGCAAACTCAACTTTTAATGACTGTCTTGATAGTAGTGTGGCAACTCCCGGTAATATTTTCGATATTAGTTTAGATAGTCACCTTTTTAAAATAAGAGCTATTCCGGTGGCAGGAGGAATAACTAATACTACAGCTGCTTGTAATGTGTTTTCAGTATCAGACAATGGGGATTATAGTTACTCAGGACTAGGAGGTAGTATATATCAATGGCAATTTGATACTAACAGTAGTTTTAGTTCTCCAACAATAATAGTAGGAGAAACAAGTGCAGATTTAAATAGTACAAATACTTTTTTAACTGGGCTTACTGAAATTGATTTTGTAGGCGGTGCAGAAATATGGATTCGTAGGGTTTCATTAGATATTCCAGATGGTGGTTTAAATGATATTTGCCCTGAGTTAAATCAAGTTGCTTTTACTTCTCCAGTACAATTGTTGTGGACTGAGATAGCACCAGTTTTGTTTTCAGAATTTGATTCCATTTGTCTTGGAGACACGACATTTGAATTGCCAACTACCGATGCTAATGGTAATACTGGTACTTGGAATACAAATCCAAATATAACTGATTTAGGAGTACATAATTATTATTTTAATCCTACAAATGAATGTTTAGAAACTACGTTAGTTCAAATTGAAACTATTGATTGCTGTTTAGATTGTGAAGAAACTACAGCTGCAATTACAATAGAACCAAGTGGTGATGAATGTGGAGTTTTTATTATTAATCATAATTATGCTACAGGGTGTTATATTATAAGTGCTAACTACGTAAATATTAGTACAAATCCTGTTCAAGTTTCTCCAGCAGTAACAAGTGCAATTGATGAGAGTCAGACCATAATTCAAATTGATGAGAATGGAACATTTAATATAAATGTCACGTTACAATTTATTGACGATGATGGTATTAAAGGAAAGTGTAGAGAGTCTAAAACCATAACAGTAGATGTAAGTTGTTTTAGTACTGTTTGTGAAGATTGTGACGAAGCTTCAGACAGTATTACTTTCAATAAAACAGCTTGTGATGAATACACAATATTTTGCCCACAAGAAATAATTGATTGCTACGCAGTGTATTATTCTTATTATAATTCAGTCGGTATTTTTGTAGAAGAAATACTACTTGTTGATGAAGAAACAATCACAACGTATCCTGATGGTTTTGTAAGTAATAATGCATTTTTCTATCTTGTAAATAACGAAACTGGTGAAACTTGTGAGTCTACTATTTATAATATAAATATTGATTGTAGTAATCCTTGTGATGATCTATTGCCAGACCCTTTCTTAGAAGCTCCTGTTGATAATATTAGTGCTGCAACTGCAGAACCAAATTATATTGATTATGTGAACATCACTGCCACTAATAAAATATTAAGCGGAGCAACATCCACATATAAAGCAAGTGAATCAATCCACTTATTACCAGGGTTTCATGCGCAAAATGGTTCAATTTTTCATGCATATATAGAAGCGTGTATTAGTCCAAGTCCGTCTAGAGATTCAAATGCTGAAATTTCAGAAGAAGAAATTATACTTAATGGAGGTTTAGAAAGCGAACTTAGTGTTTATCCTAACCCAGCTAAAGATGTTGTAAATATTACTCATCCTAAACTAGATATTGTGTCATACCAATTGTATAACGCACAAGGTAGGCTCATTAAAACTAGCGCGAATATTAACTCTAACAATCATTCATTTAATTCGGGAGTGTTATCTAGAGGCCTATACTTTTTAAGGGTTACTCTAGAAGAAGGAGCAGTAGTACATAAGAAAATCATATTTGAATAATCATTCAGACAAAGGCACTTTGGTAATCAAGGTGCCTTTAATAAAACGTACTTTCATGAAAAATAAAATAGTTACAATACTCCTATGTTTCTTTTCTACTACAATATTTGCCCAACTAGAAAACTCAAATTGGTACTTTGGGAACGGTGCAGGATTAAACTTTAATGGTGCAACATCAGTTCTAAATAATGGACAAACAAACCTAGATTTTCATCACTCTGCCGTAGCAAGTGATGCCAGTGGGAATTTATTGTTTTATAGTGATGGAGTTTCCGTATGGAATGAGAATTCCTATTTTACTAATGGTGACAATACTTTAACTGGTGGCGGTAAAACAATTGTTATCGTCCCTTTTCCAGATAACACAGACAAATATTATCTTTTTACTAGTAAATTGAATGCATATCTAGTTATAGATTATCAATATTCAATTGTTAATGTTACAACTAATACGGTCGAGATTCTAAACCAACAATTAAATCTTTTTGAGTCTGTAAACGATTTTAATGACCCTGATTTTGATAATATTGTTAGAACTAGGGCTTATAGAGATCATATGACAGTAGCAAAACATGCAGATGAAGAGTCCTATTGGTTACTAATTAATCCATTTGACAAATTTTTTGCATTAAAAATAGATTCAAGTGGAATATCAGACCCAATTATTAGTGAAGCTGAAGGGCATTATAGTGAACAACAGTATTTAGAATTAGTAGATACTGGAGGTTCAGGAATGAGTATTTCTCAAGACATGAGTAAAATTGCCTATTTTACCAACTATTCATATCCAGGAAGTGGTTATCATTCTGAAATTCATTTGTATGACTTTAATACCACTACTGGAGCTATTAGTTATACAAATGCAATTAAAGACTCTGATTATAGTGGCTTCTTTTTTGGGTATGGTTTTTCAGTAGCATTTTCTCCTAATGGAGACTATTTATACGCAAACTCAAATGCAATAAGTACTACCTCAGATAAGTTGTTTCAATTTGATTTAAATAACATTTTAAATGCTCCCTTTGTAACGAATCTTTCAGGTTCTGATGGCTTAGGATATAAGCATTATACATTGCGATTAGCAATTGATGGCAAAATCTATTTACCAAATTCTTTAAATAGTACAACCTTAAATGTAATAAATAACCCAAATAATTTTGGGGCAGCAGCGGGTTTTGTTGAAAGCCAAATTAATCTTGGACACAATAAAAACACTAAGCTTTTACCACAGTTAATTCCATTTCAAACGCAAGCGCTAGGGTGTCAAGAAAATGTTCCTATTAGTCAAGACGTACAACAAGGACAAACAGATAGTCAACAAGCATCAAGCACTATTATAGCTACAAATTCTATTCATAATAATGCTGTAGCTGCATATAATGCTGGTTTAAAGATAACTTTAAGTCCTGACTTCCATGCTGAAGCTGGATCTAGTTTTAGGGCTTTTATAGAAGATTGTTCTGCAGGGAGGTTTCATCCAAATAAGGCAACTCCCTCTAAAAATGAATTATCAATACTTAACGAAAAGGAACAAATTGTCGCTTTTCCCAACCCAACAAACGGTCTAATAAAAATAAAAAGCAACCGAAATGTTCACTCATGGAACTTATCAAATCATGATGGAAGAACTGTATCTGAAAGCAATTCAAATTCCATAATTCAAAATGAGTTTAGTTTAAATCTCGAAACATTAAAAGAAGGTATTTACTATCTAAAAATTATGTTAGTAAACGGGAATGTGGTTCTAAAAAAGTTAGTTAGAAAGTAGTTAGTTAAATTAGGTTGAAAGGGGGTGATCTTTAATAGTTGGGGAACTATTAATTTCGCACTCCCTTTATTGATGATAATAATTTAGCCGAAATATTAAGTATCGAAAAGAGTTCTATTTTACTAACTAACAGCAATCACTTCGTCATCTACAAGAACAAAAACTTCATCTTCTTTTGTTGGTTCTAAAATGTATTTTCCTGTAAAATTTCCGAAGGCAGGAAAGATCATTTGATTTTTAGTTTTGAAGAAACAAGCAAGTCGCATCACTTGTCTTCCAATTCCACGCATTTTTACTCCTGGATGAATATGACCGCAAAAGTTAAATAATGTGTCGTGTTCCGTTGGGTGATGTGTAAAATAGAAATTATTGATTTTAAGTTCTTCTAATACTTTCACATCGATATCTTCAAATAAATACTGTGGTATAATATCGTGGTTACCGCTAATTAATATCACATTAGACTTAATATATTCTACCCATTTTGTGAAATCCTCCCATTCACTGTTAAGGACACTATGAAACAAATCGCCTAAAAAGCAAACTGTTTTTGGTTGAAAATAATTTACAACTTCAGTGAGTTTTTCGAGATTTTCATATGCCGCAATTAAAGGTATTGCAGCGCCGTGTTTTCTAAAGTGTGTGACTTTTCCTAAATGTACATCTGCTATTAAAAGCATAGACTGATTCTTCCAGAAAATTGCTCCAGAAGCGTGTAGGATAAAATCTTGTTTTCTTATTTGTATTAAATGTGTCAAGACATCAAAGATACATGAGCTATTTAGTTAATAGCAATGTCATTTTTTTAATTCGGTCTTTTAACTTTTCTGAAGATAGTTTTTCTCTCAATCTATCTGTAATAATTGGAAAGCTAAACGGCGTGGCTTTGTCACATTGTTTCCAAATAATATTTTGTGTAGCGATTCTTTCTAAAGCAGTGCGTAAACGACCTTCTTCCATTTCGTGTTCAAAAGTTTCTCTAAAAGCTTGTATGTAAAGAAGGTTATTATTTTCGTAATCTCTAAAAACATCAAATAATAGTTGAGAGTTACTCTGTAGATGTTTTGTTTTAATTTGTTTACTAGGATAGCCCGTAAATACCATACCGCTAATTACAGCAATATCTCTAAATTTTCTTCGAGCAAGCTCAGTACTGTTTAAGCTTTTTTGAAGGTCGTCAAATAAATAGTCAGTGCTAAATAGGTTGTTGTCAAGCACTTCCTGTACATCTAATGGTTGATCGCTCAATAGTTCAAACCCATAATCATTGTACGCAAGTGAAAAAGTGATAGGCAGTA
Source organism: Patiriisocius marinus (assembly GCF_008974325.1). Lineage (GTDB taxonomy): Bacteria > Bacteroidota > Bacteroidia > Flavobacteriales > Flavobacteriaceae > Patiriisocius > Patiriisocius marinus. The sequence goes on along the minus strand of NZ_BKCG01000001.1, from coordinate 640,908 downwards.
GTAAACTAATTCTATATGCAAGTAGTCCACTCATCGCCATATGTACAAATCTTCCTTCAAATGGATAAAAAACAGTATGATACCCTTCACGAGTTTTAAATGTTTCAATCAAAAATTCATTTTCTCCAGGGACAATACTTTCTAATTCCTGACGGTCAAAAATTCCGCTAAGTGCTTTTAGTTCTGGCGTGTTTCGTTTATGATCCGCCTCACTTTGTAATTCGCGTCTTAATATTTCAGACATTTGAGATGAGAGCGCCATTCGACCACCCATAAAACTAACGATATTCCTAGTTCTTTTTGTACTTCGTCTAACTTGTGCAATCATATTTCTAACACGTACTAATTCTAATGTTCTACCTGCAAAAACAAACACATCTCCAGGTTTCATTTTTCCTATAAAAAACTCTTCAATGGTTCCTATAAAACCACCGCTCACATATTTTACTTGTACCATCGCGTCACTTACAATAGTCCCAATTGAAAGCCGATGCATCATTGCGGTTTGTCTACTTTCAACTTTATAGATTCCATTTTCATCAATAATTACCCGTTTGTACTCATCATAAGCTTGTAAACTTTGACTTCCCATTGTAATGAAATTGAGACACCATAGCCATTCTTCGTCAGTGATGCCCTGAAAACAGAAAGTGTTTTTAATTTCAGGGAATATTTCTGAAGGAATAAAACCATCACTCACCGCAAGTGTAACAAGGTATTGAATGAGCACGTCATAACTCATTAAATATGGAATGCGGTCTTCCATTACATCTTCTTTCACAGCTCTTTTTAGGGCTGATGCCTCTATTAATTCCATCGCATGAGTAGGTAGAAAATGTATAACAGAAGCTTCACCTGGACGGTGATTACTTCGTCCTGCACGTTGAAGAAATTTAGCGATTCCTTTTGGCCCTCCTATTTGGATAATAGTTTCAACTGGTGCAAAATCGACTCCTAAATCTAGACTTGAAGTTGCGACTACTGCTTTCAGACTTTCATTTCTAATTGCCTGTTCTACCCAAAGGCGTGTTTCTTTATTGATACTTCCATGGTGCATTGCAATTTCGCCAGCAAACTCAGGATATTTTTCAAGTATTTTCTGAAACCAAATTTCGCACTGACTTCGAGTATTTGTAAAAATCAATGTTGTTTTACTAGCCTTAATAATTGGAATAACTTGGTCGAGCACATGTAGTCCAATATGTCCTCTCCAAGGAAAGGTTTCCATCTTTTTAGGGATGATAGATTTGACTACTATTTTCTTATTAAGATTTGCCTTTATTAAAACCGAATGCTCTTTTATAGATTGGTTCATTCCTAAAAGAACATCTTGCGCCTGTTCTAAGTTACCTATCGTTGCAGAAATACCCCAAATTCGGAGTTGAGGTGATACCGTTTTTAATCTTGAAAGTGCAAGCTCCATTTGTACACCACGCTTGCTCCCAAGTAGCTCGTGCCATTCATCTACAACAACTGCAGTAAGTGTTTTAAACATTTTCTCATACCCTTTGCTCGCAAGTAAAAGCATTAAACTTTCTGGCGTAGTAATTAGCAAATCTGGCATACTTCTTTTTTGCTTCGCTCGTACACTTTGAGGGGTGTCTCCTGTTCTAATTCCTACAGTTAAACCAGTGCCTAATTCATCAGCAAAACGTTGGGCAGATTGTTGTATTTCGACCGATAAGGCTCTTAATGGAGTAATCCAAATGGCTTTTATTCCTTTAGTGTGTTTCTCTTTATAATTAGGGTTGTCTTTTATGTATTGCAATACAATAGGAACCCAAAGAGCATAAGTTTTCCCGCTCCCAGTTGGTGCGTTTAACAATCCGTGCTTACCATCTAAAAAAGCTTTCCAAGTTTTTTTCTGAAATGGGAATGGTTTCCAGTTTTTTTCTTGAAACCAATTTGAAGCTATTTTTATGAGTTCGGTTTGTTTCATTTGGGGATGAGTGCTTTTAAATCGTCTAAGGTGTTCGCTTCTTCCATTGGTTTATCTTTTCGCCACCTTAAAATTCTTGGAAACCTTGTAGCAATTCCGCTTTTATGTCTGCTGCTTTCTGCAATTCCTTCAAAAGCAATTTCAAACACATGATGTGGTGTAACACTTCTAACTGGGCCAAAACGCTCTAAAGTGTTTCTCTTTATCCAAGCATCAACTTGTCTAAATTCGGCATCTGTTAATCCTGAATATGCTTTTGCAAATGTGACTAATTTGCCTTCATTCCATAGGCCGAAAGTGTAATCAGTATATAAGTTTGCACGTCTACCATGACCACGCATAGCATAGGTTAAAACAGCATCAATAGTAAACGGGTCTGTTTTCCATTTCCACCAATCGCCTTTTTTTCTTCCCACTAAATAAGGGGAGTCTTTACGTTTTAGCATTAACCCTTCACTTCGTTTTTCTCTAGATAGTTCGCGTTCATTAGCGGCATCGTCCCAGTTGTTAAAACGCATTGTCTCGCTAAGATAGAGGCCAATTTCTTCACTGTTTATATTTCCAATTAATGTATCGAGAATTTTTCTTCTTTCTGAAAAAGGTTTTTGACGAATATCCTCTCCTTCCCATTCAAGAAGATCATAAGCATTTAATATCACTGGTGTTTTTTCCAATAATGCTTTTGAAATATTCTTTCTACCAATTCTAGTTTGAAGGTCATTAAAATTTCCGATTTGGTTATTTCCGAAAGGTAAAATCTCTCCGTCAAGTACTGTTCCATTGGGTATATTAGTAAGGAATTTCTGAAATTCGGGATATTTGTCTGTTACGAGTTCTTCTCCTCGAGACCAAACAAAAACTTCATCATTTCTAATAATGACTTGACTTCTAATTCCATCCCATTTATGCTCAAAACTCCATTCGTTAATGTTGCCTAAATCTTCTTGAAAATTATTTTCTACTGCATAAGCTAAATAAAATGGGTATGGTTTACTCAGGTAATCCTCTTCATTAGTTTCAAGAATTAGTTTTTGATATGTTGTTGTTTCAGGTGTCCAATTTCCCATTAACTTATACGCTAATATATCCTCATCAATTTCAGTGGCTCTAGATAAAGCTCGGGTCATTAATTTTTGACTTACACCTATTCTAAATCCTCCGGTAATAATTTTATTAAACACAAAACGCTCAAAATAGTTAAGGTTGAGCCAGGTACTTTGTAAGTATTCTTTTTTTTGCTTTTCTTCAAGCGTTTTAAGCTTTATGATCTCTTCAATATATTCTGTGAGTGACTTATCTACAGATGTCTCACAGGAAGTTTCTGAAAGTGAATTTTTAGTGGGTAATATGAGTGCTATGGTTTCGGCTAAATCTCCAACAATATGGTAACTTTCTTCAAAAAGCCATAAGGGTACGTTGCTAATTTCGGTAGCCCAATGCCTTAGAAGGGTTGTGTTTACTGGACGTTTTGGGCGGCGGTGTGAGAGTATGGCTATTGTCCATAGCTTATCGTCTTCATTTGCTTGATTAAAATAAGCGGTGAGTGCAGCTACTTTTTCATTTGTTTTATTAGTGCTATCTAGTTTTTTTATGAGTGTTGCAAATGCTTTCATTCGGCTACCTCTCCTTCTTTTTTAGCTGATTCTCCGCTTTCTTCCTCGTATTGTGTTTTTTCGGTTCTAGCATCAAGTCCCATTTCCTCTCTTAAATATTTTGAGAAAATTTCGGTATAACCGTGAGTAGCAATAACTTTTTCGGCACCAGTTTCTTTTACTGTTTTTAGTAATCCGTCCCAATCTGCGTGATCACTCAGTACAAATCCTTTGTCTATTGCGCGACGTCTTCTTGCGCCTCTAAAAGTCATCCATCCACTAGCATTAGCTGTAACGTAAGGTACCATTTTTCTAATCCAAGTACCGCCATGTGCGCTAGGTGGCGCAATAACGATATTGCCTAAAAGTTCTTTTTTTGTAGTATCTCGAGTAATTCTGGTTGTTTCGTGAAAATTATAATTTTCCCGCAGGACGTTAGTCATATTTTCAATAGCACCGTGCGTATAAATTTTACCAATACTTGTGTCCAGATGTTTTAAGATTCGTTGTGCTTTACCTAAACTATACCCAAAAATTATAGAAGTTTTGTTTTCGGTTTTATTAGTTGCCCACCAGTTATTGATGTCTGTAAAGACTTCAGCTTGTGGCGTCCATTTAAAGGCGGGTAACCCAAAAGTGCATTCCGTTATAAAGGTATTGCATTTAACGAGTTCAAATGGCTCTGCTATGCCGTCGTTTTCGGTTTTAAAGTCTCCTGTAAATACCCAAACTTCACCTTTGTATTCAACTCTTACTTGGCTAGATGCCACAATGTGTCCTGCTGGATGCAAGCTAAATGTTACACTATTTATTGTGAAAGTTTCTCCCCAGTCTTTTCCAGTTACATTAATTTCACCTAATCGATGTTTTATTATAGGTACATTTTTGGTGTGTGTGATATAGTTTTTATGTCCCCATCGACTATGATCTGCGTGACCATGAGTAATGATACATTTATCCACTGGTTTCCAAGCATCAATATAAACTTCTGCTTGACTGCAGTAGATACCGTTGTCATTAAATATAAGTAGTGGTGTTTCTTGCATAAACTATTTCGTATCGTATTATTTAATTAAAAAAGACCTATAATTTCGCGGTGTTTTTCTGAAATGTTCTTTAAAATTACCTAATAAACCCCTTAGTTATTTAGTAATTAAGAAAAGTTTAATGGTTTTAATATTTCCGAAGTAGTAATTAATTAGGTTGTTTTAAGCAGAATTATTTTTGTATAAATAATGATAAAAGATTCTTTCTCTTTGCGCTGAAATATTTTGTGCTTGTTTTATATTTGCAGGATAAAATTTATACTATGTCATTTACAGATTTATTTGAGAGTGGAGAACACAAACGTAACTTAGGCCATTTTGCATCGATTGCAAATATTGCTTCAGTTGATGGGGCACTTAATGCTGAAGAGGAAAAATTACTTCGTCGTTTTGCTAGAAAACTTGATATTGATGAGTCTGAGTATGAAGAGGTATTGAAAAATCCTAACAAATACCCAATCAACCCACCCAACGATGCAGATCGCCGTTTAGAGCGTATGCATGATTTATTTGAGATGATTTTTGCAGATCATGAAATTGATGAGCAAGAGCGTCATTTAATTGAAAAATACGCTACAGGTTTAGGGTATACTGATAAGCTTGCTGCAGAATTAATTAAGCGCTCAATAGAGATTTATCAAGGTGGACTTGATATTGAGGATTACCGTTACCTACTTAACAAAAAGTAATAGTAATTACAGCTTTTCAAGCAACTTAAATAGTTCCTTTTGAGTGTATGGTTTCTTTAAGAAAGCAGATGCTCCGGCAGCTAATGCTTCTTCTTGTTCTTCGATCATTGCCATTCCCGTTGCAACAATTATTGGAATTTCAGAAATTTTAGGATTAGGGTGATTACGAATATATTCAATCAACTCTAGTCCAGAGATATCTTTAATTTTTCGCTTTAGAATGATGGCACTGTATTGTTTTTTCTCTAAGAGATCTTTAGTTTGAGCACCATCAGCTGCTATTTCAAGGTAGCAACTACTATCGTCAGATAGAAATTGTTTCATTAAAAGCATTTGACTTATTTGATCATCTTCAACGGCAAGTATTCGTTTGCTCAATAAAAGCCCAGATCCTTTTGCTACAGTTTTTTTCTTTGAAGCTTTTTCTCTGGTTTTAAAAGGAATTTCAACGCAAAACTCACTTCCTTCGTTTAGTTCGCTTTTTACGCTTACTTCTCCACCCATTAATTGTGCAAGGTCTTGAACTATTTTCAATCCTAATCCTTGTCCTAAGGGTTTTATTTTTTCTACTTCTAATTGAACGTATGAGTCGAAGAGTTTATCTAGATTTTTACTAGATATGCCTTTTCCTGTATCTTTAATTATAAAGTTTAATAATGCAGTAGACTCTCCTGGGGTTTTGTTAACTACTTTAACAACAATGGTTCCTTCTTCGGTATTATGGTAAGCGTTATGTAATAGATTATATAAAATTTGGTTTAGTCTTGTCGGGTCTCCAAAAAGCTTAGCAGGCACCTTTTTACCAATTTCATAACTTAGTTCAATATTTGAATCTTTTTGTTTAATCTGGAAGTGCTTAACAATATTGACTACAATATTGTTAAGGTTAAAAGGAATATTTTTTATAGTTAAAATTCCAGTTTCAATATTAGAGATATCTAAAAGATCATCCATTAAAACTTTTATGTGTGTTCCAGTTTTAGTGATTACATTAACAGTTTCTTTTTGCTGAAATGTTAAGTTTGTTTTAGATAAAACCTCTGTAAATCCTAATAGACTATTAAGAGGGTTTCTAATTTCGTGGTTTAAATGCGCTAGAAAACTATTTTTAAAATCTTCTTTAGCAAACAATAACTCTCTCTCAAAAGCTAGTTTGTTTTTAGCTATAGAAGCTTCATTTTTTTCTTGAACTAGTGGGTGCGAGTCTTGGTAGTGCTGGGTGAAATCAATAATTGTTATAAAGATTTCAGTATCTATTTTTTTAACTTCAATGTCAATTATTTTCTCTTCTTTACCAATTTCAACATTAACACAAGGATAGCTAATTGCCTTTTCTAAGTTTTCAAGTTCTGGGGTTATGGTATAGAAAAATGGATGTAAATCTACAATAGAAGTGCCGTTATCAACTACAAATAAACTATTGTCACTTTCAAGAATTGTTCCTTCAGTATCAATTTGTAATACTTGTATTTTGTTCTTTAAAAAGTTAGATTTTATATTGCTTAAACTCATTATTCTATAATTTTTTTAGTGAGTTTAACAAAAGCATTATCAACATTTTCTCCCGTTAATGCACTAGTAAATAGGCAATCTTCAAATTCCTTTGTGCTAAAATATTCTTTAGAAACTGTTGTGCCAAATTGATCTGCCTTGTTGCCAAGTACTACAACAGGTACGTTAGCATATTCTTCTTTTAAATAATGAAGCTGATCTTTAAGATTAGCATAAGTTTCTGGTCTAGTTAAATCAAAAACGTAAATAAAACCGTGCGATCCTAATAGGTACGATTTTCTTGCTTTGTCAATAGAAGTGTTCCCTTCAATATCCCAAATTACTAATGTAATTTCATTGTTATCTATTGTAACAGATTTTTTCTTTACATGAACTCCTACTGTAACTAGGTAGTCTTCACTAAACTGTGAATCAACAAATTGGCGTATTAAACTTGTTTTTCCAACACCGAAATGTCCGAGAATTACAATTTTTTTTGGGTGTGACATTGTTTTTTAAATTTAAAAATATAAATATACTCTTAAAATAGAATTCTGTATTTAATTATTCAATACAATTGAATAATTTCTCAAAAGGCCATTTTACTCGTATAGCTTATTTTAATGATGGTTTATGGTACTAAAAGTGGTTTTATAGTCGCTTTATCTCAAAAACCTTTACATTAGTTAGATTGCCAACTTTTGAAAAGGGATTCTAAAATACTATCTACCTCAGATCTTGATAATGTATTAATTTTTGATGATAATTTTTCTGATACCTTGAAAAGGCTATTTTCTAAATCGCTTTCAAAAGCTCTAGTATAACTTCCTGAAATTACAACGGCAATATAGTATGTGTGAAAATTTTGAATATGAATACTATAGAGTTCATATTCTATAGATTCTAAATTTTGAGCTCCGCCTTCAAATGCATCTTCTACAAAACTTTTAATGGCAGTAAGCATTCCGCTTACCATATCCTTATCAACTTTACTACTTAAACTATAGTTTCCTAATAAAATTCCAGACCCTTTTTGAATAGCGAAAACTTCATTGATTTTAGGAGCATCTAGTTCGCTCAACATAATTTCACTTTCTTTAACACCCGAAAATTTAGATTTCATTTTTCGTTTGAAAGATGCCATTGAAAAGGTATTATTCACTTTTTGATTGATGGATTCAGAAAGTTTTGCAATTTCATTTGCAATATATCTTTTAATCATTTTACCCAAAATAGGGTACAACGCTTCAACAACTTCGTCTTTACTAAATTGAATCTGTGTTTTAAGTGTTTGTGTGATAACGGGTCCCAAAGAAGCGGGAATTTGAGTCACAAACTCTTTAAGACGAGCCTCAATTATAGGGTTTATTTTTTCAGAAAGTTTTGCTTGTGTTTCAATAGTAGAAGCTATCTCCTCAAGTTTTTCGTTCACAGCACTTGCAACTTCCCTGTCATCAACTAACAGGAGATCTCTAAGGAGTTGTAGTTTTTCCTCTTCTTGTTGCAGCATATTTAGATTTTCAATAAACTAATTAAATTGAGCCGAAATTTTAAGCACCTATTTTTTCGCCAAGTGAAATGAGCATTTTGCTTAATTCCTTTTTGTCTACTTTTTGTTTTGTAAGTGTTTCTGTTTTTTCGTTCATTGAGTCTTCTAGATCAGTAATACGAATATTTACATCTGTACTTAATGAATCAATAGCTTGCATAAGTTCGCCTCTTATTTCTTCGATATACGTTTCGAGAGCGGCCTTTTGCTTATCAATAACCTTTTTTAAATCTTCAAACTCGGAACCATACTGTTGTATGTTTTCACCAAAGATGAGGTTTTTGATTGCTTCAATCTTTGAACTTGAATCTTGTATCGATTCTTGGTCTTGTGTGTTAGTCTTTTTACTCATAGAGATTTTTATTCAATAGGATAAACTTAATAAAATTAGCTGTAATTGAGGCTATTAAAAATGTAATTATGCGTTTTTCATAAAATGTTCAGCTTTTTCTACCATATTTTTACTTCCACAGTAAAAAGGAACTCTTTGATGAAGTTCTGTAGGGGTTATATCTAAAATTCGCATATGACCATCGCTAGCCAAACCTCCAGCTTGCTCTGCTAAGTAAGCCATAGGGTTACATTCATATAATAATCGCAACTTCCCTTTAGGGTCTTTGCTTGTATTTGGATACATGTAAATACCACCTTTAATCATATTTCTATGAAAGTCTGACACAAGTGAACCAATATACCTAGATGTATAAGGGCGATCACCTTCTTCTTGTTGGCAATATTTAATATAGTCTTTCACTCCTTGTGGGAAATGAACATAATTACCTTCATTTACAGAATATATATTTCCATCTAATGGAAATTGCATATTTGGGTGAGATAAATAATAAGTACCAATTGCAGGGTTCAATGTAAATCCATTAACACCATGACCAGTGGAATAAACAATCATAGTAGATGTTCCGTAAACAATATATCCAGCTGCAACTTGTTTGTTTCCTGGTTGAAGAAAATCTTCTAAAGTAACCGGAGTTCCTTCTGGTGTAATACGGCGATAGATAGAAAATATAGTACCTACCGAAACGTTAACATCGATATTACTAGAGCCATCAAGGGGATCCATTAGCACAACATATTTATTGTCGTTTTTTTTGTTTCTTCCTATGATGGTAATAAAATCATCTTCTTCCTCACTAGCTATACCACAAACAATTTCACGATTTGTCAATGTTTTTATAAAAACATCGTTTGCATATACGTCTAGTTTCTGTTGGTCCTCACCTTGAATATTGGTGTCACCAGCGGCTCCCAGAATATCAACTAACCCAGCCTTATTGACCTCATGATTAACAACTTTAGCTGCTAATCTTATTGAATTTATTAAACGTGAAAGTTCGCCAGAAGAGTATTTAAACTCAGTTTGGTTTTCAATAATAAATTCTCCTAGTGTTTGATTTTTGTTTGCCATTATGGTTGGTTGTCGTGAATTTATAGCAAATATCGCTATTTTTAAGAAATTGAACCGATATTTGCTACTCAAAACCACTTTTAATGAAATTAAATATACGTAAAGCATCAGTTCAAGATATGCCTGCAGTTCTTGATTTAATCAAAGAGCTTGCCATTTTTGAAAAGGAACCTAACGCTGTTGCTATCACCACAGACGATTTGATTGCAAATGGTTTTGGAAATAATCCATTGTTCTATTGCTATATTGCGATTTTGGATGACGAGATTGTTGGTATGGCAATTTGTTATTTCAGATTTTCAACTTGGAAAGGTAAAACGGTTCATTTAGAAGATTTAATTGTAAAGGAAAATAAACGTGGTTTAGGTGTAGGTAAGGCTTTGTATACACAGGTTATGAAATTTGCAAACGATCACGGTGTAAAAAGAGTGGAATGGGTAGTTTTAGATTGGAATAAGCCAGCCGTTAATTTTTATGAAAGCACCGGAGCCAATTTATTAAAAGATTGGTATTTAGTACAAATGGATGAAGAAGGATTGTCAAACTTTTTAGAAAAAGAATAGTGAAAATTTTCAAATTTGGAGGAGCTTCAGTTAAAGACGCTGAAGGAGTTAAGAATGTAGCAACAGTCATCACTAAATGTGATGAAAAAGATCTTGTTATCGTTATTTCAGCAATGGGTAAAATGACAAACGCACTTGAAAAGGTGGTTGATTCATATTTTAAATCGCCAGATGCTCTAGAATTAGCAATTAATGAAGTTTTACAATTTCATATAAATATATCTATTGATATTTTTAAAAATAAACAGCATTTAATTTTTAGTGATATCAAAGAAATATTAGATGGATTACGCGGTTTTTTAAAAACTAATAAATCGACTAATCATGCCTTTGTTTATGATCAAGTAGTGGGATATGGCGAAATGCTTTCAACGTTAATAGTTTCAACATTTTTAAATGAGCAACATATTTCAAATACACTATTAGATGTAAGAGAGTGTATTGTAACTGATGATTCATTTAGAGATGCAAATGTAGATTGGCAGGCTTCACAAATTAAAATTCTGACTGCAGTATCTAAGACTGGAATTACCATTACTCAAGGATTTTTAGGTACTGAAGCTAAAAATAATTTTACAACTACTTTAGGTAGGGAAGGGAGTGATTATACTGCAGCAATTTTTGCATATTGTTTAAATGCAGATAGTGTTACTATTTGGAAAGATGTTCCTGGAGTTTTAAATGCAGATCCTCGATACTTTAGCACAACAACATTACTAAATCACATTTCGTATAGAGAAGCTATTGAATTAGCATTTTATGGGGCTTCAGTTATTCACCCTAAAACATTGCAACCACTGCAAAGAAAAGAAATTCCACTATTTGTAAAATCATTTTATGAGCCAGAAAATGCTGGAACTTGTGTGGGAAAAGGAACGACACTCGATCCTGCAGTTTCTTGTTTTATTTTGAAACGAAATCAAGTACTTATTTCATTATCATCATTAGATTTTAGTTTTATGATGGAAGACCGTATTGGCGATGTTTTCAAATGGTTACATTTCTATAAAATGAAAGTAGAATTGATACAGAATAGTGCTATTAGTTTTTCGGTAGTTGTAGATAATAAGTATGCTAACTTAGAGCCATTATTGTCTAAACTTCGTTCTAAATTTAAAGTAAGCTGGAACGAAAATGTAACACTTTACACTGTAAGACATTCAGAACCAAAGGAAATTAAACAATTAGAAAAAAATAAAATTGTACTACTTAAACAAGAAAGTAGAGAAACAGTGCAATTAGTAATTAAAGACTAGGCTCAAAGGTTTTTTGGTATCTTTGTTTTTAAGCTTGATTAAACAACCGCTAACTTAATGGGATTAGTAAATACTAAAGAATTTGCAAAAGCAATCAAAGTCGATAAACTTGGGTTTATTGGAACTGGTATAAGCATGGCATTGATGCGAATCCTTAAAATTACTACTCTCAATAAAGTGTATGATAGTAATAAGCATCTTTCTGAAGAAATATTTATTGAAAAATTACTTAAGGATTTTGATGTAAAATTTGAAATACCGGAGGAAGATTTAAGAAGAATTCCTAAAAAAGGAGCATTTATTACTATTTCAAATCATCCACTTGGTGGTATTGACGGTATTATTTTATTGAAGTTGTTATTGCAACATCGATCAGATTATAAAATAATTGCTAATTTTTTACTCCATCGTATTGAGCCTTTGAAGGAATATATAATGCCAGTAAATCCTTTTGAAACACGAAAGGAAATAAAATCTAGCGTTTTAGGGATTAAACAAGCTCTTTTTCATTTAAAAGAAGAACATCCATTAGGTATTTTTCCAGCCGGAGAGGTTTCTACTGCTCGAGATGAGAATAATAAAATTGTAGATAAAGAATGGGAGCCAAGTGCGATAAAAATTATTAAGAAAGCAAATGTACCAGTACTTCCCATTTATTTTCATGCAAGAAATAGCAAGACATTTTACAGCTTAGCTTCAATGAGCGATTTACTTCGCACAGCTAAGTTACCTTCAGAGTTACTAACGCAAGGGGAACGAACAATAAAAATAAGAATTGGAAACCCTATAAGTGTTGCTAATCAATCTGAGTATGAATCAATCGAAGATTTTTCAGCATTTTTAAGAAAGAAAACTTATATGCTCTCAAATCCGTTTGAGAAAAAGAAATTACTTGAAAATATTCCTTCAAAATTAAAAATTCCTAAAGCACCTAAAAAGATTGCTGGAGAAATTTCTAAAGTTACAATTGAGAAAGAAGTTGATAAGTTGCGCTCTGACGAAAAAAGACTTTTAGAAAGTAAAAATTACGAGGTATTTCTAGCTACGGCGGCTTCAATGCCCAATATATTGCAGGAAATAGGTCGTTTACGTGAAATTACTTTTAGAGAAATTGGCGAAGGAACCAACAAGGCGATTGATCTAGATAGATTTGATTCTTATTATCATCATATGTTTTTATGGGATAATCAAGCTAAAAAAATAGCCGGTGCCTATAGAATGGGATTAGGGGCTAAAATATTTAAACAGTTTGGTATTGATGGGTTTTACCTTCAAGATCTGTTTAGGTTTGAACCCGAATTATATGATATGATGAGTAAGTCTATTGAAATGGGACGTGCCTTTATCATCAAGGAATATCAACAAAAGCCAATGCCACTATTTTTACTTTGGAAAGGTATTGTACACACGACATTACGCTATCCAGAACACCGTTTTCTTATTGGTGGAGTAAGTATCAGTAATAAGTTTTCTGAGTTCTCTAAATCATTAATGATTGAATTTATGAAGTCAAATTACTACGACCCATATATTGCTCAATATATCAACCCTAAAAAAGAATATAAAGTTAAATTAAAAGATGCAGATAAAGACTTTGTATTTGATGCAAGTGCTGCAGATCTTAATAAATTTGATAAAATTATAGACGAGGTTGAACCAGGAAGTTTACGGATGCCTGTACTTATCAAAAAGTACATAAAGCAAAACGCAAAAGTTGTAGCATTTAATGTTGATCCATTATTTAATAATGCAATAGACGGATTGATGTACATTCGTATTGCAGATTTGCCAGAAAGTACGGTAAAACCTGTTATGGAAGAATTTCAAGCAGAGTTAGAAAAAAACTATGCTAATGGTTCTAATAAATCTCCAACAAAGTAATAATTCTATCTGTATTCAGGATTCTCAAAATTCCATCTAGATCCATCATCCCAGTCTCCTCTAGAGTTTCCATATGCTGGATAACCACCTTGGTCTTTTAGCATTTTAGATAGATGAAGTAGATTATACGTCATAAACGTCGTATTTCTATTTGTAAAGTCATTTTGTTTTGCACCACTTTCTTCGTCATTATAACTTGGTCCAGGACCAGCTTCACCAATCCATCCGCAATCTGCTTGCGGAGGAATACTGTAGCCTATATGTTGCATTGCATAAAGTGTTCCCATAGCCACATGCTTAATTCCATCTTCATTACCTGTAATTATGCAACCGCCTACTTTTCCATAAAAATAGTACTGTCCTTTTTCATTTCTGTTACCACTTTCTCCGTAAAGTCTTTCAATAAGTTTTGTAGCTACAGACGATTTTTCACCTAACCATATAGGAGTTCCAATAACTAAAATATCTGCATCTTCTACTTTCTTAAATATTTCTGGCCATTCATCAGTCTCAACACCATGTTCTTTCATGTCGTGATAGACACCGTAAGCCACATCGTGATTTACTAAACGCAAGTATTCAACAGTAACACCCTCATCACGCATAATGTTTATAGAAACATCCATGAGTGATTTGGTATGACTCATTTGTGGCGACTTCTTGAGAGTACAATTAATATATAATGCTTTAAGGTTGCTGAAATCTGGTTTTGCCTGGGACATAGTCTAGAGTTTAATTTTATAATAAGCTTAAAGATAGGTCACTAAGGTAAAGTTGTCTCATAACAAAATCTTAAGGTTTTATAGCAAAGCTGAAATTTTACGATATAAATCCCTTTGAAGCACACTGTATGTACAATGGAAGACTTTTGTTAAACTATTATTAAAGACTTAGTTATTAATTAACATCTATCTAGGATTGTCTTTTGAAAACGAATTTTTTTTATAGAAAAACCCGCATTGCTATTTAAAAACAATGCGGGTTTTAATTTTCAAAATGGCTTGATTACTACAAATGAATTAATACTAATGCGATAATTGCAGGAATTGCCTGAACATAAAGAATTTTTTTACTAACTGTTAAAGCACCATAAACACCTGCGATAATTACACAACTAAGAAAAAATACAGAGATGTATAAACGCCAAATGTCATTATCAATAAAAAATGTCCATATTAATCCTGCTGCTAAAAATCCATTATATAAACCTTGGTTTGCAGCCATAGATTTAGTTGGTTTAAAAAGGTCTTTAGGAAAGTTTTTAAAGATTTTTCTTCCTAAAGTTTCCCAAGCGAACATTTCAAAATAAAGAAAATAGAGGTGAAGGAATGCGATACATCCTATTAATATTTTAACGATAATTTCCATAATAAGAGGTTGGTTTAGTTATAATTGTGTTACCCACATTTAGCTTCCGTAGTTTCAAAAAACTCTTGAAATAAACCTTTTAGCTTATTTAGTTTTTCAATATTGATACGGTAGTATTGACTTTTGCCTTCAAATTTACTTTTAAGCAATCCCGCTTTTTTAATTATTTGTAAATGTTGCGATGTAGTAGGTTGAGAAAGTTTAATAGTTTCTGAAATATCCTTACATAAACAACCATCGCAATCACCAACATAATTTAAAATTGAAATACGTGCAGGATGTGAAAGCACCTTTGCCATATCTGCTAATTGATTCACACTCATTGTGTGAAGATGTCTTTTTGAAACGCCCATTGTTTTTAGTGTTAATGGATTAACGTAATTATCTATATTGCAATATCACGATAATAAATAACTTTAACTCAAAATTTCTTGAATTTTTCTTTAAATAAAGGTTAATTATTTTTTTCGAAAACTTTATCAATTGGTTCCCATAATTCAATTTTGTTACCATCATTATCCATAATGTAACCAAATTTCCCATATTCAAATTCCTGAATTTCTCCAATAATAGTAACACCTTCTTCTTTCAATAGTTTAAGAAGCCCTACTAGGTTTTCAACTCTGTAATTAAACATAAAAGGCTTGTCTGATGGTTTGTAATAATCAGTTTCCCGAGGCATTGGGCTCCATTGTGTTGAACATTTGTTGCCATTTTCATCTTTCCACCAGAAGGTACATCCCCAATCGTCTGTGTCAAAACCTAGGTGTTTTTTATACCAATCCTTTGTTGCTTTTGGGTCTGTGGTTTTAAAAAACAAACCGCCTATTCCTGTAACTCTTTTCATAAAATATGTTTTAGTATAAAGATTAAATTCAATCTTTATGATGCGAATTCTGCAATAATCTTATCAACAATAACTTGTGCTAATTTTTGTTTGCTCTCAACAGTCCATCCTGCCACATGCGGACTCAGGATTACATTATCCATTTCAAGTAGCTCTTTAAATTCTTGTGGCATTTCCGAAGAAAAAAGTGACTCAAAACTTAACTTTTCATACTCAAGTACATCAAGACCTGCGCCTACTATTTTTGTCGATTTTAATGCTTTTACTAAATCTTTAGTGACTACACTTTTGCCTCTAGCAGTATTTAAAAGCCAAAATGGTTTTGCAAATCCATCAATAAAATGAGTGTCTATCATCTTGTTTGTAAGTGGAGTCCACGGGGTGTGTAAGCTAACAACATCAACGTCATTTTTAAACTGGTCTAAGGATACTTGTTCTGCATTTTCATCGCCTACATTTTCTTTAATATCATAACAAAGTACTGTGCAGTCAAAACCTCTAAGTTTTTTCGCGAACGCTTTACCCATGTTTCCGTAACCTATAATACCAATGGTTTTACCATCTACTTCAATACCTCGATTATCCTCTCTTAACCAATTTCCAGCTTTCACTTGTCGATCTGCTTTGTTTAGGTTGTTGAATAGTGAAAGTAGCATCCCTAAAGTGTGTTCTCCCACGGCATTTCTATTTCCTTCAGGAGATGAAATTAAGCTAAT
Source organism: Patiriisocius marinus (assembly GCF_008974325.1). Lineage (GTDB taxonomy): Bacteria > Bacteroidota > Bacteroidia > Flavobacteriales > Flavobacteriaceae > Patiriisocius > Patiriisocius marinus. Next base: position 624,548 of record NZ_BKCG01000001.1, on the reverse strand, counting down.
TCCTTTTTTAGCAGCGTACGCTTCATCAATACTTTCTAGTCCTGCTCCTACTCGAGCTATAAATTTTAGATTTGTAGCCTTATCCATAAAAGCTTTATCAATATTAAATCTGCTTCTTATAACAATGCCTTGATAATGTTCAATTACTTGCTCAATAGCTTCACGAGACGACGTGTAATCTTCTGCATTTTCAAAACCAGCTTCTGCTAATTGTTTTAATAATAATGGATGGTTTTGATCTAGGTGAAGTATTTTCATAAGTGTAATTGATAAAAAGTTTTGAAACTTAATAACTAGTTTGGTTGTATTTCTGAAAGTATCTTAATATTTAATTGTTCGTATAAATATAATAAAACAAAAACCTTGGGTTTAGAAAAGACCATAATAAAACACATGTGAACAGCCATTGTTAAACTAACATTTCAGTTTGTATTTAAATACGTGGATATTCTGTTTGTGTTTTTTCGTGTCTGATATCGCCTGTGTGTTTCGTATTTAATTGTTCAAATAATAACACGTGTACCTCTTCATCACCATGACTTTTTGGGCAATGTTCAACTCCTTTTGGCACAACTATTAATTCGCCCGTTTTTACAATTTCTACACGATCTCTAAAATGCATTTCAAGGGTTCCCTTTTGTATAAAAAACAATTCATCTTCATTATCGTGTTTGTGCCAGACAAATTCGCCTTGAATTTTAGCAAGAATTACCTGCATATTATCTACGGTTGCAATTTGATGTGGATGCCATTGTTTGCTGAATTTAGCAAACTTTTCTTTAACATTAATCGGTTTCATAATTGTAGGTATTATAGCTAATGAGTAGTTTTAGCTTAAGCAAACAAGTTACGAATTTCATCAGGTACTTGGGTAGCACGAACGGTTTTTGCGTCTAACAAGCACCAGAGTGTAGAAGCTTCAACAAGAACTTTATTATCACTTAGGCGTACAATTTTATAATTTCGAGTGCTTTTTACACCTTCTATAGATTCTACCCACGTATGTACTTCGAGTGTTTCTCCTTTAAATGCAGATGCTCTATAGTTGATATTGTGGTTAAGTACATACCAAACATAGTTTTCTCTTATCTCTTCTGAAGCATATTTATCCCAATGTCCCTGTGCTACATCGAGGCACCATTGTAGGTATACCAAGTTGTTTACGTGATTATAATCATCAATGTGTTCTGAAGTTACTTCAATTGTTTGGGAGAAATTATTATTGGACATTTTATACTTATTTTTAGAATATAAAATTACCTAATAAATGTTGATTTTTGGGATTCAAAAAACATAAACAAATATGTTATTATATTAATTTATTCGTTCCCTTTCTCACAATTAACTTAGACGATGTTTCCAACAGGCAGCGAATTTTTGATACTTTATAGCGCTTATTTCGCTATACTAGTGTTTTTAATTTACGGACTTTTATCTTCTAAAAACAAAGCTTTTTACAAATGGAATATGCTTTTATATATTGTGTATTTAATCATAATGATTAACGTGTTTTCGGATTCAGAAAATTTCAGATATGGAAATTCTCTTGGAGTTTTGTTTTATGGTGGTTTGTTAGTGGTTTCACACGCTGCATTAATAGTTTTAATTAAACTCTATCAACTATTTACTAAAAAAAGTTAATTGTGTATTTTTTGTTTTAGCATCTAATTAATAAAGCGCTTCAATTTTAAATATTGGATTAGTTTCCTCTAGTTTTGCAAAAAAGTAGTTTTCTAAATGCAGAATTTAAAAACCCATTACCATCCTGATATAGACACTTTAGAAAACAAGTCGGTTTTCACGAGGTTGTCCACCAGAAGCATAGCAATACAAGGCAACGCAATTTTGTTGCTTTATACAGAGCGTTATGAAGATTACAGCCTTCCTGGCGGTGGCTTAGATGAGGGTGAAGATTTAATTGAAGGAATGATACGTGAGCTTAATGAAGAAACTGGTGCTGAAGATATAAAGAATATTAAGCCATTTGGAATTTATGAAGAATACAGGCCTTGGTATAAATCAAATTTTGATATTCAGCATATGATATCTTATTGCTATACCTGTGAGGTGAATAAAGAATTAGGTGAATCAAATCTTGAGCATTACGAAACCAATAATGGTATGAAAGCTAAATGGGTTAATATTCATGAAGCTATAGAACATAATAAATTGACGATGGCAACTAGTGAAAAAATGGGAATGTCAATAGAACGAGAAACATTTCTACTATCACTAATTGCTGAACGTATTCTCTAAACTATGAAAGCTGTTTACGATAAATGGACAATGTGTGATGAGTGCAAAGGACGCGGCAAAAGGAGTCGAAGAATTCGTAAAAAAGCCCGACTTCAATATTTAAGAGAACTTGATCAATTTGAAAAATCTAATGGTGAAAGCAATGAACCTATTCGACCTAAAGGGCATCAATATCCGTGTACTAATTGTTCAGGTTCTGGCTTGGTTTCAACGTCTAATTTTCCAATTCCTGACAAAGAAAATTACCCACATGTTGCTATTATAGGTGGCGGAATTGGTGGTATTGCTCTTGCAGTTGCGTGTTTGCATCGTGGAATACCATTTACACTTTATGAACGTGATACTACCTTTGATGCTCGCTCTCAAGGATACGGACTAACCTTGCAACAAGCAAGTAAGGCAATTGATGGTTTCGGTATTTTTTCATTGAAAGAAGGTGTAGTTTCAACACGACATATAGTTCATACTACTGAAGGAAAAGTAATTGGCGAATGGGGAATGAGAAAGTGGATGGCATCTGATGCTGAAAAATCACCTAAAAACACAAATGTGCACATTGCTCGACAATCCCTTAGATTGGCTTTATTAGAGCAGCTAGGAGGAATTGAAAAAGTACAGTGGGGACATCAACTATTAAGTTATAAGAAATCTGAAAACGGTAAAATTAGCTTAGATTTTGAAGTAAATGGCGAGCTAATGATAGAAAAAGCAGATCTTGTAGTTGGAGCAGATGGAATTAGAAGTACACTACGAAAATTGGTCATTGGCGAAAATATAAGCCCTTTACATTACTTAGGGTGTATGGTAATTTTAGGGATTTGCCCTTTAGCTGATATTGATGATAATGATGATTCTCTGTTAGATTCGGCTACAGTATTTCAAACAGCAAATGGTCATGAGCGAATTTATATGATGCCTTTTACAAATGATGCTATTATGTGGCAACTTAGCTTTCCTTTTTCTGAAGATGAAGCGATTTCTTTAAATAAAAAAGGAGTTAAATCAATTAAGGAGGAAGCAACTCAAAGAACTCAATGGCATAGTCCTATTCCACAAATAATAGCAGCAACTTTAGAAAGTCAAATTTCGGGATACCCCGTTTATGATCGTGAAATTTTAACACCAGCTTTATTACAAAACGAAGAGCAAATAACACTAATAGGTGATGCGGCCCACCCTATGAGCCCTTTTAAAGGTCAGGGAGCAAACCAAGCGTTATTAGATGCATTAGCCTTGGCTCGCGGCATTACAAGCGGATGCAAGCCTTCATCTCAATGGAGAGAAGTTGGTATTAGAAAATATGTGTTAAACGATTTTGAAGCTGAAATGTTAAAGCGAAGTACGCCCAAGGTAAAGGATTCAGCTGCTGCCGCAAGGTTTCTGCATTCTGAAGCTGTACTCTTTGAAGCAGATGAGCCTAGAGGGCGCTGTTTAAAAAGTAGGGATTTGTAGCTTATTTACCGAAGCCAATATCAGTTTTTCTAGGATTTACCGTAGCTTTCAGTTCTAAATATTTTTCTTCAAATTCTATTTTTGATATAGCTCCTATTGATTTTAACCATTTAAAATTTGATAATTGACTTTGGTAGTCAAGATTCTCATCAATAATTAAATAGTTTTCTTTTAAATATTCATTTCTTTTAGATATTAAACTATTAATAAAATTTTCAGGTATTTCTTTATTAGGGATATTTTTATGAATGTATAGGTAATTGTTGTCTGTAAGTTTTATTTTCCAAAAGTCGTCTCTATTGAACCAATAAAAGGCAAGGATTATCGTAGCAATAACGGCCCAAAATAAAGACACAGACTGATCATCTCCTCCATTATTAATTTTACTAATAAAAAGGGCTATTGCAACTATATAAACTAACACAGAGAAAAACAATGTATTGTTATTCGATATTTTGTGACTTACTTTTTCTCCTTCTATGTTTTCAAAGGGAATATCTATTTCATTACTATTTCCGAACTTAGAGTGGTTGTAAAAAAGTTTATTTTCACTTAATCGATAATCACGTTTTGTAAAGTTTTTAGTTTGCCTTAATTCTTCCATACTATTAAAAAGGTTATTTAGCTTAGAACTAAAGCAATAGTTATATTCCAAGTATTAATTTAGCAATATATAGATAAATTAAAATACCGAAAATATCATTACTTGTAGTAATAAAGGGGCCTGTTGCTATAGCTGGATCAATACCTCGTTTGTGTAAAAATAAAGGAATAAATGTTCCAATGATTCCTGCCACAATTATAACAACAAATAATGAAACCGATATTGAAAGACCATAATCAATAGTTCCTTTCCAACCCCAAATAAAGAAAAATAATACTGTGGCAAGTGCTGCACCGTTAAGTGCTGCAAGCAACATTTCTTTAATTAATCTGTTTCCAATACTTCCTTTAACATCATCATTAGCGAGACCTTGCACGATAATAGCGCTAGATTGCACACCAACATTTCCTGCCATTGCTGCGATAAGCGGTGTGAATAATAATAGTATTGCGTGGTTGTTTAAAACCTCTTCAAAACCACCCATAATTGCTGCTGCACCCACACCTCCTAAAAGGCCTAAAAATAACCATGGGAGTCTTGCACGAGTAAGGGCAATTATACTATCATCTGCCTCTACATCCTGCGAAATACCAGCGGCCATTTGGTAATCTTTTTCCGCTTCTTCTTTAATGAAATCTACTATATCATCAATAGTAATGCGTCCCACTAGAACGCCGTTTTCGTCCACCACAGGAATAGCTTCTAAATCATATTTTTGCATGATTCTAGCGACTTCTTCATTATCTGTATGTACTGTAACGTAGTCAACTTTTGGAATAAATATTTCGCTAATTTTCGTTTTTTCACTAGCTGTAAGTAGATCTTTTAATGAAAGTCTACCTGTAAGTTTTCCTTCTCTGTTAGTTACATAAATAGAATGAACGCGGGTAACATTTTCTGCTTGTCTGCGCATTTCTCTAACACATCCTGCAACTGTCCAAGTTTCTTTTACTTGTACTAATTCCTTTGCCATTAAGGCTCCAGCTGTATCTTCGTCATAATTTAACAGTTCAACAATATCTGCAGCGTGCTCTTCATCAATAATTTTATCAATTACCTCTTTCTGAGTTTTGTCATCTAATTCAGCAATTATATCTGCAGCATCATCGGTGTCTAGTTCTTCTAATTCCTGTGCAATTTCAGTAGGAGTTAGATTTTCAAGAATACGTTCTCTTAAATCCTCATCAAGCTCCATTAGAGCTTCAGAAGTAATTTTACTTTTAAGTAGCTTAATTAAGTAGGTTGCTTCATCACTGTTAAGTTCTTCCAGTAATTCTGCTACATCAGCAAAGTGATATTCTTTTAAAAGCTCACGAAGTGCATGCCCATCTTTATTAGCGATAAGCTGCTCAATTGTGGCTATAAAATCAGTCGTTAGTTGAAACTGCATCTGCTTCCAATTTTGTGGTGAGTGCGATAAACTGTGCTACTGATAGCTGTTCTGGTCGCTGGCCAAATATAACATCTTCTTTAAGTTTATCCGAAATATCAAACGTTTTTAAACTGTTACGCAATGTTTTTCTTCGCTGCTGAAATGCAGTTTTCACAACTTTGTATAAAAATGGCTCTGAACAAGTAAGTTCAAGCGAGGGTTTTCTAGTAAGTCTCAACACTCCGCTATCCACTTTAGGTGGCGGGTTAAATACAGTGGGAGGAACGGTAAAAAGATATTCAGCATCATAAAATGCCTGTGTTAAAACTGACATAATACCATACGTTTTAGAACCGTGATCTGCACAAATGCGCATAGCCACTTCCTTTTGAAACATTCCAGTAAATTCTGGAACTTGCTCTTTATTTTCTAAAGTTTTAAAAACAATTTGAGTAGAAATATTATAAGGGAAATTACCCGTTACAGCATATTGTTCTGTGCCAAAATAATCCTGCATATCCTCTCTTAGAAAATCTGCTTCTAATATTTGTAAATTTTCGTTTGGGTAGTGGTTTTCTAAGTAAATAATAGATTCTTTGTCAAGATCCATTGCTACTAGATTGATGTCCTTTTCAACAAGATATTTTGTTAGAACTCCAGTTCCTGGACCTATTTCTAATACATTTTTATAACCTTTATGTGTTAGTGTTTCAGCAATGTTTTTAGCTACAGTTTCGTCTGTCAAAAAATGTTGACCTAAATGCTTTTTTGCTCTAACTTCGTTTGAGTCACGAGAAAAATTAGAACTGTATTTCTTCTTTTTATTTTTAGCCATTTGAGGTCTTTATTGACGATTGCTGTAAATGTAAAATATTGTTTATTGTGAGATTATTGCTCACAGATAATTTCAAGTTCAGTTCTAAAGGCAACAAACTTTCCTTCAAATTGTTTGCCTTGTGATCTTAACTTAGGAGCATCTTCCTCATAGTATTTTTCTAAGGTCTCTTTGCTGTCTGTGTGGTATTGAACGGAATAGGTTGTACCTCCCATTTCTTCTTCAATTTGTACTTTAGTCATTAACGCTTTAGAAAATTTTCGAGTGTCTAACATAGCAGGAATATGAGTGTTTTTCATCCACTCTAACCAATTGTCGTGTGCACTGTTTTCTATATTTATAGTTACGTTGTATATGTACATGGGTAAATTTAATTTTTGCTGGTATTAAAATGGTTTGATGTCTATTCGATAGCATCTCCTCGTAGCATTCTATACTTTTTTCGTGCTTCGATAAAGTAAATACTGTCTTCAAAATTAAAAATAATTTGTTCGTAGTATTCTTTAGCTTTTATAGGGTCCTGTAATTCATACTCATATAAATTAGCAAGTCTAAAATAAGCGTCATCTGCTAAAATATCTTCTTTAAAAAGATCTATTAGTTTTAAGTAATTAGCTTCTGCTTTTTTTGTATCACCTATTTTTTCATATAAACCTCCTTGTTTTAAAAGGGCTTCATCTTCAATTTTTTCACCTTTATGGTTGGTTAAAATTTCGGATAGAACATCAATAGCTTGTTTGTCTTTATTTTGTAGAGCAAGCAGATCTGCAGTTGCGTATTTTTTTAACGCTGTGTGCAGTGAGTCTTCTTGAGTATTATCGTGTATCATCAAAGATAACTCGATGGCGTCATTTGCGATAAGTTGAGAAGCAGATTTTCTAAGTACATCAAGTTGTGTTTTCGCCCAAACAAAATCGCCTTTAAAATAGCTTGTTCTAGCTACTTTGAAACGTGCTTCTTGTGCAAGAACATCACTTTGTATTTTCTTTTGTATTTGTGTGTAATAAATTAAAGCACGATTAAATTTTTCTTCAAAAACAAGAATATCGGCAAGCTCCATTTTCACCCTTGCTTCTTGATATGCACTTAATTTTTCATTAGCAAGTGCTTTTAGGTTTTCAATTGCAGTTTCAGATTTCTTTGCTTGAAACGCTAAAAAATGATTGTAATCAATTTGTAATAAATACGTTTTAGAGCCACTTCCGTATTGGGTTAATAACTGTTGAAATTGCGATTCTATTTCTGGATAGTCTTCTTCTTTTGCAGTTGCAAGTTTTATCTTCATTAGGTATTGATAGCCTTGTAATTGTGCTTCGGGAGTAGCGCTATTTTCTATAACAAAATTAATTATTGCTGCAGCGTTTTCATAGTCTCTATCCGCAAGAGCAATAAGTGCTAAGTCTGAAATTCCACCTAAATCTTCTTCTGTTCGCTTATAAATAGCTTTCTCTTGTGTGAATGCTTTTTTGAAATCTTTTTGCTGTATAAACAACCAGCTTAATAGTTCGTTATAAAGCACATCTGGATTCTCTTGCAGTTTTTTTAGAAGAATTCTTCTTAAGATTCCGTTCGCCTCGTTTTGTGGGTCTTCTGTTACGTACAGACTAAAATTGCGTTGAGCAATACTTTTATAGTTGGGTCTTGTTTCTATTAAGTCTATATATTTAGTAAACATAAGCTCTATCTTCCCTTGCTCTCCATAAATACGTGCTAATTGCATATTTGCATTAAGGTTGGGGTTTAGTTCCATTCCTTTTTCGAAAGCTAGGATTGCTTCGTCTAGTAAGCTATAATCTTCAAATCGTTTTGCAATTATAGTAGCGTAGTTTGGTTTAATATTAATTTCTTCTAAGGCTTGTTTGTAATTAATTTGCGCAAGTGAATCTTGATTTTGTAATGCGTAGTTGTAACCTAGATTAATATAGTATTGTGGTTGGAACCTTCTACCTTCAAGCTTTTCAATTAGTGCTTTTTCAGCTTTGTCAAACTGTTCAAGTTGTTGGTACGATTCAACTAAGTTGTCTAAGAATGCTGTTTTGTGTGGAGATTCCTTATAAAGTTTTTCGTACAGTGAAATGGCTTTTTCATACGCACCTTTATCGAAATAGTTTTTCGCTAAAAGTTCGCTTTGAGCAACGCTTGTAGTTCCTACAAACAGCAATAGTAAAAGAATGAAATTGCGCATAACGTAAAGATAGTGTTTTATAGATTGTGTAAAAACAAAAATCGTGCCTAGGGTATGGATTTACTAACTATGGCAAGTGTGTAAAACTAAAATATCCATCGTTTTAAAGATGGATATTTTATACTAATTCTCAGTATAACTAAACTTGTAATACGGGTATTTAATTTTTATTACGAAATGATATCAAAACCACAGTATGGAACAAGTACATCAGGAATTTTAATTCCTTCTGGTGTTTGATAATTTTCTAAAATACCTGCTAAAACCCTTGGTAATGCTAATGAGCTACCATTAAGAGTATGTGCAAATGAGTTTTTACCATCGGCATTTTTAAAACGTAACTTTAACCTATTAGCTTGAAAAGCTTCAAAGTTTGAGACTGAAGAAATTTCCAGCCATCTATCTTGGGCTGTTGAAAATACTTCAAAGTCATATGTTAATGCAGAAGTAAAACCTAAATCCCCACCGCATAATCTTAATATTCTAAACGGAAGTTTTAATTCTCTTAAAATTTCGGTTACGTGATCTACCATACCGTCTAAAGCTTTATAACTATTATCCGGATGTTCAATACGTACTATTTCAACCTTGTCAAACTGGTGTAATCTATTTAAACCTCTTACGTGTGCTCCATAACTTCCTGCTTCTCTCCTAAAACAAGGAGTGAATCCTGTACAGGTAATTGGTAAATCTGCTTCTTGAACTAAATCGTTTCTAAACATATTAGTTACAGGAACTTCAGCCGTTGGTATTAAATAAAGATCATCTACACCTACATGGTACATTTGTCCTTCTTTATCTGGAAGTTGTCCAGTTCCAAAACCAGATGCTTCATTCACTAAAAGCGGCACTTGGTATTCAGTATAACCAGCATCAGTATTTTTATCTAAAAAGTATGAGATAAGTGCGCGTTGTAGTCTTGCACCTTTTCCTTTATACACTGGAAAACCTGCACCCGTGATTTTTACTCCAAGTTCAAAATCTATTAAATCGTATTTTTTTGCTAATTCCCAGTGAGGCATAGAACCCTCTGCAAGCACAGGAATATCACCTTCTCTAAAAGTTTCCTCATTATCATCTTCTGTCAGGCCCGCAGGAACCAAATCATTAGGAATGTTAGGAATCGTCCACAGAAGTTTTTGAAGTTCTTCTGAAATGCTATCAAGTTGACTACTTAGTTCTTTTGATGATTCCTTTAGTGCAACTGTTTTTTCCTTTAGTACATTCGCTTCTTTCGCATTTCCAGATTTATAAAGATCTCCAATTTCTTTAGAAACGCTATTAGATTCGGCTAGGGTTTCGTCAAGTTTTGTCTGTGTAGCTTTTCTGTTTTCGTCTGCATCTAAAACTTTTTTGAATACTTCAGCAGCATCAATTCCTCTTTTAGTGAGTGCTTTAATGTAGCGGTCTTTATTATCACGAATGTCTTGTACTTGTAGCATAATGTGTTGATTTTAACAAGGCGCAAAGTTACATAGTCAAGTAGCGTTTGCAAAAAGTTAATTGATTTTATTTAGGAGTAATCTAAGGGTAGAAAAGTGATGTTCAAATTAAATAGCTAATCAAATTAGTTTTTAGTTGAAAAACTATAAATGGAGCCTTCAACAGGCATGTGTTCAATAGTTAACATTTTAGGGTCATTTTCTTGCTTTGGATTACTAATTACTCTAGGATTCTTAGCGTTACCGTAGGCTATAACTCGTTTTTCATATACGGTAGGGCCATAACTAATTACTTTGCTAACACCTGAATGAGGTCCATTTTGAAATGCTTTAGAAAAGTTTGAAATGGTATTTGGACCCATATGTAGTTCAAAAACACCATTTTTTTCGTGTAATTTAATTTGAAATGTAACTCTAGACAAGGTGTCGGAAGCAAAAGAGGCATTCTCAAATTCTATAATTAGAACATTATTGTTTTCTGAAATTTGATTTTTATACCGAATTGGCGACATAGATATATCATTATTAAATCCAGCATCTTGCATGGAGATTTCGGAAAACGCATCGGCAAAATATTGATGTTCCACGTCGAATACTATTCTGCCTGTAGTTTCTAAATGAAGACTGTCAAATGTTTTGTCAAAAAAGGTAAAAGGAAATCCTATTGCGATATCATATGTAGTATTAAACGCTCCCCAAGGGATTGAATCGTTTAGAATTTCAGCTTTGTCTAGCGGTAAAAAAGGGCTTGTTTTACTGTGGAAACTTTCCGAAGATTGTTTACAAGATACAAGGCTGATTACAAGTACTAGGAGTAGCTTTTTTAGGAGTAACATTTTGATTTTATAAGCCAAATTTATTTCTTAAAACAGAAATGATTACAATTGCTAAGATCAAGAAAATGATAATAGATTGTACTTCTCGTTGTTTTTCTCTTTTGGTTTTTCTACTAAGCATTTTTAAATGGAATAAGTATGAAAAGATACTAATTTTAATTGTTATTCAACTCCAAGTTAGGATTCTTGAGTATGTTCTCTCTTGTTGGGCGTTCCTCTTTTTTATGATAATCAACAGGTGAGGGTAAAATCCAAGGGTTGTGAGTAAATATTTTCCACGGTACGCTTGCAAGATCTACTTCTTGGTCAATTAAACGGTGATATGGACTACCGTTAATTTTAATTTTTACATCCATATACACTTCAACATCGTTTCCTTTTTTAGCCTCAACCGCTTTAATTCGTTGTGCTAATTGCCAGATTATATCTGGTTTAGACTTCACGTTTCGACGTTGTTTTTTAGAGAGCATACTCAGGTAATCGTATTTAACACGTTTCCCTGTTGCCTTGTCTACTGTGTAAACGTTTAAGATGCCTCCTTTAGAACGCAGCATCATTCTCCAGCTTAAGCGGTGGCCTTCTTCATTCCATAATACATCGTCAGGTATAGCCCAATGGCGTAGTGGCAATCCTATTTGAAAAATAAAATAGATGGTAAAACAACTAATTAAAAGTGTTTTTTGTTTTGGCACAATGACTTCGCTAGCGTTGTATAATTCTTTATTAGGAAGAAATAATCGCTGTAAAGTTTCCGAAGAAAAAAAGAAAAAAGCAAAAGCAATTGACATATATGGAAAGATGCCTATTTGAAACACAATGGAATTGAATAGGTGAAAAAACACGGATACTGCAAACCCAATAACTCGAGTTTTTCGCCATAAAAGTAGGGGGACGATAAGCAAATCGAATAAAATTCCTACATATGCAATTGTGTAATGTACCCATTCTTGTTGTAGAATATCACCCACTAACCAATAGTCTTTTTTACCTGCCATTAATAACTTGGTGGTAGTTCCATCTAACCAATCTGGGTATAATTTTGCAACTGAAGCATAGGTGTAAACTATCCAAACTTGTAATATTAAAACCAATATTACCCACCTGGGCATAGAGGGTGATTTGAGTAGAGGATTTTGTTTGGCGTCTAATGAGAGCCATTTATTTGCTGGTAAAAACACCATTAACCAACATAACAACATCATTAAATAGTAATGATTGTTGTAGCTAGATTTTTGCATTAAATATACACAAGTCCACATCAATGCATAAAAAAACATGCTCCAGCGATATTTGTAACCGAGCATTACCCCAATCCCAAAAATTCCCATAATAGCAAAATATACATACATCCAATTGCCTGGCAACGGTTGTAGAAAGTCAAAACCTATAAAATTAAAGGTGAATTCTGGGTCGATAAAATTTCGTTTAACAGAACCTAATAGTATTTCGCCAAAAGCTTGAATTGTAATCAATAGCCCAAATACTACCCTCCAGAGTACTAAACCAGTGTTGTCTATATGTTTAAATAAAAACTTATTCAATGTTTTCGATGAATTTACGAGCAGCTATCTCGTCTTGCTGAATTGCTTGTTTTAATATTTCAATAGTGCTAAACGTTTCTTCGTTTCTAATGTGAGACAAGAATATAATGGTTAATTCTGTATTGTATAAATTTCCATCAAAATCTAAGAAATAGGTTTCAATAGTTTTTTCAGTTCCTCCTACAGTTGGGTTTGTTCCTATACTAGTTATGCCATATTGCAATGTGCCATTAATAGTAGCACTTGTAACGTAAACACCATTTTTTGGTACAAGTTTGAAGGATTGTTTTATCTGTAAGTTAGCAGTAGGGTAGTTGATAGTTCTACCTAAAGCTTTACCTGTTACAACAGTTCCTGTAATATTAAAGTTGTATCCTAAATATTGATTTGCTGTTGCTATATCACCGTCTAAAAGTGCATTTCTAATTTTTGTAGAGCTAATTGCTACGTGATCTAATTCTTGTGCGCTAATTTGTTCTACAGTAAAATTGTACTCTTTCCCAAAGGCAATTAAATCGTTGATATCTGCATTTCTATTACGTCCAAACCGATGGTCATAACCTATAATAATCTTTTTAGCTTTTAGTTTACCAACTAACAAATCACGAACATATTCTTCTGCGGTCATTCGGGAAAACTCATAAGTAAAAGGTTCAACAACAAAGTGATCAACACCCGCATTGTCAAGTAATTGTTTTTTTTCTCCTATGGTATTGATAAGTTTAATGTCACTATTTTTTTGTAGTACCATACGTGGGTGTGGGAAAAAAGTAAGCACCACTGAACTTAAGTTTTCAATAGCTGCAGCTTGGGTAAGCCTTTTAATTATTTCCTTATGTCCAAGGTGAACACCATCAAAAGTTCCAATGGTAATTACACTTCCTTTGGTTGATGTAAACTGCGAGGCGTTTAGGTATTCCTCCATATTAGTTTCCGTTAAAAGTGTTCATTGTGTTGTTTATACCTGCCATCCCAAACGATTTTATTGCTTCCATTGCTTTAGGAACTCTTTCAATCATTACGCTTTCTTCTTCAGCTGTCCATTCGCCTAGAACATAATCAACTTGACGTCCTTTAGAAAAGGCATCACTAATACCAAATCTAAAACGAGGAAATGCTCCACTACTAAAAGTGTCTTGAATATTTTGTAGACCATTATGGCCTCCGCTAGATCCTTTAGGTTTAATTCTAAATGTTCCAAAAGGTAGGTTAAGATCATCCGTTACAATAAGAATATTTTCTTTATCAACCTTTTCTTTTTCCATCCAGTACTTAACGGCCTTTCCACTTAGATTCATATATGTGTTAGGTTTAAGCAATATAAAACTACGACCTTTAAATTTGTATGTAGTAATATCGCCAAGTTTAGCGGTTTCCCAGTCTAAGTTCTCTTCTTTAGCGATATAATCTAATACTTTAAAGCCAATGTTGTGGCGTGTATTTTCGTATTTTGGTCCTATATTTCCTAATCCTACAATTAAAAATTTTTTCATAATGGGCGCTCCATCATTGTTGGAGTTGTTTTCTTTTTGAGAAGATTCTATGTTCTCTTTTTTTACTTTTTCATCGGAAATATTACTCTGTGAGGTACGTACCTTTTCATTAACCAAGCTTTCATTTGGTTGATTGGTGTACAGTCCTAAAAGTTTCCGAAGAAATGCTAGCATACATTTGTTTAAATAGTAAAAATAAAAAAAGCATCCCGAATTAACGGAATGCTTTGTATATAATTAAATGGACAGTGATTATTCTGCAGCAGCTTCTTCAGTTGCTGCTTCAGCACCATCTTCACCTTCTTCATCGTCATCATCAGCATCTGCAACAGCAGTACGAGATGTTCTAATTTGGCAAATTACAGTGTTGTCAGTGTGTAAGATTGAATATGCTTCGTTCTTTACAGCAGTAACATACATTTTAGCACCAATTTTCATATCAGTGATATCAGCTTCGATAAAATCAGGTAAGTTAGCTGGAACAGCTTTTACTCTTAATTTACGAGAAACGATACGTAAAACACCACCATTTCTAACTCCACGAGAGTTACCAACAATGTGTACTGGAATTTCCATCATTACTTCTTTATCATCAAAAATTTGATAGAAGTCAATATGTAAAATACGGTCAGTTACAGGGTGAAATTGGATATCCTGTAAAATTGCGTTAACTTTTGTTCCGTCTTCTAGCGAAACTACAACCGTATGCACATCTGGCGTGTATACTAGTTTGTTGAAGGCGAGTTCTGGTGCCTGAAAGTGAATAGGCTCGTCTCCTCCGTATACTACGCAAGGAACCATACCAGCATTACGTAAGGTAGCAGTTGCTTTTTTACCTACGCTTTCTCTTTTTGATCCGTCGATTGTAATTGATTTCATTTTGAAATTTTAAATTATAATTGTTTTCTTTTCCCTTTTAAAGGGCTGCAAAGATACTGTATTATATTTATTTAGCTAATTAAACAAAAGGTTTTGTTTAAGCTTGCTTTTTAGTCAATTACATTAGAAACTTAGAGCTAATACTTTGGTTTACGTGTACGCTTTTCATAACATCAGCGAAAAGATCAGCACAAGTAAGTACTCTTAGTTTAGGGCTTGTTTGACGCAATGGTATAGAGTCAGTTACAATAAGCTCTTCTAGTTTAGATGCTTCAAGACGTTCGTAAGCTTTACCAGATAGAATAGGGTGTGTACAAATAGCTCTAACTGACAATGCACCACGCTCCATCATTAAATCTGCAGCTTTTGTTAGTGTCCCAGCAGTATCAACCATATCATCTACAAGCACAACATTTTTACCTTTAACATCGCCAATAAGTTCCATGTGGCTTATGATGTTAGCTTTTTCACGTTGCTTATAGCAAATTACAACATCACTTTCCATTGCTTTAGAATATGCATAAGCTCTTTTAGAACCACCCATATCTGGTGAAGCTATGGTAAGGTTAGGAAGATTTAAACTTTTTAAATAGGGTAAGAAAATTGTTGAAGCAAATAAGTGATCTACTGGTTTTTCAAAAAAGCCTTGAATTTGATCAGCATGTAAATCCATAGTGATAATACGTGTTGCTCCAGCTGTTTCAAGCATTTTAGCAATTAGTTTAGCTGCAATTGGTACACGAGGCTTGTCTTTACGATCCTGACGTGCCCACCCAAAGTAAGGCATAACGGCAGTTATATGTCTTGCGCTTGCGCGTTTTGCAGCATCGCACATTAATAATAGTTCCATTAAGTGATCGCTGCTTGGGTGAGTAGACCCTATTAGGAATACACGACAACCTCTAACAGATTCTTCAAACGAAGGCTGAAATTCGCCATCGCTATAAGTTGAGGTAATAATATTTCCTAATGGAATGCCGTATTTATCAGCAATATCTTTAGCGAGCGCTTGAGATTGTTTACAAGCAAAAATCTTTGGAGTTGGTTCGAAAGCCATGGTGTTGTGTTGTTTATTTTTGACAAAAGTAACCCAATACTTAAAGCCTCAAAAAAAATGTTGTTTTGATTTACTAACATTTTTTTTAAGTTTAGGAGTTTGAATATTTAGTTGTCGAAAGTTAATCGTTCCGGCTTGTAGTTTTAATTAAATGATTATTTTTGCAGTCCGTTTTTTACAACGGTACTACCATTATCTAAAAGATAAAAAGCTCGAGTGGCGGAATTGGTAGACGCGCTGGATTCAAAATCCAGTGACTTCGGTCGTGCGGGTTCGATTCCCGCCTCGAGTACCAAGCCTTCAATTATTTGAAGGCTTTTTTTATACCCCTACTTTAATTATCATCAACAGAAAGATGATTTTTGTCACTTTTTTCATAGCAACCTTAATTTATAATGAACTTAGTAAATATTTGATTAATAGTATTTTATAAGTTTTTTTATTTAGAATAAGTCTTAATAATATTATTTTAGCAGCACTATTCTTATTTAGAACAAATAAAAATAAGTAATTTTGCCCGCTCATAATAATTCAATTTATGCGCTTATTGCTTACTATATTATTGTTAAGTTGTTTACATCTTTCAGCACAAACTGAGCAGGAAAGAGACAGTCTTACTTCTGAAAAGTTAGATGAGGTTGTAATCACAGGACAATTAAACCCACAATCGGTTTCTAAATCTGTTGTTGAGGTTAAAGTAATTTCTAGAAAAGATATTGAGCGGCAAGCAGGAAATACATTAGCCGACGTTTTAAATACAACGCTCAATTTAAACATAACACCTAATACTTCAACAGGTAAAAGTGGTGTGAGTTTATTTGGATTAGATAGTCAGTATTTCAAAGTATTGATTGATAATGTACCCATTATTAATGAAGAAGGAGTTGGTAACAATACAGATTTAACACTTATTAATTTAGATGATATAGAACGTATCGAAATTGTGGAAGGAGCAATGGGTGTTCAATACGGATCGAATGCTGTTTCTGGAATTATCAACATAATAACTAAAAAGTCCTCCCGCAACGATTGGGAAATCACAGCCTATTCTCAAGAAGAGACTATAGGTGATGAATATGAATGGTTTGATAAAGGTCGTCATATCCAATCGTTGAAGGTGGGGCACAATTTCAATGATAATATATATGGTAATGTAATTTATACTCGTAATGATTTTGGAGGTTTCTATAATGAAAAGCAAGGAGAAAATTATGAAGCTAATGATGGTTTAAGAGGTCACGAATGGTTACCAAAACTTCAGCAAAATGCAAAAGGACTTGTCTCATATAAAAAGAATAATATAAATATATTTTATCGATTCGATTACTTAAATGAACGTATTGAAAAGTATGCTGAGAATGTAGATTTAAACGAAAATCCAGCAACTGGAACAACAAATCCTTCGGCTTTAGACGAAATTTATAGAAACAATAGATTTTACCATCATTTAAATGGAACAGGGACTATTTTCAATAAAATTGGATATAACGTTTCGGTTTCATACCAAAAGCAGACTAAAGATTTAGAGCGATACACCTACCGTATTCGCAATCAAGAAAAGGTGAATCTAGAAGAAGGCGAATACCAAAGCAGAAGCGCTTTTTTCTCACGTGGAACTTTTAGTAATATCATAAATACAACCACTGCTAATTTGCAATTGGGCTATGAGTTGACAAATGAAAAAGGTTCAGGTTCATCATTAGCCATTGTAATTGGACCTGAAAGTGATGAGATAAATCAAGAGTTAAATAACTACGACTTTTTCGCAGCTTCGGAAATTCAATTAACGGAACAATTTTCACTCCGTCCAGGATTTAGAGCATCATTTAGCAACTTATTTGATACTCAGTTTATAGGGTCATTAAGTGCTAAACAAACCCTTGGCGAAGATTGGGAACTTCGTGCCATTTTAGGTTCGGCAAATAGAACGCCTAACTATAATGAGCTTTATACATTTTTTGTTGATGTAAATCACAACGTGCAGGGAAATCCAGATTTAAATCCTGAAAAGGGAGTTTCGGCTTTTCTACATTTAAAAAAGAAGAGTTCATTTTCCGAAGGAGTATTTCGGTTAAAAAATAAATTGAGTTTTAATTATTTAAATCTTAAAGATCGTATTGAATTAATAGTGGTTAATCAAAATCCTCTGGCGTATCAATATAATAATATCGATAGCTTTAAGGCGATTGGGGTATTTTCTGAAAATGAAATTTATTATGAAAATTTTAAAGGTCAAATAGGTGCTTCGTTTCAAGGGGTTTCAAAAGTTTTAGACAGCAGAACTCAACGTAACGACGATTATTTATTTAATCTTCAGTTAAACTCTAATCTCTCTTATACTGCTCCAAAATGGCAGACAACATTTTCATTATTCTATAAATTTATTGGAGAACAACAGCAATTTGTTGAGCAAACAAACGAGGCTGGGAATCAAGAATATGTTACAGGTAAAACTGATGCCTATAGCTGGATGGATGCCACAATAAATAAATCATTTTTTGATGGTGCTTTCACGACTACTCTAGGTTGTCGAAATCTTTTCGATGTAACGCAAGTTAATACTACTGCTGTTGAAGGAGGTACTCATAATGGTCCTCCAGCCCAAATTCCACTTGGTTATGGCCGCTCTTATTTTTTAAAACTAACGTATAATTTATCTTTTTAAATATGAAATTTTACAAATCAATATTATGTTTCGCAATTGCTACTCTCGCATTAGTTTCGTGTAGTGATGATGAGAGTTCAACGGTAAGTTCAAATCCTTTTGTTGTTGCTTTTGAAAATTTGTCAACTAATTTGAGCGAAATTGAAACTTCTGAAAATATTCCATTGGTTTATTCTGAAACGACCACTGAAGAAGGAAGTATTACCGTTTTAATAGAAGCTACTAATGCTGTTTATGGAACTGATTTTATAACTAATCCTGCAGTTATAAATAACAATTTAGTAGTTCCAATTTCTCTTGGAGAAAATGGAACTACAATTGAATTCAAAAAGTTAAACCCTGCTCTAGATGAAACAGTAGAAATTAAGTTTATCATTATTGCAACAGATTATTCTAATGCGGTTATTCAAGGTAATTCGACATTTACGCTTAACAGTACAGCGTCATTAGGTAGGGGTTTTGCACCTGAAGTTGGAGGTCCAAATCAACCAAACCAAGTGTATATTGATTTGAGTTCTGAAGAACAAATTAGTGTACAAAGAGATGCTTGGGATTTAGGTTTTTATGGTGGGTCAGAATTTAAAGTGGGTATTAATAGCTCCATTTATATGGCAGTTGCACAACTAGAAAGCACAAATATAGATGCCGTTACTGAAGCCGATGTTGCTAGTATTAAAGATCAAGTTGCTGTAGGAACTTTTGATCCCACGAATGAAGCTTATATAGACAATCCAGATGGCGATATTAGTAAAACAGCTATTTCAACTATTAATGCAACTGAATCTGATAATAATGTTTACTTAGTTAATCTTGGTTATGAAGTGGGTGTTGAAACTCCAGCTCCGGGAAGTGTTGCAGTAGCGGGTGAAAGCAGAGGTTGGAAAAAAATAAGAGTATTACGTCAAAATGATGGTTATTTATTGCAATATGCCAATATTGATGATGCAATTCATCAAGAATTATTCATATCAAAGGATGCAAATTACAACTTCACTTTTTTCAGTTTTGACACGGAAACAACATTATTAATAGAGCCTAAAGCTGAAAAGTGGGATATTAATTTCACGGTATTTACAAATATTTTAGAAGGTGCTGGATCGTATGGTTTTTCAGATGGAGTACTTCATAATCGTAAAGGCGGTGTTATTGCTTATTCTGTAAATACAGAGGATATTGCTTACGATGATTTTCAACTTGAAAATATAGAAAATTCAAATTTTGAACAAGACCAGCGCACTATTGGGAGCTCTTGGCGAAATGTAATAAATGATGACAAAGTACTTGTAGATAATATATACTACATCATTAAAGATCCTAACGGAAATAACTATAAACTAAAGTTCACGGCATTGCTTGATGATAGCGGTGCACGTGGTTTCCCTGAGTTTAAATACAAACTTTTATAAAAAATAAACTTTCAAACTAAACTATAAAAAAGACTAAAATGAAAAGAATATTACTTTCGGCTATACTAGTAGCCACGTCAATCATTAATGCTCAAGAAACGGTCCAAGTTTCAATGGGAGCTGGGTATGTGAATGAAGTTTACATGGACCTTTCAGACCAAACAGAAAATAGCTACACAGCTGAAAGTTGGGATGTTGCATTTTTACGTGATAATCCTCAAAACATTGGTATTAGAGTAAATGACGGTGTAGGTATAACAGTTTTTGAAGCTGCAAATAATGCTGCTGCCTTTGATGCAATTGATGTTGCAAATGAAGGAGCATGGACACCGCTTTACAACGACGATACCAATTGGGATAATGGTGCTTTTATGCAAGGTTCAGCGACATATGGCTGGGGGGAATATAATCCGGTATCTCACGTGGTAGAAGGCACAATTGTATTTGTTCTGAAATATGCTGACGGAACATACATTAAGTTCATTAATGAATCTTATTTGGGAGCTTACACTTTTAAATTTGCTACTTGGGATGGATCAACTTGGATTAATGAAACTACTCAAACAGTAGAAAACACTTCTAATCCTGAAACTAGATACAATTATTTCTCATTAAAAAATAATGAAGTAGTAATAGCAGAACCAGCAATTGATGCTTGGGACTTTGTTTTCAGAAAGTATACAACATTTTTAAATCCTCCAGGTGAATATTATACAGTAACAGGAGTTTTGCATAATCCAAATGTTACAGTTGCTCAAAATGATGAAACAACTGGTGGTGGAAACCCTAACGGTTTAGATTATTTAGAAGAAATTAATACGATAGGTTACGACTGGAAATCATTTAATGGATCTGGATATACCGTAAATAGTGATATGGCATTTTATGTAAAAAGAAATGACAACACTGTGTATAGAGTTGTTTTTACTGAATTTGAAGGGTCATCAAGCGGGAATATCGCCTATACAGTTGAGGATGTATCGAGTATTTTAGATGTTGAAACTGTAACAAATGTTGTTTCTTTTGGAATGTATCCTAATCCATCTTCTAATGGACAAGTAACTATTGTTTATGAAAACGGAGCATTAGTTTCAGAAAATAGTGTTGTAACAATCCACGCTATTACTGGAGCAAAAGTTTATACTTCAGCAGTTAAAAGCACTTCAGGATTTTTTAATAAAACAATTGATGTTTCAGCATTTAAAAGTGGCGTTTACCTTGTGACTTTCAAATCTGGAGCGGCATCAATTTCTAAAAAACTAATTTTAAATTAATACAGTTATGAAAAACATAGCACTTACAATTTTTGCTTTAGGGTTCGTGTTTACGGCAACAGCTCAAAATAAAAAACAAAAACAAGACGCAGAAGCCATCAAGAAAATGTGCGGCTGTTACGAAGTAACTTTCAATTTTGCTGAAACTTTTAATTATAGTAATGACTCGCTGTATCAGCCTTCTAAAACTAAAATTGCATCTGGTTTAGAGTGGGCGCAATTGGTAGGAGATGAAACAGATGCAGATAAAATTCAGATTCAACATTTATTGCAAGTTGGAAATCCTTCCGACCCAATGATTATAAAACACTGGCGTCAAGATTGGTTATTTGAAAACAGAGATTTATACACTTATAATGCAGATAATGAGTGGTCGTTTGTTCAAAAATCAAAAAAAGAGGTTAAAGGACAGTGGACACAAAAAGTATTTCAAGTGGATGATAGCCCTCGTTATGAAGGTACTTCTTCATGGGTACACGTGGATGGTAGAAGTTATTGGGAAAACACAACACCAGCACCGCTTCCTAGACGTGAATACACACAGCGTAGTGACTATAACTTAACAATGCGTACCAACCGCCAAGAAATTACAGATTTTGGTTGGATACACGATCAAGACAATGAAAAGTTGATACGTGAAAAAGGAATGGTAGATGTTCTTGTAGCTAAAGAAAAAGGATATAATACGTATGTTAAAGTCGATGATAGTCGTTGTACAGCAGCAGCAAACTGGTGGAAAGAGCAAAATGATAAATGGGTGGCTGTTAGAGCTAAATGGGATGAGGTATATGCAAGAAATCAAGATTTAAACCTTGAGGAAAAAGTAGATAATAAAGTGCTTTACAAACACTTATTTGATGATAATGTAACTGAAGTATCACAAATTAATCCTTTGATTGAATCTTTTGTGAAAAAGCCATAATATGAAAAAGAGTATAATTTTAAGTGTCCTTCTTGTGCTATGTATTTCTTCGGAAATACTAGCGCAAGATAATGTGTTTTTATCAAGAGGATTTTGGAAATCTAACCCAACTGTTGACCAGATAATTTCAGCAATAGATAAGGGAAATGATCCAGTGGCATTAAATAAAAATGCTTTTGATGCTGTTGTATATGCCTTATTAGAAAATGTAAACAATGATGCAATTAAGTATCTATTATCACTTGAAGGGAATGATGTAAAAAAACGAACGCATGATAGTCGCACGTATATTTTTTGGGCAGCTTACAAAGGTAACGTAGCAATAATGAAACACTTATTAGACAAAGGTGCAGCAATTAATATTACAGATAGTAAAGGCAATACACCTGTAACTTTTGCAGCAAGTTCTGGGCAAAAAAATCCGGAAGTTTATAATTTATTTGAAAAGCAAGGAGCCATTTTATCTGCTGAAGCAAACAAAAGCGGTGTAAAAGTGTTATTTCTTGTTGCACCTTATCTTGATAATGAAGAAGAACTTAGTTATTTTTTAGACAAAGGGGCTAGTTTAACTGAGCTTGATCCTATAGGAAATACAGTATTTAATCACGCAGCTAAAAATGGTAATATTGAGTTTTTACAGTTGCTTGTGGATAAAGGTGTGCATCCTAAAAAAGAGAATGAATACGGCGGAAATGCTATGTTATATGCGAGTCAAGGTACTCGAAGTAGACAAAGCTCTTTAGAAACATATAAGTATTTAGAGTCCTTAGGGGTTAAAGTTAATGTGGTTGGTGATAATGGTAGAAACCCACTACATACAATAGCAAATAGAACTAAGGATATTTCCGTCTTTAAATATTTTTTAGAGAAAGATGTGGCTGTAAATTTAAAAGATGACCAAGGGAATTTTCCTTTCGGGAATGCAGTTAAATCAAATGATTTAAAAGTAATTAAACTTCTTTTTAATAAGGTAAATGATGTTAACCAAAAAGATGGGAAAGGACGATCAGCACTTGCACTTTCAGTTTTAGGTAATTCAGTTGAAGTTGTTGATTTTCTTCTATCAAAAGGAGCTGATGTTCAAACAAAAGATGCAGAAGGAAATTCCCTTTTGTATTATTTGTTAAACTCGTTTGAAGCTAAAAACCCAACAGTGTTTGATGCTAAATTACAGTTGCTAAAAACACAAGGACTAAAATTAAATGAAACGCAGGGTGGAGCAAACACCTTACTACATATTGCAGCTCAACAAAACGACTTAACATTGCTTAAAAGGGTTTCGGATTTTGGTATTGATGTAAATGCAAAAAATATTGACGGGTATACAGCCTTGCATATTTCGGCTATGAAATCTCAGGATGATGCTTTGCTTAAACACTTAGTTAGTATAGGAGCAAACACCACTATTAAAACCGAATTTGAGGAAACAGCTTTCGATCTTTCAAGTGAAAACGAAATGCTTAAAAAACAACATATTCAATTAAACTTTCTTAAATAATATGAAACGATTTTTTAAAATTAGTTCTATCGCTTTTGTAGCTTTTTTAATGTTAGTAGCTTTTTCAAAACCTATTGAAACTACGAATGTGAAATGTATGATTCAAATGACAAACTATGCTGGAGAAGGCGCTTACGTGGTTGTATCATTAATTAACCCCAAAGGGGAATATGAAAAAACACTTTATATACAAGGAAAGGATAGCGAGTGGTTTAGTGAAATATCTGAATGGTGGAAATTTTATGGGAAACGTCGTTCCAATATAGATGCTATTGCTGGTGAAACTATAGCTGGAGGAGAACGAACAATTAGTGTAGTTAAAATACCATCAGAGAAAATAGATAAAGGATATAGTATCCGTTTTGAAACTGCCGTTGAGGATAAAGAATATTTTATAGATGATGTTCAGTTTGAATTAACAACTGCCAACTTAAAAAGTAAAAAAGAAGGCAAAGGTTTTATACGATACGTGCGTATGATACCCCAATAATTAAATGAAATGATAGGGTCTGTCTGGAGATATAGCCATTTTTTGCTTGCAATATTATCGTCGTTGTTTCTATTGGTAGCAGCAGTTACTGGAGCAATATTAGCTGTTGAGCCAGTTGCTAATACAATACAACCTTATAATGTTGTGCCATTAGATAAAGTGCCACTTTCTCAAACGGTTGCTGCACTAAAAGAAAACTTTACCGAAGTATTAGACTTGGAAATCACATCAGAGAACTTTGTGAAGGTATCTGTCTTTACAAATGAAGGTGAGAGTCAAACCATTTATGTTAATCCTTTAACGGCAGAGCGCCTTGGAGAGGCAGCTTCACAATCTGCATTTTTTAGTTTTATAACTAACGTGCATAGATCGTTATTCTTAAAAAGTATAGGGCGTGCATTTATTGGGGTAGCTTCACTATTACTTTGTTTTATAGCTGTTACAGGTGTTTTTTTATTGGCACAGAGACAAGGTGGTTTTAAAAATTGGTTTGTAAAAGTTAAAGAAAGCAATTTTGGACAGCGATATCATATCATTTTTGGAAGGTGGTTTTTACTTCCATTAATTATTGTTGGGGCAACTGGAGTTTTTCTTTCGGCTGAAAAGTTTTCTTTATTACCTAACACTTCAGTTGAACACAAATTGGCATCGATTTCTTCGGAAATTTTAAAGGAAGAACAAAATGGTAAAGATGTATTATTTCAGAATATAACATTAGACCAAGTTAGAAAAATAACCTTCCCTTTTTCTGAAGACCCCGATGATTTCTATCTATTAGAACTTCGGAAAAATGAATTAATAGTACACCAATACACTGGCAAAGTATTGAGCGAAGTGACTTATCCCTTTGTTCAATTAGCTTCAAGATGGAGCACAAAATGGCACACAGGACAGGGAAATGTTTTGTGGTCTATTATTTTATTCCTAGCGAGTTTAAGTTTGTTGTTTTTTATAATATCTGGATTTAATATGAGTATTAAAAAACGTAAAAAAGCATCGCAATTTGTTCAAAAATGGACCAAAGACGAAGCTGAGTATATTGTGCTTGTTGGTTCAGAAACAGGAAGTACTTTAATTTTCGCTAATGCTTTTGCAGCAGCTTTATCGCAACGTGACTTAAGTGTCTTTGTTTGTAATATAAACGAATATAGCACATTCCGTAAAGCAATACATTTAATTGTTTTTACTGCGACTTATGGTGATGGTGATGCACCAACAAATGCACGTAAGTTTGAAACACTAATACATGCTATAAAACCAAATCAAAACTTGAAATTTTCGGTGGTAGGCTTTGGTTCGCTTTTGTATCCAAACTATTGTCATTTTGCAGTTAAAGTAGACGCAATGCTTCATACCCATGAGTGTTTTTTTCCTCTTTTACCTTTAGTTAAAATCAATAATCAATCTGAAGTTGCTTTTCAAGATTGGGTTAAAAAATGGAATGAAATCACAGGACTTGGACTTAAAGTAACATTGCCCTTTAAAGAAAAGAAGCATGCTGAAGAATTCAATTTCGAAGTAATCGAGCGTACTTTTTTGAATATTGACAATACCTTTTTACTGCAACTGAAACCTGAAAAAGCATTAGAATTTCAATCTGGAGATTTACTTGCAATTGTTCCTCCTAACAGTGATACAGCGAGACATTATTCTATCGCAGAAATTAAAGGTGAACTATTGTTAAGTATTAGGGCACATGAAAAAGGGCTATGTTCAGAATATCTGGCTACTTTAAAAACAGGAGATACTATTTTAGCGAGTATTGAAAAAAATAAAAGCTTTCATTTACCTGAAAATACTTATTCTGTTTTTTGTATAGCTAATGGGACTGGAATTGCACCGTTTTTGGGGATGTTTTCTAAAAATCAACAGCAATCGTTTCATTTACTTTGGGGAGGTCGTGGTAAGGATTCTTTCAATTTGTATAAAAAGTCTTTAGGACGAAATGTTCTTTTAATTAATGAAATGGCCAAATCTGATAGTGCATTGAAAACGTATCAATTAGCTTTTTCTCAGAACAGGAAAAAGACATATGTACAAGATATCCTTTTGAAAGAGCAGGTTGAGGTTGCTAAAAAATTTAAGGATGGATGTGTTTTTATGATTTGTGGTTCTATGGCTATGCAACAATCAGTTTTAGATACTTTAGAAACTATTACAATAACCCAATTACAACAACCATTAAGCGATTTCGAAAGCAATGGTCAATTATTAATGGATTGCTATTAAATCTTTTTATCAATGTGTCATCAAATTAAAATAATAGCGAAAAACACAAATGGGGAACTTAGCATTTGTGAGAATTGTAAAGTATATCATTTGACTTTCAATAATTTATATATTGAATTTGATTTTGAAGAAATGCTATCGTTTAAAAATTTTGTAATTGGAATTGAAGTTGATTATTGGGAAACTAAATATAATTGTATGTCGATGAAACGTAAGATCCCAATACAAACCCAACAAAGTAATTTAGTGATGATTTTCAATAGACAAGAGTTAGCATCTCTTCGCGACTTGCTTACACAAACTACAAAAAAGCCTTATGGTAATCTTTCAGTAGTGGAGATTGATTATACTTTGTTTTTAAATTAGGGATTTTTTTATTTAACACGTTCAACCCTACCGCCAGCACTTTCATACCAGTTATCACGTTCTGTATCACCTTTTAGAAATCGTTGTAAAACATTTTGAACACGCCCGTTGTTAAGAAAAAATGCGTGCCAATCTGGACCTGTCATTCGGGAATCTGCCCAACTTTCTAATGTCTTTTTCCCAACTTTTAATGTTACCACGCTATCTTTAAAAACACTCGCACTTGCGTGTGGTACAGTACCATCCCCTTCTTCATCTTCTTTGATTGCTTCGTAGTCAAAAAAGTTTTTAAAATGATCTTTACGATCGTGAACTACAATGTGACTTTTTGTGTCTTCATTACCACCACAAACTACAATACATTTTTTTCTGAACTCCTCCGTACAATTGCCTAAATCAAAGATGAGGTTGTTTTGATTTCGAATCTCTTTAACTTTACTAAGCCTATATGCCATAAATTCGTGTTTGTCGATAGTATCTTCTCTATCTGCATTTGCAACTTGCTGCCAATAACTGTAGAAGTCGAAAGGATTATAATTAGCTGAAGTTATCGGGTTTTCAAATTTATAAGCATTTTCGTAAACAGGTAATAACTCATATACTGCCGGGAATGTTCGGGCAATTTTTCTAAAGTCGTCACTACTGTTAAAAAGTCTAGATTTTCCAATAACAAGATTAAAGCTAGCCTCAATACTTCCTAGAAAAGGAGGTACGGTAAAAATAGCTTTGCTTACAATCTTGTTGCGCTCCTTATCACTCAATATTTTTAAATAAGCAGATAGTACAAGTCCACCCATACTGTGTGTGATAAAATTGAACTCGCCAATATTGAGTTTGTCACGTAAGCGTTCAACGTAGAGTTGTAAACTTTTAGCAGATTCGGCATTTGATTTTCGCCAGTCGTATCCAAAAATAAATACGCGATATCCTTTTGCTTTAAGGTAGTTTATAATTTCGGAATATGCCATGTTTTCAACATCAGCACGTTCAATAATAGTTTCTACACCAATATCATTTAAGCCGTCTTTTTGAAGTTTAAGCTTATGGATATTAGTGTAGAATTTTTTAATTCCAGACCAATGTGTGCTAAAATCATCGAGGTTAACATTATATAATTTAGTCCCTTGAATGCCAGGAATAAGTATAACGGGTAACTTTCTTTGATTAGGCATTATAATTAATTTTTACACTATTGATGGTGTGTGGTTAGTTAAGAGCTATGTGTTTTTTAATTTTAGTATAGACTAAAATTAAAGTGGGGAAGAAATGAGTTACTAAGATACAATTAATTAATAAAGTACCGTATCCGAATTTTTGCGGAAACCGAAATGTTAATGAAAAATAACAGGAATCAAACTATTAAAATTTCAGAAACACTAATACTAAAATCACATAAATGGAATATGAAGTTATATTATTCTTTAATGAATTGCTTTATGCTTTGCGAACCGTTAGCGGTAACTTTTAAAAAGTAGCTACCTTTAGCTAACTGTGAAGTATTTATTGTGTTTGTATTATTAGACGCTACTATCTGTCCAGACATCGTTAATATTGTTGCATTCTCGATGTTGAGGTCTGTATTGATAGTTAGTAAATTACTCACAGGATTTGGATGGATTTTAAAGCTATTCACAGAAATACCTTCTAATCCAAAAAAGCTATTGTCATATTCTGCAAAATCACCATTGGGAGCTTGGATAGTGAGTAATCCTGCATCACTTAAATAAATAATATCAAAGCTAAATGGCGTGGTTTGGTTATCATAAAAGAAATCGAAATATACTTGCTCAAAAGCTGAATTTTCAGCCATATCGCAGGAGATAAGTGTTTGTGTTAATTGAGGTAACGTAAATTGATAATCATTGATGTAATTTACTGTTCCATTTTCTGTTGTAAGTGAATTACAAACACTAGTACTAAAATCTTGGGTTGCAGCGTCACCATCATCAAGCATTGTTAAAACAATCATGTCAACTTCATTGTTTTCTGGCGGAAAATAATTTTGCGAGTCAATACTCAAACGCAAAAGATTCCAAGGACTTTCTGTGAGCTGGTCAACCTGAGCATTTGTGTTAAAATAAATTGCAAGCATAATAAAAAAGGTGATCTTTTTCATAGCGGTGAGTTTGATTAGTTTTACTAAAGTTATAGTAAAAGGTTTATTTCTAAAGCTTTTTTGAGAAAATAATGAGTTTTGGCTACTGCTAAAGCGGTATTTTTAATAGAAATATAAACTATCGTATTGTTAAGCAGTAACGAAATGCTAATTTTACCGTCTTATAAAAACCTATGAAAGCAGACAAGCAAAAAACGTACGATATTGCATATTTACGAATGGCATTAGAGTGGAGTAAATTGTCCTATTGTAATCGTAAGCAAGTGGGAGCTTTAATTGTAAAAGATAAAATGATTATTAGCGATGGCTATAATGGAACTCCATCAGGATTTGAAAATGTATGTGAAGATGACGAGGGTAATACTCAATGGTATGTATTACATGCAGAGGCAAATGCTATTTTAAAGGTAGCGGGAAGCACACAATCTTGTCAAGGAGCTACCTTATATATTACAATGTCGCCTTGCAAAGATTGTAGTAAATTAATACACCAATCTGGGATTACGCGATTGGTTTATTTTCAAGGCTATAAAGATGATAGCGGTATAAAATTTTTAGAAAAAGCCGGCGTTAGTATTACACATATTAGTGAACTTTAATAATAATTTTGAAGCAATAAATAGCTTTAAAAATCTCTAAAACAAAGAATTTGAATTTTAATAATAAATACATTCCATTAATTGTTGGCGTAGCTATTGCTGCGGGTATTTTTATTGGTTCAAAGCTAAATTTCGCTCACACGAGCGATACACTTTTCGCTACAAATTCAAAAAAAGATAAACTTAACAAGCTCATTGATTACATTGATTATGAGTATGTTGATTCAGTAAATACTGATAGTATTGTTGATGTTACAGTTAATGGTATATTAGAAAATTTAGATCCGCATTCAGTTTATATTCCTGTAGATGAATATCAAGCTAATGTGGATGATATGCGCGGAAATTTTACGGGAATTGGAATATCGTTCTATGTGCATCAAGATAGTTTAGCGGTTATACGAACTATCCCAGGAGGCCCAGCTGAGCGTGCTGGCATTATTTCTGGAGACCGAATTATCGCAGCAGATGGAATTGAATTAGCAGGGCAGTCATTAGATCGTGATTCTATTTCGGCTTATTTAAAAGGTACTCGCGGCAGTAAAGTAAATTTGAAAGTTCAACGTAGAGGAGTAGCTGAAATATTAGACGTTGCTATTGAGCGAAAAACTGTTCCTTTAGTAAGTGTTGATGCTTCATACAAGCTTAATAATACTTTGGGGTATATTAAAATTAATCGTTTTGCCGAAACTACTTTTGACGAGTTTAAAGATGCTTTGAAACAGTTGAAGAAAGATGGTGCTACAAAACTAGTTTTAGATTTAAGAGACAACCCAGGAGGCTATATTACAACGGCTGAGAGTATTGTGGATGAGTTTTTAGAGGATGACAAGTTAATTCTTGTAACTAAAAATAAAAACGGCGAAGAAGAGGAAAGCTTTTCAACTTCTAAAGGAGATTTTGAAGATGGTAAATTATACGTTTTAATTAATGAAAATTCAGCATCAGCTAGCGAAATAGTTGCTGGGGCTTTACAGGATAATGACAAGGGGACAATAGTAGGTCGCCGATCATTTGGTAAAGGACTTGTGCAGCGTGAAATGTCATTGGGTGATGGAAGTGCTGTTAGGTTAACAATTGCTCGCTATTACACACCTACGGGTCGTTCTATTCAAAAACCTTACGGCGATAATAACGACGATTATTATAACGAATATGAAAAACGCTACAAAAATGGAGAGTTACAAAGTAGGGACAGTATTGCTGTGGATGATTCTTTAAAATATGTTACTCCTAAAGGAAAGATAGTTTACGGAGGTGGAGGAATAATACCAGATGTGTTTGTTCCAAAAGATACTAGTATGCAAAGTGAGACTATTGAGTATGTTTCTCGAAATGGATTTATGAGTTACTTTGCTTTTGAGTATCTAGATGCCCACAGAGAGGAGTTTAATGATGTTTCCGAAGCACAATTTGTTTATGACTACATCATTGACGATAGTCTTGTTGATGAGTTCTCTGAGTATGCTAAGCTTAATAAAAATAGATCTTTCTTTAAAGACTATGATAAAGCATTGAAAACGGCAATCAAAGCAAATTTAGCACAACAACTTTACGGAATGAATGCTTATGAAATGATTCTAAACCAAGAAGATCCAGTCCTTAAAAAGGTGCTAGAGTTAGAGGGACGTTCTAACCTAACTCAAATTAAAGACTAGCGTTTTGCTAATCCCGAAATTTTACGAGAAACTAAAAGTATTATTAATAATAATATAACGCACGCTGCGGCTGCAGTACAGATTAATGCAATAGTACTATCTCCCTGAAACGGAGCTTCTAAGTTGACATTCGTAATGTTAAATACAAGTAATCCTAAAGCAGCTGCAATAAGTATGTAAATAAAGTATTTCATAATTTATTATTTAGTAATCAACTAATTGTTAAATAGTTCTTGAATATTTGATGTGAATAGTTTTACAGCAATTGCTAATAAAATAACACCAAATACTTTTTCAATAATAGCAATTCCATTTTTACCTAAAAAACGTTGTAGTTTTCCAGATGTTTTTAATACAATAAACACAATTAAAGTATTTATCAAAATTGCGACAATAATATTTTCAATAGAATATTCTGCTCTTAATGATAGAAGTGAAGTCAAACTTCCAGGCCCTGCAACTATAGGGAACGCAATTGGGAAAACGGTTGCCATTTCTAGGTTTTCGTCACTTTGTTTGAAAAGTTTAATTCCTAAAATCATTTCTAAAGCTATAAAGAATAATATAAACGAACCTGCCACTGCAAACTCATAAACATTAATCCCAATTAAGCCTAGAATTTTTTCTCCAATAAATAGGAAGACAATTAAAACTACTGCTGCAATAATTGAAGCTCTACCACTTTTAATCGTTCCAGACTTTTCTTTAAGCGAAATAATAATAGGGATACTGCCTATTATATCGATAACAGCAAAAAGGACCATTGTAGCTGTAGCTATTTCTTTAAAGTTGAAGTTCATGGTAAAGATTGTTTTATAGACTGCAAAACTACGCTATTTGTTTAATAGCCTAAAGTTTATAATGGGTAAAATAGACTTGTGGTAGAAAACACTAATTATCATCCAAATTTCAATTTAGATATCAAAAAGTGTAAATTCGCGATATGTTTCAACTAGGAAAAACCATTGTATCTGAAAATATAATCGAAAAAGAGTTCGTTTGTAATCTAGGTGCTTGTAAAGGAGAATGCTGTATTGCTGGAGAAGCCGGAGCACCTGTTACTGCTGAAGAGGTAGAAATTTTAAAAGAAATTTATCCAAAGGTTAAACCTTTTCTACGTCCTGAAGGTATTGCTGGTATTGAAGCACAAGGAACTCACGTGGTTAGTGATCTAGATGAATTAGAAACTCCTTTAGTAAATGGAGCGGAGTGTGTTTATGTTACATTTACTGACCAAGGAATAGCTAGTTGTGGTATTGAAGATGCTTACAATGCTGGTGAAATATCTTGGAAAAAACCTATCTCTTGTCACTTGTATCCAGTGCGTGTTCAGGATTATGCAGAGTTTGCTGCGGTTAACTATCACAAATGGCCTATTTGTGATGATGCTTGTACATTGGGGCAAGAACTTAAAGTTCCTGTTTATAAATTTGTAAAAGAAGCTTTAATACGTAAGTTTGGCGAACATTGGTACGCTGAGCTTGAAAAAGTAGCAGAAAATCTAAACAAATAATATTATTTCGTTTTTGAGATGTTGCTTTTAGTAAATTCAGCAATATCTAATTCTCAAATATTCCTTAATTTATTTTTTTAAATGGACTCCCTGTATAATTGAAGGAGAATATTTTTATTTAATAATATTTCAGCAAATACCAATCCCTACTAACATTTAATTGTTAATAGGGATTGTTAATTATTCTTATTGCTTAATTATGCTTCACAAGCTGCGCAGTCTTTCTTTTGTTTGAATTTTTGCGCTGCATTCATACTATGCTGGTAATACAAAGATTTTAATCCTAATTCCCAAGCTGTAATGTGAATTTTGTTTATTTCTTTTGTTGGTGTTTCTGGATGTACAATAATATTTACTGACTGGCCTTGGTCTATATGGTTTTGACGATTAGCCGCTTGGTAAATAATATCCATTTGATCAATCTCAGAATATGTTTTAAACACATCTTTTTCATTTTCAGTTAAGAAATCAAGGTGTTGTACAGATCCATCTCTATCACGTATGTCTAACCAAACTTCTCTTGTATCCATACCTTTTTCTTGTAGTAATTCTACTAAATATGGGTTTTTGATAGTAGTTTTTATTTTTGCAATATCTTTTACATAAATGTTAGACCAGATAGGTTCAATTCCTTGAGAAACTTGTCCTAAAATAAATGCAGAAGATGTAGTAGGTGCAACAGCATTAAGTGTTGCGTTTCTTCTACCGTATCCTTTTAGTACTTCAGGTTCACCAAATACCTCTGCAAGTTCTCCAGATGCTTTGTACGAACGTTCTTTAATTTCTCTAAAGATTTCACTGTTTAAATTGAAAGCTTCTTGACTGTTAAACGCGTATCTTTTAGATTGTAGTAACGAGTGCCACCCTAATACTCCAAGACCTAGTGCTCTGTTTTCTTTAGCAAAGTTGTATGCACGCTCCATAAATAAGAACGTTTGACGATCTTCTCTGTCTTCAGAATTTTTATATGTTTCTAATTTCTCTAAGAATTCGCTAATTACGGCATCCAAGAAATAAACCATTGTTTCTACTGCATCTGTATCTTTCCATTTATCATAGTGTAATACGTTTATACTAGAAAGTACACATACAAATGACCAGTTATGGTCTGATGGAAGCATAATTTCTGTACATAAGTTACTAGCGTGAATTTTATGACCTTTATCTTGGTACACATCCGCAGCATTGTTGTTTGCATTGTCTGTGAAGAAGATATAAGGGTATCCCATCTCTCCACGGCTTTGTAATACTTTAGCCCAAGTGGTTCTTTTATCTACATCTCCAGCAATCATTTCTTCCATCCACTTATTCGTCACAGTTACACCGTGTGTAAGTTCTTGGATTGGGTTTCCTTCGCTACCTATTTCTAGGAATTCCTTAATGTCTGCGTGGTCTATTGGTAAGTACGGTGAAAAACGACCGCGACGAACAGAACCTTGGCTTACTACATCTACCATAGATTCAAATAAACGCATGATATGTACTGCTCCAGAGGCTTCTCCATTATTTTTAATAGCAGCACCACGGGGACGTATTTTTCCAAAAAATCCAGAGGTACCTCCGCCTAATTTAGACATCATTCCCACTTCACTTTGTGTATAAAGTATATTTCCTATATCATCATCAATATGTGACCCAAAGCAGCTAATAGGCAAACCTCTTTTTTTACCGAAATTAGACCATACTGGTGATGCTAGTGAGTAGTAACCTTCAGACATGTAGTGATAAAACTTATCTGCATATCCAGGCATTTTTAAAATTTCTTCTGCACGCTCTGCAACTTCTCTAATGCGTTGCTCAGGGCTTACACCTTCAGTAAGGTATCCAGCTTCTAGAAAATTACGACTGTTTTCATTTAACCATGAAAATCCTTCGTTATTAGTTTCACTTGCTTTTGCAATTGCTTCTTTTCTTGCTGCAAGTAAATCGTTGTTGTTATTTGTAGCTTTTTGAGCTTCTTTTGAGGTATTTTGTTCTTGTTGGATCATATTAAAAAAGGTCGTCGCTAGTTATACTTTGTGTTCTTTTGCTGTAGTTTACAGATCTTTTTACAAAAAAGTCTCCGTGTTTTGTTCCTATTATTTCGTCATCAAACCATTCGGTTTCTCTAACCAGTGCTTCATCAACTTCAAATACTTTTTCAACACCAATGCTTACTAATGATTTATTAAAACGATCTTTTAGGAATTCACTAATTACATTTTTAGGTAAAAAGTCTAATTCTCCGTCTTCAAAGATCCAGTTTACTAAATCAACTTCTGCTTCAAATGCTACTCTACAAAGCTCTTGAATGTTTGAATGGTATTCTGGTGTAAACCATTCTGGATGTTCATTTTTCAAAATTAGAATAAGTTCAATACCAAAATCTCCGTGTATCTGCTCTTCTTTTGATGTTGCTTCTACTACATTAGAAATACCTTTTAGCATGTTTTTATGCTTATTAAAGGCCATAATGATTAAGAACTGAGAGAATAATGATACGTGTTCTATAAATAAGGAGAATAGTAAGACTGATTCTGCATATTCTTTATTGTCTTCACTTTTTGAATTCCGAAGTGCTGTTTCTAAATACTGCACACGTTTCATAATTACAGGTTTCTTTTTAAGAGCTTTAAACTCTTTGTTTAAACCTAAAATCTCTAAAAGGTGAGAGTAAGCATCTGCATGACGAACTTCACTTTCTGCGAATGTTGAACCCACTGCACCAATTTCTGGTTTTGGCATTCTTTGGTATAAATCACCCCAAAAAGACTTTACTGCTACTTCAATTTGTGAAATGGCAAGCATTGTATTTTTGATTGCTGAACGCTCTACAGAATTCAATCTTGTTTTAAAATCTTGAATATCACTAGTAAAATTGAACTCAGTATGGATCCAATAAGAATGACGTATAGCAGGAACGTATTCGTAAAGTTGAGGGTACTCATAAGGCTTCAAGCTTATGCGTTTCTCGAAAATATCTGTTTTGCGTTCTTGTGCTCTTTTATCACGATATAGAATGTACGCTTTAGCTACTTCTGGAAAACCACATTCCATTAATTTAGTTTCAACAATATCTTGTACTTGTTCAATTGTTGGAATGTAACTTTCGTCACTTTCTTTTCTCTCTAAGAGAGCTTTATAAACTGATATAGCAACGTTTTGTGCTTCACCTTCAGATCCGGTATTAACAACATTCATTGCTTTGAGTACAGCTGCTGTTATTTTATCTAAGTGAAAAGATTTTGTGGTAAAATCTCTTTTTCTAATGTGTGTGATTTCCATAAATAATGAGAGGCTATGTGTTCTATAATGATAGGTAAATATCATACTAATTTTGACACAAAATGGAGAAAATAAAATAGGTTTCTCAACACGGTTATTAACAAATCGTTAAGGATTCAATAAAGATAGGAGTTCGCGCCAAAATGAAAAATATCAACACATATTTGTTAAGAAGTATTGTGTCAAATCTAATAACTAAGAAATATCATTCGTATGAAAAATACATATTTCACCTAAAATATTGCCTATTTTTAGCATATAACATTGCATTAATACAATGAGATAAATATTAGAAAAAATATTTTATAAAAATCTAAAAATCAATACATTGATAAATATGTGGTTTAAAATATTTATAGTTATAACTGCCGCTTTTTTTACTAGTTTATAAAAGATTTTGCTAATTGTTTTTTTTAAATGGAATAGTGTTTTTGAAGTGTTTATAATTAAATTTACTTTTTTAGTAAAGGCTGATACACAGCCTTGTAAAAAGTACATTTTTAGTATGTTTATAAAAATTCTAGTAGTTTTTAGTCCACTTTGAAACTGTTGACAGGCGTCTAAGTTTATTAAAATAAATTGCAGATAATAGGATGAAAGTTATCCTAATTTATCAGTTCCTAAATACGTATTATCTTTGTTATAATACCATTCTCTAGCTTGAGGAAATTGAATATTATTTATGGTTTTTAAATCCTTTAATAATATGTATTCTCCTGTGTTTTTTCCTTTTCCTTCAGGATCACCTTTGAAAAATTGATAAACTTCCATTGCATACGTTTTAGGGTCAAAATAAAACTGCCATACGTCTGTACCTACCGCTTCATCATATTTAACACTTATTTTAAGATACTCTTTTCCTTTGAAATTAACACGTTCAGCTATAGGGTTTACTATGGTTCCTGGATCTTTTAACTTCATTGGCAAGCCATATAGGTATGTGTAATAATCTTTAAAAAAGACTGCCATTTCACAAGGAGTCCTTTTACCTACAAGACTATCGGTTACCGTTGTCGTACATTCTCCTTTTTCTAAATAATACCTTGTTTCAACACTATCGCGAGATTGTTTCAATTGAAATTTTTCGCTAGGAAGGTCAATGTTTACAACGCTTAAACGAGGACTTCTCTTAGGAGTAACCATAGTAACTTGTAATTCACCATTAAAAGTTGGCCAATTTCCTTGAGGGTCATGAAAGGCAATACTTTTGTTTAGTACTTCGGAAGCCGAAATATTCTGGGCATTACTACTAGTTAATACAAATAAAAATAGCACAGCTGTTACAAGAGACTTCATAATTAGATTTTTTTTGAAAGCCTAAATTATAAAAGAAATAGCGCATAAAAAAATGATAAGAATATTTCGGCTAAAACGTTATTAAACTTAGAATATAGCCTAAAACTGAACCTGTGACAATCACCCAAATAACCGAAACCTTTTTAGGTCCAAAAATCATTAAACCTGCTACAATCATTATAAAAAGAGATTGCCAATTTACTAATGTTGCAAAACTCATTGTTATAAGTACTGCAAGCATTACGGCAACAGCAGCAATATTAACGGAATCTAAAAAATAACCTAAAACTTTAGATTTTCGCATTTTTGGTATAAATGGGTTTAATAGTAAAACGAATAAAAACGAAGGTAAAAACATACCAGTTGTTGCTGCAATTGATCCCCAAAAACCTCCTAATTGAAAACCGATAAAGGTAGCTGTCGATAAAACTGGTCCTGGTGTAAATTGTCCTATACCTATGGCATCGAGTAAATGTGCATTAGTCATTAATCCTTTTGCGACGAATTCTGCATCTAAATATGCAAATAACACGTAACCACTACCGTATAGAATACTTCCTACCTTTAAAAAGGTAAGAAATATTTTTGTGATACTTATTGAAGGTAATGAGTTGACTATAAAACTAGGTAGTAAGAATGGAATGATTACAGAAAGGGTTTTATTTTTTGTATTATTCTTAAAATAGAAGTAGAAACCTCCTATAATACCTCCCATTAAAAGAGCTATGACTTCATGTAAGCCAAGGAAGCTTGAGAGTAATACAATACCTCCAATGATTGCTAATTCCCAGGTTTTAAGAGCTTTTTTACCAAGTTTAAATATAGCTGAAGTAATAATTACTAATACTGCGGGTTGTATGCCTTTGATAAATGGAGCTACTTGTGGTAATGTGCCATAGGTTACATAAAAATAGGCTAAGATTCCTGTAATGAAGATGGCTGGAAAAATAAATGATATTCCAGCAACGAACAGTCCTGCTTTACCAGCTCGTTCGTGACCACAATGCATTGTCATTTCGGTGCTATTAGGTCCAGGAATTAAATTTGTTGCACCTATTAAGTCTAAATAGTGATCTCTTGTCATCCACTTTCGTTTAGTTACAATTTCATCTTCCATCATAGCAATATGAGCTGCTGGACCACCAAATGCAAAGCAGCCAAGCTTAAAAAAAACAGTTGCAACCTCTTTTAAATTTTGGTTTTGAGACATAATTAAAAATACTAAAAAACCCCATATTTCAATTGAGATATGGGGTTATACTTTTATGTTTAACAATGATTATTCTTTTTTATAACTTGTATAATATTCATCCATTAAATTCATAATACTCGTTACTAAATCTTTTGTTTCTAACAAGATGTTGAAGTATAAAGAAGTGTTTTTAGGACTCTCTTCTTCAGTTCTTGTTCTTTCAATTTGTTTAGTAATTTTATTAGTAATAAGCGTAATTATTTCTTCTTT
This sequence comes from Patiriisocius marinus, assembly GCF_008974325.1. GTDB lineage: Bacteria > Bacteroidota > Bacteroidia > Flavobacteriales > Flavobacteriaceae > Patiriisocius > Patiriisocius marinus. The sequence goes on along the minus strand of NZ_BKCG01000001.1, from coordinate 585,838 downwards.
TCTAGATAGAACATAGCTTATTCTTTCAAATTTACGACTATTGAAAACTTCTTCAATTTCGTTTAAAAGTGCTTCTAATGAATCATCGATTTCCTGAAGATCTTTGATTTGATTGAATTTTAACTTTCTGTGATTGTTGTTTATGTGCTTGTAACTTTTCTTAGAAATAAACTCTAGGGACTGTGTCATATCAGTCAAGTAAGCTAAAATTGTAATGTAGAAACTGCTTCCACGTACACTTGTTTCGTCTAGATTTTTAATTAAGTAGAAAATATTATCTCTAAGGTCTTCTACTTCCTCATCTAGCTTTTCAACTCCTTTTCTTGTCTTTTTAAGTTTCTTAGAATCTTCTTTTGCAAGACCTTTAAGTACATCTGTGTATATCTTGTTTGTTCTAGATACTACGTTAGAGATATTATCTGCACTTTCAGTAATAATACCTTGAACCGTACTGCTTTCAGATTTTTTTAAGCTTTTAGGGTCTACATTTGTGTTGCTTTTTTTCTTGTGAGAAAGATAATTTCTTACCAATAATATGATAGTTATAAGTAGTAGGATAGGGATCATTACAGTTTTATTCCAGCTAATTAGGAATACAACAGTACCCGCAGCTATCAATGCTCCAAAAGCTGTGAAGAACCAACCTCCAATTACATTTAAAACACCAGCAACACGGTAAACAGCGCTTTCTCTCCCCCAAGCTCTATCAGCAAGTGAAGTACCCATTGCAACCATAAATGTTACATATGTAGTTGATAATGGTAATTTCATGGAAGTTGCAATAGAAATAAGGACACCTGCAACCATTAAGTTGACAGAAGCTCTAATCATATCAAATGCAGGAGCATCTATACTTTGATCTTTAGTAAGATGTTTTGTGTCTGGTTTTGTAAAACTAGCGTTAATTCTGTTTTGTGTAGCTGTTGGTATTACAGAGCTAATTGCGTTAGATAACCACGTTGTTCCTTTTACAATTCCTCTCGAAAGCATATTAGGCTCAAACTTTTCGTGAGTATCATTTTGACGTGATAAGCTCAATTCGGTCTCAGCAACTGTTTTGGCTTTTTTAGAAAACCAAAGGGTAGCTACCATTATACCACCAGCAATAAATAATAAGAAAGGTTCTGCAGGCATTTTCTTATCTAAAATTTCCATCGTAAATTCTGTAGCAGGAACACCTGATACAGACCACGCTTCGTAAGAGTGGAAGGCTGCCATTGGTACACCAATAAAGTTTACTAAATCATTTCCAGAGAATGCTAATGCTAAACCAAATGTTCCAACAGCAATTACCACTAGAAGAATACTTTTCTTAGTTATTTTTTGAAATGCGTAAGAGAAAAGTGTGAAAACTACTAAGCTGATAGCAATAACAAGGTATTCGTTACCGTCAAGGTATCCTTTTAAGTCTTTGTAAAAAGGAGATCCTTTAAGCCCCTTCATAAAAATGAAATATAAAATAGCTGAAAGAGCGATACCACCAAATATTGCTCCGAAATGTTTCATTTTTTTATCAAAATGAAATGTGAAAATTCTACGTGAAACCCACTGTACTAGAGCTCCAACACTGAATGCTATAACTACTGACATTAGTATACCACTAATAATTTCAATAGCTTTAGCTGTGTTTATATACTCTCCTATATCTGCAATTGACTTACCATCTGTAGCACCTATTTTAATAAGTGAAATTACAATGGCAGCACCTAATAGATTAAATACAATAGACACCGTTGTAGATGTTGGTAAACCTAGGGTGTTGAAGAAATCAAGTAATAATATATCTGTAATCATTACAGCCATAAATATCATCATTATTTCATCGAAGGTGAACATGGCGGGTACAAAAATACCTTTACGTGCAACTTCCATCATTCCGCTAGAGTAAACAGCACCAATAAAGATACCTAAACTAGCAACAATCATTATTGTTCTAAGCGAGATTGCTTTAGAGCCAATCGCTGAGTTTAAAAAATTAATAGCATCATTACTTACTCCAACAACAATATCTGCTATCGCTAGAATTGTCAATGCTACCAACATTAATAAATAAATATTATCCATTATATTCTGTATTATCATGGTGCAAATGTCTTGTTTTTTTAAAGCGCATTTGTTACCAAATTGTTATTAATTAATTATCTAAAAGTGTAGATCAAAACCTGTTCTAAGCATAATATTATCAGCTTCACCACCTAAAGTACTGTAGCTAACATCAGCTTGTATTTTTAATTTATGTCCAACAATGTATCTAGAGGCACCTAAGGTATATTGATTTTGTGCTTCTCTTCCTGTAATATTATCAAACTTTAGGGATGTATATCTTGTTGTGAGTTCATAATTACTTTGAAAAAGGTAACTAATTTGTGTATTGAAAGCATCACCAACTCTTACAATATCACCTGTTTCTGTACCGTCAGCATTAATTGCTACTGGAGCATCTGCATCTCTATTTGCATATTCTCCCATAAAAGCGAAACCTTTATATTTAAACATTGCATCTGCAAAAAATGTTGTTATGTTAGTTTCATAAAGTGAACCATCTTCAAGTTCCATATATGAGCCTAGATTACTTCTAGTTTTAACAGCATCTTGATTGTAATCATATGTTAATCCTACCATTAGTTTAGGTGTGTCTTCTCTTTTTAAATCTCCTTGAGAATAATCTCCTTTAGATTTAAAGTTTCCGAAGGGTAAAAATTCTAATCGTCCTGTATATTGAAGTCCTCCTTCATTTCCCTCAGTTACGTTTCTACCTTCACCTTGCGAAATGGCTAATTTCTCTTTCATAATAAAATCGCCACCTAAATGTGTGAAATGTCGAAGTTGAACACCCACATCTCTATCAATATTAAAACTACTGTTTAATAGTGATCGATCTATTAACTGTAAGTTAGCTGAAGAAACAACACGCTCAACGTTTCCAGGAAGTTTTGTTTGCCCTGCCCATAATTCGAAATTTTCATAAAAATTCCACATGATAACAGCATCTAGAATGTATCGTGGTGTATTTCGATTGAAATCGTTTGCTCCAGAAACGTCTCTATTTGATAATCCAAGTTCGATTTTGTACTTCAATTTTGGTGAATATGCAAATCCACTAAATTTTAAACGAGCTCTTCTAATTAGAAAGTTCAATTCGGCATCGTCATAGTCTTCTCCGTTGTAATCCCAATTTGAATTGAATCTTGCTTGGATACGTGGAGCAAATTTTACACTAAAAGTACTGTCTTTAGCTGTGTAATTTATAAGTCCTTTACCAAAAGAGGTGTCACTTATTTCTTGCGAAGTCATTGTGTAACAATATAATATCGTTACAAGTCCTAGAATAATTCTAGTTTTCATAAATCAAGTTTTAGTTTTTGTCGCTGCAAAGGACTAAAATAAAAAGTGATGTAATGTTTCCAAATGGTTAACTTTTGGGATTAAAACACAAAAAAAAGCCGCCTTTTTATAGGCGGCTTATTGTACTATTAAATCTAGTCGACAAAAACTAAAGTGATTTATAAATGTAGTACAATTGTCATTTGACTTCACAAAGTACGCTACAAAAGGCTTTTCTATTGTAAACTAAAGATTACGAAATCATTAATAAAAGACTATGTTATAATTGGTATTATAGTAATTTTGATACATATAATTAATTGATAATAAGAATTTTACAAGCTTAATGTAAATTTAATGTTAACTAAACCTTTTCTAATTGTTACTAAATGTGTAAATTTGGTACTGTAGTAATAAAAAAAAGAAAATGTTATGAAAAAATATATATTAATACTAGCAGTTATTTTATCAGCATCATCTATGTATGCTCAAGATTGTAAAAAGACTTGTGAAGGTAAGCAAGACAAATTTGTACTTGAGAACGGATTAATAAATGCTACTTTGTATCACGATAATGGAGTTGTTGCTCAAAAAGGTTTTTATACTCAGGATAACAAGTTACAAGGAGAGTGGACAAGCTTTGATGAAGAAGGGAATAAAACTGCTGTTGCTCAGTATGAAAATGGTGAGAAAACAGGAACTTGGTTGTTTTACCAAGGTGATAATATGAAAGAAGTAAGATATACCGATTCGAGAATTTCAGAAGTTAATACTTGGAAAATTAGTGATACTAGAGTTGTGTCGAATAGACCATAATTCGAACTTTATATAATAGAAAAGAGTCCCAATAAATAGGGACTCTTTTTATTTTGGGCTAATTCAAAATATTATAAACGTGCAGTAATCCACGCCCATCCAGAAATATCTACAGCAGTACCATTAAATACATCATCGGTAGCAGTAGTTAATGGAGTACCATCAATAATTACATTTGATACTGGACCATCATCTTTCATATCTACATTCGTGTCATAACCTGATAATAAAACGTTTGTCATAGTAGCTCCAGACATTTTTTTGAACTGTAAAGCTGTACCAGGACTTGTTGTAATTGCAGTGAAATTATTAAGAGTAGGGTTTCCGTTATCTCCATCTGCTTCTAATGCTGTTGAGAAATTTCCATTAGTATGAGTAACAAAAGTATTTGTCAAAGCCCCATTCCATCCTTCTGTCCAGTCAACTGCATCATCTTCATTGTTTTCTAAGTATATATTAGTAGCATTAACTGCACCTCCAAAAAATTCAACTCCATCATCTGCACCATTAATAATTGCAACATTGTTTACTTCAGTTTCAGAACCAACTGCGTAAAATGAAATTCCGTTGTATTGAGATTCAGAGTTAATTTGAGCTCCTGTACCTAACATTACTAAGTAGTTAATTGATCCAGAATCATCAGCAGCATTATTACCACCGTAAATAAATCCGCCTATTTCTGCAGTTGCGTCTGTTCCTTCAGTTGTAGGAGCATCACCACATATAGTTAATCCACCCCAGTCTCCAGGAGTTGCAGTTGCAGATGACATAATTACTGGATTGTCTGCAGTACCGTTAATTTCGATTTGACCACCTTTTAATACAGCGATATACACAGATGTTCCAGAAGCATTAGCAGTAATTTTGGTTCCTGCAGGAATGATTAGTTTCCCACCATCTTGAACAATGTAAGAAGATGTTAATGTGTAAGCAACGTTAGCATCTAGCGTTACAGTTCCGTTAACAACACCTTGTAATAATGATGCGTTTCCTGTTTGGTTAGAGTTTACCCAGTCAAAAATAGACACATCTACTGAACTTGAAGTTGTGTAACCGTTAAATGGATCTGCAGATGCTCCTTCGATAATTACGTTTGCTAAAGGTCCGTCATCTTTCATGTCGATTGAAGTTTCATAACCAGTTAATGACAACCCATTAATTGTAGCACCACTCATTTTTTTAAACTGTAAAGCAGTTCCACCTACAGTAGATACCGCAGTAAAGTTTGTAATTGTAGGATTTCCGTTATCTCCATCTGCTTCAATTGCAGTTGAGAAACCATCGTTATTATGAACAACGTAAGTGTTAGTGATAGAACCATTCCATCCTTCAGTCCAGTCGATAGAATCATCTTGGTTGTTTTCAGCATAAAGATTTGTTACAGATACTGAACCTCCAAAAAATTCCACACCATCATCAGCACCATCCATAAGGGCTACGTTATTGATTGATGTTCCGTTCCCTACAGCGTAAAGTGTAAGTCCATTATATTGAGACTCAGAGTTAATTTGAGCTCCTGCATTTTTAATGATTAAATAATTAATACTTCCTGAATTATCTGCAGAATTTGTACCTCCATAGATAAAACCACCTACCTCAGCAATAGCATCTACTCCTTCAGTAGTAACAGCATCTCCAAGAATTACTAATCCACCCCAATCACCTTGGTTACCAGATGTACTTCTCATAATAACTGGTAAGCTAGCAGTACCTTGAACATCAATTTGTGCTCCTTTTTCAATAGCAATATAGTTGTTAGTTGCTACTTGAGAAACTATTTCAGTTCCTGCAGGAATAGTTAATTTAGCACCAGATTTTACTAGGTAAGAACCTGTTACTGTATACGTTTGAGTTGGATCTAAAATTCTGTCGCTATCTAAAATACCGTTTAATTCTAAATTAACTTCTCCATCTTCACCACTATCAACTGGTGAGAAATCGTCATCATTACCACAAGATGATAAAAATAACATTGCAGCTGCTGCTACATATGCCGATAAATTTTTAAATGTTTTCATTTCTTTAATGTTTAATTTGAGATTAGTGTTTAATTAATTAAAATGTATATTTTAAGTTTAATCCTAGTTGACTACCTCTAGAATAGGATAATACTGTTTCATTAGTTTCAATACCTGAGTTAGGATTTCTTACTAATTGAGTTCTCTTAATTTCAGGGTTAAATAAGTTTTTCCCTACGAAACCAACCGTTAGTTTTTCTGATAATTCTTTAGTTACTGTTAGGTCAAGCATAACAAAGCCGTTTTCTATAATCGCATCGTTATAATTAATATCTCCAGAATCTCTAATGGTAGCATTTCCTAAGGCAAAAATTCTATCTGAAGCATAGTTTCCAGCAATAGTTGCTACAAGTGGCTTTTCTGTATTAGTGTCATAGCTAATCGAAGTATTTACAATCCAATCAGACGCACCTTGTAATCCTACTTCAGTAATTCCTTTGTATCTAAAGGTGTTTACAAAGTTTCCTTCTGCATCATATATTTCGCGAAGATCTTGCTTGTGCCACATTCTGGAAGCGTTTACATTTAAATCTACATTTACAGTTTCGCTTTCGCTACCATCAATAAGTTTTACACGTCCTTCTATTTCGATACCATAAATTCTAGCATTGTCTGAGGTGTTGAAATATGAAAAAGCTCCAGAAGCCCCTCTATCTTGAACCTTGTTAATTGGGTCCTCAATATCCTTATAGAAACCTGTTATTGAAAGTAGTTGTCCAGATGATGGGAAGTATTCAAACTTTAAATCGTAATTAGCATTTAAAGAAGCTTCAACTGAGGTGTTACCTCTAGTTACTTGACCAACTTGCGATACATATTCGAAAGGAGCTATTTCTTTAAATTCTGGTAGCGTAGTAGTATAGCTATTTGCAAAACGAACATTAAATTTATTTGAAGCAGCATATTTTAAATTGACAGAAGGGTATACTCTTCGGTAAGATTTATTAACCTCACCTAGTCTACCAGGAATATTACCTACATCATAGGTAACATCAATTTGATCATCTTGGTAACGCAGTCCTCCTTGTACTGTAAATTTCCCAGTAACTCCGGTAGCTTCAAAATAACCACCTATAGATTCGAGGTTTCCTCTGTATCTATCTGCGGGTAATGTATTTACTTTTAGTAATCCGTTAGCTATATTTTGTTCAGTAAATATTTCTGATATATGATCTATTGAAGTAGGGTTAACAGCATTTAGTACTGTTTCTTCAATTCCAAAAAACTGTGATCCAAAATTACGCTCTTTGTTTCTATAAGTTCCACCAAAATCAATCTTGAAACTATTATCTCCTTCAACAATATAAAACTCATCGTTAATACGACCGTTGTATTCAATATCTTCAATTTTTTGAATACTCTTGCGTTGTTGAAAACCACCATTTCTTCCTAGTTGTACTAAGTCTGGATCTTCAGCAAAATTAAAGTTAACTTCATTTCTAATACGATTAGGCTCGTCTGCAGAAAGGTAGTTGTACCCAATACCCCAGTCTAAAGTATTGCGTTCTGTAAATTTGTTTTTCCCAATTAATTGAGTGATTGAAGTAAGTGTATTTTTTACGTTTTGGTCTCTAATAAATTGAAAAGCTTCTCCTTCATTTGTTTCTTCAAAAATTGTTGCAGTTCCTGCACGGCCTCCTTCAAAAACTTGATCTTCAACCTTATTAATTAACAAGGTTGTAAATTCAAAAGAGTGATTATCATTAGCTCTAAATTTTCCATTTAATAATCCAGATGTTGCAACAGTTTTCTTCCAAGTAATTGCATCAGGAATACTATCATCAATAAAGTTTCCTCTAAATTCTCTAAAAACGCCTTCTCTATAATCGAATTTTGAAGATTGGCCAATTGTTGCTAATACTTTTAATTTCTCTCCTATTTTAGTTCCAGCACTTATTGAAACCGATCTGTTAATTGGAGCGCTTATAGTATTAGGGTTCCAAGATTCATTTGTTAATGCTTCCCTTGTGCCTAGGTCTTTAGAATAAAAACCAGCGGTCACATTATCATTATTAGGTGACACTTTAAAATTTCCGAAGACACCATTACTAATCACATTAGTATTTGTACCACCACTAACGCCTATCGAAAGTAGTTTACTTCCGCTAAGAGATTTAGAACTAATATCAATATTTCCAGAAGCTTGATCTGCAGATAAACGTGCAGATGTTGTTTTGCTAACATCAATACTTTCAATTAATCTAGTAGTAAATAAGCCAAGATCAATGTTTTTACGCTCAATATCGTCAGATGGAATAGGTAAACCGTTAAGTGTAGTGTATAAATATCGATCTCCAAGACCACGAACAAATACATCACCCGTTCCGTCTGTTTTAGATATACCAGAAATTTTAGTAGTCGCAGCAGCAGCATCGCTAACACCTAGTTTAGCTAATTGCTCACTACCTATACTTTCTTTAATAGTAGTAGCTTTTTTCTGTTCAAGAAGCAAAGCAACTTGGCTTTCTCTTCTAATTGAAGTTGTAATTACAACCTCGTCAAGCGCAGCTGCACTAGCTCCCATTGGGATATTTACTGTTGTAACTTTGTCTGCAATAACTGTAGCAGGAACTTCAATAGTTTCATAACCTACAAAGCTTACTTCAATAACATAATCTCCAGCTACTAAATTTTCAATTGCGTATAATCCATCAAAGTCTGATGTTGTTCCTGTCGATGTACCTTTAATAATTACGTTAGCAAATGGCAAAGGTTCATCATTTGCATCTTTATCAGTTAACTTACCTACAATAGACCCAGCATCTTGAGCATACATAGCAATAGATAAAAAGGTAATGGCAAGGGTAATATAATTTTTCATTTATGGGTATTTTATTATAATGCAAAGAAACCACAGCAACGTAAAGTTCGTGTTACCTAGCTGTTATGCTTTGTTTATAGAAAGGTTATCTTAATGTTAACAGCTTCGGAAATTTTCTCCATTGAAAAATTGCCATCAAATAGGTATCTTGTCATCACTTAAAAAAAGCTAAAAATGATGCAATGGGAAAAGCTGCTCTCACTTAAAAAACAGGGAGTAACGAATAAACGATTACGAATAGAAGAAGATGAAACTCGATTGGGTTTTGAAGTTGATTATGATCGTATTATATTTTCTGCTGCTTTTAGGAGTTTGCAAGATAAAACTCAGGTAATTCCATTTTCTAAAACATCATTTGTTCATACAAGGTTAACTCACAGTTTAGAAGTTTCGGTTGTAGGACGATCATTAGGTAGGGCTGCAGGCAAAGCAATTCTAGAAAAACATCCACATTTAAAGTCAACTCACGGATACCATTTTAACGATTTTGGAGCAATTGTCGCAGCAGCAGCATTAGCACATGATATTGGTAATCCACCATTTGGGCATAGTGGTGAAAAAGCAATAGGGGACTATTTTTCTAATGGAAATGGGAAACGATTTAAAAAGGACCTTTCAGATAAAGAATATCAAGACCTCATTGATTTTGAAGGAAATGCCAATGGATTCAAAATTTTAACTGAATCTAAAAATGGAGTAGACGGTGGTTTGCGATTAACCTTTGCAACCCTTGGGGCTTTTATGAAATATCCTAAGGAATCACTTCCTAAACAACCAACACCTTATATAGGTGATAAAAAATACGGGCTGTTTCAAGCAGACAAATCTTTTTTTAAAGAAGTAGCAGAGGAACTTGGTTTAAAGTCTAGATCAGATACTAATGATATGAGTTATGTTCGTCATCCATTAACATTTCTTGTAGAAGCAGCAGATGATATTTGCTACACAATAATAGATTTTGAAGATGGAATTAATTTAGGACTTATCGATGAAGAGTTTGCGCTAGAGTATTTAATAAAGCTAGTTAAAAACACAATTAATACTGAAAAGTACAACTCTCTAATACAATCTACAGATAGGCTAGCTTATTTAAGATCACTGGCAATAAGTACACTTATTAAAGAAGCGACAAAACAATTTATTGAAAATGAAGAAGAAATTCTCAATGGAACATTCTCTCGTTCTCTTTTAGATAAGTGTGAGTACAAAGCTCAAATTGACGATATTATTAAGATTAGTGTTGAAAAAATATATAAGAGTAAAGAAGTGATAGAAAAGGAAATATCAGGCTACCATATCTTAGCCACATTACTCGATACATTTACGACAGCTTTTGAAAATCATTACAGCGAACGTAAGGTTCGTCATTATGACCGACTGATACTTAGTGAATTTGATGACTCGTTGAGTGAAAGCGCTTCTGTTTACCAATATTTAATGGAATGCTGTAGTTATGTTTCCAGATTAACTGACGGAAATGCCTTACAAAGTTTTCAGAAAATCAATGGAATTCAATAAATGTTCAATATTTGTACGTTAAAATTAAACATTTAACTATGTTGAGCTAACATTCTTAGTATTTTGCAAAAAAAATATACACTTTAATAATATGAAAAAGATTACTTTCCTTTTGATACTGCTAATCAGTAGTATTGGATTCTCGCAAGACTACACGTCTTTAATTCAAAATTACTTAAACGCTAACCGTTCAGAAAACGGATTACAACCTGCAGATATTTCTGATATTGTAATAAATTCTCAGAGCTATTCTAAGAGTATGAAGGTTGAAAATCTTTACGTAGATCAACGTTTACAGGGAATACCAGTTTTAGGAACTACATCTCCAGTAGCTATCAAAAACGGAACTGTAGTTTATGCTGCTTTCGATTTCAAATCAAATCTTACTCAGTTAATTAATACAACAACACCTTCAATAACTCCTCAAGCAGCCATTGTAAATGCAGCAAGTAGATTAAATATAGGAAATCCTCAAGGCTTAGAGCGTGTTAAAGTTGAAGGGAATGCTTTTGTTTTTAACAAAGCAGGAATTTCTATTAATAATATCCCAGTAGCTTTAGTCTTTGAATCCACAGAAAACGGATTGCGTCTTGCTTGGGATTTAAGTATTTACCAAACAGACGGAAGCCATTATTACAGCGTAAGAGTAGATGCTGTTACAGGTGCGCTATTATCACAAAATGATTGGGTTGTTAACTGTAATTTTGGCTCAGGAGATCACGATCACTCTTCACACGCATCAAATACCTCTAGTGTATTAGAAAAAAGGACTTTAAGTAAAAATTTAGAAGTTTTAGCTTTAGGGGGTGATGCTTACAGAGTGTTTCCACTTCCTATTGAGAGTCCTAATCATGGTAATGATGAGTTAGTAATAAATCCGGCTAATACAGTTGCTTCTCCTTTTGGGTGGCACGATACTGATGGAGTAGCAGGAGCAGAGTTTACTATTACAAGAGGTAACAATGTACTTGCGCGCGATGATATTAATGCAGATAATGCTGGAGGTGAATCACCTGACGGAGGGTCAACATTAACCTTTGATTTCCCTTATCAGTTTGATACAAATCCTGTAAATATGTTAGATGCAGCTACAACTAACTTGTTTTATTGGAATAATATTATGCACGATGTATGGTATCAATATGGGTTTGATGAAGAAAGCGGAAACTTTCAAGCTAACAACTATGGAAATGGTGGAACTGAAAACGACTTTGTAGACGCCCAAGCACAAGATGGTGGAGGAACAAACAACGCAAACTTTTCTACTCCACCAGATGGTAACAACCCAAGAATGCAAATGTTTTTATGGAATGCATCAGGACCTGCTGGTGAGCCTTTAACAATTAATACTTCTGGTCCACTAATGGGAGGATATAATGGAGTTCCTGCTGGATTTGGGTCCCCACTTCCTGAGGATATGGCTTTAGTAGGAGATTTAGCTTTAGCAATAGACAATAATGCTGGCGCATCAGATGATGAAAATGATGCTTGTGATGTTATTACAAACGGAGCAGCATTAACAGGAAATATTGCAGTAATTAGAAGAGGTGAGTGTCAATTTGGTTTTAAAGTATTAGCTGCTGAAACTGAAGGAGCAATTGCTGTTATTGTTGTAAATAATGTTGCAGAAGCATCATTTGCTATGGCACCTGGAGATGTAGGAGATCAAGTAACGATTCCTTCCATTATGGTAAATAATATTGATGGTGAAGCAATAATCGCTGCATTACAGAATGGAGATCCATTAAACGGTTCATTGATTAACGATGGTCCTTATATGCTAGATGGTGACCTTGATAATGGAATTATAGCTCACGAATATGGACACGGAATTTCAAACAGATTAACAGGTGGTCGTTTTAATTCAAACTGTTTATCTAGTGATGAGCAAATGGGTGAAGGGTGGAGTGATTATTTTGGTCTAATGCTAACAATGCAGGATACGGATACTCGTAATGACATAAATGGAATTGGAACATATGCTACAGGACAGCCTACTGATGGTGGAGGGATTAGAGAAGCTCCATACAGCACAGACTTTGCAATTAATGATTTTACTTTTGATGATATTGATGGAAATGTATCTGTACCACACGGTGTAGGTTTTGTTTGGGCTACTATGTTATGGGAAATGACTTGGGATTTAGTTGATTTATATGGATTTGATTCAGATATTTATAATGGTACAGGGGGTAATAATATCGCTATGCAATTAGTGATTGATGGTTTAAAATTACAAGGTTGTAACCCAGGATTTATTGCAGGACGTGATGCTATTTTAGAGGCAGATATGCTTGCAAATAATGGAGAGAATCAATGTTTAATATGGGCTGCTTTTGCTCGTAGAGGATTAGGGTTGAGTGCAGATGGTGGATCAGCTTTTAATTTAGGAGATCAAACTGAAGGCTATGATGTTCCTACTTCTGCAAACTGTTTATTAGCTTCAGGAGAAAATTCAACAATCGATAGTAATTTTGTGATTTTCCCTAATCCATCTAATGGAATAGTAAATATTAGAGCAATCCAACAATCTGGTGATGCTCAAATAACTATTTACGATGTAAATGGTAGAGTGGTAATTTCTCAAGAAGCAACACTGCAAAATACAGTAAGTATTAATGCGCAAAGTTTAATTACTGGAATATATATTATTACCATAGAAGGTGATAATTACACACATACTGCTAAGCTTATTATTGAATAAAGTGTAGTTTTAAGAAGTAAAAAGGAGATCTAATGATCTCCTTTTTTTTATACCAATTTTTCAAGTATAACTTCGGAAATTTTAATGGGGGATAATCCTGCTATTTCATAAAGCTCATCAATACTTCCTTGTTGAGGGAAAATATCTGAAAAACCAAGAATAGTTATCTCATTTTTTAAGTGATATTCTGATGCAAACTCTAGAAGATAACTGCCAAAACCTCCTGCTTTAATTCCGTCTTCAATTGTGATAATAGTATTGAATTTTTGGAATATAGCTAAAAGTGCTTTGTTGTCTAACGGCTTAATAACTCTTATATCGTAATGAGCAATTAAGTTTTGAGATTCTGTATCGAGTAATTTGATAGCATCTCCAACTTGATAAGCCATCGTTCCAACTGATAAAATAGCAATTTTAGAACCTTGTTTTAATAATTCACCTTCATAAAATGGTATCTTTTTAAATGGTTTTTCCCAATTTAATTCCCTACCTCTTCCGCGTGGATAACGTATAGCAAGTGGAGTGTCCAATGCTAATTGTGCGGTGAATAACATATTGCGAAGTTCCTCCTCGTTTCTAGGTGCTAGAATAATAATATTGGGGATACATCGTAAAAATGCAATATCAAAAATACCGTGATGTGTTGCGCCATCTTCACCAACAACACCAGCTCTGTCTATACAGAAAATTACAGGTAATTTTTGTAAGCAAACATCGTGAATAACTTGGTCATATGCTCGTTGTAAAAATGTAGAATAGATGTTACAGAAAACTGCTAAACCTTGTGTCGCCATACCAGCAGCTAAAGTTACTGCGTGTTGTTCTGCAATTCCTACGTCAAAAGCTCGTTCGGGAAAGGCTTCCATCATGTATTTTAATGAACTTCCAGTAGGCATAGCTGGAGTAATACCAATAATATCATTGTTTTTATTAGCTAATTCAACAAGTGTAAGCCCAAAAACATCTTGAAATTTAGGAGGTAGTTTTGTTTCAGATTTTGGATGAAGCTCTCCTGTAATTGCATTGAATTTTCCAGGAGCATGATACTTTACTTGATTTTCTTCGGCTTGTTTGAGCCCTTTGCCTTTTTTTGTTATTAAATGTAAAAGTTTAGGTCCTTCTATGGACTTCAAACTTTTTAAAGTGGAGATAATTTCGGCTAAATTATGACCATCGACTGGTCCCGTATATTTAAAATTTAAAGCTTCAAAGATATTATCTGAATCTGGTGCACCATCAAGACTTACTTTAGTAAAATAGTTTTTTAAGGCCCCAACACTAGGGTCAATACCTATAGCATTGTCGTTTAAAATTACGAGTAGATTAGTGTTTGAAACCCCTGCGTGGTTAAGGGCTTCAAAAGCCATTCCGCTTGCAATACTAGCATCGCCCACCACAGCAATATGTTGTTTGTTGAGGTTGCCTTTAAGTCGAGAAGCCATCGCCATACCTAATACTGCAGAAATTGCTGTACTACTATGGCCCGTGCCAAAAGCGTCGTAAATACTTTCTTCCATTTTAGGAAAACCACTTATGCCCCCTAGTATTCGGTTTGTATCAAAAACATCGCGTCTACCAGTTAAAATTTTATGCCCGTAAGCTTGATGACCCACATCCCAAACAAGCAAATCATTTGGGGTGTCAAAAACGTGATGTAAAGCAATTGTAAGTTCAGCAACTCCTAAACTAGCTCCTAAATGTCCTTCTTTAGTTGCTACGGCATTTATAATGAAATTGCGTAGTTCTTGTGTGAGTTGTAATAATTTGTCCAGTGATAGCTCCTTGAGGTCTGCTGGAGAATTGATAGTATGTAAAAGCGTTTTGTCCACAAAACAAAGATACTAGTATTGTTGATGTGTTAATTCGTTCGCAGCATATTTTGTAATTTTACAAATCATAACTCACACTCATGATAGAACCATACGACGATACTTATTTTATGAAACGTGCTTTACAAGAAGCTGAGGAAGCTTACGAGCAGGGGGAAATACCAATAGGTGCTGTGATTGTTGCGAATAATCAAATAATAGCAAGAGCACATAATTTAACCGAAACGTTAAACGATGTTACAGCTCACGCCGAAATGCAAGCAATAACATCTGCTGCTAGCTTTCTAGGAGGTAAATATTTGCAAAAATGTACCTTGTATGTGACTATTGAGCCGTGCCAAATGTGTGCGGGTGCTTTGTATTGGAGTCAGATATCAAATATAGTTTATGGCGCTAGAGATGAACAGCGAGGTTGTATTGAAATGGGAACAAAATTGCATCCAAAAACAGGTATGAAAGGTGGAGTTTTAGCAGAGGAATGTTCTCAATTATTGAAAAAGTTTTTTGTAGAAAAAAGAAATCTCAATTAGAATACAGACTTTTGAAAAGTGATGTGAACGCTTTTGTCAAAGTGAGCTAATAAAAAAAAATCCCGCTCGATTGAGCAGGATTTTTAATCAAATGTAAAGATATATCTTGTTCTTAGATAACACGTACTTGACCTGCTACCATTCCTTTTCTTCCTTCTTCTTCAACATATTCTACTTTATCACCTTCGTTAAGTTGCTCTCCATTGAGACCTGTGATGTGTACAAAAATGTCTTTTCCAGTCTCATCATTAGTGATAAAACCGAAACCTTTTGATTCGTTGAAAAACTTTACTGTTCCTTCCATTGTAATATAATATGAATTAATAATAACACAAATGTAGCTAAAAAATGATGCGTTATGTTACCTAAATGTGAAATTTGTAGTTTTCTAGGTTATTATAACTTCTTGTTATTCGTATAGTTGCGCATTTTATATATGTTTTCCTTGTTCAACATATAGTCTTCTACTTTTTTGTTTTTCCATCTATGATATACAAATGTGGGCATCCATAAAAAGAATAAAGTAGCTACGCCTAAGCCAATAAAAAGGTGTCCTTGAGCTTCATTTGTACTTTGAGTATAGAACCCAAAAACTGCTAAGCCAACTGCTGCAATAAATAATATGATTAGTATAATTCTCATAATTGTGTTTGATTAAAAATAATATTTAACGTCCAGAAAAAGCAATTAATTTTCTTCGATACGCAGTAAGTAATTTTGATTTTGAGACAAACCCAATATACTTGTTTTCTGAAATAACAGGTAAATTCCAGGCGCTTGTTTCTTGAAATTTTTTCATTACTACTGTCATTTTATCATCTTCTAAATTAATAATCGCTGGTGGGTTTTTCATTAATTCCTGTGCGGTTACATTATTATATAATGATTGGTCAAACATAATTGGGCGTAAATCATCTAGCAAAATTATTCCTTGTAACTGCATTGTTTTCCTGTCTAAAACTGGGAAAATATTTCGGTTACTCTTAATAATAGCATTGTGGACTATTTCACCTAGCGTCATTTCTGTATAGATTGTAACAAAATTCTTTTCAATAACAGATTTAACGTTCATCAATGTAAGTACAGCGTGATCTTTATTATGTGTTATTAAATCCCCTTTTCTTCCCAATTCCATTGCATATACTGAATGTGGAACAAAATAATTAGCGAGTGAAAATGAAATTGCAGCCGTAATCATTAGCGGCAAAAATAATTGATATCCTCCAGTTACTTCTGCAATTAAAAATATAGCCGTTAAAGGGGCATGTAGTACACCTGCCATTAAACCAGTCATTCCTACAAGTGTAAAGTTACTTTCGGAAACTGGATTTGATAAAAATGAAAGTGTATTAATAATTTTCGCAAAGCAGAAACCTAAAATACTTCCCATAAAAAGAGTAGGTGCAAATATCCCACCCACACCTCCAGCGCCAAAAGTAATGGCACTTGCGATGACTTTGAAAATCACTAACCCTAAGAGTAAAGCGATTAATGCCCAAACGTTTGTTGGGTCAATATTGAAAAAAGAATTTTGTAATGCTTTTTCAGGATTACCTTGTACGAGGTTGTTTATTAAATCGAATCCTTCTCCATATAATGGTGGTATTAAATAAATTAATAACCCTATTCCAAATGCTCCTATTAAAAGTCGTTTAAGTGGGGAGGTAAACCCATCAAAAAATTGCTGAATTTTATCATATACTACCGTGAAATATATAGATACAAAACCTGCAACAACTCCTAGTAAAATATAGAGTGGTAAATCGCCAATTGTAAATGTTTCTGAAATTTTAAATGGTAACAAAACATCGCTTCCAAAAAATAAGTAAGAAGTTAAATTAGCCGCAACCGAGGCTAATAATAGTGGAATTAATGAAACTAATGTTAAATCGAGACTGAAAACTTCAATAGCAAAAATGATTGCGGCAATTGGAGCTTTAAAAATGGATGACATTGCCCCTGCGGCAGCACAACCTATTAATAAAGTTCTTGTTGCTTGATTCATATGCAGCAATCGTGAGAGGTTTGAGCTCAATGCAGCTGCTGTTGAAACAGTTGGTCCTTCTAATCCTACAGAGCCACCAAAACCTACTGTAATAGGCGCAAGGATTAAACTTGCATACATTTGGATTTGTTTCATTAATCCTTTGCGCTTACTTATTGAAAAAAGTGTGGCAGGAATACCTTGTGTGGGCTGAAATTTTAATACATATTTTACTATAGCAAAAACTAAAAACAACCCAATTATTGGAAAGATAAAATAGAAAGCCGTGTGATATTCATTGACTAATTTCCCTTCTAGTAATAACTGAATAAAGTGCGTTGCATTTTTAATAACAACAGCAGCTAGACCAGATAGAATACCCACAATAATACTTGCCAAATAGATAAATTGCTTCTGGGGAATGTGTTTTATTCTCCAGATTAAAAATCTAGTTAATATAGTATTTTTTTGTTTAGACATTGTTGGGTTTAAAAAAATCCCACTAGAAAAGCGGGATTTTAAAAGTACTTAATATTTCAGATTAAAAATTATTTTTCCTGAAGGTCAATTTTTAAATTTAATTCGGTCAATTGTTCTTGGTCTAGTATTGCAGGTGCATCAATCATAACATCGCGACCGCTATTGTTTTTAGGGAATGCAATAAAATCACGTATTGTTTCCTGTCCTCCAAGTATTGCAACAAGTCTGTCAAGACCAAAAGCTAATCCACCGTGAGGTGGTGCTCCATATTCAAATGCATCCATTAGGAATCCAAATTGTGCCCGTGCTTCTTTTTCAGTAAAGCCTAAATGCTTTAACATTATTGCTTGTGTTTCTTTATCGTGAATTCGAATAGATCCTCCACCTATTTCGTTTCCGTTAAGTACTAAATCGTATGCGTTTGCTTTAACTTCACCTGGTTTAGCGTCTAACATTTCTAATTGACCTGGTTTAGGTGATGTAAAAGGGTGGTGCATTGCGTGGTAATGACCTGTCTCTTCATCTAGCTCTAATAATGGGAAATCGATTACCCATAATGGAGCAAACTCATCTGCTTTTCTGAGTCCAAGTTCTTCAGCAAGGTGCATACGCAAAGCACTCATTTGGGCTCTAACTTTATTTGTTTCGCCAGAAAGGATGCAAATTAAATCTCCTGCTTTTGCGCCAGTAACTTCAGCCCATTTTGCAAGATCATCTTGATCGTAGAATTTATCTACAGATGATTTAAACGAACCATCATCATTACAACGGCTATAAACCATTCCAAGTGCTCCCACTTGTGGTCTTTTTACCCATTTGATTAAATGGTCTATTTCTTTACGTGTGTACTTGTTTCCGCCAGGAACAGCAATACCTACAACTAGTTCAGCACTGTTAAAAACACCAAAGTCTTTATGTTGTGCAACATCGTTAAGCTCACCAAATTTCATGTCAAAACGAATATCCGGTTTATCATTTCCATACAACTTCATAGCGTCATCGTACTGCATTCTTGGAAATTCGCCTATTTCAACTCCATTAATTTCTTTTAATAAGTGACGTGTTAAACCTTCAAACATATTTAGAATATCTTCTTGGTCGATGAAGGCCATTTCGCAGTCAATTTGAGTAAATTCTGGTTGACGGTCTGCTCTTAAATCTTCATCTCTGAAACATTTAACAATTTGAAAATATTTATCTAGTCCACCTACCATAAGCAATTGCTTAAAGGTTTGAGGCGACTGTGGAAGTGCATAAAATTGCCCTTCATTCATACGAGAAGGAACCACAAAATCGCGTGCTCCTTCAGGAGTAGATTTTATTAAGTAAGGAGTTTCTACATCTACAAATCCTTTTTCGGATAAGTAATTACGAACTGCCATTGATACTTTGTGACGGAAAATCAAATTCTCTCTTACAGGATTACGACGAATATCAAGGTAGCGATATTTCATACGTAAATCTTCACCACCATCAGTGTTGTCTTCAATAGTAAATGGAGGTGTTAGTGATTCATTTAAAACAGTCACTTTCTTTACTAAAATTTCAATATCACCCGTTTCCATTTTTGGATTTTTAGAAACACGTTCAATTACTTCACCAGTAACTTGAATTACAAACTCGCGTCCTAATTTAGATGCTTTATCCATCATTTCTTTAGGTGTGCGTTCCTCATCAAAAACAAGTTGAGTTATTCCGTAGCGATCACGAAGATCTACCCAAACGATAAATCCTTTATCTCTCGATTTTTGTACCCATCCTGCTAAAGTTACTTCTTGCCCTATATGTTCGGCACGAAGTTGGCCGTTTGTATGCGTTCTATACATGTGTAAAGTGTGTTAATTCCTGTTTTTTCAAAGGACTGCAAATTTAATAAGTTATTGTGTATTGACCTTGATTTATAAACATTAAAGTAATGCACTTATATTGTAAATTGATAAATTATAGGTTTGGTTGCCTAATAAGCAATTAATACTTAAGTTTTTTTATAAATATTTATTAAATCTTCGTTATTTTCGAGTATAATTTAAACAAACACCATTATGAAACAAAAAAACTTTATGCCAAAATTGGCATTATTATTAATGCTGCTACCTTGCATGTTGTTCGCACAGAATACCATTGAAGGTACTGCAAAGACGGCAGACGGAACCCCTGTGTCATTTGCGAATGTTATAGAGCAAGGGACTACAAATGGTACTGTTGCAGATATCGATGGTAATTTTTCGCTTGATGTTGAGTCTTTACCTACTACACTTGTTGTAAGTTATGTTGGTTTTTCAACGAAAGAAATGGAAGTCTCTGGAAGTGGAGTTTCTTTTATTCTAGCAGAAGGTGATGAGCTTGATGCTGTTGTAATTGTTGGTAATAGGTCAAAACCAAGATCAGTTTTGACTTCTGTGGTGCCAATTGATAATATTAAAACAAGTGAACTTACTCTTACAGGGCAACCTACTTTAGATAAAATGCTAACGTATAAGGTTCCTTCTTTCAATTCAACTACTCAAACGATTTCAGATGCAACTGGACATTTTGATCCTGCAGATTTAAGAGGATTAGGTCCAAGTAGAACATTGGTTTTAGTAAATGGAAAAAGAAAGAATCAAAGTGCATTAGTATATATTAATGATACACCTGGTAAAGGAGAAGTTGGTGTAGATTTAAAAAGTATTCCTGCAGCTGCTATTGAGCGTGTAGAGGTTTTACGTGATGGAGCATCTGCTCAATACGGATCTGATGCTATAGCAGGTGTGATTAATATGGTTCTAAAAGAAGGATATGAGTACACTACTTTAAATATTGATAGTGGTATTACTACTGAAGGTGATGGTTTTAATTTAGGGGCTAACATTAATACAGGTATTAAAGTTGGTGAAAGCGGAGGTTTTTTAAATTTCACAGCAGGTTATTACAAGCAAGAAATTACAAACAGAGCAGGTGAGCCAGGTGATGATAAGCTATTTGGAGTTGAGGCAAACGATCCAGATTTTGGAGATTACCTTGCTGCTAATCCAGATTTGGGGATGACTGTTGGTCAACCTGCTATAGATAAATACGATTTGTTCTACAATTTTGGTCTGCCGTTTAAAAATGGGAATGGTAAATTTTACACTTTTGGGGGTATGACTTATAGAGAAGGAAAAAGTTTTGCATTAAACAGAACACCTTACTGGGTACAGGATCCTTTTAATTTATTACATGAGGAAGGAACTGAATACACAGGTTTTCAACCTACATTCGAAACTGAAATTATTGATAATAACCACACAGTAGGAGTTGAGTTTGGTCTTTTAGGTTTTGATCTTGATGTAAGTGGAACTTACGGTAGAAATGCTGTAGATTATATGGTAAACAATAGTTTAAATCCTGCTTTAGGAGCAGCGAGTCCAACAAATTTTAATGTTGGTGGATATGCATTTAGCAATAGTATTTTAAACTTAGACGTTTCTAGAAATTTAGGAATGTTAAGTGTTTCATTTGGTGCTGAATATAAAGATGAAAATTTCATCTCTAAAGCTGGACAGCCAGAATCGTATATTTCTGGAGGGGTTCAATCTTTCCCAGGTTTACAACCATCAAATGCTGTAAATGAATCTAGAAATAATTTTGGGGCTTATGCTAGTGTAGATGTAGATGCGACTGAAAAATTGTTATTCACAGCTGCTGCTCGTTATGAAGACTTTAGTGATTTTGGAGACAACACATCTTGGAAAGTTGGTGGTCGTTATATTTTAGGAGATAATAGAGGAGCTATTCGTGCATCATACGGGACGGGTTTTAGAGCACCATCTTTACACCAAATATATTTAAGTAATGTACAAACACTCGTTTCTGGTGGGACAATTTCAAACCAAGGGACTTTTAATAATGTGGACCCAATTATTAGAGAAGGTTTAGGAGTTCCTCAATTAACTGCTGAAACTTCTACAAACATCTCTGCTGGTATTACCTATAAAATTACACCACAATTTTCTGTAGCTGTTGATGGATATCAAATTGAAGTTGAAGATCGTGTTTTATTTTCAGGAGAAATTGGATTTGATGGAGATGATGACACTACAAACCCTGTTGAGCAAATTTTATTAGATAATTCTATTACTAGTTTAAAGCTGTTTACTAATGCAGTAGATACTAGAACTCAAGGTGTAGATATTGTTGCTAACTACCGAAATGTTGAGCTTGCAGGTGGTTCATTAGACATCACTCTTGCTGCTAACTTTAATAATACTGAAATCACTAATGATGATGTAGACCCTAACACTGAAGGGTTGCAATTAGAGGCACCAGGACTTATAGGGGCTAATGGATATGATATTTTTAATCGTAAAGAACAATCTCGTATTGAGTCTTCAAGACCACAAAGTAAAATTCTTCTTGGTCTAGATTATAACATTGGAGATCTTAACATTGGGTTGAATAACACTTATTTTGGTGAAGTTACTTGGAAGCATTCAAATAACGGACTTAATGGTGCGCCACTTGGACCAGACGGAGCTAATCTTCCAATAGAAGATTCAGCATACGATCAAACGTTTGGTGGTAAAATCATTACTGACATAGTATTCAAGTATGGTTTCTCTGAAGCAATTAGTGCTACAGTATCTGTAAACAATTTATTAAATGTTTATCCAGATGAAATTGAAACGCAAGGAGATTTTGTAACTGACTTAGGTGGTAGGTTTAAGTATCCTTGGGAAGTAAACCAATTTGGTTTTAATGGTACAATGATAAGTGCAGGATTACAATTCAGATTCTAATATTTCATTAATTCAGATGTATTAATTCTTTACGAAAAAATACTTCTTAAATTATTAATGCCCCTAGCAATATAATTATCGCTAGGGGCATTTATTTTCATTTTAAAATTTCCGAAGAAAACAAAGCAACTATTCCGCTGCTTCTATGCTTAAATCTTCGTTTGTTTCAATACCGTTTGAGTTTCTCCAGTTGTGAATGCGCATTTTTAGACGCATAGCAAAGAAGAATAAAATAGGCACAACGATTAGTGTAAGGAACGTAGCAATAAATAATCCGTAAATTACTGTCCAAGCCAATGGTCCCCAAAATATCACATTATCTCCACCCATATAAATTTTAGGGTCAAACTCGCTAAATAGAGAGAAGAAATCAATATTTAATCCAATCGCTAAGGGTATTAAACCTAATATCGTTGTAATAGCTGTAAGTAATACTGGACGTAAACGAGCTTTACCTGCTGTAATAATACTAGCTAATAATGCATCTTTTGGAAGATAATTGTTTTCGTCAATATCAAGTTCGTTTTTCTTTCGGTCAATTAATAACTGAGCATAATCGAGTAGTACAACACCATTATTCACAACAATTCCGGCTAGTGAAATAATACCCATCATTGTCATTAATAATACAAAGGGAGCACCAGTAATTAAAATTCCTCCAAATACACCAATGAAGCTCAAGAAAATGGCAATCATTATTATAAGTGGTTTTGAGAAAGAATTAAACTGAAATATCAATATCAAGAAAATTAGCCCCAGTCCACTAAAGAATGCTCCTACTAAAAAGGCTTGTTCTTTGGCTTGCTCTTCAAGTTGACCTGTGTAGTTAGGTTTTATCTTTTCAGGCATATCCTTAAAACTCTTCATTTCATTCTGTATCTGTTTTACAGCTGCGTTTGCATCAGTATATCCAGGTTTTAATGCCGAGTAAATTGTAACAACTCTACTAGCTTCTTTATGCTTAATTGCACTAAATCCAGAGGTGTTATTTTGTGTTGCAACAGCAGATACTGGTATTTCTCTAAGTTGACCTGTATTTGTTCTAAAGGTCATTGTTTGGTTAAACAATGCACTTTTATTATAACGACTATTCTCATTGAAGCGAACATATATATCATAGTCTTCCCCATCTTCTTTGAAGACTCCTGCTTTTGTTCCAAAGATTGCATTACGTAATTGTTGTCCTACTTGTCCTGCACTCACACCAAGTTCTCCAGCTTTTTCGCGATCAACTTTGACCTGCATACCTGGTTTATCTTTATTTACATCAATTTTAAGCTCTTCAATACCAGGAATATTTTTATCATTTAAAAACTTTCGCATATTTTCAGCTGTCGAAATAAGCTCATTATAATCATCTCCACGAAGTTCAATATTTACAGGAGGTCCTACTGGAGGTCCGTTTGCATCTTTTTCTACAGAAATTAATATTCCAGGATACACATTAGCTAAAGCTTCCACTATTTTTTGGCGTAGCTCTTCACTATCTGCACCGCGTCTATACTTATACTCACGCATGGAAACTGTAATTTTTCCTTTGTGTGGCATTTCAGCAGAAGATCCTCCATCTGTTTGAGGGTTTCCAGCACCTTCACCCACTTGAGAAACTGCACTTTCTACTAGAAAGTTATAGTCCCCATCCATGTATTTTGGGTCGTTTAAAGTATTATATACTCTTTCTTCAATTTCCTTAGTAATGGCATTTGTTTTTTCAATATCAGTACCTTCAGGGTATTCTGCATAAACAATAATCTGGTTTGGTTTGTTGTCTGGGAAAAACTCAAACTTGGTATTTCCTGAAGCCATCGAAGCACCGAATAATCCAAACACAACAAATAATAATAGGAATGTTCCTACTACTAAAATATATGGACGAGCCCCTTTAAAAGCTGTTGTCAAATTTCGTTGGTACCAGTTTTCAAGACTAACAAGTGCTTTGTTTTGAAAACTATTTGCTGCTTTTCTAAGTATCAATCGATACACCCATAACATGATTGCAACAAATATCATCAGCACTCCAAGACCGCTGAAGTCACCACCTATTATTGCAATAACAAGACCTATTCCTCCTACGATTGCTGAAATTTTAATAAGGTTTTTAATAGGCATGTCTTTATCTTCTGTAGTCATAAACTGAGATACTAATACAGAATTAAAGAAAATTGCTACAAATAATGAAGAACCTAATACCACTGAAAGAGTTATAGGGAAGTAGATCATAAACTGCCCCATTACTCCAGGCCATAAACCTAAAGGTACAAAAGCTGCAACCGTAGTTGCTGTTGAAATAATAATTGGGAATGCAATTTCACCAATACCTTTCTTCGCAGCTTCAACACGACTTAGTCCTTCTTCTTCCATTAATCGGTAAACATTTTCTACCACCACAATACCGTTGTCAACTAACATCCCTAATCCCATAATTAATCCGAAAAGAATCATAGTATTTAATGTGTATCCTAGCCAACCTAAAATCATAAGTGACATAAACATAGACATAGGAATGGCAAACCCAACAAAAAGGGCGTTTTTAAATCCTAAAAAGAACATTAATACTGTTACTACTAGGATAATACCAAAGATGATATTGTTTACCAAATCATCAACTTGACCAATAGTTTTAGAAGATTGATCATTGGTAATGGTTACAGATAAGTCTGGTGGAAAGTAGTTTTCTATTGCATCAGCTACTATAACTTCTACTTGTTCTGCGGCAGCAACCATATTTTTACCACCTCGTTTTTTAACGTCAAGCATTACCACACGATTTCCAAAATCACGAGCATATGTAGTTCTGTCTTTTTCTTTAAAGGTAACAGTAGCTATATCCTTAAGGTATACAATATCACCATCTTGAGATTTAACTACGAAATTTTCAAGTTCTGATGGGGTATCAATTTCGCCGATAATACGAATAGTTCTACGCTGACCGCTAGATATTAAATTCCCTGCAGACATCGTCATATTGCCACTATTGATAGCGTTTGTGACATCACTAAAGCTAATAGCCGAAGCCATCATTTTATAGATATCAACAGCAACTTCCACTTCTAGTTCTTGCGCACCACGAATATCAACCTTTTTAATTTCTTCAAGATTTTCAATCTCATCTTGAAGATATTCACCGTATTCTTTCAGTTTAGTAACTGGATAATCTCCAGAAATATTTATATTTAGAATAGGTATTTCTTCACTCATACTAAGCTCAAACACATTGGGTTCTACTTTTGCTCCATTAAAAGTTGGCCAGTCTTCACCAGATGTTTCGGTGTCTATTTCGTCTTTTACTCTTTGTTTAGCTAACTCAACAGTAATATCTTCGTCAAATTCAATCACAATCATTGAATAGTCCTCTTGAGAAGTTGAGGTTAATTCTACTTTATTACTAATTGATTTTAATTTATCCTCTAGCGGATCTGTAATTAGCTTTTCAATATCTTCTGCAGTGTTTCCTGGATAGATTGAACTAACATATATTTTAGTTTCTTTAATCTCTGGAAAGTTTTCACGAGCCATTGTCATATAAGCTGTAAAGCCTAGATACAATACAAGAGCCATCATCATGTAAATGGTTGTCTTGTTGTTTATAGCCCAAGTTGAGAGTTGAAACTCTTTTTCTGTATTTTTTTTCTGTTTTGCCATAGTAATGCCCACAAAGGGGGGTGCCTTATTTTTAATAGCGTTTTGAAACTTTTAAAGTAAGTTACTTGTCTTTTTAGTAGGTGATAATTTTCACCTCTTGTCCATCTTTTACGCTTCTTGCACCTTCTTCAATTAATTGATCTCCGTCAGTTAATCCTTCTAGTACTTCAATAACATCACCTTGTGTTTTTCCGGTTTTAATGATAACTCTGTGTGCAGTTGCTTTTTCGTCAGTTGTTGATGAAAGTTTGTAAACAAATTGTTCTCCATCTGAATTTTCAGAAATAATACTCTGTGGTATCATAATTGCTTTTTCATTTGTATAATCATTAATTTTAAGTCGTGCAGTTAAGTTAGGCTTTATTGTCTTATCCTTATTTGGAATTGTGATTTCAATATTATAAGTTCTGTTATTTGGGTTGATGTAATTTCCTGTTTGTCCTACTTTAGCATTAATAGTTTTACCTAAAACAGGAAAGAATAATTCAACATCTTTACCTTTAACTACATCAGTAATGTACGTTTCTGGAACATCAGTTTTAACATACATGTTATTAAGACTTACTATACGCATTAGTTGCGATTGTCCTGGTGCCACTACACTTCCTTGTTCTGTAATTATATCGTCGATTGTACCTGAAAATGGAGCGCGAACAGTTGCTTTTCCTATTTGTTGCTTCATTGAATTGATAGCTTTAAGTTGGCCTTCGTATCCAGATTTAGCTTGTAAGTATTGGATTTCACTACCTATTTTTTGATTCCACAGGCGTTCTTGTCTTTCAAAAGTAGTTTTTGCTAAGTCAGCTTGTACTTGCATTTGTGCTAGTTGTTGACTCATACCACCATCATCAATTGCTGCAAGTATTTGACCTTTAGAAACCTTTTGACCTTCTTTTACATAAACACGCTGAAGTACACCTCCCATTTCAGGAGTTATTACAATATTTTGATCTGTTTCAACACTACCTTGTAATTCGATAAAATGATTAAAAGATTCTTCTTTGGCTGTTATAGCAGTAATTAAAGGAAGTTTCCCTTCAGGGCTCAACTCTTTTAATTTATTATTTAGTTCTTTAATTTCGTTATTAATTACCAGCTGTTCTGTAGCGAGTGCATCACGCCTTTTTTGCATTGCAGCAACATCTCCATTTTCTATTAATGTAGCTACGGAGATTTTATCTTCTTGCTTTCCGCAAGCGATAAGTAGCGATGATAGTACTATTAATGTGATTATTTTTTTCATTGTGTTCGGTTTTAGTATGTCGGTTAGGTGGTTTAGTTTTTTAAAGTTTCAGAAGAAACTCTTAGTTGAGGTGTATTTAGTACTGTTTCAATTTCTGCTTTGGCATTAATTAAATCTAGCATACTTTGAAAATACTGTTGTTGTGCTGTGTATAATTGTGTTTGTGCTTGGCGCAAATCGAAACTTGTACTTAAACCTTCGGTAAATTTCACTTGGTTTTTCATTTCAATGCGTTCAGAGAGTGTAATGTTCTTTTTTGCGTTTTCAAATTTTTCAATGGCAAATTGGTAATTGCTTCTAGCTGTATTAAGCTCAAGTGTAACTTGTTGCTTTTTTTCGGCAAGTTCCGTTTCGGCTTGATCTAAAGCTATTTTAGCGCGTTGTGTTTTAGCATTACGCATTCCACTACTAAAAATGGGTACGTTTAAACTTAAACCTAATAAAGATGATTGGTACCATATTTGGTCGCTGTCGAAAAATGAAAACGATTGGCTATTAGCTGCAGTTCCATAATTTACAAATGCTGAAAGACTTGGTAGTGCTTTACTCTTTTCAAGTTGAACTTCAAGGCTTCTTTGCTCGGTTAAATTTTGAGCAATTTTATAGTCTACATTTTCTTCAACTGATAGGTCTTGTTTTAAAAGCTCAAGGCTTAAGTTTTCGTTAGTTAATGCATCAATTGTTTCCGTAAGTGTTACTGGAGCTTCAACATCAATACCAAGTGCTATGTTGAACATTTGGCGAGCAATTGTGTTTGTGCGCTTCGCATAATTTAATTGAGTGTCTACATCTAAAAGTGTTACTTCTAACTGTTCTACGCTTTCTTCTTCTGCTAGACCATTTTCAAAAATCTGGCGCGTTTCATATAAATTATCTTCAAGTGCTTTTTTGTTTTTTTCAAAAATGGCAATTAATTCTTCTGAAAGTAAAACGCTTCCGTAAGCATTAATAACGCCTTTACGAACTTCGAGACGTGTTTTTTCGTTTGTATTTTCTGAAAAATTTAAAAATGTTTTTGCAGCTTTTAAACCTACTAAGTAACTACCGTCAAATATTAATTGATTTAATGTAGCGGTGGCATTAGCATTTTGTTTTGTTCCAAAAGTTACAGGTACAAAAGTTCCAGGAAGTCCACCTGCAATTTCTCCCGGTAATAGTGTTACGGGTTGTTTTAAATTGTTGTTGTAGTTTATGCTTCCACTTATTTGAGGTAATCCAACAGCTGTTGCTTCCCATTTTTGCTTTAATGCTTTAGCGATATCTCGACGAGCATTTATAGCTGTGTAGTTGCTGTCTAATGCAAATGTGATAGCTTCTTCAAGTGAAAACTGATATTGCTGATTTTCCTGCGCCCAAGTAGGGATTGAAGCAAGAAAGGTGAGTATAAATAGGAGTTTCTTCATTATTTGGTTTTTTAATTCCTTAAACTGAATTGTTAATAAGTTGGTTATTAGTCGTGTGTTGATTGTATTAAATTGTTTAATATGGTCCTTCCTTTTGGAGTTACAATACCACGTAAATGATATTCTAAATACATATCGTATAAGGTTCGTCCATCGAACATTGATGATGGGAACAATGTTTCTTCTTTAATTCCGGTAATGCCATTAAAGTATATTCTAGAAACAAATTGAACATCCATATTTTCACGATACAATTCCTGTTCTAATCCACGATTTAGATTTTTTAGAACACATTCCTGCATGAAATTGAATTGTCTTGCTTTAATGTTTTGATAAATGCTTGGATAGTATTTTTGTAGTTGATGCCAGGGTGATGCTTTTTCATCACGCATGTGTTCCATTACACATTTTTTTATTTCGTAGATTTCTTCAATTGGATTTTTTTCAATAGAACAAATATGATCAATAGTGCTAGAAACTTCTTCAAAAATTTTGTCTGTCACTACAGCGATAATAGTTTCTTTATTACTAAAATGTGTATAAATGGTTTTTTTACTAATTCCCATTTCATTAGCTATATCATCCATTGTAACACTCTTAAATCCAAGAGACATAAACATTGAGGAAGCTTGCAGTATTATTTTATCTTTCATTAGTCTTAAAAAATTGGCACCATTTTATTTGAAGGTGCAAATATAGACTAGGAAACTTGAAACACAATTATAGTTTCCTAAGTTTTATAAAAATTAACAATAAATTAACTTCTAGTAATTCGTAATAAATAGGACTTATAATTGGTGTGCATAGCGTTTATATAAGCCTTATTTTTGTTTAAAATTTTGGAATGGAGGATTTTGAAAAGTACCGCAAAGCATTATACACACATTTGGAAAACACCATTAGTGTAAGTGAGCCAAAAGGATTGTATGATCCTATTAAATATATTTTAGCTTTAGGCGGAAAGAGATTACGTCCAATACTTACATTAATGACGGCAGATTTTTTCTCCGGAAATGTTAATGAAGCAAAAAATGCAGCCTTAGCTGTTGAGCTTTTCCACAACTTTTCATTGATCCATGATGATATAATGGACAATGCTCCATTAAGAAGAGGTAAAGAGACCGTTCATGAAAAATGGGATTTAAATACAGGGATACTTTCTGGAGATGCTATGCTAATATTAGCATATCAACTTTTTGAAGCATATGAGCCAGCAATGTTTCAGCAATTAGCAAAATTGTTTAGTACTACTGCATTGCAGGTGTGTGAAGGACAACAATACGATGTTGATTTTGAAACTAGAAACGATGTTACTATTGCTGAGTACATTAAAATGATTGATTATAAAACGGCAGTTTTAATAGGTGCCGCTATGAAAATGGGAGCTATTGTAGCCAATGCCTCAGAGGAATGCTGCAATAATATTTATGATTTTGGTCGTAATCTTGGGATTGCATTTCAACTGCAAGATGACTATTTAGATGCCTTTGGAAATCCTGAAACTTTTGGAAAGCAAGTAGGAGGTGATATAATATCTAATAAGAAAACCTTTTTATATTTAAAAGCGCTTGAAGGTAGTAATACTTCGGAATCTGAAATATTAAATTCATTATTTACCACTCTGCCAGAAGACCCATCGCAAAAAATTGAAACAGTAAAGAAATTATTTAAAAGTACAGGTTCAGCTAAAGCTACCATTTCTGAAATCGAAAATTATACTAAAAAAGCTTTTGAGCTTCTAGATAAAATTGAATTGAAAGAGGATAAAAAAGCTTCGCTAAAAAGTTTTGGCGAATGGCTTATGCAGCGTACAGTATAAATACATTTAGTTAATTGCTAAAAGTAGACCCTTACAAAAGGAGCAAATGCAGTAGCGTAAATATCATCGTCTTCTTGAAATAGCACATTGTATCGAACTCCAATTGAGGCCGGGCCTACACGGTATCCAGCTCCTATAAATAAAGCAGTGTTCCATCCGTCACTTGTTGCTTCAACAGTGCTAATAGATCCATCTGTGTTTTGTATTTGCACATCGCGATTAATATTGTATTTAAGTTGTTCAATCTCTGCACTTAATTGAAGTTGAGGTAATGGGTTTGCTAAACCAATTAAACTTGCTCCATATAGACTAGTGTTGAAATTACGACCACTTTGATAACTGTAATGTAATCCAGGTCCAGCACTAAAATATTCATTAAAATTATAAACTGCACTTGGTGAAACCGAAGCGCTAAATATACCATTACCAACATTTAAACCAAGTCCTCCACCAATACTAACTTTATTCCAAAATTCAGATTTGTCTTTTTCCTCCTCTTGGGCAAATAAGGTTACAAGAGGCATTAATAATATAATTGAGAGCATTAACTTTTTCACAACTATTTTGATGTTAGAGAACATTAGCATATTTTTAAGAGTTTTACACCATAAATATACGAATACCAAAGATGTATTTTTATCATTTTGTTGTATTTTTGCTTAGTTTTTTAAACACACCAGCGTTCCACATATGGATAAATATTCTTTTCTCAACGCCATTCACCCTGAGCAAATCTCAGAATTATACAATACGTACTTAAAGTTCCCTGATAGTGTAGAGCCAAGTTGGCGTGCATTTTTCCAAGGGTTTGACTTTGGTTTAGAGAGTGATTCACTTGAAGATTTAGGAGTTGAAATGGGGGCTAATATCCCACAAAACGTTCTAGACGAATTTAAAATAATTAAGTTAATTGATGGCTACAGAACTCGAGGGCATTTGTTTACTAAAACAAATCCAGTTCGAGAGCGTCGTAAATATTCACCTACTTTAGGTTTAGAGAATTTCGGATTAAGTGATTCGGATTTACAATCAGAATTTGAAGCAGGATCAATTTTAGGACTAGGTAAAACTACCTTAGCTAATATAGTTAAGCATCTTGAAAGTATTTATTGTGAGTCAATAGGTATTGAATATATGTATATCCGTAATCCAGATGAGATTAAATGGATTCAGAATTGGCTTAATAAAAATGACAATCATCCGCAATATGACGGAGATCAAAAAAAGCAAATTCTTAAAAAATTAAACCAAGCACTTTCGTTTGAAACCTTCTTACATTCTAAATATGTAGGGCAAAAACGTTTTTCAATAGAAGGAGTAGATGCATTAATTCCTGGACTTGATACTTTAATGGAACAAGGTGCAGAGCAAGGCGTTGAACAGTTTGTGGTGGGTATGGCTCACCGTGGACGTTTAAATGTTTTGACAAATATATTTGGTAAAGCGCCAGAGAAAATCTTTAGTGAATTTGACAGCAAGGAATACGATGAAGCTGAATTATTCGATGGAGATGTAAAATATCACATGGGATGGACTAGTTTTAGAGAAACTAATGGTGGTAAAAAGGTGCGTATGGACCTTGCGCCTAATCCCTCTCACCTAGAAACAGTAAACGCTGTTGTAGGAGGTATTTCTAGAGCAAAATTAGATAATGAACTAGGTGGTGACGAGAAAAAGTTAATACCTATATTAATACACGGTGATGCAGCAATTGCAGGACAAGGTGTTGTGTATGAGTTTGTGCAAATGGCACAACTTGAAGGTTATAGAACTGGAGGTACAATACACGTTGTTGCAAATAACCAAGTTGGTTTTACTACTAACTATTTAGATGCTAGGTCATCAACATACTGTACTGACATTGCTAAAGTTACATTGTCACCAGTATTACATGTTAATGCAGATGATGTAGAAGCAGTATGTCACGCTTTTACTTTTGCATTAGATTTTAGAATGGAATTTGGTCGCGATGTTTTCATTGATATTTTAGGATATAGAAAATATGGTCATAATGAAGGAGACGAACCTCGTTTTACGCAACCTAAATTATATAAAGCTATATCTAAACATGAAAACCCAAGAGATATTTATGCTAAGAAATTAGCAGCTCAAGGTGTTATTGAAAAAGGATACGTAAAATCGTTAGAAGTTGCTTATAAAGAAGACTTAGAAAATGATCTAGAAGCATCTCGTAAAAAAGATAAAACAGTTATTACTCCTATTGGGGCAGATGACTGGGACGGTTACAAATTAGGTGCTGTTGATGATATTTTAGAGAAAGCTGATACAACTTTTCCTATTAAAAAGTTAGATGTAATTGCTGAAGGAATTACTAAGTTGCCAACAGACAAAAAATTTATACGTAAAATTCAGCGTATAATTGATGATAGAAACAAGCGTTACACAGAAACAAATGAACTTGATTGGGCAATGGGTGAATTATTAGCCTATGCAACATTGATGGAAGAAGGTTTTGATGTTCGTATGTCCGGGCAAGATGTTGAAAGAGGAACATTTTCTCATAGACATGCCGTGATTAAAACCGAAGATGACGCTGAGGAAATCAATCTACATAATAGATTAGGTGTAGATGGTAAATTTCATATTTACAACTCGCTTTTATCAGAATATGCTGTGGTAGGTTTTGATTATGGATATGCAATGGCAGCTCCTAAAACACTTACAATTTGGGAAGCGCAATTTGGAGATTTCTCAAATGGTGCTCAAATAATGCTAGATCAATATATAAGTGCAGCAGAAGCAAAGTGGAAAACACAAAACGGACTTGTAATGTTGCTTCCTCATGGGTATGAAGGTCAAGGAAGTGAGCACTCTAGCGCACGTATGGAGCGCTACTTACAGTTATGTGCACGTAATAATATGATTATGGCAGATGTTACAACACCTGCAAATTTTTATCATTTACTACGACGCCAGATGAAGTGGAATTTCAGAAAGCCTTTAGTCGTTTTTACTCCTAAAAGTTTATTGCGTCACCCTAAAGTAGTCTCAACAAAAGAAGAATTGGCCACTGGAAGTTTCCAAGAAACATTTGATGATACTTACGTAACTAAAAAGAACGTAACTTCACTTGTATTTTGTACAGGTAAGTTTTATTACGACTTAATAGAAAGAAGAGAGGAAAACGGAAGAGATGATGTAGCAATAGTTCGTATTGAGCAATTGTTCCCACTTCCTACGGAGCAATTAAAACAAATTATTGAAACATATCCAGAGGGTATCGATTATGTTTGGGCCCAGGAAGAGCCTAAAAATATGGGAGCTTGGGGTTATATGCTAATGAATTTTGATTTTATTAAATTGCGTCTAGCTTCGCGAAGAGTTTATAGTGCTCCAGCAGCTGGAAGTAGTACGCGTTCAAAAGCAAGACATAAAAATGTAATTGATGCAGTTTTTGATGCATCTAAAGAATAGTAATTGATTAAAATTTCAGAAGAACTTTATAACTTCGGAAATTTTAAAGGTATTACACATAGTCAATAAAATAGGTAATAGTTATTTGCGAAAGCAAGAACATAATAACAATAGTATGTTAGAAATGAAAGTTCCCTCACCGGGAGAATCGATCACAGAAGTTGAAATAGCACAATGGCTTGTTGAAGACGGCGATTATGTTGAAAAAGACCAAGCAATTGCTGAAGTTGATAGTGATAAAGCAACCTTAGAGCTACCTGCTGAAGCTAGTGGAATAATAACACTTAAAGCTGAAGAAGGCGATGCTGTTGCTGTAGGTGCTGTTGTTTGTTTAATTGATACAGATGCTGAAAAACCAGGAGGTAAGGATGCAGATGATATTAATACCTATGAAAATGCTGGAGATGAGCAAGGCGAAACAAATGCTGCTCCAGATTTAGATAAAGCAAAAGCTGAGGCAAAACAAACAAATGTAAAGGCTGCTCCTATTACAGAGAAAACGTACGCGAGTGGAACACCTTCACCTGCTGCTAAGAAAATTCTTGATGAAAAAGGGGTCGATAGTAAAACTGTATCAGGATCTGGTAGAGATGGTCGCATAACTAAAAATGATGCTGTTAATGCTGTACCTTCTATGGGGACTGCAGGAACTGGTGGTCGTGGATCTTACAGAACTAAATTATCGATGTTGCGTCGTAAAGTTGCTGAACGTTTAGTAGAAGCTAAAAACACAACTGCTATGTTAACAACCTTTAACGAGGTTGATATGTCGCCTATTTTTGAGCTAAGAAAACAATACAAAGAAACTTTTAAAGAAAAGCACGGTGTAGGTTTAGGCTTTATGTCTTTCTTTACTTTAGCGGTTGTAAGAGCTTTAGAGCTTTATCCAGCAGTTAATAGTATGATTGATGGAAAAGAAATGCTAACTTTTGATTATAAAGATATTTCAATTGCGGTTTCTGGACCTAAAGGATTAATGGTTCCAGTAATGCGTAATGTGGAAAATTTATCTTTTAGAGGAGTAGAAAGCGAAGTAAAACGTCTTGCAATTCGTGCACGTGATGGTCAAATTACTGTAGATGAAATGACAGGTGGTACTTTTACAATCTCTAACGGAGGTGTATTTGGATCAATGTTATCTACACCTATTATAAACCCACCACAATCTGGAATTTTAGGAATGCATAACATTGTTGAAAGACCAATTGTAAGAAATGGTGAAATTGTAATAGCGCCAATTATGTTTGTAGCTTTAAGTTATGATCATCGTATTATTGACGGTAAGGAGTCTGTAGGTTTCTTAGTAGCAGTTAAAGAAGCGTTAGAAAACCCAGTTGAAATTTTAATGGGTGGTGATATCAAGAGAGCTTTAGAGCTTTAGTGATTAATAAATAGAATTAAAAAAGCCCTTGTTATAAAGTTAACAAGGGCTTTTTATGTTTTAAAAGATGTCTAAATTATTATCGACAGCACATTTAGCGCGATAATACATATTGTAGATATAACTAGTATATAAAAATAAATATTAGCCCGTCCTCCAGTTCCAAATGTATTGTTGTTATGATTTATGTCCTTTAACATATTGTAAAGTAAATAAATTTGAATCTCATAGATATACGTGGTTCTACGCATTTTTATAATCGAAACGCTATTTAGGGGTATTTACCTGTTTAGTAATTGTTTGTAGGATTGTTATTAAAAATTAAAATGGCTATTTTAAATACATACAGTTTCGTCCGTAATCTATTACTGCTCGTTTATTTTTCAAAAAATCGGCTCCTAAAATCCCATGAGTAGTTAAAGTGTCCACTTGCAATAATGCTTCATTTACATGGGAAAGGTCAAAAATAACAAAGGACATATCTGTTATTGTTCTTGACCCTATTTTAAGAAGATTGTTTTCAGTGCTTTTGGTTTTCATTCCTGTCGCTCCTGCACCAGCTGCTAAAACATCGCTTTCTTCTGATGTTAAAGAAAAATGCGATATAAATTTTTCTCCAATACAGCTTGTTGAAGCACCTGTATCGATTATAAAAATTGCTTTTACACCGTTTAGTTTAACCTTACTGTAGTAATGACCCGTGGCCATTTTTCTTAAAGGTACTCGGTCAAATCCTTTTTCTTCTAATAATGCTCTCAATTGCACTCGCTTTTTTGACAAAGATAGCAAACAAAATTCCTAGCTTTGCAGCAATGTTGACAGATACACATACACACCTATATAGCGAATCTTTTGATGAAGATCGTGAAATCATGATGCAAAGGGCTCTCGATGCCGGAGTAAAGCGTTTTTTTATTCCTGCGATAGACTCAAATTATGCAGAGGCAATGTTTGATTTAGAAAAAGCATATCCTGATAATGTGCATTTAATGATGGGCTTGCATCCAACTTCGGTAAAAGAAAATTACAAAGAAGAGCTTCAATTTGTAACATCTCAATTTAAATGCCGAAATTTTATTGGTGTTGGAGAAATTGGGATTGATTTATATTGGGATAAATCTACATTAGGAATACAACAAGAAGCTTTTAGATATCAAATACAATTAGCTAAAAAATACAAACTGCCTATTGTAATTCATTGCAGAGATGCTTTTGATGAAGTTTTTGAAGTTTTAGAAAGTGAAAAGTCTCCAAAATTATTCGGAATTTTTCATTGTTTTACAGGAACTTTAGAGCAGGCTCACAAGGCTATAAGCTATAATATGAAATTGGGAATAGGAGGGGTTGTAACTTTTAAGAATGGTAAAATAGATACATTTTTAAATCAAATTCCACTTTCAGAAATTGTTTTAGAAACAGATTCGCCTTATCTAAGTCCAGTGCCTTATAGAGGAAAAAGAAATGAAAGTAGTTACCTAGCTTTAATTTGTAAGAAGGTTGCAGAAATTTATAGTATTTCAGAAGAAAAAGTTGCCGAAATTACAACGCAAAACTCAAAAGATATATTCTCTATTTAATCCCCAATAACTATGGCGCAATCATTTCCTAAAATATTATTGATTTACACTGGTGGTACCATTGGGATGATAAAAGATTTTGAAACAGGATCGTTACGTAATTTCAATTTCGATGAACTATTACAGCACATCCCAGAATTAAATCTTTTAGACTGTGAGATTGCAACACATAGTTTTGATGAGCCTATAGATAGTTCTAATATGAATCCTAAGTACTGGATTCAACTTGCAACTGTTATTGATCAACGGTATGATGAATTTGATGGATTTGTAGTTTTACACGGAAGTGATACTATGTCATATACCGCAAGTGCTTTAAGTTTTATGTTAGAGAATTTAAGTAAACCTGTTATTTTTACAGGCTCTCAATTGCCAATAGGTGATTTGCGAACAGATGCTAAAGAAAATTTAATTACATCAATTCAATTAGCTGCATTGTGTGAAAAAGGTAAGCCTGTAGTCACTGAAGTGGGGTTGTACTTTGAGTATAAGTTATACAGAGCAAACCGAACAACTAAAATTAATGCCGAGCATTTTGAAGCATTTGCATCATTAAATTATCCAGCACTTGCTGAAAGTGGTGTGCATCTTTCAGTTAATTATGCTGCTTTGTTGCCTGCTAATGAAAATTTACCGTTAATAGTTCATACAGAATTAGCAGAGGATATATTACTAATAAAGATGTTTCCTGGTATAAACGAGAAAACTATAAAGCATATGTTTTCTTACCCTAATATAAAGGGGTTAATTCTGGAAACCTACGGAAGTGGAAATCTAACCACTGAAAAATGGTTTATTAAGTTGCTAAAAGAAGTGCTAGATAAAGGAGTGCCTGTAATTAACGTAACTCAATGTTCTGGAGGTAGTGTTGCGATGGGACACTATGAAACTAGTGTAGCGTTGAAAAATATGGGTGTAATTAGTGGTAAGGACATTACTACAGAAGCTGCACTAGCAAAGTTGATGTATTTGTTAGAAAGAAGAAATGAGATATTAGATTTTAAATCGGCTTTTGAAACTCCTCTAAGAGGAGAAATGAATTTATAATTCAACGTTATCTTTTTTCTGAAAATACTATTTTCCCGTTATTTGCACAAATAATTAGAAAGGTGGCCGAGTGGCTTAAGGCGCACGCCTGGAAAGCGTGTATACGGCAACGTATCGAGGGTTCGAATCCCTTCCTTTCTGCATAGAAAACCTACATTACTATAATGTAGGTTTTCTTTATTTTAGACACTTATTGGTAGTTTTAGGTATTATTTAAAGCAATTATCTAAAAAAAAACTATAAATATATGGACGCTTGTAATTTGATTGTGTTTGTAAAATAGAGGTGTTGTGTGGGAGCAATTGTCATTTATTAGGTTTTTCTCATCACCTATTCATATAATGTGAGTGCTTATTATGCTTGAATTAGGAGATATTTAGCAAAAATCTTGTTTTGTTAAATGTGACGATAAATAGCTATAAATGAATAGTTACCAATGTTACCTAAATATTAAATTAAAATAAATGTAAGTGGATTCACTATATTCTTGCTGAATACATAATTATTTTTATATCTTTAAAACCTTAAACTAAAATCAAACTTTAAGTCGATAGCAATGAAAAAATTATTTTCTATTATGGCAATTGCCGCACTTGTATTTGCGGGATCTTTAACTGCAAACGCTGCAGCATTAAACGCGCCAACAAACACTAACTCATTAGTTGAAGCTTCAACTGTGACATTTGTTCAAGATGAAGATGCATCAGCAGACACAGAAGAACTAGGATGGCACCAAGCTGCAAAACAACGTTTTATCCAAGGGGGACCTGGATTTATGGGTATTGTATTATTATGTTTAATCTTAGGATTAGCAATGGCAATTGAGAGAATTATTTTCTTAAACCTATCTACAACAAATACTACTAAATTAGCTCAGAACGTTGAAGACGCACTTAACAGTGGTGGAATCGAAGCTGCTAAAGAAGTTTGTCGTAACACTAAAGGACCAGTAGCATCAATATACTATCAAGGTCTTGACCGTGCAGATGAAAGCATCGAAGCTGCTGAAAAAGCAGTAGTTGCTTACGGTGGAGTTCAAATGGGACAATTAGAGAAGAATGTTTCTTGGATCTCATTATTTATCGCTCTTGCTCCTATGCTTGGTTTCATGGGTACAGTAATCGGGATGATTGTTGCCTTTGATAAAATTGAAGCAGCTGGAGATATGAACCCGTCATTAGTAGCCGGTGGTATTAAAGTAGCACTTTTAACAACAGTATTTGGATTGATCGTAGCGATTATCCTTCAAATCTTTTATAATTACATTATTGCTAAAATTGATAGCATTGTAAACAGTATGGAAGATGCATCAATCACTTTGATTGATATGCTAGTAGACTACAAAAACAAAAAATAATATTAAAACCACCTAATAATGGCTTTACATAAAATAACTAAAATTATAGCACTTATTCTTGGTGTAGCCGGTGTCATCTTTTGGGGGATGCTAGTTGCTAAGGGTGATGAAGCTATTCGCGACAGTGGCGGAGAAGGTCTAGATATGATACTATATGTAGCATATTTAATCTTTGCTATTGTATGCTTTGCAGTACTAGTCTTTGTAGTTAAAGGAGTATTTCAGGGAGATATTAAGAAAACGCTTATTTCAATTGGTGCTGTAGCACTAATCGTTGTAATATCGTACGTTCTTGCAGAAGGAACAGAATCATTAACAAAAGATGGTGAGATAGTAACTGCTCAAACATCTAAATGGATTGGTACTGGACTTTATGCTTTCTACATAATGGCAATATTAGCTATTGCTTCAATGGTTTTTAGCGGAGTGAAAAAATTAACAACAAGATAATAATATGGCTAGAAGAGCAACACCAGAGGTGAATGCTGGGTCGATGGCTGACATCGCTTTCCTTTTGCTTATCTTTTTCTTAGTAACAACTACTATTGAAAAGGATAAAGGGATTGCGCGTCAATTGCCACCGGATCAGCCAGATAATGTTGACCCTCCTTTATTTAAAGAAAAAAATATCTTTATTGTAAATGTTAATAAAGACAATCAATTACTTGTTGAAAGTGAATTGATGGATCTTAAAGATTTACGACAAGAAGCTATTGCTTTTTTAGATAATGGTGGAGATGGAACTTGTACCTACTGCAAAGGTAGGAGAGACCCTGCTTCTTCAGATAATCCAAACAAAGCGGTGATTTCTGTACAGAATGACAGAAACACTGATTACAAAACATATATAGCTGTACAGAATGAATTAGTAGCAGCATATAATTTTTTAAGAGATCGTGAATCACAACGACTTTTTGGCTGGAAATATACCGAAGTAAAGAAAGCTCTTGATGAAGGAGATTACAAAGGTAATGAGGATGCAGCTATGGATAAGATTAAGCAGATTCAAGATATGGTTCCTTTGAAACTTTCTGAAGCAGAGCCAAAGAAATCAGGTAAATAAAAATAGAGCACATGTCAAAGTTTAAAAAGAAAAAAGGCGGTGAGTTACCAGCGGTGAATACAGCATCTCTTCCAGATATTGTATTTATGTTATTATTTTTCTTTATGGTTGTAACCGTTTTGAGAAAAGATAATTTGCTTGTAAAACAAGAGCTTCCTAAAGCTGATCAAGTTGAGAAACTTAAAAAGGACCGTTCTGTTTATATCTATGCCGGAAAGCCAAGTTCACGCTATGCTGAAAAGTATGGTACGGAAGGTAAAATTCAAATAGGTGATAAATTTGCTGATGTAAAGTCATTGCAATTTGCATTAACAGAAGAACGCCAGAAATTACTTCCTGAACTACAGAATAGTGTTGTTGTTGCCCTTAAAATTGATGGTGAAACTAACACTGGTCTTGTAACAGATATTAAAGAAGAACTTAGAAAATTAAATATGGTTAAAATTATCTATATCACTTCTCCAGGGAATGAATTAGAAAACTAATCTATTTCTAAGTAACTATTAAAACGTCTTTTCTTTTTAGGAAAGACGTTTTTGTTTTATAGCTTTTTAAAATAAAGTATCTTTATACAATGCTTCACAAAAAACACATATTAATAATTCTGGCTGTTTTTTACTTTTTTTATGGATTTTCTCAAAGTCCTAATGAAAATGATTTTGCAATCTCAAAGGATAGTGTATCTATACTAGATTCTAAATACCGCGAAGATCAGTTTTATCTTGGAGTTACTTATAATCTATTATTAAATAAACCTGGCGATGCTCGCTCTAACGGCTTAACAGGTGGATTGAGTTTTGGTTATTTGCGCGATATGCCCTTAAATAAAAGGCGTAATATAGCTGTTGCTGTTGGTTTAGGGATATCGTTTGATGAATATGGTAACACTTTGTTTATTGGTGAAGATTCAAATGAGCAGTCTATATTTACAGTTATTGATGAAGAAAGTATTGATTATGATAGAAATAGATTTAGTACCTCAAGTCTTGAAGTTCCATTCGAATTTAGGTGGAGATCTTCTACTGCAGATACCTACCGTTTTTGGCGCGTTTATGCTGGAGTACGATTAGGCTATGTTTATTGGTATAAATCTAGTTTTAAGCAAACAGACAATAATATTAATCAAACAGATATCCCTGAGTTCGATAAACTGCGTTTAGGGGCGACTTTTTCGTTTGGGTATAATACGGTAAACTTCTACGCATATTATGGCTTAAATCCTTTCTTTACTGATGCAGTGACTACTCAAGGAGATGCTGTTGATGTAACAACGTTGAAGTTAGGATTACTCTTCTATTTTTTATAACCAATATGGGAACAATACAAGTTGTGGTATTAATCCTATAAAAAAGCCAATAACTAATTCAGGATTTGTATGTGAGTTTGTATGCAGTCTTGAAGTTGCTACAAGCCCATTTAAAATAGCGAAGATTGAAATTCCTATTAATAGATTGATGTTAAAGTGTATGCTCAATCCCATCAAAAACATTGAAACTCCCGATATTGCCATTTGATGTAAGCTAGCCTTAACCTTAAATAGTGCCAGGAAAAGTGCTGTCAGCGAGGTAAATAATATTCCTACAAAAAAGTAATACAATTCAATATCATCATAGGTTCTAAAAACCATTTTCAAAATTAATAGTATTAGAAGCACTTGTATCATTAATGGGTATTTCCGCTCTGCGACATTTTCTAAATGTATAGAGTTGATAACCTTTAAATTCTTTAAAAGGAAGAAAGAAATAATTGGTATAAAGATAGTAATGATGATAACCGCCATAAGCTTAGCTATCATAAACTGTGGTTCTATAAATCTAGGTGATGTGAAAAAATAGCACAATACACCTGTAATTGGCATAAAGAGAGGGTGAATAATGTAAGCGACACTTTTTAAAAAGGTATTCATCAAATCTCTTTTCTAAGTCTTGCAACTGGTAAGTCTAATTGCTCCCTGTATTTAGCTACTGTTCTACGAGCTATAGGGTATCCTTTCTCTTTTAGGATCCCAGCAAGTTTATCATCAGTTAGAGGTTTGCGTTTGTTTTCTTCTCCAATAGTGATTTCAAGAATTTTTTTAATTTCTCTAGTAGAAACATCTTCTCCTTGATCATTTTTCATGGATTCACTAAAAAACTCTTTGATGAGTTTAGTTCCATAAGGTGTGTCTACGTATTTGCTATTTGCTACACGAGATACGGTAGAGATGTCCATGTTAATTGTGTCTGCAATATCTTTTAAAATCATTGGTTTCAAGTTACGCTCATCACCAGTTAAGAAATAAGCTTCTTGACGGTGCATAATAGCGTTCATTGTAACAAATAAGGTTTGTTGTCTCTGTTTTATAGCTTCGATAAACCACTTTGCAGCATCTAATTTCTGCTTAATAAACATTACAGCATCTTTCTGTGATTTAGACTTTTCCTTAGTCTCCTTGTATCCTTTTAGCATATTAGTATACTCACGAGATACATGTAATTCCGGAGCATTTCGGCCATTAAGGGTTAAGTCTAACTTTCCGTCAATAATTTTAATTGCAAAATCTGGAACTACGTGTTCAACCATTCGAGTACCGCTTGAAATAGTTCCCCCTGGTTTAGGGTTCAGACTTTCAATTTCGTGAATAGCATCACGAAGTTGATCTTCAGTAATATCAAATTTAGCAAGTAGTTTTTTATAGTGTTTTTTAGAAAAATGTTCAAAAGCATCATCTAATAATGCAATCGCTAAAGTAACTGATGGAGTATGTTCTTTACGTTCAAGTTGTAACAATAAACATTCTTGTAGATCTCGAGCGCCTACACCTGCTGGATCTAAATCTTGTACTTTTTTAAGAACGTTAAGTACTTTCTCGTTGG
This sequence comes from Patiriisocius marinus, assembly GCF_008974325.1. Lineage (GTDB taxonomy): Bacteria > Bacteroidota > Bacteroidia > Flavobacteriales > Flavobacteriaceae > Patiriisocius > Patiriisocius marinus. Next base: position 542,235 of record NZ_BKCG01000001.1, on the reverse strand, counting down.
TTGTGTATATGTTTTGTGTAAACGCAAGGTCGTCAACGATATCAGCTATTTCACGGCGGATATATCCGCTTTCATCAACACTGCCAACTAAAAATAAAGCAATCTCTTTTTCATCTTCTTTAAGGCGATATGTGTTAAGCTGTGCCATTAAATGTTGTGTAAATGAAATACCTGATGCGTACGGCATATTCGTTTCTTCGTCATCTGCACTGTAGTTGTTAGCCGAAAGCTTATAACTTGGTGTTTCGTCATCACTTAAATAATCGTCTACATTTATGTCAGTTTCAATAACTTCGGTTCCGTCGTCATAATCATCTTGATAATCATCATTAATATCTTCATCAAACTTTTCAGCTTCCTCTTTACCACCTTCTAATGCAGGGTTTTCGTTCATTTCTTGCGAAATGCGCTGCTCAAATGCCTGCGTAGGTAGTTGAATTAACTTCATCAACTGTATTTGTTGTGGAGATAACTTTTGAGATAATTTAAAAGAAAGATTCTGTTTTAACATTTTGATTATTTACTTTTTATAAAGTTAAAAAAAATCCAGCTACCAATGTGATTATGGTGCTGGATTTAGTAAAAGATTATCAATTTAAAATATTTAGTTAATAAGTTGAAAATCAGAATAATAAACTATATATTGTTTTTTGTCTAATTTGCCTTTATAAATATTGCGGTTACTGAATACTAAAACTCAGCATTCCCCGGTGTACGAGGATAAGGAATTACATCTCTAATATTACCCATTCCTGTCGCGAAAAGTACGAGGCGTTCAAAACCTAATCCAAACCCACTGTGAGTACAGGTTCCAAATTTACGCAAGTCTAGATACCAAGAAAGCTCTTCTTCACTAATATCCATTGCTTGCATTTTCTGTTTAAGAACATCGTAACGTTCTTCACGTTGAGATCCACCTACAATTTCACCAATACCAGGGAATAATACATCCATTGCTCTAACGGTTTTTTCATCTTCGTTTAAGCGCATATAGAATGCTTTAATTGTTGCTGGGTAATCAAATAATATAACGGGGCATTTAAAATGTTTTTCAACTAGAAAACGCTCGTGTTCACTTTGTAAGTCAGCACCCCATTCTTCAATGATATATTTAAATTTCTTTTTCTTGTTTGGCTTGCTGTTTTTAAGGATATCGATAGCCTCAGTATAACTTACTCGCTTAAAGTTATTGTCAACAACAAAGCTTAATTTGTCGCGAAGTGTCATTTCTTGACGCTCTGCTTGTGGCTTAGCTTTGTCCTCTTGAAGTACTCTATTTTCAAGAAACTCTAAATCATCCTGGCAATTATCAAGTACATACTTAAGTACGTATTTGATAAAATCTTCAGCAAGATCCATATTGTCATTTAAGTCATTAAAAGCAACCTCTGGTTCAATCATCCAAAATTCAGCTAGGTGTCTAGATGTGTTGCTGTTTTCAGCTCTAAACGTTGGTCCAAAAGTATATACTTTACCAAGGCCCATTGCATACGTTTCAGCTTCAAGCTGACCACTTACAGTTAGGTTCGTTTCTTTTGCGAAAAAATCTTCTTTATAATTAACATTTCCGTCGTCATCAAGAGGTGGATTTTTAGGGTCTAAAGCCGAAACTTTAAACATTTCTCCAGCACCTTCTGCATCACTTCCTGTAATAATTGGCGTGTGCATATAGTAAAAGCCATTTTCTTGAAAATATTTATGTACTGCGAACGATAGTTTAGAACGCATACGCATTACGGCACCAAAAGTATTTGTACGTACTCTTAAATGTGCTTGCTCACGTAACTTTTCTAAACTGTGTCTTTTAGGGGATAAAATTGTAAGCTTAACTTCTTCAGGGTCTGCTTCGCCTAAAATAGTAATTTTAGAAGTTTGTACTTCTACGCTTTGCCCTTGCCCTTGACTTTCAACTAAAGTTCCAGTAACTTCAATTGCAGCACCCGTTGTAACTTTCTTTAACGTTTCTTCATCAAAATTTTCAAAATCTACTACACATTGAAGGTTTTTTATGGTAGATCCATCATTAACGGCAATAAAGCGGTTACTCCTAAAAGAGCGAACCCATCCTTTAATGGTAATTTCGTGTAATGAGGCCTCCTTGGCTAATGCGTGTACTATTTCGGTGTGTTTCATGATTGTTCTTTTGAAACACCAAAGATACTTTTTAATTCAGAAATTTGAAATTGGATTTGACCTATTTCCGAAGAACTAAAAAGAGTTGCTTTTTTTGTATTAAGCAATAAATTGGTCGTCATTAAAATAATAATAATTAAGTCTAATTTTTTTTTAGATTTAATATTATATCTTTAAGTATCTTATGTAATGCGCTGTTTTATTGTAAGATTATAACTCCCCTCGTAGTATACTGCTTAACTAAAAATATATTAATTTATGAGGGTGACATTCGTGCACCATTCTTAAACAATAAAATTCATAAATTATGAAAAATATTATGATATTAGTTTTTGTGTGCTTTTTTTCATTTATCAGTTCTGCTCAAGAACCAGACTTAGTAAATACAATTTGGTATTTAAGAGAAATAAATATTGGGGGTACAGTTATAGTATCACCAAGTAATAACGAAATAGAAACACCAAAATTAGAGTATTTATCTACTGGGAACGGATATTTTTTAGAGACTTGTGTTTGTATATGCTGGGGAGGTGATGTTTTGTTTGATACAGGGTTTTTTTTATTACCAAATGGTCTTGTTTCTATAACGCAAGAAACTTGCTCTATCCAAGAGAATATTGATTTTGATAATATTTATTTTGATCAAATTTTTCAACACGAAACAAATGCGGTTAGCGATCCAATTGAATACGAAATCCTAACAGATAGCGATGGTAATAAACAATTAACCTTAACCAATAGTAACGGTGATGTTGCTGTGTATGGTGATCAATTATTAGGTGTTGAAGATAATAGATTACCTACTTTTACAATTGCTTCAAATCCAGTTCAAAATACATTGAGTTTAGTGCTGCCAGAGTCTTTGAAAAATAGTAGCATAGAATTGTATGATATTAGAGGAAAACTACAAATTTCTAAAACAAGTACTAACACAACGGTTGCAACAGATGTTTCTAACTTAACTAATGGTGTTTATTTGGTTGTTGTTACAAATAGTGTTACAAAAAGTATTAAAAAGTTTATTAAGGAATAAAGTAAATTTCCTTCTGTTACTTAAAAGTCTGTTCAATGTTAAATTGTTCAGGCTTTTTTATTTGTGTAATCCTTATTTTTCTTCTGAAATATTATCTTCATCTTCCATGCTTTCAGGTAGGATCCTAAGTGCTGGTTTTTTAAAGGTTTTCTTGTTTGCAATACTTTTTTCAAGTGAAAGCAATAACGAAGGAAGTAGTAATAAATTAGCAAGCATTGCAAATACTAAAGTAACCGAAACCAAGGCTCCTAGTGCAACGGTGCCTCCAAAACTAGAAATAGTAAATACAGAGAACCCAAAGAAAAGTACAATGGAAGTATAGAACATACTTACACCGGTTTCTCGAAGTGCAGCGTAAACTGATTTCTTAATTTTCCAATCATTCGCTATAAGTTCTTGTCGGTATTTTGCAAGAAAATGAATAGTATCATCAACCGATATACCAAATGCAATACTGAAAACTAGAATTGTAGATGGTTTAATAGGTACCCCTAAAAAGCCCATGAGTCCTGCTGTAATAATTAACGGCAACAAGTTAGGGAGTAATGAAACAATAATCATTTTAAAACTTCTAAACATCCACGCCATAAATAATGCTATTAATAGAATGGCGAGTGAGAGGCTTATAATAAGATTGTTTACTAGGTATTTAGTTCCTTTTTGAAATACTAAGGCTTTTCCAGTGAGTGTTACGTTATATCTATCCTCAGGGAATAACTTGAGTGCTTTGGCTTTTAAATCTTCTTCAATACGGTCAAAACGATCCGTTTCTGTATCTGCCATAAACGCAGTAATACGTGCGTATTGTCCAGTAGAATCAACATAGCTAGTGAGCAGGTTAGTGTCGCTTGCACTGCTTTTAGCATAGCTTAAAATAAAGGTGCGTTCTTGACTGTTTGGTAATTGATAATATTCTGGATTTCCATTGTAATAGGCTTGCTTACTAAATTTTACAAGGTCAACAATAGAAAGAGGTTTAGAAAATTCTGGAATTTCCTCAATGTATGTTTGTAACTCATCCATGCGTTTAAGAGTAGCGAGTTTCATCACTCCTTTTTTGCGCTTTGTGTCAATTAAAATTTCTAAAGGCATAATCCCTTTATATTCTTTTTCAAAAAATCGGATTGATTTAAAAAACTCCGCCTTTTTTGGCATATCTTCAATAAGACTTCCCGAAATTTTAATAGTATAAATTCCAATAATACTTAGACAAAGAAGTCCAATAGAGACAATGTAAATAGCAATACGGTTATTTCTAACCATTTTTTCCATCCAGTCTACAAAACTGTTAATCCATCTTTTGTTTAGATGCTTTAAGTGCTTGTTTTTAGGCACTGGCATAAAACTGTAAATAATAGGAATTATAAGCAAGCAGAGAAGAAATATGGCAATAATACAAATAGAAGCAACTACACCAAATTCTTTTAATAGCTGACTATTTGTAAGTATAAATGTAGCAAAACCTGAAGCTGTTGTAACGTTAGTCATTAACGTGGCATTACCAACTTTTGCAATAACGCGTTGAAGTGATTTTGCTTGATTACCGTGTAATTGTATTTCTTGTTGATATTTATTTATTAAAAAAATACAGTTGGGAATCCCAATTACAATAATCAAAGGTGGTATTAGTGCTGTTAATACCGTGATTTCATATTTTAATAACCCTAATATACCAAATGCCCAAAGTACACCAACAATCACTGTAATCATTGAAATAAATGTAGCTCTGTATGATCTAAAAAAGAAGAAGAAAATGAGTGAGGTAACAAGAAGTGCTGCGCCAATAAACATCCCAATTTCATCGATAATGTTTTGTGAATTTAATGTCCTGATATAAGGCATACCAGAGGTATATACCTTAATTCCAGTTTCTTTTTCAAACGCAGCTATTTTAGGAATTAAAACTTCCTCGATAAATATTTTTCTTGCAGGTGTGTTTACAATATCCTTTTTTAGATAGACTGCCGTTCTAACCGATTTTTTATCTGGACTATACACTAAGCCACTATAGAAAGGTAGTTTTTCAAATAATTCGTATTGTAATTTATCAAGTTGTTTCTTGTTTAAAATGGAATCTTGTACAAGAGGTACCATTACAAATCCAACCGAATCTTTTCTTTTTTCTAGCTTTTGTAAATCACCTACGGATAGGGTTAAATCAACCTCTGGAGCAGTTCCTAACTCCATAGATAATTTATTCCAAGCGTTGAAGTGGCTTGGGGTAAAGAGTAGGCTATCCTTTACACCGTAAACAATTAAATTTCCTTCTTCACCAAACTTGTCTAAAAACTCATTGTATTCTTGGTTTATTTCGTGGTCATCAGGAAGCATATTAGCTTCGGTATAGGTAAAACGCATATGTTTCCATTGCATTCCTAAAAAAACGGTAAAGGCGGCTATAGCAATTAAAATGAAGACACGATTACGTAAAATAAAACGTGCTGTTGCACTCCAAAAACCAATGCTAAAAAGTTTGTTCAATGATATAGATGTTACGGTAGTTTTGTAAAGGTAAGGAATCCAACAAAGTTGTTGAAAAATTTAAGCAACTTATGATAATTCTATTTCAAAACATGAACCTAAGTTCATATTTTGAATTCTAAAAAGACATCAACATACCAAGACCATATTGTTCCCCATTATAATAAGGCGCGATAGATCCTGATAATGATTTTTCTTTTTTTATAAATAGTTGTTTTAAAAATGGATGAGTCCAATATGCAATTTTAGTACTTAAAATTCCTATTCCAGCGCCAGCAACAACATCGGTAAGCCAGTGTTTTCTATTGTACATCCTTAAATAACCTGTACCTGCAGCTACTGCATATCCTGATATGCCATACCAAATGGAAACATCTTTGTATTCTTGATATAAAAATTCGGCACCCATAAAAGCAGTTGCAGTATGTCCTGACGGAAATGATGAAAGTCCAGATCCATTTGGTCTTTGCCTATCTATAGACCGTTTTAATGCTAAAGAAGTAGCACCAACTAATATACCTGCAGTTGCTATAATAATAGTTCGATCCTTAAAATTATTTTTTCCTTTTATGCCTATTAAATTTAGACCATACACTGAAGCAATTGCAAGTGACTGCGTTGCCTCGTCAATAGGAAATTTTCGTAAATGATTATTATTTACTCCGTGGTTAAAAGAGGTGTCAAAGTCTAGTAAATCTTCGTGATCCTTACCAATTATTCCATAGCTTATTAAAAGTGTAGGGATAATTAAAGCTTTATAATCAAACTTCAATTCTTTTTTATCCTGAATGGTATCACCCTTTTTTGTTTGAGCTGCGACACTTAATGTTGCTAATATTAAGAATAATAATACTCTGAAAGAATTCATATTTGCTTGGTTCTGCGTTGCAATTAGTTTCAGATTGAAAAAAAAGCACTGCATAAATAAGTAAAATAAATGAATTACAGATTTTAAAATTAAAGATTGACTGTTGAATGTAAGTGTAAAATGAGGTTTTAGAATCGTGCTGTTTTAGGTATAAAAGCAGTAATAGAAATGGACTTATAATTTCAGATAAAAAGTGAATTTAGCCGAAATATTATCTTCGAAATCAGGTAAGTTATAATACCCATAGCGATATGCGAAACTTAAACCAAAACCAAAAATTAGCTTGTTGATTTCAAAACCAGTTTCATTAAAAACCTGTTCTAACGTTCCAAAAGCAGGGCCTATTTCGTCTGGAGCGGTTAGTCCTAAATGGCTTTCAATATTGTCTAAACCTCCTATAGCATGGCGTGTTACAAAAACTAATTCAGGCTTGAAGCGTCTACCTAAGTCAAAACGACGTAAACTATGTCTCACTTGTAATGTGGCTAATTTATCTGAGAAAAATTCGCCAAAATACATAGTCTCAAAACTACGACGCCCAGCTACTGAAAATCGTTGTAGAATTTCATCTTTAGTTGGGTTATTTGGATATGCATGAAATAAGTGGGTGAGAGGTACATCGCCAGTTGCGAGTAATCCCTCAAGTAAAAAGTTAGTGGAAGATAAATTAGTGCGCTTAATGTAGTAGTCTAATTTTAAACCAAATTTTGTGTAATCAAAATCACTAGAAGTTAGTCCGCTAATTCCTTTTGTTATTTGTGCGCTAATTTTTGGAAATCCATCAAAATATTCGACGCGGCCATCTTCAGAAGTGAAAAAGTTAGTTTTAGGACTTATTCTAACGCTAACGGTTGCTTCGGCTACTTCGTAATCTCGATATGTTTTTCCTTTATTTACAAACTGGTAATCTTCAATTTGTTTTATACCGCTTCTTGATATTCTAGCTTCTGCTAAAAACTTTTTTGAAAATTCGGTTTGGATGTTTGCTTGCCACGTTTTGTGTTTATAAAACTGAGTAACGTTTACAAGTCGTGGTTCAAAAACGGAGTAAACTCTATCATCAGTAAGGTATTTAAAGCTTCCTATTTCGGCTATATCATCTGCATAGAATAGATTTATCCATGTGTTATTTTCTTTATTAATTCGTAATGAATTACCTATACTATATTTTATGTTTTTGTCTTTGAATCCATAAGCTACATAACCACCTATTTTGTAGCGATCAGACAATTTTTCATTAGTGACTCCACCTACTCCAAGGCGTAAACCTTCATAGCTATTAAATTTAACGATATATTTTAGGTCAATATCAAAAAAGCCAATAGGATAAAAACCAGTTACAAATGGACTCTCTTTAATTTCAGCTTTAGTGGCTGTAGTATCTTGCTTTGTTTGTATGGTAGGTTGTTGCGCGAAAGTAGTTAACCCAACGAGAAGCAATAAGAGGAGAAGTGGATTACGCATAAGGATTATTAAAAACGATGTTTTAAGATTCAAAACTATAAATAAAGCGGCTAATGAGCCGCTTTATTGTATAATGTTTAACGTTGTTTTGAATTAAACCGTCATTATTTCTTTTTCCTTAACAACAAATAGCTCGTCAATCAATTTAATATGCTTGTTTGTCATTTCTTGAACGTCCTCTTCAAGTGATTTTTGTAAATCTTCACTAATATCAAGGTCTTTAATGCTGTTCATAGCATTTTTACGATCGTTACGTACTCCTACTTTAGAATCTTCAGCTTCGGCTTTTGCAGTTTTAGCAAGTTCACGACGACGTTCTTCAGTTAATGGTGGAACATTTATTATTACACTTTCGCCATTGTTCATTGGGTTAAAACCAATGTTAGCTAAATGAATTCCTTTTTCTATTTCTTGAATTAATCCTTTCTCCCAAGGTGCGATGGTAATAGTCATACCGTCTGGGGTGTTGATATTTGCAACTTGGCTTAAAGGTGTTTGACTACCATAATAATCAACCATTACGCTACCAACCATCGCTGGTGAAGCTTTTCCAGCACGAATGTTAGAAAATTTCTTTTTAAGGTGAACAAGAGCATTGTCCATTGCTTCCTTAGTACTGTCTATAATAAATTCAATTTCGTCTTCCATAATACGACTACGTTCACTAAGTTTAGTTTACGATTTATTTTTATTTAATGCTTATTCTAAAAACCCGAATGATAGAGATTAACTATTCTCAATCTTTTTGTCTTAAGGTGTTAACCATTAAGTTGTCAGGCATTTCACTTCTGAAATTTTAATAATCTAAAAAATGTTATTCAATAATTAGACCATTTCAAAAATAACAATTTTAATTTATCTGAAATTTTAATGAATTCAGAAAATTTCGGAATATATTATAAGTTAACTTTAGTTCCTATTTTTTCTCCCATCACAACTTTCATTAAGTTGCCTCTTGTATTCATATCAAAAACGATTATTGGTAATTCATTTTCTTGGCTTAATGTAAATGCAGTGGTATCCATTACTTTTAGACCTTTTCGTAATACATCGTCGAAACTGATATCATCAAATTTTGTTGCGTCACTATTTTTTTCTGGATCACTTGAGTAAATACCATCAACTCTTGTTCCTTTTAGTATTACGTCGGCTTTAATTTCAATGGCTCTTAAAACAGCTGCACTATCTGTTGTAAAATAAGGATTACCAGTACCGCCACCAAAAATTACTACGCGACCTTTTTCTAGGTGACGCATTGCTTTACGGCGAATAAAAGGTTCAGCAACTTCATTAATTTTTATAGCGCTTTGTAGACGAACTGGAATATCTTCATCCTCTAAGGCACTCTGTAATGCAAGACCATTAATTACGGTTGCAAGCATTCCCATATGGTCACCTTGCACACGGTCCATACCGCGACTAGCACCCGCAACACCTCTAAAGATATTACCTCCACCTATAACGATAGCTACTTCAACACCTTTAGCAATAATTGCTTTAATGTCCTGAGCGTATTCTTGCAATCTAACTGGATCGATACCATATTGAAGGTCTCCCATTAAGGCTTCACCAGATAGTTTAAGTAAAATTCTTTTATAGTGCATGTGTGTGGATTTATTGGGTGCAAAAATAGGAAAATATGTTTTTAGTTGTAGTTGAATTATTGAGTATAATTATGTCAGTTTATTTTATTGAGTTTTTATTTGTGTTTGAGGGACACTTAAGCACTTTTGCGTTTATTAATAATGAACAAAAGAATTTGTGATATAGGGGTATTTGTCCCCTACTTATGGGCTTAAAACCTACTATGTAGTTTTTAAGCGAATGGTGTTTTCGCTTTAGAGAATCACTTCCTTTAATGAAAGTGCTTGTTAATCAATCCATACAAGGCATAAAATGACAATCAGGTTGAATCGCTCTCAAAAAAGACAACGTGCTCTTAAATCACTTAACAACCACTTCTAGCAAGGCAGACAAGTTGATGATTCCTACTAGTAATGGTTTTTTGTTTGTTAATTATAACGATATCCTACATGTTGAGGGTTATGATGGATATACTAAAATTCATCTTGAGAACTCTTCTGAAATTGTAAGTTCATATAACATTGGTAAGTTTGAAAAAAATGGTACCCAATCCTTTTTACAAATGTCATAAGTCGCACATTGTTAATTTGTAGAAAGTTTCCGAATTTAAAAACGAAGGTTATGTTGTTTTATAAAACAGAAAGGCTATTCCAGTTTCTAAAACTAAACAGAAAGAGTTTTTACAGCTTTATTTTAAATAAAAAAATGATTAGTAATTACTTATTTTTTAAGTAAACTACTTAGAAATGCCTCAAGATCTTCATGGCTATATGATATTTCACCGTTTACAAGTATAACTGGTGTAGTGAAGTTGCTTTCATTTCCATCCTCTATTAAAAGTTTATTCATAAGGGCTAAACCTTTTTTATTTTTTCTTATATCAATAGTTTTAAATGGTATTTTGTTTTCAGATAAGAAGGATACAGTTCTGTTACATCTTGGACAGTCAGTTTTATCAAACACCACAATGCCATTATTAATTTCTTCTAAATTTTCTAATGGATATTTGCTTTGAGTGATTAAAGATTTTTGCGGTATAGCTTTCTCAACAACTTTATAATTAGAATTATATTGGTAACTGTATGCTCCTTTAATAGCTGCGGTTGTAATAGTTTTTGATTCTTTTGCTTCTATAATAACTGTTTGTGGTCTAGTAGATGCTCTTAAGCCAGCTATGTTTTTAAGTTGCAAGGTTGCTTCAATAGCTTTATCGCTACTGTTTTGCCCTTTGAATATTAAGATGTTGTCTTTTTCATTCACGCTTATTTCTAATACGTCAGTTTGCGAGACACTTAGTAGTGGTAGGCTTATAATAAATAAAAATATGATTTTGTTCATGGATAACGTTCAGTATAATTTGAAATCAAAATACTTAATTTTCATGAATAAAAAAATCCGCCGTTAGCAAAAGCTAGAAGCGGATTTAATATATAATAAGTAACAACCACAAATTGTAGTTGCGTATTGTTTATGCTAGAGTTACTCTTTTAAAACCAACAACAGAAACATCTCCGTGAGCTGCAACGTAGTCACCTACATTTTTCTTGTCGTCCATAATAAAGTTTTGATCAAGTAATGCTTTCTCGTGGTCTAATGTTGTATTATCAGCGATAAAACGTTCCATTTTTCCTGGAAGAATGCGGTCCCAAATTTGTTCAGGCTTTCCTTCAGCTTTTAATTCAGCTTTAGCAGCTTCTTCAGCTTTAGCTAAAACATCATCAGTTAATTGAGATCTAGAGATAAAAGAAGGAACATTTTTTAATGTTTTTCCTAAACGTCCAAGCTCAATATTGTCTTTTTCAATTGCAGCAATACGTGCTTCAGTTTCACTTGCAACATAAGCAGCGTCAAAATCTTTGTAAGATAATGTAGTTGCTCCCATAGAAGCTACTTGCATTGATACTTCTTTAGCTAATTTTTCAGCACCTTCAATAGCAGAACTTAAACCAGTTAAAGCACCAATTTTCTTACCGTGAATATATGTGCCTACAAAAGGAGCTTCAAGAATTTCAAAACCTCCAATTTCCAATTTCTCACCAATAACACCTGTTTGCTCGATTAATTTTTCAGCAACAGTCATTGAATCATCAAACTTTGCAGCAAGAAATTCTTCTTTCGTGTTATAGTTTATAGCGATAGCTGCCATTTCTTTAGCCATTGCAGTATATGAATCGTTATTTGCAACGAAATCAGTTTCACAGTTTAATGATAACACAACACCTCTTGTGTTGTCATCATTAATTTGAGAAACAACAGCACCTTCACTAGAGTCGCGGTCTGCTCTTTTCTCAGCAATTTTCTGTCCTTTTTTACGTAGTACAGCAATTGCATCTTCTAAGTTACCTTCAGCTTCAACAAGGGCCTTTTTACAGTCCATCATTCCAGCTCCGGTTTTTTTTCTTAATTCGTTTACTTGTGCGGCAGTGATTTTTACCATCTTAAATATATTTTTGTAATATCCGCTATTGCGAATAGCATTAATAAATTACTTAACTTAAAAAGTCGTTTAAAATTATTTCAGAAGAAAAAAAATCAAACGACTCTATACTTAATATTGAATCGAGATTTACTCTTCTTCTTTAGTAGCTTCTAGAGTTTCTTTTTTAGACTCAAGTTTTACAGGCTGCTTTGCATCCTCCATAGCTTTTTTGTCAGAAACACTTGTATTAGGAGCTTCAGAAACTGTAGTTTCTTCTTTCACCTTTTTAGAATCGGCTTTAGCAGCTTTTTTCATATCCTTAGCGTCATCTGCATCTTTACCTGACTTACGTTCAGCTAAACCTTCGATTAATGCTTCAGAAACAGATCCCATAATTTTTTCGATTGACTTAGATGCATCATCGTTAGATGGAATTACGTAATCAATAACTCTAGGGTCACTGTTCGTATCTACCATTGCGAAAATTGGAATGTTCAATTTAATTGCTTCAGCAACTGCAATGTGCTCACGAGTTGTATCAACAATAAATAATGCAGCTGGTAAACGTGTCATATCACTAATTGAACCTAAGTTCTTTTCTAGTTTAGCACGTAAACGATCAACTTGTAAACGTTCTTTTTTAGAAAGTGTAAGGAACGTTCCATCAGCTTTCATTCTGTCGATAGAAGTCATTTTCTTAACAGCTTTACGGATTGTAACAAAGTTTGTTAACATTCCACCAGGCCATCTTTCAGTAATATAAGGCATGTTAGCAGCTTTAGCTTTATCTGCAACGATGTCTTTAGCTTGTTTTTTTGTAGCTACGAAAAGTACTTTACGTCCTGAAGCAGCAATTTTTTTCAAAGCTTCATTTGCTTCGTCAATTTTTGCAGCAGTTTTGTAAAGGTTGATTATATGAATTCCATTACGCTCCATGTAGATGTAAGGAGCCATATTTGGATTCCACTTTCTTGTAAGGTGTCCAAAGTGTACACCTGCTTTTAGAAGTTCTTTAACTTCTGTGTTTGTTTGTGTTGCCATGTTTTTTTTAGTTTACGTTCTGTATGTTTAGACGTCAATCTTCCTGTGTAATTTTAGCGATGCTAAAAAGTAAAGGCTTGATTTAGATACTAAACTAATTGTCCCGCCCGGCAGAGCGGGACTAACAGCTTATTTAATACTCAATTTATTTAAGAACTTGTATATTAACCTGTCGAAAAGCAATAAATGCAAAGCGACAACTAATGTAAATAATATTAACGTTTCGAGAATTGGAATTTTTTACGGGCTTTCTTTTGACCGAATTTCTTACGTTCAACCATTCTTGGGTCTCTTGTAAGTAATCCTTCTGGCTTAAGAATACCACGATTCTCATCGTTTAATGTACACATTGCACGAGACAATGCAAGACGAATAGCTTCAGCTTGTCCTGTAATACCACCACCGTAAACATTAACGTTAATGTCAAAAGTAGTTTCGTTTTCAGTCATTACTAATGGCTGCTTTACTTTGTACTGTAATGTAGCAGTAGTAAAGTAACTTGCTAAGTCACGCTTATTAACTGTAATATCTCCTTTACCTTCAGTAAGGTACACACGAGCAACAGCCGTTTTTCTTCTTCCTATTTTGTGAATTTTTTCCATTATTTCGTCGCGGTGTTAATAGTGATTACTCTTGGTTTTTGAGCTTCTTGACCGTGGTTTGCATCAGCATACACTTTCAAGTTTCTAAAGATTGCACTTCCTAATTTGTTTTTAGGTAACATTCCTTTTACAGCTTTCTCCACCACGCGTGCTGGATTTTTGTCCATCAATTCTGTAGCAGTAAGACTTCTTTGTCCACCTGGGTAACCCGTATGGCGAATATAAGATTTGTCTCTCCACTTGTTTCCTGTTAATTGGACGTTGCTTGCGTTAATGATAATCACATTGTCTCCACAATCTACGTGAGGTGTAAAGCTTGGCTTGTGTTTACCACGAAGAAGTTTTGCAACTTCACTCGCAAGACGACCTAGTGTGTGCCCGTCCGCATCTACTACTAACCACTCTTTTGTTACAGTGGCTTTGTTAGCAGATACTGTTTTGTAACTTAATGTATCCATTATGTTCTTTGTCTAATTATTAATAAATTATTTCTGTCCCTTATTTAAAGGACGGCAAAAATAAGCTTATTTATTTGATTGACAAATAGGAGAGTGCAAATATTTTAAAGTGTTTTTGTAATACTATTTTATTCTGAAATTTTAAAGAATGGAAATTTGCTTAAATAAATTTGATATTTGGTAAGTATCACACTTTTAATTAATTAGAGTTTTAGTTAAATAAATTAAAGCTTTCAGAATTAATAATCCTGAAAGCTTTAATCTGTATTATTCAATGTTTAAAACTAAATCACCTGTCATAACCATTTCACCTTCTTTCAACGTTACTGAAGAGACTGTTCCGTCTTTTAAAGCAGTAACAGTTGTTTCCATTTTCATTGCTTCAATGATGAATAGATGGTCGTTTTCTTTTACTTTTTGTCCTGGTTTTACTAAAACTTTATAAAGCATTCCTTGCAATGGTGCACCATATTGATTTTCATCTGCACTATCAGCTTTGTCATTTTGCTTTATTGAAATGTTAAGCGATTTGTCAATAATTTCGACTAATCTATTTTCACCATTAACTTTAAAGAAAACCATTCGTTTTCCCTCATCATTAGGAGGAGTTACTGAGAGTAGTTTAACAATAATTGTTTTACCTGGTTCTAGTTCAATCATTATTTCTTCTCGCTGTTCCATACCAAAGAAGAAATTTTTAGTAGGTAGTATTGCTACATTCCCGTATTTTTTATAATTGTTATGTGCATCTTCAAACACACGAGGATATAAACTATAGCTTAAAAAGTCTTCAAATTCAATAGGTCTACTAAAGTCCTGCTGAAATTTCTTTTCAAATTCTTTAAATTCTTTTGTAAAATCAATAGGTGCTAAATGTGCATTTGGTCTATCTGTATAAGGAACTTCATTTTTAAGAATGATTGCCTGTAATTCTTTAGGAAACCCTCCTTGAGGTTGACCTAAGTCACCTCTAAAGAAGCTTACAACAGATTCTGGAAATGATAGCGAAGCTCCACGTTCAAAAATATCCTTTGGAGTTAGATTGTTTGTCACCATATAGATAGCCATATCTCCAACAACTTTAGAGCTAGGTGTCACTTTTACTAAATTTCCGAAGAGCATATTTACCTCAGCGTACATTTTTTTAACTTCTTCGAAACGATCCCCTAATCCAAGCGCTGTTGCTTGAGGCCGCAAATTAGAATATTGTCCTCCTGGTATTTCGTGTGTATATACTTCAGCCGTTCCTGCTTTTAAACCTGACTCAAAAGGATAGTAATATTCGCGTACATCTTCCCAGTAATTTGAGTATGAATTTAATGATGGAAGATCAATTGGGTTTGCTCTTTCGTGATGTTTCATCATCTCCACCACACTATTAAAGTTAGGTTGTGATGTTAAACCGCTCAATCCTGCTAACGCTACGTCAACTACATCAACTCCTGCTTCAATCGCTTTTAAATACGTAGCAGATTGTATAGAGGAGGTGTCGTGAGTATGTAGATGTAATGGTACATTAACAGTGTCTTTTAATGCTAAAACAAGTTCGCTAGCTGCATATGGAGTAAGCAATCCAGCCATATCTTTTATGGCAATAATATGTGCTCCTGCATTTTCGAGATCTTTTGCTAGTTGTGTGTAATATGCTAACGTATATTTTGTATTGCTTTTATCTAAAATATCGCCTGTGTAGCTTATGGCTGCTTCAGCAAGTCCACCAGTTTTGTTACGAACATATTCTATACTTGGTGCCATTGCATTTACCCAATTTAAAGAATCAAATATTCTGAAAACGTCTACACCATTTTCCCAAGACTTTTCAACAAATTTTTCAATCAAGTTATCTGGGTATGCTTTGTAGCCAACACCATTAGATCCTCTTAAAAGCATCTGGAAAAGCACATTTGGCATTAGTTTTCTAAGCTCACGTAAACGTGTCCAAGGGCTTTCATTTAAAAAACGCATACATACATCGAAGGTAGCTCCTCCCCACATTTCAATACTGAAAATGTTCGGGTGGTTTTTGGCATAACTTTCAGCAACTGCAACCATATCTTTAGTACGCATTCTTGTTGCTAGTAATGATTGATGAGCATCACGAATTGTAGTGTCTGTATAATGGATTTTCTTTTCGGCTTTAAGCCACTTGCTAAATCCTTCTGGACCTAGTTCCGTTAATAAATCTTTAGTTCCTTTTGGGAAAGCTGCTTTAGGGTCAAAAGCTGGAACTTTTGGGATTCTAAATACAGCGTTTGGATTCACAAATTTTACATCTGGACTTCCGTTAACTATAATTTCACCTAAATAATTTGTAATCTTAGTTGTTCTATCCTGCGGTATTTTAATTTTGAAAAGAGATGGGTTGTTTTTAATAAAATTAACCGAAGCTTTCCCACTCTTAAAATCTTCATGTAAAATTACATTTTGAAGAAAGTGAACATTCGTTTTCACCCCTCTAATTCTGAACTCCTTTAAAGCTCTAGTCATTTTTCTAACGGCACCATCGAGCGTTCGGCCGTGAGCTGAAACTTTTACTAGCATAGAGTCAAAAAACGGACTCACTTTGTATGATTGATAAATACTACCAGCGTCTAGGCGAATTCCCATTCCAGAGGCACTACGATATGTGGTAATTGTTCCGTAATCTGGGGTAAAATCGTTTGTAGGATCTTCAGTTGTCAATCTACATTGAAGTGCAAAACCATAGGTTGCTAATGTATCTTGCGCATATATCTTAATTTGCTGACTGTCTAATTTATATCCTCCAGCAACAAAAATTTGTGTTTTAATTAAGTCGATTCCAGTCACCATTTCGGTTACGGTATGTTCAACTTGTATTCTTGGGTTTACTTCAATAAAGTAAATGGTATCGTCTTCGTCTACTAAAAATTCAACAGTACCTACATTATTGTAATTAACCTCTTCGGCAATTGCTATTGCATATTTATAAAGTGCATCTTTTACTGATTGTGATACATTATGTGAAGGTGCAACTTCTACTACTTTTTGATGACGACGTTGTACTGAACAGTCACGTTCAAAAAGGTGGCGAATATTTCCGTGGTTATCAGCTACAATTTGTACTTCAATATGTTTTGGGTTTACCACATACTTTTCTAAAAACATCGTGTCGTCTCCAAAGGAGTTTAAAGCTTCGTTTTTAGCAGAATCAAAATTCTTTTCAAGGTCATCAGGTTTTGTGATAACTCTCATACCACGACCACCTCCACCTGAGGCTGCTTTAAGCATTACTGGATAACCAATTACATCAGCTTCTTCAAGCGCAATTTTTACTGAAGTTAAATCGCGAATGTTACTTTTAATAGTTGGAACCTTGCATTTTTCGGCAATCTTTTTTGCCATTATTTTATCACCCAAAGCATCCATTACTTCAGGATCTGGACCAATAAATATGATGCCGTTTTCTTTACAAGCTCTAGCGAAGTTTGAGTTTTCTGAAAGAAATCCATAACCAGGGTGAATTGCGTCTACGCCTTTTTCTTTAGCTAAACTTACAATAGCATCAATATCTAAATAAGGTTTAAGTGGGTCATTGTCCTCACCTATTTGGTATGATTCATCTGCTTTTAGCCTATGTTGAGAGTAACGATCTTCATAGGTATATACGGCAACTGTTTTTAAATTTATTTCCGTACAAGCTCGTAATACTCTAATGGCTATTTCGCTTCGGTTGGCAACTAATACTTTTTTGATTTCCATGGTAATGAATTATTAAATATGACAATGGTTACGAAGATACAATTTACTATGCATGCATAATAAATTTCGCACAACTATTTATAAGAAATTATTTATCTCAAATATGGGTTTTCATTTTGATAATTTCTGATAATAAAATCAAGTGCTGCGTCAAGGATTTCTCCCATGTTCTTCGCTTTTTTAAATTCTATATCTCCTGTCAAATTAAGGAGTGCTTTTTTGAGTTCTTTTATTTTTTCGGGTTGAGAAATTTTGTCTCGTTTCATACAAGTCATTAATTCTTGTAATCTGTCATTAGCACTAGTAGCTCTTTTAGCAAGTAGTGAGCGTTCTTCTCTTTTATATTGTTCAATAGAAGGTTGTTCTAGAACAGATGAAACTAACTCAACTAATTTAATGTTTTCTTTTAGAAACTGAGGTCTATAAACTTTTACATTTCCTTCATAGCTTTGTTGGTCAAAATCTATAGCGCGAATTCTATATTGAATTCTGTCAAAATCATTGGTTAAAACCATTACATAGTTATACGATCGCATATCTCCTAACAGACGAACGAAACAGCGTTCATTAAATTTTACAAACTCTTTAGCTATTTCACGTTTGTCCTGTTCTGAACATTTATCGAGATGATGTGTGATAAAATCATCACCAGGTATTCCAGAAATATGTTCTTCAATTAAGGTGTTTCCGTGGACTAAAAAGTTGATATGATTTGGCGAAAGTAAGTGCTCTAATTCTAAACCATAAATACGGCTAGCATCGGCTTTTTTAATATAAAGAAATATGTAATTATCGTTTAGAATATTTCTTACTTTAATACGAAAAGGTTTACTGTTACCAAACGTGCAATAATCGATACTATCAATATTTAAATAGGGTAGCAATGCATCAGACCCATCACTGTGTAGAATGGAATACATTTGTTTTAAGCTAATCTCAATTTCTTTTCGCTCATACTCAGAGTAGTACACTTGTATCCATAAAGAATCATTCCCGTGCTTATCGTACACTGTTACTGAGCCTTGATATCTAAGTAAGTCGTCATAATAAATGGGTATTTTTATATTACGAGCATATTTAGTCAAGTATTCCGATAACGCTTCAGTTATTGGATAGGTAGGTTTCTTCTTTGAAATTAGTTTTTGCATCAATTAGAGTTACATAGTATTAAGCCTTGTTTGTTTATAAAGATAGCAGTTTCTTGGAAAGGTTATATCTAAATATAATTGTTAAATTTTTAATACTGAAGTAACAATATCTATTAACGTTCGTTTCTATTCTAGTTAAACATTCACTAAATAAAAAAAAATGAAAAAATTTATGAGTATGCTGGCAATTGCTTTGGTATTTGCCTCTTGTGGTAGCGATGATGATAATGTAGAAGAAACAGAAGCGTCAATAGTAGGGACATTTGTATTAACAAGTTCTAACTCACCATTTAATGATGATTATAATGGAGATGGGGAAACGTCAACTAATTTGTTAGACGAAGTTCCTTGTTTGATGACAACAGTAACCTTCAATGCAGATGGTACATATTCAGATAATGGAACAGATTTAGTCATTGAAATTGACGGTGATGGGAATACTTCTGCAGGTTGTGAAGGTCCATTTACTAGTACTGGAACATATACTTTGAATGGAACAGCTCTTACAATTGAAGAACTTACTACTACAGATCCAGCGGGAATAAGTGCTGATGTGGAATTCAATAATGCTACTACTGTTGTAACAAATGAAGGATTAACATTATCAGTTGCTACAGGTTTTGGAAATGCTATTTTTGTATTTGACAGACAGTAATATTTAATCTAAATACTAAAAAGCCCTTGTTTTATTTAGAGATAAGGGCTTTTTAATTTTTATAAGATTTAAGTAATAACAGTTTCTTCTGAAATACTAATGCTTTAACAATTATTCTTTAATTACTCTAACTACACTATTGTTTAAGCGAACTAAATAGATTCCTTTTGTCAATTCTGATAAATCAATCTGCTTTTTATTATCAGTTAATTCTCCATCTACTAAAAGTTGTCCTCGCGTTGAATAGACTTCAAAATGAACATCATTTTGTAAATCAACATTTAGTAGTCCTTGAGTAGGGTTTGGGAAAATAGTATAGTTAATTTCATTTTCTGAAATAGTTAATAACTCACATTCAAAACTTGAAAGTACACTTGAAGCAGCAGGCGGATTTACTAAAAGTTCGTCATTTAAAAGTGGACAATAACAATCATTTTCTTCTACATATAACTTAATCCAAGAAAGAGCAAGATTTCCTGCTGCACCATTTCCGCCATTGGGAGTGTTTGCAACAGAGTGATTTCCATTCTCTATTTCAAAAAGTAGTTTGTTTGTAGACTCTGGAGTAGCAGCATAATGTAAATTCGCGTGTTGTGATGGTGGCGCAACAGGATCATTTTGACCACTTAAAATTAAAACCGGAATATCGTGGTTTAATGATGCATTAGGTAACCAAGGACATAAAGCTACAACACCTTTAATTGAGTTGTCAAGTACAGCAGCGCGTTGTGCACCACCGCCGCCCATGGACCATCCACTTACAGCAAACTTTGTCTCATCTAGATTCCCTTCAAGTGGAGAAGTGGCTCTTGTGTTTTCTTGACGTAATGTTTCTAAGGCATCTAGTAATGCTTCAGCTCTTGCTTCAGGTAAGTCGAATATTGAGTTGGTTCCTATTATTATAGTAACAATACCATGCGATGCATAAAATGGCCCCCACTCTTCAACACTGTCTGGAAACGAATTAAATCCTGGAACAATAGCAATACTTGCATAAGGTGGTGTCGCATTTGCAGGGTAATATACAGTGGCGTCTAAATAATCAGGGCCATTTCTTAAACCATCGGCTTCAGTTAATGTTGCAACATCAAATGGACCTGGGTTTGTTAAACTCGCAACTGTGATATCTTCGCATTGCGCAAACATATTTCCTGATGTATATGAAGTTGCAAAAAGCAGAAATATTACTAAGTATATTTTTTTCATAATTTTAATATAATGGAACTATAATTATTAGCTGTACACAATTTAAACTTGGTAGAACTATATGCGAAAACTTTAAAAAAAAGCACCTTAGTTTTAATGAGCTTCTAGCCAATTTTGACCAACGCCAACTTCAACATCTAATGGTACATCCATTAAATACGCATTTTCCATTTCGTACTTTATAAGTGTTTTCATCTCCTCTAATTCAGGTTTGTAAACATCAAAAACAAGTTCATCATGAACTTGAAGGAGCATTTTTGTTTTATAATGTCCATCTTCAAGTTTACGATGAATGTTGATCATTGCAATTTTAATAATATCAGCAGCGCTTCCTTGAATAGGTGCGTTCACCGCGTTACGTTCTGCAGCACCTCTAACAATAGCATTGCTTCCATTAATTGCGTTTAAGTAACGACGACGCCCCATAATAGTTTCTACATACCCATGTTCGCGAGCAAAATTTACTTGCTCACTCATATAATGTTTAAGTTTTGGATATGTCTCGTAATAAGCGTCAATTAGTTCTTTAGCTTCACCTCTAGATAAATCGGTTTGATTGCTTAATCCAAATGCCGATACACCGTAGATAATTCCGAAATTCACTGTTTTTGCATTACTACGTTGTTCGCGAGTAACTTCGGCTAATGGCACATCAAAAACTTTGCTTGCAGTAGATGCGTGAATATCTTCTCCATTTTTAAAAGCTTCCATCATTGTTTCTTCCTGGCTTAATGCTGCAATAATTCGTAATTCTATTTGCGAATAATCTGCCGCTAAGAGCACGTAGTTTTCATCACGAGGAATAAACGCTTTACGCACCTGGCGACCTCGTTCTGTTCTAATTGGGATGTTCTGTAAGTTTGGATTATTACTGCTTAAACGTCCTGTGGCGGCAACTGTTTGCATATAATCAGTATGAACGCGTTGCGTTGCTTCTTCTACTTGTAATGGCAATGCATCGACATAAGTAGATTTCAATTTAGCAAGACCGCGATATTCTAACACGTCGGCAATTATTTTGTGATCTTTTGCTAAGTAGCTCAATACATCTTCAGCTGTAGAATACTGCCCTGTTTTTGTCTTTTTAGGTTTCTCTACAAGTTTCATTTTTCCGAAGAGAATTTCACCTAATTGTTTTGGAGAAGCGATGTTAAATTCTTCGCCCGCTTCTTCGTAAATATTTTTTTCTAATGTTAGAATGTCACTATCAAGATCGCCAGATAATGAGTTTAAAAAGTCCTTGTCAAGGTTGATTCCTTCTGCTTCCATGTCAGCTAGTACTCGAACAAGAGGTACTTCAATGTCAGTAAAAAGCTTTTGGTTGTCAGCTTCTATTAATTCTTTGCTGAAATGTTCTTTTAATTGTAGTGTGATATCGGCATCTTCCACAGCATATTCCGTTTGTTCTTCAACAGGAACATCGCGCATTGATTTTTGATTTTTCCCTTTTTTCCCAATTAATTCGGTAATTGAAACGGGTGTATAATTCAAGTACGTTTCGGCTAAAACATCCATATTATGACGCATATCTGGATTGATGAGGTAATGCGCTAACATAGTGTCAAATAACTGCCCTTTTACGGAAATGTCATATTTCCGAAGTACTTTAATATCGTATTTTAAATTCTGCCCTATTTTTTCAATTTCTGTTGACTCAAAGAAAGGTCTTAGTTGCTCAATTAATTCTTGTGCAGCTTCCTTTTCCTCCGGAAATGCCACATAAAAACCTTTTCCGGCTTCCCAAGAAAAAGCTATCCCAACGAGTTCTGCTGTTAACGGGTTTAAGCCTGTGGTTTCCGTGTCAAAACACACACTAGGCTGTTTCATTAGGTTACCAATAAACAATTTAGTCCCCATCCCTGATTGTACTAACTGATAAAAATGCTCAGTATCTTTTATAGTTTTTCTGCTGCTAAAAACTTCGGTTGCAGTACTAGGTTGGCTATCTCCACCAAAGAGGCTAAATTGCCCTTCACCGGCATTAGTGGTTGGTGCAGCTTTTTGAATTGTTTTTTTAGGAGTCGTTTCTTCGTGGTTTGTTCCTTTTGAAGCCATCGCTTCTACAGAAAATGCATTCGTAAAATTAGTTGTAAGACGTCTAAACTCAAGCTCTTCAAATATTTCAGTTACGGCAGTTACGTCTGGTTCGCTCATTTCGAAATCCTTCTCGTGGAATTCCACAGGAACGTCTAGCATGATAGTTGCAAGTTTTTTACTAAGCAAACCTAGTTCAGCATTTGCTTCAACTTTCTCCTTCATTTTTCCCTTAAGCTGCTCTGTGTTTTCAAGAAGTCCTTCCATTGAACCAAACTGCTTAATGAATTTTTTTGCGGTTTTATCACCAACGCCAGGAAGTCCAGGAATGTTATCACTAGCATCTCCCATCATCCCTAAATAATCAATAACTTGAAGTGGGTTTTCTACTTCAAACTTTTTTAGTACTTCAGGAATCCCCCAAGTTTCATAACCACCACCAAAAACTGGGCGGTACATAAATATATTTTCTGAAACTAATTGCGCGAAATCCTTATCTGGGGTTACCATAAAAGTAGTGTAGCCAGCTTTTTCAGCTTGTTTAGAAAGTGTTCCAATTACATCATCAGCTTCAAAACCTTCCTTTACCATAATAGGAATGTGCATGGCTTCTAGTATTTTATAGATATACGGAATTGCAATTTTAATTCCGTCTGGAGTTTCGTCACGGTTTGCTTTGTATTCTTCAAACATTTCAACTCTATTTGCGCTTCCACCTTTGTCAAAACACACTGCTAAATGATCTGGACGTTCTTTTTTAATTACATCTAAAAAAGAATTCATAAAACCCATAATGGCACTTGTATCCATCCCTTTAGAGTTTATTCTTGGATTTTTTATTAGGGCATAATATCCTCTAAAAATAAGGGCGTATGCGTCAACGAGAAAGAGGCGTTTTTTTTGGTCAGACATTTTTTGAGGTGTCGTCTCGAGTACAGCCGAGAGGTTTGTGAAATTTCCTAAACGTATTGTTTTCGACTGCACTCGAACGGAGATTTCTAATTAATTCAAAAATAGAAAAAACCAAAAGCACCTACCAACAATCATCAAAGGAGATACTAACAAAATGATTTACTATTAATAGTGGGGCATTATATTTAAAAATAAGCGTGTTTTAAAAAAGGTATTCTTTTCATATTGTGTTTACAATCCGTAATTTTCACTTCTGAAATTTTAATTATGAAAAACTATTCTATTGCCATTCACGGAGGTGCAGGAACACTTGTAAAAGGGTTGATGACAGAAGCTCTTGAAATTAAATATAAAAACGCTTTACAAGCTGCCTTAGACGCAGGTTCTAAGGTGCTTGAAGAAAGCGGAACTGCGCTTGATGCTGTAGAGGCAGCTGTTGTGGTACTAGAAGATTCTCCTTTGTTTAATGCTGGCAAGGGGGCTGTTTTTACACATACGGGAACTCACGAAATGGATGCCGCTATAATGGACGGAAAAAATTTGGAAGCTGGAGCAGTATCTTTGATTACAGGTATTAAAAACCCAATTTCATTATCGCGCGATATTATGGAAAAAAGTGATCATGTGTTTCTTGCAGGTGATGGAGCAATGGAGTTTGCGGCAAAAAATGGATATGAGGTTAAAGACGCAGATTATTTTTATGATGAAGTTCGCTATCAACAGTGGCAAAACATAAAAGGAAGTGATAAATTTCAGTTAGATCATTCTGTAAAAAAAGACAGTAAGTTTGGAACCGTTGGAGCAGTTGCCTTAGATATGCAAGGTAATATTGCTGCTGCGACATCTACAGGTGGAATGACAAATAAAAAATGGGGTAGAGTGGGTGATAGCCCAATGATTGGTGCAGGAACATACGCAAATAACGAAACCTGTGCAGTAAGTTGTACCGGTAGTGGTGAGTTTTTTATTCGTGGAGTAGTTGCTTATGATGTAAGTTGTTTAATGGAATACAAAGGACTCTCATTAGAAGAAGCGGCTAAGGAAGTTATTCAAAATAGAGTGCTTAAAATAGGTGGTGACGGAGGTTTGATAGCTGTTGATACAAAAGGAAATATTACGATGCCTTTTAATACTGAAGGAATGTACCGAGCGTTCAAAAAATCTAATGGTGATACCTCAGTTTCTATTTATAAAGAAGCATAGTTTCTAATTGATATTACATTAAAAGAGCGCATATAGCGCTCTTTTAATGTAATATGTTTTATAGCATAATTTATTAATCATGGTCAACAACTACTTTTAGTGGGCTAACCTTTACTTTTTTCTTTTTAATATTAAAACGATCACCACTAGCTAAGATGTGAGTTTTTAAGTTCACTAATGACATAGCAGTACCTTCTTTTAAAAGTGCGTGATTATTATGTCTAGCTTTTCGTGCATTAAAAAGTATAACCATCCCTGAGCCTATTACTTCAAATTTTCCATTTTTAATAATAAGTCCAGTGTCTTCAGCAAGACCAACACCTATTAGCATTGGGAATCTAGCTACTGCCTCAGCCATTCTACCAAAACGCCCACGACGTATAAAATGACTGTCAATTATAAGTTGAGGAATAAAGCTCATTCCTTTATCCATGCCAACAGCACCTTTAATAAAACTTTCTTGGCTACTTCCGCCAGTAATCATTTCACGACTCATACACATAGCACCTGCACTTGTTCCTGCAATTACAAAAGGTTCATTTTTGTAACGTTTCAGCATAATATCGTGCAACTTTGTATCACCTATTTTTTTTGTAATTTTTGATTGATCTCCGCCAGAAAACATAACACATTTAGCAGATTTCATTCTTTTTATATATTCCTCCTTATCAGAATCTTCACGATTTCTAATATCCATTACAAATAGATTAGTACAACCTAGCTTGCCAAAAGCTTCTAAATAGTTTTCACCTACTTCTTCTGGAATACTTGATGCAGTTGGGATAATAAGTATCTCAGCGTCAATGCCACCAGCTTCTTTCACTACTCTAGATAATATTCCTTCTTCAATAAATTCCTGCGTATACATTTCGCTAGTTTCTACTCCTTTGTCTTCGTTACCTCCTATAGGTATTAAGATTCCTTTTGGGCTCATTTTTTAATTCTGAAATGTTATTAGTCTGCAAAAATACACCATTTAATATAGGAAAGTGATATATTTAAGGATTGTTCAAAAGCGACTAACGATTTATTTTACAATGCTTAATGTGAAGGATATTGCCTGCTAATGCTCAATAAATAAACGTATAAATTAACATAACAAATCCAATATGAAAATACGCGAAATAAACGCCATGCGAGGCCCTAATTATTGGTCCGTTCGAAGACATAAGTTAATTGTAATGGTACTTGACTTAGAGAAGATGGAAGAATTTCCTTCAGATAAAATTCCTGGTTTTTCAGATCGATTACAGAAAATGTTCCCAACAATGTATAGTCATCGTTGTAGTGTAGGAACTCCCGGAGGTTTTTTTGAACGTGTAGTTGAAGGTACTTGGATGGGTCACATTATTGAACATATTGCCTTGGAAATTCAAACTCTTGCAGGAATGGATACAGGGTTTGGTAGAACAAGAGATTATGGAGAACATGGGGTATATAATGTTGTGTTTTCTTATATGGAAGAAAGCGTAGGGCGATATGCTGCTGAAGCTGCAGTTGCCATTTGTGAAGCATTAATTGCTAATGAAGAATATGACCTTGAACCAGACATACAACGTATGCGCGAACTTCGTGAATCTTCAAGATTAGGACCTAGTACAGGTAGTATTGTTGAAGAAGCAGCTAGCAGAGGAATCCCATGGATTAGGTTAAATCAATATTCATTATGCCAACTAGGGTATGGTGCAAACCAAAAAAGAATACAAGCTACTGTAACTTCTGAAACTTCTAGTATTGGGGTTGAGTTAGCTTGTGATAAAGAAGATACAAAGTATTTACTTGAGCAAGCTGAAATTGATGTGCCAAGAGGCGATATTATTAGTCGCGAAAGCAGCCTTGAAGAAGCTTGTCGTTATGTAGGTTACCCACTAGTAATTAAACCTATAGATGGAAATCACGGGAGGGGTATTACAGTAGATATTCAAAATTATGAAGATGCTGTTGTAGCTTTTAACGCCGCAAAAGAAGTAAGCAGAAGAGTAATTGTAGAGAAATTTATTACAGGAGAAGATTATAGACTTTTAGTTATTAATAACGTTTTAGTTGCAGGAGCTAAAAGAACTCCCGCTCACGTAATTGGTGATGGAAAACAAACTGTTGAAGAACTAATAAAAGAAGTTAATAGCGACCCGCGAAGAGGTTATGGACATGAAAAAGTACTCACCCAAATAACTATTAACGACCTTACAAAAACTATTATTAAAGACGCTGGAAAAACGTTAGAAACTGTTTTAGAAAAAGGAGAACAATTAATTTTAAAAGACACAGCAAACTTAAGTACTGGTGGTACAGCTGAAGATATTACGGATATTATTCATCCTGCAAATGTGAGTATGGCAGAGCGAATTAGTAAAATTATCGACCTCGATATTTGTGGTATTGATATTATGACCAGCGATATTAGCCAGCCCCTTTCTGAAACTGGCGGTGCCGTTTTAGAGGTAAATGCGGGGCCAGGATTTAGAATGCACTTAGCGCCAACAACGGGGTTACCTCGTAATGTAGCAGCACCAGTTATTGATAAATTGTTTCCTAAGCAAGGAGATACGGGACGTATTCCTATTACTGCAATTACAGGAACAAATGGTAAAACAACTACAAGTAGGTTGATTGCCCATATGGCAAAAATGAAGGGTTATAGAGTAGGGTATACAACTAGTGATGGTGTTTATATCCAAAATAGATTATTAATGACAGGCGATTGTACAGGACCTGCAAGTGCTGAGTTTGTACTTAAAGATCCTACAGTAAATTTTGCAGTATTAGAATGTGCTCGTGGAGGATTGTTACGTGCAGGATTAGGTTTCAAAAATTGCGATGTTGCTGTTGTGACAAATGTTGCTGCAGATCACTTAGGTTTAAAGGGAATTCATACCATTGAACAATTAGCTAGAGTTAAAGCTGTAATTCCAGAAACTGTTCTACCAGACGGAACAGCAGTTTTAAATGCAGATGATGATTTGGTTTACGAAATGCGCAGAAACTTAAATTGTAATGTTGCATTGTTTTCAATGGATGAAAATAATACACATATAAAAGCTTTACAACGCAAAGGTGGAATCACAGCAGTGTATGAAAATGGGTATGTTACTATTTGTAAAGGCGAATGGAAAATGCGAATTATGAAAGCGGAACACATTCCGTTAACGTATGGTGGAAAAGCAGATTTTATGATACAGAATGTGCTTGCTGCAGTTTTAGTAGCGCAAGTTCATGGTATTCGTATTGAGGATATGAAAATGGCGCTTGAAACTTTTATACCAAGTGCAGCCCAAACTCCAGGGAGGCTAAATCTCTTCAAGTTTGAAAATTTCAGTATTTTACTAGATTATGCGCATAATCCTGCGGGAATGAAAGCGCTAAAACAATTCTCAGATAAGTTAGATGCGACTCATAAAGTTTGCATTATTGCAGGAATAGGTGATCGAAGAGAGGAGGATAATAATATGATAGGTAGTATAGCTGCTGAGATGGCAGACGAAATTATTATTAGACAAGACAAACGTTTACGAGGTAAAACCGAAGAGGAACTCATTAAAATGCTAGATGATGGTATTAAAATGGCCAACCCGAAAATGAAAACTACAATTATTCCTAGTGAAAAAGAGGCTATAACTCATGCAGTAAATACAGCTAAAAATGGTTCGTTAATTATTCTATGTAGTGATGTTGTGCCAGATGCATTAGAACTTGTTCAAAAATTTAAAGAACAAGAGGCTAATGGAGAAAAAATATTTGCGGAGTAACCTTTTAAAAAGTTTATATAAAAAAAGACCGTAATCCCCACGATACGGTCTTTAAATTCTCAAGTTTTTAAAAGCATGAGAACTTTAAGTTTTATCTATCAATATTATTCTAGTCGCTTACTTAATGCTTTCTTGTTTCCGTAACTCAATGGAATTTCGTGATTTTCAATTACGATACATTCCGATTTAATTCCTGATACTTTTCGCAAGTTTACCCAATAACTTCTGTGGCATTGGAAAAAATGATTTTGGTTTAATAGTTCAGATGTGCTTTTTAATGTGTGCGGCACAATGTATTCTCCGGAAGCTGTAATGATGTAACAGTAGTTGTCAAACGCTTTGAGATATTGAATGGAAGCTTGATTAATAGCTATTTTTTTACCAGCACTTTTAATATGGATTATTTCGTCTTCATCTTTTGCAATACTATGCCAAGCAAGTTCAATATTACTTAATAACCCTGCCTCGGTAAATGGTTTTACAATATAACCCAGCGGGTTTGTTTCTTTAACTCTAGCAAGCGTATTAGGGTCTGTTTGCGACGTTATGTATAAATAAGGAACACTAAGTTTGTCTAAGTATTCAGCGACGTCTACACCGTCTTTATTTCCTTCTAGTTGAATGTCAAGTAATACTAAAGTGGGTTGTAGTTTTGTGATTTCTACTACAGCTTCGTTAAATTCATCACTAGTGCCAAGCACTTCAATCCCTTTCTTTTTTAATGCCATTTTAATGTTCATTAAAATAAGAGGTTCATCTTCTACGATATAGATTCTAGGCTTATTCACAGGTTAGTTTATCTACTAAAGATACAAATATCATTTTACGAAAAACAATTTCTTTAGTGAATAAAGGTTTTTTTTAGTGAGTGAAAACCGAAATAATTCATTGTTTTCTACTATGTTAGTGTCATAAAACCTCAAAGCGTTTCATAATTACTTTTGCAACAGTTCCTTTTGGAATATTTTTTTCGTGAGTAAGTCTTGCTTTTAGTTTTTTAGATAGTGCATCAATTAATTCAATGCCAAATGATGTATCTTTTATTGATTCAGGCATTCCTAAGCCATTATCTATAACCTCAAGGATTAGTTTGTTTTGTTCTGTATAAAGGTTTATTTGCATAAAACTTTCTGCAGTAACCGGTTTAAATGCGTGTTTTAGAACATTTGTTATTAGCTCGTTTAAAATCAATCCTATAGGTGTAATGGTTTCAATAGAAAGCACAAGTTGTTCTGCATTTATTTGATACTTTATTTTAGTGTTTTCAAATTGATGACTTTCAATTATATCTTTCGTGAAATCTTCAATATATTCCTTAGAGTCAATCCCAACAAGTTGATCTTTGCTGTACAATTTTTGATGTATTAAAACCATAGATCGCACACGATTTTGAGCTTCTTTAATTGCAAGTTTTGCTTCCTTGTTTTGTGCGGTTTCACTTTGTATAAAGAGCAGAGAAGATACCATTTGAAAACTATTTTTTACTCTATGGTGTGTTTCTCTAAGTAATATGTTTTTTTCATCTATGGTTGCTTCTAGCATTTTTTTCTGTTTTGCTAAAAGACCATTTTTCTTTTTGTTTTTAAAGTAAGAAAATAATACTGCTGCTAGTAAAATTGTTACTAATCCAGCAATCCATAATAATAGTGTTTTAGTGGCTTGTTGTTTTTCAATTTCTCTTTGTTTTTTTTCATTTTGGTATTGTGCCTCCATTTCAAAAACAGTATCATCTCGTTGGCCACTTTTAACTTCTTCATATAATAAAATGTACTCGTCACGATATTCTAGCGCTGCTTTAAAATCTTCCTTTAGTTTATAGCTATCGGAAATGGCTCGAGCCATTAAACTTTTATCTCTAAAACTTTTAATAGAAGGGTATTCAATAAGCAAACGCTGAAGTGCATTTTCAATTCCTGTGCTATCTCCAAGGGCTTTTTTTATCTCTACTAAAAAAATCAGGTTCCGTTCAGAGTCATAATTATCGGGATGCTTTATAATGGCTTTTTCAACCATTTCAAGTGCTTTAGAATATTCTTTTTTTCTTTTAAAAAGGTTTGCTAGATTAGCGTATGTACTATAATTTATGTCTTCTCTTACAGGAATTTTAATACTTTCTAGAAGCATTTTTTCTGCTAAGTCATAATTTCCTTGAGAGGAATTTATTGTTCCTAAATTTGTAACACATTTTTTCTGAAGTACAAGGTCACTTTCATTCAATGCTCTTTCGTAAGCAATAGTGTAATATTCTTTTGCCTTATCGTAATTATCGCTAGTATGAAACATAACGCCAAGCGAATGATAAATTGAAGTAGCATAATTTAAATTGTTTTCTTCAGCTAATGCGATACCTTGAAAATAATAGTTACTAGCTTTTTCGTAGTCGCCCGATATAATTTCGTGATAGAGTCCTTTAGATTCTAAAGCAATAGCCTTACCAAGAGTGTATTTGTTTTTTTCTGAAATTTTAAAAGAAAGATCATTGTAAATAACAGCACTATCATTTTCCGCCATCATATATTCCCACGCAAGATCAATATATAGCTGAGCCTTGTCTTGATAGGTAACTGCTGTGTCTAAGGACTTTAGAAGACGCTCTTTTTCAGATTGTTCTTGGGTATAGCAAAGTAGGGGGAGGAATAGGAAAAGTAATAGTTGTTTCATTTAAGGGGCTAGTTTTCTAAAAACAAGATACTAAGAAATATGTAAGTGCCTCTTTGTAAATACTATAAAATGGAAAAGTCATCACAGTGTGATGACTTTTCGCCCCAAATTTGATTAATACCTTTAGGTACTAACCTACTTATGTTTAACAAAACTAAACATTTTTTCCGAGCAGAAATGTAGGAATATACGTTAGGGTAAACACCTGTTTTCTGTTCGTATTTTATGTAATTGATGTTTTTTTTAAAATTATATAACGGAAGTATAAACAGGACTATGCTAAGCTGTCACTATTGTAAACGCTATTTTGTTTCTATTATTGTTAGCAAGAAAGCTTGAAATATTCAGTATTACTACCTATAATATTGATAAGAAAAAAGAAGCAGCGTGGAATGGCGTTTTAATAGCTGAAGTTACGATGTTTCAAGACGAAAAAATTGATAATGTGACTCTCTAGTTTGATATGAGTGTTTAACATAGCGCTAACTTTATTATATTATTGATTAGTTATCTTTGACTTATACAAAACCTATTTTTATGCTCCGCTGGATTATCCCAATTGTTCTATATATTCTTATTGATGTTTACGCATTCCAAGCGGTAAAGACTATAACTAAAAACCCGCTATTGCACGGGTTGTATGTGTTAAGTTCTGTAGTTGTTTTAGGATTGTTTATTTACGCCATTTCAACTGGAGAGGCAAGGACTAACCCGAAACTAATGTATGTTTTTGGTCTTTTCTTAGCGCTTCTTGTTCCTAAATTACTGCTTGTACTAATTATGTTTGGCGAAGATATTGTGCGTTTTGTTTTGGGGCTTATTTCTAAAGTAGGGGGAAGTGAAACAGGATTTCATATGCCTTCTAGAAGGAAGTTTTTAAGCACCGTTGCATTGGGTATTGCAGCATTACCATTTGCAAGTTTATTGTATGGAATGGTTAAAGGTAAATACAATTATAAGGTACTAAAATATGCGCTTGAATTTGATGATTTGCCAGATGCATTTGATGGCTATACATTAACTCAAATTAGTGATGTTCATAGCGGAAGTTTTGATAATGCCGAAAAGGTTAATTACGCAGTTGATTTAGTAAATAAGCAGAAAAGTGATATTATATTATTTACAGGTGACTTGGTTAATAATGTAGCTTCTGAAATGAATGAATGGAAAAATGTTTTTGGTAGCTTAAAAGCTAAAGATGGTGTATATTCTGTTTTGGGAAACCACGATTATGGTGATTATGTTGAGTGGAACACCCCTGCTGATAAAATTAATAATCTTCAAGAGTTAAAAGATATTCAAAAAGAAATGGGCTGGGATTTATTGCTTAATGAAAGCCGAACTTTTGAACGTGATGGGCAGGCTATAAAATTAGTTGGAGTTGAGAATTGGGGAAAAGGAGGTTTTAAAAAATCTGGAGATTTAGAAAAAGCTTGTGAACATGTAGCTCCTGAAGATTTTACAATATTAATGAGTCAC
This sequence comes from Patiriisocius marinus, assembly GCF_008974325.1. GTDB lineage: Bacteria > Bacteroidota > Bacteroidia > Flavobacteriales > Flavobacteriaceae > Patiriisocius > Patiriisocius marinus. The sequence continues at coordinate 509,388 of NZ_BKCG01000001.1, read as the reverse complement.
GATCCTTCTCACTGGCAAGCTCAAGTAAAGGAACACCCTAAAAATATTCATCTTACTTTAAGTGGACATACTCATGGAATGCAGTTTGGTATCGAAATACCAGGTTGGTTTAAATGGAGTTTAATAAAATATCGTTATGAAAATTGGGCTGGAGTCTATGAAGAGTTTGGTCGCTATATTAATGTTAATCGTGGTTTTGGATATTTAGGATACCCTGGTCGAGTTGGAATCTGGCCAGAAGTAACAGTAATTACCTTGAAAAAGAAGCTGAAGACCGCTTAGCGCTTATATTTAAACGATAAATGTTATATTTGTTTGTATATTCCTCAGTTAAAAAATAAAACAAATGTCAAAATTTGGAGAATTAATAGAAACACACGTACCTGTCTTGTTAGACTTCTATGCAGAATGGGATGAAGCTTGTAAATCAATGCATCCTGTTTTGCGCGATGTAGCAGTAGCACTTGGGGATAAGGCAAGAGTGATAAAGATCGATGTAGAAAAAAACTCTGAGCTTGCTGAAGCTTTACGAGTAAAGGGATTACCTACGCTTATGATATATAAAGAAGGTGAAATGAAATGGCGTCAAAGTGGACAGCAGGATGCGAACACTTTAATAGGCTTAGTTAAAGAATACATTTAGTATTATATTTTATACCGAAATGCCCTCACAATTATACCCTTGTCTTTTTATATAATCTAGTACTTGAGGGAGTGCATATCTCAGATTTTTTTCAGCTTTAAGACTGTCGTGGAAAATGATGATACTTCCCGGTTTAATATTTCGGATTACATTATCAAGGCATTTTTTTTCACTAATGGATTTGTCATAATCCATACTAAGTATATCCCACATAATAATTTTAACTCCTTTCTTTAACAAGTGATTAGCCTGTTTTGACGTCATTTTTCCATAAGGAGGACGAAATAGCTTGTTGTTTGTTGTTAGCTCAGATTTTGACTGGATGGCCTTATTGCATTTTTCAATATCACTTAAATATACCTCGAAAGGTGTTTTCCAGCCATTAAGGTGGTGCTGTGTGTGATTTCCTATTGTGTGTCCATCACTAATAATTTTTTCTAAAACTTCAGGATGTTTAAGCACATTGTCGCCTATACAAAAAAATGTAGCTTTTGCTTGATGCTTTTTTAGTTGTTCTAAAACCCAAGGAGTTACTTCGGGTATAGGACCATCATCGAACGTTAAATAAACAGTGTTTTTAGAATTCAAAAACGCCCAAATTCGTTTGCGGAATAACCGCTGCACAAATTTAGGCGTTTTAGCAAATGCAAATTTCATGACTATTTATTGTTGTTCTTCTGTCTGCATTTCTGTGGAAAGATTTTCTTCTAATAGCTCTAATAAAGTGGAGTCTAATGGAATATCCATGTCTGTTTCTATTCTAGATTTATTGTCTAAATTAATACCTTCTTTTGGTGAGTATAAATATGGAAATAAACCAATATAACCATTAAAGGTACTTACTTCTTTTTCATAAATAGCGTTATTTTCTTTAGCGATTAATATATTAACGATGGCTCTGTATCGCTCCATATCAGTATAGATTTCTCTGTTCAAATCTATTTTCTCTTTTGTTGTAAAACCGCTAAAATAAAGTAGTTTTTCTTGGTAGATTTTAGCTAATTGACGATAAATTTCAAGGCCTTTTTCATTTTTACCAATCTCATAATACCCTAAGACGAATGGTTCTAAAAGAGAATAGAAATCAAACTTGTCAACTGGCATTTTCTCCATAGCTAAGTCTAATATGTCTTCGGCTTTTTTGAACTTTTTTTCGTTAATTAACGTTTCAGCTAATCGAGCAAGATTACTTCTATATGTAAGTCCATTTCTTCGTGTCTCTACATCGTGATAAATATCTGGAGATCCGCTATTACCCCAATCCCAAGCCATAACAATATCGTACATTTTATCGCTATCAATACGTCCCATATCATATAGAACATCTGGGTCAATTTTAGTTTCAATAGGAACCAATTTATAAACAACGCCATCAAGTTGAAGGTAATCTTTCATCCATAAATAGTCGTTATCACCAAAACTACCACCGCTAAAATAGATAGGGCGTTTCCAGTCATTATTAGCAATAATGTCTAGCATCATTAGTGTGTTCTTGTAAATGATATCTTCATTAATTGTCATATCAATATAGTCCACAATTTTGTCAGCATCTTTTTCCTGAACAACACCATTAGCAAGTACAGCATCTTTATTAACAGGTATTCTAACTGTTTTAGAAGGGAATGTGTTAATCACTTGCCCGCTACTTGGTATTGTGAATTTGGTTACTTCACTTTCATTTGCAATCCAACTCATCCAGGTTTTAATGTCTATGGTATCTTTTTTAGTTGGTTGAAAAACAACAAAATCTCTAGAGCCCCATTTATATTCTTCGTGAGTTAATTGTGATGGAATAGGATCGCTGTCGAAGGCTTTCTTTTTCATATCATCAATATACCAGTCAGTGGCAAATAGAGCGGTGTTAATTACTCTTACGTCGCGACGGTATCCTTCTACGTTTTGTAAATACCAAAGTGCAAACGTATCATTATCACCAATGGTGAATATAATTCCGTTTTCTTCAATACTGTCTAAATACATACGAGCCATTGATTGTGCAGTATATCTATTAGATCTATCGTGATCATCCCAGTTTTGCGAAGCTAATAACACGGGAGATGCTAACAATGTAGCTCCTAAGGCTATTGGAATGGCAATTTTTGGAGATATTTTTTCCCGTAACATTTCATAGATAGCATATGCTCCATAGCCTATCCATATTGCGAACACATAAAAACTACCTACTAAAGCATAGTCACGTTCTCGTGGTTCAAAAGGTCTCTCGTTTAGGTAAACTTTTAATGCGAGTCCTGTAAATAGAAAGAAAACTAACAGCACCCAAAAACTCTTTTTATCAAATTTAGCATGGAAGAGAAATCCAATCAATCCTATTATTAAAGGTAGGAAGAAATAGGTATTGCGTCCCTTGTTTTCTAATGCATCTGTAGGTATATTTTTTTGAGAGCCAACTAAAAACTTGTCTACAAAAGGAATTCCGCTTATCCAGTTTCCGTGGAGGTTGTCATAACGTCCTTGAACATCATCTTGTCTTCCGGCATAATTCCACATAAAATAGCGCCAGTACATATAGCCAAATTGAAACTCAAACATAAACCCAATATTCTGTATAAATGAGGGTTTTTCAACGTCTAAGTAGTCGCCAAATTGCTTAAGGAATTTATTGTAATCTTCACTATCAACAAGGCCTTCATTATAGGCTTGTTTAAATTTATCGACCTCGTCTACAAGTCGTTGTTCATTGCTGTATTCCCTTTTAATTGAAAATTCAACTGGGCCTGCAATTTCCATATAATTAGCGCTATGTTCAGCACTCCACATTCGAGGTAAAATTGATTTATGATTATCGTCGTAATTTTGTTTTGCGTTTCGAATGTCGTTTACTATTACATACTTATTGGTCTTTAAATCCTTTTCATATTTAGGTTTGTCGTCTAAATATGGGTTGTCGACATCTAGACCGCTATAGTCTTCTGTAAATTGACCGCCATAAAATAAATGCGTTTCAGGATATTGCTCTCTGTTGTAATATGCTAGTAGTTCTCTTGCGTTATTAGGGTTGTTTTCATTAATAACAGTTCCTGCATTTGCACGGATAGGTAACATCAACCAACTAGAAAATCCAATAAAAATGAACAGTACGCATAATAATAGTGTATTTAGTTTTACATAGCTTTTAGCACGCGTATATTTTAAACCGAAATAAAACAAAGCGATAAACATTAGCCCTGCAATCAACGTACCTGAGTTAAATGGTAGCCCAATACTGTTTACAAAGAAAATTTCCGAAGCACTAAAAAAGCGCATTGTCATTGGGAGCAGTAATTTGAAAATAAATAACAAAATAGCTACCGTAACAAAATTTGCTATGATGAAATTTTTGACAGTTACTTTCTTTGTGTTTTTAAAGAAGTAAAGAAACCCAATTGCAGGTATTGTAAGAAGCCCCATAAAGTGAACTCCAAATGATAATCCAACTAAAAATGAAATAAGAACTACCCATTTATCTCCACGTGGGTTGTTCATATCGCGCTCCCATCGTAGTCCTGCGTAAAATAGCACAGACATAATAAAAATTGCCATAGCATATACTTCTGCCTCAACAGCGCTATACCAAAAACTATCTGTAAAAGTGAATGAAAGCGCACCTACTGCTGCGCTACCAAGTATTGCAATTTGATTATGGGTTGTGAGTTTGTCGTTTTTAGCAACAATATTTGTTAATAGAATGGTGACAGACCAAAACATAAATAAAATGGTAAAGGCACTTGCAAATACTGACATTAAATTTATTGTCAATGCAATATTTGTTGGCTCCATTGCGAAAATGGAGAAGAATGCACCCATTAATTGATAAAGTGGTGCTCCAGGTGGGTGACCTACTTCAAGATTTGAAGCAGTAGTGATGTACTCGCCCGCATCCCAAAAACTGGCTGTTGGTTCAACGGTTAACCAGTATGTTATCAGTGCGATAGCAAAGACAGACCAGCCTAAAATTGTATTCCATTTTTTAAAGGAAAATGAACTCATTTTGCATTTTTTTTGTTAGTGGCGAATTTACTAATAAATAGCTTATCACGTCTCATTAAAGACGTTAACGTGAATTGAAGGTTACATATTTTACTTCTGAAATATTAAGTTGTAATTTTTTGTAATTTTTTATTGCACACTTTTTAAATTGTATTAAATTTGCATCCTCTAAAGAAAACAATACTACTTTGTGACTTTGGAAAGACGAAAGTCTCTAAATAGGGTAATGTCCCATGGTGTAATGGTAACACAGCGGTTTTTGGTACCGTCGTTCTAGGTTCGAGTCCTAGTGGGACAACAACAAATCTCAATCTTTAACTAGATTGGGATTTTTTTATTTACACTAGTTTGTGTCTCTTCTAAGTGTTGATATTACTCACTTTGTTAGTAGTTTCTAAGAGTTTAAAATACTGTTTTTTATGATATAATTACTATTGATTATTTCTTATTAAATTATTCATTTTTATCCGTTACAAATACCTAATACTTTGTTTAAATATTATTAATTATTTCATTTTTAAGTTTTCAAAATGTGATAATTGTACTCTTTTTAAATAAATTCCACCTAATTTTATATTAGACTACATTTGTAACTTAAAATTTAATAAAATGAAAAAACAACTAACATTAGTATTCGCGGTATTAATAGCTGCAACAACGTTTGCTCAAAAAGCAAAAGTTTTAAAAGGAGATTTTAAAGATTTAAAAGGAATTACAGAGTACAATCTAGTTTTTGATTATTCAGATCTTGAAATTCCAAAGTATGATAATGAAGAAGCATTTTTGGAGGATAAAATGGCTAAACGTGAGAAAAAAGAAGCAGGGAGTGGTGAAAAATTTAAAGCTTCTTGGTTTAGTGATAGAGAAGAACGTTATGAGCCTAAGTTTATTGAATCATTCAACAAACGATATGAAGAGTTTCAAGTTGGAAAAGATTTACCAAACGCAGAGTACACAATGAAAGTTCATACAACTTTGTTGTATGCGGGGTATAATGTAGGTGTTATGCGCCAACCATCTAAGGTTGATGCTATAATTACCATCTACAAAACTGATAATCCAGATGACGTATTGTTTTCTGTAAAGTATAAAAAAGCAGAAGGAAATGGAGCTATGGGGTATGATTTTGATTCAGGTTATAGAATTTCAGAATCGTATGCTAAACTAGCTAAAACATTAGCTAAAACAATTAACAAAAAAGCTTGGTAATTAGTTTTTGACTAGAAAAAAGCCCAAACCGTTAAGGTTTGGGCTTTTTTATTGACGGTCTTTAAAAGCTATTTAAGCTTTTTCTCGATAGCTTCTGCTTCCATATCTGCAATATGAGCAACGGTTTTCACAAGTCTATTGTGGTTTTTAACAAATGGATTTGTTTTATCCCAAACGTATCCTGCTAAAACTGCACAGATTTGACTTTTAATAGTTGGGTTCTCTTGGTAATGAAAGAAAATTTTCTGTAAGTTTCCAGAATACCACTCCTTTACATAAGTGGAGAAAACATTAACCCCTTCTTTGATATGATCGGAATACTCAGTTTCCCAATCTACAGTTTCTCCTTCTAGCTGTCTTGCAATGAGCTTTGCAGAAAGTAATCCAGATTCTGTTGCAAATGTTACACCGCTTGAGAATACTGGGTCAAGAAACTCAGCACTGTTTCCTGTTAATGAAAAGCCTTTACCATAAAGTTTAGTTACAGACTTAGCTACATTTTTTATCATTATAGGTTCAAAGTCAAAAGGGATACCCTCAAAGCGAGAATTATAATACTCGCTTGTTTTCATCATTTCTATCAGTTTCTCTGAGTTGGTACCTTTAAAAGATTCCATATATTCCGTTGGTCCAACAAATCCTATACTACATTTTCCATTTGAGAAAGGTATTACCCACAACCAAACGTGTTGACTAACTATATCAAAAGTAATTCTTGTTCCATCGTATCCTTCGGGTCTTTTTATATCATCAACATGAGTAAAAATAGAAGAGTGCTTAGGTATTTGTGAAGGTTTGTCAAGGTTTAATAATCTAGGAAGAACACGTCCATGTCCGCTGCTATCGATTATAAATTGTGCTTTAATTTTTGTGGCTTTATTTTTATTGTCGACAATGGTTGTTATGGAGCTACCATCGTCATTAAATGAAACATCTGTTACTGCATGTTCAAAAGTAATATCAACTCCACGACTTATAAGTTCCTGAGCAATAGTATTATCAAATTCTGCTCTAGGTACTTGCCAAGTCCAGTTCCAGCCATCCGTATGTTTTTTAGAAAAGTCAAATTCACACACTTGCTCTCCTCTAATAAATCGAGCGCCATTTTTCTTTTCGAAATTTTGAGCTATTAAGCAATCAATTAAATCAACTTCTTTAAAATGGTCCATACATCGGGGAAGTAAACTTTCCCCTACAACAAATCTTGGGAATTTACTTTTTTCTATTACTTTTACTTTTATCCCCTTATTGTGAAGGTAAGCAGAGGCAACTGAACCTGAAGGTCCAGCCCCTATTATTAGCACGTCTACAGTTTCATCGCTCCCCATTGTCTCTGTTTTATAATTGTTTAATTATACTAAATTTGCAAATCAAAATTAGTTATATTTATTTTAGCTAAATTACAAACTAACCAAAAAAACGCAGGCCACATTTCATGTTACAATTTAAAGGAGAATTAGGAGTAGGAGAGTTTTATGATGTGATATTCAAAAATAAAAAAATAAAAATCCACGATGAAGTTTTAAAAACAGTTCAGGAAAGTTTTGATTTTTTAAAGGAGTTTTCAGCTAACAAAGTAATCTATGGAGTCAACACTGGTTTTGGTCCCATGGCGCAGTATAAGATAAAAGATGAAGATCTTATTTCGCTCCAATACAACCTTATTCGTAGCCATGCTTCGGGTACTGGAAATCCAATTTCACCTCAATACGTAAAGGCTGCAATGCTAGCTAGATTAAATACATTGAGTCTTGGGAATTCAGGTATTCACGTTTCAGTTATTCACTTAATGACTGAATTAATTAACCGAAATATCACTCCATTAATTTATGAACATGGGGGAGTTGGTGCTAGTGGAGATCTTGTTCAGTTAGCACATTTAGCATTAGTTTTAATAGGAGAAGGTGAAGTTTTCTATAATGGTGAACGAATGGCAACTGCTGATGTTTTTAAGGCTGAAAACTTAAACCCTATTAAAGTTGAATTACGCGAGGGATTAGGGTTGATGAATGGTACTTCAGTAATGACTGGAATAGGTATTGTTAATACAATATATACACGTCGTTTATTAAACTGGATGATTAAAGCAAGCTCAGCTATTAATGAAATAGTAGAGGCTTACGACGATCATCTTTCAGAAGAAATTAATCAGACAAAAAAACATAAAGGTCAGCGCGCTGTTGCACAAGCAATGCGAGATCATTTAAATGATAGTTCATTAACTAGAAAACGTGAGCATCATTTATATAAAGAAAATAGCGATGTAGAGGTTTTTGAAGAAAAGGTTCAAGAATATTATTCTTTACGTTGTGTTCCACAAATTTTAGGGCCAGTTTTGGATACCTTAGAAGCTGTTGAAAATGTAATGATTGAAGAGGTGAATTCGGCAAACGATAACCCTATTGTAAATGTTGAAAAGAAGCAAGTGTATCACGGCGGAAATTTTCATGGGGATTATGTTTCCTTAGAAATGGATAAGCTTAAAATTGTTGTTACAAAAATGACGATGCTTGCCGAAAGACAACTAAACTACCTTTTAAATTCTAAGTTGAATGATATATTGCCTCCATTTGTGAACCTTGGACAGCTAGGATTAAACTTTGGGATGCAAGGAGTGCAGTTTACTGCAACGTCAACAACTGCAGAAAACCAAATGCTTTCTAACCCAATGTATGTACATTCTATTCCTAATAATAATGATAATCAGGATGTAGTAAGTATGGGGACAAATGCGGCTTTAATTACTAGAAAAGTAATTGAAAATGGTTTTGAAGTAATGGGAATTCACTTAATTACAATAGTACAGGCAATTGAATACTTAGGAGTACAAGATAAAGTGTCTTCTAAAACAAAGGAAATGTATAGCCAAATAAGAGCTATTGTCCCAGCATTTGAAGATGATGTAGTGATGTATCCTTATGTTAACGCTGTAAAAGACTTAATTATTAATCAAGAAAAATAAAACACCATGAAACGTTTTCTCATTTTAATTCTCACAGTATTATTAACGTCAACTTCTTTGTTAGCACAAGAATTAGCAAGGGTTAGGGATAATGATCAATTTGGATATATAGATAAAATGGGTACGTTTAAAATTAATCCGCAATTTGCGAAAGCAGGAGATTTTTCTGATGGACTAGCAGCTGCAATGAAAAATGATCAATGGGGTTTCATTAATACAAGTGGTGACTGGGTAATTGAACCAGAATATGATAAAGTAAAACCGTTCAATTCTGGTTATGCCTTAGTTTTAATCGATAAGCATTGGAATTATATAGATAAAAATAACAAAGTGCTACAGACACCTGTTAAGGAGAAGTATTATGACTTTAATAAATTTGGCGTTGCATTTTACTCTATAGATAAAAAAGTTGGGCTTATAAACACAAAAGGAGAGGTTGTTTTAGAACCTAAATACAATGTAATTAAACCTTTTGTAGATGGTTATGCTAAAGTTAGAGTTGATGATAAATGGGGTATGATCGATACTTCTGGTAAAGAGTTTGTTCCTGCTATTTATGATGAGATAGGAGATTATAGGGGCCAAGGAATAGCTGTTCGAAAAGGAGATTCATTTGGAATTCTTGTTGAAGGATCTATGAATATTATTTCTGGTGCAGATAAGGTTTGGGATTTTCCGGAAGGAGAAAAACTCACTTATGCTAGAAAAGATAAAAAGGTAGGTTTCGTAAATGCAAAAGGAGCATGGATAATTTCACCACAGTATTATAAAGCACGTGCATTCAGCAATGGGTTAGCACCAGTTTTTAACGATGATGCTTGGGGTTATATTGATGAAACAGGTAAAGAAATAATAGCGTTTCAATTTAGAGATGCTGAAACATTCGCAGATAATGGATTGGCTCCTGTAAAAGAAAAGAAATTATGGGGTTTTATTGATAAAACCGGTAAAATGGTTATTCCTGCACAATATGCAATTTCTGCAGGGGGGTTAAATATTTTTTCTAAAAATAATCCAAAAGGATTTTTAGGAAATTTAGCAAGAGTTAAATATGAGAAAAGTTGGGGTTTTATTGATGAACAAGGAAATCCTTTAGGTGGAAAATGGTATCAAAATGTTGAGCTATTTGCTAAATAAAAATTAAAAAAATACATGAAATACGCATTAGTAACAGGAGGTTCAAGAGGAATAGGTCGAGCGGTTTGTATACAATTAGCTCAGGATAGTGAGTACCATATTCTTATTAATTACAATAGTAATAAAGTTGCAGCAGAAGAAGTAAAAGCAGCCGTTGAAGCTCATGGAAAAACAGCTACACTTTTACCTTTTAATGTAACTGATGCAACTGCAGTTCAAACCGCTTTGGATACTTGGCAAGATGAAAATAAGGACGCGATAATTGAGGTTATTGTCAATAATGCGGGAATTACTAAAGATGGGATGTTTATGTGGATGCCACAAGAAGATTGGCATACTGTAATCAACACAAGTCTAAACGGGTTTTTCAATGTAACAAACCATCTAGTTCAAAAATTATTACGCAATCGTTACGGTCGAATTATTAATATGGTTTCGGTTTCTGGTTTAAAAGGAAATCCTGGCCAAACAAATTATGCTGCAGCAAAGGGAGCTGTTATAGCTGCAACTAAATCACTTTCGCAAGAAATTGCTAAAAGAAACATTACTGTAAACGCAGTTGCACCTGGGTTTATTAAAAGTGATATGACAGCAGATCTTGATGAAAAAGAACTTAAAAAAATGATTCCTGCTAATCGTTTTGGAGCTGTTGAAGAAGTAGCACATCTTGTATCTTTCTTAGCGTCTAAAAAAGCTTCGTATATTACCGGAGAAGTTATTAGTATAAACGGCGGAATATATTCTTAATTATGAAAAGAGTAGTAATTACAGGAATGGGAATTTACTCCTGCATTGGTAAAAATTTGCAAGAAGTAAAGGAGTCTTTATACAACGGGACTTCGGGAATTGTGTACGACGAAAAGCGAAAAGATTTTGGTTTTCGTTCTTGCTTTACAGGGCAAGTTGCGCCACCTGAACTCAAAAAATTATTATCTAGAAGAGAGCGCGTAAGTATGGGAGAAGAAGCGCAGTATGCGTATGTTTCTACACTAGAAGCTCTCGAGCAAGCTAAAGTAAGTCAAGATTATTTAAATAAAAACGAAGTAGGGATTCTCTTCGGAAATGATTCTACAGCAAAATCTGTTATAGAATCAATAGATGTTATTCGTGAAAAAAAGGATACAACCCTTGTGGGCTCGGGTGCTATTTTTAAAGCGATGAACTCAACAGTTACAATGAACTTGTCAACCATTTTCAAACTAACAGGTGTTAACTTTACAATAAGTGCAGCTTGTGCAAGTGGTTCTCACGCCATTGGAATGGGATATCAGCTCATTAAAGCTGGGATGCAAGAGATGGTTATATGTGGCGGAGCACAGGAATTAAATATGCTGGCAGTTGCTAGTTTTGATGGTTTAGGTGTTTTTGCAACAGACCAAACAGATGCAGCAAAAGCGTCAAGACCATTTGATAAAGATAGAAATGGTTTAATTCCAAGTGGTGGAGCAGCAACATTGATACTAGAAAGTTACGAATCTGCTATCGAGCGAGGAGCGACTATTTTAGGAGAAATAGTAGGATATGGGTTTTCTTCTAATGGAGAGCATATCTCAACACCTAATGTGGAAGGACCTTCAAGAGCAATGAGGAAAGCACTAGATCAGGCTTCTATAAAACCTGAACAGATTGATTATGTTAATGCTCACGCTACATCAACGCCTGTAGGTGATGCTAATGAAGCTAAAGCAATCTTTGAAGTATTTGGGCCAAAGGGGCCGCACGTTAGTTCAACTAAATCAATGACAGGTCATGAATGCTGGATGGCAGGAGCGAGCGAAGTAGTATATTCTATGTTGATGATGCAACATTCATTCGTTGCACCTAACATAAACTTGGAAAATCCGGATGAAGATTCGGAGAAATTAAACTTAGTGAAGAAAACGTTGGATAAAAAAATAGATGTATTTTTGTCGAATTCTTTCGGATTTGGAGGAACAAATTCAGCATTAGTTATAAAAAAATTGCAATAACACCGATGGACAAAACAGAAATCATTGAAAAAATACATTACTTTCTAGTAGATGAATTTGAGGTTGAAGAAGATGATCTTACACCTGAAGCACATCTTAAAGAAACGCTAGAGCTTGATAGTCTAGATTTCGTAGATTTAGTTGTAGCTGTAGAATCTAGTTTTTCAGTAAAATTAGTAGGTGATGATTTTAAAGGTGTTGTTCTTCTTCAAGATTTTTATGATTTAATTGAACGCAAAATAAGTTAATATAAGGACTTTATACTATGAGTTCAGAATGGGAAGGTAAGTCCAAGGGGTCCGTTTTTGGGTACAGGGTATTTGTTTTTCTAATTAAGAATTTAGGAGTAAAGGCCGCATATCTACTACTTTTCTTTGTTGCGTTGTATTATTGTTTTTTTGCACCTTCAAATGTAAAAGCAATTTTCTATTATTTCAATTCAAGATTAAAATATAGCAAGTTTAAAAGCATTGTACATGTGTATAAGAGTTTTGTAACTTTCGGTAAAACAATTATCGATAAGGTTGCCATTTCATCTGGAATGAGGGATAGTTTTACTTATGATTTTGACGGTAGGGAGAATATTAAAAATTTATTAGATAATAAACAAGGAGGGATACTTATAAGTGCTCACGTAGGAAACTTTGAAATATCAGAATTCTTTTTTGCTGAATTAGATCAAACCGCTACAATAAGTCTCGTCGTTACTGATGCAGAGCGTCAAGCTATCAAAGAATATTTAAGTAAATATACTAGAAAGTCACACACCAAGTTTATCGTGATTAAAGAAGATATCTCTCATATTTTTGAAATAAATGCAGCATTAGCTAGAAATGAAATTGTGTGCATGACGGGTGATAGATATATAAAAGGAACCAAGTTTATGGAAGAGCAACTTCTTGGCGAAACAGCTAGATTTCCTGCTGGACCATTTATGATTGCATCACGTTTAAAAGTCCCTGTTATTTTTGTTTATGTAATGAAAGATCCTAAGCAACACTATCATTTGTATGCTCGTACAGCACAAAATATTCATAGAGACGCACCTCATTTACTTCGTGAGTATACTAAAAGTGTTGAGTGGATGCTTAAAAAGTATCCTAAACAGTGGTTTAATTATTTTGATTTTTGGAATTTAAACAAAGCATCATGAAAAAGGTATTAGTTCTTTACTATTCGCAAACAGGTCAGCTTACTAGTATTTTAAAAAATATTACAGCCGATCTTAACGATGCTCAAATAAATATCACTTATCAAGAAATTAAACCAAAAGAGGCATATCCATTTCCTTGGGGCAAAACCGAATTTTTCGATGTATTCCCAGAATCTTTTTTGCAAATACCCTGCGAGTTAGAACCAATTCCTGAGCATGTAGTTAACACAAAATACGATTTAATTTTGTTGGGATATCAAGTTTGGTATCTTACTCCATCGGTTCCTGTAAATTCGTTTCTTAAGTCAGCTCAAGCAAAAAAAATACTATCTAATACACCTGTGATAACCGTAATTGGTGCTAGGAATATGTGGATTATGGCACAAGAGAAAATGAAAAAACTTTTGCTAGATTGTGAAGCAAATTTAGTTGGGAATATAGCAAAAGTAGATAGACATATTAATCACGTAAGCGTTATTACAATTCAGTATTGGATGTTGAAAGGTAAGACAGATAATATGTGGGGTATTTTTCCGAAACCAGGTGTTTCAGAAAAAGATATAAAGGCGTCGTCTGTTTTTACTAAGCCAATTGCTACTGCATTAAAGACAAATAATTTTAGTAATCTTCAAGAGCAATTGATTACTCTGGACGCAGTAAAAGTAAAACCATATTTAATTGCAACTGATATTAGAGGGAATGTTGTTTTTAGTAAATGGGCAGCTATGTTAATTAAAAAAGGAGGACCAAAAACACCTGCAAGACAGAAACTTTTACCCTACTTTAATTATTACATGATATTTGCAATATGGGTTATTGCTCCAATTGTTTTTATTGTATTTTTGCTCACTTATATCCCCTTATTCAGTAAAATTAAAAGAGATAAGAAGTATTATTCTTCTGTCACATTAAAGAAGGCTTAATGAAAGACGTTTACATTACAAAAGTTAGTAAATATTTACCTAATTCCCCTGTTGATAATGATTCTATGGAATCTCGATTGGGTGTTGTGGGTGGAAAAGCTTCAAAAGCTCGTCGCATTGTACTTCGTAACAATAAAATTGTAAACCGTTATTATGCGATTGATGACCACGGAAATGTGACTGATTCAAATGCTGGGCTAGCAAAAAAAGCAATTGAAGGGTTATTCGATGAGAATTTTTCAGCTGATGATATAGCGTTATTATCTGCAGGTACTTCAAGTGCAGATCAAAGCTTACCTTCTCATGCAGCTATGGTTCATGGTGAACTAGGTGGTAGTAATATGGAAATCAATTCGCCTACGGGTGCTTGTTGTAGCGGAATGAACGCTATGAAATATGCCTATATGGCAATAAAAGCTAATGAAGTTCCTAACGCAGTTGCAGTAGCTTCAGAGCGTGTTAGTGGATGGTTGCGTGGAGATCTTTATGAAGATGATGTTGCACACCTTTCAACGTTAGAGGAAAACCCTATGCTGGCTTTTAATAAAGATTTTTTAAGATGGATGTTGAGTGATGGTGCAGGAGCTTTACTTCTTGAGTCTGAACCTAAAGGCGACCTTAATTTTAAAATTGAGTGGATGGATGGATATTCATTCGCAAATGAACTTGAAGCTTGTATGTATTCGGGTTCAGAGAAAAATGAGGATGGATCTTTAACTTCTTGGAATGAAATACCAACTAGCGATTGGACTAAAAAATCGGTTTTTGCATTAAAACAAGATACGCGTATTTTAGGTTCAAATATTCTTGTAAAAGGTGTAGAATCGATGGTTCGTAGTTTGGAAAAACACAATATGACTGTAGAGGATATTGATTTTTTTCTACCACATATTTCATCGTATTACTTTAAAGATAAATTATATGCTGAGCTTAAAGAGCGAGGTGTTGAGGTGTCTTGGGATAAGTGGTTTATGAATTTAGATCAAGTTGGTAATGTAGGTTCTGTATCTGTGTATTTAATGATAGAAGGATTAATGGCAACAGGCAAACTTAAAAAAGGTCAAAAAATTTGGTTAATTGTACCGGAAAGCTCTCGCTTTTCATATTTCAATGCTTTATTAACTGTTTGTTAGTATGGATTTATTGCCAGAAATTATTACAAATGCTGCGATTGTTGAGGATTTAATTCCTCAGAAAAAACCATTTGTAATGGTCGATTCACTATTAGCTTTTACTAAAAAATCCATAACAGCAGGATTAACTGTAAAGAGCGAAAATATTTTTTCGCAAAGCGGAAATTTTACAGCGCCAGGTATTATAGAGCACATGGCTCAAACTGTTGCACTGCATACTGGTTATGACTTTTTTCTTAAACAACAACCCGCCCCAACAGGATACATAGGTGCAATAAAGAAAATTCAAATAGTAACATTGCCTAAAGTTGACGATACATTGACAACTACTGTCAATATTATCCAAGAATTTATGGGCATAACCTTAGTGACTGTTTCAACAAGCTGTAATGGAATGGTAATCGCTACTGGCGAAATGAAAACAGCATTAGCTTAGTACATACTTATGAAGCGAGATATTAAAAACTTTGATGTACATAATTTTCTACCACATCGAGCACCTATGCTTATGGTTGACAAATTGCTAAGCTTAACAGATGATTCGGTTTCTTCAAGTTTCAGAATTACTACAAGTTGTCCTTTTGTAAATACAAATCACTTTTTGTCTGAAAGTGGTCTTATTGAAAATAATGCCCAGACGTGTTCAGCTATAGTTGGACAAAAGTTTTTTGACGATAGCGATCTAGAGGGGAAGGGAAATAAAGTTGTGGGCTTTATAAGTGCTATTAAAAAAACAAAAATCTATACACTTCCTAAAGTGCTAGATACAATAATTACAAAAGCGTCACTTATCTCTAAATTTGACATGGGAGATTATGTAATGTGTACTATGGAAACTTCAACTTTCAATAATGAAGATTTAATTGTAGATTGTACAATGAATCTAATCATTCGCGAAGTTTGAAAAAAAAAGAAGTACCACAAGACGAAAGCAGTTTAAACAAAGTAAATTCTAAGGAATTATGCTATGCTGTGGATGAAGATGGAAACTATACTACAGAATTAAGTAGTGGATGGGATCCCAAAAAAATTGCCTTAGACAATGCCCTTGAAGATATTGAAAAGCGTGTTGAAGAAGCTCGTTTAAGAGTACTTGCAGGCACAACAAGCCCAATTGAATATTACATGGAGTTGTGTAAAATGGATTTAACTATTTTAGCTAGCTATGTAGGTTTTTTTAAGTGGACTGTTAAGCGCCATTTTAAACCTAGCGTATTTCAGAAATTATCGAATAAAAAATTAGCTAAATATGCTGATGTATTTGACATCACGATTGAAGAACTTCAAAACGGTCCCTCTTAAATTATGAAAATCGATTTCACACATCATCAATCTGCACATTGCGAAAATGGCGTAGTGTCTAACTTAATGAAGCATAACGGTTTTCAAGTAAGTGAGCCTATGGTTTTTGGTATAGGTTCAGGATTGCTTTTTTGTTACATCCCGTTTTTAAAAGTGAATTATGCACCAGTCTTTACTTATAGAGCAATGCCAGGTCATATTTTCAATCGTTTTGCAAAGAGAGTTGGAATAAAAGTAAAACGAGAAAAGTTTAGTAACCCTACTGCAGCAAAAAAGAGACTAGACGAAAATTTAGCGGCAAATAATCCAGTAGGTTTACAAGTTGGAGTTTATAATTTAACTTATTTTCCAGATGAGTATCGCTTTCATTTTAATGCGCACAATTTAGTCGTATACGGCAAAGAGAATGATACTTATTTAATAAGTGATCCAGTGATGGAGAATGTGACAACCCTTACATCTAAGGAATTAGAAAAAGTACGTTTTGCCAAAGGGGCAATGGCGCCCAAAGGACATATTTATTATCCAACAGTATTTCCAGATAAATTAGAGCTTGAAAGTGCAATTGTAAAAGGCATTAAACATACCTGTAGGGATATGGCTGCCCCAGTTCCATTTGTAGGGGTAAAGGGAATTAAAACTGTCGCTAAACTTATAAGAAAGTGGCCTAAAAAATTAGGGGTAAAGAAAGCAAACCATTACTTAGGGCAGATTGTACGAATGCAAGAAGAAATAGGAACTGGTGGTGGCGGATTTAGATACATTTACGGTGCTTTTTTACAGGAATCTGGTGAGTTGTTAAAAAACGAAGAGCTTAAAAAACTTTCTATAGAAATGACTGAAATAGGTGATATGTGGCGAGATTTCGCTTTAGAATCTTCAAGAATTTATAAAAACCGAAGTAACTCTATTGCAATAGATAAATACGATGAAGTTGCAACTTTGTTAGAATCAATAGCCAATCGTGAAAAAGCATTTTTTAAGAAATTAAAAAAAGCTGTCTAATTTAACTTGCATGATTTCAATTAATCAGCTTTCAAAGAAATATGAAGATGCAGAAGACTATTCTGTAAAAAACTTGAGTCTTGAAATCAATGAAAATGAGATTTTCGGACTTCTTGGGCCTAACGGTGCAGGGAAAACTACTCTAATTTCAATGCTAAGCTCATTAATCAAACCTACTTCGGGTTCTTTTTCAATTGATGAATTAACTTTTAAAGAACATAAAAATAAGCTTAAGAAAACGATAGGGATTGTGCCTCAAGAATATGCATTATATCCTACAATGACCGCATATGAAAACCTTTGGTATTTTGGAAATATGTACGGATTGAAAGGGGTTAATCTAAAGAAAGATATTTTGGATCAATTAGCAGTTCTTGGCTTAGAATCTTTTGCTCATAAAAAAATTCAGACATTTTCTGGCGGGATGAAACGTCGTGTAAACCTACTTGCTAGTATACTTCATAAACCCAAAGTGTTATTTTTAGACGAACCTACTGTGGGTGTTGATGTACAGTCTAAAAATGTAATTATTCAGCATTTACAAAAACTTAATAAAAATGGTACTACCATAATTTATACTTCTCATCACTTAAATGAAGCAGAAAGTTTCTGTGACCGAGTTGCAATAATTGATAAAGGCGAAATAGTTATAAAAGGAACTCCTGCTCAATTAATCAGCAATCTAGAAAACGCAACAAACCTTGAGGATGTATTTTTACAATTAACGGGTAAAGAACTTAGAGACCATGCATAAAATTTGGGTTTCAGCTATAAAGGAATATAAGTTGCTCTCAAGAGATTTGGGTGGAATAGCAATTTTATTTTTAATGCCACTTGCTTTGTTATTAGTGATTACACTTATACAAGATAGCAGTTTTAAAGCAGTCAATAGTGTTAAGATACCTATTCTTCTTGTAGATAATGATCAAGGAGAAGTGGCTGCAAGTATTAGAGAAGGTTTGTCAAGTTCAGACGCATTCGCAATAGTTCAAGAGCAAAATGCTGAAACTGCAAAAGCTAAAGTTTTTAACGGTGATTATCAACTAGCGATTGTTATTCCTGCAACCTTATCACAAAGGTTAGCGACTAAAGTAAACGATAATGTTGAGCGTATGTTAGCTGCATTTGGTTTAGAAGAAGCGCCTTCTATGGCATTGGAAATTGAAAAAGTGCAACCTATCCAAGTTACTTTGTATTTTGATCCGGCAACACAGGGTTCATTTAAAAATCAAGTAAAAAGCGGTATTGACAAAATGATTTCTAAAATAGAAACTCAAACTATTTATAAAGCCTTTCAAGAACAATTAGGAGAAGAAGATCAGCTTTTTGAAACCGAACCTTTTATCACCTTTAAAGAAGTTACACCAACAAATGGTGAAGCAGAATTAATACCCAACAGTGCACAACACAACGTTCCTGCTTGGGCTTTATTCGCTATATTTTTTATTATAGTTCCATTATCGATAAATATGGTGAAGGAAAAAAATCAAGGAACTTTTGTTAGGTTGAGGACTCAGCCTATATCCTATGCAACGGTTTTAGGTGGAAAAACAATAGTTTATTTGGCCGTTTGCCTAATTCAATTTGCCTTAATGTTACTAGTTGGATTATTTGTTTTTCCATTATTAGGGCTTCCAGTTTTAGATGTAAGTGGCAAGTTGCCTATGTTGTTTTTAGTTGCTTTTTTTGCCGGCTTAGCAGCAATTGGTCTAGGGCTTTTATTAGGTACTATAGCAAAAACTCAAGAACAAGCTGCTCCATTTGGGGCTACATTTGTAGTAATACTTGCGGCTTTAGGAGGAGTATGGGTTCCGGTTTTTATCATGCCTAAATTCATGCAACAGCTCTCTAACATTTCTCCAATGAATTGGGGATTAGAAGGGTTTTATGATGTCTTTCTAAGAAATGCTTCTGTTTTACAAGTACTGCCTGAAATCTCTTTATTATTTTTGTTTTTCCTCGTAACACTATTAATTTCAATACTATATAATGAAAAGAAGCACGCTGTCTAAAGCAAAAACACTTACGCATATAAGCGAAATTAGAGTGCGATTTGTGGAAACAGATCCCCTTGGTATTGTTTGGCATGGAAATTATATACAATATTTCGAAGATGGTCGTGAAGCCTTTGGTCGTGAACACGGTATAGGCTATCTTGATCAAAAAGACCATAACTTTTCAACACCAATCGTTACATCTTCCACGTCACATAAATTACCACTGCGCTATGGTGATGTGGCCAAAGTTGAAACAACTTACATAGATTGTGAAGCAGCTAAAATTATTTTTCGCTACAAAATTTATAATCCAGAAGGAAAGCTCGCATGTACTGGAGAAACAGTTCAAGTATTTGTTGAATTAGGAGGAGAATTATCACTTACAATACCAGATTTTATTGTTGAATGGAAGAAAAAAGTTGGACTAATTAATGCATAAAATATTTGTTTCATATAATAATATCATTTCTAGCTTAGGCTTTAACAGCAAGACAGTAGTTAATGCAATAAGCAAAGAAAAAAGCGGACTCTCATTGATAGACAATCCTGATGTATTGCCACACCTTGTTTTTGCTTCGGTTATTAACGATGTTTTACTAGACAAGGCATACGCCGAAATTTCAACTAATCAAGAACATACTAGGTTAGAAAAAATGATGCTTTTATCAATGGATAATGTTCTTAAAATTTCAGAAATTAACATTACTAAAAAAACAGGATTAATTATTTCAACAACCAAAGGTAATATTGATGCGATTGATGATGATAACTCTTTTCAACCAAAACGAAGTTACCTTTCATCTCTGGCAAATAGTTTAAAGGCTCATTTCGGTTTTACAACTGAACCTATTGTTGTTTCTAACGCGTGTGTGTCTGGAATTCTTGCAATAGCAGTAGCTAAAAGATACATTGCAATAGGGCGATTTGACGAAGTAATTGTAGTTTCTGGTGATATGGTTTCACCATTTATTTTAAGTGGTTTCGATTCGTTTCAAGCTTTGAGCAGTGAACGCTGTAAGCCTTATGATAAAAATAGAACAGGTATTAATATTGGTGAAGTTGCAGCTACAGCTTTAGTAACTTCTAAAAGTGAAAACCTAGCACCTGAAGCCGTTGAGGTTTTAGGAGATAGTGCATGCAATGATGCAAACCACATTTCCGGACCGTCAAGAACAGGTGAGGGACTTTATAGGAGTATAAAAAATGCATTAAAAGAAGCTGGTATTACTAGTGAAGATATTGACTATATTTCAGCTCATGGAACAGCAACAAATTTTAATGATGAAATGGAATCAATCGCTTTTGGTAGGGCTGGAATGAGCACAGTGCCTATTAATAGTTTTAAAGGATATTTTGGGCATACCCTTGGAGCATCGGGATTGTTAGAAACTATTTTAGGAATGCATTCACTAGCTAATAACACACTTTTTGCATCTTTAGGTTTTGAAGAATTAGGGGTTTCTCAGCCTTTAAATGTTGTGAAGACAACTACAAAAAAACCACTCTCAATATTTATTAAAACTGCCTCTGGATTTGGAGGATGTAATACTGCTGTAATTTTTAAGGAAGTGAATAGTATCAAATAGGTTATATTTAACATTTAATACACAACGACACAATGAATACGAAAGCTGAAACCGCCTTTGATGCAGTGCAAGAAGCACATAAAATTGCATTTGCACCTTTTGTATTTCAAGCAACGGTATCATTGAAAAAACTAGGGATTTTTAGTTATATTTTTGAAAATAGAAAAAGAGGTGGTGTCTCTATTACTCAAATAGGTGATGCATTAGAACTTGATACTTATGGTGTGGGCGTTTTACTTGAAATTGCAGAAAGTTCATATATAGTTGCCCAAGAAGAAGGGAAGTATAGGTTAACTAAAACAGGATATTTCTTAAATTATCATGAGACTACTAGAGTTAATTTAAACTTCACAAATGATGTTTGCTATAAAGGTTTATATCATCTACCTGAAGCCATAAAAAATGGAACTCCAGAAGGATTGCAAGAGCTTGGAAAGTGGAGCACTATTTATGAAGGGTTGTCACAACTTCCAAAGGATATTCAAACATCTTGGTTTGAATTTGATCATCATTATAGCGATCCGATTTTTGATGAAGCATTAGAAAAATTATTTACCTATAATCCTAGTATTATCTATGATATAGGAGGAAACACTGGGAAGTTTGCAATGAATTGTCTTGCAAAAGATCCTGAAGTTAAAATGCGAATTTTAGATTTACCAGGACAATTAAAAAAGGCAATCGCTAATATTACAGCGAAAGGATTTTCTGATCGCGTTATTGGACAAGAAATAGATTGGCTCTCAAAAAAGCCCAAAAAATTACCTAAAGGCGTAGATGTAATATGGATGTGTCAATTTTTAGATTGTTTTTCTGAAGCAGAAATAAGCACCATAATAAACACGGCTGTTAATGCAATGGATCAAGAAACAAGGTTAGTAATAATTGAAACATATACTGACCGTCAAAAATTTGAAAATGCCCGTTTTGCTTTAGAAGCAACCTCATTATATTTTACAGTGATGGCGAATGGTAATAGTAAAATGTATCCTTCAACGGTCTTGAAAAGAATAATTAATGAAGCAGGTCTTTTTATAGATGAAGATGTAGCTTTAGGGGAGTATCACACAATGTTTGTTTGTAAGAAAAAATAATTTCTATTGGAAAACACATATTACATTTCAAATTACTGTAGCATAAAAAATGGAAAAGCTTCACTAAATGGCAATAGCCAAATAACTTCTAGTGAAACAGAAATACCTTTAGTTTTAAAAAACATCTATAAAGAATTAGATCTTAATTATAGAAAATTTTTTAAAATGGATACCTTAAGTAAGCTGTCTTTTTTGGCTGCCGAAATGTTATTGAAAACACCCACTGAGGCTATTGAAGAAAGAGATATTGCTGTTGTTTTAAGTAATAATGCCTCAAGTTTAGATACAGATAGAAAACATCAAAAATCAATTGCCGATAGCACTAATTATTATCCTAGTCCAGCTGTGTTTGTTTACACCTTACCTAATATTTGTATAGGTGAAATTTGCATTAGGCATAGGTTATATAGTGAGAATAGTTTTTTTATCTTTGATGACTTTAGCGGTGAGCATCTATTTGACTATGCAAGCAGCTTAATCTCCTCAAAAAAGTCAAATGAAGTTCTCTGTGGATGGGTAAATGTAGATGAAGAAAATTATGAAGCTTTTATGTATTTAGTAAGTACAGAAAAGAGTAAAATTGAACATACAACCAAAGAAATAAATAGATTATACCAAGAATTATGAGTGAACTAAAAGAAGAATTAAAGACTAAAATCATCGAGCAATTAAATCTTGAAGATGTTACAGTAGCAGAAATTGCAGATGATGAGGTGTTATTTGGTGATGGCTTGGGTCTTGATTCAATTGATGCACTTGAGTTAATTGTAATGCTTGATAAAGATTACGGGATTAAATTAACTGACCCTAAGGATGGTAAAAAAATCTTTGAATCTGTAAATACTATGGCTGCTTTTATTGAAGCTAATAGAGCATAGTAGATGAGTAAAAGTGTAGCCATAACTGGGATGGGAATAATTTCTGCTATTGGAAACAATGTGGAGGAAAATTACCTATCACTAATAAATGGTAAAAAAGGGATTTCTAAAATCTCAAAAATAGATACTATTCATAAAGACTGTATTATGGTTGGTGAAATAGCCTATACTAATGCAGATTTAGAAAAGTCTTTAGATTTACCAGCAGACCATAATTATTCTCGTTCAAGTTTACTCGGTGCATTTGCCGCTAAACAAGCCGTTGAAAATGCTGGAATAACTAATATGGCTAAGTATCGATCCGGATTAATATCTGCTAGTACTGTAGGTGGGATGGATAT
Source organism: Patiriisocius marinus (assembly GCF_008974325.1). Taxonomy (GTDB): domain Bacteria; phylum Bacteroidota; class Bacteroidia; order Flavobacteriales; family Flavobacteriaceae; genus Patiriisocius; species Patiriisocius marinus. The sequence goes on along the minus strand of NZ_BKCG01000001.1, from coordinate 486,068 downwards.
GACTGAAAAGTATTTCTACGATTATATTGAAAACCCTACAAACAGAAAGTATATTGATGGACATCATTTAGGTGATGGAACTCAGAAAATTGCTAAGCTATTAGGAATAGAAGAGAGCTTCGTTTCTACAATAAGTACTGCTTGTTCATCTGCTGCTAATGCAATAATTATAGGTTCTAGATTGATTAAATCTGGAAAATTAGATCGTGTAGTAGTAGGAGGAACCGACTGTTTGTCTAAGTTTACTATTAATGGTTTTAAAACATTAATGATACTTAGTGACACTTATAATACACCTTTTGATGATGCCAGAAAGGGCTTGAATCTAGGTGAAGCTGCAGCGTACCTTGTTTTAGAAAGTGATGAGATTGTAAAAGCAGAAAATAGAAAAGTATTGGCTTATGTTAAAGGCTACGGTAATACAAATGATGCATTTCATCAAACGGCTTCTTCAGAAAATGGAGATGGTGCGACAGCTGCAATGGAGAAAACGTTAAGGGTTGCTAACCTTGCTCCTAAGGATGTTGATTATATTAATGCCCACGGAACCGCAACACCTAATAACGATTTATCTGAAGGTCGTGCAATTATTAGAGTTTTTGGCGAAGAAGTTCCTCCATTTAGTTCAACTAAAGCATACACAGGCCACACGCTTGCTGCTGCAGGAGGGGTCGAAGCAATATATGCAGTATTGGCACTACAAAACAATGTGATATTTCCAAATCTGAATTTCAAAAACAAGATGAAAGAGTTTAGTATTACTCCAGAAACATCACTCATCAAAAAAGAATTAAACACTGTGCTTTCTAATTCGTTAGGTTTTGGTGGTAACTGTACTTCGGTATTATTTTCTAAAAAGCCCTAATGAAAAAAGTATTTATAAATAGCATAGGAGCAATTACCTCTCAAAAAACATTCGATAACTCGGAGTTTTTAAATGAAATTGTCAATTATTCAACCACTAATATTTCAGTTGTAAATCCTAATTACAAAGCATATTTAGATGCTGGTTCAGCTCGCCGAATGGCAAAAGGAATTAAAATGGGAGTGGTAGCTTCAAAGGTTGCATTAGAAGAAGCTGGACTGGAATCTGTCGATGCTGTTATAACTGGTTCAGGAATGGGTTGTGTTATTGAAAGCGAACGTTTTGTTGCTAAAATAATCGACAATAATGAAGAATTTTTAACCCCAACATCTTTTATACAATCCACACATAATACAGTGGGAGGGCAAATAGCTTTAGGGATACAGTGCAAAGGGTATAACTTTACATATGTTCATTCAAGTAGTTCGTTTGAAACTGCTTTGTTAGACGCCCAATTACAATTAGAACTCGATGAAGCTACTAATATTTTAGTAGGAGGTGTTGATGAGCTTGGCCCGCATATGATTAAAGTACACGGTTTAATAGATCATATTAAGCAGGAACAAACAATAGATAATTTGAATATTCTTTCGTCAAAAACTGTTGGCGCTGTTTTTAGTGAAGGAGCTTCATTTATTGTTTTATCAAATGCCAAGCAAGAAAGTACGTATGCTGAGTTAATAGATGTTGCAATATATAATACCCTTGGATTAACAAGAGTTGAGACTAAATTGTACGAATTTCTAAAACAAAATAATTATACAGTAAATGATATTGATGCAGTTGTTTTAGGGAATAATGGCGATGTTAATTTTGATGAGTATTTTAATAAACTTTCCGAAGGAGTATTTGCTAACACACAGCAGGTGGTTTATAAACACTTAATTGGAGAGTATAAAACGGCATCAGCATTTGGGGTTTGGCTTGGCGCCAAAATGCTAAAGACTCAACAAATGCCAGATTGCATTAAACTTAATGATAAAGCACCATCTGCTTTAAATACCATTCTCATTTACAATCAGTATCGCGGAGATAATCACACCTTCGTGATGTTACGCAAATGCTAAATTTTAAAACAGTTAATGTTTTCTTTACTCTTTTAGTAGCAATATTAATAGTTGCTAGTTTTTTTGTGGATTTAAGTTATGTTGTTTTTATAACTATTGGAAGTATATGGTTGCTTGTAACTATGTGTGGTTCAGGATTCATACGCTGGAATTATTTTTTTAAATCACTTTATAGCAATCCAAATACTCAAGAGCCAATTATCTCAATAACATTTGACGATGGACCACATCCAGAGTTCACACCAAGAGTTTTAGATTTACTAAAAAAGCATAATGCAAAAGCAACTTTTTTTTGCATAGGAAATAATATAAAAGCAAACCCCAAGCTATTGAATCAAATAATAAATGAGGGACATACAGTTGGGAACCATACATACCATCACGCTAATAACTTTGGTTTTTTAGCAACCAATAAAGTAGTGGGTGAGCTTAATAAAACAACCACCCTAATAAAAGAGGTTTCAGGGAAGACAGTTAAAATGTATCGACCAGCATTTGGTGTTACAAATCCTAGGATTAAACGGGCTATAGCTACTACTAAACTTGTATCAATAGGATGGAATAAAAGATCTCTTGATACACTTCCGTTTTCGAAGGAATATACTTTGAAACGAATTACACGAAATTTAAAGCCTGGCGATGTCATTTTATTACACGATACAAGTGAAAAGAGTATCGCTGTTTTGGAACACTTATTGCTATTTTTACAAAAGCATAAATTAAAGTCGGTTACAGTAGATCAACTTTTGAATATTCAACCCTATGAGTAAGGTATTATTAATGGTGTTTATATTTGTTTCTTCAGTCACTTTTAGCCAAGAGACTGCAATGAATGCTTCTGAAATTGAGTCATTTAAAGCTATGGTAGTTAAAGCTTCACAAGAAGCGAATACTATTAAAAGTGATTTTATTCAGTATAAACATTTAGACTTTTTAGATAACGATATAGAAACTTTTGGAGCACTTCAGTTCAAGGCTCCAGGATTAGTAAAATGGGAGTATACAAAACCATACGAGTATAGTGTTATTTTTAAAGATGAACAATTACTTATTAATGATGGAGGTACAAAAAATGCCATAGACATTGGGAGTAGCAAGATGTTTAAAAAACTTAATCAGCTTATAGTTAACAGCGTGAAGGGCGATATGTTTAGCGACGACGATTTTAATGTCACTTATTTTAAAACAAGAAATTCAAGTAAGGCAGTGTTTGTCCCTAAAGACAGTAAAATGTTAGAGTATATTGCCTCATTTGAATTGCTTTTTGATACAACAGACGGTGCAGTAACGCAAGTGAAAATGATTGAACCATCACAGGATTATACAAAAATTGTATTCTCTAATCGAAAGATAAACACTCCTATCGATGATTCGGTTTTTACTCAGTAGCCTTTTAATACTAACGCTTTTTTCGTGTGGACCTAAGATAATAAAAGGGCTTGAAGTTCCTGTTTCAAAACAGAACATAGGTAGCCCATATTTTTCTGATCTATCCAAAGATTATGTTTATAAAGCAAAGCTTGATATCTACGGAAATTATTTTGGCGGAATTTTAATTGTCAAGAAAATTTCCGAAGTAAAACACCGAGTTGTTTTTACAACTGAATTTGGAAGTAAAATATTTGATTTTCTATACGATGGTGATACCTTTACCAAGAATTTTATTCTGCCAGATTTAGATAGAAAAATTGTAGTTAATACATTAGAAAAGGATTTTAGAATTCTGATTACTGAAAAAACAGATGTAGTATCACAATACCAAAATTCAGAATATGATGTGTTTGAAACAGCAAATTCTGATGGTGGGAATCTATTTTCTGAAAACGTGGAGTCAAAACAATTGTATTCAATTGCAAATGCCCCAAATGGAAGAATAAAAATATTGATTACATTTAATGATGTTGAAGAAAATATCGCAAAAAAAATTAATATCAATCACAATAATATTAAGCTGTCAATAGCACTTGAATATCTTAAAAAATAAAAATGTTAATTAAAGATTTATATACTCTTGAAAATTTCGAATACACTGATGGTGTGGTTGAAGCTGAAATATATCTAAATAAGGATAATGATATTTTTAAAGGCCATTTCCCTGGGAATCCTGTAATGCCTGGAGTATGCATGATTCAAATTATTAAAGAACTTACTGAAAAGGCAGTTGACTCAACATTATTTTTAAGTGAGACTACAAACATTAAATTTATGGCTATTATTAATCCTAATAAAACGCCATATTTAAAACTTTCAATCACTATTACAGAAGTAGAAAACGGTTTTAAAACAAAAAACATCTCTAGTTTTGGAGAAACCCTAGCACTAAAAATGAGTGCATTATTTACAATTATAGACTAATGAAACTTCTATACTTTTTTTTATTACTTGCTACTGCATCTATTAGCGCGCAATCATTAGATGCCGTAAGAACTTCCTATGTAAAAGTAAATGAGGGAGATCAAGCTATCGCTATTTTTGAAAAAAACCTAGCTTCGGTTAAAGAAGATTCTAGCGTTAAAGACGCTTATAATGGTGCTTTAATGACACTTCAATCTAGATTAGTAAAAGGCGTGAAAAACAAAAAAATACTATTTAAAGATGGAGTTTTATTATTAGAGAAAGCTGTTCTTGCTAATTCTAACAATATTGAAATTAGAGTTATCCGATTAAGTATTCAAGAAAATGCTCCAAAGTTTTTAAAGTACCGAAACGACTTAGATGAAGATAAAAACTTTATTCTTTCAAATATCTCCCAAACAACATCAGCTGACGTTCGTAAATTTGTGAAAGGGTATGTGCAGCAATCCTCACTCTTTACTGATGCTGAGAAATCTAGTTTTTAATTTCTAGCATTTTGAAAATGCTTTCAACTTGCTACTTAAAAGGAGATTTTAACGTCGCTATTGTCTTTCAATTTCTTATTTTTGATTGCTAGGTAACTAATAGTAATCAATGAGCATCACTGCTACTAACCAACTTTTACAAGACCATAAATGCTGCATTATTATACCCACGTATAATAATGCCAAAACCTTGAATCGTGTTTTGAACGGTGTCTTAAAATACACTAACAATATTATAATTGTTAATGATGGTGCAACTGACGAAACCTCAAAAATTTTAGAAGCATATTCTCAATTAGAAATTATCACTATTTCTCCTAACCAAGGAAAAGGAAATGCACTACGAGTTGGTTTTAAAAAAGCAATAGTCTTAGGCTTTAAAAATGCTATTACAATTGACAGTGATGGGCAACATTTCCCAGAAGATATAGCACAATTTATTGAATGCTTAGATCAGTCAAGTACTAAAAATTTATTACTAATAGGTTCAAGGAATATGTCTCAAGAGGGAGTTCCTAAAAAAAGTAGTTTTGGGAATAAGTTTTCTAATTTTTGGTTTTGGTTTGAAACTGGAATTAAATTGCAGGATACACAATCTGGTTTTAGATTATATCCATTGCAGCCTATTTCAGAAATGAAATTTATTACCAAGAAATTTGAGTTTGAAATTGAAGTGATAGTAAAAGCTGCTTGGCGAGGTGTTACAGTAGAAAATATCCCTGTTCAGGTACTCTATGATGAAAGTGAGCGTGTTTCACATTTTAGACCTTTTAAGGATTTTACTCGCATCTCAATATTAAATACTGTCTTTGTTATAATCACGCTTTTTTATATTAAACCGCGAGATTTCATTCGTAATTTTAAAAAAAAAGGGGTTAAGAAATTTCTAGCGGAAGATCTTTTAGGGATAGATGATAGTCCTGTAAAAAAAGCTTTGTCTGTGGCTTTAGGAGTGTTTGTTGGAATATCACCATTGTGGGGTTTACATACAATACTCGTTGTTTTTCTGGCAGTGGCTTTAAAACTAAATAAAGTGATTGCTTTCACATTTTCAAATGTTAGTTTGCCTCCTTTTATTCCTTTTATTCTTTATGCTAGTTTGAAATTGGGGAGTTGGCTTTTGGGTTCAGAATTTAATTTTTCAGTTGATACAATTAATGAAAACTTCGAGTTTATTAAACATCTAAAAACATATGTTGTAGGTAGTTTTACATTAGCAATAACTGCAGCAACACTTCTTGGGTTTTTGAGTTTTATAATTTTTTCCTTCTTCGGAAATAAGAAAGCCATTGCTAATGGATAGTTTTTTTTATCATACTTTCACTAAGATAAAACAGCACAGGTTAGTCGCTTTATTGCTTGCTTTTTTAGCGATTACAATTATAGGTTTTACTGCTTCAAGAATAACTTTTGAAGAGGATATAATGAAGCTTCTTCCTGCAACCGAAGAAACAAGAGCCCTTCAGAAAATATTAAAATCAGTTAACTTTTCAGATAAAATAATTGTCACCATTTCAAAACAAAAAGATGGGACTATTGACAATGCTACTGACTACGCTACGGTGTATTTAGACAGTCTACAACGTTCAGCATCAATGTATGTTCAACAAGTTGATGGTGCTGTGGGAGATAATGGTATTGATCTTACGCTAGATTTTATTTATAAAAATCTTCCGCAATTTTTAGACGAAGCAGATTATATAAGTTTGGCTAATAGGTTAAACAGCGATAGTATTGCTTCGCTAACGGAGTCAAATTATAAAACTCTAATATCTCCTTCTGGGATTATAGCGAAAAAGTCAATTATTAGAGATCCATTAAGTTTATCATTTATGGGTTTAAAAAAGCTACAAGAACTTAATGTTGGAGACGATTTTACTATAAAAAATGGCTATTTAGTTTCTAAAGATGAGGAGCATGTGCTTTTATTTATAACGCCACAATATGCAGCAGATGATGCGGCAAATAATGAGGTTTTTACAAATATTTTATATAGTATCCGTTCTTCTTTAAACACACAGTTTGAAAATAAAGCGAATCTCAAATACTACGGAGCAGCTTTATTAGCTGTGGAAAATGCTCGACAAATTAAAGGCGACATCCAATTAACATTAGGAATTGCTTTAACAGTATTGATGTTAATTTTCATCCTATTTTATCGTAAAATATATATCCCGTTAATTCTATTTGCACCAACTATAGTAGGTGCTTTAGTATCCATTGCTGTGCTTTATTTAATTCGCCATCAAATTTCGGCTATATCCCTTGGAATTGGTTCCATTTTATTGGGTGTTACTCTCGATTATTCATTACATATATTAACTCATATTAGAAACGAGTCTAATATTAAACAACTCTACAAAGAAATAGCAAAACCCATCTTGATGAGTTCGCTCACAACTGCTTTGGCATTTTTATGTCTTTTGTTTTTAGACTCTCAAGCATTGCAGGATTTAGGGATTTTCGCTGCAGTAAGTGTTATTACAGCTTCAATTGTAGCATTGTTATTCATTCCTCAGATGTATAAAAACAGCGCAAAAGATTCCGCTCGTAGTGTTTCAGTTAAAAGAAATATTCTTGATCGTATTTCAAATTATTCATTTGAAAAAAATAAAATTATTCTAGTAAGCGTTGCTGGTTTATGTGTGATGAGTTTGTTTACTTATAATACAGTAAAGTTTAATAATGATTTAGAAACTCTTAATTACGAACCGCAGGACTTTAAAGAGGCTAAGAAAACCCTTGATGCACTTACCAATATTGAGTCTAAATCATTATATGCTATTGGTTATAGCTCGGCTGAAGATAGTGTGTTGCAAGTTAATGATGCGATATTTTTAAAGTTAAAAGCACTTAAAAACCAAGGCGTTATTAAAGATTATAGTAGTGTCTCAGCTATTGTAAATTCTGAAAGTAAGCAACAAGAAAACATCAATCGCTGGAATCGTTTTTGGACAATTGAAAAGAAAGAAACTTTTAAAAGTGATTTAATAGAAAGTAGTGCTGCTTTAGGTTTTAAGCCAACCACATTTAATACATTTTACAAAACACTAGATAATAATTTTAAACCCTTATCTCCTGAAGCTTTCGATGAGCTTCCAGCAATTAATTTAGACGATTTTGTAAACGAACGTGATGGTTTATATACTGCAAATTCAATTATTAAGTTAGATGAAGCACAAATTCCAGAAGTGGAAGATGCTTTTGAAGGGTTTGAAAATATGGTGTTAATTGACCGAAAAGCCATGAATGAATCTCTACTTGGTTCATTACGTGATGATTTTAATAAACTTATTGGATACTCGTTAATTGTCGTTATCGTGTTGCTTTTACTTTTCTACCGAAGTCTTTCGTTGACACTTGTAACAGTTTTACCTGTGTTTTTAACTTGGCTTGTTACCATTGGAATAATGGGAGTTTTGGATATTCAGTTTAATATTTTTAATATTATTATTTCAACATTCATTTTTGGTCTTGGGATTGACTATTCCATATTTGTTACCAATGGCCTGTTACACGAATTGAAGACTGGCGAGCCTGCATTAGCGACACATAAAACTTCGATATTACTTTCAGTTTTAACTACAATTCTAGGAATAGGAGTACTCATTTTTGCTAAACATCCTGCATTATATACAATTTCGATAGTTTCAATCATTGGTATTTTAATGGCCATGATACTTGCATTTACACTGCAGCCTTTATTGTTTAAACTGTTTATAGGTAGCCGAAATAAGAGGCCTATTCATGTGCGATATTTAATTCACTCGATACTGTCGTTTACTTATTTTGGACTTGGAGCATTTTTATTATCAATATTAGGAGTATTACTCATCCCAATACTTCCTTTTTCTAAAAAGAAATCGATGCCAGTTTTTCATAAACTTATTTCTAAGTTGATGAAATCGGTACTTTATACAAATCCATTTGTGGATAAAACAGTTTTGAATCCACACAATGAAACTTTTATAAAACCTGCATTTTTAATTGCTAATCATACGTCGTTTTTAGATATTCTTGCAATAGGAATGCTAACACCAAAGCTTATTTTTCTAGTGAATGATTGGGTGTACAATTCGCCTATTTTTGGGCGTGCTGTAAAACTTGCGGGCTTTTATCCAGTTTCTAAAGGTATTGAAGAAGCTGTAGCACATTTACAGCCTAAAGTAGATCAAGGATATTCGTTAATCGCATTTCCGGAAGGTACCCGTTCTAAAACCAATAGAGTGAAACGCTTTCATAAAGGAGCTTTTTTCTTAGCCGAAACTTTAAAACTCGATATAATTCCTGTTTTAATTCACGGTAATTCAGAAGTTTTACCAAAAGGAAGTTTTATTATAAAAGACGGGAAAATTTCCGTAGAGATTTTAAAAAGAATTCCTCACGAAGCAACCCAATTTGGGGATAATTATAGTGCTAAAACTAAAAATATCACAGCCTATTTTAGAAAAGAGTTTTTCAGATTTAGAAATACTATAGAGTCGCCTACGTATTTTTATAAAACTATTTTAGAAGATTATAGGTTTAAAGGTCAAGATATTTGTCGTAAAGTTAAGCAAGAATTAAAAGTCAATAAACAAGCATATTATTCAATAATAAATACAATTCCTGCTACTGCATCTATACTTCAGTTGTCAAATGATACAGGGGCACTTAGTTTCTTGCTAGCACTAGATGGAGCACAACGTAAAATAACGCAAGTTGTAAGTAATGAGGAGTTGTTACAAACACTTAAAAATAGTTTTATTACTAATACCGAACGAAAACTATTTTTTGTCAATAGTTTTTCGGCAATAGAACATGGGGTTTTTGATGTACTCATTGTTAATGGTATTAATATTTCCGAAGTGAAACTAAAGCCAATTTCATTTCAATCACTAAATTTTATATTTTTACTACATTCCCCTCAGCTTGACACTAAATCGCAAACCATTTTTGATGGGTTTGAATTAATGGAAACTTCAACTACATTAAGTGTTTTTAAAAATACAAGTAAATGAAAGATAGGTACGACGTTGTAATTGTGGGTAGCGGTATGGGTGGATTGGTTTCTGCTATTGTACTTGCTAAGGAGGGAAAGAGCGTTTGTGTGTTAGAAAAGAATAACCAGTTTGGCGGGAATCTTCAAACTTTTTCAAGGGATAAAACAATTTTTGACACTGGAGTACATTATGTAGGTGGGCTTGAAGAAGGACAAAATCTATACAAATATTTTAAGTATTTAGGGATTTATGATGACATAGCGTGGAAACGAATGGACGAAGATGGTTTCGATATTATATCATTTGATAATGACCCAAAAGAGTATCCACACGCGCAAGGTTATGAAAATTTTATTCAAAATTTATTAGTTGATTTTCCTGAGGAAGAGGAATCTATTAGGTTTTATTGTGAAAAATTAAAAACAACCTGCTCTAGTTTTCCATTATATAATGTAGCGAATGGTGCGCCTAATTATAGTGATAACGATCTTTTTAGCACGAGTGCGAAAGAGTTTATTTCAGCTATTACAACTAATAAAAAGCTCCAGGCGGTACTTGCAGGTTCTAATTTATTATACGCAGGAGATGGTAATTTGACGCCGTTTTTTGTACATGCACTTTCGGTTAACAGTTATATTGAAAGTAGTTATCGTTGTGTAAATGGTGGGTCTCAAATAACTAAAGCATTATTAAAACGACTTAAAGAACACGGTGGTGAAGCCTATAAACGACATGAGGTAGTCAATTTTATAATGGAAGATAAAATGGTGAAAGCTGTTGAAGTTTCTGGAGGAAAGACACTATACGGCGATCTGTTTATTTCTAATATTGAGCCTAAGCTCACTATTAAAATGATTGGTTCTGAGCATTTAAGAAAATCATATGTTAAACGAATCGAAGATATAAAAAGCACTGTTGCAGCTTTTAGTTTGTACATTGTGTTAAAGCCAGGCACATTCCCTTACATGAATAAAAACCATTACCATTATAAGGATGCTAATAGGGTTTGGGATGTGTTGCATTACGAAGAGGAAAATTGGCCAGAAAGTTATATGGTTTCTATGGGAACTAGAAAAAATAGCGATGGTTATGGAGATACCATAACGGTAATGACCTATATGCATTTTGATGAAGTCGCTCAATGGGGTGATACTTTTAATACTGCAGCAAATAAAAATGAAAGAGGGCAAACCTACGAGCAGTTTAAAAAAGAAAAAGAGGAGGTTCTGTTGAAAGAGTTAGAGAAGAAGTTTCCAAACATTCGCTCTTGTATTAAATCGGTTTATTCTTCTACACCACTTTCGTATCGCGATTATATTGCGTGTAATGAAGGTGCAATGTATGGGTATGTTAAGGATGTAAGCAATAGCATGCAGTCTATGATATCACCCAAAACTAAAATTAAAAATCTCTATTTTACAGGGGCAAGTTTAAATATGCACGGAATTTTAGGGGTTACAATTAGTGGAATGCTAACGTGTTCAGCAATTTTAGGACAAGAATATTTAGTAGATAAAGTACAGAAAGCTAGTGAAACAATAACAACTTAATCAAGTATATGGGAACCATTAAAACAAAACTAATAGTGACAGTAAATGAACTCTCTAAAGAAGATTTTGTTACCCACTACCTTAATAAACAGCCTGTGCTTATTAAAAAAAGTTGGACTAAAAATTGGCCTGCTTATGAAAAATGGAATTTAGATTATATACAATCTTTAGCTGGAGAAACGGTGGTGCCATTATACAATAATGAACCTACTAAAGGAAAACAAAAAAGTGCAGTTCCAGTTACTGAAATGCGCCTTTATGATTACTTAGAAATATTAAAGACTCAACCCACTGATCTTCGTATCTTCTTTTATGATACCTTAAAAAAGCTTCCTATACTTATAGAAGATATTAAATATCCGGAAATTGGTTTGAAGTTTTTTAAGCGGCTACCAGTAATGTTTTTTGGAGGAGAAGGAAGTAATGTTGTGCCTCATTACGATATGGATGTTGCAAATCTAGTGCATTTTCATTTTCATGGACATAAGCGTGTATGGTTATTTCCACCTTCGCAATCTAAAAATATGTACCAAGTGCCTTGGAGTATTCACGGTTTAGAATCTATAGATTTAGACAATCCAGATTTTGAAAAATATCCAGCTTTGCAAGATCTTGAGGCTATCGAGGTTTTTATGGAACACGGCGATGCATTATATATGCCTCCAGCATATTGGCATTACATAAAATATTTAGATGGAGGTTTTTCAATTACGTTAAGAGCATTTCAGCGTAACTTAAAAGGTCTTGGAACAATGCTTTATAATGTTACTATTCTTAGAAATGTAGAAAATTTACTACGTTATACATTTGGAACTAAATGGACGGATTATAAAGAGAAGAAAATGGTGAGAAAAGTCAATAAAAATTATCACAAACGCCATAAAAATGGATAAACTCAAAGGTTTTGTTCTTTTTTTAAATGTGTTAATACTACTGCTTTTCTCGTCTTGTGGAATTAATAAATCACTTAACGACTTGCCAGATGTTAGCACTTACAATGCAGCTATTCCTTCTAGAGTAAGGGTAAATGATAGTACTTATTATGCAGGTAATAGTTTTTTAACTAAAAATGAACACGGCCTATGGGAACTTTATGTTGAAGGTGATCCTTTAGAGCGCGGACTATTAATGGGAAGCCTTACTAGAGAACTCATTGAAATTCAAGAGAGAGTTTTTATAACTAAAGTAAATGATCTTGTGCCTTCCACTACTTGGCAGTCATTTTTACGAAGCTTTTTAAAGTGGTACAATCGTAAAATGTATAAACACGTTCAGCCGGAGTTTAAAGCCGAAATATTCGGTGTTTCAAGATTTGCGCTTGATGAATTTAACACCATTGCACCACCGTACTTACGTTCCCTTTATTTACACAGTGCACACGATATAGGGCACGCTTTGCAAGACTTAGCTTTAGTAGGCTGTTCTTCTTTTGCGGCTTGGGGTGACAAAACCGATGATGGCGAATTGTTGATTGCACGTAATTTCGATTTTTATGCAGGAGATGAGTTTGCAGAACAAAAAATTATAGCATTTATAAACCCGGATCAAGGAAATCCATATATGAGTATAACTTGGGGTGGATTTACAGGAGTGACTTCAGGGATGAATCTTGCAGGATTGACAGTAACTATAAACGCATCTAAGTCTAAAGTGCCGCTAATTGCTAAAACCCCTATTTCAATTGTAAGTAGAGAGATTTTGCAATACGCAACCACCATTGAAGAGGCTATTGCGATTGCTAAAAAACGGGAGGTTTTTGTAAGCGAAAGTATTATGGTAGGTAGTGCAGCAGATGGTAAGGCTATTTTAATTGAAGTAGCGCCAAGTAATTTTGGAGTTTATGATGTAGTGAATAACAATCAATTAGTTTGTAGTAATCATTTTCAAAGTGAAGCCTTTAAAGAGGATAAACGAAATGCTAAAAGTATTTTAGAGAGTCATAGTAAATACCGTTTTGATAGAATGGAAGAGATTTTGCAAAAAGACGAAGGTAAAATGACGGTTGTCGATGCAGTTTCATTATTGCGCAATCGCGAAGGATTGAATGATGAGAAAATTGGCTTCGGAAATGAGAAAGCGTTAAACCAATTGCTAGCTCATCATGGAATCGTCTTTAAACCTGAAAAACGCCAAGTTTGGATTTCGTCAAATCCGTATCAATTAGGTGAGTTTGTTTCATACGACCTCAATAAAGTGTTTGCAAACCGAGATAAAAATCCAGCAATGACTACTTTAGCCGATATTGAAAAAGTAATTGCCGAAGATCCGTTTGTGCATTCTGAAGCGTACAAAAATTATGAAGAATACCGAGTACTTGAACGAACAATGGAGAGTGCTATTAGTGAGGAAACTAATGTATCAGAAACTATGCTAATAGAACTTCAAACCAAAAACCCAGATTATTGGAAAGCTCATTATTTAAAGGGAAGATATTTGTATCAACAAAAACGGTACGAGGAAGCTTTAAATGCTTTTACTATTTCGGCAACAAAAGAGATAACAACGGTTCCAGATAAAGAACGCTTAGAAAAATATATTGAGAAGACGCAAAATAAAATGAAATAGGTGTCTGGTTGAACATCGTCGAGACCTTCCCTAAAAATAGTTGTTATCACAAAAAAGCAGCGTTTGTATGAAAATATACATCTCTAAAATTTCAGAATAAAAAGTATGATCCCAAAAATTGAACAAGCATCCAAGACGGAAATAAAGCAATTCCAAGAAACAGAACTGCAAAAGATGCTAGCTTATATAAATACCAATTCAGGTTATTATAAAAATCTGTTTGAGGAAAAAAGTATTGATGTTTCGGCTATAAAAACGTTAGAAGATTTAAGGAGTCTTCCGCTTACCACAAAAGATCAACTTCAGAAAAATAACACTGATTTTATCTGTGTTCCCAAAAGTAAAATAATTGATTATGTCACTACTAGTGGAACGCTTGGTGAGCCTGTTACATTTGCTTTAAGTGACAAGGATCTAGATAGATTAGCATATAATGAAGCAATTAGCTTTGAGTGTTCTGGAGTTAAAATTGACGATGTTATGCAGTTGATGACTACAATGGACAGGAGGTTTATGGCTGGGCTTGCTTATTTTTTAGGTGCTCGAAAATTGGGAGCTGGAATAATTAGAGTTGGATCTGGTATTCCAGAATTGCAATGGGATAGTATTTTGAAATTCGAGCCTACTTATTTAATTTGTGTTCCATCATTTTTATTAAAGCTTATTGAATTTGCTCAGGCCAATAACATTGATATAACAAAAAGTAGCGTAAAAGGAGCTTTGTGTATAGGTGAACCTATTCGAAATCAGAATTTTACGCATAATACCCTTGCAAGAAAAATTAAGGAAAGCTGGGAGATTGAGTTGTTTTCGACCTATGCAAGTACAGAAATGAGTACAGCTTTTAATGAATGTGAAGCGCATAAAGGAGGGCATCATCATCCAGAACTTTTGATTGCTGAAATTTTAGATGAAGATAAATTGCCAGTAAAAGAGGGTGAAGTTGGTGAATTGGTTATTACTACTTTGGGAGTAGAAGCAATGCCATTACTACGCTTTAAAACGGGTGATATGGTTCAAGCGCATACTGATGCTTGCTCTTGTGGAAGAAACACGATGCGATTAGGGCCAGTTGTGGGACGTAAAAAGCAAATGATTAAGTACAAAGGGACAACGTTATATCCACCTGCTATGTATAATGTACTTAATGATTTTTCTGAAATTGATTGTTTTGTTATTGAAATTTCACATAACGATATAGGTACAGACGAAATTTTAATCAAGATTGCCACTACCGCTGAAAGTGAAATATTTTTGCAGAAAGTGAAAGATCATTTTAGAGCAAAATTACGCGTAACACCATCTGTAGAATTTCACGACAAAAAAGTGCTGAATGTAATTAGATTCCCTAAAATGAGTAGGAAGCCTGTTGAATTGATTGATTTGAGGTAGTTGTTATTTGAACATAAAAAGTTCGATAATTTCTACTTTTAGGGCTTTTGAAATTTTCAGTAAGGTTGTGACAGTTGTATTAATCTCACCTCTTTCAATGCGACCAACTTGATTAATTGGTATGTCTGAATCAATAGCCAAGTGTTCTTGTGTCAATTGGCTTTTCCTCCTAAGTTGCCTCAAGTTTTGACCGAATTTTAAAAGATATTTTTTTTCGTCTAACACAAGTTCAATTACTGAATTGTGATAAAATATCATAAACACATAAATGTGTTATTTTAACAAAATTTTCTGTTGTTAATGTAATAATAGTTTTAAGTTTGAGGTAACTAGCAAAAAGCCAACAACATGATAAATAGATTTACTGTTCTATTATTTTCTTTATTACTAAGTTTTAATTTAATGAACGCTCAAGAATGCTTCACTAAAACTAATATTGCTAATCAAAATTTTGTACCCACAACAAGAAAAGCTTTTGCTGCGGTTAATCAAGAAGTTTGTATTAATATGTATTTTCATATTGTTAGAGAAACTGATGGAACAGGTGGTTTAAATCCAACTGAGATACCTTCTGTAATTGATAGTTTTAACGAAGTATTTAATCCTGTTAATATTAAAGTAAGAAGTATAGGGCATTCTTATATTGACAATTCTGATAGTTACAACTTAGTATATGATACAACTGCAGATGAGGTTATAGGATTCGATGACTTGATTCAAACCTACAGTGTTCCTAACGCAATAAATTATTTTTTGGTTGAAAATATAGAATATGAATTTGAGGAGAATTGGATTGTGTCTATAGCGGGAGTTGCAGAAGGAGTTTTAAGTAAAAATTTTATAACTGGTTTTGGCTTTGCTCAAAGTACTATTTCAGCTCACGAGTTAGGTCATTGCCTTAATTTATATCATACTCATCACGGTACTTATAATGAATTAGGTGGTGATCCTAATCAATGCCCTGAAAATATTGATGGTTCTAACTGTACTACATGTGGAGATTATGTTTGTGATACACCTGCAGACCCAGGTTTACACAGTAATTATATAATAAATGGAACCGAAATTATACCACCAAATTATGATTTTCTATGTAATTATGTGGGTGATGATGGATATAATCCTGATGTGAGAAATTTGATGGCAAGTGGTTGTCGTGAATATTTTTCAGCAGGACAAGGTGAACGTATGCGTAATGCTATTAATAACTCTTCCTTATTGCAACCAATAATAAACAATAGTAGTTCTTGTGAAAATTTAGAACCTTATATAAGTGGAGAAAAGGTAGTATGTTATAATGATGACACAATTATTACAATAGAAAATGCAGACCCTCCATACACTTGGAGCGTATCGTCTAACATGACAATAACATCAGCAACAAATCAAAACTCAATTACTGTTGTAGCGAATAGTTCAGGATTTAGTGGATATGGTATAGTTACAATAACACACGCATCTGGCACTTCTCAATTTAATGTGTGGATTGGTAAACCCAGAGCTCCGACTTATTTGAATGGACCTTCAGAGGTTAACTCCGGATCTTGGTATTCTTATACAGGTGGAGGTGCAGTCGGTTCTGAATCTTACGAATGGCGATTACCTTATCCTTTTGAAGTTACTAATGTAGTAGATCAAACCAGTGATTATTGGCAGATGTTACCAGAAGATACGGGTTATAATTATCACGTTTGGACAGGAAATGGAGAAATAAATGGTAAGGTGCAGCTCATTGCAGTTAATAAATGTGGTAATGGAGGATCTATAAATATCGATGTTATTCACGATAATGGAACATTGTGCACAACTTGTGATCTTTGGGATCCAAATCCATACCCAAATCAAGCCAGTAATCAATTTATATTGGACTTTAGTAAGCATCCAGAA
Source organism: Patiriisocius marinus (assembly GCF_008974325.1). Taxonomy (GTDB): domain Bacteria; phylum Bacteroidota; class Bacteroidia; order Flavobacteriales; family Flavobacteriaceae; genus Patiriisocius; species Patiriisocius marinus. Next base: position 468,920 of record NZ_BKCG01000001.1, on the reverse strand, counting down.
AACCAAACATTTAGTGTGAAAGTTTTAGATATTCACTCTAATATGATAATATCAGAAGAGTTTGAAAATGAATTAAAAGTATTTAATGTGCAAAATATTCCAAACGGTATTTATTTTCTACATATTAATGACGGCAATAAAATACGTACTAAACAGTTAATAATTAAACATTAATAATTATGAAATATTTATTTATAATATTGATTACAACTTTGATAAGTTGTACAAAAGATTCAAATGAAATCGATACAATCGATATCCCTTTAGTTGGGGTTTGGGAATTAAACGAAACACTAATAAGTGATGGAGGTTTAGGTGGTGACTGGTTTGAAGTTCCACTGGAAGATCGAGCTGCGTTAATTTTTAACTCAGATAGTACATTTACTTTTGGTGATGGAACTTTAGAATGTAATAATGGTGCATTTAATTTAGAAGAAGGGATATTAGTATTTATGCCTACAAGTAATAGTTGTGGTACGGTTACATATGGTTTTGTTCAAGAAACTAATGATGAGTTTACTATGTTTGATCAGACTTGTACAGAAATTTGTGCGTTTCGCTATATAAGAAGATTGCAATAAGAAAAATTGTAAATGTAAACCGAAGAAAGTTGAAATTACCAATTTTGTTTAACAATACTTTCCTCTAATAAACGCCAGACATATCCTTCTTCGTTTGTTTCGTCAATATCAAAAACAGAGTAGTACCGAATGAGTTCATTCTTGTTTTCTGGATTCACTCTAATGACTTGTAGTGTTTCAGGACGATTACTTTTATGAATAGCAAAACCATTCATCACGGGTTTCCAACTGTTATTTCTAAGCACATAGAGAAAGTATTTGTTGAAGTTTGGGTCTTCTAATTTTGCAGTTACTAATAATAAATCCCTATCAAAACCTTCTAAAATTAATGGAGCAACTGTACCACCGTAGGTTTTAGGGATTAACACATCAGGATACTTTTTACTTTCAAAGCTTACAGTTGTCACACCTTTTTTAGTGTCTATTTTACTAACATGAGCGTAGAAAGGTTTCAAATCTCCATTGTAATTTCCTATTACAGCGCCTTTTGGTAGTATTGGTTTTACAACTGTTGGCTCTGTTGAAGTGGGATTGTTTTTTGAGGTTATTACGTCACTTTCAGTTTTACTGTCTATAATGGGACCTGTGTTTTTAGAAGGAGCTCCGCATCCAACTGCAAAAATGAAGAGAACTATAGTGATGAGTTTCATTTGAGTAATTTTATTAGACCGCAATATATACAGATTATAGATTGAATAAAAAAAGCACCAAGTTAGACACTCGGCACTTTTAAAATTTTTGTGTTTAAGATTAGCTAATTTTAAATGTAATGACCGGCATTTGAGCGTGATTTACTAAGTCTTCACTAATACTTCCATTAAAGAAATGATTAAGACCTTTACGTCCATGTGTGCTCATTCCTATTAATTGCGCATCTTTTAATTTAGTGAATTGAAGAATTCCTTTTTCTACGGAGAATGCATTATGAATATTGATAGTGTAGTTCTCTGCACCCATTCCACGAACAAAATTTTCCATAAGTTCAGTCGCCTCTTCAGTTGTTTTAAAACCTGCTGGTGTATTTACATAAAGTAAATGCATTTTTGCTCCTACAGTTTTTGCAAATTTTTGTGCTTCGTTAAAACTCCAGCGGCACTCCTCTGTAAAGTCTGTTGCGAAAACAAAATCCTTAATATCAAGTTTAGCATGGTCATTTTTAATAACAAGTACAGGTACTTTAGAAGTTCGAACAACCTTTTCGGTATTACTACCTATAAACATTTCTTTGAAACCGCTTGCCCCGTGTGAACCCATTACAATTAGGTCAATATCTTTTTCTTCGACTGTTTGACTTACATCAGTATATATCTCGGCGTGGCCTATTGCTTGATGTACTTCTATAGGCCCTAAGTAGTCTTTTTTTAATAAATTTTCAAATCCTTTTTCAGCCAGTTTTATAAAATATAATGCTTCGGGCATGGCACTTGCATTTTCGACACCTCTTATTTGTGATGGCATATCTAATGAGTGAAGTAGGTATAACTCACAATCATGTTTAGTTGCAATTTCCGCAGCAACTTTAAGAGCGTATTCAGCTTGTTCAGAAAAGTCAGTAGGTACGAGGATGCGTTTCATATATTGTAGTTTTAAAAGAGTTAGTTGAAAAATGATTAAAATTTCAGAAGAAAAATAACCTAAATTTCCTGTTGAATTTAATTTATTTTAAGCCTAAGATTAAAGTTACAAAATAACCCTTCTAAAACGAAAGACTGTCTATTTTTTTAATCTCAAATAAATTGCTATATTTGCACCGAATTTATGATGATTAGGAGAGGGGACATAGCGTCCCCTCTTTTTATACTAGTATTTGATGAGAGAACAAGTAACACAATTATTAAACGAAGCATTGGCGGAACACCCGTCATTATTCCTGATAGACCTTGAGATTACTCAAGAAAATAATATACGTGTAACACTAGATGGTGATGACGGCGTTAGGGTTGAAGATTGTATGGCTATAAGTCGTGGAATTGAACATAATCTTGATAGAGAAGAGTTAGATTTTTCTTTAGAAGTAATGAGTGCTGGCGTTTCTGAGCCTCTTACAATGCCTAGGCAGTATAAAAAAAATATAGGTAGAACTTTAAAAGTGAGAACGGATAAAGGGGAAACTATTGAAGGGAAAATAACCGATACTACAGATGAGGATGTTACGCTTGAGTGGAAAGCGCGTGAGCCAAAACCTGTAGGAAAAGGAAAAGTGACTGTTGAGAAAAAGACAGTGCTTCCTTATAAAGAGATTGTACAAGCAAAAGTTATGGTAACATTTAATTAAAATGATATGGAAAATTTAGCGTTAATTGATTCGTTTTCAGAATTTAAAGACGATAAACAAATAGATAGAGTGACGCTTATGGCGATACTTGAAGAGGTTTTTAGAAATGCACTTAAAAAGAAATACGGGAGTGACGATAACTTTGATATCATTGTAAACCCAGATAAAGGGGATTTAGAAATTTGGAGAAATCGTATTGTTGTTGATGATAGAGATGTGATGGATCCTAATGAAGAAATAGGAATTACTGAAGCTCGTAAAATTGAAGATGATTTTGAGGTTGGTGAAGATGTTTCTGAAGAGGTAAAGTTAATTGACCTTGGACGTCGTTCTATTTTGGCTTTACGTCAAAATTTGATTTCAAAAATACACGAGCACGACAATACAATTATCTATAAGCAATTTAAAGACCTTGAAGGAGATATTTATACTGCTGAAGTTCATCATATTCGTCATAGAGCTGTAATTTTGTTAGATGATGAAGGGAATGAAATAATTTTGCCAAAGGATAAGCAAATTCCTTCTGACTTTTTTAGAAAAGGAGATAACGTTCGTGGAATTATTGAAAGTGTAGAATTAAAAGGAAATAAGCCAACGATTATTATGTCTCGTGCGAATCCTTTATTTTTAGAGAAATTATTTGAACAAGAAATACCTGAAGTTTTTGATGGATTAATTACTGTTAAAAAAGTAGTTAGAATACCAGGTGAGAAAGCTAAGGTGGCTGTAGATAGTTATGATGATCGTATTGATCCTGTAGGTGCCTGTGTAGGTATGAAAGGATCTCGTATTCACGGTATCGTTCGTGAATTAGGAAATGAAAATATAGATGTCATTAACTATACAGAAAATCTTACATTGTTTATTACGCGTGCATTAAGCCCAGCGAAAGTAACATCGGTTAAGATTAATGAAGAAACAAAGCGTGCTGAGGTAATATTACGTCCTGAGGAAGTAAGTAAAGCTATTGGTCGTGGAGGACATAACATTCGATTAGCAGGTCAATTAACAGGATACGAAATAGATGTATTGCGTGAAGGGGCTGAAGAGGATGTTGAATTAAGAGAATTTAAAGATGAAATCGAAGGATGGATCATCGAAGAATTCCACAAGATAGGTCTAGACACTGCAAAAAGTGTGTTAGATTACGACTTGAATGATCTAGTAAAACGTACAGATCTTGAAGAAGAAACTATCAAAGAAGTAATTAGTATACTTAAGGAAGAGTTTGAGGATTAACGCTTTGATTAATAAAGTATTTTTCCATTATTATAGTAAATAGAACACATACCCATTTTTATGGCTGAAGTAAAATCGATACGACTTAACAAAGTACTCAAGGAGTTTAACATCTCTCTTGACCGTGCCGTGGATTTCTTAAAATCCAAGAGCGTGGAAATAGAGGCACGTCCTACGACTAAGATCTCAAATACAGAGTACGAGCTGCTTTCTGCAGAGTTCGCAAAAGACAAAGAGAAAAAAGTTGAGTCAAAAGAAGTCGGCGAAGAAAAGCGCAAAGAAAAAGAAGAGCTCTTTAAAGATCGTGAACGCGAGCGTGAAGAGCTAGAGCAGCGTAAAGCTGAAGCAGCTGAAGCCAAAAAAGTAATTGAGGCAAAAGCTAAACTCGCTGGAACAAAGCAAGTAGGTAAAATAGAACTTGATGCTAAAGGCAATGTAAAGCCTAAAGCAGCACCAGTTCCTGAACCTGCTCCTGAACCAGTTGTTGAAGCTCCAAAAGTAGAAAACGTTGTAGAGGAAGTAAAAGAGGCTCCTGTGAAAACGGAGAAGCCAACTCCGGCTAAAAAAGAAACTCCTAAGGTTGAAGAGAAAGCTCCTGAAGTAAAAGTGAAAGTTGCTGAAACTCCTAAAGTAGAAAAGCCTGTAATTAAAAAGGAGGAAGCTCCTGTTAAAGCAAAAGAAGTTGTAACTCCTCCAGTAAAAAAGGAAGAAGTGAAAACTGAACCTGTTGCTGAAGTTGCTCCTGAACTATCTAAAGATGAAGCTGCTGCGCCAGGTGCAATTGCTAAATCTGATGTAGTGGAAACTCAGTATAAAAAGCTTGATGGTCCTAACTTTACAGGAAAGAAAATTGATTTATCTCAATTTAAAAAACCTGAAAAGAAAAAGACTGAAAAGCCAGGAGAGAAAAAAGGTCGTCGTAGACGTATAAGTAAAGATAATGGTGCTCCAGGAAACAGAAATTCTGGTGGTGGAAATAATAGAGGAGGTAATTCAGGACCAGGACGTGGGCGTGCTCGCATAAATACTCCTAAAGAAGAGCCTAGTGAAGCAGAAGTGCAAAAACAAGTACGTGAAACTTTAGAGAAGCTTCAAGGGAAGTCGTCTAAAGGGAAAGGTGCAAAATATAGAAGAGATAAGCGTGATACTCACCGTCAAAAAACGGAAGAGGAATTAGCACAACAAGAGCTTGATAGTAAGTTGTTAAAAGTAACTGAATTTGTTACTGTTAGTGAAGTTGCTACAATGATGGATGTTCCGGTAACTAAAATTATCTCAGCATGTATGTCTCTTGGAATGATGGTAACAATGAATCAGCGTCTAGATGCTGAAACATTATCAATCGTTGCAGAAGAGTTTGGTTTCGAAGTAGAGTTTATTACTGCTGATATTGAAGAATCAATACAAGAAGTTGTAGATGATCCTAAAGATCTAGTTGAAAGAGCTCCTATCGTTACAGTTATGGGACACGTTGATCACGGTAAAACATCTTTACTAGATTATATTCGTGAAGAGAATGTAATTGCTGGTGAAAGTGGTGGTATTACTCAGCACATTGGTGCTTATGGGGTACAATTAGAAAATGGTCAAAAAATAGCATTCTTAGATACACCAGGTCACGAAGCCTTTACGGCGATGCGTGCTCGTGGTGCTCAAGTAACCGATTTAGCAATTATTGTAGTTGCGGCAGATGATGATATTATGCCACAAACAAAAGAAGCGATATCTCATGCACAAGCTGCAGGAGTGCCAATCGTTTTTGCAATTAACAAGATTGATAAGCCGGCTGCAAATCCAGAAAAGATTAAAGAAAAATTAGCTGCAATGAACCTTCTTGTAGAAGACTGGGGTGGAAAAATCCAATCTCATGATATCTCTGCAAAGATGGGAACTGGAGTTAAAGAATTATTAGAAAAAGTATTGCTTGAAGCTGAATTATTAGAGCTTAAAGCAAATCCTAATAAATTAGCTAACGGTACTGTTGTTGAAGCGTTCTTAGATAAAGGTCGTGGATATGTTTCTACAATCTTAGTTCAAGGTGGTACATTAAAGGTTGGTGATTATGTTCTTGCAGGACAACATAGTGGTAAAGTAAAAGCAATGCAAGATGAGCGAGGTAAGAAAGTTAAGTCTGCCGGACCATCTACTCCAGTGTCTATTTTAGGATTGACTGGTGCGCCTCAGGCGGGTGATAAGTTTAACGTATTTGAAGATGAGCGTGAAGCTAAGGATATTGCAAGTCGTCGTACACAATTACAACGTGAGCAATCTGTTAGAACACAACGTCATATTACTTTAGATGAAATTGGACGTCGTATAGCATTAGGAGACTTTAAAGAACTTAATATTATCCTGAAAGGTGATGTTGATGGGTCTGTTGAAGCATTGACTGATAGTTTCCAAAAATTATCAACTGAAGAAATTCAAGTTAATATTATTCATAAAGCTGTAGGACCTATTACCGAAAGTGATGTGTTGTTAGCTTCTGCTTCTGACGCGATTATTATTGGATTTAATGTACGCCCTATGGGTAATGCACGTCAAATAGCTGACAAGGAAGAAATCGACATCCGTATGTATTCAATTATATACGCTGCGATTAATGACTTGAAAGATGCGATGGAAGGAATGTTATCTCCAGTAATGAAAGAGGAGATTACAGGTACAGCAGAAATTAGAGAAACATTCAAGATATCTAAGGTTGGAACTATTGCAGGTTGTATGGTTCAAACAGGTAAAATCATACGTAACGCTGGTATCCGATTAATCCGTGAAGGAGTGGTTGTTTATACAGGTGAGTTAACAAGCTTGAAACGTTTCAAAGACGATGTTAAAGAAGTTGCTAAGGGGTATGATTGTGGTATGCAGATTAAGAACTACAATGATATTTACGAAGGAGATATTATAGAAAGTTTCCACGAAGTAGCTGTGAAGAAAAAGTTGAAATAAATAAATTGCAACACGATGTTGTATTAGTTAATAAAAGCCTCCTTTCTTAATTGAAATGAGGCTTTTTACTTTCTTCGGAAATGTTATGTATTTGAAGTATCATCGTCTTAATATGATATTGTTGATTTATTATAATACACGTGCCTAATTGAATTCAGCTTTCTAACGATGTGTTAATAGTTGATTTTAATTATAGATTTATTGTTGTTATAAGGTTAGTTTTAATTTTATGAGTAGCTCTTTCTTAATTTGCAAACGTTGTTGTGTTATTGAAGTTTTGGGATATATTTTTTAAAACCTTTTTTTTTTTTTTTGGTATTTATTGAGCATAAAAAAACCTCAACTTTAATAAGCTGAGGCTTTTTGGTGTTTTATTAAGTTTTCTTATTTCTTTTTCTCCAGTATAAACGCACTTGGGAAGTTTTTTTGTATTTCAATTAAGGCTCTATCTGCTTCCAATCTAGTAGCAAAGTTTCCAGCCCAAACTTTAAAGTTAGGAGTCTCATATTCAATTGATGCTGGCCAAGATCCATAAGCGCTTCGGTATTTTTTTTGGACACTATTGGCTTTTTCTAATTCACCATAGTATAATTGTATTGTATATCCATCACTAAGTTTATTGTCTTTTTCTAAAGACTTTTTAGTGATTAATAATTGCTCAATTTGAGAGTCAGCATTAATAGTCACATTTCCGCTTTGCGCTAAGCTGTCTTGTGTGAAAGAGACTATGAAAATACTGATAATAAATAAGTTAAAAAGAAATGATTTTTTCATATAATTTTTTTGAAAGTACAAATGTACACCTCTTTAACTTTTATAGAGGCGTTTTTATTATTTAGAAAGAGTATAAATTAGATGTTAACAGATTATTTAGATTTCTAAAATGGACTTAATATGCTACTTTTGCAACGTTATTTATGGCATTTGTAGACTGTGAAACAACAGTTGATTTAATAACTAATTACGTGCCAAACTATTGACGATATTTAACCATTCAGTATGCAAAAGGTGAATTTTACTAAGATACCCTCTATTTTGTCAGTATTAGCGTTAGCATTTATGTTAACTTTTTCTACTACAATTCAAGCTCAAGCAGATTCTGCTAACGAAGCAGCACAAACTGAAGCCGCAACTCCAGCTGCTGACGGTGTAGGTGACCCTGCAGTAGGGAAATCATTATTTAATGCTAACTGTGCAGCTTGTCATAAGTTGGATAAGAAAGCTACAGGCCCTGCCTTAAGAGGTGTTGCTCAAAAATACGATCGTGAGTGGTTGTATGCTTGGATAAAAGATAGTCAAGCGTTAATTGCTAGTGGAGATGCTCAAGCTATTGAAGTTTTTGAAGCGAATAACAAGTCTGTAATGCAGTCTTTCCCTGCATTAAGTAATGGGGATATTGATAATATATTGGCTTACACTAGTGAGGAGAAAGTAGTAGTTGTTCCTCCAACAGGTGCTGGTGAGATTGCTGCATCTTCAGGGAGTGGTGTTTCTAATAATATTATTTTAGGTGCTCTTACTGGGGTTTTCTTGTTGTTGATTGTAATGCTTGTTCTTGTTTCTAAAACTCTAAAGAAGATTGCGACTGCAAACGGTGTTGATTATGGTGAAAAGCCAAAAGGTACGCCAATATGGAAAAGTTTTGTTGAAAATCAATTTCTGCTTTTAGTAACTGCAGTATTATTGTTGTTGACGGCAGCGTACTTCATGTACGGTTTCTTTATGCAAGTTGGAGTTGATCAAGGATATGCTCCTGTTCAACCTATACATTACTCTCATAGAATTCACGCAGGTGCTAATGAAATTGATTGTAACTATTGTCACTCATCAGCTAGAAAAAGTAAGCACTCAGGAATTCCTTCCTTAAATGTTTGTATGAACTGTCATAAAAATATTGCTGAGGTGTCTGAGGATACACAGGCTGAAGGGTTAAATGAATATGGTGTTGATTATAATAAAGAGATTAAAAAATTATATAAAGCTGTAGGTTGGGATGAAACTACTCAGGGTTATACGGGAGAGTCTGAGCCTGTTAAATGGGTTCGTATTCATAACTTACCAGACTTTGCGTATTTTAATCACTCGCAACACGTAACTGTTGGAGGTATTGCTTGTCAGAAATGTCACGGTCCAGTTGAAGAAATGGAAATTATGGAACAGTTTTCTCCATTGACTATGGGGTGGTGTATTAATTGTCATCGTGAAACGAATGTTAATGTTTCTGGAAATGAATACTACGAACAGATTCACGAAGCACTTGCCAAGAAGTACGGAGTTGAGCAGGTTACTGCCGCTCAAATGGGAGGTTTAGAGTGTGGTAAGTGTCACTACTAGATGTCGTTTCGGTTAATACTGAAATAATAGTTAGATTAGTGAATGAGATAAAAACAATAAAAAGAGTAAAATTTTAGATATACAAATTTCATTTTTAGAAAGAAATTTCAATTAATTTAAATTGCATATCAAGAATCGTAAATAATAATTATGGCATCAAACAAGAAATACTGGAAAAGTGTTGAGCAGCTTGACGAAAGCAGCGCTATTGTTGAGGCGTTACAGCAAAATGAGTTTGTTACAGAAATACCAACAGACGAATTTTTAGGTGACAAGGAAACTTTAGAGGCAACTTCCACGACACGTCGTGATTTCTTAAAGTACGTTGGTTTTACTACCGCAGCGGCATCTCTTGCTGCTTGTGAGGGACCAGTTATTAAATCAATACCTTATGTTGTTGCTCCGGATGAAATAGTTCCGGGTGTTGCAAATTATTATGCAACTACAATTGCTGATGGTTTTGATTTTGCAAACGTATTAGTGAAAACAAGAGAAGGGCGTCCTATTAAAATAGAGCGTAACGATTTGTCTACTATGGGTGGGGCTAACGCTCGTGTTCATGCATCTGTATTGTCTTTATATGACAATCATAGATTAAAAGCTCCTTTAGTAGGTGGTAAAGAAGTTTCTTGGTCAGATTTCGATATCGCAGTAGCTGGGAAGATGAATGAAATGCAAGGAAAAGATATTGTGTTGTTAACACAAACTTTTGCTAGTCCTTCTACTTCAAAATTAATAAAAGAGTTTACGGCGAAATTTTCGAATGTTCGTCACGTAATATATGATACTGTTTCTTCTTCGGAAGCGCTAGATGCTTTTCAGTCCGTTTATGGTATGAGAGCTATGGCTGATTATGACTTTAGTAAAGCTGAAGTTATAGTGTCAGTAGGTGCAGATTTCCTTGGAGACTGGCAAGGTGGAGGCTTTGATGCAGGATATGCAAAAAGTCGTATTCCTAAGAATGGTAAAATGTCTCGTCACGTTCAATTCGAGGCAAATATGACATTGTCTGGGGCAAATGCTGATAAACGTGTTCCTGTAACTCCTAGTCAACAATTACAAGTTTTAAAAGCATTAACTGGAGGTTCTGCTTCTGGTCTTCCTGATCATATAGCTAAAGCTGTTTCTAGTGCAAAGGCGCAATTAGCTGCTGCTGGTAATAAAGCTGTTATTTTAACAGGTCTTCCGAGTGTAGAAGCTCAAACAATGGCGCTAAAGGCTAATGCTGGTAGTGTTGTTATGGACGCTGTTAAGCCTAGAATGATGAGACAGGGTAATTCTTCTGAAGTTGCTGCTGTAGTTCAAGGTGTTATTAATGGAAAGGTCAAAGGTTTAATTACGGTAGGGGTTGATCCTGTATATTCATTGCCAAATGGTGCTGAATTTGCAGAGGCATACGGTAATTTAGAAATGAAATTAGCTTTTGCTTCTAGAAAAGATGCAACAGCTGAATTGGCTGATATGGTTGCTGCAACCCCACATTATTTAGAATCTTGGGGTGATGCACAATTAAAGAAGGGTACGTTTAGTTTAATGCAGCCTACAATTCGTCCTTTATTTTCTACAAGACAATTTCAAGATACATTATTGCAATGGACTGGAAATTCAAAAAAATATTATGATTATATAAAGGATACTTGGTCAGGAGTATTGGGTGGAACATCTTGGAACAAAGCTTTAGAGGCTGGTGTTTTAGTTTCGAATGCTCAGGTTGATAATGAAGTAGTTTCTTTATCTACAGTGTTAAATTCTAGCACATCAAATGGAGCTTTAAGTGCTTCTCAAGATGGTGGTTTAGAATTAACATTATACACAAAAACTAGTTTAGGTGATGGTCAACAAGCAAACAACCCTTGGTTACAAGAGTTGCCAGATCCTATTACAAGAACATCTTGGGACAATTATGTAACTGTTTCTAAGTCTGATGCTGAGGCTATGGGCTTAACTAATGAAAATGTTGCAAATGGTGGTCTTGATGGAAGTATTGTTAATGTTAAAATGGGTAATGTTACTGTAAGTAATGTTCCTGTTTTGGTTCAACCGGGTCAAGCGAAAGGTTCTGTTGGTTTAGCATTAGGATATGGAAAAACCGCAGCTATTCAAGAAGAAATGCAAACAGGTGTAAATGCCTATGCTTTGTATAATAACTTTTCTTCTGTACAAAATGTTACTTTGGAAAAAGTTTCTGGTACTCACGAATTTGCTTGTGTTCAATTACACAATACAATGATGGGTCGTGATATTATTCGCGAAACATCATTAGAAATATTTAATACTAAGTCAGCTCACGATTGGAATCCGGTTCCTCAAGTTTCAAAGGATCACCAAGAGATTCCAGTAACAAGTCCTGATGCTGATTTATGGACAGAATTTGATCGTTCAATAGGACATCATTTTAATTTATCTATTGACTTAAATGCTTGTACCGGATGTGGTGCTTGTGTTGTAGCTTGTCACGCTGAAAATAATGTGCCTGTTGTAGGTAAGAGCGAGATGAGGCGTAGTAGAGATATGCATTGGTTGCGTATTGATAGATATTATTCTGCGGAAGAGTCTTTTGATGTAGATCAGGATAAAAAAGAAGGTTTTTCAGGGTTATTTGGTGATAATGGTTCATTAGGTGGTTTTGGAGAATTAGAGGATCCATCGGCTAATCCTCAGGTTGCTTTTCAACCTGTAATGTGTCAGCACTGTAATCATGCTCCTTGTGAGACTGTTTGTCCTGTTGCTGCAACCTCTCATAGTCGCCAAGGTCAGAATCATATGGCTTATAACCGTTGTGTAGGTACAAGATATTGTGCAAACAACTGCCCTTATAAAGTGCGTCGTTTCAACTGGTTCTTGTATAACGAAAACGATGAGTTTGATTATCATATGAATAATGATTTAGGTCGTATGGTATTAAATCCTGACGTAAATGTTAGGTCAAGAGGGGTGATGGAGAAGTGTTCTATGTGTATTCAGAAAACACAATTATCGATATTAGAAGCTAAGAGGGATGGTCGTCCAGTAAAGGATGCTGAGTTCCAAACAGCTTGTTCATCTGCTTGTGATAAAGGAGCAATGGTCTTTGGTGATATCAATGACCACGATAGTGAAGTTTATAAAGAGAAAAAAGATAAGAGAATGTATCACTTATTAGAAGCTGTAGGTACAGAGCCTAATGTTTTCTATAAGGCAAAAGTGAGAAACTCTAAAGAAGCATAATCAACTAAGAAATAGTATTAAATATGGCGTCGCATTACGAAGCACCTATTAGAAGACCCTTAGTTATAGGAGATAAAAGTTACCACGATGTTACAATCGATGTAGCTGCTCCTGTTGAAGGTAAAGCAAACAAATCCTGGTGGATTGTGTTTACCATAGCCCTTGTGGCTTTTGGATGGGGATTAGGTTGTATTATTTACACCGTCTCTACTGGTATTGGAGTTTGGGGATTGAACAAGACCGTAGGATGGGCTTGGGATATTACAAACTTTGTGTGGTGGGTAGGTATAGGTCACGCAGGAACATTGATTTCTGCGGTATTATTACTCTTCCGTCAAAAATGGAGAATGGCAATTAACCGTTCAGCAGAGGCAATGACAATCTTCTCTGTAATACAGGCAGGTTTGTTCCCAATTATTCACATGGGGCGTCCTTGGTTAGCTTATTGGGTTTTGCCTATACCAAATCAATTTGGTTCATTATGGGTTAACTTTAATTCGCCTTTACTTTGGGATGTATTTGCGATTTCAACATATCTTTCGGTATCATTAGTTTTCTGGTGGACAGGATTACTTCCCGATTTCGCGATGATTCGTGATAGAGCTGTAACACCTTTTACTAAAAAGATATATGGTATATTATCATTTGGTTGGAGTGGGCGTGCAAAAGACTGGCAACGTTTTGAAGAGGTTTCTCTTGTGTTAGCAGGTTTAGCAACTCCTTTGGTACTTTCAGTACACACGATTGTATCTTTTGACTTTGCAACATCAGTTATACCGGGTTGGCATACAACAATTTTCCCTCCATATTTTGTGGCAGGAGCAGTATTCTCTGGATTTGCAATGGTGAACACGTTGCTTATTGTGATGCGTAAAGTTTCTAGTTTAGAAGATTATATTACAATTCAACATATAGAATTAATGAATATCGTAATTATGATTACGGGTTCTATTGTTGGTGTAGCATATATTACTGAGTTGTTTATTGCTTGGTATTCTGGTGTAGAGTATGAGCAGTATGCATTCTTGAATAGAGCAACTGGACCTTATTGGTGGGCTTATTGGGCGATGATGTCTTGTAATGTTTTCTCTCCACAATTTATGTGGTTTAAAAAATTAAGAACTAGTATTATGTTCTCTTTCTTTATTTCTATTGTGGTAAACATAGGTATGTGGTTTGAGCGTTTCGTTATTATTGTAACTTCGTTACACAGAGATTATCTTCCATCTTCATGGACTATGTTCTCTCCTACATTTGTTGATATCGGTATTTTTATTGGTACAATTGGTTTCTTCTTTGTGTTATTCTTATTATACGCTAGAACTTTCCCTGTGATTGCACAAGCTGAAGTTAAGTCAATACTTAAGAGTAGTGGTTCTAATTATAAGAGAATGAGAGCTGATCACGGTGACAATGTAAAGCATTATAGTCCTGTAGTAAGAGCGCCAGAAGCTAATACTGCTGTGTCTAAACAGAACATTTCCAATGATAATCATAATCCTATGGTTAACGCAGATGCTATGTTAGATACTGAAGTTAAAAAAGATCAGGTAGATAGTTTGTTAAGCAAGTTAGGCTCATTTGATCCAAATACGCAAAAAGCAGATAATCTTAAAAAGATAAGTGGTGTAGGTCCAGTAATGGAACAAAAGTTACATCAACTAGGAATCTATACATTTGAACAAGTTAGTAAAATGGATGATTCAGATTACGATTTATTAGATGATATTATTGGCGAATTTCCTGGTCGAGCTAAACGCGATGATTGGGCAGGACAAGCTTCTAAACTTAAAAACAACTAAGTATGACTTCTAAAGTGGTACACGCAATTTACAATGATGATGACATCTTGATGCAAGCTGTAAAGCAGGTGCGTGGAGAGCATTATCATATCGAAGAGGTTTATACACCTTTTCCAGTTCACGGACTTGATAAGGTTATGGGTCTTGAGCCTACACGTATTGCTATAACAGCATTTATGTATGGTATTGTAGGGCTATCAGTAGCTGTTACAATGATGAATTTCATTATGATTGAAGACTGGCCTCAGAATATTGGTGGTAAACCAAGTTTTAGTTACATTGAAAATATGCCGGCTTTTGTTCCAATTATGTTTGAACTTACAGTCTTTTTTGCAGCCCATTTAATGGTAATTACTTTCTATATGAGAAGTAAGTTATGGCCATTTAAAAAAGCTGAAAATCCAGATGTAAGAACAACAGATGACCATTTCTTAATGGCTGTTGATGCTGGTAATCATGATATAGAAAAATTATCTAAGTTCCTTTATGATACTGGAGCTTTAGAAATAAGTATAGTTGAAACTGATGAAGATCATTAATATGAATAAGATACTTAAATTAAGTTTTACTCTAATTGGCTTTTTAGCAGTGGTTTCTTGTGCAAGTGACGGAAAACCAAACTACCAGTACATGAATAATATGTACGAGCCAGTAGGGTATGAAACATACGGAGAAGCTGATATTTTTCCTGGTGGACAGGAAGCTATGCTTCCGGCAGAAGGTTCTATTCCTAGAGGATGGCAACCTTATGATTATCCAAATACTACTGATGGTTTAAATCTAGCTAAAACTGATTTAAAAAATCCATTATTAGTAACTGAAGAAAGTTTAGCAGAAGGGGCAAAACTTTATACTATTTACTGTGCTGTATGTCACGGTGATAAGGGTGATGGAAAAGGAATATTAGTTCAGCGTGAGAAATTTTTAGGTATTCCTAGTTATGCTGATCCAGGAAGAGTTATTACTGATGGAGGTGTTTATCACGTTCAAATGTATGGTATAAACTCCATGGGTTCATATGCATCTCAAACTAACGAGTTAGAGCGTTGGCAAATAACTCAACACGTTATGAACTTAAAGGCTACATTAAAGGGTGAACCTATTATGAAACCTGCAAAAGTTGACGAAATTGATAATGCTTTAATGATGACAGCTTCAGATTTATCAGAAACTAATCATTCATTAGAAGTAGTTGGTCAAAAACACTAAATAAAGAATACAAAGAATAGCCAAGATATGTATACGCTACCTAGTAAATTAAAAATGTTTGCAATCATCTTTATGGTGATTGGTGCTTTGGGGATTGTCGCTAGTTTTTTAACGGCTCCATCAAATACGGCAGAAGTTAAGGAAATGATGGCTGCACACGGTGATAGTCATGGTGCTGAACACGCTACAGATACACACGAAGTTACTTCAGATGATCACGGCACGGAAGTACATGATGTTCATAAGGAAGCTAATGCTCACGATAGTGAAGAGGCTCATTTAGAGCATACTTTACATCAATTACAGAATAAACCTTGGGCAGCACTTTATATTGCTTGTTTTTTCTTTTTTATGATTGCTTTAGGCGTGCTAGCATTTTATGCTGTAAATTTTGCTGCACAAGCAGGATGGTCACCAGTTCTTTTTAGAGTTATGGAAGCTATTACCGCATACTTAGTCCCTGGTGGAATTATTATGTTTGTTTTATTAGCTTTATCCGGTTTTCATATAAATCATTTATTTGTTTGGGCTGATCCAGAAGTTGTTGCACATGATGCTTTACTTCAAGGTAAGGCAGGTTGGTTAAACGGAACCGGCTTAGTTATTAGAGCTGCTATATTCTTAGGTGGTTGGATACTTTACCGTATGTATGCTGTTAAGTTTTCTAGAGCTAGTGAACATGTTGATGATAATAGATATTTTAAAAAGACCTTTAGAATCTCAGCTGGATTTTTAGTTTTCTTCTTATATACTGAGTCTATGATGTCTTGGGATTGGTTAATGAGTTTTGATCCTCATTGGTTCTCTACTTTGTATGGTTGGTATATACTTGCTGGAATGATGGTTTGTGGTATAACAACAATAGCATTAATTACAATTTTCCTTAAATCACAAGGATATTTAGAATTTGTAAATGATAGTCATATACATGATTTAGCTAAGTTTATGTTTGGATTTAGTATTTTCTGGACATACCTATGGTTCTCTCAGTTTATGCTTATCTGGTATGCAAACATTCCTGAAGAGGTAACATATTATATAACAAGAATTGAGGACTTTAAACTTCCTTTCTTTGGAATGTTAATTTTGAATTTCTTATTCCCATTATTATTGTTAATGAACAGTGATTACAAAAGAGTAAATTGGTTTGTAGTCTTAACAGGAATTGTTATCCTTGCAGGACATTATGTTGATCTATTTGTTCTCATTATGCCAGGTACAGTAGGAACAAGTTGGTTTATAGGCTTACCTGAAATTAGCTCATTATTATTCTTCTTTGGATTATTTGTTTTCGTTGTGTTCACAGCGCTTACTAAAGCTCCATTATTGATGAAGAACAATCCTTTTATTAAGGAAAGTAAAAATTACCATTATTAATTAATCATTTAGAAGACAGATAACGATGACTGCATTTTTAGTTGTATTAGTAATTATTCTTTTCGGAATTACCGTACTACAGTTGGGCAAGATATTTAACATGTCTAAGTCTGCTGAAGAATTAGGTGAATCTTCAGAAATTGCTAATTTAAAAGATAACAACGTTAACGGATGGTTAATGTTAGGTTTAGCAATATTTACATATGTGTTAATGATACTTTGTTTCTGGAAATGGGGCGATGTATTATTACCAAAATCCGCTTCAGAACATGGAGTTGAAACTGACAATTTAATGTTGATTTCAATGTCTTTAATATTTATTGTTGGATTTTTCACACTTTGGTTATTAAGTTACTTCGCATTTAAGTATAGAGGTGCAGAAGATACTAAGGCATTATTTTTTGCGGATAATGATAAACTTGAATTCATTTGGACAATTATTCCAGTTATAGTTTTAGCAGCTTTAATTATATATGGTCTTTTTACTTGGACTGATATTATGAACGTTGATGCTGATGAAGATCCTATGGTTGTAGAACTATACGCTTATCAATTTGATTGGAGAGCTCGCTATAGTGGTTCAGATAATACTTTAGGTGAAGCTAATGTAAGACTAATCGAAGGGGCTAATCAATTAGGTGTTGATACTTCAGATCCAAACGCACAAGATGATATTGTTGTAAATGAATTACACTTACCTGTTGGAAAACAAGTATTGTTTAAAATGCGTTCACAAGATGTTCTTCACTCTGCTTATATGCCTCACTTTAGAGCGCAGATGAATTGTGTTCCAGGTATGATTACTCAATTTTCATTCACGCCAACAGTTACAACAGATGAAATGAGAATGGATGATGTAATTGTAGCTAAGGTTAAGAAAATTAATGAACTTCGTAGTGAAAAAAGTAAAGAACTTGCTTTAAAAGGAGAAGAAGCTTTAGAACCATACGAATTTGATTATATGTTACTTTGTAATAAGATTTGTGGTACAAACCACTACAATATGCAAATGAAGATTATTGTAGAATCTCAAGAGGATTATGATGCTTGGTTAGCAACTCAACCAAACATTGCAACATCTTTAAAGAAATAAAAAAAACAAGAATTAGATATGTCAGCACACGCTAATGACCACGCAGTAGATCACCACGACGATCACGGGCATCATCATAAACAATCATTCATTACTAAATATATTTTTAGTACTGATCATAAAATGATTTCTAAACAATACCTTTTAACTGGTTTGTTTATGGGAATTATAGGTATCGCTATGTCAATTCTTTTTAGAATGCAATTAGCTTGGCCTGAAGAACCATTCCAAATATTTGAATTACTTTTAGGTAAGTGGGCAGAAGGTGGAGTTATGGATCCTAGTGTATATTTAGCACTAGTTACTATTCATGGAACTATAATGGTTTTCTTCGTACTAACGGCTGGTCTAAGTGGGACATTTAGTAACTTATTAATTCCATTACAGATTGGAGCTCGTGATATGGCCTCTGGATTCCTTAACATGGTCTCTTATTGGTTATTCTTTTTGTCAAGTTTCTTTATGATAATGTCATTATTTGTAGAAGCAGGACCAGCATCAGCAGGATGGACAGTTTATCCACCATTAAGTGCATTGCCTCAAGCTATACCAGGTTCTGGTGCAGGTATGACTCTATGGTTAGTTTCTATGGCTATATTTATTGCTTCTTCTTTATTAGGATCATTAAATTATGTTGTAACAGTATTAAACTTACGTACTAAGGGAATGTCTATGACTAGACTTCCATTAACAATCTGGGCATTTTTTGTGACAGCTGTTATTGGTATTGTTTCATTCCCTGTTTTATTATCTGCAGCTTTGATGTTGTTAATGGATAGAAGTTTTGGAACTTCATTTTTCTTAAGTGACATTTATATTGCAGGTGAAGTATTGCATAATCAAGGTGGTTCTCCAGTATTATATGAACACTTGTTTTGGTTCTTAGGTCACCCAGAAGTATATATTGTAATCTTACCAGCAATGGGTATGGTTTCTGAAATTATGGCTACTAATGCACGTAAGCCTATTTTTGGATACCGTGCAATGGTTATGTCAATTTTAGCAATTGCATTTCTGTCTACAATTGTTTGGGGTCACCATATGTTTATTTCTGGTATGAATCCATTCTTAGGATCTGTATTTACATTTACAACCTTATTAATCGCCATTCCATCTGCTGTAAAATCTTTTAATTGGATTACCACACTATGGAAAGGTAATCTTCAAATGAATACAGCTATGTTGTTTTCAATTGGATTTGTATCTACTTTCATAACAGGTGGTCTTACAGGAATTATTTTAGGAGATAGTGCTTTAGATATTAATGTTCACGATACTTATTTTGTAGTTGCTCACTTTCACTTGGTAATGGGTATATCTGCATTATATGGTTTATTTGCAGGGGTATATCACTGGTTCCCAAAAATGTTTGAAGGTAGAATGTTGAATAAAAACTTAGGTTATGTTCACTTTTGGATTACAATTGTAGGAGCATACGGAGTATTTTTTCCAATGCACTTTGTAGGTATGGCAGGTTTACCTAGACGTTATTATACAAACACAGCATTCCCATACTTTGATGATTTAGCTGATATCAACGTTGTCATGACAATATTTGCCATTATCACTGCAGCTGCACAATTAGTATTCCTATACAACTTTATTCATTCAATGTATTATGGTAAAGTAGGACCTAAAAATCCTTGGAAAGCCACTACGTTAGAGTGGACGGCTGATGTTAAACATATACACGGTAACTGGTCAGGACCAATTCCAGAAGTTCACCGTTGGGCTTATGATTACAGTAAGTTAAACAAAGATGAAACAGGATATGTTATCGAAGGTCAAGATTATATTCCTCAGCACGTACCTCTTCAAGATAACGAAGAAGAAATGCATCATTAAAAAATTGTAGTATAAAAAAAGTCCTTTCAATTTGAAAGGACTTTTTTTATACAATAGTTAGAGTTCCATAAAAATACCCATCATTGGGTATTGTTCTTATTCTATACCCAATGTATATTTGGCTATACATAAGTCAGAAGTTTTGGGGAGAATTTCAGATTAAACATGTAAAAACGCCTTTATAAAGGCGTTTTTTTTTGGTGATTACTTTTCTCCTCTAGCTGGGTAATCTTTGTTTTGTATAAACTTTATAGCGTTAATTACATCTTTCGTACCTGGCCTTGCAAATGGCATTGTTTGTACAGAAGAGAAGAATAATAATCCTTCATTATCAATCAAAAACAAACCTGGTTCCGAAAATATTTCCGGTTCTTTTTTTGAAATACCTTCAGAAATATATAATCCCCACTCTCTAGCTTTTTTTTCATTCATACCATAGGCGATAGGTAAAGATGTAACGTCCCATTCATCACCTGCTTGTTTAGCTCTTTGTTGCGTATCCATACTTGCAGCTACTATATTTACGCCTAGTTCTACAAAGTCTTCTAAGTATTCGGTAATTTCTTCAAGTTGTAGTTTGCATTTTGGACAATGTAATCCTCTGTAAAATACTACAAGAGTAAATGAATCTGGATCTTGTTCGCTAAGGTCCCAAACAGTATCATTTATTAAATTTAACTTTAAATCCGGTGTTTTAGTTCTTGGTTTTGTCATTTTAAGGTTTTTATTTTAAAGGTATTGACTTCATTACTAAGTATAAAATGATACTTATTAATTGATTGTTAAACATATAAAAAATATTATAATTATTCTTTTGATTATTCTTTCTGAAATATCAAATAACCAACTCAATTAATAAACTTACACTTTGTATCTTTACTATATGAATGAGAACCTTGACCCATCTGAAGACCACTTGTCTTCTCAAGATATAGAAATTGAAAAACAATTAAGGCCTCTTAGCTTTGATGATTTTACAGGGCAGGATCAAGCTTTAGAAAACCTCCAAGTTTTTGTTCAAGCAGCTAATCTTAGGGGAGAAGCTTTAGATCATACATTGTTTCATGGTCCTCCAGGTTTAGGAAAAACAACATTAGCTCATATATTAGCTAATGAACTTGAAGTAGGAATAAAAGTTACTTCCGGGCCTGTTTTAGATAAGCCAGGTGATCTTGCAGGATTGCTTACTAATCTTGAAGAACGCGATGTGTTATTTATAGACGAAATTCATCGTTTAAGTCCTATAGTTGAAGAGTATTTATACTCTGCGATGGAAGATTATAAAATTGATATAATGATTGAATCTGGACCTAATGCACGTACGGTTCAAATTCACCTAGCTCCATTTACTTTAGTAGGAGCAACAACTAGATCTGGATTGCTAACAGCGCCTATGCGTGCTCGTTTTGGTATTGCTTCAAGACTTCAGTATTATTCAACTGAGTTGCTCACAACCATTGTGCAAAGAAGTGCCACAATTTTACAAGTTCCTATCTCTATGGAAGCTGCAATTGAAATAGCTGGCCGAAGTAGAGGAACTCCACGAATAGCTAATGCATTGTTGAGAAGGGTTAGAGATTTTGCTCAAATAAAAGGAAATGGAAATATTGATATTAGTATTGCTAAATTCTCATTAAAAGCATTAAACGTTGATGCCTTTGGCTTAGACGAGATGGATAATAAAATATTAACTACCATTATTGAAAAGTTTAAAGGTGGCCCAGTCGGTATTTCTACCATTGCTACAGCAGTTTCTGAAAGCCCTGAAACTATAGAGGAAGTGTATGAGCCTTTTTTAATTCAACAAGGTTTTATTATGAGAACACCTCGCGGTAGAGAGGTTACGGAAGCTGCCTATAAACATTTAGGGAAAATTAAAGGTCCTATTCAAGGGGGATTATTTTAAATATGACTAAAATCACATCAAATATTCCGGAAGTTTCATTATTGAAATTTTTAAAACATTCAGTTGATATACTAAAAAACCCATTACCATTTCACCGACAAAATTTTGAAGAGAAAGGTGATACATTTCAATTAAATATAAGTTTTAATGATTCAGTGGTGTTTAGCCGTGATGCTGGTTTTCTTCAATACGCACTTCAGAAAAACCAACGCAATTACACGAAATCACCCATTCAAACCGTAGAGGTGGCAAAGTATATTGGTAAAGGTCTGTTGACTTCAGAGGGCGAATTGTGGCAACGACAAAGAAAGCTTATTCAGCCAGCGTTTCATAAAAAACAATTAGCGTTGTTGATGGATAAAATTCAGGATGCAATTACTTCTGAAATATTAAAAATCAAACCAAATGTGCCTTTTGATGTATTTCCGTTATTTAACGATCTCGCTTTCCAAACTGTAGCTAAAGCACTATTTAGTGGAGCTATCACCGATACACAGGTTTCTGAATTACAAGACATTACTGAAAATGGCCAAAAAATGCTTGTTAGAGAGTTAAGACAACCTTATTTAAATTGGTATTTTAAACTTACAGGTAAAATTGAAGCAGCGATAGATAGATCTAAAGAAGGACGTGATATTGTGCTTAAATTGATAAATAACCGCCGTGAAAGTTCGATAAAAGAGTATGACTTGTTAGATATGCTTCTTGATGCAAGATATGATGATGGTGAAGCTATGGAAGATGAACAGCTGATAGATGAAATATTAATACTCTTTACCGCCGGTCATGAAACTACTTCAAATGCATTGTCATTTACTACACAACTAATAGCTAAAAATCCAAAGATCCAAGAAATCATCTTATCAGAAATAAATAGCGCTAAAAGTATCGCTGATGGTGATTTGATGATATTTCTTAAAGAATCACCATACACTAAAAATGTTATTGAAGAAGCAATGCGAATGTTTCCGCCAGCTTATTTTATTGATAGGGTGAACAAAGAGGATGATGAGTTCAATGGAATGAAAATACCAAAAGGCACAAGTTTATTGTTTTCAGTTATTGAAATCCAAAATGATAAAAGATTTTGGGATAATCCAGAAAAATTTGATCCAACTCGCTTCTCTCGAATGCAAGCAAAGGAATATTCAGGACATTATTTTCCTTTTGGAGCAGGTCCAAGAATGTGCATTGGGAACAATTTTGCTATGTATGAAATGGTATTAGCTATTACTACCTTACTTGAAAATTTCAGAATTAAAGAAAAGACTACGCCTATTAAAATCACTCCATTAATTACTTTAAAACCAAAAGATGCATTTCTAGAATTTGAGAAGCGATAAATTACATCTACTTAGAGTTTGCAAGTTGTTTTGAGATTAAAAAAACGTATCCCATTAATTTAGCCCAAACATATACTGATAAGATAAAAGCTGAGGCAAGTCGTCTTGGGTTTATGTCTTGTGGTGTAAGTAAAGCCGGATTTTTAGAGGAAGAGGCTCCAAGGTTAGAGTCTTGGCTAAATAAAAATATGAATGGCGAAATGGCCTATATGGAGAATCATTTTGATAAGCGCCTAGATCCTACATTGTTAGTGGAAGGTTCTAAAAGTGTAATATCATTACTTCTAAATTACTATCCTCAAGAGTTGCAAAAAGACACTTCTTATAAAATATCAAAATATGCTTACGGAACAGATTATCATTTTGTTATAAAAGATAAACTTAAAAAATTGCTTCATTTTATTCGTGAAGAAATAGGAGAGGTAAATGGTCGTGCTTTTGTTGATTCAGCACCAGTGTTAGATAAAGCTTGGGCTGCTAAAAGTGGTTTAGGGTGGATTGGAAAGCATAGTAATTTACTTTCTCAAAAAGTAGGGTCGTTTTATTTTATAGCAGAACTTATTGTAGACCTAGAATTAGAGTATGATTATGCTGTTACAGATCATTGTGGTAATTGCACTGCGTGTATTGATGCTTGCCCTACACAAGCAATAGTTGATCCTTATATTGTTGATGGTAGTAAGTGCATTAGTTATTTTACCATCGAATTAAAGGATGAGTTACCGTCAAGTTTTAAAGGTAAATTTGATGATTGGATGTTTGGGTGCGATGTATGTCAAGACGTTTGCCCTTGGAACCGCTTTAGTAAATCGCATAAAGAACCTTTGTTTAATCCTAATCCATCATTGCTTACTAATTCAAAAAAGGATTGGGAGGAAATAACGAGAGATGTTTTTGCTGAAATCTTTAAAAAAAGTGCAGTTAAAAGAACCAAATTCGAGGGTTTAATCCGAAATATTAACTTTTTAAATAATAGTGACTAACTATTATAAAAAGGTTAATTATTATAGAATATATTTACTTTTCAATCATCTCTGTTACATTTGTAAGTTAAGAGTATTAATTAATACATTTTTATGAGTAAACAATCAAGACGTCGCGAAGCATTATTATACCATGCTAAACCAAAACCGGGTAAAATTGAAGTTGTACCCACTAAAAAATATGCGACGCAAAGAGATTTGTCTCTTGCTTATTCTCCTGGAGTGGCAGATCCTTGTCTTGAGATTGCTAAAAATGTAGATAATGTTTATAAATATACTGCAAAGGGGAATTTAGTAGCGGTAATTTCTAACGGTACAGCGGTATTAGGTTTGGGAAACATAGGTCCTGAAGCATCTAAACCTGTAATGGAAGGAAAAGGATTGTTATTTAAAATATTTGCAGATATTGATGTATTTGATATTGAAGTAGGTACAGAGGATGTTGATGCTTTTATTGAAACTGTAAAAAATATAGCCCCTACTTTTGGAGGGATTAACCTTGAAGATATTAAAGCTCCTGAAGCTTTTGAAATTGAACGTCGCCTGAAGGAAGAATTAGATATTCCTGTAATGCACGATGATCAACATGGTACAGCAATTATATCTGCAGCTGCATTATTAAATGCTTTGGAAATTGCTAAAAAGAAAATAGACAAAGTGAAAATTGTTATCAGCGGAGCAGGTGCTGCTGCGGTTTCTTGTACGAGGCTTTATAAGGCCTTTGGTGCAAAAGACGCTAACATTGTTATGATTGATAGCAAAGGTGTTATTAGAAAAGATCGTGATAATCTTACTGATGAAAAAGCTGAATTTGCTACTGCTAGAAAGATTGATACTTTAGAAGAAGCAATGGAAAAAGCCGATGTATTTGTTGGTCTTTCTATAGCGAATATTGTAACACCAAAGATGTTAAAGTCTATGGCTAAGCGTCCTATCGTTTTTGCTATGGCAAATCCAGATCCTGAAATAGAATATGATTTAGCTTGTAAAACTCGCGATGATATTATAATGGCTACTGGACGAAGCGATCATCCTAATCAAGTAAACAATGTACTAGGGTTTCCTTTTATTTTTAGGGGAGCTTTAGATGTGAGGGCCACAAAAATAAATGAAGCAATGAAAATGGCTGCTGTAGAAGCACTTGCTGCATTAGCTAAAGAACCTGTTCCAGAACAAGTAAATATTGCTTATGGTGAAACGAAGCTAATTTTTGGCCGAGAGTATATCATTCCAAAACCTTTTGACCCTAGACTAATCTCAACGGTACCTCCTGCAGTTGCAAAAGCAGCAATGGAAAGTGGTGTTGCTACAGAACCAATTAAAGATTGGTAAAAATATATTGATGAGCTTAATGAACGAATGGGTAGCGATAATAAAATTGTTCGTTTGTTGTATAGTAGAGCTAAACGAAACCCAAAACGTATAGTTTTTGCAGAGGCAGATCATCTAGATGTTCTTAAAGCGGCACAAATTGTTCATGAAGAAGGAATCGGAATTCCTATCCTATTAGGAAGAAAAGAGATTATTTTGGAACTTATGTCTCAAATAGAATTTGATGAAGATGTTGAAATTATTGATCCTAAAGCAGATGATCAAGCCAAGACATTACTTAAATATGCCCAAAAGCATTTTGAAAATAGAAAAAGAAGAGGTGTAACACTTTTTGATGCTCAGCATTTAATGAAAAGCCGTAATTATTTTGCGGGTATGATGGTAAATGAAGGTGACGCAGATGCAATGATATCAGGTTATTCTAGAGCATACCCTTCAGTTGTTAGACCCGTTTTAGAAACAATAGGTAGGTTTGATGGAGTTAATAAAGTTGCAACAACTAATTTAATGTTGACTAAACGTGGCCCGTTGTTTATAAGTGATACGTCAATAAATATAGATCCAACCGCTAAGGAATTAGCGCAGATTGCACAAATGACAAACTACACCATGAAAATGTTTGGTTTGACTCCTGTAATAGCAATGATAAGTTATGCTAATTTTGGTTCGTCTAAAGATCCACACGCCACTAAAGTGAGCGATGCAGTAGCTTATTTACATCGTACAAATCCAGATATGCATGTAGATGGTGAGTTACAAACCAACTTTGCACTTAATCAAGAAATGCTTCAAAAAAAGTTTCCCTTTTCTAAGTTAGCGGGAAAAAAGGTAAATGCTTTGATTTTTCCAAACCTCGATTCAGGAAATAGTACTTATAAATTACTTAAAGAACTTAATGAAACTGAATCAATTGGGCCAATTATGCTTGGTATGAAAAAGCCGGTGCATATAGTGCAGTTAGGTGCAAGCGTTGAGGAAATGGTTAACATGGCAGCTGTTGCGGTTGTTGATGCTCAGCAAAAAGAGTCAAGGCTAAAGCATAGTGCTAAGAGTAAATAAATTAGAAATTTTAGTAACGTGTCTATCAATTTAATAGACATGTTACTTTTTGTTTAAAATCAACTAATTTTTTGATAGAATCTCAATTATATTGAAGTTTAAAATTTCAGTATATTAAAATAATTAAGGCGCTTATAAAGCAGGAAAATAATTCGTTTTTTTGAATTAATTTCCTGCTTTTTTGCCGTGGTAAAGCCCAATAAAATGTACTATATTTGGCGTCGTTAACAATTAATTAAGAGATGATTCACCACTTGCAAGGAAGGCTAGTAGAAAAAACCCCTACAGATGTAGTTATAGACTGCAATGGCGTAGGTTATTTCGTGAACATTTCACTAAACACATTTTCAGCACTTCCTAGTTCAGAAAGTGTAAAGTTATTCACCCATTTGCAGGTAAGAGAGGATGCTCATATTTTATATGGGTTTTCAACTGTTTCTGAAAGGGAAATTTTTAGGTTGTTAATATCTGTTTCGGGAGTTGGAACAAGTACAGCACGCACAATGTTGTCTTCACTTTCACCGCAACAAGTTAAAGAGGCTATAGCAAGTAGCGATGTTGCGACTATCCAATCTGTTAAAGGAATTGGTGCTAAAACAGCGCAACGTGTACTGTTAGACCTTAAAGATAAAATATTAAAAGTGTACGGCTTGGAAGATGTTTCTGTTGTTTCAAGCAATACGAATAAAAATGAAGCGTTATCTGCTCTAGAGACTTTAGGTTTTGCACGTAAACAGGCTGAGAAAGTTTGTGACACAATCGTTAAAAACGATCCTACGGCAACCGTTGAAGATATCATTAAGCAGGCTTTAAAAAAATTGTAACTATTGGAGGCAAAGATTTACGTTTGTACAAATAGCTTTATCAAGCATTTACTCGTTTTAACAATCATTCTTGGAGGATTCACTACTGCATTTGCACAGGATTCCACGGCAACTGGCTCATCTATGGGGCGAATTGAATTGCCACAATCAGGAAGTATTCAGGATTTATATACTTACGATCCCGTAACAGATCGCTATATCTATAGCCAGATGTTAGGGAATTTTGATATAGGTGTGCCTGTAATATTAACACCTGATGAATATCGTGATTTGATTTTGCGCCAAGAAATGCGTGAATATTTCAAAACAAAAATTGACGCGGCAGATGGTAGAAAAGAGGGAAGTGAAGAAGAACAGAAAAATTTATTGCCTAAATTTTATGTGAATTCAAGTTTCTTTGAGACTGTTTTTGGCGGAAATACTATAGAAGTAATACCACAAGGTACAGTTGAAATGGACTTAGGTATACTGTATACGAAACAAGATAATCCAGCATTCTCACCAAGAAACCGAAGCAATTTTTCTTTTGATTTTGATCAGCGAATTAGTTTAAGTTTATTAGGTAAAGTTGGAGAGCGTTTGCAAGTTAGTGCGAACTATGACACACAGTCTACATTTGATTTCCAAAATCAAGTAAAATTAGAATACACTCCAACGGAAGATGATATAATTCGTAAAATTGAAGTGGGTAATGTAAGTATGCCATTAAACGGAACGCTAATTACAGGTGCTCAAAGTTTATTTGGTGTTAAAACTGAATTGCAATTTGGTAAAACAACTATTACTGGAGTTTTCTCTGAGCAGAATTCAGAAACTAGAAATGTGACAGCAGAAGGTGGGGCAACAGTAACCGACTTTGAATTTTTCGCTTTAGACTATGATGAAAATCGTCACTTTTTCTTAGCGCACTATTTTAGAGATAATTATAACAGAGTACTAGAGCAATATCCTTTTATTAATTCTAATATACAGATTACACGTATGGAAGCTTGGATTACCAATCGTGGTAATCAAACACAGGATGTTCGTAATATTGTGGCAATTCAAGATATTGGGGAGTCTGATCCTACTAATGTTGGTTTAGCAATACCTCCAGGAGGTTTCATTAATACAGCACGTACTGCTTTTCCTGATAACTCAAACAATGATTTTAATCCATTTGGAATTGATCAAACTGGAGTTCAAACAATTCTAAACGAACAAATACGTGATATTGCAACAGTGCAGTCCGGTTTTGGAGGTGTTCAAGTTCAAGATGGTTCAGATTACGTAGCATTAGAAAATGCAAGAAGATTACAGCCTAATGAATATACTTTAAACTCTCAGTTGGGATATATTTCGTTGAATCAACGATTAAATAATGACGAGGTTTTAGGGGTTTCATTCCAGTTTACAGTCAACGGTCGTGTATATCAAGTGGGAGAATTCTCTACTGACGGTGTAGATGCAACTGGTGGGATTGTAGAACCGGGACAACCTGGCAATCCTGGGAATGTTGATATTGAAGGAATACCTCAAAATTTAGTTGTAAAGTTACTGAAAAGTAATATTACCAATGTAGGGGAGCCTATTTGGGACTTGATGATGAAAAATATCTATAGTCTAGGTGCTTTTCAATTAGAGCAAGAAGATTTTAGATTAAATATTTTATATAAAGATCCTTCTCCGTTAAACTATATTACTGCAGCAGAAGGAACAATTTCAAACCCAGCCGTAGCATTACCAGAAGATGTAGATAATACTATTCTATTAAAAGTTTTCAATCTTGATAGGTTGAATTATAATAATGACCCTCAACAAGGTGGTGATGGGTTTTTCGATTTTTTACCTGGACTTACAGTAGATCAACAAAATGGTCGAATCATCTTTACAAGTGTTGAACCTTTTGGAGAGTTTCTATTTGATAAGTTAGATGACACGCCAAATATGGCTGATGATCTTTATGATGTTCCATCTACTTATAATGCAAATCAAAACAAATATGTTTTTAGTGCACTTTATAACGCGACTAAAACTCAGGCTGAACAAACACAGAGTGATAAAAATAAATTCCAGATTCGCGGAAGTTATAAATCAACTGGTGGTGATGGAATTCCAATTGGGGCTTTTAATATTCCGCAAGGGTCTGTAGTAGTAACTGCTGGAGGAAGAACACTTTCTGAAGGTGTTGATTATACTGTAAACTATCAATTAGGTAGAGTACAGATTTTAGATCCGGCAATTTTAGCTTCAAATACACCTATTAATATTTCAGTTGAAAATAATACATTGTTTGGGCAACAAACTAAGCGATTTACAGGGTTGAATATTGAACATAAATTCAATGATAATTTTATTATTGGTGGTACGTATTTAAAATTAAATGAACGTCCATTAACGCAAAAGTCAACCTATGCTGTTGAGCCTATTAACAACCAGATTTTTGGTATTAATGCTCAGTACTCTACTGAGGTGCCTTTTTTCACTCGTTTAGTTAACAAGCTTCCAAACATCGATACTGATGTGGAATCAAATTTATCGGTTCGAGGTGAGTTTGCGTATTTGTTGCCAAGTGCTCCAGATGTTTCAGACTTTAATGGTAAAACAACTGTATATGTTGATGATTTTGAATCGTCACAAACTGAATTTGATATTAGTTCCCCATTGCAATGGTATTTAGGAGCGTCTCCATTTGGTTTCGGAGGGGAATCTGCAAATAGCGTATTGGCTTATAACTATAGACGTGCAAGATTAAATTGGTATACAATTGACCCTATTTTTTACAGTAGTCAGCGTCCAGATGGAATTACAGATGATGATTTGTCTAATCCATTTACACGTCGTGTTTTTAGAGATGAAATTTTCCCAGAGCAAGATATCATTCAAGGGCAAACGCAAGCATTGTTTTCATTAGATTTATCTTTCTATCCTGGAGAGCGTGGTGAATATAATTTTAATCCAGCTGCAAACGGATCTAATGAACTTCCAAATCCAGCACAAAATTTTGGAGCAATATCTCGTCAGCTTTCTACTACCGATTTTGAACGAAGTAATGTTGAGTATATTCAGTTTTGGGTAATGGATCCATTTATTTATGATGAAAATGCGACAAACCAAGGTGGAACTTTAAGTTTTAACTTAGGTAACATTTCAGAAGATATCTTAAAAGACGGGCGTAAACAATATGAAAACGGACTTCCAGATGAAGGGGGTGCGGTTAATACAACGCCAACAGTTTGGGGTCGTGTTCCTACAAACCAATCATTAGTATATACGTTTGATACGGAAGGTCAAGAGCGATTAAATCAAGATATTGGATATGATGGTTTAAACAATGCTGAAGAAGCAGGGATGTTCCCGAGTTTTGCAGGGTTAGGAGATCCAGCTAATGATAATTATCAATATTTCTTACAAGCTTCAGGTGATATTAGAAATAGATATAAGCTATATAATGGTACAGAAGGAAACTCTCCTGTTGATGTAACAAATGATAATCGTGGTTCTACAACTCAACCAGATGTTGAAGATATTAACCGTGATAACTCGATGAATACCGTAGATAGTTATTATGAATATAATATTCCTATTGAGCCAGGTTCTTTAGAGCCTGGAACAAATGATTATATCACTGATGTGCGTGAAAATAACGTAACACTTCCTAATAACAGTACTATTCCAGTTAGATGGGTACAATTTAAGGTTCCTGTTTCAGATTTTGACCAAGCAGTTAACGGTATATCCGATTTCAGATCAATTCGTTTTATGCGTATGTATATGTCAGGTTTTGAGCAGCCAACAACATTACGTTTTGGTACACTTGAATTAGTTCGTGGAGATTACCGTCGTTACCTTCAAACACTTGATTTGGTTAACTTAGAAGATCCAGATCTTGATGATACAACATTTGAGGTGGAAGCTGTGAACATTATAGATAATGAAAACAGACAACCTATTCCTTATGTACTTCCTCCAGGAGTAATTCGTGAACAATTAAATAACAATAATAATATTATTCGTCAGGATGAACAATCATTAGCATTACGTGTATGTGGTTTAGAACCTAATGATGGTCGTGGAGTTTATAAAAACTTCAATGTTGATATGCGTCAATACAAAAACCTAGAAATGTTTATTCATGCTGAGTCACTTCAAAATGAAACTTCATTAAGTGATGGTGATATGTATGCATTTATCAGATTGGGTAATGATTTAACCGAAAGTTTCTACGAAGTACAAATTCCTCTAAATACAACATCATTTGGTGCTACAAGTGCTGAGGAAATTTGGCCAATTGAAAACCGATTAAATCTACCATTAAAACTTTTACAAGAGGTTAAAACTAGGGTCTTAGGAGATCCAACGCTAAGTTCAACCGAATTAATTTTCTTTGACCAAGCTGATTTAGATGCAGAGTCTGCTGCTGGTGATGAGAATGATTTAAGAGTTGGTATTAAAGGTAATCCAAGTTTTGGTGATGTTCGTGTCGCAATGATTGGACTTCGAAATGCTACTAACACAGATATTTGTGGCGAAGTTTGGGTAAATGAATTACGCCTTTCAGAATTAAATAATCAAGGTGGTTGGGCTGCAGTTGCAAGTTTAGATACAAATTTTGCAGATTTTGCAAATGTTAGTGCAACAGGTAGAAGGAGTACTATTGGTTTTGGTTCAGTAGAGCAAGGACCTAATGAGCGTAGTAGAGAAGATGTGCAACAGTATGATATTGTAACAAATTTTAACCTTGGACAAATGCTTCCAAAAGCTTGGGGTATCCAACTTCCATTTAACTACGGAATAGGGGAAAAATTAATTACACCTCAATAC
Source organism: Patiriisocius marinus (assembly GCF_008974325.1). GTDB lineage: Bacteria > Bacteroidota > Bacteroidia > Flavobacteriales > Flavobacteriaceae > Patiriisocius > Patiriisocius marinus. The sequence goes on along the minus strand of NZ_BKCG01000001.1, from coordinate 436,759 downwards.
GATCCAGAATTTCAAGATATTGAATTAGATTCTAGAATTGATAATGCTGAAACTGAAGAGGAGCAAGAAGCAATCAGAGCACAGTCTGTAGATTATACAAAACGCCAGAGCATCAACTTAATTGGTGTGAGGAAAGAACGTGTAGGAGATTCTAAACCGCAGATTTATGATGTAGAGAATTTCACATTTTCAGGATCTTATAATCAAATTGATCATCACGATTTTGAAGTTGAAGATGCATTAGATCAAAATGTTAGAGTTGGCGCAAACTATGCGTATAGCTTTAGACCAAAAACATTTGAACCTTTCAAGAAAAATGATTCAATATTTACTAATAAATATTGGCAGTTTTTAAAGGACTTTAATGTCAATTATTTACCAACAAGTATTGCTGTTAATTCTAATATTGTTAGACAGTATAACGAGCAAAAATTTAGAGAATTAAACTTACTTGATGGTAACATTGGTTTACCTGTATTATACCAACGTAATTACCTTTTTAATTGGGATTATGCTATAAACTACAATTTGACGAAATCGCTAAGATTTAACTTTACATCATCAAATGATCGTATTGTTTCTAATTTCTTGGATGATGATGGTAATGTTGATAATTCAATAGGAGTATTTGATGGTTTCTTTGATGTAGGTGATCCTAACAGACATTTCCAGTCACTTCAATTAAATTATGATTTACCATTTTCTAAATTTCCATTCTTAAAATGGATAAAAGCGACCTATTCTTATACTGGAGATTTCCAATGGCAAGATGGTAGTGATTTGTTTAATAGTATCGATATTACATTACGTGACGGAACTACAGAAACATTTGATTTAGGAAATTCAGTTCAAAATTCAAGTACTCATAGAATCAATTCTAATTTTGATATGAATGCTTTTTATAAGTATATAGGTCTTACTAAGAAAAAGAAAAGTAGATCTTCTACTAGAGGTGGATTGGAAAAAGGAGGAAATGGAACAAATGTGAAAGGTGGAAAAGTAGGTCGACAAGAAAAAGGAGATCTTTCTTCAAATGTTAATGATCCTAAAGGAGGCAGTCTTGGAGATACAAGAGGTAATACCGGTAACGCTGGAGGTCTCAGTACAGGCGATCAAGCATTAAATACTGTTGTAGGATTGCTAACTATGATTAAAAAAGTAGGAATCAATTATCAAGAAACTAATGGTACATTCCTTCCAGGATACACTCCTTCAATTGGTTTTGTTGGAACATTAAAACCAACTACAGGTTTTACTTTTGGAAGTCAAGCTGAAATTAGAGAAACTGCAGCTCGTAATGGATGGTTAACATTGTATCCGGAATTTAATGAGCAATATACAGAAACTGAAACAAGACAATTAGATGCTCAAATTAATTTAGAACCACTTCAGGATTTAAAAATAGACATTAACGGAAGTCGTATTTATGCAGAAAATTATTCTGAAAATTATATTATCGACGACGGTCTGTACAATTCATTAACTCCAGTAACATCGGGTAATTTTAATATATCAACTTTGTTAATTGGGACAGCTTTTGATGCTAGTTCAGATGATGAATCAGCTGCTTTTGAAGCTTTTAGAAGTAATAGATTGATTGTTGCTAATAGGTTAGCTAGAGATTTTTATGGTACCGATGCCTTCCCGGTAGATCCAGACACAGGATATCCTGTTGGGTTTGGAGCTACAAGTCAAGATGTGTTACTTCCGGCATTTATTTCTGCCTATAAGGGAACTGATGCGTCTAAAGAGAAGACAGGGATATTTAGAGACGTTCCATTGCCAAATTGGGATCTTAAGTATACGGGATTAATGAGGGTTTCTTGGTTTAAAAAGAACTTTAAAAGATTTTCATTACAACATGGTTACCGTGCAGGATATACAGTAAACCAGTTTCAGACAAACCTAGATTATGATAGAATAACTGATGGAGATCCATCTACAGCGCAAGTGGATCAGGCAGGTAACTTTAAAAGTCAACAATTTTTAACTAATGTGAACTTGACGGAGCAATTCTCTCCATTAATCAAAATTGATTTTGAAATGAAAAATTCAGTCAAAATTAGTGCTGAATATAGAAAAGATAGAGCGTTAGGGTTGAGTTTTGCAAACAACTTATTGACTGAAATAAAAGGTGATGAAATAATTTTAGGATTAGGTTATAGAGTTAAAGATTTGCGTATAGGAACAAACTTTGGAGGTAAAAAGCAAGTTCTTAAAAGTGATTTAAATTTCAAGCTTGATTTATCACGAAGAGATAACCGAACAGTTATACGTTATTTGGATATTCAAAATAACCAAACAACGGCAGGACAAACAATTTATGGAGTACAGTTTTTAATGGATTATGCTTTAAGTAAAAATTTAACAGCAGCATTCTATTACGACCATACTTTCTCAGAATATGCAATATCGACAGCGTTTCCTCAAACTACCATTAGAAGTGGGTTAACGTTAAGATATAATTTCGGAAATTAATAAACACTAAATAAGATTACAAGATGAATATTCCAGCGAACCTAAAATACACGAAGGATCATGAATGGGTACTAATTGATGGCGATGTAGCTACAGTTGGTATTACAGATTTTGCTCAAGGAGAATTGGGTGATATCGTTTATGTTGAAGTAGAAACATTAGACGAAACATTAGAAATTGAAGAAGTTTTTGGAACTGTGGAAGCAGTGAAGACGGTTTCAGATTTGTTTTTACCACTATCAGGTGAGATAATTGAATTTAACGAAAGCTTAGAGTCTGAGCCAGAGAAAGTCAATTCAGATCCTTATGGTGATGGATGGATGATTAAAATTAAGTTATCTAATCTTGATGAAGTTTCAACTTTAATGGATGATGCAGCTTACAAAGAACTTGTTGGCGCCTAAAAATATACTTTTAGCCGCAATTAGTTTTTCTATCATTATAACAATTGCACTACTTTCTCCTACGGGTGATGTCACTGAGACATCAATAAAAAACGTGGATAAAGTAGTGCATTTTGGTATCCATATGTGTCTAGTTGGTTTTTGGCTTTACTATTTCTATAGACGAAATTTAAATGAAATTTCAAATGGTTTAGTGGCTAAAGTTCTAGTTTTCATATTTTTATATGGCATAATTATTGAGTTTTTGCAAACCTATCTTGATTTTGGTAGAACAGGCGATGTTTTTGATGTGATAGCTAATACAGCTGGGTTAATTGCTGGCTTTATTGCATTTAGAATATTTCAGAAGAGAATTTTATAACTTTACGAGAGTATTGTTTTAGTTTACAATAGATTTTCTATATTTTTATAACTTATATAAATGAACAATTATGGAACTTAAAAAAAATCCAAAAGCAGATTTAAAGCAATGGAGCGCAGTCTACTTCGCTGCAGGTCTAGCTTTGATGCTTTTTCTTTCGTGGCAAGCGGTTGAATGGAAGTCATATGACAGAGATTTGTCGATGGACACATTAGATGTAGGAGATGAACTTGAAGAAGACATCCCAATTACTGAATTGAATGCACCACCGCCACCACCGCCACCACCACCGCCACCGCCAGCGCCGGAAGTTATTGAGGTAGTTGAGGATGAGAAAGAAATTGAAGAGACTATAATTGAGTCTACTGAAACAAATCAAACTGAAGAGATTGTTGAAATCGAGGAAATCGAAGAGGCAGTTGAAGAGATTATTGACGATGTGCCTTTCGCAGTTATTGAAAATGTGCCAATCTACCCAGGTTGTGAAACAGCAGGAGATAACAATGCTAAGAAAAAATGTATGTCTGATAAAATTCAGAAGTTCGTACAGAAGAAATTTAATACAGAACTTGCTAGTGATTTAGGACTTGAAGGAGTTCAACAGATATATGTTCAGTTTAAAATTGATAAAACGGGTAACATTACTAATGTTCGTGCAAGAGCACCACACCCAAGATTAAAAACTGAAGCAGTTGAAACTATCCAAGCGTTACCTAAAATGACACCAGGAAAGCAACGTGGTCAATCTGTAGGAGTATTGTACTCTCTACCAATTAAGTTTAAGATTGAAAACTAATTGATATTTATATTACTAAAAAGACCGTCTAATTTAGACGGTCTTTTTTTTGCTTTTATTTCAACTAAAACCATTGTAAGTTATTAATTAACCACCTTTTTTGCTTCTGTATTAAATTTATCTTAAGCTTTTGATTGTATTAATGTGAATAATTGGCATAGACATTGATAATGTTAACGTATTACGAACCCTTAATACAATACATTATGAAACCATCAAATAACAATGTAACTAGCAGCCATCCAAAAATGACTAGTAAAAGGGAAGATAAAAAAAGTGTAAACCGTAAATCTACGGGTACATTATTTTTTCAAATAGGATTAATTTTATCATTATTAGCGGTGATCTTTATGATGCAAGTAAAGATTGGCTATGGTAGAGTTGAAGAAAAAGCGAATACCGATGATCCCTTCTTTGAAATTCCAATTATGGATTTTACCATTGAAAAGCCACAGGTTGAAGTTAAAAAAGTTATCGCTAAAGTAGAGCCTGTAGTTAAACGACTTCCAACACGTGTGCTCTCGAAGGATTTTGAGCTAGTACCAGATACTACACCAGATGTTGAAGATACTTCTATAGCTACAAATGTAGACCCCCCTATTGCAAAACCTGCAATTGTGACAGAGCCGGCGAAACCTACTATTGATACTAATGCTCCAAGAAACATTAATCAAGTAGAGTTTGTCCCAGTGTTTCCAGGGTGTGAATCTTTAGGAACTAATGAAGAAAAGAAAGCTTGTATGTCGTCTAAAATTAGCGCTTTTATTAGTGATAAATTTAGAACAGATAATTTTAATGGATTGAGTAAAAAAGATGTTCATAAAATCTATGTTCAATTTAAAATTGATGCTTCTGGAAATGTGACGGAAGTGAAAGCAAGAGCTACTCAAAAAGAGATGCAAGATGAAGGAATACGCGTAATTGAAAAGTTGCCGCAAATGACCCCAGGTAGAATGGGAGATACAAATGTTGCTGTTTCTTATTTAGTGCCTATTAGTTTTAAAGTAGAATAATTAGTGATATTACGTTTTTTAAGCCCGCTATTGAAACTTCAATAGCGGGCTTTTCATTGGAATACTTTTATTAAAAACGTATCTTTCAAGCCCAAACATTCATAAATGAAACAACTTGTTGCGCTACTATTGATATTAAGCTCTATAGCTTCTTTTGCTCAAACTAGTACTAATTCTTTTGAGAAGTTTCCAGTTTTTAAAGCGTGTGAATCTGTCGCGTTTGATGAGGTAGAATCGTGTTTTTACAGTCAATTGAGGCAACATATTTACGAGAATTTCAAGGTTCCTGAAATTGTAGAAAAAGAATCATATAGCGGAATGATAAGTATTTTTTTTGAGGTAAATACTTCGGGTAATTTCAAAGTACTTTATGTTGATGCGGTATATCAAGAATTAAAAGACGAAACAAAACGTGTGTTTGAGGCAATCAATCCAGTGCAGCCTGCAACTTATGGTGGTAGTCCAACTTTTGTTCAGTTTACAATGCCATTAGATATCCCGTTAGTTAAACCTGGAAAAAATAGTTCTTCTCAAACAGGAGTGGTTGCTGTTTCTTCGGAAATTTCACAGAATCAAACTAGTCAAGTACAAGATCAAGTTGTTGATGAATATGATGCGATTAAGAAGTATTCATTTTCTGAACCTCAATACGAAAGCAATATTAATATTCCTCTGTCTCATCAAGAATATGCACGTTTTGATGCAGCAATGAATAGAGTGGGTACTAACAACCACACAGCCCAAAAGCCATATATTTTTAGTGAGGTTAATCGTTATTATAATTTCCGAAGTAAAAAGGATTCGCTAAAATTTGATAAATCATCTTGGTTTGGGAAAAAGTTTTGGAATGAAAACATGGTTCGTTTGCAAGGTGAAGACTATTGGTTAACCTTAGATCCAGGAGTTGATTTGCAGGTGGGTAAGGATACTGGTGACGATATCAATACATATAATAATACGCGTTTAGTAAGAATGCAAGGAGGTTTAGGGAAGAATATAAGTTTTGCTGCAGTTGTTTATGAAAGTCAAGGGAGGTTTGCGGGCTATTTTAATCGTATAGCAGAATCTAGAGCTCCAGCAGGAGGGAATCCAGCTATTATACCTGGGCAAGGAATTGCTAAAGAATTTAGATCAGACTCGTATGATTATCCAATTGCTACAGGGTATGTTTCATATTCGCCTAGTAAGTGGTTTAATGCACAATTAGGACACGGTAAAAACTTTTTGGGTGATGGTTATAGATCTTTACTGTTAAGTGATAATGCCAGCGCTTATCCTTTTATAAAGCTGAACACTACTTTTTGGAAATTGAAATACACAAATACTTGGATGAGTTTAAGAGATGTGCGAGCTGAAGTTCAAGATGGAGGTTCTTTTAGAACTAAGTTTATTGCAAATCATTATCTAAGTTATAATGTTACAAAGCGATGGAATATTGGACTTTTTGAAAGTGTAATATGGGAAAATGACAATGATCGGGGGTTCGATTTTAATTACATAAATCCAGTTATCTTTTATAGAGCTATTGAGTTCTCTACAGGATCGCGTGGCGGAAACGCTATTATTGGTCTAAGTACTAAATATAAATTTACTGATAAGATAAATGCCTATGGGCAACTTGTGATTGATGAGTTTTCATCAAGTGATGTTTTGGGAGGAGATGGAAGTTATAAAAACAAAACAGGATTTCAATTAGGGTTAAAGTATTACGAGCCTTTTAAAGTTAAAAATCTGATGGTACAGTTAGAGTATAATCGTGTGAGACCTTACACGTATTCTCATAACACAGTAACACTAAACTATGGTCATAATAACCAATCATTGGCACATACTTTAGGAGCTAATTTTCAAGAATTTATTGGGATAGCACGTTATCAAAATAAACGATTTTTTGGAGATTTAAAAATAATCTACGCAAAACGAGGTCTTGAGTTTGATGCTGATACAGATCCTTTGTTTTATGGAGGTGATATTTATGGAACCGAAAATGTACGTCCAGGTGATGATGGTAATGAATTAGGGCAAGGGAATACTTCTAATTTTCTGCACACTGAGTTACAGGGTGGATATGTAATTAATCCTACAACCAATTTAAAAGTATATGCCAGCCTTATTTACCGCAAACTTGATACAGAAGTGCAGCAAACTAACTTTTTTGATGAAAGTACTACTTGGGTAAACTTTGGAGTTAGAACCGATTTGTTTAATTGGTACTATGATTTTTAATGTGTAAACCGATATCTAGAGTTGTTTTGTATTATTGAAACCTAATAACCATTATAATTAACTGAATTGAGTAAAGTTACTTTAACGTCATTAAGTTTGTTATAATATACCGTTGTACTGTATCTTTGCAGCCTGAAATAACACACTATTTTTAATAGCATTTGGCATCTACTCAAGCACATACTTCGTCGCCTTCATTGGTAAAAAATTTCACCGAAATTACTAAGATTCGTTTATCTGTAAGTGTAGTGTTTTCATCGATTGCAGGATATCTGCTTGGAGCTGAAACCATAGATTTTATGGTGTTGCTGTTGCTATGTGTAGGTGGTTACTGTATGGTTGGAGCATCTAATGTGTACAACCAGGTCATGGAGAAAGACCTTGATAAGTTAATGGATCGCACAAAGGATAGACCTATTCCTGCTGGGAGAATGGGAGTTACAAGTGCAATGATTACAGCGGTTGTGCTAACTGTTATTGGAATTGGTACACTTTATACTATTAATCCGCAAACGGCAATGTTTGGTGCGATTTCTATATTTATGTATGTGTTTTTGTACACGCCTTTAAAAACTAAAACCCCACTTTCTGTATTTGTTGGTGCTTTTCCGGGAGCTATTCCATTTATGTTAGGGTGGGTTGCTGCAACCAATGATTTTGGTATTGAGCCTGGGACGTTGTTTATGATTCAATTTTTCTGGCAATTCCCTCATTTTTGGGCAATTGGTTGGTTCTTATTTAAAGATTACCAAAAAGGTGGTTTTGCAATGTTGCCTAATGGTCGTCGCGATAAAGGGACAGCTGTACAAGTAATATTGTATTCAATATGGACAGTTTTAGCGTCGCTCGTACCTGCTTTTGGAGTTACTGGTAGGTTGTATTTGACCCCTTTTTCTGCAGTATTAATTGGTGGTATTGGAATTTGGTTAGTGTATTACGCAGTCAGGTTATACAAATTGAAAACAGATAAAGCTGCGAAACAATTAATGTTAGTGAGTGTGAGTTATATTACACTTTTACAAATTATTTATGTTGCAGATAAGTTTATAAGATAACTTTAGCCGAAATGCTATGAGCCATACGATTTCGGCTAAAAAAAAATATTGATTGAATTATGAATTACACGATAAACGAACAGCAGAAAAACATTAGAAGAGCAAAAAAGAATATGTTGCTTTTTGGGATGATAAGTTTGAGTATGAGTTTTGCTGGATTAACAAGTGCTTACATTATTAGTAAGGAGCGTGAGGATTGGCTAACTGATTTTGAAGTGCCACAAGCATTTTTTATTAGCTTATTTGTAATAGCCCTTAGCAGTGTTACGTTTCATTTAGCTAAAGCTGCTATTAAAAAAGAAGCCAATAATCAAGGAATGGTTCTTTTGATTAGTACATTGGTACTTGGAATTACATTTGTGTATTTACAATTTTTAGGTTTTTCACAAATTATTGATAATGGCTATTTTTTCACAGGTAGTGAAAGCAGTATTACAACATCATTTATATATTTAGTGGTGTTAATGCACTTAGCGCATATTTTTATAGCATTAATTTCGGTTGTTGTGGTTATTTATAATCATTACAAATTGAAGTATATAAAAGGAAAAACATTAGGTGTGGAACTAGCCGTAACCTTTTGGCATTTCGTTGATATCTTATGGATTTACTTGTTTTTCTTTATGTATTTTGTGCGATAATTAAAACTAAGAAATATAAAATTGTGGTGTAAGCGTGCCATATTAGGCATAAAATGCGCAATCATCCTTAGAGATATAAAAAAATAAACTGTATTTTTGAACCCTATTTAAAACCTATTACTTTCTATGGAAGCTACTGTTGCAACAACAGAAACCCAAGGCAAAACTTGGGAAGGTGGAAACCAACCACTTAGAGCAAGTTATGGTAAAATGATGATGTGGTTTTTCATCGTTTCAGATGCATTAACATTTTCTGGATTCTTGGCCGCTTACGGTTTTTCAAGATTCAAGTTTGTAGATGCATGGCCTATTGCAGATGAAGTATTTACTCACTTTCCGTTTTTACACGGAGTACCAGCGCCTATGTTTTATGTGGCGTTTATGACGTTTGTATTAATATTCTCGTCTGTAACAATGGTACTTGCGGTAGATGCAGGACACAAACTACAAAAGAGCAAAGTTGCTACGTATATGTTTTTGACCATTATTGGTGGAATCATTTTCGTAGGATCACAAGCTTGGGAGTGGGGTACGTTTATTAAAGGAGAGTACGGAGCTGTTGAGACTAAAGGTGGTAAAATTTTACAATTTTTAGATACAGATGGTAATCGTGTTGCTATAAGCAGTTTTGCAACAGATATCCCTGTACCTTCAGATGAGGCACACGTTGATAGTAACGGTATTTGGTATATGGGTGGCGAGACTGCTACTACATATTCTTACGAAGAAGTTACAGCTGGTTTCTTAGCAAATGATAACCTGTTGATACGTACACAATACTTAGATGAACATGGTCATCCTACAGTATTATCTAGAGAGGCATCAATTGCAAAATTGAAGAATGACGGTAAACTGGTTGTTGAAGGTGCAAACTTGAGGCATAATGAATACGGTCATCCATTATTTGCTGATTTCTTTTTCTTTATCACTGGATTCCACGGATTCCACGTATTCTCAGGAATTGTAATCAATATCATTATTTTCTTCAACGTAGTTATTGGAACATACGAGAAAAGAAAAAGTTATGAAATGGTTGAAAAAGTAGGTCTATACTGGCACTTTGTCGATTTAGTATGGGTATTCGTATTTACCTTTTTCTACCTGGTTTAATAAAATTAAAAGGCAACTATTTCATTTAAATAGTTCAAGTATAAAATTATAAGTTTTTATAAATGGCACATCACGAACACAACTTAGCAATCTTTAGAGGTAAGCTTAAATTCAAATCGAATGAGCAGAAAATCTGGGGTGTATTTGTTTTCTTATCAGTTATTACAATTATTGAAGTAGTATTTGGTATCATTAAACCAGAATGGTTAATGGCTCCTTTTATGTCTTCTTTTGAAGGTGGTTTCTTTGCAACACTTGCAAATATCTTTTTGTCACCATTCATATATATGAAGCCTCTTAATCTAATATTTATAGTTCTTACTCTTGTAAAAGCTTACTATATTACTTGGGACTTTATGCACATGCGTGACGAAGCTAAAGGACTTAGAAGAATGGTAGTTTGGACTGCAATTTTCTTGATTTGTTACCTTGTTTTAATATTATTATTAGAAGGTGATTACATTTATGAAGTTTACAAAAATAACTTTATCAAGTTTGATTTCTAAAAATCACTTTAAATAACATATATTAAATCCCACTGTTTTCAGTGGGATTTTTTTTGCTCAAATTTTAACGAAACAAACCTTTTCCACAACTTGGCAATCCTTTTATTGTAACGTATTTTTGTAACGATTTTAAACGGATATAATAATTTGTATTCTATAGCAATAAGTTTAAGTGTAATCGCTAATACTATTCGTTTAAAATAAGATTTGTAACAACTCTCTTTATGAAAAAAAAGTTCGTTTTAGGTTTTTTATTTCTCTTGCCAATTGTAATTTATATGTTCTTTGCAACAGGAGTAAATAATTTTGGGAAATTACCTGTACTTGTAAACGGAGTTGAAGAGTTAGGTGGTTTTGTAGATTTAGAAGGAAATCCAGTCCAGCTTAAAGACAGAATAACAATTCTTGGTTTCTTCGGAAATGATCCTTTACAAACCAAAGCACTTACTTATAACCTTGCTCATAAAATTTATAAAAAGAATCATGAATTCTCAGAGTTTCAGTTTGTAATTCTTCTACCTGAAAACACAAGAAACCAAGCTAAAATATTGACGAACAAGATTGGTGAAATTGCACCAACAACAAGTTGGAAATTTGCTTTCGGTTCTACTGAAGCAATACAATCAGTTTTCGATTCATTGAAAAGTGGTTATACATTAGACGGTGGTATGACTAGTTCATATGTTTTTATAATTGACAAAGAACTCAATTTAAGAGGTCGTAATGATGATGAAGATGTGGCCGATGGTTTAGTTTATGGATATAACAGTGCTGATATAGGTGACATCAATAATCGTATGAGTGATGATGTTAAAGTAGTATTAGCTGAGTACCGCAGGGCATTAAAAAAATATAATAAAAGAGAAATATAATTAACTAGCTACTATGAAAACTAAATATATAGGCCTAGCAGCAGTAATTTTAATTTTTGCTGTCATCTTTATTCCAAGAATACACGATAGAATTAAAAATGGAACTGTAGTTGATGATAGTCGTAGTGGTTCAGTTATTGGAACAGCAGCAACTGACGCCGTAGAGAAAGAAAACGTTAGAACTTCAGAAAGCGATAAATCTACTCTTTTATCTAACGAGGAATTAGAAATTATCAATCTTGATAAGGAGGCTAATTCTTTAAGTAATGAGTCGACTACGCTTGAAACTCTTCAGCAAGTCCCAAACTTTAGTTTTATAAATCAAAATGGGGAAACTATTACAAACAACTTTTATAAAGGCAAAGTTTATGTTGTGGAGTTTTTCTTTTCTACTTGCCCAAGTATTTGCCCTATTATGAACACGAACATGCTTAAAGTTGAAGAACAATTTTTAGACAATTCAAATTTCGGAATTGCTTCTATTAGTATCGATCCAGAATATGATACTGTTGAAGTATTAAAAGAATATGCAGATGGTTATGAAGTGTCACACCCAAATTGGAATTTTTTAACAGGTGATAAGCAAGCTGTTTTAAAGCTTTCAAATGAAGGTTTTAATCTTTATGCCGCAAAGGCAGAAAATGAAGCAGATGGTTTTGAGCATTCAGGACTATTTGCTCTTATTGATGCAGAAGGAAATGTTCGTTCAAGAAAAGATAAACACGGAAATCCTTTAATTTATTACAATGGTCTAGAGGATAAAGGTGTTCAAATGTTAATCGAGGATATTAAAAAATTGCTATAATTATGAGTACAGACGTTACAACTAAATACAACAAATGGATTTGGATTTTATCAATCGTTATACCAGTCGCGGTTGCAGTTTTATTCACAATAAGAATACCTGGAGTTGATAGAATGGGCTTTTTACCCCCTATTTACGCTAGCATAAACGCACTTACTGCCTTTCTGTTAATTATGGCGGTAGTTATGATTAAAAAGGGTAATCGTACTTTACACGAAACGTTAATGAAGACAGCCATTAGTTTGTCTGTGCTTTTTTTAGTGTTGTATGTTGTATATCATATGACATCAGACTCTACACCTTTTGGTGGTGAAGGAGCGATAAAATATGTATATTATTTTATTCTATTTACCCATATTGTTTTATCAATTACGGTAATTCCATTTGTGCTAGTAACTTATGTTCGTGCAATCAGCGGAAATTTTCCAGCACATAGAAAGATAGCTCGCATCACATTCCCAATATGGTTGTATGTTGCTGTAACAGGGGTTATTGTATATGTAATGATCTCTCCGTATTATTAATTCTGAAATTTTACGTTTTGAAAAAAAGTGCTTTAATATTAATATTAATTCTGTTGGTAACAATACCAGCAGACGCTCAATGTGCTATGTGCCGTGCTGTGCTTGAAAGTGAAGATGGAGGAGCTACTGCTAAAGGAGTAAATAATGGAATTATGTATTTAATGGTATTTCCTTATTTATTAGTGGGTGCAATTGGATATATGGTATACAGCAGTAGAAAAAAGGATAAGAAAAAACTAAGTAATTAAATAGTTGTCTCCTTCTTTTGGAATGTATTAATCCAATCATATTTGACAACACCCTAAATTTTTCTGCTCAATAACTTCTATTGCATTTATTTAACATAACATTAAGAACCCTACTTGTAACAAGTTTCCAACTCAAAAGTCTTATTAATAAGACTTTTACTAACCAACCCCGTCTAAGTCTTAACAATATTTTCACATTCTAACAGCTATTAAGGCTGTTACTTTGTAATAATAAAGAAGACCAATGATAGAAATAAACGAATTACATAAATCGTATCAAACAGGTGCCAATTCATTGCACGTTTTAAAAGGCATTAATTTTTCGGTTAAAGAAGGAGAGATGGTTTCTATTATGGGGTCCTCAGGTTCTGGGAAATCTACTTTTTTAAATATTCTTGGAATGCTTGACGAAGCAGATGAAGGAACATATTTTCTTGATGGAAAACCAATACGTAATCTTAATGAAAAAGTAGCCGCTAAATACCGAAATCAATTTCTAGGTTTCATCTTTCAATCCTTTAACCTCATTAATTACAAAACAGCATTAGACAATGTTGCTTTGCCACTTTATTATCAAGGAGTAAAACGTGCTGAGCGTACTGAAAAAGCAATGCACTATCTTGAAAAAGTTGGTTTATCTCAATGGGCAACACACTTGCCAAACCAACTTTCTGGTGGTCAAAAGCAGCGTGTTGCAATTGCACGAGCACTTGCAAGCGATCCAAAAGTACTTTTAGCAGATGAGCCTACAGGAGCATTGGATACCAAAACCTCATATGAAGTTATGGAACTCATTCAGAAAATTAATGATGAGGGAAAAACAATCTTGTTGGTTACTCATGAGGATGATATTGCACATATGACTAAGCGAATAGTTAATCTTAAAGATGGATTAATTATAGACGATTCAATAGTAACACAAGTTCGCGCTGACGAAGCACAACGTAAAGCCGCTGCACATGTTTGATATTGAACGCTGGCAAGAAATATTTGAAACCATAGGTAAAAATAAACTCCGTACTTTCCTAACGGGGCTATCTGTTGCGTCCGGTATTTTTATTTTAGTAATTCTTTTAGGTTTTAGTAGCGGAATTCAAAAGGGAGTGAAATCACAATTTGAACGCGATGCTACAAATAGAGTTTCGGTTAGAACAAGAACTACAACAAAAAGTTACAAAGGATTAAACCCGGGAAGATATATACAGCTGCGAAATTCAGATTTTACAGAGATTAACAATAAATACGATAATGAGCTTGAATATAAAACCGCTATTTACAATATGTGGGGAAGTCAAGTAACGTATAATGGTGAAACAGGAAATTACAGATTAGAAGGAGCGAACCCTGATCAACAATGGATTGAAAATGCCACCTTAGTAGATGGTCGTTTTTTAAGCCAAGACGATATGGATGAAACTCGAAAGGTTGCTATTATTGGAAATATTATTAAAAAAGATCTCTTTAAAGGCAAAGATCCTATTGGGGAAATAATCTCCATTTTTGGAGTTAATTTTAAAGTGGTTGGAGTATACTCAGATCCAGGTGGAGATCGTGAAGAAGGGCGTGTATTTGTTCCATTGCCAACTTCCCAAATTGCTTTTAACGGAGGAGATAGAGTTCGTTCTTTAGCATATACCGTGAAAATGAGTGATGATTTTGATGAGGCAGTAGCGTTATCTGCAGCACTTTCAGAAAGTATGGAGCAAGACATTAAAGCAAAATACTCAGTTCACCCAGAAGATCGGAGTGCTGTTAGAGTCGATAATACTTTAGAAGAAGCTAAAAAAATATATAGTTTAATTGCTGTGATTAGAAATGTATTTTGGTTTATTGGAATATTTACAATTATTGCAGGTGTTGTAGGAGTGAGTAATATTATGCTCATTATTGTAAAAGAACGCACTAAAGAAATTGGAGTAAGAAAGGCGATAGGTGCACTACCATCATCAATTATCGCATTAATATTACAAGAAGCAATATTCATCACTGCCGTTGCAGGATTTATAGGTTTGTTTTTAGGAGTAGGGTTATTACAGTTAATAAGCCCTATGGTGGATAACGATTTCATAAAATCGCCACAAGTAGATTTCAATACAGCAATAACAACAGTTTTTATTTTAATAGCAGCTGGAGCGTTAGCGGGATATATTCCGGCTAGACGTGCTGCAAGAATAAAACCTATTGATGCACTAAGAGACGACTAATATGTTTAAAAAAGATCGCTGGATAGAGATTATTGAGGTGTTTAATGCAAATCCGTTTAGAACGTTTCTAACCGCTTTTGGAGTGTTTTGGGGTATATTTATTTTAGTTGTTTTACTTGCATTAACAACTGGATTGCGAAATGGAGTAAGTAAAGATTTTGGAGACTTTGCTACAAACTCTATGTTTATGTGGGGACAAGGTACTTCAAAACCATATAAAGGGCTTCCTAAAGGTCGCAGAGTACAGTTTAAACTAGAAGACGCTGCTGTATTAAAAGATAAACTTCCACAATTAAAATTTGTATCACCTAAAGGACAATTAGGGGGTTATAATGGAGCTAACAATGTAACTAGAAATGAAAAAACAGGTGCATTTACAGTGAGTGGTGATTACCCAGAATATATCGAGCAGCAGCCTATGGATATAACTGCAGGTCGTTTTATTAACTATTCAGATATTAACGAAAAACGAAAAGGCGTAGTTATAGGCGACGGTGTAGTTTCTAGTTTATTTGATGTAGGAGAAGATCCAATTGGTGACTATATAAAAATTAACGGCGTAAATTTTATGGTGATTGGAACTTTTCTCTCTCCAAGTAGTAGTGGAGGTAACGCAGAGGAAGAAGCTAATACTATTTATGTACCGTTTACAACATTCAATCAAGTATTTAATAGAGGAGATAACGTAGGTTGGTTTGCCATTACTGCACACGATGGTACAAGTATTACTGAGTTGAAGCCACGTATTCTCGAAATTATGCGAGAGCAACGAACTATTGACCCAACAGATGAAAGAGCGATAGGTAATTTTGACCGTTCCGAAGCATTTGGTAGAGTAACTGGACTATTCGATATATTGAAATTTGTAGGATTTTTTGTGGGAGGTTTAATCCTTGCATCTGGAATGGTGGGGATTATTAATATTCTCCTTATTTCGGTAAAAGAGCGAACTAATGAAATAGGCGTTCGCCGTGCATTAGGTGCTAGTCCTTGGAATATACGTGGACAAATAATTCAAGAATCATTGACATTAACGATTATTAGTGGAATGACAGGTATAGCAGCAGGAGCAGGAGTAATTTGGCTAATGAATTATGCCCTCTCGCAAAGTGGTCCCGTAGATAATTTTGCAAACCCATCAGTAAACATTTTTGTAGTAGTAATCGCGTTAATAATACTGATTATTTCGGGTATCTCTGCTGGATTAATACCTGCAGTTAGGGCAACTCAAATGAAACCCGTTGACGCTTTGAAAACAGAATAATATATAAAGTACTGCGGAAATTTTAATGAATTGAAAATTTCGGCTAAAAATTAAGTTTAACTAAACCATTTCCATACACGTTGTGGAAAACCAATTATGAAAAGAACAGGAACCATTATCACTCTAATAGTAATTCTTATCGCGTTTAGCGCTGGGATTTGGTATATCTATTCTAAAGATAAAACAGACCCTATAGTGTATGAAACTGAGCAAGCTTCTACTAAAACTATTGTTAAGAAAACAGTAGCTACAGGAAGTATTGTGCCTAAAGAAGAAGTGCTTATTAAACCTAATATTTCAGGAATTATAGACGAAATATTTGTGGTTGCTGGAGATGTAATTAAAAGTGGTGATCTTATTGCAAAAGTAAAAGTGGTGCCTAATGTGAACTCATTAAGCAGTGCTCAGAATAATATTAATAGTGCTAAAACTCAAGTTGAAACCAGTCGTCTTGCTTTTGAAAGCCAAAAGAGTATTTATAATCGCCAAAAGGAATTATTTGATAAAGGAGTAATTTCGGCAAACGAGTTTGATCAAGCACAATTAAGTTATGACCAAGCACAACAACGCTATAATCAAGAAAAAGTAAACTTAGGTGGAGCGCAACAAACGTATTCAATAGTAAAAACTGGAACTGCTAGAGGGTTAGGTGCCTCAGCAAATACTGAAATTAGAGCGACTGTTGGTGGAATGGTGTTAGATGTTCCTGTAAAAACAGGGAATCAGGTTATTGAATCTAATAACTTTAATGACGGTACAACAATCGCAACATTAGCTGATGTTGATAAAATGATATTTGAAGGTAAAGTGGATGAAAGTGAAGTTGGAAAAATTTCTGAAAATCTTCCGTTAGAAATTACTGTTGGTGCCATTGAGAATAAGAAGTTTGATGCAGTATTAGATTATATCGCTCCTAAGGGAATAAGTGAAAATGGCGCTATTCAGTTTGAAATTAAAGGTACATTAGCTAAAAAAGACACTACTTTTATTAGAGCAGGTTTAAGTGCTAATGCGTCCATTATTTTAGCTAAGGCAACTGATGTATTAGCATTAAAAGAAGCGCTTGTTCAATATGATACAGAAACAAAAAAACCTTACGTTGAAATTGCTACAGGAGATCAGGAATTTGAAAGAAAAGATGTTGAGCTAGGAGTTAGTGACGGATTATTTGTAGAAATAAAAAGTGGAATTACTAAGGACGATAAAGTCAAAGTATGGAACCAATTAAAGCCGGCAGGTCCAGGTGGACCAGGTTATTAATCAAATTTTAACATAAAAGTGTAACACTTTCAATACTTGAAAGACTTACATAGCAACTACAATCAAATTATGAAAAAGTTAGTACTCCTTTTAGGAATTTTCGCCATTGGCATTTCAGCTAATGCTCAAAAGAAATGGACACTACAGGAATGTGTAGCGTACGCTTTAGAAAATAATATTTCAATAAAACAAAGTGAATTAGACTTACAAGCAACAGATGTTGATAAGATGACTGCGGTAGGGGCTTTTCTTCCGTCGTTAAATGCATCAGCAGGACTGTCTGAAAATACAGGTTTAAGTTTTAATCCTGTAACTAATAATGCACAAACAACAACATTTCTTTCAGCTTCTGGGAGTATTAATGTTGGATATACTTTGTTTGACGGTTTGAGAAATTTCCGAACAGTGCAGCGAGCAGAACTTTCGCAATTAGCAAGCCAATACAGGCTAGATAAAATGAAAGATGATGTATCATTGTTTGTAGCGAATGGTTATTTACAAGTACTTCTTAATAAAGCAAATCTTGAAGTTGTTAACTCTCAAAATTTAGTAACTTTAGAACAATTAGACCGTACAAATAGTCTTGTAGAATCTGGAATGTTACCTCGTGGTGATCTATTAGAAATTCAAGCGCAAGATGCTAGTGAAAAGCAACGTATAGCAGTAGCAGAAAATGCTGTTAGAATTTCACTTATAAGTTTAGCACAATTGTTATTAATTAAAGATTATGAATCTTTTGATGTTGTAGATGAAGGGTATGCAATTTCAGGAACTGAGATGTTATTGAAAACAGTAGATGATGTTATAAATTCTGCAGAAGAGTCTAGATCTGAAGTTAAAATAGCACAATCAACTGTTGATATTGCAGAAAAGGATCTACAAATAGCTAGAGGTGCTATTTGGCCTACTTTATCTGCATTTTTTGGCTATAATACACGTTATACTGATGCAACATCTTTTACACAAGATTTAGATCCTGATAATCCTGTAAGTATACAGCCTATTGGAACAGTTCAGGAAACTGGTCAGACAGTTATAGGGGAGTTTCCAAATACTATAAACCGTTTGGTTCAACCAGATTCATTTGTTGACCAATTATATTTAAACGACGGTATTTCTTATGGACTTCAACTAAGTATTCCTATTCTAAATGGGTTTCAAACTAAAGGTGCAATTAAAAGAAGTCAAATCAATCTTGAGCGAAGCAAATTTCAACTAGAACAAGCGAAATTAGATCTTGAGTCAAATGTTTACCAAGCATTTGTAGATGCTCAAGGTGCGGGGAAAGCATACGAAGCTGCTGAGCGTTCATTAGAATCTCAGGAATTAGCGTATCAATATGCTAAGGATAGATATGATGTAGGTCGTACTAATGCATTCGATTTTAGTCAGTCTAAATTGCGTTATGATAATGCGCGTATTGAGGTAAATAGAAGTAAATATGATTATATTTTTAAAATAAAAGTGTTGGAATTGTATTTTGGAATTCCAGCAACTGAGTTAAAATTTTAATATGAAGAAAAAAACACTCTTTTGGATCTTAGGGATAGTACTTGTTCTGGTTGTGGCATTAATTGCCGCTAAAAAGGCAGGAATGCTAGGTGATAACAAGCGCGGTAAGGAAGTTAGTATAGCTAAAATTGTACCTATCGATATCGTTGAAACAGTTGCAGCAACTGGAAAAATACAACCCGAAGTAGATGTAGCTCTTTCATCTGAAGTTTCTGGTGAAATTATCGAGCTTCCTATAAAAGAAGGTCAACAAGTTGAGAAAGGGCAACTGTTAGTTAAAATCAATCCAGATTTAAGCCAAGCTGCAGTTAGTCAAAGTCAAGCCGGACTTCAAAATGTTCGTGCACAATTAGCACAAGCCGAAGCTAATGAGCGTAATGCAAAATCTGAATACTTGCGTAATAAAACCTTATTTGATAAGGGCGTAATTTCTAAAAGTGAGTGGGATAGATCTACGGCAGATTACGAAGGAGCTCAAGCTAATGTTAAATCTGTTTACTACAGTGTGCAGAGCGCAGCAGCGAGTGTTAAACAATCACGAGACAACTTATCAAGAACAGCAATCTATGCGCCAATGTCAGGAACAATATCACGTCTTGCAGTGGAGCTAGGAGAACGTGTGGTTGGTACAGCTCAAATGGCAGGAACAGAAATTGTACGTGTTTCAGATTTATCCAATATGGAGGTTGAAGTTGATGTCAATGAAAACGATATTGTAAAAGTTGCAGTAGGCGATGAAACAATTGTTGA
This sequence comes from Patiriisocius marinus, assembly GCF_008974325.1. Taxonomy (GTDB): domain Bacteria; phylum Bacteroidota; class Bacteroidia; order Flavobacteriales; family Flavobacteriaceae; genus Patiriisocius; species Patiriisocius marinus. The sequence continues at coordinate 416,730 of NZ_BKCG01000001.1, read as the reverse complement.
AGTTGATGCATACCTAAAAAAACAATTTAAAGGAATCGTAACTGAAATTGCTAATAGTGCTCAAACTGCTTTATCTGCAGATCAGGTAACTAACTTTAAAGTAAAAGTTCGTATTCTTCCTGAATCGTACGCTGATTTAACCGAAGGAAAACCAGAAAGCTATTCTCCATTTAGACCAGGGATGACAGCAACAGTAGATATTATTACAAACAAACGTGATAAAGTTGTGGGAATACCCATTAGCTCTGTGGTAATTAAAACAGACACGACGTGTACTAAAAAGAAAGTTAGTGGAGATAAAATTAAATCTGCTAAAGAAGAAAAGTTTGAAGCTGTCTTTGTAAAAAGCGGAGATAAAGCAAAACTTAGAGTGATTAAAACGGGAATCCAAGATGATAGTAATATTGAAGTATTATCAGGGCTAGAAGAAGGAGAAGAAGTTATTACAGGTCCTTATAACACAGTAACAAAATTGTTAAAGTGTGATGATTTAATCGATATTAAAGACGATACTAAAGAAGAAGAATAATGGCAACAATACTTTGTATTGAAACAGCAACAACAAATTGCTCAGTAGCGCTTTCAATTAATGGAAGCGTTATTGCGTTAACAGAAGATAACCCTCTAAACGAAGGTGGGAAAAAGTTTTCACACGCTGAAAAACTACATACCTACATTGATGAGGTTTTAGGCAAAGCCGAAATATCCAAACACCAATTAGATGCTATAGCCATTAGTAAGGGTCCAGGGTCTTATACTGGTCTAAGAATTGGCGTTAGTGCAGCTAAGGGCTTGTGTTATGCTTTAGATATACCGCTAATTTCAATTCCAACATTAACATCGCTTGCAGCCCAAGTAAATGATGCAGTTACAGTCATTCCAATGCTAGATGCCAGGCGAATGGAAGTGTATACTGCAACTTTCGATACTGCTCGAAAACAAGTAACTGATACTGAGGCTAAAATTATTGATGAAACTTCATTCAATGACACTCTAGAAAAAGGGAATGTAACATTTATTGGAGATGGTGCAGCTAAATTTAAAGAGGTTTGTTTACATCCTAATGCTAGTTTTGTTTTAAATGCGTTGCCTTCTGCAAATGAAATGGCCATTTTAGCTGAAGCAAAATATAAAATAAGCGACATAGAAGATGTCGCTTATTTTGAACCTTATTATTTAAAAGACTTTATTACTGGTTAGCAATATCGGCTTTGTCGTAAAAATTAATAACCTTAATTAAATCTTGCTCTTCACTTAAGTCTAAAGCGTTTTGATCTACAAAGTCTTTAATTAGGTCTTTATTAATTCCAAACACTTTAAGTTTTCTTTTGTTAGATTCTGGTAGAGCATAAAATTTTCCAGAACGTGTTACAATATAATACTCAGGTCTATCTTCAAATTTCGCTTTCGAGCCAGAGGTAAGGGTAGATGTCGCTTTACGTTCTTTAGTGAATTTTTTGACGTGTTTTTTGTAAAGCTGTATTTGGTTTCCTTCAAAAAGAACCTCAAAATATCCTCCATTTTCAACTCCACCTTGATATGGTACAAAAACAAATATGTCGCCAGCGATTTTCACATAAATATCTTCGCTTTTAGTGAGTACTCTAGCATCATCTTTTGAAGCAGAAAGGTTTTCTTTTATTTCCATTTCATCGGCAATGCAATTGTATCTCAAAGCAACATTTGTAGCCAGTAGTGTATTGTTTTTATAAACGTTTCCATTAAGGTATTCTGAATTATTATAAGGGGTCCCTATGTATGTGTTCGTATCATCAAATGAAATACCTTTTTCATTTCGTTTAATGTATTCGTCAAGCATTAATAAATCACTTGAAAATTGCTTGTCCCAATATTGAGCATTAATAGTAGTTGTGCCCAAAACAGCAATTGCGAGTCCTAAAATTATTTTTTTCATAACTGTTTATTTTAAAGTTTAGGATAAAGCTAAAGGTATCACTGAATGTAAACAAGTTATGTAAGTCGGCTTTTATAAATTGGGGGTAACTCTAACTATAGTTTATAAATTAAGGGCTAAATAAGCTATAGTGGGTTTCAAAAAAAGAAAATTATTTATAAATCTAGAGTCTATTATTCAGTTTCTACTCTCTCAATAATTGTATCAATTAATTCAATATCTTCTTCGTGTAATTTTGGGTCTGGAGTTGTTACTACTTTTTTTTTACGTTTAATTTCATAGAACATAGCAAAGTGATCACTCCCAAAGTTTTCACTGCGTTCCATTTTATCTACAAACAAATCTTCTGTGTGAAATAAATGGTCTAAAGGAAAACGCATAAACGAGTATCCTGCATGATACGTTGAGAAAAAACCACGGCCAATTCTAGGATCAATCATACTAGTTATTTTTTTAAATAATCTAGTAACCCGTGACCAAACAACATCATTCATATCGCCTAAAACGACAATAGGAAGTTGGATGTCTTTCAATTTTTTAGCTGAAATAATCAATTCAGCATCACGCTCTTTTGAAGTTTCATTTTCTGTTGGACTAGGTGGAGCTGGATGTAAACATTGGAAAAATATATTTTCAGCTCCTACTTGTATTTGGAAGTGAATTGAAGGAACGTGATCTTCTATTACATAGGAAACTTCAGCCTCTTCAATAGGTTTTTTAGAATACAATAGCATTCCGTAAAACTTTTCGTTAGTTGCTTTTATGCGATGAGGATATATACTTTCTATTTCTTTTAAACCCTCATCCCAGGCAGTATTTGTTTCCATTGCTAAAACAATATCTGCATCGTATTTATTAATTAAATTTACAAAGCCTTTGTAATTTGTGTTAGTTTGCAAAACATTAGCGGCAAGTATTGTAATACGTCCGTCACTTTCGGCTTTAGTTTTTCTTCTTGGAAATAATGAGCTGTATCTAAAAACTTTAACTAGTTGATACATTGTTGCACCTATCAATCCAATAAACAGCACTACATCAAAGGTGTTATTAAAATTTCCGAAGTACATGAATAATCCAATGAGTATTATTTCAATTGCAATAGATTGCAAACGCACAAAATCTGCTGTTCGAAAAAACCAATGAGGATTTCCCGTTGCAGGTAGAAATGGCGTTGCAATAAAAATTATTGCAAAAATGTATAGGATAATCATAACGTAAATCTACGTTTTTTAAGAATGCGAAAAATAACCTTAACAATGTTTTTGCTTTTAATACTTTTAGAAATGTACTTTTGTAGTGCTATTAATAGGAATTAATCTTGAAGTTTAAATGGTAGAGGAGTCCTTATGTCATTTTTCTATAGAGTTTTAATCCATCTTTAAAAAAATAATTATGAAAAAAATTACCACACTACTTTTAGTATTCATTTTTAGTTCAACCGCAATATTTTCGCAAACGTACACAACACCAGATACAGGGGTGGATTGGACTCTAGCAGATATAGCAAATGCTAGTCCAACTACAGTTTTAGTAAATGGCGACACATTTACATTACAAGAAAACCTTGTGATAGCCGCAAATGATAAATTACGAATTGATACAGACGCTACAGTATTATTGGCGCAAGATATATTAATAACTGTTTTTGGTGAGTTTGATGTTACAGCAAATGAAACTCAATTTTTAGCGTTAGATACGGCACAACCTTACGAAGGTTTTAGATTTGAAGAATTCTCCGTAATTAATATTGAAAATGCCACTATTAAAAATGGTGGTGGATTAAGAGTTTTAACCGAAACGTTCGCGATTGATAATTCGGTTATTACTGAAAACGTAGAAGGTGGTGCTACTACAAGTGGTGTGATTTCTCTTTCTAGAGGAACTCCTCTGATAACAAATAATACCATTACATTTAATGACTTGCCTGCAATTAGTTCAGCTGCAAATTCTGAAGTTTCAGCAACTATTTCTGGAAACTATATTGAAGGAAATAATATTTTAAATGCTAATAGACCCCAAATCAACTTAGGAACTACAAGTGTTACAAGTGATTTGCAAATTTTAAATAATGAAATTATTGGTAATATAGCCAATACTGAAGCTGGTGGTATTGCAATTGCTAACTTTGTTGGTGGCGCTATAAGAGCTGTAATTGATGGTAATACTATTAGAAATAATCGCTACGGAATTACTATTTTAGGTGGTAATGCTATAGTGCAAATTTCTAACAATGTAATTGAAGATAACAATATTCAAGACAACCCAAACCTTGGAGGTAGTGGGATCAACTTAAATTCTACTACAAGCGATAATGAGATAACAGCATTTTTAAACCAAGTACGAGGTAATTTATGGGGAATTACATTACAGGGTGAAGCGACTATCAATTTAGGAGATGATTCTGGAAACGTTGGGTCTAATGTGTTTTCTGAAAATGGAAATAACAATATAGTATATGCATTGTATAACAACACACCAAACACAATTAGCGCATTACGTAATTGCTGGGTTGAAGGTGAGGAAAATACTCTTGCAACAGCCGAGGAAGTAATCTTTCACCAACAAGATGATGCTAGTTTAGGTGAGGTGCTTTTTGATCCTGTAGATTGTGTTTTTTTAAATACAGATTCAGTTGCAATTGAGAATTTCAGTTTCTATCCTAACCCTGCAATTAATAAATTGAACTTTTCATCTAATGTTACAGTGACGGCAGTTGAGATTATTACAACAAACGGAACTTCAGTGTATAGTATAGAACTTGCTAATAATGAAACAGAAGTACCATTTAACCTATCTTCGGGATTGTATTTTGTAATTTTTAAAACAGAAAATAACCAGATAGTTAGAAAACTAATAGTACAATAAACGGTACAAAATAAAGCGATTGGAAAATACATACGACATACTTATAATAGGAGGCGGTGCAGCTGGCTTTTTTACAGCTATCAATGCCGCCTCTATGAATTCCAATCTTAAAATTGCGATTTTAGAACGGGGTAAAGAGGTTTTAACAAAAGTAAAAATCTCTGGAGGTGGAAGGTGTAATGTAACTCACGCCGAGTTTATACCACAGGAACTAACACAAAACTACCCACGTGGCGAACGTGAATTGTTGGGGCCGTTTCATACATTTATGACAGGAGATACTATTGCTTGGTTTGAAGAGCGAGGTGTTGAGTTGAAAATTGAAGAAGACGGCAGAATGTTTCCTATTAGTAATAGTTCGCAGACAATTATTGATTGCTTTTTAGCCGAAACATCCCGACATCAAATTTCGGTTTTAAAAAATGAACCTGTTATTACTTTAAGTAACAACAATTCGCAATGGGACGTTGTAACTAAAAATGGAACGCTTACGGCAAATAACGTAGTTGTTGCTACTGGAAGTAACCCAAAAATATGGCGCTTACTTGAAGGATTAGGTCACACAATTGTCGATGCGGTACCGTCACTTTTTACGTTTAATATTAAAGATGAACGCATAGCTGATTTGCCTGGCGTTGCAACCAATGTAAGCGTAAAAGTTTTAGACAACAAAAAGAATACAGTTTTAGAAAGTGAAGGACCATTACTCATTACCCACTGGGGAATGAGTGGGCCTGCCATTTTAAAACTATCTGCTTGGGGAGCCCGAATTTTAGAAGAAAACAAATATAAATTTTCAATAAAAATCAATTGGCTTTTAGATGAAACCGAAGACGAGGTAGTGCTTCAATTACTATCATTAAAGTCTAAAAACCCCAAACAAACACTTCAAAAACACGCGCAGTTTGATTTACCTAAAAGATTGTGGCAAGTTCTATTGCGAGCATCAGGAATTCAGGATGATGAAATATGGGCAGATATTTCTAAAAAGAAATTGCAGAATATGGCAAACCAATTAGTGGGTTCTCATTTTGATGTTAATGGAAAAAGCACTTTCAAGGAAGAGTTTGTAACCGCGGGAGGTGTCAATTTAAAAGAAGTAAATTTCAAGACTTTCGAAAGTAAGCTTATTCCATCCCTTTATTTTGCTGGCGAGGTTTTAAATATCGATGCCATTACAGGAGGATTCAATTTTCAAAATGCGTGGACAGGTGGTTATATTGTTGCACAAAGTTTGGCAAAGCATTAGAACAATTTTAAGAGTTACAACCGTATCTTTAAAATATGAAATTGAAAGTACTCTTTCTATTGTTAATACCTTTTGTTATGAACGCACAAGATTTACATAAACACCAATGGGAAAGTCGCATCATTGTGATTTCCACACCTACTTTTGAAAGCTCTGAAGCAGCGTTGCAAAAAAGTTACCTACAAACGGAAGTTGAAAAGCTAGCGGAACGTAAAATCAAAGTGTATCACGTCACAAATACGGGATATACGGTAGATTTTAATTCTGAAATTTTAATGAGTCAAAATAGTGATTCCTAAATTTCAGGTTTTAATGTTTCATTAGTGGGGCTTGATGGCACTCAAAAATATCAATTCACTTCTCCACAACCAGCCGAATTGTTTTTCAACCTCATAGACTCGATGCCTATGCGACAGGCTGAAATTAAGAATAAGTAATTATTAAATAGTACTTTAGTGGTCGAATACAAATAACACTAAAAGCTATCAGCCAGCAAACATACATCGCTCTATTAAGAGGTATTAACGTAAGCGGACATAAAAAATTCCCTAAATCTGAGCAATTAGAGATGCTCGATAACTTAGGGTTTGATAGCCCCGAAGTTTACATCCATACAGGTAATTGGGTTTTTAAATCGTCACTAACAGAACAAGACTTACGATTAAAAATATCTAAAGCCATCTTCGATAATTATGGTTGGGAAGTTCCAGTTGTAGTTATTTCAGCAGTTACATTTCAAGAAATATTTACAAGTAGCCCATTTCCTATTGAAAAAAAAGAGAAAAGCTATTTTACCATTTTAGCCGAAATACCTTCCGAAGAAAACCAAGTGACGTTTAATAAAATTTCATTTCCCGAAGAAGAGTTTGTAATGGATGGAGTCTGCGTGTATTTCTATTCGACTATAAGTGCGGGCCGTGTTAAGATGAATAATAATTTTATCGAAAAAAAGCTGAAAGTGAGCGCCACATCGCGCAATTACAAAACGATGCATAAATTAATGATACTAGCGAACTGCTAAAGTCAAAATAGTATCTTTGTGAGGCAAAATGAACACTATGTCTACCATAAATTTTCTTCCAAAAACATACACTAACTTTCCTGAAAATGGCAGTATTTCCTGTCAATCCCCTAGCAACATTGCGCTTGTAAAATATTGGGGAAAGTACGGAGAACAGTTGCCTCAAAATGCTTCGGTTAGTTTTACCCTTAATAATTGTAGAACTGAAACAACATTAACTTATAGTAAGAAAACGAATGATGGTTCATTTAAATTTGAAGTGTTTTTAGATGGTAAGAGAGAAGAGGGTTTTGAGCCAAAGATTAAAAAATTCTTCGAGCGAATTGAGCAGTACGTTCCTTTTGTAAAAGAGTTTACGTTTAAGGTTGAAACTATAAATACATTTCCACATAGCAGTGGAATTGCAAGTAGTGCAAGTGGAATGAGTGCATTAGCAATATGCTTAACTTCATTAGAAAGTTTGTTATTGGGTAGTAAGGTAGTTTCGGCAAAGGATCAAAAAGAAAAAGCTTCTTTTTTAGCACGCTTAGGATCGGGTAGTGCAGCGCGTAGTCTAGAAGGGCCATTAGTGGTCTGGGGAGAGCACGATGCTATTAAAGGAAGTAGTAATCTATTTGGAACAAAATATCCATTAGAAGTACATGAAAATTTTGCGAATTATCAAGATACTATTCTTTTAGTTGATAAAGGAGAGAAACAAGTAAGTAGCACTGTTGGACACGATTTAATGAATGGTAATCCATATGCTGATGCTCGTTTTGCAACTGCAAATAACAATTTATCTCGCCTTATTCCAGTATTTAAATCTGGTAATATTTCGGCATTTATTAAAATTGTAGAGAGCGAAGCGTTGCAGCTACACGGCATGATGATGGCGAGTATGCCTTATTTTATTTTAATGAAACCTAACACGTTAGAGATTATAAACCGTATTTGGGAATACCGTAATAATAGTGATAGCCAGGTTTGTTTTACCCTTGATGCTGGTGCAAATGTACATGTGTTATATCCTGAAAGTGAGAAAGTTTCAGTGCTTGAGTTTATTAAAAAGGAATTAGCTGCTTTTTGTAAAAATGGTGAGTTTATTGAAGACCATTTAGGGCAAGGAGCATCAATTATTGGATAATTTTTTTATTGTTTAAATAGCGACTATTCAAGTTGTTGCGGTACTATTTGGTTGTTAAAATTTCGGCTATGCCTACTATATAATTTAACACTTTTAGACTATCTTTGTAATAATATGTATATTTAACATATAAATGCACCCCTATGCACGGCCCACTTTTTTATTCTAAAATCCTACTTTTTGGTGAATATGGTATCATCAAAGATTCTAAAGGACTTTCTATACCCTATAATTTTTTTAAAGGAGCTTTAAAGGTTGATAAACATCATACCATTTCTACAACCAAGAGTAACGATAGCCTACGTCGTTTTTCATTGTATTTAGAGAATTTACAAAAAGAACAGCCAGAATTAGTGGCCTTTGATATCGACACATTAAAAGCCGATGTTAAAGCAGGAATGTATTTTGACAGTAGTATTCCACAAGGATACGGTGTGGGTAGTAGTGGCGCTTTAGTTGCGGCTATTTACGATAAATATGCTACCGATAAAATTACCATTTTAGAGAATCTAACAAGAGAGAAATTACTTGAGTTAAAAGGTATTTTTGCAGCAATGGAATCTTTTTTTCACGGAAAATCTTCTGGTCTTGATCCTTTAAATAGTTATCTAAGCCTACCTATTTTAATTAATAGCTCAAGTGATATTGAAAGTGCAGACATCCCTTCGCAAGCCGTAGATGGTAAAGGTGCTGTTTTTTTATTAGATAGTGGTATTACTGGGGAAACTGCCCCTATGGTGAACATTTTTATGGAAAACATGAAGCAGGAAGGTTTTAGAAAAATGCTTAAAGATCAGTTTATAAAACAAACGGATGCTTGTGTAGCAGATTTTCTAAAAGGAGATGTTAAGTCGCTCTTCGGAAATGTGAAAGAACTAAGTAAAGTAGTTCTAGATAATTTTAAACCAATGATTCCTAAGGAATTCCATAAACTTTGGAAAAAAGGAATTGACACAAATGCATATTACTTGAAGCTTTGTGGTTCTGGTGGAGGTGGTTACATGTTAGGTTTTACCGAAGATATTGAAGCTGCTCGTACAGCATTAAAAGGGCATAACCTAGAAGTAGTTTATAACTTCTAAAATCATTTTATTTACTTTATTAAGATAGCAAAATGCTAATTGATGCTTAACAGAATTGTTAGTTCTGTTTCGTCGTCCATTTAAATAGTGCGTATTAATTACCGCTATATGCTAACTTGAAATTAGTAATACCTTTCTAAAGGTTATGTATTTAGAAAAAATTAACGTTCTATAATAGCGCTTTAAAGTTGAAAACGACACATAGCAATCCATAGATAACTTACATTTGTAATTAGCTTTTTAGACGCAATTTTCTAAAATATTAGCAACTTGAGCTTTTCAATAAATATGAATGAATAGAAAGCAAAAACATCTTTTACTAAAGTTCTTTAGCCTATTCTCCATTGTGCGTGGGTATAATATTTTGGTGATCGTTATTGCGCAGTATTTAACTTCAATCTACATATTAGCACCAGAACTTCCTTTACGAAAAGTGCTATTCGATATTAATTTGTTGATGATTGTTTTAGCTTCCTCTGCTGCCATTGCAGGTGGTTACATTATCAATAGTTTTTATGATAGTGAAAAGGATTTAATAAATAGGCCTTTAAAAACAAAGCTTGACAAGATTGTAAGTCAACAAACTAAGTTGACTAGCTATTTTATATTGAACTTCCTCTCGGTAATTTTTGCCAGTTATGTTTCGTTTAAATCAGTAGTGTTCTTTTCGCTATATATTTTCGGAATATGGTTTTACTCACACAAGCTTAAAAAGTATCCTTTTGTAGGGAATTTTGTGGCAACCACCTTAGCGGTAATTCCGTTTTTTGCAGTCTTCATTTATTATCTAAATTTCAATACCGTCATTTTTGTTCATGCAACATTTTTATTTCTGTTGATTTCAATGCGCGAACTCACTAAAGATTTAGAAAATATAAAGGGAGATCTCGCTCAAAACTATCGCACCATCCCAGTAGTTTATGGAGAGAATGTTTCTAAGAAAATGCTTTCAGTGTTGAGTGTAGCAACTTTAATTCCCGTTATATTATTACTCACACAATATGAAACAGGCTATATGAATTTGTTTTTCTACGGCAGTATTATAGCCTTGATTGTATTCAATATTATGTTGTGGAAATCATCTCAAAAACTTCACTACGTAGTATTGCACAACATCCTCAAACTAATTATTGTCGCAGGAGTTTTTAGCATCATTTTATTAAATGTTGATGTTGTGTTGAGCAGGGTTTTTTAAGAGATATTTATAGCTAATTAAAATATCTGCAACCTTCTGTAAATTGGTAGTGACAATTTCTGTTTTTGGAGCTAAAGGAAAAAGCTGTTGTCCAGGTCTTGCTATAAAAGCAGCACGCCATCCTGCCCACATTGCTCCAGCAACGTCCCATCCGTGAGCTGCAATCAACATACAATCTTCAGGTTGTACCTTCATTGTTTTTGAAGCCCATAGATATGTTTCAGTAAAAGGTTTAAATTTTCCAACATCTTCAACACTTAGCATATTGTCAAAATAGCTGGTGAGTCCAGCACTTTCAAACTGTTTTTTTACACCTTCGTTAGACGAGTTTGTAAATGATACTAATGTATAACCGTTTTCCTTTAATGCGGTTAGCGCACCTTTCACTTCAGTATGTGCAGGCAAGCCTCTTAAGGCATTAATAACCGTATTTCTGGCATCTTCTTCGGAAATTTTAATATCGTTATTAGCAGCTACCATTTGAAGTGTTGCAGCACCTATATTTCCAAAATGCTCATATTGTCCGCTAGCTGATGTTACTAGAGAATATTGCAGCATAGTTGTAAACCATAAAGACAATAAATCTTCCCTACCACCTAAAGCTTCTCCAACCTGTTTTTTCATTTGGGTTAGATCTAGCAATGTTTCGTTAACGTCAAAAAACAATACTTTTGGGCGTGTTTCAGTTAAATGCTTCATAGATGCTTTTTAATGTGCTAATTTATAAGTGATTATAATAGTAATTGTTGACACTTATACAAATCTAACCAATCGGTTAGTAATATGAAAAATTTTAATAAATATTTAAAATTTCATCTTTAATTGAATACTTAACGGAGTGAAATAAAAGCGAACTGAAATTTAATCTTCGTACAATCTAAGCCTGTTTTTTACTGAGACCAATTCAGATTGTAGAGAGTTTATTTTCTCTAATAAATTGAAAATAGTGTCAATGCCTTCAGGATTTATGTCAAGTTCATTATGCATTCTAATAATTTTTTCGACATCGCTCGCTTTGTCTTTATGCACACACAAGGATTGTTCGACAGTGGTAATTTCAATCAAGCCAATTTCATTTAAAGTTCTGAAAAATGACATTTCAACTTTATAATGCGTGCATAAATTATCTAGTGGAATAAAATTTTCTAAACTCATGCCTGTCTTAATTTAGTTAGTTCCTTGAATAAATCTTTTTCTTTATCGGTTAGCTTTGTTGGTAATACTACATTATAGGTAATATATAAATCGCCAAACTCCCCCTCTTTTTTATAAACAGGGAATCCTTTTCCTTTCAGTTTTACTTTCGTGCCACTTTGGGTTTCGGGTTTTACGTTCAGTTTTACTTTGCTGTCAAAAGTGTTAACAGTGATTTCGCCACCTAAAAGTGCTGTATATAAATCAATATCTACAGTACTATAAAGGTTGTTTTTGTCTCTTTTAAACGCTGTGTTATTTGCTACATTAAAGCGAATTATTAAATCGCCATTTGGGCCATTATTTACACCTTCGCCACCTTTTCCTTTAATTTTAATTTCTTGACCGTTTTTTACTCCAGCCGGTATGGTTAGTCTAATGTTTTTACCATTAACTGTAAGCGTTCGTTTATGTGTAGTGTAGACCTCTTTTAAATCGAGTTGTAATTCGGCATTAAAATCTTGACCTCTAAAGGTAGCATTACCGCCACGTCTTCCAGCACCACCAAACATAGATTCAAAGAAATCTGAATAATCAGATCCCGAAAAATCACCAGCACTTTGTCCTTGTCTTTGATAGCCTTGTCTAGATTGTTGTTGTTTTCTAGCCTTTTCTATTTCGTCTGCATGTTTCCAGTCTTTACCGTGCTCATCATATTTTTTCCTATTTTCAGGATTGCTCAATACTTCATTAGCTTCATTTATTTCTTTGAAGCTTTCTTCGGCTTTTTTATCATTCGGGTTTAGATCTGGATGATATTTCCGAGCTAATTTCCGATAGGCTTTTTTTATATCACTCTCGGTAGCATTTTTGTCGATGCCTAATATTTTGTAATAATCTATAAATGCCATTTAGTTGCTTGTTTAATAGTGAAATAAATACATATTAAATTGACGGGTAATTACTACGATGCTTCAGCTCCATAAATTTGTTCCTTTGTTAGGTTTTTGTGGATATAACTTGCTACTTCTGGGAGACGGTCTAATAGATCGTCAATAAACTGTGGGTTTGTAAACTCATTACTAATTCCTGGAATTAGACTCAAAGTAGGGTCTTCAAAATCTGCACAGCCCATGGACCAACCTGGGAAAAGTCTTTGTTCAACTAAAGCATCATTAATTATTTTAATATCGTCGTGTCGCGTATCATTGGCAATGCGTTTAACTAAATCGTCCACAAGGCTGTCTTCTCCTTCAATAATTTGTAGAAAATAACCATCGCGGTACATCAATACACCACTAATATTGTCAATACTATTATACCCGCGCGACTCGTGAAGTAAATCTAGTAAGTCTCGTTTATTGTATTCATTAGTTGCGTGACTGGTATAGATAATACGACGTAAACTCATAAGCTGAAAATTTAATACATAAGTAAGCTATAAAATTAGCTCTTTTAAAGATATAAAAAATTGACTTTTATCAGTTTAAGTAACAGAAAAATATGATTTGTGTTTATTCTGAAATATTACAAAAACTATTGAAACACAAGCTATATAGTCTCACTTTTAGCTTTAATATAACCCCAGCTTATTTTAACAGTTTTGTCTATAAATATTTTAATTTTTCAATTACCATACGTTGAGTAAAATACTGTATTAACTAGTTTGGTGTTTATCTTTTTACAGCACTTTAGTAATTCATTTTTTTTTACAAAATACTATAAATGAGTTAATTACCCCTTAGTAATTGGGGCTTTCAACCCTGTTGTTCTGTTTGATACTATAATAGATTTGTATTGTTATTTAGAATATAGCAGTGGAGAAAACTGAAAATCCAAATATGAAATAGAGTAGGTAAATTAAATATATTGTTATGGCAGAATGTGCTTGTATCGCTTTGAGCGTAGAAAAATCAATTTCAGAAGTAGAAAGTGTAATAAACTTTGACCCAAGACCTGAAGTTAAAGAATATGTGAAAACTAATTCAAATTGGAATGGTTCACATTTCAGAGTTCAACAATCAGGAATGTATCATATTTCTTGGGGTTTTTATAGAGATGGGACAGATGTTAGTAAAGATGATCTTTCATTACATTTAATGAAAAGTCCTATTCCTCAAATACAAGATGTAGTTGTAGCAACTGCTTTTGCAGGAGAAGATCAAGAAAATAAAAATGGTAGGAAGTCTGGACATCATGTAATAATAACTAATCTCATTGTTGGTGAAGATCTATACTTAAAAGCATATATTGATGGTAATGGTCATAGTCATTTAAGAGATGTATACTTTACAATTTTTAAAATCTGTTGCGACCCTAGTATTGTAGTTGGTGGGGCTTGTTAAAATTTGATTAGATATAATTAATGTTTATTTTTTAAATAAGATTAGAAGGTGTCCAAACCATCTAGTCTTTTTTTAGTAGTATATTGAATTTACATCACTATTATAAAAGAGTAAATTTTATAGTATTCATTAGCCTCCAGTAATCACGTATTTTATAGGTTTTTCTTAGTGTGATTAAAAACTTTTTGTTTTTGCTGCTACATACTAAAATAATGTTCCCTCTCTCTATAGCTATATTAGGGTCTGGATTAGCTTCATAACGAACGTTTTCTAAAACAATAGCATCCCATTGAATCCCAAAAGTATTTCCTTTTTTGATCACTTTTTTAAAATTTTCAATAGCTGCCTTTTTAAAATTGGCAATTATGGTATCCACTTCTGGTATATTTTCCTCAGTATTTGCAACCCTTGCTAATGGGATGAGGAAATTAATGTCGTCCTTAGTAGGTAAGGTTTTTAATACCTTTTTTTCGTTCTGTTTTTTTAAGGCTTTAAATACTGTTGTAACAATTTCTGTTTTTCTAAAATTTTCCTGAGTAAAGGCAGTTTGAGATACAAGAGAGAAACTCACAAAAAAGAGAAGTACTATGCTGGTTTTCATGTTGAAGATTGGGGGAGTTTTATACTTTTATTTGGATTTCAAATTTGTAAGAATTCCTGTGGGAATTTATTAGTTATATCCCATGTTGTGCCCAGTTATTTTAAACGATAGATTGTTTTATTTTTTTCTCCTATTTTTTTAAATAAATCTAATTCAGCACCTTTCTTTAAATCTCTACTGGCAGTTGCAGAAGAAATATCTTTAAAAATATCCATATAATCTTTTCTTGTAAATTCAGTTTTATTTAATGAAACATAATATTCTAATCTGTCTTTTTCATTTAACGTTCGATTATTATAATCTAATAATTCACTTATTGAAATGTCAATCACGTTTAGCATATATTCAATAAACTTGGTCGATTTACCAGATTTATCACTTTCAGCCAAAGCTTTATAATATTTTTCCTGGTCTTTACTAATTAAAGTTTCAAAAGGCAAAAACTCAAAGATTGGATATTTTTCCATTAAAATTAAAGTTTGCCATAATCTTCCCATTCTCCCATTTCCATCTAAAAATGGATGTATAAATTCCATTTCGTAATGGAAAACACAACTTTTAATTAATTCAATTTCATCAGACTTTTTCAAATATTCAAAAAGGTCTTTCATTAAGTACGGCACATTTCCAAAAGGTGGTGCCAAATGCTCAACTTTTGAGCCTTTTACAATTCCGACACTTTGATTTCTATATTTTCCAGAATTTTCAATTAAACCTTCCATTAAGTTTTGATGTGCTTTTAAAAAGGATTTTTCATTTGAAGGATTGTAATCATCTAAATTTTCATATATTTTAATTGCATTTAAAACTTCAAGAACATCTTTTTTAGGACCGATAACTCTTTTGTTTTCAAGAAGTGCTGTTATTTGTTCTTCTGTGAGTGTGTTTCCTTCTATTTTTAACGAAGAATGAATAGTTTTAATTCTATTCTGTTTTCTTAATTTCGGTGAAGGTTTGTTTAATAAATTAGCATTTACTTCTCCTATTTTCTCTGAAATAGAAGTTATTAATTTTAGAATAGAAGATGTTATTTCGTAAGGTGGTTTCATTCGTGATACTATCATTTGATACTATCAAAGATACAATCATTTAATCTGAATTATCTTATGAAACGGAAATTTTTAATTGGGCACAACGGTTGTGTATATGATTTGTGGCGAAATGGAATTAACTTCAATTCCGAATTACAAATCTTTTTTTAAAGTTACTCAAATTTAAAAGCTGAGCAAAAACTCGCCATAAATTATATGCTTTGTTAGCGTTTTTACTGACGCAGCCGAGTGAGTCATCCGAGTAAGTTTTCCGCAATCCAATCGGTTTAGCGATTCCATTATTTAGTTCGCGATCTAATCTGCTTTAGATAATCGGATATACATTTATGCAGCAACATTTTCGCGCGATATAAATTCAGCATTTTATTCCATCAAAATTCCTAACTGATTCCTCATAAAATACCTCCGAATTAAATCCGCAGGATTCGATTCGGAGGTATTAATGCTAACGTATTTGTGTATGGTTAGTTGCGAGTTTTAAGCACCAAAGTTAGCAAATAAACACAGATAGAAAGTCCGCAAGGACTTTCGTAAATTGGCAGAAACCAAGCAATTAATTATACACGGTGTTAGCAAACGTTTTTATTCTTCTTCAATTTTTTTAAATAGTTCAGTTTTTTCTCGTTCACTAATATCCTTTCTTGACATAACTTTATTTCTATATTCTGTTTTATAATATTCTGACATTTTGAGATTATTGAGCTGATTATAGTATCCAATAAGTTCTAAATCAAAATCAGGATAATTAGGATAATACTTTTGCCCTAGTTTAATAAAGTCAATAGCTGTTTGAATGTCTTTTTTCTCATATCCAAAAGAACTCGCTAATGAAAATATATGAGTTAGGTTAGGATTTACCTCAAACCCTAATTTTTTACCTGTTTGTTCTAAATCAGATTTAAATTCCTCTATTGGCTTTTCGATAGTATCTTTTTTTAACTTGATATAAAACCAGTTATTTAGGATTGAATTATAATCAGCGTATGCGTCCATAAAAATAGAAGGTGCTGAAACCCAATAGTTGGTCATATGGTTAGCGTTTTTGCTTTCGGTAAAACGTCCTACAAAGTTTTTTGGCATTTCGGTTTTGGAAATATAATCAGATACATCTTTACATTCAGTTAGATATGTTTCTTCTTCCAAAGTGCTTCCAGCAGTAAAATAATAATTAAACTTATTAAGAAAATTAGAAGAGTCTGAAATATAAGATTTGAAATTTTCAATAGACAAAGGTTTATTATTGTAAAATCCACTTAACGCAATTGCGATATCAATTTTTTTACTTTGTTTTGTGGTTAAATAATTGACTAAAAAAGCAGTCCTTGAATGTCCAACAAGAGTTATATAGTCGTTTGCTTTAAACTCTTTTTGAAGTTTTGGAATAAGTTCATTAAAAAGAAACCTTTCCATTCTTTCAATACCTGATAAAGAATCGTTTTTATTTTTCTGACTAGAAGTTAAGTAATACCTATTATTGCGATTAAAAGGCACTCCAATTATAATTGTTTCTGGTATTTGAGATTCATTAGTCAATAAATCAATTGAATTTATTATTTGAGGATACGTTCTTTCGTGTTGACTATCAAAAATTATTGTGATTGGATATTTTGTTGATTTTGCTGAAAAGTTAAATGTTTCCGGAATATGTAGGTTAAGACTTACTGTTTCTTTTAGAAAAACGGATTTAATTTTTAAGCTATCATTGGAATAACCTAAATAGTTTTGACCAAGTGTAATGTTTGTAAAAAACAAAACAATTATTATAAGTTTTACTATTTTCATTTTAATGTTTGCTAACGGTCTTGTATATGGCTCGTAGCGTGTAAATTAAATAATTATTTTCAAATTAAGCACAAGCCAGATTTTTAAATTTTCCTATTTATCTTTTTTATTGGAAAGTCGTCAAATTTAAAAATTTGGCGACTTTCCAAATATGCCTTAACTTCGATTGAGCAACTAATTAGCTATGAGCTATATACGTTGTTAGCCACTGGCTTTTCTCCGTTCTATAATTATTTTTCCAATTAATTCAGTTCCGTTTTGATTGAAAAAAAAGGTGATTGAATTTCTTGGGTTTTCTTTCTCTGATAAATGCAAACTCAAGAGTTCGTATTCAGCTTTAAATTCAGCGGTATTTTTCCGTAATTCTTCAATTCCGATAACATTTATTAATTTAGAGCTTGACATAATTAGAGCATCATACATTTTTAAAATCAATTCAATACTTTGCGAACTAATATGATTTTTACTTTCATAGTCAATTTTATGTTTTTCTATTGTCCGTTGAATTAATGGAAGGTTTATTCTTTTGTCAGGATATAAATCTTTACGTTTTAAATATATTTCAAGTACTTTCTTAAACATATTTGTATCGTATTCTATGTCAGTACTTTTATATTGCAATTTGTCTCTAGTAACTTTTAAATTATTCAGAATTGTTTTGCCATTATTTTTCTCAAACCCTACTTTGAATATACAATTGTCAGTCCAGCTGCGTACAAAGAAAATAGAACTATCCTCGATGAATATATTCCATTTTTCATCCATACTTGCTGCGAAAACTCCTTTTTGAAATAATCCAAACTCATTTTCGTTAAGTTCGATATTCAATTCGGTCTCTGCATATTTGTGAAAGAATGATTCGGCTATTTTTTTTTGGATTTCGGGTGTCATTTTTCAGCTTGTGGCTAACGGTCTCGGCTATGAGTAGTTGCGTGGTTTAGCACTTAACTTTACAAGTACACACAAAGTTGGAAATTCCGCAGGAATTTCCAAAGTAGGCGAGAACAAGCAATTACTTATAGCCATTGTTGTGCATAGTTTTTTAAAAGTCCTCTTTTATTTGTTCGGTTGTTATAATCTTTGATGTCAAAACATCAATTTCCTTCCTGCTGAATCTGGATTTAATATTGCGTAATTCCTCCATCATTGGATGTATTTCTTTTTCGCTTTCTACAAAAATGTATTTTATATCACTAGGTTTAAACCTTAATCTATATTCAAATAATTTATTGTTCTCATTTTCTAGAATTGTAGGATTTGAGAATTCCTTTTTGGTCAAGTTGCTTTTTATTTCAGAGTCAAATTCGATTTTAGGAACATATCTCCATTCACGTTCATTATAAAATCGGACATTTTTATGGATTTTATTTCCTCGTTTAAAATCTCCGTCATATGGCTTGAGGAAATTGGACAAGTTCATATATTCATCTGAAATATTTTTTGTGATTTCACTGCAATGTTTATCTAAAGCTTGATATATATTTTCTGCCATTTGGCTTACAGATTCTGAAATATTTGAATTCGGATTAACATAAATTATAGGGTTTAGCTTTTTTCTAATTCCCCATTCTTTTGTCATTCCTAATCCATAACCTCCATACATCTTTATATGATTTGCCATTTGACTCAATGAAATGTCACAAAAACAGACCATTGGAATAGCTGATTCAAATCCAGCTCTTTCAAGTTCGTCACCCAACTTAATTTCTTCATAGCAATATCTAGGAACAAAAGTCTGCTGTAAAATACTTATCAAATATTCCCTTTTTGGTGTAAAATGAAATAGACTATTTGAACTAATGTTACTCATTAAAATCTGTTTTTCTTAAATTATGCACAACTCGTTATATGATGACATTTGTCATGGTTATCCCGTAAATTAAACAGGATAACAATGGAAAGTCGTCATGGTTATCCCGTAAATGTACAAGTTAATTTTATAAAGTTATTTACGGGAAACCGTAACCTTTAAAATTTCCGAAGAAATAATTAAATTCACCATATGAAAAACTCTTCCCAACTTAAAGTTGCCCTAGCCCAAATTGCTCCCGTATGGCTCAATAAAAAGGCCACATTAGATAAAATTTATACTCAAATGGAAGCCGCTGCTGCTGAGAAAGCAGAGCTCATTGTTTTTGGCGAAGGCTTGTTGCCAGGCTATCCGTTTTGGCTTGCATTAACAGGCGGCGCAGAGTGGAATAAAACAATAGTAAAAGAGCTCCATGCGCATTATGTACGTAACTCGGTTACCATTGAAGAAGGCGATCTCGATACCGTTTGTACACTTGCTAAAAAATATAAATTAGCTACCTATTTAGGGATTATTGAACGCCCACTCGATAGAGGAGGCCACAGCGTGTACGCATCATTAGTGTATATCAACCAAGAGGGCGAAGTAAAATCAGTACACCGCAAACTACAACCTACTTATGATGAGCGTTTAACTTGGGCGCCAGGCGATGGTAATGGATTGCAAGTGCACCCATTAAAACAATTTACGGTAGGCGGTCTCAATTGTTGGGAAAACTGGATGCCGCTTCCACGCGCTGCCCTATATGGCCAAGGCGAAAACTTGCACGTAGCAGTATGGCCAGGAAGCGATCACAACACCAAGGACATAACGCGTTTTATAGCAAGAGAATCTAGAAGCTATGTCATTTCGGTTAGTTCATTAATGGATAAAAATGATTTCCCAGAAAACACGCCACATATAGCCAAAATTTTAAAAAACTGCCCACAAGTGCTAGCAAATGGAGGTAGTTGCATTGCAGGACCAGATGGCGAATGGCTTGTGGAACCAGACATTACAACCAATGGGAACATCTATCACACTCTCAATGTTGACCGTGTGTATGAGGAGCGACAAAACTTCGATCCCGTTGGACATTACTCTAGGCCAGATGTTACTAAACTAGTAGTAAATAGAGAGCGACAGTCCACTGTGAGCTTTGAGGATTAGCACATTAATGTATTTGCAAAAACTAAGTCAAGCTGTAATCGGAAATCGGAAATCTAAATTGTATCTTTGCAAAAATTTTAAAATAATAATACACTAGCTTTTAGTGTTTTAAACAAAGTAAGCCGTGGCAAATTAAACACGGAGTCGAAACATGGGTAGAAACGATAATAAAGGAAAAGGAAAGCCAGCAGGGAAAGCAACAGGAAAGCCTAAGTCTAAAGGTGGAGATCGTAGCAATGCATCTTTAAGTAAAAAAAATATAGGAAAGCCAAAGTCTAAAACGGAAGCACCTGCAGCAAAAGCAAAGGCGCCAAGTAAAGGAAAAAATACCGTTGAAGGTATTAGGTTAAATAAATACATATCAAATAGTGGCGTGTGTTCACGTCGTGAGGCAGATACATTTATCGCTACAGGTTTAGTTTCGGTTAACGGAAAAATCATCAATGAAATGGGCTACAAAGTGCAGCTTAATGATGATGTACGTTTTGACGGTCGCCGTCTTAACCCTGAGCCTATGAGCTACGTGCTTTTAAATAAGCCAAAAGGTTTTGCAACCACTACAAGTGAGAGTAAAGGTAGTACCGTAATGGATTTAGTAGCAAATGCTTCTAACGCACGTATTACACCTATTGGTCGATTAGGACGTAACGCAACAGGATTGTTATTATTTACTAATGATGATAAGCTGAAGGAAAAATTAAGCAAAAAAGGAATGGAACGTTTGTTTCACGTTGAGCTTGATAAAAACCTGAAAGCGGCAGATATGCAACGCATTAAAGATGGAATGACCATCGCTGGTAAAAAGATTGAAGTAGAAGAAGTAAGCTACGTAGCTAACAAAGCTAAAAAGGAAATCGGTATTAAAATAAAGCATATGGGTAACAGTGTTATTCGCGATATTTTTGCAGACCTACATTATGACATAGTTCGTTTAGACTGTGTATCGCTTGCACACTTAACTAAAAAGGACCTTCCAAGAGGTAAATGGAAAATTTTGACAACCGAAGAGTTAAACCTTTTCGCAATGTTGTAATACCACTCCATTAAAAAGTATCAACCTGCCTTTTGTTTCTATAAAGGCAGGTTTTTTTTAGCCGAAATTTTAAGTATTCAACAATTTTCTGGTTCATTTTAAACGGTCAAAGTGTTTAAAAGTCAATGAAATATGGGGTTTCTGAAACGCTATTAATTTTTTGTTATTTTT
The DNA here is from genome assembly GCF_008974325.1 of Patiriisocius marinus. Classification (GTDB taxonomy): domain Bacteria; phylum Bacteroidota; class Bacteroidia; order Flavobacteriales; family Flavobacteriaceae; genus Patiriisocius; species Patiriisocius marinus. The sequence goes on along the minus strand of NZ_BKCG01000001.1, from coordinate 395,200 downwards.
TTTGTCACCCTATTTGTCAATTCAAAAAATAGATTAAATTTGCTTCGTAATTCTGCTTCATTTTAGCAGGATAGCTGAACAAATTGAACCGTGTTTATATGTTCGGGTTTTTGAAGATTAGAAAGTCATATTCAAAAACATCTCGCCAGGCGGGAAACCGGAATCTAAAGCTAGCTTTCGCTGTGCCATTGGCACTTGCTACAGTCCTTGGACCTGTGCGCAAAACTATGGGACCTCTCCATAGATTGGCGTATTGGCTCAATCCATTCCTTATCTAATTAGTACTATATCGCTTTCGATAAGAAGAAAGTTATAGATCATTTTTTATTGATCTGTGATCGCTATTCCATAGCATTCAAAACTCTTCGAACCATTTAGTCCATGACTAAAATTTCACCCATTCAATCTATTTATTTTTAAGGCATATAGCCATAACTATTATTAAGCGCATTTTCATTTTACAACTATGAACACCAAATATTTTGATTTAATAAATCAAACCTTTGACTTCCCACAGGAAGAGTTTAAACTAGAAGACAACCAGTTACAATTTCACGACATCAATTTAATGGCACTTGTTGAGCAATACGGAGCTCCATTAAAATTTACCTATTTGCCTAAAATTTCAGAAAACATTTTGAGAGCAAAAAAGTGGTTTGCAAAGTCGATGAAAGAGCAGGACTATAAGGGAACTTATAACTATTGCTATTGCACAAAAAGCTCACATTTTAAGCACGTTTTAAACGAAGCTTTAAAAAATGATATTCATATTGAAACATCATCTGCTTTTGATATTGATATTGTAGAAAATCTAAAAGCTGAAGGTAAAATAACAGACAAAACATATGTTATTTGCAATGGTTTTAAACGTGAACAGTACATAACAAATATCACTAGACTAATAAACGGCGGACAAGAAAACTGCATTCCTGTAATTGATAATTACGAGGAGTTAGATTTACTTTCTGAAGGTATTGAAGGAGATTTTAAAGTAGGTATTCGTATTGCAAGTGAAGAAGAACCAAAGTTTGAATTCTACACTTCAAGACTAGGAATAGGCTACAAAAACATTGTTCCTTTTTACGAAGATCAAATAAAAAATAATGACAAAGTAGAGCTAAAAATGCTTCACTTTTTTATCAATACAGGTATTCGCGATAACGCTTATTACTGGAACGAATTGGTTAAATGTTTAAGAGTTTACACTAAGCTTAAAAAGGTGTGTCCTTCATTAGATAGCTTGAACATTGGTGGAGGATTCCCAATTAAAAACTCGTTAGCATTTGACTATGATTATCAATATATGATTGACGAAATTATCAATCAAATAAAGATTACCTGCGAAGAAGAAGAAGTTCCTGTTCCTAACATTTTTACAGAGTTTGGAAGTTTTACAGTAGGAGAAAGTGGCGGAGCTATTTATGAAATTCTATACCAAAAACAACAAAACGATCGTGAAAAGTGGAATATGATTAACTCATCGTTCATCACAACATTGCCAGATACGTGGGCTATTAGCAAGCGTTTTATAATGATGGCAATAAACCGCTGGAATGATACTTATGAGCGTGTGCTTTTAGGAGGACTAACGTGTGACAGTGATGATTATTACAACAGTGAGCAGAATATGAATGCTATTTATTTACCTAAATATAAAAAAGAACAGCCTTTATATATTGGTTTCTTTAATACAGGAGCGTACCAAGAAAGTATAGGAGGTTTTGGAGGCTTACAACACTGTTTAGTTCCAAGTCCAAAACATATTTTAATAGATAAAGATGCTGACGGAAATATAACAACAAAGCTATTTAGTGAGCAACAAACTAGCGAGCACTTACTTGGTATTTTAGGATACTAAGCTTTTTTGAAATTATAATTGAAATCAAAAAAAACGATAACATCGAAATTGAAAAATTTCAAAATAAATACTACTAACACAACAGTAAAATTAAGTAACAAATAATTAAAATGAACTCAAAAACGTACGCAGGCATTCCAAAAGAAAACGCTGCATTAGAAACAGCAAAAATTGTTTTAATACCAGTACCGTATGATGGAACAAGCACATTTCAGAAAGGAGCAGATAAAGGCCCAGAGGCTTTTTTACACGCTTCAGAAAACATGGAGCTTTATGACATAGAAACAGAAACCGAAGTTTACAAACAAGGGATCTGTCTATTAGACCCAATTACTGAAAATAGCTCACCAGAAGCAATGGTAGCGGCAGTACACGCGCAAACTAAAGAAATGATTTTGCGTAACAAGTTTGTAACTGTATTTGGTGGAGAACACAGTATTTCTATAGGTACTATTCGTGCATTTAATGAATGTTTTGACGATTTAACAGTGTTACATATTGATGCGCACGCAGATTTACGTAAAGAGTACGAAGGTACAGCATGTAATCACGCTTGTGCAGTCTATGAGGCTAGCCAAACAACTAACTTGATACAAGTGGGTATTCGTTCAATGGACGTTGCAGAAACAACGGTAATGGATCCTGAGAAAACGTGGTTTGCACACGATATGGTAAACGATGAGTATTGGATTGATAATGTTATTGAAGCGTTAGGAAATAACGTGTTTATCACTTTCGATTTAGATGCTTTCGATCCTTCAATAATGCCATCAACAGGAACTCCAGAACCAGGAGGATTATTCTGGTACGAAACACTAGCGTTTTTAAAGCAAGTGTTTGAAGAGAAAAACGTAGTAGGTTTTGATATAGTTGAATTAATGCCTCGCGAAGAAGATAAATCTAGCGATTTCTTAGCAGCTAAATTGTACTACAAAATGCTAAGTTATAAGTTTGCTGGGCAGGAAGAGGATGACGAGTTTGAAAGTAATGTTTCAGACAAAAACAAAGTTTCAAAATTTAAAGACAACGACGATGAGTAATAAAGGAGCGATTTCAAATTTTATAGAAAAGTACTATTTACACTTTAATGCAGCTGCATTAGTTGATGCTGCTAAAGGGTATGAGGACCAATTAAACAAAGGTTCTAAAATGTTAGTGTCATTAGCAGGTGCTATGAGTACTGCTGAAATAGGAAAGATTTTTGCCGAAATGATTCGTCAAGATAAAGTCCAAATCATTTCTTGTACAGGTGCGAACCTAGAAGAAGATATTATGAATTTAGTGGCACACAGTCACTACAAGCGTGTTCCTAACTATCGCGATTTAACACCTCAAGATGAGTGGGATTTATTAGAGAAAGGACTAAACCGTGTAACTGATACGTGTATTCCAGAAGAAGAGGCTTTCCGTAGAATCCAAGAACATATTGTAAAAATATGGATGGATGCGGAAGCTAAAGGTGAACGTTATTTACCGCATGAATATATGTACAAGTTGTTATTAAGTGGCGTGCTTGAACAGTACTACGAAATTGATATTAAAGACTCGTGGATGTATGCTGCAGCAGAAAAAAACCTACCTATTATTTGCCCAGGTTGGGAAGACAGTACTATGGGGAATATTTTTGCAAGCTACGTTTTAAAAGGAGAGTTACAAGCTTCTACTATGAAAAGCGGTATTGAGTATATGACATTCCTTGCAGATTGGTACACGAACAATAGTGAAAATGGTATTGGTTTCTTCCAGATTGGTGGAGGTATTGCAGGAGATTTCCCTATTTGTGTAGTGCCTATGTTGTATCAAGATATGGAACGTACTGATACGCCTTTTTGGAGTTATTTCTGTCAAATATCTGACTCAACAACAAGCTACGGTAGTTACTCAGGTGCAGTACCAAACGAGAAAATTACTTGGGGTAAATTAGATATCAACACACCTAAGTTTATCATTGAAAGTGATGCAACTATTGTCGCGCCATTGATATTTGCTTATTTATTAGATATGTAATGTATAAAGTTCAATCACACCAGATTGCGCAACACATCAATATCCGGTTAGCTCGTAAAAGTTTAACCGGATCATTGCTCTTTAGTGATAGCGATGAATTGTTCTATAAAATTTCAGAAAAAAAATATGTCTATGTATTTCAATTTGGAATCATTAGTTATTTCAATGTTTCTTCTTCTGAAATTTTAAATATTGAAAGTCAGTTAAGTCCATTCATAAAGGGTAATGTTGAAGGAGATCTCTCTGAAGATATTGACGTTTCAGTAAAAGAGAATATTCAGAAAGTAAGCTTTGATAAGGTAGTTATCCCTACAATGAATGATGAGATGATACGGTTAATAATGCTTCATACTTCGCAATCTGTAGCACTTGATCGTTATTCAGATATTACAGAGCAATTGCTAGAAGAAGCGAGTGTACATACTAAGTCGCTTGAGCTGCGAGGGAAATTAAATATTTCGAGTTCAAAGCTTAAAAAGTATATAGGGAGAACACTAAATATTAAAAACAGTATTTACGAAAACCTATATATTTTTGATTCACCGGAAGCAACTTGGCAAGATGAGCAATTAGCAAAATTAGATATCGAGTTAAAACAGACCTTTGATTTAAAAAATCGCTATCGAAATATTCAAGATAGAATAACAATTATTAAAGAGAATTTAGAGCTGTTTAAAGATATTTGGAATCACAGAGAAAGCAGTATGCTCGAGTGGATTATTATCATACTTATTGTTATTGAAGTAATAGATATGTTTATCAATAAAATATTCTAAAAGTAATTTAAACCTCTTTTGTTGTTAAAAATGGAAGAGGTTTTTTTGTGCTTAGTTCGTAAATAGCTACGCTAATTACTACTATATATTCCATAGCAACTAACCCTAAGTTTTCACTAAAACCAGCTGCACCATAAGCGGAGTAACTAAACAAAACCATAAAGCTCCAAACAATTGGGAATTTATAGCGCGTAAAAACTGACAGTATTAAAGGCGTTGCAACATACCAAGGGTGTACTGTTGTTGAAAGTAAAAAGTAGAACGAAACTCCTAGAAGTATTGCTGTAATTAAATGTTGTGTACGGCTAATGGAATTATCCTGAGTGGAGTTGAGGGGTCTTAAAAAAGCTGAAATTACCAAATAAGCAATTACAATTATAGGAAGAATTTTTCCAACAGTACCTATAATATTCCAGCCTATAGTTTGAAAACCAACCCACCTAATCACATAATATACACTAGCATTAAATTCAAAATTTTGAAACCATAAACCAATAGTTGCTGTAAAGTTTGAAATAAAATCACTTGACATAAATGGTGTAAATGTGAGTACTACAGTTCCTAATACAACCACGTAGAATTTAAATGATGAGGTTACATTATATAAAGCCGAACCCTCTTTTTTGAAAAACCATTTAAAGAACAAAGGCAAAAACAATAAGGGTAACAATTTAACTGAAACCGATATCCCTAAAAGTACTGCTGCCCAAAACCACTTTTTTTGATGAAGTAAATACAATGACCAAACAACAAAAAATAACATCACTCCTTCAAAATGAAGATTACCTGTAAGTTCAATTAGTATAAACGGATTTAAGAAATACCAAAAGATGTTTCTAACTGGTAGGTTGAGTTTTTCAAGAAGTTTCTTCCCAAAATAGAGAACACCTATGTCTGCAGCAATAATTAATATTCTTAACACAATCACAGACCCCAAAATAGTACCCTTTGCAAATAGTGCTGCAATTGCGAAACAGAGTTGGTTAATAGGAGGGTAATTACTATAATGACTGGCATTAAGTTCGCCCATTCCTAGAAATAGCTCTTTGGCTTGTAAAACTGTTTTGCCTGAAGTAATTTCAAGAGCACTAGGAAGATCTGTAAAAAAAACAGAAGGCGTAATAATATAAGGGTTCACTCCTTGAATTAGTAATCGTCCATCCCATAAAAAACGATAAAAATCCTGACTTAAATTAGGGATAGCTGGTAGAAATAAAACTCTAAGTAAAATGCCTATTCCTGCAATAGTCCAAAAGCTAAAATTTGTAGCATTAATTATTTGCCAAGCAGCGTAAAACAATCCTGAGTAAAGTAACAGCAGATTTAAAAAATCACTTCGTTCTAGGTTGTAGGCAAATAATAGATATAAAATAACAGTCCCAATAATAGGGACAGTGTTATTTATATATTGTTTTGTAATGTTCAAGACTTAGAAATTGTTAATTGCAGTCCTGAAATAATTGAATTACGATTTGTAATAGTCTCGACTGCGCTCGACCGTTGTTTAAATATTCACAAATTAGTCTAAACTTTAATGGAACATTACAATTAACCTTACTAATAGTTGCAACTCAATTTAATCTTGCCATTCTGCAATAAAAAGATTTGTGTCTCTTCCGCCGCCATTATTTCGGTTCGAAGAGAAAGCTAAATACTTTCCATCGTTACTAAATACTGGGAATGCATCAAATGTTTCTCCGTGCGTTACACGTTCAAGATTTTTTCCGTCAAGATCAATTAAGTATAAGTTAAATGGAAATCCTCTTACAGCTTCATGGTTACTGCTGAAAAGTATTTTATCACCGCTAGGATGAAAAAATGGACTCCAGTTTGCATTTCCTAAGTTGGTTAGTTGCTTTAGGTTGCTTCCGTCAGCATCACAAATGTAAAGTTCCATATCTGTAGGTTCTACTAAACCATCAGCAAGAAGGTCTTTATATTTTTTAATTTCAGCTTCAGTTTTTGGTCGAGATGAACGGAAGATCAATTTAGTTCCGTCAGGTGAGAAAAATGCGCCACCGTCATATCCTAATTCGTTGGTAATTTGCTTTACATCGCTTCCGTCAATATTCATTGTGTAAAGCTCAAGGTCACCACTTCTTGTTGAGGTAAAAACTATTTTATCTCCTTTTGGCGATACTGTAGCTTCAGCGTCATAACCAGGTTCATTTGTTAGTTGTGCTGTTATATTACCTTCAAGATCTGCAACAAAAATGTCAAAGCTATCATAAACAGGCCATACGTAATTTCCGTTTTTTCGTAATGGAACTTCTGGGCAATTAGCATCAACAAGATGTGTGCTTCCGTAAACAAAATGTTTATTATCTGGTAAAAAGTAGGCGCAAGTTGTTCGCCCTTTTCCTGTTGAAATCATAGGTGGTTGTGTACCATTAAAATTTTCATTGGCATTCATTAAAAACATTTGATCACAATCAACACCCCAATCTTTATAATTAGATTGAAAAACCAATTGCTTATCATCAAAACTCCAGTAAGCTTCTGCATTATCTCCACCAAAAGTTACTTGGCGTATGTTCTTAAAGTGACGTTCTTCAGGATAGATAATTGTGTCGTTAGTAACAGTGTCAAGTAGCGCTTCTCTGTTTTTTGTAGCTGTTGTTTCGTTGTTTGATATTTCAGCAGAAGTTTCCTTCACTTCATTTTTGCAACTTGCTAAAACAGAAATAAATACTAGGGCTATTAGAATTCTCATTTTTAAAGTAGTTTTGCGCAAAAATAATGATATGCGTGGATATGTAACACTATTAATTGCACTTGTTGTAATTTCTTGTAAAAATGAACCAATAAAAACGGTTTCAATGAAAGAAGATGTCGTTGCACTTGCAGATGATGCAATGGGAGGACGCCAAACGGGAACGGAAGGTGAACTGATGGCAGCAAAATATATAGAGGACAGAATGGTTGCTATAGGTTTAGAACCTAAAGGAGATGCTGGTGTTTATACACAGGCATTTACTTTTAAGAAAAGTTCAAATCCACATGAGCAAGCTGAGTTTACAAACCTTACGGAAGATGGAGCTGTTACGGGTGTAAATGTTATTGGCTATATAAATAATAATGCAGAAAATACTGTAGTAATTGGAGCGCATTATGATCATTTAGGTACTGGTGGTGAGGGATCTTTATACAGAGATGATGATACTTCTATACACAATGGAGCAGATGATAATGCAAGTGGTGTTGCGATACTTTTGGCTCTTGCCAAAACGCTAAAGGCTGAACAGTCTGCTAATTCAAATTACCTTTTCATTGCTTTTTCAGGAGAAGAAATAGGGCTTTTGGGGTCTAATTACTTTGTTAAAAACCCAACGATAGATACTAAGAAAGTAAGCTATATGATTAATATGGATATGGTAGGGAGATTAAATGAAGAAAAAGTAGTTGCTGTATATGGAGTGGGAACTTCACCAAGATTTAAGCAAACGTTATTTGCAAATAATGACCAAGGTTTAAGTATTAGCGAACACGAAAGTGGTGTAGGACCAAGTGATCATACATCTTTTTATTTAGCTGATATTCCTGTACTTCACTTTTTTACAGGACAGCATAGTGATTATCATAAACCAGGTGATGATTCAGATAAATTGAACTATGAAGGAATGGAGAAAATTTCGGCATATATATTAAATATTGTGAGTGATCTTGATGGTGCTGGGAAGTTAGCTTTCAGAAAAACTAAAAATGAAAGTGAAGAAGTTCCTGCATTTAAAGTTGCCTTAGGGGTAGTGCCAGATTATTTATATAGTGGTGAAGGAATGCGCATAGATGGTGTGAGTGAAGAAAAGGCTGCGCAAAAAGCAGGAATGCAAAAAGGAGACACTGTTATAAAATTAGGCGATTTAGATACGCCAGATATGATGAGTTATATGAAAGCACTCGCTACATTTGACGTAGGACAATCGACAATTGTTACCTTTAAAAGAGATGGTGAAATTAATACGGTTAAGGTTACTTTTTAATCAATACCCAAAGTCGCTTTTTCTAAATTGTTGAAATAAGTGTTTTCTTCTTCGGTTAATAACCTAGAATGAATAATAAACCGAAGACCTAATGGAATTTCTACTGAAAAGCTAGAACCTCTTCCTTCAATGATATCTACCGTTAAGTGAGTATGTTTCCAATAGTGATATTGATCGATATTCATATAAAAAGGGATGGAAGCAATGATGTTTAATAGTATATCGCTTTCGTCTAAATAGAAGTCGTCTTTTGGTAAAAGCATAGGGGAAGAGCCATCACAGCATCCACCACTTTGATGAAATATCAATTCGCCATGTTGCGCTATCATTTGCGTAACAATATTAGCTGCTTTAGGTGTTATTTCTACTCTAGATTTTTTCATACATATATTTTAAAAGGGCTGAATACAGGTGTGTCCAGCCCTTTAGTTAAGGTTAAATTCTAAAAGAAACCTAGTTTTTTCTTATCGTAAGAGATAAGCATGTTTTTAGTTTGTCTGTAATGATCTAGCATCATTTTATGGTTTTCGCGACCAATACCAGATTTTTTATATCCTCCAAAAGGAGCGTGAGCAGGGTATGCATGGTAGTTATTAACCCAAACACGACCAGCTTGTACTTTTCTAGCAATTTGGTAAGCTTGGTGTGTATCGCGAGTCCAAACTCCAGCACCAAGTCCATAAAGCGTATCGTTTGCAATTTCGACAGCTTCGGCTTCATCTTTAAAAGTAGTAACACAAACCACAGGTCCAAAAATTTCTTCTTGAAATACTCTCATTTTGTTATTTCCTTTTAAGATTGTTGGTTGAATATAATATCCTCCTTCAAGCCCTTCATTATAAGCAGCCTCACCACCAGCTAAAACTTCACAACCTTCTTCTTTTCCTATTTTTATATAGCTTAATATTTTTTCAAATTGATCGTTAGATGCTTGTGCTCCAAGCATTGTATCTAAGTCTAATGGATGTCCTATTTTGATTGCTTTAGTTCTTTCTATTACACGTTCCATAAAGGCATCGTAGATACTTTCTTCCACTAAAATACGAGAGGGACTTGTACATACTTCTCCTTGGTTAAAAGCAAACATAACAGCACCTTCAATTGCTTTGTCAAAGAAATCATCGTCTGCATCCATTACGCTTTTAAAGAATATGTTTGGAGATTTACCTCCTAATTCTAAGGTTACAGGAATAATGTTTTTTGAAGCATATTGCATGATAAGTTGCCCCGTTGTAGTCTCACCAGTAAAAGCAATTTTATTAATATCTGGGTGGGATGCAAGGGGTTTTCCAGCTTCAACACCAAAACCGTTTACAACATTTAAAACCCCATCTGGTATTACATCTTTTATTAATTCGGCAAGTATCATGACACCTACTGGAGTTTGCTCTGCAGGTTTTAAGACTACACAATTACCTGCAGCTAGTGCTGGTGCTAATTTCCAAGTTGCCATCAACAATGGGAAGTTCCAAGGAATAATTTGACCAACAACTCCAAGCGGTTCCCAAATATTTAATGAAAGCGTGTTTTCATCAAGTTCACTTGCTCCACCTTCTTCACCTCTAATTACTCCTGCAAAATATCTAAAATGGTCTACTGCTAATGGAAGATCAGCATTTAGTGTTTCTCTTAGCGGTTTTCCGTTATCCCAAGTTTCAGCTCTTGCTAAAACATCGATGTTTTGTTCGATGATATCAGCAATTTTTAATAAAACATTACTACGTTCTGTGGCTGAGGTGTTGTTCCATTGAGGAGCAGCTTCCCAAGCAGCTTTTACAGCCAGGTCAATATCTTCTTTAGTTGAACGTGCAATTTTTGTAAAGGTATTTCCATCTACAGGCGAAATACTATTAAAGTATTCTCCTTTAGTAGGTGCGACCCATTTACCTCCTATAAAATTATCGTATTGGTCTTTAAATTTTGGTTTAGCTATGTTTTTTCCTGTAGCAGTTTCTGTAGTGCTCATAATGATAAATATTTAATGATTATTTTGATGTATATTTAATAATCATAAAACTATATTATTAATAATGTATTTGTTTGAACAATTCTGTAGATATATAACACAAATCTCTCAACTCAATTGAGGGAGCGATAAATTTTGTATTATTGGTTATGAGCAACTTACTTTCTAGACATAAATCCACTCGAAAAATATACACGCTGGTTGAAAATAGAACAACCTATAACGCTGCATATTCTGAACTTAACATCTTTGAAACCCATAAAGTTGCTGATGAAGTCTCGCTTACGTTCGACTTTCCTGTAATAGCAAGTATGCTTACGGGAAAAAAAGTTATGCATTTAAATGAAATGTCACCATTCGATTTTTTACCGGGTGAGTCTGTTGTTATGCCTGCCCATCAAGAGATGGTAATTGATTTTCCAGTTGCAACATTAGAAGCACCCACACAATGTTTAGCACTTGGTATAGATCCTGAAAAAATACACGAAGTTGCTTATAGGTTTAATGAGAAAATATCATTAAATGATGAGAAAGAGGTTTGGACTTTAGAAGAAGGGCTTGCTTCTCACTTAACAAACCAAATAGAAGTAAACTATTTAATTGAAAGGCTAGTGGATACTTTCACTAAGAACACAATGTCTAAAGATGTTTTGTTAGATTTAATGATACAAGAACTGATAGTACGTCTTTTACAAACTAAAGCTAAGCAAACTATATTAAACGATTTGCAAATGTTTAGTGATACGCGTATAGGTTATGTGGTTAAGTTTATAAGAGAAAATCTAACCGATAAAAATATTAATATTGATTTACTTGCTGAAAAGGCTTATATGAGTACTTCTAGTTTTCATAAAAAGTTTAAAAACACCTTAGGTATTTCTCCAATTGATTTTATTAATTCTGAAAAAATAAAGTTTGCTAAAAAGCTAATGAAACGAAATAAGAAAATGCTTATTTCTGAAATAGCTTATAAATCAGGATTCAATAATGTGAGTTATTTTAATAGACAGTTTAAAAAGCTAGAATTTATGACTCCACAACAGTTTAAAATATCACTACAAAGTTATTAAGCTTTACTTGTTAGGCTTTTAAAGAACACGAATCCAAATCCTATAAATAACATTAGGTGAAATGGAAACAAACCAAAATCTCCTCCTTGGTCACCAACTACAAATGCTGAGTACATTCCAAAGGCGAAATACAACATCAACATTCCTTCAAAAATTACATTAGTAGAAATGTTTTTCTTTAAGTATTTATTGCCCTGCCATTTGTCTTTTATAGTACTAATATTGAATTTAGGTGTGCGTACAAATTCACTTTTCTTTCCTATATGACCTTCAATAACTGCTATAGTATTATGCAATGAAAAGCCCATTGCAACTGAGAAGAATGTGAAAAACATTCCTATATAGCGTATAAATTGTTTGAAACCTCCTCCGTAAATACTCTTATAGGTGTACCAATAACAGATAAAGAAAATTACGGTGCTTAGAACAAAGAAACTCATTACTAAAAAGTAAGATTTTAAATGCTCATATTCATTTTTAATATACAACATTGGGATACTTAAAATGGCAACCAGAAAAATGTTTAAAAACATGGTGCTGTTCAGTAAATGAAGTAAACTATGTATTTTAGTTTTTTTAGAAACAGAATCGCTTGCAAGAACGCGTCTCGCCATTTTCTGAAAGTTCTCTGCTCCACCTTTGTTCCATCTAAATTGTTGTGAACGTGCAGCACTAATCACTACAGGTAACTCGGCTGGAGTCTCTACATCTTCAAGATATTTAAATTTCCAGTTTTTTAATTGTGCACGATAACTTAAATCAAGATCTTCAGTTAGAGTATCACCTTCCCAGTTACCAGCATCGATAATACACTCTTTTCTCCATACGCCAGCTGTTCCATTAAAATTAATGAAATGTCCTTTACTATTTCTACCTACTTGTTCTAATGTAAAATGCGCATCTAAAGCAAAAGCCTGTACTTTAGTAAGTAGCGAGTAATCTTTGTTAATGTGTCCCCACCTAGTTTGTACAACACCTATTTCTGCATCCTTAAAATAAGGAATCGTGCTATAAAGCCAATTTTTTTGTGGAAGGAAATCAGCATCAAAAATGGCGATAAATTCACCTTTTGCTACTTTTAAACCTTCTTTAAGAGCTCCTGCTTTAAAACCAGATCTATCAGTTCGTGTAATATGTTTTATGTCTAGACCTGTTGCATTTAATTTTTTAATATGTGCTGCTGTTGTAGCAAGTGATTCATCTGTAGAATCATCTAAAACTTGTATTTCTAACTTATCTGAAGGATAGTCCAATAGAGCAATATTCTCCAATAAACGATCCATAACGTATAACTCATTATACACTGGAAGTTGTATGGTTACTACTGGAATTTCATCTGGATTTGAAAAATCAAATTTGTCGCAAACGCCTTTTTTTTTCTTTGAGCTGAGATAATTGAAAAGTAGATTTAGTTGCGCTAATGCATACATTAATATGAGCAATAGCGAAACTGAATAAATTACCATGATGATGGTTTGCCAAATCATTTTTTAAAGGAATATTTAAAAATCCAACTTAATATTTTAATGCCAGCAAAGATAGCACCTTTTACGGTACCCGAAACTTTAGAGACACCTATTCGGTTCCTATATTTCATTGGGATTTCCACGTATGTGTACTTCTTTTTTAAGGCCTTTAATTGCATTTCTACTGTCCATCCGTAGGTTTTGTCTTCCATTTGTAAAGCCAATAATTTACTATATTTAATAGCTCTAAACGGACCTAAATCTGTAAATGTAGATCTGAAAAATAATGACATTAATGTAGTTGCTAACCAGTTCCCAAATTTTTGAGGAACCGTCATAGCTCCATCTTCTCTTAACGATGTAACTCTTGCTCCAATAACAAAATCGATATTATTTTCAATAATAGGAGCTACTAGTTCAGTTAGCTGTTCTGGGTAATCACTATAGTCTCCGTCAAGAAATACAATAATATCTGGAAGTTTTTGCTTTGTTGCAACATAGCGCATACCTTCAAGGCAAGCATAACCGTAGCCTTTTCTAGATTCTTTTAAAACAGTTGCTCCAGCTGCTTTTGCTACTTCCTCAGTAGCATCTGTAGAGTTATTGCTAACCACAATAATTTCATCAACAATACTTGGAATGTCTTTAATAACATGACCTATAGAACCTGCTTCATTATAAGCAGGGATAATTACATTTATGGTATGGCTCATCGTAATGAAATGGTTGGGTTATCTAGTCTAAATGCAATCAATGAAGTCCATTCATCTATTTTTTGCCCATTTTGATATTCTTCAGCTTTCACAAGTTTGTTTTTATTGTAACGTAGTGCAAATCCGTTTTTTTGATTGTTCTTAAATTGAAACTTGCTTTTGTTGTTTGTCGCAATATCGTAAAAAATCCACCATTTTTCTGCACTACCATTTTCAAAATGCCCTTCTTTTAGTAATTGTCCTTCATCATTATAGAAATACCAATAACCGTGCTTTTGATTATTGCTGAAATGCCCTTTAGATAAGACCTGTCCATTTTGATGATAAAAAGTCCAATAATCTATTTTAATGTCCATTGATTTCCAACCTTCAGCTTTTAACCTTCCGTTGGTATCATATTCTTTTATGTACGTTTTTTCAACCGTTAATATTTCCGAAGAAAAACCCAATTGCGTATTTCCGAAGAAAAACAAGAATATAAAAACTAAATGCATTTTAATTGACATAGGGTATTAGACGCACACATGTTTTAGAACTAACTTTTAAAACAAAAAAAAATCTCTCAAGTTTTAATCACCTGAGAGATTTAAATTTGCTACTAAAAAGTAGTGGTAAATAATTGACTTTATTTATCTGCGTTCATTAATTTCATTAAGTCTACATCGTTTCCTAATAATACATCTGTAGGATTGATACGTCCTTCTAATGAGCCGTTTTCTAGTTTAAGAACTCCACGTGGGCAAACGGCAGAACATACTCCACAACCTACGCAAGAACTACGAACAATGTTTTCACCTTTTTGGGCATAGGCTCTAACGTCAATTCCCATTTCGCAACTGTTAGAACAGTTACCACACGAAATACATTGACCACCATTTGTAGTAATTCTGAATTTAGAAAACATACGTTGTTGAAACCCTAATACTGCTGCCATTGGGCAACCAAAACGACACCAAGCTCTGTTTCCTAGAATTGGGTAAAAACCTGTTCCAATAACACCAGAGAAAATGGATCCAATATAAAAGCCATAAGCTGAGCGCATTCCGCTGGCTGGAAGGTAAAATACTTCGTTTGTTGTTCCTGTATAATGCATTGCTATTAATGAAACTATTACAAGGGCATAGCCTATGGCTCCATAACGTGCATCTTTTCCTAATTCGTGGCGTTTAAAAACCATAATTACAACAAATACAAGTGTTAGAAAACCTCCAACAAATATTAAGAAATTGTCTTTATTGAACCAGTACTTTTCAGCGTCATATCCTAAATATGTATAAATGACGGCTGTTGTCATCACTACTGAAAACACAAGTACCGTGTGGATTAACCAGCGTTCTAATTTCCAAGCTGACATTTTTTTAGACGATAAATGTCTAAAAGGATCACCAGCAGTTTCAGCAAGTCCACCGCAACCACACACCCAAGAGCAATACCACCTTTTACCATATTTGTATGTTAGAAAAGGAGAAATTACAAAGATTGATAGAATTCCAAATATTAGAAATGCCATCCCTATTGTCCCAGAGTTTATAAACTGATCCACGCGCCATTGGTCAAAAGCATAATAGTTTAATGGCCACATATTTTTAATATCGTTATAAGGAACATCTGAGTTTAAACGATACATAAATTCAGGAATCAAAAATGCAAATGCCATCTGGAAAAACATCACAGATGCTGTGCGAAGTTGTTGGTATCTATTGTGGCGATACTTAAGCATAAACTTATAGCCAAAAGCTACAATTGCTACTGTATATAAAGTTCCGTAAACAAACCATTGGCTAGCATTTCTGCCGCTTAATAATTGACTTAATGGATCGAAAAGTGCAATAAGTCCGGTGTTTGGTTCGCCATCAGTACCAAGTCCTAGTAATTCAGCGAAAAAATATAGCACAATATAAAATAAGGTGAGTACAACTCCTAAAACCCAACCCCAAGTTCCGCGCGATGAAATTGATTTAAACCAAGCTTCATCATTTTTTATTCCTTCAAGTTTTGTGAGGTATTCATCTCTAGCGTAAATAACGACTCCTGCTATAATTAGTCCTAATGATAATGCTAAAAATATTCCGTTATTGGGCAAATTTACATTTGCTAGTGCTAGGACTAAAATAAATAAGCCTGTAAAACCAATCCCTAATGCTACTTTTTTCTTTGTTGAAATGTCCTGTGCATTTGGTTTAGCAAGTGACATGCTTTCGTTTGTCTTTGAATTCATTATAGAGGGATTAAACGGTTTGTAGTTGATTATTGTATGCAGCTAAAATTTGATTTTCAAATTGCTTATAGAATTCTGGGTCAAAATTGGCTTCGGGTAGATGCTTTATTACATAATCGACATTGCGTTTTTCGGTCAGCCATTTGTCAAAATTTTCGTGACGCATTCTAATTCCAAAAGTGTTGATACCTAAAAATAGCTTTGAATCTTTTTCATACGCTACCGTAATACATTTGTCTTCCTCTGGATGCATCCAGTGAAAATGTACCTCTTGCTCACTTTTGCTACGTTCGCTGAAAACCCAACCATAGGTCTGGTATTCAATGTCTAGAAACTTAGCGCTGTTAAACCAATGTCCAGGTTTATATTCAATTCTATTTCCGCAGATAGTTTGAGCCAGTGTTTCGCCCATCATTCTACCTGTGTACCAAACTGCTTCTATAGGGCGGCGCATGCCTATAGGTTCGTGCTGCTCAGCACAATCACCAATAGCATATACATCTTTAATGTTTGTCTCTAAAAAACGATTCACTTTTACACCTCTACCTAATTCAATACCACTTTCTTTTAGAAAGTCAATATTTGGTGAAACTCCAGCAGTTAGTCCAACTACATTACATGGTAATTCTTCTCCAGTTTCAGCAATAACTACTGCTTTCGCTCGGCCATTTTCGTCACTAATAATTTCTTTTAAATTAGTTCCTAATCGTAAATCTATGTGATGGTCAAGTATATGTTTGTTGATTAAACCACTTTCTCCAGCTGGCAAAACGCCATTCCAAAAACTGTCTTCACGAACTAAAAATGTAACTGGGATATTTCGAGAGCGAAGCATTTCTGCCATCTCAATTCCTATTAATCCTCCACCTACAATTACAGCTCTATTACAAGTTTCTTTATCTGGAGCATTTGCTTCTAGTTTTTCTAAATCCTGATATGAATATAATCCTTGTACTCCTTTAAGATCTTGTCCAGGCCATCCAAATTTATTTGGTTTAGAGCCCGTTGCAATAATTAAAGAGTCATAGGCCATTTTTTCACCTTCTGAAGTGACTAGTGTTTTGTTTTCTGTAAGTACTTGTTTAATATAAGCACGTTTTAAATCAATACGGTTTTTCTTCCAGAAGTAATCCTCATATGGTTTTGTGTGTTCATATTTCATATGTCCCATATACACATACATAAGTGCGGTACGAGAGAAGAAATGATCTGTTTCTGCAGAAATAATTGTGATTTTATTATCTGATAATTTACGAATATGTCTTGCGGCTGTAACACCAGCAATTCCATTTCCTATAATAACAATATGCTTCATATTAATTGCCCGAAGAGTCGGGTACTGTATTGGTAAGTTCTACACTGAGTCGTATTTCAAGTTACAAACTTTACAAAAAGAGTGTGGTTTTTATTATTAAAATTTTTTTTTGGCTTCGGAAGCCTATAGTTTAAAGGGATTTTGAAATTTTTAAGAATGTGTGTTGTAAGTAAGCTGAAATTTGAATGACTCAACTTGCATCTATAAAATATTATTATGAAAAAAATACTTCTAGTACTAACATTGCTTTTTACAACAAGCCAATCAATAATATACGCACAATCCACTGAAACATTTTTTAATGATGCCAATACTTTTTTTAAGTTATATGTGTCAAACGGTAAAGTAGATTATAAGGGAATAGTTGCTCATCCTGAGGCATTAAATAAATTGATGCAACAGGCACAAGGAATTAAAGTTTCAGAAAAAAATGTGACTGAGTTTCAATCGTTTTGGATTAATGCTTATAATATTTCGGTGATTAAAGGAATTGTAAATGAGTTTCCAATAAGTTCACCGCTTGATAAAAAAGGCTTTTTCGACAAGACTACTTATGAGATAGCAGGACAAAAAATTACATTAAATGATATTGAAAATAAGATGTTGCGTGCAAAATTTAAAGATGCTCGTTTTCATTTTGTGTTAGTTTGCGGTGCAAAAGGATGCCCTCCATTAATTGCCGAAGCGTATAACCCTTCAACATTAGAAAAGCAATTAGAACAGCAAACGGTAAAAGCTTTAAATAACGACTCATTTATAAAAGCTTCAGGTAAAAAAGTAGCCATTTCTGAAATCTTCAAATGGTACAAAGAAGATTTTGTACGTGATGGAAACGAAGTGGATTATCTAAATAAGTATCGAACTAATAAAATTGATGCAGGAGCAAAAGTCACTTATTATACTTACGACTGGAGATTAAACGCTAAATAATACTCAGGCTACATTCAATAACCATTTTACAATAAATCACTAATTCATTTTAAGTCTTCCTATGTCAGCTAAGCCCATTATTGCTTAGTTGACAAGTGAAGCACAACCTAAAACTAAAATTATATTCTATGAAAAATTTAAAATTTACATTGCTTTTTGCTATTCTATTAGCACCATTTTTATCTATTATAGCACAAGAAGATTCAGATACAGAATTAAGCAATGTGCAAGAGTTTACACCTTCTAAACTATTGAAAAAAGGACAATGGGATATTAAATTTTTTAATAGTATTTATACACAAACAGAACGTACAGATGAAGGTTCTAATCGCGTAGATATTCCAAGAGAAACGTTTTTTACAAATACTACGGAGGTCTATACAGGAGTTAGTGAAAATCGTCGTATCAATGTGGGACTTATTTTTCAAGTTAGAGCAAATAACTTTGGCGGTAGTACTTTTGATGCATTATCATTTAATGACAATACCACAGACTCACGAAGTGGTTTGACAACAGTTGCGCCTTCAATTAGAGTGCAGCCTTTTGCAAGCATTTCAAATTTCTCTATAACAAGTTCGTTATTTATTCCACTATTTGAGGATGTTGCAAATGCTCCTTATTTAGATAAGCGTAGTTTTTTTTGGGAAACTAAATTTTTCTACGATAAAACTTTTGGCGGAGACAAATGGCAAATATTTACTGAAGCAGATTTAGGATACAACTTTGGGGAAGATGCTATTGATGCAAATCCATTGACTGAAAACGTAAGCGAACGTTTTGCAAATGAGAGTTTGTTTTTACCAGTAAGTGCTTTTTTAAGTTATTTTCCAACAAGTAAATCGACTGTTTTTGTAAATGCGCAACAAGCTTTTTTAATAGATTTAGGAAACAATTTTTCTCAAAACTATACACAATTAGGTTTAGGAGGTAAGTATCAATTAACTGATGTTTTAAACGTTGAAGCATCGTACGGAAAGTTTATTAGAGGTGAAAGTTTTCAAGGGCTTGGAGAAACTTTTAGTTTAGGATTGAGAGCGATTATCAACTAATAAAACGCATTAATTACCAGAATGATTTATGAAACCTTTCAGCTTTTAATGAGCTGAAAGGTTTTCTGCATAATATCTTAGATTAACTTCCTATCTTTAAATCAAAAAATTAGCATCCTTTTATAGCTTATGAAAAACATGATACTCCTATTATTTGCTTTTGTGTTATTAGCAAGTTGCGATGCACAGCAATCTAAAATAAATGCGGTGAGTTTTGTTGCTGCTGGAATTGAAGCTGCAGAAGA
Organism: Patiriisocius marinus; assembly: GCF_008974325.1. Lineage (GTDB taxonomy): Bacteria > Bacteroidota > Bacteroidia > Flavobacteriales > Flavobacteriaceae > Patiriisocius > Patiriisocius marinus. The sequence goes on along the minus strand of NZ_BKCG01000001.1, from coordinate 375,607 downwards.
ACACGTGGTTGCTGTTAAACGAATTAATGCAAATTATGCAACCGTTATGCCTTTTGGGTTTATAAAAGATTTAGAAACTCCAGAAATAATGCATAATACAGATAGGCAATGGTTTGGTGAGACTAAAGCAGGTATTATGCAATATGCACGCATGCTTCAAAAACAAAATATTTCAGTAATGGTAAAACCTCAAATATGGATTTGGAGAGGTGAGTTTACCGGTTATTTAAAAATGGATTCTGAAGAAAAGTGGAAACAACTTGAAGATTCATATACAGCATTTATACTTACATATGCTGAAGCTGCGCAGGAAGTAAATGCCGAAATTTTCTGTATTGGAACTGAGTTAGAACAATTTATAAACCACAGACCTGAATATTGGTCAACGCTTATTTCAGAAGTTAAAAAAGTGTATAAAGGAAAGTTAACCTATGCTGCAAACTGGGATGAATATAAACGCGTGCCTTTCTGGAAAGAACTTGATTACATAGGCGTTGACGCCTATTTTCCAATTTCGGAAAGTAAAACACCTTCAGTTGAAGAAGCAAAAAAAGGATGGCAAAACTGGAAAAAAGAATTGTTTGAAGTTTCAACAATACATGAGAGACCAATTGTATTTACTGAATATGGATATCGAAGTGTAGATTTTGCAGGTAAAGAACCTTGGAAAAGTGATCGCTCTATGCCGGGAATAAATATGGAAGCACAAACCAATTTGACTAAAGCGCTAATTGAAGAGTTATATCCTGAATCTTGGTTTAAAGGTGGATTTATTTGGAAATGGTTTATAGAGCACGATAAAGTTGGTGGTGCTGAAAACAATCAGTTTACGCCTCAAAATAAACCTGTAGAGGAAGAATTGAAAAGGTATTTTAGTCTTTATTCTAAATAATTTAAGATTTTAAATAAATTGTCCTTAAAAGTATTTATACCTTTTTTTTGTTAGGAATACTTCATTTGTGCTACTAAGTGCTTGTGAAAAATGTTCTCCACATCCTACTTTTTATTATTACTTCAAGTGCTTGGAGTCAGCAAATTTCAGAAATTGTTATCCAAGGAAACAAAAAAACAAAGGCGAGTTTTATTAGAAAAATCACACAAGTCAATGAAGCAACAAAATTAGATTCGCTTCAACTAGAACAAGATATTTCAAGATTAAAACGGTTACCTGCAATAGCGCATGCGTATTTTCAAGTTCAGGCTAAGGAAGATGGGTCAGTTAAAGTGGTGTATGGCGTTGAAGAGAATTTTACCATCATTCCATCTGCGAATATTTATACTACAGATGATGATGAATTTGCATATAGATTAGGCCTTTATGAATTTAATGGATTAGGGAGAAATATTATTTTTGGAGGATATTATCAACGAGATATCTATAACAGTTATGGGGTTAATTTTAGAGCACCTTACCTGATTAATAAGAAAACCGGTTTGGCGCTCAATTATCAAAATTTAACAACATCGGAACCTGTATTTTTAGAAAGTGGTACGGCAGATTATAAGTACAATAATGAATCCTATGAACTTTTAAGCTTGTATCAATTTAATTTTACTAATAGAGTAGAAGCTGGCATCAATTATTTTACAGAAAACTATGAGTATAAAAGTGGTGCTACTAGTGCAGATGTTCCTCAAAATCTAGAAGTTAAAAAGTTGCTTTATAAGCTAATTTATGAGTACAATAACGTAAGCAGTTTTTATCATTATGTAGCAGGTTTTAAGAGTATACTAAACTTTCAATATGTTACTAGTCGAGATGATACTTTGCCTGAATTTTTAATAGGATTTAATGATTTTGTGTATTACAAGCGTGTAGGTAAAAAGGGAAACTGGGCAAGTAGATTGCGACTTGGTATTGCTACTAATAATGATAGTCCATTTGCTCCATTTGCTGTTGATAATAATTTAAATATTAGAGGAGTAGGGAACACCATAGATCGTGGTACTGCAGCAATTGTTTTAAACACAGAATACCGCCATACACTTTTCGAAAAAGGTTGGTTTGTATTACAAGGTAATGCTTTTGTTGATGGTGGAAGTTGGAGAAACCCTGGTGGTGATTTTGGTGATTTTAGCGACAATCAAAATTTGAGGGTTTATCCTGGAGCTGGACTTCGGTTTATCCATAAAAAAATATTTAATACAATTTTTAGAGTCGACTACGGTATTGGCGTTACGCAAAATGCAACTCAGGGTTTTGTGATAGGAATAGGGCAATATTTTTAGAATATGAAAAAAGCACCTTTAAGTTTTATTAAACCTAAAAGTGCCGTACTGAAAACTTATTTTTCTTATCTCATTTCCTTTCTTTGTGCTTCCATTTCAGCGTTGTATGCTTTTGCGAGATCTGTTTTTTGTTTCTCGTTAAAAACTTTACCCGCCAATTGAAAAAAAGCTTTTTCTTCATCTTCTAAATGGTGGCGTACCTGATGGTCAAGTGCTTTCATATGTGCTAGCCAAGCGCTACTATCCATATCAGATTCATCAACTTTTTCAATCAATTCGTCAATTTCGTGGTGTTCTGCAATGCCGTGACGCGTATGTTCTACCATCATATCGTTATCAATCAATTGTTTGTAAAAGTTACGTTCTTCGGCAGTTTCGTGGCCTTTTAATTCAACTTTGAGTTTGTCCCAGATTTCTTTTCTTTCACTTGATTTCCCAGAAGTTTCTAAAGCTTTGTCTAATAAGTCTCTTTGGATATCGTGATCTGCACGAATGGCTTCAAATATGTTTTGCATGATGTTGGTTTTTTAGTTTCCTCTAAATTACAATCAATTAAAACACAATTGTGTTTAGGAAATATTAAAGTTTTACTTGCAAATTGTTAATAGTAAAGTGAATAATGATTAGTTACTCGTCTGCAAAAGCTTTTTTTGAAAGTGTAGCTTTTTCTGCTGAAATTTTAGCAACTCGACAATCCTTAATATGTTTTAGATAGTAAGCATACAATTCATTAGCGTCCGCTCCAAACCATTTTTTTAAATAAATTATATAAAAATGATATTGAACAAACCAAACTCCTTTGTCTTGGTACATTCTAGCAGATGAACCTATCCATTCCTGAATTACCACAAATTTGTTTCGTTTGTATAATTCGTTAATAAGAATGTTATCCTCATAAATAATGAAAGTTTCGTCGAAACCACCTATTTCCTCAAATAGTTCGCGAGTAATAAACTGACTTTGATCTCCTCCACGGCAGGCACGCCAAGAAAATTTTGTAAACCAACTTGCTAATTGTAGCCACCAATGATCACTGTCAAATTTCATTTTAAAACAGCCAGCGGGATTTCCTTTTTTAACTTCATTGATAATTAATGCATCAAAATTTTTAGGAGGATACGAATCTGCGTGCAGAAAATATAAAATACTTCCCGTTGACTTTCTAAAACCTGAATTCATTTGTTTTGCTCGCCCTTTTTCCGAAGAAATAACGAATATTGAAAATGGAGTTCTTTCAGAAAAATCTAATGCAAGTTGTACTGTGTTATCTTCACTACCACCATCAACTAGTATGATTTCTGAAGTAGTTTCAATAGAGCTGCTTTCAGTTAAATGACTGAGCACAGATATAATATTTTCTGCTTCATTTAGTACGGGGATGATTACACTTAACATATATGGTAAACTTACGAAAATTGGCTTTGTTAGGTTTTCAATAGTTTGAAAACTATTGCTCATTTAAGTTCCAATTGTACTCTTTATAATTTAAAGTAGCATCGTTATTTATTTTAACGCTACTGTATTTATTAATATATTCTGCAATATTTTGCGCTCCATCTATTTTAAAATCTTTTGGATAGAATTTAAAAATGGATGATATTTTAGGGTTTGTGGCATTGATGTCATTCTTGTTTCCATTAATGAAATCTACAGTTACCTTTTCTAATTGTTCATTAATTTTGGCCGCAGTGTAAGCTTCATTTAATAATTTAGGACAAGATATCGAGGCACAATTAATAGCAAAATGTATTCGAGGTTCGTTCATTTTTCTAAGAATTCCGTTTTCAATTCCTCCTAAGGATAATTCGCGATTACCAATTGTTACTCTTCCTTCCGTCCAAGCCCCTTTTATATTTTTAATGCTTTTAGTGGGGTAATTTTCAACAATTAACTTAACCGTTTCTGCATTGTATAAATTAATGTAGTATGCCAGTAATTCCTGGACGCTCCATTTATTTGAAGGGTCTAAATTAGCTAATTGGTCTAAATAACTATCTAAGGTAGTCTTGTCTTTTTTAAACCCATTATATGAAACTAAACCGTTGTTTTTTACATGTTTTTTAAGAAGACTGTTCCAAAGGCTGTGATCTACATTTACAGCGCTATTTGCAGTAGTTGAGGTAAGAGTGCCTTCAACCTGTTTTACCGGTTGTCCTTGGCTAATGATGCCTGCGGCAGATAATAAGTTACAACTTTGTAAAGTAACTGCCACAATTAATATTGTTATTGATATTTTTAAAAGTTTCATTGATGGTATTTTGAATGAAAGTAGCTTAAAAAAATAACACCTACTGTACTGTTAACAAATGCTTGGGCTAATTTTAATATAAGATTAGTAAGCCTGCTTATTTATTAAGTTCCCAATTGTAATCCATATAACGCACTTTAGCATCTTCGGAAATTTTAACTTCTGAAAACTTGTTCAAATAATCAATTACACTTCCGTTTTGTTTAAAATCCTTTGAAAACCAATCAAAAATTTTAGAAATTTCGATGCTGTTTTCCGAAATCATATTTCGGCTAGAGTCATTTATAAATTTTGTAGCAACAATATTTAATTGGCTAGCTACTTTGGCCGCTGTAAAGGCTTCGTTTAATAAAGGTGGGCAAGAGAATGATGCGCAGTTTATACCAAAGTGAATACGAGCATCTCCCATTTTACGCAATATTTGGTGTTCAATTTCCTCCAGATTGTAATATTTGTCGCCCAGTTTCCAATAGCGTTGATCCCAAGGTTTTTTAATATCCTTAATGCTTTCTACTGGCCAATTACGTAAAATTAAATCGATAGTCATTGCATTATAGGCATTCATCCAATAAGCAAGTTTCTCGTTTTGTGTCCAATCATCCTGAGGTATATTTTCACCTAAAGCTTTTATATAATTTGATAGCACTTTTCGGTTACGTTTAAAACCTTCGTAATTGACATTTCCATTAGCACTAACATTGTTTTGTAATAGAGTGTTAAAGGATTGGTGGGCAAGAGTGATATTTTTAACTAGCGGTAGAGTCATTGGTTCCACTTTAGGTTGAGGTACCACTTTAGGAGGGTTTATTTCAACTGTAACAGGTGTTATGTTTTCTGGAACTTGAGGAGCAACGCTTTTTTTATCTAATTCTGAAACAGGCCGAGTTTTAGCAATAAGCCTTCCATTGCTTACTGTTATGTTATCGTTAATAACACTTTTATCAAAATCAGAAGGTTTTGGAGTTTCTTCGACAACTTTTTTTGTGTTGTTACAAGACAGTAATGTTATAAACGCAATTGAAAGTAATAATAGCTTTTTCATATGAAGAAATTTGTTGATGAAAGTATATGAGACGTGTTGTATTGACAACAATTACAATCATTATTCCAAAAAGATATGATAGCCTTTTTTATTTCTCTTGTGATAGAGGATATGCTTCTTGCTTTAAAAAAGTTTTTGGAAATTTTTCATCATCATCAAATCCTAATTCGATGTCACGTCCATTATAGGGTACATGATTAGTGCCAAAAAGGTAATCCCAGATACTTAAAGATATTCCATAATTAATTCCATTTTTATGGTTTTCAGGAAGCTCTTTTACGTGATGCCAAATATGCATTTTGGGGTTGTTGAAAACATATTTTAAAACACCGTAATCCCAGCCTAGGTTTGCGTGATTTAAATGCCCAATAGTTAGTGCTGAGAAATGAACAATCGCAACTTGCTCTACATTAAATCCACCAATAATGGCAAGCGGTATGTATAAAATAGATTTGTAAACTATAGGTTCCATCCAGTGATACCTTAGGTGGCCAGCAAAGCCCATCTCTTTAATTGAGTGGTGAACTTTGTGAAAATTCCAAAGGAAAGGTACGCGGTGTAAAAGCCTGTGTGTATTCCATTGTACAAAATCTGTTATTATAAAAAAGATAAGTAAACCTACTCCAAAAGGTAAAGCGTTTAAATCTAATAATTGAAAATCACTTAAATTTAAATTAACTAATCCAAGGGCATCGTTAAATAAACTTTCGGCTGTATTTGAAAGAACTATTAACACTATTAGGTTCAGTAAGAAAAAATTGAAAAACATATAGAAAGTATCCAACCAAAAGTCTTTTCTGAAAATCTTTTGATTTTTTCGCCACGGGAATGCAATTTCAAGTCCCCATACAATTAGTGAAACTATAATCAATCCGTAGAAATAGTTGTCCCAATGGAATGATGTGATTTCACTTATTAAATAATTGAAATATCCTTGATAGGAATCTTTAAATATGTTGATGTATTTATTCATAAAAAATAGTCTGTTATTCAGACGAACAACAGACTATAAAATTACAATTTTAATATGACAATTTTGTTTAATTTAACAACATCCACCACCGTCATAATGGAAAGTAGATTCACTAAAGTAGATATCATTTCTTCCTAGTTCTTTTAAAGCCCCTGCTGTTTTATCACAAATAGCTAAGGGTTGGTTTTTTAATAAAATGTGTCCTAGGTCATCATCAAAGAAATCTTGGTCACCGTAATAAATAGCTGCTTTTCCAGTAAAAATACAAGGGCCGTCTTCTGGCATTGGGTCTTTAATTGCTGCAACTTCTATAGATTCGATATAGATTAACTCGTCTGTAGGATAATTTTTAGGATCTAAAATTCTATAAGGTTTTCTAGCTCTAATTTCAATAGTTCCAAAACCAACATCGGTTAATGCTTTTACATATTCTGCAATAGGAAGACTTCCGCTTAAGCACAATGCTCGTAAACGATCGTCATCACGTAATGTTTGATTCATTTCTTGTTCACAAGTAGGATCGCTCATTACTAATTTACCGTGAGGTTTTAAAACTCGGTACATTTCCTTAATGGCCTTTTTAAGATCTTCTGCTTTAAAAATATTGAATAAACAGTTTTGCGCTGCTACATCAATAGAGTTGTCTTCCACAGGAAGGTTAAGTGCATCCCCTTTTTTGAGGTCAACAAATTCGCTTTTAAACCAATCGTTTTGTTCTTCTGCTATTTTGAAGTTTTTACGTGATGCTTCTAGCATTTCGTCAACAACATCAATACCCACAACGCCATTTTTTTGACGATTGAAATAAGAGAATTGTAATAATTCCATTCCTCCACCAACGCCTACATAAAGCATTTTAGGGTTGTTTGATAAATCGCGTGCGTGAACAGTACTACCACAACCGTAGTTCATTTCCTGCATAATTTTAGGAATTTTTAAACCTGGTAACTCCCATATTGGGTTTGTAGTGCAGCATAATCCAACATCTGGAGTTAAGGCTGCTTTTTTGTAAACATCGTGTGTAGCATCTAAATAGCTCATGTGTATTTGTTTTATTTTAGTGATTATCTACCTTTTAAAGAAGTTGATAGGTACAAGTATTTTAATTTTCGGAGGTTTTGTTGCGCTCCTTATTGATAGAATATACTGATAGCAAACCGGCAGAAAGCCATATTGCCCGGTAAATCCAAATATTAACTTCTGCACCGAATAGCGTTACAATTTCATTAGGATTTAAAATTGAAACAGTGAGTTTAAAAAAAGCAACTCCAATTAATAACACTGAAAAAACATTTTTCATTTTAAAGTGTTTTAATTAATTCTGTAAAAAGTGTAATCATTTGAGGTTCTGCTGTTCCTGCATGTGCGATAATATCAGCAATATCTACTGGCTTCAAATTATCTGGGTCGCATTCATCAGTTAAAACTGATAATGCAATAACAGGAAGGTTTAAGTGGTTTGCAACAATAATTTCAGGAACAGTACTCATCCCAACAGCATCAGCTCCTATAATTTTTAAATAGCGATATTCAGCACGAGTTTCAAGTTGTGGTCCAACAACACTTGCATATACCCCTTTGTGTAAATTGATATTGTTTTTAGAAGCAATTTCTTCAAGAGAAGCATTCATTTTAGCATCATAAGGCGCGCTTAAATCTACAAAGCGCTCACCAAGTTTTTCAACTCCTTTAAAAGCTAGGGGAGATCCTCCTTGTAAATTGATGTGATCATCAATTAACATGATTTCTCCCTTTTTAAAGTTAAGATTTATTGCTCCAGAGGCATTGCTTACAAGAAGTTTAGAAATACCAAGTTCTTTCATTACACGTACAGGGAAAGTAACATCAGTTAAAGAATATCCTTCATAAACATGAAAACGACCTTGCATTAACACCACTTTTTTACCAGCTAATTCTCCATAAATCAATTTTCCTTTATGAAATTCAACCGTTGCTGTAGGAAAGTTAGGAATGTGATTGTAGCTCATTTCAGCTTCAATAGTAACTTCATCAATAATTTTCCCTAAACCTGTCCCTAGAATAATTCCTACTTCTGGTTTTCCGAAGCCTCTACTTTGTAGAAACTCTACTGCTTCTTTAATATATTTTTTCATATGTGTTTGTATAATTTAAATCTCTTTAAAAAGAGCTATTGTTATTTTTTTAATTCCGCCGGAAAAAATTGTTGAAATACTTCTATATCAGCAATATCTTCATAATAATCCACATCATTTTTTTTATCTAATAATGCGATTTTTTTATCTTTTAAATCTGCAAGTGTGCTTTCTAAAACGGTATCTGTACCCCAAGTTTTATTTTTAAACACAGCTTGTTGCACTTCTTTCATTCCTAGTAAATAATATCCTCCATCTTTTGCTGGGCCTACAACAGCGTCACTATCAATTAATTTATTGAAGGCGTTTTGTAAATCGTTTGTAGTCATATCATACATATCACTACCAATGATAATTGCTCGAGAATATCCCATTTCAAAAACATCGTCAAAAGCATTTTGCATTCTAATTCCTAAGTCGTCACCGTATTGTGTTTTCTTTCTAAAAATCGTTTCATCCCAAAGGTCATTATCACGTTTTTTTACAGAATAAAAAACAAATTTATCTACATTCAATGGTGTGGTAATGTCCACAGTATGTCGTAATAAAAATTTATAAATCTCTAAAGCCGATTCATCACCAACAGTAGCTGCTAAGCGAGTTTTGCATTTTCCTAATTCTGCATTTCGAGTAAAAATAATAAGTGCGTTTTTAGAAGTGGGATAGTGAAATACATCATTATCTTTTCTGGCATTATCATCATTTTTAATTCCTAATATAGCCATTAATTATTATCTGTTTTATAAACTTTAATACCTCGGTTTAACCATTTGCTCCATCCTTTTGAAAACGTGTGGACACTATCCGTTTCAACTGATGCGTTGTTTACAATAGGGTAGTCGTTATTTTTCCATTCAAAGATACCACCGTATAAGTTTTTCACATTTGTAAATCCAGCTTTTTTGAGTTTTTCTCCTATTTCTTCACTTCTAATTCCAAGGGAACAATACACAATAATGGGAGCATCTTTATCTTTTATTTCTTCGGAAATATCATCTGCCGAAAACTTGTTAAACCCAATTAAAGTTGCACCATCTATATGGCTTACTTCATATTCGTTTTGCTCTCTTGAATCTAATATTGCAATATCACTATTAAGTTGGAGCATTCTCAGTTCTTGCACCGAAATATATGGGATACTTTGCGTGTTGTATTGATTTAATAATGCCTCTAAAGTTTTCTGAGCAAAGCCATAGCTTACTGAAAATAGAAAAGTTATTGTAATTATAATTTTTGTCATTTTTTAGTACTATTCAAATTATGCCTTACTGAGTTAAATACGTATTCCAAAACCTTGTAAGCCACTTTCTACAGCGGGTAAAATTTCGGTATTGTCCCAAATTCCTGTTACTATTGTTCTAGCGTATTCTTCAGGTAACAAACCGTTTTTCATAAGTTGGCTTGTAAGTTGATGATTGTAATTCATTGTATAATGTGATGCAATCATCTTGCCATTTATTTCTTCTAAAACAGCATACCATACGTGCGGTTCACCATCATTTGCAGGCATTCCTATTACACCAGGATTAATCCACTGTTTTTTATTTTGTTCATCTTTAAAAGGCAGTCCACAATGCCCTGCAATTATGACATCACTTTTAGTGTCATTAAAAGAAGTTTCTTTTAAACTCCAAGGGGTGCTTTTAAATATAAACTCAGATACATTGTTGTATGAACCATGTACAACGGTATTAATATTTCCGCCGAAACTAAAGGTAATATGATCTGGTAGTGTTGCGATAAAATCTAATGAGTTTTGGGTTAATTTACTTTGGGCAAAAGGGTACCATAATTGTGAAAAACCATCACATCTGCTTCCTTCTCTAAAGTCACAGCCACAGTCTGTTTCATTGTCTCGTAGTTGGATTTCAACATTTCCAACAATACTTCGTGCTCCCCACAATTTAAACAACTGAATTGTTTCTTCGGGTTGTGCACAATAGCCAATTATATCACCCGTGCAAATGCAGTTTTCAGGCGCAATATTTAATTCTTCTGAAATATGTTTCAGTTTTTCGAGTGCTTGCAGATTGCTGTAAACACCACCAAAAATTAATATTTTACCGTCTAAAATTCCTAAATTTTCTATCTTTTTATCCACAATGGTGCTATATATAAAATTATACAAGTTGCTATTCCCCAAACATTCACCCACAATAGGTCTGCGTATCTTCCTTTAGTTAAAATTAATGCCTCTGGAAATGTATTAAAGAGAAGCAAGAAGCCGAATACCAAACCAGAAATTACACTTAAATAAAAACTGATTTTCGGCACTTTTAAATTCCAAAATAAAAATACAGGAGTTAATCCAATAACCATTGTTCCAGAAATTGTTGTGGCACTTAATATTTCGGCATTTAAAAACACTGGGATTGTTCCTAAAATGGCAATTATAGCCATTGATAATCTTCCAAAGGTTAGGTTGTTTCCTAGCTTTAAATCTACCGCTAGTAATTTTGAAAAGGATGAAAATGTAGAGTCTAGTGTGGAAGCGGCTGAGGTTATCATAATAAAATTAATAACAAGCAGTATTACTACACCAAATGCTTTTCCAACTTCAACTGCTGCTTGTCCTTTCATTCCTTCGCTTTGAGCATACACGCCAATAACACTAAAAAGTATAATACATATAGCGCCTAAAACACTTGCCCATAAAAAACTGCGTCTTGTTACCCTTGGTGAGCTTAAAAAGGCACGATCTGTCAATACGGGGTCATGGAAAGGGTAACTAAAGGATTGGATTATTGCAGCAAAAAATAGGTTAAGTCCAAGTTCAAAAGTCCAGCTGCCCGAAAGTGCAACTTCTGTAACCGAAATATCTCCCTTTGTAAATACAGCTCCTAAAATAATAATTAATAATACCGAAAATAATACCATTTGTATTACATCTGTAAAAATTGAACTACTTAGTCCACCTTTAATTGCATATGCTAAAGTTAGGGATGTAAAAACAAGAATTGCCCAATAATAAGCTGCAGTTCCAGAATCTCCAAAATAATTACCAATAACCATCGTATTGCTCCATACTTCATTGAAAAGCCTAATGGCAATTAAAATAGAAAATAGTGCCATTGCCCCTTTTCCAAAACGTGTAGTTAAAAAATGATGAATACTTGAAAACCCACCTTTAACTCTTAGTTGATATATAAGTACTCCCGCCACAGCAAAGGATAAATAATATCCCGCATACGCTACACCACCAACAATTCCAAAATCTAAACCTAAGTTGGCAGCATTGGTAATACTCTTTGCGAAGATCCACGATATAATCAAACTCCCTGTTAACCATAGAGCAGAAGGCGCTTTCTTTTTATGATTCGCCTTAAAAAACTGATCTGCATTTTTTGCTAATGGCGACAAAAAAAACAGTATCAAACTTGATACGATTATTAGAAGCCATTGCCAGATAATTGTTTCCATCTTTTTTTGTTATTCTACAATTATTCGTCCCACCAAACAGGTGTATCTAAACTATTACCATTAGTAGCAGTAGCAGCCTGTTGGTAATTTTCATTGTTTAAAGCTTCTTCCTCTGAAGGGTAAGGCATTCTAATAGGAATTAAACCTCCATTTAAACTAGATTGTACATCTAGAAATGTTGGAAATCCAGTTCGTTTCCATTCAATCCATCCTTCATATCCATTAATAATTTGTGCTATCCATTTCTGAGTGACAATTTGTTCAATAGGCGAAGTCCCAATAGCATTATATGCTGCGGCTCCTGATAAGTAATCTGATGGGAGTTCAGTTTGCCAATATTCAAATGCTAAGGCAACTCCAGTCTCATAAAGTGATTGTGGGTCTGCATTAATGATTCCTCTTTCGGCTGCTTCAGCTAGATTGAAATAGGTCTCCCAAGCCGTTAGAAAATTAGCGTCTAATGAAGAAGTATCTTCTCTAAAAGCGGTACCTGCTAATGATAGTGAAGCCAACTCTATTGAGGTAGTTGATGCGTCAATTCCGTTAATTAAACCTTCAAATTCAATGCCATTTGAGTTTTCTGTTGGGCGAAAAAATTGTCTTATACGAGTATCGTTTAAGTTCTTTAATACGTTTTCCATTGTTTCAGATAACACAAAATTATTGAAATCTCCCACACGTAGTTGGGCAAGTCTAAAGCTATTAGGGTCTGTGTTTGTGAAATTGAAAATAGCATTTTGACTGTTTGCCGTAAAGTAATTTCCGCTTTCAAAAATTGCTTGCATTTCTAGTGAAACATCTACCTTATTACTAATGCGAAGGAGCTGTTTTATTTTTAGAGAATTTCCGAAGGTAATCCATGCGTTTAAATCGCCATTAAATAATATATCGCCATCGAGGGGAATCACATCATTATAGGCTTCTATTGCCGCTATACCCTTGTCAATATTATCTAAAATGCCATCTTCATTGAGATAAATATGTTCTTGTAAATCATAACGCGGAGTTACGGTGCCATTAACACCATTAAATGCTTCACTGTACGGAACATCACCAAACATGTCAGTCAATCCAGCAGTCATATATGCTTTTAATAGCAGCGCAGGACCTTCGTAAACAGCATAGGTATTTACGCTTTGTGCTTGTTCTAGTATTATTTGATTGTCACGAAGATTCGTGTAAAATATAGGCCAAGGATTTCCCCCCAATTGAGGCGATTTTAATGCGTGACGATCAAATAAATTAAAGTCTAAAGCGGTTCGATGTTGTGATAATAAATCGCCAGCTACAAAACCTTCGTAACTCATTTGTTCACCAAAATCATAAATAACTTGTCTAAGCAACAGGCTTGGTTGCACGTTATTAGGGGCATTTGGATTTGTATTTATTTCTTCAAAATCTTTTGTACAACTCGATGCTAGTATCAAGCAAAGCAAGCTGAATATTTTAAATGTTATTTTCATACTATATATTTTAAAACTGCTACACCTTATAAAGGTGTAATTCAAACAGCCATTTAATTAAAAATTAATACTAGCTTTTAAACCAAAACTTCTTGTAGTTGCATAGCTCATATCTTCAACACCACTAACAAAGCCATTACCTTGAACTGCTAATTGTTCAGGGTCAAAATGAGGGTTTTCAGTAATAGCAAATATGTTTTTACCAATAAATGAAACACTAATATCACCACCTTCTTCAAGCCCTAAAGCTCCTTTGTTTAAGTCAAAAGTATAGCCTATTGAAAACTGACGTAGCTTTAAATAACTAGCATCATATACGTTGTTCTCTTCATGATTTCGATCATAAAATTGACGGTAATAACTTTCAGCAGAAACTGCTGTCGTGTTAGGTACATAATTTGGGTTCTCTACAGTTCCTGTATTTACAACTCCGTTTGCAACAATACCTTCTTCAGGTCTGTATGCTGTTTCGGCTAATTGACCACCTACGTTACCTAATGCACTCGTTCTTGATACAATTTCTCCGCCTTGTCTCCAATCTAAAAGAAATGATGCATTCCATTTTTTGTAAGCAAATTCATTATTCCATCCCAATACAAAATCTGGATTATAGTTCCCTAATAATTGAAGCTCGTTATCTGCTATGTATTTACCTTCGTTATCAATGATAAAGCCGCCATTTTCGTTTTTTAAATAACCGGTCCCGTAGATATCTCCCACTTGTCCGCCTTCTTCCACTTGAAACCAAACTGTTTGATTTGCACTATCGTAAATACGGCTATAAGCAAGTGTTAATCGACCTTCTTCTTGTGGTAAGCTTTCCACAACAGCTTTGCTTGTGCTAAAATTGAAAGTAGAATTCCATTGAAAATTATAGGTTTTCACAGGTGTTAATCCTACAATAGCTTCAAGCCCTTGACTTCTTACATTTCCACCATTTACAACCTGTTGATTATACCCAGATGAAATAGCAATTGGCAATGAAATAATTTGATCTTTCGTTAATGCATTGTAATAACTAACATCTAGCTTTACTTTGCTTTTAAATAATCTAACATCAAAACCAACCTCATAATTTGTTACACTTTCTGGACGCAGATTCGCATTTGGAATAAAATCTTGATCACTAAATGTAGGCTGACCGTTAAATGGTGTTTGCGATACAAAAGCACCCGTAGTTTGATATGGCTGAGTATCGTTTCCCACTTGCGCATAGCTCACTCTCAACTTTGCAAAGGAAACTTGAGAAGGGAGATCAAAAACTTCGGAAATTATAAAACTCGAAGATATGCTAGGATAAAAGAATGACGTGTTATCAACCGAAAAAGGTGTAGCTAACGCACTTGACCAATCATTTCGACCTGTGATATCTAAAAATAGAAAGTTTTTATAACCAAATTTCGCAATTCCATATACCGAATTTATCCTCTTTTGAGACTGAAATTCAAACACCTCTAAAGGAGAGGCGGCATTGTTTAAACTAAAAATACCTGGTTGTGCAAGGTTAACTGTTTGTGTTTGTTTTGTAGAAGCGGTTTGATCTAATCTATTTCCACCTAAAGAGAAATCTATTTTAATACTACCAAGGTCTTTTTTGTAATTCAATAAATAATCAGTGTTAATTTCACGGTATTTTACGTCGTGTTCTGCATATGCGCCGTTACTAAATCTATTACTACTAAAAGCCCTTCTTAGTTGGCGTTGTTCGCTAGAGTAGTCCATTCCTGTGCGGAGTGTTGCGCTAAATGCTGGAGTGAATTGGTGTTTCAAACTAATATTTCCGAAGACACGATCACGATCAAAACTATTTCGGTTTTCAAATAATATGAAATATGGATTATCAAAAAAGGTATAGTTAAATGAATATTGCTGCACACCTTCAAGACCGGGTTGCCAGTAGTCACGCAAACTATTAATATTAAGTGAGCGAGGTCCCCAAGCCACTAGAGAATAATTTACATTTTCACTTCCATATCCATTACTTGGACGATTATCACTACTGGAATTAACGTAGCTAATCGATGCGTCAATATCAGTTTTTTCGGAAGGGTCAAAATGTAGTTTTGTTGCTACTGTTTGACGATCTAGATTGACTCCTGGAATTATGGATTCACTTCTTAAATCGGTGAACGATAGTCGATAATTACCATTTCCGAAGCCAGTTGCTACACTAATATTATTGATAGTTGTTACTCCAGTTTTATAAAAGTCTTTCAAATTATCTGGGTTACTATTAAATGGCGTTGCGGTAATAGGAAGGCCATTGTATAAAGCGGTGTCACCACCACGAACAAAGGTTCCGTTGGGCAATTCTACAGGGCTGTCAAATTGTGGAATAAGTAAACCACTATCTAATCTTGGCCCCCAAGAATAGGTAATGTTATCATTTGTTCCACCGCCAAGGCCATCAACATATTCAAACTGTCCTGAGTTTCCTTGGCCATATTGATTTTGAAATTCTGGGAGTTTAAAAGCACTGTCAATAAAGGTTGAAGTATTAATGCTAATTCCCATTCCTTCTGAATTTCCACCTCCTTTTGTTTCAATAACAATAACACCATTTGATGCTCGAGTTCCATAAAGAGCTGCGGCACTTGGGCCTTTTAGAACAGTAACACTAGCAATATCGTCTGGGTTAACTTCCATCGCTCCATTTCCAAAATCAATTTCCTGAAATCCAGCAGCAGCTTCGTTTGTAAAGTTGAAAACAGTTTCGTTGTTTATAGGTACTCCGTCAACAACAAATAGTGGATTATTATTTGAAAAAGAAGCTTCACCTCGAATAGTTACTTTAGATGAAGAGCCTACTCCTGTGGCACCTTGAGAAACTGTTACTCCTGCTAGTTTTCCAGATAAGTTATCTAAAAAATTTACAGCTTTCACTTCATTTATGTCTTCAGCTTTTATAGTTTGAACAGTATAGCCAAGTTCTTTTTCTTCACGTTTAATACCAAGTGCTGTAATAACAACTTCATTAAGGGCTTCTTCTGAAACCGGTAATAATATGAATAAACTACTTTCATTAAAATACGTGTATTCTAATGTTTTAAATCCAATTGCAGAGACTGTAAAAACAGTTTTAGACATAGGTGCTATCATTGAGAAATTACCATCGATGTCTGTTGTTGTTCCTTGGTCTGTGCCTTTGGCGCTAATGTTAGCAAAAGCAATAGGTTGATTGTCAAAAGCACTTTTTACAGTACCCGAAATGGTATTTTGAGTATAGCCAATAAAACTGCAAAGCAGTAATATAGCAACATATAGTTGTTTCATTAATAAGGAATTGGTTTGAGTAAAACAATTTGAAACTCCGTTTATAAATCGAAATTCAATAAACCCTTTCTATTATGGCAAAAGGGAATTTGTCTGTAATTATAAAGAAGGAAAAGGAGATCCTTTGTTGAAGTAGATTTTTTGATGAAACATGTTGTCTCTAAAAGACAGTATTCTCAGAGGAAGCTTTTCAGAATAAAAAAAAGCACGAAGTATTTTTAGGAGTTCTTCCGAAATTTTCTGGAATCCATCAATAAAGCTCTTTGCATCATCAATATTATCAATATCGTTAAGGCTTTCAAGTAGGGTAACTTCTATGTTTTTAGTGCTAAATAGTCGAGTGATATTTTGTGTAAGTCTTGATGTTTGCCACGGTAATTTTAAAAATAATGCAGCATTAAAATGAGACTTGTTTAAACCTAATAAATAGTATCCACCATCACGAGATGGTCCTAATACCATAGCTTTTTTTTCTAACTCTTTTGCAGCCTTTAAAAGTTGTGATGTTTTTAGCCTCGGGGAATCATTACCAATTGTGATAACATTTTCAAATCCCTGAGCATATACTTGCTTTATGGCATTTGTATATCGCTCACCAAATGAATTTCCTATTTGTTCAGTTTCAGAAATATGAAAATAGGGAAGGCCAGTTTTTTCAACTTTAGCAATAGTTTTCTTATTGAGTTCATTGAAAAGTACAGCCGATTTCAAAAAGGGTTTTGAAACTCCTTCTTGCTTGCCAGATTGGGCAAAGATTAATATGGCTGTTTTTTTATAGATAACTTTTTTCTTAGTGTTAGTTAGCAACAGTACCTTGACAACTACTTCCTGCTCCTGCAGTACAGCCGTAACAATGTTGCGAAATCATTATATTTCTATCGTTTAGTAAATCTTCATTATAATCTTTAATATGCTTCACTTTGCTAGCAACAGGTAATTTTAGCATTTGGTTAAAATCGCAATCATATAAAAAACCATCCCAGCTAATTGAAATTGTATTAGTGCACATAACATTTTCTACAGCGGCTGGATTGTATGCTTCCACAAGTTGATACATGTAATCTTCATAGTTTTCACTTGCAATTAAGTAATCAAGAAAACGGGCAATTGGTAAGTTAGTAATGGCGAAAAGGCTGTGAAAACGAATATCAAAATCTTCTAATAAAGCTGCTTTCATTTCCTTTTCCATACTCGCTTGGTCTCCTGGAAGGTAAGCACCATTAGGATTGTAAACTAGGTCTAAACGCAAATCGCTATCTGGCATTCCGTAGCCTACTGCATTAAGTTCTTGTAAGGCTTTAATACTCATGTCAAAAACACCTTCACCACGTTGTTTGTCAGTTTTTCCTCGCGTCCAGTGTGGCATAGAACTCACAACATGTACATTGTGTTTCTTGAAAAATTCTGGTAAGTCGTGATATTTTTTATTAGCTCGAATAATTGTCAAATTACTTCTTACAATAAAATCCTTAATTCCTGCTTTACTAGCTTCCTCAACAAAACGACGAAAATGTGGATTCATTTCCGGGGCACCACCTGTCAAATCTAATGTATGGGCTTCGGTGTTTTTAATTACTTCAAGACATTGCTCCATGGTCTCCCAAGTCATAATTTCTTTACGATCTGGACCTGCATCTACGTGACAGTGTTCGCACACTTGATTACACATATAGCCTACATTAATTTGAAGAATTTCAAGTTTTTTAGGGCGAAGAGGAAGCTGATTTGTTTCCTTAATTTTTTTAGCAAAAGTGGGTAGTTCTCCATTTTGAAAAATACCATTGCTTAAAATTTCGAGTTGGCGTTTTGCATTTGCAAGTTCGGCATCTCTTTTTTGTAGTGACTGTTGTTTTAATTTTGCCATATGTAATACCCGCAAAGGCGGGGGACCTTAGTAAATTGATAATAACTATCTGCTTACTGCTTGCGGGTTTAATTTTTTATCGTTCTCAATTTCCGTTGAGTAACTTACATTTCTAATTTATTTACTTTGTTCATCATCATTGTTCCGTGCACTAATGTCGCTCCACTTTTAATTGCTGCACCTACGTGAATTGCCTCCATCATTTGCTCTTTAGTTACACCACGTTGTAGTGTGTCTTTAGTGTAAGCATCTATACAATAAGGGCATTGTTCAGTGTGAGCTACAGCGAGTGCTATTAAGGCTTTCTCTCTTGCTGTTAAAGCTCCTTCTTCAAAAACTTTACCGTAGTAGTCGAAAAATTTGTTCCCAAGTTCTTCACTCCATTCTGTAATTTTTCCGAATTTTCGTAAATCTGCTGGATCGTAATAATTATTTGCTGCCATAAATATCTTATATAAAATAAGTACGCAATTTTGCGCCTTTCAGTTTTAAAAAAGTAAATATACCATAAAGTAGTCTTGTGTAATTGAAGATGCTTACAACAATATGTAACTTATAGAGAATGCTGTTAAAACTATTCCTTATCGAATAAGAATCAGCTATTTTTGGCAAAAAGTTAGTTTTTATGAAAATTACTCAGGTAAAAGGTGTTTATGCACTTTTAAGTATCTCGTTTTTTTTGAGTACTTATATCAATGCGCAAACTCCACAAGTTCCATCGGGTTTTAAGGAGTATTATCCTATTGCTCAACGATCGTATTTGTCCGGAGGTTTCGGGAATAATGAGTATGAACAAATTCTGCTTGACGCAAAACCCTCTGTTTATTATAGCTTTTATAATGATATTCGTGAAGCTGTAACAGCAGATGAAAAAACACCGGGTTATGCTGTTTATTTGAGTTTTCAACCTCAAATTAGAATTTACAATGAAGAGTCTAAGCCTGTAAAAACACCATCTTATAAAATTCTTTTTGGTTGGCAACCTATTATTAAAACGTCAAATAATAACTTTTTAACTTTAGGTATTGAGTCGGGTCATTATTCTAATGGTCAGTCTAATAGTGCGTTTAGTGCTGAATTTGAAGACGAAAGTCCAGAGGGACAAGCGGTCTACAATACCATTACTGATGATACCGATTTATCTGAAATTTTAAATCGTGAAACAGGTAATTTTTCAACGAACCTTACTAAAATTTCATTTAACTATAGGCAGAATAAATTCACCGATGAGGTAATCCCTAAGCGTATTCATTCTTATACTGTGGCTTATCAAATTTTTCATGATAAGTTTTTTGGTGTAGTTGATTTTGGAGGATATAATCCAAAAGATAGGGATATTTTAGGGCGTCATCGTTTTGAAGCACAATATGAATTTACTTTCTACTGGAAAGGTATGCGCCTTGTTGCTGGTCAAGATGTATTTTTACAATTAGGAGCACATCCTTCGGTAACTCCATATAGAACTCAAACAAGATTGATAGTGCATCCTTGGAATACTGACTTAGGTTTTTATAGCCAGTTTGATTACGGTTTTGATGATTATAACTATCGCTTTGTAGATAGTTATCCGAGACTTTCTTTCGGAATTTCTTGGGATTGGTTTACACCATTTTTGTTAGAATCTAAGCGAAAGTAAAAATGGCTGTAAATTTTCCGAAGTATAATTACTAGTCGAATGAGTAATTTATTCCTGTGCTAAAATTATATTGGCTATTTGGAATTCCAACCGCAGGAGAGTTGTCATAAGTGAACGTGTAACTAAGTTTAAGTCCGAAATTTTTATACACTGAAGTTACTAAAGATGATTGACTTGAAATGCGGTAATCTGATATCTGTTTATACAAAGGTTGATAATAAGTAGTGCTTACAAAGCTGATGTTCTCTAATGGAAATAATGAGCAAGATAGATATGCGCTACCTCTAATATCTCTTTGAATACCTGTCGCTCCATCGTCCACTTCTTCGTATTCAAGCATAGTTAATGTTCCTGCGTAAACGCGATAGTTTTCTTTTCCTGAAATTTTAAATCGTGGTCCTGTGCCTAATAAACCTCTGAAGTTTATTTTAGAAATCTTATTGTATTGCGACTGTCCAAAAACTTCCCAAGTTATTATTGGTGTTATTTTATAATTATAGCGTAGGTGTTGAATTCCGCTATTTTCAAAATTGTCTCCTTCGATTTTCTGAAATGAGATATCATTTTTAAATAACACCAAATGATTGTTCATTTTATATTGAACGTGAATTTGATTTGAAAGCGTAATGAAGTCGTTAGTATTTCTTTTTAAAGCAAAGTTGAAGTTTGCATTTCCTGAAAACCCTGAGGTGTCGGTCACTTTTCTTAAAGACTCAACATTAAGTATTTGTGCATTAATACTGTTAATTGTAAAAAATAATACTACAAGTAGTGCTAATGATTTTACGTTTAATGATAAAGCGTTTGGCAATTTCACGATAATGAATTTTATAATGATGTAAAACAAAAAACCCCGAAACTTACGTTTCAGGGTTTTAATGTGGTGCCTCCAGGAATCGAACCAGGGACACATGGATTTTCAGTCCATTGCTCTACCAACTGAGCTAAGGCACCATTTACTAAAGCCGTATAACGAGTTTAGCGGCTGCAAATATAGTACTATTTAGAATTAAGCAAAATTTATTTTAGGAAAAATAGCATTTTTATTTACAATTTTTTCAAACTACTTCGTTTCTAAAGGTTTGAGGATCGAAAAATATTTTAAATAAATTCAAATTTGAAACTAATTGCTACCTCTTGAAATAACCTTGTATTTTTGTCGTCTTTCCGTTAGCCTATGAATTTAATAATCGATGTGGGGAATACCCGAAACAAAATTGCCGTCTTTGATGATGGGCAAATGCTGTACCAGGATGTGTACACTTCAAGTGAGGTAAAAGAGGCGCTGCTTTATATAACAGTGCATTTTCCTAAAGTTGATAGGTGTATTATTAGTGCTTCGGGAAAATTAAATGAAAATGACTTGGCTTTACTTAAACGCGAATATAAAGTTCACGAACTAAGTCATAAAAGTAATATCCCTTTTGAAAATTTATATGCTACCCCAACAACGCTAGGAGTAGATAGAATTGCACTAATTGCTGGCGCCGCATTAAAATTTCCGAAGAATAATGTGTTAGTTATTGATGCTGGAAGCGCAATTACATATGATTTTTTAAATTCAGAAAATGAATACTTGGGAGGTGCCATTTCACCAGGGCTTTCCATGAGATACAAGGCTTTAAATGAATTTACTGCCAACTTACCTCTATTAAAATCTGAATTTCCAAAAACATTTGTAGGTAATTCTACAAATAATGCCATACATGTGGGTGTGATTTTGGGTACAATAGACGAGATTGACGGGGCAATTTCACGATACAAGGAACAATATGCCGATTTAACAATTATTTTAACTGGTGGAGACACTGATTTTTTGCGAGATAGATTAAAAAATGACATCTTTGCCAACTCAAAATTTCTGTTAGAAGGCTTGAATTACATTTTAGAACAAAATAACGATTGATGTTGAAGCGAATTATTTTAGGAGTATTTATACTCATTACAAGCATATCTATAGCTCAGGAAGGAACAACCTCTCCATACTCATTCTACGGAATTGGTACGTTGAAGTTTAAAGGAACTGTTGAAAATAGATCGATGGGAGGCATAAGTGTCTTTAGCGATAGTATCCACACGAGCATCCAGAATCCTGCAGGATTATCAGATTTAGGTTTGATAAACTATTCAGTAGGTGGAAGTCATAAATATGTGACTCAAAAAACAAGCTCTGAAGAGCAAAAACAATCTACAACAAGTCTTGATTATATAGCTGTTGGTATTCCTATGGGGAAATTAGCTGCTAGTTTTGGTATTATACCTTATACATCAGTTGGGTACGATTTAGAAACTACAGATGGTGATATAACTTCTCGATTTACAGGAGAAGGTGGTTTAAATAAAGCGTTTATCACTTTTGCTTATAAGGTAACTCCTAAACTTAGTTTGGGTATAGATACCAATTATAACTTCGGAAATATTCAAAACACATCATTTAGTGAAACTGAAGGGCTTGAGTTAGCATCACGCGAAACTAATAGATCTGACTTATTAGGTTTTAGTTTTAATTTTGGTGCACGTTACAAAACAATGGTGACGGACAATTTACAATTAACTGCTGCGGCAACTTACACACCTGAAACTAATTTTAGTAGCGATAACTCAAGACAAAGAGCTACGGTTTTTGTTCTTGAATCTGGCGCTGAGGTTGTTAGGAATGAGGTGGAAGTGGATGTTGCAAATACAGATTTTACATTTCCATCACAATACACATTAGGTTTAGGGATTGGGAAACCAAAGCATTGGTTTGTTGGTGTTGAATACAACGACCAAAAAACAAGTAATTTTACAAATAGAACGTTTGAATTAGAAAATGTAGAGTTTACTGATGCTTCTAAGTTTAAGATTGGTGGTTTTTTTATTCCTAACTATAATTCTCTTGGAAACTACTATAATAGAGTTGTTTATAGGGCTGGAATACGTTTTGAAGAGACTGGTATTAACATCAATGGAGAGGGGATAAATGAGTTTGGCATATCTTTTGGGTTAGGACTACCAGTTGGGAGATTATTCTCTAATGTTAATGTAGGATTTGAGTTAGGAAGACGAGGTACTACAGATGCAGGATTGATACAAGAAAACTTTTTCAACACATTCTTAAGTTTATCATTAAATGATAAATGGTTTGACAAACGATATTTAGATTAACCTATTAATACCATCACTATGAAAATTAAAGCAATATTAACACTAGCATTATTCGCAGTTACATTTAGTGGCTCACTCTTCGCTCAAGGGCAAGACTGTATCGCTAAGGTTTCTATGTTTACTGAACCAGCAAAAGCAAAAAATTATCAAGAAGCATATAAGCATTACGACAAAGTAGTGGCAGAATGTCCACAAAGCACTATGGCTATCTATCAATATGGTGCTAAAATGTTTGAAGACTTTATTGAAAAAGGAGATAAGTCTAAAATAACTGAGCTTGAAAAAAATATGCGTTTGCGTATGCAATACTATCCTGCTAAAACCAAAGAAGGAGATGTATTAGCTGATCTTGCTCAAGTTCGTTACGATAATGAAATAGGAACAAAATTAGAGCAGTTTAATGCATTTGATAATGCTTATAAAACTGATGCAGCTAGTTTTTCTAGCCCTAAAGGTTTATATACTTACTTTTCATTAGCAAAAGATTTATTTACTGAAGGTCAAAAAGACTTACAAGATGTTTTTAATCTTTACGATGTGGTAAAGGAAAAAATGGAACTTGAAGAAGGTAAGTTAGCTCAAAAACTTACTCAGTATATTGATAGAGAAGAAGCTGGAGAAACTTTAAGTTCTAAGGATAAGAAGCGTATGAATGCTTACGAAAAAAACTTAACTATTTTTGGTAAAGTAAAAGGTAGTGTTGATACTAAATTAGGTAACGTTGCAGACTGTCCTAACTTAGTTCCATTATACAGAAAAGACTTTGAGGCTAAGAAAAATGATATCAACTGGATTCGTGGAGCAGCTGGAAGACTTTCAGGAAAAGATTGTACTGATGACCCATTGTTTATTCAATTAGTTGAACAGTTAGATAGATTAGAGCCTTCTGCAGATACTAAAATGTATTTAGGTCAATTAGAAGCCCAAAAAGGAAATGGAGCGAAAGCTTTAGAGTATTTTGAGCAGTCTGCAGGAATGCAGTCAGACCCAAACAAACAAGCGCGTATCTACTACAAAATAGCAGAAGAAAAGCGTAAGGCTGGAACTTACGGAGAAGCAAGAAAGTACTATAATAAAGTACTTGATGTACGTCCAAGTGATGGTAGATCATTATTGAAAATAGCTCAAATGATTGCTTCAAGCTCAAACAGCTGTGGTGGAACACCATTTGAAAAAAGAGCAGTTAACTGGAAAGCAGCTGAGTTTGCAGATAGAGCAGCACGTGTTGATCCTTCAATTGCAGCTAATGCGAGAGCAGCAGCAGCAAGTTATAGAGGTAGAGCGCCACAAAAGGTTGATATCTTTAACGAAGGTATGCAAGGAAAAACAATCTCACTTAGATGTTGGGTTGGTGGTAGCGTAAGAGTACCTAATTTATAATATATGAGTGCAATAGCACATTCACTAAAAAGCGTGATAGCCATTTCTATGGCTGTCACGCTTTTTGCATGTGATGGTAGCTATAAGGACAAACAGCAATTGTCTATTAAAGATGACGCTCCATTAGCCATGGGAAAGGAAATTAATTTGAAGTACACAGATAGTGGTAAGGTGGTTACTAACCTTCTAGCTGAAGCGTTACTTGATTATTCTAATTACGATTTTCCTTATCAAGAATTTCCTGAAGGTATAGAAGTTCGTTTTTGGCAGGATGGAAAACGTAGTACGGTAACATCAGACTATGCTATTAGGTTTAATGGCACAGGTATGATAGATCTTCGTGATAATGTAGTGTTGGTCACAAGTGATAGTCTTGTTTTAAAAGCATCTCAGTTATATTGGGATCAAAATAATAAATGGGTTTTTACAGATCAGCCTTATCAAATCAAGTTTAAAGATGGATCGTATAACGATGGTGCACGTTTTGATTCAAGTCAAGATTTTACCGAGTTTTTATCACGTAAAAATACAGGAGTACAATTAATAGATCAAAAAGAAATACAAGAAGATGGGAAGCAAGATTTATAAATTATTTGAATACGCATATATAATAATGGCTATCGCGGCTGGTTATTTAGTTTTTACCCTTTGGGATGAAAATCGTGGTAGAGCGTATATGTTTATCTTTTTTGCAATTGTAGCGGTATTTATGTTCTTTTTTAAACGCAAGTTTAGAAAAATGACTGAAGAACGATATACAAAGAAAGATGAATAATTTTTTAATTACTTGTCAATAGGCTAGGTGTAAAAACCTTTTGTTTTAGTTTATGAAATCTATGATTACGGAAAACCGTAATGGAGGTGTTTTATTTAGTGATAAATTGCGATCAACATAAATTTTATCTAAATAAATATGAAAAAATCTCCAAAAATGTTTTATCTTAATGGCTTAATGGCTTAATGGCTTAATGGCTATTATGGTACTTTTACTCCTTTCCAGTTGCACACAAGACGATTTACTTCCTGATAATGAAAATGGGCAATCTCCAACTAATTTTGATCCTTACGCAGGAGGTGTGCAATTACAAAATCCTTATGATGTGAATAATATGAAGGATGCTTTGCAGATAATTAAGGATAAAATTGAAGCAGGCACTTACATATTGTTTGATTACACACCAGACCAAAGAAATCCTTACGGTTTTGATGATTTTGAAATTTCAACTTCTCATAAATATGTTAAATTCACTCCACAATCTGAGACAGAATTTGCGATTTTAAAGCGAGATAGTACCTTATTTTTAGCGGATTATCCTTTAGACTATATTTTTGCAGAATCTTATTTTGAATCTCGAACAGTACCGTTTGAGGATTATATGCCAGAGTATTTTGCAACAATAGCAGTTGATAAAACAATACCAAATGTTACTCACGAAGTACTGGGTGATTTATATTTACCAGAACAAGATTTATATTTTGAAGAAGAAGGGCAGTTTCTTACTAGAGAAACGGTAATAGGTAATAAGGAAGATTTATTGCATCATCTTTTATGCTAAGCCTATTCTTTAAGAGGTCAGGAAAATTTACTGTTAGAAGATGGAGGTTGTTTTACTACAGATGGAACAGCAAATCGTATTTTTATTTTTGGAAGAAAATGGTATCCTTCAGGGAGCATAAGTATGTTTGATCAACATGCTGGTATCACCCCTGGTGGTGAAGAATGCACAACGCTTGCTTACGCAGATTATTCAGAGTGCCCAGAAAGTCAAAGAATGCCTGATGGTGG
Organism: Patiriisocius marinus; assembly: GCF_008974325.1. GTDB lineage: Bacteria > Bacteroidota > Bacteroidia > Flavobacteriales > Flavobacteriaceae > Patiriisocius > Patiriisocius marinus. Next base: position 349,032 of record NZ_BKCG01000001.1, on the reverse strand, counting down.
TGTGATTGATATGGATTGTATTATATGGACGTATGTTACGGAGTGCGAAACGTTACCTGATACTCAGGGATTAGTAATACCTTTAGACGGAGTGCAAGTGTTGATGAGACAACTATTTACCGTTAGACAGGCTATTACAGATATAAACGGATATTTTTCAACTGATTATGTTAGAGGGAAAGCAAGGTATGTTGTGCAGTAGGAGCGTTATCACTTTAGTATTCGTGACGGTCTTACATTACAGGCAGAGTTAAGAGGGCTTAACGTAAAGCAGCAAAATTGGAATAAAGTTATTACAGGAGGTGAGGATGCGTATCACGCTATAATCCATGAAGCAACCCACGAATATTATTACGGAAATACTTTAGGTACACATAGACCTCAAACTAATGGAGCGGGGCGTTCTCAAATGAAAATTGCTGCATTAGAACAAGATGGTCCTTCTTCTCATATACCAGAGTTTAACTTTTTGTTGTTTCCTTTTCAACCAAAAATTAAGATTAAGGAATGGAGCGATAATACAGAAGAAAGATATGGAACAACCATTCACGAATTAGCTCATAGTGCACACAGAAGTTTAGATCCTACACGCTATTCTTCATTAGTTTCCAGAGGTTATGTATTACCCTGCGTAACTTTTTCAGGTTGTAATGATCCAAGTAATTCAGATCATCAATCGGCACGTCGTTTATTAGAAACTTGGGCAACTACCGTAGAAATAGAAATAGTTCTTAATAGATATGTAAATCAATTTGGACAGAATAATTATAATTATAAGAATGATAATCATCAATTTGTTACAACTGCTGGAGAAGAATACTATACTTCAGCTGGTAGGGATATGATAGATGATGAAAATCAAAGACAAGATTATGGTGGGGCTTTCCCAATAGATAATGTTTCAGGTTATACTCTAGGTCAATTAGAAAATGCTATAGATGGTGCTAACACTTTTTTACAATGGAGGTTAATCTTAGCAAATCAAACGGCCAATATTACTGAATTATCTTTACCACAACTTTTTAATAATTGGGAATAATGAAATTATTTATTTTAACATTAATGGCTTCAATTTTTATATGTTGTCAGCCATTTCCTGAATCAGAAATGTTTAATCTTACTTGTATTATCAAAAACGATACTGATAAACAGGTTTCTATACAAAGAACATTTAAGACTAATCTCGAAGAAATTGAGATTAGTTTTTTACAACCTCAAGAAAATTTTAGGGGTGATAATATTGAATCTAGTAATGAAGATTATTACGTAGACCCTTCAAGTATTATGCCTATAACTTCTTTAAAAGGAGATTCTATAATTTTTGTATTTGATAACAATAGAATAATAAGCTACTCATTTGATATAGTTAATGGAGAGAATATTTTCACTAATCCAATAGACAGAAACCCTACAAGAGTTGGGTCTTATGAGCAAATAGGTGATGATGAGTTGTTGTATACCATCACCCAGGAAGATATTAATAACGCAGCGCCCTGTGCTGGGCCTTGTTTATAATAATTGGGAATAATGAGGAATTTAATAAAATTATTTATTGGTTTATTTGTGTTTAGTTGCCAGCCTTTTCCTGAAACATCAATGACTAAGAAAATATTTTCTGTTAAAAATGTTTCTCCTGAAAACGTTAAACTTGTCATTTTTTTATTTGCTGATGAAGAGCCAGAATTAATCAATTTGATGCCGTTAGAAGTTTTTGTAGGTGATGTAATTGAAACAACTGGACCTTTGCCAAATGAAATTCCTAATGAAAGTACAGCTGCGTCATCTCTAAATGCTAGTGAAATAATAATTTTGTTTAATGAAGAAAAGATGCTGACTAGTAGTTTTAGCGAAGAAGATGTAGGTTTTGGATTTTTCTCAGAACCAATATTAAGAAATCTTCTAAGGAATGGCAACTACGTTTCAATAGGCAATAATGAATTTCAATTTGAAATTACCCAAGAAGATTTTGAAAACACAATACCCTGTGAGGGGCCTTGTTTATAAAAATAAACTATGAAAAAGATACATTTAGTTTTTATTACACTATTATTTGCCTTTACCATCAAGAAATAACTCCCCAAAACCTTGGGGAGTTATTTCTTGATGGTACTACATTAATACGCAGCGGTCTTAATCAAGAGGCTGCTTTAGTAGCTATAGATAATCCAAATTTTCCTAGTGCAGTTATTGCTTCTGGGCTACTTACAGATAACTCATTTTTGAGAGCAGCGATTAATGAGGATGCGACACAAATGTATTTGTCAGATTTTAACGGGCAACTATGGGAAGCACCATTGAATGGTAGTGCTGTCCCTAATTTTACACCTTTAGGTACATTTGAGTTAGAGGTTGCCGGAATGGATTATTATAATGATAAGGTGTATTTTACTACAACGGCTCCTCAAATAATCTCTTTTAATCCAGATGATGCAGATAACTCCCTACAAAATTTTTACGAACCATCTTCGCCATTGCCTATTTTTAATACAGAAATAATTGGCGACTTTTTGTATTACAGTTCGCAATCAAGCTTTACGGCGCCTATAGATTTTGAAATATTTAGATTGGATTTAACAAGTGCAAATCCACAACCAGAATTGGTGGCTATAACTCCAGACAGGATAATTACTATTGCTAAAAATGGAGGCTTTCTTTACTTGGGTTCTAATGAAAACAACGCTGTGTATCGTGCTGATATTAATGGAGTATTTCCAGCAACAGTAGCAACGGTATTTACATCAATTATTCCAGAAAATGAAAGTACATTGTTTTCTATAGTTCACGATGGAATATTTTTTTATTTTTCAACGGATGATGGTTTGTATCGTATTAATGACCCATTGCTTAGTGTTTCAAATTTTGATATTTCAGAAATAAAAGTATACCCAAATCCTGCATCAAGCATCGTGTCATTTTCTAAAGATGAACAAATAGTAAATGCTCGTGTTTACGATTATCAAGGTAAATTAGTTGTTTCTTGCACAACCTGTAATGAAATAGCTATTGATAATTTAGAAGAAGGTGTTTATCTTTTAAAAATGAAAACAATTACAGGAAACATTACAACAAAAATGCTTGTAATTAAAAAGTAGTTTTTCTGAAATAGTAAACATCAATAATATTAACAATGCACTTCTTATAAATGAGGAGTGCTTTTCGCATTAATACCAAAACACATGCTATCTTTGTCGAGTACTTCAAAAAGCTGACCTAATATTTTTGTCGTCAACCAAATGGAATACCATTTAATTATTATAATACTCTCTTTAATCTTCTCCGCATTCTTTTCGGGGATGGAGATTGCGTATGTTTCTTCTAACAAGATCCATATTGAAATTGAGAAAAAACAAAATAACTTTCTCGCTGGTGTATTAAAGAAAATTACAAAAAGGCCGTCGAAGTTTATTGCTACAATGCTTGTTGGTAATAATATAGCGCTTGTTGTTTATGGTTTTTTTATGGGGGAGTTGTTAATGGATTATATTCCCATTGATGGAGCGACAGGATTGTTGATACAAACCGTTGTTTCTACCATTGTGATATTGTTGACTGCCGAGTTTTTGCCTAAGGTGTTTTTTCAAATTTATGCAAACGACTTAGTTAAAATCTTTGCAGTGCCTGCTTACTTTTTCTACATTTTCTTTACGTTTATCTCTGAGTTTATTATTTGGATATCAGATTTAGTTCTAAAATATATTTTTAAAATAGAAGGCGATACTGTCCAGCTTAGTTTTAGTAAAATTGAATTGGGAGCTTATATTAGTGAGCAAATGGATTCTGTTGAAGTAGAGGATGAAATTGATACAGAAATTCAGATTTTTCAAAATGCATTAGATTTTTCTGAAATTAAATCTCGCGAAACAATGATTCCGAGAACAGAGGTTATTGCCGTTGATTTAAAAACTACACCACAAGATTTAAACAAGATTTTTTCTGAAACAGGACTTTCTAAAATTCTTATTTATAAAGAAAACATCGATGATATTTTAGGGTATGTACATTCTTTCGAATTGTTCAAGAAACCGGAAACCATTAAAGAGGTATTGATGCCAGTGGTGTTTGTTCCTGAAACCATGTTAGCTAAAGATGTGCTGAATATTTTAAGTAAAAAGCATAAGAGTATAGCTGTAGTGGTAGATGAATATGGTGGTACCAGTGGTATTATTACTGTGGAAGATATTATTGAAGAGCTTTTTGGTGAAATAGAAGATGAACACGATAGTATTGAGCTAATTGAGGAACTTTTGGAAGAAGGAGTTTACATATTGTCTGCACGACATGAAGTAGATTATTTAAATGAAATGCTAAAACTAGATCTTCCTGATAGTGAGCATTATGAAACCCTTGGTGGAATGATAGTTCATATAACGGAAGGAATTCCGGAAAAAGGCGAGTTAGTAAAAATTTCAGATTATGAAATTGAAATTCTTGAAGTTTCAAACACTAAAATAGACCTTGTGAAGTTAAGTCCTGCCACTTCTGAATCATAGCAATCTTCTAATATTTAAAATTTCAGAAGTACTCCGTTACTAGTGATGTTTGCTGCACTTTTTCTCTAATTATTTTATTCCCTTTTTTAAGCAATCATTTTTTAGCTATTCTGTTTTTATAAATGCAGGGAAAATGGTATTTTCGCCCACTAAATTAATGTGGGCTGCTATATGATATACAGTCTGTAATAGAAAATTTAAAATGGCAATATTAAATAGTATTCGTAAAAGAGGAGTGTTCTTGATTATTATAATCGCGCTAGCGCTTTTCTCTTTCATCCTAGCAGATGTAATTAGAAATGGTGGTTTTTCAACTGAAAAGTCATTAACGACGGTAGCTACTGTTAATGGTGAAAATATGCCTAGAGAGGCGTTTATGAAAAAAGTGGAGACAACTCAACGTTCTTTAGGTCCAAATGGAACGACTGCGCAAGCAATTAACTCAGTTTGGGATAGAGAACTAAGAACTGTGCTTCAACAACAGCAGTATGAATTATTAGGTTTAACTGCTCAGCCAGAAAAATTAGAAGATGAAATGCGTAATGGACTTGCAACTAACGCAACGTTTCAAGATGCAAATGGAAACTATAGTCCTGGGAAAGTTCAGGAATATGTGGCTAATGTGAAATTGACAAATCCTTCTGCTTACCAATCTTGGTTAGATTACGAAGAAAGTATTAAGTCAATTACACTTCAAAATACGTATTATAATATGATACGTGGTGGTTTACGCAGCACATTAAGTGAGGGTGAAAAGCAATACCGTTTTGAAAATGATAAACGTAACTTAGAATTTGTTTTTGTTCCTTATACAAAAATTCCAGATGCTGATGTAGAAGTTACAGATGCTGACATTACAAGTTACGTTAAAAATCATGCAAGTGAATTTGAAGTTGCCCCACAAGTTGATATTCAATATGTATCATTTAGCGAAGCACCTTCTAGTGCAGATATCGCAGACGCAGAAAAAGATATCTTATCATTCTTAAATGATAAAGAGGTTTATAACAAAGCGACAAACCAAACAGAAACAGTTTTAGGGCTTAAGAATACTACTAACTATGCTGAATTTGTTAATGCAAATAGTGATGCAGCATTTCAGGATCGTTATTTCTTTAAAAAGGATTTACCGGCATCAATCGCTGATACATTATTCGCAACTCCTGTAGGAGCTATCTATGGTCCATACAAGTTTGGGAATACAAATAACATAAGCAAAGTGATTGCTGAGAAGACAATGCCAGATTCAGTTCAGTCTAAGCATATATTAATTAGATATAGTGGTTCTTTAAGAGCTTCAGATGCAATTACTCGTTCTAAGGCAGATGCTAAAAAATTAGCTGACAGCTTAAATGCAGCTATAAAGAGAGCTCCTTCTAAATTTAAAGAACTTGCTATTGCTTTTTCTGATGATAAATCTAATAGTGAAAAAGGTGGTGATCTTGGTTTCTCTGGACCAGGAAGAATGGTTCCTGCTTTTGATAAATTTATATTTGAAAATCCAACAGGAACAGTAGGAGTTGTAGAAACTGATTTCGGTTTTCACGTAGTTGGTGTTGAGGATCAAAGAAATAAGCAAAAGGCAATTAAAGTAGCGACTATTACTAAAGAGGTTGAGGCTAGTGAGACAACTTTAAATGATGTTTTTGCTCAAGCTTCTAAATTTGAAGTTTCTTCTCAAAAAGGAGATTTTGCAGAGGTTGCTAAGTCACAAGAATTAGCATTAAAGCCAGTAAATAAAATTGGTGCCTTAGATGCTAATATTCCAGGTGTTGGTAACAACCGTACCATAGTAAACTGGGCTTTTAATGAGGAAACTGAAGTAGGAGATGTTAAAAGATTTAGTACTGCAGATGGATATGTAATTGCTCAATTAACAAGAAAAAGCCCTAAAGGCTTAATGAGTGTTGCAGAAGCTTCAGCAATTGTTTCTCCTAAATTACGTAACGAGAAAAAAGCAGCGAAAATTAGAGCAGCTATTTCAGGTGAGTCGCTTCAAGATGTTGCGTCAAGTCAAAGTGTTACTGTACAGAATGCTACAGCAATTACAATGGCTGCACCTACATTACCAGGAGCAGGAGCAGAACCAGCAGTAGTTGGAGCAGCTTTCGCTAAAAATGTTGGTGAAACTACAGGATTAATCAATGGAGAAAAAGGAGTATTTAAAGTAAAGGTTGTTGCAGTAAATAATGCGCCTGATCTTGAAACATACTCAATGTATGCTAACCAATTGAATAACGCAGCTACTCCTGCTGTAAATACTAAAGTATATCAAGCGCTTAAAAAAGCATCTGATATTGAAGATAACAGAGCGAATATGTTTTAATAACAATAGCACATACTAAAAAAGCCTTCTCAAAAATTGAGAAGGCTTTTTTAGTATGTGCTATTCTGAGTTTATTTATTCAAAATCATTTCGTTAAAAGGGATGATAGTGGTGTATCCTTTATTTCTGAAATATTCTAAATTTTGATTTGGAGAAACGACAAGTATAAAATCACCACCCCAAGCTCCTAAACTTTTAATTGTGTGCGGATAATCTGAAAACAGTCTGCTTTTAGTTGTTGCTAAGCCTGTAAGTTTTGAAATATGTGTTTCGTGTGCTTGCATTAAAGTTTCGAAGTCTTTTAAGGTGTAACACATTAAAAGTTTATTTGTAATTGCTGAAATAGCTTCTATAACTTTTAAGTCCTTTGGCTTTGTTCTATAAGTTGAAATCCCTTCTTTACTATCTTGTTTTTTGTTTAGGTGAACAAAATAAATACTGTCTTTAAAATCCCAATCTAAAAACACATTACGTATATCAACTGACTTTTTTCTTTTTGTATAAATGATAGGAGTATTGTTTTGAGCAGCAGCAATGTCATAACCACTACCGCCAAAACTTTTTTCTAATAAGGTAAATGCATCAACACCTGCCCAGCTGGCAATACTGTTAATAAGGGTGGAAGAAGAGCCTAATCCCCAAGATCTGTCAAAATCTAATGTTGTTCTTACTTCAAAGCCAATATTGTCTATTAGAAATGAAGAATTTAAAGATCTTGCACTTTTTAAAATAACAGTTAATGTCTTTGCAACCGGATCTGTAGATGTACTCTCTAAAGTAGAGAGTACAAAAAATGCTTCAAACCAACATTGGTTTTTGTTGGTAAAACTTTTCCAATGTAAACCAGGAGTGTCAACAATTGAAACTTTGAGATTTTGCCCTAGTTTTGTAGGGATTGCTAATGCGTCTGCACCATCTAAAACAACATACTCTCCAGTTAAAAGGAGTTTTCCGTTACTGTAATATGTAGTTGATTTAGTCATTATTTTATATCGCGTAAGTTGGAAATAAATGTAACTACATTACTATGCGAAACTGGATTAGTTTTATAGTGCTCTATTGCTTGTTCTTTTTCTGTGCTTGTTGCATTAAGTCCATTTAATATATTCATTAAGTGCATTTTCATATGCCCTTTTTGAATTCCCGTAGTGACTAATGATTTTAGTGCAGCAAAGTTTTGGGCTAAACCAGCAACTGCTACTATCTTCATTAATTCTTTAGCATTTGGTTTTTGTAATAAGTCGAAAGCAAATTTCACTAAAGGATGTAAAGAGGTTAATCCTCCCACGGTACCAAGTGCTAGTGGCAACTCAATCCAAAATGTGAATATTCCATTTTCGATAGCTGCATGTGTTAAGCTAGAATAGTTTCCATTTTTTGCAGCGAAGGCATGAACTCCCGCTTCAACGGCTCTAAAATCGTTTCCCGTGGCGAGTATCACTGCATCCACACCATTCATAATACCTTTGTTGTGTGTAACTGCTCTTCTAGGTTCGGCTTTTGCAATTGCAACGGCTCTAGTTAACTTTTCGGCAAATACTTGACCTGAAATCTTACCAACTGTTAAAGACTCAACAGGGCAAGAAACTGATGCTTTAACGGTGCATTCAGGTACAAAGTTTGACAAAATACTCATCACTATTTCAGGTGTTTTTTCTGAAATTTTAAAGGGTGTGTATTCTTGTGTTTTTGATTCAAATATTGTCGCTATTGTTTCAAGACAGCTATTAATAAAGTTAGCTCCCATAGCATCTAATGTTTCGAAAGTACAATGTAATTGATAGTATCCTTCGAGTTTTTTAGTGCTATCAACAAGTGTAATGTCGATTAGACCGCCACCACGTTTTTTCATGTTGGTTTGAAGTGTCTCTATTCCTGAAATTAATGCGGGCTTTGTTTCATTGAAGAAAGTTTGCAAATCATTAAAATTTCCGAAGTAATTAAAATGAACTTGCCCATTTTTAGTTGTGGATATTATTTCGGCTTTAAAACCGCCCTTTTCTAACCAAAATTTAGCTGCGTTACTTGCGGCAGCAACAACTGAACTTTCCTCGATGACCATTGGGATGGTGTACAGTGTATCGTTAATTAGAAAATTAGGAGCCACGCCCAGGGGCAAATAATAATTTGAAATGGTATTTTCTATAAAATCATCGTGTAGTTTCTGCAATGATAAATTAGTGTTCCAATATTGTTCTAAAGTGTTTTTAGCCGAAATATTGCCTTCAAAATAATGCGTAGTTAGCCAATTTATTTTTTCGGTTTTTGTTAATTTGGAAAATCCAGAAACGGGGTTCTTCATGGTGCCTTTGTTATAGATTACAAAGATACTGAAAATGCGATGCTTGTGAGGCAGTGGTGTCGAATTCTCAAATATTGAGATTAAGTTGCTTTCGAAAGTTTCGGAACAAGGGCTAATAGTGGATTTAACAGTAAATCTAAGGCTAGTTTGCTTAAAATTTGTTAAACTTGTGAGAACAAAATTTTAACAGTTTGAAGTACACAATCCTCAGTCGTTTATTCCTACTATTTTTAGTAGTTACCTCTACAGCAACGGCGCAACAAAAAGACATTACATTAGAAGAAATATGGGGGGGAGCATTCAGGACCGAACGTCTAGATGTTTTACGTTCATTACAAAACGGGAAAGAATATGCTGTTTTGAATTATGATAGAAGCCTTGCTGCATCGACAGTAGATGTTTACGATTATAAGAGCGGTGAGAAAGTTCGAACCTTAGTTTCTTCAAAAGATCTTGACGGTATAGATTATATAATTTCGTATGAGTTTAGTGATGACGAGTCTAAGTTAATCATAGCTACTCAGCTTGAGCAAATTTATAGAAGGTCATCGTTAGGTACTTTTTATGTTTATGATTTGGTATCAAAAAAGCTTACGTTGATTTCTGAAAAGAAAATACAAGAGCCGACGCTTAATGCAGATGGGACAAAGGTTGCATATGGTCGTGACAATGATTTGTTTATAAAGAATTTAGCTTCAGGTATAGAAACTCAAATTACTACAGACGGATTAAAAAACAGTATTATAAATGGTATTACTGATTGGGTATACGAAGAGGAATTTGCTTTTGTAAGAGCTTTTGACTGGAGTAAAGATGGAAAGAGATTAGCCTATGTAAAGTTTGATGAAAGTGAAGTGCCTCGATTTTCTATGGATGTTTATGGAACTGAATTGTATCCTTCGCAGCAAGTATTTAAATATCCTAAGGCTGGAGATGCTAATGCTAAAGTAAGTTTACATCTTTATGAATTAGCGACGTCTAAAACAACTAATGTTGATTTAAGTAAATACAACAGTTATTACATTCCTAGATTAGAGTGGACTATGGATGCTACTATTTTAAGTGTTCAATTAACTAATAGAAAACAGAATGTAATTGATCTTGTTTTTGTTGATGCAAGAAAGAATAATACAAATTTAGTGCGTCAAGAGAAAGATGCTGCTTATGTTGATGTAACAGATAATCTTACGTTTTTTGATGATAATAGTTTTATTTGGACAAGTGAGAAAGATGGATGGAACCACATTTATCACTATGATAAAAATGGAATGTTAAAAAAGCAGATCACTTCTGGAGATTGGGAAGTGACTAACTATTATGGTTTTGATAAAAAATCGAAAACAGTTTATTATCAAAGCACTGAAAACGGAAGTATTAATCGTGGTGTCTATAGTATAGGTGTAGATGGAAAAAATAAAAAATTACTATCTACTAAAGCGGGAACAAATAGCGCAGCATTTAGTGCAGATTTTACTTACTATATAAACACATTTAATGATGTAAATACACCTTATATGTTTACGTTAAATGATGCTAAGTCGGGTACTGTTGTAAGAGAAATCAAGAACAATAATAAATTGAAAGAACAATTGTCGAATTATAAAATTTCGGCTAAAGAATTTTCTACTATTGCTGTAAATGGCAATGATCTTAATATGTATATGATTAAGCCATTAGATTTTGATGCTTCAAAAAAGTATCCACTTTTTATGTATCAATATTCTGGACCAGGATCACAAAATGTTTCAAATAGCTGGAATGGTTCAAATGATTATTGGCATCAAATGTTAGCGCAACAAGGATATATTGTTGTTTGTGTTGACGGTAGAGGGACAGGTTTGAAAGGACGTGATTTTAAAAAAGTGACTCAAAACGAACTTGGGAAGTATGAAGTTCAGGATCAAATTTCAGCAGCTAAAAAATTAGGAGAGTTGTCTTATATTGATTCTGAAAGGATAGGAATTTGGGGATGGAGTTATGGAGGTTTTATGTCTAGTAATTGTTTGTTTCAAGGAGCTGATACTTTTAATATGGCTATTGCTGTTGCACCAGTTACAAGCTGGAGATTTTACGATACCATTTATACAGAGCGTTACATGACAACGCCACAAGAGAATGCTAGTGGATATGATGTTAATTCGCCAATGTCTCACGTAGATAAATTAAAAGGGGATTTTTTACTAATACATGGTAGTGCTGATGATAATGTTCATGTTCAAAATACTACAAGACTTGTTGAAGCTTTAGTGCAAGCAAATAAGCAATTTGATTGGGCAATTTATCCAGACAAAAATCATGGTATTTACGGTGGAAACACTCGATTACACTTATATACAAAAATGACTAATTTTATTAAAGAGAATTTATAATCAACTATAATCAATTAAACTATGGAATTTAAATTTGGAGGTTCAGAAACAAATCAGCGTACGGTGCTAGGGCATCCGTCAGGTCTGTTTGTTTTGTTTTTCACAGAAATGTGGGAGCGATTTTCATACTACGGTATGCGAGCACTTTTAGTGTTATTTTTAGTGGCTTCAATGCTTGACGAAGGTTGGGGATGGGAACGCTCTGAAGCATTAGTGTTATATGGTATTTATACAGGGCTAGTTTATATTACTCCAATTTTTGGAGGTTTAATCGCAGATAAACTAACAGGTTATAGAAATGCTATTTTGATAGGTGCTCTATTAATGACATTAGGTCATGCATCTATGGCATTAGAAGGTATTGCAAATCCATTTTTTTACTTGGGCCTTGGTTTGTTGATTTTAGGAAACGGTTTGTTTAAGCCGAATATTTCTTCAATGGTAGGACAGTTATACAAAAACCAAGGAAAAGAGAAGGATGCAGGATATACTATATTTTATATGGGTATTAATGCAGGAGCTTTCTTAGGAATTCTATTATGTGGTTACATAGGTGAATCTGTGGGATGGCATTATGGATTTGGATTAGCTGGTATTTTCATGTTTTTTGGAATGCTACAGTTTTATTTCGCACAAACTATCTTTGGAAGAATAGGACTTTCTCCTAAAAACTCACAAGATTTTGATGATGCTATTGAGAATACTTTTGAAGATACAAAGGACGCTATTGAGGATACAATGGAAGAGGCGGCTTCAAGCAAAGTAACAAAGGATAGATTAATTGTAATTGGTATATTAGCCTTCTTTACAATATTCTTCTGGTGGGCTTTTGAGCAAGCAGGTGGTTCTATGACAATTTTTGCTGCAGATTATACAGACCGTTTATTGGTAGGTGATGGAGCAATGATTTTTAAAGTTTTTAACACGATACTTACTGTTGTGCCAATGTTAATTATTACTTGGGTGTTAGCGATGCTATTTAAACAGACATATTCAAAATATTCAATTTCTAATATTTTATTAGGAAGTAGTTTTGTTATTATTTGGGGTATTGTAATCTGGATGTTAGTAAGAGAGTTTAATGCTGATTCTTCAGAGGTTCCAGCGTCTTGGTTTGGTATTTTAAACTCATTCTTCATCATTGCCTTTGCACCACTATTTTCTAAATTATGGCAAAGTAAATTGAACCCAACAGGACCAGTTAAATTTGCTATTGGTTTAATTTTATTAGGATTAGGTTTTGGTGTATTAGCTTACGGTTCAATGGGAATTCCATTAGGAGCTAAAACGGCATCAGTAAGTATGATTTTCTTGATTGTAGCTTACTTGCTACATACTTTAGGAGAGCTTTGTGTATCTCCGGTAGGACTTTCGTATGTAAGTAAATTAGCGCCAGTTAAGCTTATTGGTTTAATGTTTGGAGTTTGGTTTGTTGCTAACTTTATTGCTAATACTGCTGCCGGTATAACGGGTAGTTATATGGATCCTATTCTAGAGGAAAAAGGATTGTCATACTTCTTTTTAATATTCACCCTAATTCCTATAGGAGCTGGTGTAATAATGTTGATACTTAATAAGTTTCTACTTAAAAAAATGCACGGTATTAGATAATTATAAAACACAATTATTTGTTATAAAAAACGTTCCATTTTGTGGAACGTTTTTTGTTTCAGTACATTTAGTATTTAAAGATCAAATTTTGTTTATGAAAAATATATTCGTGCTAATAGCGCTATTCACTGCCACTTCGATGATGGCTCAAAAGCAAATTAATTGGATGTCAATGAATGATGCATTAGCGGCTCAAGCTGAAAATCCAAAGTTAATTTTTATTGATATGTACACTAACTGGTGTGGGCCCTGTAAGCTTCTCGATAAAAAAACTTTTAGCAATACGGATGTAATTGATTATATGAACGATAACTACTATGCAGTAAAATTTAATGCTGAAGGTGATGAGCCTGTAGTATATATGGAAAATGAATTTGGAAACCCAAATTACGACCCAGCTAAAGCAACACGAAGAAATTCGCAGCATCAATTTGCTAGACATTTAAGTATTCGTGCTTACCCTACAGTTGTCTTTTTAAACGAAAAAGGTGAACTTCTTACTGCACTTAAAAGTTACCGAACACCACAACAACTTGAAGTGTATCTAAAACTCTTTGCTGAAGGGACTTATTTAAAATTAAAAACTCAGGAGGAATTTAATACCTATACGGAGAATTTTGTGCCTGTATTTAAAGGGTAAGTATTGATAAATGTTAACGACTCAGTAACTATGAAAAAATTACTATTAATTACAATAATAGGTTTGTTTGCAATTACAGTAAATGCCCAAGAAGGTATTAATTGGATGTCAATGGACGAAGCATTAGCGGCACAGGAAATAACTCCTAAAAAGATATTTATGGACGTCTATACTTTGTGGTGTGGACCTTGTAAAATGTTAGACAAAAACACTTTTAGTGATAAAAAAGTAATAAAGTATATTAACAACAACTATTACGCAGTAAAATTTAATGCTGAAGGACCAGACGAGATTACACACAAAGGCTTTACCTATACAAATCCTAGATATAGAGAAGATAAAAAGGGAAGGAATTCTACACATTTTTTTGCTGATGCACTCAAGTTAAGGGGATATCCAAGTTTAGTTTTTTTTACAGATGATGGTACTTTAATCCAAGCATTGCCAGGGTACAAAACACCAGAGCAATTAGAGATATATCTTAAAATGATAGCAAGTGATGATTATAAAGAATTGACTACAAGAGAAAGTTGGGAAGAATATCAAAATAATTTTAAAGGTACTTTTTAGTATTCTCAATCAATATTATAAGCACCCTTTTCGTACGTGCTATGAAAAGGGATTTTTTTATTTAAGCAAGTCTTTTTCCATCGTTCAACATAGCTTTGGTAATTGTTTCCATCTGCGATAACTTGTAATGGTTGAAGGCCGTCAATTAAACGTTCTAAATTTACTTTTGGACTTTGAGTTAAAACTACTATTGCGTTTTGGAATTTAGCACAATAGACCGCTGTACTATCAACTATGGTGTATAATTGATTCTTATATGTAAATATATTCTGAAATTTTAAATATTTTATTTCTGTGATGTTTCGTTCTATTATGTAACTTTTTAGTGGATACTCATGTTTCAGATTTATTGAATCAGTTGAGATTACTTGTAGATTATTTCCTTCTTTAATAGTTATTAGTGAATTTTTAGATTTATGAAAAATGACTAATTCGCTTTCTAAGTCTTTATGATTTTGCCAATGAAAAATTCCAGTTATCATTAATATGCTAACTAAAATTAATGTTATTCTTTTAAATGATTGTTTGTTCCAAAATAATATAAAATTGAAGAGTAAAAAGTATGAAGCTATGAGCATTTCAGCAGAGAAAAAGATGTCAGTAAACAGAAAGCTGTCTTGTTGAGAAATCCATTTAATAAAGTTATTTAGTTGGCGTACAATCCATCCATACGATAAGTAAACCCAATTCCAACTAAAATTAACGGCTGCTAGTAGTATAATTAAAATTCCACCGCCTAGAATTAAACTTAGAAAAGGAAGAATCACTAAGTTAGATATAAAAAATAATCCAGGAAATTGATGGAAATAATATAAGCTTAAAGGCATAATGCCTATTTGTGCTGCAATTGTAACAGTGAGGATTCCCCAAAATAGTCTTTTAAAATAATTGCGAGGTGTATAAAAGTTGTAGAGTTTAGGTTGAATGATGATTATAGCTAACACTGCCATATAGCTCATTTGAAAACCAACATGAAATATGAGCATTGGGTTGTAAACTAAAAGAAAAATGAATGATAATAATAGGGTGTTAGCAGTGTTAGTTTTGCGTTTTGATAGTGTTGCTAAGCCTAGGAATGAAAACATCGTTACAGCACGGCAAACCGAAGGCGATAGCCCCGTTATGTATGCGTATGTCCATAAACTTGTAATGATGCACAAGGATTGAATAACGCGCCCGTAATTTATATACTGTAAAGGCTTTGTGATAAATAATAGTATGAAATATATAATTCCAACGTGAAGTCCAGATACGGCTAAAATATGTATAGCTCCTGCCGCAGCAAATTCTTGATATTGTGTTTTGTCAATATCTCTCTTTTGTCCCAGTACTAGCGCTTGTATTATTGCTCTTTCTCTAATTGGTATTGGTGTAGCAGAAAGTTTATGGATTAAAAATTCTCTTGCACTTTCAGCGGTACCTCTAATGGTTTTTTCAGTGGTTGAAATTTTTAAAATTTCCGAAGCTTTAATTCTTGTTTGGTGATATACATCTAAAGTTTTTAAGTAGTTTTTATATTCAAATTGATAAGGGTTTTTTGAGTAGGGGGCTCTTTCAATTAAAGTTTTAACTAGTATAGAGTTGTCTATGTTTAGTGGCGTGTTTAAGCTGTCTTTTTGCAATGAAAGCAAAACCTTTCCAGTAGTTTTAAAAGATCCTACTTTGTTAATTTGTGCAATATATTTGAAATTGTAAGTGTCACTTTTTAATATTTCAAGCACTTTAAATTCAACCAATTTTTGGTTTTCGTCAGATAAAAAACATTCGAAATGTTTTGGTTGATGCGCAGGTAGTCTAGCTTGAAATGAGAGTATTCCAATTAATAGAAACAGCACCATTGCTAAAGCACCAAATAATATATTCCGAAAGTAAAATTTCCGAAGTAATAACCAAAGTATTGTTAAACAGGAAATCGTCCCAATGATAGTCCAAATAAGAATTTCTAGACTTTCAAATACTATAAAATTGCTAGCAACAATACCTGTAGCGTAATAAATAGCAATTAATAAAATAACTTTATTGAGGTGGATAAACAGTTTGGTTACTGCGTATAAAGTAGGGAGCTGAGTTAAATGTACAAAATTTATAGAATTTTGCGTGCTTGAACAAATGCATTTTTCCAGTAACGTTCATCTAAAGAGGACTCTATAACTCCTTTTGAAGTGGTGGAGTGAATAAATTTAATACCTCCTCCGTTAGTTTCTGTAACGATACCAACGTGGTTAATATTTCTGCTATTTTTGTTTGTTCTAAAAAACACTAAATCTCCTTCGGCTACATTTGAAAGTGAAATTTTAGTTCCTCTTTTTGCCATTTCTCTGGAAACACGTGGCATTTGAATATTCTCATTTCCGAAAGAAACATATACTAAACCAGAGCAGTCCATACCTCTGGAGGTTGTTCCGCCATATTTATATCGTGTGCCTCTAAAAGTTCTAGCATAATCAATAATATTATTTGAAGCGGCTTTGTGCGAAGTTCTTGATGAAGTTCGTTCTTTTTTGTAAGTATTGTTTGATGTAGATTTAGAACTACCACATGAAGTTATTAAGAGTAGAAGTAGTATTAGTGGTAATAATCTTTTCATATGGAACAGCTAGTTTTTTGTGTTTAGAATTTAGTCCTTATTAGAAAACGACTTTTAGTCAACTTTATTTTTAAGACTGCTATAAATTAATTGAGCAGTTTTGTCGCTAGCACCTATTCCACCTAGTTTTTTCTCGAGGTTGTAATATTCTATAAAAAGTGCAGCTCTGTTATTAGGATCTAATATTTTGTCTAATTCAACTTTTAAACGTTTTTCGTTAAATTCGGTTTGTATTAACTCCGTTACAACTTCTTTGTCAAGTATTAGATTTACTAGTGATATATATTTTAGTTTTATTACTCTCTTTGCAATTTCATATGAAATTCTATTTCCTTTGTAGCACACCACTTGTGGTATTTTAAAGAGTGCGGTTTCTAATGTTGCTGTTCCAGAAGTTACTAAAGCAGCTTGAGAGACTGAGAGTAGCTCATATGTTTTATTTTGTAGTAAGTATATTTTCTGCTCTTTAATAAATTGTCTGTAAAAAGCTTCATCTTGGCTTGGTGCACCTGCAATTACAAATTGGTGATTTTCAAATTGCTTAGTTACTTTAAGCATTACATCAAGCATTTTACTAATTTCTTGTTTCCTACTTCCTGGTAGTAATGCAATAATAGGGCGATCATCTAAGCCGTGTTCTTGCTTAAATTTAGTTGGGTTTACAGCGTCTCTATTTGCTATAGCATCAATAAGTGGATGCCCTACAAAGTGGACGGGAAATTTATGTTTGTCCTCGTAGAAATCTTTTTCAAATGGGAGAATAACATACATTTCATCAACATCTCTTTTTATTTCTTTAATACGTCCTTCTTTCCAAGCCCATATTTGAGGTGAAATATAATAGTGTGTTGGAATTCCTTTTTGTTTTGCCCATTTTGCAATACGAAGATTAAAGCCTGGATAGTCAATAAAAATTATCGCATCAGGTTGATAAGCTTCAATATCTTTTTTGCACGTTGTAATATTTTTTAAGATTGTGCGAAGATTCATTAGTACTTCAGCAAAACCCATAAATGCAAGCGAACGGTAGTGTTTAACAAGGGTGCCACCTTGTGCTTCCATTAAATCGCCTCCCCAAAACCTAAACTCAGCATGATCATCTTTTTTATTGAGTGCTTTCATGAGGTTTGCGCCGTGCAAATCTCCTGATGCTTCTCCTGCGATGATATAGTATTTCATTGGGTAGTTTTGGTTATTTTTTATTACGTAAAGTAAATAATATATGCTGTAATTGCTACAATAAAGGTGGCTAAAATAACACCACGCGCTTTGTATTCTTTATTAATCTTTAAGAAACCAAAAAAAGCAGCTAAATTAGGTAAGGCACCTAAAGTAAGTACTGTCCATAATTTACCGCTATTGATATAAAAATTGAACGTATCAACAATGCCAGTGCCTTTGAGTATTGAAATTACAACTAGGCAGATAAAAACTCCTAAGCAAGTAGCAAGTAATCCAACTATGAATCCTATAAAAATTTCTTTAAATAGGTATTGTTTTTGTTTTTTTTCGGTTAGTCTAGGCTCCATGTGTTGATGTTTTGTATCGCATGATGTGCAGTTAAATCATATTGAACAGGTACTACAGAAACATAACCATTTGCTAGTGCCCATTCATCAGTATCTTCTCCTTTGTCTTTATTAATAAACTCGCCAGTTAACCAGTAATAATCACGACCAAGAGGATTGGTGCGTTTGTCAAATTTTTCTTCCCAATGCGCATTTGCTTGTCTACAAACCTTTACACCTTTAATTTCAGATTCAGGTAGTTTAGGGATGTTTACATTTAAAACAACTCCTTCTGGTAGTCCGTTTTGCAAACATTCATTAACCATTAATTTAATGTATTTTTTTGCAGGTTCGAAATCTGCCTCTAACGAATAGTCAAGTAATGAAAAACCAATTGAAGGAATCCCGATGGTTCCAGCCTCAACAGCAGCACTCATTGTACCACTGTAAATAACATTAATAGAAGAATTGCTTCCGTGGTTAACACCACTTACACATAAATCTGGGGTTCTATCAAGTAATTCATTTACTGCTAACTTTACACAGTCTACGGGCGTTCCACTACAAGAAAACTCAATTTGAGGTTCATGCTCTGCTACTTTAATACTGTTGCAGTATAAAGTGTCATTGATAGTTATTGCGTGACCCATAGCACTTTGAGGAGTATCTGGGGCTACAACAACAACTTCACCAATAGTGTTCATTACTTCAATGAGTGCTCTAATTCCTGGTGCAGTAATTCCGTCGTCATTCGTCACTAGGATTAAGGGCTTTTTTTTGGACATATTCTGAAATTTTAAAGAACAAAAATACAGTTAAAATTTTTATAAAATAAACCTGTTTTTGTCGCAGGAGCTAATGGGTTTCGTCATTTAACTTCAATTATAAACAGGAATATTTCGGATATATCCAATTAACAAAAATTTACAAGTCAGACTTCGGTATGGCACGGTTTTTTATATATTTTTAACAATCTAAAGAATGAGCGATATGCAATTAATGAAAAAGAATTTAAAAATATTATTGTTAGCAGTATTTGTTGCTGCTGCATCTTGTAGTTTTACTACAAAATCATTTGATGACCCAGATAAAGATAAGCTGCTAATCGACCTTATCACTTATGTTTTAGAAAAAGGACATTATGAAGCTGCTGAAATAGATGATGACTTTTCAAAGGAAGTTTATCGTAAATTTATTGACGGCTTAGATCCTGTTAAACGATTTTTCTTAGCTTCGGATATAGAGGAGTTTAGTGCTTACGAATTTGAAATTGATGATCAAATTAAAGCCAAAGACCTCACTTTCTTTAATTTAGTGTATTCCAAACTTGATAGACGTATGGAGGAAGCTAAGGAGTTATATGAAGAAGCATTAGAGAAACCTTTTGATTATACAGAAAATGAAACTATTAATGTTGATTACGATAAATTAGCTTACGCATCTTCTAAAAAAGAATTGAAAGCTAGATGGAGACAACAACTTAAATTTTCTACAATTTCTAACTTTTATGATCTGTTAGAAGAAAAAAATACATTCGAATCTAGAAAAGCAACTGCTGAAGAGGAAGGAAAAGAATTTATACCAACCGGTAACGAAACACTTTCAGAGGAAGAATTAGAAGCAAAGTCCCGTAAAACTACACTCACGTCCTTATCTGAATATTTTGATTTTGTTGATGATTTAGAGAGTAAAGATTATTTCGCAATTTTCTTGACAACAGTTGTAGAACAATTTGATCCCCATACAAACTACTTAGCACCACCAGATAAAGATAGATTTGACCAGCGTATGTCTGGAAAACTTGAGGGTATTGGAGCTCGTTTACAAAAGAAAAACGATTACATTAATGTAATGGAAGTTATTAGCGGTGGACCAGCTTGGAGAGGTGAGCACATTGAAGTGGGTGATATTTTAATGAAAGTACGTCAAGCAGATGAAAGTGAAGCTGTCAGTATTGTAGGTATGCGTATTGATGATGCTGTAAAGTTAATAAAAGGACCTAAAGGTTCTAAAGTAGTTTTAACTGTTAAAGGTGTTGACGGTTCTCTTCGCGAAGAAACCATTTCTAGAGATGTGGTTGAGCTTGAAGAAACTTATGCTAAAAGTTCTATTATTGGAAAAGACACTAAAAAATACGGACTTATTAACTTACCGTCATTTTACTTTGATATGCAGAATTACAAAGAACGTAATGCTGCAACAGATATTAAAAAAGAAATCATCGAACTTAAAAAAGAAGGTGTTGAAGGTCTAGTGTTAGATTTAAGAGATAACGGAGGTGGGTCCTTACGTACTGCTGTAGATATAGCTGGTTTGTTCATTAAAAATGGCCCGGTTGTTCAAGTTGCAAGTAGTGGTGGAAATAAAGAGGTGCTTGATGATAAAAGTAATGAAGTTGTTTGGGATGGTCCGTTAGTTATATTAGTTAATGAATTATCTGCCTCAGCTTCCGAAATTCTTGCAGCAGCAATGCAAGATTATAAAAGAGCGATTATTATTGGTAGTACTCAAACTTACGGAAAAGGAACTGTGCAAAACATGGTTGACCTTAACCAATGGTTGCGCCAAAGTGATATGGGCGATATGGGAGCTTTAAAATTAACTACTCAGAAATTTTACAGAGTTAATGGAGGTTCTACTCAATTGGAAGGTGTTAAGAGTGATGTGGTTATGCCAGATCGTTATTCTTATTTTGAAGTTGGAGAACGTGATTATGATAATCCATTGCCATACGATAAAATTAGCCCAGCAGATTATAAAGTTTGGGACGGTTATATCGATTTTCAAGAAGCAATAGATAAAAGTAAGGAGCGTATTGAATTAAACGAACAATTAAAGTTGATTGATGCTAGTGCTAAATATATTAAGCAACGCCGTGATGAAATGGATGTTACTTTAAACCTAGGTGCTTACAGCGAACAAATTGCTAAAAACAAAGCAGAACTTGAAAAGTTCGACGCAATTGATACGTATGATAATAAAATGAATTTTATCTCACTGCCAGGTGAGGTTAACTTAATGAAGCAAGATACAACGTTAAGAGAAAAACGTAAAAGATGGCATACTAATTTAGCTAAAGACGTTTACGTTGAAGAAGCTGTAAATGTATTGCAGGATTTAAAACTGAATAACATTACAAAATCTAAAATGGCAAAAGTGAAAAATTAATTTTATCAATACACAGTATATTTCAAGCCTATCTCAAAAGAGATAGGCTTTTTTATTTAGCATACTATAAACTCATTATTAAGCTGAAATTTTCCCTAAATTTACTCCTGTGAAAAATGCCACATCCTTATCGAAATTAGCACTTAGAAAGTTCAAGAAAAACTTATGGGGAATGCTTAGTTTTGTTTTTCTAATATGCTGTATTCTAGTTGCAATATTCGCATATGCTATAGCTCCAGACTCAAGCGAAAATGCAAATCAAATGCATTTGTCTATTCATTCAAAATCTCCCGGATTTAAGGTCACTTTGTTAACTATTCCTGTAGCATTAGAAAAGCAATCGAGTATTTCGTCTTTTTTTTTAGGAAGTAAAAATGCAGATACTGAAATACCAATTAGTGATTTTTCAGTAACAAAAGAAGGATTATTAGTAACTGAATATGCCGGAGGAGAAACTAAAGGTTTAGAAAAATTATATCCATTACAATTATTCCCTAAAGTAACTTCCATTGATCAAATAGCGCCTAATTATATATCAAACAAAACGTTTTATTGGGGTACAGATAAATATGGTAGAGATTTATTAAGCAGAATGCTTATAGGAATCCGAATCTCATTATCTATAGGTTTTGTTGCTGTATTTATATCTCTTGTAATAGGTATAACTTTAGGTTCAATTGCAGGGTATTACGGTGGAAAAGTTGATGTAGTTATAATGTGGATAATAAATGTTACTTGGTCTATCCCAACATTATTATTAGTTATAGCAATTACATTAGCACTAGGGAAAGGCTTTTGGCAAGTATTTATAGCTGTTGGACTCACAATGTGGGTAGAAGTGGCAAGAGTTGTTAGAGGGCAAGTGTTAGGGGTTAAGGAGCAGCAATATGTTACCGCAGCTAGGGCTTTAGGATTCAATAATTTTAGAATTATTACAAAACATATTTTACCCAATGCAATGGCACCAGTAATTATTATAAGTGCCGCAAACTTTGCAGGAGCTATATTAATAGAAAGCGGTTTGAGTTTTTTAGGAATAGGAGCACAACCACCAATGCCTAGTTGGGGAGGTATTATCAAGGATCATTACAGTTACATCATTTTAGGGAAACCATTTTTAGCATTAATCCCTGGGTTAGCTATAATGAGTTTAGTTACCGCATTTATGTTAATAGGAAATGCGCTTAGAGATGCACTTGATGTAAGAAATTAAAAACATTGTTTAAATGAAAAGAAAATACATCTATCCATTATTGATTGTTCTTGTTACGGTAGTCCTATATTTTTTAGAAATGAAAGTTTCCGAAGAAACAAAAGATTATCCTTCGCCAGCTAAAGATGGGATTTCAGCTGAATTTGGGAATAATTTACTACCAAGTTCAACCACAGGTGCAATAGTTGCTCATAGTTATTATACATTATCGTACAGTGAAATACACGAACAAGCTGAGTGGGTTGCTTACGAGTTGCGTAAAGATCATATTAGAAAAAATGATTTTGATCGTCCCTACTTTATTGAAGATAAAGACGTGAACACTAAGTCTGCTCACTGGCGTAATTATAAAAAGAGTGGGTATGATAGAGGCCATCTTTGTCCAGCAGGAGATAGAGGTTTTGATTATGAAGCATATTTTGAAACATTTTTAACAAGTAACATAAGTCCGCAGAACCACGAGTTTAATGCTGGGGTTTGGAACAGCCTTGAGCAGAAAGTGCGCTATTGGGCAGGACGTTATAACGACGTATATGTTGTTACGGGTGGTGTGTTAAAAAACGGATTAAAAACTATAGGTACTGAAAATGTTTCTGTTCCTGAGCAGTTTTATAAAATTGTATTAGATAAGAGTAAAGGTCGATATAAAGTGGCTGCGTTTTTAATTCCTCAATCTGCTGGAAAAGATTCTTTTTACAAATACATGACTACAGTAGATAAAATTGAAGCGCTTACTGGAATTGATTTCTTTGAACAATTACCTGATGATATTGAGAATAAAATAGAGGCCGAGAGCGATTCTAAATTTTGGAAATAATATTATAGGAGTTGTTTTTTCTTAATTTTGAATTCAGCTTAAATCAAGTATAGTAGTAGTTAGCTGCGTCAAGCCTAACGAAAATAAAGAGCAGAATTGTAAACCCCCAAAGTCCTGATCCTCCATAACTAAAAAAAGGCAAGGGTATTCCTACTGTAGGGAAGAGGCCTGTAACCATACCTACATTTACAAAAAAGTGGAAGAAGATTATAGCCGCAACACTGTAGCCATAAACTCGAGCAAATTGGCTTTTCTGCCGTTCAGCTAAAACTAATATTCTAATTATTAAGAATACAAATAACGCTACAACTCCTAAACTTCCTAAAAAGCCCCATTCTTCCCCAACGGTACTGAAAATGTAATCAGTGTGTTGTTCAGGGACAAAATTACCTTTGGTTTGCGTTCCTTGAGTCCAGCCTTTTCCAAACCAGCCTCCGCTACCAATAGCAATTTCACTTTGGTTGGTATTATAACCTATTCCTTTTGAGTCAGTTTCTTTACCTAATACAATATTAAATCTGTCGCGGTGACGTTGTTCAAATACATTATTGAATATATAGCTAACTGAAAAAGAAAAAGCAACACAAGCTATTGCAATAATTGCGTATTTAGATCGCGAAGGTTTCCGTTTTCTATTTTTCAGAAATACTGCAGCGGTAATAATCAATACCATTAAACTCACCCAAGTTGCACCTAGAACTAGTGTTCCTACAAATAAGGCTGCGGCAAAAAATCCAAGTAATAAATAAACAAAATGAAGTCCTTCTCTATATAGCGGAAATATGAATGCGGCATAAATTAGTGCGCTTCCAGGATCTGGTTGAGGTACAATTAATAAAGCTGGAATTGCAAGGATTAGAAATGCTTTAAGTTGATCTTTAAACAAACTCATATTAGTTTGAATGTCACTTACATATTTAGCTAATGCAAGAGCAGTAGCTGCTTTAGCGAACTCACTGGGTTGAATACTTGCTGGGCCAATTAAATACCACGATGTAGCCCCATTTACATTATTCCCAAAAAGATATAAACCGGCCAAACTAACTAGTGAGACCAGATAGATGATACTAGAAAATCGTTCGTAAAATTTCTCATCGAGGGCGAGTATTATTACTATTAAAACAACGCTTAAGCAAATCCATAATAATTGTTTAGCATAAGGTTGTGAAAAATCTAGTAGGCCAGTAGCGTCACTTGAATAAGATGCCGAATATATATTGAACCATCCAGCAGTTACCAACATTGCAAAAAGCAACATGATAATCCAATCAAACTTTAATGCGGTTTTACCAAATGCCATTTTTATTGATTGATGTTAAATGGTTCGCCAGAATAGGGTTTGGCATATTCTTCTTCAAGACTTCCGTTTATAACGTAGTCTTCCATTGCTTTCAAGGTTACTTCACCTTTAATGTATTTTTCAATCATTAAACTTGCCATACGTCCTGCCCATCGTGCGCCCCAATATCCATTTTCGACAAAAACAGCTATAGCTATTTTTGGATCATCTTTAGGAGCGAAAGCAATAAAAACAGAGTGATCAGTTAGCTGCCTAGTTACACCATCAATACGTTTAAAATTTTCTGCGGTACCTGTTTTTCCGCATATGTCTATACCTGGAACTTGTAGAAAAGTGGCTGTTCCATTTAGATAAACTTGGTGCATACCTTCTACAACGGGGTCAAAATGTTTAGGGTCTATTGTTGTTTTATTGACTGTAGTGTACTTAGATGGAATAGTGTCAGAATCCTGAATATGTTTTATCATATGTGGTTTAATATACCAACCTCTATTTGCAATAGCAGCGGTAAAATTTGCCATTTGCATAGGAGTTAATAAAACTTCACCTTGTCCTATTGCATTGGATATAGTTGCTGTCGCATACCAATTGTTATTGGGGTACATTGCATTATAGGTTTTTGAACTAGGGATTTTACCTCTTCTTCCCTCAGGCAAGTCGTATCCCATAAATTGCCCTAAACCAAAACTCATTAAATGATTCCGCCAGTTATCAATACCTTCTTGTGGTGTATCGTATTTTTCAATTACACGTCTATAAACAGTGCAGAAATATGCATTGCATGATTTTGCGATACCACCTTCCATATCTAAGGGCGATTTGTGAGCGTGACAGCCTAGTTTTCTCCCTCTTGTTCCGTAATAATAACCCCCTCTACAGGCAATTGTTTCGCTAGTGGAAACTACATTTTCTTGTAGGGCAATAAGTGCGGTTAATGTTTTGAAAGGGCTCCCAGGGGGATATTCTCCTTTTAATCCTCTATCAAAAAGAGGCAGTGCAATAGAGTCGTAGTATAATTTATTGAAATTTGCAGATCGTTCTCTTCCTACTAATAACTCAGGTTTATAATTTGGTGCTGTTACTAGTGATAGAATTTCGCCTGTTTTAGGCTCTATAGCAACTATACCACCACGTTTATTAGTAAACAGTTTTTCAGCGTAGGCTTGTAGTTCTTTGTCTATAGTAAGGGTAATGTCTTTTCCACGTTGAGGTAAGGTGTCAAATATTCCATCTTTGTAACTACCTATATCTTTATTGAATCTATCTTTTTGAATATATTTTACACCTTTTTGTCCTCGTAAAATATCTTCATATTGACTTTCAATTCCTGTCATCCCAATAATCTCACCCATGGCATAATCTGAGTTTCTATTAATGATGTTTTGATCTACTTCTCTAATGTATCCTAAAACATTTGCAGAGTGTTCAACTTGGTAATCTCTAAGGGAACGTTTTTGAATGTAAAAACCATTGTATTTGTACATTGTTTCAGAAAGAGATGAATATTCTTCTTTCGTTAATTGTGGTATTACTACAGAGGGTAATCTTGGAGAATAGTGCTTTGCCTTTGCAAGTTTATCTTCTAATTGCTCCTTAGTAATTTTTAAAACCCTGCAAAACTCAATAGTGTCAAGGTTTTTTATTTCTCGAGGTATTACCATCACATCATACGATGGTTGGTTTTGAACTAATAGTTTGTCATTACGGTCAAAAATATAACCTCGTTGTGGATAATCGTATGAGGTTTTTACAGCGTTACTTTCAGATAATTGAGCGAATGATGTATCAAGAATTTGGAGATAGAAAAGTCTTCCGGCAAATAAAAAGCCAGTAACGATAACTAAAAATAAGAGTAATAATTTTCTCAATGTAAAAAGTATGTGCCGAAATATTAAATGATGAAAATTTCGGATTTGCTATGTTTTACGGCTAAAAAGCACTAACGAACATAGAATTAATATAATGCTGAATATTCCTGAGAATAACGTTGATTTGAGTATAAGAAGTATGCGTGAAACGCTAAATATTTCTAAAGAAAATAATACAAGGTGATGCAGTATTACCATTAATGAGATATAAATGAGGCGTTCACTAAAGGTAACTTTACTAAGTTTAATTGCGTTGTATTCATAACTAACACCAAATGAAAACTTTAATAAAAATGGACGTAAATAGGCTATAAATACTGAAGCAGCAGCGTGAACACCGCCAGAATCACTGAAAAAATCGATACTTAATCCAAGTAAAAATGAAAGTCCTATTAACAATGATTTGTTTCCAGTAAATGGAAAAATGAGTATGAATAATATATAAAGGTACGGGTTTATGTATCCTAAAAAATTTATATTATTAAGCACAAGTACTTGTAATAGGAGCAACCCTAAAAACCTAAGAGCGTTTATGAAAATAGCGTTATTCTGCATTGTCGTTAGCTTCTTCTAAGTTTTTTATTTCTATTAAATTCGGGTTTTTAATAAGGTATACGTGGGACAATTTTGTCATATCATTAAAGAGTTTTACATCTACTATAAATGTATCCTCACTACTTACACTAAAATTTTCAACTCTTCCTACTAATATTCCACGTGGAAAAATAGAAGAGTTTCCACCAGTAATAATTGTATCGCCAACTTGAAGGGGTGCTAGTTTTGGTATTTCAGTTAGTTGAACAACGTTTGGGTTTTTACCATTCCAAGATAAAAAACCAAAATGATTAGATTTTTTTAATGCTGCGTTAATCTGGCTATTCGTATTTAGAATTGATTGAATCCTACCATAATTTGCACTAACTCTATTCACAATTCCTACTAAACCTTTTGAAGTTATTACGCCCATATCAACCTCTATAGTGTCATTAGCACCTTTGTTTATGGTGAGTTGATTATTAGTTTTGCTGTAGCTGTTTTTTATGACCCTTGCACCTTTGTAAACAAATCCACCTATGGTGCTATCAACAATAATTGGAGCTATTTCTTCTGAAATTTTAAGAGTTGAAAGGCTGTTCCGTAATCTGCTATTTTCGTCTGCAAGTATTTCGTTTTGTTCCTTTAAATGAAAATAATTATTAATGTTAGATGTGATTTCAAAAAGACTGCCACTAAAAAAGTTAGTAGAGCTTACCATTTTACTATTATGAAACGAGTGTGATTGAATCGTCAATAAAAATGAAAAAAAGAAAAGCACAGCGAAGAGCAAAAAGTTCTTGTTCTTAATAAAGAAGTTAATAATTTGCTGCATTAGGTATTCTCAAGGTCTTTAATTCATGGTCTATTTTATATGTGCAACAAATTGCATTGAAGTCACATTTCCGAAGTAAAACAACTTCTGTTTAATTTAAACTAGCTGTTATTTAATCAGTACGCTTTTAAATTTTGGAAGATTTTTAAGACAAATACCTGTCCCTCTAACAACTGCTCTCAGTGGATCCTCAGCAATATATACTGGTAAATCTGTTTTTTGAGAAAGTCGTTTGTCAAGACCACGTAACATAGATCCACCACCTGCTAAATAAATACCTGTATTATAGATATCTGCTGCTAATTCTGGAGGAGTTTGCGATAATGTTTCCATTACTGCATCTTCAATACGCAAAATAGACTTGTCTAGTGCTTTAGCAATTTCTCTATAGCTTGTTTGTACTTGCTTAGGCTTTCCTGTTAATAAATCACGTCCTTGAACATCCATTTCATCTGGAGGTAATTCAAGGTCTTCAGTAGCTGCACCTATTTGGATTTTAATTTTTTCAGCAGTACGGTCACCTACATAGAGGTTGTGTTGTGTACGCATATAGTAAACTATGTCACTAGTAAATACATCACCGGCTACTTTTACAGATTTATCACACACAATACCACCAAGGGCAATAACGGCGATTTCTGTGGTACCACCACCTATATCTACAACCATATTTCCTTTTGGTTGCATAATATCTACACCAATACCTATGGCAGCAGCCATAGGTTCGTGTATTAAATAAACTTCTTTTCCATTAACACGCTCTGCACTTTCTTTTACTGCTCGCATTTCAACTTCAGTAATTCCACTAGGAATACAAATTACCATTCTTAACGAAGGTGTAATCCATTTTTTCTTTAATGCTGGAATGTCTTTGATAAACATGTTTATCATTTTTTCACTTGCGTCAAAATCTGCGATTACTCCATCCTTCAATGGACGAATGGTTTTAATATTCTCGTGGGTCTTTCCTTGCATCATTGCGGCTTCCCTACCAACAGCTATAATTTTACCTGTAGTTCTATCGCGAGCCACAATAGATGGCGCATCAACTACTACTTTATCATTGTGAATGATAAGCGTGTTTGCGGTTCCTAAATCAATGGCTATTTCTTCGGTGAGGAAATCAAAAAATCCCATGTGCTTATATGAGGTATTATAAATATTTCTAAATCAGTATTGTTGCTTAACAAATGTACAAATTTTTAATGCTTAAAATGGCGCGTTCCGGTAAATACCATAGCCATTTTGGATGAGTTGCAATAATCGATGCTGAGTTGATCTTTTATTGATCCTCCCGGTTGGATTACTGCAGTTATTCCCGCATTTTTTGCAATTTCTACACAGTCTGGAAATGGGAAAAATGCATCACTAGCCATTACAGCTCCATCAAGATCAAAATTAAAGTTTTGAGCCTTGTGTATCGCTTGGTTTAAAGCATCTACACGTGATGTTTGCCCTGTTCCACTTGCGCATAATTGCTTGTTCTTAGCAAGTACAATTGTATTACTTTTTGTATGCTTACATATTTTAGATGCAAACATTAAATCATCTAACTCCTGAGAAGTTGGTTTATTGTCAGTTGCATTACTTAATTCCAAAATATTATCTGTCT
The DNA here is from genome assembly GCF_008974325.1 of Patiriisocius marinus. Classification (GTDB taxonomy): domain Bacteria; phylum Bacteroidota; class Bacteroidia; order Flavobacteriales; family Flavobacteriaceae; genus Patiriisocius; species Patiriisocius marinus. The sequence goes on along the minus strand of NZ_BKCG01000001.1, from coordinate 319,282 downwards.
TAGCATCTTTGTCTTGAACAAGAACACCATTTAAACAAGTTCTAACGGTAGTTGTAGGTAATTTCGCATCTTTTTGAATTAATAAAATACGATTCTTTTTACCTTTTAAAATTGTAGTTGCTTCTTCGCTAAATGAAGGTGCAATAACCACTTCACAAAATAATTTGTGTATTTCGTCTGCGGTTGGGGCATCTATCTCTGTATTCGATATTAATATTCCGCCAAAAGCCGAAACAGGGTCACCTGCAAGAGCACTATTGTATGCCTCTAATAATGTTTCGCGTTGTGCAATACCACAAGCGTTATTGTGCTTTAATATTGCAAATGTAGGAGCGTCGCCTTTAAACTCGTTCATTAAATTAACAGCTGCGTCTACATCAAGTAAATTATTGTAGCTCAGCTCTTTTCCGTGAAGCTTATCAAACATTTCATCGAAGTTTCCGAAGAAGAAACCACGTTGGTGTGGGTTTTCACCATAACGAAGTACTTGTGCATTTGTCTCGCTAATTTTTAAAGCAGGAATTTCTTGATTGCCATTAAAGTAATTAAAAATTGCAGTGTCGTAATGTGATGAAACATTAAATGCTTTTGCAGCAAAATGTTTTCTTGTCGTTAAAGAAAGTGTTCCATTATCTTCTGAAATAGCTTCTAAAAACTCATTGTAATCATCCATTGATGAAACACAAACGGTATCTTTAAAGTTCTTTGCGGCAGCTCTAATAAGTGAAATACCACCTATATCAATTTTTTCAATAATATCTTGTTCAGAAGCGCCAGATGCGACTGTTTTTTCAAAAGGATATAAGTCTACAATTACTACATCAAGTTGTGGAATGTTGAATTTGTCCATTTCGCGAACATCACTCTCATTATCTTGGCGATTTAATATTCCACCAAAAACTTTAGGGTGAAGTGTTTTTACTCGTCCGCCTAAAATTGAAGGATAATCAGTTACATCTTCCACAGGGATTACTTTAATTCCAAGATCTGTGATAAATTTTTCTGTACCACCAGTTGAGTAAATTGTAACACCAAGTTCGTTCAGTTTTTGAACAATAGGGGCGAGGCCGTCTTTGTGAAATACTGATATTAAAGCCGATGTTATTTTTTTTGAAGTACTCATAAAATGTAGATTGTTTGTAGTGCTTAAATGATTGAAATTTATAAATTCACTATTTTATGCTTCATAATAGTGAATTAAAGCTGCAAAAGTACAGAATCATGTCTCATTTATGTAACAATTGTTAACACTTTGCGTCTTACTTTTCATAACTTTAAAATCTTATTTTTGATTCAAGATTTTTGAGTTTTAAAATTTCGGCTTTGCCATTCAACATTTGCAATAAACCAACCCAATGTTAATCTATTTTAGAGTTTTAAAGGAGAGTTTTAATTTTGCTATTAACGCATTGACAAATAATAAGTTGCGTACTTTTTTGTCTTTGTTGGGAGTAACAATTGGGATTTTTTCAATAATTGCGGTGCTTGCTGCGGTTGATTCGTTAAAAAAAGAAATTGAAGGTAGTTTGAGTGGTATTGACAACAGTACGATTATTGTTATGCGTTTTCCATTTACATCTACAGATATTCCACAATGGAAATGGCGACAATTTCCTGATGTAACTTATGAAGAGTACGAGTATTTAAAACGTTCTCTTCCGGATGCAAAAGCTGTTTGCTATGTGTTAAATGTACCTTCGGAAACTTTAAAGTATGAAGACAGAACAGTCTCTAACGTTGATATTGCGGCTGTAACCTATGAGTACCCAGAAATAGAAACTCTCGAATTAAGTGGAGGACGTTTTTTTACAGAATCTGAATCTGGTGGAGGTGCTCCTGTGCTAATTATTGGTGATGAAATTGCAAATAGTTTATTTGGATCGCCAGATGAAGCTTTAGGAAAAAAAATACGATTATACGGTAGAAAATTTACTGTAATTGGGGTGCTTAAAAAAGAAGGAAATGCATTAGGTGGTGGTTCTAAAGATACTGCTGCGCTTGTCTCTGTAAATGTAGCGAGAAGAATTTATGGAGATAATAGTAAATCGGTTTTTCCTCAAATAACAATTAAGCCAGAAAAAAATATTGATCAAGATGGGTTTATGGCAACTATTTCTTTAAGACTTAGAACTATAAGGGGTATTCGTGCTGAAGAAGGAGATACTTTTTTCGTAAATCAATTTCAAGGTATTGCAGATATCATTGACAATATAACAGGGCAAATGAATGTTATTGGTCTTGTGATAAGTCTCTTTTCTTTATTGGTTGGTGGCTTTGGTATTGCTAATATTATGTTTGTGAGTGTAAAAGAGAGAACAAACCTTATTGGAATTCAAAAATCACTTGGAGCTAAAAATAAATTTATCTTATTTCAGTTTCTATTTGAAGCAGTAATTCTTGCAATCATTGGAGGATTAATTGGTCTCGTTTTAGTGTATCTAGTCTCGCTATTAGCATCTTCTATGACAGGGGAATTCAATTTTGTATTGTCAATTGGAAATATGGTCATTGGTACTGTTATTTCTGCTGCAATAGGTTTGATTTCTGGAATATTACCAGCTATTTCTGCTTCAAGGTTAGATCCGGTTGAAGCCATTAGAACAGGGATGTAATAGAAAAAAAACTATATATACTTAAAATCTCAAATCAATAATAATGTTATCGATTTGAGATTTTTTAATTTTAGAAATGACTTAGTTTTAAAGAATTTTAGCAACTTGTTCACAAACCCATTCTAGAAAACGTTCGTCTTCCTTAGTAAAAGGATCTGGAGTGTTTGAGTCAATATCTATTTGTCCAATATTTTTTCCATCTTTAAAAATAGGAATAACAATTTCGGCTTTAACGGTAATGCTACATGCAATATAATTGTCCTGTGCTTTTACGTCAGGTACTACAAAATTGGAGTTAGATTCAGCAACCTGACCACAAATTCCTTTGCCAAATGGGATAACTGTATGATCAGTTTCTTCACCTACATAAGTTTCTAAATGAAGTGTGCGTTGTTCGTGGTTTGCAAAATAAAAACCAACCCAATTGTAATACTCAATTTCGTTTTCAAGTAATACACAAACTTCGTGCATGCGTTTTTTAGCTGTTGCAGTAGTGTTATTTAAAGCAGATGTGACCTTAAGTTGTAGGGAATTAAATGACATAGGGATATTTTTTTTGTAAAAGTATTTCAAGACTCTGTATGTGCCAAATGCAAATGGTTTATTTTTGTTATATCATAGTGTTAAATAAATGCCATGATAATCCCCCATTTGAAAAATCTAATAAACACATATCGTCCAGTTTTAATTTTTGTCGGGCTATTTTTTAGTACTTACATCGCGATGAGTTTATTATATGGTGCGTATTTAAATTATTACGCCTCAGCAACTGGTACTGCAGATCCTATTACAAATCTTGTAGCAATACAAAGTACTGCGCTGATTAATAGTTTTGGGTATGATGCGCAAATTTTGCCAGATACATCTGCACCGCATATGAAGCTGATAATAAATGACCATTATACCGCTAATATTATTGAAGGTTGTAATGCTCTGAGTATTATTATATTATTTATTTCATTTATTCTTGCATTTGCCCAAGGATTTAAAAAGACTTTCTTGTTTTTGTTAGCTGGAACATCATTGATTTATGCGGTTAATTTAGTTCGTATTTGCATTCTTGCGATCGCTTTATATAAGTATCCTAATCAAAGTGATTTTCTTCATGGTGTTGTGTTTCCTGGAATTATCTATGGAATGGTTTTCTTGTTAATAGGGCTTTTAGTGCTAATTCGTACATTTGAAAGCCAATTGTTTTATGATCCACTACTGCTATTTTTTAAAACTGATCATACAATAAATGCCTTACCAATTTTAGATTATTCTAAACTATATCTAGGTCTTACATTTAGATTTTTATTGAATACTTTAGTATCATTAGCGATATTGTGGTTTGTGTTTAAAAACAAAAAAGTACTCAAGTTTTCAGTACTATTATATGTTATGTTTTTTATAATTTGTGTTGGTTTTTTTACATTTTTCATAGTCGTTTATAGTGATGGACCACATCAACCTTTATTCTATGTTCGTAGATTTTTGATACAACCGTTAATGTTATTTCTATTGGTGCCAGCTTTTTATTTCTTCGGAAATGCGCCCTCTTTAAAAAAGTAAACCAATTATTATAAATACTTTATGCAGTCATTTTTCTGAAATACAATCTCATTTTGTATTTTTGCAGTTAAATTATAGCATTATGAAATTTCAGAAATTTTTATATTTATTCGCAGTAGTGATTGCTTTTACAGCTTGTAAAAATGAAAACTCATCAAATCCTGAAGTAATTGAAGTTGCTTCTAACGAAGGCGCAGATTTAGATGTAAGTGAACGCTCTGGGGTTACTTTTAAGGATAATAGAGTGACTACGAGTTTTAAATTATACAATGCAGTTAGAGCTGCTTTGGTAAATACTAACTCTGAAGATGCTGCAAAATATGCCGATATTCTTTACAGATCTGAAATTATGCAAGAAGCTGACGAAAATGTAAAAGAAGCAATTAAGTCAATAATGGAGAGTACTGATGTTGAAGATCAACGAAAGCATTTTATGACCGTTTCTGCTGCAATAGAAAAATTAGTGGAAGGTCAAGTTGAAAGTGGAATCGTTTACAAGCAATATTGCCCAATGGCTTTTGGAAATACAGGGGCATACTGGATAAGTGACTCTAAAGAAATTAGAAACCCATATTTTGGTGATAAAATGCTAAAATGTGGTCGTGTCGATGCTAAAATAGAATAATTTTTAATTGATAAGGCGTGTTAAATTATAAGCCTTAACTTTATATTAATGAAACAATTCATTTCAATAACGTTATCTCTACTGATGCTTTTAAGTAGCTCAGGGATAACCTATGCACAACATTTTTGTGGCGATTTTGAAATGTTAGCTAAAGTTACATTAGGGCAAGAACATTTATCTTGTGGAATGACCATTAGTGAATCCACTTGCGATAGTGAAACTCAAGAAGACCACGATTGTTGTGATAATGAATATTCACAAATCAATACAGACGAAAACTATACTGCTTCAGACTTCAATTTCCAAGTAAGTCCTATTTTTGCAGCCACTTTTGTTTCAGTTTTTATTCTTCAAACAGAAACATTTATAAACGATCAAAATACCCTTTTTGCTCGATATCAACCACCTCCTCTCATAAAAGACATACCAGTTCTTTTCGAGACTTTTTTAATTTGATTTTAGATTATGGTAACGCCTATACTTCCACTAATAATGGAAGGATGATACTATTAATTTAAAGTTAAAAAAATGACACACACATATAGTATACAAGGGATGACTTGTGGCGGATGTAAAGCATCTGTCGAAAAACATCTATCAACTCTCGATGATATAACATCAGTTGATGTAAATCTAGAGCTAGGCAAAGTCGAAATAGGAATGAAAAATCATATTCCTACAAACGTTTTGAAAAATGCCCTACCTAAAAAATTCACCTTATCTGAAGCTACTGTTAAAGCCGAAAGTGGAAATATATTTAAAGTTTCCGAAGAAGAACAGTTAACTAAGTTACAACAATTAAAGCCGCTATTCTTGATTTTTGGTTTTATTGCTTTGATGACTATTGCAATCAATTATAATAGTTGGAATAGTGCAGATGCAATGCTCGATTTTATGGGCTTGTTCTATTTTGTATTCAGTTTGTTTAAATTTTTCGATTTGAAAGGTTTTTCACAATCTTTTGCAATGTACGATCCGCTAGCAAAAGTACTTCCTGCCTATGGTAAAATATATCCTTTTATAGAGTTGACTTTGGGTATTTGCTTATTAGCAAGAGTTCAAATTTCAGTTGTTTTAATAGTAACAATTCTCATTTTAGGTGTTACCACTATTGGTGTATTAAGGTCGCTACTAAGTAAACAGACAATTCAATGTGCATGTTTAGGAACAGTATTAAAACTACCTATGACGCAGGCAACATTTATTGAGAATGCGATAATGATTATTATGGCTACAGTATTGTTAGTTAAAAATTTCGTTTTATGAAAAAGTTACTATTTATAGCGATGTTTTTACCAATGATGGTATGGTCGCAGGAAAAGGTAGAAGGTATTATTCTTAAAATTTCAGGAGATAAAGAAGTTCCATTGCCTGGTGCTAATGTATTTTGGTTAGATACAAGTATTGGTACGGTTACAGATTTTAATGGCTTGTTTGAGATTCCATATAGTGAGGAGAATAATAAGTTAATTATTAGTTATGTTGGGTATGATAATGATACGTTGACAATTTCGGCTCCTAGAAAGATTAGGCATACGCTACAATCAAATGGAACCTTAGATGAGGTTTTGCTTACAAAGCGAAAACTAGCTACATCTAGGTCATTTTTGAAAGCTGAAAATGTAATTAATGTAAGTAGTGCAGAATTATTGAAAGCTGCTTGTTGTAATCTTTCGGAAAGTTTTGAAACCAATCCTTCTATTGATGTAAATTTTGCAGATGCAATTACAGGAACTAGGCGTATTCGAATGTTAGGTTTAACAAGTCCGTATACATTAATCACAACAGAAAATATTCCAGCAATTAGAGGAGCTGCACAGTCATTTGGACTTAGTTTTATTCCAGGTACTTGGGTTGAGAGTATACAAATAACCAAAGGTGCGGGAAGTGTTGTAAATGGTTTTGAAAGTATTGCTGGTCAAATTAATGCTGAGTTTGTTAAACCTACTACAGATGCTCCTTTGTTTGTAAACGCATACGGAGCTGTTAATGGTAGGTTTGAGTTAAATGCACACGCAAATACTAAAGTTTCGGATAAATGGAATACAGGAGTTTATCTCCACGGAAATACTCGTACCATTAAAAATGATCGAAATGATGATGGTTTTTTAGATACACCTTTAGCTGAACAAATTAATGTAATGAACCGTTGGCAGTATACAGATCCTGAAAATGGTTTTGTAAGTTTTATCAATCTTAATTTTTTGAAAGATAATAAACAAGTAGGGCAGACAGCTTTTAATCCAGATACAGATCGAGGAACATTAAATGCTTGGGGTGGAGAAATTGACACACAGCGTTACGGTATTTCAGCGAAACTAGGTTATGTATTTCCTGAAATACCCTATCAAAGTATGGGATTACAAGTAGCTTATAGTAACCACGAGCAAGATTCCTATTATGGTTTACGTGATTATAATATTAAGCATAATAGTTTATATGCAAATGCAATATTTAACTCTATTATAAGTGACTCTCGACACAAATTTAAAACAGGTTTTGGTGCTACTTATGATAAGTATGAAGAGTTAGTTGAATCTACTGATTACGGGAGGATAGAAAACTCTGTTGGAGCATTTTTTGAATACTCGTATGATGATTTGTCTAATTTCACGATGACAGCCGGTGTAAGAGTTGATAATCATAATTTACTTGGTACCTTTATTACGCCTAGAATTCACGCACGTTATACTCCTTGGGATAAAGCTGCTTTAAGAGTTTCTGCAGGTAGAGGTAAACGATCTGCTAATATTTTTACTGAAAATCAATCATTTTTTGCAAGTTCAAGACAAATAGTGATTGATGATGAAGGTGGTTCTATTTATGGTTTAGATCCAGAAATTGCTTGGAATTATGGAGTATCATTTTTACAAGGCTTTAATCTTTTTGGAAGAAAAGGGGATGTAACTTTCGATTTTTATCGTACTGATTTCACAAATCAAATAGTCGTTGATTGGGGAAATCCTAATGAAATTATTTTTTCAAACTTGAACGGTAAGAGTTTTGCAAATAGCTATCAATTAGAATTTAATTATAATATTATAGACAATGTAGATTTAAGAACAGCCTATAAATATTACGATGTTAAAACTAATTTCGAAAACGGTTTTATGCAAAAGCCATTAACACCTAGTCATCGCATATTTGCAAATGTTAGTGTTGAGACGTCAAATAAAAATGGAGCTTTCTGGAAGTTTGATACAACCTACAATTGGTTAGGGAAACAACGCTACCCAGCTACTTTGTCTAATCCTGAACCATATAGACGTGATGAGTTTTCTCCCTCAATTGGTACGCTCAATGCTCAGGTAACTAGAGTATTTGGTCCAGCATTTGAAATTTATTTAGGTGCGGAGAATATTACAGATGAACGACAGGATAACCCAATTATTGATGTTGAGAATCCTTTTGGTTCGAACTTTGATACTACATTTGTATACGGTCCTATTTTTGGAAGTAATTATTATATGGGACTAAGGTACACTTTAAACTAATTGATGAAAAAACTGTAATTTTATATAAAACAATGAATATGAAAAATTTTTTAATAGTTTGCGCCATAGCGCTAATAGGGTTGACAGCAACAGCACAAAATAAAAATGCTCGTGCTGTAATGGACGTTGATGGTGTTTGCGGAATGTGTAAAGTGCGCATCGAAAAAGGAGCTATAAAAACTAAAGGTGTAAAATCTGCTGTTTGGGATATAGAGTCTAAACAATTGAGTGTAATCTATGATGAGCGTAAAACAGACTTAGCTACAATAAGTCAAAGTGTTGCAAATGTAGGTCACGATACTAAGGAAGTTAAAGCAACAGATGAAGCTTATAATAGTGTACATCCTTGTTGTCTGTATAGAGATGAAAAAGTACAAGAAGACCATAAAAATTAATGCTTCTCAATTATAACATTAAGCCATTCATATTTGTGAATGGCTTTTTTATATCTTTAAAAAATGATACTAAAACCTAAAATATTATTATACATAATAACTGTTGCGGTGCTTATTGCTGCGGTAGTTTGGGAATATTATATGCAAGAGTGGCTAAGCTATCAGCCAGATGGTGGTGAAGATGTTTTGCGTGTAGATTTGTTTGTAATTTGGCCTGTTGTTTTAACGTTAGTTGGTGTGTCCTTGTTCAGACTTTTTGGACCTAAAAAATAAATGCTTTTTTTAGTTAAATTTTAGCTAAGAAAAATACAACATACGGTTTCTTAATTTACTTTTATATCGTTATTAAAACATATAAATATGGCAACAAAGTCAAGCGGAAAGTCTCAAGCAAAATCAGCTCCTAAAAAAGCTCCTGCTAACAAGACACCTCAGGCTGCTTCAAAAAAGAAGTAACCTGTTTACTGAAGTTCTACTGAACTTCTTCACTTTTGGTAGCCAATCCAAAAGATTTGCAAATAACTATTTAATTTGTATTACTATGGCAACAAAGTCAAACGGAAAGTCTCAAGCAAAGCCAGCTCCTAAAAAAGCTCCTGCTAACAAGACGTCTCAGACTGCTTCTAAAAAGAAGTAACTTGAAGTTGAGTCTTGATAATTTGAGACAGTAACTATTAATCACAAGGTGGTTAGTAGCATAAAACAAAAATTAAGAAACCACCTCTAAAAGGGTGGTTTCGTTTTTTTAAATATGGATCTGTATAAATTGCTAAAAAATAGTTTTAGAAATAAATAGATAAAAAAAAGCCTCACTTATTTCATACGAAACAAGTGAGGCTGTTAAAATTTTGACTTACGTCTTATTACATCATTCCTGGCATTCCGCCTCCCATAGGTGGCATAGCAGGTGTGTCCTCTTTAATGTCGATTAATGCACACTCAGTAGTTAAGATCATCCCGGCAACTGAAGCTGCATTTTCCAATGCAATTCTAGTAACTTTCTTTGGATCAATAATACCAGCTTTAAGCATGTCTACATATTGTTCAGACTTAGCGTCATAACCAAAGTTTTTCTTTCCTTCAGCTACCTTACTAATTACTACAGATCCTTCACCACCAGCATTCTCAACAATGGTACGTAATGGTGCTTCGATTGCTCTAGCAACAATTTGTACTCCAGTAGTTTCGTCTAAATGGTCTGTTGTAATTTTACTTAATACTGCTTTAGCACGCACTAATGCAACACCACCACCAGCTACAATACCTTCTTCAACTGCAGCGCGAGTTGCGTGGAGTGCATCGTCTACACGATCTTTCTTTTCTTTCATCTCTACTTCACTAGCAGCACCTACGTAAAGTACAGCAACACCACCAGCTAATTTAGCTAGACGTTCTTGTAGTTTTTCTTTATCGTAATCGCTGGTTGTAGATTCGATTTGTGATTTAATTTGTCCAACACGAGTTTTAATGTCGTTTTTATTACCAGCGCCATTTACTATTGTAGTGTTGTCTTTATTGATAGTTACAGTTTCAGCGGTACCTAACATTTCAATAGTTGCGTTTTCTAATGTGAAACCACGTTCTTCTGAAATTACAGTACCTCCAGTTAGAATAGCAATATCTTCAAGCATTGCTTTTCTACGATCTCCAAAACCAGGAGCTTTTACTGCTGCAATTTTAAGTGACCCACGCATTTTGTTAATTACTAAAGTAGCTAGCGCTTCGCCATCAACGTCTTCAGCAATAATTAATAGAGATTTTCCTTGTTGTGCTACTGGTTCAAGAATAGGCATCAAATCTTTCATTGATGAAATTTTCTTGTCGCATAAAAGAATCATTGGATTCTCTAGTTCAGTTTGCATTTTTTCGCTGTCTGTTACGAAATATGGAGACAAAAACCCACGGTCAAACTGCATTCCTTCTACAACATCTACGTAAGTATCTGTTCCTTTAGCTTCTTCTACAGTGATTACACCTTCTTTACCAACTTTTCCGAATGCTTGTGCGATCAAATCGCCAATTTGGTCATCGTTATTAGCAGAGATTGAAGCAACTTGCTTAATCATCTCGCTATCGTTACCAACTTTAGTTGCTTGTTTTTCAAGGTCTTTTACAATTGCTTCAACAGCTTTGTCAATTCCTCTTTTTAAATCCATTGGGTTTGCACCTGCAGCAACATTTTTAAGTCCTTCTTTAACGATTGCTTGAGCAAGTACTGTAGCTGTAGTTGTACCATCACCCGCAAGGTCATTAGTTTTACTAGCCACTTCTTTTACCATTTGAGCTCCCATGTTTTCTAATGGATCTGCTAGCTCAATTTCTTTTGCTACTGATACACCATCTTTTGTTACTTGTGGTGCGCCAAAACTTTTACTTATTATTACATTACGTCCCTTTGGTCCCAATGTTACTTTTACTGCATTTGCTAATGCATCCACACCGCGCTTAATTCCGTCACGTGCTTCTAAGTCAAATTTTATATCTTTTGCCATTTCTTTAAATTTTTGATATTTCCGCGAAAGCGAAAACGTTGTTACTTGTTATTAATTGTAATAGTATGCCTAGGTTTCAATCTAAGGCAATCTTCAATGATTTAAACTATTGCAAGGATATCGTCCTCACGCATAATAAGGTAATCGTTACCGTCTAATTTAAGTTCAGTACCTGCGTATTTTCCGTAAAGAACAGTGTCACCAACTTTAACAGTCATATCGTGATCTTTAGTTCCTTTACCAACAGCAGCAACTTTTCCTTGTTGAGGTTTTTCTTTAGCGCTATCTGGAATGTATAATCCAGATGCAGTTTTAGTTTCAGCCGCTTGAGGCTCGATAACTACTCTGTCTGAAAGAGGTTGAATTTTTAATGCCATAATACTGTTATTTTATTATTGATTATTCTGAAATAAGTACTTCAGAAATTTTATAGATTCGTTACTCCCCAATAGGCACAAAGTATGCCACCACCATTAAACTGACATTTTGAAAGTTGCGGACAAAAAAAAACGCCAGCTTAGTGACAAGCTGGCATTTTAAATGTAGTTCTGTAAGTTTTAATAATATTTTTTTATCCTCCAAAACTTGGAGACCAACTTGCGATTGCTATAATTATTCCTACGGTTATGGCAGCTCCTAATGCAATAACTCCGCCTAACCACGTTGTTTTTCCCTTTGAATAAGTAGCCTCTTCAATGGTCTTAATAGTATCAATAGCGATTTCTTTATTCTTGTTATGATAGAGTGTGTTTGCAAACAGGGAATCTACCAAAACAATCATTTGTCTACCATTATATAAATCAAGATGATATTTTTTGTTTGCTACCATTTTATATGGTTCGTTTTTAATTTTTTTATAACTAGAGCAATTTGTGAATAGAGCAAATACTAATACTAGCGAAGTAATATCTTTTAGTTTGTTCATATTCAATAATGTAGGGTTGGTTGTTGTAACGCTATCAAAAATAATATATTACAAAAAAAAAATACCGATTCATTTCTGAATCGGTATTTTAATATGTTGTGTAGTAAGTCTTACTCGTTATCCGTAGTAGTACCTGTTGCATCTGGAGTAGCTGCTGGTGCTTCAATTTGAATTGCATCTTCAACAGTAGATGATTGTACTGTTGTAACACTGCTCATTAATGGAATACTTGAAAGTAAAATTAATACTAAAAGTAAACCACCTAAAGTCCAAGTAGATTTGTCTAAAAAATCAGTAGTTTTTTGTACACCACCCATTTGTTGTGTTCCACCACCACCAAATGATGATGATAATCCACCACCCTTAGGGTTTTGAACCATAATAACTACCACTAGCAAAAATGCTACGAAAATGATAAGGACTAAAAATATTGTAAATACGCTCATGTTTTTAATTTTTTGGCTGTTTCCCTTAGGCTGTGCCTCTTATTTATCACTCAATTTTTCGATTGCTCGAATTTGGTCTGCAAAGAAACCACTTTTTTCGGGATATTTCAAAATTAATATTTTATATGCTGTGATTGCTTTTTTATAGTTTTTTTGTTGAACATAAACCTTCGCTAAAGTCTCTGTCATCAAGGAGTCTGATGATTTTGTGAAAGGTTCAGCTAGATTTTTTTGTGGGCTAAGTTGTACCTTAGGAGAAAGTTTAGGCTTTTCAGTAATAAATTTTTCAATCAAATCAAACTTACGTTCTCGCTCTGCATTAATCGTTTCGTCATTTTCTGTTACGTTTGATTCTCGAATAATAGGTTGTGCTGAAGTGAGCTTTAGCCACTCACTAAAGGAGTGTGTGTCTTCCTTTTTAAAATCAAGTGGTTTGTCAATTTCTAAAACTTCTTTTAAAGCTTCTTCTTCTTCTTCTTCTTCTTCTTTTGATTCCTCAATTTCAGCGTTAGGCAAAGCCGAAATTTTCTGAATTTCAAGTTCGCTAGTTTTTTTTTCAGTTTTTAGCGTTTCCGAAGCATCAATGATTTGAGTTACTTCTTGCTTTTTCTTTTCAAACAGGGTAGGATCTAATATTGCTTCAGCCTTTTTGAGTTCGGCTTTCATTTGCATATCGAGCTCTAGGCTAATTGTATTAGAAACATCTTCTGCAATTGTAACTTCTAATTCATTAGTTGCTTCATCATGTTGAATTATTTTCCTAGCAATTTCATTTTGTGAAAAACTTTTTGAAGTAATATATTCAAAAAGAATATCGCGGTTTGTTGTATGCGCTGCAGTCACTTTTAAGGCATCGTTGTATCTAAAGCTATTTTCGTTTTTAAGTCCTTTTAGCCATAAAGCACGGGCGCTTTGAAAATAGGGGTAAGTATCAATTATGCTTGTTAAAGCAGATAAGTCTTCGGTTTTAACAGACTGAGGATTAGTTAGGAGCGATATGTATTTTTGAGTGTTCAATGGTTACCAGTTAGCTAGTGATTTATTGAAAATATCCTGTGTAATACGCTCGAATATTTCAGATAAAATATCATCAAGTGTTGATCCTGTTGGTATCGATTGACCGTCTAAATCTTTATAAAATGAGAAACGTTGTTCAAACCCTTTTTCTTCATTATTTCTATTGAAAAATCTAACATTTACTGAAATGGTCAATCTATTCTGTGCTGCAGTAGTTTGAGATGTTGCGGTTATAGGTGCTACGTAATATTCAGTTATTTCTCCTTCGTATAATAAATCGCCATTATTATTTACAAGGTCTAAACTTGTTTGGTTTAAAAGTATTTCTTGTAAATCTAGAGTGAATGTTCTTGAGATTCCTGGTTCGACTATTTGCGCTACATTTTGAAAGTAATTAACTTGAAATGTTTTTGTCTTGCTGTAGTCTATATCTGCTCCTGTAAAAGAGTATACGCCACATCCTGATAGGCTTATTGAAATAAGTGTAAAGATGGATATGAAAATTAGGTTACGTTTCAAGGGTGTATTTTTATAGAGTTTCAAAAAACCAGTTCAACAAATGTACTTAATATTTAAAGGTTGTACTGCTTGATTTTGCGGTACAAGGTTCTTTCTGAAATTCCTAATTCGTCTGCGGCATCTTTTCGTTTACCGTCGTATTTTTCTAAAGACTTTTTAATTAATTCAAGTTCTTTGTCTTGAAGTGATAAACTTTCTTCTTCTTCAATTTCTTCAGCAAAATCGTAATTTCTTGTTCTTTTTTCGACTTCGGGTTGATGCATGTCCATTACTTCGATATCGTGCGAATGGTTTTGATTTTCATCTTCTACAATAGCAGCTAGTTCAGCTTCGTGGTTTTGCTCGTCGTTGTAAATTTTTTCGATAAGCCCAGAATTTTCTTCTCTCACTTTGCTTCCTGTTCCGTTTTTCATAAGTTCCATCGTGAGTTTTTTCAAATCGTTAACATCACGTTGCATATCAAACAATACTTTGTAGAGTATTTCACGTTCGTTGCTAAAGTCGCTTTCGGCTTTTTTGTTACCAATAACGGCGGGTAAGTTACTGCTCATATTGGGTAAGTATTGGCGCAGCTTTTGGCCGTTAATTTCACGTTGTTGTTCTAAAACGGATATTTGCTCGGCTACATTTCTTAATTGGCGAATATTTCCGCTCCAGCGATAGTTTAGTAGTAATTGTACGGCAGTTTCATCTAAACGAACCGTTGGCATTTTATATTTCTGAGCAAAATCTGCAGCAAATTTTCTAAATAATAAATGGATGTCTTCAGCACGTTCTCTAAGAGGAGGGAGGTTTATGTCAACTGTGCTCAATCTATAAAAAAGGTCTTCTCTAAACCTTCCTTTTTCAATTGCTTCAACCATTTTTACATTTGTAGCTGCGACAATTCGTACGTCAGTCTTTTGTATTTTAGATGAGCCTACTTTCATAAACTCACCGTTTTCAAGAACTCTTAAAAGTCGTACTTGAGTTGGCAGGGGTAATTCACCTACTTCATCAAGAAATATAGTTCCTCCATCTGCGACTTCAAAATAACCGCTTCTAGTAGTTGTGGCTCCTGTGAATGATCCTTTTTCATGTCCAAAAAGTTCACTGTCTATTGTTCCTTCAGGAATTGCACCACAGTTTACAGCAATATATTTTCCGTGCTTTCTGTGGGAAAGTGCGTGAATTATTTTTGGAATATTTTCTTTTCCCACACCACTTTCACCAGTTACAAGTACTGATATATCTGTAGGTGCTACTTGGATTGCTTTTTCTATTGCACGATTGAGCTTAGGATCATTTCCTATAATTCCAAATCGCTGCTTTGTTGCCTGAACTGATTCCATATTTAAATGAATTTTGAACTCGAAATCGACATCGAAACTGAAGCCGAAGATGAATTCGAAAATGTTATTTTATAAACGTATTAAAAAGCTATTTGTTACGCTTTATTTTATAGCCTCACCAATTAGGGTTGCGCTTGTGCAATCTTTAATTTTAACTTGAACAAAGTCACCAGGTTTGTAGCCTGCTTTTGGGAAAACCACTACAATGCTTTGTTGGTTTCTACCACTCCATTGGTCTGGATTTTTTTTAGATTCACGCTCAACAAGGACTTCAACAGTTTTGCCAATAAATTGTTGAGTTCTGTATGCTCCGTGTGCTCTTTGTGCTTCTACAATTTCAGTTAAGCGACGTTTTTTAGTTTCTTCGGGAATATCATCCTCAAACTTTCGAGCAGCCATTGTGCCTGGTCTCTCTGAGTATTTATACATATACCCAAAATTATATTTAATAGTTTCCATTAACTTAAGTGTATCTTGATGATCCTCTTCAGTTTCAGATGGAAATCCTGTAATCATATCTTGCGAAATGCTACAGTCTGGTAAAATTTCCCACATTCTATTTACTAAACTAATGTATTCCTCCACTGTGTGCTGGCGGTTCATTTCTTTTAATATTCTATTACTTCCACTTTGCACTGGAAGATGAACGTGGTTACATATGTTTTTGTATTTTGCCATAGTATGAAATACTTCTTCCGTCATGTCTTGAGGGTTAGACGTTGAAAATCTAATACGCATATTAGGCTGAGATACTGCAACCATTTCTAGTAGCTGAGAAAAAGAAGTAGCTGTTGCTTTTTCCATTTCGGTAGCATTTTTATAATCTTTTTTAAGTCCACCACCATACCAAACATAACTATCAACATTTTGACCTAAAAGAGTAACTTCTTTATAGCCATTTTTAGCTAAATCATTAATTTCTGCAAGTATGCTTTGAGGGTCTCTACTACGTTCACGTCCACGTGTAAATGGAACTACACAAAACGTACACATATTATCGCAGCCTCTTGTAATACTTACTAAGGCGTTAATTCCATTAGTGTTTAGTCTAACAGGAGCAATGTCGCCATATGTTTCATCTTTAGATAACACAACATTTACAGCGTCATTGCCAGCTTCAACTTCGGCTAATAAGTTTGGTAAATCTTTATAGGCGTCTGGGCCTACTACCATATCAACAATTTTCTCTTCATCAAGAAATTTCTCTTTTAGTCTTTCGGCCATACAACCCAGAACTCCCACTTTCATTTTTGGGTTGATGTCTCTTTTGACCGCATTATATTTTTCAAGGCGCTTGCGTACTGTTTGTTCTGCTTTGTCTCTAATAGAGCAAGTATTGACTAGTACTAAGTCTGCTTCTTCAAGAATATTAGTAGTGTTGAACCCTTGCTCGCTGAGTATGGAGGCTACAATTTCGCTGTCGCTAAAATTCATAGCGCAGCCGTAACTCTCAATATAGAGTTTGCGTTTGTTTTCATTTTTGTGAGATACAACTATTGTATCTCCTTGTTTTGTCTCGTCAATTGTCTTTTCCATAGAAGCTTGTGGATTGCCACGCTAAAACAGTGATGGCAATTATCGTACAAAGATAAATATTTAAATGCGTTCTGACATTGTGGCAGATGTTTTTTTGTTATTTTAGTGAAAATTATTTAACCAACAAACCAATATTATGTATCAACAATTAGTATCTAAAATTGAGCAATCCAAGTCTTTTGATTTTGGAGATGTTCTTAGTCGTAGTGTAGAATTATTTAAAAAAGTATGGGTAGAGGGCTTTGTACATTTACTGCTAATGATGGTAATTACAATGCCAATAATTATTGTAACCTATATCGCGATGTTTGCAATGTTTGGTGCAAATTACTTAATTGCAGGAGGTGGCAATCCTGAATATATGAGTCAGGATTTTGATCCAGCGATGATCCCTAGTATGATAGGTTTTGGGTTGTTATTGTTACTCGTTTCAGCAATAATGCAAACATTCAATATTGCTATTATGGCTCACTTTTATCAAGTTTGTAAAAGTAAAGATATGGGTACTCCTCTTCCTCAAGGAGGGTATTTTACATATTTAAAAAATGGAAACTTTAAAAAGTTATTGATCCTCTCGTTTGCTTTAATGGGAATCGCAGTAGTAGCGATGATGTTATGTTATATTCCGTTATTTTATGTAATGGTTCCTTTAACTTTAGTAATGGTTATCTATGCGTTTAACCCAGATTTGACTGTGAAAGAATTAATTTCAGCATCATTTAAATTAGGTAATAAATATTGGTTAATGACATTTTTAATGCTAATTGTGGCTGGTTTTATAGCATACCTTGGAGTGCTTGCTTGTGGTATAGGATTCTTTTTTACAGCTATGTTTGCGCGTATTCCTTTGTACTATATTTATAAAGATACCGTAGGTTTAGATGCAGCTGATTTAACAGAAATAGCATAGCAGTAGTAGGTTATTCGGAAATTCTCAAACGTAAAAACCGTTAAGGAAATTAATTTTTCTTAACGGTTTTTAAAATTAATAGCATACGGAGTGTTTTGTTTGCATAATATATAGGTATGATTTCTATTTTTTTGGTGTTGAATTGAGGAAAATTAGCTTATCTGTTAAGTTAAAAGTTTTATTTGGGCACAATTTTAGTTTATTTAAAATTTCGGCTTTGCCTTAAAAATAAAGGGATTAGGCGTGAGTTTTATCTTGTGTTTTCGTTTATATGTTGTTAAAATAGTAGTGTCGAAATTTAGTATAAAAAAAATTCACATACTTTTGTAGCCCAAATCTAGATTCCCGCCTCTATGGGAATTTTTTAATCAAAAACAGAAAGATGGCGAAAAATTTAGTGATAGTTGAGTCCCCTGCGAAAGCGAAAACCATTGAAAAATTTCTAGGAAAAGATTTCAAGGTGCAAAGTAGTTTTGGGCATATTGCAGATTTACCATCTAAGGAATTAGGTGTTGATGTTGAAGGTGATTTTTCTCCTAATTATCAAGTCTCTCCAGATAAGAAAGCCTTAGTTCGCGAATTGAAGAAAGAAGCGAAGAAAGCTGATATGGTTTGGCTAGCAAGTGATGAGGATCGAGAGGGTGAGGCTATTGCTTGGCACTTAGCGGAAGAGTTAGATTTAAAAGATGAAAATACAAAACGTATTGTTTTTCATGAGATCACAAAAACTGCAATTTTAAAGGCAATAGAAAATCCTAGAAAAATTGACTACAACTTAGTAAATGCTCAGCAAGCTAGAAGAATATTAGATCGATTAGTAGGGTATGAGCTTTCGCCGGTTTTGTGGCGTAAAGTAAAAGGTGGACTCTCGGCAGGTCGTGTGCAAAGTGTTGCGGTACGATTAATTGTAGAGAGAGAACGTGAGGTTGAAGCGTTTACTGCTGTAGCTAGTTATAGAGTAGATGCTGAGTTTACAACAGCTGATGGTAGTAAGTTTAAAGCAAAACTTGCTAAAAATTTCACTACTATAAAGGAAGCGAAAGCATTTCTAGAAAAGAATGTAAATGCAACTTATGATGTAGCTGACTTGGTTAAAAAGCCAGCAAAGAAATCTCCTGCAGCACCATTTACAACTTCAACACTACAACAAGAAGCGGCTAGAAAATTATACTTTTCAGTAGGTAAAACAATGACAATTGCACAGCGATTGTATGAAGCCGGTTTGATCACGTATATGAGAACGGATAGCGTAAATCTATCTAACGAAGCGCGAAATGCAGCAGCAGCTGAAATAACAAAATCTTATGGTGAGCAATACAGCAAGCCAAGAACTTATAAAGGAAAGTCTAAAGGAGCGCAAGAGGCTCACGAAGCAATTAGACCTACCGAAATGTCTCGTCATTCAATTGAAGGAGAGCACGATCAAACAAGATTATACGATTTAATTTGGAAACGTACATTGGCTTCGCAGATGAGTGATGCGCAACTAGAACGTACCAATGTTAAAATCGGAATTAACGGTGCTATTCCTGTTAAGCAGCAATTTACTGCGAACGGGGAGATGATTAAATTTGATGGTTTTTTGAAAGTATATCTTGAAGGGACAGATAATGAAGATGATGTACAAGATGGAATGTTACCTAACTTAAATACGGGTGATGTTTTAGGAAACGAATACATAACAGCAACTGAACGTTTTACAAGACCACCTTATCGATTTACTGAAGCATCTTTAGTGAAGCAGCTTGAGGAGTTAGGTATTGGTCGTCCGTCAACGTATGCACCAACTATTTCTACAATTATTAGTAGAAACTATGTGGAGAAAGGAGCTATTGAAGGAGTTGAAAGAAGCTATATTCAATTAACTCTTGCTAATGGACAAGTTAAGGATAATCAATTAACTGAAACCGTAGGTAGTGATAAAGGAAAATTAGTACCTACTGATATTGGGATGATTGTAAACGATTTCCTTGTAGAGCATTTTTCAAATATTTTGGATTTCAATTTTACGGCTAAAGTAGAGCAAGATTTCGATGATATTGCCGAAGGTAAAGAAGAGTGGAAGTCGATGTTGAAGGAATTTTACGGAAAATTTCATCCAACAGTTGAAGATGTTAAAGAAAATGCAGACCGTGAAAGTGGGGAGCGTATTTTAGGAGAAGATCCTGTTTCGGGACGAACAGTTTTAGTTCGTTTAGGGAAGTATGGTCCTATGGCTCAAATAGGTGCTCCAGATGATGAAGATAAAAAGTTTGCGAGTTTACGTCCAGATCAACAATTGCATTTAGTAACCTTTGATGAGGTGATGGATTTGTTTAAGCTGCCTAAAACATTAGGTGTTTATGATAATGAAGAAGTAGAAGTGAACAATGGTCGTTTTGGTCCATATGTGCGTTTAGGAAAAACCTTTATATCGTTGCCTAAAGGTCAGGATCCGCTAGAAGTGGATATGGCAATGGCAAAAGAGCTTATTGAAGAAAAGAAAAAAGCAGATGCTCCTATTTATATGTATGAAGATCTTCCAGTTCAAAAAGGAACTGGTCGTTTTGGTCCTTACATAAAATGGAATAGCATGTTTATCAATGTTAATAAGAAATATGACTTTGATAATTTATCTGATGCGGATATTATTGAATTGATTGAGGTTAAAAAGCAAAAAGAGATAGATAAGGTTATACATAACTGGGAAGAAGAAGGAATAAGATTGGAGAAAGCCAGATGGGGCCGTTTCAACTTGTTAAAAGGGAAGACTAAGATAGAATTGCCGAAAACTACTGAAGCAGAGAAAATGACTTTAGAAGAAGCGCAAGGAATTTTAGAAAAGAAAGCGCCTAAGAAAAAAGCAGCAGCTAAAAAGAAGCCGGCAGCTAAGAAAAAACCTGCTGCTAAAAAGAAACCAGCAGCAAAAAAGAAATAATCATTAGCATATAAAGCTTTTGTATTTAGAAAATAAAAAATAACTATAGTATAATTTCAATTATTAATACTTGATAGAATTTCTTTCTCCCGTTTCCAAATCAATTGTCTCGCATTGCGAATTACTTCCTGATGGTACATTAGGAAAACAAATTTCAATGCATTCAGAAATAGGCATTTTACCTGATTTGAAGAATATCAAATTTGCAATTTTAGGTTGCAAGGAAAATAGACGTGATATTAATTATACGGGTGATATTTTAAATTTAGAGCCTTTCAGAAAAGCTTTTTACTCTTTGTATCCAGGAAATTGGAAGCACGATATTGTTGATTTAGGTGATATTGAAAAAGGGAATAGTGTAGATGACACTTATTTTGCAGTAAAAACAGTTGTCGAAGCTTTGCTTAAGAAAGATATTATTCCACTAATTTTAGGTGGAAGTCAAGATGCTGTTTATGCTCAATATAGAGCTTACGATGCTTCAAGCAATATGCTTAATTTAGTAAATGTTGATAGTAGATTTGATCTTGGAGATACTGAAAAGCCTATTAATAATAAATCCTATTTAGGAAGAATAATTGTAGACGAACCTTATAACCTTTTTAATTATAGCGTTTTGGGTTATCAAAGTTATTTTAATCCGCCGCAGGAAATTGCTTTAATGGAAACATTATACTTTGATGCATATCGATTAGGATATGTTATTAAAGATATAACGGAAGTAGAACCAATAATGCGTAATGCAGACTTGGTGACATTTGACGCTTCGGCAATAAAAGGGTCGGAACTTAGTTTTAAAAACAGTGATAGTCCTAATGGATTTGATGGAAGAGAAATATGTGCTATTTCTCGATATGCAGGAATAAGTAACAAAGTGCTATCCTTTTCAATGTTTGAATTAAACGAATTAGATGGGTCAAAAGTAGGAGCAACACTGATTGCGCAGATACTTTGGTATTTTATCGAAGGAGTTAATTTTAGAATTAAAGACGATGATTTTAACGATGAAAAGTGCTTTATAACGTATAAAGTACCCGTAGAGGATGAAGTATTGACATTTAAGAAAAGTAGTAAAACAGGGCGTTGGTGGGTAGAATTACCTTTTATTTCAAATCTTGATAATAAAATAAAAAGACGTACGTTATTACCTTGCACCTATGGCGAATATGTGGGAGCAACAAATCAGGAAGTTCCTGAAAGGTGGTTAAAAGCCCGCCGAAAGAATGAAGTTTGACCAATTAAAATAGTATAATAAGCTTTAAGGGATTTTTAAGAAATAAGTTGTATTTCTGAAATATTATAGATAGGTTTACGCCCTTAAATCTTGAATTTAACCTAATACCTATGAAAAAATTAATTGCATTAACTGCGATGGTAGCCTTTTTATACAGTTGTAACTCTGGAGACAGAGGTGAAGTTGTAGGAGCAAAAGGTAAAAAGTGGTACCCTGAAAAACCATATGGAATGACTTTAATTCCTGGTGGATCTTTTATTATGGGTAAATCGAGCGACGACTTTGTAGCAGTAAATGATGCTCCTACTAAAACGGTAACTGTTCGTTCATTCTACATGGATGAAACTGAAATCACTAATGCTGAGTACCGTCAGTTTGTTGAATGGGTACGTGATTCAACTATTCGTTTAAAATTAGCAATACTTGCTGATGAGGTTGGCGCTACTCCTGGAGACGGTGAAGGTAGTATAGGAGATTTTGCTTTTGTAGATAATACAGAAGAGGAAAAGTCGCCATATGACCAGTACATGGAAGATAACTACTATGGTATGGGAGATGATTTCTATGCTGGTAGAAAGATTAACAATGACATCGATATTATTTGGGATAAGCAAGAGTATCCTGATGAATACTACGTTGAGGTTATGGATAGTATGTATATTCCTGCTGAAGAAGCTTATAATGGACAAAGTACTATTGATGTGTCTAAATTGAATTTCCAATATACTTATATGGATATTCAAAAAGCAGCTAGAGATAAAACTAAAAGTAGAAAAGACTTTATCAAAAAGGTTGATTTAAATATCTATCCTGATACTACAGTTTGGATTAGAGATTTTAATTATTCTTATAATGAGCCAATGCATAATGATTATTTCTGGCATCAAGCTTACGGTGATTATCCTGTAGTAGGTGTTAGTTGGGCTCAAGCGAAAGCCTTTTGTGCTTGGAGAACTTTGTATAAAAATTCATACCAAAAACAAAAGAAAAGAAATCACGTAAATTCATTCCGTCTTCCTGGTGAAGCTGAATGGGAATATGCAGCAAGAGGAGGTCTTCAAGGTGGAGATTACCCTTGGGGTGGACCTTACACTAAAAATGATAGAGGTTGTTTCTTGGCAAACTTCAAACCATTACGTGGTGATTATGCTGCGGATCAAGCATTGTATACTGTAGAGGCTGATGCTTATGAGCCTAACGATTATAATTTATATAATATGGCTGGTAATGTAGCAGAATGGGTTGATAGCTCATACGATGCTGCTTCATATGAATATACTTCAACAATGAATCCTAATGTAAACGACGAAACTAATATGCGTAAAGTTGTTCGTGGAGGTTCTTGGAAAGATGTTGCTTATTTCTTACAAGTATCTACTCGTAACTACGAATATGCTGATTCTTCAAGAAGTTACATCGGTTTCAGAACTGTACAAGATTATATGGGTACAGATGTTACATTGAATGCTAATTTTGGTGACGCTCGTTAATAACGACACCATTTCTACATAAAATTATTACACTTAACTTAACTTAAACTAAACTTAAAAAATTACTTATTATGGCACAGTCAAAAACTGGAAAGAAATTAATGAATATGGTATACGGTCTTGGTGCCGCAATTGTAATCATCGGAGCATTATTTAAAATTATGCACTGGCCTTTTGGAAATGAAATGTTAATAGTTGGTCTTGTAACAGAAGCAATCGTATTTGCTATCTCAGCATTTGAACCAGTAGACAATGAATTAGATTGGTCTTTAGTATATCCTGAATTAGCAGGTGGTGCTAGTAACTCAAAGAGTAAAAAACAACCTGAAGATGCTCAAGGTATGTTGTCTCAAAAATTAGATGCAATGTTAAAAGATGCACGTATCGATAGTGAGTTAATGAGTAGTCTTTCTACTAGTATTAGGTCATTTGAAGGTGCAGCTAAAGGTATTGCTCCAACAGCTGAAGCAATGAGTTCTACTAAAAAGTACAGTGAAGAGATGGCAATGGCAGCTGCTCAAATGGAATCATTAAACAGTCTTTATAAAGTACAGGTTGAATCTACAAGTCGTCAAGCAGAAGCTAACGAGCGTGTAGCAGAAAATGCTGAGCAATTAAAAGCACAAATGGAAAATCTAACAACAAACCTTTCTTCTTTAAATGGAGTTTACGGTGGTATGTTGTCAGCAATGAATAGAAACTAGGTCGTTTTTCAACTAATATTAATTTTAAAAATTAAAATATAATGGCTGGAGGAAAACAATCCGCAAGACAAAAGATGATTAACCTAATGTACTTGGTTTTCATCGCGATGTTGGCATTAAATATGTCAAAAGAAGTGCTTTCTGCATTTGGTTCAATTAACGAAAAGTTAGACCGTGCTAATACTAACTTTTCTGCAAAGAATGATGTAGCGCTACTTGGTTTAAAAACTAGTGCATCAACAAATGAAAAAGCAAAAGCAACTGCAGCGAAAGCTGAACAAGCTCACACGCTTTCAAACGAATATTATGCATATATAGATTCTCAGAAGGCTTTACTTTTATCTGAAGTAGAAGATCCTACGGATTATGAAGCAATGGATAAGTCTAATTTTTTAGATGAATTATACTATAAAGGAGGAAAGCTTACTGATGCTGGTAAAGAATATTTAGCTAAAATGGATACATACCGTAATGGTATGCTTGCATTAACTGAAGCTAATAACCCAGTTCTATCTGCTCAATTGAAATCTGATTTTAGTACTGAACCTATTAAAATTAAAGACGGAAGTACTACTGTGACTAAGGATTATATTAGCCACAATTTTGTAGGGTTTCCATCAGTTTCTTCTTTAACTAAGATGACTCAAACTCAAAATGATATCAAATCTGTTGAGAATGAATACTTATCTAAGTTATTAGCTGGAGATTTAAAATCTTTATCTGAAGTATCAGAAGCTAACTACGAAACTGTAATGACTACAACTAAAGGTGCTTATTATTCGAGCGATAGTTTTGATGGAATTATTTCATTAGGACGTGTTGATGAAACTACAAAGCCTGAAAGAGTTGAATTAAAAATTGATGGAAGACCTATCCGTGAAGATCAGTATGAATTTCAAGGTGGTAGAGTAGCTCTTAAAGTTGGTGCTGGTGGTGTTGGTGAACACAAAATTACAGGTAACTTAATTTTCTTACAAGACGGTGAAGAAGTTCCTGTTAAAGTTGAAAAGAGCTATACAACTATTGGTAAGCCTAACTCTGCAACAATCGCTGCAGATAAAATGAATGTAGTTTATCGTGGTGTTGCTAACCCAATGACAATTGATTTTGCAGGTATTAACCCAAGTAAGGTGAATGCTTCTGCGTCAGGTTTATCTAAAAAATCTGGTACGTCATATACAATGACACCTGGATCAGGTAGAGAAGTTAAAATTAACGTTAGTGCAACATTACCAAACGGTGGTGGATCAGTTAGTGATTCTAAAACATTCCGTATTAAAGATATCCCAAGACCAACTGGAACTATTCGTGGTGAAGATGGTGACGGTGGATGTGTAAGAATGCAACGTGCAGGACTTGAAAAGTCTTCAATTGGTGCAGCATTACAAGATTTTGATTTCGACCTTAAATTGAACGTTACTGGATTTAGCTTTAAAGTATCTGGTCAACCTACAATTAAAGTAAGTGGAAGAAAATTAAATAGTCAAGCTTCAGGAGCATTGCGTAGAGCAAAACGTGGAGAGACTGTACAAATATTTGACATTAGCGCAAATATCGCTGGAAACAGTGGATACAAATTGAAGAAAATTTCTCCAATCTGTATTGAATTAACAAACTAGTAGTTTTAAAATAAGATAGATGAATTTGAGAAACGTAATTTTAGGAGCCTCTCTTCTTGTTGTTGGGTTGGGTACGTCAAGTGCACAGTTAAACATCTTGAATGCAACGACTCCAGAGGAAATAGGTCAAAAAACATTAGCGCAAATTGCTTATGATAATGATGAGCCTTTACCTTATGGATACATTGACGAACGCGACGTATTGTGGTCAAAAGCCACTTGGGAAATTATCGATCTCGATGAGCGTGTAAACTTTCCATTATACTACCCAATTGATACAAACAATATAGGTAGCGAAAGAAGATCATTATATGACGTACTCGTTAAAAATATGCGAGATGGTTCAATTGATGAAGTTTATGCTGATTCATATTTTACTGAAAAACGTACTCTAGAAGATTTAGATGCTTCACTTGTTTACCGTGATACAACAGATTATGGTATTGAACAATTTAACGCAGAAGGTCGTGTAGATGACGAATATATTCGTGAGTTTACATTAGATGCTGCTGATATTGAAGAGTGGAGAATACGTGGACTTTGGTTTATTGATAAAAGACAAGGTGAGTTAAAGTATCGTTTATTAGGTATTTGTCCTGTTGCTGGTGAAGCACGTTCAAAGGCTTTTGAAGATGATGGATTTGATAGCCGTGTTGAGTTGTTCTGGGTGTATTTCCCTGCAGCTAGAGAGGCATTACACAATGCAAAAGCATTCAATCGTAAGAACACATCACAACCCATTACGTATGATCATTTACTAAACTCTCGTCGTTTTAGTGGAGTTATCTACAAAGAAGATAATGTTCAAGGAGATAGAGGAGTAAAAGATTATATCAATGATAATGCACTTATGCAATTGTTAGAATCTGATCGTATTAAAGACCAAATTCGTAACATTGAAATTGATCTTTGGAATTACTAAGGATTAACATATTTAATAAGAGCCCACTTTTCAAGTGGGCTTTTTTTTGCTTTTTTCTCTCGTACATATATTTATTTTCAATCTTTTTAAAAGGTATATTTACCTCGTGAAAAATGTAGATTATATAATTGTTGGATTAGGAATCGCTGGTTTGGCTTTCGCCGAAACATTACGTTCTAATAACAAATCATTCGTTTTATTTGAAGATGCTAATAAAGGGGCTACAACTGCATCTGGAGGAGTATTGAACCCAACGGTACTTAAGCGATTTACAGCAGCTTGGAATGTAGAGCAATTTCTCACCTATGCTATCCCCTTTTATCAAAGACTTGAAGCTGTTTTGTCTGATAAGGTAATTGAGCCTATAGCTATACATCGAATTCTTAAAAGTGTTGAGGAACAAAATAATTGGATTGTAGCTTGTGATAAAGACCAGTTAAAACACTATTTAAAAAGTGATTTAGTTAGTAACGATAATAAAAGTATCTCAGCACCATATAAACTTGGATCTGTTAATAAAGCATACCAAATTCGTCCTGCAACATTAGTACAGGACTATAGAATTTTTTTGGCCTCAAATAATTGCATTATCGCTGACTATTTTGATTATTCTTTATTGGAAATCCAAAATGATAATGTTGTATATAAAGATATAAGTGCAAATCATATAGTATTTTCTGAAGGTGCGGGTGTAGTAAATAACCCATTATTTCCACTAGCTATTAGTCCGGAGTTACCTAAAGTGTTTGTTCCAAATAAAGGGGAGTATATTATTGTTAATGCTCCGCTCTTAAAATGTACATCAGTTTTAAAAGGTCCTGTAATGGTTATTCCTTTAGGGAATGATTTGTACAAGGTAGGTGCAAGCTATGGACGCGATGAGTTGTCAATGGATATAACAGAAGATGCGCGTTTTGATCTTTCAGATAAATTGAAGACAATGATTACTTGTGATTTTGAAGTTGTAGATCAAGTTGCAGGGATTAGACCAACTGTAAAAGACAGAAAACCTCTGATAGGTGTTTTGCCAGCTTCACACAACGTAGCCTTTCTAAATGGATTAGGTACTCGAGGACTTACTATGGCACCTTTATTAGCAAAACAACTTTTCGACTTTATAGAGAATGATACCGAAATACCATCGGAATTAAATTTAGCGCGTTTTCTTTAAACTTTTGTTTTATCATATGTAAAGAATCCATTAATCCAAATGTTTCTTGAAATCCTCGTAATAATTGGTAAAAATAGTACAAGCGTAAGGATGATGATAAAAAATGAATTTAAACGTGAAAGACCAATCATCCAATACGAAATTACAAAAGCTGCTGTAGCAAAAGCAATACCAACAGCGTAACTCACATACATAGCACCGTAAAAAAATGAAGGTTCAATTTTGTATTTAGTGTTGCAATTAGAACATCTTTCAGGCATTATTAATGTTTCTGAAATTTTATAGGGATTTTTATTTTTATATAAATCGCCCTTGTGGCAAACAGGACATTTGCTATTTAATATGCTATAAAGTTTTGTTCCCTTCATTTTTTAAATGCTTAAAATTTCAGAAGTAAAAATGGAGTAACCAAATATCTTGGTATCGCTTAAAAATTGGGTGCTAGTCCATTTTTTTTCCACTCCAAAATTAAGCATCTTTGCAAAAAAATTAGACTGCAAAAGCGTTCAAGTCAATCAAATTAATTTATGCTCAATATACATAACCTATCTGTTTCCTTTCAGGGAGAATATTTATTCGAAAAAATCACATTTCAGCTTGGTGCTGGAACGCGTGTGGGACTCGTTGGAAAAAACGGAGCAGGAAAGTCTACTTTGTTAAAAATTATTTCTGGTGAGCAAGAATATGACGAGGGTGCTATTGCAATGGACAAAGAAGTGTCTATTGGGTTTTTGAAACAGGATATCGATTTTGTGAAAGGCCGTACAGTTTTAGAAGAGTCATACCAAGCTTTTACGGAAATTAAAAAATACGAAAAGCAGCTTGACGAAATAAACACGCAATTAGCTACCAGAACCGATTATGAAAGCGCAAGTTATAATCAGTTAATGATAGATTTAAACGATGTGCAAGAACAGTATGAAATTCACGGTGGTTATAATTACCAAGGTGAAACTGAGCGTATTTTACAAGGTTTAGGATTTCAAAGAGAAGATTTTAATAAAATTACCGAAACATTCTCGGGAGGATGGCGTATGCGTATTGAGCTAGCTAAGTTATTGCTTCAAAACAATGATATATTGCTTCTTGATGAGCCTACTAACCACCTTGATATTGAATCGATACTTTGGTTAGAGGAATTTTTATCTGCTTATGCAGGTGCTGTTGTAGTGGTAAGTCACGATAAAATGTTTTTAGATAACATTACTAATAGAACTATTGAAATTTCGTTAGGGAAAATCTATGACTATAATAAACCTTACACACAGTATTTAGTTCAACGCCAAGAATTGCGTACACAACAATTAGCTTCTCAGAAAAACCAGCAAAAGCAAATTGAACATACGGAAAAATTGATATCTAAGTTTAAAGCAAAAGCAAGTAAGGCTACTATGGCACAGTCTTTAATGAAAAAGCTAGATAAAATTGATCGAATTGAAGTTGATGAGGATGATAATTCAGTAATGTCATTACGTTTTCCTATTAGTGTAATACCTGGAAAAGTAGTGATTGAAGCTAAAAATATATCTAAAAGTTACGGAGATAAAAAAGTTTTGCAAGGTGTAGATTTAATGATTGAACGTGACTCTAAAGTAGCATTTGTAGGTCAGAATGGTCAAGGAAAATCAACATTAGCTAAAATTATTGTTGATGAAATTCCTCACGGAGGTGTAATGAATTTAGGGCATAATGTTCAGATAGGATATTTTGCACAAAACCAAGCAGATTATCTCGATGGGACTAAAACAGTTGAGGATACAATGCTCGATGCTGCAGATGAGCGTACACGACCATTAGTACGTAATATATTAGGTTCATTTCTTTTTAGAGGGGATGAAGTGGATAAGTTTGTACGAGTATTGAGTGGGGGGGAACGCAACCGTTTGGCGTTGGCCAAGTTGTTATTACAGCCTTTTAATGTGCTTGTAATGGATGAACCTACAAACCACCTTGATATTAAATCTAAAAATGTATTAAAAGACGCCTGTAAAAACTTTGAAGGGACATTACTATTGGTAAGTCACGATAGGGATTTTTTACAAGGTTTAACTGATAAAGTTTACGAATTTAAGGATCATCAAATAAAAGAATATTTAGGGGATATTGATTATTTCTTAGAACAACGAAATATTCAGAATTTAAGAGAAGCAGAGAAACGTACAGTGGTCGCAACCGAAGCGAAAGCTGAAAATGCTGGAGGTAAACAGTCTTACGAAGATCAAAAGAAGCTTAAATCACTTACAAATCGTTTAAGTAAAATTGAATCGAAAATTAATAAGTTAGAGCGCGAAGTGAAGGAAATTGATGTAGAGCTCGCTGTTAATTATGAAGCGACGATAGCTAAAGATGATTTTTTTGAGAAATATCAAGGAAAAAAAGATGAAATTGTTAAGTTAATGGAGGACTGGGAAAAAGTCACTAACCAATTAGAGCAATTATCTTAATGTACAATTATAAACGCCGAAATACTAAAACTTTAGTATTTCGGCGTTTTTTATTAAGATAGTTTTAACGGTACATGGGGAATAGCAAAACTATTTTTGTCGTCTAACCAATAAAACAGACTTGTGAGAAGATATGTATTTATTATTTTAGGTGTCCTACTTGTAATAGGTACTTATTTTATAGCAACTAAAATTATTGATAGTAAAAACAAGCCTAAACCTAAGGTTGAAAAAGTTGTAAAAACAGTTTATGTTAAAGCTGTCACTAATGGTACGGTTCCTATATTAATTCCTTCTAATGGTACTATAACTGCAAAAAATAAGCTTGAGCTTTATGCGGAATACCAAGGAATTTTTAGAGGTAGTTCTCACGACTTTAAAGCAGGGCAAGAATACAAGAAAGGCCAAACCTTAATAAGCCTCGATGCTGGAGAATTCAATGCTTCGGTTTTAGCTGCTAAGAGTGAGTTTTATAATTTGGTTACTTCTATAATGCCAGATTTAAGACTTGATTATCCTGAAGTATTTCCAGTTTGGGATTCTTATTTAAAAAACTTTGATGTAAATAAAAGAGTGCCAGAGTTGCCAAACATTGCTGATGAGAAGGCTAGCTACTTTATTACAGGTCGTGGAATCCAAGCATCATATTATAATATTAAAAACCTAGAACAACGTTTAGGTAAGTACAATATATACGCTCCGTTTACAGGGGTACTTACCGAAGCTTTAGTTAATAAGGGGACTTTAGTTCGTCCAGGACAAAAGTTAGGAGAGTTTATCGACCCATCGGTTTATGAAGTAGAATTAGCTATTGAAAAAGAATATAGCGATTTGTTAAAAGTAGGGGAGTCGGTTGATCTTTCTGCTTCTGCTTCAGATAAAATTTACGTAGGGAAAGTTTCTAGAGTTAATGGTAAAATTGAACAGACTTCACAAACGGTAAAAGTGTTTGTAGAAGTTAAAGGAGACGATTTAAAGGAAGGTATGTTCCTTGAGGCTCAACTTGATGCTCGTAGTGAAGAAAGTGCTATAAGTGTAAATAGAAAACTATTAATAGATGAGTCACAATTATTTATTGTGAAAGATTCTGTTTTAGAATTGATAGATGTGCAACCTGTTTACTTTTCTGCAAAACAAGTGGTATTAAAAAACATACCAGATGGCACTACTATATTAGCACAACCTATTTCTGGCGCATATGCTGGGATGTTGGTTAAAACAATAGATGAGTCTGCTAAACAGGCTAAAACAACTTCCAAAAACTAAAATAGCATGCGCAAACTCGTTGAATTTTTTATACGATACCATGTAGCTGTTAACGTAATTGTTTTGGCTTTTGTAGGGTTTGGTGTTTTTGGATATTTAGGATTAAAGTCATCTTTTTTTCCATTAGTAGATTCTAAAAACATTACTATTTCTGTTGCTTATCCAGGTGCTTCTCCTCAGGAGGTGGAAGAAGGGATAGTTTTGAAAATTGAAGATAATTTAAAAGGATTAAATGGAGTAGAGCGAGTAACTTCGACTTCTAGAGAAAATAGTGGAAGCATAAATGTTGAAATCGAAAAAGGTAAAAATATCGATTTCATGTTGCTTGAGGTTAAGAACGCTGTAGATAGAGTTCCTTCATTTCCTGTTGGGATGGAGCCATTAGTAGTGGCTAAGCAAGAAGCGATTAGGCAAACTATCACATTTGCCATTAGTGGAGAAGATATCCCTTTAGTTACGTTAAAGCAAATAGGTAGAGATGTAGAAAATGATTTAAAAGGAATTGAAGGTATTTCTCAAATTAGTATAAGTGGTTATCCAGACGAAGAGATTGAAATTGCAGTAGATGAGAATGTATTGTTGGCTTATGGGTTAACCTTTGACGAGGTAGCACAAGCCGTAAGTAGTGCTAATATACTAGTCACTGGAGGTACTATTAAAACCGATGCAGAAGAGTATTTAATTAGAGCAAACAATAGGTCTTATTATGGCGACGAATTAAATAATCTAATTGTTAGAGCTAATTCTAATGGGCAATCTGTAAGGTTGAAAGATGTTGCGAAAATAAGAGATCGTTTTTCTGAAACACCTAATGCTCGTTATTTCGACGGGAAATTAGCAGTGAATATTACAATAACGAGTACAAATAGTGAAGATTTAATTTCTTCAGCTGAAAATGTAAAGGAATATATAAAAGACTATAATGAAAAATACACGAGCGTTCAATTAAGTGTCGTTAGTGATTTGTCAACAACACTTGTACAACGTACCGCATTATTAGCCGAAAATGCAATAATAGGGATGCTGCTTGTGTTACTGTTTTTGTCAATATTTTTAAATACCCGTTTAGCCTTTTGGGTGGCTTTTGGGTTACCCGTTGCATTTTTAGGAATGTTTGCAGTTGCAGGCTTTTTCGATGTTACAATTAATGTATTATCGCTTTTTGGGATGATTATCGTAATTGGTATTCTAGTAGATGATGGAATTGTAATTGCAGAAAATATATACCAACATTATGAAAAAGGAAAGGATCCTATTCAAGCTTCAGTTGATGGGGTGATGGAGGTGATTCCTCCTATATTGTCTGCTATTACTACAACTATTTTAGCCTTTGGAATCTTTTTGTTTCTAGATGGAAGGATAGGTGAAATTTTTGGTGAAGTCTCCGTAATTGTAATTCTTACATTAGTAGTTTCACTTGTTGAAGCACTTATTATTTTGCCAGCCCATTTAGCACATTCTAAGGCATTAAGAAAACAAGATAATAGACCAAAAACAGGTATTTCAAAAGTGTTTGCAAAGCTTCGATATATAAATATGTACGGAGATCGTGTTATGGTTTGGTTACGTGATAAGTTATATGCCCCTGTTTTACGTTTTACCCTTCAGAATAAAATTTTTGTATTTCTAATTTTTGTATGTGTAATGATGCTTTCTATTGCTAGTGTTGGCGGAGGAATCATTCGTACTGCTTTTTTTCCGCGTATCGCTAGTGATCGAGTTCAAATTGATTTAGAAATGCCGCAAGGTACTAACCAGACAATCACAGATAGTATTATAAGTTATATTGAATCGAAAGCAATAGAAACTAATAATGAATTGACTGCGGAGTATTTAGGTGACAATGAAGAGTATGAGGATAAAAAAATGTTTGAAAATATTATTAAAAATATTGGTCCTGGTTCGTCATCAGCTTCATTAACGATTAATCTATTGCCAGGAGAAGAGCGTCCAAACGCTGTAACATCAGATATTGTTACGCGAAGTATTCAAAAGAAGGTTGGCCCTGTTTTAGGAAAAGAAAGTCTTGTTTATGGTGGTGGTGGTAACTTTGGAGGAAGTCCAGTGTCCGTTTCTTTACTCGGAAATAATATAACCGAACTTAAAGCTGCTAAAAAAGAACTTAAGGACAACTTAGAGGCTAATCCGCTTTTGAAGGATGTTACCGATAATGATCCACTTGGAATCAAGGAAATTAAACTAGAGTTAAACGAAAATGCATATTTGCTTGGTCTAAATTTAAGAACAGTGATGGCACAAGTACGTTCTGGGTTTTTCGGAGTTCAAGCACAACGTTTTCAGCGTGGACAAGATGAGATTAGAGTTTGGGTTCGATACGATAAGGAAAATAGATCTTCAATTTCAGATTTAGATGCAATGAGAATTACGGCTCCAAGTGGTGCTCAAATTCCGCTAAGTGAGGTTGCGACTTATAGTATTGAACGAGGAGAAGTAGCTATAAATCACTTAGATGGTAGACGTGAAATTCAAATTTCCGCAGATATAGAAAATCCTGATGAAGTAAGTGCTACAGATGTTTTAGAAGAACTGCGTAATGAAATAATGCCAGAAATATTATCTAAATACCCTACGGTTTCTCCTTCTTACGAAGGTCAAAATAGAGAAGCAGGGAAGTTAACAAAATCATTAGGGCCTGTGGGCTGGACGGTTTTAGCATTAATTTATATGACTATTGCATTTACTTTTAGAAGTTATAGTCAGCCGTTACTGCTATTATTGCTCGTGCCTTTTAGTTTGCCAGCAGTTGCTTGGGGTCACTGGATTCACGACTTTCCAATTAATATTCTTTCGATGTTAGGGATTATTGCTTTAGTGGGAATTATGGTTAATGATGGACTTGTTTTTATAGGTAAATTTAATCAGAATTTAAAGGAGGGAATGCTATTCGATGATGCAGTTTTAGAAGCAGGGAAATCTAGATTTAGAGCTATATTTTTGACATCAATAACAACAATAGCAGGTTTAGCGCCATTAATATTTGAAGAAAGTAGACAGGCAAAATTTTTGATACCAATGGCAATTTCAATTGCATACGGAATTGGTTTTGCAACCATATTAACGTTAGTATTACTACCAGTATTTTTGTCATTTGGTAACCGTACTAAGAAATGGACTAAATGGTTGATCACTGGTAAAGATGTAACCAATGAAGAAGTTGAACGCGCAATAAAAGAACAAAATGAAGCACATTAAATTTTTACTAGTTGCATTACTTTGCTTCGGAAATATGCTTGGGCAATCTAATGGGCTGCTAACAAAACAAGACGCTATCGCCGAAACTTTACAGAATAATTTTGGTATTACGATTGCTGCTAAAAATCTTGAAATTGCAGATAATAACCAAGGGATTTTGAATTCAGGTTATTTACCATCACTTACAGGAACTGCGGGTGCATCTTATGATATCCAAGATCAAGAAGTTACTTTTCAAAGTGGAGAGGCTAATATTGTTGATGGTGCTGAGACAACTCGTTACAACGCTTCATTAAATCTTAGTTATACATTGTTTGATGGTTTAGGAAGGTATTGGGATTATAAAACATTTCAAGAGCAGTACAACGTTTCTAAGCTTCAAGTAAGGGAGACAATGGAAACTACTATTATACAAATGTTTTCTGTTTATTTTGAAGTAGCAAGAATCACTGAAAACATTACTGTGCTCGAAGATGTTTTTTTTAATACAGAGCGTAGATTAAAACGTGCAGGTTATGCTTTTGAATATGGTCAAAATAACAAATTAGATGTGTTAAATGCTGAAGTTGATTTAGTAACTGATAGTATCAATTTGTTGAATGCAAGACAGCTTTTAGCTAATACAAAACGTGATTTAAATGTAATTTCAAATTTAGATTTAGAGCGTGATTTTACTGTAGATACTACGGTTGTTTTTATTCCTCAATTGGTTCTTGAAAATTATATTCAAGAGGCAGATACAATGAATGTACGTGTGTTACAGGCTAAAAAAAACAAAACTATTTCAGAGAACAATTATAAGTCGAGTAAATCGATTTATCTTCCTACGGTAGGGCTTACGGGTAGTTATGGATGGAATGAGGGTAATTTTCCTTCAACTAGTTTTTCTCAAGCAAGTGTGTCGACAGGTTTTTCTGCTGGACTAAATTTGAGTTGGAGTTTATTTGATGGTGGAAGTGGTATAACTTCGGTTAAAAATGCTAAAATTCAAATAGAGAGTCAAGAGACATTAATTGAGCAAATTGTAAAAGAAGTTGATCGCGATATTTTAAATGCTCAAGGTGATTATATTAATAGGTTAAAAATCTATGAGCTACAAACCCAAAATGTACTTACTGCAACTAATAATTTTGAGCGTAGTAATGAGCAATATAAATTAGGCCAAATAAGTTCAGTAGAGTTACGCCAGGCGCAAGTAAATTTATTGAATGCAAAAACGAATAAAAATTTAGCTAAATATCAAGCAAAATTAGCCGAGCTTCAAGTGCTTCAGCTTACTGGTCAATTGCTAAATGTTGATTTGTAGCTGCGTTTAAATGGTTAAAATTTCGGCTTAAATTAAATACTATTTTCATGCACGAACATTTTTTTCAATGCCCACATTGTTGGGAAGAGGTGTCGATGCTTCTTGATCCTTCAGTAAATTCTAGTTATGTGGAAGACTGCGAGGTTTGTTGTAATCCTATCCAAATTACAGCCAAGTTTGAAGGTACAGATTTAATTGAATGTAGAGTAGAGAGTATCGAGCAGTAAATTTTATTTAAATTTGAAATAAGTCTGTTTCAAAACATTTTTAGTTTTCGTCTTTACCAGTTAAGGTATTTAGTAGACCGCTCTTTATATTAAGCCATAGGTAGTTGAAAAAGGACTTTGTTTTATCTCGAGTTGCAGTAGCTGAGCCATCGCTAAATACTTGATTATTATTTTTACTATCTTCAATTATAAAAAT
Organism: Patiriisocius marinus; assembly: GCF_008974325.1. Lineage (GTDB taxonomy): Bacteria > Bacteroidota > Bacteroidia > Flavobacteriales > Flavobacteriaceae > Patiriisocius > Patiriisocius marinus. The sequence goes on along the minus strand of NZ_BKCG01000001.1, from coordinate 282,717 downwards.
GTTTGCTATGGCAGATAGGAATTTGTTTTTCTTATTTCCTTTTTTATTTAAAATATTGACTTTAAAGTTGTCGTAGCTCATTCGCATACTAATATTAGAGGTATTGTTTGTTCCGCTAATTGTGAAGTACGTTTTATTAGTAACACCTTCTAATTGTATTTTTAAATTAGGTTTCATAAAGGTGTTTAAATCACTGGCTTTTAGACTTCCTATTTCGGCTTTAAAAATAAATTGGTCATTTGGTTTCGTGGCGTCAAACTCCCAGTTGGCTTTAAGCGGAGTGTTTTTCATAAATATAGCTTCAATATCTATAGTTGTTTTTTCATTAGAGGTGTAAGTGTTACTTGCATTCAAAATAGTTGCAGATAGGTTTTTAAAATCTATTGTACCACCTGTGTTATCTTGTTTTACGCGCTCTGTGTAAATTACTGAACCATTATTCAAAGCTATTTTATCTATGGTCAAGTCTATAGAGGTTTCTCTAAGCATTTTGCTATAAAGTTTTTTTATTGTTGTGTCGTCACTCACTAATTTGTCTCTATAAATAGATGCGACTGGTTTTTCAATAGAAATATTTGAACTTTTTACAAATAGTTTTTTATTATCAATGAAACCAAAGTCTATGTCAGCTAAAGTTATGTTCTTAATATCTAAATCAATGTGATCACGTTCTTTAGTGATAATTTTAGATAGTTCTGTACGCGAATATTTTGTTTTTAAGGCAATGTTTTCGAGAGAAACTTGCTGATTTTTAATGGTAAGATTTTGAGCAGTTACGTTCTCGTAAGGACTAATTTTTACAAATATGGAATCCGTATTAACTTCGTATTCACTGAATGTTGCTGGTATTTTTTGAAGTAATGTTTCCTTACTTATTAGTATATCGTCAATTTCAATTGTGGTATTAGTAGTATGAATAAGAACACTGTCCTTGCCTTTTTCAAAAATTGTAAGTGTAGTATTGTCGATACTTAGCTCCTCAATAATAATAGGTTTAAACAGCTTAATAGGCGCTATTCGTTCAGAGTCTTTATTAATGATTACTTTATCTTTGTGGTATGTAATTATTGGCGATTTAAATTTAATATCCTCAATATGAATTTCGTCATTAAAAAGATATTTCCAATAGCTTACATCTTCAATAATCAATTTATCCATTCCAATTGTTGTATGAGTAATGGTATCGCTCTTGTTTTTTAAGTGTACTAGCAAATCACTAATAGTAATTGTGCCTTCAAAGGTATCTACATTCATAGTATTGTGTGACTGCGAAATGTTTTGTGGAAGTCTAGTTTGAAGAAAATTTTCAACTTTTTGTTGTATTTTCATGTTCACTAAGATTGTTAACCCTATAAAAAGGCTTAGTGTTGTAAGGCTTATAATTAATAATATTTTGATAGTTTTTTTCATAACAGCTTAAAAGTAAGCAACCTGATTTAGGTGAAAAAACATTTAAGATTTTCTGTTAAAATATTTTCTGAAATTTTATTCATTTAGTGCTTGTAAGGATAAAAAAGGTTTGTATCTTTGCAGTCCAATAATTTCGGCGACATTATGAATCGCAAGTTAAAAGCTAAGAGAGACGATTGGGTATTACATCGCGGGATAGAGCAGTAGGTAGCTCGTCGGGCTCATAACCCGAAGGTCACTGGTTCGAGTCCAGTTCCCGCTACTAGAAGAGGAATTAACATTGTGTTAGTTCCTTTTTTTATGCAGTAAAATCAGCTGTTTGGCAATTATTTTAGATTCTTACTAAAGTACAGATTACCTTCATTTAACTAAAAAAAGGCACAGAAAAAGGCATACCCTAATTTAAAAAAGGCATACCCTTATAAAAATACATCATTATGAATAACAGTAAATTAAGCATATTGTTTGTGTTAGATAAAATAAATGCAAACTCAAAAGGTACAGCACCATTAAGGTGTAGAATTACATATTTAAAGAAAAGAAAGGTATTCTCTACAGGCTTATTTACTGTTGTAGATTGTTGGAACAGTAAAAAACAAAAAGCAATACCTCTCAATAAAGAAAATGAAAACATTAATACTCATTTGAGCCTGATTAAGCAAAAAGTTAATCAGGCTTTTTTGTTGCTACAAGTTAACAATGAGAGTTTTGATGTAGAGGACATCTACTTACAGTATGTAGGAAAGAATGTAAAGGCAAATAAAACGCTTTTAGAGGTGTTTGAATTGCATAACAATAGAATGAAGAAGCTAATAGGTGTTGAGTATTCAAAGTCTACTTATAACAAGTTTACAGAGGCTAGAAACCATGTTTCAAACTTTATAAGATTCCAATACAAGAAAGGAGATATACTACTGGAGTCTATCAATCAAAACTTTTTAGACGATTTTGATTTCTATTTAAAATCTGAAAAGAAACAAAAGCAGATTACTATTAATAAGAGTATTCAACGTGTTAGAAAGATTATCAAATTAGCTCTAGCAAAAGGCTATTTGAAGAAAGACCCATTCATACTTTACAAACCTAAAAAATATGAAAGTAAAGTAGTTTACCTAAATCAAAAAGAATTAGATAAACTCGAAAATCACACTTTCAGACAGACTAGATTGAATCAAGTAAAAGATATGTTCATTTTCTGTTGTTATACAGGATTGGCATATCAAGAAATGTCTAGCCTTAGAGAAGAGCATTTAATCAAAGGTTTTGATGGTGGTGTTTGGATTCAAATGATGAGGCAAAAAACTAAATCAAAAATATCTATTCCTTTATTACCTACAGCATCAAGTATAATAGACAAATACAAAGATGAAAGTAAGTTGTTGCCTATAATAAGTAATCAAAAATTCAATTCTTATTTAAAGGAGATTGCAGAATTAGTAGAAATAGACAAAAGGTTAACTCATCATATAGCAAGAAAGACATTTGCTACTACAGTATTGTTGTATAATGATATTCCAATTGAGATAGTTTCAGAACTGTTAGGTCATTCAAGTATTTCAATAACTCAAAGGCATTATGCTAAGGTGGTTCAGCATAAGGTAAGCAGTCAGATGAGTAAGTTGAGTAAAAAACTAAAGAAAAAGAAGTGATTAATAACTGTGTTGTAATACATTTATGGCACAGTTAAATTTTAGATGTAAACCAAATGACACCAAAAATAATAGAATCTGATATTATCTATAAAAAAATCCCTGCTAATGATTTTGATATAGGTTTTAATGTTAAATCTAAAGAGATATTACCAGATGAAAATGGTTTTGTCAGCAAACAAGTTTCAAATCATTTTATAGATAACAAAGATAATTTTAATAAATCAGAAACAGTTTTATTAAATTTTGGAGTTGGTCAAGGCAAATCAACTACTTTAAACAGCCTAGTTAACAGTTATTTATCAGAAAACTATCTGGCTATAATTCTGGTGCCTTTTAAGTCTTTAATAGATAAATACTATAACGAGTTTGACAATCTTGGAGATAATAGATTTAACTACAGAATGTTTGAAGAAGAAGACTTTAGTAGTGCTGATATAAAACTATCTGTTATGAAAGACCTACATATTCTTTCAGTGAATGCATTTCTGCGAAATCCTGGAGATAATTATGTAGCACAAAGTTACTTAAAGCAAGAGTTTTTAAATAGCCTATATAAAAGATGTAAAGAAGAGAATAAAAAAGTTGTTTTATTTATAGATGAAATACACGCTAGTATACACAATTTTCAACGCGATAAAATATTTCATCTTCTTAAGTGGTCAGATGTTATACACAAATCCTTTATTGCAAGTGCGACTTTTACTGAAACAAGTATTCAGGTTTCAAAATATATTTCTCTACTAACACAAAAGAATATTTTAATCCTCAGAGGGGAAAGATTTAAGAGTAAACAAAGAAGAGCTGAGGTAAAATTACTGTTAAGTAATATTTCCTATTTCGCAAATAATATTAGTAGTCTAGATAAATTAATCCCCATAATTAAGAACGGGTTAGAACAAGGAGAAAAAGTAAATATTCTATCTTACTCTAAGAATCTAGCTAATAAAATATGGAAAGATTATAAGGAATTTTATAATGATTTTAATGTAGAACTAAAACTTTGTACTTCAGAAACTAATTATGAGTTTAATGAAGAACATCAAGCTCATGTAGGAACCAATTTTTCTACAGGTGTAAATATTAATGGAGGAATATTTATCATATTATTACCACCTCATAATATGATTGAAGGTCTTGGTAGTTATGGTGTTTTTACAGGAGGTTACATTGCCTTAATTCAATCTATTGCTAGAATGAGGATAAAAGGAGTGATTTATATTTGTTCTTCTATTCCTACTAAATTAATTGAAGGTGATTATCTAGAGAATATCAAACCATTTTCTTCTGAATATACAACCATCAAGAATTATAATTTAAGTCAACAAGCCTATTTTATAAAAGATTATTATAACAAACTTAAAGAGGAACATAAAAAGCCTATAGAATTTATAAACTCTATAAAAGATAGTTCTGAAAAGATTAGAAATTACGAATATTTACATCATTTAGGTATTGAATTGAATTATCCAACTTATGAAGAGTTTTTATTGAAACATGGGGATAAATTACTCTACACAAAGCACTATTCATATGGTAAAAAAATTCTACCCTATCTGTTTTGGGCACTGTTTAATGACCAATTTCAAAATGCAAAATTAACTGAAGTTATTGTTGAGGAATGCAAAGACCTAGAGTTTAATGATGATAACATAATTGATGTAATTTATCAAACACTTTCAGCGGAATATAATGCAGCATCACCTTTTGGTAATACCTTGAGTGGATTAGTTCTCCACAATACAGAAAATGAGATTTTATTAGAATTTCAAAATGTATTGTCTTCTTATGTTTTAAAATTAAATGGCAAGAAAATATCTTCTAAAAACATTAAATTAACTAGGGTTTTATTAAGCATAATAGCATGTAAGTTAATGGGAAATATAACCTACCTAGATAGAAACTATTTTAATGATTGTATTCAGTTTTCAGAAGAAAGTAAAGTTCAAGGTACTTTAATTAACTTATATAGAGAATTTGGAAGATTGAAAAACTTGTTTGTTGAATTTACAGAAAATCGTAAAAAAGAGATAGATGGTGATTTTTATATAGCAACCACATTAAATAATAAATCCGTTTTACCTAAGCCTATTTACACTTTAGCAAAAACGCTTATTCTAAATTTAAACAAAGAAGATGTTTTTGTAAAAAAAAGAGTTTTTGGTTTATTAAGAGGTAAAAATAACCCATCTGAAAAACAAGTTTTTAGTAAGTTATGTGATTTGTTTTTATGTGTTGATGCTAATGTTGATTCACAAAAAAGAATTAATAATAAAAGGTACAGTAAGTATTTAGGTGTATTTAATTCAGAATATCCAATGAATTTACAATTTAATGAAACAAGAGACCCAAGGGATTTTATAGAAACGGCTATTTTTAATGAGATGTTTGAAGTTCCTGTAGATATACCTTCTGAGATATTAAAAGATAATATAGATGATTTTAACTATGATAGTGAAATAGAAGAATTAGGCTTTAATCCTAATGAACTTGATAAGAGATAAAGCAATACTTAAAAAAAATATCAATCCTAATTTATAAGTAAGAAAAATAAATTATGCCAGTTGTGTCAAAGTACACATATAGGTTTTGACAGAACTGGCATAAAGTAGTAAATATTAAAAAAGCACCATCTTAAAGATAGGTGCTTTTTCATTATAGAATGTATCCATTAAGATACAACTGAAACAATTCAAATTAATATTAACCTTCAAAAATAAAAAATGATGGAATTAAAACAGAGTAAAAGAAAGAATGTAAAACTCAGATTAGGAATATCTGGAGCATCAGGATTTGGCAAGACACATAGTGCTTTATTACTAGCCTATGGAATGACAGGTAATTGGAAGAAAATTGCTGTGATAGACACTGAAAACAGTAGTGCAAGTCTGTATTCAGATTTAGGTGAGTTCAATGTTTTAGACTTATCTGCTCCATATAGTCCAGAAAGATATATTGAGGCAATAGAGGTATGCGAAAAAGCTAATATTGAAGTGATAATCATTGATAGTGTTACCCATGAATGGAATGGAACAGGAGGATGTTTAGATATTCACTCAAAATTAGGAGGTAGATTTCAAGATTGGGCAAGGGTTACACCTATGCATCAGGGATTCATTGATAAGATTTTACAATCTACTTGTCATATTATTACTACAACAAGAAGAAAAGTAGATTACTCTTTAGATGTTGGAAGTAATGGTAGAACACAAGTTATTAAACATGGAACTAAAGAAATTACAAGAGAAGGATTTGAGTATGAATTAACTGTAAATTTTGAACTCGTTAATGATAATCATTTAGCAAAAGCATCAAAAGATAGAACAGGACTTTTTATGAATAGACCTGAATTTATTATCACTTCTAAAACAGGAGAAAGATTATTAAAATGGTGTAATTCTGAACCTATGACAGTTAAAGAAATGGTTGGTAGAATTAATAATTCATTATCTGTTTCTGAATTAACTAAACTATATAATGAAAATCCATTTTTTCAACAGTCTTTAGAACCTCAGTTTAGAAGTAAAAAAGAGCAATTAGAAAAATTAATTAATCCTCAAAATTTTAGTCAAAATGGAACTAGTATCAATAACAGAAATTAATGAACAGCATAATGAAGTATTTAATTTGCCTGAAGGTCAGTTACAAATTGTACCTCATTTAGAAAAACCTTCAGAAAATAAAGTATATCCACATAACCCATTTATAGAGGCTAACACAAAAGAGGTTAGCCTTTCTACCTTAAAACATGATTGTATTATACCTGTATTCTCAAAAGATAACGAAAAGACATTAGCACATCAAGAGTTTATAGAAATAGCTCAAAATTGTGTTAGCAAGGTGTTTTCTCATCATACTATTGAAGTGCCAGAAGTGAGAGTTTCACATCAAATTAAAGGTAGAACTGCTGATGCAATATACAAGCCAGTAAAAGAACTTTTAGAACATGAGAAAACGCAGTATTTTGAAAGAATGGCATTCATCATTAGAATTCCTTCAATTACTGAAAACATCAATGGTAATGATGTTGCTTTAACTGTTGGTGGTGTAAGAAGTTACAATTTAGAGAACCTGTATAACAGGAAAACTTATGAGAAATTCAAGTTCTTCATTGGTTTTCAAAATATGGTATGCTGTAATTTATGCATATCTACAGACGGTTATCAAGATGAAATGCGAGTGGGTAATTATACAGAATTACAATCTAAAATATTAGATTTAATTCAAGGTTATAATGCTCAGAATCATTTACAAGAAATGAAGCTGTTATCTCAGCAAAATTTAACTGAACAACAGTTTGCACAACTTATAGGCAGAGCTAGATTATACCATTATTTACCAAAACAGGAAAAATCTCAAATCCCAGAATTATTACTCAATGATGGGCAGATTTCTACAGTAGCAAAAGACTATTATTTAGATGATAGCTTTTGTAGAAATGACAATGGAGATATTAACTTATGGAATGTGTATAATCTCTTTACAGGAGCTAATAAGAGTTCTTATATAGACTCATTTCTATCAAGAAATGTCAATGCCTTTGATTTTTCAAAAGGATTGGCTAATGCTATCAATGGTGATTCTAACTACCATTGGTTTTTGAAGTGAGTGATAAGGCTGTCTTAAATGGCAGCCTTATTTAAAATCTACCATCAAAGGTAATTTCAAAATTTTCAACATCATTTTCATAGTCTAAAGCTACTGCAATTATATTTTTCCTTACTGACTCTTCTATATATTTATCAACTGACTCATCTTTTGAGTAAAAGGAACTATCAAACAAAGTAATAATTAAAAATTTTTTTTTATCGTATAACTAGCAATGTTTTTATATAGTTCCATACAGAAAAATGTTTTTTTATCTACTAAAATACTTGTATAGTCCCAAATTGCTTTTAATTCTTCTATTGTCATTTTTTTAGTTTTAAGTAATTATAACTGTTTTAAAACCTTATAAATCTCTACCATAGCCAAAGTGTCTAATTTACAATAGGCTAATAAATTTTTTCTGGTCTGCTCAACATCTTCATTAAAATTAGGGTCTGTTACCATTCTTCCCCAAGTGTCTAATGCCATTGTGCCATCTTGCACTGCTAAATCTGAATACGAAAATTGTGGGCATAAAACAGGCAATACTTTTTTAATAGAAGTAGAACCATGAAACCTATAATCTACATAGTCTGTTTTAAAAACATCCATTAAATCAAACATATTAGCATTCATATAGTTTAGGTAATCTTCAAAACCAGAAATCCAATTTGCCATATCTTCATTTCTACCTCTTTCAAAAGGGGCATACCAAGAAATAAAAGTACCTGTTGCATCTGTGAAATCTTGCATTTGTTGTAGCATTTCAGCAGGCTGTTCTATTTTTTTACCTAACCATTCAAAATGAGTTAATTCTCCATTTTCTTGCATGGTATGGATAGATACCTGAAATGTTAAATGGTTATGAGGACTCATATTATCTAACTTAGGAATAGCAGTAGGAAAAGTTTCATAATCTACAAAATGTAGAGGAAATTTAAGATTGTCTAAGGTTTTATCTATTGCAGGTTTATTGATTATTACCAATTCTTGCCTAACAGATTCTACTTGTAATTGTTGTTTTGTACTTAACTCAAAATCTAAAGGAATATCTAAAATACTTAAATGACTATTATCTACTAATTGCCCTATTTTTTTGGCTGAAATTCTACCTATTTCATAAATGCTATATTCTGGAACATCTTTATTAAAGTATTTAAAAGTATCACAATGATTAGACCTTGTTTTATATCTGCTACTACATTCAGCTTCATTAATAACTTCTTTGTTAATTAAATTTGAAGCTGCATTAATCTCATTTACTACAGAAGAATAGATACCTTCTATTTGCTCTGTAACTTCTGTAATTTCTAATAAGTATTCAGGGTTAATAGTGCCTTGCCTAACATATTCCTTGTTTAAATGAATGATAGACACTTTTGAAACTGTATAACCACATTCTTGCAACACATATTTTTGAAAACAAGCATCTTCTAATTTTTCTTTCTTTACACTTACAGCAGATTTTATTTCATAAATATGATAACTACCATTAGCCAACTTTTCTAATACATCAATTCTTGCAAACACACCTTTTGGTGTAGAAAATGAGGGTTGAAAAAACACAGTATTAATAGATGCTAATTGCTTTTTAGTAAATTCTGGTGTGGAATTTTCAGGTAGATTTATACCATTAGAAAATAATAACTTAGCATACTCCTCAACTTCATAACCCTCTTTTATAAGCTTTTCAAGAAACAAAGAAAACTTTCCTTTGTATTGGCTGTAAGCTTCTGGTTTGTTTTTAAGCAACCACAAAGATTCTGGGCAGTTTAGGTAGTGTATAAAATCTGTTTTGGTGATTTGCATGTTTTATAATTTATCAAAAATTTCATCACTTAATATATTCCCTTTTTTTATGCTACCATTTTCTAAAACACTAACAAATCCTAATTTGCATTGATTTTGACTGTTTTCAAGATGCTTATAAAAGTAATTCCCAAACTCACTATCTCTCTGATTAACCTGAGGGTAAAGCAATATGCTTTTTTTAGATTTCCAATGAAGATTATATACAAACATTTGTTTTAAATCATTATCAGAAGGGTTATTAGATTCTACAATTTTCCACTTGGTATCAATTACAAAATTTTCACTTTTAGTATTTGTTATTACTATATCTGGTCTAATGGTTTTATGCTCCCAAAAGGTGTCAGAATTTTGAAAAGAAACTTCATAACCAAAAGGTTTATGTTTATTTAAGGTTCTAAAAATATACTCTTCCCAAAGCATATTCATATCAAACAAAAGTGTAAGCATGTTATCTTGACCAAAACTTATATTTGGGGAATAATTAAGAATTAACATTTTTGCAATACTCAAAGCTCTATCATAAGGTTGAGATTTTCTGTTTAGCTTTATTTTTTTAAAATGATTAGCATTAACAGTTATGTGTTTTACCTCATCAAACTGAAATAATAGCCTATTAATTTTATCTGATAAATGAGAGGTGTTTAAAGATTCTAAAACCTGTAACCCTCTTAATAAAATTTGATGAATTAAATGGTCTTTGTCATACACTTGATGCTCACAATAAAATCTTTCTTTGTGAACTGTGTTTTTTTGTATGTTTTGTGCAAATACAAGTTTGCCCTTTATGGCTAATTGATTGCTTTTAACTCTTCTGTAATTTTTAACTAAGCCTCTTTTAACAAGATGTTCTATTTCTTCTAAATACATAGCAAAATAGGCTTCTAAAATAGAATGGTATCTTTTTTTAAGTTGTGTTTCTGAAACTGTTTCTACTTGAATTTTATTACATACTCTAAGCATATGTAATAAAACACTTTGCCAAGTATCTTTTTCTTGTTGGTTACTATTATCAATTTTGTCTGCCTTTGGTAATATCTCAATAGTTAATCCTCCTATTTGAAGAACTCCTACATAACTTCCAAACTGAATACCATTGTAAATAGGTTTAAAATACTTATTGTCATTTTCTTCATTAAATTTTACCAATGCTTTAAAATGATGTTCTTTAAAATCATTTGTATCAGTAAATCTTAATTTTTGATATTCAAAAACTTGTATAAGGTTTTTGTTTGGCATTTATGACTCTGCTTTTTGGTAAATTGAAATAAAATCTAAAACTTCCATATTATCAATAGGTTTTAGCTTGAAAATCTTTTTATCAGCAACAAAATCTAAATCATCATAATTTTTAAATGGGGCTAAAATAGATTTGTTCTTAACATTTTGTTGTTCAATAAAATTTTCACCCAGTACCAAACCAATTTTACCAAAATCACCATAAAAATATTCTTCTAAAAGAGGAATAATTTTATCTTTAAAAACCAACTTTAAATCATCAAAATTATTAATGCTAAAAAAGTAAGAATGTCCTATTTGGTGGTCTTTATCTACTAGAATTTCTATTCTTTGGTTTATAGCATAAAGTAGTTTTTCTAAATCAACTTCTTTGTAGTTTAAGCCTATTAGCAGTTGTGGGTTAGGTGCTATTTCTTCAAAAGAAAACCTTCTTCTTAATGCTGTATCTAAAGCTTCTACACTTCTGTCTGCTGTATTCATTGTGCCAATAATAAACACATTATTAGGAACAGAAAACTTAGTTTTAGAATAAGGTAATGTAATACTAATAGCTTCATTTTCACCTGTTCTTTTATCTGTTTCAATAAGAGTAATTAATTCTCCAAAAATTGCAGACACATTTCCTCTATTTATCTCATCTATAATAAGAACATAGTTTTGATTTTTAGTAGGAATATCAGTTATTTCTTCTATGACTATTTTATCTTGGTTTTCTTCAATCCAATGATGTAAGTAATTTAGAACACTCCAATAAGCAGTGGAATTTGAACCACCAATAACCTGCCTAAATTCCTTATCTATATTATTTATAAGGCTTAAATCTGGAAATGCATTAAATAACTTTTTTGTTCTATTATAGGATATGATATATTCTAAATCACTACCTGCTGATGGTTTAAAGAGTAAATTACCTTTGTCTGTAATACCAACAGCATTAACCTGCTTATGGGTTAATGTATTAAATGTTGGAACTTCAGTATTGGATAACTTTTCTGTAATATATTCTACTAAATAATTCCATGCTGTATCAAAAGGTTCAATTTGCAGTATTGTACCAGTATCTTTTTTTATACTGTTTTTATTTTTTTTTGCTTGATTACAAATTGACTTAAAAATTCCATCTTGTATTTCATAACTTAATTCTTTTTCTTCATCTTCATTCAATGTAGGTTTAATGCCCTCAATAAAATCTTCATAACTCATGCTTTGGTGGAAAGTGGTAAAGTGGATGTTCTCACTTTCTACATATTTAGAATATTTTTCTAAAATGATTTCTCTGTCTTCTGGTGCATCTGAATACTCTTGATTTTCAATAATTTCTACTGCTAACTTTTTAGTTTTATAGGTCTTTCCTGTGCCAGGTGGACCATAAAGAATTTGGTTTAAAGTATATTGTTGAGTTTCTTTGTTTTCATCTTCAATTAATTCTTCATCAGTATCATTTTTGTAAAAAATTGCATCAATATTAGTTTGGTTATGTACTTTGCTTATAGTGCTTCTATAGCCTCCTTTTCTTTTTAATATAAATGATTTAAAGTTTTTTTGCCAATCTACATTTAAGTGTTTCCCATCCTTGCTGTTTCCAGAAACTTCACCTATGCAATGAACCTCTAAAACAGAAATAGTTTTGTCATCTTCATTCATAGTATATGATGTTTTAGCTGCAATTAGTGAGCCTATTGGAACTTCATTTACAACATTAACAAATTTGTCATCATAGCCATTAATCCAAATATTGTTCTCTATAAATGTTGGTAATTGATTTGTGGGGTTCTCACCATAAAAGTGAAATCCTACACAATAATAAGCAGGTACTTTAGCATTCATAATTTGTCTTGTTATATAGAGTAAAAAATCTTGTGTAATAAAATTCCAATGTAATTCTGTGAGTGTTTCAACCTGTAATAGGTCTGTAAAAGCAGTTGTGTTTAGGTGACTTTCTTTTAGATGCTCTTTTATGTTTTTATAAAATGTTTGATAAAATTGAAAGGCTTTATAATTTCTTTTTGGTGCTGTATTGGTATTTGTACTGCCTTTAGATAAATATTCATAAGCTGGTATAGATTCTCCATCATAAGCCATAAATCTATTGGGTGCAAACAAGCATAAATAAGCACTTGTTTTAGGGAAACTGCCAAAAGATAGAGTTAGATTCTCCTTGCTTTCATGTACTTCATTGGCAATTATATGTCTTAATTTTTCTATGTCCTCTATGGTAATATAATCATCTTGGTATCTGGTAATGGTCTGAATAAAATTGACTCCTTTTGTGTTAGAGTTTGGACTAAAAGCTTGTTGCTGAGATTCTTCAATCTTTGATTTAATAGCTTCATTGGTGTCATTTTCAAAATCTATATTATCTTCAAGCCATTTTATAAAATTGAATTTATAGCTTTCATGAATTTTTAACCAATCTGTTGTATCTATGGCATTTTGATACTTTCTAATTTGTGGTTGTAAGATAGAGGCATTAAAAAATGGGTAATCTTGATTGTTTACTACTTTATACCCCAATGCTTCAAATGGCTTATTAGTTTGTCCACCAAAAAGAGTACCTTCATCAATAGAATAGTTTTTTAAGTTAGCTATAACCCTAATAAAATCTTTAGGAGGAAAAGGCATGTTATTTACTAAAACAGAATATTTGGTTGACTGTTTTAAGCTAATAGTATTATTTGTAATATGGCTATATGCTTCTTGAATATCCTCTTTAGTAATCAACTTAAAAAAGGCTGATGCTGTAATTTTTTGTAATTGTTTTTCTGCCATTTGTTAACTCATATTTTTTTCAATTCTTCTTCTAACTCTGATATATCCATACCTAAGGCATTTGCCCAATTATAGGTATCTATATCTTTGTTTTCATGTGTTACATAGAGTATTAATAAACTTTTTATAATGTACTTATAATCTTCATGCACCATTACAGGATATAAACTCATTACATTATTGTATTCTCCTTGCATTTTTATATAAGCTTCTCCAATAGACCTACTGTATTTAGAAGTTTTATCAACTCCTGCTATGCCTAAATCTTCATATCCTATTTCTTGGGTGCTATGGTAATACCACTCTTGGTTTTTGGCATCTATACATTGGTATAATGCAATAGAACCTCCTTCAGCTCCCATTTCAAATATTTTGGTGTGGTTTTTCATATTTAACTATTTTCTACAATTGCTATTTCTTCCTCTGTTAAGCCATACAGCTCATACACCATAGCATCTATTTCTTTATCTGTTTGGTTTATTTGGGTTTGTAAAGCTTGTGCTTTTTGTTGTTCTGCTAAAAAATAATCTTCCCATTCTGCTTCTTCTCCTAGACTTAATTTTATTTTTTTCTTCTTTAATTCTTTTGTAAAACCTGCAAAAGATAACTCATACCAATTTTCTAATTTTTTAGGTAGTTTTTCTAGTTGTTCAAACTTTCTTTGTAGCGTTCTTTGGAATTTACTAGATACCTCTTGTAAGGTTATGTTTTGATTCAAAATAGTTTCAACTGTTCTAGAAATATTTGAGTTTTCAAAATTTTCAGGTATTGGAAGATTTAATATATATTGATTCTTTAATCTTAAATAGCCACCTCTTGCTTTCACACAAACAATTTCTAAAATTGTTTTTATTAGTTTAGAATTTAATATACCTAGTAAAGACTTTGAGTTTGAAGGGATGCCAAAACAAGTCATATCCATTAATGAATCTTTAACTAAAGTGAAATTAACATCAGAAGATATGTCAGGATAAATTATATATTCATTTTGATAATCAAAATCTGTTTTTATCTGTTGATACTCATACCAAGATTTATTGCCTTTTTCAATACCTTTATCGATTATTGCTCTACTAGAAAGTTTATCTCTAAAAGAAGATAAATACTCCCAGACATTATTGTCAAAATTTTGTATTAGTTTAATTTTTTTATCAACAGTTTCATAAGGGAATAAAATTTTGTTTTGCTCATTTATGTTGTTATATCGTTTAACTTCTCTACCAACAACATAACTAGATAATAACTCGTTTTCAACAAGTATTTCTGGAATTTCTTTAGCATTAAAAATATATACAGAATTTAAACCTGTTTTTATTCCAACTTGTGGCTTTATTCCAAAATCTTCCAACTTTAAGTTATTGGTGTTTATTTTTTTTAAGAGTTCAAAGAGTTCATCATTTGAGCCTTTAGAAGACCAACTTCCAAGCTTATTAAATATGTCTTTTTGATTTACTTTTGTTGAATTAATAAATTGATTTTCTATCTCTGAATAATTATCATTGGTGACTACTAATAGATTGCTTGAAATATTTGTTTTATACTCTTTATTAAATAATATTATAGAGGGGTAAGCGACTATACCTTCAAAAACATCTAAATCTTTAAAATCAATAAATGTGCTGATATGTGTGTTGTTCAATAAAAAATCAATTAAAATCTTTCCATATTTTGTTTTAGTATATTTACTTGAAACAATAAAACCTACTTCACCTTTTTTGTTGATTAAGTGATATGCCTTTTCAAAGAAGAATACATACAAATCAGATTTCCCTGTAAAGGTTTTATAATTCTTATTTAGAAACTTTTTATCAGATTGTGAAATTAATTCATTCCTTACATAAGGAGGATTCCCTACAATTACATCAAAACCACCTTTTTTAAATACTTGTGGAAACTGTTCTTCCCAATTAAAAGCTTTATCTCCTGCTACTGCTTTGCTGTCTATTAAAGAATTACCACATTTTATATTGCTACTTAAATCATTTAATTTTCTACGTGGTTGTGCTGTTCTTAACCAAAGAGATAGTTTTGCAATTTCTACAGATTCTTCGTTTAAATCTACACCATAAATATTGTTTTCTAATATGGTGTTTTCTATATCGCTAAATTGTAAACCACCACCTAATACTTTTGTTTTTAACTCGTCTATATAACTATGCTCTTTTATTAAAAAATCTAAAGCTTGGTTTAAAAATGCTCCAGAGCCACAAGCTGGGTCGCATATAGTGAGTTGTAGTAGCCAATCTCTGTAATTATCTAGTGTGGCTACTAAATTTGTAATGGTACTTTTATTTCTGTTTTTTCTGCCTTTAAAGTATTCTTCTTCTTTAAGGTTTAGTGCTGTTTTCTTTTCTGTACAAAGCTTTCCAATAGTGTTTTCTACAATGTATTTGGTAATGTATTTTGGTGTGTAAAACACACCATCTTTTTTACGTTTAGATTTTTGTTTATCAAAATCACCACCTTCAATTTCTGCATTTACACTTTCAATTTCATTTAAAGAGTTTTCAAAAATATGTCCTAGTATATTAACATCTACTTGGCTTTCAAAATCATATCCTGCTAGTTTTTTAGTGTATGTGTAGAGTAAATCATTGTCTAATTCTAAACTATCTAAAATGGTGTCTTCTTTAAATAAACCTCCATTGTAAGCGTAAATTTCTGCTCTACTACTTGTGCCTTGCCTACCTTGGTCTAAAAACCTAAAGTATTGTTTAAATAGGTTGTATAAAGGTCTTTCATCTCCAAAGTCTATATCTGCTTTCCATTTGTCTAATATCTGCTCAGTACTATTTGCTGGTAACAAACCTCTATCTTCTGCAAAGAAGATAAACAGGAATCTGTCTATTAATTTTTGAGATTTTTTAAAAAGTGTGAGTTTTACATTTTTTTCTAAACGTAATAGTTCTGCTTGTTGTTCTTGGGTTAAACTATCTGAATTTTCAGTTTGGTTTTGTGTGTTTTTAAGTCTTTTAGAATTTCGTTTTACTAAATCTCTATATAACTCACGTTTAAATAAAGAATAATCTTTATAAAATTGCTTTGTAATTTGTTCTTCTTCTACAACAGAAGCTTCCTTTGTTTGTAGTGGTATATTGTTTAGTAAATTATCTTTTTGTAAGCATAAATAGAATAAGGGAAACTGCTCTCTAGTTAACTCAAAAAGGTTAAACTCTTCAAACTCTGTAGCATCATTGATATAAAAACGTAATTTTTCAAAATTTGAGGTAATAACATAAATACTACCTTTTTGATTTGCTTTATAATCAAATGCTTGTTTACGAATACTTTCTAAATCTTTGGTATTTGTTCCTTTTAGTTCTATTACACCAACAGCAATATTATTGTGTAAGATAGCACCATCTGCTTTACGTGAATTAGTTTGATTTTTATACTCTGCTACTAGGTTAAAATCTGCTTTTGGCTTTAAAGTATAATCTAATACATTTACAAAGAGTTCTGTTAGAAATATACCTTGGTATTCTTCTTCTTTAGAACTACGTATATTGTCTTGTATAGTAGGGTTTAAAAAATACTTAACGTACTTTTTATAAGCTTTATTTACCTTGTCTTTATCTTGTAAATTAAGTTGCTGTTTTAGTACAGAAGTTTGAAATAATGACATATAAGTTGGCTTATGTATTTTTTAATTCTTGTTTAATTCTTTTTTCGGCTACCTTCAAAATCTTTAATGCTAAAGATTCCTCTTTAATTTCATGGTATATTTTATCACTATACCAAAGGGTTAACAATTTGTTGTAATCAATATCTAAAGCAGTGGCATATTTTAGTAATTGTTCTTTTGTAGGTCTTCTATCTCCTTTTTCAATTTTACTAATAATAGCAGTATCAACATCTACCAATGAGGCTACTTCTCTCATTAATAGTTGCTTTTTTTCTCTTTTCTGTTTTAATAACTCAGATAGTTGCATTGTCTTGTCTTTTTAATTCTTGTCAGAATATGTCAAATATAAGATAAATTATTCAAGAAAAAATTTTAAAAATTATTTTTTTTGATGCTTTGTGAGTGCCTGCCATACCTTGTGCAAAACCCCCACGAATTTCTGGGAAAGGAAATACCTCCCTACCACATTAATAGAAAGAAAATTTTACAGGCAGGATAACAAACTCAAGGTGATAGTTGAGGTGTATATGTTGTACTGTTATAATTTTCTTCGTGGTTATTTATCAACTCAAAAATTCATAAAACTATGGTAAGAATTATTAATTACAAACAAAGAGACAAAGAAGATGGAACTTCATTCTTTGTTTTGGAACTACAAGGAGGCATTGAAATGGTTAAGTCTCAAGAGACAGGCAATTTCTACGCAACTGCAAAAAGAGCATTTATACCTTCAACATTTGATGAAGATACTTGTTCAGCCTTAATAGGTGCTGAAATGGAAGGCAGAATCTTTAAAGAAGAATGTGAGCCTTTTACGTATCTAATCCAAGATACAGGAGAAGAAATTACTCTAAATCACAGATGGGTATACACAACTGATGAGGTAGTACAGCCAAAGAAACAGGCTATTAAGTATGAGCAGAATGTTATTGCAAATTCAGAAGTATTCTCGTCTAATGGTATTTTAGAGCCAGTAGAATAAAAATTTCAGTCCAGTCTATAATTTTATAGGTTGGACTGTTTTTATTTAATGTGTAGAATACCTTAACTAATTTATTCTTATTTGTTACAGACCTACATAAATAAAAGTAGTTGTTTTTGTATGAGTTAGGTTTTATTTAAAAAGAATAGCCAAAAAAAAGTATACTATAAATGCCACTTGTGTCAAATTACTATACTAGTGTTTGACAGAAGTGGTAAAATAGACCTTACTTGCTCATACCTACATAAATAAAAAATAGTAGGATAGTTAAATTCTAATCCTATTACTATACATATTAATATTGTGTGATGGTATATTATTTATCATGAAGGTATTAGTATCTATATGCAATAAAGTGTACTTCTTTGCACTTACCTCTAGGATTTAAAATATGTTATTATTAGTAGAGATATTAATTGTCTTGAAGGTAAGAATGTGTAGGATTAATAATAGAGTTCTTCAGTTTTAATTCTGCTTAAGAAAGAAAAAGAACCAAAAAGAAAGAAACCTTACTTCTCTTTCCCTCCTCCTATGTAATAAAAGTTTGGGAAGAATTTCTCTGATACGTTTCAGAAAGAAACCTTCTTGTGCAAAGTTATATGTTCTAAAATTAATATGCAAGCATTTTAACAATTATTTTCCTAGGAATATAAAATTAAAAACAAATGAAAATTTCAGAGATAAGTATTTCATATACAAACAGTAATCAAAAGAAACTAAAGGTAAAAAACAGTCAAGATAGTTATGCTATTTTATTAGAATCTTGGGATAAGAATATCATAGAATTACAAGAGGAATTTAAAATTTTACTATTAAACAGAAGTAATACTGTATTGGGTGTGTATTCATTATCAAAAGGCGGAGTAGCCTCAACTGTAGTTGACCCAAAATTAGTA
Source organism: Patiriisocius marinus (assembly GCF_008974325.1). GTDB lineage: Bacteria > Bacteroidota > Bacteroidia > Flavobacteriales > Flavobacteriaceae > Patiriisocius > Patiriisocius marinus. Next base: position 263,751 of record NZ_BKCG01000001.1, on the reverse strand, counting down.
TTTGCTGTAGCCTTAAAATGTAATGCTTCAAGTATTATAATTTCACATAATCATCCTTCTGGAAATTTAAAACCTAGTGAATCAGATAGAAAGTTGACAAAAAGGCTAAAAAAGGCTGGTGAATACCTAGATATTACAATATTAGACCACATTATAGTAACCAAAGAAAACTTTTATAGTTTTGCTGATAATGGTATTCTGTAAAAGTTCTTTTTCGATGATTTAGATGTGTACATGAAGTTAATTGACAGTATTTATGAGTATATAATTAAACTTAAAAATAGTACAGATTAATATTAATAGCCAAATTTTAATCTTAAAGTATTAATTTTACAAGATGAAAAAAATGTTATTCGTTTTGGTATTGGTAGGATTTGTATCTTGTAATTCACAAAATTGTGAAACCTTACCAGCAACTTACACAAGTTATTCTCAGGCAGTATCTAAAATTACAAATGCAACTTTTAATTTTACAGATTCAGTAAACACTTCAACAAGTTCTTGGATTACAAATGCTGATTTTTATAGTTGTGATGGTACACAAGGTTATTTAGTTTTAAAAACGACAAAGAAAAATTATTTATTTAAAAATGTACCAAAACAAGTATGGCATAATTTTAAAGCTGCTAGTTCATTTGGAAAGTTCTACAACAATTATATAAGAGGTAAATACCAGTTAGTTCTCTAATCTATGGATACCTTCAACCCATTAAAAATAGATAGATTTACTACTGATTTTTTTCAACGAGTAGATTTAAGTGACTATGTTATATTTATAGATAATGGCAATCAGGAAGATGTTGTTAGTTATATAAAATCCAACTATAATGCTATTCAAGAAACTTTTAAAACTGAAGGAAAACGGTTTTTACTCTTATCAGAAATAACAAACATATCCAGCATACTAAAACCATTAAGGTACCACTATCCTAGATTGACTTTAGATGATGTATGGAGAAATTTAGATTTTAAAACGCTTAAAAATTATCTAGGTTATAAAGGTAATATTACAACAGGTTTACTATCAATAGATGCCAATTGTGAATTTATACAGTTTGAATCTACTTCTATTGCTAGTTTTAGAAAGTTGATTGATGGCTACCTAAATGACTACAAACAAAAGAGACTAAGTATAGAAGATTGTGATGAACTGCCATTTTATTTTGGTGAATCTGATTCAGATGATAACATTAAATTAGACGATGAAACCAAGAAAACTGTAGATGCTATCTTAGAGCAATTTGAAACACTAAAAAATAAAGGTAATTTATTGCAAATATTACCTATAGTAGAAGGTTATTTAAAAACACAACACACAGCCCATTTAGACAAATTAAGTACACTCAAAATTGATAAAAATTTTACAATATTCTTAAGAGATTATAATTTAGAAATTAAGTTAAGCCATCTAACAAAAAGTATTTATCTATTATTCTTAAATCATCCTGAAGGTATTTTATTAACAGAATTAAATTCTCATAAAAAAGAACTATTGGAATACTATAAATCAATTTCTAATAGATTAGATTTTGATAAGATAAATGAAAGTATTGATGATATAATTAACACAAGTTCTAATGCAATTTATGTGCATTTGTCACGAATTAAATCTGCCTTTACAAAAGTGATGCATCATAGTATTGCACAGTATTATTTTATTGATGGAGGTAAAAATAAACCTAAAAAAATAGATTTAAGAAGCGATTTGATTATTTGGAAAAACTCAATTGGAAACACTTCAGAAATATCAGAAAGAAAAATAGGATTTTCAGGAATGGATGCTGTATTAAATATGGATGCTGATGAATAAATTATTAGTTGCAAGGTTGCAAAACCTCTAAGTGTACTTATTTGTGGGTTATTTTTGCTTTAGATTTAAAAGCAGAAATATGAAACATATAGTATTTATATTAGGAATTGCGTCATTACTATCATTTACAAGTATTGATAATTCACAAAATAATGATAGTCAATACTCTAATTACAGTTTTGTAGAGTGTAAGTATAGCCAATGTCAAGCCACAGCAAAAAGCACAGGAAATCAATGTAAACATTGTGTTTCCAATGATGGAGATTCATATTGTTGGCAACATGATTAATCTATTTTTGTCAATTCAGACACAGAAACATCTAAGTTTTCTGCAATTTTATAAAGCGTGTAAATTGTAGGGTTAGTACCTCCAGCCTCTAAACGACTAAAGTTAGATTTTTCAATATTGCATTTAGCAGCCAAGTCTTGTTGAGGTATATTCTTTTGCTCCCTTAACAATTTAATTCGTTTACCAACCAATAATTGAAGTTGCTTTTTATCTATCATCTTGACTTGTATATTCTCTGCCAGTGGTGTCAAACCCAATATGAGTACTTTGACACAGTTGGTAATAAGTTGTCAAAAATGATAATTAAGTGAGTTGTATTGGTTATCATAAATGATAAAAAAGTATTTTTGTTTTAAATTTTAAAAAAAAAATCCAAGATGAACTACTATTACATATTATTTGCAGTATCATTTATAATATTTGGTATTTATAATGCAATTTTATCAAGAATTAAAGAAAATGACCCTCTAATAATTTCATTTCGAGCAACTATTATTATAGGATATATTGTTTTGGCAATTAACATCTTCAATGAATTCTATTGGATTTATAGCCTATTATTGTTTGTTTTTGGTTGGTTTTTATTCCCAGCTATAATTATAAAAATATTGAATTTCATTATTCCAAGTAACATTCTTAAATATATGATTAACCCGTATATAAAAACTATTTGGGTTTATTTAGTGTTATCAATTTTAATGATAGTTTTACTAACAATACACTTATTATAAAAAAAATTATGAATTACGAATTTAGATTAGCTCAAACAGGAATTAAAAGAATATATTATTATGGAAATCCAATTTTTGGTTCTCTTCAAAGTGCTTTACTTCCGACTTTTGTATTAGTCTTAATATATAAATACATTTTGATTAAATACATTCAATTTTTTCAAGGTAAACAATCAATGTTCATAATAGTTTCAGCAATTACATATTTAGTGTCATTTTTATTGTTGTATAGAAAAAAGAAATATATTCAATGGGATGAAAGAAATATTAGATTTAAAAATATTAATGGCTATACTGCAATTGTAGGTGTGGATAAAATCAAATCAATAAAAATTGAAAGAGGTAAAGGAATCTACGTTACTCATGACAACTTTATTGACGAAACAAGAAATGGCACATACTTAATTCCATTTGAAAATTTAGGTAGAAATTATAATATTGATGTAGATATTATAACCGAAGATTTTAAAAAACTATATCCAAACTTAATACTTGAAGATAAAGAACTTTAGAACTCTTTAGTAAAATATCTAGCTCAAAACCCTAACTAATTCCAGAACATTCAAAAACAACTCAAAGATGAAAAAGATAATAATTCCATTTGTTTTAATACTACTTTTTAGTTGTAATCAAGAAGAAAAGCAAAAAGTAGAAATACAAGAAAAAAGAACTTCCAAAATTGAAGAAATAAAGTCACAATATGGAATTAAATATTCAATGACAGATTTGAATAGATTTGATTATTCTTATCAATTTAACCCAGTAATACAATCTGGTAAACAATTAATGAAATATTACACTATTCATGATATTTACACAAAAAACAACAAGAATTATGTGGCAATAGAGACATATAAATTCTATTTTGATTTGTTAGTTGAAAATGAAAAAATTCTAAATGAATTAAAAAATAATGAAGATGAGTATCATAGGGTAGAAAATAAAATATTGGTTCTCGAACTTAAAAATATTAGAAAGATGCCATTTGTAATAGATATTACAGAAAATGGTGAAGATACTTATATGGAGGTTATAGGAGGTGACAGATTTATTGGTAAAGGTAAAGTATTGGAATTAATAAAAATATGACAAGCAAACTACAGTTCATTCAGCACATTAGTGAAATGAATACTAAGTCGCTAAAAGAAATTTTAGTAAAAAATGCTTTCAAAAAATATTCTAACAACTCATTTCTAGAAAAACTAAACGAAATATTTATAAAGATAAAAGCAAGTGGTAATACTCATTTAGAAATTCATAAAGGTATTGGTGTATGTACTTGTAATAAAGATAAAAAAGTGTTTTGCTTTGTTGGGAATGTAACTAAAGACTACTTTACTTTGACTTACCTAGAAGATGAAAATAAGTACTACAATTTTCAAACTTCTTGCAGTGAAATATTGTATGAAAGTAATCCAACATTAAACAAATTCTATTACTTTTCTATAAAGCCAGAAGAAACTTCAGCATATAAAAAACATACTCAAATTTCTAACCCAATACAAGAATACAAAGTGTTTTGTACTAAAGAATTTTGTAGTATGGAAACTATAGAGTTATGGCTAAAAAAACATAAAAACAATTATAAAATAACTGCTGAACTATTGGAAAATAAAAACAATAGACTCAAACTAAATTCAGTAGAATTATTAGTAAAAAGGGAATTTGAGAAACTATATGGTAGCATGTCTATTTTAAGTAAAATCTATCATAAAGAAACTTATTTCAAGGAACAGTTAAAAGAGTATAGTTCAATAAAAGATAGTATTTCTAAACTAGAAAAATGGTTTTATTTTCAAGAAGAAAATAAAAATGAGTATCAATTATTTTCATCAGTCTTTTATGATAATAGAGAACTCACTCACTTTAGTTTAAAATTAAATGATTTGATTTTAGACCCAAATGATTTTAAGTACACGCTTAAATATATGAGTATTATTGAAGATGCTCAGGCTATAGAATTTAAAGGAACTATAGTCTCAATTAGCGAAATAGAATTTATTGAAAGGAAATATGCAGAAAGTTATCCAATACAAAAAATAGTGCTTTCAATTAATGATTTCTGTTGTAGTGAGTATCAAATAACTTTTTCTAAAGAAAGAGTAAAACACCTAGATAATTTATCTGTAGGTCAGTTTGTAAAAGTATTTGCAAGACTTACTGGAGGTGAATATGAAAATACTGAGGGCATTAAAGATTTTAAGTATAATTTATATGGTTGGCGTATAGAAAAATTAGATGCTAAACCAAAAGTAAAGAAAAACACAAAAGAGATGGATTTGTATTATAAATACATCTTACCACCACCATTTTAAAACAAAAAATATGGAAATAACAGGAAAAATTAAAGTCATAAATGACACACAAAATATAGGTGCTAATGGTTTCAGGAAACGAGAAATAGTTATAACCACAGAAGACCAATATCCTCAGCATATACTAGTAGAATTCATTCAAGATAAATGTGATTTGCTAGATAACTTTGATGTAGGTCAAGAAGTGAAAATAGCTCTTAATTTAAGAGGTAGAGAGTGGATTAACCCTGAGGGAGTTGCTAAATACTTTAATGCTATTCAAGGTTGGAGAATAGAGCTTGTAAATAGTGAACAGCCTACACCTCAAATACAAACACAGCAAGAACCTGTTAGCTTTTTAGATGAAGCAGATAATGACTTGCCATTTTAATAAAAAATCAATTAACCAATAAATAATAAATTATGAAGAATATTTTTTTAGCATTAATAGCCATTTTAGCATTTACAGCTTGTTCTAGTGATGATGATAGCAGTAATAATATTCCAACACCAGATTCAATTAATCAAACAGAATGGAAGCATGAAGAAAGTAATAGAGGATACTATATTTATTTCTCTGTAGGTAATGATATGAGAATTAGTCATCCATTTTATGATGTAGGTTCAGAAGAATTTCACAACGAAGATATTTTTGGAGACTTTACCTATGATAAACCTAATGTTACCTTAAACTTTTATGGACAATGTAGCAATAGTGGTTTTGTCTTTTCTAGTTGTAATGTTACAGGTACAATTAATGGAACTACATTAACTATAAATGATAATGGTACAGATTATACTTTTGAAAATATGTACCCTAATGAATAGCTTATTATGAACTCAGATAGCATTCAAAAATCTTTATTAAAAGAATTGCCATTTAAGATTGGAGAACAGTATGAGTTAAATGAATTTAATCTTAAGACTTTAGAATCAACTTTTAGTAATGGATTAGAATTAGAAAACTATGAGTATATAAAAGGAGATTTTAAAACACTTTTTGGAATACCATTTTCAAGTAATGTAATTTTACAATATAATGGAGATATACTCCATAGTGTAATTTGCGAATTTGAGCTAACTCATTACAGTTATCTAAAATCTAAAGTTAATCAGTGTGCATTTAAAGAAGTAACTATTGAAGTTCTAATCAAAGATAAATACCATTGCCAAATAGTATTGCAGAGTAAATAAGGCACACTTTTCGGCATCACTTTATAAATGGCTATTAATATTTATGAAGGTCTATGATAAATATAGAGTGATAAAGTGTTGATATTTACAGGGATAGAGCAGTAGGTAGCTCGTCGGGCTCATAACCCGAAGGTCACTGGTTCGAGTCCAGTTCCCGCTACAAAGTTTGAAAGGCTTCACAGAAATGTGAAGCCTTTTTTTGTTTCTACTATTTTCGATTCAAAATTTGATTCATTTTTATTCCATTAAACCTCTTGTTTATTTTAATAAATGAATATGTAAAACAACTATATTTTGATAAAGCCTATTTATAGACCCCAGATCTAAATCAATTTATAGCCTCTTTTATTTTTTTAACTGGATTACAATACTTAAAAATTACAAAATGTGAAGTTTTAAATGACTAGATGCTTTTAAAGTTAAATACTAATTAAATATCTAGATGAGAGACTTTTATTTTTTTTGAAAGGATTTTTAACATTTTACGACAAAAACTGAAACCAACCTATTAACAAATAAATGAAACTAACCAAAAAATTAGGCTATCTAGGCCTTATGGCGTCTATTCTTGTTGGGTTAGGCGAGTATTTTTTACATTATTCTCCTGATATTTTAGAACACTCAAAAGACTATGAGTTTTTCGAATTTGTATCTTTAAATCATCTTACAATAGGTCATTTTCTATCTGTTATTGGCTTGCCGTTCTATTTTGCTGGATATATCCACATTTATAAAATGCTTAAATCTGGAAATGAATTATTAGCTAGAGTTGTTTTAGCTGTAGGTTTTATTGCTTTTGCTGTTGGTGGAATATGGATAGGCTCTCGAGCATCAATAGGAAATATCGTCCACTTAAAGGATGCGATAGACCCTTCTACATATAAAAACTTACTAACTCACTATACAGATCATATGGAAGTATTGGTTAAGATACTTCGTATAGTTATCGCTACACTCTCAATTGCTTTTGTAGCTGCTATATTAAAAGGAGGAACTTTTTATAAAAAATGGATGGCTATTTTCAGTCCAATTGCGATACTCATATTGTTAGTGATTATTGGTAAACTAATTCCAACACTAGGGAAACATATGCTTCCTATACTTATGAATGTAACACACTTCATATTATTTACACTTTCACTTATTCAATTAAAAAACTATACAAAACAACATTCAAATGCTTAAAAAAACACTTAAAATAATAGGCGTCATTCTTCTCTTTCTAATCATTTTGATTTTAGGATTTTTTTGGAGAGACTCTGTGTCAGACAAGTATGATATTACAATTTCAGAAGAAAAAATCCCAACATTTACGCCGGTTTCAATAGATTTTAATCATCAATACAATGGTAGTAAATCATTGCCTATTGCACCTTCAGCGTTAATTGATATTGATAATGATAATATAGATGAAGTGTTTTTTGGAGGAGGAATGAATCAAGAAGATGCCATTTTTGCTTACAGGAATAATGAATTTGTTAATATTTCATCGGAAGTTAATTTACCTAAAAAAGGAAGTACAACTACAACTGTAGGAGTAGTGTCTGCAGATTTTGATAACAATGGTTTTGCTGATATAATTTTGGGTAGAGAAGATGGACTTCGTATTTATTATAATACAGACGGGAAGTTTACCGAAAAGATAATTGATACTTCTATGAATGAGAAATCTAATCCTGCAGGGATTACCGTAGGAGATATTGATAAAGATGGTGATTTAGATATTTTTCTAGCGACGTATCTTAAAAAAGAATTAATGGAAGGTCAAACCATTTTTGAAGATTACACTTATGGCTCTACAAGTGAATTGCTTTTAAACACAGGAAACGAAAATTATGTTAGCATTACTAAGCAAGCCGGTTTAGATTATGTTCATAATACGTTTCAAGGGGTATTAGTTGATATTGATGATGATACTTGGTTAGACTTAGTGGTAGTTCACGATACAGGAGAAGCTAGAACGTATAGAAATAACGGAGATTTGACTTTTACGATGAAACCAAATCCGCTCACTAAAAAATTTGCTTACCCAATGGGATTAGCTGTTGGTGATTATAATAATGACGGCTTAGTAGATTTTATGTTTTCTAATACAGGAAGCACATTACCAAGAGCATTAGCTAAAGGAGATATTAAAGATGCTTCTTTGTTTAATGAGAAGTGGATTCTTTTTAGAAATGATGGTGACTTCAAGTTTACAGATACAGCTGAGGAGACTAAAATAGCAGATTATGAGTTTTCTTGGGGTTGCACTTTTGCAGATCTTAATAATGATGGTCTTCAGGATTTGATGGTTGCAGAAAATTATGTTGACTTAGCGCCTAATAAGCTTTTCAAATTGCCTAGTAGAGTTCTTATTCAAAAAGAAGATGGAACATTTGCACCAACCGAAAAAGAAAGTGGACTTGTAAATCCTCACTATGCTATTACTTCATTAGTAAGTGATTTTAATCAAGATGGTTATTTAGATATGATTTGGGTAAATATTGATTCCCCAGCTTTAGCGTATTTAAATACAGGAGGAACTAATAATTACCTACAAGTAGATTTAGGTGAGTCTGTTAGTGTTCAAGGTGCTAAAATAACTATTACGACACCAACAAAGAAATTAACCGAGTGGTTAGTGACTGGTGAAGGCTTAGCTAGTGATCAAACTGCATTAGTTCAGTTTGGGTTAGGTAAAGAAACTACTATTCTAAACCTTAAAGTTCGCCTTTCAAACGATAAAGTGATTAGTGTTGATAATCCAAAAATTAACAGTGTTGTTGATTTAAAACCGCTACTTGTTGTGGAAGATGATGTCTCAGGAATTAACGTTGAAACTGAAAAATAAAGTGAACTTATAATGAAATTTATTAAACACCTCTTAGGAACTAAAAGTGAAAAAGAAATCTCTGAACTGTCTAAAAATTATTGTCCTAACTGTTGGGGAGACCAAGAGTATGATAATCTAATAAGAGAAAAATATAAGGATACTCAAATTAGTGTTAATAATCATAAATCGAATTACGCATTTGTACAAGACTTTATAGTAACACATATGGATGGTATAAAACTTAAAAGCAGTGTTAAGGGAACCGAGTGTTCTACTTGTAGAACAGTAATAACAAATAATGTATAGGAGGTTTGCGTATTACTTGATCTTGCTAATCCTTTTGATAGGAGTATATGGAGCTGGTGGGTTAGTAGTTGATGAATTTAAAACGGGGGATGGCTGTCCAAAAATAATGCACATACCTATGTGTCTTGTTATTCTCATCTGTTTTTTTATTCCGCTAATAGCGCATCTCTTAAAGAAATGGAGTGTTCTCTATTTTCTATTTACAGGATTAGCAGGTAGTATAGCATTGATCGCTTCTATTATGCAATATATAGGAAATGCTGAATGCCCTAAAACTGGTTCAGGAACACCAATGTGTTACTATTCCTTAATACTATTTAGTAGCTTAATTATTTTAAAAATATTTTATCTAAAATCTAAGATTAAGCAATAACAAATAAAACCTCAATCTAATTAGGATTAATCAATTAAGTTATTTTAAAAAAAAATATTTCTCAATTCTGTGAAGCATTTTTTTATGTTTCTAATTGCTTCATAGATTATTTTTTTAGCTACTATTTTACTGCTGATAAATGTCATTTCTTTTACACATAAGCATCGTTAATTTTACACCTTTAAACTGCTGCCAACTCTAACTTACTAATAGTATTTTTGATTGAAACAGTATTTGATATTTTCATTTCTGAAATATTTAATGATCGATACATTTAGTACCACTTTAAAAAGTAGTATCTTATTAGTTAAACAATACTAACAAACTATATTGCTATGAAAGATTTACAAAAAATAATGCAAGACATTACTCAGCTTACTACCAATATTGAGACTAATTATCCTGAATTATATCAGTTTTTAGATGAAAATCCAATGACATTACCTGTTAGTGAACATCCACATATGGATAAAAAAGTAATGCAGGAGTATCTCGAAAGTTTAAAGCAGTTATTACATCACCATCTAGAAACACATAAAAGTAAAAAATAATATTATGGGAGATATTGCAACTTCAGATAGACAAATTACCTTGTATTACAGCTCTAAATCTGTAAGAGCAAAACAAACTTTAGCATATGCGAAAGCTGAAGGACTGGCTATACAAGAAATAGATATTTTAAAACAAAAACTTACTGGAACACAATTAGTAGAGCTAGCTCATAGATTACAAATAGATGTGGTCGATTTAGTAAACCAAGAACATCCTTCGTATAATTCCAAATTTGAGTCACATAACTTTTCTACAGATGATTGGGTTAAGATGATACAACATAACCCAGAAATAATGAAGCAACCTATTGCTTTAAGAGGTGATAAAACAATTTTAGTAGAAACTCCAACCGATATAATTAAAATTTAGAGTATTAGTGTATGACCAATAAATCAATGAACAAAGCTGTATATATTACTACAATCGAACCCAATAGCGGAAAATCAATTGTATCCTTAGGTTTAATGCAGCTGTTGCTGGGTAAGGCAGCTAAAGTAGGATATTTTAGACCTATAATAGATGACTTAAAGAATGGTGAAATTGACAACCATATTAATACTGTAAATACCTATTTCAATCTAAATTTAGATTTCGAAGATGCATATGCATTTACTCGAAGTGATGTGATTACAATGAAAAATAATAATCAAGATGATTTGATTATTAGTAAAATCATTGAAAAGTACAAAACTATTGAAGAACGATTCGATTTTATATTAATTGAAGGAACTAGTTTTATAGGTGAAGGATCAATTATTGAATTTGACATTAATATTCTTATCGCAAAAAACTTAGGAGTTCCAGCGATAATACTTGCTAGCGGTTTTGGGAAAACTATGAGGGAACTTGTTGGGAGTATGCAAATGGCCTATGACTCATTTAGAGATAAAGGAGTTGAAGTGCTATCTGTTATTGCAAATAAAGTTCAGTTAGAAAATCAACGTGATGTTGTTAATGAATTGGAGAAAAATCTACCCTCTGAAGTAATAGTTAATGCAATACCTTTAAACCCACTTTTAGCAAATGCATCAGTAAGGGAAATTGTAGAAGAACTAGATGCTACCATTCTTTTTGGCGAATCACATATCAACAATCAAGCTGGTTATTTTAGTGTAGGAGCTATGCAGCTTAGAAACTACCTGACGCATTTAAAAGAAAATGGCTTAGTAATAACTCCGGGAGATCGTGCTGATATTATTTTAGGCGCATTGCAAGCCAATATTTCTGCTAATTATCCTTCAATATCCGGTATTGTACTTACTGGAGGTTTAGTGCCAGAAGACTCAATTATTAAATTAATTGAAGGTCTTTCTGATGTAGTGCCTATCATTTCAGTGAAAGAAGGAACATTCTCTGTTACTAATAGAATTGGCGCTATTAAATCACAAATATATGCGCAGAACACTCAAAAAATTATCACGTTAATAAAGGACTTTGAAAAGCACGTAAAAGTAGCGGCTTTAGTAGAGCGATTAATAACGTTTGAGACCAAAGGGATAACACCTAGAATGTTTCAGTATAACTTATTGAAAACAGCAAAATCTAATAAAAAACATATTGTGTTGCCTGAAGGAATAGATGAGCGTGTGCTAAGGGCGACAAAGCAATTGGTCGATTTAGATGTAGTTGAAATATCTATTCTAGGTGATAGAAAACAAATAGAGGAAAAAATTGCAACGCTAGATATTGCGTTAGATTTAAATAAAATTTCAGTAATAAATCCTAGAGAATCAGTCTATTTTGACTCCTTTGCTAAAACCCTCTTTGAGCTAAGAAAACACAAAAACGTGAATTTAGCAATGGCTGAAGATTTAATGGAAGACGTCTCTTACTTTGGGACAATGATGGTTTATATGGGTAAAGCTGACGGAATGGTTTCGGGAGCAATACACACCACGCAACACACCATTCGTCCTGCGCTACAATTCATTAAAACTAAACCAGAAACATCATTAGTTTCATCCATCTTTTTTATGTGTTTAGAAGATCGTGTATCTGTTTATGGCGATTGTGCGATTAACCCAAATCCTACTGCTGAACAGTTAGCCGAAATAGCTATTTCATCAGCAATGACCAGTTTGTCATTTGGTATTGAACCAAAAATTGCGATGCTTTCATACTCATCGGGAACTTCTGGAACTGGAGAAGATGTTGAAAGAGTGAGAAAAGCAACTGAAATTGTAAAACAAAGAAGACCAGATTTAAAAGTGGAAGGGCCTATACAATATGATGCCGCGGTAGATATGAATGTTGGTAAAACTAAAATGCCAGATTCTGAAGTTGCTGGTCAAGCAAACGTGTTTATTTTTCCAGATCTTAATACAGGGAATAATACCTATAAAGCAGTGCAAAGAGAAACGAAGGCACTTGCGATTGGACCTATAATTCAAGGGTTAAATAAACCAGTAAACGATTTAAGTAGAGGTTGTACTATTGATGATATTTTTAACACTGTAATAGTGACTGCTATACAAGCACAAGGAATTTAATAAAACCGTTGAAATATGAATATATTGGTAATTAACTCTGGAAGTTCTTCTATAAAGTTTCAGTTAATACAAGAGCCTTCAGGAAACTTAATTTGTAGTGGTCTTATAGAACGTGTAGGTGATCACAAAGCTATTTTAAAGTACAAAACTGATCGCTTTGATATAGAAGAAATAGACAGAATAGATAATCATAAGGAAGGGCTAAAAAGAGTTGTAGATTTATTACTTCATCAGGAAAATGGAGTGATTAAAGATACTGACGAAATTCAAGTCATTGGGCATCGTGTAGTGCATGGTGGTAATTTTTTTTCAGATACAACTTTGATTACTTCCGAAGTGAAAAATAAAATTAAAGAATACGATGTACTTGCACCTTTGCATAACCCAAATAATCTAGAAGGAATACTTATTGCAGAACAACTTTTTCCTAACGCAAAACAGGTAGCTGTTTTTGACACAGCTTTTCACCAAACTATTCCTGAAAAAGCTAAAAAGTTTGCAATCCCTAATACCTTTTATGAGGATGAGCATATACAGCTTTATGGCTTTCATGGAACAAGCCATAAGTATGTTTCTAAAAAAGCTATTGAATATTTAGGGATTAAAAACTCTAAAATTATTTCTATCCACTTAGGTAATGGATGCAGTATGACGGCAATTTTAGATGGAAAAAGTATAGATCACAGTTTAGGTTTTGCTCCTGCAAATGGCCTTATTATGGGTACTCGAAGTGGAGATATTGATCACTCCATTATTTCATATATGGTTAATACGCTTGGTTATACACTTGAGGAAGTAGATACTTTACTCACTAAAAAAAGTGGAATGCTTGGACTTACAGGGTATAGCGACTTGCGAGATATACAAAGAGAAGCAGAGAATGGAGATCCATACTGCATTTTAGCTTTGCAAATGAATGCTTACCGAATTAAAAAATACATTGGGGCTTACGCGGCGTCAATGAATGGATTAGATGCAATTGTATTCACAGCCGGTATAGGAGAAAACTCAAGTGTGATTCGTACACTAGTTTGTGATGAAATGGAATACTTCGGAATTGCGCTAGATGAATCTAAAAACGAACAAAGATCTAGTGGGATAAACGAAATCAATACCACGGCATCTAAAGTTAAAATTATAGTGGTCCCTACTAATGAAGAATTAGAAATAGCGAAACAAGCTTATAAATTAATACACTAACTTTTTTAAATTACAGCTCAGTTATTTATGTGAATTATAGATATTGAGTTTTTCAAAAGGATGTCAGTTTTTATAATTTTGAATTAAAAATACTATGAAACAGAAATTGCTCATTACCCTTTTTAGTTTTGGATTACTTATAGGTTGCAAAACTCAAGTAACACAAACCGAAAGTAGCAAAATAACAACTATAAACACGAATATTCCTGTTCGTGAGCACTCCATTCAAGCAATACTTTGGCAACAACAATCAGCTGAGTATAGAGCTTTAACATATCAAGCTTTTAACTTAGCGAGATTACAGTTAGACAATATTTTAAATGCTAAAAACGAGTTTGATAAACCAATTGCTATCGTAACAGATATTGATGAAACTATTTTAGATAATAGTCCATATAGTGGTAAACAAGTTGAGCTAGATGAAGAGTACACCTCATCACGATGGAAAGAATGGGTAACACTTAAAAATGCAAAAGCAATTCCGGGTGCGGTTGATTTTTTCCAGTATGCAAAGAGTAAAGGAGTTGAGGTTTTTTACATTTCAAACAGAAAAACACTTCAGAAAAAGGAAACAATTGCTAATCTAATAAAAGTAGGTTTTCCTTTTGCAGATCAATCACATGTATTTTTAAAAGATGCCACTAGTGGAAAATTAGACAGGCGTCTTGAGGTTATGAAATCACATAATATCGTGATGTTTCTAGGGGATAATTTATCCGATTTTTCAATTGTGTTTGAAAAAAGTACCACAGAGATCAGAAATAAAAATGCTGATAGTTTAAGATTAGACTTCGGAAAAAAATTCATTGTGCTGCCAAATCCTTTATATGGTGATTGGGAGACTAATGGAGTTTATGAAGGAAACTATAAATGGAGCACATTTCAGAAAGATTCAATTCGAAGAAAGAAAATTACGTCATACTAATACCGCTGAAACAACTTTAGCGAACTGATTTAAATCAGTTTATATATTGTTTTTATTACAAACCTTTACGTTGCTTTTTAAAGTGATTCTAAAGTTTAATTTTAAATACAATTAATATGAAAAAAGATGTTTTAGAAAATGCGAGTATGCACTTTGAACACGAGCAGTGGAAAGGGGAACTTGCATTTTGGAAAGATGAGTTAAAGTTTTTCAATAGCAAGTTAAGTGAACTTGTTTCACGATGGACAAATAAGGATGTTCTTGCGCAATTAGAGCACTATCAAAACGAGTTTATACTTCACGGAGGAGTAATTCAAGATTTACAGGAAACTATAGATAAACACGAAACTCGTATTGCTGGACAAAGCAAAACAGGTGAAGATGCGCTTGATATACATTTAACAAAAGAGCATGTGGCGTTTAGAAATAAAATAGAAACACAAAGACATATATACTCTGAGCTTAAAAAAGAGTTTTTCAGGTTTCTTGAGAAGTATATGTAATACTAGATGCAGACATACCAAGATATAAATGTACTAGTTGGGCCCTATATGTTAGGGGTTTTGATAAGCTTAGGAATAGGCCTTATCATTGGCCTAGAAAGGGAATACGACAAACTTAAAGAGGAAAAGGGATTTGCAGGAATAAGGACATTCCCTATTGTTGCAATCCTTGGTTTCTCAATAGCTAGTCTTACTCAATTATTTACTCCTTGGCTATTAATAACAAGCCTAGGTACGTTTATTTTATTTTTAGCGCTTTATCATTTTTCTCAAAAACAAGAGGAATATGGTCAAGGGTTAACGACTAATTTAGCCTTAATAGCAACTTTTGTTTTAGGGATAATGGTCTCGGCTGAATACTATAGAGATGCTGTTGCAACAGCAGTAATTATTGTTACGTTACTTTCATTAAAAACAAGGTTTAGATCTGTTATAAGTAATATAACTTCTCAAGAGCTTTTTGCGTTTATTAAGTTTACTATTATAGCGTTATTAATACTCCCTTTCCTTCCTGACAAACCATATGGGCCAGATGGTTTAATAAACCCTTTTGAGATAGGTTCTATAATTGTAATTGTATCCTTTCTAAACTTTATTGGATACTTTTTAGTGAAATTTGTAGGGTCAAAAAAAGGCATTATACTTACGGCCATCCTTGGAGGACTCATATCTAGTACAGCCGTTGCCTGGAATTATGCCTCAAGTAGTAAAGAGTCTCCAGAACTTTCTAAAAAATACAGTGCAGGAATAATTGTCGCATCGGCAATTATGTTTCCTAGGCTTGCTTTGTTAGCCTATATATTCAACAATACTATTTTAATAAACCTCGCAATCCCTTTTGGGATTTTGACAGTAATTTGTGTTACGGCAACCTTATTATTAATGAGAAAGGATGACCCTAAACCAGATACCAATATTAAATTAGGTAACCCATTAAATGTACTGAATGCTATAAAATTTGGAGCTGTATATGTTATCATACTTTTCGCTGTTTTTTATAGCAATCAGTTTTTTGGTGAAAGCGGATTGTATTATTCTGCTTTAATTGCTGGTTTAGCAGATACTGATGCAATTACCATTAGTATGGCGAAATTCTCTCTCGAAGGAGATAAACTTGCTCTTGCGTCATCTGTTATAATAGCAGCAACCATTAGCAATATGCTTGTCAAATTAGGTATTGCGATATTTAAAGGCTCAAAGACTACTGCTAAGTATGTGGGTTTTGCTTTTGGTAGCGTAATTATAATAGGAGTTATTTGGGTGTTAGTTAGTGTCTTTTAATAAAGAAGTTTAGCTTAATAATCCTCTTTAGGATATCTGTTTAAAAGACTAAGTTGTAATGCTTTTTTAGCATCTTTTAATAACTGTTTAGCCTTATCAATAGTGATATTTTTAATTTGAGCTATTTCTTCTATTTCCAAATGCTGTTTAGTGAAAAGTTCAAAAATGTTCCGCATAGAAGTTGGAAGATTATGTAATACCATTTCTATGTGTTTTTGCACCTCCTCATCTTTTAAATTTTTATCTATTTTTTTAACTAAATCATTTTCTTTTTCTTCAACAAACACATGATTTAAACTATAGTCATTGTGGTTGTATGACATATCGTCTAAGTCTTCAATCATTAGTAAATCGCCACCACCATCAGTGCTATACTTTTCCTGTAGCTCATCCCACTCAGGTTTAGAGTAATCATCAATGTTATTGAAAAACAATTCGTCAAATTCCTCATTGACAAAAACATCATCAAGTAATTCGTTTGTTTTTTTCAAAAGCCAAACATAAAATTCATCCTCATGATTTACTTCTTCAATATGATTGTATATTTCAATAAAAAGCTGATCAATAATATCATCTGCTTTATACTTGTTTTTTGGAAAGTGACCTTTTTTAATTGCAGTGTTAAATTGCCCGTTAATATATTTTCGGATATCGGGTGTAATTTTTAAAACTTGCTGATTAAAAAATTCTTGATTGCCTTCCTTTTTAGATTTAACTAATTCTGGGAAAGTTCTTGTAAAGGATAAACGAAACTCTTGTTTGTTTTTGTAGAGTGAGATATTAGGTTTCATAGTCAAATACTTTATAAATTATATATAAAGGTGACTACTTTCTGTAATATAATAAATGATAAATATCAGCTGTTAGAAATGAATTTTATTACTGAAATTTCACAATTTTTACAAAACATTTTTTTTGAATATTAGATAAACACGGACTTGTTTTCTTCTAGCATTTTAATTGTTGAAGTATAACCTACGTTAAAAATTGCATCTACGTTTTTCATATCAAAAGTCCCAAATTTTAATAAATCTTCAGGGTATATTACTAAATCACAATCAGGAAATTTTAGCATAGACTCTGAGGCAACTTTAATTTTATAAGCTCTTTCTACAACTGCAAAAGAGTATTTTAAGTCTTTAATTGTTATCTTTTTTAAAGGGTTGACGTAAATACCTATTATTTTGTCGCACTCTTCCTTCAGTGGTTCTACAGGAAAATTATTTAAAGTCCCACCGTCTATATAAAACTTCCCATTAATTTCGGTAGGAGTAAACACACCAGGAAACGAAGCTGAAGCTATAATGGGTTTTATAAGTTGTCCTTTGCTAAAAGTTTTAGAAGTACCATCAATTACGTTAGCAGCGGTTATAAAAAGCTCTTTCCCTAGTGCATTAAAATTGTCATCAGGAAGAAACTGTTTTAAATCATCATAAAACTTACCCGAATTTATAAAACCAGGCATATTCCGTGCATATCTAGTTGTTTGAAAAATAGAGATGGTTTTAAAAAAATTTAAAATTTCAGACCAAGGTATTCCCGCAGCGTATAATGCGCCAACAATCGCTCCTGCACTTGTTCCTGAAACATGTGTAGGCGAAATACCGTATTCTTCAAATGCTTTAATTGCCCCTATATGTGCTGCTCCACGAGCTCCTCCGCCAGATAGTACTAATCCTAATTTCATTATAATGGTATTGGGTGATTCAAAGATATGAAGTTGAATTTTAATAAGAAATGCTACATTACATTATAATATAGGGCTAAAAACTTTAGCGAGCCCTTCTTTTATTCGGTCTATTTTTGACCTCTTTAGATATAGGTTATAATCTATCTGACTACTTTTATCGCAGTCCTTTAAAAAATCACTTTTAAGTTTTTTGGTTATTTTAGTATCATAAATAAGTGCATTTACTTCATAGTTTTGCTCAAAACTTCTAATGTCTAAATTAGCGGTGCCAATGGACGTTAACGCATTATCTGAAACGATCACTTTACTATGTAGAAAACCATCTGGATATAAATATATTTTAACTCCAGCTTCAAGTAACTGCTCGAAGTGTGAACGCACATTCCATTTAACTAGAAAGCTATCTGAATTTTTAGAAAGTAATAACCTAATATCTATACCACTCATTGCTGCAACTTGTAACGCTTCTAAGAGAGCTTCTCCCGGAATGATGTATGGGTTTGTAATATAAACGTACTCTTTAGCACTATTAATTATTGAAAAATAAAGTTGTTGTATGGAGGAGAAATCAGAGTCAGGACCACTTGCGACAATTTGAGCAATAACGTTTCCTGTTGTAGTCTGTTTTACAATATATTTTGTGTTTAAAAGAGTGTCATTTCCACTTGCAAAAGTCCAATCCATTGCGAAAACAGCTTGTAAACTATTAACAATAGCTCCACTTAATTGAAGATGCATATCATACCAATTGCCTAAATCTGGATCACCTTTTATATATTTGTCTGATACGTTGATGCCACCCGTAAACCCAACAATACCATCGACTATAATTATTTTTCGATGGTTTCTATAATTAATGGAAGATAAGAGTCTACCTAATCGCATCGGTAAAAAACTGTAAACCTTTATCCCTTCTTTTTTAATACTATTTATGTAGTTGTTGCTTAAAGTTCTACTACCTAAAGCATCATATAGAAAACGTACCTCTACACCTTCTTTTGCTTTACTAATTAATAAGGTTTTGAACTTTTCGGCTAAATCGCCTTCTTCAAAAATATAATACTGAATATGTATAAATTTCTTAGCAGTTGATAAAGCGGTAAATATAGCATCGAAGGTAGCTTTTCCATTTTTTAATGGAATTAACTCATTTCCTAGAGATGGAAGAAATTTAGATCCTTTAGTAATTAGCTTAGCTAGTTTAATATGTTTTTTAATCGCAAGTGGTACATTGCTATTTTTGGCACTATCAAGAGTATTATAATAGGTTTCAACTTTTTTATAGTATTGCGATATTTCTTTGGTTTTTTTGAGTGTATAGAATTTGTTTTTTCTTCTATTTCGCCCAAGAATAAAGTAAAAAAGCATTCCACCCACAGGAACTGTGAATATAGCTAACAACCAGGCGAGTGTTTTAGTAGGCCTTATTCCATAAAGTAATAACTTTCCCATTATTATGAAAGCTACAAGAAAATACAAAATAAGAAAGAGCGTCATATTCTAGTGCTTATAATTTCAAACTTTATAAGTCCTCCGTCAATTGTTGCTTTTTTCAAAGTCCCTTTTTCATAAAAATAAAGATTTTCATTTCCTTTTGAGTTCACTTTTTTATAGACGTGATCTCCCATTGATACAATGGTATTAAAACTAGCATCTTGCTCTGAGTAGCAAGATTTAATGTTTTTAGGTTCTTTAAAATACAACTGTATAGTCGCGTAATTAATAGTCTTGTTTATTGGGTTTTCTACAGTGTTATCTTTTACAATTTGGTAATTTGTGTTGTTCCATTTTGTTAGTGTTTCAGCATGTGGCTTATCATTTACAGTAATGTGAACGTCAGCTTTTTCTAAATTTTCATTATAAAATTGCACATTGTATGTGTAGTTGACACTAAATTCTCTTATAATTTTAGTTTTGATAGTTGTAGAACTTTCATAATAGGTTTTAGAATCAAAAACACGCTTAGAGGCTATTAAATCTCCAACTATATTGTTTTTATGAACAATATCAAAGTGAAGTGTTTTGTCTGAAATGCTAATAGGATTTAACGAAAACACGAAAAGATTAATAAATATTAAGTTCCAAATCATAGTGATAGTAATGGTTTTAGCGAATGTTCTCTCAGGCAAATTTCAGCATATAAAAGCCTTTTTTAACTGATTTTAATCATATTAAGGTAATGCCGCTATCTCTAATTTTGATGCGCAAATATTTCTTGTAAATAAAGTTACAAGAAATTAAAAGGTTCAAACTCAAATAGCACTAGTTATTTAGAATCAAAATATTGAAGTGAATGTCCATAGAAAATCAAAATATAAAAGGCCTTACTAGTGACCAAGTACTAGAATCACGTAGAGTACACGGTGAGAATGTATTAAATTTTAAAAAAGAAAGTGGGTTGTGGTTTGCATTAAAAAACTTGCTAAAAGAGCCAATGGTAGTGTTGCTTTTAGTTACCTCATCAATTTATTTTATTACAGCAAATTACGATGATGGTATTTTTTTAGCCATCGCAATTGTATTTGTTTCAGCAATTTCATTGTACCAAGATTCGAGAAGTAGAGACGCTTTAGCAAAGCTGAAAATTTACACACATCCTAATTGTAAAGTAATAAGAGATGGTGAAGTAACCGAAATAAAAACTACCGAAATTGTAGTGGGTGATAGTATGATGGTGGAAGAAGGCACAACAATACCAGCCGATGGGGTAATTGTACACTCAAATGATTTTTCAGTGAATGAGTCGATTCTCACAGGAGAATCTTTTTCGGTTTATAAAAATCCTGATTTAGATAATAGCACCATTTATATGGGAGCAATGGTGACTAGTGGTTTAGCGATTGCAACCGTAACTAGTATAGGGCTAAATACTAAATTAGGAAAAATAGGGAAAAGCCTTGAAGATGTACTTGACGAGAAAACACCTTTAGAAGTTCAAATCAACAATTTTGTAAAGAAAATGGTGGTTGGTGGAGTGTTGGTTTTCGTGTTAGTGTGGGCAATCAATTATTTTAAATCATTTAACGTGTTAGATAGTTTACTTAAGGCGCTAACACTAGCTATGAGTATTTTACCTGAGGAAATTCCAGTTGCGTTTACAACGTTTATGGCCATGGGAGCCTGGAGATTAATGAGGATGGGAGTGGTAGTAAAACAAATGAAAACTGTCGAAACTTTAGGAAGTGCTTCTATTATTTGTGTTGATAAAACAGGTACAATAACCGAGAATAAAATGACGCTCGCTAAATTGTACACTTTTAAAAACAAAAAGATAATTTCAACTTCCGAAACCTTTACTAAAGAGGATAAAAAATTAGTTGAAATTTCAATGTGGGCGAGTGAACCTATTCCATTTGATCCTATGGAAATTGCTTTGCATGAAAGTTATAGTAATCACTTTTTAAATGATGAAAGACCAAATTATAATATATATCATGAGTATCCATTAGAGGGGAAACCTCCAATGATGACACACGTTTTTCAAAATAATAACGGAAATAGAATAATAGCTGCAAAAGGTGCGCCTGAAGCTTTAATAAAAGTATCTAAGCTTTCTGCAATGGAAAAGGAGGAAGTACAACAGGCTATTACAATACTCTCTAGTGACGGGTATCGTATTTTAGGAGTAGGTAAAGCTGATTTTGAAGGAGATAACTTTCCAGAAAAACAGCAGGATTTTAAATTTGATTTTATTGGGTTAGTGGCTTTTTATGATCCACCAAAAAAGAATATCCAATCAGTTTTTGAAGCTTTTCATAAAGCAGGAATCAATGTGAAAATTATCACGGGAGACAATGCTGCAACAACTACAGCAATTGCTAAACAAATAGGTTTTAGAGGCTATGAACGGAGTATTTCTGGCGATCAATTAATGAAATTGTCGCCAACGGAACTATCTAAGACTGTATTAGAAAAACAAATTTTTACAAGAATGTTTCCAGATGCGAAACTTAAAATTGTTAATGCCTTAAAAGCGAACGGAGAAATTGTGGCAATGGTGGGAGATGGTGTAAACGATGGTCCAGCATTAAAAACAGCTCACATAGGTATTGCTATGGGTAAAAAAGGAACAGAAATAGCGAAAAATACAGCGTCACTGATATTAGTCGATGATGATTTTTCTAAAATGGTTGATGCAGTTGGTATGGGGAGAAAAATTTATAGTAATTTAAAAAAGGCAATTCAATATATAATTTCAATACATATACCAATCATCCTTACGGTGTTTATGCCTTTGGTTTTAGGATGGGTATTTCCTAATATATTATCGCCAGTTCATATTATTTTGTTAGAGTTAATAATGGGACCTACCTGCTCAATTGTGTATGAAAATGAACCAATGGAGAAAAATACAATGCACCAAAAACCAAGACCTTTTACAGCGTCTTTTTTTAATAGAAAAGAATTAACTACTAGTGTTTTTCAAGGGTTGATGATAACTTTGGGTGTGTTATTGACGTATCAATATGCAGTGTCGCAAGGTTTTAATGAATCAGTTACTAGAACGATGGTATTTACGGTACTTATTTCGGCTAATATATTTCTAACCTTTGTGAATCGTTCTTTTTTCTATTCAGTATTGACGACTATAACTTACAAAAATAAATTGATACCAATAGTAACTGGAATTACTGTGTTTATAGCAGTACTATTATTGTTTTTCAAACCAATAAATCAATTTTTTCAATTCGAAATATTACCAATTTCACTCATAGCTATAAGTGTTGGGATGGGATTTTTATCAGTTATTTGGTATGAAATTGTCAAGTTTATTAAACGTCAAAAGATGAAAACCATTAACTAATAATTAGTTTAGAAATTAATCATAAATAAGCCTCGTTAAAAGAAAACTTTCGCAGAAATGTGAAGGTTTTTTTAGCTCTTGACAATTGTAAATGAATGATATGATTTGTTAAATTCTTAAAATTTCAGAAGAACTTTTAAAAAGAAATATAGGTTTTAAGTGTAACACAAATAGAATTTTAGTGTCTATAATGTAACAACCAACCACTAAACCAATGAAATTCAATTTTTTATTAGCGCTTGCCATGCTGTTTTCTTTGAGCAGCCTGGGTCAAGAAAAAAAATCGCTTATCATTTCTAGAACTGATAATGCGCCTAAAATAGATGGTGTTTTAGATGACGTTGCGTGGAAGAATGTAGATGAAGCAAAGGGATTTACACAGTTTAGACCCAATGTAGGAGTTGAGGATACGGAGGCAAATAAAACAATTGTTAAAATGACGTATGATGATGCTGCACTTTATATATCTGCTTTTCTATATGATGACCCATTAAAAATTGATAAACAGCTTTCGTCAAGAGATAATTTTGGGAATGCTGATTTTTTTGGAATTGTAATTAACCCCAATAATGATGCTCAAAATGATACTGAGTTTTTTGTTTTTGCATCCGGTACACAAGCCGATGCCATTGCAAATCCTAGTGTAGGTGAAGATTTTGGTTGGAATGCTGTTTGGGATAGTGCTGTTAAAATTAATGATAATGGTTGGTCACTTGAAATGAAAATACCATATCGTTGCTTACGATTTGACAATAATAATTTAGAAACTTGGGGAATCCAGTTTCATAGGAGATTTAGACGTGATGAATCGCAGTATACTTGGAATCCATTAGACCCTACTATTGGGAATATTGGTTTATATCACGGGGAGTTAAATGGACTTAAAGATCTTGAACCTCCAGTGAGGCTATCTTTTTATCCTTTTGTTTCGACCGTTCAAAATATATATGATGGAGATCACGAATCTAATTTTAATGCAGGATTAGATATAAAATATGGAATCACCGAAAACTTTACACTAGATGCCACACTAATACCAGATTTTAGCCAAGCTGGTTTTGATGATGTGTCGCTAAACTTGGGTCCGTTTGAGCAAACCTTCAGTGAGCAACGACAGTTTTTTACTGAAGGGGTGGATCTTTTTAATAAAGGAAATCTGTTTTTTTCAAGACGTGTAGGTAGTTCGCCAACAAGAGATCCAGATTTAAATGAAAATGAAGAGGTGATTGAATATCCTGAAACAGTGAAAGTGTTAAATGCAATTAAAGTTTCAGGAAGAACAAAAAAAGGACTCGGTTTGGGTATTTTTAACTCATTTACGGAACGTGCTAGAGCGACTATAGAAGATGCCATAACTGGCGAAATTAGACAAGTAGATGTGGAACCATTTGCAAACTATAACATTTTAGTTGCAGACCAACAATTTAATGGCAACTCATCTGTAGGAATTATTAATACGAACGTTATGCGTGAAGGGAGCTTTAGAGACGCAAATGTTACAGGTTTGATATCAAGTATCACTAACAAGCGTAATACCTATAATGTTCGCGCTGAGGTGAAAATGAGTAACCTCAATCTAGAAACAGGAACCCAAACTGGATATAGTTCATTTTTATACATAAGAAAAATACACGGTAAATACCGTTATAGTTTTGATCATAGTTATGCTGATAAGGATTATGATATTAATGATTTAGGATTGTTGTTTAGAAACAATTATAACAACTTTGGTGTTGATGGTAGCTATAGAATTTTTGAACCTGAAGGAATTTTCAATAGTTACTATATAGGAGCATACGTTAATTATACACGATTGGCTGATCCAAGTACGTTTACTGGATTTGGATTTGGCGGAAATTTTAACGGAACAACAACTAAGTTAAATTCATTTGGGATTAGTCTAAATCTTCAACCGGGAAAGCAATACGATTATTTCGAACCCCGAAAACAGGGAAGCTATTTTATTACTCAAGATGGTGTAAATACAAATTTATGGTTTGAGTCAAATGCTAATAAAAAACTAGCGATAAACTTGTATAGTGGGGTAGAAACCTTTTTAGACGAAGGACGTGATTATGTGAATTACTGGATAGGTTTTGGACCAAGGTACCGTATAAGTGACAAGTTTTTAATTTCTTATTTTATTGATAGAGAGTATTATAGTGGCGATAGAGGTTTTGTTACAAAAACGGATGATGATGTAATTTTTGGCGACCGAAAGCGTATTGAAGTTGAGCAGTCAATAAGTGCAAATTATAACTTTAATCCATACAATACTTTAGCATTGTCATTGCGAAATTATTGGGGAGTTGTAAAGTATGATCAACAATTGTTTTCACTAAATGATGACGGTACAGTTTCTTCAACTTCAGGATATACTACAGAGAGTATCGAAAATAATCCAGATATTAATTTCTCTACATGGAATTTAGATTTGAGTTATTCTTGGCAATTTGCGCCAGGTAGTTTTCTAACGGCTCTTTATAGAAACCAATTGTTTAATCAAGATAACGAGGCAAGAGACTCGTACACTCAAAGTATTGGAACTTTGTTTGATCAGCCCATAAATCATACTTTATCTATTAAACTGCAATACTTTTTAGACTATAACCAAATCCCAGCTTTGTTTAGAGGTAAAAAAGGAAGTAGGAGTAGTGTTATAAATTAAACAGTTTATTAAAGATGATTTTTATCATTTTTAGGAGTGTATGAAGAAAGTACCTTTGGCGTATAACCTTCTAATATATTAAAGATGAAAACAATTATCGTACCCGTAGATTTCTCAGAATATTCAGAAAATGCACTTAAAGTAGCTGCGCAAATAGCTAAAAAACAAAATGCAGAACTTGTTGCTGTGCATATGATGGGTTTAAGTGAAGCAAACCTTACCAAAGAAAGTGATACAATGGAAGGTGTGTTTTTTGTGAAGCTAACACAGAAAAGATTTGAAGAACTTTTAGATAAAGATTATTTAGAGGGTTTAACTATACATACCACAGTAAAAAATTATAAAATTTTTAGTGAACTTGATGATGTGGCTCAGGAATATGAAGCAGATTTAATAGTAATGGGTTCTCACGGTAGTAGTGGTTTTCAAGAAGTATTTGTAGGATCAAATACTGAGAAAGTTGTTCGTAGCTCAAAAGTACCTGTATTAGTTATTAAAGGTGGAGACACATTTACACCAACTAAAGCAGTGTTTGCTTGCGATTACAAAACGGAAAGTATTGTTTCTTTCAAAAAGGCAATGTCATTTTTCGAATCTTTAAATATTGAAGTGAAAAATGTATTCATCAATCAACCTGGAGAGCAATACTTAAGCACAAAGGAAATCGATCAGCGTATTGTAGACTTCATTGTACAACTTACAGGGTATAAATTACTTCCTGAAGATGTAGCAATTTATTCAGATTACAATGTTGAGAGAGGAATCTTTAACTATGCTAAAAAAGTAAAAGCCGATATTATTGGAATCCCTACACACGGTAGAAGAGGATTAGCGCATTTTTTCACTGGAAGTATAGGAGAGGATGTAGTAAACCACTCAAAATTACCAGTACTTACAGTTAAAATTTAAGATTACGCTTACGGAAAATAAGCTATTATTTAACTCATAAATTAAAGGCCCTCTATCAATCGATAGAGGGCTTTTTCGTCTACTATTTTAATACGTTTTCCATCTGTTACAATCCATCCTTCTTTTTTGAAAGTAGCAAGTGTTCTAATGCAAGCTTCTTTAGCAGTACCAACAATATTAGCAATGTCTTCTCTAGTTAAGATGAGTTTTAGGTAACCATCATCGTCTAATCCAAAATTATTCTCAAGATATCTTAAGGTTTCAGCAATACGTTGTTTTACGGTTTTCTGCGCCATGTTTACCACAAGCTCATCAGCAAACTTTAAATCTTCAGCCATTTGCACTAATACTGCTTTAGTGAATGATATATTACTATTTAAACTATCATATAGATGTTGTTTAGGAATAAAACAAACTTCCATATCATTTAAAGCTACAGCACTGAGGTTTGTCTTCTCTTCAGTAATAACTGAGCGATGTCCCATCACTTCCCCTTTAGTGGCAATTTTTAATATTTGGTCTTTTCCGTTATCACTTAGTTTAGACAATTTTGAAACACCTGATCGAATACAAAAAACACCGTTTAGTTTTTCACCTTCTTTAAAAATAGCTTCTCCTTTTTTTATAAACATGCTAGTTTTGCTATCGGAAATTCGCTTTAATTCTTCTTTGCTAAGTTCCTTAAGTGTGTTCAATTGTCTTACTACACAATTTTCACATCGACTTTCATTGAAATCGTTCATTTTATTATTTTTAGTATCTACAAAGGAACTAACATTATTAAATTAGTTATGTGACATATATCACTTTATGAGTGCTTTTAGTTAGCAATCTTTGCAGTAGGTATAATGAGCGTTGAGCGCTTGAGCAAATTAATATTTTATGTCAGCTTGTTTCCATTGTGGTGATGAGTGCAGAACAACTGTAATCTCACACCAAGACAAAACTTTTTGTTGTCATGGTTGTAAAACTGTTTTCGATATTCTAAACGATAACGATCTATCGTACTATTACGATTTAGAGCGTACTCCAGGAACAACTCCATTGGAACAAGAAGGGAAATTTGACTTTCTTGAAAATGAACAAATCGTTGCTAAGTTGCTTGAATTTGATGAGCAAGATACTCAAGTTGTTTCGCTGCTAATTCCATCAATTCATTGCAGTTCGTGCATTTGGGTATTAGAAAACTTAAATAAGCTTAATCCAGCTGTAAAAACTGCACAAGTTAACTTTCCGAAGAAAACTGTACGAATCACATATTCTTCTGAAATATTATCACTTCAAGATTTGGTAATTTTATTATCAAGAATAGGCTACGAACCATATATTTCATTAGACGATGCTTCCGAAAAAAAATCAAATATTGATAGGAGTTTAATTTACAAATTAGGACTTGCAGGTTTTGCCTTTGGAAATATTATGTTTCTTTCCTTTCCGGAATATTTCGAAGTCAATGAATTTTGGTTAGAAAAATTTAAACATGTTTTTAGATGGTTAATGTTCTGCTTTGCACTTCCTGTTGCTTTTTATTCGGGGCGTGATTATTTTATTTCAGCGTATAAAGGACTTCGATCTAATATTTTAAATATCGATGTACCAATTGCAATTGGTATTTCGGTATTATTTATAAGGTCTACTGTAGAAATTATTATGGATTGGGGATCTGGCTTTTTTGATAGTATGGCGGGGCTAGTATTCTTCCTATTGTTAGGGAAATTTTTTCAACAGAAAACCTATGCATTTTTATCATTTGAGCGCGACTATAAATCATATTTCCCTATAGCGGTAACTCGTCTTGTTAAAAACGAAACCAATGATTCTTCAATTAAAAAAGAAGAGCAAACACAGGTATACGAATTAAAAAAAGGAGATCGTATTTTAATACGAAATAGCGAGTTGTTACCAGTAGATGCTATATTAATAAAAGGGAATGCTTTAATAGATTATAGTTTTGTTACAGGAGAAGCTGAACCTGTAAATAAAGTTTCTGGTGACCAACTTTTTGCTGGAGGTAGACAGCAAGCTGGAGTAATTGAAGTGGAGGTTTTAAAGCCAGTTGAGCAGAGTTATTTAACCCAATTATGGTCTAATGTTATTTTTAGCAAAAACAAACAAAGTGCTTTTGAGAATATTACTGATAGTATAAGTAGGCGATTTACTGTGAGTTTATTAGTCATCGCTATTTTAGCAACAATTGTGTGGATGTTTATTGACATATCAATAGCATTAAATGTTTTTACTGCAGTGCTAATAGTTGCTTGTCCTTGTGCTATTGCACTGGCGGCACCTTTTACTTTAGGGAACTTACTTCGCATTTTTGGAAGACATAAGTTGTATTTAAAAAATAGTTCAGTTATTGAGCAATTAGCTCATATTGATACTGTAGTTTTTGATAAAACAGGAACACTAACTACAAGTGTTAAAAACACTATTACATATGAGGGTGTGGCATTAAATGATGAAGAAAAAGCATTGCTAACTAGTACTTTAAGGGCTTCAAATCACCCTCTAAGTAGATCATTGTATGCAATACTTGATAAAAATAATATTCAAACTCTAGACAACTTTAAAGAGGAAGTAGGGCAAGGAATTACTGGAGTAATAAATAATCGCAAGATTAAGGTAGGTTCTTTTGGCTTTGTAGATGCTTCTCATAAAAAAACACAAGAAGATGCGCATCAACGTACTGCGGTGCATATTAGCACAGACAATATTTACAAGGGATGTTATGTGTTTTATAATGAGTATCGCGAAGGTGTAAAAGAAGTTTTCGATACCTTGAAAAAGACTACAGGTATTGTTATTCTCTCTGGAGATAATGATGGTGAGAAAGAACATTTGTCTACGTTACTTCCTAAAAACACTACAATACTTTTCAATCAAAAACCTGAAGATAAATTAGATTACATAAAAACACTTCAAGATAATGGTAAGAATGTTTTAATGATTGGTGATGGACTTAATGATGCTGGAGCACTTGCACAAAGTAATGTGGGAATATCAATTTCAGAAAATGTGAATGTTTTTTCACCTGCTTGCGATGGAATTTTAGATGCTTCAAAGTTTAAAGAAATTACACAGTTTTTAAATTTATCTCGCAAAGGTATTAAAGTGATCAAGTACGCATTCATTTTCTCTCTTTTCTATAATTTAATAGGTTTAGGTTTTGCAATTACAGGAAACTTAGCTCCAGTAGTGGCTGCGATTCTAATGCCTTTAAGTTCAATAAGTATCGTGGTGTTCACAACAATTGGGACCCATATTTTAGGAAGAAGATTTAATGAATCTAAATAACAGGCTATAATTGATTTAAATAGCTAGTTTTCAGCTTTTTGTGAATTTTAAATAACATTTATTTAACAGAAATCAATGAGTCAAAACCTAAAGATGATAAATGTCATCTTTTAAAAGTGCCATCGATGGTAGTTTTGTAATATAATTCAGGTAGGTATGAGTATTATTTATATGCTTTTGGCAATTAGTGTAGTTGTTGCACTCGGCTTTTTTGCGGCATTTGTTATGTCAGTAAAAAGCGGACAGTATGACGACACCTATACGCCATCTGTGCGCATGCTTTTTGACGACGAACTTGTTAAGGAAAGTAAGACCTCGATAACTACATCAAAAGAGGAATCAATCAAAACCAAAGAATAACTTAAGTAATTATGGAAGTACAAAAGTTTTACTACGATAACAAAATCGTAAGCAAATTCATCATCGCCACTATGTTTTGGGGTGTTGTTGGTATGAGTGTAGGTTTATTATTAGCCTTTATGTTTTTATTTCCTAACCTTACAGATGGTATATCCTGGTTAAGTTTTGGTCGTTTAAGACCATTACATACCAATGCGGTAATTTTTGCCTTTGTAGGGAATGCTATTTTTGCAGGGGTTTATTATTCAACACAACGACTGCTTAAAGCAAGAATGTGGAAAGATTGGATGAGTAATCTAAACTTTTGGGGATGGCAAGCTATCATTGTAGGAGCTGCAATAACACTTCCATTGGGTTATACAACAACAAAAGAATATGCCGAATTAGAATGGCCTTTTGATATTGCTATTGCACTTATTTGGGTTGTTTTTGGAGCTAACTTGATTGGAACAATTTTAAAAAGGAGACAACGTCACTTATATGTTGCAATTTGGTTTTACCTAGCAACATTTGTTACAGTAGCTGTATTGCATATTGTAAATAGTATGGAGCTGCCTATTAGCGCTTTAAAAAGCTACTCTATGTATGCGGGAGTGCAGGATGCACTTGTACAATGGTGGTACGGGCATAATGCAGTAGCGTTTTTCCTTACAACTCCATTCTTAGGATTAATGTATTACTTTGTACCTAAAGCAGCAAATAGACCTGTATATTCATACAGACTTTCTATAGTTCACTTCTGGTCATTGATATTTATATATATATGGGCAGGACCTCACCACTTATTATATTCAGCATTACCAGATTGGGCACAAAACTTAGGTGTTGCTTTCTCTGTAATGTTAATCGCTCCGTCTTGGGGTGGAATGATTAATGGTTTATTAACATTGCGTGGAGCTTGGGATAAAGTACGTACAGATCCTGTTTTAAAGTTTATGGTTGTTGCGATTACAGGTTATGGTATGGCAACTTTTGAAGGACCAATGCTGTCACTTAAAAATGTAAATGCAATTGCTCACTTTAGTGATTGGATTATTGCACACGTTCACGTAGGAGCATTAGCTTGGAATGGATTTTTAACTTTTGGTATGGTGTACTGGATGGTTCCAAAATTGTTTAAAACAAAATTATGGTCTACATCACTTGCAAATGTTCACTTTTGGATAGGTACTTTAGGTATTATTCTATATGCATTACCAATGTATGTTGCAGGATTTGTTCAAGCATCAATGTGGAAGCAATTTAATCCAGATGGTACGTTAACTTACGGTAACTTTTTAGAGACAGTAAGTGAGATTATGCCAATGTACTGGATGAGAGCTATTGGTGGATCAATGTTTATTACTGGTGCTTTAATAGGTATTTATAACCTTATAATGACTGCTCGTTCTGGAGTTAGTGTAACTGATGAACTTGCAGAAGCAGCACCACTTGCTAAAGTAACTAAAAAACGTACAAGCTCTGAAGGATATCACACTTGGTTAGAAAGACGCCCTGTTAAACTTACCATATTTGCAACTATAGCAATATTAATTGGTGGTATGGTTCAAATTATACCATCACTAATTGTAGATGATTATGTGCCTGTAATATCTAGTGTAAAACCTTACACACCATTAGAATTAGAAGGACGTGATTTATATATTAGAGAAGGTTGTGTTTCCTGTCACTCTCAAATGGTAAGGCCATTTAGAAGTGAGGTAGAACGATATGGTGAATACTCTAAAGCAGGAGAATTTGTATATGACCATCCATTTTTATGGGGTAGTAAACGTACGGGTCCAGATTTACATCGTGTGGGTGGTAAGTACAGTAATAACTGGCATTTGAATCACTTCTATGATCCACAGAGTACTTCTTCAGGTTCTATTATGCCATCTTACAAATGGTTTATTCAAAATGAATTAGATAAGAGCGCAACAATAGATAAGCTAAATGCAATGGTAACTTTAGGAGTACCATATACCGAAGAGGATATTGCAAATGCTTTACAATCTATGGATGAGCAAGGAACTAAAATTGAGAAAGACCTTTATTCAGATCCTGATTTTGCTAAAACTTATGAAGCTGATAAAAAATATGCACAAGAAAATGGTGTGGAATTTGTTGAAATGAGAAATCGTGAAGTAGTAGCTATTATATCATATCTACAAAGATTAGGAACAGATATTAAAATCAAAAACAAAGAAGAGACTCCAACAAACTTAAACGAATAACACTATGTTGAAATTTATAAAAGGAAACTTAGAAAATATAGATGGTGTTGAAATTTATCCAATGATTTCATTGTTGATATTCTTCATCTTTTTTACAGCTCTTTTTGCTTGGGTATTCACAGCAAAAAAAGCACATATAATTGAAGTAAGCAACATCCCTCTTGAAGACGATAATACAATCCTAAACGAGACAGAATAATGAAAACAACAGCATCATATTTAAGAATAATAGGATTATTTGTAATAATTACGGCCCTAATGGAATGGGTTTATGAAACAGGTGCCGAGTGGGCAATGTTTACAGAACCATATTTCTGGGGAATTGTAGGAATACTAATGTTATTTGCCATTTCTTTTGAAGTTTGTTTAGAAGCGTTAAAAACAATACTTTTTAAAACGTTAACCGAAGAACAACAAGCTACGTATGTCGCTAATGAATTGAAAGAAAAAGAAGGTCAGTTCAAGTGGATTAAAGAAAAATACAAAGCATCACTAGGTAGTAAATCTATTGAAGAAGAACACGAAATTGTTCTAGATCACAACTACGATGGTATTAAAGAATTAGATAACAACCTTCCGCCTTGGTGGGTATATATGTTCTATGCAACAATCATATTTGCAGTAGTTTACTTAGTGCGTTTTGAGGTGTTTAAAGAGTATAATCAAGCCGATGAGTATGAACTTGCTGTAACAGAGGCTAAAGCTGAAATAGCTGAGTGGAAAAAAACTGCTAAAAATTTAGTAGATGTTAATACAGTAGAATTACTTACAGAAGCATCAGATTTAAAAACGGGACAAGCAATTTTTCAAAGTAACTGTGTAGCTTGTCACAAAGCAGATGGTGGTGGAGGTATTGGACCAAACCTAACAGATAACCATTGGATATTAGGAGGAGGTATTAAAAACGTATTTAATACTATATCTGAAGGTGGACGTGATGGTAAAGGTATGGTTTCTTGGAAATCTGACCTTAAACCATTAGAGATGGCTCAAGTTGCAAGTTACGTGTTAAGTTTTCAAGGAACAACGCCAGCTGATCCTAAAGATCCAGAAGGAGATATTTGGGTAGATCCTAATGCGCCTAAAGCTGAAGGTACTCAAGTAGATAAAGTACAAGACTCTATTTCAGTAGAAACAAATGTTAAAGCTTTAAAAGATCATTTAACAGCAAGTAATTAGTGCTTATGAATCTCTTTGATATTGAAAAGGCGTCGCTAGAATCTAACAAACCAATAGTAGAGAATATCTATACTAATGAAGGTACTAAATTGATTGCTATTGCCATGAAAAAAGGGGTGGAATTGCCAGATCATAAAGCACCATCTAGAGCAAAATTAATGCTGATAAAAGGAGAAATAGATTTTAATACTTTAACTAAAAGTTATCGTCTTGCAGTGCCAGACAGCCTAGAGATTCCTCTAGACGAAATGCACTCAGTACGAGCTTTTGAAGATGCACTTTTTCTTCTAATACTATCTAAATAATAAGAAATGAAAGACATCACTAGTAGAGCAGATATTGAATTATTAGTGAATTCTTTCTATTTTAAAGTAAAGAAGGACCCTACTATTGGATACATATTTAATGATGTAGCTAAAGTTAATTGGGATGATCATTTACCTAAAATGTATTCCTTTTGGGAATCTATATTATTCAATGTAGCTTCATTTAAAGGAAACCCTATGTCAGCACATATAGTACTTAGTAAAAAAACTACTATAGCGTCGGAACATTTTGATAAGTGGTTATTATTATGGGAACAGACAATAGATGCCCACTTCAAAGGAGAAAGAGCATCTAATGCTAAACAGCGAGGTAAAAATATAGCAGGAGTTATGTTATATAAAATTCAGAATAACTAATGGCAGAACAAGATCAAGATAATTTTAGAGATTCAATAGGGACGCTTAACAAGGATGGAAAACGTGCTTGGGTTTTCCCTAAAAAACCTGATGGTAAATGGTACGAATATAGAAAATATGTTAGCTATGTTTTATTAACATTCTTTTTAGCTGCACCATTCATTAAAATAGGAGGAAACCAGTTTTTAATGTTCAATGTTCTTGAGCGTAGGTTTAATATTTTTGGATTCCCATTTTGGCCTCAGGATTTTCATTTGTTTGTAATAATGATGATTATTGGAGTTGTATTTATCATCCTTTTTACAGTAGCATTTGGACGTTTATTTTGTGGATGGATTTGTCCTCAAACTATCTTCTTAGAAATGGTATTTCGACGTATAGAATACTGGATTGATGGAGATCGAGGTAAGCAAATTCGTTTGCAAAAAATGCCTTGGAATAAGGAGAAAATAAAAAAAAGAGTACTTAAATGGACGATATTTTTCATCATTTCGTTTATAATAGCAAATGTGTTTTTGGCATACTTGATAGGAAGTGATCAGTTACTTAGATACATTTCAGATGGTCCTACTAAACACTTTAGTACTTTAATTTCATTACTAATTTTCACGGGTGTTTTCTATTTTATATTCGCTTGGTTTAGAGAGCAAGTTTGCATAATAGCGTGTCCTTACGGAAGATTACAAGGAGTTTTACTAGATAATAAATCAATCGTAGTTGCTTACGACCACAAACGTGGAGAGAAAGAAGAGGGTCGTGCTAAATTTAAGAAAAACGAAGATAGACCATCTACTGGAAAAGGTGATTGTATCGATTGTTTTGCTTGTGTTCACGTTTGCCCTACAGGAATTGATATTCGTAACGGTACACAACTTGAATGTGTAAACTGTACCGCTTGTATTGATGCTTGCGACCATATGATGGAAGCAGTAAATCTACCTAAAGGCTTAATACGCTATGCAAGTGAAGACAATATTGAGAAGAAAGAAAAATTCAAATTCACACCTCGATTAAAGGGTTATACAGCTGTTTTAGGGATATTAATTGCAGTTTTGATAGGAATGCTATTTTTACGTAACGACGTTGAAGCACGAATACTCAGATTACCTGGTCAACTTTATGAGCACAAAGGAGATAATATAATTAGTAATGTATACACCTTTAAACTAGTAAATAAAACGGTTGACGATATCGAAAATATACATTTTGAACTGTTATCTCATAAAGGAACAATTAAGTTAGTTTCTCATGATGATTTTACTATAGCAGGTCAAGGTTTAGCCGAAGGAACACTATTTGTTGAAGTTGATGCAAGAGCTTTAAGTGGCGATAAAGATCGTTTAGAAATTGGAATATACAGTGGAGATGACCTAATAGAAACAACTACAGCGGCATTTTTGGGCCCACGTAGTTACAAATAGACCAATAAAATGAAAGCTTCTTTTTTCTGAAATTTTAATATACCAAAATCTGAAGCGAAGCATAATAAAATAGTAAGCTATGGAAACATCAAAAAAAGAGAATTGTTGTCAAGATTGTGAAAACGGAAACCCAG
Organism: Patiriisocius marinus; assembly: GCF_008974325.1. Lineage (GTDB taxonomy): Bacteria > Bacteroidota > Bacteroidia > Flavobacteriales > Flavobacteriaceae > Patiriisocius > Patiriisocius marinus. Next base: position 227,631 of record NZ_BKCG01000001.1, on the reverse strand, counting down.
GACAGAATGAAAGTTGTGCAGCAAAATTGATACTCGATAGTATTAAACAAAAAGTAGAAACTAATAAATCTGAAGTCTTATGAAATGGAATTGGGGAACTGGTATTGTAGTGGGAATGGTAGCATTTATGGCTTTCATATTATATATGGTAATTACAATGAGTACCAACAAAAAGTTCAGTTATGATTTAGTAACTGAAGAGTATTACGCGAAAGAAATGGCATATCAAACCGAAATTGATGCTGAAACAAATATAAATGACCTCAGTGGTCAATTTGAAGGTAAAAAAACAAAAGATGGATGGTTGCTTACTTTTCCAAATGAGATAGAAGCATCTAAAGTTAAAGGAAAAGTGTTCCTATATAGACCGTCTAATCAGAAACTAGATTTTGATTTACCATTAGTACTTTCAGGGTCTAATTTGCTCATACCTGACAATAAGCTGATAGGCGGTCGTTGGAACATTACGATTGAGTTTGAACAAAACGGAACAGAATATTTATACAAAAAATCGATAACTTATTAATGTTACTTTCGGCGCTCATATTTGGTCTTTTAGGTAGTTTTCACTGTGTGGGAATGTGCGGACCTATCGCATTTTTATTACCGGTAGATCGTAAAGATCCTCTTAAGCGTGCCTTTCAATTATCAAGTTATCATCTAGGCCGTATTTTAATGTATTCTTTTTTAGGGGTTATATTCGGTTTTGTGGGTAGAAGTTTAAATCTATTTGGAATACAACAACAGTTGTCAATCGGGATAGGGGTTTTAATGATTATTACAATACTTATACCTACAAAACTTTTTAACCGCTATAACTTTTCTAAACCTATTTACAAGCTAGTTGGAAAGTTAAAAAGTGCAATGGGAACACAGCTAAAAAAGAAAGACCCTGGCACTTTCTTTACAATGGGATACCTTAATGGATTATTGCCTTGTGGATTAGTCTATATGGCTATATTTGGTGCCTTAGCAAGTAGTAGTCCTTGGGAAGGTGGTTTGTATATGGCACTCTTTGGGCTTGGTACAGTACCATTAATGACTACTGCGATTTATTTGGGAAATTTCTTAACAAGCAATGTAAAACAACGAATAGTAAAAATGATTCCTGTATTTGTTGTTATTGTTGGTGCGCTATTTATAGTAAGAGGCCTAGGCTTAGATATCCCTTATTTGTCACCATCTAAAATGGTAGCAGTAGAGCAGGTTTCAGGAAATTATAATTGTCATTAAAACTAACCTTAAAATATTATTTATATGAAAAATCTATTAGTAACACCATTGGTTAATTGGGGAATGGGAGCGGCTATTATTGGTGTTTTTGCACTAGTTTGCGTTGTGTTGGTTTTTGTTGTTTACAGCATGGCTAGTAGCGATAAAAAAGCAAAAGATTCTTCAGAAGAATCTCATTAATTTTAGCAATTTCAGCTTTCAATAATTAAGCTGTTTGATTAAGAAAATTTTATTAAAAAAGAAAAGCCATAACTTTTAAGTTATGGCTTTAAATATTTAGTTAAGAGTTCTTCTGTTTAAGCTCTGAAATTATTTCCATCGCCTCTTTCGTAAGTGCCTTAATTTTAGGATAATCAAAGTTTCCTTCAGAATCTTTAATCATCAATTTAGAGCCCATTCCTACACAAGTAACACCAGCATTGAACCAACCTGTAAGATTTTCTTTAGTAGGCGATACACCACCCGTAGGCATTATACTAGTCCATTGACAAGGTCCTTTTATAGCTTTAACAAAGTCAGGACCATAAATACCACCAGGAAATAGTTTAACGATTTCACAGCCTAATTCTTCGGCTCTTGCTATTTCAGTTAAAGATCCACATCCTGGAGACCAAAGCACTTTTCTTCTATTGCATACTAAAGCAATATCTTCTCTTAGCACAGGAGTCACAATAAAATTTGCACCTAACTGCATATATAATGAAGCCGCTGCTGCATCAGTTACAGAACCTACACCCATTATCATTCCTGGTAATTCTGCGTTTGCATATTTTATTAATGAAGTAAAAACTTCAAATGCAAAATCACCTCTACTTGTAAATTCCATTAAACGTGCACCACCGTCATAACAAGCTTTTAAAACTTGTTTTCCAATTTCAACATCCTTATTATAAAAAAGTGGTACCATACCAGTAGTTTGCATCGTTTGTGAAACTTCTAGTCTTGAGTATTGAGCCATAGTTTTAGTGTTATTTTATTATCTGGCTACACGACCTGAAGAGTCGCCACCCATTAATTTTTCTACTTCTGCAACTGTTGCTAAGTTTGCATCTCCTTTAATAGTGTGCTTTAGGCACGAAGCAGCAACTGCAAAATCTAATGCATTTTGATCATCTTCTGGGTATTTTAAAAGTCCATAAATTAGACCTCCCATAAATGAATCTCCACCACCAACTCTATCAACAATATCGGTGATTTGATATTCATTAGATTTGTACATTTGCTTTCCGTCATATAAAACGCCAGCCCACGTATTATGTGATGCTGAAATAGATCCTCTTAAAGTTGTAATTACTTTTTTAGCTTTCGGAAATTTTTCCATCATTTGTTGACAAACAGATAGAAAAGCTTCAGCTTTTACATGTTGACCTTGTGTTGTAATATCAAGTCCTTCAGGTTTAATTCCAAAATGCTTTTCGGCATCTTCTTCATTTCCTAAAATGATGTCACAGTAAGAGGTAAGCTCTGTCATTATTGCTTCTGGTTCAACGCCATATTTCCAAAGTTTGGCTCTGTAGTTCAGGTCTGTAGAAATTGTAATTCCCATTTCGCTAGCTACTTTGACTGCTTCTAAACAGGCATCTGCTGCTCCTTGCGAAATTGCAGGAGTAATACCTGTCCAATGGAACCAGCTAACTCCTTCAAATGCTTTTTTCCAATCAATCATTCCAGGTGTAATTTCTGAAATAGCCGAGTGTGCACGATCATAAACAACTTTACTACCTCTACTAACAGCACCAGTTTCAAGAAAATAAATACCTAAGCGATCACCACCGTATATTATTTTATCTACTCCAACACCCCTTTTGCGCATTTCCATCATGGCACATTGCCCAATATCATTTTGGGGTAATCTTGTTACAAAATCTACAGGAACGCCATAGTTAGCTAGGGATACTGCTACATTTGATTCACCACCACCGTATACAACATCAAATGTATTTGTTTGTGAAAATCTTAGAAAACCAGGTGGAGATAACCGAAGCATAATTTCTCCAAAAGTTACAACTTTACTCATCATTATATTTTTTGTGGAATCAAGCTAAATGCGTGATTTCCGTTGATATCAATATTTTTTACAGCCACTTTTAAACTTTTTTGTTTTTAGTTTATTAGCAACAAAAATTTATTATTTCTTTAGGTGTACGTAAAACCTTTTAGTTTAACAATTACACTTTTAAAAGAAATTAGAATGGTTAGACCTAAAATTAAATTCCTAACGCTTGTCCACCACCAATTTGGATAGTTTCAGCAGTAATAAAGGCAGCATCTTTGCTTGCTAAAAAAGCAACTACAGAAGCAACCTCTTCAGGTTGACCTAATCTACCTAGCATAATATTGTTTTTCCAAGAAGCAAACACTTCTGGCTTAGTAGATTTTATTTGTGCGTGGAAAGGAGTGTCAATTGTACCAGGAGATACTGCATTTACTCTAATTCCGTATTCAGCTAAATCTTTAGCTAATGCTCTTGTAATTGCATGAACTCCAGCTTTAGACGTTCCATATATCCCTGCACCTGGTCCACCAGCATTCCATCCTGCATTTGACGTATAGTTAATTATTGTTGGGTGTTCACCGTTTTTTAAGTAAGGTATAGCAGCTCTTGAAGCAAAAAATACAGAGTCTAAATTTAACGCCATTACATTTCTGTAAAATTCCGTTGTCATTTCTTCAAATCTTGATCTTCCACCTAGTCCACCTGCATTGTTTACTAATACGTCAATACGGCCATATTTGTCACCAATTGCTTTTATGTTTGAAGATACTTGTTCCTCATTAGTCACATCAAATGGATAGAATTCAGCTGTGATACCTTCATTAGTAAGTTCCTTAATTTTTTCAGGTCCTTTTTCAGTATCGATACCATTTAAAATAACAGTATATCCATCTTTTCCTAATCTTTTAGCTACTTCAAAACCAATTCCACCAGTTGCTCCAGTTACAATCGCTACTTTATTTTCCGTTTTACTCATAATTATTTTTTTTGCTAGTTTTAATTCGTTTAATGTTCTGTATTTACTACTAATTTTACTTTTCTTATTAAAAAGAATATTGATAACACTCCAAGTATAACTGATACTGTAATGGCTATAAATGCGGGAGTATATGATCCTTCTGTTGTTATTCTTCCAATAAACCAATTCATTATTATAGGAGATATTGCTGCAATAGTTCCAGCCAATCCTGCTAATGTACCTACTGAAGGTCCTCTAAATAAATCACTTGATAATGTTTGAATATTTCCGATAGCGAATTGAAATCCAAATAACGCTAGTCCGGCTAAGTATATAAATGTCATATAATTAGAATCGTCAACGAAGAGTATAATTGAAACAAACCCAATGATAATCATTAGACTTCCTAAAACAATACTTGCTTTTCTTCCAATATCTACATTTGTACGTTTGATTATAGCTCCTGTAAATAGACCACCTAAAATTCCTCCTGCTGCTGCCATTAAATAAGATATCCACATTGTTTTTCCTATTTCTTCAATACTCATGTCGAATTTTGCGTGTAAGTAAATTGGCATCCACCCAGCAAAGAACCACCATATTGGTTCGATGAAAAATCTACATAATAAAACACCCCAAGGTTGTTTGTAGCTTAAAATTTTTCCTACACTTAAACTTTTAGCTCCTTCAATATCTACGTTGTTGTTTTTAATACGATCATTCAGCAATAAATTTCTTTCGTCTTCTGTAATCCAAGGGTGATCTTTTGGTTTTGATTTATTAAGTATTAACCAAGGAATAATCCATAATAATCCTAAAACTCCTAATATGATATAGGTTGATTTCCATCCAAAATGGGCATATAAATAAACAATTACAACTGGTGCAATAACATTACCAATAGATGCACCTGAGTTAAAAATACCTTGTGCTAAAGCCCTTTGTTTTACTGGAAACCATTCTCCATTATTTTTAACGGCTCCTGGCCATAATCCAGCTTCACCGAGCCCTAGAAGTCCACGAACTATTGATAGTGTTACAATACCTCTTGCTAGTGCGTGAAATGCTGCTGCTGCAGACCAAACTACAATAGAGACAACAAAACCTAGTCTTGTTCCTATTTGATCATACAATCTACCTGATAAAAACTTACTTGCTGCATATGTTACCATAAAGATATTTAGCATTAATGCATAATCTGAATTATCCATTCCTAAATCTTTCCCCATTTGAGGCCATAACAAAGCAAATGCTGTTCTGTCAATGTAATTAATTACGGTGGCAATAAATATCAAGCCGATAATCCACCATCTAAGTCCTTTTACTTTCATTTTTTTTTTGTTGAATTAAATGTCATATAATTTAATATATGGCACATAATTATTATGTCAAACTATATTTATAGTTCGATTAAGGGGGTAAATTAAATACTTAAGGAAAGTTTACTTTTGAGTAGAAAATTATTCTACATAGTGAACTTTACCTCCCTCCATTTTTTTTTTTTTCTAATTCGTGAAACAAAGTGTGCATCAGTGTTTCAGTGTTTAACCTATAACTCTACATTATAGCAATATTTGTAAAGCTCTTTAAAGTGCTGCTTCATTCTTTTCTTTGCAAGCTGTGGGTTTTGTTCTTTAATAGCCATGTAAATTTGTCTATGCTCTTCAATTCCAGATTGTGCTAATGTTTTATCACAAACATGATATTTTTCAAAATTTGTTATTATTTCCGGAGTAATAATTAACATAAATGTATTCATTGTACTATTTCCGCTCGCTTTAGCAATAGCTAAGTGGAAAAGTAAATCTTCTTGAACTGCATCTTCACCATTATTAACTTTTGAAGCATAAGCATCAAGAGCATTTTTCATACTTATCAGGTCTTCTTCAGTTCTTCTAATAGCTGCTAATCTTGACGTTTTTAATTCAAGTAAAATTCTTGTTTCAACAAGCGATTTGAAATCTGGGTCTTCAAGACGTAAAATATCGTCTATCATTCCGTTCATAGCAACAACGCCAATATTTGCCACGAAAGTTCCACTTTGAGGAATAGATTTTAATAAGCCGTATAATTCTAACTTCTGAATTGACTCACGAACCATATTTCTAGAAACCTCAAACTTTTCAGAAAGCATTCTTTCAGAAGGAAGTTTATCTCCAGGCTCAAGATTTTTATTATTTATCAGATTCCTGATTTTAACTATTACTTGCTTCTGAAGAGAGTAGTTTTCGTTTACGTTAAGAACTTCTACTTTCATAAATTTTATTTCTTCGATAATTGGTTAACCAAATTTATATTGTTTAAAGTTATAAAAACTAAAATGAACTAATTAATAATTATAATACTATATACTTTAATCTTAAAATAAGTTTTACTGATCTATAGAAGATCAGTAAAACTTTTAACAAAATTCAACGACTAATTAAATAACTGTTATTTATATTTTTTTGATTTAGTATACTGTAAATGATTTAAAAAATTGTTTTGATGCTTTTAGTATTATAGTTCTGATAACACTGATTATTTATACTTACTCACATCAAAACAAACTCACAACAATATCTTTTCATTTTTTTTAGTAACCAGCGTTTTGAGTAATAACTCCGTCACTTGCAAGTACTTCAGAAATAGGCACTGGAAATAAATGATAATTAGGGTTTATTACTTGTCCCATTTCAGCATCTACAGTTCCAGTTCTAACTAAATCAAACCATCTTTGTCCTTCAAAAGCTAATTCTAGTCTTCTTTCATCTTGGATAGCTTGTCTAACTAACTCTTGGGTATTAATTACTGTATCATCTAATGGATCAACTCCAGCTCTTGTTCTAATAGGATCTAAAAGGTCAAGTACTTCTTCAGCATCAGTTCCATTTTCATTTAAAGTTTCAGCATATAAAAGGATAACATCTGCTAATCTTATTTCAATCCAATCAACATCAGCACCTCCCGTTTGAGGATATTTTGGCGAAGCCGAAACTGTCTCATCGATAGTAACAGCTCTCCTTAAATCTCCTGGGCTAGCATCAAATGCTGCAATTAAATCAGAATCTAATGGATCTAATGCTTTTGTGTCTAGACCAAAAAACCATTCCCAAAATTCAGAGAAACCATACTCATCTTCTACTGAACTAGAAACTTGTGTTGAGAAGATAATTTCTGAATTTAAATCGTTAACAAAGATATCAGCGAAGTTTTCTTGTAAGCTTACATCTGCATCATCAGCTCCACTAATTACACTAGCTAAAAGTGGTTCTGCACTAGCAAAATTACCCATATGCACATAAACTTTACCTAATAATGCTTGAGCAGCAATTCTAGAAGCTCTTCCGTTTTCAATTGTAACACCTAAAGTATTAATAGCATCTTGTAAATCTGGAATGATTACATCATTATATACTTCAATAGCTGGTTGTCTAGTTAAATCGAAAGTAGGGATGATATCAATATTTGCAGTAGTAAGTATTACAGTAACATCACCAAATACTTGGACTAGTTTAAAATATGAAAGTCCTCTTAGAAATTTAGCTTCAGCAACATGTGTAGCATCTGTTGAGTTTTCAATTACATTATTTGCACTCAATATAGATTTATATAAAGCTGTGTAGAAAGGTCCAAAAAATTGATCCTCCATTACAGTTAAATCTGGTCCGTATTCATCAAATTCTGTATAAGGAGATTCATCCATAAGTGCATTATCTGCTCTAAAGTCTCCCATTACTGCCATTGGAGTAACTGCTCCTAGTTGATAGTAATATGCAGCATTTAAAACTCCTTCAAAATCTGTTAAGGAATCTGCACTAGCAACATTAGATGGAACTTCATCTAAATCTGTACTGCATGACATTGTTAAAAACAATGATCCTAATAATAATATATATACTTTTTTCATCTTGTCTTTAATTTAAAAATTAACATTAATACCAAACGTAAAGCTTCTTACAATTGGACTTGCACCTACTTGAACTCCGTATGTAGTAGGTCCTAAGTAACCACCATTTGAAGTTTCAACACCTTCTGGGTTGAAAGATGTATAATCATCTCCCCATAGGTAAAGTAAGTTAGTTGATGCAACATATACTCTTGCTGAACTAATACCAACTTTGCTAACTAAATCTTCTCTTAGTGTATACCCTACAGTTAAGTTTCTTAATGCTAAGTATGATGCGTCTTGAATTTGTGCATCTAATTGATTTCTTGATTGTGTGTAGTGTAATCCATTGTGATCTGCAATACCATCACCATTTTCATCAAAACTATCACGTAATCTTCCTCCAAATTCTGAGTTATAGTAGATAGGGTCTACATTAAATACATCACCACCTTGTGATCCTTGAACCTGGAATGACATATCAAAATCTTTATAGCTAAATGTACTATTGAAACCATAGTAGAAATCTGGTGTGTTTTGACCTATTTTAACTAAATCTCCACCTTCTTCAACAGTTTTAGTTCTGTCAATTACTCCATCACCATTTTGATCAACAACATAGTATTCTGAACTATTAATACCAATTGCTCTTGTTGGATCTTCAATGAAACTATCTTCAACAGCTCCAGTTGTTTCTAATCCCCACATTTCACCAATTTCTCCACCTACATAATTTCTAAATACGGGACCTCTACCACTTTGACCATAGATAGTTTGTGGTAATTCAGTAAGACCACCAAGATCTGTAATTTCGGTATTTACTGTAGAAATGTTAGCTCCAAAGTCCCAAGTGAAATCATCTCCACGTACAACTGCAGCATTTAATTCAAGTTCAAAACCTGAACTTCTAACATCTCCAGAGTTAAGTCTAATTGATGTAGTACCGAATACTTCAGAAACACTTTGGTTAATTAGGATATCTTCAATATCAGATGTGTAGTAATCCATTCCTAATTTAATACGATTGTTGATAAATCCTAAATCAATACCGTAGTTAGTTTCTGTGTTTGTTTGCCAAGTTAAATCTGAGTTAGCAACTTCCGAAGGAATTAAGAATCCTGTTCCTAATTCCGTAGATTGAGGGTTTAATAAACTCAATGAACTATAGGCTCCTAAATCTGATGTAGTTCCTAAAGAACCAGTACTAAATCTTGGTTTTAATAAGCTTAAAAATTCTAAGTTATAGAAAGATTCGTTATGTACATTCCATCCTAATGAAAGTGCTGGGAATGTTTTGTATCTATTATTAGCTCCAAAACGTGAATCACCATCTCTTCTCACAGATGCTGATATTAAGTAACGATTGTCATATGCGTAGTTAATTCTACCGAAAACACTCCATCTTGAGATTGCTTCATCTCTTTCGGTTACAGTGATATCTTCTGGGTCTAAAAGGTTGTAGTTAATAATTGCGCTAAATGGAACGTTAGTACCGCTTATAGAAGTTCCTTTAAATTTGATTTTTTGAAATTCAATTCCCGCAACACCAGAAACATCGTGGTTGCCTATTTGTTTAGCATAGTTAAGTGTAGTTTCACTTAAAGTTGAAGTTTGTTTTACATCAGTTTCATCTAAAGCAGTTTGATTAGATCGTGCTCTTGAATCAAATTCTAGACCTCTGTAGAAATAATCTTTTGTATCTCTAATGTCAGCACCTAAAACAGCTTTAATATTTAAATCCTCTGTAATGTTGAATTTCAAATATGAAGTAACATTAGCAAAGAAAGTTTTTTGCCATCTGTCTGTGTTGTCTAATTTGGTTGCTGGTCCTGCATCTCCAGATCCACCAATACCATTTCCGCTTCTTCCATAATGCCAGTCTTGTGCAGTATCACCAGGTTGTAATGTGTAAATACTGTTGTTGAAAGGAGCATCGCCACCTCTGTAACCGTCATCAAAAGGATCAAGACCTAAACCTTGTGCTTGTTGATCTAAACCTTGTACGTATGCAATAGAAGCTGCAGTGTGATAAATAGGACTGATGCTATATGCTCTAAGTAAATCTCTCATATCGTGACCTACTATATCTCTGTCCGAGGTAAAACCATTAAAGTTTAATCCTGTTTCAAATTTGTCGCCTAGTTTAGCTTCAACATTTAAACGAGCATTAAGTCTTTCATAAGCTTGAGTTTGAACAATACCTTCTGTGTTTTGGTATCCAACTGAAGCAAAGTAGTTTGCTTTTTCAGTACCTCCACTATAACTAAAGTCGTGGTTAGTACTGTATCCATTTTGGAATAACCAATCTTCTACAGCTACAACATCTGGTGCGTTTCTGTATGCGTTAATTTTATAATTTACGAAGTCTGGGTCTAATTCAGAAACATCATAAGTACCATTTGCAATACCTGTTTCTAATGTGTTAGCCCATTCTCCAGCTGTCATATTTATATTGTCTCTTCTATATCTACTTGAAATACTGGTGTAAGCATTGTAGCTAAAAGTAGGCTCTCCAGTTTTACCTTTCTTTGTGGTAACTAATATAACACCATTTGCACCTCTTGAACCGTATATGGCTGCAGAAGCAGCATCTTTCAATACTTCAATGCTTTCAATGTCGTTAGGGTTAACTGTAGCTAAACTTCCTGAAATAGGATATCCATCAACTACAATTAATGGGCTAGAATTACCATTAATAGATGACGCAGCTCTAACTTGGATCTTAGGATCTGCACCAGGAGCTCCATCTTGATTTTGAATTAAAACACCGGCAAGTTTACCTGCAAGTGCGTCATCTACACGACTAGATTGAATAGCAGCAAGATCTTCACCAACTACTTTAGCAACTGATCCAGTCACGTGACTTTTTCTCTGTGTTCCATAACCAACTACTAACACTTCATCAAGTGTATTTTCATCTTGTTTCAAACTTACATTTAATGTTGTTTGATTTGTTATTTTGACTTCTTGTGTTAAAAAACCTACATATGAAACTGATAATACATCTCCGCTCTTTACACTTACAGAAAAATTTCCATCAAAGTCTGTAATTGCACCAGTAGAGGTTCCTTTTACAATAACGTTAGCTCCGGGAATACTCATTTGATCGGCAGCTGAAACTACAGTACCTGAGAGGGTGTAGTTTTCTTGTGCAATAATTACAATGCTGCTAAAGAGCATCATGATTAAAGTTAGCTTCGTTTTTAAATTCATAATCGAATAATTTAAATTTTTAATGATTAGTTAATCATAGAAACTTAATAATACAGATTGCGTTTATTGTTAAAACTAATTAGTAATTTTACGAATCATGTATTAGTAAGCTACTACGTGAAATTTTACTTCCCTCCAAAGAAGTATTTTGTTAAAAAGGATAGGTGTGCACCTGTCCTTTTTTTTGGTTTACCAAATTGGTAAACCACTTTGGTAAACCAAATATATTAAGTTTTATTTAACAAAAAAATAATATTAAGTTTATTTTCATTTTATTTCGCAAGATTTTTGCGGATTGTATAATTTATACTATCATTTATTACCAAAATACGAAACTTCACCTCCAGTTAAGAAATCTTCTCTAACTGGACTAAATGTATCTATTAACATTCCTTCCTCAAGACAGACTGCGCTATGTAATAGATTTGGCTCAATATAGACCCCGTCACCTGCTTCAACAATTTTCTTCACTCCATCAATTTCAAATTCAAATTTCCCAGACACACAAAAAGTTGCCTGTGTATGAAAATGTTGATGTGGAGAACCTAATGCACCTTTTTCAAATTTTACTTTAACCATCATTATTTGGTTATCATACCCTAAAAATTTTCTTGAAACTCCTCCTCCGAGTTCTTCCCATTGCATTTCTTTTGTAATGATGTATTTTTCGCTAAATCTTTTCATAATGTATATTTTATTCGTTTTTAGTTATTTGAAATAATAAGTACCAGTCCACTGGTAATTAGTATCATTAATTTTTAAAATATGTTCTGCATCTTTTGAAGCGTTAATGTTTGATGTAATAAACAATTTAGTTTTTCCATCTTCATTAGTTATTGTTACTGCTGTATAGTCTATTGTATCTATAACGACTTTTAACTCCTTTATACTACTGTTAGAATTTACTGCGGATTCTGTAACTGGACTATAATTACCATGTGCTTCTATAATAGAAACAAAAGTTGTGTTTTTTGTATTTTTTCTTCTTAGCATTAAAGCCGCTTCTCTTCTTAGATTGAAGTCTGGATCATTTGCGCCTATTCTTGTAAAGAGTATTTCATCATTAGTATTGGCTACAGATGTTAGACTATAAAACTTCCCTTTGTTTAACCAAGAAAATTTAGTGTTGTTATTCTTTGGTTTTGCTGAACCTTCTAGATATAAATGTTGGTAACCGTTCTTGCTTCCTAAAGCTTTTAAGGTTTTTGGAGTATTATACTCAAAATTAGCAGCTAACACTTGGCCAAAAAAGTAAAATGGGAAGTCATATTGATTTGCTTTACTAGAAGTTATCTTCATAATATCTAATAAATAGGGTTTTTCAAAATCTTCATCTTTTATGATAGCCATAGTTCGAAGCATTTCGGTTCCAGGATAGGCATTGTCTTCTTTTGCACTTACTACATGGACGTTTTCATTTTCCGAAGAAAAATAATGTAATATAGAATGATGTTTACTTCCTATTTCATATTTCCCTTCAAAATGAGAAGTTTCATTTTGTGTTACTGTGTTATGTGCAATTGTTTGTTTTGCCCAAGTCTTATTTTCTTTTAAATAATTACCGCCACCTTTTTGTTCTATATTTACAAAACGAGCTAAGCCGTAATCTTGAAGTACCTCTTCACCTTTTTCATATAATGAATATGAAAGCTTGTCATAATGACCATGACTTGAGCCTTGTGCTGCATATTTAAATACAAGCTCAATGTCTTCATTTCTTAAAATACTTACACCACCTTGAGTACCTTTTGGCCCATCAGCTAAATTTATTGACTTTTTATTGAATGGTTTTGTTTCTCCGTTTTTAATGCCAAGAGCAACTGCTAATCCAGAGTCGTCTAATAAAACACGGTTTTGTTCTTTAGCAATACTTAATAATCCAGGGTCTTTGTTACCATATTTGTATGATATGTCTACGGCTGTAACTAGAGCAGAGGTGTAATAAGACATTCCTTTTTGACCATCATTAAGTGGGAAAAAGTCACCATCTGCATCTGTTAAATTTAATAGTGCATTAATTGATTTAAGTAATACACCTTCTTTATAGTCAAATATTTTATATTCAGGTTTAACATTGTTGAGTCCTTCAGCAAAAACTAAAAATGGATACATAGCATAACGCTGATAGTAGGGTCCTTCGTTATAATAACCATCTGGTGAGAAAGGTTCTTCTATATTGGCTAGGAAACCAGCTTTACCATCTTTATTAATAAATCCACCATCGTTATCTTTAGCTGTTTTATCTAATTCTGCTCCTTTAATTCCGAAAAGTGCACGGTCAATTAAAACGGAATCGTTCATTACTAAACCAATCATCCCAACAGCTGCATTACCCCAAGTACTGTGGTTGTGTACTCTATTATAAAATTGAGGGTTTTCAACAGAAATGTAATCTGCAAAAGGTCTAAATAAATTAGTCTCTAATTTGTTGCGTTCTTCTTTTGATAAGTAATTATAGATACAATCATATGCTTGACTTACATATACTAACCAGTTAGAATCGTTTAAGCATTGCCAAAACAGTTTACCTCTAGCGTATGATCTTGTTTTAGGGTGTACGGGTAATGTTTTGTACATTTCCTCATATTCCATAAGCATGTCTTTTACATACTTGGCATACTTTTCATCATCTAGAATTTGGTATAAAACTCCTGCTTTTTGAAGTGTTTGCCAATTCCTCTTATGTCTAGAATGAGTGTATCCACCTGAATAATCTTTTGGAATAGGAACTTCAATTCCAAGTGCAATTTCAGCATCAATTTCGGCTTTAACTTTTTCTAGTGTTTCATCAAATATTGGAATGCTTCCTAAGTTAGCGCGTATTTTTTCAACCCCTGCTTTAGTTATAATTAATGAAGGATGTTGGTTGTTTGATATTTCCGAAGAAGAAAGTGTAGGGGAGGATGTTTTTTCTTTTGAACAAGAAATAAGAGTAAATAGAATTGAAATGAAAATTGCTTGTACACGATACTTAAAAATACTCATTTTATTGATTTTGAAATAACACCTAGGCCCAATTGAGTTAGTACCTCTGCTAAAATAAAGTAGCATCTAAAAATGCTTTAACAAGCTGATTTAATACTAAATATTAATAGTATAATAAATTGGTAAACCAGATTGGTAAACCAAATATACACATATATTATTACTGACCAATAATTTGGATATCAACTTTACTCTTAAAGCTGTCTAGGTGTTACGTTTTTCAAAAATCAATTGTACGTATGTTTACATGTTGTAAACACCACCATTGATATCTAGTGTAGCGCCTGTAATAAAGCCATCGTATTCTGAGGCTAAATAGATTATTGCTCTTGCAACATCATCTGCGTTTCCTGCTCTTTGAATAGGAATCCCTGCGGTTGTTTTATCTGCGGACTCTTTTGTAGTGTGCGTATTATGGAATGAAGTTCCAAGGATTAATCCTGGAGAAACTGCGTTTACTCTAGTTCCTTGTGGTCCTAACTCAGCAGATAATGCTCTTGTAAATGTTAAGATAGCGCCTTTACTTGTTGAATAAGCAAGTGAACCTGGGTGACCACCTTTACGTCCAGCGAGTGATGCTAAGTTGACTATGCTACTATTTTCATTTTTAGCTAGATATGGTGCTGCTGCTCTTGTGACAAACATCATCGAAGTAAGGTTGATATCCATCACTTTTCTCCAAAAGTCCGTCTCCATTTCGTTAAGCATTTTACGAGCAACGAGTGAACCAGCATTATTAATTAATATATCAAGTTTTCCAAACGTTTCAACTGTTTTGTCAACCATGGTGTTTGCGTCGGCTTCTTTTGTTAAGTCGCCACCTATAGCAATTGCTTTTTGACCTTTACTCGTTGCATAATCAACTAATTGGTTTGCTGTTTCAGCACTAGAAAAATAGTGTATGGCAACATTTGCACCGCAATCAATAAAATGTTTGGTAATTGATTCTCCAATTCCTTGTGCGCCAGCAGTGATTAATACATTTTTACCAGCTAGTTTATTGTTGTTCATAATATTCTTAATTAATTAATTTAATCGTTTTTAGTGAAATAACCTTCGTTTGAAACTGCATTATCACTTACTGAAATGCTGCCAGTTTTAAACCATACTTCTGCATAGTTTCCGTCTGCATATTGTTTTATAATATCGCCATCATGTGTTTCAGCACCAGAACACCAGTTTTTGTTTACTTCGGGAGATTTTCCGTTGGTTTGATTGTAGCAACCAAGCTTGAAAAAACATCCTTCACCTGTGTAAGCTTCTTCACGTTCTACGCCATCTTGACCAATAGGTACAAATAAGTTTTTTGTTTGTTCAGGAATGTCAGCAGTTGTGGTGTATTCAGATTTAATCAGGTTTTTTGTGAATGTTTTTGTTTCGTGGCCATCGCTCATAAACTTTAATGTCATAATACCATTTTTAACTTCAATTTCATAACTGAACGCTTCTCCTAATTCAATACCTTCTTTTGGTTCTTCTGGAGATGTATTTGCTTCAGTACCAACTATCGAAAAATCGTTACCCCAAACGGCTGTAGAGTAATCCCATCTTCCAGAGTTATCATCACCTGCAGTGTTGATTTCATAATGCCAAAAAACAGAACCTTTAGTGTGCCCTGGGAATTTCTTATAAAATATTTTTAGAGGTTCATTTTCGTGTTTGTCCGCACTATGTATTTGACCAACAACCACCGAGTGAGAAGCTGCAACGCGAGCATCACCTGTTGCCGAAACATTCATTACTTTAAGAGTAGCGGTCAATTTATCATTGGCTGTTTTAGGATACCATTTTTTTGTTTGTGCTAATTCGGTTCTGGTATTATTAGAGGTTCCGTGAGTATCACCTCCATTTGGTGATTTAAAAACAACCCAATTTGTTGTTCCATCGTTTGTAGTATAAAAGTAGTCTTTGTTTTCAAAATTATTTATAATTCCTGCATTAGAGCCGTCACCTAATATTAATTTCCAGTGATCAAAAAATGGTATCACGTCATTTGCATAAGCTGTTTTTGCAACCTCCTTGTTGTTTGTTTTTTTAGCTTCATTCTTGCAGCTAGTAAATACTAGAATAAGACTAAGTATTATAAGTGATAACGTTGGTGAGATGTTTCTTTTTTTCATAGTATGATAATTTAGTTTTTTATTTTAATTGATTCCTAGAAATACTCTAACAATGCCACTATTCCAGTATATGATATGACTAGTGCGAAAAATAGAGCAGCATATAACCCGATGTAAACTCCCGTGCTAGTTTTGTAATCTTTCATTACTTTTTTACTGCTAAGCATTAGAATAATTCCTAGTACTACAGCGGGCAGTACAAACACGTTAAATACTTGTGACAGGATTTGAACTTCAACAGGATTTGCACCAAAAGCAGGGCCAATTAGTGCTACAAAACAAGCAATACCAGTAATAACTCTAAACTGGCGTGAGCTAGTGTCTAAAGTTCCAGATTGATAATCTGCTACTAATAATGGTGCGATTAATAAACATGGAAAAATAGATGACAAGCCTGCACTAAGCGCTCCAAAAAAGAAAATAGTTACAGCCCATTTACCAGCAACTGGCTCTAAAGTGTTCGCCATATCTAGTACTTGTGTAACTTCTTTTCCTTGATAATATAAAGCTCCTGCAGCTACAGCCATAATAACTCCACTAATAACAAAAATTAGCATAGCAGCCGTAATAGAATCTTTCTTTTGTTGGTTTAAATTTTTAATAGTCCAACCTTTTCCTTTTACAAATAATGGGCGTGATAAAAACGTAGCTGAAGCCATAGTAGTCCCCACAAACGCTGCGACTAGCATTTTTCCTCCAGGAACATCAGGAATAGTTGGTATTAATCCTTTAACCACATCTAATGGTAGTGGCTGCACAAAACATAAGGAAAGGATAAAAGAGAACCCCATTAGTGTAACAAAAACAACAAGTATTTTCTCGAAAAAGGTATACTTACCTACTAGCATTAATAAGTAAAATGTTACAATGATTATAACTGCAATAGCTAAAACCGTTTCATATTTATAGGCGCCTAACCCATCAAAATTGATAGCAAGTATTTCATATATAATATTTGATGAAATTCCTAAAATACCCATTAGCGAGTTCCATTGTCCAAACGTAATCCCTATAATTATTAATATTGCTAAAGCTTTACCGTATTTTAAATGTTTTTTAAACCCAAACAACGCTGTGTCACCTGTTAAAAGAGCATAATTTCCGTATGCAAACATTAAGACTCCGGAAAAAATACAGCTTAACAATAGTACCCATAAAAGCTCCATATTAAACTTGCTTCCAGCAACAATCATAGAGGTTACACTTCCTGTACCTATAGTATAACCTATGGCAAAAATACCAGGACCAAAACCTAAAATGACGGCTAGTATTTTCTTCAAAAATGATTTATTAGGGGCAGACGCTTCCATAATGTTATTGTTGGTTTGTTATTATTTCCAGTTGGTGTGATGATTCATTATTCCATTATCATCGTTTCTTTTGTAGGTGTGAGCTCCAAAATAATCACGCTGGGCTTGTAGTATATTTGCTGAAGAATTTTTAGTTGTAATCCCGTTAAAAAATTGAATAGATTCACCTAAACAGGGTACAGCTATATCATTAAGTACACATTGTGAAACCACTTTTTTTATTGAGGGTTTGTATTGGCTAAGTGTGGCTATAAATGTAGCATCGTTCAATATATTTGGCGTCTCTTTAAAGACGCTAACTAGCTCTTGCATTAAAGTAGATTTAATAATGCAACCGCCAGTCCATATTCTAGCAATCTCACTCAAGTTTAAATCCCAAGAATAAGTTTTTGATGCTTGAGAGATCAATTTAAAACCTTGATAATGATTTATTATTCTGGCAAATTGATATGCTTCATGTACGACTTCAATGTTAATATTGCCTATTGTATTATTAGTGTTTCTGAAATTTTCAGCATTTGAAACTCGCTCTTCTTTATGAAATGAAGTATAACGGGCAAATAGGGCAGAGGCTATTAAAGTGCTTGGAACACCTAGTTCTGCTGAAGCAATTGTAGTCCAGTTTCCGGTACCTTTATTACCTGCCTTATCTAAGATCTTTTTGACTAAATAGTCATTACCTTCTTTTTTCCGAAGTATGTCAATAGTGATTTCTAGTAAATAACTATAAGAGCTTGTTTTCCAGTACTCTAAAGTATTAGCAACTTCATCCAGATTTCTGCCTGATAGTTCTAATATTGAACTTACTTCAGCAAGTAATTGCATCTCAACGTACTCTACACCATTGTGAACCATTTTAATAAATTGGCCACTTCCTTCAGGCCCTATATAGGTACAACAAGGCAAATTATTTTGATCCTTTGCAGCAATCGTTTCTAAAAATGGTTTTACATTGTTATAAGCGTTTAAATCTCCACTAGGCATTATTGATGGACCTATTAATGCACCTTCTTCTCCACCAGAAACTCCAGTTCCTATAAAGTGAATACCTTTTGTTTTTAAATAATCAAACCGTTCTTTAGTTTTTAAATAGTTAGAATTTCCTCCATCAATTAAAATATCATTTTCAAATAAATGTGGGAGTAAATCTTCTATTACAAAGTCTATTGTTTTACCTGCATTAACCATTAACATAATCTTTCTAGGTTGTTGCAAAGAATTTACAAAAGCCGCTAGGTCATCAAAAGCAGCTGCACTTGACAACTCAGCAAACTGTGCTTTGAAATTTTGAGCGACATTTTCTTCAACACCTTCAACATGTCTATTGTACATGGATATTTTAAAGCCATTGTTGGCTAGGTTTCTACATAAACTTTTTCCCATAACACCTAATCCAAAAAGTCCAAATTGAGATGTATCCATGATATCTGATTTAATAATTTTAATAATGTTTTCTGGAGATAAACTAATATCAACTTTTAATGAATCATTAGGTTCTTCTAGTGTATCAAATTGCGATTTTAATAATGCAGAAGGCATAAAATGATTAGATCTACTTTGTAGTCTATCAAAAATTTGCTCCATAGATCCTGATAGAAATACCCATTTAATATCGTTTTGAACTTCGTTACTCAATGTATCACGATACTTTTGTTTTAATGCAGAACAGGCTATTACACAACCGCCATTAGACAATTGTTTTTTCGCTAAATCATTAAGTGTTTCTAACCAGCCTTGTCTGTCAGTGTCGTTTAGCGATTCGCCATTGGACATTTTTTTTATATTACTTTCAGGATGAAAATCATCACCATCAAAGAATGAAATATTTAATTCTTTGGCTAGTAGTTTTCCTATGGTGCTTTTTCCACATCCAGAAACTCCCATTACATATATAATGCTATTTGTCATGGTTAAAAACTACTTGTTAGTAGGTTCACTACCAGCGCCAACAGTTGCTTCTTTAAACCAAACTTCTGCATAACATCCATTTGCATATTGCTTTGCGATGTCACCACCATAGGTTTCTGAACCCGTACTCCACACTATATTATCTTCTGGATTTTTACCGTTGGTTTGATTATACGCACCTTGTTTAAAGTATTGTATCTCTCCTGCGTATGCATTTTCTCTTTCAACACCATCACGACCTATAGAGGCATATAACGACCATATTTGTTGAGGTATATCAGTTTTTTGAGCAAAATCTGATTTCAATAAATTCTTTGTAAACTTTACTGTGTCATGACCCTCGCTTGAAAATGTGAGGTACATAATACCTTTGTAAACATTTATTTCATAACTAAACTCTTCTCCTAATTCAATACCATCTTTAGGTTCTTGAGGATATTCGCTTGGACTTGTACCAACAACTGACATGTCATTTCCCCAAACTGCAGTAGAGTAGTCCCACCTTTTAGAATTAGCTCCTTTGGTATTTATTTCATAGTTCCAAAAAACAGAACCTTTGGTATGCCCTGGAAATTTCTTATAAAATATTTTTATTGGTTCATTTTCGTGACCTTCATCGCTATGTATTTGACCTACCACCACAGAATATGAAGCAGCAACTCTGGCATCTCCAGAGGTTGAAACGTGTTGTACCTTTAATGTACCAGTTAGTTTGCCACCTGTTTCAGGAATCCAATGCGCTTTTTGACCTAACTCGGTCCTTGTATTACTTGAAGTTCTAGATGTAATTCCGGCATTAGGTGTTTTGTACACTACCCAATCAGTGCCATTTTCATTTTCAACATAGAAGAAATTTTGCTTCTCATAATTTGTTAATGTGTTTTTATAAGTGCCATCGCCTAATAATATTTTCCACTCGTCCATAAACGAAATAACGTCGCTTGGAAAAGTTGCAACAGCTTCTGTTTTTATGTTTTCTTCGGAAATGTTCTCCGTTTTATTTTTGCACGCTACGATGGCCATAAGTGCCACTAATGTAAATAATGATTTTTTCATCTTTGTTTTATTAATACATTAACTTCTGTTTCAAATTCTCTTCGGTTGCAATCTTTCCAGAATTAGAAATTTGGTTATCAGATGCTACATTATTTTTCGCTCCCCATAAAGTAGATATAAATTGGACAGGATTGTTTTCGAAGGTGTTTTTAGTAATGTTAACGTTAATAATACCTCTATGGTTTAGAAGAGTTTTATTTTGCTCTTTTGCGCCACAATTAGTAAATGTACTGTTGGTAACTAAAAGGTTTCCGCCTATGGTGGACTCATCATATCCGCCTCTGTAGTAGTCTATTACGTTTTGTTTTATATCTGTAAATAGGCAGTTATCAATAGTTAAATACTCTGTGTTATAATCTCCTCTGTCATTTGTTTCTTCGGATAATTCTATTCCGTTTTCACAATTAGAAATTGTTGTATTTTTAAAAATGATTTCTTCAGAAAAAGACTGTTTGTAAACCTTCAAAGCATAATTGAAATTGCTAATTTCAGAATCAATAACAGCTAGTCCAAAATGATTAGACATATTTTCTTTCAAACTCGCAAAAGCAAATTGAGTAGTAGTCCCTTTTAGGTTTATATTTTGAAGTGTTAATTTTCCGTAAGGATGTAATTCTATTGCCGGAGTACTTGCTGCACCGTTATATATTATTTCGGCTTTGCCTTCAGATTTAATAGTGATTGTTTTATTAATCACTAAAGATTTAGGAAGTTGGTAAGTTTCATTAATTAAGTTAATAATATCTCCGCTTTCAGCTTCATTAAGTGCAGTAACTAATGCTTCAGTAGATTTTACATTAAATGTTTTTACTTCCTTAGATTCTTTTACATCAGAAAACCAATATGCACCATATTTCGATTTATCTAGTAGGTCTAAATTTACATTTGCTGCATTTAAAATTGCTCCAATTTTATTTGATTCATTTCTAGAATTACCTAATAAATCGTTTGTGATAGACTCAAAGTCGAAACCCTCGTAAATGACTACATCATCAAACCCAGTTATAGGAACTGAAAGGTCTTTCCCTATTTCAGTTAAACTTAATTCTTTTGCTATTAAACCGTGATCATTTGCTATTGCTACTCCGTTGTTATAAATAATATTACTTTCAAAAGTAACTCCGTCTGCTTTATCGTGTTCAATAATAGGATTTGGATCTCCTTCTGAATTATAAATTACGTTGTTTACGACCTCAGTTCTTAAAGGTCTTGCAGAACGAATTTCAGATTTTGGTAAAACATCGGCTTGTGCAATATTTGTACCTACCCCAAACTGCCAAGGCGAGCTTGAATCAACATAAGTATTGTAGGCAACCACAACATCTGTAACTTGGTTGTATCTATTTAATGGCGATTTAGGAATACCATTCATTACTGCTAAAGGACTTCTAAAACTCTTTCCTTTCAATTTGTAGAAAAGGTTATTTGTAACCCAATGACCCGTGTTAATAATACGAATACCTCCATATTGCTCGTTTACCCCATCACCAATAAAGTAGTTTCCATCGATAGTAACATAATTTCCGTGACGAGTAACTACAGAGCCTTCGCTTTTGTAAAACACATTGTTTTTAATGATATTAAAATTTGTCTTACTTGAAATAATTTCAACTTCACCATTACACTCTTCAAATAAGTTGTTTGCGATAGTGGTATTACTTGGCGACATAGATGTAAAGCTACTTCCTAATTGAATTGTTTCTCCTCTAGCTCCACCTTTTCTTGGTCTAGGTCCAAAATGATTATTACTAATCTTGTGGAAATTTCTTATGCTTTGATTTCCTTTTAAATCAACTCTTACGGTTGGTCCTCCATTCGTTTTTCCAGCGATATAACAATTACTTAATTCATTGTGTTTTCCGTAAAATTGTACCCATAAATTATCTTGATCTCGTTCAAGATTATTAAAGTCTAGAATTACACAGTTTGTTACTTTAGCATAATTTGCAACCTCTTTTTCATTTGTTCTAAATGAAATAACATTTTCAGAAGGAGAATGTCCATTTCTGAAAAACAAGCCATGTACTTCTAAGTGATTACCGCTAATTTGTAAGTTAGAAACACCTTCTATAAATACTTCTCCAGCAATTTCTGCTTTAAGAGTTATAGGTTTTTTTTCAGTTCCTTCTCCTTTAAAAATTAATTCAGCATCTTTCCAAATTCCATTTTTTAATATAATAACATCACCAGGTTTAGCATTAGAAACAGCATTGTTAAATGCTGATATATCTTCTACTAAAGTTCCATTGTTATTGGCTTTGTCGCAGGAAATAAATAATCCGCTGGTAATTATTAAAAGGTAAAATATGGCTGTCTTAATTGGCATTTTTAGAGATATTTATAATTGGTTAACCAAATTGGTTTACCAAAACTAGGATTAATTATCAAACAGACAAGTTAATATGAAGAAATTTTATGACATAAGTTTTAACAGTAGGATGGTTTTTTCTGTTTTAATCTTAATAATTACAAATAAAAAAAACCACGCAAATAGCGTGGTTTTTAGAAGTATATATTTGCGAAGTATTTAGTAGAAATCTACAACTCCTGTTGAAATGTCATACATTCCACCTACAATAGTAATCTCTCCATTTTTCTCCATTTCGGCAAGAACTTCACTTCTTGAACGAATGTTTTCGATAGTCATTAAAACATTTTTAGCAGAAACTTCATCAACAAATTCCATGTTTTTAGAATTTCTTAAGCTTTCGTCAGCAGGTTCTTTTACTGCTTCTACTGCAGGCTCAATTTTATTGATAAGTGCAGTTAGATTACCTAGTCTCGCGTGATCGCAAGCTCCTTTGATTGCTCCACAAGCTGTATGGCCTAAAACTACAATTACTTTAGTACCTGCTAGTTTACAACCAAACTCCATACTACCTAGGATATCTTCATTCACAAAATTTCCAGCAATACGAATACTAAAAATATCACCTAATCCTTGGTCAAATACTAGCTCTGCTGAAACTCTAGAGTCAATACAACTTAGAATAGTAGCAAATGGATATTGACCATCTGATGTATCATTAACTTGTTCTAGTAAATTACGATTTGCTTTTAAGTTTTGTTGAAAACGCTCGTTTCCTTCTTTTAAAAATTGCACCGCTTTAGCAGGTGTCATTGTTGCTTGAGTTTCTTTAGTATGTGCTTTCATATAATTTATTTTTAGTTGTTGTTTAATACTAGAACGGGAGTGTTCGTTTTTTCGATTGTTTTTGTTAAAGTATTGTTTAATGTACTTAAAAAAGATTGATTTTTTTCCTCATTATTATTTATACATAACAAGGCTAGATTGTTTTTTGAAATAAAATTAGCCATATCATCCGTGCTTTTATTTGCGTCAAACTCAAAGATAATGTTATCCTTGTTAGCTGTTTGGGTACTGCCAGATTCTAAAGTTAAATCTACATTAGTTAAGTTACCAGGATCCTTGTTTCTAAATATTTTCAAAGGTTTTTCGGTAAGCCTTCTAATATCTTCAACAAATGATAGCTTTTCTAATCCGTAATGGTTATTTAAAAATCCAATAGATTGATCGCTATATGAAGTAGGAACTTCTTTTTTGCTACATATTAATATTCCACCATTATGAGTTTTAAGCAATTCTTCAGTTACTTGATCTCCCAAAATGTTTATGATCTTGTTTTTGCGCTTTCCTAAAACGATGATGTCTGGCTTCGTTTTATCTATATGCTTTTTGATTTCGTTTTTCACGTTTCCGATAGTAAAACTATAGTTAATCGCTACATTCTTATCTTTGTTTGCAATGGTATCAACAAGTTGCTGAAGCTCTTTTTTTTGCTTTGAAGCTTCTTCACCTATAGCTGCCATTGAAGCAATTTGATTTTCCTGAGTAACAACGCTTGTAGGTGATGTTACTTGCAATATATCAATACTACCGTTAATTAATTTAGCAAGGCTAACAGCATTTTTGAGTCCGTTATACGATGCTTTTGATTTATCAATTAGTACCAAAAACTTATACTTCGATGTTGTTTTATCTGAATTCATAATTTCCGTTTTTGATTAAGCTGTTTTTGGTCTCAATTTGAAAAACTGGATAAAACTATCAGGGTTCGTTACACTTCCTCTTTCTGAAATAATCGTAATATCAATATTTCTGTTTCTTGCTTTTTCAGAAAAATCTTCAAGAATTTCTACAATATCATTGTCTAAAAATCGTGTTTTTCTAACATCTAATTCTAAAAACGTATCACGAGGTAAACTGTCTAACTCCTTTAAAATAGCTCCTTTATTGAAGAAAGTTACTTCTTCGGCTAGTGTCATTTTAATTTTATGAACCCCATTACTCTTGTCTTCAATATGTAAGAAATGTGAATTCTGGAAACTCTTAATAAGAATAACAACAATACCTACAGCAAGTCCTAAACCAATTCCAACAAGCAAGTCTGTAAAAACAATACCTACTACAGTAACAATAAAAGGAACAAATTGTTTCCATCCTAACTGATACATTTGCTTGAAAAGTGCAGGTTTTGCAAGTTTGTACCCTACAATTAATAATATAGCTGCTAATACTGAAAGTGGTATTTTGTTTAATAGATTAGGAATTAATATTACTGATATCAATAATAATCCACCGTGAATAATAGCTGACATTTTTGTTTTACCTCCAGATTGGATATTTGCTGAACTACGTACAATTACTTGTGTAATTGGTAATCCACCTACCATACCTGATAAAATATTACCAGCTCCTTGAGCAAGTAATTCGCGATTTGTGGGTGTTACTCTTTTTCTAGGGTCTAATTTATCAGTAGCTTCAACACACAATAGTGTTTCTAAACTTGCTACAAGTGCTATTGTAAATGCAGTAACCCATATTGCAGGATTTGTAATAGCACCAAAATTAGGTGAGCTGAATTGTCCTAAAAATGAATCTACACTATCTGGTACTGGAACACTAACTAAATGTTCAGATGAAATACCCCAAGTTTCATTATCCTTAGTAACAATAAAATAGATAATACCTGCAGCAACAGCAACAAGCGGTCCTTGGATTAAAGTGAAAATTTTTCCTTTTTTAGAAAGGTAGTTACTCCATAATAATAAAATACCAAGTCCAATTATTGCTATAATAGTTGCTCCTGGACTAATGAAGTTAAATGTGTTGAAAATTTCAGAAAAAGTATTTTCTCCATCTATTTGGAAAAATGCGAAATCTCCTTCTGGATCTGCATCATATCCAAAAAAGTGTGGAATTTGTTTTAGAATAATAATAATTCCAATTCCAGTTAGCATCCCTTTAATTACTGAAGAAGGAAAATAATATCCAATTACTCCGGCTTTTAAAAAACCAAAAATTATTTGAATTACACCTCCAAGAACAACAGCTAAAAGGAAGTTTTCAAATCCGCCTAGAGAGCCTATTGCGGTTAATACAATTGCAGCAAGACCCGCTGCTGGTCCACTTACCCCTAATGGTGATCCACTTAAAGATCCCACAACAACACCACCAATAATTCCAGCAATTAGACCTGAGAATAATGGTGCTCCACTAGCTAATGCAATACCAAGGCATAATGGGAGGGCAACAAAAAATACTACAATACTAGCCGGAATATCCGACTTAAAATTTTTAAATGGGTTTGAATTATTCATACGTAAAATGATATAATGCGCTTCTGTTTTATTTAACGAAGTCGCATTAGTTAATAAGCTAAAAATTGTTCTCCCTGTAATGGAAGGAACGTTGTTTAACATTAGTATTAATGCTAAACTAAAATTTCAACTATACGTATTTAGGAGGGGGGATTTGTATTTCTAAGGTATAATCCAATACGTTTTCATCAGCTTTAAAAAGTGATTTTAACGCGGTATATGGAGCATTATCAGTTAAGTCCGTATTTGAACTTGGGCTTATTCTAATGTCTTTAATTTTTTTCTCTGTACGTTTTTCCTCTTCAGGTTCCTCCTCAGCACTCATAGCAATGTTATCTACATTGATATCTAATAAAAGGGATATCGTTTGAAATGTAGATAAAAACATGACTCCAAAAACCATAACGATTATCATCGCATAGTTAACTATTGAAATATGTTCTTGCTGTTCTCTCATTACGAAATTGACTTAAATACTAAATCTGTGTAAAAACGAACAATGTTATTTTTACCTTTAACTACGTCTGTTAAAGCAGGAATGTGTTCTGAAAAATAACGCTGATGATGAGCTCCTTCAATAACTGTAGAAACTAGCATATGAGGAAATTCAAAGGAAGGGTTGATTTCAAGAACCATACTGCTAACACGTTGTACAACTCGTTTATAGGTTTTGTAAAATCCTTTCTCATTTTCAGCATCAATATCGCAAGTGTGGTATGCTTTAGATGATTCTGAAATAATAATTTTATGTAACAATACCTCATTAATAAAAGACACATTAGTATCTTCTATTGTTTCTTGTGTTAGAAGAACAATAGCATTATTTAATTTTTCTTTAGCCGAAGGTATATTAGTAGTTACAAAGACTAGTTTGTACTCAATCCAACTCCAATACCAATTTATTAAATAAACTAATAATGCGTGCTTGCTTTCAAAATAACGATATATCGAACTTTCGTTAGATCCTATCGCTACACCAAGTTTTCTAAATGTAAATGCTTCGAAACCTAATTCGTTAATCATTTCAATACTATGACGCACAATTTTTTTACCTAAGTCCGTAGAAGCGGGATCCTTAGTGAAAAAGTGTGGTTCAATCGTGATATTTATATTAAGTGCTTGCATTTATCAGACAAATATAATAGTATTACTTTCATCTTAAAAAGTATTTATATTAATTTTAAGATTTATATGTAATTTTAGTTAGTTAAAATAGGTTCAACAATCCCTAAAGCGTTGTATAAATTAGCAGTTGCATACAGGTTTTTAACTTGTAATTTATTTTCTTTTAATTGGGCATCAATCAATTTTTGCTCTCTTGAATTTATTAAAAATAACGAGCTTTCTCCTAAGCTAAATTTGCGTTCTTCTGCATTCACTAAAGCAATGTAGTCTGTAACAATCGAATCAATTAATAGTGTTTGTTTTTCTAGTGAAACTATTTCGGCTTGTGTGGCTTCAATTTTATTTTTGAGAGCTAAGTTTGTTGATTTTCTTTCAAATGAAACATCATTTATTTTCAATGTAGCTAATTGTACATCACCTCGCTCTTTCCTTAAAAATAAAGGGATACTAAAATTGACAAACGCTTTATAATTTGCTGTGTTAAAATTATTAAGTTGATCGTAATCTTGTGATAGAAAATTATATTGTAGATCAAGTTTTGGCAGAAGCTTGTTTCGTTTTAAAGATCTAGCCACATGTAAACTTTCAATTTTCGCGTCTAAACTTTTCAATTTTGGATGTGTCGCTAATACCATTTCTATATTAGTAATACCATCTATTAAAAGGGATGTTTCTAAAGTTTCAATTGAAGGCAATGATGGAGAGATTGTACTTTCAATTTCCATTGGGATGTCGTTTAACCAAATAAAGTTGCTAGCTGCTAAAACTGCTTTTTGTTTTTTTAATGTAGCAGCTTCTAAGTTTAATTGTCGAGTTTGTAAAATTATACGAGCTTCTGTAATGTCTATTGCAGCTTTGTCTCCGGTTTCTACACTGCGCTCTATAGCTTTAAGTCTAGTAGTAGCGTTGTCTAAAAAATTTTGATAAATGGTTTGTTCATTAGTAGCTTCAATCCAATTAAAATAAGCTTGACTCGCTTCAAATAAAAGGTTGTTGACTAATAAATCTCTATCAGCTTTAGTTTGTTCTTTAAAAAAACGTGCTTGCTTTAAAGTGGCCATTCGTTCGTTTATTAGTAACCCTTGGGCTAATGAAAACGAAACTCCAGCACTATACAATCCATCTTCAGGAACAGTTAAACTTGGGTTTAAAAACTGTCCTGAATTTTCTTCAAAATTAGCCTTAAACTCTATTCCGTACCAAGTAGGTAATTTGAATGTTGCGTTTAATTGATCGTAATACTCTGTGTCTTTAAACTTCTTACGATCGTAATCCACTTCAATTTTAGGGTCGAAACCACCTCTAGATTTTAGTAAGTTAGCTTCACCCATTTTTAAAGTGAGTTCAGCTTGTTTCATTAAAGGGTGGTGCATCTTCACATAACCCAAATACTCTTCAAAAGTGAGGGTGTTTTGTAAATTTGTTGCCGTTGTTTGCCCTATTAATATTTCGGATAAAAACAAACAAAGCATTAATAATGTATGGTTAAATATGCTTTTTATCATTTTTTTGCAGTTTTAGTACCAGTGGTTTCTGGTGTGTAATAGTTAGGAGGGAAGCCATTAAGTTGTCTCCATATTTCAAACCAAATAGGCACATCTTCTAGTAATGAAATAGTGTATGCTCCAGATCCTACTCGAACATTTTTAGGCCACTCATTTTCTTCTGTGTCTGGAGCAATTAACATTCTGAATTTTCCGTTTTCACTAATAAATGTTTCGATTGCTACAACTTTACCTGCGTAGGTTCCAAATGAAGCATTAGGCCAACCACTAAAGAAAATTGCAGGCCAACCATCAAATTGAATTCGAACATTTTCACCTATGTGCATTAAAGGTAAATCGATGGGGTCTACAAAAGTTTCAACAGCAAGGTCATAGTTAGAAGGCATAATACCTACAAGACGTTCCCCTTCTTTAAAAGTCTCGCCAAGACCACCTTTTATAGCTTTATTTATGTAACCATTTTGTGGAGCAGTTATATAATACATAGCATTTCGAATTTCATAATTAGCAGATTGATTCTCTAATTTAGAAACTTGTGCTTCAGCCTCAAATTGATTTGATTCTGCTGTAAAACGATCGCTTCTCGACTTAGATATTTTATCTGCATACTCAGCACTAATGCGGTTTATTTCTAATTGTGCATTAATAATTTCGTTCTTACTAGCCAGTAATTTATTTTCTTGTCCTATTAATTTCGCCTGAGTTTCTTGTAGTTTTAATCGTTTAGATTCAACATCAGTCATTGCTTTTAAGCCTTCGTTTTGTAAGGTAACTGTACGGTCAAACTGGCGTTGCGCAATTTCTAAATTAGTTTTAGCTGCTTGAAAATCAATACTATCACTTTTTACCTTATAACGCGATTGTTTGAGTTTGTTTTGCGCTTGAGATAACTTTAATTGGCGTTCGTTTGTAAGTGCTCCAACTTGGTTTTCAAGTGCTTTTATTTTTTCTTTATAAGATCCAACCGATCTGCTTTTAGCATCTCTTTGTTGATTAGTGCGCTCCACTAATCGTGGATCTTGATATTCGGTTTTTATTTCCGAAATAAATAAAATGGTATCTCCTTTGGTGACAAAATCACCTTCCTTTACAAACCACTTTTCTAATCTTCCAGGAATAGGAGATTGGATAGTTTGAGGTCTTTGATCTGGTGTTAATGTGGTAACAAAACCGTTTCCGCTAACATTTTGAGTCCACGGTAAAAACAGGATAATAATTACAATAATCGCAAATACTCCAAGAAATCTGCTAAATAAGTTGTTGTATTTAGACTTAAATACTTTGTTGAAAGATGTGTACCCTTCCAGCGAAACCTTTTTATTTAATTGGTTATGAGAAATATTAAGCATTTGTACTGTTTTTAGATGTTATTATTCCTTCTGAAATTTTAATGGTTTGTCCACAGTGCTTTTTCCATTGCACATTTCGGCTTGAAACTACAAGTGCCCAAGGTCTTTCTGGAGCTGTTAGATAAGTTATAATTTTTTCAGTCTCTTCTTTTTCAAAATGCTCTAAAGGATCTTTAAGTAACAGAAGTTTAGGGCTGTGAATAATTGCACGAGCAAGAACAATTCGCTTTGATACGGTAAACGGAATTTGTTGTCCTTCAGGATATAAGAGTGTATTTATTCCGTTAGGTTGCTGTTTAATAAAACTGTTTAAGCCCACTTCTCTAAGTACATTATGTAAGTGTTCTTGAGAAATATCCTTACGACCAAAAGTGATGTTTTCTAAAATAGTTCCTTCAAACGGAAGTTGATCAGGTAATACTTGACCTATGTTTGCTCTGTATTTATTGGGCCAAATTCCTTTGATAGAAACATCATTAATATATAATGAACCACTTGTTGGCCTGATAAGCCCAGATAGTATTTTTAGCAAAGTTGTTTTACCACTTCCCGAAGCTCCATCAAATAAAATACGGTCATTACTATTGATGATAAAGTCAATATCTGATAATATTTCTTGTCCTTCTTGCGAAACATATTTTAAGTTCTCAAGTTCAACCGTAAAAGGTTGTTGTGAATCAAAAGGGTTTTCACCTTCTTGCATTTCTAATTCTTTATCTACAATTTGGCCTATTTTTTCAAGAGATGTAAGTACGTCATAAAAGGATTCTAATCCCTGAATTAATTTTTCAACTGAGCTAATTACTAAAAGAATGATAATTTCAGCAGCTACAAATTGCCCAATATTCATTTTTTGATTTAGTACTAATAAACCACCTATTACTAAAAGTCCTGCAGTAACAAGAACCTTGAAACCAATAAGCTGGATAAACTGAATAACTAAAATCCTAAAATGACTTTCGCGAGCTTCTAAATAATCGGATGTTAAATGATCATTTCTATTCATTGCTAAATTAGTGCTTCCAGATAGTTTGAAACTAATTAAAGAGCGAGAAACTTCCTGTATCCAGTGAACAACTTTGTATTTCTTTTTAGACTCCATCAAGCTGGTGTCTAACCCTCTTTTTGCGGTAAATGTGAATACTAAGTAGATTAGTAGTACAAGTAAAAAACCATAAATAATAAAGAAAGGGTGGTAAAATGAAAGTAGCGCAAGCCCAAAAACAATTTGTAAAACTGCAGCAGGAAAGTCTAATAATATTTTAGAAAGACCTTTTTGGATTGTCAAAACATCAAAAAACCTGTTGGCTAATTCTGGTGGATAGTAATTACGTAATTCTTCCATTTTGATTTTAGGAAATCTGTATGCAAATTCAAATGAAGCTCGAGTGAATATTTTCTGTTGCATATTTTCTAAAATGCGAATCTGCATTAATTGTAATATACCTTGAAAAGCGACGCCTAGAGTTACAAGTACTACTAATACAATCCAAGAACTAGATACTTGAGCACCTTGAATTAGATTAATGATTGCTTGTATTCCTAGCGGAAGTGAGAGGGCAACAATACCAGCGAATATGGCATAATAGAAAATTTGGCGAATATCTTTTTTGTCGAGTTTTAATAAACTCATAAACCGTTTCCAAGGTGACATCACTTCTTTCATAAACTGAATATTTTTTACCACGCAAATATAATAGTATTACTATCATTAAACAATGTTTAACTTTTATTTATGAAAGTTAAACCATTTTTTATTTTACTATTTGTGTTAGATTAGAGTTCAGAAGGAGGGTAAATGGGCTATTTTTGTAAATAATATTTTTAATAAACTTTATATTTTATGGAGCTTAATCCTACCGAACTAGTTGGTTACCTTGCAAGTTTCTTTGTATTACTATCTTTCTTTAATAAGGATATGCGCAAGTTGCGCATAGTAAATTCAGTAGGTTGTGCACTATTTGTTACTTATGGAGTTTTATTAGTGAGTATTCCTATCGTTATTACAAACGTTGCTATACTTCTAGTAAATGGTTATTATCTTTTTGTGAAAAAATAACCAAAAATTCGTACTACTTAATTTGTTGATCTACTAATCATTACCAGTGGATTTCTTGTGTTCAACACTATGCTTATTTAGAATAAATAAAAATAGCTTTGATTATTCGTATTCACTTTATATATTTGCGCTTTATTTAAATCAAGTCTAAATAAGGATAATTATAAAACAGATGAGAAAACAACTTAAAGCTCTAGGATTATTAACTGTATTTGCCGCAACTTTTGTTGCTTGTGATTCAGATGACGATAACGTAATAATTCAAGAAAATACTATTGAGAGATCTTCAGTGACTGAGAACTATGCGAGTATAGTATTTGCTAGTTACAATGACGCATTAACTGATGCAACTGCACTAGAGAATGCTATTAACACATTTGTTGCAGACCCAACGGAGTCTAATTTTACAGCTACTAAAGCAGCTTGGTTAACAGCTAGAGAAAGTTACGGTCCTACTGAAGCTTATCGTTTTGCAAATGGACCAATTGATGATAGTGATGGGCCAGAGGGATTATTAAATGCTTGGCCTCTTGATGAAAA
This sequence comes from Patiriisocius marinus, assembly GCF_008974325.1. Classification (GTDB taxonomy): domain Bacteria; phylum Bacteroidota; class Bacteroidia; order Flavobacteriales; family Flavobacteriaceae; genus Patiriisocius; species Patiriisocius marinus. The sequence goes on along the minus strand of NZ_BKCG01000001.1, from coordinate 194,784 downwards.
CTATGTTGATTATGTAGATGGTGATGCAAATTCGGGAATTATTAATAACCCAACCACTTTTCCTGTAATTGATAAAGCAATTTTAGAAGGATTGAATGAAGTAGGTGGAGAAGCTAATATTAGTGTTGGTTACCATGCAATTGAATTTTTACTTTGGGGACAAGATTTAACGGCTCCAGATCAAATGCTAGCTGGACAACGTCCATATACTGATTTTATTGACGGAGGAACTGCTGCAAATCAAGACAGACGTAGACAATATTTAGCTGCTTGTGGTGATCTATTGACAGATCATTTGCAATTAATGATTAATGAATGGCAAGTAGGTGGAGCATATCGTAATACTTTTTTAAGTCTTGATACAGATGTTGCATTAAAAAATATGTTAACTGCAATTGCTACACTATCTAAATCTGAATTAGGTGGTGAGCGTATTTTTGTTGCTTATGATAACCAAGATCAAGAGGATGAACATTCTTGTTTTAGTGATAATACACACCGTGATATTCGTTTAAATCTTGAAGGTATTGCAAACGTTTTTAGAGGTAGTTACGGAGTTATTAGTGGGGCTTCATTTGAAGATTTAATTACGGAGGAGAATCCAACTTTAGGTGCAGAGGTTTCAGCTTTATTAGCTAGCGCTGAGGCGGCTGTTGATGCAACTGGAATTCCATTTGATTTAGCGATATCTAACCCTACACAACGTCCTGCAGTATTAGCTGCAGTAAATGCATTACAGGATTTAGGTGATGGTTTTGTTGAAGGTGGGTCTGCCATTGGACTTTCAATTACAGCAGAATAAATAATAGAATTACATTGATAGTTTAAAAATCAGAATCTACTTAATTTGTAGATTCTGATTTTCTATATTTTATAAATTTATGACATTTCAGAAGAAAAAATACTTGCCTTTATTATTTACAATTTCAGTATTGTTTTTTACAAGTTGTAATAATGATGAAGATGTATATGTGCCACTTTCAGCAGAGGATGGAGAAGAATTATCTGGTGGTGCAACAACAATATTTGATGTCTCAGAAAATGCTTTTGGATTTCAAGCTGCAAATCTTGAAGGAGATGATGCTTTGTTTTTCTTTACAGGAAACTCATTATTTAATCAAAATTGGGTTACTGCCCCTGCATCAACAACCGCAAGAGATGGACTAGGACCATACTTTAATGCAAAATCTTGTTCGGCTTGTCACTTTAAAGATGGACGTGGTAGAATGCCAGCTTTTGATGGAGAAATTAATCACGGCCTTTTATTGAGATTAAGTGCTTCAGGTATTCAGGAAAATGGAGCTAATTATCCAGACCCTGTTTATGGAGGACAACTTCAAGATCAATCTGTGCTTAATGCAGAAACAGAGGGTAATTTTAAAATTCTTTTTGAAACAGTACCAGTAGTATATGCAGATGGAACTACTGTGAACTTAAGGAAACCTAATTATACTTTAACTGATTTAGCTTACGGTGCTCCTGGAAGCGATTTGAAAATATCTCCTAGAGTTGCTAACCAGATGATTGGTTTAGGATTGCTTGATGCTATTGAAGAGAGTACATTACTAAGTTTTGCAGATGAAACTGATGCTGATGGTGATGGAATTTCAGGAAAAGTGAACATTGTTTGGGATTTTGAAACTCAGTCTAATGCTATTGGGCGTTTTGGGTGGAAAGCAAATCAACCAAATATTCGCCAGCAAGTGGCAGCAGCTTTTGCTGGTGATATAGGTATAACATCGTCACTTTTTATGGATGAGAACTGTCCCACAGGTGTTGATTGTAATGACTTTCCCAACGGAGGGACTCCTGAAATTACAGATGAGAATTTAGATAAAGTAGCACTATACTCTAGTGCACTTGCCGTTCCGGCTAGACGTAATGTAAATGATCAGGATGTGTTAGAAGGGAAAACATTATTTAATAATATGCAATGTATTTCTTGTCATAAGCCTAAAATTGTAACAGGTTCGCACGCTATTTCAGCATTAGCGAATCAAACTATTAGACCATATACAGATTTACTTTTACACGATATGGGCCAAGGTCTAGCAGATAATGTTACAGATTTTAAAGCTACTGGAACTGAATGGCGAACTCCACCTTTATGGGGAATTGGTTTGATTGAAACTGTAAACGGTCATAGTAATTTATTGCACGATGGTAGAGCACGTACAATAGAAGAAGCAATATTATGGCACGGTGGTGAAGCTGAAACTTCTAAACAAGAATTCACTGCATTAACAAATGTAGAAAGAGCACAAGTGCTTAAATTTTTAGAGTCTTTATAATAGTAAACTATGAAATTAAATAAAAATAAATTTGCCAAACTAACGATTCTATTTGCTGCAATCATAACATTGGCTTTTATGGGTTGTGACGAAGGAAGTATTTCTGTAAATGAACAAGAAGTTCAATATAGAAGGCAAGCGCAACTAACCAATGTTTATAAAAATGGAATTGCTGTATTGAATAATCAGTTTATTGCTGAAACGTCAAATTTAAATCAAATAGCAAGATTGTTTTCTGAGTCTCCTACGGTAACAAATTTAGAAGCTACTCAAGCCCAATGGGTTGAGGTGTTGAAAGTTTGGAAAAATATGGAGCTCTATAATGTGGGTGTTATTGAAGATAGTTTTATACATTTTGAAATAAATAGATGGCCTTCAAATACTGAGACTATCGATAATTTTATAGCAAGTGATGAAACAATAAATGAAGCGTTTGTTACTGGTAATGGATCTTCAACTAAGGGTATTTCGGCAATTGAATATTTATTGTTTTCTCAGGAAACTACTACTGAAACATTAAACACCTTTACAAGTACTCCAAATGCGGCTAGGCAAATGCAATATCTAATAGCGCTTACTGAAAATTTATCAACTAAAGCTATTGAGCTAGAGGCGTTATGGTTGGGCTATGAAACAAAATTTACAAATTTGTTGCAAAACGGTTTAAGTGGATCTCAAAATCAATTAGCAAATGCAATGGTAACGTTGTCTGAACAAATGGTAATTAGAAAACTAGGAAATGCATTGGGTGAAGCTAATGGAGGAGTTGTTGATATAACTGCATTAGAAAATAATAGAAGCAAATCATCGTTACTTTCATTAAAAGAAAATTTACAGACGTTAAGTAATTGTTATACTGGTAATTATGGACAGGGTGCTATTACACTTGGGTTTAATGATTATTTGGATCTTGTTGGTGCTGAGGTTTTAAGTGATGTAATTGAACTAAGCTTTGAAGAATGTACTCAAAAGTTAAATGCCATTACTGGAAGTTTAGAAAATGAAATCGTAGTAGATACTACAAAGGTACTTGAGTTGCAAGAAGCATTAAATGAATTAGAGGTTCTTATTAAGGTAGATATGTCTAATGCTATTGGGGCTACTGTAACCGTAAATAGTAACGACGGTGATTAATAAGGTTTCTGCATATCTAAACAATCCTACATCAATTTTACCGCTTGCCATTTTTAGAATGGCATTCGGTTTTATAATGGGTTTATCAATGTTGCGTTTTATGCGTAATGGGTGGATTGAAGAAGCATATGTAAATCCTACATTTCATTTTACGTATACTAATTTTGAATGGATACAACCTTTTAGTGCTTCTACAATGTATATTTTAGTTGTACTGTGTGCTGTAGCTGCTTTTTTAATAAGTATAGGCTTGTTTTATCGTATTGCCACGGTGAGCTTTTTTCTGTTATTCACCTACTTAGAACTTATTGAAAAATCCTGGTATTTAAACCACTATTATTTTGTTTCATTAATAGCATTTCTTCTTATTTGGTTACCAGCCAATGGAAAGTATTCGTGCGATTCTTCAATATTCAAATCATTAAAAAAGGCAACCGTTCCTACTTGGACTATTGCTATTATTAAATTTCAACTTAGTATTGTTTATTTCTACGGAGCAATAGCAAAGCTGAAACATGACTGGTTGATAGAAGCACAACCATTAAAAATATGGCTCAATGCTAAAACAGATATACCATTAATAGGGGTAATATTTGAAAACGAATTAACACCTTTTGTTTTTGCTTGGGGTGGATTTCTGTATGATTTGATAATACCATTTTTATTATGGAATCGTAAATCAAGACCAATAGGTTTTATTCTAGTATTAGTGTTTCATATTCTTACTCATATACTATTTAATATAGGTATGTTTCCTTGGTTGATGATATTTGGTTCGTTGATTTTTATTGAATCTAACGAATGGAGGAGGCTTTTTGGACTTTCGCCAAATATTTCAACCATTAAATTTTCGGCTTTAAAAACTTCAAGGAATTTATTAATAAAAGGAGTGTTCGTTGTATTTGTCACTATCCAAATTTTAGCTCCACTACGTCATTTCTTATTAACTGATAACGTATTATGGACTGAACGCGGTTTTAGATTTTCTTGGCACGTAATGGTAATGGAGAAAACTGGAATTGTCAAGTTTACTGTAAAAGATCCTGTTTCAGGGAAAAAGTGGGTAGAGTATCCTTCTCAACGCCTTACTAAAATTCAAGAAACACAAATGAGTTTTCAGCCTGATATGATATGGCAATATGCTAAATATTTAGAGAATACTTATAAAGTAAAGGGTGTTGAAAATCCATCTATTTCTGTATTTTCTAGAGTTTCATTAAACGGTAGGCCTTCTCAACAATACATTGATGAGAATTTGGATTTAACTCAATTGAATAATTCGAATGCTATTTATAAGTATATTAGTCCGTTACGTTAAGTCGCTCCCGTGTTTTAAATTGCGTTACATTTAAACCTTTGTTAATTAACAAAAGATTAAGTAGGCATTAGTAGAACAATTTCTTACAAGTAAATACCTTGCCCAAAATTTATTTATTATGAGAGTAATCACTACTGCTATTTTTCTTCTATGTAGCATTTTATCTTTTGGTCAAGAAAGAGGTTCTTCACCATCAATTGACATCACTATTTCAGGTAAAATTTTAGAAAAGGAAACAAATGCTCCTTTAGAGTATGCAACTGTGGTAATAACTAATACAGCTGGAAGTATTGTGACAGGTGGGATAACAGATGCAACTGGTCAATATAATGTAGAAGTTTCATCTGGTACTTATGTAGTATCGTATGAGTTTATTGGTTTTGAAACTAAAGTGCTTGAAGCTCAAAAATTTCAGAAAAACACAACCTTACCTGTGCAGTATTTAGCAGAGGATGCACAAAGCTTAGACGAGGTAGTAATTAGAGCAGAAACAACTGAAGTTCAAGTTAGATTAGACAAGAAAATTTATAATATAGGTAAGGATTTAACAACTAGTGGAGCAACAGTAAGTGATGCACTTTCAAATGTTCCTGCGGTTACAGTAGATGTTGATGGGGCAATTGCACTTCGAGGAAATGAAAATGTTAGAATTTTAATAAACGGCAAACCATCTGCAATTGCTGGATTTGGTTCGACGGATGCCCTAAGGCAATTACCCGCTGAAGCGATAGAACGAGTTGAGGTTATAACATCTCCATCTGCTAGATATGATGCTGAAGGTACTGCCGGTATTTTAAACATTATTCTTAGAAAAGAAAAAACATTAGGTCTTAATGGATCAATTCAAACAAATATAGGGTATCCTAACAGTGCTGGTATTTCAGGAAACATTAACTTACGTACTAACAAATTCAATATTTTCAATACAACAGGATATCGATATAGAGATGCGCCAGGAAATGCAAATTTCACCAATCAATATAAAGATGCTAGTGTGATTAATCCACTTGTAATTGAAGATAGAGAATATTTAAGATTAAGTCGAAATTTTAATACTAATTTAGGTATTGAATATTTTTTATCAGATAAGACTTCGATTACTGCTACAGGTTTTTTTCAATTAGGAAATGATGATGATGAAACTATTAATGAAACAAGAGAATTTGATGCTAACAATGACCTATCAACATTTAGACTTAGAACTGAAGATGAAACTGACGATGGTAAAAGATATCAGTTTTCATTAAACTACGTTACTAAATTCGATACCAATGGTCACGAATTAACAGCAGATTTACAATATGAAAATGATGATCAAGAAGAAACATCTTTCATTGGAGAAAAAAATACCTTCCCGAATAACTTAGAGCTTCCAGCCGAATTTATCACAAGTGAAGAGACGCAAAATGAATACTTAGCTCAGATTGATTATGTAAGGCCAATAGGAGAAAATGCACAGTTTGAAGCAGGATATCGTGGTAATTTTAAAGAATCTATAACAGATTATGAGTTAACAGAACAAGCTATTGTAGGAGGCGCTTTTATTAGAAACGATAGTTTGTCTAATGAGTTTACTTACAATGAAAACGTACACGCAGTTTATACGCAATATGGTAATAAATTTGGAAAGTTTTCATTTTTAGCTGGTTTACGATTTGAAAATACTCAGTTAAAAGGAAAAGTAGACGCCATACAAGCAGCGGGTAGTGAAGAGTTAAATATTGATTTTGATAAAAACTATGCAGGATTGTTCCCAACGCTAAACCTTATCTACGAATTAGGAGAGAGCGAAAATATAAGTTTAGGATATAATAGACGAATTAACAGACCAAGAGGGAGATTCATTAATCCATTTCCATCACGTTCTAGTGAAGCAAACGTTTTTCAAGGAAACCCTAATCTCGACCCTGCTTATGCAAGTGCATTCGATTTGGGATACTTAAGAAGATGGGGTAAAGTGACCTTAACATCATCAATATATTACCAATATGAAACTGATGCTTTCGAAAGAATTCAAGAAGATACAGGGGAGTTAACACCTAACGGAATTCCAATTATTAGAACAATTCCTATTAACCTAAGCACAAATAAAAGAATAGGTGCAGAGGCAGGGATTCTTTATAACCCAAACAAATGGTTGCGCTTAAACGGAAGTTTTAACTTCTTCCAGTTCGAAACAGAAGGTGCATTCGGAGGTGTTGATTACGGTACAAAAAATACTAGTTATTTTGCTAGAGGTAGTGCTAAAGTTAGTTTACCATACAAAATCGATTGGCAGACAAATGTATTCTATAGAGGTCCAAGCAACAATGCACAAACCGAAAACAAAAGCATCACTTCAGTGAGTTTAGCTTTCAGTAAAGATATTATGTCAGACAATGGAACCATTGGTTTAAATGTGAGCGATTTGTTAAATTCAAGAAAGCGTCGTTCATTTACAGACACTACTACATTTACTAGCGATAGTGAGTTTCAATGGAGAGAACGTTCTATAAATCTTTCATTTACATATAGATTTAATGAAAAGAAAAAACGAGGTAGACCAAGTCAAAACGGTGGTGGAGACGATGAGTTTGAAGGTTAATTTATAAATGTTTTCCTCGGAAATATTAAGAATTATATCTTTGCTAAATGCAACCAGATAATTTTACCACAACATATTTTGGCATTGGAATAATGAATGGAAAAACTCCCGAAAATTTGGGAGTACTCTGGAGGACAGCTCAAAACTTAGGAGCAAGTTTTATTTTCACCATTGGAAAACGTTATGCAAATCAAGCTAGCGATACACATAATGCTGTTAAATCAATGCCTTATTTCCATTATAAAGACTTCAACGATTTTTTCGAACACTTGCCAAAAGGGGTTCGTATTGTAGGAATTGAAAAAGATGATCGTTCAGAAAACTTAGAAGATTTTAATCACCCACGAAGGTGTGTGTATCTTTTAGGAGCAGAGGATCACGGAATGACTAAAGAGGCTATTGATAAGTCACATTTTTTGGTGCAATTCCCATCTGAGTTTAGCCTAAACGTAGCTGTAGCAGGAAGTATAGTCCTTTACGATCGCTCTAGAAATAAACCTTTACAATAATTAATCTAACGAGCTTAAAAAGGTACTAGCGTTTTCTAAATGAGTAGTGCGTTTTTCTTGATCCATTTTATCGAACATCCTAAGTAGCATTCCTATTCGTGGATTTTGTTCAAAAAAGTTTCTGTTTTTGTCCATAAAGTTCCAAAACAGTCCATCCCATATTTCTTGCCAATCTCCCTTCTTATAATCACTCATTTTTAGAATATAATTGCTGGCACTTATGTAGGGTTTTGTTGCAAAAAATCCGCCATCTGCAAATTGACTCATTCCATAAACATTAGGCACCATTACCCAATCGTAAGCATCAATAAAAAGTTCCATAAACCATTTATATACTTCTTTTGGGTCAAACTCGCATAACAACATAAAATTACCAAGTACCATTAATCGTTCTATGTGATGGCAATACCCTGTAGCTAACACTTTTTTAATTGTAGTGTCTAATGCTGGAATTCCTGTAGTTCCGTCATAAAATGATGCGGGTATTTTACGTGTATGTTTCCAAAAATTAGAAGTTCTTGAAGCGGTTCCTTTTGAAACATACATACCTCTCATAAACTCACGCCATCCAATAATCTGTCTAATAAATCCTTCAGTCGAGTTTAGTGGGATCTCATTATTTGCAGCGAAGCTTAGTGTTTTTTCAATTACTAACTCGGGAGTTAATAAGCCAGTATTTAACATTGGGGTTAATATACTGTGGTTTAAAAATGAATTATGAGAAACAATAGCATCTTCATAAGGCCCAAATTCAATAAAACGTTGCTCTAGAAATTGATTTAACCAAGCTTCACTTTCTTTAAATGAAATAGGATATAACGGAAATTGTTTAACTTCCCCTAAGTTCTCTTTAAAATGTTCTGAGACATATTCCTTAGCCTCTGTGAAAAAATCATTAGTTTCTGGGAACTGTATGGAAGGCGGTATTTTATTACGTGGATATTTCTTTCTGTTTTCGTGATCGTAACTCCATTTCCCACCAGTGGGTTTTCCATTTGTTACAAGTATATCAAGTTTTTTACGCTGAGCAGTATAAAAGTGAGATTGTTGAAATTTCTTCTTTTCTGATGTGAAATAACGTTGTGTTTCTTCAGTTGTATTTATAAACTGCGGACTTTCAAAAAATTGAATTTCAATATTTAATTTCAAGCATGTTTCAGTAATACGATTATGAAGCCAGTTGTCTACAACTTCAAATAGCTGAATTTTTTTGAGACCCTTTTTATGAAGTTTTTTTAATAATATTCTAATATCACAATCGTTACTAGTACTCTCAATATAAAAAGTCTTTTTTTCTAAAGAATTTAAATAACTTTCATACCATTTCATTGAAGCGCGATGGAAAGCTATTTTTTGTTTGTGAAATTTATATTGTTTAAAATATAACCATTCTTCCACGAGATAACACTCAAAATTATTTTCAAGTAATTGCGAGTTTTTGAATAATTGATGAGGAAAAATAAGGTTTAAAATCATATGTTTTTAGTTCTTCTGCAGCGTTCACTGCAATAAATTACAGTCTCCCAATTTAGCTTCCATTTTTTTCGCCAAGTAAATGGAAGTTTACAAACGGGGCATATTTTTTTAGGTAGATCTTGTTTTTTCATCTTAAAATTCAGGAGTTTCTTTTACTCGAGCATACGGGTGTTCCGCAATTTTATTTAAACTATAATAGCTGTTTAGTCCAGAGATACCTACAGTGTTTGAACTTGTTAAATCGATATTTGAGTTCTTACCAAAGACATTATCAGGAATGATGAGGTGTTCAATTTCACCTATGATAAGTGAAGTATTGTTGATGTCAATTTTAATTTCCTGCTGAAATTTTAATCCTATTTTAAAGGTGCTTTCTTTTACAAATGGTGCCTTAAAACCATCAACGTATTCTTCAGTAAGGTTGCAACGTTCAAACTCAGATACCAACGCATCAAATTTAGCCGATGTATAATGTGCGCGTTCTACAAATTCAGGATGTATATGATTAATTGTGTAAAACCCTTTATCAATTATATTTTGATAGGTATTTCTTGGAACATTTCCTTTTGGGCGCATCATAAAACCAATTAGCGGTGGATTACTCCCTAAATGTACAACAGAGCTAAAGATGGCTACATTTGTGATGCCATCTTCGCTAACGGTCCCTATGAGGTTAGCTGGTTTTATTCCACTAACGGAATTAATTATTTTTAAACGTGTAACTCTATCTAGTTGTTCAATTGCTTCTTTATTCAATTCCATAGCGTTTCTCGCTTTTAATAGTCTTAGTTAATGGATCTATTTTTCAATTCCTTTTTAGCTTTATTCCAAAATTTAAAAAACGATGGGTAATATCCTTTAACTTCAGTCATCCAATCTCTATTATGCATTGTTCCTTGGTAGTGATTTGATGTAGGATGTTCTTTGAAATGAATTTCATTAAGTCCTTCATATTTTAGAAGTTCATCAAATTCCCCTACAAATAGCTGAATATTTGGAATGTTTTTAGAAAGTGAAATAACAAAATCCAACACTTTTTTCGAAACAGGGTATGCGTTAAAATACGAGGGTTCTAATAGCAAAATACGATTAGCTTTTACATCATTTAACCATAGTGGATCTAAATTGTAATAATTGTAAATAGTTGTGGGTTGAGTTTTGTTTATAGTAATGTTTTTACTTTGAGGTAGCTCGGTTTTTAATTCAAGTTCCTTTATTTCTTTTAATACTTGAGGTGTTTCAAATTCAGAGAACATTTCGTAAGGCACATCAATCCACGTGTTTTTTTGATTTGTATAGCAATATTTGTTTATATTTTCCTGATTAGCAACATATTTTTTATTGCTATTTGTTCCTGCAACCCATTGCCAGCTAAGTGCATTGCTTGCCCAATCTCCATCAAGTAAATGGTAGTACATCCATTGTGCAGGTAATTTCCAATGTGAACGTCCCATATTGCAAGCTATTGCAGCAATATACATTCTAATGTGGTTGTGTAAATAACCAGTATTGTAAAACTCATTGGTGGCAAGATCAATAGCGTCAATTCCAGTAGTTCCATCGGTAATAGCAGCAGCTATTTTGTGGTTCGTTACTTCTGTTTGTTCGTTCTTTAAATCAGTGTCAATAAGGTTGCCTTTTTCAATCCACACTAACTGCCAATAATCTCTCCAAGCAAGTTCCTGTGATATTTTTTCTATAGTTTCAAAAGCATATTTTTTGTCAAGTAATTTTTCAAAAATATATTTTGTAGAAATAACACCTCTTGAAATATACGGGGATAATTGTGTAACTGCGCCATCGATAAAATTACGCGTTCGCCCATATTTTTCAGGATCGATTGCGTCAATTCGCTTTAGAATTTCTGTCAATTCTGTTGGGAAGATATATTTTATGGTTGATGGGACTTTCATTTGAAATAGCTTTTTTATCAAAAACTGATTAGTTATGCTCTAAAGTTGAAGGTGTTTTTTCGATCGTTCTAGATTTTCGTTAAATAATTCTGGTGTGATTTCGGTTTTGTAGGTTGGAACAATAGACCTAAGTTTTTCTTTTCCTTCAGGGCTATTTATGACTTCTGGAAATGCTTTTTCTAAAACATCTAGCATTATATATACTGCCGTAGATGCCCCAGGCGAAGCACCTAGCAAACAAGTGATACTTCCGTCATTACTACTAATTACTTCGGTTCCAAATTGTAGCTCACCACCCGTATAATCATCTTCCTTTATTATTTGAACCCGTTGTCCCGCATGGATAATTTCCCAATCCTCATTTTTGGCTCCTTTTGCAAATTTTCGAAGCTCATCCATTCTATCTTCGAAGGACATTGCAAGTTGCTCAATAAGATATTTAGTAAGTGGCAAGTTTTTCCAGAAAGCTCCTAACATAGGAGAAATATTATCCAATTTAACAGATTTAAATAGGTCTAAATTTGAACCTTCTTTTAAAAATTTAGGGCTGAACCCTGCGAAAGGTCCAAACAGTAACTCTCTTTTTCCGTTAATGTAACGGGTATCTAGATGTGGTGTTGACATTGGTGGATCACCAGGTCCAGCTTTACTATACACTTTAGCATTATGTTGCTTAATAATTTCTTCATTTTTACAAACTAACCATTGACCACTTACGGGAAAACCGCCATAACCTTCTTTTTCATCAATCTCTACTTTTTGTAATAATAAAAGGCTTCCACCACCTGCACCAATAAAAATATGGTGTGCATCAAAATGGAACAGCTCATCGGTAACAGTGTTTTTTACTTTGGCGAACCATTCTACTTTTTCATCTGGATCTACATCTAGTACATCCATATTACATTGAACAGGAGTGTCAAAATCATTCTCAAGTATAGCAAAAAGCTGTTCGGTTAATGCGCCGTAATTCATTTCGCATCCTCTGTCCATTCGTGAAGCCGCCATAACATCGTCTTCCGTTCGGTCTTCCATAATTAGTGGAAACCATTCTCTCATTTTGTCAATCTCATCAGTAAACTCAATGCTATCAAACATAAAATGCTCTTTCATTTCTAGAAAGCGTTTTTTGAGATAAATCACATTGTCTTCGCCGTGAACCCAGCTATGATGTTTAACAGGGTTAATAAAGCTTTTAGGATCTTTCAACAGCCCTTCCCTTACAAGAAATGCCCAAAATTGTTTTGAAATTTCAAACTGATTACAAATGTCAATTGCTTTAGAAATATCAACTCCTCCGTCACTTTCAGGGCAATAGTTAAGTTCGCAAAGAGCGGAATGGCCTGTTCCTGCATTATTCCAAGCAGCAGAACTTTCTTGTGCAACCCTGTCTAAACGTTCTAATAGTAAGATATCTAATTCAGGTTTTAGCAATTTTGTAATAAGGGCTAGAGTGGCACTCATTATTCCTCCACCTACACAAATTAGGTCGAAATTTTTAACGGATTTGTTTATCATGGTAATGGTTCAGTTGTTAAAATTTCGGCTTTATTATTCTGTTATTTCCACGCCTTTCCAGAAAGCTATGTAACCCTCAATTGGTTTTGCTGCATGTGAAGTTGTAGGGTAATACCAAGCTGCATCTGCATTTGATTTTCCATCGACTTCCAAAGTAAAATATGATGCAGTACCTTTCCAAGGACAATGGCTAGCGGTGTCACTAGAATTAAAAAACTTCTTATTTATTGAGCTAGGTGGAAAGTAATGATTGTTTTCAATGACAACGGTGTCATTACTTTCTGCGATAACTTGATTGTTCCAGATTGCTTTCATATTTTTTATTTTAAAAGTTTTTGTTATTTCTGGCTTTCGCCAAAATTTTAAAGCGGGAAGATTTGTTATTTCTTTTTCATAAAAAGATAATTTTTATAATATCCTTTATTGTCTGTAAATGAATCTACAATTGTTAAACCAGCTTCATCTGCTAACCACGATACTATTTTGTCGTCGTATTTTTGAGATATTTCAGTATGAATTGTTTCCCATTCTTCAAAGTTGATAGTAAGCGCTATTTCGCCAATGGTCACTTCTTGTTTTTTAGTAGAAACCAAGTAACTTTTTGCAGTTCCTGTTTCTGGATCGTAAACTTCCCAATGTTTGAAAGCATCTAAATCAAAATTTGCTTTCATTTCAGAATTGATACGTGCTAACAAATTTTTATTGAAAGCTGCAGTAATTCCTTCAGGGTCATTATATGCATCAAGTATAGTTTGTGGGTCCTTTTTCTGATCAAAACCTATAAGAACCATATCTTCAGATGACATGGCATTTTTAAGTTGTGTTAAAAAGTCGATAGCTTTTGGGTGTAATAAGTTTCCAATGTTAGAACCTAAAACCATTATAGCTTTCTTTCTAGAGTCATATGATTTTAATCTTTTTAGGACATCAAAATATTCTCCAATTTCTGCTTCGACTTTTAAAGCAGGATTTTCAGCTTTTAAGTTTGATGAAAGACTATCGATTGCGTTTTGACTAATATCGATAGGTTTGTATATGAAATTAGTTTTTTTTGAAACTAATTCATTAAGCAGTACTTTGGTTTTTTTACCGTCTCCAGCACCTAATTCAATAAGGTCGAAACCTTCTTCTTTATTGTCAAAATATGTTGAAATCGCTGTAACGTGATTTGTTAGAATTTCAAATTCGCAATTAGTCAAATAATATGACGGCATCGCCATAATATCTTGAAATAATTTATCTCCTTTTTTGTCGTAAATATATTTTGAATAAAGAAATTTAGGGAAGGTGTTAAGTCCTTCGAAAACATCTTTTTTAAATGGTGTATTTGGCATTTGTAGCTGTATGTTCAGTGTTATTTGGCAAGACGGATCCCAGTGTATTGCCATCTTAAATTTGTATGAAAAAAATTTCGGTAGGTTGGTCGTGTATGTTTCGATGCGGTTACAACAGATGCTCCTCTAAGTACTTTTTGATTTACCATAAACTTCCCATTGTATTCACCTATAGCTCCTGGTGCCTTTTTATAGCCGGGATAGGGTAAGTATGCGCTTTCTGTCCATTCCCATCGTTGTCCCCATTTAAAGTTGTTTTGAGAGGCTTCCCACTCGAACTCTGTAGGCAACCTACAACCTTTCCATTGTGCATAAGCAAATGCTTCGAAGTATGAAATATGTTTTACTGGTGAGTCCATGGTTAATGGTTTGAGGCCATTTAAGGTGTAGTGATGCCAATTCTCATCAATTTTGTGCCAATACATAGGTTGAGATATTCCAGTTTCTTTTAGCCATTCCCAAGCTTCAGCATGCCAATAGTTGAAGTCATTGTATATGCCAGCTTTTATAAATTCTAAATATTCAGCATTAGTTACAAGCTTGTTTGCAATTTCGTATTTGTGGAGATATACTTTGTGTCGTCCTATTTCATTGTCATAATGAAACTCTTCTAAATTAGTGTGACCTATTTCATAGATTCCCTCACCCATTGAAATCCATTTAAACTTTTCCTTCTCCGTAGTGCTTTCAATAAAATGGTCGTCGTACTTTGGCTGGAAAGAATTATTTCCAAGAATATATTTAATATCAGTCATTAACAACTCCTGATGTTGTTTTTCGTGATGAATTCCCATTAATAATAGGTGTTCGATTTCCTTTGAAATATCAATAGTTTCTAGAAAATCTTTTAGTTCATTAGTAACGTAATGTCTATAATCATAAACTTGTGCAACTCCAGGGCGAGACATATTTCCTCTATCCGTTCTAACGACTCTTTTGCCAATAGATTCATAATAGCTGTTAAAAGCAAAAGCAAAATCTGGATGAAATAACTTGTAGTTTGGTTTATGATGTTTTAGGATAAATTCTTCAAAAAACCATGTAGTATGTCCTAAATGCCATTTTGGTGGCGAGACGTCAACTATGGGTTGTACAACGTAATCTTCAATCTCTAAAGGTTTGCAAAGTTGTTCTGTTTTGCTTCTTGTTTCAGTAAATAAAGTTACAAGGTTTTTAGTAGCAATCATAATAGTGAAATTTCTGTGTATGTTATAAAGATACAGAAACATTTTTCCCTTTCTGAAGCCCTTTCATGTTAAAAGGTGTTAATTGTTTGGGGTTAGGGTATATGTGTTAAACAAAAAAGCCTCAATAACATTGAGGCTTTTTTAAATTTTGTATAATAATAACTACTGTTACTTACCAGTTTTGAAAGTAAAAGGAACTGTCATTTTAATAGCTCTCGGTTTTCCACCCATCATTCCAGGTTTCATTTGAGGCATTTTCATTATGTTATCTTTTGCTGCTTTTTGAAGACCCGCATTTCCGCCAGTTACGCTAGTTACTTCAACGTTACCTAATTCATTAATTACAAAGTTAACTGTAACGCGACCTTGAATATTTTTTTTATATTCTTCAGTTGGATATTTGAAATTTTTTACAATGTGCTCTGTAAGTTTTGTATTAAAACAAGCATCTAATTGAGAGGTGCTTCCTTTACAGCCTGGCCATACTGGTGCAATCTCTTTCATTGTTAGTTTGTTTTTATTTACATCACCCCATTCTTCTTGGGCTGTAGATACTGTAACTGCTAAAATTGCAAATAGAAAGATAAGTTTTTTCATAAGTAGTATTCGGGGTTAAATGGCAACAACACCTTTAATGTGTGGATGCGGATTATAGTCTGTTAATGTAAAGTCATCAAATTTAAAGCCAAAGATGTCTTTTACCTTAGGATTGATAATCATTTTCGGTAAAGGTTTTGGATCTCTAGATAATTGAAGCTCAATTTGCTCCATATGGTTCGTGTAAATGTGTGCATCACCAAAAGTGTGAATGAAATCTCCTGCTTGATATCCACATACTTGAGCCATCATTTGAGTAAATAATGCATATGATGCGATATTGAAAGGTACTCCTAGAAAAATATCTGCGCTTCGTTGGTATAATTGACAGGATAATTTTCGTGTACTATCATCTCCTTCAACCTCAGGGGCGCTTACATAAAACTGAAAAAATGCGTGGCAGGGTGGAAGTGCTGCTTTACCATTAGCGACATTTTCTGAAAATGGCTTAGAAGTATCTGGCATTACACTTGGGTTCCAAGCGCTAACTAGCATTCTTCTGCTATCTGGATTGGTTTTAAGTGTATGTACTATATCTGAAATTTGATCGATTTCTTCATTGTTCCAGTTTCTCCATTGATGGCCATAAACGGGTCCTAGATTACCTTCTTCATCAGCCCATTCATTCCAAATTCGGACACCATTTTCTTTTAAATATTTTATGTTTGTATCTCCTGCGAGAAACCATAACAATTCGTGTACAATAGATTTTAAGTGTAATTTTTTAGTAGTTACCATAGGGAAACCTTCACTTAAATCAAATCGCATTTGGTATCCGAATACACTTTTAGTACCTGTACCAGTTCTATCGCTTTTAAGACTTCCATGCTCGAGCACGTGTTCAATAAGGTCGTGATATTGTTTCATAATTTCTGAAAATATAGAACGCTAAAAATAGTGAAAGATTATAGCTACAGGAAAAAGCTGATTTTGCATTTATAATTAGTTATTAACTAAACGTAATTTAGCCAATTAACATCCCTGCAATTGTCGCGGTTAGAAGCGCTGCAACAGTACCTCCAATTAAGGCTTTAATACCAAATTTAGCTAAAGTACCTCTCTGTTTTGGTGCAAGAACTCCAATACCTCCAATTTGAATTCCAATTGAGGCAAAATTTGCAAATCCACATAAAGCATAAGTTGCAATAACTATTGAGCGGTAATTTGTAATTGCACCACTAGCTTTTAATTTACTAAGTGAAGCATATGCGTAAAATTCGTTCAAAATTGTTTTTTCACCTAATAACTGACCTACTGTTGTGATATCTGTTGCGGGTACACCAATAATCCAAGCGACAGGAGCGAACACGTTACCTAGAATGTATTCCATCGATAATGAAGCATATCTTCCATCTGAACTACTTGCAATAAGACCATTGAGACCTGTGAAATCTCCAATTAAATCTCCTAGCATCCAGTTGAGAACACCCATTAATGCTGTAAATACTAAAAGCATTGCACCAACATTTACAGCAAGTTTAAGTCCGTCAGTTGTACCTCTTGAGATAGCGTCTAGTATATTAGTGCCTACTTTTTCTCTTGAAATGTCAAGTTTGCTATTAACCTCTTCGGTTTCTGGGTATAGAATTTTAGCAATTACAATAGCTGCAGGGGCTGACATTATTGAAGCTGTCAATAAATGTTTTGCGAAAATTGCTTGCTCAGCAGGGTTGTCTCCTCCTAAAAAAGCAATGAAAGCGGCAAGTACTCCACCTGCTATTGTAGCCATTCCACCTACCATAAGACAGAGCATTTCAGACTTAGTCATTTTATCTAAGTATGGTTTTACAACTAGTGGTGCTTCAGTTTGACCTATAAAAACATTTGCTGCTGCCGCAAGACTTTCTGCACCAGATAAACGCATAGTTTTACTCATTACCCACGCTAGTCCTTTTACAACAACTTGTAAAATACCAAGGTAATATAACAATGAAGTAAAGGCTGAAAAGAAAACAATTGTTGGCAGTACTTTAAACGCAAATATGTATCCCATACTAGCTGATGGATCTACTAATTTTCCAAAAACAAATAGAGCTCCTTGTTCTGCGATGTTCAAAAAGTCTACAACTTTACGAGATATCCAGTCAAAACCGTAAGCTACAAAATCAACTTTTAATACTAATATTGCAAACAATACTTGAAGAATAAGTCCTGTTAGTACAAGACGCCAGTTAATTTTACGTCGGTTTGCACTTAATAAAAAGCACACTGTAATTAAAAACAGCATTCCTATTAATCCTCTACCTATACTGTTTGCGGAGATACCCAATCCTAAATTAGAATCGAGAGCAATGTTGTTCTCCGTTGGTGTTTCGTCTAATACTTCTACAGGAGTTTCAATTGCACCTATTAATGAATAGATTGTGTTGTTTTCAGTAAATTTTAATGTTGTATCAGTTAGTTCTGTAACGTGATATCTTCTTATAGTATCGTTTGGTGTATTAAAGAATAATACTAATAAGTTGTTTTGAAAGATGTAATCTCCGGAGGCGTTATAGTTATTTTCAGCTTTCAATGAATACTGAAATGTTCCATCTTTAAACTCGAACACGTCATTTTGTTTGTCAATGTCGAGCAGTGAAGTTTCACTTGCATCTGTTATTGCGTCAAAATTCCATTGTTTTTCAATAGTTTGACCTAGCGCATTTCCGAAGAAAAAAAGAGCGCACAATAAACTTAAAACTGATTTCATAAAGGACTTGTATTAGTTTCTTTTAGAGATTTCATCTCTAATTTTAGCTGCTTGCTCGTAATCTTCATTTTCTACTGCTGCATCTAACATTTCGTTTAATTCCTGAAGAGAAACATCGATTAATTCATCTGTATCTGTTGTTACAGATTCAGCATCATCACTCAATAAAAGTTCCTCAATAACGGCATCTTCATCTACTTTTTTATCTTTCTTCTTTTTGCCAGATTTCAAGAAGATTCCAGCTTTTTCAAGAATGCCTTTGTAAGTAAAAATAGGGGCTTTAAAACGTAGTGCTAATGCAATTGCATCACTGGTTCTTGCGTCTATAATTTCTTCAATACCTTCTCGTTCGCAAATAATACTAGAGTAAAAAACGCCATCCACTAGTTTGTGGATGATAACTTGTTTAACTACAATTTGGAATCTGTCAGAAAAGTTTTTGAAAAGGTCGTGAGTCAATGGCCTTGGAGGCATTATCTCTTTTTCTAATGCAATCGCGATAGATTGTGCTTCAAAAGCTCCAATAACAATTGGTAATTTTCGGTCTCCATCAACTTCACTCAAAATGAGGGCGTAGGCTCCATTTTGCGTTTGGCTATAAGAGATTCCTTTTATGTTTAAGCGAACTAAGCTCATTGTCAATAATACGTTTTCAGTAGCAGTACGCAGAGGTGCGGACTCAAATAGAAAAGGCTGTTTAGACAGGATGTTTCCATGTTTAAACAGCCTTTTTCAGTGGCACAAATTAACAAAAAATAGTGTCGAAACAATTCCTTTTTAATAAAAAGAAAATGCTTAACGTCTGTTCTTAGTTGTTTTGGGCTTTAAAAGCTTTTAATTTTTCGTTTAGTTGTGGTACAATTTCAAAGGCATCACCTACAATACCGTAATCTGCTGCTTTGAAAAAAGGTGCCTCAGGATCATTGTTAATTACAACTTTCACTTTAGAAGAGTTGATTCCGGCTAAATGCTGAATTGCTCCACTAATTCCAATTGCAATATATAATGTAGATGCTACTGGTTTTCCTGTTTGCCCTACGTGTTCACCGTGTGGTCTCCATCCCATATCACTTACAGGCTTAGAACAAGCTGTTGCTGCTCCAAGAATTTCTGCCATTTCTTCAATCATCCCCCAGTTTTCAGGACCTTTTAAGCCACGACCAGCTGAAACAACAATTTCTGCATCAGCAATAGTTACTTTATCTGTTGCCTTATCTACGGAAACAACTTTAGTATTAAAGTCGTCGTCTGATAATGATGGGCTGAAAGCTTCAGCAGCAGCTGCTCCAGCGTTTTCTTTTAATCCAAAAGCATTTTTACCTAATCCTACAACTTTTACATCTGTTGAGATTTCAGTTAATGAAAATGCTTTGTTTGTAAAAACACTGTGCTTAACTTTAAAAGGCGAAATACTTTCTGGTGCTGCAACTACATTAGGTACGTAACCTGCTTCGAGATTAACAGCGACTAACGGAGCCATGAATTTTGCATCTGCACTAGATGTTAATACAACAACTTTAGCACCTTCTGCTTTTGCTGCTTGAGCAACAACATCAGCATAAGCTTCTGCATTAAAATTGTTTAATTTATCATTAGAAACTTCTAGTACTTTATCTGCACCGTATGTTCCTAATTGTGATGCATCACCTCCGTTTACAGAAACAGCAGTAACTGTTGTTCCCATTTCGTTAGCAATTGCTTTTGCGTAAGAAACGACTTCAAACGCTGTTTTTTTGAATGAACCATTTTCAGATTCTGTATATACTAAAACACTCATAGTTTTATATAAATTTCCAAAATTCAACTCTTAATTCTCTTTTGAAAAAGTATTAAGAAATTACATTTTGTGATTTGTAATTCATTTTTGTTACGCGCAATCCTTAGATTACTTTCGCTTCATTGTGTAATAAGTTAATAAGATCATCAACATTATCAACTAACTTAACTGCTCCTTTAGGTGCTGGTTTCTCAAAAGAAACTGTTTTAGTTTCAGAGTTAGCATCTACTGGTTCTCTAACTGTAAGTGGCTTGCTACGAGCTTGCATAATACCACGCATATTAGGAATACGAAGATCACTTTCTTCAACTAATCCTTTTTGACCACCAACTACTAGAGGTAATGATGTGCTTATAGTTTCTTTACCACCGTCAATTTCTCTAATTGCAGTTACATTGCTATCAGCTACTTCTAGGCTAATGCACGTGTTAACAAAATTAGCATCAAGCATTTTGGCAAGCATACCAGGAACCATTCCTCCATTATAATCAATTGACTCACGTCCACCAATTACAAGGTCGTAACCTCCATCTTTTACGACGGCTGCTAATTGTTTCGCTACAGCATAACCATCAGTAGCAGGTGTGTTTACTCTAATTGCTTCATCTGCACCAATTGCTAATGCTTTTCTCAAAGTAGGTTCTGTTTCTGGACCTCCTACGTTTACAACGTGCACACTAGCACCTTGCTTTTCTTTGAACCACATTGCTCTGGTTAAACCAAATTCATCATTAGGGTTAATTACAAAGTTTACTCCATTTGTGTCAAATGCAGTGTCACCATCTGTAAAATTAATTTTTGAAGTTGTATCAGGCACGTGGCTAATACATACAAGAATCTTCATATATATTTTCTTTTAATTAGGTATTTTATTTAGCGTATTGTTTAAATGTAAAATATTCAATAATACGGTCGCCAAAGATAACGAAATAAAACCTAATTTACTATGCGTGCATAGTATTTTTTTGATCTGAAATGTTATTGATTTGAAATTTCCTTAGTTTTTACAAGGGGTAAAGTGATTGAATAGTAGCGTGTGCTTTTTGGGAAATAAATACTATTTTTGTTTTCCTTAAAATTTCAGAAGAAGTTGTGACTTAATTAAAGTTTCGGCTTTGCCAGAGATATTTAGAATTAATATAAAAACAAACCGCGAAAATTATTAAGCGGAGTCGAAATATGAAAACAATTCAATTTAGAGAAGCTATTTGCGAGGCGATGAGCGAAGAAATGCGCCGCGATGAGTCTATTTACTTAATGGGTGAAGAAGTTGCCGAATACAACGGTGCTTATAAAGCTAGTAAGGGAATGTTAGACGAGTTTGGTGCTAAGCGTGTTATTGATACTCCTATTGCGGAACTTGGTTTTGCAGGTATAGCTATAGGTAGTGCAATGAATGGTAACAGGCCAATTGTAGAATATATGACGTTCAATTTCTCATTAGTGGGGATTGATCAGATTATAAATAATGCAGCTAAAATACGTCAAATGAGTGGTGGACAATTTAATTGTCCTATTGTTTTTAGAGGTCCTACAGCAAGTGCAGGCCAATTAGCAGCAACTCACTCACAAGCTTTTGAAAACTGGTTTGCAAATACTCCAGGTTTAAAAGTGGTTGTTCCTTCTAATCCAGCGGACGCTAAAGGATTATTGAAAAGCGCTATTCGTGATAATGATCCAGTAATTTTTATGGAAAGTGAGCAAATGTATGGTGATAAAGGTGAAGTTCCTGAAGGAGAATACTTGATTCCACTTGGTGTTGCTGAAATTAAAAGAAAAGGGACAGATGTAACTATCGTTTCTTTTGGAAAAATAATTAAGGATGCTTATAAAGCAGCAGAAGAATTAGCGAAAGAAGGTATTGAATGCGAAATTATCGATTTGAGAACTGTTCGCCCTATGGATCACGATGCAATTTTGACATCGGTTAAGAAAACTAACAGACTAGTTATTCTTGAAGAGGCTTGGCCTTTTGGGAATGTAGCTACAGAAATTACATACCAAGTGCAAAGTCAGGCGTTTGATTACCTAGATGCACCTATTGTAAAAATAAATACAGCAGATACTCCTGCGCCTTATTCACCAGAACTTTTAAAAGAATGGTTGCCTAATAGCGATGATGTTGTTAAGGCTGTGAAGAAAGTGATGTATCGTGATTAATTTTTAGAAATTAGTAAGCATTACTGACGGTTTAATAGCCGAATAAAATTAAAATTAAAGCTTGTTACATAACTGTAACAGGCTTTTTTGATTGAAAATTAGTTCAATTTTTAGTGTTTCTTGTGGTTATAATGGGCGCTTTCTGTTATTAATTCATCT
Organism: Patiriisocius marinus; assembly: GCF_008974325.1. Lineage (GTDB taxonomy): Bacteria > Bacteroidota > Bacteroidia > Flavobacteriales > Flavobacteriaceae > Patiriisocius > Patiriisocius marinus. Next base: position 172,135 of record NZ_BKCG01000001.1, on the reverse strand, counting down.
TGATGTAATTTTAGGATTCCTTTACCAACTAAGACACAACTATTGTATGTAAATTTGCAAACTCTATGAAGCAAAGGAAGAAAGCAATTTCTATGAAAAACTTATTTACGTTATTACTTGTGCTCATCACGGCAACAGTTTTCTCTCAAACAAAAGTGAGTGGATTTGTAACAGATGACAAAGGTCAAGGAGTGCCCTTTGCTAATGTAGTTTTTAAAGATAGTTTTAAAGGTACTATAACTAATGAAGAAGGTAGGTTTTATCTAGAAAGTGATACTAAATATTCTACTATAGTAGTTTCTTTTGTTGGTTATGTTACTAAGGAAATTGAACTTTTAGAACGAAGCAACTACAAGATGGAAATTGTTCTTGAAGAAGAAGCAGCTGCGCTTGATGAGGTTGTTATTGTTTCTGGAAAACAATCGAAAAAGAATAATCCTGCAATTGATATACTTCGTAAAATTTGGGAGAATAGACGTGATAATGGGGTTAAGAAATTTGATCAATATGCTTACGATAAATATGAGAAGCTAGAATTTGATTTAAATACAATTGATAGTGCATTAATTAAAAGTAAGATTTTTAAAGGCATGGAATTCATCTTTGATGAGGTGGATACATCAAGAGTTACTGGTAATACATACTTGCCAATTTTTATCAATGAGGCATTTTCTAAAGTTTATGGAGATAATAAACTAAAAGATGTTAAAGAGGTTTTAGAAGGAAATAAAAATTCGGGTTTTGATAATAATAATACGCTAATTGCTTATTTAAAAGATCTTTATGCGGATTATGATATTTATGACAACTACTTAAAATTTTTCGACAAAGCATTTACAAGTCCGCTTTCTAGAACTGGAATTGATGTATATAATTATGCATTAATTGATAGTACTTTTAGAGGAGATAAATGGTGTTATAACATCGTGTACTATCCACGTCGTAAAAACGAACTCACATTTAAAGGTGATTTTTGGGTAAATGATACTACTTGGGCAATTAAGGAAATTAATATGCAGGCCACTAAGAGTGCTAATCTAAACTGGGTGCGTGATGTGTATATTGAACAAGAATATGATGTGCTTAACGACTCAACATTTTTAATAACTAGAGATTACTTTATGAGTGATTTTAGTTTTAGAGATAAAGAAGAAGCTCGTGGTATTTATGGTAAACGAACTACGTTATATGATAACTATAAATTTGATATTCCTAAACCAAAGGAGTTCTACAAATCTCAAGTAGATCCTTATCAATATGAGGTGTATAATAGGCCAGATGATTTCTGGGAACAAAATCGTTTAGAAAAATTAAATGGCGATGAGCAAAGTGTTTATAAAATGCTCGATACGCTAAAAACTGTACCAAGGTTTAAGGCTTTATATAGTATTGGGTCTATTTTAGCGAGTGGCTATTACGAAGTTGATAACTTCGATGTTGGACCTGTATTTTCAATTTTTGGATTTAATGAAGCAGAAGGATTTAGAGTCCGCTTGGGGGGTCGTACTTATTTTGGACAAAATGACCCTTGGAGATTAGAAGGTTTTGGAGCGTATGGTTTTAGAGATCAGCGTTTAAAATACGGTCTTTCAGGGAAAATACTTTTAGATCGTAAAAGCCGACTTACTGCATATGGTGGTTTTAGAAAAGATGTGGAACAGACAGGTGCAAGTTTAACATCCACCACAGATGTTTTGGGTAGAAATCTAGCATCTTCCTCATTAGTTACTGTGGGAGCAAATGACAGGTTAACACGTATCAAATTAGGAACAGTAGGGTTTTCAATAGAACCAGCTAAAAATTTTAATGTCCGTTTAACTGGATCTTATAGAGTATTACGTACAGCTACTGAAACGTTTTCAATTAATTATCTAAAAGAAGATGGTACAATAGGCGATGACGTACATCAACCTGAAGTAGAACTTGGGTTTTTCTATACACCAAAACGTAAAACCACAGGATATGGAGTTGAGCGTACAACAATTAATTCTGGTGACTTTGCAAGTATTTACTTAGGATATACTAAAGGTTTAAAGGATGTTTTAGGTGGTGATTTCGATTATCAACGTATTCAAGGTTTATACACACAACCTTGGAATATAGGAGGTATAGGTAGGTTAACAACAACAGTTGAGGCTGGTAAAACTTTTGGTGATGTTAACATTAGTTTATTAAATCCTATTCCTGGAAATCAAACGTTATTTAGTATTTATAATACCTTTTCTCAGTTAGATTTTTACGAATTTGTAAGTGACGAATATGTGTCTGTACATTTTCAGCACAATTTTGGTGGACGTATTTTCCAGCGTATTCCTTGGATTCGTGATTTAAACTTACGAGAGGTAATCGGTTTTAGAACGGTGATAGGAAATATAAGCCAATCTAATATTGATTTAAATAGGTCGAACATCGTTTATCAAGCGCCAACTCAGCCATACTATGAGTATAGTGTGGGTATTGGAAATATTTTCAAAGTATTCCGTATCGATTTTAATGTACGTGGAAATTACCTAAACGAAGTTTCTCATCCAGATGCTCGTAAATATGGATTTACGGGAAGTTTTGGATTTGATTTTTAAATCAGGCAAGATTATTGCTTAAGGGTTTTATGTAAATATTTCTTCGGAAATTTTAAGAAACCACAATAGTTATTAGAAATAAAAATTTTAGAAATAAATAGAATCAAAATAGAATTTCGGCTTTGCCAAAATCTTAATTAAATTATAATATGACACTTTCAGAAAACAAATCTTTTGATGTTCTAATCGAAATCCCAAAAGGGAGCAGAAACAAATATGAATACGATTTCGACTTAAAGAAAATTCGTTTCGACCGTATGCTTTTTTCATCTATGATGTATCCAGCAGACTATGGTTTTATTCCAGAAACATTAGCACTAGATGGAGATCCATTAGATGTATTAGTATTAGGAGGAGAGCCTACATTCCCAATGTGTGTGGTAGAGGTTAAGCCTATTGGGGTTTTCCACATGGCAGATGAAAAAGGACCAGATGAAAAAGTAATATGTGTGCCAGTTTCAGATCCAGTATGGAGTAGACTTAACGATTTAAGTGATATGAACCAGCACACCCTAAAAGAAATCGAGCACTTTTTTCAAGTTTACAAAGACTTAGAGAAAAAACGTGTTGATGTAGGTGGATGGGGAGATGCTACTAAAGCAATCGAGATTTTTAATAAATGTGTTGAGCGTTATGATAACAGTGAGCACAAAGCAAATGGAAATTTCACGATATAAGCTCTGAAATTTTATAGATTACAAAAACCCTGTCAAAAATTACTTTGACAGGGTTTTTTGGTTTGTTACACTTATACAATTTATAGCAACAGATACTAATTACTGATTAGCGGTTAACTACTTACTATTTTATATTAAATGTTATTAAGGTAATATTGGGAGTTGATAGGTTAATGAGGTTTGATGCATTGCTTATAAAGATTCTTAATTAATAAATTTTGATTAATTAAGTGGTAACCTTTTATAAGACTTTACTGAATTTTTTATAGCATCACTTTAGAGTAGTATTAACTTTTAAATTCTTTATTATGAAAAAAATTACATTGTTGTTATTGCTTTTAAGTAGTGTAACTACATTTAGCCAAACGGCATTATTCCTTGCTGAGTCTGAAGATTCTTTAAATATTGAGTCAATTATTGAAAATCAAACAGCTGAATCTTCCTCCTATTTAAAAACTCCTTGTGCTGAAGAGGTTACTAGTGATGCTATTGAGTTGTTTTATAATACGTACAGTACAACACCTCAAGTACTAGCAAATGACATTACTATAGCAGCAGATACAGATTTCACGGTAACTCGATTGACGTACAATTTTCTTGTTGAATCTGGTGTAACAATTACTAACATAGATTTGTCTTTTTATAGCGATTTAGATTCTCTTCCAGGTCAATTAATAGAGACTCAGTCTGTAGTTCCTGTTTCAAACACTATACTTGTTTCATATTCAACTCAAGATTTAATTCAAGTTGTTTATGAAATAGATCCTGTTTTGTTAGAAGGTCAAATAGGAATGTCAACATCGTATTGGTTAAGTTATCATGTCGAAATTTCAGGAGGTGAATTGGGAGCGGTTCAAGCTACTAATAATTCATTTAGTGGTAATATAGCAGCCTATTCTCCTAATAATGGTGCTACTTGGGGTTATATTAATCCAGATGCTGAGATTTTGTATCTAATAGAAGGGGAGTGCAATCTTCTTAGCAGTCCATCTCATAGCCTTAACGGGTTTACATATTATCCAAATCCAGTAAGCGATATTTTGTTCTTTGATGCACCTATGGTGATTAACTATGTTACGATTTTTAACGCTCTGGGTCAAAAAGTTACAGAAAGTGTAATTGATGCTACATCCTCAGAAATAGACTTGTCTTTATTAAATACAGGGATTTATTTTATAACGGCTAAATCCGCAGATTCTTCAAGCACATATCAATTGATAAAGGATTAAATTAATGTTATTATAAGCTTCAATATAGTTTATAATAAAAAACTTTAATCACTTATTAATCATTACATCATTAATTCAGTAAGTCTTATAATTAATAGGGACTTATTTAAAAACATTTTAATCTTTCGATTAACTTATTATGAAAAAAATTACACTTTATATTTGTCTTTTTATTGTTACTTTATCAACTGCACAAAACAATTCTTTAAACTTTGATGGTTTTGAAGATACCATTGAACTAGGTCAAAATTTCGCTTTCGAGCCTACTGATACTTTTACTTTAGAAGCGTGGGTTTACCTTGAAAGTAATGCTGGTTTTCAACAAGTAATATCAAAACTTGGCGTGGAAGATGACTTTTTTAGAGGTTGGGGCCTACAAATTAGGGACGATAAAAGGTTAAGTGCATATGTTAGTGAAAGTTTTACAATAAATGCGCGTTTCGTAAATGGAACACAAGTTCTTGAAAACAACGAATGGTATCATGTTGCGATGTCCTTTAATATCGATAATACTATTTCTTTGTATGTCAATGGAGTTTTAGAACCATTATCTTTAGAGAATTATACAGGTACTGTGACTACACTTAGTACAACAGCTACTACACAGATTGGGAGTTATGATGGAACTGATTCTCCTGATGATGAATTTTTTAAAGGTAACATCGATGAGGTTCGTATTTGGGATGTCGCAAGAACATCTACTGAAATTGCAGACAACTATAATACTGAACTATCAGGGACAGAATCAAATTTGATTGGATACTACAAAATGGACATTAGTAACTCGTCTTGCGATATTCAAGATTGTAGTGTAAGTCAGTTTCAAGGAACGCGTTCAGGTAATGCAGGTCAAAATAATTTACCTCAATTCTCTGATAATATTCCCGCTATTATTGATGTAGAATGCGGTAGCGATAGTACTTGCACTCTAAGTGTAGATGAGGTAGCTTTAGAAAATTTTATAATTGCTCCTAATCCAGGAAAAGCTTTTGTCTCATTAATTGGTGTTAATATTGTAGATACTGAGATCACTATGTATAATGCCTTAGGTGCTCGTGTTAAAACGTTTGTATTAGTTAATAATAATATGGATGTCTCAAATCTAGCTAAAGGAGTCTATTTTATTAAAATAAGGCTAGGAAATAATGAAGTGACTAAAAAATTAATAGTTAACTAAGACAGACGATTTGAGTCTACTTTTAAATACTTAGAACCCCTTTTTATATGTAATTAGGGGTTTTTTATATGTAGTTAATTTTGTTACTTTTAGATACTTAATTAAACCAATTAAATTATATGGAAGCAATGATGATTTATGTGCCAATAATCTTGGCGATTTTAGGTTTGATCTACATGTGGATCAAGCAATCTTGGGTGTTGAAACAAGATGCGGGAGATGGAAAGATGAAGGAGATTAGTGATCATATTTATGAAGGTGCATTAGCATTCTTAAATGCTGAGTATCGCTTACTAGCAATATTTGTTGTGATAGTAAGTATTTTGTTAGCAGTGGTGTCTTTTGTGGTTCCTACAACACACTGGCTAATTGTAGTGGCTTTTATTTGTGGAGCAGTATTCTCTGCCTTTGCGGGTAATATAGGTATGAAAATAGCCACTAAAACAAATGTAAGAACAACACAAGCGGCTCGTACCAGTTTACCTCAAGCACTTAAAATTTCTTTTGGTGGTGGTACAGTAATGGGTCTGGGTGTCGCAGGTCTTGCAGTGCTAGGATTGACGGCATTTTTCATCTTTTTCTTTCACTATTTTATGGGAGGTGTTTGGACTAATACAATGGATATGACAATCGTTCTTGAAACATTAGCAGGTTTCTCCCTAGGAGCTGAGTCAATTGCATTGTTTGCTAGAGTAGGTGGAGGTATCTACACAAAAGCAGCAGATGTTGGAGCAGATTTAGTAGGTAAAGTAGAAGCAGGGATTCCAGAAGATGATCCTCGTAACCCAGCAACAATTGCTGATAACGTAGGAGATAACGTAGGGGATGTTGCCGGAATGGGAGCAGATTTATTTGGATCATACGTTGCAACAGTACTTGCTGCAATGGTACTAGGAAACTATGTAATTAAAGATATGGGTGGAAATATCGCTGATGCTTTTGGCGGAATTGGACCTATTTTATTGCCAATGTCTATTGCAGGTGTTGGAATAATCATTTCTATTTTAGGAACGATGCTTGTAAAAATTAGCAGTAATGATGCGAAAGAAGCCCAAGTAATGGGAGCTTTAAATAAAGGAAATATTGCATCTATATTATTAGTTGCAGTAGCTTGTTTTGGTTTATGTAAATGGATGTTGCCAGAAACAATGCAAATGGAATTCTTTGGTGAAGGTCTTCAAGAAATTTCTTCAATGCGCGTATTTTATGCAACCTTAGTTGGTTTAGTAGTGGGAGCAGTAATTTCTGCGGTGACAGAATATTATACAGGTCTAGGTAAAAAACCAATTCTTAAAATTGTTCAACAATCATCAACTGGAGCAGGAACAAACATTATTGCAGGTCTTGCAACTGGTATGATTTCTACATTCCCATCTGTATTATTATTTGCTGGAGCAATTTGGGCATCATATGCATTTGCAGGATTTTACGGTGTAGCATTAGCAGCATCTGCAATGATGGCAACAACAGCAATGCAGTTAGCTATTGATGCGTTCGGACCTATTAGTGATAACGCTGGTGGTATTGCCGAAATGAGTGAACAAGAACCAATTGTTAGAGAGCGTACAGATATTTTAGATTCGGTAGGTAATACAACTGCAGCAACTGGAAAAGGTTTTGCTATTGCATCTGCAGCATTAACTTCATTAGCATTATTTGCAGCATACGTTACATTTACAGGAATCGATGGAATTAACATTTTTAAAGCACCAGTTTTAGCAATGCTCTTTGTAGGTGGAATGATACCAGTAGTATTCTCAGCATTAGCAATGAATGCAGTAGGTAAGGCAGCAATGGAAATGGTGGAAGAAGTTCGTCGTCAGTTTAGAGAAATTCCAGGAATTATGGAAGGAACTGGAAAGCCAGAATACGATAAATGTGTTGCAATTTCTACAGAGGCTTCACTAAAAGAAATGATGTTGCCAGGTTTATTGACTATTGGTTTTCCACTAGTTATTGCATTTGTTCCTTTATTATTTGGGATGGACAAATTAGCTATCGCCGAAATGTTAGGTGGTTATATGGCTGGTGTAACGGTTTCAGGTGTATTGTGGGCAATCTTCCAGAATAACGCTGGTGGAGCTTGGGATAATGCTAAAAAATCGTTTGAAGCAGGTGTTGAAATTAATGGTGAGATGACCTATAAAGGTTCTGAAGCTCATAAAGCTGCGGTAACTGGAGATACAGTAGGAGATCCATTTAAAGATACTTCAGGACCTTCAATGAACATTTTAATAAAGCTTACATGTCTTATCGGTTTAGTTATAGCACCTATTTTAGGTGGTCATTCAGCTGTTGATGTTAATGCAGATAATGTTTCTACTGAAATGTTAATGATTGATGAAAATGGAAATACGATGTCACTTTCTGCAGATAAAGCTGATGCAGTAAACAAAGCAGAAGTTACTAGAGAAGTAATGGTAGAAATGAGTGTAGATGGAGATGTTACTACTGCTGAAGTAATTACTGAAACAACTCGTAATGGAAAAACAACTAAAGAAGTTCAGGTTTTTACAGGAACTGAGGAGCAAGTTTTAGCTGATATTGAAAAGTTAAAAAGTGTTGATGTAAAAGTTAAAAAAGACTAGATATTTTTTTATAAATTTTAAATTTAACCCTGCCTCAATGGCGGGGTTTTTTCTTTAAGTGCGTATCTTGAAATTAAATAATACGCTAAAGTTAGGTTGCAACGTATGGGCATTTTTAAAAAAGATCCTCTTCAGATAATTACATTTTATAGCTATGGAAAAGCAAATCATCTCTATGCACGTGGTCGTGCTATTGATGATGAGGCTATTGATCTTTCAAATAAAGGATTATTTAAACTTATGATTAATAGTTTTAAAAGGTTTAAAACTGATCAAGTTAAAAATACGCAGCTAACTTTAACGTTGCCAGATGGACGGACTTTTAAAACAATTACTGATTCAAAAGGATATTTTTTAATAGATGAACAGGTAACTGGATTAGAATTGTTAGCTAATGATGAAGGATGGTTGGAATACAAAATTAGTTACACCAGGATTCCAAAAGGTAAAACTGTAAATAAAAATAACAGCTTTCTAGGCGAAATGATTATTCCTTGCGATGCTTGTGAATATGGTATTATTAGTGATATTGACGATACTATTTTGCACACTGGTGTAGTTTCTAGGTTTAAATGGAGGCTTTTAGTTAATACTTTTTTTAAAAGAGCAGAAAGAAGAATCCCCTTAGAGGGTGCGGCGGAGTTTTATCATAAGTTGCATAAGGGAACAACTGGAGCTAAGGCAAACCCCATTTATTATGTAAGTCACAGTCCGTGGAATCTATATCGTTATTTAGAGTTTTTCTTAACACTAAATGATTTTCCAAAAGGACCTATACTACTTCGTAATTTTAGTAATATTTTTAAAAAGAAAAGGGGAGAAAAACCTCAAAAGCAAAAGGAAATTATTCAACTTTTAGAAATGTATCCTCAACAGCAATTTATACTCATTGGAGATAGTGGTGAACACGATGCAGATATTTATATAGAAATTGCAGAGCAATTCCCTAATAGAATTAAAGCTATTTATCTAAGAAGTGTAAAACACGAAAAACGAATGTTACGCATAAAGGGGCTTTTTGAAGAATATAAATCAACCCCAGCTTTGCTTGTAGATTCAAGTAAATTGGCAGAAGCACACGCTAGGGAAAACGGCTTTATTGCTTAATAAAATACTTAGCTAAAATTAAACCATTAAAATTTCCGAAGTAAAATTACTATCTAAAAAACTCGTAAGTTGCTAACTGCGATTGCACTCTTGGGTTATTGTTAGTTACATAGTTGTTTTTTTGCTTTTCATCAATCACTCTCGCTTTTACATTATCTGCAATTTGAATGTTAATTAAGTTGCGTAAACGTCTTTTTAAGCTTATGTCAAGAATAGGTGTCACAACTTCAATACGGTGGTTTAGATTGCGTGTCATCCAGTCTGCAGAACCGATATACACTTGTTCGTCACCTTGATTTCCAAAAATGTATATACGGCCATGTTCTAAATATCTATCGATAATTGACGTGATATAGATATTTTCACTTTGACCTTTAATTCCAGGAACTAGTGAGCAAATACCTCTAATAAGGAGTCTTATTTTAACTCCCGCTTCACTTGCGCGATATAATAGTTTAATCATATCCTTGTCCTCTAGGCTATTCATTTTTAATATAATATAAGCTTCTTCGCCAGCTTGGGCTAATGCAATTTCATTATTTACTAATTCAGTAAACTTTACACGGGTTGTAAAAGGAGACACTAAAAGGCGACTCGTTTTAGGAATTATTATTGTGCGGTCAAGTACAAGAAATACTTTGTGAAGCTCTTTAGTGATTTTTTTGTGAGATGTCATAAGTCCAAAATCTGTATATAAAGCAGCGGTTTTTTCGTTAAAATTACCTGTTGCTATATAGCCGTAACGTTTTTGTACTCCATCAATCTCTCTGCTAATTAATAGAATTTTGCTATGAACTTTAATATCCGGATAGCTATAAATAACTGTAGCTCCTTTTTCTTCAAAGATTTTCCCCCATTTAAGGTTGTTTCGTTCGTCAAAACGAGCTTTTACTTCAATGAAAACAGTAACTTCTTTTCCGTTTTCGGCAGCTAAAGCAATAGCATCATTTAGACGAGATTTAGATGCAGCGCGGTAAATTGTTATACGTATTTTCTTAACGTATTTATCTACGGCAGCTTCTTCTAAAAGTCGAATAACAGGTTCAAAAGTTTGATAAGGATAATGAATCAATTGATCACCCGCATCAATGGCATCAAACATATTCTTATGTGATGATAACATTTTGTGTGGTAAAGGTGTTAGTTTTTCATTAGATAAGTTGATTTCTGTTGGATTAGGAAACCCAAAAAAGTCTTTAAAATTATGGTAAGTACCACCAGCAACAATATCAGTTTTATTAATATCAAGAGCAGTTTTTATTATTTCTTGTAATGATTTAGGTGTGTTTTGGTCAATTAGCACACGTGTTGCTTGCCCGGTTTCTCGATTTGAAAGTGATGCCTCAATTTTATCTTTTAAATCACCAGAAAATTCATCTTCAATATACAACTCAGCATCACGTGATATTTTAATGGAGTAGTATTCTAATTTAGTTTCTCCTTTGGGTGTTTGTCTTAAATTATATCTAATTATATCATCAATGAAAGTGATATAATGTTTTCCGTTTTGCTTCGGAAATGTGAAAAATCTAGGAATTTCAGCTGGAATTTCAACAAATTGAAACCAATCCTTATCCTGTATAGTAGTTAGGTATAAAGCTTCATTTTTAACAAACACAGCGTCTTTAGCACTAGTTTTAAATACCTGAACTTTTAAAAGTGGGCTTATTACTTCGTCAAAGTAATTTTTTGCAGCAAGTTTTTGAGTGGGTGAAAACTTTTTATTGTCAATTAAGTAAATATTATGTTTGGCTAAATCTGGAATTAAGTCTTCTTTGAAAACACGCCCAAATTCAGTTTGCTGAAGGTCCACTTGCGCCTTTATTTCTTTGAGCACTTTATTAGGCTTACGAATAAGACGTTTACGCAGCGATTTTTCAACATCTTTAATTTGACGAATATCAGAAACACGCACCTTAAAAAACTCGTCTAAATTTGACGAAAAAATAGCTAAAAATTTAATGCGTTCGTAGAGTGGGTTTCGAGCATCTGCAGCTTCTTGAAGTACGCGATGATTGAAGCGTAGCCAAGAAAGGTCACGGTGAAAATATTTAGTATTGTATAATGATGACATGTGAAAGCCGCGTTCGCGGTATGCAATTTTCTGTTATATTGTTATTAGTTATAGCTTAGAAATAAGGCTATAAATTACATTGCAAAATACGTCAATTGCCAAGCCATTGTATGTTTTGGAAATGTTAAGTTTTAGTAAAAATAAAGCATAAAAAAAAGCCACCGTATTAGGTAGCTTTTTCAATAATATATTAGATAACGAATTATCTTGTAAAACGTAATTCCTCTGTATAGGTATAACTTTCATCGCCATCAACTCCATTTTCATTATATTGAAGTCTTAAGTCTGTAGCATTAAATAAAATTACATCATTTAGCTCACCGTCAATTGTAATTGTTTGATTAGCATCATTTACAGTATATGATCCTGAATTTTCATCACTAATTATATACGTTTCAACAACAGGGTCATTTCCTTGTAGTGTTGTAGTTTCAGTAATACGAAACTGAAAAGAAGAAGTAAAAGTTCCATTTGCATTAAAAGTTACGTTTGAACCTCCAAAAGTGTCACCTACCTCAGTAATAGTAGTTGTTACTGTACCTCCAGATACTGTAGTTACAACAACATCAGTTGAGTTGTAGAAGTTTAAATTATAAGTTCCTGCTAATAGTTCGTTTGTTAATGTTGGTCCTGCAGGGGTATTGTCATCATCACTTCCACAAGAAAAAGCCATTATTGAAACAGCTAGCACTAAAATTAATTTAAAAGTTTTCATCTATTTTTTTGTTTTAATTGTAATTAAGTCGCAAAACTAATCTTTTAGCTTGTATTGCGAAAGCTTTATAACGTGATATATAACAGGTTGGTGATTAGTATTCTTTTATTTGATTTACTAATTACCTATTGAGTTCAGTTTTCTAAATTAAAAAAGCCGCTAATAGATAACGGCTTTTTTAATTGTATGTTATGTGTAGTTATCTAGAAAACGTATATGTTTCTTCTATAACAGTTATCTCAATAGTTCCATTTTGATTGTTTTCTTCAGTTCTATTTAATGTGTATATCAATGCATTCTCCTCAAGTTTAGTAATAGTGTTAACTTGATTTCCAGTCTCCCAAGTATAGGTAAGTTGATTGCCTTCTAAAGTCCAGTTAGAGGTTGAACTACCAGCAGTACCTATAGAGTGTTTAGTAGTCTCGCCGTTGCTAGTAGTCGTTAAATCAAGAGCGAAGCTTCCCTCAGAAATAACTTCGTTGGGATTTTTCTGAAAGGTATAAGTATAATTTATATCTCTTCCAACTCCAACAGTGCTAGAGTTAATTTCAATTCCTGTAATGGTGCTAGTGTGATGAAGGCTTACTAAATTCCAAGTTCCAATTAATAAGGAATCACTTGAAGCGTCATCACTTTTACAAGATTGAATAATTACTAAAATACAAATTACGAGTATTATTTTAAAATTTTTCATTGGGGGATGAATAGGGGTAAACTCAATAATAAAAGTACTGCTGTTAGGTTAATAAATTAAACAGAAGTAGGTTTTTTAAAAATGTAAATACAGTTAAAACGAACTAGAAAAGACCGTTAATTTCTGCGTCTATTTTATTAATTACTTGTCCTAAATGCTCTTGGTTATCTACAAAATCTAAATCATCAACATCTAGTATAATAAGGTTTCCTTTGTCGTATGTTGTTATCCACGCTTCGTATCGTTCGTTTAATCTGCTTAAATATTCTATACTTATAGAATTTTCATAGTCACGACCACGCTTGTGAATTTGTTTTACAAGATTAGGAATAGAGCTGCGTAAGTATATAAGTAAATCTGGTCCTTTGGTAACGCTCTCCATTAAATCGAATAATGACTTGTAGTTTTCAAAATCACGATTAGTCATTAATCCCATTGCATGTAAGTTAGGCGCAAAAATATATGCATCCTCATAAATGGTGCGATCTTGAATAATATTTTTACCACTTTCTCTTATGTCTAAAACTTGGCGAAAGCGGCTGTTTAGAAAATAAATTTGCAGGTTAAAAGACCAGCGTTCCATAGAATTGTAAAAATCATCTAAGTAAGGATTGTCTTCAACATCTTCAAAATGAGGTTTCCATTTGTAATGTTTAGCTAATAAACGAGTTAGTGTGGTCTTTCCAGAGCCTATGTTTCCTGCAATTGCAACGTGCATATGTGTTATTTCTTGGGTTTGTTTATGGCAAATATATGAAGTTTTTCGCCGTCATAAATATACAAGAAATCTTGAGTTAGCTGCAAGTCCTTAATACTTATTTCAGGGTTGAAAAACGGAATGACTTCAGTGTTTTTATCTGAAATTTTAAATAATTGGTTATCGCGCAAAATTACTACATCTTCATCGTATTGGTATATGTTTTCGCCTTTTTCAAATGGCATTGTAAATAGTACCCCTCCAAAAGGATTGTAACCTATTAATTGCTTTTCGGTTAGCACATAACAATAATTGAAATTACTTACTTGACGCTTTAAAGTTTCGGCTATAGGCTGCGAAAGTTCTCTTGTTTGGTTAGTGCGGTAATTGTATAATTCTAATTGTTGATTGTCTTGATTGAAAATCCACAGTTTATTTCCGCCCGCATTAGTGGCTGCACTTGTGTTTGTAAATGGCGCTAATGTGTTGAAGTTAATACGTTCAATTTGTGTAAGTCTATTGTCTAATAAAACAGCTGTGTTTGTTTGTTCGTAATAGACAACAACATTAAGTGGGTTAATTATATCTACAGAAGAAATAGGCCCTAATTGAAAATCTGTGAACTCAAAAATACCTGTAGGACCTGTTTTGTAAAGAACCATCCCCTGAGTAAAAAACAAGTTTTTATAAGAGTCGTACCCTATAAAATGTTCAGCTTCAATGGGCTTAGCTTCAATAAATTGCTGGCTATATCCAAGGCTGCTTACAAGAAAAAGTACTATTAAAAGTTGTTTCATTTGTAAAGCAAGATACAAAAAGAGTGCCTTATAATTATGAGGAACTTGAACCTGAATAATCTTTTAAATTAATATACTAATTTATAGCCAAAACCTCTCACGTTAATAATCTCTATTCGTTCGTCTTGTTTTAATTTTTTCCTGAGTTTAGAGATGAATACATCCATACTTCGGGCACTAAAAAAATCGTCGTTATTCCAGAGCTTGTTTAGAATTGTTGAACGGTCAAGGACTTCGTTTTTATTTTGGTTTAAGTGAAAAAGTAAATGCGCTTCGCGATGTGTTAACTTTATGCAAGCCTCTTCTTTAAATTGAAGGGTTTGTTTTTTAAATTGAAACGTGTAGTCACCTATTAAAATTTCGGCTTGCTCATTTTGAAGTTCCTTTCGATTAAGTAAATTATTTATACGTACAATAAGCTCCTCCATACTGAAGGGTTTTTTTAAGTAATCGTTTCCGCCACTTTCGAAACCTTCTACAACATTTTTAGTTTGCGATTTTGCTGTTAAAAAAATGATAGGTACTTGCGCGTCAATTTCTCGTATTTCTTTAGCAAGTGTAAAGCCATCTTTTTTAGGCATCATCACATCAAGTACTAATGCATCAATTTCTTGGCTTTTAAATTTCTCATAAGCGGTACTACCATCAATGCAATGTGTTACTTGAAAACCTTTTGTTTCAAGACTTTCTTTTACAATCATCCCTAATGCGGGTTCGTCTTCTGCAAGTAGTATTTTAGGTGCGTTGCTCATTAGGATAGTATTATTTTAAAAGTAGTTGGTTTCACTTGAACTGTAATGGTTCCACCATGTTTTTCAATTATGGCTTTTGTATAGTATAACCCAATCCCAAAACCTTTTATGTCGTGTGTATTTCCTTTTGGAACACGATAAAATTTTTCAAAAATCTGTTTGCTTTGAGTATTTGTGAGTTCTTTTCCATTATCTGAAATTATTATTTCTATCTCATTTTTAGTTCTTGAAATAGAGACTTCAATATGGTTTCCGCCATATTTAATTGCGTTGTCGATAAGGTTGTTGAGTGCATTTTCAAAATGAAATGCATCAATAGGGTACGATAGAATAGGCGCAGTTGTGTTAAAAGTTACTTCTTTGTTACTTGCAAGTACGGACTCCTTTGTGGTCGCCGTTTCTAATAAATGGACAAGATCAGTCTCCTCAATATTTAACTCTAAATTTTCACTATCAAGCGTTGCTGTTTCGAGAAGTTTTTCAACCATTGTAGTTAGTTTTTTTACTTGTGTTGATGAAACCTCTGCATACCGTTGTGTTTTTTCTATATCATTATTTTTGTTAAATAATTGGATTCCCTCCATTGCAGCGCCAATGGTTGCTAAAGGCGTTTTAAATTCGTGGGTGATATTACTTATTAAATCGTTTTTAATTTCGGCAAGTTGTTTTTGGTTTTTTATCACTTTTAATAAGTAAAGTAAACATCCAGAAATGGCTAAAATGAAAAGTAATGATATAATGAGTCCTATGATATTTCTCTTTAAAATAGTTTCGGGAATATTAGAGAAATTGATTTGCAAGAATGAATGCTTGGGTAGAAAAGCACTATTCGATTTTGCTGTTAAATATGATCTAGTTTCAGGAATAAAACCACTGCTTTGATCATCTGCAAATGCATTTTGAAAGTACAGACTAAAATTTACGTGAATATTTTTACTATTCAACTCTTTCATTAAAAGTTGGTCAATTTCATTTAAATCAATTTTTTTAGCAGCCATCGAGTACATTACTTGAGAAGTAAGTTGTGCTAATGGGTGACTAAATAAGGAATCATTTTTGTTTTCCAAATTAAAAAAAAACTCGTTTATGGTATCATTCAATTTAAATATTTTGTAGATCGTATCTTTACTTCTAGTATTTCCTTTTTTGAAACTCATTGAAGTGAATTTCCCACTTTCTCCTAGAGCAGTGTTTTCCTGAAGCTCAAGAATAATATCTACACTTGCATCATCTACTTTAGAAATTGAATCTATTCTGTCAAACTCTATGAAAATACTGTCATTTCTAAATCTATTAATTATAGAATCTGCAGATTTTAATTCTTCAACAAAAGCGAAATCTTTAAAACGTTGCTCCGTTTTGTTTGCATAATAATTGTTCACGGCATTATCTAAACTAACCTGAACATCATTGATAAGTTGTTGCTTTCCCGTTTGGTAATTTTTATAATTCCAATATCCTTGTATCGCTAGCGTACCAAGTATCGCAGCGATAATAAAGTATAAAATTGTTTTGTAGTGTCGTTCTTGCATAGTACAAATAACAACCATAAATATGTGTTCCACAAACCGCTTAACACACGTTAACGTTCGTTAACTATTGTAGCTAAACAATTAGTACATCTTTGTGGTGTGCAATAATAGCTTCGGAAATATTAATGAAGTAAAAACTGTACGTTTATTTAGAACCAACTTATTATCATTAAAATTTCAGAAAAATGAAAACACTTATTACACTACTACTCACAATTGTACTTTCGTTAAGCACTGCAATTGCTCAAGAATTCAATGGAATAGCTACTTATAAAACCGATAGAAGTTTTGACATTCCTGAAAATGACGCAAAGGAATCTGGAATTGATGATGCGATGATGGAGCAACTTCGCGCACAAATGAAAAAACAATTTCAGAAAACTTACACGCTTAATTTTACAACTACCGAGTCATTATATGAGCAAGAGCAATCACTTGCACCACCTGCAGTAGGGGATGGAATTCAGATTATAGTTTCTGGAGGAAATGATTTAGTGTACCGAAATACTAAAGAAAAAACCTATACCCAAGCAACCGAAATAATGGGTAAAGAATTTTTAATCCAAGATGCTCTTGTGGATCAGGAATGGAAACTCGAAAAGGAAACGAAAAACATAGGGGAGTATGTATGTTTTAAAGCAACAAAAACAAAAACTAGAAACGATAGAATTTACAATGAAGAAAAGCAAGAATATGAGGATAGTGAAAAAGTGATACTACTGACAGTGTGGTACACTCCTTCAATACCCGTACAACATGGGCCAGACGATTATTATGGATTACCAGGATTAGTACTTGAAGTGAATGATGGCGATTTAACCATACTTTGTTCAAAAATTGTCTTGAATCCAAAAGAAGGAGTCTCAACAGAGCGACCTAAAAAAGGGAAGAAAGTTTCTCAAGATGAGTTTGATAAAATACAAGAGAAAAAAAGAAAAGAGATGCAGGAGCAGTTTGAAAGTCGAAAGGGGAGTAAAGGCAATACTGGTTTTACCATCGAAATTGATGGTGGGATGTAGATTAGAAACGCTTTAAGTGTTAAAGATTTCTTAACATGGGAGGGTTGCGGTTTTTATAGTAGTCTAACAGATAGTTAGACAAATTTAAAGTTGCTGTAACATAACAGAAACTTTAGTACTAATACTAAATAAACAACAACCCTTATGAAAACACTTTTAATTGCATTAGCCGTCTTTTTTACTATTAATATTTCGGCACAAAACATTAGCGGACAGGCATTTTACGAATCTAAAACCACTATGGATATGGACGGTTTTGGAGGTAGAGAAATGAGTGAGGATATGAAAAAAACGATAGCTGATCGAATGAAAAGCTATTTAGAAAAAACATACATTCTCACATTTAATAATAACGAGTCTATTTACAAAGAAGAAGAAAAACTTGACACCAATGCTGGAAGAGGTGGTTTTGGGATGATGATGAGTAGTTACACACCTGGAGCGCAGTATAAAAATTTAGAAACTAATCAATTAATTGAAGAAAATGAATTTTTTGGAAAAGAGTTTTTAGTAACAGACGAAGTTCCACAATTAGAGTGGGTGATGTCAAAGGAGTCTAAGCAAATTGGTCAATATGTAGCATTTAAAGCAACTGCAGTAAAAGCTGTTGATCCTAATGATTTTAGTATGGCTCGTCCCAGAGGGCCAAGAGGAGGTAGAGGCGATAATAATGCTAAAGAAGAAAAAAACGATTCGCTAACAAAGAAGGAAAGTGATGACCCAATGGATAATATTGAAGTACCTAAAGAAGTGACTGTTACGGCGTGGTACACACCTATGATTCCTGTGAAAAATGGTCCTGGGGAATATGCAGGCTTACCGGGATTAATCCTTGAACTAAATGCACATAGAACTACATTGTTGTGTTCTAAAATTATAATGAACCCTAAGGATACTGATAAAATTGAAGCTCCAACTAAAGGTAAAGAAGTTACAAGAGAAGAATACCAAAAAATTGTAAAAGAAAAAACTGACGAAATGCGTGAAAACTTTAGAGGTCGTGGTGGCCGAGGAGGTGGAAGAGGCGGACGAGGTTAATTTAATTTTAGTTTCTCAATAAATTATTGAATGCGCTTACCTGTATAAAACTTTTGAGCGCATTTTTCTTTCGAAATTTTGAAGAGTTACAAAATTTCAACAAAAAAAATCTTGCAAATTGTCAATTTAAATTAATAATCAACTAATTAATAAAAATGAAAAAGATACTATTAATTGCAGTATTGTTGTGTGGAGTAGGAGCCTCTGCGCAGTCAATAAAAGTAAAAGGTTTTATTAGGGATAGTATAGGGGAGCCCCTCTCTTTAGCTAACGTTATTGCAACCGTACAATCTTCAGGAGCTATTGAAAGTTATGGGATAACTAATGATGATGGTAAGTACCAATTAGATTTGCCTAAAGGCGAAACATATGTATTGAAGGCAAGTTTTTTAGGGTATAATCCAGCTGAGAAAGTGCTGGTTGTACCTGCTGATGGTGAAAATGTAGACTATAACTTTAAGCTTTTACAGCAAGATAATTTACTGGACGATGTTGAACTTATTTATGAAATGCCAGTGACTGTAAAAGGGGATACTATTATTTATAATGCAGATAGTTTTACTAGTGGAGAAGAGCGTAAACTTGGGGATGTACTAGATAAACTTCCAGGTCTTGAAGTGAACGATGATGGTGAAATACAGATTGAAGGTAAAACGGTTTCTAAAGTAATGGTCGAGGGAAAAGACTTCTTTGATGGTGATTCTAAATTAGCCACTAAAAATATTCCTGCTGATGCTGTGGGTAAAGTTGAAGTGTTGCGTAACTACAATGAAGTTGGGCAATTAAAAGGCCTTGGTAATGACCAAGACAGTTATGCAATTAATATAAAATTAAAAGAAGGAAAGAAAAATTTCTGGTTTGGAGAAATTACTGCAGGAGCAGGTGTTGCTGAAGCAAATTCAGATCAAGATGACGGGAGTTATTTGATTCATCCTAAACTTTTTTATTACAATCCTAAGTATAGTATTAATGTTATTACAGATTTTAATAATATAGGGGAAGTGCCATTTACTTTTAGAGATTACTTTAATTTCACTGGAGGATTTAGAAATTTTAATAGAGGTGGTGGTACCACATTTAATGTTAGGGATAGCGACCTAGGTTTTACAACAACACAAAACAATCGTGCAAATAAATTAGACACAAAGTTTTTAGCGGCTAACTTTAGCTATGCTGTTAATCCTAAGTTAGATGTAAGTGGTTTTGCCATTTTAAGTGATAACAAAACGAACATTGTAAATAATTCGGTTAGGCAATTTGCTTTAAGTGGTATTACTGAAAATACAAACAGCAATAGCGATACTCGCAATCAACTTGCGATGATGAAACTAAGTAGTGTGTATAAACCAAGTACAAACTTCCAGTTAGATTATGATGCTTTAATAAAAACCTCAAAGCAAACTGAAGACTCAAACACACTTTCAGTTGTTCAAGGTTTTACTAACGATGTAACTGAAGAATTAGAAAACAAGCCTTTCTCAATCAATCAAAATCTAAACGCTTATTATACGCTTAATGATAAAAATATTTTCGCAGGTCAAGCACAATACCTGTATCAAGATGAAGATCCTTTTTATCAGGCAGTACAAGATGCCGTTCCATTTAGAGGAGTATTTACAGATATCGATGAGACAAATGCAGACCCTTCTGATACAAGTACTGATACTTTTGATCCATTATTTGATGCAGATAGATTTAGCATCAATCAGCAAAAAAATGTAATCACTAACAAGTTTGATGGAAAAGTAGATTATTACTACGTTTTAAATAATGTGAGTAACTTAAATGTAACGTTAGGAAGTACTTTTAGTAAGCAACAATTTGACTCTGGTATCTTTCAATTGTTAGATGGCGAATCTACAAATACATTTACTGGAGCAGACTATAATAATGACGTAGCTTACACATTTACTGATGCATTTTTAGGCTTACATTACAAATTGAAAACAGGAGCATTCACATTAACTCCTGGTGCGACATTACATAATTACGGTCTTAAAAATGAGCAACTAGGCACAGAGGTAACTCAAAATGACTGGATGGTTTTACCAGATTTAAATGTAATTTGGGAATTGAAGAAAAGTGAAAACATTAGATTTAACTATTCTATTAACGCACAATACAGTGATATTAATGACTATGCAAGAGGCTATGTTTTTAATAGCTACAACAGGCTTTTCCGTGGAAATAGAAATCTTGAAAACTCTTTAGCTCACACATATAACTTATCGTATTTCAGTTTCAATATGTTTAATTACACAAATATTTCGGGTAACATAAACTATAGCCGTAGTATCGATGCGATTAAGCAAACTACAGACTTAGAAGGTATTAGTCAAGTGAGTTCTCCTTTTAATATTGACAGTAATTTTCCAGATGAATCACTTTCTGTTTTTGCACGATTTAGCAAGCGAGTGAAAAAAGTGCAGTTTAGATTAAACGCAAATGTTTCTTGGAGTAATACTTTTAATAATATCAATGAAGAAATTTTAGAGAGTTCAAGTTTCACCCAAGGTTATACAGCAAGTGCTCAAACAAGTTTTAAAGAGTTTCCTAATTTTGAAGTAGGGTACAGGCTTACTTTAAATGAGTATGATAATGGTGCAGGAGAGCAAAAATTTACAACACAACGCCCTTATGCAAATGTTGATTTTAAATTTTTAAAAGATTTTACATTTAATGCCGAATGGGATTTTTACGATTACTCTAATCAAGAAAATACTATCGAAAACAGCTACTCATTTTTTGATGCAAATTTATATTATCAAAAAGGTGAAAGTCCTTGGGAGTTTTCAGTTCAAGCAACAAATATTCTTGATACGGGAAGTATAAATAACGATAGTTTTAACGAGCAACAACAACTTAGTAGTACTTCAGAATATTTTGTGTTACCTAGAATTGTAATGCTAGTTGTTAAGTATGATATCTAAAATGTTTTCTTCGGAAATATCATAAATTTGATATTTTGGCGAGAAAAATTAAAATAATATGGAAGCCATTGGTTAATTAGCCAATGGCTTTTATCGTTTAATTATTTACCTTTCATTAAAATTTCAGAAATGAGAAAAATACTTTTAGGTGTTTTTATAGCGGTAGTACTTTTTGGTGTGGTTCAATATTTTAGTCAAGAAAGGGACCGTAGAAATGAGCTTAATGAAACTAGTGCCTTAATTGAAAAAGAACTTAGAAACGTAGGTAAATTGATAGTAACAGAGGGGACCTATTCTCAAATTTATACTTATAACGATACTAAAAGCTTATTAATGGGCTTGGTAGATTCTAAAAAGAAAGCGCTTGTTGTAGTTAACGCTGAAGCATTTATTAGCTATGATTTAAGTAAAATTGAAACCGAAATTTTAAAAGAAGAAAAAATTGTTCGAATTCTAAATATCCCCGAGCCAGAACTAAAAATTAATCCTGATATTGAGTATTATGATATTACTCAGGAATACTTGAACCAATTTGAAGCTAAGGATTATAACGAAATTAAAAAACGCGTTACAAAGCTCCTACGTAAAAAAATCGAAGCTTCAAGTCTAACAGCCAATGCAGAAAATAGGCTCATTTCTGAACTTCAGAAAATCTATTTATTAACCAATGCAATGGGATGGACATTAGAATATAACAATCAACTAATTCTAGAAGAAACCGATTTTAAACTTTAGAATTAAAGTAAATAAGACGCAGCGTGGCCATTATCAATAAGCCATTGGTTGAGGTTGAGTTCGCCAATCATATTAGTTGCAAGATAACGTCCAAAATTCCTACGTTTGTCCTTGTAAGAGTGGATTTCTACCTCTTTGTTAAGTATCATTTCTCTCACAATATTACGAACAATTAAACCTTGTTCACGATCAGGACCTCTAAGCTCTAAAGTGTCAATAACAAAAAGTCTCAGTTTCATTATTTGAAAATGTAGAAACCCTAAATCTACTTTTACTGTAACAGTATCGCCATCGTAGAAAGCGATATTTTCTGCTTTATAATTTCACATATTATATATATTATTTACTAGTTAGTTTTTAAAGCTACTAAAAAACAAAAGTATATGCGAGTTTAGATCTGTACTATTTTACCTTAAGGTGGCTTGATAAAGCTCGATTACAATTTTTGGTAAAGTGATTGCCATCCTCCACCATTCATAGCTTCAATGCCATTACTTTTTAATATAGCAGCGGCGCTTCCGCTTCGCATACCACTAGCGCAACAAGTTATTACAGGCTTGTTCCATTTTTTAATTTCCGAAATTTTAGAGGCAACTTGTTGAAGAGGGATGTGTTTTGAACCAGGGATTGCTCCGCTATTATATTCCGCTTTTGAACGAACATCTAAAATAACTGCATCACGACTTGTGAAATCTTGAATTTTCTTGGTTTTGTTACCAAATAATAAATCTAATAATCCCATTTGTATATTTTTTTAACGCTCGTATTTATGAAGCTTTAATTATTATTTAATTCTGAAATATTCCTGAATTAATACATGGTATTGTTGTTTGTAGCGCTTTTAGGAACTTGCTGTATGGCATCCCAATGCTCACAAATTTTTCCAGAGTCATCAAATCTAAAAAAATCCATTGTTATGTATTGGTCATTATCAGGCCAAATTTGATGTGTATGTAAGGAAACTAAATGTCCTTCGGCAACTGATCTTACAAAATTGATTGACTTATTAGGATAATCTCTTTTCATTCTCTCAAAATAGTCAATAAACCCTTGTATGCCATCTGCCACGTCTGGATTGTGTTGTATATATGTTTCTCCTACATATAATTCAACTGCTTTTTTTGGATTTCCCTCGTATGCCATTTTGTAAAAAGCAATTGCATTTTCTTTATTCTTTGCTAAGTTCATATCTCAAAAATTGTCAAATGTTATTTCAAAGGTTATACTTATTATTTAATAAGTTCAAGTCCTGCTTTAATTAAGTGAGAAACTTCAGGTCTTGTTTTTTCTAACGATTTTAAATGTAGTAAAATTTCCGAAGCTTTTGTGAGTTCATACATTTCTAATGCTAAAAGCCAATCCTTTGGAAAATCACTTTTAAGCGTATTGAAGATAGCCTCAATAGCAGTTGTGTCCACTGAATTATTGTGTCTAATACTTCTAACTTTTTGGTATAAACTGTTTAGGTTTTTATCAGAAATACTCATTTCCGAAACATCCCCTAAAGTGCTTAATTCATGCTCTACTAAATCAAACGACAGGTAGTCTGCTGCACCTGCAAATGCTGAAATTACTTCTTTACCAACAGCCATGTCAAAATCACCATCTTGTGGCGTAAATAATACTTCGTCTTTATATGTTACAGTGCAATCATTAAATTGAATAAGCATAAGCTCTCCTTTCAAATTACGCATTCCAGTAACGTTCATACCTTTTACTTTGATTCCGCTTTCAAACTCAAATTCAATGGGTTTTCCATCGTAAAAATCATAAGCTGCCAGATCACGAGGGCCCATATTTTCAATAGAAAGATTAATGCCGCGTAGCTTTCCTAGCGGACTTCTAAATCCATTAATATGTCTTGAAGTTCCGTGCCCAATAACTTCAGTTTCTCTATACGCAAGAGCAGTTTTTCCTTCTGTTTCAAAGTAAACAACTTCATTGTCTTCATTGCGAATCATTCGTTTAAATACTCCTGAAATTTGCAAGCCTGTCGATATTTCAATTGTCCCTAATTGCTTAGACTCTATTAGTTTGTTTAGGCCTCTCCATCCACCTTTTCTTACTGCCATAGTATTAGCAAACTCTTCTAATACTTGTTGTAAATAAGCGAAATCTGGTGTTACATATAATTGAGGTTGCGGCTTAGTGATATCAAAATCTTGATAAGCTGCATCTATAGAATAAGGTAGTTTTTTTACTTCATCCTTCATACACCATTCGCTTTCGCCTATTGAGGATAAAAGACCAGCACCATATATTTTTGGGTTTTCTAAAGTTCCCACCATTCCATATTCAACAGTCCACCAATGAAGGTTTCTTATTAGTGAAATTTCGGAAGGAGTAACTTCTTTGTTTTGTAATTCTTCAACACGCTTTTCAGCTAGTTCAATTTTTTGCAAAGAAATACCTTCAGCTTCTTTTAAAATTGATAATTCTCTAACAGCTTCATACATTTCCATGTCGTGCGCACTAGAAATTGCTTTAGCGCCTATTTCTCCAAAACGTCTTAAATATTCTGCATAATCAGGGCTAGCGATAATTGGTGCATGTCCTGCGCCTTCATGAATAATATCTGGAGCAGGTGTATATTCAATATGGTCTAATTGTCTAATATCACTAGCAATTACAAGCACTTTGTATGCTTGAAATTCCATAAAAGCATTTGGGGGAATAAAACCATCTACGGCAACTGCTGCCCAGCCTATTTCTTTCAATATGCGATTCATTCCATACATGGATGGAATTTCGTCAATTGAAATACCAGTTTGTTTAAGGCCGTCGAGATAACTTTCGTGTGCTACTTTACTTAAATAATCTACATTTTTACGCATTACAAATCGCCATACCGCTTGGTTAATAGGCGTGTAATATTCATAGTTTTGTGGCTTAATATATTGCTTTAAATGTGGTGGCAATCTATCGAGTAGCTCGTTGCTTTCTATACGTCCTTCGTTCATACTTCAAAAGTAGCAAAATGATTGCCGATAGTTGTTTGTAGAAAGAAGTTTTCACCTTTAATTAACAACCTACTTACGAAGCTTAAAATTCAATTTCAATTTGGGCATTAATTCGATTTCAAAATTTATCTTTACATTATATGGGTATTACGCGCAAACAAGAAATAATCCAGATTGCTTCACGTCTATTTAAAGAGCGAGGTTATAGCGCTGTCTCTATGCGCGATATAGCACAAGCCTTAGATATCAAAGCTGCTAGTTTATACAACCACATTTCTGGAAAACAAGAAATACTAGCAACATTAATTATAGAGGTTGGAGAGGAATTTACTTCTCAAATGTCTCAGGTAATGACTGCTTCTTTAAATCCTATTGAAAAAATCGAAAAGGTGATTGAAATGCATATTGATGTAACAGTCAATTTCCCTGATAACATCGCGACGCTTAATAACGATTGGATGCATCTTGAAGGAATAGCTCTAAATCGGGTAGTGAAGATGCGGGAGGATTATGAAGAAAATTTCAGAAAAATAATAAAGTTGGGTATTTCCGAAGGAAATATTAAATCGCAGCACCCCGAGGTTATTTTATTTTCAATTCTGTCAACTTTAAGAACGTTATATCTATGGAATGAGAAACGTGGAAAAATGGATGTTAATGTGCTTAAAAAAGATATGGTTTCAGTCTTAATTAATGGAATTATCTAACTTATTTAAAAGCTGATTTTAACATAAAAAATCCATCTATTTAAACAGAATTATAAGCATTAATTAATGATTTGCAATTCTAACTAACAATCGTTAGTTTTGTGATAATAAAACTAATAAATACTAGTGGCTACATTTCACAAACTTAAAATAAAGGACATTTATAAAGAGACGGATGATACATCGGTTATTAGCTTTGATGTTCCTTCGGAAATTAAAAGCGAATTCCAGTTTCGCCAAGGGCAACATTTAACTCTAAAAGCCGAAATTGATGGTAACGATACAAGGCGTTCATACAGTTTATGTTCAAGTCCTGTTGATGGAGAATGGAAAGTTGCTGTAAAGCAAATACTGGGAGGTGCCTTTTCGACTTTTGTAAATGAAAAGCTGAAAACTGGGGACGAATTAGAAGTAATGGCTCCTAGTGGAAATTTTGGAGTTGAATGTCAACCTTCCGAAGAGAAAAATTATTTATTTTTTGCAGCAGGTAGTGGAATCACGCCAGTGCTGTCTATGGTAAAAGCGCATTTAGCAGCAGAGCCAAAGTCTACTTGCAAGCTTTTTTATGTAAATAAAACGGCAAAGTCTATTATTTTCAAAGAAGCGTTAGAGCAATTACGTAACAAGTATTTTGGACGATTTGAAATCTATTATTTCTTAACAAAAGAGAAAAGAGATATCGAGTTATTCAATGGTCGTTTTGATGATGATAAAATGCAAGTGTTAACTAAAACGTTTATCGATATACCTGATACTAACGACGTATTTCTTTGTGGTCCAGAAACAATGGTGAACTATGTAAGTAATTACTTGGTCAATGCAGGATTGCCTAAAGAAAATATCCACTTTGAGTTATTTGTAACTGGATTAACGGAAGAAGATAAAGCTAGACAAGAACGTTTGGCACAACAAAATGTAGAGGGTACTGAAGTTACCATAGTTGACGGAGGTAAAGAATTTTCGTTTATAATGACTAAAGAATATGATAATATTCTTGACGCAGCTTTAGGTGCAGGGGCAGATTTGCCATTTGCTTGTAAAGGTGGTGTTTGTAGTACATGTAAATGTGAGGTAATTGATGGGAATGTAGAGATGAAAATTAATTATGCGTTGAGTGATAAAGAAGTCTCTCAAAACCTTGTTTTGAGTTGTCAAGCTGTCCCAACAACAGATAAAGTAATAGTAGACTTTGATGTGTAATTTATAGTAAATAGATTCACTTAAAGTTTATGAGTTTTTAAATATATAATTATGAGCAACGAACAAATTAAAAATTTAGAAGAAATTTTTGAGGCACGCATAGCGCGAGACGAAAAAATTGAGCCTAAAGATTGGATGCCAGAGAAGTATCGTAAAACACATATTAGGCAGATGTCGCAACACGCACATAGTGAAATTGTAGGAATGTTACCGGAAGGAAACTGGATTACTAGAGCTCCTTCTTTAAGACGAAAAGCTGCATTATTAGCAAAGGTTCAAGATGAAGCTGGGCATGGGTTGTATTTGTATTCAGCTTGTGAAACCTTAGGGGTTTCTCGTGATGAGTTATATGAGCAGTTGCATTCAGGAAAGGCAAAGTACTCTTCAATTTTTAATTACCCAACAGTCACTTGGGCAGATATGGGAGCAATAGGTTGGTTAGTTGATGGAGCAGCCATCATTAATCAAGTGCCACTTTGTAATACTTCATTTGGTCCTTATGCAAGAGCAATGGTTCGTGTTTGTAAAGAAGAAAGTTTCCATCAAAGACAAGGTTTTGAAATTATGTTAAAACTCTGTAATGGGTCTCAAGAGCAAAAGGACATGGCGCAAGATGCATTAAATAGATGGTGGTGGCCAAGTCTAATGATGTTGGGGCCAACAGATGCAGAAAGTATACATACGGAGCAATCTATGAAATGGAAGCTAAAAAGAAAATCTAACGATGATCTTCGTCAGCAATTTATAGATCAAACAGTACCTCAAGCAGAACTTCTTGGTTTAACAATACCAGATCCAGATTTAAAATGGAACGAAGAGAAAGGTGTTTATGATTTTGGAGAAATTAACTGGGATGAGTTCTGGCAAGTTGTAAAAGGTCACGGTCCTTGTAACAAAAAAAGAATGAAAGACAGAGTGAATGCTTGGGAAAACGGAGAGTGGGTTCGTGATGCAGCAATGGCGTATGCAGATAAAAAAGAAGCAAGAAAATTAAAAGAAGCGATATAAATAGTAGGGAGTTTTCAATCTTGAGTTATTAGAAAATATTCTTAAACTCAATACTAACAACTCACATCTCAATACTTTAAAATTATGAGTAAGAATTGGCCCTTATGGGAAATCTTCGTAAGAAGTAAAAACGGATTAGAGCATCGTCATTTTGGGAGCTTACACGCATCAGATGCGGAGATGGCTCTAGAAAATGCAAGAGATGTATATACTAGAAGAAGTGAAGGAGTAAGTATTTGGGTAGTTGAAAGTAGTAATATTACAGCAAGTAACCCAGAACATAATGGCGAGTTATTTGAACCAGCACAAGATAAGGTGTATCGTCATCCTACTTTCTATGATTTACCAGACGAGGTAAAACATATGTAACGTGGCTTCGCCTTGAAATCGAAACTGAAACTGAAATCGAAAATGAAGTATAGCTTATGAAGAAATATGATTTAGATGGAAGATTTGAAGATTTTGCAGCTTCGGTTATTGTGTTGTTTGATAAACAACCAAAATCATTCTCAGCAGATTATTTAGCTAAACAATTAATAAGATCTGCTTGTTCGTCAGCTTTAAATTTTGGCGAATTTGCAGGAGCTGGTACTGATAAAGATAGAGCCAATAAATTAAGAATTACACTGAAGGAATTACGTGAGTCTTTAAGAAACTTAAATATCCAAATTAAAGCTAATATCTTAAAAAAAGATAATGCTGTTGGGATACTAAAAGAGAATGATGAGTTAATAAGAATTGTTGTGACACTTATTAAGAAATACAGTTAAATAACTAAAACCTTCGATTTCGATTTCATTTTCGATTTCGTTTTCAAAAAAATGAAAAATAACAATCTATACAATTATATAATATCAATAGCAGACAACAGTCTTATCCTAGCGCAACGCTTAGGTGAACTGTGTGGCCACGGTCCAACGCTTGAAACAGATATAGCAGGTACCAATATTTCATTAGATTTAATTGGTCAGACAAGAAATTACTATCAATACGCAGCGAAAATTCAAGGTGAAGGAAAGACAGAAGACGATCTTGCTTTTCTAAGGTTAGAACGCGAATATAAAAATGTGTTATTAGTAGAACAGCCAAATGATCATTTTGGTTTTGTCATGGGGCGTCAATATTTATTTGATGTGTTTCACCTATTATTTATGACAGAAATGCTAAATAGTAAAGACGAAACACTCGCTGCAATTGCAAAAAAAGGAATTAAAGAAGTAAGCTACCACAAGCGTTTTTCAGGCGACTGGGTAAAAAGATTAGGTGACGGTACAGAAGAAAGTAATGCTAAAATGCAAGAAGCAATTGATGATTTGTGGGTATACACAGATGAGCTTTTTGATCTAACCGAAGCAGATAAAGCAATGATCGCTGATGGTATAGGTGTTGACACTTCAAAACTTAAGGAGCTTTATTACGCTGAAATTTCAGAATTATTAAAAGAAGCAAATCTAACTGTTCCAGAAGGTAAATACTTTACAAGAGGTGGTAAAAAAGGAATTCACAGCGAGCATATGGGGTATATATTAAGTGATTTGCAATATATGCAACGTACTTATCCTAACATGGAATGGTAATCCTGTGAAACCGAAACTGATGAACTTTTGTTTGTCTCATCGAGCGCAATCGAGAAGTTAAATGAAACTACATAAATTGTAATGGCAGTAACTCAAACCGTAAATATCGACCAACACTTAATTCCAATTTTGGAACAAGTAAGTGATCCGGAAATTCCCGTGTTATCAGTGTTAGATCTGGGAGTTATTAGAGAGGCGATTGAGGTAGATGGAGTCATTAAAGTAAAGTTAACCCCAACCTATAGTGGTTGTCCAGCAATGGACGTAATTGGTGATGATTTAAAAGCTGCTTTTAAGCCTTTGGGGAAATTAGTTGAGGTGGAGTTAATTTTAAGTCCAGCTTGGAGTACAGACTGGATAAGTGAAGCTGGATTGCTAAAGATGGAAGAATATGGTATCGCAAGACCACTATCAGAAACAGCAGACAAAGAGGTGTTGTTGGGAAATGCTAAAAAGGTAATTTGCCCGCAATGTAAAAGTACAAATACGCATTTAGTGAGTCAATTTGGATCTACCGCATGTAAAGCATTATTTAAATGTGATGATTGCCAAGAGCCATTTGATTACTTTAAATGTTTGAAATAAATAATAACCTAAAAATGTAAATTTTAGGCGTAAAAATTAACCTTAGTTTTTGCACCTAGAATTTTTCAGTTTTAAAATAATACTATGGATCAATCAATAACGAAAGAAATAAAAAACGGAGTTGCAACTTTAACTCTTAACCGTCCAGAGGTTTTTAATAGCTTTAATAGAGAGATGGCTTTTTTGCTTCAAGATGAACTTGATGCTTGTGAAAAAGATGATGCCGTAAGAGCTATTATCTTAACCGGAAACGGAAAAGCTTTTTGTGCGGGACAAGATATTGGTGAGATTACAAATCCAGATTTAAACCCAGGATTTAAAAAAATACTTGACGATCATTATAACCCTATCATTAACAGAATTAGAGCTATTGAAAAACCAATAGTTTGTGGTGTTAATGGTGTTGCAGCAGGTGCTGGAGCAAATATAGCATTAGCTTGTGATGTAGTAATTGCAAGTGATAGAGCAAGTTTTATACAGGCTTTTAGTAAAATTGGCTTAGTGCCAGATAGTGCTGGGACATTCTTTTTACCTCGATTAATAGGCTTCGGAAAAGCATCTGCAATAATGATGTTAGGAGATAAAATTTCCGCAGAAAAAGCAGAGCAGATGGGTATGATTTATAGTGTGGTTGCTTCGGAAACTTTAATGGAAGAAGTTAATTTAAAAGCATTGACATTAGCTAATATGCCAACAAAGGCATTGGGCTTAACAAAAAGATTGCTTAATCAATCAATGAATAACAATCTTGAAGAGCAATTGAAATTAGAAAGTAAGTTACAAATTGAATCAGCTTCTACAGAAGATTATGCAGAAGGTGTAGCCGCGTTTGTAGAAAAAAGAAAACCCGTATTTAAAGGGAAGTAAAATTTAAAATATCAAACCGAAAAATTTAAAATGTAAAAGTGAAATATACTTTTGAGTTTTAAATTTTACATTTTTCATTTATGATTAAAAAAATAGGAATAATAGGAGCAGGAACAATGGGTTCTGGAATTGCGCAAGTTGCAGCTACAGCAGGTTGTGTTGTAAAATTATTTGATCTTAATCAGGCAGCTTTAGATAAAGCAAAAGCTTCTTTAGAGAAAATAATGACACGCTTAGTTGAAAAGGGTCGTATTGAATCAGAAGAAAAAATGCGTATTCAACGTAATATTAGTTACGTTAATTCTTTAAAAGAGCTAGCAGATAGTGATTTGACTATAGAGGCTATTGTTGAGAATCTTGATATTAAAAAGAAGGTTTTTCAAGAGTTAGAAAGTTATGTTTCTGACGCCTGTATAATTGCATCAAATACTTCTTCTTTGTCAATTGCTTCAATAGCATCGTCATTACAAAATCCTGAACGCTGTGTGGGAATTCACTTTTTTAATCCTGCGCCATTGATGAAACTTGTTGAAGTTATTCCTGCAATTCAGACAAGTGGTGAAGTGCTTAAAATTTCAGAAGAAACAATTAAGAGTTGGAAAAAAGTAGTTGCAGTAGCAAAGGATACTCCAGGTTTTATTGTAAATAGAGTTGCACGCCCATTTTATGGTGAAGCACTCCGTATTTATGAAGAAGGAATAGCCGATTTTGTAACCATTGATTTTGCAATGAAATCTGTTGGGGGTTTTAAAATGGGACCTTTTGAATTAATGGATTTTATAGGTAACGATGTGAATTATACTGTTACTGAAACTGTTTTTACAGCATTTTATTATGACCCGCGTTATAAGCCAGCATTTACTCAAAAACGTTTTGCAGAAGCAGGATATTTAGGTAGAAAAACTGGAAGAGGTTTTTATGATTACTCAGAAGGAACTGTTAGGCCAGAACCATCTAAAGATCAAAACCTGTTAGAAA
Organism: Patiriisocius marinus; assembly: GCF_008974325.1. Taxonomy (GTDB): domain Bacteria; phylum Bacteroidota; class Bacteroidia; order Flavobacteriales; family Flavobacteriaceae; genus Patiriisocius; species Patiriisocius marinus. The sequence continues at coordinate 139,913 of NZ_BKCG01000001.1, read as the reverse complement.
GTATAAAGAATAGAATAGTGGTGATGTTGATCAATGAAGCTGCAGATGCTTTATTTTTAAATATTGCTAGTGCTCAAGATATTGATAATGCAATGACTAAAGGTGTTAATTATCCAAAAGGATTATTGGCTTGGGCAGATGAGTTTGGTATTAATAATTGTGTGCATGCGCTAGACGCGTTGTATGAGGAATATAGCGAAGATAGATATCGTTGTTCTCCATTATTGAGGAGAATGAATAGAGAGGATAAAATGTTTTTTAGGAATTAGGCATTTGGGATTAGAAAAAATAATATGAAAAGTAAATACCATTTTAAGTTTGAAGATTTGAATGTTTACCAAAAGGCCTTGGATTATGGAGAGGTTGTAAACGAGCAAGTAAAAATTTTCTCAAACTACGAGTTATATGCGCTTTCATCACAGTTTAGAAGAGCCTCAGATTCTATAGCACTTCATATCGCAGAAGGATATTCAGGTTCTGATGCGCAATTTGTGAAACACATTAATCACGCAATTCATAGTGCAAATGAATATGTAAGTTGTAGTACTAAATCGAGAAGAAGATCTTATATCGATTTTGAAATGGACGAAGAAAACAGGAGAATGGTTTCTGAAATTACTAAGATGCTATCTTCTTTAAGAAGTACAATTACTAAAAGAATAAATAAAAACTAATGTCTAATACCAAATCCCTAGTACCTCTCGCAGGAGAAAGAATACCACATAAAATGCTAGCTCAAGATGCTTACTCAACTTGGTTAGGAATTGAAATACTAGAATGTAAAGTTGGGCACGTAAAAGTAGGCATGACCATTCGTAAAGAAATGCTAAATAGTATGGATAAAGCACACGGTGGTATTAGTTATTCGCTTGCAGATACTGCTTTTGGATTTACAGCAAATACCCACGGAAAATATGCTGTATCTATTGAAACAAGCATCAATCATATTGAGGCTTTAAATGAAGGAGATTATATTACCGCTGAAGCAACATTAGATGTACAAAAGAATAAAGTAGGTTTTAATATCGTAGAAGTTAAACGCGATGATGAGTTAGTAGCGCTCTTTAAAGGAGTCGTGTATAGAACGAATAAAGACTGGGAAGAATAAAAAAAATAATTAGAAATTTGTTTTCGAAGCATTCGTTTTCGATTTCAATTTCGATTTCAATTTCATAAAATGGAAGCATATATAATTGACGGAGTAAGAACTCCAATAGGAAACTATAAAGGAACACTTAGCGCTGTGAGAACAGATGATTTAGGTGCACTTGTTATAAAAGCGGTAACTGATAAAAACCCGAACATTCCATTAGATGCGTATGAAGATGTGATTATGGGCTGTGCAAATCAAGCAGGTGAAGATAACCGTAATGTTGCTCGTATGAGTTTACTTCTTGCAGGATTGCCTTTTTCGGTTCCTGGCGAAACAGTAAACAGATTATGTAGTAGTGGTTTGTCTGCAATTATTCATGCTAACAGAGCAATAAAAGCTGGAGACGGTGACTTATTTATTGCTGGTGGTGTTGAGAATATGACACGTGGGCCATACGTGATGGCAAAACCTTCAACAGCTTTTGGTGGTGATAGTAAAATGTACGATTCTACATTTGGATGGCGTTTTGTAAACCCAAAAATGCAAGAGTTATATGGTGTCGATGGTATGGGAACGACGGCAGAAAACTTGGTTGAGAAATATAATATTTCAAGAGAAGATCAAGATGCATTTGCTTATAACAGCCAGATGAAAGCTACCGCGGCTCAAAAGTCTGGTCGATTAGCAAAAGAAATTGTTGCTGTTGAAATTCCGCAGCGAAAAAAAGACCCAATTATCTTTAAAGATGATGAGTTTATAAAACCAAATTCTTCAAAAGAAATATTGGCAAAATTACGACCAGCATTTAAAAAAGAAGATGGTAGTGTTACTGCTGGTAATGCCTCTGGATTAAATGATGGAGCAGCAGCTACTATTATAGCTAGTGAAGCTGCGGTAAAAAAATATAACCTAAAACCAATGGCTAGAATAGTTAGTTCTGCCGTGGTTGGAGTGGAGCCAAGAATTATGGGAATTGGTCCTGTCAACGCATCAAATAAAGCGTTAGCAAAGGCTGGTTTGAAAATGGAAGATATGGATGTAATTGAGCTTAATGAGGCATTTGCTTCGCAAGCTTTAGCATGTATTAGAGAATGGGGCTTAGCTGATAATGATGCAAGAATAAACCCTAATGGAGGTTCTATTGCAATAGGACACCCACTAGGTGTTACTGGTGCAAGAATAGCTTATTCAGCGGCATTACAATTACAAGAAACAAATAAAAGATATGCACTTATTACTATGTGTATAGGTGTAGGGCAAGGATATGCTGCTATTATTGAAAATGTGAATTTATAATTCTTTATAATGAATAAAACACAACATTACATACAAGGGCAATGGCAATCTGGAAACGGTGAAGGAATTCCTGTTTTTGATTCTATCACCGGAGAACATTTTACAAGTACAACAGTAGAGGGATTAGATGTTCCGTCTATTTTGCAATATGGGCGTGACCAAGGAGCAACACTTCGTAAAATGACATTTCAACAACGTGGTAACATGCTAAAAAGCCTAGCGCTATATCTTGAAAAAAGAAAGCAAGCTTTTTACGAAATTAGTTACCGCACAGGTGCGACAAAACGTGATAGTTGGGTTGATATTGAAGGGGGGTTTGGTAATCTTTTTGCCAATGCATCTTTACGTAAATTATTTCCTAATCAGACGTATCACGTAGAAGGAGATCCTATAGATTTATCTCGCGGGGGTCGTTTTATGGCGCATCATATTATGGTGCCTCGTGAAGGAGTTGCTGTGCATATTAATGCATTTAACTTCCCTGTTTGGGGAATGTTAGAAAAATGCGCAGTAAACTGGATGGCAGGAATGCCAGCAGTTGTATTGCCAGCGCCACAAACAGCATATTTGACGGAGGCCGTAGTAAGAGAAATCATTGCTTCGGGTATTTTACCCGAAGGATCTTTGCAACTTATTTCAGGAACAGCAAAAAATATATTAGATACAGTAGAATCTCAAGATGTAGTAACCTTTACTGGATCTGCTAAAATAGGTCGTATTCTTAAAAATCATCCACAATTGACTGCAGAGTCGGTGCCATTTACAATGGAAGCTGATAGTTTAAATGCGGCGATTCTAGGAAAAGATGCAGTGCCAGGAACACCCGAATTTGACTTATTTGTAAAAGAAGTTCGTAATGAAATGACAACAAAATGTGGTCAAAAATGTACGGCAATACGTCGTATTGTTGTTCCTCAAAATTTGGTTGGAGATGTGCAAAATGCATTGATAAAACAACTTGATAAAGTGACCATTGGTGATCCAAGATTGCGCGAAGTGCGTATGGGTTCATTGGTGAGTGATGCTCAAAGAAATAGTGTAAGGGAACAAGTTGCTAAAATTTCAGAAAGTGCAGAAATTGTCTACGGAAATTCTAATGACTTTGAAGCTATTGGTGCAGATGCTCAAAAAGGAGCATTTATGAAGCCTGTGTTATTGCGAGAAGATAATCCCTTACAAAATGAAGCAGCTCACATTACCGAAGCTTTTGGTCCTGTAAGTACAATAATGCCGTATGACACACTTGAAGATGCAATCACATTAGCTAAGATGGGTAAAGGTTCATTAGTGAGTTCTATTGTTACAAATGATGATAAAATCGCAAAAGAATATGCCGTAAATGCAGCAACGCATCACGGTCGTATTTTAATATTAAATAGAGAATCTGCAAAGCAAAGTACAGGGCATGGTAGTCCATTACCAGGATTAATTCACGGTGGTCCAGGACGTGCAGGTGGAGGAGAAGAAATGGGTGGAATGCGTGGTATTAAGCATTACTTACAACGTTGTGCCATTCAAGGAAGTCCAACCACATTGACAGAGGTTACGGGTATTTACCAGCCTAAAGCAGCTTATAAAGAAGCATCGCAACATCCTTTTAAATATCATTGGGAGGATATCCAACCGGGTATGTCTCTTAAAACGCATAATCGTACTATTACAGACACAGATATTGTAAACTTCGGAAATATTACGTGGGATCATTTTTATGCTCACACAGATACAACAAGTCTTGACGGAAGTATTTTTGAAAAACGAACTGCTCATGGATATTTTATCATATCTATGGCAGCAGGATTATTTGTATACCCAAATAAAGGGCCTGTAGCGGCTAATTATGGTTTAGAAGAAATCAGATTTTTGCGCCCTATTTATGATGGTGATACATTATACGTGCGTTTAACGTGTAAGCAAAAAGTAGACAGAGATAGTAGAGGGCAAGAACACCCAAGCGGAATAGTAAAATGGTATGTTGAAATATTTGATAAAAATGTAGACAACGCCAATGCTATTTTGCCAGAAGGAGCAGAAAAGGAAGATCCATTAGTTTGTATTGCAACCATTTTGACAATGGTAGAGAAAAAACAAGAGGTTTTTACCGAAATGACTAATGAAACGATCCAGTCGTGTCTCCATAAACTTTCAGAAGACAGCAAACCGCTATGGGGAATTATGACTCCACAGCATATGTTAGAGCATTTAGAATACACCTACAAAATTGCTTCGGGAGAAATTCAAGATTTTGATATTGCAACACCAGAAAAGTATTTGGATGTTGTCCACGATAGCCTTTATAACTTTGAAAAATTTCCGCAGAATTCTAAATTTCCAACATTAGAAAAAGATACGTTGGCACCTTTAGTTCACGAAGATTTGCAAACAGCAAAAGATAAATTTTTAGAACAACGTTTTAAATATTTAGCATTTTTTAAGGAAAATCCAGATGCTGTTTTAAAGAATTTAGTGTTTGGTGAATTAAATAAATACGAGTCTTATTTATTAGAACGAAAACATTTAAATCATCATTTTGAACAATTCAATTTAATATAAATAGATTTAATAACTATAGATTAAATGACTGAAATACTCACTTCAATATTTTTTCTTTTTGCAGTAATTGATCCAATAGGTACTGTACCTGTTTATCTAGAAGCAACAAAAGAATTAGATAAAAAACATAAAAAGAAAGTAGCTATTAGAGCATCTTTTATTGCGTTTTTAATTCTGTTGTTTTTTATAATAATTGGACAATTAATTCTCGAAGGAATGGATGTGTCATTAGATGCATTTCAAATATCTGGAGGTGTTATTCTGTTTCTATTTGCATTGACTATGATATTTGGTGACGGAAAACCTGAAACCGAAAAAAATGTAATAACCGATTATAAACACGTCACAATATTTCCAGTTGCAATACCGTCAATTGCTTCGCCAGGAGCAATAATGGCTGTTGTGCTGCTTACAGATAATCATATTTATAGCATAGAGCAACAAATGTTGACTACAGGTTTAGTGTTAATAGTAATAGTACTAACATCACTTATGTTATTAGCAGCAAGTTCAATTCAAGAAAAAATAGGATCATATGGTATAACTGTAATAAGTAAAGTGATGGGATTAATTTTAGCATCATACGCAGTACAAAGTATATTAACAGGAATAAAAGATTTCTTTTAAAAAGAACGATTAAATAATAAGTATTTACAATTAAAACGATGACAGCACCATACGTAAAAGAACATATAGAAAACGGTATCTCAACCATAGAATTTTTTCACCCAGCACATAACAGTTTGCCAGGCGATATTCTTGAAAAATTACGACAAACTATTACAGCAGCTGGAGAGAACGATGCTGTAAAAGTAATTATATTAAAAAGTGGAGGTGAGCGTACTTTCTGTGCAGGAGCAAGTTTTAAAGAATTAATAAGTATTGACGATGCAGAAACAGGACGTATTTTCTTTAGCGGATTTGCAAACGTAATTAACGCAATGCGAAAATGCCCTAAATTCATCATTGGTCGCGTACAAGGAAAAACTGTAGGTGGTGGAGTAGGTGTTGCAAGTGCAACAGATTACTGTATGGCTAGCAAATTTGCAAGCATTAAACTAAGTGAATTGAACATTGGGATAGGACCTTTTGTTGTTGGGCCAGCAGTAGAAAGAAAATTAGGTTTAACTGGGATGAGTCAAATTGCTATTGATGCAAATACTTTTTATGATGCCGAGTGGGCAAGACAAAAAGGATTGTATGCAAGTGTTCATGAATCTACAGAAGCTTTAGACGAAGCTGTTCAAGCTTTTGCTGAAAACCTTTGTACGTATAACCCTGAAGCAATGAAAGAAATGAAAAAGATAATGTGGTCAGGAACTGAAAACTGGGATACATTACTTGCTGAAAGAGCAGTCATTTCAGGAAGACTTGTGCTTTCAGATTTTACAAAAGAAACTCTTAAAAGATTTAAATAATAAGAAACAGCATAATGTAAAACTGAAAAATGTAAAAGTTTAAAGTTTGATACATTTTCAATTTTTTTAGTTTGAAATTTTATATTTAATATGATATACTCCTTCAAAGGTCACATACCAGTAGTACACGAATCTAGCTTTGTACATCCTTTAGCTGCAGTCACGGGTAACGTGATTATTGGCAAGAATTGCTACATAGGTCCTGGCGCTGCAATACGTGGTGATTGGGGAGAAATAATACTTGAAGACGGAGTGAACGTACAAGAAAATTGTACTGTACATATGTTTCCGGGAAAAAGTATTGTTTTAAAAGAAGGAGCACACGTAGGTCACGGCGCGGTAATTCACGGAGCTAATTTAGGCCGTAATTGCCTCATAGGTATGAACAGTGTGATTATGGACGATGCAGAAATAGGTGAGGAGTGTATCGTGGGAGCAATGGCTTTTGTAAAAGCAGAAACCAAGTTTGAGAAAAGACAGTTAATAGTTGGGAATCCTGCTAAAGCGATTAAAGAAGTTTCAGATGCGATGATTGCCTGGAAGACTGCGGGGACAAAGTTGTACCAGCAATTACCAGCAGATTGTCACGAGAGTTTAAAAGAAGTGGAACCACTTAGAGCGGTTCCAGCAGATAGACCAAAACAAGAAGATTTTTATAAAACGCTTCAAGAGATGAAGTCGAACAATAAAGCATAAGACGAAATGTCAAAAATAGAATTTAGAATGCCTAAAATGGGCGAAAGTATCACAGAAGGAACAATCCTTAATTGGTTGGTTCAGGAGGGCGATACGTTTGAAGAGGGAGATATTTTAGTTGAAGTAGCAACAGATAAAGTGGACAATGAAGTGCCTGCTCCATCTTCCGGTACAATGTTGTCACATAAAGTTTCGGCTAAAGATGTGGTGCCTGTGGGTGATGTTATCGCTATTCTTGAGTTGAGCGATACAGCTTCCGCGAAAATGTCACAGGCTGAAAAAATGCCAGATAAAGGAAGCCCAGCTACTTCTGAAAAGAAACCTAAAAAAGCAACGAATTCAAATTCCAGTTCTAAAGCTTATAAGGTTAATGAAAACCTATTTATATCTCCTTTAGTAGATGCCGTAGCTAGAAAAAATCATATTTCGTATGAAGAGTTAGCTCGCATTACTGGAACAGGTAAAGACGGAAGATTACGTAAAAGTGATGTTACTAATTATTTAAATGAAGGTAGACCATTTCAGTTTGCACAACCAGTTGTTGAGCCATCAGGCTTTCAAGTTCCAGACTTAAAGTTTGATAAAGGAACAGGTAAAATTGTTGAGATGGATCGTATGCGCGAGATGATTGCAGACCATATGGTGTATAGCAAACACACTTCACCACACGTTACGGCTTATGTGGAAGCAGACCTAACAGATATGGTGACTTGGCGAAATGCAAATAAATTAAAATTTCAGGAGAAACACTCTGAGAGACTCACATTTACACCGCTCTTTATTGAAGCTGTAGCAAATGCTATCAAAGATTTTCCGATGATAAATTCGTCATTAGATGGTAAAAATATTATAGTAAAAGAGGATATTAATATAGGGATGGCAACCGCTTTGCCTTCGGGGAATTTAATTGTTCCTGTAGTAAAAAATGCAGATAAGAAAGACTTAAAAGGTTTGGCAGCTGCAACAAATGAGTTAGTTGGTAAATCTCGCGAAGGAAAACTAAAAGGCGATGATATGAAGGGTAGCACATTTACCATTAGTAATGTAGGAACTTTTGGCAGCTTGATGGGTACTCCAATAATCAACCAGCCAGAAGCAGCAATTCTAGCTACGGGGATTATTAAAAAACGTGCTGAGGTAATTGAAAAACCAGAAGGTGACACTATTGAGATTAGAAGTATGATGTACTTGTCGCTATCATTTGATCATAGAATTGTAGATGGGTATTTAGCAGGTTCTTTCTTAAAGAGAATAGCAGATAATATGGAGAATTTTGATGTGGAAAGGACGTTTTGACTCACGACCGTTCGCTGACGCTCACTACACGATACACGACAATTAACGATTAATAAATGAGAAGGCATAATTTTAAGAAGTTAAGGATTTGGACGGAAGCGATGGATTTGATTGATGAGAATTATGTCTTAACAAAGACTTTACCAGACTATGAGAGGTTCGGGTTGAGAACACAAATGAATAGATGTTCAGTTTCTATTGCCTCAAATATTTCTGAGGGTTCAAGTAAAAGGACAGACAAGCATTTTTTAAAATATTTAGATGATAGCTTGGGTTCTGCTTTTGAATGGGAGACGCAATTAAATATTTGTTTAAGGCAAGGCTTTATTTCAGAGGAACGTTTTAAAATTCTTGAAGATAAGGTTCAGGCAGTTCAAAGTAAGATTTCTAATTTTATGAGCACATTAGATGCTTAAAATTTAAAAAAAAACGTTTTGAGTCACGACCTCTGGCAAAGCAAGCTGCACGACCCACGATAAAAATTTAATAAGTCGTGTTTCGTGCAGCAAACGCAGTTTGCGATCGTGATTCAAAACGTCCAACAATAGAATAATATTACAACAAATGAATAGATTAGTATCCAAAGACCTAGTTTTAAAAGCCTTTAAAAACCTAGTCACTGCAAAAGCAATGACAGAGTTATATGAGGAGAATTTTAAAATAGTTTCAAAATATGTGCACGCAACTTCTCGTGGTCACGAGATAATACAGACAGCTGTTGGTATGCAATTGCAACCACAGGATTATATGTTTCCGTATTACAGAGATGACTCAATGTTGCTTGCTATTGGGATGACTCCTTATGAGTTAATGTTGCAAGTATTAGCTAAAAAAGATGACCCATTTTCTGCTGGACGTACCTACTATTCGCACCCAAGTTTAAACGATATTGATAAACCTAAAATACCTCACCAAAGTAGTGCAACTGGAATGCAGGCAATCCCTGCAACTGGAGTTGCATTAGGATTTAGATATAAAGAGTCTTTAGGGGTTAACGAAGCAATTGCTAAGCAGGTATTTGAAGATAAACCTATAGTTGTTTGTTCTTTAGGTGATGCGAGTGTGACAGAAGGTGAGATTGCTGAAGCTTTCCAGATGGCTGCTTTAAAGCAACTTCCTATACTTTATTTAGTACAAGATAATGGTTGGGATATTTCAGCTAATGCAGCAGAAACAAGAGCACAGAATGCAGCAGAATATGCAGCTGGATTTCACGGTCTTGAAGCAATATCTATTGACGGAACTGATTTTGAAGAAAGTTATAAAACGATTAATGAAGTTATTGAGAAAATAAGAACTGAGCGAAGACCATTTTTGGTTCATGCAAAAGTGCCTTTATTAAATCATCATACTTCAGGTGTTAGGATGGAGTTTTATCGCGATGATCTAGATGAAGCTAGATCGCGAGACCCATATCCTAAAATGCTTAAATTACTTTCAGATTATAATATTTCCGAAGAAGAAATCAGAGACGTCGAAACTAAAATAAAGTCTGATGTTAAAGATAGTTTAGAGCGTGCTCAAGCTGCTGAAGATCCTAAACCTGAAGATTTATTTACGCATGATTTTGCGCCAACTCCAGTTACGAAAGAAGTGGGAGTACGTGCTCCTGAGGGTGGTGATAAAGTGGTAATGGTTGATTGTGCATTGTTTGCAATTGAAGAGTTAATGGCAAAACACCCTGAGTGTTTGTTATATGGGCAAGATGTAGGAGGACGTCTTGGTGGTGTGTTTAGAGAAGCAGCAACTTTGGCTCAAAAGTTTGGAGACAATCGTGTATTTAATACGCCTATTCAAGAAGCATTTATTGTTGGTTCTACGGTTGGTATGAGTGCTGTGGGATTGAAACCTATTGTTGAGGTTCAGTTTGCAGATTATATTTGGCCTGGGCTTAATCAATTATTTACAGAGGTTTCTAGGAGTTGTTATTTATCAAATGGTAAATGGCCAGTTTCAATGATTTTAAGAGTGCCTATTGGTGCTTACGGAAGTGGTGGTCCTTATCATTCTTCATCTATGGAGAGTGTGGTGAGTACTATTCGCGGAATTAAAATTGCATATCCGTCTAATGGAGCAGATTTAAAAGGATTAATGAAAGCGGCCTATTATGATCCTAACCCTGTGGTTATTTTTGAGCACAAAGGTTTGTACTGGAGTAAAGTAAAAGGAACAAAAGGAGCAACTTCTATTGAACCAAGTGAAGATTATATGCTGCCTTTTGGTAAAGCATGGGTGTTACAAGAAATCTGGCCTCAAGAAGAGGAAGAAACCCTTTCTATCATAACTTATGGAATGGGAGTGCATTGGGCATATAACGCCACAAGGGAATTGGGAATTACTGACCGTGTAGAGATTGTAGATTTAAGAACATTACATCCATTAGATTATGACACAGTTTTCAAGTCTGTAAACAAATGTGGTAAATGTCTAGTAGTCACTGAAGAGCCAAGCGAAAATAGTTTTAGCAGAGCTTTGCAAGGAAGAATACAAGAAGAATGTTTTCAGTCGCTTGATGCACCGGTTATGATTATTGGTTCTGAAAATATGCCTGCAATTCCATTGAATTCTGTTTTAGAAGAAACAATGATTCCTTCAACAGAAAAAGTGAAAGCTAAAATCAATGCAATTTTAAATTACTAAAATATTTGTTATAAATTGGGTGTTATTAAACAACAGTTACTTTTGTAATTTAATACCCCCTTAGTTTATTAAAAAAGTACTCTACATTATAGCCTTTTTTGCATTTTCAATGCAAGCCCAACAAACGAAACGAGAGTTAGACTCTTTGTTGTCGATACTTCCTGTTGAAATAAACTCGACAAAAACGTTCAATAAGTTGATGCTTATTGATTTTGGGCAATTTCAGACTTACAATCAATTAGACAAGGAATACCTTCGTCAAGAAAATCAGTTTTCTAGTGCAGTAAAATGGGCCATGAAATACGGAAATGAAGAGTTAGTTATTAAAGCCAAACTCGCCTTGTTCTTTTTTTATTCAGCTAATAGAAAAGATGAATTATCGATTGAGAAAGGTACAGAATTACTAAAGTTTGAGAATTCATTAACAGAAGATGAGATGCTTAAGCTTGTTTTACGATTACAAGGAACATATAAAAGTATTGAAGCGTACAATGAAATAGTAAAGCTATTACCTTACTTAGAGAAATATGTTTACAATAAAATGGATTTAGGGCTAGAAGAACCTAGAAAAAGTGCAGAGCTAGGTTGGGCTTTTTTCCATACACGAAATTATGCTGCAGCTGCGGAACAGTTTTTAGCCGAGGCAAACTATTTTGATAAAAGAAATTTAAGCAAAGTAGTAGTGGCTAGTATGATTAATAATGCAGGGCTGAGTTATGCTAAAATAGGCAACTATGAGAAGGCTAAAGAGAGTTATACTTTAGCATTGATAAAATTAAATGAAGCAGAAGTAGGGAGTGATAAATTGAATAGCAAAGAGTATATATCTTATTTTAAGGAAGTTGTGTTAGGGAGTTCTGCCGAAATCGATTTTAAAAATGGCAATTACGAGAGTGCTTTGCCAGTTTTTAAGAGGTTAATAACCTTATCAAGATCTCCTGATATTAAAGACAAATTTAAAGAGCACCAATCTCAATTTTTTGTTTCTGAAATTTATTCAAATATGAATTATCCTTCATTAGCATTAAAGTACTTAGATAGTGCTGCTACAAATGTTGAAAATATTACAGATAGAAGAATTAAAATTGAAGAGCTTAGAGGTAAAATTTATCTACAACTTGGTGATACTAATGCGTCTGTAGCAGTTTTTAGAAATGCACAAAGACTAAGTGATTCTATACAGCAAGTCCAGATATCTAGGGATAATATGGTAGCGCAAGCAAAGTATCTCAGCTTAGAAAGAGATAAAGAGCTTGATGAAATTAAAGAGGAAATAATACTGAAGGATAAGTTAAATAAGTATCAATGGTACGCTATTTTTCTTTCATTGTTTTTAATAGCCATTATTGGCTATTATTACTTTATATCATTACGATCAAATAGAATAATTAATGGTCAAAAAGTGAATCTTGAAGCAAGTGTAAAAGAGAAAGAAATACTTTTAAAAGAAATACATCATAGAGTAAAAAATAATCTTCAAGTAATTACAGGCCTATTACAATTACAATCAAAAAAAACAGATAGCCCTGCTATGCTATTGGCTTTGCAAGATTCGCAACGGCAAGTAAATAGTATGGCTTTAGTACATGAAATGTTGTTTCAACAAGAGGATCAATCTTTAGTTCCTATGAGTACATATTTAACAAAGCTTACAAACCAGCTTTTGTATAGTCTTTCAAGTAAAAATATTACTGCAAAAACTTCGATAGAAGAAACTATTGAGCTTTCAATAAATAAGGCAATTCCGTTAGGATTAATTTTGAGTGAGTTGTTAAGTAATACCTATAAATATGCTTTCGACGAAAATGAAGGTTTAGTTACGGTTGCTTTGGTGAAAAATGCCCCATTTATGTATACTTTTAAATACTCAGATAATGGAAAAGGACTTCCGAGTAATTTTAATATGAAATCACAAAAAACATTAGGATTTAGATTATTGCATATGTTAGCTGAAGAGCTAGGTGGTGAAATATTAATTGACGGTATTTCTGGGTTGAAAATTGAAGTGAACTTTAAAGACGAAAATAGTAATGGCTAGGAAAATTTATGTAGTTGAGGATATGGCCATCTCAAGAGCAGCATTGATAAGCACACTTGAAGATAATGATTTTGAAGTGGTAGGTAGTAGTGCTAGTGGCGATAAAGCTTGGATTGAAATTAAGGAGTTAGATGTAGATATAGCCTTGTTAGACATTAATCTTGTAGGAGATAGAGATGGAGTCTGGTTGGCTAAAATGATACGTAATTATAAAAATATGCCTATCATTTTTTTAACGGCATATGGTGATGAAAAGACCTTAGAAGAAATAAGAGAAGTTGAACCTAATGGCTATCTAATGAAGCCATTTAACGCGCCTACATTAGTAACATTAATTGATATAGCTAGTCGTTCATTTAGAAAATCTGAACAACATAAAAACTTAAAGGATGAGAGTAGTCCAACAGTAATTATTAAAGAAGGGAGTGACTTATTAAATATTAAAATATCTCAAATCCAATACTTCAAAAGTGAAGGTAATTATCTAGAGGTTGCTGTACATGGAAGAAAACATATTACTAGAGAAAAGCTAGTTGATTTTCTAGATCAGATTTCAAATAATGATTTTGTACAGGTGCATAGAAGATATGCAGTTAATTTAAATTGCGTTACACGAATAGCTACAAATACAGTTTTTGTAGATAGTATTGAAATTCCCATTTCCAGATCTTTTAAGGAAAATTTATCTAAAGCGCTCGCTAAAAGAGGGTAACATTTACTTGTGCTTAAGTATTTTAGTTACATACTTACCATTTTATTGTTTATTCGTCACATATTTTTGTGAATAGATGCTTTTTTATAGAATTTGAAAATACAATTTGTATGTACAGCAAGTTGTGTGCTCAAATATCTGTTTTAGAGGTTTTTGGGTCTAAGTTAATGTAATTAAATATACTCTTATTTATGTCATCCCCCACAAAAGTATTTATAGCACATAGCAATAGCGCAAGTTTAAATTCTTTAAATGAGTTGCTGAAAAATAACACTGTAGAAGTAATAAATTCTACTAAATATGGTGGTACAGCACTTAGAACAATTATTAGGGAGAAACCAGATTTTGCTATTCTTAATTATTCATTAATCAATGCATCAGCTTTTGATGTAATTGCTGATATCAATAAAAAAGGAATCAATACTAGGTTCTGCGTATTGTATAATGAGGCAACTTATGAAGATTATTTAATCGCAAAATCGTTAGATATTAATAGTAATATTGTTTTTGATATTTCTAACGATCACATGAAAGTTGAGCTTCAACATTTTCTAGAAGGATCTTGCTCATTAAATGCTTTTAAAAATTTATCAGTTAATGATTCTCATAAAGAGAAACTGTCTGGATTAAATGCTGGAAGTCTTGAAGTTTTAGTTTTACTTACCCTCTATGGTGAAATGAAATCAATTTTGAAAAAGACAGGAATGGATAAGGATAGTCTAAATAACAAAGTAAAAGAAATTTGCGACACACTCAAGTTTGAAAATTTCACTCAACTTGTACACTGGGGCAAAAAGAATCAAAAGCTAATATTTGATCTAGCCGTTAAAGCTTCTTAATATTATTTCATTCTCAATGTTTCTATACGTTGAGATTTCTTTTTTAAAATTATAGGTTCTTCATTTTCTCTTGTTATATAAAACATTAAAATTTCCGAAGAACTTTTTAAAAACTCATTATAAGGTGTTGTTATCTCTATTTGATATTTCCCCACATCAAGAGATACAGCACTTGTTAATGAAATTGCCGAATCTAAATTAACGCTGTGAAATTTTAATGATTCATCTAGCGCATTTTCAAAGACAATTTTATCAATTTTTATTTTTTCTGAAGTACTTAAACGGGCTATATATTTAATATAAATAACTCCAGACGGTCTGCCTGGAGTTATTATTTGCTTATGTACTGTGTCAATTTGGACTGTTTTACAACTCATGCAAAGTATTGATAGTAGTATTAAAGCTTTTTTCAAATTATAGAAATTTAATTTTTAATTACTCTTTTAGTTTTTATCCCATTTTCAGTAGTAACTTTTACAAAATAGATGGCATTACCATAGGAAGAAAGATCAACCTGAATGTTGTTTAACTTATCAGTATTGATTTTCTCAAGGATTCTCCCTCTAACATCTATAATTTCAATATTAGAAATAATAGCGTGTGGAGAGTTAACATTTATTATCCCATCTGCCGGATTAGGGTATATCGAAATAGACGATAAAGTAACATCATCAACTCCTAATGGATTGTTTTGAAATATAATAATAAAACGATTATTGAATGTTCCAGCAGTACTAGTAAATGTGTAATTTTCCTCATTCATATTAGTAGTAGTGCCTACTAAATTGTCAATTAGATATACTGTAGCATTAGAAATAAGGTCACCTTCTTTATCTAAGGATGAAATAGTATAAGATAGTTCTTCGTCTAATAATGTCGAGAAGCCCATAGATATACTCATTTCATCATTAAAAGCTTCTCTAGATTGTATGCTTAATTGTTCTGTACCATCTTGTAAATGAGTGTATAAAGAAACCTCGGTTCCAATTTTTTTAGTGTCAAAACCATAATCAAATCCTTCACTTGCAGCAGAAGTAAAACCTATTAAGTTAGAACTACCCTTATCGCTTTGTGTTTCTCGAACTGAAAACCATAAACGATTTGCATCTTCAAGTGAAGAACGCAAAGTTGTATTTCCTGAGCTTACACGCATTGCATTGGTGAATTTTATAGTTCCGCCTGCATTTGCTTTGATTCCAAAACCTTGAGCTGTAGCAATAATATTTGTAGGAGTAGTCCCGCCATTTGCTGCGGGAGCTGTTCCTCCCATGTTATTATATGTTGAAATATCTTCCATACTAAAATTTTGCTCACCATAAGGTCCATTCATAACTCCTGGTGGCGTTAAGTGTTCCCAAAAATATAGCTCACTAATAATACCGCTATTTTCTGATAAAAACAGATTTGCGTCTATTGCAGACGGATATGGATTAGATAGGAAATTAGCGCTGTCATCTTTATTAGTATTGTTGAATCCTGCAGTGTAGTTGATTTCTCCACTATTTAAAGTTCCACCGTCAAAAGTGTAATTATAGATACCACTATCAGTATATGATGGTCTTACAATATACCCTTCAGCAGGGTTTAATAGACCTGTGTAATATGATAAGTCATCTCCTTCTTGATCGTAAAAATTGATACCATCAATTGAATTTGTAGTATACATTTCATAAGAATCTGTATCGTGATTTAACACTTGATATGCACTATTGAATACTGTCTCAGAAGTTGCCGTCATTGGGCTACCTAAAATCATAAACTCTCTTTCATCTAATGATGGAGTGGTAACCATTACGTTAATTGATCCATTATTAATGACAGTAGCATCGTCTTCAACTTGTACAAAACTACCTTGATGTAGTACGTTTAATGTTGCGTTTGTTTCTATTGTAGCGCTATTTTGTAATGAAATGTATGTTTCAGCAGCAACATTTACAATACTTGTTCCCGAAATTATTAGTGAGCAAGCATCAATAGAGCCATCAGTATCTGTGTTGTAGTTTCCATTTATTACAGCTATATCAGTTGAATTAGGTATTCCTGATGGAGTCCAACTAGAGCCGTCCCAAGTTTTTGTAATTCCTGTGCAACGAGCTTCAATAGCTATTTCCCATAAACCACGACCAAATGTTCCTATGTATAATTTTTGATCTGTGTAGTTAATATCTAAATCGTCTACTCTAACGTTTGGTAATCCTGTGCCGAGTTTTGTCCAGTTTGCTGACGAGTTATCTTTAATATAAGGTCCTAGTTCAGTTCCTAAATACAATGTTTCATTTGTAAGCATCGTATTTAGCTTAACTTTTTTCATAATAATGTTAGGAAGTCCATCACTAATATTAGTCCAACTACTACCATTATTAGTGGATTTGTAAACTTTTTTCCCAGCTTCGTAGCCTCTTACAGTTGCGTATACAATATTTGTATTTGGCAAAGCCGAAAAGCTATTAAAAAGTTGTCCAGTAGGAGGGGTTACGGTAGTCCAAGTTGCCCCATCATTAACGCTTAACCTTGCTGTGCCTTCTTCATTAATAGTAAATATTTTAACTGAAGTACCATTAGAAACAACTTCAATAAAATTAGTTTCTGAAATACCTGAATTTAAAGCAGTCCAAGAGACTCCTCTATTTGTTGATTTTTTAATGTCGCCATGACAAGCATAAATTGTTTCGGCAGTTGTTGGGTGAAGTGCCATAGGTGAAACAAAAGCGGCAGTTGTTGAGCTAGGTAAAATTTCATCGTAAGAATCATACGAAATAGAGAACCCATCATAGGATACTCCTAAGGAACCATTAGTTCCACCAAGATATCTAATATTAGAATCACTAATATCAATAGCTGTAGATGTTCCATCTCCTGCTAAACAAGATACCCATTGCCTAGTTCCATCTTTTAGTATTCTTGAAAAACCATCATTATCTTGATTTGCCATCATAAAATTATCGCCATTTGTTTCTTGCGTTACTGCAATATTATATGGTTGTGTGATAATTAATGTATTTGATAGATCATCCCAAGGGGTTGTACTAGTTGCATTAAACGGCCCTTTGTGAATTCCTCCATCGTGTCCATTTAAAACGGTTACACCATCTGCTAAAAAAGAAAGATGATGGTGGTCTGCGTGAACATAAAACCCTGCGCCTGGAGGGCTATCATATGCATTAAGCAACGTAGAAAATGTTGTTCCACCATTTGTTGAGCGATATCCATTTACACCAGCTACTACAATGTGGTTTTTGTTAGTAGGTGAAATAGCAAGACATTGATCATAGCCTTCTTGCGAACTAAAACCTGCTATTGTAGTAGTTGAAACTAAATCTGCCGAAGTGTAATCAATTGCAAATCTATATTTTCGGAACTCTCCGTCTTGGCTTAGACCATAGAAATGATCTAAATCATTAGCTGTAGTTGTTAGTTTCAATAATTTTTTATCATTTTCACCTTCAAACACATCGTGTGTTTCGAAAGTTGCGCCCCCATCAATAGATACATAAATAGCATCATAAAAGTCTGATAAAATAACTTTGTTAGGATCATTAGGGTCAAATACAATGCTTTGGAACTTTTCAGTAAAAGTTACAGCTGGAACAACAACATTATTCCAAGTAGTCCCGCTATCTGTAGTGACTTTTACATCAGTATTTGTAAGTGCAAATATTTTAGTGCTACTTCCAGGAGCAAATTCTAAATCTCTAATAAATTCATTTTCTTCTAATCCAAATGTAAGTCCTGTTGGATTCCAAGTTTCTCCAGCATCAATCGATTTAAAGACACCAATTGATGAAATATGTTCTCCATCTTCATCTCCTGTAGCTATATAAACAATATCAGTATTGTTTGGGTCAACTAAGATATCTGTAACTCCTAATCCTGCTAGAAAATCAGATTTCGGAGTCCATAAAACTCCATTGTTTGTTGTCTTCCAAACTCCTCCAGCAGCAGAACCGGCATACATAATATCTGTGTTTGTTGGGTCCTCAGCAATTACATTAATTCTTCCTTTCCCAGGATAGCCTGTATAATTATTTTCTGCTGGTCTGTCAATAGGTCCTATTTGTGTCCAAGCATTTGTATTTGCAATTCTATTTTGTTGTTGGGTTTCCAATAATAAATTAATAAAAGTTTCTTTTGAACTTCTATTATTAACTTGAGTAGGGAAAGACCCATTAGCATTTATTTTATCTCTCCAGATATATGCCCATCTTTCAAATTGTTTATAAGCTTTTTTATTATCTCTATTAGATAAATCCATCAAAGCAAACTCAGCTCTTTTTTGAGCTACAAGTTCAAAGAAGTTAGCATTAGGGTCTGTCACTTTAGATTTGTAAGTATCACTTTTAGTTGTGAGTTGAGCTACACTAATACTAGTGATAAAAAATGTAGCAACAATGAGTAGGTGTTTAGTCATAAGATGAAAAGGTTTCATAACATTTAATTTAGTTTAGTAAAACAAAAATATCCATTAGCTCTACCCAACATTATTTTTAATAGTTAAAACAAATTTTAACAACTACGCAACTACTACGCAAGGTATAAATACCTTACTTTTGATAGCCTCAACGTATCATTTGCTCACTTTAGAGCAAGTATCTATAAACACGGTAATTG
The DNA here is from genome assembly GCF_008974325.1 of Patiriisocius marinus. Classification (GTDB taxonomy): domain Bacteria; phylum Bacteroidota; class Bacteroidia; order Flavobacteriales; family Flavobacteriaceae; genus Patiriisocius; species Patiriisocius marinus. The sequence continues at coordinate 120,727 of NZ_BKCG01000001.1, read as the reverse complement.
CTTTTATGAGATTAACTTTTACAGGGATTTTTTTATTATTTACAGCACTAATTTCGGCTCAATCAAATTCTAGTTATGTGCGATTAATTGACTCTGCAGATATTTATGTTCTTGAAGATGCTCGAAGAGCTTTACAGTTTCTAGATAGCATCCCAACGCCAATTAAAAAGTTTTTAAACGGTAGGGTGGGAGAATATTACTTACTTCAAGGTCATGCATTCGATCGTGAAAAAAATCAATCTAAAGTTTATGGGAGTTACCTTTTATCTTTAAGAAATGCTGAAATAGAAAACGATTATGATACCGCAGGAGATGCTAGCTTAGAATTGTTTTCTAATTTATATTTTGTAAAACAAGATAGTACGGCTTTTAAATATCTCGACTTAGCTAAAAAATATTATACACTTTCTGGAAATGATAATGGTTTAGTTGAGGTGAGTCAAATGCCTGCATACGTCGCTTTTTTAGCTCACGAATATGAAGAAAGTAATGCTTTGATTTTAGCTGATTTAGACCAGTATAAAAATGTTGCAGATGATGCCTATTATTATCTGTTTGCAAACTTTATGTTAGCTTCTAATTATATACACCTTAATGATGATGCTAATGCTAATAAGTATTTACATATTTTCAGAAGTCTAAAAACGAACCCAACAATAGCTCCGTTTAATTACAATAGTTATGAGGCTGCGCTAAATATATGCATGTCTCACTTGCATTTAAAACGAAAGCAAATAGATTCTACACTTCAATACTTGTCTAATGCGAAACAATTACGAGATTTAATTTCATTAAATTCAGTTGGAGAATATTATTCATTATATGCTGAAGCACTTGAGCTTGCTGGAAAAAATGATGAAAGTCACATGTATTTAGATTCCATTCAAATTTACCAACAGAAACTATTAAATGATAATATTAATGCTAGTTTAGAAATAAATGATAATCTTTTAGATACTGAAGAAGCGCTGCACGAGCAAACAGTAAAAGTACATGAAAACGAGAATAGGTTATTGCTATTAGCTCTACTATTGTTAGGATTACTGATAGTATTTGTTTTGGTTTATAAAAAATATAAAACACAATTAAAAGGATCTATACATCAGAAGAACGACTACTCTCAGCTTCAAACTAAAAATGAAAAACTAAAAGTTAGAACTCACGAATTAGAACTTTATATAACCGATATTAAAAATCAAGTAAAACAAATCGCTTCCATTGGTGGTGAGGATTTGCAAAAAGAGAAAATTAGAGGATTGTATAGGACTATCAATGCAGATTCAGCTAACTTAAAAAACAGTGAGGAGTATCATTTGAACGTTTTAAAACAATTGAATGAGCCTTTCTTTTTAACTATAAAAAAGGATCATCCTGATCTTTCAGATACTGATTTTCTAGTGTGTTATTATCTTAAGCTTGGTTTTATGAATAAAGAGATTGCATTTTTTCTTGAGCGGTCTCTAAGGGCAATTGAGAGTCAGCGATATAGAATAAGTAAAAAGATGAATCTCAAAAGTAGTAAAGATTTATTGACCTATCTAAATGATAATTATTAGAATAATTTATAAAAAAAGAGCCCAAATATGTATATGATATTTGGGCTCTTTTAAATTAGATGTTTTCTGATTGTTATAGAAAAGAGTGGTTATTTATTTTCTTGACCAGGTGGGTATTGCATTAAAATTTCAGAAACAATGGTATTAATTTTTTCTTCTTTCTTATCAATGTCGTTTCCAGTATACAATGAAGAACGACCTATGCCTTGCCAAACTAACTCATTTGTTTTAGCATCAATTAAATCAATGTACAAGCTTCCTTCTGTTGTTGTTGAAACGTTGTTTCCGTAAAAACCTGGTCCCCAATAAGGTCCCCATCCCCAACCACGACCATAATAGTTGTTATAAACATCAACGCGTTCGTTTTCTTTAGTGAAGATGCTTACAAGTAAATCTGGCGATGCAGATTTAGTCATCCCCTTTAAAGCCATTTGAGACTCAATTGATCTAAGAATACGTTTTTTGTCTAAGTCACTAATTTTAGCTTTATCTATACCGGGTTTGAAAAAAGCAAATGAATTGTAACTATCAAAGTTTGCCTTTCTATCGTAATCTGTAGCAACCCTTACTGAGGAGCAAGAAGCTAGTAATACGATGGCAAACACTGGTAATAATTTTAAGATTTTCATAGTGTTAATTTTTAAAAAGTGAATCATCAACAAAATTAGGGAGTGTTACTTTTAAAGTTGGATTACGATCCATTTCTCTTTTAATAGCAAAAACAGCTTCCTCATTTCGAGCCCAACTACGTCTTGCAATTCCGTTATTTACATCCCAGAAAAGCATAGATTCTAATCGTCGTTGCGCGTCCTTACTACCATCAAGTACCATACCAAAACCGCCGTTAATTACCTCACCCCAGCCAACGCCACCACCATTGTGTATACTTACCCAAGTTGCACCTCTAAAACTATCTCCTATTACGTTATGTATAGCCATATCTGCTGTAAATCTACTTCCATCATAAATGTTGCTAGTTTCACGATATGGAGAATCTGTTCCAGATACATCATGATGATCTCGACCAAGTATAACAGTTCCAATTGTACCTTCGGAAATATTCTTGTTAAAAGCACTTGCTATTTTCATTCTACCTTCAGCATCTGCGTATAAAATGCGAGCCTGGCTACCAACTACTAATTTGTTTTCTTGAGCACCTTTTATCCACGTAATGTTGTCTTGCATTTGTTGTGTAATTTCTTCAGGAGAATTTTTCATAATCTCTTCAAGAACTTCACAAGCTATTTGATCTGTTTTAGCTAAATCTTTAGGGTCTCCGGAAGCACAAACCCATCTAAATGGTCCAAAACCATAATCAAAACACATAGGCCCCATGATATCTTGAACATAACTTGGATATTTAAAATCAATGCCGTTTTCTGCCATAATATCTGCGCCAGCTCTTGAAGCTTCTAGTAAAAACGCATTACCATAGTCAAAAAAGTAGGTTCCTTTTGCGGTGTGTTTATTTATTGCTGTAGCATGACGTTTAAGCGATCGCTGTACTTCCTCTTTAAACTTGGTAGGATTGTTAGCCATCATTTCAACTGACTCCTCATAAGATAGCCCAACAGGGTAATAACCTCCAGCCCACGGATTGTGTAAAGAAGTTTGGTCACTACCTAAATCGATGTGTATATTTTCTTTGTCAAAATGTTCCCAAACCTCAACTATATTTCCATCCCAAGCTATTGAAACGGTCTCCTTTGCAGCTAAGGCAGCTTTTACTCTTGTAGCAAGCGTGTCTAGATTGTCAATAACCTCATCAACCCATCCTTGCGTATGTCTAGTATGCGTTGCTTTTTTATTAACCTCACCACAAACTGTTACGCATCCTGCAATGTTTCCTGCTTTTGGTTGAGCACCACTCATTCCTCCAAGGCCAGATGTAACAAATAACCCACCTTTAGGAGATTTTTTAATTTTTCTGAAACCATTTAATACTGTAATTGTTGTTCCGTGAACAATACCTTGAGGTCCTATGTACATATAACTACCAGCCGTCATTTGTCCATATTGCGTAACTCCAAGAGCATTAAATTTCTCCCAATCATCAGGTTTAGAATAGTTAGGGATCATCATTCCATTTGTAACTACAACGCGAGGCGCATCTTTATGTGATGGGAATAACCCAAGAGGGTGACCAGAATAAACAACTAAAGTTTGCTCATTAGTCATTTGTGCTAAGTAGGACATAATTAAACGATACTGCGCCCAGTTTTGGAAAACAGCTCCGTTACCTCCATAAGTAATTAACTCGTGAGGATGTTGTGCTACAGCGTGATCTAGGTTATTCTGGATCATCAACATGATAGCTTTAGCCTGTTCACTTTTACCAGGATATTCGTTAATAGGTCTAGCGTAAATTTTATAATCTGGACGAAAACGATACATGTAAATACGGCCGTATTCTTCAAGTTCTTTTTTAAACTCGGGTAGGAGTGTAGCATGATGTTCAGGTTCAAAATATCTTAAAGCATTTTTTAAGGCTAAAATTTCTTCTTCTTCAGAAAGTATTTTTTTCCTTTTTGGTGCGTGATTAACTTCTAAATCGTAGCTTTTAGGATTGGGAAGTTGTGCTGGAATACCTTGTAATATTTCGTCTTTGAAATTCATATATGTTACTTTATGTGCTTATTATTTAATGCTAAACGCTCAAAATAATAGTAGTTTATTTAGTAGCTCCTGTTTTTTTATTGAAACCATATGGACAATGACGGCAGCCACTTTCACAACAATAACCACGTTTTAAATGGTACTGTTCTGTAAAGCATTTGTAGCCTTCAGGGGTGAGATAAAAATCACCTTCTTCAATTTCTATTTTTTTCTTTGGAAACAACATCAAACAAAAATAAACATTTAATATTTCAGTAGTAATATTATAAGATACTGATGCCGATATTATTCTGAAATATTAATGGTATGATTTCTGTTATATTTCATTTAAAATTAAATGAAATGATTCCTGTAGTTAACAGATTTTTAATTCATAAGTATTATAATGGTGTCACCGTATGGCCTTTTGTGCTAATGAGACATAAGGCTTTAAAAGACAACCTTGTATTTATGAATCATGAAAAAATTCATTTACGTCAACAAATTGAATTATTAGTATTGCCTTTTTATATATGGTATTTACTAGAGTTTATTGTTAGATTATTTCAGTATAAAAATTGGGATCTTGCTTATCGAAATATCAGTTTTGAAAGAGAGGCTTATGCAAATGAAAAAGACCTCAACTATATAAAGAAGAGGCCTTTTTGGGTTTTCAGAAATTATTTGTGATTTCTGTGGGGAACTTTTAAAATTACATTTTAATTATTTTCTTAGTAACTGAACCATCCTTAGTGTTAATTGTAATATAATAAACACCAGTTTCTAATGCAGATACATCTAGTGTGTGCTTGTTACTTTCAGTTGCAATAGTTTTAACAATTCTTCGGCCTCTTACATCATAAATTTCAGTGTTTAATATTTCAGAATTAAAAGAATCAGCAATAATAATATCTGAAGTTGGATTAGGGTGAACAATTATTGAATTCTCTAGTGCAGCATCGTTTAAGCCTGCTATAAAAGGACTGAATATTAATGTAAACCTGTTGTCGTAATCTCCAGTAGCGGCGTTAAATCTATAATTTCCTTCGCTTAAGTTGGTAGTTATTTGAGTAAGATTATCTCTTAAGAATACTGTTGCAGTGCTAATATTAGGACCTTCTACAGCGCTTAGTGATATAGTGTACTCGTGATTATCTTGATCAACTAGTGTTGAGAATCCAAATGGAATTTCAGACATTGGGTCAAAATTTGACATTCCTTGGATAGATAGTTTTTCACTTCCATCCTGAAGGTGAGAGTATAATGAAACTATAGTACCAAGTTTATCAGAATCATAACGTGCATCAATTCCATCAGTTGCTTGAGATAAAAACCCTAAGCCTGCTGTACTTCCTAGATTGTAAATTTCTTCTTGAACTTTTAGCCATAATAAATCTCTGCTATCTGGTGCTCTTAGTGTTGTGTTTCCAGATGTTAATCGCATATCATTAGTAAAAGTAACTAAGCCTCCACTATTAGCTTTAATCCCAAAACCTTGTCCTGTTGCAATTACACCATTAGGGGTTGTTCCTCCGCTTGAAGCAGGTGTTCCCATAGTTCCATTATATATTGAAACATCTTGCATATTGAAATTAGCAGTGTCTGGTCCAGGAATAGATCCACTTGGTGTTGTGTTATGTTCCCAAAAATATACTTCACTTACAATTGGGTTATTGTCAATGAATAGCGAAGCATTTATTGCAGATGCATATGGATTTGCTAGGATGTTTGGGCTGTCTTGTTTGTCATCGCCAAAGTACGCATTATAAGATATGTTACCAGAGTTAAGTGTTCCAACAGTATAATTATAATTGTAAGTACCGTCGTTAACATATGATGGTCTTACGTAATAACCTTCCGCGGGATTTAAGATTCCTGTTTGCACTTCGAAATCGTTAAAATCATTGTCTAAAAAATTAACTCCATTAACAGGTGGTGTGCCAATGTAGGGATCAAAATCTTCAGTATTATGCTTAAAAACACCGTGTGCATTATCAAAAGCTACTTTAGTTTCGGTATCCATTGGGCTACCTAAAACCATAATATCTCGAGCTATTAAAGCAGGAGTCGTTAGTGCTACATCAATAATAGCGCCCGCTTCTCTAATAACTTCAGCATCTGCATCAGTTTGAACAACATTAGCTGTATGAGCAACAATTAATGATCCATCAGTTTTAACGGTAATATCTTTTTGCACTTTTATATAATTGCCGGCATCTACTTGTAATGCGTTGTTAGCATCTACTTGACAAGTACAAGCATCAATATTACCATCGTCGCTAGTATTGTAATTTGAAGTAATTCTAGCTAAAGAACCAATGCCTGGAGTTCCATCATCCCATGAGCTACCTGTCCATTTGGTTTCGTTAGGGATTACTGTAATAGTAGCCATAATGCTATCTTCAAAACCGTAGTCATCTTTAACTGTTAGTAAAACTGATTTTGGTGTATCAACATCATCACAGGTAAAAGTCATTGAGTTAACACCATCTATTTTATATGAAATAATACCCTTGTTATCTGTAGATAAACTACCTACTTGAGCAGCAGTAACGGTTACACTTCCTGAATTTGCAAGCGTAGCTATATAGTTTTGTGTAACAGCAACAGGAGCTTGGTTGTCATAATTAGGATCTTTTAAAATATAAACTCCTCCATCTGTATTAGATGATATTTCTCCGAAACCAGTTGCTAATAAATTTCCGCTTTCAAAATATGGATATACATTCCATAAACCATTTGTCCCTGCAGAATTAGAATTAGGTAAAGTGTCAAAGTAATTAACCTCTGTCATACTTGGTGGTGAATCATACAATCCATCAACTTTTAAAACTCTCATACCTGCACGATAATTAGCTAGATAATATCTATTTCCTCTAACATATCCATTGTGGTCAGTTGAAGGAGTATTTCCGTTATGTGTATAATGTAATGATGGATTGTCTAAATCATTTAAATCAAAAACAAGAGTTCTTGTGTTAAACCCTGAAGCACCTTCATCTAATTCATCTCCAACTATAAAGAATCTTTTATCCTCTGTAAACCAACCTTGGTGTGTATATTCTTGATCTGTATAGGTAATTTGACCAATAATTGTACCTGGGTTATCTACGTCAATGATAATAACATCATTAGAACCGCTGAAGCTACCAATCATTATTTCTTTTCCTTGATGGTCTGGATCTGGCCCATTATAAGTTAATACTTGAGCATCATGACAATAACCATATGTAGAAATGTTTCTTACTAATGTTGGATTAGTTGGGTTTGAAAGGTCAAGTACTCTAGGTCCACCGCCATTTCTATTTGATCCTAAAAGATATAACCTACCTGAAGCTTCATTAATAAAAATATTATGCACAGTTCTTAAACTATCAGCACTATATAAACCATCTTGTGTGAAAGTTAGAGGAGGATTGTTAACATTTCTTAATTTAGTTAAATCAAATATTTGCATACCTGGAGCTCCTGCATCGTCACTTACAATATAGGCATGGTTATTGTAAATCTTAACATCACTGTAATAACCGGCTCCACCATGATTAGGGAGTTTACCTAAATAAATTGGACTTGTTGGATTTGAAATATCAATAAAAGCAGTACCGTTATTTAAACCAACAATTGCATATTCCTTTCCAGTTGTTGAATCTGTCCAACCCCAAGAGTCTTGTGCCTCAATTGCACCCATTGATGCTACTGTGATTTTACTTTGCAATGTGATTCCATCGCAAGGGTATCCTGCTGCAGTACCACCAGAACAAGGGCTTTGAGCAATTAATATTGAGGATAATAAAAGGAGTGTTAATGTGTAGAGTTTTGTCATTTTAATAGTTTGCGGGGTTAATTTTTAATTTTCTTCTAAATAAGTAAATTCAACAGTACAGGGGATTCCAATTCCTACATGAGCTCTACCATCACCTGAATTACCAGAGTTTTCAAATCCTGTAGAAGAATGAACATCTATTTGTAATCTAAAATCATAGGTGGTGCCAGCATCTAAATCTAAATATAGTACTAGTGATGAATCATGTCTAAAACTATCTTCAAATTGATCTGCAGCAAGTAATTCATTATTATGTAACGAATAAGCATGGGTATATATATTATTCGAACTACCGTCAAAAATGAAACGGAAATACCCTTCTTGTGTCTGCATACGAACATCTCCATTTGAAGATGGTAATAATTTTCCTGCGCCAAAATTAAAATTTGCTTTCACTCTATAGGTTCCCGTATAATTAGCTGTGAATTGTGTTCCAGAACCAAGCCCTGGTATATCTACAAATCCTCCAGAAAAAGTAGGTCTAAAATCCAGGCCTGACTGTTCATAAGTTTCGGCTTGTTCTATTAAATATTGAGGAGTCCATTTAGCTCCATCCCAAGCATAAATTCCTGGGTAAACATCGTTGTTGCCAGTTGAAGTATTGTTAGTGTTAAAAACAACCGTCCCTTCAGCTAAATTTCCACCTTGTGGATTTAGTACAGGAAAAGCAATAATAGAAGAAGTTAAGGCAGCTTTTGGAAAAACAATACCAGCTAAATTACTATTTTGAACATCTAGCATTCCTTGTGGTTTATCAGTTGCAATTCCTATTTGCGCAGAACTTACAAAGTATGAAGTTGATAACAATAACGTTAAGATGAATGTTTTAAAGTATTTTGATTTCATAGTAATGTAGGTTAAAATTATCTTTCTAAATATGTGAACTCAATACTACAAGGGACCTCTGTGCCAAGATAACCACGACCTCTACCAGAGAGAGCATTATTTCTAAAACCTTGATTAGATGATGTTGTTGTTTGTAAAAAAGTAAGACTAAAAGGATATGAAACTCCTGCAACTAGATTAACAAATTTAATAATAGTTGTTTCCTTCATTGCATTCGTATAATCAGTAGCGCTTGGGTGGTAGCTAGAAAAAGATTTAGTAGTTGCAGAGTATACTGTTCCATTAAAATCTAGATTATAGTCTCCCTTTCCAACCACTGTGTGCATTCCTCTATTTATTTTTACTTCGCCAGCTCCAAAATATCCACGCATTTCTATTTTATAAGTTCCTGTATAATTTGGAATAAATATATTTCCGTCTAAGGCTCCTAATCCTGGAACATTTTCAGGAACTCCTAATGATGAAGTTCTTAAACCAGTGCTCTGAGTAAATAAAGTAGATTCTTTTTTGTAAAAGTGAGTAACCCATTTTGTTCCATCCCAAGAATAAATTCCTGGTTCAACATCATTTAAACCTGTGCTTGTTAAGTTTGTGTTGAATATAGTCGTTCCAATAGCTAAAGCCCCACCCTGTGGATTTTGAACTGGATTTTGGTTAACGGTAGAGGTTAATGCTGCCGTAGGGTAAACAAACCCCATCGTACTACTGTTAATATCCAACATACCTTCTGGTGTTGTAGTTCCTATTCCCACTTGAGCAGAAGTCGAAAAAGAAAGTGCTATAAAACAAATTAATTGTATAATTTTTTTCATCTTTTATTCTTTTATTATTCAGTCAAATAAGTTATTTCTACAGAACAAGGAATATCAAATCCTATCCATCCAGTTCCTTGAGTGTATTGATCACTGTTTGAGCTATTGTGGTTGCCGGAATTAACAAATTCTGGTGCAGGTAATTGATCAAATTCTAAGTTTAGGTTGTATGTTTGTCCTTGTGTGCAATGTTTGTAGATTACTACTGAATACTGTTCCCAAATCAAATAGTAATTAGATGTTCCCGATGTAGTTGCATCACCAGTTACACTATATGAAAGTGCTTCGTATAAATTTACGTCTCCGTCGAACGTAAATCTAAAATTTCCTTTTTGTGCAGCGACATCTGTCATTGAATTATCTCCATCGACATCCCTAAGATAACCACCTCCATAATTTACACTTAGCTCTATTTTGTAATTGCCAGTATACTCTGCTGTAAAGGTTCTGTTTGTTAAGCCTGGAATATTTTGATATCCAGAGGAAGACTGTGTACGTAAATGACTTGTCTGAGTTAAAAATTCTGATTGTTTTTTAGAAAACTTATTAAACCATTTAGTTCCAGTCCATACATATATGCCTGGAACAACATCATTAGAACCAGTGCTAGTAGTATTTGTATTATAGACTACGGTTCCAACGGCTAAACTACCACCTTGTGGATTTATAACAGGTGAAGCGTTGTTTAAACTGTTTAATGAAATTCTAGGTAACACGACTCCGTAAGTACTACTGTTTACATCAATGATTCCTTCCGGAGTGGTCGTATTTATTCCTACTTGAGCATTACCCACATAAGTATGTGCGAATAGTGCTATTAAACACAAGAAAATTAGGGGGTAGTTTGTCTTCATATTTAGGTTATTTCCGTTACTTCTAACAATAGTACACAAAAAGAACGTTTAAAAACATATTTATTCGTTGAAATGCATAAAATTTTAACAAAATAGTATCGATTAACGGTGTATTAGATGGTTAAAGTGTTTTTTTGATTATAAGTTAATAGTGAAATAAAGATTTAAATTGACTGATTTATATTCTTAATTAGGCATTTCTAATAGGAACTTAAACTGTATATTTAACCTAAAGCACTATAAAATTTTGAAGTCTATAAATCAGCCTATTACATTGTTGAATAATTGGGAACTTTCTATTAAGAGGGAAGATTTGTTAATGCCTGAAATAAGTGGTAATAAATTTAGAAAACTGAAATACCAACTTCAACAAATTAAAGGCTCAGAAATTAAAACAATAATAACTTTTGGTGGAGCTTTTTCAAATCACATTGCTGCTGTCGCTACTGCGGGTAAAAAATATAATTTGAAAACGATTGGAATAATTAGAGGTGAAGAACTTCGTTCAAAAATTTCAGGAAACCCTACACTTAGTTATGCTGAAAAGCAGGGTATGCAACTCGAGTTCATTTCCAGAGAAGCATATAGGATGAAAGAAAATGAGGAATTTATTTCTCAACTAAAGGAAACATATGGTCAGTTTCATCTTATTCCAGAAGGTGGTACAAACGACCTTGCAATTAAAGGCTGTGCCGAAATATTAACACTTGAAGATACTGCTTTTGATTATATATGTGTCGCTGTTGGAACTGGAGGCACAATGGCCGGAATAGTTTCTACATTAGCCTCCAATCAATTTGCACTTGGTTTTTCTGCATTAAAAGGAACATTTCAGAAAAAATTTGTCGCTCAACAAACTACACAAGAAAATTTTGAGATTACAGATTCGTATAATTTTGGAGGCTATGCTAAAATAGATTCAGATTTAGTACGTTTTATCAATACATTTAAAGCACAACACGGTGTATTGTTAGACCCTGTATATACGGGAAAAATGATGTATGGTATTTACGACTTGATAGAAAAACAATATTTCAAAAAAAATAGCCGTATTTTAGCAGTCCATACGGGCGGACTTCAAGGTATTGCTGGTATGAACTTAATGTTGCAACGAAAAAATCTTCCTTTGATAGATGTTTAAAAAACTTCCAAATACACTACTAGTCCTATTAACAATCACATTATTATTAGGTGGTTGCAAGGCAAAAAAGAAAACAGTAAAATATGCTAAAAAGCCAAAAACTGAAACTGTAGTTAAAAATACTCCAACTCCTGTAAAGGAGGATACTAAGACTGTTGTAACTCCTAAAGTGACACCTGCTAAAGTTGTAAAGACGGGTACCTATGAAGAGGTGGTTTCTAACTATGTTTATCAATATGCCGCAATTGCTAAAGAAGAAATGTTACAATATGGAATTCCTGCTAGTATTACACTTGCTCAAGGAATTTTAGAAAGTGGAGCTGGTAGGGGTGAACTTAGTAATAGGGCTAATAACCATTTTGGTATTAAATGTCATACTAGTTGGGAAGGTGAACGAGTGTATCATGATGATGACGAAGCGCAGGAATGCTTTAGAAAATACAAGGATCCTAAATATTCTTACAGAGATCATTCGCTTTTTCTAACAGGACGTAGTAGATATGCATCGCTATTTAAATTAGGAAAAGATGATTATAAAGGTTGGGCGCGAGGCCTAAAAAAAGCCGGATATGCAACAGATCCTAAATATCCTAATAAACTTATTTCAATAATCGAACGCTACAATTTACAGCAATACGATGATGATGTTCTTGGGAATGGCCCTAGTGTAGTAACTAAATCTGATAATTCTACTATAAGCTCTTATACTGTAAAGAAAGGCGATACATTATATAGTATCTCAAGAAAGTTTAATATTCCAGTAGATTCATTAAAACGTTATAATGGGCTTACTAGTAATGCTTTGTCAATTGGGCAAGTGTTATATTTACATTCAGTTAAAAACTAATTTTATCACAATGATATATAAAAGAAGCAGCGCACTTTTCGCTGAAGCACAAAAAGTAATTCCTGGGGGAGTTAATTCGCCTGTTAGAGCTTTTAAAGCAGTGGGAGGTGACCCAATATTTGTTAAAAAAGCAAAAGGAGCATACCTTTATGATGAAGATGATAATACCCTAATAGATTACATTAATTCTTGGGGACCTATGATTTTAGGGCACGCTTTTGAGCCTGTAGTTAGTGCAGTTGTTGAAAAGGCAAAAAAAGGGACTAGCTTTGGTATGCCAACAGAAATTGAAACTAAAATTGCAGAACTTGCTGTAAAGATGGTTCCTAATATAGATATGATTAGGTTTGTTAATAGTGGAACTGAGGCTTGCATGAGCGCAGTTAGATTAGCACGTGGATATACAGGGAGGGATAAAATTATAAAATTTGCTGGTTGTTATCATGGACATAGTGATTCATTTTTAATTCAGGCAGGTAGTGGTGCTGTTACATTTGGAGCACCTAATAGTCCTGGTGTAACAGAAGGAACTGCAAAAGATACTTTACTTGCTAGCTATAACGACTTAGAGAATGTAGCGGAGATTATAACAAATAATAAAAATGAAATTGCTTGTATAATAATAGAGCCAGTTGCAGGTAATATGGGGTGTATTCCACCTCAAAAAAACTTTTTACAAGGACTTCGAACATTATGTAATGATAATAATATCCTCTTAATTTTTGATGAGGTTATGACAGGTTTTAGATTGGCTGCAGGTGGTGTGCAAGAATTGTATGACATTAAAGCCGATATTGTAACTTATGGTAAAGTAATAGGTGGTGGACTTCCAGTAGGTGCCTTTGCAGCTAGGAAAGAAATAATGAGACATCTTGCTCCATTAGGACCGGTTTATCAGGCAGGTACGCTAAGTGGAAATCCATTGGCTATGGCAGCGGGTCTAGCGATGTTAACACATTTAGATGAAAATCCAGATGTTTTTAAAAGCTTGAATAAAAAAACTGCCTATCTACATAATGGGTTGAGTGATGTACTAACAACTCAAAATGTACCACACACTATAAATAGAGAAGGGTCAATGATTTCAGTGCATTTTTCCGAAACACCTGTAGTTGATTTTAAAACTGCAGCAAATGCAGCTAATAATGGGAAGTTTAATATTTTCTTCCATTCAATGCTTTCGCAAGGAATATATATAGCTCCTAGTGCTTATGAAACTTGGTTTCTATGTGATGCATTAACATATGAAGACTTAGATAAAACAATTGAAGCAGCAGCTGTTGCTGCTAAAAGTTTATAACATAAAAAAATCCCTTGCATTGCAAGGGATTTTTTAAAATATGATGTGTAAAATACGATTACTGCATCGCTTCCCAAGCAGTAAATTGCTCAGCAGTCAATGTTTTCTTCATAGATTTAACTAATAAATCGTCGTATTTCTTTTTGTTAGCTATAACCTCAGGGTTAGTAGCATCTTTACCGTTTATGTGCTTTCTGTAATTTACCTCTTTAGCTGTTAAAGCTCTAAAGATATAGCGTTGTTGGTCTCCAGTTAAGTTTAATGCATCGCTTAAATCACTTGTTTTTTGCTTAGCAATCACCTCTGGTCTATCTTGATCCTGTGACAACGTTTGTGCAGTAGTGTTTTGCATTCCTAATAAGAACACTGCAGCTACAGCAATTACTTTAAATATGTTTTTCATGACAATGGGTTTAATTTGTGGATACTAATGTAAATAATTTGAAAACAATAAACCAATAATTGCGCCAAAAAAGAACGAATAATAGACTAAGTGCTATAATTTAGATTTAATAAGGCTTTCGTCGAAAATTTCAGAAACCGAAAAATAGCGCATACTCAACCAAAATACAATCTTACTCATCAAGAGATACCGTTTACTAAAAGTATATTTTTAGAGCGCGTATTCAAGAGTATTTTTAGATTAAATAATAGCTAGAACGATGATCTGACAAATCATTTAATTCTTATTAATCTTTAAATAATAGTACTATGAAAACTAAAATCTTATTAATATTAGCGCCTTTAGTATTGCTAACAGTCGCTTGGAAAATTTTAGAAACCGCACCTGATTATTCCGAAACAAGTAGAACCTTAACTCCAGAATCCGGTTGTGTATTTATGACAGTTATGGGAGAACAGTCTTCTGAAAATTTTTCAATGTATAAAAACAATGAAAATTTACAGTTAGCTGTTCGTGACGGACTCTCGTGGCTTTCTAAGGCACAAAGTTCAAATGGTGGCTACGGCGCTGGAAATCACAGTGCTCAGCACATTATGGATCCACACGCGGTAGTAAGTGATCCTGCAACTACGGCAATGGTAGCAGCAGCTTTTTTAAGAAGTGGAACAACTTTAAAGAAAGGTGTTTACAGGGATCATCTAAAAAATGCAATCGAATATCTATTAAATGAAGTTGAGAGAAATCAAAATAATGAATTTATTGCTGAAGCTCGCAATACTCAAATTCAACGAAAATTAGGAGACAATATTGATGTGGTGCTTACTACTCAGTTTTTATCAAGCTTGCTAGACAGAGATTTAAAAGGTTTAGACAAAAAACGTGTTAAACGTGCCTTGAATATGTGTGTTGATAAAGTACAACGATCTACAGATCAAGAAGGAAAACAACGTGGAGCAGGATGGGCTGGAGTATTACAAAGCGGACTTGCTAATAGCGCTTTAGAAGCAGCGCAATCTGTAGGTGGAGCTGTTAATAGTGACGTTTTACAAACTATGAGAGATTACCAAAAGTCTAATTATTCAGATGACGGTAATGTAAACACTGCTGATGGTGCGGGAGTAATGTTATATTCAGTTAGTGGAAGTGTTAGGGCAACAGCAAAAGACGCTCGAAAAGCCAAAAAAATGATTAAAGAAGCGAATCAATCTGGAGCAATAAATGACGAGGTAGTTACTGTTGAAAATTTGAAAAAAGCAGGAATGACAGAAACTGAAGCAATAGAATATAATACGTCATATAACGTTTATCAATCTGCGAAACAGACTGCGCAACGCGAAGATGTAGTTTCAGGTTTTGGTAATAATGGTGGGGAAGAGTTTCTTAGCTTTTTACAAACGGGAGAGTCGTTAGCGGTAAATGATGATAATGATTGGAGAAAATGGTACGACGATATGAGTGGT
Organism: Patiriisocius marinus; assembly: GCF_008974325.1. Taxonomy (GTDB): domain Bacteria; phylum Bacteroidota; class Bacteroidia; order Flavobacteriales; family Flavobacteriaceae; genus Patiriisocius; species Patiriisocius marinus. The sequence goes on along the minus strand of NZ_BKCG01000001.1, from coordinate 105,090 downwards.
CGTATTTTAAAAATTCAGAATCAAGATGGCAGTTGGAATGGACACCACTGTATTACTAGTCCTGTATTTTGTACTGCAACAAGTTTATTGCTACTTACAATTGAAAACGATATTAATTACCTGAAAGAAATGGGTGAGGAATAGTTAACAACAATTTATAAATGACGGGTACTATTACTTTTGATTTAATTAAAATTAAGATATCTTGAATAAAAATAACACCGTTTATATTTATGGTAGGGATAGAGTGCCGCTTAAGCCAAAAAGCAGGCATCTAATATAAGCGAAAAGACCCCGAAATTAGTTCGGGGTCTTTTTTTGTGTTGACGATTATAAATATTTAAAAATTAGCTTTTTATATTATAATTTAAGATTGATTATGCACTTATTTTTGATTTTAAATCTCAATTTTCAAATGGTAGTTGAGTTATTGTTTAGTAACTAAACGGAGTGTTGTGTCATAAATATTTGTTCCTTCCATTTTAGATTTTAGCCATGCATAGAAGCTCATTATAAAAATATCTTCTTTTTCTGTGCCTATCCATTCAAATGATTTTTCAACAATGTCGTGAAATTTTGGACTAGTAACTTCCTTGGGAGATTCATAATAAACTGCTACTAACTTAATAAAACGGACTACTCGATGTTCACCAATACTGTTTAGTTTTTTAGAATACTTAATATTAAAAGTCTTTAATCTTGAAAGCACTAAATCTAGTTTGTCTAATTCAATAAGTACCAGAATTTCAATAATACATTTTTTTACTACCCAAATCCACCCATTTTTTTTCTCATACCAAGCATCGCTATGATTAAAGCTTTTAATAATGTAATATGCATTATTAAATTCCTGTTGCTGAAAATAACACATAACTAATGTGAGTTCTATATCGAGTGACTGCTTAGTGAATCCTTTCAATAATGCGATAGCTTCGTTAGGTTTGTTTGTGTAGTTTAAAAGGAGACCTTTGTTTAGGTAAAGTTTCTCTAGAAAGCGAGTATGATATTTATTGTTTTGTTTCGCCATTTCAACTTCCATTTTCTCTGTAAAGTGTTGACTAGTTTTAAATTTCTTATTTCTAAAACTAGCAATAGCCATTAAATTTAGAATTTCAATATGATAAAATAAGTGTTTATCAACTTGATGTTCTTTTTCAGAAATAATAGCATACAATTGTGTCATAAAAGGCATACTCTCATAAAAGTTGCTTTGTAATTTAGAGGCAGTCGCCGAAATATTCAACAATTGAAATAGTGATTTATAACTTAAACTGGCATCAAGATTTATGTCAAAAGCTCCAAAAGCCGAAGTGATTATCTGCTCAATTGATATAGCTTCTTGTTTTTTCAAATCCCTTTTTATGGTTGCATACACCATATTGAGTTGCTGCTCCTGTGTAAATAGTTTTAGGTTTAAGTTAGATGCATTTATAGTTTCGGTAAATGATGCCTTTTTGTTTAAATGCGCGTACTGAACTTTAGTGTGGTAAATTTCTGTGAGTATTGAGTATAAGTCTAATTCTAATGCTTGCTTTTCGGCTTTGTCTAAAGTTTTAAATGCAATTTTATATTTTTTGTGTTCAAATAAAATACGAGCAGCGAGTATTAGTTTGAAAATTTCTAACTCATCACTAGCTTCTCTTTGAAAACTTTTTGAAGCAATGAAATCTATTAATGAATAGTGTAGTCGGGATGATAATGCGTGAAGTGCATTGCTCGACTTCTCGCCATAAAGTTTAATGTCTATGTCTTGTGATACACCTGAAGCTAATAATTTGAAAAGCTTTTGATTTTTAGTATCACCTCTTCGGTTCTTTTTATTCAGAAATAATAAGAATTCATTACACTCTTCTGGTGATAAAATTTCCATAATTTCAAAAAGACTATTCATTTAATCGTAAGTATTATTGTGTTAAATGGCAGTAAATATAAGTTTTAATGTGATTTTTAGTATTATTAAATCGTAAGTAATTTTAAAAATTAGTATTTCGGCTATGCCTAAATCACCACATCTTTGTGTCATCATAATTTAATAATCATCAAAATATAAACATTATGGAAACGCAAACATTTAATGAAAAGAAACCGGTAAATGCACCTTTAATTGATAGTATAAGCCAAAAGAAATCTAAAAAAGTTAAAAGGAATTTTAGTTGTAAACCTAGTCCAGCTTTTATTGGTGCCTCGTGGTCGGCACTACTAATTGGGATGGTCTCCTATTGTATAGGATTATGGAATGTGGGGATGGAACTAAATGAGAAAGGATATTATTTTACAATATTGTTATTTGGATTATTTTCAGTAGTCTCAGTTCAAAAAAGTGTTCGAGATCGAGTGGAAGGAATACCAGTGACTGATATGTATTATGGTATAAGTTGGTTTACAACCATAGCCTCTATTGCACTTTTAGTAATAGGATTATGGAATGCAGATATTGAATTGAGTGAAAAAGGGTTTTATGGGATGTCATTTACTTTAGCACTTTTTGCAGCAGTTGCAGTACAAAAGAACACTCGTGATGTGAGGTTTTTAGAAGAAAAAGAATAATTTTAAGAGGTTGCGTGCTTACTTTCTAGTGGGTGCGCAATCCACAAATTAATTAATGGGTATTTTGTGACCAATATGTAGAAACTATGAAATCAAAAATAGCAAACGATCTTGATGAGTTATTGACAGCTAATGTCATTAATCAAGAGGTCAAAGAAAACATAATGCAGTATTATTTGCATAAAAAAGATGCGCAACCTAATAGGTTGTTCGCCATTTTTGGAGTGCTTGGTTCCTTACTCGTGGGTTTAGGAATTATATTAATACTTGCGCATAACTGGGATGATTTTCCTAGAAGTGTAAAAACGATTTGGGCATTTGTTCCATTAGTGATTGGACAAATGTTTGTAGGCTATACTTTATTGAAAAACCGTAAACCAGCTTGGAAAGAAACTGCAGCGACATTTCTGTTTTTTGGGATTGGAGCTAGTATATCATTGGTAAGTCAAGTATATAATATTAAAGGCGAAATGTCATCTTTTTTATTGACATGGATTGTACTTGCGATTCCATTAATATACTTAATGAAATCCTATGCAGTCACTTTACTGCATTTGCTCTTTGCAACAATTTATGCTTGTAATTTAGGGTATTTCAATAGCGATATTCCATGGGATTATGTCCTATTAATCTTAGCGGTATTGCCAGTTTATTTAGGTAGGTTGAAAACGATGCCAAAGGCTAATACAACAGTAATTTTACATTGGTTATTTCCATTAAGTGTACTTATCTCATTAGGAAATTTTATCTCGGGAAATGACAGTCTTGGTTTTGTCTTGTACATATTACTATTCTCAATTTTTTATAATATTGGAAAGTTGTCGTATTTTAAAAATGCCTCTTTAAGAGGAAATGGATACCTAATATTAGGCTCTGTTGGTACCATTATAACTTTGCTTATTACAAGCTTTAGTTGGGTATGGGATGAGTTCCATTTTTCTAATTATACTACGCAAGATTACGCAATAACTATTGTGTTAGTAATAATAGTTGTTGGGTTGATAGCAAATATGTTTAGAGCTAGCACTTTAAAAGAATTTAATTTATTTCAGTTTGCTGGTTTAATTTTTACGGGTATTTATATATCCAATGCAACTCTAGTTGGGCTTTCTCCTTTATTAATAAATTTATTAATAATTGCTTTAGGTATTATTGCAATTGTAATAGGTGCTAAACGAAATAAGTACAGTATTCTTAATTATGGTTTAGTAATCATTACAGCATTAATAACCTGTCGTTTCTTCGATACAAATATTTCTTTTATAGTTCGTGGATTGCTGTTTATGGTAATTGGTGCAGGCTTTTTTGGAGCAAATTATTTTATGTACCGCAAGCAATCTCAATTACAATCTCAATTAAAACTTAAGGAAGATGAATAAAATAATAATCATACTCGTTTTTGGTGTTATGGTTCTTGCACAATTATTTGTGCCAGGAAATATGATATACCAACAGGAAGCTGTTTTAACGGAAGGAACCGCTTATAAATTTAAAACGCGTCCTATTGATCCAACCGATCCGTTAAGAGGGAAATACATATTTCTAGATTATCAAATGAATTTTGTAGCAGCAAATAATGATTCTATAAGCTATGGGGATACTATTTATGTATATATTGAAAATGACGAAAATGGATTTGCAGTCGCGACTAAAGCTAGTAAAACACCCTTAGATACCGAACAGGATTTTATTGTTACAACAGCAACTAATAGTTACGATGATTCAGTGCATTTTAATCTTCCTTTTAATGTTTTTTATATGGAAGAGTCAAAAGCTTATGAGGCTGAAGTATATGTTCGTGAAGCAAATCGTGATGCAGATTTAGAAAATTGCTATGGTTTGGTTTATATAAAAGGAGATAAAGCAGTATTAAATGATGTAATTGTAAATGACATATCTATTAAAGATTACGTACTACAAGAACGATTGGATTAATAGAAAACATCTGCTTAAACTATGTGGATGTTTGTTTTGATGATGGAGAAACGATCTTACTTTGAGGTCGTTTTTTTATTGCGAAAATGAGCTAAAAAACATCTTTACACTTTATTATCAAATAGATGCGGAATTAAGTTCTAAAAAATTAAATTTGCACAACAAAAATTCAAAAATATTATTATGAAAAAAACATTACTTTTTTTAGCAATTTCTTTAGCTAGTTTATCGACACTTTGTGCGCAAAATGTACACGTAGGTGTTGGTGGAGGAATACCTGTAGGTGATAGTTCAGAAACCTATAGTGCATCAGTTGAAGCAACTTTTTCTTTTCTATTTGACGTAAATGAAACTTTTAAAGTAGGTCCTATGGCTTCTGTGCATCACTATTTCGGAAAAGAAGCAGGTAGCGGAGATAATACTTTTGTATATGAAAATGTAACGTTTATTCCTGTAGGTATGGAGGTTCGTGCTAAGTTATCTGAAAAAATGTATTTAGGTGGCGAAGTCGCTTATGGTTTAGGTTATTCGCCAGCAGAAAATGGACTTTTTTATAAGCCATTTTTAGGATATAAAATTTCAGAAAGTTTAGGTGTAGTTGCCTCTTTTTCAAGAATCACTAGTGATAGTAACAATATAAACTCAGTAAACTTAGGAATTAACCTTCTTACTTTTTAAGTTTAGTAAAATCTAAAGTGTACTAATTAATGTGCACTTTAAATATAAAAAAAACGACCTTTTTAATTAAAGGTCGTTTTTTTATTTATATAACTGAAACAAATAATCCTTCTTCGGTTTTTTCAACCTTAGCTATCTTGTTTTTAGTTAAACCTTTAATGGTTTTATCCCATTTCTTATTGCTTAATCCACTTGCTTCTTTAAGGGCATTAAGTTCCATTGGATTACTTGTTTTTAGCATTTTTACAACAGCTTTTTCATCTTCACTCATTGCAACAGTTTTCTTCTCTGGTCTCATTTGAGGGAAGAATAATACTTCTTGAATAGACGGGTTGTTAGTTAGATACATTATTAATCTATCCATCCCAATTCCCATTCCACTTGTAGGAGGCATACCATATTCTAATGCACGTAAAAAGTCGTAATCAATAAAGGCAGTAGCTTCGTCGTCACCTTTTTCAGCTAATTTAAGTTGTGCTTCAAAACGTTCGCGTTGATCTATTGGATCATTTAATTCGCTATATGCGTTTGCAATTTCTTTACCACAAACCATCAACTCAAAACGCTCTGTTAATTCAGGATTGTCTCTGTGTTCTTTGCAAAGCGGACTCATTTCTTTAGGGTAGTCTGTAATAAAAGTAGGTTGAATGTAGTTTCCTTCACATTTCTCACCAAAAATCTCATCAATTAATTTTCCTTTCCCCATTGTTTTGTCAACGGTAATTCCCATTTCAATACAAGCAGCTCTTAACTCATCTTCACTTTTACCAGTAATATCAAAACCAGTAAAATGCTTAATTGAGTCTGCCATAGTTACACGGGCATAAGGTGCTTTAAAGTTTATAGTGTGTTCGCCAAAAGTAGCTTCTGTCGTTCCATTAACTTCCATTGCACAAAATTCTAATAATTGCTCACAGAAATCCATCATCCAGTTATAATCTTTGTATGATACGTATATTTCCATAGCTGTAAACTCTGGATTATGCGTGCGGTCCATACCTTCATTTCTAAAGTTTTTAGAAAACTCATAAACTCCATCGAAACCACCAACAATTAATCGCTTTAAGTAAAGCTCATTTGCAATTCTCATATATAATGGAATGTCAAGTGAGTTGTGGTGAGTTATAAATGGTCGTGCTGCTGCACCACCAGCTATAGGTTGTAAAATAGGAGTTTCTACTTCAAAGTATTCACGTTCATTAAAGAAGGTACGCATTGCATTAAACAATTTTGTACGTTTCATAAAAACTTCTTTCACCTGTGGATTCACAACAAGATCTGCATAACGTTGTCTGTATCGTTGTTCAGGATCTGTAAAAGCATCGTGTACTTTTCCATCTGCATCAACACGTGGTTGAGGTAGTGGTTTTAATGCTTTAGAAAGTAGCTTGAAGTTTTTAACCATTACGGTTTTTTCACCTACCTGCGTAGTGAATAACTCACCTTCAATACCAATAAAATCACCAATATCTAATAATTTTTTATACACTTCATTATAAAGTGTTTTGTCTTCTCCATCGCAAATTTCGTCGCGATTAAAGTACACTTGTATTCTTCCTGTGCTGTCTTGTAATTCTGCAAATGAAGCTTTTCCTTGAATACGACGAGACATTAATCGACCAGCGATAATTACCTTTTTACCTTCTTCAAAATCCTGTTTTATCTGTTTACTTGTGTGATTTACAGGAAATAAATCTGCTGGATAGGGGTTGATACCCATCGCTCTTAGTTGGGCTAATTTTTCTCTACGTACAATTTCTAGTTCGCTTAATTGCATAATTTTAAAAGGGTTTTATCTTTAATAAAAAGCTTTTGCAAAATTATGGTTTTTGTAGCTATTATAACATATAATAAAACCTTTCTGATAAAGGAATTATCAAAAAGGTTTTAAGACCAAAAATTAGGAGTTGTACCTGAAACTATTCCGTAACCATTCCTGTTATTTTGAAAGTTTGTTGTGGAGTGGTTGCATTAGAGGTGATTGTGATGTTTTTAGAGAATTTCCCAATTCTTTTAGTATCATATTTTACTGTAATTTCACCTTTCTCATTAGCCATAACTGGTGTTTTTGAAAAACTAGGTACTGTACAACCGCAGCTAGATTTTACTTTTGTTATAATTAATGGAGCATCGCCAGTGTTTGTAAATTGAATAGTGCGAGTCCCATCACTATTCTTCTCGATCACTCCATAGTCGAGCGTTGTGGTCTCTAAAGAAATTTCGGCAATTGCTACTGGTGCTTTTTCAAAAGCGAGTTGGCTAAAGCCTGTTACTGACATTGCTAAAAATAATACGGTAATTAAACCTGTTTTTACTGTTGAGTTAATTGTTTTCATACTAAATTAATTTTGTGATTAATAATGAAACAAACTTCTTGTAAAAAACAGTAAAGTCAATTAAATATAGGGTTGAAGAAGGTACTAGACCCCCGTGGAATTATTTTAAATATAGTTTTTTAACCTCATCTCGAGAGGAAACATTCAGTTTTTTGTAGATGTTGTTGATGTGCGTTTTAACAGTGCTAACACTTACAAATAACAACGAAGCAATTTCTTTATTTGTTTTATTGTCTAAAATAAGAGCGAGTACTTTTTCTTCTTGATTAGAAAGTGAAGCTTTTGTTTGTGGAACAGGTTTATTTCTTTTTTTTCTGAAATAATACAGGTTTATCAATAGCGATATAATAACTACAATTATTAATAACGATTGCTGCCAAGGTATTGCATCCTTTTTCATAGCTGAAGCGAAAACTGTATCGGCTTCCAATTCGGCTTCATATTGTGAGGTGTAGTAGCTGTTAGGATATTTAGTTTGTAATCGCTGAAGTAAATCATCGTAATAAGGATTAGTCCTAATATCTTCTAAATAATAAGAATGTAAACTACTGCTTCGCTCACTTAAAAATGAAAATGCATATAGTTCCACTAAAGGTTCATTCATATCTGCACCAAATTGTTGCAGTTTTTCGAACCATTTTTTCGAATTCAATTTTCTATTCGCTTCACTTCGGTAGGTGCCGAAAGCATATTTCATATCATTTTTAAGCGAGTCTAATTTTAAAAGCGCATTTGCACTTTCGTTTTTAGAGAGTACGCGACAAAACATTTCATTTTCGAAAGAAAAAGGAAGTTCAATTTGTGTTGAGTTATTTGCAATAAACACAATTTCTTTGCTGTCATTACAATGCCCTGTAAAGTGGGAGCTTTGTTGTTCTTCTTCAGTGCAATTATCAATATGAATTCGATATAACTTATTGTCTTTTGCTAGCTTATTTCCGCTGAAATTAAAATTTCCGAGGGAATCAGCTTTTGTTTTATCGAGTATTTGCTCCGGGAAAACTCCTGAAACTTTTCGGTAATCATCTACTAAGGATAAGTAAATGGTACCGTTATCATACTCCTTATTTACCTTTCCTGAAAACTGATATTGCCCAAAAGCTCCAAAATAGCTGAGAGAGATTAATACAATAAATAGAGTTTTGATATTCATTAAAAGCTAAACTAAAAATATTAGGCACTAAGATACAAGATTGCAAAGTGTAACAAAATTAAAAAGTGACTACTCATTAGGTGTATTAAATTGTAATTTTGCTACTATGAGTATTTGGAGAGTAATTCTTGCTATCATTTTTCCACCACTAGCCGTAATTGGTAAAGGATGTGGTTCTATTTTAATTGTGTTAATACTAACATGTTTAGGGTGGATTCCTGGAGTAATTGCGGCATTAATAATATTAAATAATCCAGAAAATTAATTAAGATGAATCAACTTTTTAAATTGTTTATTGCGGTTGTTGTACTAACTGTTTCGAGCTGCACTGTAACTGAAAGTATCGTGTTTAATGAAAACATGGGCGGTACTTATAAAAACAGTTATGACCTCTCTACCATAATGAAAATGGCTGGCGGAATGACCCCACCTTCTGAAGGGAAAGAGAAAACAAAGATGGATACTTTGATTAATTTTAATGACTTTATGGTCGCATTTAAAGATAGTATAGCGACACTTCCTGAAGAAAAGCAAGCGCAACTTTTAGAAATGAAAGACATGACTTTGCACTTAAATATGGATGAGGATACTGGCATTTTTGTTATGGAAGTAAGTAAGCCGTTTAAGAATTTTAGTGATATTGAATTTGTATCCTATCAAATGGATGATATGTTCGCAATGGCAAAAGAACAAACAGGACAAAGTAAAACTGGAAATGATAGTTCTGGCTCTATGTTAGAAGCTGATAAGGTAACTTATAAGTTTACTGATAATACCTTTAGAAGAGTTGACCCTAAATTGTTGATAGAGGAAGGTGATACTTTTGATAGATTATTAGATACAGATGAGAATCAAACTGAAGAAGAAAAGAAATCTCAGGAAATGATGGATGAAATGTTGGGGCAGTTTGATGAAATGTTAGAGGAGTCTAGTATGACTCTAACCTATACATTTCCTAAAAAAATCAAATCAGTTTCTCATAAAAATGCTATTATTTCCGGAGATGGGAAAACAGTAACATTTACCACAGATATTAAGACGATTACGAAAGACAAGAAATTATTAAGCAATTTTGAGGTTGTTCTCGAAGAATAAAGAACTCGCATTTTGAATAAATTACTTACAGTAAAAGATCTAGGATTAAAGGACTACAAGGAAACTTGGGAGTATCAAGAGGAATTGTTTCAAGAAATATTAAATATTAAAATTAAAAATAGAAGGGAAGAGACTACCCTTGCGACACCTAACTATTTTTTGTTTGTGGAACATCCACATGTGTATACTTTGGGTAAAAGTGGAGATCTTGATAATTTATTAATTTCAGAATCTAAACTTGTTGAAATAGGCGCTACTTATTATAAAATAAATAGGGGTGGGGATATTACTTATCACGGTCCAGGGCAAATTGTAGGATATCCTATTTTAGATCTTGAAAATTATTTTACTGACATCCATAAATACCTTCGTCTTTTAGAAGAAATGGTAATTTTAACGCTAGCTGAATACGGTGTAAAATCTGAACGATCTAAAGGTGAAACTGGAGTTTGGTTAGATGTAGGAACACCATTTGCGCGTAAAATATGTGCTTTAGGTGTTCGCGCTAGTCGTTGGGTAACAATGCACGGTTTTGCTTTAAATGTGAATGCAGATTTGGGTTATTTTGATAATATGATTCCCTGCGGAATTAAAGGAAAAGCAGTTACTTCATTAAATGTAGAATTAGGCAAAGCCGAAATAGACCTTGAAGAAGTAAAAGGAAAATTAATGAAACATTTTCTAGCCTTATTCGAAGCTGAGAAAATATAAAAAAAGCCGAAGCATTAAAATTCTTCGGCTTTTAAGAAAAAAGTAGGTCAAGCATAATGTTATTTATTGAAACGTGTTAACAAACTACTGCTTGTAATTTTTCCGCGTCTATTGTAATCTTCTTGTTTTACCATTCCCACTCCTTCGGCAATCCATTGTTTAGAGGTGCTTGTGCGACTCATTCCCATTTCTATTGTATTTGTGTAACTTATAATATAGCAGTAAAATGAACCAGCAGGAGTTGTAATAGTATCTTGGTCAATTACGTTCCTATTAGTCATTAGTACATTCATTTCCATTTGTATACCGCTCATATCTATATTCATTTTCATAGTAGCATCAGGTAACTCTTGTCCTATTTGTAGGTTGTTAGGGAGTACAATATTAGTTCCAGAGATAGTAGTTTCAAAATCGCGATATTGATCAAATAATTGCGGATTTAATAATGATTCTAAGTTCATCGTTATTCCATTGTTTTCGCAATTGATTTTAAAGTTTCCTTCGTTTAATACTTTTTGGTTTTTATCTTTTAAAATAGAATTATAAGTCGCAGAATTATTAGTAACCTGCGAAACGGTGTAGTCAGTAATGGCAGCAACTTTGTTGTTTTTTCCATAGCTTGTAATTTGAAAATTAATGCCTTCTTCAAATGGATAAAACTTACTACAGTTATTTTGTGATATTGCTGAAACAGTCATTAACAATGTAATAACACTAATTGAGAGTACGTGTAGAGATTTCATAAAGTGATCTATTTTTTTTGTTCTAAATTTTTAATACGTTGTTCTAATTGTTCAATAAGTACTTGTTGATCTTGGATAGCATTTGTGAGTACAGGTATGATATCACTGTAATAAACACCAAGATATTTATTCTCTTTTTTTATTGTTGGGCCATCTTCTTTTTCAAGCTCGTAACTATGTGTTACTACAACTTCGGGAATTGTACTTAGTAGTTCTTCGGCAGAGAACCCTAACTTAGTTGAAGTATCAATACCATCTTTCCATTGATAGCTTATTGGGTTTAGTTTTAATATTTCGGCAAGACCATAATCAAGCGATTTTATATTTTTTTTAAGTCGGGTGTCACTAGTTTGAACTGTTCCATTAACTGCCCAAACGCTAGTCCATCTTTGAGCAGCATTACCAAGGCTAAATGGGGAAGTGGAACTCATTGGGTAATATGGAAGCCAACTGCCATAAACTGACATTTGCAAATTTCCAGAGTCCATTATATACTCCGTAGTACCTATTTGTACAGCGGTACCATTTGTAAAATTAGGTGTGTAAAAAGCTGCAACATAATCTACTGGGCTGCCATTAATTATATCTCCATCATTTGCAAGTCCTGCTGAAGCATTACCCACAAACATGACATCTTCACCCGCATTTATTCTAAACGCATTGGGGTTATTATTTGACTCAATAACAAAGTCTACATCCAATCCCTGCTCATTAAATACGGTGTTAAAGCCGGCGTCAATTCTATGTTGTACAGTGTTATTTCGGTATAGTAACAAAGCACCGTCTTGGTCTGCGACATTAAATAAACGAGCAACTCTTGTACCTGAAACCGCATCTTCTGTGACAACAACTTCACCGCCAAAATAACTATTTCCATTATCATTAACTTGAAAATGTGTTGTTCCATTATCCTGAACATTAAAGTCGCCAATACCAGATAGATTAAAATTTAAACTATTATTGCCATGATTAATTGAAGAATTTTGATTTAAAGTGCCGCCTAAAACAATTTCGTTTCCAGCTAATGTTAAACCATTACTTGCACTAATGTTTTCGGTTGAAATTTTCTCCCAAACGACACCTGTAAATACATAAAACCCTATACCGTCACCACCTGTTGTAGCGGTATTTGTATTCCAAATTAATAGTCCAGTTGCAGCTGTATTACTACCGTCTAACATAGTTGTTGTTACATTAGTTAAGGAAACCCTTGGTGCAAGTATTCCCTTATCTACAGCTGTTATATCTAGTATTGAAGATTCGTCTGGCATCACTGTGCCAATACCCACTTGTGCATTTAAAGTTACGTGAATAAAAAGTCCCACGAAACATACTATTGAAGCAATATTTTTCATCATTTTTTTTTAAAAGTTATGGTTTCGACTACCTTATTATTATCTACAATCTTTAGCAGATATTCGCCTTTTTTAAGGTGCGCAATATTCAAATAGATTTGTGTAGACAAGTATTGGGGCAACTCGCCTTCAAGTATGTTTGTTTTTTTTGGCATTGAAAAAAGGCGAATCTGATAGATCGCAATTGGGAGTTTATAGGACGTTATTTTTTTATTTTTTCTGAAATTTTATGGATTGTGTAGCATCTTCAGAAACAACTTTAGCAATGTAGATTCCTTGTGGTAAATGTGAAATATTTATAGTTTCGCTGTTGGAATCTCCTTGATGTTTTAATACTTGTTGTCCAAGGATATTGAAAATTGATATTGATGTAAGTTCCGTGCTACCGTTAATTTGAATGTTATCAATAGCTGGGTTTGGATACAAAGCAATTGTGTTTGTTATTTCGGAAGTTTCTACGGCTAAAATTTCTCTATCCATAATAGCAATATCAAATACAACGTTTTCAGGCATAACCCCTAAGTCTTCTCTGAAAATACTCCAGTGTGATCCATCGTAATAAATACCTAAAGGCGAATCTAAAAGAACTTCACTGCTAGCACCTCCTAGTCCATAATAATGTGTAAATACAAACAACGCGTTTGGATTATTATTTAAATATGGATTATCAATCACAGAACCATTGCCAGAAATACTTGCTACGCTTGTAGTGTGTGAGTCATTTTCTGTAGCTGAAGTAGCAATTAGTATTTTATAAGCAGAGTCTTCGGGAATAGTAGTTATCGACTCAGAAAATATTGAGCGTTTATTTGTAGAACTTACATAATTCATCCCATAATTACTTGGGTTGTAAATTGCGTTAGGATTGTAGTAGCTGCTAAAAAAAGTATACGGTCCCGGATTTGAATTGTTTAATTCAGGATGATCAATATCTGTTTCTGCTCCAAATATATTAGCTGGAACCGCAATATGGTCGAAGCATTTACCTTCATCAGCAATGTAGATTGCAAAACTTGCATTTTCTACCATCACCTCGCTAAAGTTTTCATTATAGATAGTCCATTTTGAAGCTCCAGAGTTATACCATAATCCGTCAATATTATTGTTATAAACTCCTTCAGGGTTAAAGTAGTGATTATAGGTTAAGCAGGCATTTGGATTTTCGTTTAAATCTGGATGATCTATAATTGTGAAGTTTCCGTTTATGTTTTCCGAAGTTGCGGTATGGACAAACATTTTTTCCTGAGCCATTACACTCAAAGTGATTAAAAATGTGAAAAGTGATACTAGTGTTTTCATAATATAAGGTTTAATTAGTTAGACAGTTCAAATCTAAAATGTTTAAAACCATACTGTTATGAGGTATGTAACGAAAACTAGTACTAATGTAACAATACTTGTGTGTAGTTGATTTTACTGGGTGTTAAGGGAGTTTATTTCGGCATATTTCGTAGGACTTAAACCATATTCTTGCTTAAAACACTTCGCAAAATACGATGGGTCGTTAAATCCTACTGTGTATCCAACTTCAGAAATAGAGATTTTATCTTGTTTCAATAATAAGGTAGCGGCTTTTAATCGCTGACTTCTTAAAAACTCAGTTGTTGACTGTCCTGTAAGTGCTTTCAATTTGCGGTGAAGTTGCATTCTGCTCATAGCCATAACCTCGTGAAAACGAGTCGCGTTAAATTCAGCATCTGTAAGATGTTTATCCATCGTTGATTGTAGCTGATCTAAAAATTGTTCTTCTGCTGATGTTATTTCAATTTCCTTAGGTCTTAAAATTACTTCTTGTGAAAATCGCTCTTGTAGTTTTCTGCGGTTTTCAAGTAAATTATGTACTTGCGCTTTCAATAATTGTGAATTGAAAGGTTTAGAAACATATGCATCTGCTCCTATATTGTTACCTTTTATTTTATCTGCATCTTCCACTTTAGCGGTCAATAATATAATAGGAATATGCGCTGTTATTGGATTGCTCTTAAGTTGTTTTGTAACTTCAAAACCATCTATTCCTGGCATCATGATATCACATATAATAATATCTGGGATATTAGTAGTTGCACTTTCAATTCCATCGTTTCCATTTGCAGATTCATTGACAATAAAAGTTTCATTAAAAATAGAATTCACGTAATTTCTAATGTCAATTGTATCTTCAATTATATGTAATATAGGAGCATCTTCCTTAGAAGTTGATTTTGATAATAATGTTTCATCAATGTTTTTAGCAATTTCTGATGTAAATTCAATATGAGGCGAGTCTACTATTTCATCTATGTTAAAAGCGCTTTTTTGATAAGGTAAGTAGATGATAAATTCTGTTCCTGTTTCGTGGTTACTCGTTACTTTAATAATTCCTTTATGTAGCGTAATCAATTCTTTAGTAAGGGCAAGTCCTATTCCTGTTCCCGGATTATTTGGATCTGTTTGATAGAACCGTTCAAATATTTTAGAAGTTTCATCATCATTTAAATAAGTGCCGCTATTTTTAACCGAAATTTTATAAATCCCATCTTCTAAAGTGCCATTAAAGTGAATGCTTCCATTTATAGGAGTATATTTAAAAGCATTACCAAGTAAATTAACGCAAACCTTTTCTAAAACATCACGATCAAACCAAGCCATTTCATTCAATGTACTAATTGATGAAACAAATTTGATTGCATTTTCCTGACTTTTATAAATAAAAAATGCTGCTTGAGCTTTTAAAAATTCAGATAAATTTCCGGCTTGTACTTTCAATTTAAAAGTACCGCTTTCTAACTTTGATAAACCTAGTAACTGTTTTACTAAGCTTTCTAAACGTTGCGCGTTTTGCTTAGCTG
This sequence comes from Patiriisocius marinus, assembly GCF_008974325.1. Lineage (GTDB taxonomy): Bacteria > Bacteroidota > Bacteroidia > Flavobacteriales > Flavobacteriaceae > Patiriisocius > Patiriisocius marinus. The sequence continues at coordinate 89,709 of NZ_BKCG01000001.1, read as the reverse complement.
AAGTAAGATTTTTTCGTTCCGAAAAGGTTAATGTGCCATTTTCTAATTGGTCTTCAATTGGCCCTTTTATTAATGTCAATGGAGTTCTAAACTCGTGAGATATATTGGCAAAGAATGTTGACTTAGCAATATCTAACTCTTGAAGTTTTTTATGAATTTTTTGTCTATTTTTATATTGAAAAAAGAAAAATAATCCTAGGATGCTTGTAATACATAATCCGCCAAGTAATAAATTTCGCTGATTTGTTTTTTGTTGTTCAGCTAATTTTTTTTGAGAGGTGAGTAACTTAATTTCACGATCCTTACTTTCGGTTTCATAGATGGCTTCAATTTCTTTTATTTTTTCAGAACTCTGTATTCTTTGAAGTGAATCTTGAAGTCTTTTAGCCTTATTGCTATACGCATATGCTTCTTTAAAGTTTCCTTGTAAACTCAATATTTGAGCTTTATAAAATAACAACTCCTGTGTAAGCTTACTATTTTGAGCATCTATATTTAAAACCCTTGCTTCTTCTAAATAATAGCGTGCTTTTTTTAGATTATTTTTAGAGAGTTCTAGTTTTACTATTTCTAATGCTCCTTGTGCAGCTTCAAAAGGCCTATTGTTATCTTTATGATTAGTGAAACTTTCGGTAAAGAATATTTCGGCTTTTTTTAGATTATTTTTTTTAAGTTCTAATTGCCCTAGATAGTGGGCTATTTCAGCAACTAAACGTTGGTCTTCTGCTTTTTTAAAATATACATAAGATGTAGAAAGTAAACTATCTGCGATTTTTATTTTTTCGGTTTGTAAATAGGCTTTTCCTAGAAAAATATTCGTTGTGTTTTTGTAAAATTGAGAAGCACCTTCAGGTAGTTTAGTGAATTCACTATTCGCTTTTTCAAATTGATTAATTGCGGTAGGATACTCTTCTAATTCTAAATAAATATTCCCAAGATTTTGATAAGCTGCCGCAATCACATCTGGACGTAAAGCTGCTTTTTGATGCATAGAATCTACCTTTAGCAACTGTGTGATGGCATTATTCATATCATTTTTTCTTGAATATGCTGTAGCTAAAGCGGTATGGGAATCTGCAATAATCATATCTTCAGTGGGGCCACTATTTTTTATACTTGCGATAGCATTTTTACTTGCGGTTATGGATTTTTCCATTTCACCCAGTAAATAATAAGTACGTCCTAAATTATTATAAGCTCGCCCTTTTCCAATGTTGTAATCTAATTCTTTCGAAAGTTTAAGCGATTTATTAAAATAGATTAATGCGCTATCATTTTGTTGAACTCGCTTAAAACAAGCACCTAGTAAATAGTCTGCATCTGCAATACCTTTTCCGTAATTTAGGTTTGTAGCAGTTGTTCTTATTTTTCGTCCGTAGAAAAATGCACTATCAGGAATAGGATTTACATATTGGGCCAGTTTAGTGCGATAGTTAATTATTTCTAAAGAATCTTGTTCGCTAATTATTTCAACGTAAGGTTGCTTTTGAGCAATACAAAATACCGAAAGTAGTAGACTGCTAAGGTAAAGAAGCTTTTTCACTGGTTGTTCTATTTACATACATTAAATATACGCAATAGTAAGTAAACCAAATACTTATGGCTATTACATATGTAACAAACATAAGTTACGTACGTAACAACAGGTGTTAATTTATTTGGTAAAGCAGCAGTTGCTTGTCATTACCAAGTGTGAGTAGTTGTAGTTTTTTAGCTGTAGTTCTGTACAAAACCGCAGGAGTAGTTCCATAAACAGGGAAGCCTTCAAGTAGTCTGCCTGTTGAATCGTAAACGTAGACTTGATTTTCCTGAGTTTCAGTGACTGTGATATAGGTGTTTTTATTCGATGTGTGTATGTGTGGTGCGGTATAAATACCAAAAGGAAGTTCAATAATCTTCCCGTCAATATTAAGAATATTGTCATTTAATAAAACAATTAGATTATTTTCAGTGTCAAGTCTAAATTGCCCTGCGCCATCAAGTTTTTTTCGCTGAATTTTTCCGCTTTGCGATATCGTTACTTGCTCATTTTTCTTAGTGATAAATGCAAATTGAGTCCCTTGCTTATGAATGCCATCTTCAGATATATCAAACTTATCAGAAACGGAAATCCTTGATTTACCTGTTCTGCTTAAAAAGTTGATTTTACCAGTGTCTTCAGTTATTAATATGTAATCTTTAGATCCAAGTCGAAGGTGTTTAGGTGAAGATGCAATGGTGTTTTTTGTTTTTTTAAACGTGAACCCTTTAACTGTTTTTGCTTTTTTATCGTACATTAATACTTCTTTTCCTTGAACTACTAAAAAACGATATTTTCTATTTCCGTCGTAATCAAAAACTGAAAGTGGTTGTGTTACTTCATCTTTAAATCTAATAGGAAATGGCGCAACATCTTTCCCTCTATTGTCAATAACATAAAACCCATCCTTTGTTGTAAAAGCAAGTTGTTGTTTTCTGTTTTTATTTAAATCAATAACTGTAATTTCTCCTAACACAGGATTGTCAAAATTTCGTGACCATACTTTAGTGCCATTGTCGCTAAATGCATAAAGTGTATTCTCAATATCCTGAGTGATAATATTAGTTTTTTTAGAAGATGTATTATTTAGAAAAATCGCTTTTCCTAATATAGTATTGGGAATATCTATTTCAGAAATCTGACTTACAGGTATTTGTGGCGCATTACTTTTCTGCTCTTTTATGCTCGCAAGTGCAACATTAGCATAATCTTTCTCAACGATTAATTGCTTTACAGTAAGTAGTCCTTTTCTGTTTGTATTGTTATTTCTATTTGGTTCAAACGTCGTGACTAAAATATCATTACTAATGTTGTTTCTACCTATGTAAACAATAGTAGCAGCATTGCTAAGCACGTTTTGTAGAGCTATGTAGTTTTGGTCTTTTGCAAGTACTATTGAAGCTTGTAATGCTCTAATATAATCTTCGGCAGCAGTTACTGAGCTGGTTGCAATAAGGTAATTTTCAAATCTAAATAAGGTGTTTAATTCTTCTGAAATATTCAAAACTGAAACCTTGTTATTTATAAAATCACCATCTTCTTGAATGGTATATAACATTACACCTCTGTAATCAACATTTTCAGTTAGGTACATTTCTATACTTTCTAATGAAAGAGAAGCATCTAGACTTTTAGCTACCACAAATGAGTCAGTACCCACAGTACCTGAAGCAAACTCTTGAAGAGTTTCGAAAAAAGTACTTTGAGCTATAGAAACTTTTTCTGAACTTTTAAGTAACTGAACACTGTCCGAAAAGCTAATTATAGTAGCACCATCAATGGTAACGGGTAATACTTGTGGGATGGTTATCGGTTGAGGTTTTTGATTTTTAAATGAATCAATAAAATAAGGAAGCGTGTCATTAGATTTCAAAATACCGTGAGCAGAAAATAAATCGTTATCAGTAGTGTAGGCATAACCCTCCCAATAAGAGCCAAAACTCAAACTGTCGTTAAGTGGGTTATTTTTAATATGCTTAGTGAAAATAGCTGTACTATCTACAACAGCCTTATTAATACTATTTAACGCAGGTTGTATGTTAATTGAATTACGCATCAACGTTGTTAAATGTTGTTGTGAAGAGCTTAATATATAGATGCTATCTTTTATAGCGGAGAATAAAATAGCGTCATCAACTGTTATTTTTTGAAACTCAAATTTTTCAATTTTAAGTGTTTCAATTAAGCGATTGGGTAAGCTGTCTATTTTTAAAAGACTATCAGCCCATTTAGTGTGGATACTAAAATCTCCTTTTGAAGTAATAGCAATTAGAGTTTCATCACTAGGGTTAAAATACTGGAGTAGATTTTCACTCTTTAGAATTTCGGCTATGCCATTTGTTGCAATTGACTCTTGAGAATTATCTTGTTTTAATGCTGCTAGAAAGTTATTGAAATTTTCTGTTTTGACAACACTTGTACTGTTTTGCGGAATAGTGTCCCAAACTGTTTTTGCAGTTGAAGATGGATCTGTACAATTGTATAAAACAAGTGTGCTTATAAGTAACAGGTATTTTAGAACAGTTTTCACAAAACAAAAATACTAGCTTAAATAATGTAATGGTTGCTAATTGCGTATACTTTATTGACGTGTTTTCAACAAAAATTTATGCTTTAAACATCTAGTTTTAATTGTTCGGGTAGTAGTCTAAAACTCATTCTGTGAAAAGGGGTTGGGCCATATTTTTTAATTGCTTCACGATGTACTTTAGTTGGGTAGCCTTTATTTTGTCTCCAACCATATTCTGGATATTTAGCATCGAGTTCTTCCATATAAATATCGCGATATGTTTTAGCAAGAATACTAGCTGCTGCAATGTGTAAAAACTTTCCGTCACCTTTTACTACGGTTTCGTAGGGCGTATTTCCATAGGGTTTAAACCTATTTCCATCAATAGCAATAAATTGTGGTTGCGGGGTTAGTTGCGCAATACTTCTATGCATTCCTAAAATTGAAGCATTCAAAATATTAATTTTATCAATCTCCTCCATCATTACATGTGCAACACCGTAGCTAATTGCTTCTGCTTCAATAATGGGTTTTAATTGCATTCTTTTTTTATGCGTGAGCTGTTTTGAGTCTGTTAGCCAAGGGTGTGAAAAATCGTCTGGCAATATAACGGCTCCAGCTGTAACTGGTCCTGAGAGGCAACCACGACCTGCTTCGTCTGTGCCACATTCAATTAATTCGTTATGTATTTTAAGTTGAAGCATTAGTGTATGTAATGTCGTCTTTGATTTAGAACAATATAATATTAGCAAATATTAAAATTTTCGCTGTAAAGCAAGAGACAAAAAAAATATACCTTTGTCATTATCGTTAACAAACTATGAAGCACTGCTTATTTTTATTGATAGTTCTTACTTCCTTCGGAAGCGCTTTCGCACAAAAACCTGAACGTGCAAAACCAGAGCGTACAAAGTCAGCGCCAAAAAATGAGAAACCACCAATAACCGATTATTTGATAATCTCTGCAGAAAGAGATACTACCTATGTAGACACTACACTCAATATTAAAAAATTATACAAGTTTAATTATTTGCGAAAAGACGATTTTGAATTACTCCCTTTTGCAAATGCAGGGCAGACTTATAATTCACTTTCGGTAGATTTATCAAAGAATAATCTAAAGCCGTTATTCGCAGCACAATCACATCATTTTAATTATAAACATATTGAAGATGTTAACTACTATAATGTTCCCACGCCACTTACCGAATTATTTTACAAAGGTGCTTTTGGGCAAGGGCAAATGCTTGATGCTTTTTTTACCGTAAACACATCGCGCCAGTTTAATTTTTCTATCAATTACAAAGGATTACGTTCTTTAGGTAATTATCAACAGAGCTTGACAAGTACAGGTAACTTAGTTTTTACTACAAATTATCATACTAAAAATAACCGTTATAACATTAAAGCTCATTTTGCTGCTCAAGACGTTTTAAATAGAGAAAATGGAGGTTTAACAGATAACTCTTTACTACTTTTTATTAATGATGATAGCGAATTTAGTGATAGGGGTCGATTAGATGTAAACTTTGAAGATGCTGAAAACAAATTAGAAGGTATCCGTTTCTATGGAGAACAAGAATATGAACTTATACAAAGAAAGGATAGTACAGATGCACTTTCTATAAAACTAGGAAACATTCTATCGTACGAAGATCGATTTTTTGAATATCGCCAGTTAACTGCTTACAGCCCTTATGGGGAATCATTTGAAGCAACTAATCTACTTTCTACAACCAAGCTTGAAGATTTTAATGCGAAGGTGTATGCAAGTGCAAATCATTCGCTCTTCGGAAATATGACTGTTTTTACAGGATACACAGATTTTAATTACGGCTATAACACGGTCCTAGAATTAGACTCTGGGAGAATACCAAACAGAATTAAAGGGTCTATTTTAGAAGCTGGAGCAGCTTACCAAAAAAAATATCGCGGTTTTGAATTAAATGGAAAAGCTGCCATTAATATTTCGGGCGAGTTTGATGGGAATTATATAGAAGCTTCTGCTGGCTATAAACTTAATGAAGATTTAATGGGGAAAGCCTCCCTCCATATTCACTCTGCTGCACCAAATTTTAATTTTCTATTATATCAGAACGACTATATTAACTATAATTGGAAAAACGAATTTAATAATGTGAAAACACAAGAGCTTAGGTTTGATTTACAATCAAACAAACTAGCTAATGTTTCTGTGAGCTATACGGGTGTTGATGATTACACGTATTTCGCAATCCAAGCAAACGATTCTACACCCACGCCACAACAAGCTACCGAACGTGTAGATTACTTAAAAATAAAAGCAGAACGTACATTTAAATGGAGAACTTTTGCTCTTGCAAATACAGTTATGTATCAAAATGTAGTAGGAGGGAATGATGTTTTTAATGTCCCAGAATTTACAACAAGACAATCATTATTTTACCAAGACGAGTGGTTTAAAAAAGCTTTGTATTTAGAAACAGGGGCAACATTTAAGTATTTTACTAAATATAATATGAATGCCTATGATCCCGTTCTAGCAGAGTTTTATGTTCAAAACGAACAGGAGCTAGGTGGTTTTCCTTTGGTAGATTTATTTTTCAATGCTAAAATTAGACAAACACGAATCTACTTTACTTGGGAGAATTTCAATTCAATGTTTAATAGTAGTAATAATTATTTTTCTGCTCCTGGATATCCATACAGAGACTCAACTTTTAGATTTGGCTTAGTTTGGGATTTCTTTTTATAAATTAAGTGTAATTCAGTCTTCTTAATTCAAACTATCTAGTACTCTTTGAGCAGCTGCTCTTAATGAATCACGGCGATTTATATTCTTAATCGAATCTCGTTTGTTTACACTAATTGTTTCAATAATTTCATTTGAAATTGCAATAGAGTCAGTAGCTACATCAATATCTTTTCGAGTAGGGTATAACTGTTCATTTGTTAAGTTTTCACTTGTTTGCCATGTTTCGCCCATCTGCGCTAATATTTGAGTTTCCCATTGAGATGGGTGTTTTGCATCTACCCAAATTACATCGCGATATTCCGTGTCCACTAAAGCTAAATCTGGGGTTGCTGCACCATCAAACTTTTTACTGTCATCACGTTTTGCTGCAATAGTACTAATTACAAAAAGCCTTTTTCTGCCAGCAATTTCTTTGATAAAAGGTCTAAATTCTACAGGTTTATTAACAGACCAATCGTATTCTTTTTTAGATTCAATTACTTTTAAAGGCATTGCACTAACTCCTGCAAGTCCTTCTTTTTTAGCTCCGTGATTATAATAATAAAGTTTATCAGTTCCATCTGCAGGAATCAATACGCTAAATGATAAGCTAGTTCTTTCTTCCCCTATTGGTTCAAGACCAAACCAATGATACAAGCCACTAAAGGCATCTGTCGTCATTCCGCTAAAATTGAAATCGGTTACAAATGGTTGCTGATTTTCATCGTCTTTTAAATCTGGAATTTTTACAGCCGTTTCCATATTCCAAGGTAATGGGTCTGTAAACCCACCAAGAAATTGTAATGATTCTGCTTGCAATCTCGATACACTTTCGGCAAGTGTATTTTGTCTAGTTAAAAATGGATGTTTCTGTGTCTCTTCAGGCGAAACATAAGTTCCTTTTCCTATGGTGATTCGTTCAATATAATCACTTGTATCGTGTTCTCCAGGTTCAATAATCATAACTCCACCGTATGACGGATAAGGGAAAAAGAAGCCTTTCCATTTTATAAGACTTACCACTTGCACCCATTTTCCGCTGTCATCTTTCATATAGAAAACCTCACTAGGTTCTAGCGTAAACAATTGTAAAAAATTAAAGCGCTGTACTACGGCGTTGTAGGTATTTCGGCTAAACGCAAGCGATTCTCCTATAGCAAATGTTACCGGTATTCTATTCGCATCTGCAAATCGCGGAAATGGCGAAGTACTTGCAACCGCGAAAATCTCTTCGGTATTATCACTCATACGCTGCCACGAATATTCCTTTGCGGGTTGTACTGCCATAGTCCATTGATTAGTACTGTCAACTCTTACAAGCTGCGGTGGCGACACTTCTTGTGTCTCGCCAATAGATTCGTAGGCCATTGTTACAATGTTATTGTATGGCTGTATACGTTCGTTTTGGGTTAAAGGTAATTCGTCAATTTCAACAAGGTCAAGATTATTGAATACATTATAAGTTTGCATGTACGCATACATGTCATTTTTCCATCCTATAAACCATCCTACGCCAAAAAATAATACAATACCTAACAGAATAAAAACACGTTTTCCTGTGGCTGCTGTGGCTCTAAATTTTCGCAATATAAACCAAAGGAATAGCCCACTCAATATTAATATGAAAATGTATTTTCTAAGAAACAATAATGCTGGTTGATAGTCATCTCTTAAAAAAAACAATAAAAGCAATATTACGATTGCGCCAATAATAACGATTCGTTTTTGTTTGCCTCCTTTTTGCCAGTATGCTTTCATCTTTTGAGTTTATAGTTTGTAGTTTGTTGTCGAAATTTTAAAAATAAATACCAACAATCCTCAATCGTTAATCAATACTTACTTTATCATTCCTTTATCCTTAAAGCGATCTCTAGCGCTTTTTTTAGGAGCTTCGGAAATATTCTTTTGGGAAGGTTGTTTAGTTTCAATTACCTCTGGTTCAAACCTATCTTTTACATCTTCCACTAAATCTTCAACACTTTCCTTTCCTTTTTCGTAAGCTTCAACCAAGGCTTCTTTCTTTGTTTTTTCTGAAACAAAAACAATAAGTCCAGCTAAATAAGTTCCTATTAATGTCCCCACAATTGCCGAAACGAAGTATTGAATGTAAAAAGCGTTTATTGGTGTTGCGAAACTAACAACAGCTCCTACCACAACAAATAATAATGTTAAATAAACTAGTCGCCAAATAAAAGGTTGCAAGTGGAAAAACCCTTTTCTATTGTCAGCCTTCATTTGAATGTCCTCATTATGTGTAAGGTGGTTGATCCATCGATAAACACGGTTACTTTTAGATTCACTCCAGTATAAAATCATTCCAAAAAGGATAGCGAGTACAAATACAATAATTTCTAGTGTCATAATTTATTGGAGTTTAGACTTTTAGTGTCTATTAGTTGCTAAAGCCTTATTATTGTTACAATCTATTAATGGGAGATTGCTTTTGAAATAGTATCAATGACCCAATCTTGATAACCAGGTTTCCATTTTTTATATTCTTCATAAAATTTCTCTTTATCATACCAATATAAATGTAATGGGTCGACAGGGGTAATTTTAGTGAGTAATTTCCAAATGAGTTCCTGATGTTCAATTTCTAAAGAGGTATGTGGTTTGTGTAGCGATTTTGAATATCGTTCATCCACAATGTCTTCCATTTTTGTTTGATTGCTTAATGCTAGTTTCTCTAAATATAGCTCAACACCCATTAATTTTTTTCTGGTGTCGAGATCAAGTTCGTTTAAGTATTTTTTAAAGAGAAATTGATTTTCAAAAATCTCATTAATTGGGTGTTCGTTGTCAACAATTGCTTCACTAAAAATATGCGTTTTTATTCGTTGATAGTTTGGTGAATTTACAGCACTTTTTAAATCTAGTTCTGCAATAATATGATCTCTAAGTACGTCCATCAATTCGTCGTGATCCTTATGGAAAAGCATAACGTCGTGATCTGTATCTTTAATCGCCTTTTTGAAAACTTCTAGATTTTCAAAAATCATTATAGGTTTAATAAAATCACGTAATAGAAATACTCCACCAAAGGCACGAGTATAAAACGAGCTAACTTCTAAGGATAGATTTTCCAAGTCTAATTTCCGAAATCTTAAATCTCCAAACTCTTTAGCCGATTTTAATAATTTGTTGTGCAATTCTCTATCGATAAAATTGTTTCCTTTTTCGAATGTTGCAATTAATCGTTGTTGTTCTTTTTGCTGTTCTTCTAATTTATGTAGTAAGCTAAAACTAACGGTAATGTTTTTGTATTTCAGTAAATCAAAGGGTTCATAAAAGGCATCAACGTGTTGGTCTAAGTGAACAACAATAGCAGCGTCTTTTGTAATATCTCTTATCTGTTTGCTATATGCAGTGAAAATAGCGTGCATTAAATCGCGATCAAAACTATGCGAGGGCATAAAAACAGGTTTCCCTTTTTGAGCTGGCGAAATTATAATTGCATTAGGATTTGCATCACCAATGTTAAGGTAATAATTTTCTTCTTTTTCCTCTGCAATTTCGGGGCTCCATCCCATAGCATCCACTGAAAAGTGAGATAAACCAGTGGGTTTCACACCTAGCATCGCTAAGCATTCATTATAACGCTTTGCTAAGGATCCAGAAAGTGGAACGAGTCCATTACCAAATAATTTTGCTGCTTTTAATTTTATCATAGATACTGCCCACTATAGTGGGTAAGGTTATTTTTGTTGTTTTTAGTTTAATAATTTACAAACTCGAATTATTAATCTTCAAATCGTTTTCTTGCTGCTTGTTGTACTTCCATGTCATGAATACGTCCTTCAACTTTACGTTTAAAATCAGTATCAGCAATAGTGGCTACGTTATCTAAATAACGAACAACTTCTTGCCTACGGATATCACTAAAGTTTAATCCTTTCATATTAGATTTCATTAACTCTTGTAGCATCCCATACTTTGTGTCATAATCTTTTTTGAAATAACGCATTGGGTCTTCAAACCAATCTGTTGGTAAATCAAAATCTGTCAATCGTAAACTAATGGCACTTTGAATGTTTCTTATATCTCTTGAAGAGAAAAAAGGAAACTGTGCTTGTATATTTTTATACAATTCAGCATAGAATAGATGCTCGTTCGTATTATAAGTGTCTTCTGTTTTTTGATAAATTTCTAGTACTTTTTGTTCGGTTGGCTTATCTGAGACATTTAATATTTCGCCTAAATTTTTAGCTAATCCTTGTGCAGATAGAAACTGGTAATCTTTCGGGTTTTGCATTTTTACAAAATCGGGCATTGTTTTTTCAAACTTGCGCCACCAGATATAATCTTGATCTATAAAATCTGGAATTGATCGTGCTCCGTCAATTTTAAAACGCCCTTGCACACGATTAATCACAGCCTTGTCTAGCATTTCGGGTAAGTTGGTAAATAACCCTATGCTACTATTACCGTAATTAATGGCGTAAGCACCTTCTGTATAACGTAAAAACACACCAATCACTTCCTTTACTCCAGCCGAAACGCCTTGGGCGGTACGTTCTTGTAAGTTGTTTTCAGCATCGTCAATAGGTGCAAATATAAGTCGTGTTGGATCACTCAATGGTTTCATCCATTGCACCATCTTTTCTGCAGATCCTCCTTGAAATGTCGAAATCAAGGTATCAGGTAAAGGATGGAATAAAAACGGAATTTCTAATTCCTCACTATGTTTTTTAAGTTTAGTTGCAATGGCGGCGATCAACATACTTTTTCCAGTTCCTGGAATTCCATAACCCATAAATACGGGCATAAAACCTCCTAGTTCTTGAAAAGGATTTTTCTTTGCAGTAAAATCATAACTCAACATTCGCTCTGTCAATCTTCTTGCAAAGTGTTTAGCATCTCGGTTTCCTACAATTTGTTCAAATTCAATTTTATTGAATTCAACACTTGCAGCCATTCCTTCTTGAGCATATTCCCAACCTGAAATGGCATAGTTGCTTTTTTCAAGTTTATAGGTTCGGTCAGTGATAGTTTCAATATACTCTAGCGAGCCTACACGCATTAAAATTTCGGCTATAATAGCTTCAAAATAAACAACGGTAAAGTTAATTACATCTTCGTCATTTGTAATGATTTCTGGGTGACCTAAGTATTTATCGTAATAGTATAACAGGCAAGAAACACCTTTAAGTGGCGACATCAATGACAATTCAGGAATACCAGCAAACTTGTTTTTCATTACTGATAAGTCGTCTGAGGCAGCAGGTAGTAAATCAAACAATGCGCGTGTAGCAATACCAAAAAGCATATAAGCTGTGGCTGTTTGTTGTTTAGATTCATATTCACGGCGTTGCTCAACATCTAGGCTCGATTTGCGTTCATTTAATCCAGAAAGTCCTGAGCTATCATAATACGAATCTTTTAACCAAATTCCCATTGTTAGCCCTTCTTGTAAAGCAAGTAGACTTTGGTTTAAGCGAAGTGGGATAGCAACACTATCTGGCAATAATCGTTTTTTGAGACCTAAAATTGTTTTAGAAACCGAAGTGATATCTGTAGTTCCAGAACCATTAGCTTTAGACAAATAGAGTAGGATAGAGGAGTCTTTTTGATCCTTATCACGGCGTTGCGCTTTGCCTCCTTGTTCCCATTGAACTCCTTTTAAGTAAGAGGAAGCTTCGTCACGGAGTGCTTCGAGTTCGTTGTTTTTTATAGGAAAAGTGCTGTTGTGTTCCATACGTAATGTGTCTTTTTTATTTTAAGGTTTCCATTTCAATAGGCGCTTGCGTTAGCGAGTTTAAAAACTCGGGTATTTCATCATAGAGTACTTGAATTACTCTATGTGATGTAAAAACATACCGCGCTGGTTTTTTAGATTTCCATACTTGTAAGTGTTGCTTGTTAAAAAAGCTGCCTTCAGTAAAAGTATCTGTACTTATTATTTCTTCTATTTTTAGTGATATGGCATACGCCGAAATATCAAGTGTTTTATCAATGATTCCTTTTAAAATTACATGTGTTACTTCAAGTTCATCTTTTGCAAACACACTATGTAAAGGTCCTAAGTCTACTTTTTTAAGTTTCTTAGGCAATACTTTTGGTAATTTTTTATCAAGTGCATACGCCATCATATCGAGTGACATATTTCTATCTGCTACTTGTTCTAATACAGTATATATTTCCTCAGTGTATTCAGCAAGTGTTGTTTTGTGTAAATCGAAATACATAAAACATACAAAAGGCCGGTTGTGTGTTACGTCGTAAAATGACCAACTAACCATGTATTCTCCTTCTGATACTTTGCCTGCAACCTTCTCATTTCGAATTATTTTTCCTTGAATGTATTTTTTAAAAATATAACGTTGCTCTACTGAGGTATAATAAATTATCGAAGCGGCTTGATGCAATTTAAAATCGCTTATAGGTTGCTTGTCCTTTAATAACGATTCTAGAAATTGAGCTTTTAATACCTCTACCTTTGGCAAGCGCTCTATGTACTCGTGTTTAAGTGCTAGATCATTGTATAGATATCTAAATTCAAGGAAATTGGGATAGCCGCTTTCGGTTAAATCAATTCGCATTTTTTCTTCGTCATCAAATAAATATTTGATTCTAAAGGCTTCTAAAGAGTACGTAATAAGCTCCGTGTATTGTTCAATAAAAGTAACTTCCATTTCACCACAAATTTGCTTTTTACTCAAGCTTGCGACTAAGGAGTCGAAAGCGTGGCTTACAATTTTAAAGTAGACTTTGTATTGTTCTTTTGTTTCAAGAACAGCGCTGTCAAGTGGAGTTTGGATTTGGTTAATGGACATAGAAATACACTTCTTTTTTTAGTGTTGCTTGTAATACATTCAAAAAATTAATTGTCTTTTATCAGTTTTTGAATTCCGTAGTTAGCATTAGCATCTTTTACCTTTACAAGGTAAATAGCAGATTGTAACGTTGAAATATCTACTTTATTAATACCATTTTCATCGTCTTTTTCTAATACCATTTGTAGTAGCTGATTAAAAATCTGAACCTTCACTATGGGACTAGTAGACTTTAAATTGATAGTATTTCTAGCAGGGTTAGGAAAAACACTGTAATTAAATACGGTATTGATATCAACTCCTAACGGACTTAAATTTTCATACCATACAATTCCATTTCCTTGCCCTGATGCAGAGACTACATCTACATCACCATCATTATCAATATCAACAGCATATACTGATTGCGCTCCAAGAGCATCTTCCGAAATGATTAACTGAGGTCCAAAAGTTCCTTTTCCATCTGTGTTTTGATACCAAGCAATTTTGTTATCTGAAAATGAAGCTGATAACACATCATTATCACCGTCACCATCCATGTCAATTGCAAAAACCGATTTAGCTCTTCCGGTTTGTCCTGTGATAATTCTCTCAGCACCAAACTTTCCTTTTCCGTTTGTATTTTGATACCAGATTATTTCATTGCTACAAAGAGATGAAGTAACTACATCAAGATCATTGTCACCATCAATATCAATGGCAAAAATTTTATTAGCACCGTGTGCAGTATTAGTTACTACTTTTTCTTCACTAAAAGTTCCTTTTCCATCAGTATTTTCAAACCAGATAATTTTACTATTACTAGCAGATGTAGCTATAATATCTTTATCTCCATCATTATCTAAATCTGCTGTGTGTACAGCGTATGGAAGGTAGACTTCAGTTGAAATCGTTTTCTGTTCACTAAAATCTCCTTTACCATTAAGGTTCTCATACCAAGCTACTTTGTTATCCTTTAACGAGCCAGAAATAACATCCATATCACCATCGCCATCTACATCATTAGCATAAACTGAATACGCCCTTTCAGCTTCAGTAGTAATAACTTGTTGATTGCTAAAGTTTCCTTTACCATCATTTTGATACCACGCTATTTTATTGTCTAAGCCTGATGCAGATAAAACATCCATTGTGCCATCTAGATTTATATCTGCAGCAAAAATGGAATAAGGTGTTTCAGCTTTTGTTGAAATAATATGTTTTTTTTCAAAAGCTCCTTTACCATCTACATTTTCATGCCACGTTAGCGTATTGTTTGTTCCAGAAGAAGAAACAACATCAATATCACCATCGCCATCCACATCAACAGCATATACCATATTTGTGTTATTCGACGTGTCTGAAATAATATGGGGCGCAAAATCAATTTGTGCAAATGCGTTTGCGCACCCTAATATTGCTAACGTTACTAGTAGTTTAATTTTCATTATAATTTTAAATTTAAAAGGTAAATGAGATTTTTAAATTTTAAGCATAATTGATTTGATTACCCTAATAGGTCATCCTCAGCCGCTGGCTTTGGAGGTGTAGGTGTAGCGTCTCCATCGTTTGAAGGAGCAGCATTTCCTTCTGTAGCATAGTACTCTTCAAAAATTTCTTTCATATCGATACCATATCGATCTGCGAAATTTTTCTGAATCTCACCATCCTTTTTGCGTATTTCGTGTAAGCTTTCAGCATAACTTCCATACACGCCTTGCATCACTTTTTCGTGTACCGGAATGTTGTCCATCATATCTTGTCTAGCTTTAGCACTTGCTGTATGCATAGCTGCTAATGTTTGCCCAATGTGTTCATCTGTCTTCACACCTAAGTGTTCTAAAATGGCAGCAAACTCTTGGTCAGTTCTAGCTTTTAATGCTACGATATAACCATCGTAATATTTTAAACGCTCGTCAGTATCACTCTTTAACTTAGCTCTATGCGTTTGTAAATTACTACGTAGCGATGTTAAAACTTTAATAGTTAAGTTATGCTTGTGTACAAAACTGTCCTTACTTGCAGCAAGTGTAGTATACGCATTTTTCAACCCTTCAAGTTCTTCCACCTTTTGCTCAATAGTGGTAACAACTCCTATTGCCTCAGAATATGCAGATGACTGCTTGTCGCTTACTTCTTCTAGTGCCTGGCGCGCTTGTTTAAGTAAAGCATATTGCTCTTCTAATTTGTCCTCAGTTTCTTTCTTTTTCTCTAAAGCTTTCGTGTGGTTTTTACTAGCCTCAACAATAGCAACTTGAAGTTTTTCTTCTACTTCCTTAATTTCTACTTCACGGTTTTTCAATCTAGAAACAGCTGCTTGAGATTTATACGAAAGTTCATTTAATAATGTTTGTACATCTGCACTTTCGATACGTTCTTGAAACATAGCTTTTGCTTTCATATCTGCTCCATCACGAACAGCTTGTGCAGCTTTTAGTTCCTCTTCACGTTTTTTAATTTTCGCTTTGCGTCCCCATAAGTTATTCCACCAAGTATCTTCTACTTTTTCAGCATCTTCAAGTTCGTATGTTGCTTTGTCAAGCGCTTTTTGAGCACTATCAATTACCTTTTGTTCGTCTGCATTAAGTGTCGAAAATTTTTCAAAAATAATCCCTACTTCGTCTTGGTAATCTGTTAGATCTTTAATGGCATCTAACAAAGTGCTTCTATCTTTTTCGGCCATCCCAACAACATCGTCAAGTGTAGCGTTTAAAATTTTCTGGCGCACTTCTGGATCGTCTTCTTGAGCAAGCTTAGACTTCATTTGGTCTACTGCTTTGCCCCAGTTAACATCTACTTTTTCTTGTTTTTGTTGTGCATTAGAATCTGTTTCTAATAAGTCAAAATCGTCAGACATAGGTATAGCTTTTTTTAGAGGGTTATTTAGTGATTTACTAATTTACGAATTGGCCGTGTAAACCGCTGTAGTATTGCAGCAGTATTTGTGCTAAAAAGTAGCATATGGCTTATCTTAAAATTAGATGGTTCAATTTCGTGAAAAAAATCGAGTTTGGAAATACTGTTGTGTAAAGCTTTCGATAATAAGTCGCAGGTTAAGGTAAAATGTTACTGTAATGTACTTCGGAAATTTTAAAAGGGTGATTATTGCTGCTGTTAGTTAAGGTTTAGGCTATATTTTCTACTAATAGAATTCATAAAAAATATGCTTCATAATTGATATAATACCAATGAAACTTAACAAATGAATTTGAAATTTAATATTTCCGAAGCTATCCTATTTCCGAAGGTTTTGAGAGATGGAATAAATACCTAGTTTAGACAGAGGATAATAGCGTATCTTTGCCTCTTTAGTACTTATTTATCGATATTAATAACTAGTTCGCAGTACTTCAGCGAATTGTGTAGGCTGTTTCTTTAGCTGTTTTCTATTTGTAAATCGCTAGCAGCCAATTTAATGCCTGACTGCTAGAGTGAAAATTAATAGTAATTATAACCGTACGTTCTGCAAAGGTCATTGCGCTGCAAATCGTTTCAAAGCCATAATTGTGCTTTGTTCATTTTGTGCGAAAACAAGACCAACTAATGAGTACAGCTATCCAAGTGCAAAAACCAATGCCTAGTACAATTAATGATCAAATAACATTGTTTGATCGTGATACAGAAAAAAATCCAACTATTAGAATTTTAGAGGCTGGTAAAAAGGTGCTTATTTCAAGTTTTTATAGTGATGGTTTGTTGTTGCTTCGTACTATTAAGAAACATCTTTTTCGTACAATGCCTAATGAAACTTTTAGAGAACAACGTGAGTTTCGTACAGCGTATCAAAAACTGTCTAACCTTGTTATTATTGAAATTATTGATCACAACCTAGCGGTAAAAAAAGCACCGTCAATTGGTTGGCTTAAAAAATTATATCCCGACACAGCAGATTTCTTTTTAACATTTCCGCAGGTACAAGGACTTAATAGCTCTTGGCAATGGTTTGAAAATGGAATAAAAATTCCAGCACTACGTAATAAAATACATCCGTATTACGGAACGTATTTCCCTACACGTTTTGAGCATTTAGATCTATTTGATAATTGGTTAAAACGGTATGATGGTCCTAAGAAAACGGCTATTGATGTAGGTATTGGTAGTGGAATATTATCATTCCAATTAGTGCAGCACGGTTTCCAAAAAGTGTTTGGTACAGATACAAACCCAAATGCTATTGTAGGTTTAAAAGAATCGATGGGTACAACTAAACTCTCACGTAAAATTGCCTTAGACCACGCATCGTTATTTGGAAAATTTGATAAGCAAACCGAACTTATTGTTTTCAATCCACCTTGGTTACCACAGTCTCAAAATCTAGATAAGATTGACGAGGCAATTTATTATAATGATCAACTATTCCCAGACTTTTTTGCAGCAGCTAAACAGCAGTTGTTGCCTGACGGTAAACTTGTAATCATTTTCTCAAATTTAGCTCAAATAACTAAAACAGCGACGCAGCACCCTATAGAACAGGAATTGTTAAGTGGTGGTCGTTTTAAATTAGAACGTTGTTTTAAGAAACGGGTAAAAGCGGCATCAGAAAAAACAGATCGCGATCAACACTGGAGAGCCGAAGAAGAAGTAGAGCTTTGGATTTTAATTGAGGCGTAAAGTAGATAATTGTATTCTCAGCTAGTTTAATGAATTCTCAAGATATTGTTTTTCAATCAATTTTTTTAATGCTGTAAAATCAGTTTTTAAGGAATTTGCAGATATACTTATGGGCGTACCATACTTGTTATAATTGGCTTTCATAGCCATTTTTCCTATTCGGTTTTTTTGTAGATTGATATAGTATTGTGGATTTGAAACCTCAATCATTATAAATTTTTGTGAGTGTACTTGTTCCATTCCTATTCCCGTAATATCAGTCCATTTTACTAAGCCAATACTTGTACCACTAGCGTTGTCAATTATTCCATCTTGATTGATTATCAAGCCGTCTTTTTCGTCAAACAATTTTTTGAAGGCGAAGAGTCCACATACACCAAAAAAGACCACAGCGACAATCCCTATAATTTGAATAAATACAGAACTTCTTGGGCGATATGAACTATTGGCTAATTTTTCAGGATCATTCAGAAACCAAATGCCTAAGGCTACGAACATTAAAGAGCCAAGAACAATCAATAAGATTTTGTTTTTACTCAGTGGTATTTTAATCTCGTTGTTCATTTGGTTTTTCTGAAATTAGTTCATCCTTAAAATTAGAATAGTTTTTTGTTAGTTATATCCAATGTTGGCAACTGGCTTTTTTCAATTTTCAAGGTAGGGTAAAATGTGTTTTTCAAAAATCTCTTCTGGTTGTTGCGTTTTTCCATTTCTATAATTTCCAGATGTAATAACTACAACTGTTTGTAAACAAGGAATTACAAAAATATATTGTCCTCCATTTCCTCTTGCCTCAATAGATTTTATATTTTTTCCATTAATTTGATAAGTATTATGCCACCATAAATATCCATAACCATTTTTATCTATTACATTTTCTAAATTACGATAGTTTTTAAATGATTTTTTAACCCATTTTTTAGAAATAATACGATTTGATTGCCATTTTCCTTTATTCAGATAGAGTTCTCCAAATTTCAACATATCTTTTGGAGTAAGGTACATTCCACCTCCAAAATATGGCTTATCTCTTAAGTCCGTTTGTATAATGTAATTTGAAATTTTCAATTTCTGAAATAAAAACGTATCAATAAATAATTCCAAAGGTTCTGAAATAACTGAATCCATAGCAACACCTAGCAAAGCAGGGTTTGCTGAACCATAATTAGCATTAGTGTTTGGCTTATGAATCATTGGAGCTTTTAGAATTGCTTCAATCCAATCTGGTGTCCTTTGATAATTTTGCTCTGTTGCAGAAGATTTTGGATTTGCATTGATACCATAATCTATAGCATCTATACCAGAACTCATTGTTAAAAGACTCTGAATATCAATTTCAGTTTTTAAACTGTCTTTTAGAGTTTGATATTTATTCGGTAGAAAATCAAAAATAGATTGCTCAACATTTGTAAATAAAGATTTGTCTTTTGCAATTCCAACTATTGCAGATGAAATGCTTTTTGATGCTGAACGCAGATCGTGTGGTATATTTGCATTGTAACCATCAAAATAATTTTCATAAATAATTTCTCCTTTTTTTGAAATTAAAACGGAATGTGTGTTAGGTAATGAATCCTTTGAAATAAGCTTTTCCATTTCTGTCAATTTGAGAATAGAAACTTTATTCTTATTATTAAAACCACCAATTTTCCAATCAGTTGTAGATTTTTTTAATGATACCTGTGTAATTGAGTTTTTACCTAAATAGATATCTAATTGAATTTCATCAGCTGTTAATTTTCCTTTAAAATGTAAGCCAGTTTTAAAATCGGTAAACGAAATAGAGTCATTTTCTTTTTGAAAATTGTCACACCAAGTTCCTGTAAATCGGTTATCTCCAAAAATCGGATAAGCTTCATATTCATTTCCTGCTCCGTTTTCAACACTTAAATAAAAATTTAGTGATTTTAACTCGTCTACCATTAATATATTCCAAACACCTACAAAAATATTATTGTCTGATTGAGTAAGTTTTAAGTGATAAAGAAGCATTCCAGACTTGATAAACCCATTAATTTCTTTTCCATTTTCAGAAAGTACGCCTTCAAAAGAATAATTTTCTGTAAAAGGCACTTTTAATATTGAAGTACTTCTTGAATCAAATGGATAGTCAATAATGCTTTTACTATTAGAAATTTTTAATCTAGCTTTTTCAAGTCCAAAACTTTCTATTTCCACCTTTAAGTTAAATACTTTCGAACCTACTATTTTTCCTTCCCAGCCACTCGTGTATTCTGCCATATCTTGACCGAAAAGACTAATTGTAAGAAATGTAAAAAAGAGAAGTAAAATACTTTGTATTTTCATTTTTTAATTGATTTTTGATGAATTACAAAGGTGAAATTATTCCATTTCCGAAAATTGTATATAATTAACATCGGGAAATATTCTTTAAAATTTTTGTTGGTGTTGTATTGTAGATTTTCTTAAAATTTGAGATGAAATGACTTTGGTCATAAAAATCACATAGATAACAAATTTCTGTCATTGAAAACTTGTTTGAAGTAAGTAGACAAAAGGCTTTATTAAGTTTTATTAATCGAATATAATTACCAAGACTTGTTCCAAAATAGCGATTAAATTCTCTGGACAAATGAACAGGATGTATTTCTAACTTTGAACTTAAACTGTTTAGAGAATAGTCTGTTTTTTCCTCATTCAACAATTCTTTTAGTTTATTTGCCCAATCTGGTTTTCTTAAATTTCTTTCTTTACAATCATTAATTGTGTTGAAAATTTCAATCAAATTACTCTCAATACTTAAGTTTGAATACTGGTCATTAATTTTAGTCTCATTAAATATCTGATTCATTAAGTTCTTTATGATTGGATTCTTTAGATTGATACTACCTTCAAAATCGGTTATTTGAATATCAAAATTTGAAAACCAATCTTCATTTAGTTCAATGTGAAAGCCTCTGGTATATTCAGGTGGTTTTATATTGTAATGTGAGTCCTGCCAATTATGAAATAGTAGGTTTCCTGGCTCTAAATAATAGGATTCTTTTTTGTTAGATTCAAATAATTTTCCTTGAAGTAAATAAGTAAAATATGGATTTTCGTGATAATGCCAATCAACTTTACTGTGTGTATATTCTGTATCGGTAATTATTAGATTTTCAAAAGCTGATTTCTGGAAATGTGTTCCGTAAAACTCTCCTGTTTTTAGTTTATTCATTCTGTTTTTTCAGCTTGTTGCCAACGGTTTAGGCTAGGAAAAGTTGCGATTGGTAAACCGTAATTTTTCCGATGTTTGTTATGTCGTATAAAGTTAATCGAATTTTCGTATTTAGCATAGTGTAGCAATTTTTTTTAGCCATTGTTAGCAAACGTATTTACTTTAAAAGATTAAAATTAGTTCTTCTGTTATTGGTGTCTTTAAATTTTTTCCAAATATCTTAATTTGAACGAATGCTTTTTTTTCTGTTGGGTCTGGATTTAATAAAATCCTTAAAGGAACAGTAAAAACATCTTGTTCAATTTGATGTTTTAAGTCTCCTATAATTTCTGTTATAATATACTCTTTTTCAGTTTCCTTTACTGTTGGATAATTCATATTTTCATATGAAAAACTATTAGTTGGACTTGAATGTAAATCTAAAAAATGATTGTATTTGACAGGCTTGCTTATTATTTTATTACAAACAAAAATATTTTTCTTATCTATTTTTAACTCGATAGAAGCATCCTCAATATATTTCTCGGAATGATTGAAAATTTTAAAATTAAACTTATTGGCACTTTCCTCATAGATAAAATATTCATCATCATCTTCATATGTTTTATCTAATTGCTCAAGGTTTTCTTTTAAGGTTTCTAAATTTCTTTTTTCGTATGGAGTAGGTACAATGTAAGAATGGTTAAAATTTAATCCTTTAAAAAGAAGATTTTTATCATTTGAATTTTCTACTATTTCTTTCTCTTTAATAAGTTTGGTAATCTCTAAACGTGCTTTCTCAGATGGTTTATCTTTAAAAGGAATATGCTTTATATTAAATTCTTTATTTCCTAACTGATGAGTATAAACAGAAATTTCCCCATTAAAATATCCTTTTGAGATTTTTCTTTCTATGAAGTAATCTATATCTTTTCTTAAAATTCTAGTTTGATGTGAACCTTTTCTGATAAAAGATTCTCCAGCCTTAAGTTTGCCAAAATCTTTTTTCATCATATAAGGTGGATCAATGCAACCAAAAATTTTGAAAACACCAAATTTTTTGTCTTTAAACTCAAAAGGGAAGTAATCAAAATTCAATTCTGGCTCAATATTGTTATGTACTAATTGTTGATATGATGCCTCGTCAATAAAATCATTATTTATTCCTAAAAATTGCCTTTCTCCGTTTGGTTTATGTTTTAATCCAACTATTATAAATCTATCATTTTCAGTTTTTGCATTAGCCATTGAAATTAAATCTTTCAATAAATTTTCAAATTTAATTTTATCATACTGAATGGCTTTGAAATCTAATTCAGTATTTTCATTTTCAAATTCAATAATTTCTTCTAAGATTTTCATTTTATGTTTGCTAACGGTCACGTATATGAAAAGTAGCGCTGTAAATAGGCGGTAATTTTCGGATAATACACAAGCCGAATTTTTAAATTTTACTATTTATTTTTTTATTGGAAATCGTCAAATTTAAAAATTTGGCGACTTTTCAAAAATGCCCAAACCTTTGTGTTAGCAATGACTTGCGCTATTTTTTATATACATTGTTAGCACACGTATTTATTCATCCAATTTGGTTTCTTTATATTCAATCGTCATTGGTGGCGGTGGTGGTATTGGTATTGGCGTGAAATATTCTTTTCTATATTCAGCCATTTCTTCTGGGTATAATTTAGCCATTATATTTTGGTATCGCTCAATATTAAATCCACGATTCCCAAGTCCAGTTGTTCTCAATAAAAGAGTGTCATTTTCCTTTGGGTTGTTAATTATAAAAAATGGACTACTTATCTGTTCTTGATAATTTATATCAAAATCAATTATCATCTTTTCTAAATTCAAAGTGTCATTTTTTAAATCATAAAAGACTTTACTAAAATGAAGTGGTTCATCGTCCATTACTCTTTTTTCTTTTAGCTGAAGAAATATACTGTCATTAGATTTAGTTATTTGTAGATTATCATATTCGCTCCACATACACATTGATAATAAAACTCCGATATTCAGCGTATCATTATTTTCCATTTTGCTTGTAAATTCCGCATAATCTTTAGCAACTTTAAATTTAGATTTTTTTGGTTCAGGTTTTTGTTCGCAACCAAATATTAGGATTGCGAAAACCAAAGTTAATATGCCGAACGATTGTTTTTTCATATGTGTGCTAACACGTTATATAATTAAATTTATCATGGTTATCCCGTAAAGTTAGTTTAAAAATTGAACTCATTTAATTTTTAAACTCAATAATTTCTCCAGAGATAGTAGCTGAGATTCTTTTTTTTGTTTCAATAACATCTACCGATACATTTATAAGAGTTCTACTTCCTGATAAATCTATACCCGATGCTTTTGCATTCTCTAGTAAATTAGTTTTTGCTAATGAGATAATACCTTCTTTGTTTTTTATGTTGTAAGTTTTAATTTTATGAGTCGCAGTACCTTTAAAACTTCCTAATACATTAAAGTTAGCTGTTGATAGTACTGTTTGTGTTTGATTTAGTTGATTATAACCACCACGGTGTAAACTTGGAGTTCTGCATGAGGAACATAATGCAATGATGGCTAATAGCGATAAAATTTTTTTCATTCATTTATGGTTTTAGAGGTTATGTTGTTAATTAAACTCAAAGTAACAACACCGTGCAATAATCACCTTACGGGTTTCCGTAAGCGAGGCGAAAAAAAGCGCATTAATAGAAAAACCCCAACATAATATGCTGGGGCTAAACTATCTAAAATTATATTTGAGCTAATTACAAACTCAAATTTTTTCATTGTATAGTATTGCTTAAACGAAACAGCTATTTATATACTTTCAAAGCAGTAGGTATATAGCTTCAGAAAAATACCTTCCTAATCTTTCTATGTTTGTTTCAACTGTGAGATTAATACTATACTCAAAGTAACAATAAAAAATTAGCATTCGGTTACGGTTTTCCGTAATGGGGTTAAAAAAAATGTTTTTGACAGCTTGTTTTCATTGTATAGCAAGGTGTAGGTGGATACTATTTCAGCAGAAATAGTAATAATGTAGAAACTATTTCTTTTAAAATGTCAAATATATTAAAATTGTATGAGCAGAGCATTAAGTTGATTGTAGAGAGCTTTATCTTTACACCATGCAACCCAAAATACTTTTTATAACGCCTCCATTTACTCAGTTAAACACTGCATATCCTGCAAGTGCTTATCTAAAAGGTTTTATGGAAAGTCAGGACGTCGTATTTTCGCACTGCGATCTAAGTATAGAGTTGTTTACAGCTATTTTTACAGGCGATTTTCTACGTGCTATTTTCAAAGAAGCTGAGGAGTTAGGTAATTTTTATTACCCTGATGTTAGCAGCATGAAAACGAAGTATATTTCGCGAGTTGATGTGGTAATTCCTTTTTTGCAAAAGCAAGATATTGAAACCGCTAAAACAATTTTAACGCCTAATTTTTTACCCTTGGGGCACCGTTTGCAAAAGGTGAATACGGCTATTAAATGGGAAGCTGGCGAAATAGGCATAATAGATAAAGCAAAGCATTATGCAACGCTTTTTGTGGAGGAAATAGGCGATTTTATACAAGCGAACGTAGATGAGTTTTTCGCCTTTACAAAATATGCTGAGCAGATTGCAACTTCGGCAAGTAGCTTTAATCACTTGTACGAGTTGCTAAGTTACCAGCCTACGCTTATTGAAGATGAAATGATCAATATTCTCGAGGAGCAAATTAATAAACACACTCCAGATCTTGTATGTTTTACCATTCCGTTTCCTGGAAATCTAGTCGCAGCATTGCGTTGTTCGCAATTTATAAAACAGTTTTTTCCAGAAATTCATATTGCTTTTGGTGGTGGTTATTGCAATACCGAATTGCGTTCATTAGAAGACTCACGAATTTTTGAATTTATAGATTTTATTACCCTTGATGATGGGGAAGGACCCTTATTAAAAGTGGTGAAATATCTTGAAGGATTAGTCACTATTGATGATCTTGAGCGAACATTTGTGCTTGAAAATGACCAAGTAGTTTATAAAAATAAATTGCCAAACACCATTTATCATCACCGTAATCTACCTGCGCCAGATTATTCAGGATTGCCATTTGATAAGTATGTTTCTTTTTTAGATGTGGTAAACCCAATGCATCGTATGTGGACAGATGCACGATGGAATAAGTTGACCATCTCTCACGGTTGTTATTGGAAACAATGTTCGTTTTGCGATGTAACTTTAGATTATATAGGAAATTATCAAAATACAACGGCGGAAGATTTAGTAGATAAGATTGAAAAAATTATAGCAGATACTGGCATTACAGGTTTTCATTTTGTAGATGAAGCTGCGCCGCCTAAAATGTTACGTGCATTGTCTAATAAGCTATTAGAACGAAACTTGAAGATTACGTGGTGGACAAACATCCGCTTCGAGAAAACTTTCGATTATGAGTTATGCGATTTAATGGCAAAGTCTGGTTGTATTGCTGTAACGGGTGGGCTTGAAGTAGCATCAGACAGATTGTTGTCTAAAATGAAAAAGGGAGTTGATATTGCTCAAGTGACTAGAGTGACTAATAACTTCTCTAAAACGAGTATTATGGTCCATGCATACCTTATGTATGGATTCCCAACACAAACGGAACAAGAAACGATAGATTCGTTAGAAGTGGTGCGACAGTTATTTGAGAAAAATTGTATTCAATCGGCTTTTTGGCATCAATTTACAACTACAATTCATAGTCCAATAGGCCAGAAGCCAGAAGATTTTGGAATAGAAATCACAGGGCCAGTTTTTGAGGGCTTTGCTCAAAATGATTTGATGCACGTGGATCCTAAAGGTGCAGATCATCCTAGGTATACAAAGGGATTAAATACTGCGTTACATAATTATTTAAATGGTGTTGGATTTGAAAAACCATTACAGGATTGGTTTGATTTTCCAGTGCTTGAAGTAAGTCATTCCGAACACTTAATTGAAAGTTTTCTCTCTTAATAGTGTAAACAGTATTGAACAATAAACCCCAATACAAAGTATTAGGGTTTAGAATATATTGTTATCAATAGTTATCTTATTACCTAATAAATAGTTGAATGCTATCAGTAGATCCTGTGTTAGCCGGAATACCTCCACTGTATGGATTTACACTTCCAATAGAGTAAAACCAATTACCACTGTTTACAGATCCGTCTAAATAAGTAGAACCTCCAGAAAATTCAAGTCCGCCCCAAAAACTGTTTGTCATACTTACATTTATTGCAGTATATCCCGCTACTGGTCTTGTAGGTGATGCACCACTTCTAGGGTCAAATGTTTGACTCCAGTGATTTGTGAGTCCTAACGAAGGGAAGTGTAATCTAAACTCATATGGAGCACCACTATTTTTTAGTTCGTCTAGTTTGCTAAGTATGGAGTATTTATTAGTTGTTATTCCAGGCGATGTACTGTTAAAAAAGCTAGCTTCCGTATCATTTGCCCAATAACCACCAATAATATTGTGGTTAAAAACTAAAGTCCAACCACCACCATCATTAGTCATGTCGCAATAACAGTCATAGGGAGCGATAGGTCCAGTACCACCGTCAGGATCAATAGTGTAAACACCGTCACTTGTAACTCCAGAGTTGTAATATTCAAGGCAATTTGCTAGGAACAGACTTACATTTACATCTACTGTGCACGTAGCTGAACTTCCATTAAAAGTGATTGTAAAAGTGTCTGTTTGTATAGCTCCAGGAGTTCCTGTTCCTTGAAGTGTTATAGTATTTGAACCAATACTGCTAAATGATCCTGTAGCTGAAAAGCTATAGCCATTCACTGTGTTTGTAGTGATGGTGTAGGCTTCAATTACATTAGTAAGCACATCAATAGTTATTGTGTTACTAGTTGTTAGAGCGCTTCCCATTGTGTAAGCCCCATTAACAGTTGCTGAGCTACAGTTTAAAGAGTTGGTTGGGAATTCGCCTAAGCAACCTGACCAACCTGTGGTTTTATAGAATTGAAAACAGCTACTGTCTAGATTGTAAATAAATAGGCCTTCTTGTGGGCTAGTAATATTATCCCTTTGTGTAGTAGTCATCCTTGGCATTAATAAGCCTGCGGTTGTAGATTCAATATCTAAAATGGCAGATGGATCTGGGGAGTTAGTGCCAATACCTACTTGGGAAAAACTTGAGATGCTAAAAATTAGGGCAATTGTGAGGGCTATAGAAACTTTATTCATTACTAGTAAGTTCGGGGGATTAGTAATATTGGTCACAAAATAAGGTATTCAGTGATTAAATTACAAGTTTTAGCGATAAATTCTGTTTATTTTTCAGTTAATATCGTTAAAAACTAAATTTATGTGATTAAAACAAAAAAATCGCCTTGAAATTAATCAAGACGATTTTAGTAATACTGTTTTTATAAACTATACTAATCTTTAAGTAATCCTCTAGAAATTACTATTTTTTGAATTTCACTAGTTCCTTCATAGATTTGTGTAATTTTTGCGTCACGCATCATACGCTCTACGTGGTATTCTTTTACAAATCCATTTCCACCGTGTACTTGTACAGCCTCTACAGTAACGTCCATTGCAACTTTACTAGCTTTTAATTTCGCCATTGCGCTAGACATGTCGTAGTTGTTTCCATTGTCTTTGTCCCAAGCAGATTTGTACACAAGGTAACGAGCTGCTTCAATTTCAGTATGCATATCTGCTAATTTAAAAGCGATTGCTTGATGATTGCAAATTTCAGTGCCAAATGCTTTTCTTATTTTAGAATAGTCGCGAGCCATTTCGTAAGCACCACCTGCAATACCTAATGCTTGAGCAGCAATACCAATACGTCCACCACTTAAGGTTTTCATTGCGAATTTGAATCCAAATCCATCTTCACCAATTCTATTTTCTTTAGGAACTTTTACATCGTTGAAGTTTAATGTGTGCGTGTCACTACTTCTAATTCCTAATTTATCTTCTTTAGGTCCAACTTCGAAACCTTCCCATCCTTTTTCAACGATGAAAGCGTTAATTCCGCGGTGCCCTTTTTCTTTATCTGTTTGTGCGATTACAAGGTATGTATCTGCACTACCTCCGTTTGTAATCCAGTTTTTTGTACCATTTAATATGTAGTGAT
Source organism: Patiriisocius marinus (assembly GCF_008974325.1). GTDB lineage: Bacteria > Bacteroidota > Bacteroidia > Flavobacteriales > Flavobacteriaceae > Patiriisocius > Patiriisocius marinus. The sequence continues at coordinate 61,328 of NZ_BKCG01000001.1, read as the reverse complement.
CACCCATATCAATAGCAGTAGTTTTTTGCGATGTTGCATCACTACCAGCTTCTGGTTCACTTAAGCAAAATGCTCCAAGGTGTTCTCCTGTTGCAAGTTTAGTTAAGTATTTTTCTTTTTGTGCTTCATTAGCATAAGCATCAAGACCATAACATACAAGTGAGTTATTTACACTTACAATTACTGAACAAGAAGCATCAACTTTACTTAATTCTTCCACAACAATTGCATAGCTAATAGCATCCATTCCGCCACCGCCGTATTTGGGGTCTACCATCATACCCATAAATCCAAGCTCTCCCATTTTTTTTACTATTTCCTTAGGAAACTCTTGCTTGTTATCACGTTCAACAACGGTAGGTAAAATTTCTTGCTTCGCGAAGTCACGCGCAGCATCACGAATCATTAAGTGTTCTTCAGATAAAGTAAAATCCATAGTAATATTGTTGTTTTTTGAGATTGCAAAGATAGTTTTAAAAAGAGTATTTTGAAAGTGCACTTTTCTTAAAATATGTTATAGTTTTAAAATTGGTAAATCAAAAATCTGCGGTACCTTTAAACCTCTAAAGTTTCAGTGTTGAAAAAAGAACATTATAAAGTATTAGGGGTAATGAGTGGTACGTCGCTAGACGGTGTAGATCTTGCTATTTGCGAGTTCGTTCCACCAGAAAGTTCGGCTACTGGAAAATGGGAATATAGCATAGGCAAAGCCGAAACGCTACCTTATAATTCACAATGGAAACAAAAATTACAACAGGCTATTAGCCTAGATAGTGAAGCGTTAGAAACAATTAATGAAGATTACACATCGCTTTTAGCCGATTATATTAATGCTTTTATAACAAAACACAAAATCGAAAGTCTTGATGCTATTTGTAGTCATGGGCATACTATTTTACATCAGCCTAAAAATGGAATTACTTTACAAATAGGAAATCTCCCTAAAATTTCAGAATTAATACAACAAAAAGTGGTTTGCGATTTTAGAGTGCAAGATGTTGCAATGGGTGGTCAAGGAGCACCTTTAGTACCTATTGGTGATCAATTGCTTTTTAGTGAATATGACTATTGCTTAAACTTAGGAGGTTTTGCGAATGTTTCACTTAATAAAGATGGTAACCGATTGGCATATGATATTTGCCCTGTAAACATTGTGCTTAATGTATATGCAGAAAAAACAGGAGTGCCTTATGACGATGGTGGTAATATAGCAAAAAGCGGAAAGGTTTTGTTAGCTAAATCTTCATTGTTAAATGCTTTGCCTTTCTACAAATTATCTGCGCCTAAATCATTAGGTTTAGAGTGGGTTTTAAAAGAAATTTTTCCTGTTTTAGATGCTAGTTATGCTTTGCCAAAAGATACATTAAGAACTTTTACTGATCACACAGCATTCCAAATTGCACGCCAATTTAAAAAGGGGAGTACTGTACTAGTTACTGGTGGCGGTGCTTATAACAAGTATTTGCTTAATAGAATATGTTCATACAAAGATGTCGAATTAATTGTTCCTTCTGCTCAATTACTTGAGTTTAAAGAAGCGCTAATATTTGGTTTCTTAGGTGTGAGAAAGCTAAGGGGAGAAGTCAATTGTTTAGCGAGTGTAACTGGTGCGAAAGAAAATCATTCGAGTGGGGTGATTTATAACTAATCTATTGCTGTTTTTAAGGTTTTTGCTACAGCATAATTTATTTCCTTAAAATTTTCTAAACTTATATTTTGTTTAGTGTCTAGATGTTACCTTTGAACAAAACCTAGCAATGGCGGAAGAAAAATCTAAAAAACCAGATCAAGTAGTATTTGACGAGAAAACTCAGAAATACACAGCAGCACTTACTCCGTATGCAACTAATTTAGGAGCTCCGGCAATAATTCCGGATGATATTACATCTTGGAAAAATAGTAATATAAGCAAGGTGAATCATCAGTTTAAATCGCAGTTTGATGATATCAAATTGCAATATGAAGTAATGATGAAAAAGTTTGAACAGAATAATTTAATTTATTCTGCTAAGTTTAGCTTTGAGCCAGTACTAGGTGAAATCTATTATCTATACAGAAAACAATCTGGTGAAGTTTGGTTATCACTAATATCTCCACACGAATGTAATTGGGACTATGTGGGAACTTTTAGATTGAATAGTGGTAAAATTTGGGAAGAAGTTTTAGATTAAATTGAGAGTTAAATAAAAAAGTGAAAAAAAAGCAACTCAAATTAATGGGTTGCCTTTTTTGGGATTGCTAACTAACTATTTAAAAATTATTTCTGCTATTCTTTTTTTTCTCTTTTCTCTTTGCGCATCATTGGTTTTCCTCGTTTTTGGTCAAACATTTTGCAAAGATCTTTGCTTAGTTTGTTAAACTTTTCAACTTGGTCTCCTTTGCAAAGACTTTTTACATTTTTAAAGTGATTAAAGTGCAGTACCTCAATTTCTTTTTGATAAGCAGCTATGTTAGTAGTTAAGCTATCTACTGTACTAGGTGAAGTTACTTCTTCGCTTAGCAAACTAAATAATTCTTGTTTATCGTTTCTTATTTTTTCATCATAAACAATCACTGCTTTTTGATGAGTTTCAACTAAATCTGTAAACGTTTTACTTTGTTCTTCGTTTAAGTCAAGTCGTTTAATCATTCGTTGCTTTGGGCCATTTTCACCAAATCTCCCTCCATTAGGGTTACGGTGATTAGGTTTCAGCATCATAAAAGACAATACTCCAAGATTAGCGACTAATAGCGCAATAATAATAAAGGTTATTTTCTTTTTAGTACTCATTGTATAAAGTATTAGAGTTGACAGGTACTAATGCGCTCAAGTCATCACTGTCAGTCAATGACGTAGCGGTTGTAATATAAATTTGTGCTGCAAGCATTACTACAAATATTGCGGCAACTGCGCGAATAAAAGACCATGGTACAAACTGTTCCTGTTTTTGTTTGATGCGTTGTTTTATAGCTGCATATAACTTAGGGTCCGGCTGCACTTTATGTATGGTGCTTAAAAGTTTTAATTGTGATTCCATTATACTTATTAGACGGTATTAGTTTTGTTTTCCTTCGGTTTTATCTAAAATTTTCTTCAAGTTTTGTTTCGCTCGTTGAAATGTTGACTCTACAGCTTTTTGTGATTTGTCTAAAATTTCGGCTACCTCTTTTTGAGAGAGCTCTTCTACCTTTAACAAAATTAGAACAGAACGTTGTACTTCTGGTAATTGGTTAATAGCTTCAAACAATAAAGCTAATGCTTCTTTATTTTCTAAGGCTGCTCCAGGGTGATTAAAATCACTAATTTTTTCTAAAGCTGCATCATCTCGATTAGCAAAAGCAGCTCGTTTTTTTCTAGATTTAGCCTTAATAGCATCAAGTGATGTGTTGATAGCTATTCTATATATCCACGTTTTTAAAGCAGACTCTCCTTTGAAGCTATCATGTTTTTCATAAACTTTTATAAAAACATCCTGTGTTATTTCCTCGGCATCAGGAACATTCTGAACATATTGTAGCGCCACGTTATATACGAGGGATACATACTTTAAATAAACAGCGTCAAAATCCAAATAGAGCTTGTTAAAGGTTTGCAAGTTAAAAGTTATAGTCTTTTTTCTGAAATTTTAATGTGACTTAATAGTGTCAATAGATTCACTCATAAATTTTACATAAAAGAAACATAAACCCATACCCATTTTTTTATATTTGTGTTTAGAAAGCGTGTGTGTTGTATGCGCAAGATGAACAACTAATTACTAATTACTATTCTATAAATTAGTTAGACGATTATAAAATTAAATTCCTTCGGTATGAATCAATTATAGCTACGCTAAAAATGATTATTTTTTCGTTTTAAGCGGAAACAGAGAGATTAAGATGTATAATTGAATTTAAAAAATTCTCTTTTTAGAGAAAATAATATGAAAGAATTACTTAAAAAGTACGAAGACAAAGCTCCAGAAATCGTGTTTCATTGGAATGATGCTGAAACTGAAGCAGAAGGATGGACAGTTATTAACTCATTAAGAGGTGGCGCTGCCGGTGGAGGAACTAGAATGCGTGTAGGATTAAATGAAAATGAAGTGCTTTCTCTAGCTAAAACAATGGAAGTGAAGTTTACTGTTTCTGGTCCAGCAATTGGTGGAGCAAAATCAGGAATTAACTTTGACCCGCATGATCCTCGTAAAAAAGGAGTTTTAGAGCGTTGGTACAAAGCTGTGTCGCCACTTTTAAAGTCGTATTATGGAACAGGTGGAGACTTAAATGTCGACGAAATTCACGAAGTAATTCCAATTACTGAACAAAGTGGGGTTTGGCATCCGCAAGAAGGTGTTTTTAACGGTCACTTTACGCCTACTGAAGCAGATAAAATTAACCGTATAGGTCAATTACGTCAGGGTGTAATTAAAGTTTTAGAAAATGTTACTTATTCTCCAGATGTATCTAGAAAATATACCGTAGCTGATATGATTACAGGTTATGGTGTTGCTGAAGCTGTACGTCACTACTACGAAATTTATGGTGGAGATGTGAAAGGAAAGCGTGCCATTGTACAAGGATTTGGAAATGTGGGAGCTGCTGCTGCATATTATTTAGCGCAAATGGGTGCTAAAGTTGTTGGTATTATTGATAGAGCCGGTGGTATCGTAAGTAAAGACGGTTTCAGTTTCGAAGAAATCACAAACTTATTTTTAAATAAGGATGGTAATACCTTAGTGGCTGATAACATGTTATCTTTTGAAGAAATCAACGAGCAAATTTGGAATTTAGAATGTGAAATCTTTGCACCTTGTGCAGCTTCACGTCTAATCACTAAAGAGCAAATTTCATCTATGATCGATACTGGTCTAGAAGTTATTAGTTGCGGTGCAAATGTGCCATTTGCAGATAAAGAAATTTTCTTCGGAAGCATTATGGAATATACAGATGAGCGTGTAAGTCTAATACCAGATTTTATTAGCAACTGTGGTATGGCTCGTGTATTTGCTTATTTTATGGAACGCAAAGTACAAATGACAGATGAAGCTATTTTTAATGATACTTCCATGACTATTCGTAATGCTATTCAGAATACATTTGATCACAATAGTACCAAGACAAACATTAGTAAAACTGCATTCGAGATTGCACTTAAGCAACTTGTTTAAATTGTAGTTTTAAAATAAATTACTCAGTAAATTTTATATTCATAAATCAACCTCATTATGACGTCTATTATTATTTTAATTTTTATAGTTGGTTACTTATCAATTACGTTAGAACATCCCCTAAAACTAGATAAAACAGTTCCGGCTTTAATCATGGCGGCTTTAATTTGGGCAGTCCTTGCTGTAGGTTTTCATGCTGGTTGGTTTGATGTGATTGACACTTACGAAAATGTGTTTAGTTATGCCACTGGAGGTCATGATGCAGAGCATGGTTTTGAAAATACGCTTTTACATCATTTAGGTAAAACAGCCGAAATTTTAATATTCTTAATTGGAGCTATGACTATTGTGGAAATCATTGATTTACACCGTGGTTTCGAGGTTTTAAAAGGTGCTGTTCGTACTAAGAGCAAAAAAAGGCTATTATGGATCATTGGTATTTTAGCATTTATTCTATCAGCTATAATTGATAACCTTACAGCTACAATTGTATTAATTACGTTGTTACGTAAGTTGATAACAGATCGTAATGAGCGTTTATGGTATGCAGCTTTAGTAGTAGTAGCAGCTAACGCTGGAGGAGCTTGGTCTCCTATTGGAGATGTTACAACTACTATGTTGTGGATTGCGAAAAATGTTACAGCTATGGGATTAATAGAATATGTAGTACTACCTTCTATTGTATGTTTTGTTGTACCATTTGTAATTGCAAGTTATTTACCAGCTTTTAAAGGTAATATTATTGTAGATACTACTGAAGATGAAGAGGCGGGACGTTTACTTAGTAGCAAAACAATGCTTTTCTTAGGATTAGGAATGATAGTTTCAGTACCAGTATTTAAAACTATTACTCATTTACCACCTTATATAGGGATGATGTTAGCATTAGGTGTTGTATGGCTTGTTTCAGAATACATTCACCCAGAAGAAGATTTCAGTAAAGAGCGTCGTCATTTATACAGTGCTCATAAGGCGTTATCGCGTATTGAAATTTCATCGATCTTATTTTTCTTAGGAATTCTGATGGCAGTAGCTGGGCTAGAAAGTTTAGTTTTTGGAGTTGCTGAAAATGGTGACCCAGTAGGAACACTACGTTACCTTGCTGAGGTTTTACAAGAAGTAATACCTAATCAAGACGTAGTTGTTATATTACTAGGTATATTCTCTGCAATTATAGATAATGTGCCATTAGTCGCTGCAAGTATGGGAATGTATGACGCGCCTACAGATTCAGTTTTATGGCATTTCATCGCTTACTGTGCAGGAACAGGTGGTAGTATGTTGATAATTGGTTCTGCTGCAGGTGTTGCTGCAATGGGAATGGAGAAAATCGACTTCATCTGGTACCTGAAAAAAATAACGTGGTTAGCGTTTATTGGTTTTATTGCAGGAGCAGGAGTGTTTTTACTAATTGAGCGTGTATTATTCCATAACGTATAACAATTTAAGTAACCAATCATCGTTATTATCTAAAACCTAAACCTATTTATGCTTAACGCTTTTATTCAAGACGTGGCCGAACAAACGCCAGAGTTAGATCCTGAAACTACAGAGAAAACACTCTCAATTATTGAGTTAGTTGTTAATGGTGGTACTGCCAGTATGATTATTATTGGTACACTTGCTATATTACTTTTCGTAGCCTTATATGTATATTTTGAACGTCTGTTTGCTATAAAGGCGGCATCTAAATACGATGCTAATTTTATGAATCAGATTAGGGATAACGTCGCAAGTGGAAATTTGCAAGCGGCAAAAATGTTATGTGCTCAAAAGAGTACACCTGTTTCAAGATTAACAGAAAAGGGAATAAGCCGTATAGGAAGTCCTTTAGATGATATTAATACAGCTATTGAAAACGCAGGTAGATTAGAAGTTTATAAACTAGAGAAAAACGTAAGTGTATTAGCAACTATTGCTGGTGCTGCACCTATGATTGGGTTTTTAGGAACTGTTATAGGAATGATATTAGCATTTCATACATTAGCATCAAGTAGCGGTCAAGCAGAGATGGGCCTTCTAGCTGAAGGTATATATACTGCAATGACAACTACAGTTGCGGGGTTAATTGTGGGTATTATAGCTTATATGGGGTACAATCACCTTGTAGTAAAGACGGATAAAGTAGTACACCAAATGGAAGCTACAGCAGTTGATTTCTTAGATTTACTAAACGAACCAGCTTAATGAATTTAAGAGGAAGAAATAAAGTAAGCCCTGAGTTTTCGATGAGTTCGATGACGGATATCGTATTTCTGTTATTGGTATTCTTCTTGCTAACTTCACCTGCAATTACACCAGATGCTTTAGATTTAATTTTGCCTAAAGCAAAAGGAAAAAGTACAAATACAACTAAAGCAAGTGTAAGTATTACAAAAGATGGTGCTTATTATGTAAATAAGGAGCGAGTTACTGAGTATACTATTGAAAATGCTATTAAAACTGCATTAGCAGGGCAAGATACTCCTACGCTTATATTGCGAGCAGAAGAAGGAGTGCCTATTGAAGATGCGGTCTTTGTTATGGATATAGCTAACAGAAATAGCTTCAAAGTGGTACTAGCTGTTAGACCAAATTAATTTAATTTTTTACTTACAATCTCAATGGCACTGTTAGATACAGAACATAAAAAGAAAAGTATGATCATCACAGTCATTTTGTACTCGTTGATGATTTTATTGCTATTCTTTGTTGGGATGAAATATCTAGATCCACCTTTAGAGCAGGGTATTGCTGTAAATTTTGGAACAATGGATACTGGGAGTGGTGATATACAACCAACTGAACCTGTTGCGTCCGCTCCTAAAAATACAGTAGTTCCAAAACCCACTCCTCCAGAACCAGAAGTGACTGAGAAAGTTGTTACTCAGGATACAGAAGACGCTCCTGTAATCGAGGAAAAACCAAAAGAGAAGCCAAAACCTAAGGTTGAAAAACCAAAGGAAAAACCTGTTGAGAAGCCTAAAGAAGTAGTGAAGCCTGATCCAAAACCAGATCAATCTACAACAAGTGCTCTTGACGCTTTAATAAATGGTCCAAAAAAAGATGGTGCTTCGCAAGGTGGTGAAGGCAATGATGCATCAGGAGGTGATAAGGGAGATCCAAACGGAGATCCAAATGCGCAAAGCTATTACGGAACAGGAAAAGGACTTGATGGCGATGGAAACTATCAATTAGGTGGAAGAAAAGCCCTTAATAAAGAGAAATTTGTTCAAGATTGTAATGAAGCTGGTACCGTTGTAGTTAGTATCGAAGTTGATAAAACTGGACGTGTAATAAGTGCAACTCCAGGAGTAAGGGGTACAACTAATAATTCAAAATGTTTATTAGAACCTGCAAAGCGTGCAGCACTTGCTACAAAATTTAATAGTGATGATAAAGCACCTTCTAAACAAATAGGGAAAATTGTTTACCGCTTTAGCCTTTCTGAATAATATTGGGTCATTCAATTTAGTTGATCCTTCTCTACATACATTCTAACCGCTTAAAGAAAAAAACGTTATCAACTATCAAGAAGCAACCACTTGGCTCTTTAAACAGCTGCCAATGTATCAACGTCAAGGTAAAGCTGCTTATAAGGCAGATTTAAGTAATACTGAATTACTAGCTATGTATTTGGGTAATCCAGAAAATAACTTTAAAAGTATTCACGTAGCTGGAACTAATGGAAAAGGTTCAACTAGTCATATGCTAGCTTCAATTTTACAGGAAGCAGGATATAATGTGGGACTTTATACATCGCCACATTTAAAAGACTTTAGAGAACGTATAAAAATAAATGGTACGATGATCCCCAAGAGGAATGTTTCTGCCTTTGTTACTAAAAATCAAGATTTTTTTGAAGCCAATCAGCTTTCGTTTTTTGAAATGACGGTAGGATTAGCTTTTGATTATTTTTCTAAGTCTAAAGTGGATATTGCTATTATTGAAGTAGGGTTAGGAGGGAGGCTTGATAGTACAAATATTATCACACCAGAGTTGTCAATTATTACTAATATAGGATTCGATCATACACAGTTTTTAGGAAATACACTACCTGAAATTGCAAAAGAGAAAGCCGGAATTATTAAAGTAGGTGTTCCTGTAATAGTAGGGGAATATAACACCGAAACAATCTCAGTTTTTGAAGAAATCGCAACAGACCTAAATGCTGTTTTGTATAAGGCGTTTGAAACAAAAGGTGCAGTAATGCAATCAGATTTAAAAGGAGATTATCAAAAAAGTAATATTCGAACAGTTCAAACAGCGATTAAAGTTTTACAAAAGAAAAATTATAGTGTTGGAATTCAGCATTTGGCAAAAGGATTACTGAATGTTGTAAAAAATACCGGATTGTTAGGAAGGTGGCAGATACTGCAAGAGCAGCCAAAAATTATATGCGACACTGCACATAATAAAGAAGGTTTGCAATTTACATTAAGGCAATTAGAAAAGTTAAATTATAGAGTGCTTCATATTGTTTTGGGTTTTGTAAGTGATAAAGACTTAGAGCAAGTGTTGCCATTGTTTCCAAAACAAGCTCGTTATTATTTTTGCCAACCTGAAATTGAACGCGCTATGGATGTTTCAGTCTTAAAAGAACATGCAGAGAAACTAGGGTTAAAGGGATATGTTTATGATTCAGTTCAAAAGGCATTAGAGGCAGCGAAAAAGGAGATTTTTAATCACGACGTTATTTATGTGGGTGGAAGTACTTTTGTGGTTGCAGAAGTAGTGTAATATGAAATGAATGTGTAATTGTTTAGAGATTTGTTGTTTTCAATTGTATTATTAATTTTTTTTCTGAAATATTAAAAAATAGAGACTTTTTAAGTAGTTCAATTTTTTTTTCAAACCCCTAAAAAGTTGCTTTTTTCAATATTTCTATTCATTTTCAATTATTTGCTTGTTTCTGTCAAAATAAAATAAAATTTTATTTTGTTCTAACTTGCTCTCTTATAATGAGTTTTGTTATTGTATTTTATGTAATTAAAAATTATTTAAAAAAAGTTGTTTTTTTTGTTTGTGTAAATGAAAAACAGCCTTATATTTGCAGCCGCTAACAATGTTAGGGCAATTAGCTCAGTTGGTTCAGAGCACCTCGTTTACACCGAGGGGGTCGGGGGTTCGAATCCCTCATTGCCCACTTAACTACAAATCCCGATTCAGAAATGAATCGGGATTTTTTTGTTTAAAATATTTTTGTCAAATCGTTTTTGAGTGGTTTTTAGCACTTATTTCTTCTACTAGTTTTATTGTGTTTTGAATCGTATTTTGAATCATTGTTAAGCTTGGAATTAATCACAAATGCTTGTTAATTGATACTTGTCTTATGAGTTTATATAAAACTTAAAACTACCTTTAGAATTAGCTATAAAATATACTTCCAAATGAAAATTACTTTTGATGTTTCGGTACAAAACTTTAAATCTATTGATGTTTTGCCTAAAAGTTGGGTGACTGAAGATTATATAAAACTACTTGATGTTTTGGAGTATGGTGATACAGATGGTTTGACTGATAAAGAGTTGGAGGAGATGTGTTTGCTTTCATTGGCTGATTTGGAGCCACACGAATCTGCTGAAATTGTTTTGCGATATGTTTTCAAAAACCAATTTAATGACGGTCAATTTGAAAGTCTTTCTTACGAAATTATTGAAGATCAGTCTTGGGAAACATATTCTGATTTACATAAGCATCAAGATTTTTTTAATGTTGGTCAATTGCTTTACAAAGCATATAACGGTAAGTTTAAGCATCCTACTGCTATGTTGTTTGAAGTTGTTTTTAAGGCAAATAGAGCTGAAAGTTTAAGTGTGTTTGAAAATGAGCTCGAGGCAACTATTATTAGGTTATTGGCACAGGGTATGCCTTCCAACACTTTGCTTAAGCGTTTGTTGAAAGATGAGCTTAAAGGGGCGGACTTTCCAAGTGCTAATGATATACTTTGGCAATTAGATAGAATAGATTCGTCTACTTCCAGTTTTACTTATAGAGTTCTAAGCTCTAAGCGTTGGTTTGATGATATTAAGTACGTGGAAGATTTTACTGCTATTTTAGAGTTAGAGTAGTGATTTTTTAATAAGTTTCGATGGGTACTTTTTAAATAGGGTGGATTAAAGAAGTGGTACAATTCGTTCTAGGGCCATTCCTCTAGATGCTTTGATAAGTATCGTGGCTTCTGAAATAGTGCTATTTTTTAACACTTTTTCTAATTCATTAAATGATGTGTGTTTTTCTATACTTTTATTTGAAACTTTAACATTTCCGAAGTTCTCTCCAATTAAATAAACTTTGTTGAAGTTAGCTTTCGCTACATAATCTGCAATGGTTTGGTGTTCTTCTTTAGCTGTGTTTCCCAGTTCGAACATATCCCCTAAAAAAAGTATTTTAGAAGTGTTGTCCATTTGTTCTAGATTTTTTAATGCAGCCATCATACTCGTTGGGTTTGCATTGTAGGCGTCTAAAATAATGGTGTTAGAACCTTGGTTTATTAATTGTGATCTGTTGTTTGAGGGAGTGTATTCTTCAATTGCATCTTTAATTAAGGAGTCGTCAACACCAAAATAATGTCCCATAATAACAGCTGCGCAAATATTTGTAAAATTGTAAGCCCCTATTAATTTAGATTCAATATCAATTCCGTTAAAGTTCAATGAAACGAATGGAGACGCTTTGGTGAATGAAATATTAAAATAAGTACTAGCTGTTTGACTAAACCCAAATTTATTTATATACCCGTTTAAAATATTTTTTTGGATAGAATCGTCAGCATTAAGAAAGATAGGGAGCTTATTTTTTGTTAGGTAATTGTACAGTTCGCTTTTTCCTTTAATAACTCCTTCTTCGCTTCCAAAGCCTTCTAAGTGTGCGCGGCCAAAGTTAGTTATGTAGCCGTAGTTCGGTTTTGCTATTTCGCAAAGGTTTTCGATTTCTTTTAAATGGTTTGCGCCCATTTCGACAATTCCCATTTCAGTTTCTTTTGTCATACTTAAAAGAGTAAGTGGGACACCTATGTGATTATTGAGATTGCCTTTAGTAGCAGTTGTTTTGAATTTTTTTGAAAGAACAGCGTTAATTAATTCTTTTGTAGTTGTTTTTCCGTTACTTCCTGTTAATGCGATTATTGGGACTTCTAAATAATCACGATGAAATGTTGCTAGTTTTTGAAGAAGACCTAATACATCCTTGCATAAAATAGTTTCGCCAGTATTTTTATGGTAGCGTAAATCGTCTATAACGACTTTGAAAGCTCCATTGTCAAGTGCTTGTTGCGTAAAAGTGTTGCCGTTGAAATTATCACCTTTTAAAGCAAAGAAGAGGCAGTTTTTCGTTATTTTTCGTGTGTCTGTACAAATTCCTGTGCTTTGCAAAAAGTCTTTGTGTAGCGTTTCTATATTCAATGTAGTTGGATTTCAGTTTAAAATAAAAGTATAAAAAAACCCGCTTTTGAAAGAACAAAAGCGGGTTGATTTTATATGCTGAGAAGATTAGTTTCTAGCACGTTTTCCTTTTTGTGATTTTGAACCTACACGAGACATTGCGCATCTAAATCCAATATAATCTGTTGCCATATCCTGTGGGAAGTAGCGACGTTGTGCTGGGTCTAACCAGTAATCTCTATCTCTCCAAGATCCACCTTTGTAAACTCTAACTTCGTTATTTACTAATGTAGTTCTGTTTGATGATTTGTCATATTGACGATCTAAACCTGATTCACTTGCAATTGAATCTTGGTATTTGCTAGCTACAGTGTGCTTAGGAGAGTTGTACATACGTTCTCCTTCGTCTAATTCTTCTTCAGAATCTTCACCAAATGATTGGTAGTAACGAGTTGAGCGCTTATCACCATCTCTATAGTCACGGTTGTCACTTTTAGAGAACTGAGTTCTTAAGTAAGTTTCTTGTTCATCAACTGGCACTTGTAAAATCTCACCTGGTAAGTCTCTTGCGACAACTTTACCATTACTTAATGTGTCATAAACTATTGAGTCAACTGAAACTATTTTCACTTTACCATCTTTGTCAATTGCGTTTTTAGTGTAAACGTTACCACGGTAGTAGTTGAAATCATTGAATTCATCATCTACAATAGGTCTGTAAACATCAGCAACCCATTCGGCTACGTTACCAGCCATATCGTAAAGACCGTAATCGTTAGGTTCGTAGCTTTTTATTTCAGCAGTAATGTCAGCTCCATCATCACTCCATCCAGCGATACCACCATAATCACCATCACCTTGCTTAAAGTTAGCTAATTGGTCACCACGAGATCTTCTAGATCCAGAACGAGTGTATTGTCCATCCCAAGGATATTTCTTTCTACCTCTGTATACGTTATAGCTACGTAAACTTACTAATCCTAATGCAGCATATTCCCATTCAGCTTCTGTTGGAAGTCTGTATGAAGGCATTAATAAACCATCTTTACGTTGGATAAATAGGTTTGTACTATCCTTACTTTTCTTAGCGATTGATTGTGATTTTTTGCCACCACGAGTAATTGAGTCATTACCGCCATACGTTTGAGTAGGTGCATTTAAATAGGTTTCTGTGCTAAAAGTTTCACCAACTTTAACATCGTAACGGGAGTTACGAGCAGTGATTCCTTCATCTTCAAGAATTTTTTCGTTGACACGATCTGTTCTCCAGTTACCAAATTCAACTGCTTGAATCCAGCTAACTCCTACTACAGGGTATTCAGCATACGCAGGGTGTCTAAGGTAATTGTTAGTCATTACTTCGTTGTACCCTAAGCGGTTTCTCCATACTAATGTATCTGGGAGTGCACCTTCGTAAATTTTACGATATTCTTCTTGACTTGGAGGGAAGACTTCCTTAATCCAGTCTAGGTATTGCATATACATGAAGTTAGTAACTTCGGTTTCATCCATATAGAATGATTGCACGTGCTGTTGGTTAGGGCTGTTGTTCCAATCGTGCATTGGATCATCTTGTACTTTACCCATAGTAAAAGTACCCCCTTCTACAAATACAAGACCTGGTCCAGTTTCCTGTTCAGAGTATTTGCTGTTTTTTTGAGGACCACCTTCTTTGGAGTTTAACTTCCATCCGGTAGCTCTAGAGCTATCTTTGTAGTCTCTTGTTTTGTTGCAACTTACTAATACAGTAGTTGTCATTAATACAATAAGTAGCTTGTAAGCTAGTTTTTTTGTCAAGTTCATAGTATAAATTATGAAGAAATTGGGTTTGCAATATAATGATTAACGTTAAAAATGCAATATTATTTTGTTATTTATTGTGTGAAAGTTTATTGACATTTTTGCCACTAACCTTTAAGAAACGCTTTCAGTCAAAAAATATTATCTCAAATTTTAAGATTATTTTAAAAACTTAAAAAAGCTCTATACTAAGCGTATATTTGGAACGTTACATTTATTCATGAAAAAGATACTGTTATTATTTCTATTATTAGGGTTCTTCGGAAACGCTATTTCACAATCTAAAAGTATAACTATTGATTGGGAAAATGCCTTGGATTCTAGAGTTAGCACATTTCAGAAGGCATCAAAATCTATTTTAGATATAAAATCTAGAGCGGGTGAGCGCACAAAAACTTTAAAGGAGAAAGCTTTTAGTAAGCTCAATTTGTCATTAACTAAGGAGCAGCAAAAAAACTTCACTCAATGGGAGGATAGTAATTTTGCGAATCCTTCTTCGTTGAAAGTTACTAATATAACTTATAGTAATGCTACGCAAGAAGAACTTGATATGGTTACTTTAAATGACATTCCTACAAGTGTCAAATCCTCTATTGTTAGTCATAAAGGTAGAAATACTATATATACCATTTTTGAAATTTCTCCATTAGTAAAGATTAATGGACAGGTTAAAAGGGTGACTTCTTTTAAAGTGAATTATACCTATGATGGCGGAAACCGAAATTCTAATTCAAGGGCTACTTTAACTAATTCGGTTCTTGCGTCTGGTAATTGGTACAAGTTTAAAGTTGCTGAGACTGGGGTGCATAGAATTACTCAAAGCTTTTTAGAGAATCTAGGGATTAATACTGCTTCAGTTGATCCACGAACAATTAAAATATATAGTCACGGAGGTAAATCTTTGCCTTTGTTGAATTCTGCAAATGATGGTTTGTTTGATATGCCTCAAAATGCTATTAAGGTTGTTGGTGAACAAGATGGTTCGTTTGATAGTGGTGATGCTATATTGTTCTATGGTATAAGTACTATAGGGTATGATGAGCAAAACGACAGTCATATTAACCCGTATAGTGATGACTCGTATTATTATATTACAACCGGAGGTGCTAATGGTTTGAGAATTGGAACGATGAATGAGCCAGCGACTGCTGTTACAACTATTACTACTTTTAATGATTATCAGTTTCACGAACAAAATGAATTTTCACCTGCTAAAGTAGGACGTAAATTAGTTGGAAATAGATTTGATATTGAAGATGATCAAACATTTGAATTAAATTTCCCTAACATCGTTTCGGGGTCATTAATGGATGTTAAAGTAACGGTGGCTTCAGCTTCAGAAAGTGTAACTTCATTTGCGCTATCTGTAAATGGTACTGCATTGAATCCGCAAACTTTTGGAACGTTGAGCGGACAGTTTTTGTTGAATACTCGTGAGTTTGAGGAAAGTGTGCCGGCTAGTGGCGAAACAGTTACGTTAAACTTATTGTATAATAATGGTGGTAATCCTTCAAGTGCAGGTTTCTTAGATTATATTAGAGTGGGGGCAATTAGGCAATTATCTCAAGTTGATGGTCAATTTGGATTTAGGTATAATGATGCAGCAACACTTCCAGGAGCGGGTGAATTTGTGATTAGTAATGCAAGCGCTGTAAGTGAAGTTTGGGATGTTACAAATACAGGGGCAATAGTTTCAAAAGTAAATACTGATGCGGTTTCCAATTTCAGCTTTAAAGCTCAGTTAGGTAGTGTTAGAGAGTATGTTGCGGTTGTGAATACAGATTTTTTAACTCCAGTGAGTATTGGTGATCCAATTGTTAATAATCAGGATATAAAAGGGTCGATTTTTAGAAATGGATCTGGTGAATTTGTAGATGTCGATTATTTAATTGTGACAGCTCCTTTTATGTTGCAGCCTGCATTAAGGTTAGCAGATCATCATCGTCAAGTTCGTGGTCTTAATGTGAAAGTTGTTACGACAGATAAAATTTACGAAGAGTTTAGTAGTGGTAAGCAGGATGTTGTTGCTATTAGAAACCTTGTTCGATATATATATGACAACGCTTCTTCTCCGGATAAACGAATTAAATATGTAGGAATCATTGGTGATACATCTGTAGATTATAAAGGGACTTATATTAAAACAGGTAATGATAATATTGTGCCGACTTACCATACATTGTTGAGTGAGAACACATTTTCACATTTTATGAGTGATGATTTTTTTGGGATTATGGATCCTGAAGAGGGGATGATGGAAAATTCAGAGAAAGCTGATGTGGCTTTAGGTAGAATTCTTGCAGATGACGTTGTTTTAGCAAATGAAATGATTGATAAAATTATAGCTTATGAGTCAAAAGCTTCCTATGGAAACTGGCGTAATGCTATTGTAATGATTTCAGATGATGCAGATGATAATAGTGATAGTGATCTTCAATTTACATTAAATGACTTGGCGGATCAAATTTCAACTAGTAAGCCATTTATTAATGTAAAAAAAATCCATACGGATGCATTTGAACAACAAACTTCTGCTGGTGGAAATAGATATCCTCAAGTTAATGATTTGATTAAGAATGATTTTGAAGTGGGGGCTTTGATTCTAAATTATTTTGGTCATGGAGGTGAAGATGGTTTGAGTAAGGAGTTTATTTTTACAAAGGAAACTGCGAATACTTTAAAAAATCAAAATCGATATCCAATGGTAATTACAGTTACTTGCGAGTTTACGAAGTTTGATTTACCAACAAGAGTAACTGCTGGGGAGTTAACTTTTTGGAATAAAGAAGGAGGTGCTGTCTCATTAATAACAACGACTAGGTCGATAACAGTAACGACAGGTTCAGCATTGAATGTAGCGCTAGCGGATGAGATTTTTGGTGTAGGGCAAAATTTACCTGAACCACCGGCAATTGGTTTGAGAAAAGCTAAAAACGAATTAGCTAATTTCGATAGACGCGTTGTGTTTTATATTGGTGATCCTGCAATGCCATTAGCATTTCCGAAACCAGATATTAAGTTAACTACGATAAATGATCAGCCAATAACTTCTTCTACGGAGGTTCTTCAAGGATTGGATTATGTAAAAATGGGTGGGCAGGTTACAACTCCTACTGGGGCGTTATTGAGTTCTTATAATGGTGTTGTTGAAGTGAAGATATTTGATAAAGATGTCGCGCGACAAACTTTGGGTAATGATGGTGTTACTGATGGCGCTAATAATTTAATTCTCTTAGATTTTAATACATTAGGTGAGGTGCTGTTTAATGGACAGGCAACTGTAGTTAATGGAGAATTTGAATTTGATTTTGTAGTTCCGCAAGATGTACAAATACCTGTCGGAAATGGGAAAGTAAGTTTCTATGCACAACAAAATAATACTTTGTTAGATAATAATGGGTATAATCTAGATATTCAGGTGGGTGGTTTAAATGAAAATGCAGGTACAGACACTACTGGGCCAATTATTGAGCTATTTATGAATGATGAAAACTTTGTAAATGGTGGAATTACAAATGATTCGCCTAACTTTATTGTGAAACTAGAAGATGGAAGTGGTATTAATACTGCAAGTGGTATCGGCCACGATCTTGTTGCTATATTAGATGGTGATGAGGCGAATCCATTTAAACTAAATGATTATTATCAGGCGTCAGTGGATGATTATACCAAGGGTACAGCATCTTATAGGTTAAGAGATTTAGAAGATGGTTTGCATACTATTTCGTTTAAAGCTTGGGATACATATAATAATTCTTCTACTGCCGAATTACAATTTGTTGTTTCTGGTGGAGATGGGTTGACTATTGAGCGTGTGTTGAATTATCCTAACCCATTTGTGAATTATACTGATTTTTGGTTTACTCACAACAGAAATGGAGAGTCTTTTTTAGATGTTCAGGTTCAGGTTTTTACTGTAACTGGAAAAGTTGTTTGGTCTGAGCAAGGCTCGTATCCTACTAATGGTAGTAATTTATTTAAGGACCAAATTACTTGGGATGGCCGTGATGATTTTGGAGATAAAATAGGAAAAGGTGTCTATGTATATAAGATTACTGTAAAATCTCCGTTAACTAATCAGCAAACTGAAAAGTTTGAAAAATTGGTTATCCTATAAAATAATAAAAATTATATTTGCTAAAAATAATAAACCTCATGAACAAATTACTTTTACTCATTTTTATTTGTCTTATTTCAATTAAAGGTTTCGCACAAGATCCTGATCCTAACTCTAACATCGATCAACGTGTTATAACAACAGGTGTACCTTTTATGTTAATAGCAGCCGATGCTAGATCTGCTGGTATGGCGGATATGGGAGTTTGGACTTCATCTGATGCATTTGCTCAGCAATGGAACCCAGCTAAATATGCTTTTGCAATTTCTAAGCAAGGTGTTGGTGTTACTTATACCCCTTATTTAAGCCAATTAGTAAATGATATATTTTTAGGGAATATCGTTTATTATAACAGAATTAATGAAAGAAGTGCAGTAGGTGCATCTTTTAGATATTTCAGTAATGGTGAAATTGAATTGCGTGAAACTGCAGATCAAGTGCCATTATATGTTAAGCCAAACGAATTGTTGTTTGACCTTTCTTATTCCTTAAGACTAAGCGAGCGTTTTTCTATGGCAGTTGCAGGTCGTTATATTAGAAGTGATTTGAAATTACAAACTTCAAATGCTGATGCCAATGCAGCTAATACATTTGCGGTTGATATCGCTGGTTACTACCAGAGTGAAGAAATTGCTTATGATAGCTTTGATGGAAGATGGAGATTGGGTTTCAACTTTTCTAACATTGGACCTAAGTTAAAATATGACGAAACAGGTCAAGAAAACAACCTGCCTACAAACATGGCGTTAGGTGGTGGATTTGATTTTATTCTTGATGAATATAATAGAGTTTCTGTAGGTCTTGAAGTGAATAAACTATTAGTGCCAACTCCAAGTGATTCTAATGACGATGGGACAATTAATAGTCAAGATGATTACTACAATGAGAGTTTTGTAAGTGGTATCTTTTCTTCTTTTGGTGATGCGCCAGATGGTTTAAGTGAGGAACTTAAGGAATTTACTTGGGCATTAGGAGCTGAGTATACCTATTCAGATGCATTTGCTTTTAGAGCTGGTTACTTCAATGAAAGTGACGAAAAGGGATCACGTAAGTTTGCTTCTTTAGGAGCAGGTTTTAAATACACGTCTATAGGTATTGATTTATCTTATTTATTCTCAACTTCAGCTGTTGTTAGTCCATTAGAAGGAACACTTCGTTTTGGGTTAACGTTTAACTTTGGTGATGAGTACGATGAGTATTAATAAATACTAGTTGTAATATTAAATTCCAAATTTGAGATTCGCTCTTGAATTTGGAATTTGTTATTTAAGGTAGATTAGACTACTTTTCGAAACGTATTTAGAAGTATTAAAATTTCAGCTAAAATTATAAGCATTTGAAAAAACTTACTATTGAAACAGTCCTTGAGGTATATGATTCGGTTAGCGAATTGCCACAAGATGTTCAGGAGCTAATGCAACAAGCTCAGGAAGCACGTGAAAAAGCGTATGCGCCTTATTCTTCTTTTAGAGTAGGAGCCGCAATGAAATTGCAGAATGGAGAAGTTGTATTGGGTAATAATCAAGAAAATGCAGCATATCCTTCTGGCTTATGCGCAGAGCGTGTAGCTGTATTTTATGCAGGTGCAACGTATCCAGGAGTGGCAATTAATGTTATTGCGTTGACAGTGAGGTCGCTAAACCACGTAGTTGATACACCTACGCCACCTTGTGGCTCTTGTCGTCAAGCTTTAGCAGAATATGAGGTTAATCAAGGCACTCCTATGGTGGTGTATTTTATGGGTGAAAAGGGGAGTGTTGTTAAGGCGGCTTCTATAAAAGATTTGCTTCCTCTTATCTTTGATAGTACTTTTTTACAATCAAAATAGATTTAATTACTTTTTAAAAAATGAGTAATCTTATCTAAATCAATCTTTTAATAATTAGATTTTAAAGGTTTTTTTCTCGCTAATTAATTGCTATTTTTGTTATTCGTGCTTTTTTGAAAAAGCATAATTTATAGCAACATTACAATGAAAAAAATCACCAAAAAAACATACCTTGACTGGTATGAGAACATGCTGTTTTGGCGTAAGTTCGAAGACAAATTAGCACAGGTTTACATCAACCAAAAAGTTCGTGGATTCCTGCATTTATACAACGGTCAAGAGGCAGTACTCGCTGGAGCTTTGCACGCAATGGACCTAACAAAGGATAAAATGATTACAGCGTATCGTAATCACGTACAACCTATAGGTATGGGTGTAGATCCTAAAAAAGTAATGGCCGAACTTTATGGTAAGGCAACAGGTACATCTCAAGGTTTGGGAGGTTCTATGCACATATTTTCAAAGGAACATCGTTTTTATGGAGGTCATGGTATTGTAGGGGGGCAAATTCCTCTAGGTGCAGGACTTGCGTTTGGTGATAAATACCAAGGGAATAACGCAGTTACTTTATGTTATATGGGGGATGGTGCAGTAAGACAAGGTTCACTTCACGAAACTTTTAACATGGCAATGTTGTGGAAATTACCGGTTGTATTTTGTTGTGAAAATAATGGTTATGCAATGGGTACATCTGTAGAAAGAGCTGCAAACCATACTGATATATGGAAATTAGGTTTAGGGTATGAGATGCCTTGTAAACCAGTTGACGGTATGAAGCCAGAGGTTGTTGCAAAAGAGATGGATGAGGCTATGGAGCGTGCTAGACGTGGAGAAGGTCCCACTTTTCTTGAAATTAGAACATATAGATACCGTGGACACTCTATGAGTGATGCACAGCACTATCGTACCAAAGAAGAAGTTGCTAAAAAGCAAGAAGAAGATCCTATTGATTACGTACTTCACCAAATCTATGATAAGAAATGGGCTACTGAAGCAGAAATTAAAGAGGTGAACAAAAGAGTTAAAGATCTTGTGTCTGAATGTGAAAAATTTGCAGAGGAGTCTCCTTATCCAGACAAAAGTGTTATGTATGACGTTGTGTACGATCAAGATAATTATCCATTTTTACCACATAAATTATAAGCCATGGCAACAGTTATTACAATGCCGCGATTAAGCGACACGATGGAAGAAGGAACCGTAGCATCTTGGTTAAAAAATGTAGGCGATACTGTAGCTGAAGGTGATATTTTAGCTGAAATAGAAACAGATAAAGCCACTATGGAGTTTGAATCCTTCCACGAAGGAACATTACTTCATATTGGTATTCAAGAAGGTGAAACTGCTAATGTAGATGCACTTCTTGCGATAATTGGTGAAGAAGGAGAAGACATTTCTAGTTTGCTAAATACTGATGGAAGCGCTAAAGATAAAAATGATTCTAATGAAAATGAATCTTCAGAAAGTTCAGATGAAGCGACAGAAGATTCAGATACAAGTAACGATGATAAAACTTCAAATAGTCTTCCTGATGGTGTTACCATTATTACAATGCCACGTTTAAGTGATACGATGGAAGAAGGTACTGTAGCAACTTGGTTAAAGAAAGAAGGTGATGCTGTAGAAGAAGGCGATATTTTAGCTGAAATAGAAACAGATAAAGCTACTATGGAATTTGAATCATTCCATACTGGAACTTTATTAAAAATAGGAATCCATGAAGGTGAAACTGCTAAAGTAGACGCGTTACTTGCAATTATTGGACCTGAGGGAACTGATGTTTCAGGTATTAGTGGAAATACTCCTGCGAAAAAAGAAGCGCCTAAAAAAACCGAAACTCCAGTTAAAAAGGAAGAGCCTAAAAAACAAGAAGTAAAAAGTACCCCTAGTACTAAAATTGCTTCAAAACCAAATTCTGATCAACGTATTTTTGCTTCTCCATTAGCTAAAAAAATGGCAGAGGATAAAGGTATATCATTAAATCAAGTTCAAGGAACTGGAGAAAATGGACGTATAGTAAAAAGCGATATTGAAAACTATCAACCATCAGCTGGTGGTGCGCAAGCATATACTCCTGTAGGTGTTGAAAGTTTTGAAGAAGTGAAAAACTCGCAAATGCGTAAGACAATTGCTAAGCGATTGGGTGAATCTAAATTCTCTGCACCACATTATTATTTAACAATTGAGTTAGATATGGATAGCGCAATCACTTCACGTGCTGCGATAAATAGCGATCCAGACGTTAAAATAAGTTATAATGATATGATTGTAAAAGCTTGTGCAATGGCGCTTAGGAAGCACCCGCAAGTAAATAGTCAATGGACGGACGGAGTTACTAAAATTGCAAACCACATTCACGTAGGTGTTGCAGTTGCAGTTGATGAAGGTTTGTTAGTTCCTGTATTAAAATTTGCAGATCAAATGACTTTTTCTCAAATAGGGGCAAATGTAAAAGAACTTGCAGGTAAAGCTAGAAATAAAAAAATAACCCCTGCTGAAATGGAAGGAAGTACATTTACAGTAAGTAATTTAGGGATGTTTGGTATTAAGGAGTTTACTTCTATCATCAACGCACCTAATTCTGCTATCCTATCAGTAGGAGCGATCATTCAAAAACCAGTGGTTAAAAATGGAGCACTTGCAGTGGGGAATATTATGACGGTAACATTAGCTTGTGACCATAGAACAGTTGATGGAGCAACGGGTGCAAAATTCTTGCAGACCTTGCGAAATTATATTGAGAATCCAGTAACAATGTTTGTTTAACAAACACTATAAACCTCTCTGGATGTAAAAATCTTGAGAGGTTTTTTTATACATACACATGAAGAAAAACATCGTAGTAACAGGAACAAGTAGAGGTATAGGCTATCAATTAGTAGCCTTATTAACTAACGCAGGGCATAATGTGCTTGCGCTATCTAGAGACGCAGCACCTGTCTCTGGGATGGATATAACTAACTGTCATTGTTTTTCTTGTGATATTACTGAACCTGGCGATATTAAAAGAGCAGCTAAGTTTGTAAAAGAAACTTGGAATCATGTAGATATAGTAATTAATAACTCAGGTTATTTAATTTCTAAGCCTTTTGCAAAGCTGAAATATGACGATTTTAAAACCAGTTATGAAGTAAATGTATTTGGCGCTGCAATGCTAACACAGGCTATGTTGCCATTTATGAAAAAGGATGGTCATGTGGTGAATATTAGCAGTATGGGTGGTGTTAGAGGAAGTGCAAAATTTGCAGGACTTGCCGCTTATAGCAGTAGTAAAGGAGCGATAATTACACTTACCGAAGTCCTTGCCGAAGAATATAAAGAAACTGGTCCTAGCTTTAATGTATTGGCCCTTGGTTCAGTACAAACCGAAATGCTAGAAGAAGCTTTCCCAGGTTATAAAGCGCCGCTTACAGCTAAAGAAATGGCAAGATATATAATGGACTTTTCAGTAAATGGGAATAAATTTTATAATGGAAAAGTGTTAGAAGTTTCTAGTTCAACGCCATAATTATCATAGAGAAAATTCAATTTTAAACAATAAGAATGGGTTGTTTATAGTGTATGATCTATTACTTTCCAAAATGTCGTTTATCAAATTGTTTTCTATTATCGCATTTTGAGATGTAATGTTTTTAGAGATGATTGAATATGTGAATTTTTTGGATATTGAAGTATAGGATAGATCGAAATCTAAAAAATAAAAGTTACTACTACTATTTAAATCGGGATGATAATTTTCAAGAGTAGCACCTAATTTTATTCTGTCCTTCGGCTTAATGTATAAATGAAGATTGTTAGTTATACCATAAATTTCAGAATTATTTATTGCTTTGAATTTTAAATTGGTATTAGTAATTGTATTTTCAAAATTAAAAATTCCAAAAAATCCAGACTTAATAGTTAAGCTATTATTATTTGAATAAGAATTTACATTGCGTATAACTGCATTGTTCAATGAGTTGTTGTAAGACTCAAAGCCTACATTACTATTAAGTTTAACATTTGATTTAATAAAAGGAGCGTAGATGTCAATTCCAGTATTAAAGGAAACATTGTTAGTACTCAGGTTTCGTAAAATTTTTGTTGTAGACGTTTCATTAGGGTCAATAGATAGTTCAGATACAAAGTTATTAAACCGTTTGTTATAGTCTAGTGTTAAGTTTAAATGAGTTAATTCTAGTAAATTAAAATACGAATACCTTAGTTGTAATGATAGTCTTTTTAGAGGTTCAATATTAGATCCATTATTTAACTGTTGTGTTGGTGATGCAAAAATTGTATTGCTGTATTGATTGCTTAGAGAAAGGTTAGTTTCAGAATATAATCCTATTGATAAAATACAATTAATAATAAATTTTAATAATAAAATTGTTTGTTAGTTAATAATTACTCAAAATTGAAAAAAAAAAATATGAATTATCAAGTGTTTCTTAGACTTTTTTTAATTTAAAAACTATATTAGCTTTTGTGGATAAAACTCTAGAAAAATACATTCCTTCAGCTTCAGTAATTCCTGCGTTTGAGCTTATAAAAACGAACAATGTTCATTTAAAAATTGTTAATGAGCGTGTAACTAGGCACGGTGATTATCGTAAAATGTCTAATGGGCAGCACCAAATTACAGTAAACGCTAGCTTAAATAAATACCGCTTTTTTATTACTTTAATTCACGAAATAGCCCATTTAGTGGCATTTCAAAAGTTCGGGCGTACTATAAAACCGCACGGCAAAGAATGGAAATTCACATTTCAGCAATTAATGTTGCCATTTATTAATCCTGCAATATTTCCGTCACACTTACTTCCTTTAATTGCACTTCATTTTAAAAACCCAAAGGCATCAAGTGATACTGATGCGCGTTTATCTTTAGCATTAAAGCAATTTGACCCGCCAAATGATAAAAATTATATCTTTGAAATTCCAGATGGTGGATTGTTTAGATTGTACAATGGTAAAATATTTAAGCGAGGGAATAGGCGTGTAAAACGATACGAATGTGTTGAAGTGGCAACAGGAAGAGTGTATCTTTTTAACCCAAATGCCGAAGTTGAGTTTCTTAAATAATTCGGTTTATCACAGGGTATAAATCTTGATGGTTCGCTTTTATTTTTAAAGCAAAATTTTAAATATATTGTATCTTTAAATTAATAGCAAAATCTATAACGATATTACTATTTCGGTTTACTAAAAGAAGTACTTTAATAATAAATATTATGAGCACAAACTACTACGCAGTAATAATGGCAGGAGGAATAGGGTCACGTTTTTGGCCTGTGAGCACAGCAGATTTTCCCAAACAATTTCACGATATGTTAGGGACTGGGAAATCCTTATTACAGCAAACATTTTCAAGATTAAGTAAGCTCATCCCTCAAGAACAGATTCTGATATTAACAAACGAACGTTATTTAGATCTTACTCTCGAACAATTACCTGAAATTACGGCTAGCCAAGTTGTGTTAGAACCAGCAATGCGAAATACATCGCCTTGCATTGCACTTGCTGCAATGAAAATAAAAAAAATGAATCCTGATGCCTTAATGCTCGTAGCGCCTAGTGATCATTGGATTGAAGATGAAGATGCTTTTATGGCAGATGTACAAGCTTGTTTTGATGCAGCTCAAAGGGACGATATTTTAATGACATTAGGTATTGTGCCTACATTTCCTAATACAGGATATGGATATATTGAAGCCGAAAATTTAAGTGCATCACCCATTGCGCCAGTAAAACAATTTAGAGAAAAACCAGATTACGATACAGCGAAGACTTTTGTAGAAGCAGGGAATTTTATGTGGAATGCAGGTATTTTTATCTGGAGTGTAAAAAGCATTTTAAAAGCGTTTGAAACACATTTACCGGTAATGCACGCATTGTTTTCAGAAGGGGTTCCTGTGTACAACACAGATACTGAAAAGGCCTTTGTCGAAACAAATTATGAACTTGCCGAAAATATTTCTATAGATTTCGGAATTATGGAAAAAGCAACAAATGTATTCGTTAAAAAAGCGACTTTTGATTGGAATGATCTTGGAACTTGGGGAGCTTTACACGATAAACTAACTACTTCAGATAGTGAAAATGCTGTTGTTCGTGCCAAGCCATTTTTTAATGATGCAACTGGAAATATGGTTTTTTCGGAAACAGAAAAGCTGATTGTTGTAGATGGAATAAGTGATTATATTATAGTTGATAAAGAAGATACGTTATTACTATTTCCGAAGTCTAAAGAACAAGATATTAAAAAATTAGTCCAAGATATCAAAGCTCGCTTTGGTGAAAAATATAATTAAGAATGGATAATAACGATATACAAGATAATCCTTCAACTCCTCAGGACGAGAAGTTTGAACATATGAAATTATCTGCTTGGGAGAGTGTTAAAAGTTTTTTTATAGAACTTTTCGATATCCAAAGTGATACAGATAGAGATGCCACCATCGAGGCTGTAAAAAAAGATATATCTTTCAAGGGGCATACCGCTTGGATTTTGATATTTTCCATCTTTGTTGCCTCTATTGGGCTAAATGTAAGTAGTGCTGCTGTTGTTATTGGAGCGATGCTTATTTCTCCATTAATGGGCCCAATTGTGGGTATTGGATTATCAGTGGCGATTAATGATGTTGATACCATGAAACGTTCGTTTATTAATTTAGGCGTAATGGTAGTTTTAAGTGTAATGACAGCTTTTTTTTATTTTTCAGTATCACCACTTACAAAGGAGACGGCTGAGTTAGTAGCTAGAACTTATCCAACAGTATTAGATGTTTTGGTTGCTATTTTTGGTGGATTAGGATTGATTGTAGCAAAGACAAAAAGCGGGACTATAGCGAGTGTTATTTTTGGTGTTGCAATTGCAACTGCATTAATGCCACCTTTATGTACTGTAGGTTATGGGCTTGCTGTAGGCAATTTTAGTTATGCTGGTGGAGCCTTATATTTGTTTTCAATTAACGCTGTTTTTATAGCCTTAGCAACATTTATTGTAGCAAAAATTTTACGTTTCCCACTTGTTAGATATGCAAATAGTCAGCGTAGAAAAAATACTGCTCGTATTGCGTCATTAGTAGCGTTGATTGTTATTGTGCCAAGTATTTATTTGTTTATTAAATTGTTAGATCAAGAAGTTTTCACCAATAAAGCTGAAGAGTTTGTAGATACACAAATAAAATATGAAGGTGCTGAAGTTGTAAAGTTTACTCAAAATTATGAGTCTAAAATGATTGAAATATACTTGATTGGTCGCCCTGTGCCTCAAGATGAAATTTCAGTTTGGATTAAAAAATTACATGAAACAGACCAATTGGGTGATGTAGATTTAAGAGTGTATCAAGGTACTGATCAAAGTGATGAGTTGACTGAGCGTATTTCTGGGAGTTTAAAAGCTGATATTTTAAGCGAGTTGTATGTGAATAATGAGCAGCGTATTAGGGATAAAGATGAGCGTATTACTTTTTTAGAGGATGAAGTTGCACGACTTAGTGTAAAAGAAACGGTGCCGTTTGAAGAGGTGAGTAAAGAAATGAAAATTACTTACGAGGGGTTAGAAACATTTGGTTTTTCAAGAAGAATCAATACTGACTTTTCTAAAATTGATACTATTCCTGTTTTTAATATTTCTTGGAATAAAGCTGTTAAGTCTAAAGACAGAGCTGTAAACGCAGCTAAAATTTCTGAAATTTTAAAAATACGTATGAAGCTAGATACCCTTCTAGTTGTAGAAATGTCTAAGTAAAAGAAAGTAGTTGACAGCTTATTTATTTTGAACAGCGCGTATTTTTTTAAATAAATCTGAAGAGTACACGAAGTCTGTTACATCTTTATTGTCGGTTTTGAAAATATCCTCTTGGGTTCCTTTCCAAACTAATAATCCATTTTTCAAAAAGTTGATGCGTTCGCCTATTTCCATGACGGAGTTCATATCGTGTGTTACCACTACGGTAGTAATATCAAACTCGTGTGTAATTTCTTGAATCAGATTGTCAATTACTGTTGCTGTTTTTGGATCTAAACCTGAGTTAGGTTCATCACAAAATAGGTATTTAGGTCTGTTAACGATAGCGCGTGCTATTGAAACTCGCTTTTGCATTCCGCCAGATATTTCGGCTGGAAATTTTTTGTTATTTCCTTCTAGATTCACTCTGCTTAACACCTCGTTAACGCGATCAATCATCTCGCTTTTTTTCTGGTTTGTAAACATTCGAAGCGGAAACATTACATTTTCTTCGATAGTCATAGAGTCGAATAATGCGCCACCTTGAAAAAGCATCCCAATTTCTTCACGGAGCACTCTCTGTTGCTCATCGTTCATGTCTTGGATTGATTTGCCGTCAAATAAAATACGTCCTCCTTCGGGCTTAAATAAGCCAATTAGGCATTTTAACATTACAGATTTACCACTACCACTTTGTCCAATAATTAAGTTGGTTTTTCCTTTCTCAAAAATGGTTGATATACCTTTAAGTACTTCTTGATCGCCAAAGCGTTTTTTTATGTTTTCAACTTCTATCATTAACTTAAAAGCATTTGGGTGATAATATAATTAGCAAGTATGATAAGTACACTGGTCCAAACAAAACTTTTTGTGCTCGCTTTTCCTACTTCAAGTGCACCACCTTTCATATAATATCCATGCCACGATGGTACGGTTGCTAGTATAAAGGCAAAAATGAATGTTTTAATAAATGCATATGCTAAGTGGAATGGAATAAAATCTTGTTGTAGTCCCATTACAAACTCGTCCATAGATACAAAACCTCCATAAACACCTGCTAAAAGTCCTCCGGTCATTCCTAAAAACATAGCAATGGCTATTAAGAAGGGGAACATAAGCATAGCGATTATCTTCGGAAATACTAAATAATTTAATGAGTTAATTCCCATTACTTCAAGGGCGTCAATTTGTTCGGTTACCCTCATTGATCCTATGCTTGATGTTATAAATGACCCTACTTTTCCTGCCATAATTATGGAAATAAATGTAGGGGCAAACTCTAGCATTATAGACTGTCTTGTTGCAAAACCAATAAGTGTTTTAGGTATTAATGGATTTGTTAAGTTTAATGCTGTTTGTAATGTAATTACACCACCAACAAAAAAACCTATAAAACCTACGATACCTAGAGATCCAATGATTAGATCATCTATCTCTTTAAATATAAGTTCTCTTAAAACCGATCCTTTAGTGAAACTGCTAAAAGTGCGTTTAAGCATTAAAAAATAAGTTCCTATGTCCTCTAAATATCCCATATGGTTGTACTACGAAGGTACTAAATTATTGCGGTACGTTTGTTAAGCTACTTTTAATGTATTTTATTTATCAAACAACTGTAGCATTTTGTTAAATAGCTCTGTGTTTTTAAAAATTCCATTAAAGTTATTTTCTCCAGGGCCTTTTGCAAAAACGGGTACTAATGTTCCAGAATGTCCACTTGTAGAAAACGTAGGTTTAATTTTGTTATAGTCTTTTCCATCTGCAGATAATGTAAATCCACCTGTTTCGTGGTCTGCAGTAACAATAACTAACGTGTTTGAATTGTTTTTAGCAAAATCTAAAGCAACACCAATTGTATTGTCAAAATCGATTAGTTCACTAATTAGATAATCAGCTTCGTTGTTATGTCCACCCCAATCAATTTGAGATCCTTCTACCATTAAAAAAAAACCGTTAGGGTTTTTTGAAAGTTTTTCAAGAGCTAGTTTAGTAGCGTTTGGCAGATAATCTCCTCGTCCTTCAATCATTTTTGGCATTCCATCAGGAGCAAGAATGATAGCTTGTTTTTTGTCTCCAACTGTTGTTGGGAGTTGTTTTGTGTGAACTTCGTAACCATTTTCTACAAGTTCATTGTATAATTTTCTTTTGTCGTTTCTGTTGTCAAAAAAATCATCACCACCTCCAGCTATAAAGTCGATGTTTGAAGTAGGTAGAGCGGCAGCGATATCGTCGTACATTCTGCGTTTTTTAACGTGTGCATAAAAACTAGCGGGAGTTGCGTGAACCACTGACGATGTTGATATGAGTCCTGTACTTATGTTACGAGGTATTAAATGCTCTACAATTGTTTTTATGGCAACTGTATCTTGGTCTACACTAATTGCTCCATTGTAAGTAGAAACACCCGTAGCGTATGCTGTTGCACTTGCTGCACTATCTGTGATAAGATGGCTTGCTGCACTTGTTTTAATTAAGCCTATTGTTTCAAACCTATCAAAATTAGGTTTGTTTTCGTTGTAATAATAGCTCGCTGAAACTTCACTTAATCCCATTCCATCACCAATAAGAAGAATAATGTTTAAAGGTTTATCTTGATTGGTTTCAGAAACTTCTGAATTAGGAGTTGTTGTAGCTTCTGTAGAAACTTTACAGCTTAATGTGCTAAAAACTAGAGCTAAGGCTAAAACGTGATAAATTTTTAATCGCATCAGATTTCGGTTTATTAAAAATCAAAATTACAATTATTTATAGTGCTATGTGTTAACGCTTCGTTATAGTATTTTCTTTTTAATTCCTTGCCAGCGTGTTTTGTTTATAAAATCACCTTCTTCTTTAGTGACAATGCGTTTTAAAGAAGTTTTTTTAGCGTTATCAAATCCTCGCATGCAGTTAAAATATGCCGAAAAATCATTCTTTGCTATTGCTAATTTGAGTGCAGCAATACGAGCTAAATTTTTAGAATAGCGCATTTTATAAAAAGCTTCTCCTTGTTTAAAAAGTGCTGTTTTAATATATTTTTCTCCTGTAGATTTTAAGTGCTTTACGTGCGCAGTTGTGTCAGTAGAAATAATCCAACCGTGAAATTGTGCAAGCATTCCATCAACGGTATCCCAGCCAATAGATTTTTTTAAACCGCCTATTTGCTCAAAACAGGCTTTTCGATAGAGTTTTATAGGACCTCTTACTTTTGTTTTTTCTGAAATAGCTTCAAAAACCCAAGTATCATTTTCTTTGATGTATAGATTACCACCAGCGATTCCTACTTTTTCATCCTCTTTAAAAAGTGCGATGATCTTTTCAAAATAATCATTTGGTAAAATAAGGTCGGCATCAAATTTTCCTATTAAATCAAAATCTTCAGTTATAGTTTCAAAACCCTTATAAAAGGCGTTGATTATTTTAGCTCCAGGAATGTGTGTGTCTTCTGAAATATTATGAATCGATGTAATAAATGAATGATTTGAAGAATAGCCATCAATTATTTCTTGGCTTCCATCAGTTGAGTTATCATTCACGATAAGTACTTGATTGGGCTTTATAGTTTGTGCAACTATTGAATCAAGCATTTGTGGGAGGTATACTTCTTCGTTATGTACGGGTATGATGATACAAATTTTCAAACTCTCTCTGCATATATAAGATAATATCGAGGAGTGAATCTACGAAGAATTGGTCTAAAACCAATTTTCTTAACTGGATTTGTAAACTTAACACTGTCTTTTATACGCCACCCAGACTTTTCCAAAAGCCAATCAAATTGCCAATCTTCAAATTCGTGATAATGTCTATCCCATTCATCTGTTTTACTTCTATAAGCTGAAGCGAACCAAAGTTTTAATGGGATTGATGCTATTAGTTTATTAGTTTTAATGTCGTTCAATACATTGAAAGGGGACACTAAATGTTCAAAGATTTCAAAGGCTGTAACTACATCAAACTCTTCTGTAGTTACTGCATCTGTGGTAAGGTCTAAATCTTCACCTTTGGTGTTTGAAATGTTATATCCTTCAGATTTTAATATTTCAGAAAATGGATTTGGAATCCCTAAATCTAAAATACGATCATCTGTGGTTGCATGCTTTTCTAAAAATGCTTTGGTAATTTTATATCTTTTTTTCGGGTATTTACCTTCGTACATCTTTATACTTTATAAACCATTGCATTAATGTTCATTCCTGCTCCAACACTAGCAAACATTATAATGTCTCCTTTGTTTATTTCGTGTCCAGGTAATCGCCCTTTCATTATTAAATCGAATAGGGTAGGTACTGTTGCTACGCTCGAGTTACCTAATTTGTCAATAGTCATTGGCATAATACCATCAGGCATTTCCATAGAATATAGTTCGTAAAAACGTTTAAGGATAGCCTCATCCATTTTTTCGTTTGCTTGATGTATAAGTACTTTCTTTAAGTCCTTAATATCATAACCGCTCTCGTCAAAACAGGCCTTCATTGCTTCAGATACATTGGTTAATGCAAAGTTGTAAATTTTACGGCCGTACATTTTAATGTATTTACGGCGATCAGTTATTTCTTGATTATTACTTTCTCCAAAGTAAATAAAGTGTGCTTCATCATAAGTATAAGTGGCACTTTTATGAGTTATAATTCCAGTGTTTTCTTCTTCACTTTTTTCAACGACTGCTGCTCCAGCTCCGTCACTGTAAATCATTGAATCTCTATCATGAGGATCAACAACTCTTGATAGTGCTTCAGCGCCAATCACTAAACATTTTTTAGCCATTCCTGCTTTGATAAAAGCATTGGCTTGTATCATAGATTCAACCCATCCAGGGCAACCAAAAAGCATGTCGTAAGCAACGCAATAAGGATTTTTAATACGTAATAAGTGTTTTACTCTTGAAGCTAAACTAGGTACAGTGTCACTTTGTAAATCACCGTGTTTTATATCGCCATAGTTATGTGCTACAATAATATAATCTATAGTTTCAATATCAATTCCAGCATTGTCAATTGCATTTTGTGCTGCAATTGCTGCAATACTGCTAGTTGTAAGTTCGTCTTTAATGTAACGACGTTCCTCAATACCAGTAATAGCTTTGAATTTTTCAATAATCACGTCGTTTTCTTGACCAAATTTTGATCCGTCTTGATTACGAAAATCGTGGTTTTTAAAATCTTTATTGGCAGCAACACCTTGGGGGATATAGCTTCCTATGCCAGTGATGGTAACACTCATAGTACTTGGTTTTTGGCTAAATTACTTAAAACAGTTGTTTAACCGTCTTAAAAACTAGTGAAATGTATTCACTTTTAGATATTGATAATATTTATCCGAATAAATCGAAAATCCTCATTTTAAACGGCTTAAAATGAGGATTTGGAAAAATAACATTTCGGCTATGCCTCCATGTAAGCTTCGATTGGTGCGCAAGTACAGATTAAGTTTCGGTCACCGTATGCATCGTCAACACGTCTAACACTTGGCCAAAATTTATTGTCGCTTACATATTCTAATGGAAATGCAGCTTGTTGCCTTGTGTAAGGGAACTCCCAAGTGTCTGCTGTGAGCATTGCTTGTGTATGTGGTGCGTTTTTTAATAAGTTGTTTGCTTCATCTTTATTTGAGGCATCAATTTCTTTTCTAATAGAAATCATAGCTTCACAAAAACGATCAAGTTCTTCAACACTTTCGCTTTCGGTAGGTTCAATCATCATAGTTCCTGCAACTGGGAATGAAACTGTAGGTGCATGGAATCCATAATCCATTAAACGCTTAGCGATATCAACTACTTCGATTCCGTTTGCTTTAAATGGACGACAGTCAATAATCATTTCGTGAGCTGCGCGACCTCTTTCTCCAGCATATAATACTTCGTAAGATCCTTTTAAGCGCTCTTTAATATAGTTTGCATTTAAAATAGCATACTGAGTCGATTTTTTTAGTCCATTTTCTCCTAACATGCATATGTAAGCATAGCTAATTAAACAGGCTAATGCGCTTCCCCAAGGTGCTCCTGAGATAGCGGTAATAGCGTGGTCACCACCAGTTTCAATTACTGGGTTAGTTGGTAAAAATGGGACTAATTGTTTTGCTACACATATTGGGCCTACACCGGGTCCACCTCCTCCGTGAGGAATAGCAAAGGTTTTGTGTAAGTTTAAGTGACAAACATCTGCGCCAATGGCTCCTGGATTAGTTAGGGCTACTTGTGCGTTCATATTTGCACCATCCATATATACTTGACCACCATTATCGTGAATCAAGCTTGTAATTTCTTTAATTGCACTTTCATAAACTCCGTGTGTTGATGGGTATGTTACCATCAATGCAGCAAGATTGTCTTTGTGTTCTTCAGCTTTTGCTCTTAGATCATCAACATCAATATTTCCTTCTTCAGTAGCTTTAGTAACAACTACCTTCATTCCTGCCATAACAGCACTTGCAGGATTTGTTCCGTGAGCAGAAGATGGAATTAAGCAGATGTTTCTATGAGTATCTCCACGAGATTCGTGGTAAGCTCTAATAACCATGAGTCCTGCATACTCACCTTGAGCACCACTGTTAGGTTGTAATGAAGTTCCTGCAAAACCAGTGATTTCAGTTAATTGCTCTTCTAATTTTTTAAGCATAAATTGGTATCCACCTGCTTGTTCTGTTGGGACAAATGGGTGCATATTACCCCACATAGGGTCACTCAATGGAAGCATTTCTGCAGCTGCATTAAGTTTCATTGTACAGCTACCTAAAGAAATCATAGAATGATTTAACGCAAGGTCTTTACGTTCTAAGCGCTTGATGTAACGCATTAGCTCCGTTTCACTGTGGTAGCTGTTAAAGACATCATTAGTTAAAAAAGCACTATGTCTTGCTATACTTTCTGGAATTCCAGTTCCTTCTTTAATATCTGTAATTTTAAAAGAATCTTTATTTGTAGCTTCAGCAAAGAGAGCTACAATTTTGTTAAGGTCTTTAAGTGTTGTTGTTTCGTTAATAGAAATAGCAACCGTTTCGTCATCTGGGTAGTAAAAGTTAATTTCTTTTGCTTCAGATAAAAACTTAATTTTAGTGGCATCTGTTTTTATAGCGATTGTATCGAAGTATGTTTCATTAGCTTGATATAATCCTAATTTTTCTAATGCATCTGCTAATGTAGCTGCGTGGTTATGTACTTTAGAAGCGATATATTCTAAACCGTTTGGTCCGTGATAAACACCATACATACCTGCCATTACCGCTAGTAAAACTTGAGCAGTACAAATATTACTTGTCGCTTTGTCTCTTTTAATATGTTGCTCTCTAGTTTGAAGCGCCATACGCAAAGCACGATTGCCATTAGTATCTTTAGTTACACCAATAATACGTCCTGGGATATTACGTTTGTAAGCTTCTTTAGTAGCAAAGTAAGCTGCGTGTGGTCCACCGTAACCAAGTGGAATTCCAAAACGCTGTGTAGTTCCAACAACAACATCAACTCCAAAATTCCCTGGTGCTTCTAGCTTTACTAAGCTAAGAATATCTGCTGCTACTGCTACTTTAATTTGGTGGTCATTTGCTTTTGCTACAAACGATTTATAGTCGTGAACTTTTCCGCTTTTTCCTGGATATTGAAGGATAGCTCCAAAAAATTCCTCTGAAAAATCAAAATCTTCATGATTACCAATAACCAATTCAACACCAATAGGTGTAGAGCGAGTTTCTAATAATGATAAAGTTTGTGGTAAAATTTCCTCGCTAACAAAAAACTTGTTTGCGTTGTTTTTCTTTTGTTCTCTTTCTCTTACAGCAAATAACAGTGCCATTGCTTCAGCAGCAGCAGTACTTTCATCAAGTAGTGAAGCATTTGCAAGTTCCATTCCTGTTAAGTCCGTTACCATTGTTTGGTAATTTAATAGTGCTTCAAGTCTACCTTGTGCTATTTCGGCTTGATAAGGAGTGTATGCGGTATACCAACCTGGATTTTCAAGAATATTTCTTTGTATAACAGGGGGTGTTATCGATTGATGATATCCTAAACCTATATATGTTTTAAAAACTTGGTTTTTAGAAGATAACTCCGTAATGTGTTCAAGATACTCTTGTTCACTCATTGCAGTGTCAAGTTTTATATCTTTTTCAAGACGGATATCATCGGGGATAGTTTCAAAAATGAGTTGATCAATAGTTTCAACACCCACGGTTTTGAGCATTTTGTCAAGGTCCTTTCTACGAGGTCCTATATGTCTAAGAGCAAATGAGTCAGTATTCATAGTACTTTTTCTATGTGGAGATACAGTTAATTAAACGTATTGTTATAGTCGTTTTACTTCGGAAATTTTAAATAAAAACCACCTTTTTAAACGGGTTTCAAAAATACAACTTATTTGAATTAATTGAACCGCGTTTTAACGAACTAAAATCATAACTTTTCAACCGAAATACGAGGTTACTAACAACACTGAAAGAGTAATCCATTTTTGTCAAGTACCAACTATTAATGTGAATAGGAGCGAACTAGTATCTATTGTTGGCTTTTGCGAGGAATGGACTTATTTTGATATCGCTTTTATGCTAAACGAATTGATTATAATGTTACTACTTCATTTGTAATAACTAATTTTACGAAGTGCGAATTATAAAAAATATAGTAGATTTTTATATAAAGTCAAGTATCCATGTGGCGCTTGCTGTTACAAGTTTTGTAAAAGTGTGGTCTCTTGAGTTTAATTCTAGTTTAAGTATTTACTTTTACGGTCTTGTTTTTTTTGCGACAATTTCTGGATACAATTTTGTTAAATATGCTAAAGCTGCTGGATTGCACCATAGAAGTTTGACAAATTCATTACAGGCAATACAGGCATTCTCTTTTGTAAGCTTTTGTTTATTTCTGTATTGTTTGTTCCACATAGATTTTAAAACGATAGTGGGTGGGGTTGCTTTAAGTGCGCTTACTTTTTTCTATGCTGTCCCATTGTTTAGGAAGACTAGTTTACGAACTTTAGCAGGAATAAAAGTTGTTATAGTTGCAATTGTATGGGCTGGTGTTACTTGTGTATTGCCTTCACTTGAGAATGGAGTTCCTTTTGATACAGATGTTTGGTTAACATTTACACAACGAATAGTACTTGTACTTGCGTTAATGATTCCTTTTGAAATTAGAGATTTGAAATTTGATGAATTAGCATTAGGTACAATGCCGCAGCAATGGGGAATTAATAAGACTAAAATATTTGGGATAGGGCTAATAGTTTTCACCATACTATTAGAAGGTTTTAAAGATGTGATTTCAGCCAAGCATATTTCTGCATTGAGTATCACATGTGTAGTTTTAGGATTTGTAATCCTTATTTCTAAGAAAAAACAATCGGAATACTTTGCAGCCTTTTGGGTTGAAAGTATTCCGATTTTCTATGTAGCTATACTATTATTGTTTAGCCATTTCCTTTTCTAAGCGCTGCTTTAAAGATTCTTTGTCTTGTGATGACATAGTTTTTACTTTATTACGCTTAATAAATTTTGTAAGCTTTGCATTTCGTGCCGAATATTCTCGACAGGCTCTACAAAAAATAACGTGAATGTTTAATTTTATCATTTCAAGAAAGCTAGCTTCCTTGTATTGATTTTTATCACAGGTGTGATTTGCTTCTTCGCATTTTAAAAAGATACTCATTTCTATAACCAATTTTTTTCTAGACAATTAGCCATAGCAGTTCTTGCTCTGTGGATAATTACCCATAGGTTAGACGGCGTTATATCAAATTCATTACAAATTGCTTCGGTATCAAAATTATCTATGGTTTTCATTTTAAAAATGGTAGCCTGCTTAATGTTCAATGTGTCTAGACAATTGTGGATAGCCATCCCTAATTCTTCATTTTCCATAGTCTCTTCAGCAGTTTTATCAAAGGGATCACTCACTCTTTCTTCAAGCCAATCACCTTCAGAATCTTCATCTGAATAGTTCATTCTAACTTCTGCTTTTCCTTTTTTGCTATTTGTCTTTCGGTAATGATCAATGATTTTTCGTTTCAAAATTGAAATTAGCCAAGTTCTTTCACTAGCTTCTCCTTTGAAATTTTCAGCAGATTTAAGTCCTGCCAAGAATGTTTCAGAAATTAAATCCTGCGTTACTTCGTGATCATTTACACGAACTATCGTGTAATTGTAGAGATAATCGCTATAGCGATCTACCCATTCATTAGTGTTAATTACGTGTTTTGACATAAGCAAATTCAAAAATAGCTAAAGTTTTTTTAACAGTTACATTTTTTATAATAATGTAAAGTACTGATTTCTAAAAACTGAATGTAGAAGTTACTAGCATCTAAATTTGTATTTTCGTGAAAAAAAGAGATGAAAAAATTATTATTATTGTTTGTTCTTACTGTCACAGTAGCGCAATCACAAGAGATGAATTCTGAACGTTTTTATGCTAAAATGGCTGTTCAAGATGCTGAAGAATTATCAAACGACTTTCCAAACGAAGTTTCAATTTTAGCAAAAAAAGGAAATGAAGCGGCTGTTTATATGTCTCAATTAGCAGCGCATAAACTTCACGATAGAGTTTTAGTTCACGGCCCTGGTTATGTTTATAAAGCTTCTGAAGCTGCGGTTTTACAAA
The DNA here is from genome assembly GCF_008974325.1 of Patiriisocius marinus. Lineage (GTDB taxonomy): Bacteria > Bacteroidota > Bacteroidia > Flavobacteriales > Flavobacteriaceae > Patiriisocius > Patiriisocius marinus. Next base: position 22,815 of record NZ_BKCG01000001.1, on the reverse strand, counting down.
GTTTAAATAAAGAGCCAAATACAGTTCGATCAGTAATAGACTTTACAATTACAGAAGATGCAATTGTAGCTGAAGCTTTAGGGGTAATTAATACATCAAGAATAGAAGATCATATTTTAGAGCTTGAAGCTTATGGTACACGTCATCATTCAACTACTAGTGGATCACAAGCAGCTGAAGATTTGAAAGTAAAATGGGAGGCTCTTGCAGCTTCTTTTGGAAGAACCGATGTTAGTGTTCGATTATTCGATCATAACAATACGAATATGCCTTCTGTAATAATGACAATTGAAGGAGCAGATTTTCCTGATGAGTATGTAATAGTAGGTGGGCATTTAGATTCGACTTCATCACAAGCACAAACAAATGCACCTGGAGCAGATGATGATGCTTCAGGAATAGCTACTATAACAGAATCTGTTAGAAGTCTTTTTGAAATAGGGTATGTGCCACAACGTACTATTGAAGTTATGGCATATGCTGCTGAAGAAATTGGGTTAGTTGGTTCTGCAGAAATTGCAGAAGACTATAGTAGTAATGGTGTTGATGTAGGAGCAGTTGTTCAATTTGATATGACAAACTTTAATGGTTCTGCAAACGATATCTCATTTGTAACGGACTTTACTAATGCGACTTTAAATAATTATTTAATGAGTTTGTTAGATCATTATAATGCAAGTGGACCACACGCTGTTACTTATGGTACATCAGTTTGTAACTACGGATGTTCAGATCACGCTAGTTGGACTGCTGAAGGGTATATGGCATCTTTTCCTTTTGAGGCTAATTTTGGCGATCACAATGGAGCAATACATACCCCTAATGACACTTTTAGTGTTTCAGGAACTGCAGATCACGCAACTAAATTTGCAAAGCTTTGTGTTGAATTTTTAATTGAAGCTTCTAAGAGTGTTATTTTAGGATTAAACGACGTTTTGGCTAGTACGGTAAGCGTTACTACAACTAGAGGGATTCTTAATTATACACTAGATAAATCAAATCAAGATTTCAATCAAGTAATTTTATATGATGCTTTAGGAAATAAAATTTTTCAAGAGGATGTTACTTCTAATCAAGGGATAATTTCAACCACTAGTTTATCTCAAGGATTGTATATTTTATCTTTCGTAACGGAAGGAAAAGGTATGGTGTCTAAGAAAGTTGTTGTTAAATAATTTTCAAAACATACTGCTTATAAAAAAAACGCCCTTTAGTTAAAGGGCGTTTTTTTGTGTTTCAATTTTCAATAATTATTGAAAGTTTAGTTCGGTCTTTTTAAAAAGACTTATTTTAAATGTGGTTAAATTTTCTTGAAAGTTAAATCAATACCGCCGTTCAGGAAATTGAGCATTAAGTTATTTTTATCAATTTTGTTGATGTAATAACAATCTGGAAATTTTCCTTTTACTGAAATATAACGATCTGGTTCACTAGCTCTACTAGGATCAGGGTTAGCTAAACATCGATCGCTCAATTCAATTCTAACTCCGGGTCCTGCACTTATACCGCTGTAATAATTAGAAATTACATCACCTTTAATCTTTATAACACTTAGCGTATCAAGCGTGTTTTGCCAAGAGCCTTGAAGTAGTTTTAAGTTAGCCGAATTCACAACATCATCTTTCACTTCTTCAGTGGGTTTGTTTTCAATAGAAACGTTGTTAGTTGTTACTTCTTTACAACCAATAAACAATAGTAAAACGAAAATGTATTTAAATGAATTCATAACAGTATGTATTATTTTACTAGTAAACCTGCTCTTTCTAATAATGCATCTGGATTAGGTTCTTGTCCTCTAAAGGCTTTATAAAGCTCCATTGGATCAACTGTTCCTCCTTGTGAAAGTACGGTGTCTTTAAATTTAGAAGCTACTTTTTTATTGAAAATTCCTTCTTGTTTAAAATAAGCGAATGCATCTGCATCAAGTACTTCGGCCCACTTGTAACTGTAGTATCCAGCGCTATATCCACCTTGAAAAATATGTGAAAATGCTGTACTCATGCAAGTTTCTGGAGTTTCTGGATATAAAGTAGTATCACCAAAAGCTTCCGTTTCAAATTTCTTTACTTCTGAAATATTAGAAGGATCACTACCGTGCCAAGACATATCTAAAAGTCCAAAACTCAACTGGCGCATAGTCTGCATTCCTTCGTGGAAGGTAGCCGATTCTTTAATTTTCTTTACCAATTCCATTGGTATTACTTCGCCTGTTTCATAGTGCGTTGCAAAAAGCTCCAAAGTCTCTTTCTCATAACACCAGTTTTCTAAAATCTGACTCGGTAATTCAACAAAATCCCAATACACATTAGTTCCTGATAACCCCTTATAAGTTGTGTTAGCAAGCATTCCGTGTAAGCCGTGACCAAACTCGTGAAACAGGGTTGTTACTTCGTTAAACGTTAATAAAGAGGGTTTGCTAGCTGTAGGCTTTGTAAAATTACAGACATTTGAAATATGTGGGCGATCATTAATGCCATGAAATTTCTGTTGAGGTTTGTAGCTTGTCATCCAAGCGCCTCCACGTTTTCCTGCTCGAGGATGGAAATCTGCATAAAATATAGCAACTAGTGCGCCTTCAGCATCGGTTACACGATAGGTTTTTACATCTTCATGGTATTTTTCAATGGTATTATCTATCTCAAATTCAAGCCCAAATAATTTATTAGCTACCGTAAAAACTCCGTTTATTACGTTTTCAAGCTTAAAGTATGGCTTTAGTTTTTCGTCATCTAGACTAAATTTTTGTTGCTTTAACTTTTCGGCATAAAAAGCACTGTCCCATTTTTGAAGTTGATCAATTCCGTCAAGCTCTTTTGCAAAAGCCTCTAGTTCGTCAAATTCCTTTTGTGCAGCAGGCTTCGCTTTTACAAGTAGTTCATTTAAAAATGATTGTACTTTTTGTGGCGTTTCGGCCATGCGTTCTTCAAGTACAAAATGCGCGTGACTTTCATAACCTAATAATGCAGCACGTTGATGACGTAGATTTACGATGTCAATAACATTTTGCTCGTTATTATGCTCATTTTTCTGAAACGCTCTAGCACCAAACGCTAATGATAATTCTTTGCGTAATGCTCTGTTTTCAGCATATTTCATAAAAGGAACATAGCTAGGATAGTCTAGTGTGAATACCCATCCTTCTTTCTCTTTTTCCTTTGCGGTTTGTGCTGCCGCTTCTTTTACACCTTCAGGAAGTCCAGCTAAATCACTTTCTTCAGTTAGGTGCATTTGATAAGCATTTGTTTCTGCTAATACATTTTCTCCAAATGTTAATTTAAGTTTAGAAAGCTCAGTGTCAATTTTACGAAGCGCTATTTTTTTCTCTTCCGAAAGATTAGCACCATTTCGACTAAAGCCTTTATATTGCTTATCGAGCAACATTTTTTGCTCGGCCGTTAAATTATATGTTTCACGAGCGTCAAATACAGTTTTTACTTTTTTGAAGAGTGCTTCATTTAAAAGTAAATCGTTACCAAACTCAGTTAAAAGTGGAGATAATTCCTGTGCTATCTTTTGGATTTCCTCATTTGTTTCAGCACTATTTAGGTTGAAGAAAATACTTGTAGCTCTGTCTAGCTGGTGTCCAGTATTTTCAAGCGCTTCTACAGTGTTAGCAAATGTAGGAGCGTCATTATTTTCAACAATAGCATTCACTTCTTTCTTTGTGTCTTCAATCAATTGCTTGATAGCAGGAGCGAAGTGTTCATTTTTTATTTTTGAAAATGGTGCTTGGTCGAAGGGTTGTAGTAATGGATTCATTTAAATGTAAAATTTTAAATTTAAAACTGAAAAATGTAAAAGGATCTGTTGACGAGTCGGTTTATCATTTTAAATTTTGACTTTCTTTGCTCCTTCTTCAACTTTCATCTTTAGACCTTCTTTGTAAGCAATTACTTTATCTAGAACACATTTATCTGCGGTGCTTACTATTTGTGCTGCAAGTATTCCAGCATTCTTGGCTCCATTTAAAGCGACAGTTGCAACTGGAACTCCTCCAGGCATTTGTAGAATAGATAAAACTGAATCCCATCCATCAATACTATTGCTAGATTTTACAGGAACACCAATAACTGGTAATGGAGTAAGTGACGCTACCATTCCTGGTAAATGCGCTGCACCACCTGCACCTGCAATAATTACTTTAATGCCACGAGTGTGTGCGTTTTTGCTAAAATCAAATAATTTTTCTGGTGTTCTATGGGCAGAAACAATATCTACTTCAATTTCAATATCAAACCCTCTTAGGATGTCAATGGCATCTTGCATCACTGGCATATCGCTAGTGCTTCCCATTATTACTGCTACTTTCATAATTATTTGCTTATCACTTTAATATTATTTTTTACTTCCTCTGCAATTTCTCGCGCTTTATCAATGTCTTCATTTACAATAGTAACGTGTCCCATTTTTCTAAAAGGACGCGTTTGTTTTTTACCATAAATGTGTGGTGTTACACCTTGCATTGCCATAATCTTTTCAATATTTTCATACACAACTTCGCCGGTATGCCCTTCAGCACCTACAAGGTTTACCATTATCCCGCCCACTTTAGAGTCAGTATTTCCTAAGGGTAAATCTAGGATGGCTCTTATTTGTTGTTCAAATTGGTTTGTGTAACTTCCTTCAATACTATAATGTCCACTATTGTGTGGTCTAGGCGCTACTTCATTTACAATAATTTCATCGTCTTCCGTTTGGAACATTTCAACTGCTAAAAGGCCTACGTGTTTAAATGCTTCGGAAACTTTAACGGCGATATCTCGTGCGTTTTTTGCAACCTTGTCATCTATTCTAGCGGGGCAAATTACGTATTCCACTTGATTTGCTTCTGGGTGAAATTCCATTTCCACAACGGGATATGTTTTTACCTCTCCCGAAGGATTACGAACCACAATTACTGCTAATTCATTTTTAAAAGGAATTAATTTCTCAGCAATGCATGAACCTTCAGCTAGTGGAATGATATCTTCTTCAGTTCTAATTACTGAAACGCCATTTCCATCATAACCACCTGTGCAACTTTTCCAAACAAATGGAAGTGTTAGTTCTTTTCTAACAATTGCTTCGGTTAAATCATCTTTAGTTTTAAATACTAAAAATGGCGCTGTTGGAATTTTATGGAGCTTATAAAAGTTTTTTTGAACGCCTTTATCTTGAATGTTCTTTAATGTTTCGGAAGAAGGATATACCTTTTTTCCTTCGCTTTCAAGTTTTGCTAATGCTTCGATATTAACGCCTTCAATTTCAAAAGTGAGTACATCTACGTTTTTTCCGAAGTTGTAAACAGTGTCAAAATCCATTAAATCTCCTTGTTCAAAATAGTCGCAAGAAATTCGTGAAGGTGCTTCTGCACTTGGATCTATAACGTGTGTAGTGATATCAAATTTACGTGTTTCGTAAAGCATCATTTTACCTAGTTGGCCACCGCCTAATATTCCTAAAGTAAAATTTGAAGAAAAATAATTTGCCATAACACAAAGATAAGGTTTGATGGCGAAATTGAAATCTAAATTTAAGAGGAAATAGCAGCAATTGTTAATTATATAGTTGAACTAACATTTCTGAACACAAGGTTCTTAACTCTTGTCTCGAATAAGTATCTTTGCGCCGACTAATTTTTATGGAACACTTATTGAAATGTGGGAATTTATTAAATCATTATTTGGAATAAAAAATTCGAGCGAATTAAAAAGTGATATTTCCGAAGAAAGAATAGAAGTTAAATTAAATAAGAGCCCGTTTTCGCGGGAAAACAACATGACAAACATCGTATTATTTGGCCCTCCGGGAGCAGGAAAAGGAACACAAGCTGAAGTATTAAAAGAGAAATACCAACTCATACACTTGTCTACGGGCGATATGTTTAGGTACAACATGAAAAACAATACCGAGCTTGGTAAACTTGCAAAAACCTATACCGAAAAAGGTCATTTAGTGCCTGATAGTGTTACAAACGAAATGCTTAAAGCTGAAGTAAACCGTCGTTTAGAAACTAATCCAAAAGGTTTTTTGTTTGATGGTTACCCACGTACAAAGGAACAAGCGAAAGTGCTTACTGAGTTTATGAAAGAGAAAGGAACTGAGGTTGCTGCAATGATAGCACTTGAGGTTGATGATGAGGTATTGGTTGGAAGATTGCTTGAACGTGGAAAATCTAGCGGAAGAGCAGATGATGCAAACGAAGAAGTAATTAGAGAGCGTATTGCAGAGTACTATCGTAAAACAGATATCCTAAAAGAATACTATCAAGCTGAAGATAAATATTACGGTGTTGATGGTGTAGGTAGTATTGAAGATATTACAGAGCGTTTAAATAAAGTGATTGATAAATTATAATTGAAATGAAGTTGTACGCCATTGTGGTGGTGTTTCTTTATTTTAAATTAAGTGTTTGCTATTAAAATCGGTCTCTCTTTTTAGAGGGAAAAGAATATGACAGAAGGAAATTTTACTGACTACGTTAAAATTCACGTAACATCTGGAAAAGGTGGTGCAGGAAGCGCGCATTTACGTCGCGAAAAATATATACCTCAAGGTGGACCTGATGGAGGAGATGGAGGTCGAGGAGGTCATATTATTTTAAGAGCAAACCACAATATGTGGACCTTACACCATTTAAAATTTAAACGCCACTTTAAGGCAAGTGAAGGTTTAAATGGTAGTAAGCAAACAAGTACTGGTGCAGATGGTGAAGATGTTTATATAGATGTGCCATTAGGTACACTTGTTATAAATACAGACACTAACGAGCGAATGAAGGAATTGCTTGAAGATGGTGAGGAATTGATTATCGCTAAAGGTGGAATGGGTGGTCGTGGAAACAACCACTTTAAAAGTTCTACAAACCAAACACCACGTTATGCACAACCAGGTACTCCTGGAGAAGAAGGTAACTTCACTCTTGAGATGAAAGTACTTGCAGACGTTGGTTTAGTAGGTTTCCCTAATGCTGGTAAGTCAACATTACTTTCTGTAATTACAGCAGCAAAACCAAAAATTGCGAATTACGAGTTTACGACACTAAAGCCTAACTTAGGTATTGTAGAATACCGTGATCATAGAACTTTTGTAATGGCAGATATTCCTGGTATTATAGAGGGTGCAGCAGAAGGTAAAGGTTTAGGACATTACTTTTTACGCCACATTGAACGTAACTCTAGCTTACTGTTTTTAATTCCTGCAGATGCAGACGATATTAGAAAACAATACGATATTCTTTTAGACGAATTAAAGCGTTATAATCCTGAGTTGTTAGACAAAGACAAACTAGTCGCTATCTCAAAAAGTGATATGTTAGACGAAGAGCTAAAAGCTGAAATGAAAGTGGAACTTGATAAAGATTTTAAAGGAATTCCATATATGTTTTTCAGTTCAGTAGCACAAACGGGGTTAATGGAGTTGAAAGACAAACTGTGGTCAATGTTGAATGAAAAGTCGGTGACGGACTAATTTTTGAATTCAGTTTCTACTAAAAAAATCATAAAACAATAAAAGCATTAAATCTATGGTTTACTTTTTGCTATCTTAATGCAAAAAGTAAACCCTATGAAATTTTTATATGTTTTTATCACTGCTATACTGTTAACTTCTTGTGGTGCTAGTGTTGCAATAGATTACGATAAAAAAACCGACTTTGATACCATTAAAACCTTTCAGTTTTACAAAGCTGAAAACACCGGTTTAAATGATCTTGATAATAGGCGTATTGAAATAGCTGTCGATAGCTCACTTGTAGCTAAAGGATGGCAGCTTACAGATTACAACCAATTTTATATTAAGTATTACGTCAACGAAGCTTTGACGAGCTCTCGTAATACACTAGGTATTGGTGTAGGTTCTGGAGGAGGTGGGATTTCAGTAGGTGGAGGAGTGGGTATCCCAATTGGCCCAAAACAACTAGAGCAAGAACTAACTATAGAAGTTTTCCAAGCAACAGCAAACGAGCCCTTAGTGTGGCAAGGTAGCTTAGTGGAATCTATAAGTGAACGCGCTACGCCTGAGCAAAAAGAAGCGCATTTTACTAAAATGGTTTTTAAAATTTTAGCTAAATTTCCACCAGAAAAGAAATAATATTTAAGCGTATATGCTGTTAATACTTCAATAAGTAGCCACAGTTACATGATAAAAGAATATTTTTACTCTTCGGAAATAGCACAAAATGAAATACCTTTTTTTACTTTTATGTATCCCCTCACTTTTAGTCGCTCAGTCTTCTTTTGAAAAGGCAGAACAATTATTCAAGCAGGAAAATTTCAGCAAGGCAAAACCACTTTTTAAAACCTATCTTAAAGCAAATCCAGATCACGTTAAAACAAGAGAGTACTTAGGTGATATTGCAGGATATGCAAAGGAATGGGATGACGCTATTGATTATTACGAAGATCTTAAAGACGAGTTTCCAAATAGCGCAAATTTCCACTTTAAATATGGTGGCGCAATGGGTATGAAAGCACTCGAAATTAGCAGGCTGCGTGCGGTACTTTATATTAATGATATTAAAGACTCCTTTGAAACTGCAGCTACATTAGACCCAAAACATATTGATGTTCGCTGGGCATTAGTAGAATTCTACATTCAGTTGCCATCTATAATTGGTGGAAGTGAAGAGAAGGCTATTGGTTTTGCAAATGAGTTGTTGGAAATTTCGGCAGTAGATGGTTACTTGGCTAATGGCTACATAGCAGAATATAATAAGCGCCCAAAAGATGCCGAAACTTTCTACAAAAAAGCCATCGAAATAGGCGGTTCGCCACATACGTACGAAAAACTTGCTACCCATTACGAAAATAATAACCAACCTAAAGAGGCGATTGAAACGGCACAAAAATCGTTAGAAATACACAAACGCAATACGTTAAACTACCAGATAGGGAAAGTCGCGGCACAATACAATCTCGATGCGCAATTGGGGCTGCAATGCCTACAGGCTTATGTAAAAAACCACTCTATTAAAGATGGTGTGCCTAAGGATTGGGCGTATTTTAGGATGGCACAGATTTACAAAAACATTGGAGATAAGCAACAAGCTTTAACTTGGATTGATAAAGCATTAGCTAGCAGGCCAGACTTTAAAGAAGCTCTTGAAGAGAAAAAAGTACTTCAAGTAATGTAACTTCTTTTCTGAAATTTTAAGTGTTTTACTCATGAGCTATGGTGTTTATAAAAGCTCAAATCTTCCAATGTAGCATATTTCGGAACTCAAGAAATACCGTAACTTTGAATTATAAATTTTAATTACTGAATTACATTCTATGAAAATTCATTTTATAGCTATTGGCGGAAGTGCAATGCATAATCTTGCGCTGGCATTACATAATAAAGGAGAACAGATTACAGGAAGTGATGATGAGGTGTTTGATCCCTCTAAGTCGCGCCTAGAGGCTAAGGGGTTATTGCCTGAAGCTTATGGATGGTTTCCAGAAAAGATAACGGCAGATTTAGATGCTATTATTTTAGGAATGCACGCAAAAGCAGACAACCCAGAGTTGCTTCGCGCTAAAGAACTAGGACTTAAAATTTATAGCTACCCAGAGTTTTTATACGAGCAGTCTAAAAATAAAACACGTGTGGTAATAGGTGGCTCCCATGGTAAAACCACCATTACATCTATGATACTGCATGTGATGCATTATCACGACAAGGAAGTAGATTATATGGTAGGGGCACAACTGGAAGGTTTTGATACAATGGTGCACTTAACGGAGGAAAACGATTTTATGGTTCTAGAGGGTGATGAGTACTTATCGTCGCCTATAGACAGACGCCCAAAATTTCATTTATACAAACCTAATATCGCCTTATTAAGCGGTGTAGCTTGGGACCATATTAATGTGTTTCCTACCTATGAAAATTATGTAGAACAGTTTGAGATTTTTTTAACCGAAATTACAAATGGTGGCGCCATTATCTATAATGAAGAAGACCCAGAAGTAAAACGAATTGTTGAAGCGACCGAAAGCCAAATTAAAAAATATCCATACACCACTCCTGCTTACGAAGTGGTGGACGGCGAAACATTACTAGAAACTTTTGATGGGCCAATGCCAATTGAAGTTTTTGGAAAACATAATTTAAACAATCTGGAAGGCGCACGATGGGTCTGCCAATTGATGGGCGTTCAGCAAGAAGATTTCTATGAGGCAATTGCTACTTTTAAAGGAGCGAGCAAGCGTTTAGAAAAAATAGCCGAAACTAAAACGGCAATCGCTTATAAGGATTTTGCACACTCGCCAAGTAAAGTGCGTGCCACCACACAAGCGGTTAAAAATCAATATCCAGAGCGCAAGCTTGTTGCTTGTTTAGAATTACATACTTACAGTAGTTTAAACCCTGAGTTTTTATCGCAATACAAAGGCGCACTCGATGCGGCAGATACGGCAGTAGTATTTTACTCTCCGCACGCAGTAATGATTAAAGGGTTGCAGGATATAAAACAGGAACAAATAGAGGCAGCTTTTGATAGAGACGACTTAACTGTTTTTACAAATCCGGCCGATTTTAAAACATACCTATACACGCAAGATTTTAAGGACACCTCTTTATTGCTAATGAGTAGCGGAAACTACGGTGGGCTAGATTTTGATGAGGTTAAAAACTATTTAAAGTAATCGAGTAGTTTGTAGTACTTCGGAAATTTTAAGGGGTTGTAAATGGTTATTTAATTTATTTTTTGGCTGTTACGGATTCCCGTAAATAACTTTATAAAAATAACATGTACATTTACGGGATAACCATGACGACTTTCCATTGTTATCCTGTTTATTTTACGGGATAACCATGACAAATGTCATCATATAACGAGTTGCCAGTAATTTAAGAAAACGACCAGAATTCAATAACAATATGAAAAAAACTATTTTCCTAATTCTACTTTTAGTTTCATTAAAATGTATCGGACAAGAATCGGAATTGAACATAACAATTGACGAAAGGATAGAGACCATCTATTCAATAGCATTTTTAGACAATTACTTTTTAATCAATAACCACGATAATCTTTACAAATCAAAGCTGAACAATAAATTTAAAGCACTTAAAAACCATAAGGCAGTAGCTTTGTTTGATACATTATCAAAAAAACACGATTTTAATTTTAATAATGTTACAGATTGGGTTCTACAGTTCGGAGAATTTCCCGAATTGACTAAAGTAAGAGAAGTCGTAAATCCAGCACCTTTTGATGAAAGCAAAGGAGTCTATTTAATTAGAAAATTCAAAAAAGAACTTATTTCCTTTAATCAAGATTCATTATTTCAAGCCTACTTAAGTGAAATAAAAGCATTGAATGAGAAAGTAATTAATCAAGTTAAACAATCTAAATCTATTCAACATCTTCCAGCTTATTTAGAAGAATATTACGGAAGTGAATTGGGTTCCTACAATTTAATTCTATCACCATTAGTTCATTCGGGAGGTTTTAATTCAAAATTCATTGCAGATGGAAAAATTGAAGTTTATGCTATAATTGGACCAAATGGAGAAATTGAACATATACCATATTTTGAGAAAGAATATCTTGAAATGGATATGATATTACACGAATTTGGTCATTCATTCGTAAATCCTCTAACGGAAAAATTTCAAAAAGAAATTGAGACTATTAAAGAGAAATATTACAATGAAAGATTAAAAAAAGATGGAAAATCCCAGGCTTATGGAGAATGGAAATATCTATTTAACGAACTTGTAATAAGGGCAATAACAATAAGAATAGCAAATAAATATTTTGGAACAGAAAAGGCTAAAAAACTTTTAAACTACGAAAAATCAATTGGGTTTTCATTAGTAGAAAATATAGTAGAAATTTTAAAAGAATATGAAAATACCAGAGAAATGTATTCGAAATTTGGTGAGTTTTATCTCATTTTAATTGAACGAATGAAATAAAAAACTACTGGCAACAACGTATAAAATTAATTGCTTGGTACGAGCCTACTTACGAAAATCCTCGCGGATTTTCTATCTGTGATTTATTTGCTAACTTTAGTGCTTAAAACACGCAACTAATCTTATACAAAACCGTTGTGTGTCATTCCCAGATCAAAAAAAATTAGAATAATTGAACCTTAATTAAGATGAATTTGGAAAAAATTTTATCAAAATATCAAAAGTTTCTTTTAGTAATTGCGATTGTATTATCATCCATAGCAATTTCTATAAGGTCAAATGATGGGGAAATCAAATTGGTTTTGGGCAATTACCCAGTCCTAATTTTTGCAATGGTGGTTGTTAGCTCATTCTTTGTTGCACTTTATTTTCAAGTTAACAGAAGGAAAATTTCAAGCCTTTCAAACCAAATCAGAGAACATTCCAAATCTAAAAATGAAAGAATTAGTGAACTGCTTAATGATTTGACCGAGAGACAAAGAGTGGTTTATGATCTAATTATTTTGGGAAAAACGAATAAAGAAATAATGACCAAGCTATTTATCGAACAAAGTACTCTCAAATCACACATTAACCAAATATATAAAAAACTGAACATCCAAAGCAGGAACGAATTGAAGTCAAAAGCAAATTATTGATATTCAGTTAATCAGAAAATGTTCAACCCTTTATCAACCCCCCAATATTTGTTCAACTTTGTTCTAATATAGATATTGCGTGCCATAAATTTTTACTTAAAATTAAATGTATTATGAAAAGTAATTTATTGTACTTCGCAATGTTTCTATTAATCATTTGTGTACCATTCAAGGGTAATAAAGATGGAGTTCATTGGTTATGGGTAGACACAATTTGGATACCCACCTCTTTGATATTTATTTCATTGTTGTGTATAGGGTTTTACTTGTACAAAAAAGAATTCATTCGGAAAAACGACCGCTAATGTATATAATGATTGCAGGACCATATACTTCAGGTTCAAAGAACAGAGAGAAATGGAAACAAAACCATAAAAAAATGAACAAAGTTGCATATGAAGTTCATCTAAAAGGTCATATTCCAGTTATAGGTGTTAATGTGGCATTGCCAATTATTGAAACTGTAGGCTTTGATAAATTTGAAGAATTAATGATGCCAATATCATTGGCAATGGCTCATAAGTGTGATGCTGTTCTGAGAATTGGAGGTGCTTCAATTGGAGCAGACCAAGAGGTTGAAATATTTAAAGGAAAAGGATTACCCGTTTATTACAACATCGACCAAATCTCACTTGAGAAAGTATAAAAAATAATCAAAACCTAGTTAAATATGAACAAAACTGAATTAAGAGATACTCTTAAAAATTCACATAGAACTTTTATAGAATACATACGTGGGATGACAATTGATGAATTTGAGTTTTCCCATCAAACCAAATGGTCAGCAGGACAACAATTAAAGCATATTGTACTTTGTATATATCCAGTTGTGCAAGTATTTGGAATGCCTAATACATTAATTAAAAATAAATTTGGGCTAACAGAAACCAATAGTCTGTCCTACGAGAAGATATTAACTGACTATCTAGAACAACTCAATATAGGGGGAAAAGCACCAAGCCCATATGTTCCTGGAGTCATATCAGAAAATGAAAAAGAGGAATTGCTCAATACCTTGAGCAAATTAATTGACCAATTAAACGTGGAAATAGAGAGATTTACCGAAAAAGAATTAGACACACTGTGTATTCCTCACCCACTTTTAAAAAAAATTAGCTTACGTGAAATGTTGTACAATGTGATTTATCACGTAAAACATCATCAAAATCAAACGAAAAATAACTTAAACTACAAATAGCGATTTTCACCCATACGACTTCGTTTCGGTTTTGTTCTTAGTAATCAATATCTACCCTATTCTTTTGCAAAGACATAACAGGATAAGAGTTTTGAATATTTTTAAAAAAATGGTAAAGAATCCCCTGACAAAATACAATTATATTGAGACAATATGAACAAGTATAGAATTGATTTTAAGAACATAGAATGGGAAACCCCCGACAAAGGCGTTAAACAAAAAATATTTTCAAAAGGAAACCAAAGCGTAAGACTTTTACGGTTTTATGATGATTTTATTGAAGAAAATTGGTGCACTAAAGGGCATATTGGTTTTGTTTTAGATGGTGAAATGACTATTGATTTTAATGGCAAAACACTTAGGTATAAAAAGGGAGATGGTCTTTGGATTGAAAGTATAGAAGACAATAAGCATAAAGCAATAATCGCAAAAGGAACATTTGTCGAATTAATATTTTTTGAAAAAGAGTAGTATATGTTTACACCAAACCACTATAAGAACGAAAATATTGATGATGCAATTGCATTTATTGAGCGATTTAATTTTGGAGTTATGATAAGTGCTAAATCAAATAAGCCAATAGCAACACATCTGCCTTTTATAATTACAAAAAAAGACGATAATATTGTTCTCGCTTCTCATTTTGCAAAAGCCAATGAACAAACCATTAATATTGAAGAAAATATAATATTAACTATTTTTTCAGAACCTCACGCCTACATTTCCCCAAAATATTATGATAACAAACAGAATGTACCTACTTGGAATTATATAGCGGTTCATACATACGGAAAGGTTGAAATAGTTGAGGATGAAAAAGAAGTTTTTCTTATTTTAGAACAGATGATTAGCAATTTCGATTCTGCATATTTAAAGCAATGGAATGATTTGTCCTACGATTATAAATCGAAAATGGCTAGAGGTATAATTGCTTTCAGAATTACAATTGATGAAATTCAGTTTAAAGAAAAGTTAAGCCAGAATAAAACAGAAAAAGAGCGAAAAAGGATTATTTCAGATTTCTCAAAAAGCAATAGTTTTCACGAAAAAACTATTGCAGAATTTATGGATAAGAATGAACAGTAATATGATAAACTTCTTTACAGATATTTTTGACTTTCATCTAAAAATGAATCAACTTTTTATCAATCAAATGGTTAAAAATCCTAATAAGGTTTCTCAAAAAGCTACTTTATTATTGTGTCATTCTCTTAATGCACATCAAATTTGGAATTCAAGAATTACTAATAAAAAGCCTATAGGTGTATTTGATATACATCCTCTCAACGATTGTATTGAATTAGACAAATCTAATTTTGAAACAACAAAGTTTATCCTTCAAAATATGAATTTTCAGGTGAATATTTCATATCAAAATTCTAAAGGAGTAGATTATAATAATACTATTCAAGAAATTTTATTTCACATTTCAAATCATTATTCTCATCACAGAGGACAATTAACTTCTGAATTAAAACATCAAGGAATTGAGCCTATAATTAGTGATTACATTTATCATAAAAGAACCTAAAATGATATACATAACTCAACTAATTTTCCTCAAACAAGGGAAAGAAAAAATCTTTTTAGAATTTGAAAAATTTGCTATTCCATTAATGAAAAAATATAATGGTAAAATGATTTACAGATTAAGACCTGACAAAAACTCTTACGTTTCTTCAACTGCAGGACATCCCTATGAGATTCATTTCATATCGTTTACTTCTGAAGAAGATTTGAATGCTTTTATGAATGATGATAGTCGGTTGAGTTTTATTCATTTAAAAGAAGAATCAATCAAATCAACTATTTTAGTGAAAGGGGTGAAAATGTAAAACGCCACACAACAATGCATATAAAAAATAGGCGAAATAGCGCTAAATTCAAAGGTTATGGCTCGTATCAAACTTTGTGCTTAACTGAAAGTTTCGCGCTTCGAAATCGCCTACTTTTCATATACTAACCGTTGTAGCCAATTAAAAAAAACCGAAACTCATTGAATAAAATATCTCAAATAACAAGACAAAATATATTTGACTTTATCCAAGTCGAAGGATTTTGGTATGCTGGAAGACTTGAAGAATCAAATTTTTTATCACGAATGTTTGATTTGGAAAATATGGTTTCTAAAGACGACCGTTTTCCCAATGCAGCTGGAGATATTTGGCAACATCGAGTAAATAATTATGATTGGGAAGATGATTGGATTTTTAATGATGACAGGTTTAATCTTTTAAATTGTGACGACTCAAAATTTCTGGATTTTCTGTGCGAAATGATTCATCCTTTAGTCAGAGCAGATAAGTCAGAAGTTAGCAAATTACTTCAGATTTTTAACGACAATTTAACCGATGATAATTTCGAAATTGTTGAAAAGACAAGAATATCAAATAAACCAATTTTTGTCGGTAGAATTAAAATAAACGGAAAAGAATCTATCGAGAAAAAAGGAAATGAAATAAAAAAGATTTTAAACGCAGATTACGTTTCTCAACAAATTAATTTAATGGAATCTTCAATTGAGAATTCCCCACATATTTCAATTGGTTTAGCAAAAGAATTAATTGAAACTTCTTGCAAATCAATATTTGACGAAAGAAAAGAGGAATATGACAAAAATTGGGACTTGCCGAAATTAATGAAAGAAACGACTAAATTATTGAAACTAACACCAGATGATATTCCGAATGAAGCAAAAGCTGCAAGTTCAATAAAACAAATTTTAGGTAGTTTATCATCAGTCGTACAAGGAATTGGAGAAGTTCGAAATGAATATGGAAGCGGACACGGAAAAGACGGAAAATTTAAAGGTTTACAACCAAGACACGCAAAATTAGCAGTTGGAGCAGCTTCTACTTTGGCTATTTATCTATTAGAAACACACGAACTGAAAAAATAACTGGCTACAACACCGTATAAAATTAATTGCTGGTTATAGCCTACTTACGAAAGTCCTCGCGGACTTTCTATCTGTGATTTATTTGCTAACTTTAGTGCTTAAAACACGCAACTAATCTTATACAACAACGTTAGCTTTAATTTAAAAAAACCACGAAATGCCATTTGTAACTGAATACAATACGAGTTTAGTTTTCAAAAAACTTATCGGAGAAATTCCAGATGACATACGAAATTGGGAACCATATAGAAAGTCAATTTACTTCTTGAATAGACTTGATAAAACAAATCTTCTTTACTTTAAAAAGTTTTGTGAGAATCCAATAGATAATATTGATAGTATCTATAAAGCTATTGAGGTTGTAGATAAAAAAGTTTTTGTCTACGAAGGCTCAAAACCATCTTATCATAAATACGAAAATTGCGATAGACTTTCATCAAATTTCGTGAATTACAGAATCCCAACACAAATTAAAGAAAAAGGCGAAGAAGAAATCGAAAAATATAGAAATTGGTTTAAGGAAAACGAATCTTCATTTACTGACAGACCTGACGTTTATCAAATGAGACTTCAAGCAAAATTTGGAATTATAGAGGGAATTCAAAAAGTTGATTATAAAAATAGTGGAAATGTTTACAAAGAGAACCTAACACTTGAGGAAATTCAAGCCAGAATTGACAGTTTACTTCATAATGCTGCTCAATTTTTTAAACGCAATGAAAAGAGACAAGAAGTTATTAAACGATTTCAGACAGCAACATTTTTAGCTTTTAAAGAAGAAGAAATTGAGAATAACACAACCGAGTATTCAGATGGAGAATTAAAGAATATTTTAAAACTGTACTATTATTTGTTCATAGAACCAACTATTCACTATTTAAAAGAATTTTTTAAGACAATTTACAATGCAGATATTGAGATTAACGAGAGAATATTTGAAGCATTAAATTTTAAAAAATGCGGATATTGTTATTCAGACAAATACGAAAAGGAATCTAACAGACTTGCCTACAAAAGACAAAAATTAGTTGAAAAATTTGGAGAGTTTGAATTTCCAATTGAGCCAACTAAATTTCATTTCACAGATATTATAGAAACTAACAAAAGAATTGCATTTATTTATTGTCGAGTTTACAGATTAATAAGTGATGAATACAAAGAAGATAAAGGTGGAAAATATAAACAGTTCAAAATTGAATATATAAACCATAAGAATAGGTTTATTTATCAAGTCACTAAAATTTATGAATCTGACATTCCAGAAATTGAACTATTTAGAAAATATATCACTAAAATAATACAGGACAAAGAGACAAAAGTTGCTGAATTTACAACCTACGCTTTTGAAATATGAAAAAAAAACTAAAGCTAACACCGTATATAATTTATTGCTGGCTTTTTGCTTACTTGCGAAAGTCCTCGCGGACTTTCTTGGTCGGTAATTATTTACTAAATTAGGTGCTTAAAACACGCAACAAACCATATACAACAACGTTGTATGTCATTTGACGAAAAAACCAAATTAAGAATATGAAAATAAAAAATGTACTTCTAACAGCTGTAATGATAACAGCCACAGTTTTAAATGTTAACTCTCAAAGTAGAGAAAATAAAGTAACGGTTGAATTTAGTTCAGAATCTCAAAAACTGACAAAAGCATCAGGTTGGGAACAGAATGAAAAAACAGGAAAATGGGTTGAAAACAAAAATGTGATAGACGATAGAGAATGTCCTTCCTATTGGGTAAGTCACGTTTCACAAAACTTTAAATGGATACAATTCCGTACAATTAATCAAAATGACAAAAAGTATTATGTTTTTCTTTACGAAAGATTAGGCGGAGAATATAAATATCCGAATATTCAAGAAGATTGGGAAGCCGATAAAAGAACATATTTTTTTATAATTTCTTCAACCGAATACGAAGACTTAAAAACTAAAATTGACCTAAAATCAGGAGAAAATATAAAGTTGACAAGCAAAATGAATGGCTATATATCTGACAGATATAAAATTTTGGGTGGAGAACATTTATATAATGAAGAAAACCTTTTGGCTAAAATCACAAAAACAATTGAAAAACCAAGTTATTCCGAATCTTGTTTAGTAATTAATTCCCAGACGACTGACGGGAATGATGTTTTAAGATTTAGACTTCCTGAAAGCTGTTATTTTGCCGAAAAGTATATGAAAACAGCTTACTTTGAAGTGAAACTTGAGCAATATAAAACAATATTAACTGAATAAAAAACGCCATACAACAATGGCTATAAGTAATTGCTTGTTTTCGCCTATTTCTGAAAATCCGCGAGGATTTTCAGTTTGGTGTGTACTTGCGAAGTTAAGTGCTAACCCACGCAACTACTCATAGCCTAGACCGTTGGCATTAATAAAAAAAATCGTATTTTTAAATCTTAATCTTATTAAAAAATAGTTATGAGAAAAATTTTACTTTTAGTTCTCAGTGTTATTACGCTTCAATTACAAGCGCAAACTTACATGTATGGAACAACTTATGAAGGAGGAGCGAATGGGCGTGGAATCATTTACAGAGTTGATCAAAACGGCCAAAACTTTCAAAAAGTTTTTGATTTTACAACGAGTACGGGTGGTAAACCATTAGGAGGTTTAACACTGGCGAATGGTAAACTTTATGGCTTTACTACAGAAGAAGGGCCTGTTGACAATCCGGGAGCTACTATTGGCTTTGGTTCTTTTTTTAGCTTTGACCCTCTAACAAATAACTTAACTGTAATTGAATCACTTGATGATCAATCTACTATTGGTAATGATATTAATCACAGTCCACTTCTTGCTAATGATGGAAAGCTCTACTTTATTTGTGCACAACAGGAAGTCGGTGTATTTAATAGTGTATTATCAACTTATGACCCAGTTACGCAAACCATTTCTGTTTTAGATACCTTAGATCAAACTATTCATGGTGAAGCAAAATCAAAATTAATGCAGGCTAGCGACAACCATTTTTATTTTGCTACAGCCAATGGTGGAACAAATGGTTTTGGAACTATCACCCGTTGGAATACATCTACTAATCAACTTGAGGTGATGTTTAATTCACCTGGCTCAGGTGCAAATCATGGATTTAGAAATTGTCAGAATCAGTTGTTTCAAAGTAGTGATGGCTTGCTTTATGGAACATCACAACAAGGAGGAACGGTTAGTGATGTTGGTGTGCTTTTTAGAATTCAACTGGATGGGTCCAACTACCAAGGCTTCAAACCTTTCTTCGCTGGTATAGCAGATGAAGGTTATTACCCATATAGTGGATTAATTGAGGTGAATGGTTTAGTTTATGGAAATACATCTGAAGAAAATATTAATAATGTAAATTCTGGTACAATTTTCACCTATAACGTTAGTACAGGTGTTGTATCGTTTATTCATACATTGGACCTTGAAGGAGTTAGACCT
Organism: Patiriisocius marinus; assembly: GCF_008974325.1. GTDB lineage: Bacteria > Bacteroidota > Bacteroidia > Flavobacteriales > Flavobacteriaceae > Patiriisocius > Patiriisocius marinus. The sequence continues at coordinate 2,759 of NZ_BKCG01000001.1, read as the reverse complement.
AAAGGAACTATGACATTGTCACCTAATGGAAGACTTTACTTTACTGCTACAGGGGAGCCAAGTGCAAATTTAGGTAGTTTAATAGAGTACAATCCTGCGAATGGTAATGTAACCCAACGTCATTCATTCAACGGAACTGATGGTTCTAAACCATATTTTGATGAATTAGCTATCGTAGATTTCACTTCCTTGAGTATTGATGAAACTTCTTTACTAGATAATATTGTCAATACATACCCGAATCCATTTCAGGACATAGTTAATATTAAAGTTGAGGGGGCACATCTGATTGAAACTATTAAAATATTAGATCTTAAGGGTTCCGAATTGTATATTGACAATTCTAAGTCAAATGAATCTAATGTTAATACATCTTTTCTGTCATCAGGTGTTTATTTATTGTACATCCAAACAGATTCAGGAAGTACAACAAGAAAGATAATAAAAGAATAACTAATGCCAACAAGGTATAAAAGCAATAGCGGTTTGAGTGCATACTCAAACCGTTTTTTTTGTGTAAATAAGTATAATGCTTCCCAAAAGGTAGTTAAAATAAATCCGCTACTGCTCTTATACTAAACGTTACCTGCAAGCTGAAAAAACCGAACTAATTGAAAAAATTGTAACTTTGTGAAATTGAATAGTGATAAATAAAATATGGCAAAAAAGAACCAATCAAAAAGATTAACAAATCAACATAAACAGTCGCAAGGTGTCGTTGGTATATTTGGAGATGAAGCAAAATTACACGACTTAACAGTTGGTAAAATATCAAACCTTATTATTGAACAACTTGAAAAAGAATATCCTCAATTATCTTTTCGTTACAGAAAAACTATAAAAAAAGAAGAAATAAACGAAGCTCTACAAAAAGTTGATAAAGATTTAGGACAAACTCTCTTTGTTTCAAATTCAAGCATAAAACCAGATGGTGGTATCATTGAAGTAAAAGACGATAATGACAATTGGAGGATAGTGCTAGTTTCAGAAGCTAAACACCAAGGAAAAGATATTGAAAACATTCTGAAAGGAAAATTAGTAGGAACTGCCAATAATCAAGACTTAATGGCTGCTGGTAATGCAATAGAAAGGTCTCATAAAAACATATCTGAAATCGCTAATTTTATGTTATCCGAATCTCATTTTCCTTATGTTTTATTTTTAGAAGGCTCAAATTTCTTAACAGAAACAATTTCTATTAAAAGACCAGATGGAAGGATTGTAAAACTTGAATACAATTCAGGAATGATAAATAGATTAGACAGATTGACATCTGCAAACTATGGAATGCCTATTAATACCAATTTATGTAAAAATAAATTTGTTAAACATAAAGATAAAACAATTATGCTTCAAGCAACATCTATTTATTCTCAAGGAAATGGAGGAAAATGGGATGCGAAAAAGATGTTTGATATTATGATTGAAGTTTCTAAAACATCTCTTAAAGTTTTGGGTAGCGATATATTTAATCAAATAACCAAAAAATAAATAGAAGTTAAAATGGCAAGAAACGCAACAAATAAATTACTACAAAAAGCTAAAAAGTCAAAAAGTGATGAGTTCTACACTCAACTTTCCGATATAGAAAGTGAATTGCAACACTTTAAAAAGCATTTTGAAAACAAAGTAGTTTATTGTAATTGTGATGACCCAACAATTAGCAACTTCTTTAATTATTTTGCTCTAAACTTTAAGGAATTAGGGTTAAAGAAGTTAATCGCTTCTTGTTACAGAGAACAAAAAATAGACTTGTTTAATACCGAAAAAACTGAAAATGGTTTTTATTATGAATACACAGGTGCAGAAAATGAAAATATTAAACCAAGTTCAACTGACATTGTTCATTTTAAAGGTGATGGAGATTTTCGCAGTGCAGAAAGTGTTGAACTATTAAAACAAGCGGATATTGTTGTTACAAATCCACCATTCTCACTTTTCAGAGAATATGTTGCTCAACTCATAGACTATGATAAAAAGTTTTTAATAATTGGTAACATTAATGCTATTACATACAAAGAGATTTTTAAACTAATCAAAGAAAATAAAACTTGGTTGGGAATAAATCTAGGTAGAGGTGTCTCTGGTTTTATTGTACCCGAACATTATGAACTTTACGGAACTGAAGCTAGAATTGACGAATTTGGAAATAGAATAGTTTCACCAAATAATTGTCTTTGGCTAACAAATTTAGACACTTCTAAACGACACGAAGATATTGAACTTACCAAAAGATATTATGGAAATGAAATAGAATACCCTAAATACGACAATTACAATGGAATAAATGTCAATAAGACTAAAAACATTCCATTAGATTATAAAGGTTTTATGGGAGTTCCAATAACATTTTTACATAAATTCAATCCTGAGCAATTTGAAATTGTCAAATTCAGAAAAGGAAATGACGAAAAAGATTTATCCATAAATGGAAAATGTCCATATTTTAGAATTCTAATTAGAAATAAAAGAATACAATCGAAATTAACTGAAAAAGAACAAAGCCTGCAGGTAACACCGTATAAAAATAATAGCGGTTTTAGTGCTAAATCCAAAGTAAGTGAATCTAAAAAAAGTCTGTACTTAACCGAAAAGTAGTGCATATTAATCCGCTACTATTCTTATACAACAACGTTGTCTTTAATGCTGAAAAAAATGTTAACCATCAAAATACAGGGAAATAACTTTTCAAATCTTGCTGATTTTTTTGATGAAGTCGAGCGAAAAATGACGAAAGGATTGGATTGGAAAATTGGGCA